>NZ_PGLQ01000010.1:0-23139 GCF_002802865.1 Bifidobacterium scaligerum
ACAAGCTGGCAATCATTGACTATAAAGAAGTAGTACAAACACGCTCTTGAGTTCTCAAACCACCACCACACCAGCAGGCTCCTCACTCAATCTCTTGGAGGAGGCCACCGTGCCGGGCAGCAAGAGATAAACTTACACGCACCACGGCAATCATGCAAATCGAGGCGCGCAAAAGCCCCGGGAATCGGCATAACAGCGCGGTTCCCTCGGCGTGTCGCAAACAGCCATTCAACGCTGTTCTACAGCCCAGAATACTCCTGAAACCATTGCCCGGAAGTAACAACAGCATCCGTTCACCGGCGTGTCAGGTAAATTCACCTTCCATTCAGAAGGTCAAACGCATCTGCCGCCAGACCACGCCGCCGTGCACAGAGCCGGACACACCTTCATCCAGAAAACCGAACTGTGCATAGAAGCCAACAAGCCGGTCCTTGCAGGTGAGCACCAATCCTTTGCGTCCACGCGCACGAGAATCCTCGATCACCTGCCGCATCACCATGCTGGCATAGCCATGGTGCTGATACAGCGGTGCCGTATCCACTCCGAAAATCATCTGCCACCGGCCATGCGGGTCGTGCTGCGAGGGGTCGTCGTACATGTCATCAGTCAGATCGGCGCGATCAGTGGCGAAACCATTAACGAACGCTGCAATAACCTCGCCATCGGTCAGCAGCCAGAAACATTCCGGATATGACTGCAGACGCGCGTAAAGCGTCTCACGACTTGCCGCCTCCGCAGCCGGGAAGCATGCCGACTCAATCGCATCCAATGCATCGAGGTCAGCAGCAGTAGCGTGACGAATCGTCCAGGTGTGCGGTGCAGTCATATCCGGATTTGCTTTCTTTTCGCTTTCTTCTGATCAGATGACGTGATATTCCTTGAGCAACGTGGCGATGTCGCTGCCGTCGAGCTTCTTGAGCACCTTGCCCAACACCGCGCGTTCCACAAAGTTGAGCTTCATATCCGTCACCGGCTTGCCGTCACGCAGCTTGACCGTGGCGTTAAGCAGGTTGCGCACGTCGTAAACACTGCCCCACACCTCCGGCACGCCACGATCCACGTCGAGCAGTGTGTACACCGCTTCCATGCCGGTGCGCATCGAATATTCGGTGGTGAAAATGGTGTCACGCGGCGTTTCTGCGAACTGGCCGAGGAATGCGAAGTTCACGGCACCATCCGGCACCACGTCTGGTCGGTCACCGGCCGCACGAGGCATGAAGAACGCGGTGATGTACGGCATCATCACGGGTACCGTATTGGCGTGCCGCTTGGCGAGCGCCTCGATCTTGTCGGTCGGCACTCCCATGTGGTAAAGCCACTCTTCGCAGATTTCCTCGCCGGTGCATTCGGTCATCGGCTTCTTCACGTAATTGCCGGGCTTATCCGGGAACAGGCCGTACACCCAAACGCACAGCTGATCCTTGGGCTGGTCGCGGAACTGCTGCTGACGGTTGAGGGTCCAGCTCAACAGCCAATTCGAATCGGTCACCGTCACGATGCCGCCGGTGACCACATGGCCGGTGAACGGGTCGCGCTTGCAAATACGCTGGATATACGGCGGAATTTCCTTATCCAGCGTAGTGACCGTTGCACTCATCCACTTGGTGGCCTGCGGGTCGGAGCAGAACTTGTCCGGGTGCCCGAAGCTTGGATCCTGCTTGGCGATGTTGCGCCACATATCCCAGCCGCCGCCGGGCTTCAGATTCGGGTTCCATGCGGCCGGCGAATTCTGGGAGCCCATCGTGGAGTTCTCCACGCAGCCGCCGTTGGTAATGAATACCAGATCGTCCGCGGTCAGATCGATCGAGGACTTCTCACCTTCATGGTCCACATCCAGACGCACAGCGAGTTTCTTGGTCGGCGAGCTGTACGGGTTGCGCTTGAAGACGCCGGAAGTGGCCTGAATCTTCAGAATCGTGTCCTGGCCCACGCCGGTATGTTCGCGCTTGGGTCCGTCACCGCCGCCGATGGCGAATTCCACGTTCTCCACCTTGGTGTTGTAGCGGAATTCCACGCCGTGGCTTTCCAGATACTTGACCATCGGCAGAATCATCGACTCGTACTGGTTGTAGCGGGTGAAGCGCAGCGCGGAGAAATCAGGCAAACCGCCGATGTGATGGATGTAGCGCTTGATGTACAACTTCATTTCCAGCGCGGAGTGCCAGTTTTCGAAGGCGAACATCGTGCGCCAGTACAGCCAGAAGTTGGAGTTCAGCACCTCATCGTCGAAGAAATCGGTGATGGGCTTGTCGTACAGCTCTTCATCCGGGGTGAAGAACAGCTTCATGATCTCCTGGGAGGCTTTGTCGCTCAAACCGAATTTGCCTTGGAAGCCCGCATCTTTGCCGAGATCCTTGGTGGCGCGGCACAGCGAATAGTTCGGATCCTCCTTGTTGAGCCAGTAGTACTCGTCCAGTACACTCACGCCCTCGGTTTCGATGGAGGGAATCGAACGGAACAGATCCCACATGACCTCGAAATGATTGTCCATTTCGCGTCCGCCGCGCATCACGTAGCCGAGTCCGGGAATGTCCGCGCCGTCACAGGCGCCGCCCGGCACCGGGTCCTTTTCGAGAATATGGATGTGGTCGCCGGGCATCTGGCCGTCACGCACCAAGTAGCAGGCCGTGGACAGTGCTGCGAGCCCTGTACCGATGATGTACGCGTTTTTATGGTCGACTCCGGCCGGCTTCTTCGGACGGGCGAAGGCTTCATAGTTACCGTTGGAATAGTACATGGCACTCCTCCTTTGGAGAGTACGTTGACATTGCGTCAACCCTTTGACAGACATCTTGTCGCATTATCGCTGAACACGCTATAGACAATTGCCGGCGTTGTGCAACATTACACTTCATTTGCCTTCTCCGGTTGGCTAACGCACAAGCTATCGCACAGGCTACTGCACCGGATGGTGAATCAGATCACGTTCGATCCACGCCATCACCAGATTCGACAAACGGTCGATCTCGTCATCCGTCAGCGCGCGACCTTGCGCAATATGATGCCATTTTTCGATGCACCCTCGGCAACAGGTGGCCGTGGCATGCTGGGCGGTGAATACCGGGTGACCGCGCCACGGCGTCTGACGGCCGTCGTTTTTCGGTTCGGCGGCCCCCACCCGATCGCGCAGCATCTCATGGGCGTGACGGTCAATCACCGCTTTGCCTTTGGACCGCGCATAGGCACGGTCCTTATCGCTCAACACGAATTTGGCGCGAAATTGCGAATGAGACAAGCGCTCCAGCGTCTGCGCTATCCAACGTTGCCGTTGCTCATCATCCGAATCAGTCACGATTCCCATCGTAGTGCGCGGCCGGTCGTCATCAGGAAACGTCACGGCCACACTACGGCGATTACGCGGCCGGCAAACAGCTCGGGCCAAACAGAATCTTGATTTCAGCGAACAGCGACGTATCTCGCTTGACGCGGAAGCGGTCACCGAACGTCAGCATCTTGACGTTGCCCTGTTCATCGGCGATCGCCAAATGAACTTCACAATATCCCGGATGATTGGTGAGTACCTGCCCCAGCTGCATCATTCGATCGCGGGCCAAAGCCACCGGCGGCAACGTGATCACCAACGGACGCTCGTCTTCCGCCTCCAACGTAGGCACCTGCATTTCAGTAGCCCGCAGCGAAACGGTTTCGTCGCGCAGCTCCACCTGCCCACGAATCTGCACCACGGCATCCACAGCAAGTTCGGCGGCTGCGGCTTCGTACACCTTGCCGAAGAACATGCACTGAATCGAGCTTTCCATGTCTTCGATGGTGACGATCGCCCACGGATTGCCTTTCTTGGACACACGCCGGTCCACACCGGTGATCAGTCCGGCGAGCGTGACCTGCTGGCCTTCGCCCATGGTTTTGGCGCGATCGATGAGGTGCGCGATCGACATTTCGCGCAGTCCGGCGAGCACCGCCTGCATGCCGGAGAGTGGGTGATCGGACACGTACAGGCCGAGCATCTCACGTTCGAAGTTGAGTTTGGTTTTCTTATCCCATTCCTCGACATCCGGCACGTTCACGGAAGCATCGCCCATGGCTTCGGCACCGCCGTCCTCATCGTCGGAGAACAAGTCGAACTGGCCTTCGGCCTGTTTGCGCTTCAGGCTCACCACCGAATCGATGGCCGCCTCATGCACGGTGAACAGGGCGCGGCGGTTCGGGTCGATGGAGTCGAACGCGCCGGCCTTGATCAGCGATTCGACCAATCGGCGGTTCAAGGCGGTCAGGGGCACGCGGCGAATGAAGTCCATGAAGTTCACGAACTTGCCGCGTGAACCTTCGCGTTCGGCGATGATATCCGCCACGGCTTTCTCGCCCACGTTACGGATGGCACCGAGGCCGAATCGCACCACGTCGCCGACTGCGGAGTATTCGTAGACCGATTCGTTGACGTCCGGCGAAAGCACCTGAATGCCCATGCGGCGCGCTTCGCCCAAATACAGGGCGGTTTTGTCTTTGTTCGTGGCCGCACCCTGCAGCAGGGCGGCCATGAATTCGACCGGATAATGGGTTTTGAGGTACGCGGTCCAGTAGGAGATCAGGCCGTAGGCGGCGGAGTGCGCCTTGTTGAACGCGTAGCCGGAGAACGGGACCAGAATATCCCACACGGCGGTGGCGGCCTCTTCGGAGTACCCGTGCTCCTTCATGCCGGCGAAGAACGGCACCTTCTCCTTGGCCAGCACTTCGGGCTTCTTCTTACCCATGGCTCGCCTCAGCACGTCTGCCTTGCCCAGCGAGTATCCGGCCAGGATTCGCGCGGCGGACTGCACCTGCTCTTGATAGATGATCAGACCGTACGTTTCGTCCAACACCTGCTTCAGGGGTTCCTCAAGCTCGGGGTGGATTGGCGTGATCTTCTGCAGACCGTTCTTACGCTTGGCGTAGTTGGTGTGCGAATCCATCGACATCGGACCCGGGCGGTACAGGGCGATCAGTGCGGAAATATCGTTGAAGTTATCCGGCTTCAACGTTTTGAGCAGGGAGCGCATGCCGTCGGAATCGAGCTGGAAGACGCCGAGCGTGTCTCCTCGGGAAAGCAGCTCGTAGGTGGGCTTGTCGTCCAGCGGGATCTTCGTGTAATCGATGGGCGGCTTGCCGTTGGCTTCGATGTTTCTGAGGGTGTCATGGATCACTGTCAAGTTGGAAAGCCCGAGGAAGTCCATCTTGACCAGGCCCAGCGTTTCGCACGTATGGTATTCGAAGGTGGTGGTGATCGTGCCATCGGTACGTTCCAGCAGCGGGCTGGTATCCGTGATCGGCGCGCTACCCATGATCGTGGCGCATGCGTGCACACCGGTCTGACGAATCAGGCCCTCGATGCCTTTGGCTTCGTCGGTGATGCGGCGCGCGTCCGGATCGGAATCGTACATTTCGCGGAATTCGCGGGCTTCGGCATAGCGTTTGGCGGCCGGGTCGAAAATATCGTGCAGGCTGATGTCTTTACCGCCCGTAGCCGCGGGAGGCAGCGCCTTGGTGACCTTCTCGCCTACGGAGAACTCGTAGCCCATGATGCGGGCGGAATCCTTGAGGGCCTGCTTGGTTTTGATGGTGCCGTAGATCACGCACTGCGCGACCTTGTCAGTACCGTACTTTTCACCGCAGTATTCGATGACTCGGCCGCGGCCTTCGGGGTCGAAGTCCACGTCGATATCCGGCAGGGAGACGCGCTCCGGGTTGAGGAATCGTTCGAAGATCAGGCCGTGCTTCAGAGGGTCGAGCTCAGTGATGCCCATTGCGTAGGCGACCATTGCGCCTGCGGCGGAGCCTCGGCCCGGGCCCACCATGATGCCGTGGTCTTTGGCCCACTGGATGTAGTCGGCCACCACGAGGAAGTAGCCGCAGAACTGCATCTGGCAGATCACGCCGCACTCGTAGTCGGCTTGCTTCAACACTTCGATCGGCGGGTTTCCGTCGTAGCGCTTCTCCAGACCTTCTTCGACCTTCTTGAGGAACAGACTGGTCTCATCCCAGCCTTCCGGGCAGGGGAACTTCGGCATGAACGCGCCATCCTCGTGATCGTCGAACATCACGTTGCAGCGTTCGGCGATACGTAGCGTATTGTCGCAGGCTTCGGGAAGCTCTTTGAACAGGGCGCGCATGTCTTCGGCCGTTTTGATGTAGTAGCCGGTGCCGTCGAACTTGAACCGGTCGGGGTCGTCCAGTCGGGAGCCGGAGTTGATGCACAGCATGGCATCCTGGGCACCCGCGTCTTCGGCATGCACGTAATGGGAATCGTTGGTGGCCAGCAATGGCGCGTTGAGCTTCTTGGCGATGGTCAGCAGGTCTTTGGTCACCTGGGTTTCGATGCTCAGGCCGTGGTCCATCAGTTCGATGAAGAAGTTGTCTTTGCCGAAAATGTCTTGGAATTCGCCGGCCGCACGCAATGCTTCGTCAAACTGGCCCAGTCGCAGACGGGTCTGGATGATGCCGGACGGGCAGCCGGAGGAGGCGATCACGCCTTTGGAATAGGTGGAGAGTACTTCCTTGTCCATACGCGGGTAACGCATGACGCGGCCTTCAAGGTTGGCCACGGAGGACGCTTTGATGAGGTTGACCAGGCCTTCATCGTTTTCCGCCCACATGGTCATGTGGGTGATCAGACCGCCGCCGGACACGTCGTCACGACGCTGGGCTTCAGTGCCCCAGTGCACGCGTGACTTGTCTTGGCGCGCGGTTTCCGGCGTCACATACGCTTCGATGCCGATGATGGGTTTGACGCCGTTGGATACGCAGTTGGTGTACATTTCGTACGCGCCGTGCATGTTGCCGTGGTCCGTGATGCCGATGGCCGGCATGCCGAGTTCCGCCGCACGCTTGGCCAGCGCCGGGATCTTCGATGCGCCGTCCAACAGCGAATAATGCGTGTGATTGTGCAGATGTACGAAGTTCCCCGATTCAGCCATGCGTTCCACGATACCGCATAGACCTGTCGGCCATCCCGCCGATAACGTCGCCAACCGCCAATAACACAATGTCCCCAGCACCAAAGGTACTGAGGACACAACAATCAGTTACTGAAATACTGTGGCGCGTGCGGAGAACGCCGTCCAAAACCGAAGGCGTACGCAAAAACGACTGTGTCCCCAGCACCAAAGGTACTGAGGACACTTACCATCACTGAAAATCAATGATGCGTGCGACTTCAAGGCGCACCGAAGGAAGCGGTACAAAGGTACCGCGACTGAGGAGCAACGCCGAAGGCGCTCCATCATTGATTTTCAGTTGAGTTTTTGGACTTGGTTGAACCCAAGCTCCACCGGCGTATCGCGGCCGAAAATGGACACGAGCACGGTGAGCTTCTGAGTGGTGGGTTCGACGTCGGAGACGACGGCGGCCATGGTGGCGAAGGGGCCGTCGGTGACGGTGACCTGATCGCCGACTGCATAGGAGACTTCGACGGTGCGCTTCTTGGCGGCGGCGGGCTTGTCGCCGGCCTTCTTGAGAGCTTCGGAAGCGATCATCGGGGCCATCATGGCGACGACTTCCTTGCGGGAAAGCGGGGCCGGATCCTTGGTGGGGCCGACGAAGCCGGTGACGCCTTCGGTTTCACGAACGATGCGGCGGGCGTTCTCGTCGGGCCACATGCGGATGAGGACGTAGCCGGGGACACGAACGCGGGTGATGACCTTCTTGCCCTTTTCGGTGTGCTTTTCGACTTCTTCCATCGGGACTTCGACCTGGAAGATCTGGTCTTCCATGCCGAAGGAGGCAACACGGGATTCGATGTTGGTCTTTACGCGCTTCTCGTAACCGGAGTAGGTGTGCAGGACGTACCACTTGCCGTCCAGAGTGCGCAGGGACTTGGAGAACTCGTCAACGGCCTGCTGACCGGCGTCGGTTTCTTCGGCCTGCTCGGACTCGTTGATCTCGGTCTCGTCATCGTCAAGTGCGAGCGGAGCGTCGGAAGTGGGCTGCGCAGGGGCTTCATCCGCGGACTCGCTAGCGGATTCCTCAGTAGCAGGGGCGGCAGCCTCAGCAGCTTCAGCAGAAGCCTCGGAATCTTCGACAGCCGCAGACTCGACAGGAGCCTCGACAGTAGCGTCGTTGTTGTCGTCCGGCAACACGGCGTCGAGATTTTCGAGATTCAGTTCATCGCTCATGCGTATGTCCCACCTTCAGGTTCGTTGAATCAGCCGAACAGCCAGAGCGTGGCCTTGCCCAAACCAAGGTCCATGCCCGTGACCAGAGCCATCAGCAGCAGCACGAAGATGAAGACGGCCAGAGACCAGAAGAACAGTTCCTTGGCGGTAGGCGTTACGACCTTGCGAAGCTCGTCGATGATCTGCTTGATGAACAGACCGATACGCATGAAGACATTCGGCTTGACTGCCTTTTCACTGTTGCTCGTCTTAGCCATTTACGTACCTCGCGTCAGCTGCTTGATTTGTAGAAACTTGGCAGGGAAGGCGGGACTCGAACCCACAACCTACGGTTTTGGAGACCGTTGCGCTACCAATTGCGCCACTTCCCTAGGTGATAATCCACCTCGGCGTTCGTTCCGTAGAGAACGCTTCGCCACGGCGAAACCGCCAAGTCGCTATAGTAACGGCTTCGGTGGATTATGGCAAATCGCGTGTCGCGCTTGGATGACGTGTCGCTGACGCACGCCTAAGCGTACGTTATTCCAGACTAATTAGCCCTTCATCTGGAAAAACGTACGCTGAGCATCAGTCAGTGTACGTTTTTCCAGATAAGTCAGGAGATACTCTGGAGGAACGTACGCTGAGGTGCTGTCCGCTTAACGGCTCTGTCCAGCAACTGTGGACTCGCCTGACGGCGAGACCCAACATCGCCTTCGCTCGGGCTATCGCCTCGCTCAGGACTCGCCTACGGACAGTCCACTGGACTGTCCGCTTAACGGCTCGTCCATTCCTTCATGCGCTTCATGCCTTCGGCTAGGTCTTCGTCGGCTAGGGCGTAGGAGAAGCGGAGGTAGCCGGGGGCACCGAACGCCTCGCCGGGGACGGCGGCCACATGGGCCTCATCGAGCAGCGCGGCGGCGAAATCGGAGGACGTGGCACACACCGTGCCGTTGGGTCCGAGCGGCTTGCCCAACAACGCGGTGATATCGGCGAACGCATAGAACGCGCCGGTCGGGGTCGGGCAGTTGACGCCCTCGATATCGTTCAGTGCAGCCACAATGGCGCGACGGCGCACGTCAAAGGCCTTACGCATCTCGTACACCTCATCCAGCGGACCGGACACGGCGGCCAGTGCGGCACGCTGAGAGATGTTGGCCACGTTGGAGGTCATGTGTCCCTGCAACTTGGTGGCCGCCTTGGCGACCTCAACCGGGGCGACCATCCAACCCACGCGCCAGCCGGGCATAGCGTAGGTCTTGGCCACGCCGTTGAGCACCAGCAGCTGGTTACGGCATTCGGGAACGGCAGCCCCGATGTACGTGGTGTGAGCGTCGTCGTAGTTCAGGTGCTCGTAAATCTCATCGGAGATGATCCAGATGTGGTGCTCGACAGCCCAACGGCCGATCGCCTCCACAGTCTCCGGCTTCCACACCGCACCGGTGGGGTTGTTCGGAGAGTTGACGATGATGGCCTTCGTGCGTTCGGTGCGAGCCGCTTCCAGCGCTTCCAGAGAAGGCTCGAAATTCACATCAGCACCGGCGAACACCTCAACCGGCACGCCATCGGCCAGCTTGACCGCTTCAGGGTAACTGGTCCAGTACGGGGTGGGGATGATGACCTCGTCGCCTTCGTTCAACAGAATCTGGAAGGCCTCATATACGGCCTGCTTGCCGCCATTGGTCACCACCACCTGATCGGCGGTGACTTCATAACCGGAATCGCGAGCTACTTTGGCCGCGATCGCCTCGCGCAGCTCGGGAAGGCCGGGCGTCGGCGTGTACTTGTAGTTCTTCGGGTCCAGACATGCCTCGGATGCGGCCTTGACCACGTTCGCAGGGGTCGGGAAGTTCGGTTCACCGGCACCGAAACCGATGACATCCAATCCGGCGGCCTTCATAGCCTTGGCCTTGGAGTCGACGGCGAGCGTAGCGCTCGGTGCCACAGTGTTGATTCGGTCGGAAAGTGTTTGCCAATCAGCCATAGTCATGGTTCACACGATAGCCCGAACGCACGATGTTGCCAAGGGTGAAGCGCCACGCGCAAGCACCCGCTTACACCAACACGAGGTTGTCGCGATGCACTAACGGATGCGCATACTCGGGGCCAAGGAACCGCTTAAGTTGTGCGGTATTGCGGCCGAGCATTTGCGGAATCTCTTCAGAATCGAATCCGGCCAGACCACGCGCCAAATGTGCGCCGTCTTCGGAATCCACCCACACCGGATCTCCGGCAGAGAAGTTGCCGTGCACTTCCAGCGCGCCTGCGGCCAGCAACGAAGCACGTCCGCCGCGAATGGCTGCGGCGGCACCGGCATCGACCATAATCGTGCCGCGCGGCTCGGCAGCAAATCCAATCCACAGACGTCGCGAAGAGCCGCGGGCCTTCACCGGAGCGAACACCGTACCCACCGGATCGCCCATCATCGCAGGACCGGCGTTCGAGGCGCAGGTCAGCACGGTCGGAATGCCGGATACCGCCGCCACGCGAGCCGCTTCCAGCTTGGTGACCATGCCACCGGTGCCTACTTTCGAACCGGAACCGGAAACCGTGATATCACCCAACGCATCAATCACATTAGGCACATATTCCACGCGACGCGACCCCGGTTGGGAAGGCGGCGCGGTATACAGCGCGTCCACATCGGTAAGCAACACCAGTGCTTCCGCACGTACCAAGTTGGCGATCAAAGCGGAAAGACGGTCGTTGTCACCGAAACGAATCTCATTGGACGCCAACGAATCATTCTCGTTGATGATCGGCACTACGCCAAGATCCAGCAGTCGGTCCAACGTACGCTGCACATTGCGGTATTGCGTGGCGCGGATCGTGTCTTCCGCAGTGATCAGAATCTGACCCACACGAATGCCGAACCTGCCGAACGCCGTCTCGTAACGGGCCATGAGCAGACCCTGACCGACTGCCGCAGTGGCCTGCTGCGTGGCCACGTCGGCCGGACGCGAGTCGAAGCCGAGCGGGCCGAAGCCGGCCGCGATCGCACCGGAAGACACCAGCACCACACGTCCGCCCATCAGTCGCACTTGAGCCAAAGCCGCAGCCAAAGCGTCAAGTTTGGCGGGGTCAAGGTGACCGCTCGGCTGAGTGAGCGAGCTGGAGCCGACTTTGACCACGATGGTGCCGGCCGCAGCAATGCTTCTGCGAACCTCGGCTTGGCTCGGTGTGCTCATGATTACTCTTCTTCTGTATCGGTGTCTTCGTCTTCGCCGCGGCCGAACAGGCTGGTTTCGTCGTGACGATCGTCGTCGATGGACGGATCGGCCCAGTGTCCGGCGGCACGCTCGGCCATCATCGCCTCGCGTACGGCGGCACGGGCGTCCATCATCGCGTGATACTGGGCACGACGTTCGCTGTTGGAACGGCGGCGGGAGCGCGGATCCTGCTCCTCCAGACGCAGGTCCTTGCCGCGTGCGCCCAAGTTGGAGCCGTCGAGCATTTCCGCACCGGCGGAGATGGTGGGATCCCAGTCGAATTCGACCATGCGGGGCCCGCGACCGATACGAATCTCGTCGCCGGGATGGGCACCCTTGCGGCGCAGCTCGTCTTCCACGCCCAGCTTGGCCAGACGGTCGGCCAGATAGCCCACGGCCTCGTCGTTGTCGAAGTTGGTCTGCATCACCCAGCGTTCCGGCTTGGTGCCGCGCACCTCGTAGAACACTTCGCCATTGCCGAGTTCGCGACGCTCCACCGTGAACTCCAGTGCGGTGCCGCCCTCGTCTGCACGACGGCGACGACGCGCTGCGGATTCCAGCGGCTTGATCACCACGCGGGCCTCTTCTTCGGCCTGCTCGCGGTTGGCCACTTCCTCGCGCATCTCCTTGACCAAAGCAGACAGCGCGAAGTTGAGCTCCTTCAATCCCTCATGCGAAGCGGTGGAGATCTCGAAGACCTTCAGGCCCATCGCCTCGAATTCCGGACGCACGAAATCGGCGAGTTCCTTGGCTTCCGGCACGTCGATCTTGTTGAGGATCACGATACGCGGGCGATCGGGAATCGCGATGGCGCCCAGCGGCAGCTCCAGCTTGTCCGCGTAGAGCGCAAGCTCCTTTTCCAGCGCCTGATAGTCGGACATCGGGTCGCGGTCCGGTTCCAGCGTGGCACAGTCGATCACATGGGCGATGATTTCCGTACGCTCGATATGGCGCAGGAACTCCAGTCCCAGACCCTTGCCTTCGGAAGCGCCCGGGATCAGACCCGGCACATCGGCGATCGTGTACCGGGAATCGCCGGCGATCACCACGCCAAGATTCGGCACCAGTGTGGTGAACGGGTAATCGGCGATTTTCGGCTTGGCCGAGCTCATCGCCGCGATCAGGGAGGACTTGCCGGCCGAGGGGAAACCCACCAACGCCACGTCGGCGATGGACTTGAGCTCCAGAATGACGTCTCGCTCTTCGCCCAGCTCGCCGAGCAACGCGAAACCGGGGGCGCGGCGGGTCTTGTTGGCCAGGGCGATATTGCCCAGACCGCCGGCACCGCCCTGCGCCACGACCACGCGGTCGCCCTCGTGGCGCAGATCGGCCAGCTGTGCGCCGGGATGCTTGGATTTGCCCTGTTCGCCGCGGGCTTCGAACACGATAGTGCCGCACGGCACCGGCAGAATCAGGTCTGCGCCTTTGGAGCCGTCCTTATTGTCGCCCAAGCCCATCGTGCCGCTGCCGGCCACGCGATGCGGCATGAACCGGTAGTCGAGCAGGCTGGTGGCGTTACGGTCGGCCACGAAGATCACGGAACCGCCGTCACCGCCGTTGCCGCCGTTCGGGCCGGCCAAGGGCTTGTATTTTTCACGACGGATGCCGGCCGAGCCGTTGCCGCCGTCACCGCCCTTGACATGGACGGTTACTCGATCCACAAAATCACTCATATTGGTTACCTTACAGAAAAAGCCGCGTCCTTGCGGGCGCGGCTTCACAGCTTAAATGCTTAGATGCTCTGAATCGCTCAGGCGGCGATCACATCGACGACCTTGCGGTCGCGGCGGACGCCGAACTTCACGGAGCCGTCGGTGAGGGCGAACAGCGTGTGGTCCTTGCCCATGCCGACGTTGTGGCCCGGGTGGAAGTTGGTGCCACGCTGGCGAACGATGATGTTGCCGGCCACGACGGCTTCGCCGCCGAACTTCTTCACGCCGAGGTATTGCGGGTTAGAATCGCGACCGTTGCGAGAGCTGGACGCACCCTTCTTATGTGCCATGATTCATGGTCCTTTCTGTATCTCAGGCGATCGCCGTGATCTTGACGAGCGTCAGCTTCTGGCGGTGACCCTTACGGCGGGCAACACCAGTCTTGTTCTTGTACTTCTGGATGTTGATCTTCGGGCCCTTGGCCTCGTCGTTCACCACTTCGGCCTTGACGGAGATCTTGGCCAGATCAGCGGCAGCCAGAGTCACGTTGGCACCGTCGACCACGAGGGAGACCGGGAACTCCACGGTATCGCCCTTCTTGGCGTTGAGACGGTTCACGAGGATGGTATCGCCAACCTCGACCTTTTCCTGATGGCCACCGGCCTTCACAATCGCGTACATAATCGTTCCTTTTATGTTTTGGAAAGCTTCCTTGCCCAACACGCACCGAGCCTGCGGTCAGACACCGAGTTTCGAATTTACACCTACGCGCGGACTAACGCAAATGATTTTTGCCCGCGTGTCAAGTACGACACACCAGTCGCCTTCTTCAGCGACTCCGGCCACGGTACATCAGCTTCTCTGAAGCCGTGGACAGAATCGCTGCCGCTCCTTGGTCGCTCTGGCCGATCCGGCTACTCCTCTTCCTCCGCGTTGTTGGCGGCAACGGCGGCTGCAGCGATCTGCGCCAGCTTGGCCTTGACGTCCGCGCTGGAACCGGCCGGCTCCGGAGCCGGCGTGGTGCCGCGGCCATGCTTGTTCGTCTTGACGAAGGGGTCGCCGCCACGCAACGCATACGGATCGTCGTATTCGGCGCTGACCGTCGGGTTGTCATGCAGGATGAAACCGCGGCCCTTGCAGGTCGGACATTCCTCGGAGAAGGCCTCCACCAGACCTTGACCGATACGCTTGCGGGTCATCTGCACCAAGCCCAGCGAGGTGACCTCCGCCACCTGATGCTTGGTGCGATCGCGCGCCAAGCATTCGATCAAGCGGCGCAGCACCAGATCACGGTTGGCGGGCATCACCATGTCCACGTAGTCGATCATGACCATGCCGCCGATATCGCGCAGGCGCAGCTGACGGGCGATTTCCTCGGAAGCTTCCAGATTGCAGCGCGTGACCGTCTCCTCCAGAGACTTGCCCTTGCCGATGAAACGACCGGTGTTGACGTCGATCGTGGTCATGGCCTCAGTGCGGTCGATCACGATGGAACCGCCGGACGGCAGGTAGACCTGACGTTCCATGCCCTTGCGCAGCTGAGAGTCGATGGACCACTTGTCGAATACGTCCTTGCCTTCATGTTCGGCCGGATCCCACTTGACCAGCTTGTCTTTGAGGTCGGGGGCCATGGTGTCCAAATACTCTTCGATGCGGTCGTAGACCTTATCGCCTTCCACGATGAGCTGGTTGAAGTCGTCGTTGAAGATGTCTCGCACCACGCGAATCGCCACATCCGGCTCGCCCTGCAGCAGCTTCGGGCGCTTGCCATGCCAGAACTCCTCGCGCTTGGCGTTGATACGCTCCCACTGGCGCACCAGAGACTCAAGATCCTTGGTGATGGCCTCTTCGGAGGCGCCTTCGGCCGCGGTGCGGATAATCACGCCCATATCCTTCGGCGCGATCTTGGAAACGATGTTCTTCAGCCTCGAACGTTCGCGCTCGGACAGCTTGCGGCTCACGCCGGTCATGCCGCCGGAAGGCACCAGCACCAGGAAGCGGCCGGCCAACGTGACCTGACTGGTCAGACGGGCGCCCTTATGACCGATCGGATCCTTGGTGACCTGCACCAGCACCGGATCGCCGGACTTGAACGCCAGCTCGATGCGACGCGGCTGGCCTTCGAGACGTGCGGCATCCCAATTGACTTCGCCGGCGTAGAGCACGCCGTTGCGGGCCTGGCCGATGTCCACGAACGCGGCTTCCATGCTCGGCAGCACATTCTGCACACGGCCGAGATAAATGTTGCCTACCGTCTGCACTTCCTGGATGTCGGAGACGTAATGCTCGACCAGCACATTGTCTTCCACCACGGAAATCTGGGTGTGATGTTCCTTCTCGCGCACCACCATCAGACGGTCCACGTTCTCGCGACGGGCCAAGAAATCCTGCTCCATGAGCTGATTCTGGCGGCTGCGTTCACGACGGTTGTCGCGGCGGCGCTGCTTCTTGGCTTCAAGACGTGTGGAACCTTCCACATCGGTGATCTCGTCGATGTACTGCTGCTTGCGGGAGCGGCGAATCAGCTGTTCGGCCGGCTGATCATCGCCTGTCTCGGCGTTCTTCGCGCCACGGCGGCGACGGCGACGACGGGTGACGGTCTGCTCTTCGTCGTCCTCGTCACGATCGTGATCGCGACGGGCCGCGGATTCATCGTCGGCGTCGGACTCGGCGGCGGCATCCTGCTCGGCATTGGCGTCATTGGCGACGGCGTCGGCACGAGAGCCACGACGGCGACGGCGACGGGAACGCGTGCGGGTGGCGTCGGACTCCTCGTCCCCCTCCTCTTCGGCGATCGGCGAGTAGGAGATATCGTCGAGCTCAAGGTCTTCTTCAATCTGCTCGACTTCGGCCGCGGCTCGCCGTTCCTGCGCGTTCAGACGACGGGAGCGACGAGAACGACGGGATTCACCGGAATCTTCCGATTCGGTGTCATCACGGCTGGCACCGGCATCCGCATCGGCATTGTCATCACGAGTATCACGATCGGCTGCGGTACGACGGCGGTCGGCACGCTGCTGACTGTCGGCATCGTCGCGATTGCGCGAACGACGGGAGCGGCGAGATGTACGAGCTTCGGCTTCCGCTGACGCATCGTCATGATTGTCGACGTGAGCGTCGCTGTCATCACGATTGTCCTGTTCGTCAAGGTCGCGAACATGGGAAGCGGGCAGCACCGGCTCCTGGAAGAGCATCGAGGTCATCGGCTTGCCACGGCGAACGCCCTGATGACCCTCCGGCAATGATTCAACCGCATCAAACAGGCGCTCATCCGGCGACTGCTCGCGGCTTTCGCCATTCGTACGGCGGGAACGGCGACGCAACGGACGCTCATCCTCGTCATCGTCCATCGACAGAGACGCACGGCGGGAGCGACGGCGAACCTCACGATCAGCATCCTCATCGTCGTCAATCAGCGCACGACGCGAACGGCGAGACGGACGCTCATCGTAATCATCCAGATCATCGAACTGACGACGAGCGCGACGCGACGGACGAACATCGTCATAATCATCCGTATCATCCACGTCGGCGGCGCGACGGCGAGACGGACGCTCGGTGAAATCATCCATGTCATCCTCAACGGACGCAGACGAACGAGTGCGGCGCGAGGAGCGGTTCGGACGATCCTGATCGCGATCATCGCTCATATCAACCGCGCGACGCGAACGGCGGCGTGACGGACGGACATCGTCCGCCGTTTCGGCATCATCATCGGCGGCGGAAGACACCACATCGGCGAGCACGGGCGCTTCAAAAAGCGGGGCCCTCTCCTGCACCTGCAATTCCAGCGAGGCTCCGGCGGCACCGGTGTCGCGCACTACACGACGACCGCCGCGGCGGCGACGCACCACGGGCTCAGCGCTCTGTTGCGTATTCTGCGGCGTGCTCTGGGCGGCGTTCTGGGCAATGTTCGCCCCCGCACCTTGAGCGGCATTGGATACAGTATTGGTACCGGTTTCGTCGGAAACGAAACCATCATGATTATCAGTGGGCACAATGCTCCTCGCGGCGCGCTGCATCGCGACGCTTCGTCCAGGCCCATACGCGTAACTCACACCACGCTCTCACCGTGGCCGCGTGACAATACACGCCGCGTAAAGGCAACTTCGTCTCAAGTCTGTCCTGCGGGACGGCGGACACCGGCGCTTGCGTTGTCTCATTCTTGAGAGCCGCAAGGGGATCGACGCCATCGCGCACGCTGGGCGGTTATGCAGAACCACCGTCTTTCAGTATGCCACACATTGTGACGACGACGTGCGCGGGAGCGGACTTGGGTGATTTCGAGCCGGGCGAACCGTGCCGAATCGTTATCCTCACACCAGCCAGGCGGTTAACAAATCGGCCATCAGCGTAAGGTCCGACTCGGGCACCTGCTCATCATGCTTATGCGCCAGCAGCGGGTCGCCGGCACCGAGGTTGACGGCCGGGATGCCGAGCTGGGAGAAACGGGCCACATCGGTCCAGCCCAACTTGGCCAGCGGATCGTGGCCCGTGCGCTCCTTGACCAGTCGAACCAGATCCTGAGCGAGCGGCGCGTTGAGACCCGGACGCGCGGACGACGATTCATCCTTCATCTCGATGCCGTAGCCCTCAAACACGCCGCCGGTAGCCACATGCTCGCCGTTGCCCAATTCAGCGCCGGCGTCCGCGCCCATCATCAGTGCTTTGGCTTCGGCCAGTGACTTGTCCGGAGCGAATCGGTAATTGACGTGTACACGGCACTCGTCGGGGATGACGTTGGTGCCCTTGCCGCCGGAGATCAACGTGGCGTTGAGACCCTCGCGGTAGTCGAGTCCGTCCACGTTCACGGTGGCAGGTTCATACGCGTTGAGCCGGTTCAGGATGTCGGCCGCCTTATGAATGGCGTTCTCCCCCATCCAGGCTCGCGCCGAATGCGCGGCCACACCGTGGGTGACGACATCAAAGCGAATCGTGCCGTTGCAGCCGCCCTCGATGCCGCAGCTGGTGGGCTCGCCGATGATGGCGAAATCGCCCTGGATCCAATCGGGGTGGGTCTCGACGACCTTGCGCAGTCCGTTTTTCTCGGCGACTACTTCCTCATGGTCATAGAACACATAGGTGAGATCGACTTTGGGATCGCTCTGCACCGTGCGGCCGTCCAGCACGGCAGCGAGGTAGAGCATCACCGCGTCCGAGGCCTTCATATCCGTGGCACCGCGGCCCCACAGCACGCGCTCATTCGGGTGGGCCTTGGCAATGTCTTCGCGGATCAGCGGGTCACCGGGTTCCAGCCAGCGCGGCGGGAAATTGTCGATGACCGGCACGGTGTCGATATGGCCGGCCAGAATCACACGGCTCGGCTTGTCGAAGTCGGTGGAGGCGACCACGGTGTCGCCGTGACGGCGGACGGTCAGATGGCTCTGAAGCGTGAGGAACGCTTCAATCTCGTCGGCGAGCGGGCCTTCCGCATCAGAGACGGAGAAGTTTTCCATGATCTGGGTCAGCAAGCTGTTCAATTGCTCCGCGCGGGTGGTGTTTTGCGGCAAGACAATCGGCTGGGACGACCGGCCCTGCGGCTGGTCCGTCTGGCCCTGCGGCTGGTCCGTCTGGCCCTGTGGCTGGTCCGTCTGGCCCTGTGGCTGGTCTGCAAAGTTCGTATTGGTCATGGGAACAGCCTACATCGTGGCAGCCGAAGTCACGGCGTACTTTTCGCGCGAAAAGTACGTTACACACGGCCAAAGCACCCGCCCAACACCCGATTCGCACGAAAAGTACGTTATGAACGGCTCAAGCACCCGCCCAACGCTCGATTCGCACGAAAAGCGCGTTATGAACGGCCCAAGCGGACGCCCAACACCCGATTCGTGCGAAAAGCGCGCCCGCGCACACCGGTACGTGAGATTATGAAGCCGAAATCAGCGCTGTGTGCCACACTGGGGTGCGGTAGAGGGAGGCATCAGCAACAATATGACCGGTTTGATTAGCGCCATGCAGGGCTTCTGCGTCATTGGCATCGTGATCTTCGTTGGATACGTGGCGGCACGCATGCGCATCGGCGGACCTTCCGCACAAATGGTGTTGAACCGATTCTCCTTCTTTGTGTCCAGCCCGTGCCTGATGTTCGCGATTCTCTCCAAAGAGCCGATTTTCGACATCTTCCACCCGTCGATTATCGTGGCATTCCTCTCCGCCATGCTGGTGGGCATCGTGTTCCTCATCCTGAACCGCATGTTCTTCCATTTGAAGGCTCCGGACGCCACCATCGGCGCGCTGAACTCGCTGTACTTGAACTCCAACAACATCGGTCTGCCGGTCGCCACGTACATTCTGGGCAACGGTGCGCTGGTGGCCCCGATTCTGGTGATGCAGCAGGCGCTGTTCACACCGATCGGCTTGACCGTGCTGGACGTGACCACCAAGGGCAAGGTGTCCATCAAGGAAATCGCCAAGCAGCCGCTGCATCAGCCGCTGCTGATCGGTTCGCTGCTAGGCATCGTGGTCTCCGCACTCAACGCCAAGCTCGGCTGGTTCCCGGTGCCGAACTTCATCTATGACCCGATCAACATGATCGGCGAATCCGCAGTGCCGATGATTCTGATGGCGTTCGGCATGTCGCTGCACGGCACCAAACCACTGCAGAAGAAGGGCGATATTCCGGCCATCTTTACCGTGGCCGTGCTGAAGAATATCGTGATGCCGATTATCGCCTTCCTGCTGGCTTACTTCATGATGGGATTCCGCGGACCGGAGCTCTATGCCTGCGTGGTGCTCGCCGCACTCCCGACCGGCCAGAACGTCTACAATTATGCGGCCCGCTACAATGTGGGTCTCACGTTCGCGCGTGACGGCATTCTGTTCAGCACGATGACCAGCCCGGTGTTCATCGCCCTTATCGCTTTCCTGTTGAGCTAGCTTCCGCATACTTCGCGGTAGTCGCGAATCATATAGTCGTATAGTCCGCAACCGGTTACGTCCACGCGCGCATGGCCGGTGACGGCGACGACAACAGCGCCGGAAGCATGTGCTGCGGTAAGCCCGGGCAGGGAATCTTCAAAAATGACGCAGTCGCGCATGGCCTGAGGATTTCCGGAATCGATGCCGGCCATACGCGCGGCATACAGGTAAGGCTCCGGGCTGGGTTTGGGAGGCAATGCATCGCTTCCGCTGACCGCGCCAATGAACGCGCCAGTCGGTGCTTGCCGCAACACATTGTCCGCAATGACGCGAGGCGAGCCGGTGACCAGCACGGATGGAATCCCCGCTGCGGTCAACCGAGCCAACAGCTTCCACGCGCCCTCCACCCACGGTAGATGTTCCAATTCCATACGCATGACTTCGTCGGTGAGCGTCCGCACAATCTCATCGGCCGGCAGAGCAACCCCGCGCTCCCCCAACAGGCGAGTCAGTACCGGCAATGAAGCACCCTGCATCGCCTCGGCAAGCGCATCATCCCAAGTGCCGCCATATGATTCCAGCAACGCACGCTCGGCAGTCACCCAGTATGGGTCCGAGTCGATGAGGGTGCCGTCCAAATCCCATAGCACTGCTTTGGACTTATGAATAGCGCCAACGACATGATCCACGGACACGCTCGGTCTCCCCTCTCCCCTCATCAGCATGCTTGCGGTATGCGCGACAATCCTGTAATAACACCCTGTAATAACACGGATGGGATGGCCTCGGCATGCGCCGAACACCATCCCATAATCGTGGTTAGCCGTCCAACAGACGCCCAACGGCCACCCCAATCAGCCAGGCCGCCCAATCAGCCAGGCCGCCCAATCAGTCAGGCCCAATCACCTGCAATCAGTCCGCGCGCAGCACGCTCTGGTATACCGGCTGCAGCTCGACGGATTCCAGTCCGGCCTGCTGTCCGTCAACGTTTTCCATGCGGGCTGCCATTGCCGACTCCACGTTGACGTTCGCGCCTTCCTTGATAGGCGTGATAGTGAGCACCAGTTGACCCCGGTGGTCTTCGAGCAGCTGCACGTATTCCTTAAGGCCGATCTCCCACACGTCGCCGTTGCAGAAGTTGTCGTCCACCAGCGTGCTGCCGCACCACAGCCAACCGATATCGCCCGAATAGCGCACGCGCAGACGCATATCGGCCACGCCATCGGCGGCGAGCAGATCGTCGGGCAGTTCGATGACATAGCGGGTATCGGAAAGCTTCTGTACGCTCGGAATCACGTCAACCGGCTTGTACTGGACGCTCTGCTCGGCAAGGAAATCAGCGGGGTACGAAGTCACGGCGACGCTGGCTTCGGTGGATTCCACAACGATCCGCCCGTCCAGTTCGTAGACCGCGGCGCCATCGTTGATGATGCTTGGCTGTGCGGCATTCTGGGAAACCGCCTCGCCGGCAAAGACCAAGGCAGTACCGTCCGCAACCACGGTCATCGAATCGGCTTTGGCTCGGCTCACGCAGACAATATCCACTGCGTGACCAGCCTCGTCCGCAACCGGGAAGATTTCCATCTGCGCGTCGGCCGGCACATGATGCACAGTACCGTCCGCGAAACGGAACCAGCAGTCGTCCATGCCGTCAGGCTTGAGGAAGACGAAGGTGCGATGATCGGCACCGGCCGGGGCGATCACGGTGACCGGCTGCGCGGTGGCGGCGGTGAGCGTCACGCCGTCGAGGTCCATATTGAACGGCAGGATGCAGTTCTCATCGGAGGCCAGACCGATGCCATCGAACGTCACGGTTTCGCCGGAAGCCAAGGTGACCGACACCGATTCGCCGTACTTGGCCGGCATGCTGGCGTGATCCTGGAAGTTGTTGAGGAACACGAAACCGCGCTCGCCATCGGTACGCACGCACCAGCGCAACGTATGCATATCGGTCGGAGCCACGGACTCCTGACCATCCGGCACGGCCACACCCAGCGGGCACAGGCGGTCGGCGAACGCCAAGGCGAAGTAGTGCACGGCCTTCATACGACGGTACGATTCGCGCGTCTGACCGAATTCGCCGAGCGCCGCCTGGAAGTCGTAGGAGATCTTCGGCAGCTGGCTTTCGTTCAGATAGATGCCGTCGCCGATCGGGTTGGAACCGCCTTGGAACATGTAGTAGCCGAGGAAATTGCAACCGGAGGCCATCTTGATGTTGGACATGGCGTCCACCGACTTCATCGGCAGCACGAAACGGTAGTTGTAGGAGCTGAACATGCCGCCGCCCATCTCGCAGCAGGCGTATGGCTTGGTTTCCGGCTCATAGGTGGGTGCGAATTCCTCGCCGCGCGGGCAGTCGTTGGAGTGGAAGTTGCGGTACACGTATTCGTCGGTGACCGGATGCTCGCCGGGGCCGGCGTAGAACAGCCACGGACGGTAGGCGTAGCCGCCCCACAACGGCAGCACGTCGTCCGGCACCGGGGAGCCGCCCCAGCCGGTGTTCGTGTAGAACGGTACCGAAATGCCTTCCTCTTCGGCGATGCGACGCAGCGCATGCACGTAGGCGAAGCCGTCGTGGCCGCCAGGCACCCATTCGTTGGTGATGCCGGTGGTCATCTCCCACGGGGAGGAGGAGTGCATGTATTCGTTGTCGAGCTGGGCGGCGACGATCGGGCCGCCGTCCTTGAAGTACAGGCCGTCAAGCTGGGCGGCGACGTGTGCGTAGAGGTCGCGGACCTTGTCGAGGAATCCGGGGTCCACGGACCGCACTTCGTAAGGCTTGCCGTACATCCAGTCCGGGATGCCGCCGTTGCGCACTTCGCCGTGGTCGAACGGGCCGAGACGCACGATGACCTTGAGCCCGTGCTTGGCGCAGAGCTTGATGAATCGGCGGATGTTGCGGCGGCCGCTGAAGTTCCACTGGTTCTCATGCTCTTCGTGATGATTCCAGAACACGTAGGTGGCGATGACGTTCACGCCGCCGGCCGCCATTTTGGCAAGCTGCTCATCCCAGCGTGAAGGGTCCATGCGGGAGTAGTGGAATTCACCGCAGACGCCGTAGAACGGCTTACCGTCGAAGGTCATGTAGTAGTTGGTGAAATCTACTGCAGTGCCGTCCGGCGCCACGCCCCAATCGTTGCGGGTGATGGAGAACGGCGTGATGGCCTTGGGGCTGAAGCCGGTCAGGTCAAGGGTGTGATTCATGGGGATTACCTTTCGAAAAGAAGTACGCAATTAAGAACTCGCCTACGGCGAGAGATGCCGATACCTTCGCTCGGCTATCGCCTCGCTCAGGCTGAGCCTACGAACAGCCCACAGGGCTGTTCGCTTAACGGC
>NZ_PGLQ01000010.1:23149-52739 GCF_002802865.1 Bifidobacterium scaligerum
TGCCGATACCTTCGCTCGGCTATCGCCTCGCTCAGGCTGAGCCTACGAACAGCCCACAGGGCTGTTCGCTTAACGGCGTCGCCTCCGGCCCAGCAATCATGGACTCGCCTACGGCGAGAGATGCCGATACCTTCGCTCGGCTATCGCCTCGCTCAGGCTGAGCCTACGAACAGCCCACAGGGCTGTTCGCTTAACGGCTCAGCCTTTGACCGATCCAGCCACCAGGCCGGCGACGATCCACTTTTGGCAGAAGATGAAGAAGAGGAAGACGGGGATCAGGGCGATGGTGGTGATGGTCATGAACAGCGGCCAATTGGTGCTGAACTGGCCCATGGCGTTGAACACCTGCAGCACCAGCGTCTGCTTCTCGGTCGACGAGATGTAGATGTTCGGGGTCATGAAGTCGTTCCATGTCCACATGGTTTCGAATACCACCACGGTGATCAGAATCGGACGAATCAACGGCAGCACGATCTGCCAGAAGATGCGGAACGGGCCCGCGCCATCCAAACGCGCGGCTTCGAACAGCTCACCGGGAAGACCGCGCATATACTGCACGATCAGGAAGTAGCAGAATGTTGCGCCGCCCAAGTAGAGCACGATCAGACCAAGCAGACTATCCACCAAGCCGAACTGCGCTTCCATCTTGTACTGCGGAATCAGCAGCGTCTGGCCGGGAATCACGAACGAAAGCATGAGGAAGGCACCGATACCGGCCGTAAGCTTGCTGCGCTTCTGCACCATGCCGTACGCGGCGAGCGCACCGATGATCACCATGAAGAACACGCCGACTACAGTCACGATCAGCGTATTGATCGTGGCCTGCACCACCGGCAGGTTCTCCAGCGCGTACGTGTAGTTCTCCAGCGTAAAGTGCGTGGGCAGACCGAACGGATCGGCAGCCATATCACCGGAGTTCTTGAAGGTGTTGATCACCACTACGTACAGCGGCACTGCACAAATCAGGGCGATGGCGATGACCACTACCGAACGGACGGCGGAGCGAATGCGTTCGCGTTGGCTCAAGGATAGTCCGCGGGCGGCAGGTGCGGCATCGGCCGGGGCCGCGGGAATGTGCTGCGTTGTCATGACAGCCTCTTTTCAATCAGCGAGGTGACGATTTGCTGCAGTGCCACGAGAATCACGCAGCACAGGAAGAACATCACGCCGAGCGCGGAACCTACGCCGTAACGGCCGGAGCCGATGCCGGTGACGATGATGGACTGGGTGACGGTGTAGGTGGCGTTGCCCGGGCCGCCGGTGGTGAGGGTGAACGGCAGATCGTAGACCTTGAGGCCGCCGGTCAGCAGCATGAAGATGGAGACGCCCATCGCGGGCACCATCTGCGGCAACGTGATGTGTACGAACTGCTGGCCGCGGGAGGCGCCATCCACTGAAGCCTGTTCGTAGAGGTCGGCCGGAATGGCTTGCAGGTACGCCAGATACAGGGTGGCGTGCCAGCCGACCTGCGCCCATACGGCGATGAAAATCACGCAGAACTTGGCGAGCGCCGGGTTGGAGAGCCACGGTACCGGGCTCACACCGAACTTGCCGAGGAAAGTGTTGACGGCTCCGGTGCCGAGCGGCGAGAAGATATACTGCCACACCAGGCCGAGCACTGCCATCGAAGGTACGGAGAAGAAGAAGAACAGGGAGCGTGCGAAGTTGCGTCCGAAGAACTTCCGGTTGAGGGTCACGGCCAGCGGCAACGCGATGGCGGTGATCAGTACGGTGGTGGCCACGGTGTAGAGCAGGGTGAAGCCGAGGCCGGCAAGCAGGGTCTGGTCTTGGAAGATCGCCTGATAGTTGGCGATTCCTACGAACTTGGCGTTGGCGAAATCGTAGCCGTCGTAGTCGGTGAGGCTGAAGACGATGCTCTGGAGGAATGGAATCAGTACGATGATGATGTACACCGCGAGCAGTGGCAGCAGGAATCGCACGGAGGTGAGGTTCTCCATGAGATTGCGACGTTTGCGATCGCGGGTGTGGGAAGCTTCAAAGTCCTGGACTGAGCCGGCAATGGCTCGGGCGGGGGCCGCGCCCGCCTCGGGAAGGGCGGACGCGGTGACTATTGCGGTTGCCTGTGACATGTCATTCACCTTCAGGACAGCGTCTTGAGCTTGGTATCCAGGTTGGCGGTGGCCTGAGCCGGGGTGATGGAGCCGAGCGCCACCTGCTGCAGCTGGGCGAAGGTTTCGGCGCGCAGGGCGCTGCGGCCGCTGGCGGGCCAGCCGAGCGTGTTCAGATACACGTTGCCGGTCTTCAGGTAGAGGTCGTACGGCTCTTTGAAGGTCTCATCGATGTCCGGCGTGTAGTTCTTGGTGGACGGGATCAGACCCATGTTGTCTTGGATGAGCTTCAGGCCTTCTTCAGAGGAGAGGAAGTCGAGGAAGGATTCGGCGGCCTTGAGCTTGGCTCCATCGATCTTGGCGTTGATGGCGTAGCCGGAATCAGCGGCACCGGGGGCGTAAGGCGTGTCTCCCTTATGCAGCATCGGCATCCGGCCGAAGGCGAAGTTGATGCCGGCGTCCTTGAACGTGTTCACATCCCAGTATCCGGACGGCATAACGGCCAGGCGGCCGGCCGCGAATTCGGAGCGGACCTGATCGTCCGCGAGACCGGTGACTTCGGAGCCCATCACGCCGGCGTCGAACAGCTTGGCCCATTCCTTGTAGTACTTGGTGTAGCTCTTGGCGAAGGTGGAGCTGCCGTCGCCGATCTGCTGATCGATGCTCTTGGATTGCTTGGAGGAATCGTAGCCGATCCAGCCTTCCACCAGAGCGCCAAGACCCGCCTTGGGCTCCAGATACGGCTTCTCGACGCCCGCATCCTTCAGTGCCTTCAACATGTCGATGAACTCATCCCAGGTTTCGGGAATGGAATCGTAACCTGCCTTGGCAAGCAGGTCCTTGTTGTAGGCGTAGGCGTTGGTCCATGCGGTAATGGACATGGCGTACACCTTGCCGTCCACGCTGGCTTGGGCCTTGTTCGTGTCGCCGATGCGGTCCATGAACGATTCGTTGGTCAGGTCCTTGGCCACGCCGTTCTTGACCAGGTCGCTCAACTGCTCAGGAGGCGCCACATATACGTCGGCAAGCTGGCCGCCGGAGATGCGGGTCTGCAAGGTCTGCTGGTAGCCGGCCTGGGCGCCGTTGGTGGTGCTGAACTTGACTTTGATGTCCGGATTCTTCTTTTCGAACGCGTCGATCACCGGCTGGTAGACGTCCTGCGTATTGTTCGCGAAGAACGAGAGCTCCGTTTTACCGGATGCGCTGCCTGATCCGCAGCCTGCGAGGGAGGCGATCATGGCGATCGCGGCACCGGCGCCGACGATGATCTGCCAAGTTTTCTTCATGATGGTTCCTTTCATCAGGGCATGCTTGCGCCAAGCCTGCTGGTTGGGGGATTGGACGCATATCACGCCAAAGGTGTATTCCAAAGCGACTGCCGAACTGCTTCGTTCTGGTTGCTGCTTTGCTGTTATTGATTTCATACTATTGCGCTATTTGCTTGATTTACCGGCATAAATTGCGCGCCAGTATGAAATTATTGCTATTGGTTATGGGTGATTGCTGGGCATAGCGCCGCCGACTTCACCGCTGGCTCAGCGCAATCAGCCGGGCAACATTTTCGGCCGCGCGCGCAAGGTTTCGCGGTCCATCGGCAAGCGCCTGCGCCAACGTGGTCGCTCCCGGAGCAATGCCGAATATCGCATCGATGCCGAGATCGTAGAGTGGGCTGATGCCGCTGCCCACATATCCGGCTAGGGCGATGACGCCGATATGTGGATTGCCCTGGCGCACGGTCTGCGCCACACCCATCGGCGTTTTGCCGTATTGGGTTTGCGCATCGATGCCGCCTTCACCGGTGATGCAGTAATCGGCGTGGGCGGCCCGGCTTGCCAAATGCACGGTTTGCGCCACGATTTCGACGCCGGATTGCATGCGCGCGTTGGTGAAGGCCAGCAATCCCGCGCCAAGACCACCGGCCGCGCCTGCGCCCGGAATGCGGGCCACGTCGCAACCGAGTTGATCCTTGATCAACGCGGCGTAATGGACAAGGGCCTTGTCCAACTGACCGACCATCGCCGGCGTGGCACCTTTTTGCGGACCGAACACGGCGGACGCGCCGTGCGGACCGGTCAGCGGGTTATCCACATCGGAGGCGATGAGGATTTCCGTGGTCTTCAGTCGTGGGTCAAGACCGGCGGTATCGATAGTGCTCAGTTTGCTGAGAGCACCTCCCCCACGCTTGATGGCGGTGCCCTGGTCATCCAGGAATCGGACGCCCAACGCTTCGGCCATGCCGGCCCCGCCATCGTTGGTGGCCGAACCACCGATGCCGATGATGATGCGCTCGGCACCATCATCGAGGGCCGCGCGAATGAGCTGCCCAGTTCCGTAAGTGGTGGCGGCGAGCGGATTTTCCGTTGCCTCGTCCACGAAACCAATGCCCGAGGCGGCGGCCATTTCGATGACGGCGGTGAGACCCGCCTCAGCCTTGTCGGCAGCGGTGGGCACGGAACCGTCGTCGCGACCGCCTTGTTCAGCTTGTCCGGCGTTATTGACGCCCGCACCCAGCAATCCGTAGGTTGCGAGCACTGGCCGTTGCAGCGGGTCGAGCACGGTGGCCTGGCGCAGGGTGCCACCGGTGGCATCCACCAGCGCTTGCACCGTGCCTTCGCCGCCGTCCGCCATCGGCACCATGTCGTATTCGGCATCGGGGAACACCACGGCAAGCCCGGAGCGGATGGCTTCGGCCGCCTCGCGTGCGGTCATACAGTTTTTGAACGAATCAGGGGCGATGATGAACTTCACTTGGGCACCTCCCGCACCGCGCGTTCCTTGATTGCCGTATGCCCATCGTTGTTGTGGACGGTACTAGTATCACCGACAACCCATGGTATGTACAACTATCTTGAGGCCATAAAAACCAAGCAATTCACGGATTTACATGGTACAGGTACCATATATGGGAGGGTTCACGTAGCCACAACAGCCAAGGCGAACGAGCCAAGCAAAGGAGCCGAAGATGGACATCGACCCACGCATCGCCTCCACTATCGTGGAGAACATCAAAGGCGCGTTAAGCCATGACATCAACTTCTTCGACACCAACGGCCATATCATCGCCAGTACCGACCCCACCCGCGTGGATACCGATCATGAGGCCGCGCGTCTGGCCGCCCGTACCAAGCAAAGCGTGGCGGTGGATGCCGAGCACCAGTTCGCCGGCGCACGCGACGGCATCAACGTGCCGGTGATGCAAGGCGACGCGGTGATCGCCGTGATCGGCATCACCGGCGAGCGCGCCGAAGTGGAGCCGTTCGGCAACGTCATCAAGAAAATGACCGAGATCTTGGTGCGCGAAAACATGGAGCAGGTCTCCCGGTTCGACAGACGCATGATGGCCGCGAACCTGACGAATCTACTCATCGCGCCGCAGCCGGATACCGGGCTGATTGACTACTTGACGGATACGCTGAACGTGGATCTCACCGTGCCACGCGTGGTGGCGGTAGGGCGACTGCATGTGCCGCAGGAGCTACGCAATACAACCGTACAGCGCGTCGGCAGCGTGCCGGCCAGCACATCGCAAGACAGCACCTATGATATGGCCGATCGCCTTATGGCAGATCAGCCGCACAGTCTGTATTCGATGTACGGCGGCGAATTTCGTGTGATTCTCGCCGCAAACAGCAACGTCGTCGACGGCACTACCGCACATTGGGAAGTACTTGACCGTATTTCGCAAGCGGTGTCCCAATCCACCGGGTATCCGTTGGTGTTCGGCGTCAGCGAGCCGGTATGCGCTATTGCCGACTATCGAGAAGCGTATCTGCAAGCGCGCAGCGCCGAATTATGGCTGGCGTTCCTGCATCAGCAACGCAATATTGCGGCCGACGCCGAGGCCGCAGCTTCAATCACCCCTGAAATCAACACCGATTACCCACGTACGCTGGATTACGACGATTCCGCACTGGGTATGGCGTTGTGTGCGATCAAAGACACTACCGCCGAACGGTTCTCGAATCGGATTTTGAGCGGCCTCACCGAGGAGGAGAAGGACGAGGCGGCCGTGCTGTTCGACGCATACACGCGGCACAACGGCAGCATCGGACGCACAGCCGAGGAACTGTTTCTCCATAAGAACACCGTGCAGAATCGACTGAACAAGATCGCCCGCACAACCGGCTACAATCCGCGCGATCTGAGCGATTACACGCTGCTGGCGTTGGCGTTCGCGTTGAGGCGGCTGCTGAAGTTCTGGTGGACCACGCCGTGATTTCATGGAGCCGCTCCCCTCAGTCAACTTCGCTGCCAGCTCCCCTCAGAGAGGGGAGCCAGAGGGAGTGGCCACTGGCAAGACTCATGGCAAGACTCATTGCATAAGAAAGCGCCGGCTCCCCTCGGCGGAAAGGAAGCCGGCGCTCGCTCAGTAGGCAGGAAATTACAGGATGTGGCGGTTCATCACCTCATCGGTGAACAGGTTGGCCTGGATGTGGCTGGGGTCTGCGGTCAGAGCTTCGGTGAGGAAGCGTTCGGCCTCCTCGCGCTCGCCGCGGCCGATGTTCGCGAGCCCCATCAGGTATTCGCAGTGCACGCGGTTCATCTTCGTGTAGTCGTTTTCGAAGATGAGGAAGTCCGGCAGCGAGACGGCGAAGTAGTCGATCTTGACCTGATCGTCGAGGTGCTGCTCACCGTAGTCCAGCAGACGGTAGAAGCGGGCGTTGGCCGGGCCTTCCTCGCCGAGCGCCTTGTGGGCGAGACCCTGGAAGAGGATCATTTCGGCGGGCTGGTCGTTGTAGTACATCGCGCCCTTCACCTCGTCGGGGCCGATGGTGGCCTGACGGAATTCGGCGCGGGCCGCCTCCTCATCGCCCAGATGGCGTTCCGCCACACCGAGGTAGTAGTGGATGTCGTTGTCCTTCTGGCCTTCGAGCTTGCCTTCGCCCAGATTCTCGGGGTATGCGAGCGTTTTGACCAGCAGTTCCTTGGCCTTGGCCCAGTCGCCGGCCGCCATCGCATCCTTGGCGAGCAGGGTCAGTGCGATGCGGTACTGGCCGGTGATCTTGCCTTCGCCGCCCTCCCACGGGTGGAAGCGACGCTGACTCATCAGTTCGTAGGCCTTGGCGTAGTTGCCGGTCAGGTTGAGCACGGTCAGGTATTCGATGAACAGGTCGTCACGCTTGGCCACCACGTCGAGATGCTTTTCGAACTCGGTGAGGCGCTGGGCGTAGGTCCAGCCGATCTTGCGGTACAGCTGATCGGTTTCGAGGAACACACGGGCGTCGGTTTCGTCGAGCGCGTAGGCCTGTTCGATTTCGACCTTGGCAGCCGCCGCATCACCGCGCTTGTTGTAGTAGGCGAGCGCCAGATTGCGGTGCACGGTCGGGAATTCAGGGTCAAGGTCTCGCGACTGCTCCCACAGTGCGATGGCCTTGTCGGCCTGCACCTTGTCGTAGTAAAGGCAGCCGAGGTAGTACGGGGCCTTGGCACCGTTCACCACTGCGATGGCCTTCTCCAGCGGCGCGATATCCTCCAGCTTGTTCGGGAAGCAGTAGTCGCTTGGCGCGGCCTCGGCAGCCTCGAACGCGGCCTTGGCCCCAAGGTCGCGGCCCAGTTCGGCCAGATAGTAGCCTTCGTAATACTTGACCATCGGCTTCGACTGATCGGCTTCGGCAAGCAAGGCCAGCGCTTCCTCGTAGGCACCGAACAGCGCATAGTCGCGGGCGGCCTGCAGGTAGTTCTCGAAGAAGCCGCGCATCAGACGCTGCAGTTCGGCCGGCTCTCCCCCGGCGAGCACGCGCTCGTATCCGGAGACGAAGTCGAACTCATCGATGGCGAGGTTTTCGGCGAGAGCCGTCGCGGCCTCGTCCGTGCGCCCGAGCTTGCGCAGCACGTACGCCTTCAAGCCGCGGGCTTTGATGTTCATGGTGTTGCGGGTCAGCGCGTTGTTCACATATTCCAGCGCGTCCACGAAATCGCCTCGGCGGGCGGCGATGGCGGCCATGTAGAAGAAGGCACGCTCCTTCTGCGTATCGTCCCAGGTTGCCTTGAAGAAGGCATCGAACGCCTCGTCATACTTGCCCTGCAGGAACAGGACTAGGCCGAGGTTGTAGTGCGGCTCGGAATCGTATGGCTGGGTGTTGTGCTTGGTCAAGCGCTTGATTGCCGTACGGAAGTGGGCTTCGGCGCAATCGAACACACCGCGGCGCAGCTGCAGACGGCCGTACGCGTTGTTGATGCGGGCGTCTTGCGGGTCACGCTTCAGGCCTTCGAGGTAGTACGGGTCAGGCAGGTAGGTGGCGTGACGGTACTGCTCCAAGTGCAGGCCGGCGAGCAGCAGCTCCTCGTTGGTGGCGATCTTCGCCGGTTCGTCGGCAGCCTTGGCCGGCTCTGGCAGTTTGTCGATCTTCTTTGGTTGCGGGGTGTAGTCGATGAGCACCGCGCCGTTGGCGTCCGCTACGGTGGCGGTGATCTCGGTGGCTGGAACTTCGCCGGTTTCGAATTCGGCGCGAACGGTGTCGTTCGGGCTGATGGTGCCGGTGTAGGAGTAGAGCGTCTCGCCGCTCTTGGTGGTCACGGTGACGGTGGCGTTCTCGTACACGCTGGTGGCGTACACGGTGACGCGGCCCTGTCCGGCCTTCAAGCCCTGAGCTTCGATGCCTTCGGTCTCGCCGGCCGAGCCGAACGTGTCTTCCGGGCCGATCTCCAGGTTCACGGCGGCGTTGATGGACGCGTTCTTGACCTGGCCCACAGCCTTGTACGGCATGAAGTACTGGGTGAAGGTCTTGCCTTCGTAGGGCTTGAGCCACGTGAAGTCGGGCTGATTGTCGGTGAAGACGCCGGTCATCAGCTCCACGTACGGGCCGTTGGCGTCGGTCAGGTTGCGATCCCAGGCGCGGCCGAAGTCGCCGTTGCCCCAAGTCCACTGCTTCTTGCCGGGGCTCACGTGGTGGTCGGCCACGTGCAGGATGCCTGCGCCGACGCCGAAATCGTAGCCGCCGACGAAGTTGTAGTCGGAGTGGGCGGCCATGTAGCTGGTCGGCACCGGCACGTTCTTGTAGCGGCCGATATCCACGCCGCGCGAGTAGTCATGCTTGTAGTAGGTGCCGGTGGCGATCGGGTAACGGGAGACGTCACGCTTGCCGTGGTCCATGACTGCGGTCACATCCGGCGGCATCACGGTTTTGGTGTGCTCGTTGACCGGTACGGCCGGGTTCGCCCACCATAGGAAGGTCTGCGGCAGTGCAGTGCCGTTATACAACTGCGCGGTGATCTCGATGTAGGCCTTCCCGGGATGCAGGGCGATGGTGGTGACCACCTGAGTGCCGTACATCTGATCGGTGTCGTGGCAGAGCACCGCCTTACCGCCGTCCGGAAGGTCCTTGATGTCGTAATCCACCGGCGAGTAGGTGGTCGGGCGGTGATGTTGCGGCCAGTTGAACTCGATGCCGCCGGAGATCCACGGGCCGGTCAGGCCCACAAGCGCCGGCTTGATGACGTCGTTGCGGTAGACGAAGTCGTAATTGTTGGTCTTGTCTTTGGCGTACTGGATGCGTCCGCCGAGTTCGGGCAGCACAGTGATTTCGAGGTATTCATTCTCGATGATGACGGCTTTGTAGGCTTTGTCATGCTTTTCGTCGCTGATGGTTTCAATCACCGGGTATGGGTAGACGCGGCCCGAGCTGCCTTGGTAGACGCGCTTTTCGATGAACTGCGGGTTCTTGTCCGCCGCTCCGATCCCGTAGGTCGGGATGGTGATGACTGTGTCCTGAATGGTAACGGCCATGATTGCTCCACTTCGTTGTAGTGTTTTACCGTTGTTGCGTTCTTCTTGGTTCTTGCGAACCACAATCTTTTGATTGATTGCCTTTAGTCTATGGCCGAAAATATCGTTGACATCTAGAGTAATTGTTCTTCAATATGAAATAATTGCTATTCGATGACTGCTGTTGCCAGCAGCGGATCGACACAGCCCGACGCAAGGAGGCGGCGATGAAGCCGGCGGAACATGGCATAACCAATGAAGGTTCGGAATTCTATATCTACACGCCCAGCAAAACGGCGCTGCGCACATTCCTGCATCCGCTGCGCGCAGGGTTCTTCCATTACGAGGCCGGATATCGGCAGGAGCGCAGCTCGTTCGACAGCTTCCTGATCATGGCGATCCGCTCCGGCTCGTTCGACGTGGTGTCGAAGTTCGGCGAAAGCGCACAGCACGCCTCCGCCGGCGACTTCGTGCTGGTCGACTGCTATGCCCATCATTCCTACAGCACTGCCGAAGACAGTGACGTGCTGTGGCTGCACTTCGACGGCCCCACCGCGCGCGCCTATTACGAACTGATTCACGAACGACTCGGCTCGGTGTTCTCGCTGCGCGAGCCGGGATACGCAATCACCCAGTTGACGAAAATCTACGAAACGTTCCATATGGCCGCGCGTATTTCGGAACCGTTGATGGCCAAATACATCACGGATGTGCTTACCGAATTTGCGCTGGGAGCGGACGACGCGGCGTCGGCTCCGGCGGGCGACGGTGGCTCGGGCTCGGCAGCCTCGGCCCTTGGCGGAGCCTGCGGACTTGCCGCCCGTCGAGGACCGCATGCCATCGAAAGTGTGCTGGCGTATATCGCCAACCATTTGAACGAGCCGCTGACCGTGGGCGAGCTGGCCGGACTGGTGTACATGAGCGAATACCATTTCATTCGCGTTTTCAAAAAGGAGACCGGCTACACGCCGTACGCCTACGTGCTGGACGCCCGCATGCATGCGGCGAAATATCGTCTGATCAATTCGGACATCTCCTTACGCCAGCTGTGCGAGGAGTGCGGCTTCACCGACACCAGCTCGTTCTGCGCCGCATTCAAGCGCAAAACCGGCCTGACCCCCATGGAATTCCGCAAACACAGCGAGATTCGGCAGTAGTAGCCGCGGCGAAAACCGCTCACTGTGGATAACTTCGGAAGCTAGAACCACATAGGTCGGTTTGGCTGGACGTGTGAACTACCCGCACAGTATGTTCATGAGACCGGAACACTACACGCCTACGAATCGAACAGACCAAGCAAAGGAGCTCACATGTCTACCACAACCAGTATCTCCCATATACCAATTACGTCCGTACAAAAGCCGTACAATAGGAGTATGACTACGGACAACAACAAGAACAGCCGTTTTGAGATGAGACTCACCCAAGAACAACGTTCCAGAATCGATCAAGCAGCCGAATCCAAAGGCATGACTTCGTCGCAGTGGGCATTATCGAATCTGCTCGCCGCTGCGGATCGAGACATCCATGAAGCCCACGTCATTCGGCTCAACAGTCAAGCGTGGGATGATTTCACCGCCGCTTTGGATGAGCCTATGGGCCCACGTCTGACTGAATTGTTGGAGCGTGATCCCATATGGACGTGACCAAGTTCACCGAACCTCGACGTCTGACCGCGAACGATGATGTTTCCGGTTTCGACTGCGGCCTGCCATTGGTCAACGATTGGCTAGCGAAACATGCCTCTATGGCAGGGAGACAAGGCACTGCCGTAGCCTATGCCACCTTCACTAAGGACGGTAATGATGCCAGTATGCTGGCTGGTTTCTACACACTGAGCGCATACAGCATTGAGCATTCGGAAGCTCCCGGATGGCTGAGGCGAAATAGTCCGAATCCCATTCCAGTAATCTTGCTGGGCATGATGGGCGTAGACATCAGATTTCAGACCATGCACGTCGGCAGTCAGCTGCTCCGAGATGCAGTACTTCGTTCTCTCAATGCCGCCGCAATCATTGGAGCGCGAGCACTGCTTGTCGAGCCGGCCACCGACCAAGCGGTTGCGTTTTACGAACGGTATGACTTTCGGCACATACCCCAGTCGTCTAGAATGTTCACCCCACTCAATATCCGTAATCACCATTGATTAATGACCAGCAACCACTATCCGGTGCCGGTCATTATCAGAATCACATTCAGGCACCACGCTTCATTATTGCGCGGCAGCCAACTCATCGAGGCGGGCGGCGAAGCGGGGCCAGTCGGTTTTCATGGCGGTCAACAGCTTGCGATTCGGTACGTCGTTGATCGGCACCCAGCAGATCTCCTTGCTTTCGTCGTCGTTGGCCTTAGGGTCAACATGATGGCCGGGCTTTTCGAATGCGAACACGGTGGTGTACGCCCAGTTGCCATGGTCCTCACGGTAGGAACCGACTACTTCGATATCCTCAGGCGTGATATTCGCCTCTTCGTAGCTTTCGCGCAGCGCACCCTCAATCGGCGATTCACCATCCGCCGTGGCACCACCGGGGATGCCCCAGGTGCCGCCTTCGGCGCTCCATGCCGCACGATGCTGCATCACCACATGCGTCACCTTGCCGGTGGCCGGATCGCGGCGTGCCAGCAGGATGCCGGACGCACCGTTGGTGCCCCAGTGCTTGCGTCCGCAAGCGCAGTCCACCCAACCGTCGCCGGGCTGATGCACATTCTCCACCGGCGGCAGGTTGTCCTTGCCTGCTGCCGGAATGCCGGCCGCATCCGCCGCCTCGGGTGCGTTTTCACCGCGCTGAACGTTCCACAGATCAGTCCAATCCACGCCGAGCTCACGGGTTAACTTGCGCAGCAGCGGCAGACTGATGCCGATGATGCCATGCGGGTCACCCTCGATGCCGTCGATGAACGCGCCGCCAAAGCCTTCCAGCGTAAACGATCCTGCCACTTCCAGCGGCTCTCCGGTGGCGATGTACCGCTCGATATCCTTGTCCGTGAAGTCGCCGAAGTGCACGGTGGCATGGCTTGCCCCGCGCGCCACGCGACCGGTGGCGAAGTCGATGACGCAGTGGCCGGTCCACAGTTCGCCGCTGGCCCCGCGCATCCTGCGCAGACGTTCGCGCGCGACCTCGACGCTGTGCGGCTTGCCGTAGCATTCGCCGTCCAGGAGGAACATCGAATCGCAGCCAATAATAAGCGGGCCGACCGTGGCGCGCGTGAGTCCCGGCTGCATGGCGATGATGTTGGAGATAGGTTCGGTGACGGTCGGCATGTCCACGCCGGAAAAGTCGCGGGTAGTAGCGATACGGTCGGAGGAATAATCAATGGACTGCGATTCGGCGGCCGACGCTTCCGTATCGGCAGCGGCCTCGGCATCCTCGGTCTGGACCTCGGCGGCGCGCAATGGATACGCAATCACACGATTGCCGGTTGCGGCAGCTGCTGTATCGGCCACATTACGGTACGCGCGGTGCACGGCCTGGGCCTTGGCCTCGGCCAGAATCATCACCCGCTGATCGACGGTCAGGTCATCCACCGTCACACCGGCTTCGCGGGCGGCGGCTTCCAGCGCGGCCGGCTCGTCCACATGTGAGACGCGAATCGTGGGGCAGATGCCGGCCGCGTACAGCACATCACGGCGCGGCTTGGACTTGGACGCAAGGATCAGCGGAATGGACATGGCTTCCCTCCTGTTTAGGTTCGCTCCCTTGCATTGTATGGATTGGCACGGGCATTGGCGAATACGTGCAGCAACCACCAACACAAACGGCGTCAAGTACACAGCCCGACCACGGTCCCGCGTACATAGTGAGGATTCCCATACTAAAACAGACACTATGTATGCGGCTGCTTCGCTCAGTCGCATACATAGTGTCTGTTTCGTGGTTTTCAGCAGTAGGAGGCCGATAGGAGTCACACCGATCGAACTCCCCTCCCCTACCGCCGTTCGATTTCGACGCCCTTGGTGTTGATGGGCAGGTGTAGCACCCGCCAGTGGCCGGATGCCAGCTGGGTGGCGGCCACCTGGTCGATGGTCTCGCGCGCATTGCCGTAGTGCAGCACAAGCACGCATGGGCCAGCGCCGGAGACGGCGGCAGCGTAGCCCTTGGCGCGGAACAGCTCGATCAGTTCGGCGGACGGCGGCATGAGCGGCGCGCGGTACGGCTGGTGCAGTTTGTCCTGCGTGGCGGTGAAGAGGAGCGCATTGGCCTGTGCGGCCGCCGTGGCAAACGCGGCGGGAGTCACCTGCGCGGCACCAGCTGAACCTGCGGCGCTCTCGCTCAACGCATCAGTGCCTCCCTGAGCCTCGGCCTGTGCAAGCACCACCGGATTCATGGCCGCGGGCAACAGACCCACGCGGGAGACGTTGTACACGGCATCCTTGTACGGCAATTCCTTCGGCAACGCGCGACGGGCCTTCTCGGTGGACAGCTCGTAGTCCGGCACGAACACGGCCGCAGTGATAGCCGGATCGACCGGATAGTTGACGGTATGGAAACCGCCGTGCAGCGGTTCGCCGCCGGGGATGGCCACCGAGCCGACGCCTTCGGCCGTAGCGAAGTCCCAGGAGACGGTCAGGCCGCCGAACACAGCCGGGGCCACGTTGTCCGGATGGCCTTCGATCTGCGCGGCCATGTCGAAGATGGCCGGACGGTTGAGATCGCCGGGCTGGGCGAAGGCCGCCGCCGCCGCGATGCCGGCCACGATGGCCTCGGCGGAGGAGCCCATGCCGCGGGCCTGCGGAATGTTGTTCGTGGCGTCCAGTGTGAAACCGAGTCGTCCCAAACCAAACGTGGCGCAGGCGCGGCGGAAGGTGGAAACCACCAAATGGGTTTCGTCGCGCGGCAACGTATCCTCACCCTCACCGTGGATGAACACGTGGGCCACACCATCCGTGGGATCGGCGTTCAACGTGAACGTGAGCTCGTCATGGTAGTCAAGCGCCAAGCCCACGGTGTCGAAGCCGGAACCCAAATTGGCGGATGTGGCGGGCACGCGCACGCGCACCTGTGAACAGATTGGATTCATGTAAGTCTCTCCTTCAAATGGGCTCCGGCCAGTCGCACAGCACAAATTGAATCGCACTATGTGCGATTGCTATCGCTGTTCGCTGCTACTGAAAGCCACCGGGCTTTCAGTCCAGCACGCGCAGGATGGACGGTTCGCCGGTCACAAAGTCGAGCTGCTGCACGGCTTCCACGGTCTGACGCAAGGTCACTTCATCGGTCAGGTGGGTGACAAGACGCAGCTGCTGGATTTCGCCGTCGTAACCGGGATCGGTCATCGTGGGCTTCAAATCCTGGTTCACACCGTTGATGGACACGCCGTTCTTGGCGAACTCGGCGGCGATGGCAGCCAGCACGCCCGGCTTGTCGTGAATCAGGAATCGCACGGCAAAGGCGGCGCGAGAAGCCTCGATCGGGGCCTTCTTCAGGTTCTTGTACAGCGGGATGGACGGGCCCGTGCAGCCGGCGGCGATATGACGGGCCTCGGTGACCACGTCGCCCACCACGGCGGAGGCGGTCGGAGCGCCGCCGGCGCCACGGCCGTAGAACATGAGGTCGTCGGCCGCCTCGGCCTTGACGAACACGGCGTTGAACGAGCCGTGCACGGAAGCCAGCGGATGCGATTCCGGAATCAGCGCCGGGTAAACGCGGGCGGAGACGCCGGCCTCGCTGTTCTCGACCACGGCGAGCAGTTTGATGACCTTGCCCTCGGCGGTAGCGGCGGCGATATCGTCGGCGGTGATCTTGGTGATGCCTTCGACGGACACGTCGTCAATGGTCACGGAGGTGTGGAAACCGAGCGTGGCCATGATGGCGGCCTTGTTGGCGGCGTCGTAGCCTTCGATGTCACCGGTCGGGTCGGCTTCGGCGTAGCCCTTGGCCTGAGCGTCCTTCAACACGTCGTCGAACTGGAGGCCCTTGGTGGTCATTTCGTCGAGAATATAGTTGGTGGTGCCGTTGACGATGCCCAGCATGCTGGTCACCTTGTCGCCCACGAGGGACTCACGCAGCGGACGCAGGAACGGGATCGCACCGCCTACGGCGGCTTCGAAGTAGATGTCAACGCCCTTGGCTTCGGCGGCGGCGTAGATTTCCGGGCCGTACTTGGCCAGCAGCGCCTTATTCGCGGTGACCACGGAAGCGCCGGATTCGATGGCGGCGAGCACGAACTTGCGGGCCACGGTGGTGCCGCCGATCAGCTCGATCACGATATCCGAGTTGGTGGCCACGCTCATCGTGTCGGTGGTGACGATGGACTGGTCGATCCACGGGAACTTCTCGGTTTCCTTCGGATCGAGGCAAGCCACACCGGTCAGTTCGATCGGGCGGCCGATACGAGCGGAAAGCTCGTCCTTCTGCTCGACGATCAGGCGGGCGGTCTGAGAACCGACCGTGCCGGCACCCAACAGACCTACGCGAATCGGGGTTTCGTTCAGTTCTGCCACTGCAAATCCTTCCAAAAAGCTGTACTATCCACGGCTATTGTACGGATGGATTCCTACAGCGTTCCAAACGTGCCCGGAAAATTGCGGATTTCGTAGTATTCCGACCTCAAAGCACCCATTCCAATGGGTATCTCGTTTACAAGGGGCCGATTCCCGCTTTTCAGGAGACCTATCTGCCTTACAAGGGGCACCGAATATGAAATATCCCGAGTACATTCGCCGCCATTGCAACGTTTATACTCGGGATTTCGCGTTTTAGGAGCCCCTTGTAAAGCAGATAGGTCTCCGGAAAAGGCTTTAACCGCCCCTTGTAAACGAGATATGCCGATATGTCTCACACACACCGAGATATATCTCGTTTACGAAGTTGCGGGGGCGGGAGGCAAACTACCGCCGCTCAAATCACTCGCTCACGTCGAGGGCGAGCAAGTCGTCGATGGTCTGGCGGCGCAACATCACGTGCGCGCCGCCTTCGCTCACAGCCACAACGGCCGGGATCAGCGCTTGATTGTAGTTGGAGGCCATCGTGCGGCCATACGCACCAGTGACCGGTACGGCCAGGATATCGCCGCGGCGAAGATCGGCGGGAAGCCGCACCTCATGCACCACGATATCTCCGGATTCGCAGTGCATGCCGCATACGCGAGCCAACATCGTTTCGTCGGAGCCCTTGCGATTCGCCAAGCGCGCGGTGTAGTCGGCGCCATACAGGGCCGGTCGGATGTTGTCGGACATGCCGCCGTCCACGGACACATACACGCGTTCGCTGATCGGGTTGCCGGCGGAATCCTTGGGCGCATGATCGCCTTCACCGCTCAGATGCACATGCTTGATGGTGCCCACACGGTACAGCGTCACGCCGGCCGGAGCCACAATATAGCGGCCCGGCTCGAAGCTGATGGCGGGTGCCGGCATGCCAAGTGCGCGGTTGGTGGCAGCCACGGCCTCGGCCAGACGGGTGAGCTCCACGTCGATGTCCATCGAGTCCTCGCCGTCCGTGTAGGCCACGGAGTAGCCGCCGCCAAGGTCGATTTCCGGCAGCGTGAATGCGTCCGTGGCATACAGGGTCTTGCGCAGCAGCATCATGCGCTTGGCAGCCTGAATGAAGGCGTCCGCGTCGTGGATGTTGGAGCCAATGTGCGAGTGCGCGCCGACCAGTTCAAGTACGTCCTGGTTGGCCAGAATGGTCTTCAACACGGCGATGGACGGGCCGTCGGCAATGGCCGTCATAGCTTGGGCCAATGCCTTGTCCTTGTCGGAAACCTCTTCGTGAGAGAGGTCGTACGGGTATTTGACGTCGTATTGCAGCTTGCGTTCGCGATGCTCAGCCGGAGCCGTAGGGTCGACGACCGGGGCGATGCGCGCATTGGTGGCTGCCGGCGTCACGTCGGCGAGGTTGTTCAGTACCGTATCCAGCACCGAAGCATCCGCTCCAGCCGACAGCAGCGGCACGCCGAACTTCTGGTCCTCGTGCGCGGTGGAGATGTACTCATGGCCGCCCGCATGGACGCCCACGGTAACGCGCAGCATCACACGGGCGCGCTTGCCGAGCTTACGGGCGATGGCGGCGATGCGCTCCGGCTCATTCGGCTCGTCCACCACGATTTTGGCGAAACCTTGTTCGATGGCGAGCGCGATTTCCTCGTCGGACTTGTTGTTGCCGTGCAGCACCAGACGGCGCCCGGGCACGCCTGCCGCGAGGGCGATCTTCATCTCGCCCATCGTGCAGGTGTCCACCAGCATGCCTGCGGCGGTCACCAAACGCACGATTTCCTTGGAAAGGAACGCCTTGCCGGCGAAGCTCACATGCGTGGTGGAGTTGTTGAATGCGTTGGCTGCGGCGCGCACGAAATGATGCGCGCGCTCGTTCACCTCATCGGCGTCGATGAGGTACAGCGGTGAGCCGAATTCATCCAACAGCGATTCAGCGGTACGGCCATGGAACGTAATGGCACCGGTTGCCGGGTCGATGGCAGTCGCAGCCGGCCAAATTGGAGTAATAGGCATAATTCATCACATCTTTTCAGGACGGACAGTCCAGCTGAGCCGTCAAACGGACAGTCCAGTGGACTGTCCGTAGGCGAAGGGAGCGGCTATGCCGCGAGGGGAATCCGAAGGATTTCTGTCCGTAGCAGCGAACAGCGATAGCGTCGTGAGCGTCGCGGAATACTACGATGGCCGCTAGGCCATCACATCTTCTCGGGAGCGGAGACACCGAGCAGGTCGAGGCCGGCGGCGATCACGTCACGTACGGCATCATTGAGCTTCAGGCGGGCTGCGGCGCGATCCGGCTCCGGGGCCTTGGCGATGCGCACGGACTCAGCATCATCACCGCGGGCCTCCGGATCGGTCAGCTCCATCGGCACCACGCGCTCCACGTTGTACCACTTGTGGTAGGCGGCGGCCAGATCCTCAAGATAGTGGGCCACGCGGTGCGGGGCGCGAGCGTCGCCGGCCAGGGTGAGCAGAGCCGGCCACTGGGCAAGCGCGGCGAGCACTTCGCCGTCAGCCTCGGTATCAAGCAACGAAAGATCAGCACCGTCATACGAAATACCGGCGGCCTCGGCGTTGCGGTCCACATTGCAGGAGCGGGCGTGCGCATACTGCACGTAGTAGACCGGGTTGTCGTTGGAGTGAGAGGCGAGCAGGTTGAGGTCGATGTCCACCGGGGAGTTGTAATCGGTGCGAGCCAGCGAATAGCGGGATGCGTCCACGCCGATGGCTTCGACCAGATCGTCGATGGTCACGACGTTGCCGGCGCGCTTGGACATGCGCACAGCCTTGCCGTCCTTCAGCACGTTGACCAGCTGGCCGATCAGGATCTGCATGTTCTCGCCGGGCTTGTCGCCGAAGGCGGCGCACATGGCCATCATGCGGCCAATGTATCCGTGGTGGTCGGCACCAAGCATGTAGATGGCCACGTCGGCCGGGTCGGTGGCACGGTGGCGCTTGTTCCAGTAGTACGCGATGTCTGCGGCGAAGTAGGCGAACTCGCCGTTGGACTTGATAATCACACGGTCCTTGTCGTCGCCGTGCTTGGTGGACTCGAACCAAGTGGCGCCATCCTTCTCGTAGATGTCGCCGCGTTCGCGCAGCACTTCGATGGCACGCTTGACTTCACCGTCGGAGTACAGGCTGTTCTCATGGAACCACACGTCGAAGTTCACACGGAAGTCCTTCATGGACTTGCGGATCTCGTCGAACATCATCGGCACAGCGCGCTTGCGGAATTCTTCGCGCACTTCGGAATCGGATTCGCCGATCGGCTCGCCGTCGGCGTTCAGTCCCTGATCCTCGTGCTGCAGAGCGGTCAGATCCACACCGTCGGCCTTGGCTTCGGCCTCGACGCGGCGTGCGATCTCATCGATGTAGGCGCCCTTGTAGCCGTCGAACGGGGTTTCGGTCTGGTAACCGGCCTCGCCGAGGTTGTTGTCGTGCGCCCAGGCGGCGACCAGCGACTTGGCGAAGCGGTTGATCTGCTCGCCGTGATCGTTGAAGTAGTATTCGCGCACTACCTTGGCACCATTGGCCTCAAGCACGCGGGCCATAGCGTCGCCGGTGGCGGCCCAGCGGGTGCCGCCAATGTGGATCGGACCGGTCGGGTTCGCGGAGACGAACTCAAGGTTCAGGGTCTTGCCGGACAGGTGATCGTTGCGGCCGTACGTGGAGATGCCATGCTCATCAGCCGGCGCGTTCAGCACCTGATCGACCACGGCGGCGGCGGATGCGGAGTCAAGAGTGATGTTGATGAAGCCGGGGCCGGCCACCTCGACGGACTTGATGCCGTCGGCCTCGACGAGTGCGGCGGCGAACGGCTCGGCCAGATCGTGCGGCCTCATGCCGGCCTTCTTGGCCAGCTGCATGGCAATGTTGGAGGCCCAGTCGCCGTGGGCGCGGTCCTTCGGGCGCATCACGGTCAGCTTTTCGACGGGCGGAATCAGCTCGTCAGTCAAATCGCCGGCTTGACCGGCTGCGACGAGGTCGTGGGCAATCTTGGAAATCAGTTCACTTAACGCTTCAGGGCTCATTCTTCTAAGAATACCGAGAACACAGACAGTGCCTGCTGATCGCAGCGAATATACATACCGCCGCATCGACGCTTTCCTCAAGCCATTGCACCATATATAGGCTCGCCGCACATCTATACATACCGACCGACGGTATGTATAGTGTGAGACCGAACATCACAGACAATCCACCGGAAAGGAGCCGAGCATGGCGCGCAATGCACATCCGGAAGTCACCGAGCGGCGCATTCTCGAAGCCGCGCGCGAACTGTTCACGGAAAAAGGCTACGAGAAAACTTCCATCCAAAACATCGTGGACCGACTCGGCAATCTCTCCAAAGGCGCGATCTACCATCACTTCACATCCAAAGAGGCCATCCTCGACAAACTCAACGACACGGATTGGGACTACAGCCAAGCCGCGCGCGACCGCATCATGGCCCGCACCGATCTCAACGGCTTGGAGAAAATGCGCGAGCTGTTCAAAGTCACCATAGATAATAAGGACCACCGGAAGCTCAACGAGGTAACGATCCCCCTCCTCGACGACCCCACCACCCTCGCCTCCAGCCTCAATTTCTGGGCCGCCGAGCTGCCCAAGCACTGGCTACCCATCATCGAGGAAGGCATGCGCGACGGCTCAATCCCCACCGAATACCCGCAGGAAGCCGCCGAACTCATCTCACTGCTGGCCAACTATTGGCTGCTTACCCGTTTCTGCCCGCCAACGCGAGCCGAGCTCAGACATCGCATCCAATGCCTCGCCACCATGCTCAATGCCATCAACGTACCGGTTTTCGACGACGAGCTCATCCGCCAAACCTGCGACTTCTACGCCCAACTCAACGCACAGAATCCCGAGCAGACCCCACATGACTGACCTCCGCGCTTCCCACACTCCCCTCCCTTCCCACACTCCCCGTACTTTTCGCGCGAAAAGTACGTCCCAAGCCCTCAAAACCTCTCCGAAACAGCCAAATCGTGCGAAAAGTACGCTTACCGCCCCGAAAACGCCCGTTTCGCACGAAAATCGCGTTTCAGCCCCCATAAACCCGCCCAACGCGCACGAATCGCGCGAAAAGTACGCATCGCCGCTCCTCAGCCGCGATTTCATTCTGCTCGTCGCCGGCCAGGGCATCTCGCTGTTCGGCAACCTCATGCTGCGCTTCGCCATGGCGATGTGGGTGCTGGACCAAACCGGCTCGGCCACCGTGTTCGCCTCGATTCTGGCCATCTCCGTCGTGCCGACCATCATTTTCTCCCCGTTTGGCGGCGTATTGGCCGACCGCATGAACCGCCGCACCATCATGGTCGCGCTCGATGCCATCTCAGCCATACTCGTCCTCGCAAGCGCACTCACGTTCGCCGCCATCGGCTTCAATCTTGTGGCCATCGGTACCATGCAGGTACTGCTCGCGGTGCTCGGCGCATTCGAAACTCCAACCGTGCAGGCCGCGCTCCCCCAAATGTTCCGCGAACACGGGCAGGGCACCTTGCGCAAAGCCATGGCCGTGGTCAATCAGGTGCAGCAGCTCGGCTCGCTGCTGCCCAGCTTCCTCGGCGGCGTGCTCTATTCGCTGACCGGCATCCGTCCAATGATGATCATCGCCGTCGCAAGCTTCGCCTCGGCCGCGGCCCTCGAACGCTTCATTCGGTTGGCGGCACCCGACCGCGGCAACGAGAAACTGCCCACGCCGGTCGAGGATCTCAAAACCGGGATCCGCTTCCTCGTCAAAGACCGCCCGAATGTGTTCGCACTGTTGCTGTACGCGGCCGGACTCAACTTTGTGATCATCGGCAATGCCGCAGTCGGTTTCCCCTACGTGATTCGCACGGTGCTCGGCTTCGATGCCACGGTCTACGGCATCGCGGACGGTCTGGTCGGCGTTTCAGGGGTGATTGGAGCGTTCGTCGCCGGCTTCTTTGCCGCACGACTTACGATGCGCAAGTTTCCGGTCGCAATGGTTGCGTTGGCATTGTCGTTGTTGCCGCAAGGCTTGGTATTCCTGTTGCCGGTATCCGCTTGGATAAAACTGATTGTGCTGGTCGGCTTCACGTTCGGCACGATGATCGCCAGCTGCTTTTCGAATCTGATCGCGCTGCCCACCATCCAGCTCAATACGCCGGATGCGATGACCGGCAAGGTGATGGCGATGGTGGCCGCCATCAGTATGTGCGCACAACCGTTGGGCCAGATGGCATACGGATGGGCGTTCGATCATATGCCGGTGGCTGTAGTGCTGTTGATTTCAGCGGTGCTGCTGGGCGCTGGCGCAGTCGTTTCGGTGCCACTGTCCAAGCGATTTGAAGATTAGTGGGGGCTCACTAGAAAAATGGCTCCCTTCCGGAAGAAGGGAGCCATCACGCAATCAATCCGATATAACGGACCCGACAGATTAGTCGAAATCGGCACCGAGCGCTTCAAGCTTGCCACGGAAGTCGGCGTAACCGCGGTCGATCAGCGAAATGCCCTGCACGTTGGACGGGCCCTTGGCCGCCAACGCAGCGATCAAGTGGGAGAAGCCACCGCGCAGATCCGGTACGTCGATGTCGCGACCGGTCAGCGGAGTCGGTCCGAAGATCACGGCGGAATGCTTGTAGTTGCGCTGCTGGAAGCGGCACGGCAAGGAGCCGAGGCACTCGCGGTAGAGCTGAATCGTGGCACCCATCTGCACGAGCGGCTTGGTGAAGCCGAAACGGTTCTCATAGACGGTCTCGTGCACGATCGACAGGCCATTCGCCTGAGTCAGAGCCACGACGAGCGGCTGCTGCCAATCGGTCATGAAGCCGGGGTGTACGTCGGTTTCAATGGCCACCGGCTTCAAATCACCACCCGGATGCCAGAAGCGAATGCCCTTATCGGTCACGTCGAATTCGCCGCCGACCTTGCGGAACACGTTGAGGAAAGTCATCATCTCCGGCTGGGTGGCACCCTTAACGAAGATGTCGCCGTGAGTGGCGAGCGCGGCGGAGGCCCACGAGGCGGCCTCGATGCGATCGGTCAGCGAGGTGTGCGTAAAGCCCTTGAGCTCCTTGACGCCTTCAATGCGGAACGTGCGGTCCACATCCACAGAGATGATCGCGCCCATCTTCTGCAGCACCGCCACCAAATCCATGATCTCCGGCTCGATTGCCGCACCGGACAGCTCGGTTTTGCCCTCGGCGAGCACGGCAGCCAACAGCGTCTGCTCAGTGGCACCTACGGACGGGTACGGCAGGTGAATCTTCGCACCGTGCAGGCCGTCGGGAGCGGTGATGTGAATGCCGTCCTCGTGCTCCTTATCCACCGTGGCACCGAGTTTGCGCAGCGTCTCCAGATGGAAGTCGATCGGGCGACCGCCGATCGCGCAACCGCCCAGCGCCGGAATAAATGCCTCGCCCAGGCGATGCACCAGCGGACCCGAGAACAGAATCGGAATACGGGAGGAGCCGGACAGCGTATCCACGTCGGCCACATCCGCCAGCTGCACGTGGGAGGCGTCGATGGTCACCACACCGTTCGCGCCGTCCACATCCACGTTCACGCCATGCAGACGCAGCAGATCCGACACCACGTGTACGTCACGGATTTCCGGCACGTTCTTAAGCACCGACTTGCCCGGTGCCAGCAGCGCAGCCACCATAGCCTTGCTCACGAAGTTCTTCGCGCCACGCACCTTGATGGTGCCGTTCAACGGCTTGCCACCCTCAACATGCAGCACATCATTCGTATCCACAGCCACGCCACTCTCCTATATACGGCTTGCTCTTACCAAGATCGCGGTTCAAAAACGCTAGTGTCTAGTTTGCCATAACCCATGTGCGCACTCGGTGAAATGCGCCGGGAGCCAAACTCGGGAATTTTGGCGAGCCTATGAAGACCTCACGAAGCCCCACAAGCATCACCATCGCGGATACCACCTTTGCCTTTCCATAAACACCATATTCAATGTTATCTACGTCACATATTCCACCGAGACTTTCTCCAGACCTCTACGCTACGATGCAAGGCAGGGCAATTGACGCCTAGGCCACAAGCAAAGGAGCATTTATGACCACCGTCGCCGTCATCGGCTGCACGCACGCCGGCACGTTCGCCGCCACCTCGATTCTCGCCGAGCATCCGGATTGGACCGTCCACGTTTTCGAACGCAACGGCACCCTGTCCTTCCTCTCCTGCGGTATCGCATTGTGGGTGGGTGATCATGTATCCGACCCGAAGAAGATGTTCTATTCCTCTCCCGAAGCACTGGCTCAGGCCGGCGCAACCATGCATATGCGCACCGATGTGACGTCCGTAGACCTTGAAGCCAAAGTCCTCACCTATCGCGCGCTGGAGCCGGATGGCAGCGATTCGTCCGACGAAAAGACGCTCGCATTCGACAAGCTCGTGGTGACCACCGGCTCGCGCCCGGTGATTCCGCCGATTCCGGGCATCGACAGCCCGCATGTACTGTTGTGCAAGAACTGGGACCACGCCATCGCCATCAAGGAGAAGGCGAAGACCGCCAAGTCCGCGGTCGTGATCGGTTCGGGCTACATCGGTGCCGAAATCGCCGAGCAGTTCAGCCTGACCGGTGTGACGACCACGCTGGTGGACGGTTTGGACCGCCCGCTGGCCAACAACTTCGATAAGGCCATCACCGATCAGGTGGCCGCCGCGTTCGAGGAACATGGCGTGACGCTTGCGCTCGGCCAGAAAGTGGTGGAATTCCGCGACAATCCGGACAATACCGTCACCGTGGTCACCGAAAAAGGCGAGTACACAGCCGAGATGGCGATTCTGGCAGTCGGCTTCCTGCCGAACACCGACCTGCTCAAGGGCAAGGTGGATATGCTGCCGAACGGCGCGATTATTGTGGACGACTACATGCAGGCCTCCGTGCCGGACGTGTACGCCGCCGGCGATTCGGCCACCGTGTTCTACAACCCGACCGGCAAGCATGACTACATTCCGCTGGCCACCAACGCCGTGCGTCAGGGCCTGCTCGTGGGCCGCAACATCGAAACACCGAGCGTGAAGTACATGGGCACGCAGGCCACTTCGGCCGTGCAGCTGTACGACCTGTCTCTGGCCGCATCGGGTCTGACGAAGGCCGGTGCCGAGCGCCGCGGACTCACGGTACGCGAAACCGAGCTGGTGGACGACTACCGTCCGGACTTCATGCTCACCACCACGCCGGTCACTTCGATTCTGACGTGGGATCCGGAAACCCGTCAAGTCAAGGGCGGCCAGTTCTGCTCGAAGGCGGACATCTCCGGTGCCGCGAACGTGATCTCCATGGCGATTCAGGCCGGGTTCACTGTTGATCAGCTGGCCAACGTGGACTTCCTGTTCCAGCCCAACTTCGACAAGCCGGTCTATTACGTGGGTGCCGTGGCCATGAAGGCCGCCGCCGAAGCGTAATTGCCGCGCTACCCCCTAGGAGAAAGCCTATCTCGTTTACAAGGGGCTGATTTACGGGCCGCCGGAGGTCTTTCTGCGTTACAAGGGGTTGTTGCCTAAGTAGCGACAACCCCAAAACGGCGAAATAACGTTGCGAGAATACGGTTTTTGTCCACGGTTTCGCACCAAAGGAACCCCTTGTAACGCAGATAGATATTCCGATATCCCCAAATCAACCCCTTGTAAACGAGTTTGCCCCGACTGAAGCTCTTTCAGCCGGGGCAAACTCGTTTTTAGGCGGTCTATTCGCAATCAAGCCGACGAGCAGCTCACAGACTTGCCTTAATCTTTCGAGCCAATTCAGCATCCCACATGGCTCCGGTGGCGGACATCACCGAATCCGCGCCAGCTTGCCTGTACGCCTCGTAATCGGCGGGCGAAACCACGCCGCCTACGCCGTTAATCGCAAAGTCCAGGCCAAGACGCTCGCGCAGCGCAGCCAGGCGACGCACCATTTCAAGGCCGGCACCTCGAATCGCGCTACCGCACACACCGGAACGATCGCGACCGGCACCCGGAAGCGCCTGGTTGCCGTCCTTATCCACCAACTTCGCGGAAATCGTGTTGATCGTGCTGAAGCCCTGCACGGTGCCGCGGCCCGCAGTGGAACGCACCATCAGCTCCAGATCATCATCGCTGGGAATAAACGCCAGCTTGATCATCAGCGGCGTATCGCCGATTTCCCGTTTCACGGCCTCCGTAATGCGCCCCACAAGCAACGGGTTGTGGCACAGCAAACGGTTGTGCCCCTCATTCGGGCAGCTGGTGTTCATCACCATCAGTTTCGCGCCGGTTTCCTTGACCAACCGGGCCGTAGTGGCGTGGTCGGCGATGTAATCCTCTTCGCTCATGCCTTCCACACGAGAACCTTGGAAACTCGGCACCAGCACCTGCCCCGGGCCGGCCGCGGCAATGGCGGCCTTCATATCCGGCTGCCAGACGTCCGGATCCTGCGAGGGTACGCCGAAGCTGTTGGAGATGGAGATCGGCAGCTCATAATTCGTATCCGCCAGCACGCCTTCGTCCAGCTCGGCGCTGCCGGGGGTCAGCGAGCCGTCTGCCGACTGAGGATGCACGGCCAGCACATTCGGGAACGGGTTGCAGCCCCACGCACGCGAACGCACGGTTTTGTATGTGGCCAAATCGAAGCCCATACGGAAAGCCGCCGTGGTGTAGCGACTGTTGAGCAACGGACCCGCGGGAATACCAAACGCCAGATTCACCGGCTGCCCCAGGAATGTGGAGGCAGCTGTCGAGGAGGCATCGGAGTCGGAGCTGCGGCCATCGGCCACAGGCAAAACGCCCTCCCCCTCCAGTGCAGCGGCGAATGCTCCGAACGGGCCACATGCGTAGTTGTCTTCATAGGTGCGGTTCACATCGTAAAACGGCTCGAAATCACTCATGAATTAACCATAAGCCACAGCCGGCCGGCCCACGCCCGATTTCTTCGTTGCCGGAACCGACTCAAGCAAAATCAGCCCCGATCAGCCCAGCCCCTCCCCTCAGCCGATCATCGCCGCAGCGAACGAAAGCACCGCCATCACAGCGTTGATCACCACGAAAATCACGAACGTCGGGCACGCCCACGCCGCATAGGTGCCGGACACACTGCGATTATCGCGACGATATTGCCGCAAGCCCCGCCCCCAGAACGCGAATACGATCAACGCCCCGATGACGCCGATCAGGGCGAGCGCGATCGAATAGATAGCGTACCCGGTGCTGTCAAGGTAGCCCGCCAGCCACGTATCGATCACGCCGGAAAGAATCGCATTATTGAACACGTGTAGCGCAATCGACCAGACCAACGAGTATTCCATGGCCACGAATCCCAGAATCAGGCCGAACAGGAAAGCGAAAGTCCCCTGCACCACGTCGTCATGAAACAGTCCGAACACCAGCGCGGACGTTACGATCGCAAAGTTACGGCCGAGAGGTTTCAGCTCCTTCATCAGCACGCCGCGGAACAGCACTTCCTCGCAGATCGGTCCAACCAAACCGATATACAGCCACATGCTTACGGTCACCGCGGATTCATTGATGCTTTCGGATGTGGGCGAGGCCAAATCGGCACCGACCATCGCGAAAGCGAGCTGCACCAACGTCACCACGCCTTGCACGCCGAGCCCCAGCGCAATGAACGCCAGGAACCATAAAGGACGCATGCGACTGCCGCCGTATTGACTGATGCGTCCACGCTGGTTCGGTTCGCCATACGTATCCATATGGCTGCCACCAAGCCAGAATTCACGGGTGATGATGTCGCGGTGGCGCATCAGCAGCAGGAAACCGAACGCGGTGATCACGGATACCAAGCTGATAATGCCATCCCAGCTGGTGCCGGTGTCCTGTTTGCCGGTCACCGAATTGGCAATAAGCGCCATGATGGACGCCGCGATGGCACCGACGTACATCATGCCTTGATACGCCAAGGTCAGGCCCATCGCGCGATTGGTGACTTTGCGCCGCCACGTCCGCCACGCTTTGCGCAGGTCGATTGGCTGGACCGGTACCGCGGCCCAGTATGGGATGTATGGCTGAGGTTGCGATGGCAGTTGCGTCTGCGGCTGAGGTTGATAATACTGCGCCGATCCGTGAGGGTACGCCGGGACTGAGGGGACGACTGGTAACGGCGATCCGTATGGATTCGGATTGTGAGGCTGACTGTAGCTGTACTGCGGGCCGCCGTATTGCGGCGAAGGCACAGGCCGTCCGTACAACTGCTGGTCTGACTGTGCGATATAGATTGGCTGCTGAGTCTGGCCAATCCGTTGGCTCTGAACCGACGTTCGCGGCGGCATACTTGGTTGCGGTGATTGCAGCCCCGCCTGCGCATACGTGGCATACTGCGACGACTGTTGACCTTGGTTATGTTGCGCGCGCTGATTCTCCTGCGAATCCCACTGCGAAGGCTGTGCCGGAACCGGTATCTGCGGCTGCCCGGGTTGCTGCTCGTTCATGCTCATATGCCTCAACCTATCCACTCTTCCTGAGCGAATCGTGATGATGTCCGCAGATGTCTACGAGAGCTTCCTGCATACTCCTACTAGGATGGTGCGCATGAGCGTTGAGCAGGGGACGAGCACGGCCTCACCGGTTTTGGTGGCGGCTGTGGATAACGATCGCATGGCGCTGTTGGCATTGCAGGGGATTTTGCCGCAGCTGATGCCTACCGCACGATGGATGTGGGGCGTGGGCGCGGCCGATGAGGCGGTGCGAATGGCATTGGACCCGCAGACTCGTCCGCGAGTGCTGATGGTGGATATGTCGCTGGGAGATGCGACCGGCGTCAGCGTGTGCCGCACGATTCGGTCGCGCACGGATCGGGTGCTGCTGCTCGGCATCACTGCGTTCACCGTGGAAACGTACGCCGAACGCATTGCTGCGGCCGGAGCGCAAGGCATCGCATCCAAGGCCGATATTCCGCAGTTGGCACAAGCGTTGCGTACGGTCGCTGCCGGCGGCACGTTTGTTCCGGCTTCCGTTCACACCGCTGCGACCACGCCATTGCAGTTCCATTCGGCAAGTGACGCACACCGCATGCTGGTGGACGGCACGGCGGCCGCACACGGAAACGGCACGGATAACGACGGCCGCCCGGCGCCTAAACTCGGTGCCAAAGAAGCCGAGACACTGCATCTGCTCTCCCGCGGACTGACATACGATCAGATCGCCGCCCAGTGGGGCGTCACCGCCTCCACCGTCCGAACCCACGCCCACCGAGCCGTAGACAAACTAGGCGCCCACTCCCTAGCCCACGCCATAGCGTTATGGCTGAGCCGTTAAGCGAACAGCACGGTGTGCTGTTCGTAGGCTCAGCCTGAGTGAGGCGGCAGCCGAGCGAAGGTAGGATTGAGTCTGGCCGAAGGCCAGTCCTTAATTGCTGGACCGGAGGGGAGCCGTTAAGCGAACAGCACAGTGTGCTGTTTGTAGGCTCAGCCG
>NZ_PGLQ01000010.1:52746-83592 GCF_002802865.1 Bifidobacterium scaligerum
CAGAAGGCCAGTCCTTAATTGCTGGACCGGAGGGGAGCCGTTAAGCGAACAGCACAGTGTGCTGTTTGTAGGCTCAGCCTGAGTGAGGCGGCAGCCGAGCGAAGGTAGGATTGAGTCTGGCCGAAGGCCAGTCCTTAATTGCTGGACCGGAGGGGAGCCGTTAAGCGAACAGCACAGTGTGCTGTTTGTAGGCTCAGCCCGAGTGAGGCGATAGCCGAACGAGGGCAGGATTGAGTCTGGCCGAAGGCCAGTCCCTAATTGCTGGACCGAAGGGGAGCCGTTAAGCGAGCGGTATCTCCGCGCCGAGCGTCCATGCACCGTCTTGGGCGCTGGTGTTGAGTATCCCGCCAAGAGCCTCGATGGTCGCGCGCTGCATGGTCAAGCCACGGCCTTGCCGATGCTTGTGCACCAACGTCTGCGATTCATCGGCGATCATATTGATTTCATTGATTCGGATGCCCTCTTGTGTGATGTCGATGAACAGGCTATAGGCCGGTTCTGCATCATTCAAGGTACGGCCGACACCGTCATCCGATTGGTCTTCCAATGCGCAATGCCGCACGATATTGGCGTATATCTCTTCCAACAACCCCATTACCGCCCGCTGCACGGCGGCAGACACCATCACACCCGGCACTGCGTTCAGCCGGCTCACGCCATGCAGCCCCAGCATGCTCATCGCCCGGTCCTGATCTTCCACATATTTTTCGATATGCGCATCGATCGGAATCCGATCGGCTGCAGATGCCACAGAAGCCACAGATTCAGTTTCAGCCGTACCGCCCATATCCGCATGTCCGACCGCATGGTCGGCCCCGATTGCCACATCCGAAATGTCCGAAGCGCCCACAGCGCCCGTGCGCAGATCTTCCAATTCCCGCTTACCGTTAAGCACGTCGATCACTTCATGCACACGATCCAGCGCATGGTGCGATCTTGCATAGATCGCGTCCAGCAATTCGGTGTCGTTGTCCATGGCCTTCGCCCGCCAAGCCAACATCGCGATGGTGGACATGTCGTTGGCCACCGAATCGTGAATCACATGGGCTAATTCCTGCTCGCGGGTGATGCGCCCGAGCAACAATTCGGTGCGTTCGGCGCGCGCGTCGGCTTCGACGGTACGCCGGAATGCGGTGCCGAATACGCGCAGGAAGCCCAGCACCATCAGGTCCAACGCCAGTGTCGCCACAAACACCACCAGCGCATACTGCGGCAACGCCGCTTCGGCATGTGTCGCAATCGTCATGCCGTCTTCGGCCATCGACTGCCGGTTGATGTCGTTCAGCGCCTCGATCACACCGCGAATGAGCCCGCCGCCCAACGAGGGGAAAGCAAACCAGGCGGTACCGATTGCGTCCAGCACCGCATAGCCCACCTGCATACCGATCGCTGGCCAGCGCGGCAACGTATATCCGATGCACAGGAACGATGCCATCAACAGGAAATCACCGGCCGTCCACCACCCCGGATGAGGCATTGCGGAGGCAATCAGGCACAGTACCGGACCGATGATGCACAACGTACGTGGCGCGAACGGCACCATAGCCACCAACACCAGCCATCCGAGCGCAAACAGCATCTGCAACGGAGAATCCGGAGGCATGATGATCAGCGTTACCACCATCGCCGCGCCCGTACACAGGCTCGTTTTCTCCAGAAAATGCGGCTCGCGGAACCATATCAGCCAACGACGCCACATGGTTCGCGCGGCGTCCAGTCCGGCCCGCGCCTCGTCTGTCTGTGTGAACTGCGTCAATCGCCCCGATCGTCTGCCAACCATCAGCGCCGCCCCAATCCCCAGCCTGCGCCGGGCCTGTCGAATCGTGCACCCAACGGATTGCTGGGGCCAATCATCAGTGTGATCGAGATGATGACCGACAGCAGCAACGCACCGAAGCACAACAGCATCGCCACAACCATGGTCTGAGCGAAAGCCGACGACGATTCACCACCGGATAAGCTCCCCACAACAACGGAAACAAGCACGGCAACCAAGCCGACAATCTGCAGCAACGTGGGCAACACCACCCACCATCCGCGGCGATTCTCGTCGTGCAGACGACGTACGGACACCGACAGATTCGATACGAACAGCAACGCCTGAGGCACTAGCTGCGCGTTATTGGCGAAATCGTCGAGCGGCGAACCGAAGAGGCCGTCACCGCCAACGTCGCTGATGCCCATCACCATGCCTATGCCATACGCGGCATAGGCAACGCCTATATTCAGCAAAATAAAGAGCAGCTGCGCCCACCAGTATTCGCCGCGGGACGCCCGACCGTGAAAATAGAACGTCTTGCGGAAGAATCGCGCGATGGCTTTGCCGAACCCGATGCCATACCACGGTGCCCACAGCGGCGGAGCGACCATGTTGCCCTGCCCGGGCACCGAACCTGTCACCGGACCAGTCACATAAGGATTCGGAAAGGATCGGCCCGCCGCATACGGATTGTCATTCGGCCGTACTGTGCCATCATGCGAAGCGTGCAAGCCCTGTGGAATCTGCTGGTCCTGTGGAGCGTGATCACCATCGTTCATCGTCAATCCCTTTCTCGCTACGTTCCACTCAACCGCAAATACGCGTTCCCGTCCAGCGGGAAGGCCCGTCAGTCAACATCTGTGGACCGGTCTCGCCGGCACACTTGCCGGACCGGATATGGTTGGGTACAGCACAGACCACAACGAGAGGAGTACGGCGATGGAGCCCGAAGAGCCCAAAAGCACCGCGCACACCGCGATCAGCGCCGCCTGGCGGCCGCTGCCACCGAGAGTACGCACGGTGTGGCTGATCAACGAAGCGATTGAAACCGGCATATGGCTGGCGGTCTGCGCCGTAGTCGCCATCATATGCGCCGCAAACGGCTGGTGGGGAGTCTGGCAGCGGCTTATCGTCACCCTGGCGGCAACCTATGCGGTGTTGGATCTTGCGTTTCAGCCGCTGCAAACCAAGTACCGCTACGCCTTCACACGATTCCGTATCGGCGAGCGCGATCTCGCCACCCGCAAGGGTTGGTTGTTCCGTCGCTCCATCACTACGCCATACACACGTGTACAGCATGTGGACACCAAACAGAATCCGGTGCAGCGGCATTTCGGTCTGACCACCGTGGTGGTGCATACGGCAGCCGATGAGCATGAAATCGCCGCGCTGGACACCGCCGAGGCCGAACGCATGGTGGCGTTGATCACCGAACGTGTGGCCATGGCAAAGGACGATCTGTGATGGCAGGCGGTCAGTACAGCGCATCCGTGGGCAACAGCGGCCCGGCCGACGGCCAATCCAACGGCCGGCCCATCACCGGTTGGCGCATGCTGCACCCGGCCGGACTCATCGTGGCGATGGTCTCCTCGGTACGCGGCATCATAGGTCTGTTCATCACGTTTCTGGTCATCTTGCGTCGGGAGCTGAGCGGCACAATCATCGTATTGGCATTGGCGTCGGCCATCGTCGCCGCGCTGATCCCTCCCATCATCGAATGGTCGACCACCCGTTACCAGCTTGGTTCGGATAATCTCTCGTTCACATCCGGGCTGCTGTTTCGCAAGCATCGCACCATCAGCTACGGCTCGATTCATACCATCAGCAGTTCGTCGCCGGTGTATCTGCAACCGTTCGGCGTGGTGCAGCTCACCGTTTCTGCGGCGGGTGCGGCAGATGCGGATATCCGATTGACTGCCGTGCCTGCGGTACTGCAATTGGAGCTGGAGCAGTTGCGCGCGCGGGCCCGTACAGCACAGGCGAGCACCATGCAGTCCCGCACGACTGTCGCGTCGTCCATTCGCAACGCAACCTATGATCCCGCCTACACAGCCGGCCCCATTGCGTGCGTCGGCAAGTCCGCACCGTCCGCGGATTCGCGTGGCCAAGCTCCGGTGTTTCGTGCCTCGGTGAAGGATATTCTGCTGTCCGCCGTCACCGATCTCGGGTTCCTTGCAGCCGCGTTCGTGATATACGGGTTCATACAGCAGGTACAGGAGATTCTGCCGAAGAGCATGGTGCGCCGAGCCGAACAGTCGGTGGGCGACGCCTTGACAGGCGGCGTGCTGTCCGTCGTGATGCTTGTGCTGGTCTGTGTAATGACACTGATGATGGTGAGCATCGTCACCTCGCTGCTACGATTCTATGGTTTTGAGGTGTGGCGTCGCGGCGACGATCTGGTGGTGGTGCGTGGACTGTTCACGCGCCGCACATCCACGATTCCGGTCAGTCGCATTCAGACGGTGATGGTCCGGCAGTCGCTGTTGCGCCGGCCGTTTGGCCTGTGTTCGGTAGGGGTGGGATTGAGCTCCTCAGACAGTGGAGCACACGACGAAAACTCTATTTCCGCAGCCCGTATCCTGCCGGTGATCAGCACGCGCCAAGTCTATACGGTACTGCACGATATGCTGCCGGAATGGGACGTGCGGGAACCGGGTTCCGCACATGGCCCGGCAATCCGCCATACCGGCCGCGGTCTGCTGCGGTATTACCTCACGATGCCAGTGATATTGACGCTGGCCTTGATGGCGCTCGTCTGGCTCGGATCAAATGCCGCTGCGGCAACCGCATGGCGCGCCTCGCTTGCCTTGCCGGGTCTCGGATGGCCCTGGTGGCTGTTATTCGTACCCTTGTCGTGCGGGTTATGGCTGGTTGCCTGCCGTTGGCTCAAATACCGGGAAGAGGGATATGCAATTCCCGACGAACGCTTGCGCAACGTCGAGCAGGAACCCCCATACGAGATCTCTCACGAGCCCGTGCCACAGGCCCTCGGCGTTTCCTCCTCGCCTGATGCTGCATCAGCATCGGTTCCTGACATTGCCGCGCTACCGCATCGCATAGTAGTTTCGGGCGCAAGCACATTGAATACGTTCGTGATGATAACCCGTCGCTCGCGTGTGCAGTCGTTCAAGCAATCGACCACGTTATGGCGTGAACCGCGCGGCATCTTCAGCGTGCGGATGCTGCTGTTCGTTATGAACGGCATCAGCGAACTGCGCTTCCTGTTCCTCGATCGTGAGGATGCCGACGTCCTCGCTCGCTGGTTCGACGGACAGTGAGTGGTCGAGCGAAGCCAAACTTACGACAAAGGGCCTTCCGGTGAACCCGGAAGACCCTTCAGTCAATGTTGAGAGTGGCTGAGCATCAGGCGCCGATCACTCAGCCGATATCTTGCTGGCGTCAGTGACGCTGGCGCTTGGCCACAGCCAGTACCACCACGGCGATGGCGGCCAGAATCACCACAGCAGCGGCGATAATCGCCACATTCGTACCGGTGTTGCTCAACTTGTTCTTGGCAGTGTCGGTAGTCGTGTTGTTCTTGGCGGTGTCGCCCTTGGTAGTGGTGTCGCCCTTCGGCGTGGTCGGCTGAGGCTTGGCCTCGGCCTTCTTCACAGTCACGGTGGCGGTGACGGGGAACTCCTCGCTGCCGACCTTGCCCTGCACCTCGAACGTACCGACCTTGTTGATCAGCGCGGCATCATAGGATTCCCACTCAACTGCGGCGGGAACCTTGTCGCCGTTGGACCAGATCACGTTGATCTGTGCGGGCAGCTCCGGCTTGGTGCCGACCGTGGTGGTCAGCTCGAACTGGCTCTGCTCCACGTTGGACGGGGTGGCCGGCTCCACAGTCACCTTCAGGGTGACGGTCTGGCCTTCCACTGCGCCCTTCACGTCGAAGGTGCCGCCTTCGCGCTTGGTGTAGTCGGTGAACGTGTTCCACACGATGGCTTCGGTGGTATCCGAACCGCCGTCGCTCCAAGAGACCTTGGCGTTCTTCGGGAAATCAGCGGACGGATCGGTGCCGGAAGGCGTGGTCAGCGTGGTTTCGCCATCGACCACCGCACCGGTGACCGTGGCGCTGTGCACGGTGACATCCGCCTCGACCGTGCCGTTCCAGCCTTCGACGGAACCGAGCACCTTGACGGTCTTGTCCGCACCGGAACGGTTGGAGAAGTCCACACCGTTGGTGTTCCACGTCACGGCGACCTGCGTATCGGCAGCGCCGTTCGACCAGTGTGCGTTCACGGTTGCGGGCAGCGTCGGCACCTTGCCGGCTTCGGTTTCGGCAGTCGCGTTGTCAACGCCGGTGATGGTGGCCTTCACCACGGTCACCTTCCACGTAACGGCCTTGCCTGCGGCAGTGCCGGTGAAGGTCTGATCGCCGGCCGTCTCGAAGGAGGCCGCGTTCGGATCGGCATCGGCATTCCAGACGATGGTCTCGTCGGACTTGTCACCGTTGGACCAGGTCGCCTTGACGGTGGTCGGGATGGTCGGCTTGACGCCTTCGCTGACGGTGGCCGCCTTAGGCTGAGCAATGCCGGTCACGGTGGCCGCGTTCACGGTCACGTGCGCGGTGAGCTTGAAGCCTTCCGCAGTGCCGGTCAGATCGTACTGGCCGCCCGCACGGTTCTTGTAGTCGTCCTTGGATTCCCAAGCGATGGTCGCGTTGGTGGTGTCGCCGTTGGACCATGCCAGCTTGGCGGTCTTCGGCAGCTTGGAGGCCGGGTTCGTACCGGAATCAGTGGTCAGCGCGGTTTCCGTGGTGCCGTCGGCAAACGTGGCACCCGTAGCCTTGGCGGGGTTGACGGTCACCTTGATGGTCACGGTCTGATCGGACTGGCCGTTGGCCACGCCCTTGACCTCGAAGGAACCACCGTTGCGGTCCTTCCACGTGTTCGGCACAGCGGCCCAAGCCACCGGCACATCCTGGCCCTTCTTGCCGTTGTCCAGATCGGCCTTCACGGTCGCGGGCAGCTTTGGCTCGGTGCCGGAGTCCACGGCGATGCCGGCCGGGTTGTAGACCTTGGTCACCTTGGCGTCCACCACGGTGACCTTCCACGTGACGGGCAGGCCCTGAGCCTTACCGGTGAAGGTCTGATCGCCCAGTTCGTCAAAGGTGGCGGCAGACGGATCCTTGCCGGCGTCCCAAACGATGTTCTCATCGGTGACGTCGCCGTTGGACCAGGTCACCTTGGCGGTCGGAATGGAGCCGAGAGCGCCGCCCTTGACCACGGTGGTCGTGGCCGGGCTGGCGGCCTTGGTAGCAGTGGCCGGGGTGACGGTAACCTGTGCGGTGACCGTCTTGCCGGTGTCGCCGACCTTGCCGGTCAGCGAGTAGTTAGCACCCTCGCGCTTCTTGTAGGAATCGTTGGCTTCCCATGTGATAGCGACGTTGTTGTCGGAGCTGCCGTTCGACCAAGCGACGGTAGCGGTGGCCGGCAAGCTCGGCGCAGTGCCGGAAGCGGTGGTGACCGTGGTGTTGCCGTTCGCGGTGACGCCGGTGATGCTGGCGGCCTTAACGGTGAGCTTCAACGAAGCGGTCTTGCTGGTACCGGCGACGGTGCCCATCACGGTCAGCGTGCGCTGCTTGCGATCGGCGTTCCAGTTATCCGGCACATTCCACGTCACGGCAGCTTGGCCGGTGGTGCCGTCGTCGTACGTCACGGACACCGTAGCCGGCAGATTCGCGGGCTTGGAGGTACCGGAGTCCACGGTCATCGCAGCCGGGTTGGTGACCGACTGGATGCTGCGCAGTCCAGCGAGAGCCTCTTCAGGGGTCTGCGTGGTGCCGGTGGTGTTTCCGTTGCTCTGAGCGATTTCCAGCACAGTGACAATCGCGCCCTTCCAACGGCCGCTCGGGACCACGGACACGCCGATACCGGCGATATCGGCATAGGGGAACACCTCGGTGAGGTAATGGCCGTAGCCCTGACGGTTATAGGACAGATCAGCCGCAGAAGCGTTCGGATTTTCGATTTCGTAGTTCAGCTCGCTGTACCACGAATCAACCGGGTTGTACGAGTTATAGCCAAGGAAGCCGAGAGCCAAAGCTTCTGGACCGAAATGATACGTGCCCGCAGGATTGCTGTAGTTGCCGAACCATGACGGACGGCCATTGGTCATATTGTCATGGGACAACGGCGTTTGGGGGTTGCTCACCGCACGTTGCGCCAGCTCATCGGCGCGTGTTTGCGCCCACTTCATTACATCGCTGTTGACCTTCAGCGCCGACACGGCAGAGCCGTCGGCAACGCCATCCGGAATCTGGCTAGCAGGGATTGAGGAATTGTTATCGGCCTTCTGAGCTGCGGCAATCTGTTCCTTGGTCAGTGCGCGGCGATCAGTACGAGCGCGCAAGGCATTCAGGTCCTGCACGTACTTCAACGCCTGCACTACATTGGCATTGGCGCTGGCGTCCGTGCTCAGGCTTGCATCCGCAGCCTGCGCGGGCAGCACGCAGAACAGCATGGCAAGGCTCGCCACGGCAGCAGCGATTCCGGCCAATCGTCGTGTGATGTTCTTCGACATCGTCTCTCCAAACTTATGTCATGATTTTCCCGGCCTAAACCACATCCGAGAGCATCGTTGCATACAGGGAAAAGTATAGGTCTTTCCATCGATAGGCAGAAGAGCCGTTTTCCCGAGCTTCAGACCAGCCCCACGCAAACCCACAAACTCGGCTCAAACAAAAAGGTGATGATGGTCAGCAACCATCATCACCTGATATGCAAATTCAAACAATCGCAAACTAAATAATGCCGCGATCGGCTAGAGGTCCTGCCCAGTTGCTCTCTTCCGGTTCGCGGGCGGACTGGATTTGCTCTTCCGGCCAGTGCTTGGCGGGAATGGTCTTGGGCTTGAACGGGAACTTTTCGGCGCGCATCTTCTCGTAGGCGGCGATATCGTCCTCATGCTGCAACGTCAGATCAATGTCGTCGTAGCCGTTCATCAGACGCCAACGCACGTAATCGTTCACCTCGAACGGCAAAGTCACATCGCCGCAGGTCACGGTGCGGGTCTCCAGTGAGACGGTCATCTCACGGCCCGGCTCCTCTTCGAGCAGCTTCCACAGCAGCTCGACGGATTCCTGCGGCATGATGGCGGCCAGCACACCGTTCTTGGCGGTGTTGCCATAGAAAATGTCGGCGAAGCTCGGGGCGATCACCACACGGAAGCCATAATCATGCAGCGCCCACACGGCGTGCTCGCGGGAGGAGCCGATGCCGAACTCAGGACCGGCCACCAGAATCTGGCCCTTGCCGGCATATTCCGGCTGGTTCAGCACAAAGTTCGGGTCGCGACGCCAGGCGTAGAACAAGGCATCATCGAATCCGGACTTGGTCACACGCTTCAAAAACACGGCCGGAATAATCTGGTCGGTATCCACATTGGAGCGACGCAGCGGCACGCCCACACCGGTCAAAGTAGTGAGTTTTTCCATAATCAGCAGTCCTTTACAGATCGGCGGGAGACGAAATCGTACCGCGAATGGCGGTGGCGGCGGCCACAGCCGGCGAAGCCAGATGCGTGCGCGACCCCTTGCCCTGACGGCCTTCGAAGTTACGATTCGAAGTCGAAATCGAGCGTTCGTTCGGCACCAGCTTGTCCGGGTTCATGCCCAGGCACATCGAGCAACCGGCGTTACGCCACTCAGCGCCGAAGTCCTTGAACACCTTGTCAAGGCCTTCCTTCTCCGCTTCCAGACGCACGCGGGAGGACGCCGGCACGACCAGCACACGGTGAATCGAATCGGCCTTGTGATGCCCCTTCATAATCGCGGCGGCCTGACGCAGATCATCGATGCGGCCGTTGGTGCAGGAGCCGATGAACACGGTGTCCACCGCGATGTCCTTAATCGGCATGCCAGGCTTCAGACCCATGTACTTGATCGCGCGCTCGGCGGCAGAACGCTCGGTGGCATCGGCGATCGTGGCGGGATCCGGCACGTCGGCGGTAATCGGCAGACCCTGACCGGGGTTGGTGCCCCAAGTCACGTACGGCCCGAGCTTGGTAGCGTCGATGTCCACCACCTTGTCGAATACAGCATCGTCGTCGGTCTTGAGCGTCTTCCAGTACGCCACGGCCTTGTCCCACAGCTCACCTTCCGGCGCATGCGGGCGGCCCTTCAAGTATTCAAACGTGGTCTCATCAGGCGCGATCATGCCAGCACGGGCACCGGCCTCAATGGACATGTTGCACACGGTCATGCGCTCGTCCATCGTGAGGTTGCGAATGGCCTCGCCACGGTATTCGATCACGTACCCCTGGCCGCCGCCGGTGCCGATCTTGGCGATGATCGCCAAAATGATGTCCTTGGCTGTGGCGTCCGCCGGCAGCTTGCCATTGACGTTGATGGCCATGGTCTTGAACGGCTTCAGGCTCAAAGTCTGCGTGGCCATCACATGTTCCACCTCGGAGGTGCCGATGCCGAACGCCAGCGCGCCGAACGCACCATGGGTGGAGGTATGCGAGTCGCCGCACACGATAGTCATGCCCGGCTGGGTCAGGCCCAGAATCGGGGCGAAGGCGTGTACGATGCCCTGATCGGCATCGCCTAGCGGGTGCAGTCGCACACCGAATTCCTTGCAGTTCTTTTCCAGCGTGGTCAGCTGCAGCGCGCTGGTTTCATCCGGATTCGGACGATCGATATCCACGGTAGGAGTGTTGTGATCCTCGGTGGCAATGAGCTGATCGACATGACGCGGCTTGCGGCCGGCCAGACGCAGGCCCTCAAATGCCTGCGGGCTGGTGACCTCGTGCATCAGCATCAAGTCGATGTACAGCAGATCGGGCGCACCGTCGCTGCCCTTGCGCACCAGATGATCGGCCCAGACCTTCTCGGCCAGTGTCGTTCCCATAGTGTTTCCTCCAAAAAATTCCGCGCGAGGTATTGTGTTCGCGCCTTGTTCGTGGTAATAGCCTAAGTGGTCCCGATAGGGGCGGCCATGCACAGGCCGGATATTGAGATACCTATAAAGTAGGTGTAAAAATACGTTGCTTTGTCGTCATGTTGCCGACGCTCTATCGACGGATTGCCGACGGATTGCCGACGAATCATCGGTGAAAATCGCATCGAGATAGCTCTGCCGCGGCCCGCGCACGCGCATGATCACCTCGTGAGACACTTCCTCGATTTGGTATTTCACTATGTGAGATGGCATAATCGCCTCTATTATGACTGATTCCGAAGAAGAACCGCTTGACAACAATTTGACCGCTCCCGAGCAGGGTGATACGACAGCCTCGAAGGACGACGGAGAGATTCATTCCGGCGTCGGCGTACTTGACAAGACTGTGAAGATTCTTGATGCGCTGGAGTCCGGCCCTTCCACTCTGGGCCAGCTGGTCGCCGCCACCGGCCTCGCCCGCCCCACCGCACATCGCCTGGCAATCGCACTTGAGCGCCATCGTTTCGTGCTGCGCGATCAGCACGGCCGTTTCGTGCTGGGCTCTCGTTTCGCTGAACTCGCCGCAGCCGCCGGCGAAGACCGTCTGCTGACCGCTGCCGGCCCGATTCTGCAGACCTTGCTGGACCGCACTGGCGAATCCGCGCAGATCTACCGGCGTCAGGGCGATCAGCGTGTGTGTATTGCCGCCGTAGAGCGTGCCTCCGGTCTGCGCGATTCCATTCCCGTGGGCGCCATGCTGTCCATGGAGGCCGGCTCTGCCGCACAGATTCTGCTGGCTTGGGAGGATTCCGACCGCCTTCATCAGGGACTGCGCCACGCCAAGTTCACCGCGACCAAGCTGGCCGCGGTCCGCAAGCGCGGATGGGCCGAATCGGTCAACGAGCGTGAAGATGGTGTCTGTTCGATTTCCGCGCCGATCCGCAATGCCTCTGGGCAGGTCATCGCGGCAATCTCGATTTCTGGCCCGACCGGGCGTATGGGTGCCGCCCCCGGACGCCGTTACGCACCGCTGGTGATGGCCGCCGGCAAGTACCTGACCGAGGCGTTGGTCAAGGCGGTTCGCTGAGCGGCTGATCCGGCGGATTCGGCTGGTCCGCCCCGGTCCGGCGGCTCTGCGGATTCCGCTGATCTGCCCCCGGTCCGTTTGGCTCTGCGGATCTCGTTGATCCGCCCGGTTCGCTGCCCCAGCGCGGAATCCGTTTCGGTGCATACATATCCAGATATGGAATAGCGAAGGGAGCGTGCCAGTTTTCGGCATGCTCCCTTTGTCAATGGCATCGGGAATGAAGCCATCCTGCCAACCGGCGGCGGCGAGACTGCAATAATCTTGCTTATGAGCGACGGTCCGCCAGCGTTTGGCATAACAGCTTCGCTCACACCATCGCCAGCGAGGTTTCCCTGCCAGTCTTGGCAGCCGACCACCGCAACGGCCACCGACCTTCAGTATTCAGTTCGCAAACTCCAGTTCGCAAATTTGCGGGCCTTGCGGTTATGCAATATTTATGCAGTTACTTGAATAATCCAGTCAGCTGGCTCCACAATGATGGCCTACGCAGCAGATCATCGCCTTCACCTTCGCCGGGAGCAGCCTGGTTCACGGCGAAGGTATATGCGCGACGCGAGCTGGGCTTGCCCACAAGCTCACCGAATTCCAGAAGTTGGGTGCGCGGCTCATACGGATGGCGGATGTCGAATTCAATCAACCTCACGGCTCGTTTGGCCGGGGCCGGGCCATAGGTGTTGAACCCGCATGTAGGCGTGGTGGCCAAGAGCAGCCCCTCATACTCGCCCACGAATCCATTGCGGTGGTCATGACCAGCAGACACGCCTATATAGCCTTCGCTGTCGTGCAATATCGCGAACTCCTCTGAACGGTCCGGGCAGGAAATGCCTTCGCCGAGGTAGCCGCCGGGCTGCACGCGCTCATCATCCAAGGTGTAATAGGTATCCGCATGATCACGATAGCCTTGCATGGCAAAGGCCGCAGTGGCCGCCACCGGCTTGAGCACCTGATAGTACTCCGGCAGCGGCATGTGTTGGAACACCACGGATTTGGCACCGATCAGCCCCGGCACCTTGCGCAGAAATTCCATGGCCGCCGCCGAAGGCGTGCCGAAACCGCCGCCATGCACATAGTCGCCGGAATCCAGCACGACCAGTCCAAGCGCAACCTTCGAACCACCCATATCCATCACGGGCAATGCGAACGTGCCCGGCTCCTGTGGGTTGGACGTATATATGGTCTGCTGGGGCAGCATCGGCTCCAGGACATTAGCGGCTTTCGGCGGTTCCGGCTTTTCCTCCGCACTTCGCGCCGTGCTCGTCGAAGTCGCTGGATTCAGGCACCCCGGCAGGTCACGATAGATATCATCCAATTGCGCATTGCTCAGACCGCACTGAAAATCATGATTGCCGTAGGTTATGGCCCACGGAATTCCGCGAACGGCAAGCGGTGCCGTCAATTGTTCAGCGGCCTGACGCACCAAGGCGCGAGTTTGCTCCAGCGCCGATTCGGCAATCGGCTCTTCGCTCCAACGACGTTTGCGGAAGGATCCCGCGAACGCCGGATCGTAACCGGCGATCTGATTGCCGGAGAAGATCACCACGTCAGGCCGAGCGGCGTCCAAACTGGCTTCGAGAAGGGTAATCGTGTCTTTGGCGATTTTCGGCCCATCCTGCACATCCGCAACTTGTAGCACGCGGAATTTGCCGGAATGATGAAACTGCAAACGTCCCAAACGCGCGGAAATAGAGACCGGTCGGTCGTCATCCGCATCGGCAGGCCTGATGCGGGGTTTGGTCGACATTCCTTCTGGAGCACGCTGCATTTCCGTCATGCTCACCACTGTAGCTGTTTCGGCTTGCTTCCGCCGCACCGTTCGCGGATGCCTCAACACGATTGACGCATCAATGGTTCATTGTCACTGATTTCAGTGTCACTGATTTCACAGCGTTTCATAGCCGATTGGCGGTTCATTCCACCGCCTCTTATGAGACGCCGAGTTCCATGGCGCCCGCGAACCGTTGGACGGCTTGCACCGCCCCTTTACCGGGAGACCTAGAGAGATTCCTGCAATGCCTCAAGACCGATTGAACCGTTTCACCACGCCCGGCCACGATGCAACGCCGAGTCCCATGGCACCTCGCGGCCGGCTCATCAGTCTTTCCCGGTTCTTTCTCGCTTACAAGGGGTGGATTCCCGTTGTCCGAAATACCTATCTGCGTTACAAGGGGTCGCACCCCGAGTATCTCCGACCGCAAAATGCCGCAAAACGGCGTAATGACGGTGACATATAGAGCCAATAGAGGGTGTTCTCGTTCCGGCACAACCCCTTGCAACGCAGATAGACTTCCGCGCAACCGGTGTACCTACCCCTCATAACCAAGTTACGCCTCGCAATGACTCCACAATCCCCCGCTAAGCCCCATTAGCTCCCCGAATCCAAGGATGACGAACACGAATACGGGACCAGCACCGATTGGAACGACTTCCGCGCCACGCCCCATAGAAAATAGAAATCGGGCGACTGGGAAACGGAGTCTAAAACACCACGTTTAGTTCCTATAACCCTAAAAGTTCCTATAACCCAAGGCTTCTATAACCCAAATTTTTCGCCCGACCTACAGCACACAAACGAAAAGGCCCGCCGGAGCGGGCCTTTTCTTCTCAAGAGCAACTACTGAAGCAGAATCTCTGCACAACATCATCGTTGTAACGGTAAGTCTTTCCAATGCCCGTCCAACGTAACAGTCCTCGTGACCATACACTACTTGTGGGCTCTGCTCTGTTCAGTTGTTCTTGTACCTCATAATCTATTCACCGCGACAGATTCCTGCAACCTGCACACCGGCAATGTTCGGTTTTTATCGCAACTGTTCAATCGCACTTCGCCGCTCGCCGCAAACGAGCAGAAGCGTTCGATTCGAACCCGTATGATGTTCGCTCATGTGCGATTCCGTGAATCCACCGGCGTGTCGCACACACAACGCCCTTCACGCCCCACCAAGGCAATCCAATATGAACGGCTCCTGAATTTTGAGCGTTCACTAGGTTTCCGGCCACAGCAAAGCTTACGATATAGGCTATGGCACAGATATTTGACGCACCCTCAAAGGCAATTCTGCGAAGCCAAATCGCAGAGCATATTGCCGAAACCGACAAGAACGACCGCCGCGTCGATAAGGAAGGCGAGGCACCGCTGCCTCCGGACCGCTTCTTCGACCGCGAACTGAGCTGGCTCAAGTTCAACCAGCGCGTGCTTGAATGCGCGGAGAATGAAGACCTGCCCCTGCTCGAACGCACCAATTTCGCCGCGATTTTCGCCTCGAACCTCGATGAGTTCTTTATGGTCCGCGTGGCAGGCCTGAAGCGCCGCATCGACTCGGGCATCGCAGTGCCGTCCGCCGCGGGCCTAAGCCCGCGTCAGCAGCTGCGCGCCATCAGCGAAACCGCGCATCGTCTTCAGGACGAGCACGCGCATTACGCCATCGACGTGCTGCTGCCCGCACTGGAGAAGGAACACATTGTTCTGCTGACGTGGGATAAGCTCACCTCCTCCGAGCAGGAACGCCTCTCGCGTTACTACCGCCAGCAGGTGTTCCCCGTGCTCACCCCGCTCGCCGTGGACCCGGCCCACCCGTTCCCCTACATTTCCGGCGGCTCCATCAACCTTGCCGTGATCGTGGAGAACCCGTCCTCCGGCAAGTCCCACTTCGCCCGTGTCAAGATCCCGGGCAACCTGCCGCGTCTGGTGCCGGTGGACGATATGACGGACGAGGAGTCCAAGGACGAGCGTTACGGCTTCATCACGATGGAGAAGCTCATCGCCGCCCACCTCGAATCCCTGTTCCCGGGCATGATCATCAAGGAAGCCCGCTCCTTCCGCGTGACTCGTAACGAGGACATCGACGTGGAAGAGGACGACGCCGAGAACCTGCTCAACGCCATGGAGAAGGAACTGCTGCGCCGCCGCTTCGGACCGCCGATCCGTCTGGAGATCACCGATTCCACCAGCCCGTTCCTCTCCCAGCTGCTCGCCGACCAGCTCGGCGTGAGCCAGGACGAGGTCTACCGTCTGCCGAGCCCGCTGGATATGACCGTGCTCTTCGAGCTCGGCGGTGTGGATCGCCCGGACCTGAAGTTCCGTCCGTTTGTGCCGACCACGAACCGTCAGATCGCCGAGGTCGAGTCGAGCCGTGCGCAGGACATCTTCGCCGCCATCCGCGAACGCGACATCTTGCTGCATCACCCCTACGACTCCTTCTCCACGTCCGTTCAGGCCTTTCTGGCACAAGCTGCTGCGGATCCTAAGGTTCTGGCCATCAAGCAGACGCTCTACCGAACCAGCTCCAACTCGCCGATCATCGACGCATTGATCGATGCCGCCCATGCCGGCAAGCAGGTGCTGGCACTGGTGGAGATCAAGGCGCGCTTCGACGAGGACGCCAACATCGCTTGGGCCCGCAAGCTCGAACGCGCCGGCGTGCACGTGGTGTACGGCATCGTGGGCCTGAAAACCCACTGCAAGCTCATCGAGGTGGTGCGTCAGGAGGCGGACGGCCTGCGCCGTTACTGCCATGTGGGCACCGGTAACTACAACCCGAAGACCGCGCGTCTGTACACCGATCTGGGTCTGCTGACCTGCGACCCGGTAGTCGGTCAGGACCTCACCCGACTGTTCAACCAGCTCTCCGGCTACGCACCGAAGTCCAGCTTCCACCGTCTGCTGGTGGCCCCGCGTACCGTACGCACCGGCCTTATCCAGCGCATCCGCCGCGAGGAGGACGCCGCCCGCGCCGGCAAGGAAGCCTGGATCAAGATCAAGTGCAACGCGATCGTGGATGAGAAAACCATTGACGCGCTGTACCGCGCTTCTCAGGCCGGCGTCAAGATCGACATCGTCGAGCGTGGCATCTGCGCGTTGAAGCCGGGTGTTCCGGGCCTGTCGGAGAACATCCGCGTCCGCTCGGTGCTCGGCCGATTCCTGGAGCACTCCCGTATCTACGCCTTCTGCAACGCAGACGGCCCGCAGATCGGCGAGGGCCCGTCGTCCGGCCCCGAGGTGTATATCGGTTCCGCCGATCTGATGCACCGCAACCTTGACCGCCGCGTGGAGGCTCTGGTGCGCATCACCGCCCCGGAGCAGATCGACGAGCTGATCAAGTACGTGGATCTGCAGATGGCCGACTCCACCGTGAGCTGGCATATGCAGCCCGACGGCACCTACGTGCTGCACACCAAGGACGACGAAGGCCGCCCGTTGGTGGACAGCCAGGAGTACCTGATCCGCAAGCACACGCGTCGTCGTCGCTCGCATAACTGACGCGGCTCGCATCCGCCACGATCGGCTTTGCACAGGGAATGGTATTCCGCACGCCAACCTCTCTTCGCCGAAGAGGGACTGGCGTGCGGAATACCATTCGAGTCGTTACGTCAGCGTCCACGCAAAAGCGCACCCACCCTCAGTGTGAACGCTAACGTAAAACGCTGCTACACTGTTTCACGGACAGATAGCGATTGATGCCCGGCCTTCCGTACTCATACGGGAGGCCGGGCATCGTCGTTTGGTAAGCACAAACTACGTAGCGGCAGTTGGTTTTGCCCTACAATGACCAGTGATGGGTACCAACACAATGAGACATATCGTAGAGGCCGCCGGCGGCATTCTGTACCGCTGGAAACCCGGCTATGCGCCTGCGGACAGCAACGTTGCATCGACCTGCGCACCATCAAATAACGTATTGCACTACATCGAGCTGTGCATCGTGCACCGACCGAAATACGACGATTGGAGTTGGCCGAAAGGCAAACTCGATCCGAACGAGTCCGCCTTGCATGCCGCGGTTCGCGAAATCGGCGAGGAAAGCGGACTGCCGGTCGCGCTCGGCCCGTATCTGGGCGACGTCTCCTACCCGATGTCCGAAGAAGGCAGCAAACATCGTCACACGAAAGATCTCGCCAGCGACAGCAAGCACGTACGATTCTGGATGGCCACGCCTATCAGCGCCGACGACGACGCCAAGCGCACGAAGGCGTTCGGCCCGGTGCATCGCGCGGACGTAGGCGAGATCGACCAAATCGTATGGCTCACCCCCGCCGAGGCGCGCAAAAAACTTACGCATTCCACCGACCGCGACATTCTGGCGACGTTTGTGGACCGTGTCGAAGAGGGGGCACTCAACGCTGTACCGCTGCTTATCGTGCGTCACGGCAAGGCCGAGGCACGCAAGATGTGGAAAGGCACGGACGCGAACCGGCCGATCACGCCTCGTGGCGCTGCCGCCGCATATGCACTGAACCACGAGCTCGCCTGCTTCAATCCCACCCGTCTCACGACATCGCCGTGGATACGTTGCATGGAAACGCTGCAAACGTACTCGTGGCAGACTGAACGCGAAATGGTTACGCTGGATGCGCTCACCGAAGATGCGTACGCCGATAATCCGGAAGGCGCGTGGGATTGTTTGACTCACGAAATCGACCTGATGCTCGCCCGCCGCGAACCTACCGCGATCTGCATGCACCGGCCGGTGATCGGCGGCATGTTTAAGCAACTGCGCGGATTGTGCGTCTCTAATTCGCTGGCCAAACGATTGATCGTCAAAACACCGTTCATGCCGACCGGTTCCGCTGTGGTACTGTTCATCACTCCGGGCGCCACGCCCTCCATCATCGATATTCAGAAAGTGCAACCGCTTGTCTACTAGACCCGCTTCACCTGACTCGTCCAATTCGTCGGCAGCCGCCGCTGCGGCGCATGCTTCGCGCGCCTCAACGGTCGGCGGATTCGGCCCGGGCTTCGGCTCACTGCGCGCAGCCGGAGGCGCGTTTGGCCCGGCACGCCTAGGATCATCACGTCCGTCACGCCCGGCACAACTTGACCCTGGTGTGGCCGACGGATTGGCCGGCGGCATGGACCCTCAGGCCATGAGCGAGATGAGTCACCTTTCCGCCGCGGCCCTGCTCGACCGCGTGCGTCACAGCGAGGATCCGGAAGTGGTGCAACGCGTGTTGACGCTGGTGGAAACAGTTGGCGTAGACGAAATCGCCGAGCTATGGAGCGACGCCGAGCCGGATTCGTTGCCCGGCGTACTGTGGCGACTGTACATGTTGCGCACGTGGATGCGCTCGAACCGTGACGCAATCGCCCGTCTGTGGCGACTGGGCGAACCGGTGGCCACCACTGCTTCCGCCATCGCCGGAGTGGATCAGGCACCTACGGAAGACGATATCGCGCGACTGGCTGATTCGATTCTGTCCGGTGCGTTTGTGGGCGATTTCGCCGTGGCGCTGGAGCGGGCGGCCGCCTTTACTGATGTCGTAGCGTTGGGTTTGCGTGTGGAGGCACGACGCATGGTCTCTCGGGCCGACGCCAATGGCGGTTTTGCCTCATCTTCTGACGAAAAAATAGTACGGACCAAAGCCGCTCGCCTGATGCACACCAGCGCCAACCTCATGACCACCGCAAAAGCCTTCCAACACGGTGCCAATCTCTGGCGCCGCGGACGGCTGGAGTAGGACGGAGCGCCTGGAGGTGCCGAGACGTGGGTCGGCGTGCCAACATCACGTTGCACGCTATACTAGGGATTCGCGTCGGGCCGTGCTTAAGCCCCGGGCTCCATTTTTTGCCGCCGCGAGCGGCCCTTGCGCCGACAGGCGCTTTCGCGGTCCGACGCTTTACACTTCATCTTTCAAGTAATTCCGCAAGGGCCGCGAGCCCCTCCGGTCCTGCAATATCCGACTCGCCTACGGCGAGACCCAGCATCACCCTCGCTCGGCTACCACCTCACTCAGGCCGTCACTACGGACAGCACACCGTGCTGTCCGCTTAACGCTCCGGCCCGCGCCGACAGGCGCTTTCGCGGTCCGACGCTTTTCTTTTATCTTCATATTGGCGTGAGATAGTTCACAGAAGCGGGTGTTTTCAGCGGGCTTTCAGAAAGTGTTGACCACGTCTTCAGTCCCAACCGATTACCCTCGTTGGTAGATCAGGGGTTTTCACAGCGCCTCGCCCGTTTCCACGGCGACGCAGATATACGCTTTTTTCATGAGGGGACAACCATGAAGACTTTCACCCGTACGGCCATCGCAATAGTGGCCGGATTAGCAATCATCGGCGACGCATTCCTGCTGTTCGTCAAACCGCATCTGGCTCAGCAATCCACGTCCACCGGTTTGGCGACGGCCGGCACCGAATCTGGCGCAGGATCCACGAATTCCAACGATGCAGGCACCACCGACGGCACATCCAACAATTCGGATTCCGCATCCGGAAGCAACTCCGCCGACTCTTCGGGCACCGCCTCAGACTCATCATCCGACTCATCAGACTCATCCTCGACCCTCACGGACGGCACTTACACCAGTGTCTCCACGCCGAACGAATACGGCGAGATCCAACTTCAGGTCAAGGTTTCAGGCGGCAAAATCACCACCATCACCACGCTCAAGGTTCCCACACACGGCCGTTCGCAATCCGTCAACGCTCAAGCGATACCCGAGCTCACCGAACGCGCCATCAGTGCGCAAAGCGCGGACATCCAGTTCGTCTCAGGAGCCACCGAAACCTCCACCGCCTTCGTCAACTCGTTGCAAGACGCCATCAACCAAGCGCTCAACGCCGACTGACACCCGTTTTACGATCATGCAAAACCGCAGCATACGCAATCTACACAGCCCAACTCTGATTCAACAAATCCGCTCATGACAGTCATTCAAGCCCGGGTCATCCATGCAATGACCATTCCTTTCACGCTCCAACTGGCAAGCGACACCGCGAGCGCCGCACAGCTCGCCACCCTCATCGATACGGTAACGCCTCGCGTCGCCGACTTTCTGAGGCAGGTCGAGACCACCTTCTCTCCCTTCCGCAGTGACTCACAGGTCACGGCGGCCCGGCACGGCGACTGGTCGCCTCTGCTCGCCGACGCGTCGGACCATCATCTGCCACAATCCGCCGCTCAAGGCCAACGACCGTCACGGCACGCTGGAATTACCCTCGCGCCCGACGGCACCCGACGCACACAGTCGGCGTTTGCTGAAGTCTACGCCCTGATGGAACAGGCCAAGGGGCTCACTCATGGTCATTTCGATCCGATGCACGCCGGCGCATACGATCCGACCGGCATCGTCAAAGGCTGGGCTGTCGAACGCGCGCATGAACAGTTTCTGATGCCCCTCATCAAGTCGGGCCAATGCGACGCCGCGGCACTGGGCGGCGGCGGAGACATCCAGACCGCTGTGGCCGATACCAGTGATTTCACGTGGAACATCGGCGTGCAGGATCCCAGCAACCCGCACGGCACCGTGCGTACAGTCACCATGCGCAATGGCGGCATCGCCACTTCCGGCACAAGCCAACGCGGCGAGCACATCACTCGCAGTACACATGACCTCACCCAAGCCACAGTTATCGGCGATCATCTCACATTCGCGGATATGTGGGCCACCACCGCCATCAGCGCCGGAGAGCGGACATTCCGCGAACTCGTGGCCGCAAACCCTGCCGCTCAGAACGATCTCATGGCCGTGTTCATCCGTGCCGATGGCACGGTCAGCGAGCTGAAGCCGGGGCGCTCGACGCCCCCATCGACCAATCGACCCGCTCTCTCATAAGAATCAGCAGGAATCATCAGGAATCACTTATGAAACGTTTCACATCCAATATCGCCCTAGCTTGGGCAGTAGCGCTGTTCGTCATCCCCCTGCCGTTCCTGGTCGCACTGTCAACCGGATTGCCCGCACTGTACTCCGACACATTGTTCGGTGCCGAGCTCGGTGTTGTGGCGTACACCTGGATGCTGGCCGCCGTGTACTTGGCTTGCCGGCCACGCTGGGTGGACCGCACGGTGGGGTTGCCTCACATGTACATGATTCACGGCGTACTGGCCATATTGGCCATCGCACTTGCGTTCTTCCACCAAGCCCTGTTGCCCGGCGCCGGCGCGCTGATCGGTCTGACCGGGCACGCCGGCCTCTACCTGTTCACTGCGGTTGCAGTGTGGTCATTGGTGTTTATGGCCGGATGGCTCACCGCTCGCGTGCCTGCGTTGGCCACGATCAAGCGCTCGCTGGAGCGAGTGTTTCGCCATGAAATGAGCGTATGGCTGCATCGACTCAACATCGTGGCAATCGTGTTGATTGTGATCCATGTGCATGTCATCGACTACATCGCATCCATCAAGCCGTTCATTCTCTTGTTTGATGCTGCCACAATCGCCGTTTTCGCCTACTACCTGTGGAGTTCGGTGAACCGTCGAGCCTTCGCGTGGCGTGGCCGCGTGGCTTCAACGCGCCCTCTCGCCGATCGTGTGATCGAGCTGCGCGTAACGTTCGACGGACGCGACAACACCCAAATTCGCTGGAATCCCGGCGATTTCGCGTTTATCGCATTCCCCGACAAACGCGGCATGCACGAGTTCCACCCGTTCTCACTGACGAATTCCTATCCCGCATCCGGCAGCGTTGCATTCGCCGGCACTTCGGCCAGCACCAACACGTCGGTACATACCATCTCCACAGCGGACACCACCGTCACCCTGCCGCATCCTGACTCACCCACCATGGCGTTCGCCATTCGTGCGGACGGCGACTTCACCTCACGTATCGCTTCACTCAAACCCGGCGACGTCGTACGCATCGCGCCGCCGTATGGCCGTTATGCCGAATTCATCCGGGAACACGACAGTCATACGACCGACATCAGCCGAACGTTCGCTCAACAGGGTCACGGCTCCAGTACCCCCGGATCACGTACGCCTTTGGTACTGATCGGCGGCGGCATCGGCATCACACCGTTGCTCGGCGTGCTCTCCGCCTATGCGGACGGCAATCGCCCGGTCGATTTCCTGTATACCGTTCGTTCCGATCGCGACTTTATCTATCGTGACGAACTGGAGCAGTTTGGACGCACCACACCAGCCACACGTGTTCGTCTGCAAACCGGGCGGGCTGATGCGGCCGCGATCGCATCGATGATTCGTCCGGGTGCCGCTTATCTCATTGCCGGCCCTCAGCCGATGATGGAAGCCGTGCGCGACACCCTGCGCACACATGGCGTGGCTGCGGACGACATCTATTACGAACCGTTCTCAATGTAACGGACGACGAGACCGTCTCGCACGAATATGGCGTGCGCATTTCGCGCGAACGCAATGGCATACGCCCCTGCCCTACCGTCTAGCGATCAGACGCTATGCTGATTCGGCGGGTCGGCAATCATGGACTACGCTTAGGAAGCATGGAACTTCACGTATTGAATCACCCGCTGGTCGAGCACAAGCTCACCGTACTGCGCGACAAGAACACCTCCTCCGCCACCTTCCGTGAGCTCGTCTCCGAACTGGTCATGCTGGAGGCCTACGAAGCCACCCGCAATCTTGACGTGGTGGACAAGCCCATCGAAACCCCGGTCGCCCCGATGATCGGCAAGCACATCGCCGAGCCTCGCCCGATTATCGTGCCGGTGCTGCGTGCCGGACTGGGCATGCTCGACGGTATGACCAAGATGATTCCCTCCGCCGAAGTCGGCTTCCTTGGCATGAAGCGCGACGAGGAGCACCCGACCCAGCAGATCACCTATGCGAATCGTCTGCCGGACGACCTCACCGGCCGCCAGTGCTTCCTCATCGACCCGATGCTCGCCACCGGCGGCACTCTGGTCGCCGCCACCCATTACCTCGCCGAGCGCGGTGCCAAGGACGTTACGGCCGTATGCATCATCGCCGCCCCGGAAGGCATCAAGTTTGTCGAAGAGCATATCGACCCGTCCATCGACTTCAAGGTCGTGGTGTGCGCGGTCGATGAGAAGCTCAACGACAAGTGCTACATCGTGCCGGGATTGGGCGACGCCGGCGACCGCCTCTACGGAGTAATTGATTAACGGAGTGTCAGCTTCGTTGCCCCTCGGTCGACGCACCAGATGTGCGCCTTCCCTCGGTGCGCCTTGCTGCCACACGCGTTAATCAATTCCTCAGTTACTGGGAGATGTGCGCCTTCGGCTTCGAACGTCGGCCTCCGCACACATCAATCGATTCCGCTACGTAATTGATTGATGTAGCGTATCAGCTCCGTATACAAACGCCCCAATCGTCAGCGTACGTTATTCCAGATTAACTGCCGACTTGTCTGAAGGAACGTACGCTGACTGTGTCTCAGCGTACGTTCCTTCAGACGACAGTGTTTTTAGTCTGGAAAAACGTACGCTACGGCAACAGATACGGCCTCCTTTACCCTAATCATCTTTTCGACGACGATGAACTGATTACCATGCAAATTGACATTATTGCGCCGGGCCGTGTGAAAGAACGGTACCTGCGCGACGCCATCGACGAGTATTCCAAACGACTGTCCCGCTACTGCAAACTCAACATCGTCGAAGTGGCCGACGAAAAGACTCCGGACCATGCTTCCGAGGGCGTAGAGCGGCAAATCAAAGCCAAGGAAGGTGAGCGCATCGCCAAACATCTGCGCGACAACGCCTATGTGATTGCGCTGGCGATCGACGGCAAGCAACTTTCCAGCGAGGAACTGGCCGCAACAATCAACGATCTGGGATTGCGCGGCACCAGCCATATCCAGCTGGTGATCGGCGGATCGATCGGCCTCGACGATGCGATTCTGCGCCGGGCCGACTTCAAGCTGAGCTTCTCGAAAATGACCTTCCCGCATCAGCTTATGCGTGTGATTCTGTTGGAACAGATCTACCGCGCCTACAAAATCAACGCCGGCGAGCCGTATCACAAATAAGCCGCAAAGAAGCGGCATGACCCATCACTGTCCCCCGCCATGTCAATTCACATCAATTCAACCACGGTGCGGTAATTCCTGCATGGTGCGGCACCCCCACGGTGCGGCATTGCAAATCCGCGGCATACCGCCATTGCTCATTACCATACCGTGGAGGTTCCCCGCCCCACCCCGGTATGACGGGTGGGCGGGAACCAAGGAACCAAGTAACCGCACTGCAGCGCAGTTACTGCACGTCAGGCACGAACGCCTCAAAAATATGACGGTCGAAATAGCGGTCGCAGCGGGCAAGCTCGTCGGAGCTGCGCACCGTCCAAGAAACCGCGGTGGCACCCATCGAACGAGCCAAACGAACCTGCGGCAACGAGCCGCCCGTCCAGTCGTACGCCACAAAATCCGGGCGCGACAGCCAGTCGAAAGTCAGCAAACCGGCACCCCATTCCGCCGGACCGTTCTGCGCCAGCTTCGCCGGCCAGCTCAGCTGACCACGGCACACTTCAGGATGATGATCCTTGTACCAGTTCACCGCACCCGGATGGAACGACTCGATAACGTATGCGCCGTCGTACTCAGCCAACAGCGCATGGCCCTTCTCCATCAGCTCCTGCTCGCGCGCACCCCAAATGTGATTGTTGCTGAACTTGTATTCCACGATCAGCGGCGCACGCCCCGCCACCACTGCAAGCACATCGGAGAACAGCGGCACATGCTGATAGTAACCTTCAGGAGCAGCGGACGGCGTGACGACCAGCGGCGGCTGCGCCTCGGCGCCCGGCAGTGGCTTGGCCCTGAGATCACCGGACTTGCCGTCCGGGAACAGCGGGATACGCGTCAACTCGTCATAGGTCAGATCCTCGACGCGGCGCGGATCGCCGGCCACGCGCAGCAAATCGGCATCATGCACGACCACGACCTGCCCGTCAAGAGTCAGTTGCAAATCAAGTTCGATACCATAGCCGGCCTCACAGGCGGCGGCGAACGCGGCCAGCGAGTTCTCCGGGGCCAGCGGACCGGTCACATCAGCCGAACCATACCCGGCCTTCAGCGCCATCTGCCGCGCAAGCACCACGTATTCCTTGCTTTCGGACATCGACTCATACGTCATATCCGCCTGTGCGCTGACCGGATTATCACCTTCGTAATCCGCTACGTCATCGACTCCCACCAAACCCGAGCCGGCGTCATGCAAACCGCGGTGGGCAAACCAGACGTTCGGGATGGAGGGCACAAAATTACGACGCTTATCGTTGAACGTACGCGGGGCGACGGCCCATACGGCAGCGCCTGCGGCAACTACGCCGGCGAGCGCCGCATTCCTCAAGAATTTCGACATTACGATCCTTCCGTTGCGGTGGTATCAGATTACCGCCGCTCGCCTGTTCGAGGGGAGCGATGTCCCATGAATGTTCAGTGAATTCGCCCGGCCGTTTGTCTTCGCATCTCACGGCTTACCGCACTCACAGCGCTTCAGCAAGCCACTGCGGGGTGAGGGGATCAGACGGGTCAAGCATGCGGTCGCTGTGGTTGGCGGCAAGTGATTCCCAACTGAAATCGGCAGTAAGGTCGGCAGCACGGCACGGTTCGGGAGTCGGCCGGAGGCGCAGCAGCCACGCGCAATATCCGATGATCTGCTCCGAGGAGACGCCACGAGCACGCAACGCCCCCATGTCCAGCGAACGCTCACGCTTGGCCAACCGTCGTCCGGCCGCGTTGTCGATAAGCGGTAGATGCGCATAGGCGGGATGAGCTGGCGATTGCCGATGGGCGGCCGCACCACTCGCGTTTGCGTTTGCGGCGGTGTTTGCGCTCGCACTGGTGTTCATATTCGCATGTACGTATGTGTGTGCAGCGATATTCGGACATTGCCGTAAGTCCCGGCTCGCGGCGAACGGCCCTACCTGGTTGGCGCGACTTTCTTTCGAAAGAGACGATACGGTCTGGACGCCTGTGGATGGCATCGGATCTGGCGGCGCTGTGGCAGCACCTCCATATTCTGGCTGAAAACCGCCGGCAAGAAGGCAGCGACGGATCCACATTTGCAAAGCAGTGGAGCGTAGCAGGTCTCGGCCGCGTACGATGTCGTCCACTCCCATATCCAGATCGTCCACAACTACGACCAGCTGGTAGCCGAACAGTCCATCGGCCCGGCGGATTACCGAATCCCCCACCTCGCGCGGCAAATCGTAGCGTTGCGGACCATAGATGCGGTCGTTGAAATAAGCAACGGTTCCGGCAATTCCTTCATCAAGCGGGCTCCCGGCTTGCTCATCGGCTATTCTCGCGGCTTGCGTTTCGGCGGTGTCCTGATCAAATGCCACGCGCTCATTCGGCAGCTCTCCGCTTTCGGGCATGGCTATACGAATGGAATGCCGATCGCCGCGAGCCAGTCGCGCACGGACCTCATCGGGATGGTTGCGCAGCAGTCGGCGGCATGCGCCGGGGTACACCATGAAACCGTCTCCCTCGTTCGGCGCCGACGCGGCGCGGAGATCCGCCCGGGAGCAGAAGCAGGGATACAGCACGCTTTGCGATGCATCGCATGGCGGATTGCTGGCACAGGGCTCGGCATATGCCGAAGACGATTGTGAAACATCGGAGCCATCGGCGATATGTCCAGCCGAGCTAGCTGCAATTCGATGCGAAGAATGCGACGCAACGGTCTTGTCTTTCACGCTCCGCGCAATATGCGCAGCACGCAAGCAATCCATGGCGTATTCATAGCGTTCGGTACGCCGAGATTGGTACATCGGCGAAGATTCGTTATCCCAATCGAGTCCTAGCCAACGCAGGTCATCCATCATGAGCTGGTCGGCACCAGCAATGACGCGAGGCTTATCCACGTCTTCGATGCGCAACAGCATGCGTTCTCCGCGAGAGCGCGCGGACAGCCACGCCCCCAACATGGCGTAGACATTGCCGATATGCATACGCCCTGACGGCGTAGGCGCGAATCGTCCGGTCATGGGCTGTCCTTTTCCCGCAAAGCGTTTTCGAATCCCCGACCACAGTATTCATAGGCTCGTACCGGACCAACGTATTGAAGGGTGGGGGAATATACGTGCTATCTCGCTTGGCAGGGGTACATTTCGCGTTCTACAGACATCTATCTGCGTTGCAAGGGGTACTGCCCTAAGTATTACGGCGAAATAACGTTGAGATGATGACGCTGATAGATGAGATTCGGCGTCCGCAGTACCCCTTGCAACGCAGATAGATATTCTCACAACATGAAATGTACCCCTGCCAAACAAGATATCGTACAGAACATGAAAAATGGTGGCTGCGAATCATCGCAGCCACCATTTTTTTTGGGGGGCTTATGCCAACGTCACCACCAAGCTGTCACACGACCTCACTTGTCGGCCGTAACATCGTCCACATTCACATCCGGATCATCGCCGATGATCTGGTCGCTCGCCCAAGCGGAGAGCTCCAGATGCTCGCCACCAGTGTGATCCACCAGCACGGTGTCGCCGTCGTGGACCTTGCCGGCAAGCAGCATACGCGCCAGCTGGTCGCCGACCTCGGTCTGCACCAAGCGGCGCAGTGGACGAGCACCATAGGCCGGATCGTAGCCGGTGTTGGCCAGCCACTCGCGAGCCGAGTCGGTCACGTCGAGCGTGATGCGGCGATCCGTCAGACGCTGAGCCACGCCCTTGACCTGAATGTCCACAATACCTCCCAGTTCCTCGCGCGTAAGCGGGTGGAACATGACGATATCGTCCAGACGGTTCAGGAACTCAGGCTTGAAGTTCATATGGACCGCGTCCATCACAGCCTTCTTCTTGGCATCCGCGTCCATGTCTTCATTCACCAAGAACTGCGAGCCAAGGTTGGAGGTCATGATCAGAATCGTGTTCTTGAAGTCCACGGTACGGCCCTGACCATCGGTCAGGCGGCCATCATCAAGCACCTGCAGCAACACGTCGAAGATCTCGGGGTTGGCCTTCTCGACCTCGTCGAACAGCACCACGGAATACGGACGACGGCGCACGGCCTCGGTCAGCTGACCACCCTGCTCGTAGCCTACATAGCCCGGAGCCGCACCGATCAGACGAGACACGGACGCCTTCTCCATGTACTCGGACATGTCGATACGCACCATGGCCTTCTCGTCGTCGAACAGGAAGTCCGCGAGCGCCTTGGCCAGCTCGGTCTTGCCCACGCCGGTGGGACCCAAGAACAGGAACGAACCGGTCGGGCGGTTCGGGTCGGAGATGCCAGCACGCGAACGACGCACCGCATCAGACACGGCGGCGATAGCTTCCTTCTGCCCGATCACGCGCTTACCGAGGTAGTCCTCCATGTTGAGGAGCTTCTCGTTTTCGCCCTGCATCAGGCGACCCACGGGGATGCCGGTCCAGTCGGACACGATCTCTGCCACGGAGTCGGCATCCACACGGTCCGGGACCATCGGCTCGTTAGCCGGATCGGTGGAGCCTGCATCCTTGGACTCGGCGTCCGCGTTCTCGGCGGCGGCGAGTTCCTTCTGAATCGAAGGAATCTCACCATAGAGAATCTTGGAAGCTTCGGCCAAGTTGCCCTCACGAGTGAACTTGTCCGCCTGCACGCGCAGGTCATCGAGCTTGGCACGCAGATCGCCGACCTTGTTATGCCCAGCCTGTTCCGCATCCCAACGCGCCTTGAGGCCGCTGAGCTTCTCACGGGTATCCGCGAGTTCGGCCTGCAGCTTGCCCAAGCGCTCCTTGGACGCCGGATCCTCAGCCTTCTTGAGCTGCATTTCCTCCATCTCAAGACGGGTCACCTTGCGCTGAAGCTCATCAATTTCCTCCGGGGAGGAATCAAGCTCCATACGAAGGTGCGCTGCAGCCTCATCCACCAGATCAATGGCCTTATCAGGCAGCTGACGGCCGGAGATATACCGGTTGGACAGCGTTGCGGCGGCGACCAGCGCGTCATCACCAATCGTGACCTTGTGGTGCGCCTCGTAACGTTGCTTCAGACCACGCAGAATGGCGATCGTATCCTCCACAGACGGCTCGCCCACGTACACCTGCTGGAAACGACGCTCCAGCGCCGGATCCTTCTCGATGTTCTCGCGGTACTCGTCCAGCGTGGTCGCGCCGATCAGGCGCAGTTCGCCGCGGGCCAGCATAGGCTTCAACATGTTGCCGGCGTCCATCGAACCTTCGGCAGCGCCCGCGCCCACGATGGTGTGAATCTCATCGATGAACGTGATGATCTGGCCGTTGGCGTTCTTGATCTCGTTCAGGACGGCCTTCAAGCGCTCCTCGAATTCGCCACGGTACTTGGAACCGGCCACCATCGAACCCAAGTCAAGGCTGATGAGCTTCTTGCCTTGCAACGTAGTCGGCACATCGCCGGCCACGATACGCTGGGCCAGACCTTCGACGACTGCGGTCTTGCCTACACCAGGCTCACCGATCAGCACCGGGTTGTTCTTGGTACGACGCGAAAGGATCTGAATCACACGGCGAATCTCCTGATCGCGGCCGATCACCGGGTCAAGCTTGCCTTCCTTGGCGGCGGCAGTCAGGTCGGTGGAGTACTTCTCCAAAGCCTTGTATGAGCCTTCCGCATCCGGGCTGGTGACTTTCGCACCGCCGCGCACGCCGGGGACCGCCTTACGCAGGGCGGCGGCAGTCACGCCGTTCTTCTCCAGGATTTCAGCCGACTGATTCGGCTTGCTGGCCGCAATGCCGATGAGCAAGTGCTCGGTGGAGACGTATTCGTCGCCCATCTGCTGCATTTCCTTCTCAGCTTGGGCGATTGCAGCGGTCAACTGACGGCTGGCTTGCGGTTGCGAAGTGGTGGAGCCGGATGCGCTCGGCAACCCGACCAGCGCATTGCGCACAGCGGCACCGATGGCTTGCGCGTTGCCACCTGCGGCCTCAATCAGCGAGCGCACCACGCCGTTCTCTTGGCGCAGCAGCGCATCCATCACATGCAGGGTCTCAACCTGAGCGTTTCCAGCGGCGGACGCACTCTGAATCGCGTCGCCGACGGCCTCTTGGGCCATGGTGGTGAACTTCTGTTCCATGATATGTTCCTCCAAAGTCTTCTTGTATGCCGGTCTGCTCGGCGGCTGCGCGGCGGCTGCGATGATGCGGCGCACAGCTGAAGCACTGCGTACCGTCTACCGTACGGTCCGTGGATTGCACAGCTGAAGCCGCATCCCGCATGTCACGCCGCACGCCCGCAGGCAGGCATTCGTGTCATGTTCTGATTCGTTCAACCAACCCAGAGATCATTCTATTCCCAAAACTTGAGTGAAGGTGACTCAAGTTTCATATTCCCATGTCCACCTCCCCTCTCGCCCCCCCTCCCCCTTCCCTCCATCCTTTTATCTTCTTCGATCCCACGATGCCTTGCCTGATATCTTATGGCGGGCGCTGCTTTTTCCTAAAACAAGTTACAGATTTTAGTTTAAATTTCTGCACCTTAATACA
>NZ_PGLQ01000011.1 GCF_002802865.1 Bifidobacterium scaligerum
CGAACACGAACACCACCGCGAACGGCCACATGAACTTCCAACCACGCCAATCCGCCTTATGCTTATTCACACGCACCACAGCGGAACGCGCAGGCACGGCAGCGCTGACATCAACCGAGGTCATTACCAACCCCTCTCCTTCGAAGGAAATAATCATCAAATGAACATCAAACAGGCCGTGTGACCGGTCACAAAATCAGTTTATCACATTTTGTAACCGGTCACATACTGTTTTCATAACAAAACAGACAAAAAAGTAACAACCGATTCTTACAGCGGCCGGCAGTACCAGTCGTCATGCGGCGTAACGCGCTGGATCTCATCGAATACGTCAACGATCCCGTCACCTCACCATGGGACACCAAACGTGCCGCAGCCGGCCATCCTGAGCCGTTCGGACTGGAATATCTGGGCCTTGGCAATGAGGATGTGGTCAACGCGGCGTTCCATGAACGATTCACGATGATTCACGATGCGGTCAAGCGCGCGTACCCGGACATTGCCATCATCGGTACCGCCGGACCGGTTCCCAATGGCGAGAATTATGAAGCCGTTGGGCATTCGGCGACTGGGGCAATAAGTACTACATTCTGAAGCGCGTGGGCGACGGGCCGCAGGACGAGGCCGCACCGGCGTACGAAGGCGGCGTGGAATCGAATATCGACTACCACGTGACGTTCGAAGTGTCCGGTCAGGGCGGTCGAGTACGAGTCATGCTCAACGGCCGGCCGATTCATGACTATCAGGACAGCAGCGAACAGACTCGCTTCGTGGCCCACGCCGGACGCAATACGAACGGCGAGCTCATCGTTCGCGTCGCGAACGCCACCGATCAGCCGCAACGCATTACGTTGGATTGGGACGAGCCGCCGCTGACCAGCGCAACGCACGGTACGGCCACCGTACTTGCCGCCGATTGGGATACCGGCACGCCCTTTGAGCCCGCTCCCGTACGTCCGCGGTCGGTCACCGTGACGGCGGCCGACTTGTCCTCGTGGCAGGTCGAGCCCTATTCGTTCACCGTCTTCCAGCTGCCGCAGTGACGATCAATTAGGGACGATCGATTGGCGCGCGACAGCCTAATGTAACGATAAATCACCCTGTTCGCTATATTGGTGGGCAGCAAAGGGGTTTCTATGGTCACCATGAAAGATGTCGGACGCGAGGCCGGAGTCTCCGCCATGACCGTTTCCAACGTGTTGCGCGGCAATACGAACGTCACGCCGGAGACGGCCAAACGTGTGCGCGAGGCGGCCGACAAGCTGCATTACCGGCTCAACACCACCAGTCTGTCCGCCCGAAGCCTGCGCGTCTCCACCAGCCGACACGGACGCAACTTCAGCACCATCGGCTTGGCTATTTTCGAGCTTGACCGTCCGTATCCCTCCCAGCTTGCCTCCTTGATTTCGCAAGCTGCGGAAAAGCGCGGATACCAGACCGTGGTGCAGGAGACCCGCATCAACGCGGAGAACGAGCGTTCCATCATCGAACGGGTCTCCAACCAGTTCTGTGACGGTCTGATCTTCAGTTCCAGCCGGCTGTCCGCCGCGGAAATCGAGCAGCTGTCCAATCATCGGCCGACCGTGCTGCTGGACGACGACCGCCCCCAGCAGGATATCGATACGATTCTGACCCCGAGCGAAGCCGGCGCACAGGCCGCCATCGAATATCTCTGGGGCACCGGCAAACGGCATATCGGCATTGTTGGAGGACTTGGCGACAACCTGGTCAATGCAGCCGGTGAAGACAACGACACCAGTGCGACATTCGACATCAACGACACCCGTCACCGTCGTCTGATGGGCTGCTACAACGCTTTTGAAAAGCTTGGCGTGCAGTGGAAGGACGTGCCGATCATCGCTACGCCATGGACTGACACGGACGCCCGTAAGGCCATCGCCGGCAACGCCGACCTGGTGCGCTCCTGCGACGCGCTGTTCTGCATGACCGATACCACCGCGTTCGGCGTGATTCGCGGGCTCAAGGACATCGGATTACGCGTGCCGGACGATATCGCGGTGATGGGCTTCGACGGCATTGAAATGGGGGCCATCATGACGCCTTCTCTGACCACGGTGGCGGTCGATATCCCGATGGTCGCCCAGAAGGCGGTGGACCTGCTGATCGAACGCATCGATGACGAATCGGATCGCGAACGTCAGCGCATCGTGGCCGATTTCCACATCGCCCAGCGCGAATCCGCGTGACAGTCGGCGGTTGATCAACCGCCGACAGCCCGACGACTACCGCCAACGGGTTGCTTGCCCCGTATTCCTGCTCAGCGTACGTTTTTCCAGATGCAGTCGTTTTTAGTCTGGAAGAACGTACGCTGCGACCAATCAAACAGCCAGACTGACGCTCAGGTAACACAAAAGCGGCCCCGCAAGGCCGCTTTCACATATGAGCAGTGTTCGCAGTACCGTTCGATCAGTCGTCGCCGAGAGTCAGGTGTACGCCGCCGACCAAGGAGCTGACCACGTTGTAGATCAGTGCGATGATGGTGGCGAGCAGCGTGAAGATCACCACTTCGACGATTGAGAAGATGGTCACGCCGGAAACCACGGTGGTCAGGGACAGCACGTTCTTCAGGTCGAAGCCGTCGGCGTCAAGACCGGTGGAGGAAACGATCTGCGTAATCTGTCCGAAAACGCCGGCCAGATCGAGCAGCAGCCACACCAGAGCGGCGGCCACCACCTGAATAATCGCGCCGGCGATGGAAAGCATGAACGTCACCTTGGCCACGGACCAGGCATCCACGCGGGTCAGGGACAGGCTCATGCGACGGGCGCGCGGGGCGCTGCGGCGCGGAGCCGGACGCACCGGCGTGGTACCGGACGGCAGTGCGGACTCCTCCGGATCGCTGGACACGGAACGTGCCTTGCGAGGAGCGCGACCGGAGATCGGAGCGGAACCGCTGAGCGGTTCGGCCGACTGGTTCACGTCGTACTCGTTCTGGGGCTGAATCACTGCGGGCTCGTCGTTTTCGAGGTTCTCGCTCATCGTTTCTCCTTACAGGACTCCCTACAGAGGCTGCCTACTGACAGGGTTATGGTAGCCCCACTTCTTAGCGAGGCTACCAGTGTTTCAGGACGCCAATCGTATGGCGTCCGGCTTGTTCACATTCTCACCGGATTGAGGTGGTCGAATCAGTCCTCGGCTGGGGAATCAGCCACAGATTCGTCAGCGGTATCGTCCGCAGACTCGGTGCCCGCAGAGGCAGCGGAAGCGTCGGGAGCCTGGACCTCAGCCGACTGTTCGGCACCCTCGGCACCAGCCGCAACAGCCTCAGTACCGACCTCGGCGTCTTCCTCGTCCTTCTCCTCGTTGCGCGCGATGGACAGGATCTCATCGCCCTTGTCCGGCTTGGCGAAGGTGACACCCTGCGTGGCGCGACCGGTGCGCTTGACCTCGTCCACGTTGGAGCGAATCACCTTGCCGGACTTCATAATCGCCATGACCTGATCATCTTCGGACACCACCAGCGCACCGACCAGCGCACCGCGGCCCTCGACCAGCTGCACGGCCTTGATGCCCAGACCGTTACGGCCCTGCAGACGGTACTCGGAGATGGCCGTACGCTTGGCGAAGCCTTCGTTGGTCACCACGAACAGATCCTTGTCGGAATCGTTGGGCACCACATCCATGGCCAGCAGCTCGTCGCCGTCGCGGAACTTCATGCCCTGCACGCCGGCGGTCTGGCGACCCATCGGGCGCAGCTGCTCGTCGTTGGCCTCGAACTTCAGGCTCATGCCGAGCTTGGAGACCAGAATGATGTCGTCCTCGGCGTTGCACAGTGCGGCACCGATCAGTTCGTCGGCGTTCTCGCCATTCTCGTCGGCCATCAGACGCACGGCGATCAGACCACCCTGACGCGGCGAATCATATTCGGCCAGCGGCGTCTTCTTGACCTTGCCCGAACGTGTGGCGAGCACCAGATACTTGGCCACCTCGTAGTTCGGGATGGACAGCACAGTCTGAATGGCCTCATCCGGCCCGAACTGGAGCAGGTTGGCCACATGCTGGCCCTTGGAGTCACGAGACCCCTCCGGCAGCTCGTAGGCCTTGATGCGGTACACGCGGCCCTTGTTGGTGAAGAACAGCAGCCAGTTGTGCGTGGAGGTCAGGAAGAAGTGGTCCACCACGTCATCCTCGCGCAGCTTGGCACCCTTGATGCCCTTGCCGCCGCGGTGCTGGGCGCGGTATTCGTCGGCCTTGGTGCGCTTGATGAAGCCGGAGTGCGTGACGGTGACCACCACGTTCTCCTCGGCGATCAGGTCCTCGACGTTCATTTCGCCGCTGAAGGGCAGGATGCGCGTGCGGCGTTCGTCGCCGTACTTGGCGACGATCTCGTCGAGCTCATCGCCCACGATCTTGCGCTGGCGTTCCGGCTTGGCGAGGATGTCGATGTAGTCGGCGATGCGACGCTGCAGCTCGTTGTGCTCGTCGATGATCTTCTGGGCCTCCATGTTGGCCAGACGCACCAGCTGCATCGACAGGATGGCGTCCGCCTGCACCTGATCGATGCCCAGGAAGTCCATCAGCTTCGGGCGAGCGTCCTCACGGCCCTGGCTGGAGCGGATGAGGCGAATCACCTCTTCGATGGCGTCCAGCGCCTTGAGCAGACCCTGCAGGATGTGGTCGCGTTCTTCGGCCTCACGCTTCAAGTACGCGGTGCGACGGGCGATCACGTCAAGCTGGTGGCTCACCCAGTGGCGGATGAACGCGTCGAGCGACAGCGTGCGCGGCACACCATCGACCAGCGCCAGCATGTTCGCGCCGAACGTCTGCTGCAGCTGGGAGTGCTTGTACAGGTTGTTCAGCACCACCTTCGGCACGGCGTCGCGCTTCAGCACCAGCACGAGGCGCTGGCCGGTACGGCCGGAGGTTTCGTCGCGCATATCGGCGATGCCTTGGATCTTGCCGTCGCGCACGGCCTCACGGATGGAGACGACCAGTCGGTCCGGGTTGACCTGATACGGCAGCTCGGTGACCACCAGGCACATGCGGCCGTTGATTTCCTCGGTGTTGACCACGGCACGCATGGTGATCAGGCCTCGGCCGGTACGGTAGGCCTGTTCGATGCCCTTGTGGCCCAGAATCGTGGCTCCGGTGGGGAAGTCCGGTCCCTTGATGATGCGGATCAGATTCTCCAGCAGCTCCTCACGGCTGGCGTCCGGATGCTCCAGCGCCCAATGCACGCCTTCGGCCACCTCGCGCATGTTGTGCGGCGGAATGTTGGTGGCCATACCCACGGCGATGCCGGCGGAGCCGTTGACCAGAAGGTTCGGGAAGCGGGCCGGCAGTACGGTCGGCTCCTGCGTCTTGCCGTCGTAGTTCGGCACGAAATCGACGGTGTCCTTGTCGATGTCGCGCACCATTTCCATGGCGAGCGGCGCCATACGGCATTCGGTGTAACGCATGGCGGCTGCCGGGTCGTCGCCGGGAGAGCCGAAGTTACCCTGACCGTCCACCAGCAGGTAGCGCATCGACCAGGACTGGGCCATGCGCACCAGGGTGTCGTAGATGGCGGAGTCGCCGTGCGGGTGGTACTTACCCATCACATCGCCGACCACGCGCGAGCACTTGTTATAGCCGCGATCCGGGCGGTAGCCGCCGTCGTACATCGCGTACACCACACGGCGGTGCACCGGCTTCATACCGTCGCGCACATCCGGCAGGGCGCGCTCGACGATGACGGAAAGCGCGTATGCCAGATAGGATTCACGCATCTCCTGCTGCAGGTCCTTGCGCTGGATGCGTTCGCCGCTTTCCATCAGACCGTAGTCGGTAGTGTCTGCCTCCTGCGGGCTCAACGGCTCCATCGAGCCATCCGGCGTGAACTGCTCGTCGTTCTGATCGTTCTCGTTGTTGTTCGTTTCGTCTGCCACTTCGTTTTCCTTTAGTTATCAGGCGTCAATCCAGCGCACGTTCTTGGCGTTACGTTGGATGAAGAGTCGGCGGGGCTCCACTTCGTCGCCCATCAGCATCGAGAAGGTCTCGTCGGCCGCGGCGGCATCTTCGATATGTACCTGCTTCAAGATGCGGTGTTCGGGGTCCATGGTGGTCTCCCACAGCTCCTGATAGCTCATCTCGCCCAGACCCTTGTAACGCTGGATGCCTTCGCCCTTGGGCAGCTGACGGCCGGAGGCCTTGCCCTCGGCGAGCACACGGTCGCGTTCGGCATCGGTATAGACGAAGTCGTGCGGGCCCTTGGTCCACTTCAGGCGGTACAGCGGCGGCATGGCCACGTACACGTAGCCGGCGGTGATCATCGGACGCATGTAGCGGAAGAACAGGGTCAGGTTCAGGGTGGCGATGTGGGCGCCGTCCACATCGGCATCGGCCATGATGATGACCTTGTGGTAGCGCACCTTGGAGATGTCGAAGTCCTCGCCATAGCCGCCGCCGACCGCGGTGATCAGCGATTCGATAGTGTCGGACTTCATCATGCGGTCCAGGCTGGCGCGCTCGGTGTTCAGAATCTTGCCTCGCAGCGGCAGGATGGCCTGGGTGATCGGGTTGCGGCCCTGAATGGCGGAGCCGCCTGCGGAATCACCCTCCACGATGAACAGCTCGCACTCTTCCGGATTCGAGGACTGGCAGTCCTTGAGCTTGTCCGGCATGCCGGCGGACTCGAAGATGGACTTGCGGCGCGTGTTCTCGCGGGCCTTCTTGGCGGCCAGGCGCGCGCGGGAGGCTTCGATGGCCTTCTGGATGATGTTCTTGGCCTCGGACGGGTGTGCGTCGAACCAATCGCCGAGCTTGTCGGTCATCACGCGCTGCACGAAGGTCTTGGCCTCGGAGTTGCCGAGCTTGGTCTTGGTCTGGCCTTCGAACTGCGGGTTGGTGAGCTTGACGGAGATTACGGCGGTCAGGCCTTCACGCACGTCGTCGCCGGAGAGGTTCTCGTCCTTGTCTTTCAGGATGCTCTTCTCGCGGGCGTACCGGTTGACCAGACTGGTCAGCGCCGCGCGGAAGCCTTCCTCATGGGTGCCGCCTTCGGTGGTGGAGATCGTGTTGGCGAAGGTGTGCACGGCCTCGGAATAGGCGGTGGTCCACTGCATCGCCAGTTCGGCGGAGATGCCGAGCTTCAGATCCTCGGCCTCGAAGCTGATGACTTCATCCTCGACCGGGGTGGCCTTGCGGGTCTTGACCAGATAGTCGACGTAATCCTTGATGCCGTTGGCGTACTGGTAAGTGACGGTCTGGTGGGTCTCGCCGGCGTCCGGCACGTCATCGCCGGTGACCTCGTCGCCGGCCTGATCGTTCTCGCGCAGGTCCGTCAGGCTGATCTTCAGGCCCTTGTTCAGGAAGGCCATCTGCTGGAAGCGGGAACGCAGCGTCTCGAAATCGTAGACGGTGGTTTCAAAGATCTTCGGATCGGCCCAGAAAGTCACCGATGTGCCGGTGGACTCGCCTTCCGCCATCGGCTCGCCCTGCTTCAGGCGAGCGGTGGGGTGCTGGTCGATATACGTCTGGGTCCAGTGGAAGCCCTGGCGACGCACTTCGATATCCACGCGGGTGGAAAGCGCGTTCACCACGGAGATGCCCACGCCGTGCAGACCGCCGGAGACCGCATAGCCACCACCGCCGAACTTGCCGCCGGCGTGCAGCTTGGTCATCACGGTCTCGACGCCGGAGACGCCTTCGCCGGGCACCTCGTCAACCGGAATGCCACGGCCGTCGTCCACCACGCGAATACCGTTGTCCGGCAAGATGGTGACCTCGATATGGCTGGCGTATCCGGCCAGCGCCTCATCCACCGAGTTGTCGACGATCTCGTAGACCAGGTGGTGCAGACCGCGCGGACCGGTGGAACCGATGTACATGCCCGGGCGAATACGTACTGCCTCAAGTCCTTCCAGAACCTTGAGGTCGGACGCCTCGTAATGCTCAGGTGCCATCGACTCGTCGAGCTCGCCCTCGGTGAGCTCCGCACTGTTGATGTGCTCTGCAGCCGCCTTCAGCTGCTCCTCTTTGCTGGTTTCGTCTGCCAACAGGCTTCCTCCCAATGACTACAGGGTCAGCCTCGCCAATGAAGGTCATTCGCAAGGGTATTATGGCTTATGAAGCCCGTAAAGGGCTCTTCCAGCCGTTTGACCATACTGCATGTGATTTTACTCGTCTAACACGACGAGCGCCATAGCGAGGCTTCTACGCGGTTTCTTCAGGTTTTTCGCAGTTTTCGTTGTTGGTATGTTCATCTGCGCGTATTACTGAAGTCGCTTTGCAGCAGCCGCCTTGCTGAAATCACCGAGTCCTGAGCTGAGCATGATGAACTCCGGAAGGCCGGACTCCAGAGGACTTATTTTGGATTCATATGGATTCATATGGATTCATTTCCGTCTGGCCCATTTACGGCTATAGCCTACGGCCGGCCCGGTGACGCGAATCTCGTCGATGGTCAGCCCTTTGAGATTCTTGCGTATGGTATCGGTCAACTGAGGTATCAGATAGGTCAGTTGCGTGGCCCATACCGCCGATTCGGCGCGAATCACCAGTACGCCGCCGCTGAAATCGGCCACCGCTGAATGTGCGGCCACACCCGGGCCGACCACCTGATCCCAATGATTGCGCAGTTGCGCCAGCTTCAGATTCGTGGACCACACGCCGTTGCCGGCGATGGTGGTCATCACGCTGCCCAGTTCGGCTGGGTCGCGTCCGGCCTTGCCGAAATTCTCGATGGCTTCCTCACGTCGACGCCGACGGTCCTTCAGTATCGCCCCGCGGTGGGAGATACGCTCGAATACTTCAGCCGGCAGCTTGGTCTCGTCCAGATGCAGCTGACGGGCGATCGGCGGTTTCACGAGCGCTCCTCAGTCGACTCGGCGGCGATTGACGTCGAGATAGACGCGGACGTCTCTGCCGGCACATCATCGGTCCCGGACTCCCCGGACCGACGTTGCCGAGCGCGAACCACCGCGGCCATCGCCTCGGCAAACGCAGCATCCGCGCCGGCATCAGTCGAAGATGAGGCAGTACCGATGCCCGACGTACCGTCACCGGACGCACCAGCAACGTTCCCGTCACGAACACCGGCCAACGTACTGACGTCAATCACATAAGCCTTCTCGCGGCTCGGCAGTGCCGGCACATCGCCGAGGGAAGCCACCGTAATCAATACCTGATCCTGACGTCCGGCGAACTCAAGAATCTGCGTGCGGCGGTGGTCGTCAAGCTGGGCGAACACATCGTCGAGAATCACGATCGGATTGATGGCCAACGTTTCGCGCACCACACGGAACAGCGCCATTTTCAAGGCCAACGCCATGGTCCACATCTCGCCGTTCGACGCGAATTCGCGGGCGGGACAGCCGGACAGGGTCAGTTCGAGATCGTCGCGCTGCGGACCGATCAGGTTCACGCCGCGGGCCACCTCGCCGGGGTAGATGCGCTGGAAATGCTCACTGATATGCGGGTGCGGATTGTCGCCGTACAGCAGCACCTCATCGAACGAGGGGGCATAGTTGAGGCGGACCGGCTCGCCGCCGCCAGCCAGATCGGCGTATATCGCGCTGAACGGCCCGGCAAGGCGGTTGACCACCCGGTTGCGCATACGGGTCAGGGCCACGCCGGTTTCGATGAACTGACCGGTCCAGATCTCCAAACCGCTGAGCGTTGCATCCATCGGCTGCCCAGTGTTCGCGGCGGCCCCCAGCTGCTTGAGCAGGGCGGCCCGCTGCCGGCCGATGCGGGTGAGCTGCTGCAGCGTGGCCATATAGTCCGGTTCCAGCAGGGCGGCGGCTTGGTTGAGGAACCCGCGGCGGGAAGCCGGGTCGCCCGATACCAGACGCTGATCTTCGGGGGTGAAGGCCACGCTGGGAATTCTTCCGACGATGTCGCGCAGATACACCGAAGCGCCGGAATTGACGCGGGCGCGATTGGCGCCACGCGCGTGGATCGAGGCCTCATAGGTGGTGGCCTGTTCTCTTGTGCGATCGCCGGTGTCGCTGTCCGTGTGACCATCCACGCGGCCATCTGCGAAGCCGTCCGCACGGCCATCCATCACATTCGCGCGAATCGTGGCGGTCGACTCTCCGCGCTCGATCAGCGGCAGCGTGCTGGAAACCCGGTGGCTGGTGCCGGTGGAGAGTACTTCGACGGCTTCCACCAGATTCGTTTTGCCCAGACCGTTGCGGCCGACCAGAATGTTGACGCCTGGTACGAAATCGACCACTACCTGACTCCAGGAGCGGTAGTGGTCGAGCGCTAATCGAGAGATATACATCGTAGCTTTTTCGCGGAAAACCGGGGGTTTTCGGATTGTGGGGAGTAGTGGGGAGGGGTCAGTTGTTGAAGCGCATCGGCACCAGCAGGTAGCGGTAATCCATGGATTCGTCGGAATCGGACTCCTGCTGACCGTTGAACTCGACCGGCTTGACCGGGGTCGTCATCTTGATGCGAATGTACGGCTCGGTCACGGCGGACAGACCTTCCTTGAGGTAGGAGGGGTTGAAGGCGACGGTGATGTCGTCGCCATCCATGTCGATATCCAGCGTTTCGTTGGCCTGGGCCTCATCCACGGAACCTGCGGACAGCGCGAGTTCCTGACCGGAGAAGGTCATGCGAATTGGAGCGTTGCGTTCGGCCACCAATGCCACGCGGCTGATGGCATCGAGCAGATCCTGCTTGTTGACCACGGCCTGAATCGGGTAGTCGTCGGCGAACAGGCGGTCCACCGCCGGGAATTCGCCGTCGATGAGCTGAGAGGTGGAGACGCGGCCGGCGTTTTCGAAGCCCAGCAGCGTCGGGCTGTCGGCATCGAAATCAAGCTGGATGTTCTGATGCTCGTCCAGCGAGCGGGCCACATCCTTGAGCAGGGTGCCGCGCACCAACGTAGTGGTATCAACATTGCTATCAGCCGGGGTCCACGTGTAGGTGGCACGGGCCAGACGGAAGCGATCGGTGGAGGTCATGATGACCTTGTCGCCGCGGAACTGCATACGCACGCCGGTCAACACCGGGCGATTTTCTTCGCGGGAGACGGCGACGGTTGCCTGGCTGACGGCCTGCACGAACGTTTGGGCGTCAACTTGGCCGAGCATGGCCGGGACCACCGGCAGATCCGGGTATTCGGTGTCCGGCATGAGCTGCAGCGTGAACTTCGACTTGCCGGAAGTGATGGTCAGCGTGGAACCGTCGGTGGCCAGCATCGTTTTCTCCGAACGCAGCGACTTGGTGATGTCGGCGAGCAGTTTGCCCAGAACCAGAACGCTGCCGGCTTCGTCCACGCCGGCCTCGATGTGGTGGCGAGCGGAAATTTCGTAATTGAAGGCGGAGAACTGCAGAGTTCCGTCAATGGCTTCAAGCTTGATGCCGGCAAGGATCGGGTTGGAGGGACGTGAGTCGATGACTCGGGAGGTCCAGGCTACGGCATCGGCCAGGGCTGCGGTATCGATTTCGACTTTCATGTGGTATTCGTTCCCTTCATCAGATTGGCTGAGCAACATTCTAGCTGTTGGCCGGTGGGTTCGGTGCCGTCCGGCTTCGCGACGTTACTGTGGCGATGATGACCTTTACGTAAGTTCGTAAGTAATCGTCATAATAAGCGCGGTGGATAGTGTGGATAAGTGGGGAAAGCCCTACTGCGACAATGCGAGAGACGTAGTGAGCTGTTGTGGATAACTTCTGAATATTCGGTGGACAAGTCGCCGAGTTATCCACCGCCTCGAAGCCGGTTTTGAGTTTTCCACGTCGAATGTGCATTTATGCACGAGTTATCCACAGAAAAACAGTGGGTCATCCACGACTTATCCGCAGGGTTTACCCACATTTGTGAATAACCATGTGGATAACTTTTCCCCTTTCTTATGCGCTGGCCGGCGTGTTGCGGACGGTTTCCGGCTGGGAAAATCGGTTTCACAGACCGTTTTCGGCACTTTTCTTCGGGCGGCGGGCAAAACATCGAAAAACGTTCTGTCAAATCGATTCTGTTGGATTGGGGTGCCGGGAGGGCTGTTCGGCGGGCTGTTCGGCGGGCTGTTCGGCGTTTGCCGGGTGAGCGTCAGGCGAGTGCCGAGCACCAGTCGGGTGGACGGCAGGCAAGTGAGTGTCAGGGCGGGTGCCGAGCGAACATCGGGCGAGAGGCGACGGGATGTTGGCGGGAGGAAAGGAAAGACAACAGCGTTTCTGCGGTAGGCGTTCCCGGCGGTAGGTTTCGGGCGTATCCAGCAGAATCGATCTGAGCAAACAAAAACGGCACTTTTCCGTGAGCAGTGCGGAAAAGTGCCGAAAACGGTCTGTCAGATCGATTGAGCGAGACGGGTCAGTCGTTGGAATTCTGCTTCAAACGGACGGTCAATTCCATCACGTAGTTGTAGATCTCCTGTTTTTGCTGCATTTCGTCGCTGACGCGGGTATACGCATGCATCACCGTGGTGTGATCGCGGCCTCCGAACACCTCACCGATGTCCAACAGGCTCATACTGGTCATTTCGCGGGCCAGATACATGGCGATCTGCCGGGCCAATGCCACATTTTTCGTGCGCGAACGGCCAACCAAGTCGTCAAAAGTCAGATGGAAGTACTTCGCCACCTGTCCGATGATGTCCGTGGGCTTGATTTCCACATCTGTGGTGAAGAAATCCTGTAGCGTCTGCTCGGCCAACGCGCGAGTCACCGGCTGATTGCTCAGCGAGGCGACCGCCGTCACGCGGGTCAACGCGCCTTCCAGCTCACGAATGTTCTCGGTGAAGCGTTCGGCGATCAGATCGAGCACGTCATTGGGAATCTTGGAGCCGTTCATCGACGCGATCATGCGCAGAATGGCGATACGAGTCTCCAGATCCGGCGGCTTGACGTCTACGGTAAGGCCCGATTCAAAGCGCGAAATCAGTCGAGCTTCAAAGCCCTTGAGATTCTTCGGTGCCACATCGGAGGCGATGACGATACGCTTATTCGCCTGGTGCAACGAATTGAACGTATGGAAGAACTGATCCAGCGTTGCTTCCTTGCCGCCAAGGAACTGAATATCGTCGATCAACAGCACATCCACCTGACGGTAGCGTCGGTTGAACTCGGCGATTTGGCCCTGACTCTGGTTCGGATTCTGCAGCGCGTCGATGAATTCGTTCGTGAATTCCTCGCTGGTGACGTAACGCACCTTCAGACTGGGGTCCTTGACCAACGCATAGTTGCCGATGGCATTGAGCAGATGGGTTTTACCCAAACCCGATCCGCCGTAAATACACAACGGGTTGAAATCCTGACCCGATCCTTCGGCCACGGCCAAAGCCACGGTTCGGGCGAAACGGTTGGAATCGCCCGGCACAAAGGAATCAAAAGTGAAGTTCTTATTGAGATGAGTCTCCGGATCGCGATTCATCTTCTGCCCACCGACCGGGAACTGTGGTTCCTTGGGCGGTGCCGGCGCGGCCGGTCGTGGCTCGGGCTTCGGTGCCTGAGCATGACGGTTGGCGCGGGAATCCTTCGCGAATTCGGTAACAGTAGGGGAGGCAGCCGGAGTATACGATTTCGCGGCATGACGCGGTTTCGGTTCCGGCTGAGTCTGCGGTTTCGTCTCGGTGCGGGGCACGACCTTGAACGCGGGGAACATCGAAGTGCCGGTTACGGTATGCAACGCGTGCAGCAACGGTTCGTTGAGATCGCCCTGAATGGCCTGCAGCGTGTCATTGTTATCCACGCACAATACGATGGTCGAGCCGAAAGCCCCTTCCGGGACCACGCCTTCAAGCCAACCTTTTTCACGGGGGGTCAGCGAGGCGCTATGCTTAAGCATGGTCAGCGTATCCGCCCAGATGTGGGCGGCCTCGATTGCGGGGTCGCCGGAAACATTAACCATGTCGGCCCCTTGTCTCGTTCGCGCGTATAGATGCAATAGGTAATGTTTACTCCGAATTATGGAAGTTATCCACCGTGTCGCGTGTTGGAATTGCTGGAATGTGAATAACATACGTGTAGTTTGTGGATAACTTTTACCGCCAAATGGTTGATATTCCGCCGTTTACCGGGGAATCGGGCGCGACGCGCCGAAAGTCCGAAATGTGAAAACTCCTGCCCTGTTTTGACTTGAGGGCATGGGTGAGAGTACTTTGGTATAGCTTGACTCACGTGAGGGCAGCGTCAGCGTTGCCAAATAGACCTAGGAGCAATTGATATGAAGAGGACGTTCCAGCCGAACAACCGTCGTCGTCACATGAAGCACGGCTTCCGTCTGCGCATGCGCACCCGTTCCGGCCGCGCGGTGATCAACCGTCGTCGTGCCAAGGGCCGCAAGAGCCTGTCCGCCTGATCCCAGCGATCATTACCACAGCGGCATAGTCGAGGTGGAACGGCTGAAAAGCCATCGTGATTTTGTCGGCGTACTCAAATGTCGTCGCAAAATCGGTGGCAAGGACATCGTCGTGCATTATCTGGTGCTCGACGACCAGCATGACGACCAGGCGAATCATCGTCGCCTGGGTTTGGCCGTATCCAAATCCGTAGGCAAGGCGGTTACCCGTAATACGGTAAAGCGCAGGTTCCGAATCCTGGCCAGGATGCATGAGCACCAACTCCCGGAGCATTGCGATATTGTGTTGCGCGCCAAGCCAAGTGCGGCTTCAGCCTCGTTCGATTCTTTGGATCAGCAGATTGCAAAGTGCTTTGCCGCGGTGTCGCATAAGGCGAAGTGACATGTCTACTTCCATCAAGGCGGTGATGATTCGCGGTGTGCGCTGGTACCAGCGTCACATTTCCGCGAATACACCGCCTTGTTGCAAGTATTATCCGTCATGCTCAAATTACGCCATTGAAGCGTTCGAACGGTACGGTGCCTTCAAAGGGGGAGTGCTCGCCGTATTACGATTGCTTCGCTGCCGGCCGTGGAGTCGCGGGGGAATAGACGACGTGCCGCAGCGATATTCAGTTTTTTACAGATTTTCCTGGTCGAAGGCTCATGAGGAGCCTCGACTGACACCATTGGCCAATATCCAAGGAGAGGCCCATCGATGACTAATCCCAACCAATTCTTTCTCGATAGCGGGTTCTGGGGATTCTTCTATAAGCTCCTGACCCCTGTCGAGTGGCTCCAGACCTGGATTCTGAAGCTGGTGCATGACTTCATGGTCATGCTCGGCATGAATGATATCGGCGTCTCTTGGGTTATCGCCATTATCTGCCTGGTGCTGGTGGTGCAGATCTGCATCTTCCCGCTGTTCTATAAGCAGATGAAGTCGATGCGTAAGATGCAGGCTTTGGCGCCGAAGATGCAGCGCATCCAGAACAAGTACAAGGGCAAGACGGATCAGGCTTCGAAGGAAGCGCTGAGCCGTGAAATGATGAAGCTCTATCAGGACAATGACGCCAATCCGGCCGGTTCCTGCTTGCCGTTGCTGATTCAGAGCCCGGTGTTCATGTCCATGTTCTACACGCTGTCGGCCATTCCATACATTGCCAACGGCGTACGTGGACCGCTCGGTGCGTTCGATAAGGCCACCGCACAGCAGTTCACCGAAACCGACGTGTTCGGCATCGTGTCCGTGACCGACAATCTCACTTCTGCCAGCATGGGCGGCAAGATCGTGATCGGCACCTTCGTGTTCCTCATGTGCTTCTGCCTGTGGTTCACCACTTACTTCAGCATGAAGCGCAACACGCCTGCCGCTTCGATGAACAAGCAGCAGGAAAGCATGCAGAAGATGATGCTGTGGCTGTTCCCGGTGATGTACATTTTCTCGGGTGTCACCATGCCGTTCGCTGTGCTGGTGTACTGGCTGACCAACAACGTGTGCAACTTGCTGCGTACGATCTGGCAGGTTACGAACTTCCCGACCCCGGGTTCGCCGGCAGCTGCCGATAAGGAAAAGCGCGACCATCGTATTGAAAATGCCCGTCGCGAGAAGGCCGGTCTTCCTTCTCTGGAAGAGGAGGCTCTGGTGAAGGCCAAGGAGGAGGCTGAGCGCAAGGCTACGCAAGGTTTCCAAAGGCAGCAACCGCAGCGTAAGCGGAAGAAGAAATAGTGCATGATTGCATCTCGGCACGTGTGTGATGATGTTTCACGTGAAACACCGCACACGTGCCGATGTGTTTTTTCGTGTTCTTCCCTATGTTGGGGGCGTAGGGATTTAGACTTGGAATCAACGCCGACATGAAGGAGTAACGCATGGCACAGGACGACGTCAAGACGATCGATCAGCTCAACGAAGAGGCTGACATCGCGGCTGACTACCTTGAGGGCTTGTTGGATATCGCCGATTATGAAGGTGATATCGAAATGGGTGTGCGTAACGATCGACCGACGGTGCAGATTGTGGCCGACGACGACACCGATATCAAACATCTGATTGGACGCAACGGCGAAGTGGTTGATGCATTGCAGCAGTTGACCCGTCTCGCCGTGCAGCAGAAAACCGGCGAGCGTTCGCATCTGATCGTCGATGTGGATGGCTTCCTGAAACGCAAGCGTCAGTACCTGCGCGACTTGGCTCTTGACGCCATCGATGCAGTGAAGGATACCGGAGAACCGGTGGATCTCAAGCCGATGAACTCCTTCGAGCGCAAGGTAGTGCATGATGTGGTCCGCGAGGAGGGACTGAAGTCTCGCTCCCATGGTGAGGAACCGCATCGCTATGTGACGGTATATCTGAAGAACAAGTCCGAGGATCTTGTTGACGACGATGACCTTGATCAGGAGTGATTCGCTGTAGTCGGTAGTCCGTGACAGTGAAACAACGCATGGCGTCGTGATAAGCGACGCCATTTCTGTGTCGGGACATTGGTTGGACATTGCTGAGTTTCACGTGAAACATCACGATTGTGACGGTGATTCTGAGTACAACGAACCTGATGAGTCTGATGCAGGTACGATCACAGGGCACTGAACTGTGAAGGAAGGAAACAAGTCATGACAGACGTGCTGGATCATTCGCCGGTTTTGGCGGAAGTGCTGGGCGACGCGTTGCCGGTGCTGGAACGTTTCCATGCCAAGCTTGCGGAAGAGGGGGAGCCTCGCGGTTTGATCGGTCCTCGTGATGTCGATATCATCTGGGAGCGTCATATTCTGAATTCAGCCGCTGTGGTGCCTTTCATTCAGTCCGCGACGCGTGATGCCAAATTCAAAACCGTAGCCGACGTTGGTAGCGGTGGCGGTTTTCCGGGTTTGGTGGCTGCGGCCTGTCTGCCGGATCATCAGTTCACGCTGATTGAACCGATGGAACGTCGTGTGGAATGGCTGCAGGAATGCGCCGATCTGATGGAACTGGACAATGTCACTATCGAACGTAATCGTTCTGATGCGGTGATTGCTCAAGTTCGCAAGCTCGCCGTTCATCCCTTTGCGGTGGTGACCTGTCGTGCTGTTGCACCAATGACCAAGTTGGCTGGCTGGACCTTGCCGTTGCTCAAGCCAGCTGGACGGCTTGTCGCGCTGAAGGGTCGGTCGGCTCAGGCTGAGCTGGTGAAGGCCGAAAAGGAGATCACGCGCTTCGGCGGTCGACGTCCGCGGGTCGTGGAGGCGGCAGTAGGACCCGATCTGGAGCCCACGCATGTAGTGTTGATCGACAAGCGTTAAACAGACACTATATGTGGGGTTAATAGTGGTCTCGAAGCACTAGTTATCCACATTTCCGAGTGCACAGAAAAGTTATCCACAATTTTTCCGAAAGATGTGCACAACAGAGCAAAAGATTGATATTTCAACGATTATCGTCGATAGAAAACGCGATAATCAGACATGATCGGGGGCACTTATCCACGGTTATCCACAACATATGATGAAAATGTGGATAACTTTGGAATGTGTGTGAGATCATGTCCACACGAATGAGAACACTGGAACATACGTCTGTGCAAGGAGGAACGATGGCCACCATGGATCATCAGTCGGAGCCAATAGAATCGGCTTCCGAAACATTGCATCGCATATTTGATGGTCATGGTTCAGGACTGGGCAATCAAATGGCCGATGAGAGCTCGCGGTATAGCGCGTTGCAGGAGGCTGTTTTCCCCAAGCCGCAGCGGACTCGTCGTATTGCCGTGGCCAACCAGAAGGGTGGTGTGGGCAAGACCACGTCCACTGTGAATATGGCCGCCGCTATGGCGAACAAGGGTTCACAGGTACTGGTCATCGATATGGATCCGCAGGGCAATGCATCCACCGCACTAGGAGTGCCGCACGCCTCAGGTGATCCGTCCGTTTATGACGTCATTGAAGGCCGTGCCGGACTGGGGGATGTGCTGTCGGTCTGCCCGGATTTCCCGACGCTGGATGTGGTGCCGGCTTCTATCGATTTGAGCGGTGCCGAACTGGAAGTGGCAGATCTGCCGAACCGTAACACCCTGCTGAAAGATGCGCTTGACCTGTACTTGCGTCAATCGGACAAGCACTATGATTACGTGTTCATCGACTGCCCGCCGAGCTTGGGTCTACTGGTGATCAACGCTATGTGCGCCGTGACGGAAATGTTGATTCCGATTCAGGCCGAATATTATGCGCTGGAAGGTTTGGGCCAGCTCATCAACACCATCGGCTTGGTGCAGGAGCATTTCAACCCGGTGCTGCTGGTCTCCACCATGCTGGTGACGATGTTTGACCGCCGTACGCTGCTGAGTCGTGAAGTCTACAATGAAGTGAAGGGACATTATCCCAGCATTGTGCTGGATACAACCATCCCACGTTCGGTGAAGATCTCCGAGGCGCCGAGCTTCTCCCAGTCGGTTATCGCCTATGATCCGCGTGGCATTGGAGCCATCTCCTATGGTGAGGCCGCATTGGAAATCGCAAAACGTTCGCAACAGGTACTCGACGCTATTGAGGCGAGGAGGAACAAGTAATGGCATCGAAATCACGACTTGGCAAAGGCCTTGGCGCATTGTTCCCCACACTTCCAGGGGAGGAGAGCGTCAAATCCTCACAGCTTGAGCTGTTACCTGATGCCGAGAAGACCGAGCCTGCGGCTTCTGCGCCTGTGAAGTCGGCGCCGAAAACTGCCGATAAGTCCGATAAGAAGTCCGCGGCAAAACGAGCCGCGATGCCGAGCGTCGGTTCCATCGCTCACCCCAGCGATCTGTTCTTCGGTGGTGACGTTACTTCCTCCTCCACTCAGCCCGCTTCAACTTCGCCGTCATCTGCTATTTTGGCGGATGCCGTCTCCCCGAAGACCAATAAGGAAGCGGTTTCGCCTCAGCGTGATCGTTCCAATGTTTCACGTGAAACACCGAACGTTGCCTCGGAGGCGGCTTCCAAAACTGTCGAGACGAAGGATAAGGGCACTAAGGCCAAGAACGATAAGGACAAGGATAAGGATGCGCAGCCGGAACTGAAGCCGGTGGAAGGCGGATATCTTGCCGAGCTTAAGCTCGCGGAGATTGGCCCGAATGCCCATCAGCCGCGTACGATCTTCGATGAAGACGAGCTGAACGAACTGTCCGCTTCCATCAAGGAAGTGGGTGTACTGCAGCCGATTGTAGTGCGTCGCCGTCCTGCGGATCAGATTGCTGCAGCGAAGAAGTCGGGGGAGACCGAGGAATCCAGCGCCAATCCGTTCGCCGGGCGTATGGACAGCCCGTATGAGCTGATTATGGGCGAACGTCGTTGGCGTGCGTCGCAGCTGGCTGGACTGGAAACCATCCCAGCTATCGTCAAGACCACGGCTGACGACGACATGCTTCGCGATGCGTTGCTGGAGAACCTGCATCGCGTAGCGTTGAATCCTCTCGAAGAAGCCGCGGCATACCAGCAGATGATCGAGGAATTCGGCCTGACTCAGGCTCAGCTGTCCAAGTCGGTGTCCAAATCGCGCCCGCAGATTGCCAACACGCTGCGATTGCTCAACCTTCCGGCGGCGGTGCAGAAGAAGGTGGCCGCTGGCGTACTGTCATCCGGACATGCGCGTGCGCTGCTCGGCCTGAGCGATCCAGAGGAGATGGACAAACTCGCCTCTCGCATTATTGCGGAGGGCCTGTCGGTGCGTAGCACCGAGGAAATTGTTTCGATGAAAATCGCCTCGGGAGAGCAGCCCAAGAAGCCGAAGACATCGAAGACCAATCCGTGGGTGGGTTCGGCTATTCAGCAGAGCCTGGAGAATCATTTCGATACGAAGGTGTCTATCAAGGGCACCAAGAAGCACGGTCGCATCGAAATCGTATTCTCCTCTCCGGAAGATATGGATCGTATTCTGCAGCTGCTGGTTCCCTCGCAGAACGACGAGGCTGGTAAGGATAGTCACTGGGTGTGATATCGAATTTCGGATTGATTGTGGTGGGGCTTTGCTGTGCCGCAATCAATCCGATTTTTTGCCTCAAGGGGCGAGGAATGGCGGAAAATGGGCCGTGTCGGTAAAATTTTACCGTCTCTGTGAGCCATGGTTACCATAATCCTGTAGTCGAACAAACGTTCTAGCGCAGGAGGGTGTCATGGGTATGAAAAGGGTCTTTCGTAAGTGCAAGCATTCCACGCTGGTGAATACGTCGGGCCCATATGCGGTGGTTGCGGCTCGTATCCGTGCTGCGGAGACAAGTCGGTGTCCTGAGTGTGAGGCGGCGCGTGCATTGGGGCATGAGTCATGCTTTGTGCCGCTATGGGGTGATGAAAAGCATGCTATCGAAGCCGACCACATTCGCCGACGGGTACTGCAACAGGCATGTGTATTGGTGAAGTGTGCGCCGGAAGATGAGCTTCCGCTTTACGATCGTCTGATTCGTAAGATCCGTACGCTGAGTGATGCGGAGTGGTGGCTTGATCATAGGGACGATGCGCTGGTCTATTTGGCGCATACCATTCAGCCGGGTTTGTATTAATGGTTGATTGAGTTAGCGAGGCTATGGTTGCATAAAGCCCAAGCTGAGCGCGTTCACGCAGCTTGGGCTTTATGCACAGGTCAGGCTATTCCAGACTGAGGGGAGGGTGAAAGGGTTAAGCCTCTTCCAGATATGACTGGGCGTCAAGGGCGGCGCGGCAACCCATGCCGGCGGCACTGATGGCTTGGCGATAGGTGCGGTCCACGCAATCACCGGCGGCGAAAATGCCCGGAGCGTTGGTGAGGGTGCTGCCACCATCCACGATGATGTAGCCGTCCGCATCACGATTCACTACGTCGGCTACGAAGTCGGTGGCGGGAGTATGTCCGATCGCCACGAAGATCGCGTTGCAGTCAAGCGTGCTTTCCTCGCCGGTTACGGTATTACGGAGCGTGGCGCTAGTGACATGCTTCTGTGGTCGCTGAGGCAATCCAGACAGCAGGCTGCCAGCGTTCAGCGAGAGCTTGCCACCAAGGACTGTATTACCGAGAACAGTGCCGCCAAGGACTGAGTCACCTTGGGACTTGTTGCCTACCCCGGGGAGTGTGATGGACGGTGACGGCGTGGCAGTGGAAGTTTCAGCACGAGAAGAGTCGGTGTCTGCTTGATTCGCATCAGCATTGGCTGGAGTGGGGGTGATGCTGTTGGATTTGGCGGCAGGTTCCGCAGCTGACGGGGAGTCGCTGTTGATGGCAGTGACAACGGTATTGGTCAGCAAGGTGAGCTTGGGGTTGGCCTTAGCGCGTTCGACCATAATCTGTGAGGCGCGGAAAGTGTCGCGACGATGAATCAAGGTGACGGAGGAGCCGAATCGTGTGAGGAACAAAGCCTCCTCGAATGCCGAATCGCCGCCGCCGACTACAACGATGGGCTTGTTCTTGAAGAAGAATCCATCGCAGGTGGCGCAGTAGGAGACACCGTTGCCAGACATCTCCTCTTCGCCGGGGACACCGAGTTTACGTACGTTGGATCCAGTGGCCACGATAACGGCAGCGGTCTCGAACTGTTCGTCGTCCGAAGTGGTTAATCGGTATTGTGGACGTCCGTCGTGCTGGGGGAGTGCTTCCACCGATACGACGTCGGCAGGGAGAAATTCCGCTCCGAACCGTTCGGCCTGCTCGCGCATGCGATCCATCAGTTCCGGGCCGAGAATACCGTCCGGGAATCCCGGGAAGTTTTCCACCTCTGTGGTGTTGACGAGCTGGCCTCCGGGGGCTAGAGCACCCGTAATGATCAGCGGGTTAAAACCGGCTCGCCCCAGATAAATACCTGCCGTGTATCCGGCAGGGCCGGAACCAATGATGATGACGCGATGTTTCACGTGAAACATTTTCTCATCGTGTGCTGACCTTACGCTGTTGTAGGAATCCTTCAATGAGTTATTGTGTTGCAGAGGCCGCGTCGATCTTGATTCCATGAGAGTCGGTCGTTGGATAAGACAGAGTGAGGTGGGTGTACGTGGCAAGCGAGCGAAAGAGGTCCAGCAGTCGCAGCTTGCGGGAACGTGAGGAAAAATATGAGCGTGGCACTCGTTCGTACACGATGTCCCATATTCGCGGCAAAGACACCTCGATCGAAGTGCTGGTACGTAGTTATCTGTTTCGTCATGGGTTGAGATTTCGGAAGAACGACAAACGATACCCCGGGCATCCGGATGTAGTGCTGCCGAAATATCGCACGATAGTATTCGTTAACGGGTGTTTTTGGCATGCGCACGAACATTGCCCCAAATATTCGATGCCGAAATCAAACATTGAATTCTGGACAGCTAAGCTTCTGCGCAATAAAACTCGTGATGCTGCGCAGCATGCCGAATTGGAGGCTGCTGGATGGCGTGTGATTGTGGTGTGGGAATGCGAGTTGGTGAAAGCGAATCGTGAGGCCAGGCTGGAACAACTAGTGCAGCAAATCACTGGAACCTGCGATAAGTGACATCGGATGGCGACTGTCCTATGCCGTCATTCATCTCATGCGGGTATACCTATAGCTATGACCAAAAAGATTGCAGTATTGACTGGAGCGGGCATTTCGACGTCCGCAGGCATCCCTGATTTCCGTGGTCCGGATGGCGTGTGGACCAAGCATCCGGACCAGATGAGCGTATACGACATCGACCTGTTCCTGAACGATGCCGAGGCCCGTGAGTATTCGTGGCGGTGGCAGAAGGAGTCGCCGGTGTGGAATGCACAGCCAGGCGCGGCGCATAAGGCGCTGGTCAAGCTGGAACAGGCAGGTATGCTGACGCTGCTGGCCACACAGAATTTCGACGCATTGCATGAGAAGGCCGGTAATTCACCGGACCTTATCGTGAATCTGCATGGCACCATCGGTACTTCGCATTGCATGAAGTGTCATCAGAAGTACAATACGGCGGACATTATGGCCAAGCTGGACGAAGAGCCGGATCCGCACTGCCATCGCAAGTTGAAGTACCGCGGTGATATGCCATGCAACGGACTGATCAAAACCGACGTGGTGTATTTCGGCGAGGCGTTGCCGGACGGGGCGATGGAGAAGTCCTATGAGCGGGCCACGAAAGCGGACGAGCTGTGGGTGATCGGTTCGACGCTGGAAGTCTTCCCGGCAGCAAGTATCGTACCGGTGGCGGCCCAAGCCGGAGTGCCGATCACGATTATGAACATGGGCCGTACCCAGTACGACCGTCTGGCCACGCGACTGATTCGCGAGGACATCGCCGTCGCGTTGCCGAAGTTGGTGGACGAGACGATTGCCGCGGAAGCGCGGTAATCCGCAATGATCCATGGTGGTGCTGTGCACAGTAGCACTGCGGACCATTGCGCCCATTTCGCGAAAATGACTCACTGACGGTCGGTCAGTGAGTCATTTTCGCGAAGGATAACAACGACGGGAGCTGTATCAGTAGATGCGCTTGGGCTGGAAGCCGGCTTGACGCAACGCCGCAAGGATGCGGTCGATGTGATCCGGACCATTGGTTTCGACCGTGACTCCAAGAGACACCGCGTTGGTGTAGTGGCCGGACGCCTTGAACTGATCGTGGTCAAGCGCAATAACATTGGCACGCTGTTCGGCGAGTAGCGTCGCCACCTTGACAAGCTGTCCCGGCGTATCCGGCAGTTCGACCTCGAAGTTCATGATGCGGCCGCGGGCGATCATACCCTTCTGAATAACGGCACCCATCGTCACGGTGTCGATGTTGCCGCCGGACATAATAGGCACTACCACATGCGGTCCGCCGGCCTGAGCGAACTTGCGCGAACGCAGGTTGAGGTGTTCGAGTGCGGCCAAGGACACGGCACCGGCCGCCTCCACAACAAGCTTATGCTTCTCCAGCATCAGCAGAATCATCTCATTGATATCACGCTCGGAAACGGTGACCAGATCATCCAGGAATTCGTTGAGCAGTGCGAACGGCAGATCGCCCGGATGCTTGACTGCCACGCCCTCGGCGGAAGTAAGCACCTGATCAGCCGGGGACACGTGGCCGGAAGCCAACGAATCCTTCCATGCCGGAGAGCCTTCCGGAATGGCGCCGATCACGCGCACTTCAGGTTTGAACGTCTTGATGGCCAACGCCACACCGGCACCGAGACCACCGCCGCCGAGAGGCACCACCACATCGGTGACGTTCGGTACGTCTTCGAGAATCTCCAGGCCGATAGTGCCCTGACCGCAGATGACCTCATAGTCGTCAAACGGCGGCACATAAATCATGCCCTGGGTTTCGGCGAGTTCGGCGGCGTGCGCTGCGGCTTCATCGAACACATCACCATAGAGCACCACATCGGCACCGTAGGCCTTAGTGGCATCCACCTTGAGCGGCGGAGTGATTTGCGGCATGCAGATGGTGGCCTTGGCGCCACGCTCGCGAGCCGCATATGCCACGCCCTGTGCATGGTTGCCGGCGGATGCGGTGACGATGCCGCGGGCCAGCTGCTCCTCGGACAGGGAGGCGATCTTGTTGTAGGCGCCACGAATCTTGAACGAACCGGTGACCTGAAGATTCTCCGGCTTGAGCAGAATCTCATGGCCGGTCATCTCGCTGAGCGCCGGCGAGGGAATGATCTCGGTGTGGCGGGCAGTACCCTTGAGTCGTTTGGCGGCGAGCTTCAGTTCCGCTGCGTGATCGCGTTGCAGCGCTTTCAAAACGTCCTTTTGTTCCATGATGGACATTGTAAGACGGTGGTTGGTGACGGTAGCGGCAAATGTCCGGATTCCAAGGTTTTTGACGACTTGTCGGTGCGGGTATTGCGAGAAAAAACCGCACTGAGACGGAGTGAGCGCAGGTTTTTCTCGAAATTACGGTCCGTTGCGAGAAAAAACCGCACTGACATCACCGCAGCGCGGTTTTTTCTCAGAGTTCCTGAGAAGAACCAATAAATGAGGGGGTGTTGGCGGTTCACGCACCGCTAACACCCCCCCACAAACAGCATCACTGAAGATCAACCGTTACAGCTGGATGGCCACAGCCTCCCACGGATCGAGCTCGCCGTTGGCCAAGGAGACCACAGCGTGCGAAGCGCCATAGGTGGAGATCAGCACATCCGGTTCCGCCACGCCGGTGGCCACCAGCTCGGCAGACTCACGGGGCAGATCGACGGTACGGCCGGACAGATTGGCCACCACCAGCAGCTTCTCGGCGTTCAGCGTGCGGGTGAATGCATACACATGCTCGTCATCCGCGTCGATCAGATGCCAGTCACCGGCGGCGATCACCGCGCGTTCGTGGCGCAGGGCGATCAGCTTCTTGTAGAACGCGTACACCGAATCCGGGTCGTCGAATTCGCTGGCCGCATTGATTTCCGCCTTGTTCGGGTTCACGGAAATCCACGGTTCGACAGCGGCATCCGGTGCGGTGAATCCGGCGTAGGTGGACGCATCCCATTGCATCGGCGTACGGGCGTTGTCGCGGCTGATCAGCTCCAGCGCATCCATCATATTTTCCGGCGAAACGATCTTCGCCTCCTCGACGCGCTGGCGGAAGGCGTTGAGCGACTCCAGATCGCGGTACTGGTCCAGGCTCTTGAAGTGAGCGCCGGTCATGCCCAGCTCCTCACCCTGATAGATGTACGGGGTGCCGCGGTGCATGTGCAGCAGCAAGCCGTACGCCTTCGCCGAACGTACGCGGGATTCTTCGGTGGAATCGTCGCCCCAGCGGGAGACCACGCGCGGCTGATCATGGTTGCAGAAGAACAGGCTGGCCCAACCGGTGTCCTTCACCGCCTCCTGCTGGCCGGCCATCTTCTCGCGCAGGTTCTTCACCTCGAACGGGACGACATCCCACTTGGAAGAAGGCTTCTGGTCAACGCCAACGTGGTCGAAGAGGAACAACATATCCAGCTCACCATTGGCGGGATCGGTGATGTGCTCGTTGCGGGCCGGCGTGACGCCCGGTGCCTCGCCCACGTTCATGAAGCCTTCGCGCTTTTCGAACACTTCGCGACGCATCTCGGCAAGGAACTCATCCACGCGCGGACCGTCGGAGCACCACGGGAATGGGGAGGAGTAGCCCTCCGGACCCACCGGGTAATCCTCAATTTCGGATCCCGGCTCGCCCGGCAGCTTGCCGTTTTTGTCGATGGTCTTGGAAATCTGCGTAATGACGTCCATGCGGAAGCCGTCGATGCCGCGATCCAGCCACCAGTTCATCATGTCGTATACGGCGTGACGCACATCCGGGTTCTCCCAGTTGAGGTCAGGCTGCTTCTTTGAATACTGGTGGAAGAAGTATTCGCCGCGTTCCGGGCAGTACTCCCATGCGGAGCCGCCGAAGTAGGAACCCCACTGGTTCGGCTCGGCACCGGGAGTGCCGGGTTCGAAGCCTGGACGGGCCGGACGCCACCAGTACCAATCGGCATGCGGGTCGTTCTTATCCTTGGAGGCCTGGAACCAGGCGTGTTCGTCGGAAGTGTGGTTGACGACCAGATCCATCACGATCTTCAGGCCGCGCTTATGCGCTTCGACCAGCAGCTCGTCCATATCTTCCAAGGTGCCGAACAACGGGTCGATGTCGCGATAATCGGAGATGTCGTAACCGTTGTCGTCCTGCGGAGACTTGTACACGGGGGAGAGCCACACCACATCCACGCCGAGGTCGGCGAGATAGTCGAGACGGGAGGTGATGCCTTTGAGATCACCGAAACCATCGCCGTTGGTGTCCTGGAAGGAACGCGGGTAGATCTGGTAGACGACGGCGTTCGACCACCACGGATTCGGGGTGGCGCCGTTCGTGCGGATAGTGTCGGGAATGGTAGTGCGCTGCGGGGTGGTCATACCGGCAACCTTTCTATGGGAACTTCGTTGTTGGCCATGTGCGACGTGTGCTTCCACGAGCCGGAATCATCGGTTGCGGTGCTGTGCCAGATTGCTGCTAGCTGTAGCCGCCGCCGATATCCAACGCATGGTCACCGTATTATTGAACCAGTCCGATGGTTTTATTCCCATCGCACCGGTTTACGGGCGTGCCGGAAAGTAATTGCCATCACCGGCGGAACTTGGGTGCAATTGCCGGCACAATCACGAGTGGAATTGCCGCATCGCTTTGCCTGAGTGCCGAGCCGCGATGTATTTTTGTGATGAACGCAAGAAAAAGCGAGTCAACAGCGAGTCAAAAAGCGCGAAGGGGCTGCCTGTATGTCTGATGCCAATGCGATCCCGCAATGGTTTACCGGGTCCGAGCATACGCATCGTGTGGCGGCGGCCGTGGCCCAATACGGGCCGATCGCGCGCACCACACTGGCGCAGATGCTGGGATTGAGCCAGGGCGCGCTGTCGCGTATCACCAGTGATCTCATTTACGCGGGCGTGATCGAGGAGGTGCCGGCGAATGCGGTAGCTGGCATGCGGACCGGCAAACTTCCGGAGCGATTTACGCCTCGCGAAAGCACCGAACGTCGCGGCCGTCCGCAGACCTCGCTGGTGCTGTGCGCCAACGCACGCACGTTTGTAGGCGTCAAAGTGCATGGCACATCGATTGTGTCGGCAGCGGTCAACGCGCATGGTGAAGTGGTGTCCGGACGTCATGAGCTGCCGATAGGTGAGGATCAGTCGCCTGAATATGTGACCGGTGCGATTGCGCAGTTGGTCTCGGCTTGCGCCAACGATGTGGCTGCTGCAGGATTGGCGGCACCTAGTGCAGTCGGCGTGGCCGTAGGCGGCCATGTGATCGATGATTCCATAGTCACGTTTGCGCCGTTCCTGCATTGGGAGGACAGTACGGATTTGGGAGCGATGGTCGGTGCGGCGACCGGGCTGCCATGCGGAGTCTTCAACGATATCGATTCGCTGCTTGTGGATGCCTCTTGGTTCGGGCCGGGCGTGGGATTGGATATGTTCGCCGTGGTGACGATCGGTGTGGGTGTCGGCTATTCGCTGGCTGTGCATGGCGAACCGGTCCGGTACCCGGACAAAAGCTACGGACTGGTAGGCCATGTATTGATCGACCCGGAGGGGCCGCGATGCACCAGAGGACACATCGGATGTTCGCAATGTCTGACTGACGATTCGATTGCCGAGCAGTATTCCGCAATCGTGGGGCGACCGGTGACGTTCGAGGATTTCGCTGCCGACGCCCGCGCCCACATTCCTCAAGCCACACAATTAGTGAAACGTACCTGTTTCCGATTGGGCGCACTGGTGGCTACGGTGGCGAACATCGCCATGCCCGGTCATGTGATGATTGCCGGCGAATCCGCTTTTCTGGCTAAGCTGAGCACGGATTCCTTGCGTGACGGCATTCGGTACTACCGGCATAGCCAGACCCAGCCGGTGAAGTTCACGATTATGAATCACGACTGGCAGCTGTGGGCCAAAGCCGCCGCCAGTCGCGTCATCGTCAAGCACATCGGCTAGCGCATTTCCATAACGGCGTGTGCCCGCATCCCCGCGTGCGTGTCCCGCGCAGCGCCCGTACCCCGAGCACACTTTTCGCACGAATCGGGTGCAAAACACGCCAGTTCCGGCCGTCTAACGTACTTTTCGCACGAATCGGACGGGATCCGGCCACCGTACATACTTTTCGCGCGAAATGGATGCAAAACGGCTGAAAATCGCACGTTTTGCGCTCGATTCGTGCGAAAAGTGCGTTAGGAGTACGCGCATGGAGTCAGGACGGCTTGTGGCTGGGGGCGCTTGGGTGCGCTTGGGTGCGCTTGGTACGTTTGGGGGAGCGTTGGGGAGCGACTGCCGTACACCCAACGGGCGGTCAGCTTAACACGCCACAGCCTTGAACAGCACGGCTTGCTGAGGGTGGAGGGACGGCGGGCGGATGCCATAGCGCTGCAACGCTTCGCCGGTCATCACCACGCCTTCCTCATTCCACCAGCCGAGCGTGCTCTGCCCGTTGGTGAGACCGGTCAGATCCAGGCTCGGATCAAGCGGGCTCACACGGTAGGTGCGTTCGGGGTCGAGACCGGGCAGATGCACCGGTGCGGCCGGATAGGTCTGGCTGGTGGTCAGTTGGGTGAAACGGTAGATGGCGGCGTCGCGATTCGGCATCACCATGCCGTCGAGTCGCACGGCGGGATCATTGGAATCGGCGTGCACGCAGGTGTCGATGGCGAACCAGTCGCGATGCTTCTTGAATTCGTCCACCCATACGGCCAACTCGGCGAGGGATTCTTCCGGCTCTTTCAGCAGATTCCATTCAATGCCCATATGCCCGAAGAACGCCATCGCCATGCGCAGTTCCTGACTAGTGGCACGTTGCGTGGAATGCGCTGGGCTGGCACCCACGTGTTCGCCCATCATGGCCGGAGGCACGAGCAGCGATGTATAGCGCTGGATGTCCGCGCGCTCTACCGGATCCACGCAATCGGAGACCCAGATACGATCGGCGTATTCGAGGATGCCGAGATCCACACGGCCACCGCCGGAAGAACAGCTTTCGATCTCCAGTCCCGGATGACGCTCCTTGAGCTTCTTGAAGATGTCATAGACGGCGAGGGTCTGCGCATGTACGGCCGGCCGGCCAGAGTAACGGGAGCATGCTTCGGTGACGAGCTTGTTGTGATCCCATTTGATGTAGTCGATCTTGAGGTCGCCCACCAACGTATCCATGCACTCGAATATGTAGTCGAATGCCTCGGGATTGGTGAGGTCCAGCACCTGCTGGCTACGGCCCTGCAACGGCAGACGGCCGGCGGTGGGGGAGAGTATCCAATCAGGATGGTTGCGGGTCACTTCGGAATCGGGGCTGACCATTTCGGGCTCAAACCACAGTCCGAACTGCATACCCTTGCCATGCACATAGTCGGCGAGGGCCTGCAACGACTTCGGGCCTTCCGGCCAGACATCCGGCGAAATCTGCCAATCGCCAAGGCCGGACGTATCGTCGCGGCGAGAGCCGAACCAGCCGTCGTCGACCACGAATCGTTCCACACCAGAGTCGGCGGCTTTATCGGCAAGCGCCGCGAGCGTATCGAAATCATGTTGGAAGTACACGGCCTCCCACGTATTGAGCAGTACCGGACGGCCTGCAACGAACAGACGCGGGTGGCGGGAGCGCACATAGTCATGGAATCGCGCGGCGATTTCGTTGAGTCCGTCGCCGAACGAGCCGAACAGCCACGGAGTCTCGTAGGAGCTTTGACCCTCACCCTGCGGTGCCAACGTTACTTCGCCGCCGAACAGCAGCTCGCCGCCACCGATCACACCTTGCGTATACGGCAAACGTTCGGCGGACAGCACCGAATTGCCACTCCATCCCACATGCACCGAATAGGCCTCGCCATGCTCGAATCCGAAGCCGGGCACGCCCGCGGTGAGCAGTAGGGAAGCGTCGAAATCCGGGCGTCCGGCGAGCTGCGGTTTTTCGAAACGTCCGATGGTCATCGGTTGACGTTGCGGGCTGCGCTCACGCAGGTGATGACCTGTGGTGGTTAGGATTTCGCTGGCCGATTCGGGCAGGGGGAAGCCGAGTTCGATATTGCCGACTTCCAGCGGTGCCGGGTTGGTGCTGAGGTTGGTGACCGTCGCCTTCTGTCGTACGAGTCCTCCGGGCGTCAGTTCCAGTCGCCATTCGATGCCGATGCCCTGCTCGTCGTCATGTGCGGTGACGACGACGCCGGGTACGCGCACCGGCCTGGTGGTGCGGGAGCGTCCGGTCACATCCGTGTACTGTTCGCCGGTGGTGGCGTCGAGCGTTGCCTCAAGTGCGCCTTCGGTTGTGATGCCGGTCACCGTGAACTTGGGGAACAGTTCGATGCCGGCGCGACGCAGCACTACGCGCGGCTTGCCGATCCAGCTTTCGGCTTGCGTGGGCAATACGGTCGGCCACGCGGTGTCGTCGAGCGCGCCGGACACGCGCTGTGGCTTCAGTGCGTCGTATGCGGCGAGCAAGGTTGCGGGATCGGACAGCGGGCGGCCCCAGTGGACGATGTGTGGCAGGGTATCACCGGCAACGATCAGGCCGATTGCTGCACGGCTGGCTGGCTGGGCAAGGTATATGGCGGTGAGGGCTGTACCGTCGGAGGCGGTGCCGGTGAAGGTACGGGTGAGCGCTGTGGAATCGGTCATAATGGCGATGTCTCCTTTGACCTGACGTACTGGATGCTTACTGACTACTACTGGTTCTGATGGTAGAAATATCGCAATATGTTGACTTGATGCAGCGTGTTGGCCGGGGAAAGTAAGTATTTGGCGTGCTTCCGCTGCTGTTGTGCGGTGAAATGTTCCGTTTCATTGCGTCAGATCCACGAAATAACGCCATTTTTTTGTTATCACACGGCAGGCAAAGCACCACACGATAGAGCTTGGGTGGATGTGGAGGCGCAGGGGGTTATCGGCGGGCGGCGAAAAAGGCGGTAAGGACTGCTTGACAGTCGCGTTCGAGGATGCCGCCATATACCTCGGGGGTGTGGCCCACATGCGGGTCACGTGGGATATCCCAGACCGAACCACAGGCACCGAGTTTGGCGTCCCACGCGCCGAACACAATGCGGCCGATATGCGTCTGGATACATGCGCCCGCACACATCGGGCATGGTTCGAGTGTGACTACCAACGTGCAATCGGCAAGATTCCACGCGCGGGCCGTCGGTTCGATGCTCGCTGCGGACGTTTCCCCACTGGTGACGTTGCTTGCCAAGTCGTCTGGCGATGCGCCGACTACCTCCTCGGCTTTTCCTCTTGATACCGTTGACGTTGACGCAACTGGTCCTGACGACGCGGGCCCGTCCGCCGCATGGCGGGCGCGGAACTGGGCGGCTTCGCGCATCGCAAGAATCTCGGCGTGGGCCAGCGGGTCGCCGTGGGTTTCGCGCGTGTTGTAACCGCGGCCGATAATCGAGCCATCAGCGTCGAGCACCACGGCGCCGACCGGTACGTCGCCGGCCGCCGCGGCAGTACGGGCCAGCTCCAACGCCTTGAGCATCGCGTCCTTATCATGCATACGACGAGTCTAAACCGTATTCTTCGGCGCACGGCTTAACGCGTTGTAGCAACAGGTTTCCTATACTTTGGCTGTTACACGAAAACCTGCACTCCGCAGAATCGTGCGGGAGAGACGAGCAGCGGTTTCCGCCGCTCACCATAGAGAGGGTGGAAGCGAAGTATGGCGGTATTCAAACTCATTGTGTGCATCATCGCAGCTGTGGTGCTGAGTTCGTTTATCAGCCGCTTCATCCCCAAAGTCTCCACGCCTCTGGTGCAGATTCTGCTTGGCGTGCTGGTGACCTATCTGCCGTTCTTCCCCAATGCGAGTCTGGATCCAGAGCTGTTCATGGTGCTCTTCATCGCTCCGTTGCTCTATCTGGAAGCGCATGAAATCGACAAGTCGGCCCTGCTGAAAACGTTGAAACTCAGCCTTTCGCTGGCCATAGGACTGGCAATCGCCACCATGGCGGCGGTCGGATTCATCCTGCACGCGGTCTGGCCGGCAATCACGTTGGCGGCTGCGCTGGCATTGGGTGCCGCACTTGGCCCGACCGACGCCGTGGCTGTAAGCTCGCTCGGCAAAGAGGCATCCTTGACACAGCGTCAACGAGGTGTGCTCAAAGGTGAATCACTGTTCAACGACGCCTCGGGCATCGTCGGCTTCCAGTTCGCGCTGGCCGCGGCATTCACCGGAGACTTCGCCGTAGGACAGGCCGCCGGCGAATTCGTGTTCTCGTTCATCTGCGGCACATTGTTCGGCCTGATCGTCGGCGCGCTCGCCAACTGGGTGTTTGAAACCGTGCGCTCGCTGGGTTGGGAAACCACCACCACCCGTATTCTGATGGAACTGTTCCTGCCATTCCTGCTGTATCTGGGCGCTGAAGAATTCCACGTGTCCGGCATTCTTGCCGTAGTCGCGGCCGGCCTGTTCATGCGTTTCGATCGCACTGGCGTAGGGCCGAATGTGGCACGCACGAATATCGTGTCCGGTTCGGTGTGGGGTGTGCTGAGCTTCTCCCTCAACGGTGCGGTGTTCATTCTGCTGGGCATGCAGCTGCCGGGTGCAATGGAAGCCAGCTGGTCCGATCCGCATATCAGCAACGCGAAACTGATCGGCATCATCGTGCTGGTCACGGCAGTGGTGATCGTGCTGCGATTCATCTGGGTGAGCGCCATGCTGCGCATCGCCCGAGACACGGCGACCGGTCGCCGTCGTCCGATGACCATCGAACGGTGGCGATCGGCCGCAGTGATGACCTTCGGCGGCCCGAAAGGCACCATCACCCTTTCGCTGATGTTCACCATCCCGTACTACTTGGCGAGCGGCGTGCCGTTCCCCATGCGTGACGAACTGATCTTCATCGCCTCCGGCGTCATCGTCATGACCCTGCTGCTGGCCAACTTCCTGCTGCCGTTGCTCGCCCCGAACCGCGGCAAAGACACCACTGCCGAAATGGTGCCGATCACCATCGAAGTGCTGCGCTCCACCGTGGAGGAATTGACCGGCCGTATCACGCCCGACAATCGCCGTGCCGTGCTGATGGTGATCGACCAGTACACCAAGCGCATCAGCCGTCTCAAACAACGCATCGGCGAATCCGATCCGCAAGGATTGGAGCGTCTGCAGATCGAAGCCCTGCATTGGGAGAAGGAATTCGTGCGCGACCGCCTGGCCGAAACCCGTGCACATCCGGCGGCGGACGAAGCCACACAGGAATTGAACGTCGAGGCATGCGAGCGTATGCTCGACCAGATCATGAACACGCTGCGCCACGCGTCCACCGATTCGAGCTCCGGGCATACGGTATCGCAGATTCGTGGCCGCGGCCGTATGCTGCAGCGCCGTATCGGCAATCTCGCCAAGCGTACGATCTCCAAGATTCGTCACACCACGCCGCTGGTGAGCGAAGACCAGATTTTCGCCCGTACGCGCGAAATTCAGGTCGAGGCGATTCATCACGTCATCGGCAAACTGCTGGACGAAATGGGTCAGGATACGTACAACACCGAACACTGCTCGGCGCTGTTGCTTGATTACCGTCGCGCTGAAGCCTCGCTGCAAGCCCGTCCGAATATGACCGGTAGCGCTGAGGTGATTCAGCAGATCGATGATGTGAAGCGCGAAAGCTACGGTATTGAACTAGGTGTGATTCAGGACATGTTCGAGGCCGGCGATATCAGCCGCGCTCAGATGCGTACGTTGAGGCGCAATATTTATGTCATGCAAGTAGATGCCGATTCCGGCATCTAGCTTGCATGACCGTCGCGGCGTAGCCACTCCCCTCACCTACGCACAGTCCACTGGACTGTGCGCTTGACGGTTCGGTAAGTAGATGCTGATTCCGGCATCTGACTTGCATGACCGTCGCGGCGTAGCCGGTCTTTTCACCTGCGCACGGGCCATTGGGCTGCGCGCTTATTGGTTGCGTTTATGGCTCGGACTTATCGGCGCGTGGCCTGTATCGCCACCCATAGGGAGCGAACCAGCAGCACACACAGGTAGACGGTGAACAGGATCGCACCGGCGCGCGGGCTGACGGCGGCGGCCATCCATGTGCCGAATGGCGCGGTGATGGCGGCCGTAATGCCGATGATCACCGCGGCCTTCACATGCACCAGGTGCCGCCGCACATTGGCCACCGACGTGGTGATGGCGTTCGGGAACATGGCCAGTAACGAAGTGCCGCGCGCGATCAGATCGCTGGCTCCGAACAGAATCGACAGCGCCGGCACGCAGATCGCCCCGCCGCCGATGCCCAGCAGACCGGCCAATATGCCGGCGATCAGGCCGAACGCCACCAGTCCGGCAATCGTGCCGGCATGCATCACGATACGTGCGTCACGCGAGGGATTCGACATCGCCTGATTCACGATCACGAACACCAGAAACAGCACGAACGCCCAGCGCAACACCAGCTCAGGTAGCTTGGCCAGCAGCCATGAGCCAATCTGCCCGCCTACGAACATGCCGCAGAACACCAGCGCAGCAGCGGCCCAATCCACGTCGCCTTCCACCGCATACGAAACCACACCGGAAACCGCGGTCGGCACAATCGCCATCATCGAAGTCGCGGCCGCATGCCGTTGCGTCAGTCCCAGCCATACCAATGCGGGCACGATCACCGTGCCGCCGCCGATGCCGAACAGTCCAGACAGGATGCCGACGGCCACGCCCACTACGGCCATGATGATCAGGCCGCGCGGGGACTCGTCCAGATGGTTCTCCTGAAGATTTGCCTGTGATACGCCGTCGGTGCGGCTGGTGCTGGTACTCGCTTCACTCACGCTGCCCAGTCTATGACCGGTCAGGTGGCAAACGGGCGTCGCCGTCCGTTTCACGCAACAATCAGCGACGATTCCTTTGTAAGTGCGCGCTCTAACGAAAGGGTACGCGAACATACAAAGGATTGAAGGCCCAAAATCCTTTGTAAGTGCGCGCGGCATACGTTGGAACCGCGCACATACAAAGGCCTCGTGCCGGTTTTCCGCAGACCGCGTTGCAGACCGCGTTGCAGACCGCACCGGCATCCTGCGCTGGAGCTGCGTGTTACGGCAATCAGCCGCCGTGTCTGCGGCCGCACCATGACGCGTCATGACGCGCCATGACGCGCTACGACGAGCGGCAACGTCGGCCGCTACAGCACGCCGGAGGTGATGTCGTTGTCGAGCAGCCACTGCCGCAGATCGGCGAATTCCTCCAGACTGACGTTATGGTCGAGCCCGTGGTAGCTTTTGGTCTTCAGCCAGGTATGCTCCTCCAGCCAAGCGGCGGCGGCGAACAATTCGTATTTGGGGATAACGCCGTCGAGCTTGCCGTAAGCGTAGAACACCGGAATGTCGAAGTCCGCCAGCCGATCGTCGGCGGGTGCAGTACCGGGCACCTGGCCGGGAGCGTTGAATCCGGACAGAGAGATGACGGCACGATAGCGTTCAGGATTGATGCGCAACAGATGAACGGCCACCAGTCCGCCTTGGGAGAAGCCCAGCGGCACCACAGGCCGATCGGCCGGAATATTGGCCGACACCCACTGGTCCACGGCCCGCGCGGCGGCGTAGGCGTCATGGTCAAGATCCTCGCCAATGGGCAGCGCATCATGCAGCCACGCGTAATTGCCGGGATCCCGGGCGGTTCCGGCGTCCGGTTCGGCTAGCGTCAGCGGGCCTCGCAGGGATACGAAATCGTTATATGGGGCGATCAAGCGCATGATATCCGCCATATCGTCCTCGTTGGAACCCCAGCCATGCAGACAGAGAAACATCGGATGCGTGGGATGTTGGTCGAATCCACCGCGCGAGGTCGTGACATGCTCAACGGTGAGCGGATCGCCAAAATGACCTGGAACCGTGGTGGATGCGCGGCCGTGCGCAGGGTGCGTGCTGTTCGTTGCTTCGCTCATACTGTCTCAATATAGAAGTTTTCGATGATGGGTATGGCGATTATTCCGCCGCCGATGCGTCAGTGACCGCGTTAGCGGCTGTGCCGGCAGTCGTGTCAGCAGTTGCGGCAGCATCACTACCGTCGCCGTCAGCGGCGCTCATCGCTTCCAGCGTGCCTCCCCACCGTTGCTGCAAGGCGGTCATCGCCTCGTTCTCGCCGAACACCATCCACCGTTCGCCGCTGAGCAACTGCCAGTCGCCTTGCGCCCGCTCGTCCGTGCTGTACTGGTTCAGCAGCGAGACGATGCCGCTGCGCATCGGAGGCGCCCCTACAGCCGCAGCGGCCGGTGACTCGAAGGAGACGAACGCCACCCGCGGTTCGGCGCACATCTGCACGGTGGTCACTCCGGGAACGCCGCCGGTATCCAAACCCTGCCATCCGCCGGTGCATGCTCCGGCCGCCTGCTCGATGCCTTGTTCCATCTGGGAGGTGTCGTCTACCGGTGCCTTGTCATTCGATGGGTGAATCAGTCCTTCCGGGAACAGCACACCCACGGACACTCCGACCGTCAGACAGAGCAATGCCGCCACCAGCGCAACAATGCCGCCGGCTCCGACGCCCCCATGCGTGGCATATTTGGGCATGGTCGCCCGCGCTGTAATCACCATCAGCACGGTTACGGCGATCAGTACCGCCGCAGTCAACGCGATGTACCGGCCCGGCACTTCGGTCATGGCCGGCACTGCATCCGGGGCTATTTCATGCACATCCGAGGCAAGCGCGACCAATACCGCCAGCACGCCGCTGACTGCGGCAAGTCTGCTGAACAAGCGCGATGCTGGACTGCTGGTTTTCAGCGCTGGCCGAACGGCTCTTCTACCGCGGGAACGACCGTTGGCCCTTGTGGCTCGGCGCACATCGTCGTACTGCTCGTCACCGAAAAAATCGTAGTTCTCATCTTCGTTGCGGGACATCGGGCACCCCCTTCTCCGACCTACCGTCAGTCTACCGCTGATGATCAGAGACCATCATCATTCGTGGGGATGAACGGGAAAGTCACGTCACACAGCGCACACAGCGCAAGAATGCAAGTGGGGCGCCTTCCGCACTAGGAAGACGCCCCACTTGCGCACGCACAGCACAGTATCAGCTCAGTATCAGCTCACGCTTTGCCGGACGATCAGAAGACCTCCACCTTCTGGATGTACAGCTGGTTCTGCGGCAGACTGTCAACCGGCACCCACAGGATCAGATCCTGGGTATTGATCGTCTTGTCGAACTTGACTTCGGTAGTGCCGCCTTCCGCGAACGTGAACTTGGCCACCTGTTCGCCCTTCGTGGGGTCTTCGGTGGTGTTCGCACGGATGTAGCCGGTGCCGCCGGAGGTGCGGATGGTGACGGTCATGCGGTATACGTCATGCGCCTGATCGAGGTGCAGATGGTAGGCGTACCCCTGTTGGCCGCCCGGGTTGGTCAGGAAGTTCGCGCTGGCGATGGTGTACGCCGTGTTGTTCACGTGACGTGGCGTCGGCACAGCTTTGGCGTCCTTATCGGCCGTGGTCTTCTTCTTCGAGGTGGACTGTTGGGAATCCGAAGTGTCCGTCTGGTCCGACTTGCTTTGGTTCTTTTCGGTTGACGTCGAAGTGTCCGTCGATTCCGACTTCGTGCTGTTGCTGGAGGAGTCGGTCGACGTATCGGACGATGTGCTGTCGGTATTGTCGCCGGAAGTGTTGCTGCCGAACGGCACGTCGTTGGTATCGATATCCGGCCACTCGCCTTCCGCGGTATTGGACTGCGGGTCCGCTGGGTTGACGCCGCTTGACTGGAAGGCGTGCACCGCCCAGAACGCGGCGGCGATCACCAGCACCAGCGCCACGACGATGGCTACCGCCTTCGTGGTGAAGGTGCCGAGCAGATGCTCGTCGGGAAGCTTGTTGTCCGCACGAGTGTTGCCGGCAGTCTCTTTCGGTTCGAAGCTTGGCGGCACCGCACTGACCTCGGCGATGCGTGCCTGCTCCTCTTCCAGAGCGCGCAGGGACTCTTCGCCAGGCATCACTTCACGGCCCGAAGCGTCGAACACCGGGATACGGCTGGTGGTTTCACCCACGGTGGTATCGCTCAGCCCACCTACCGCAATCGGTACAGTGAGCCGGGAGTTGTCTCCCGGGCCGCCGGTGGGTGCCGGATTCATCTCGTTGTACCAGTCGCCGGTATCTTCGCCGGAAAGATTCTCATGCTGCCAGGCGTCAGACAGATTGAAGTCAAAGAGACGGCGTGCATCCTGCTTGCCTTCCGGCAGCGGCACAGCACCTCCGGCTACACCGGCGGCCCCGGCAATGCCGGCGGCGGCACCTGCGGCACCAATGGAGAGCTCAGGCAGCTGCGTGCGGTCCACCAGCGTGCTGGGCATGGCCACGATATGCGCCGGCTCAACAGGCTTGAGCGCCGCCGTGCCAATGGAGGAACGTCCCTCAATGCTCGACAGCGCGATGTCTGCGCCGTCCAGTTCGTTCAGCGGCTTCCAGTCGCCGAGCAGCGCCTCAAGCTCCACTAGCGTGGCCATGGGCAGCGTAGTCTCGTCAGACTCGCTGAGCTCCAGTCCGCGCTTGCAGATCACGCGGAATTCGCCGGGCGTATCCGCCGGAAGCTGGCCCAGATCGAAGGTCTGACCGGCTCGGACCGGGGCATGAGTTAGCATGGCGTACAGCAAGGCCGCCAACTGACGGATGGCGTGACGTTCGGGGCTGTCCTGCGCAGTGACGCCGCAGGTATCCACAATCATCGGCGTACAGGGGGCGTCCGCGATCTGCACACCGGAAGTCGTGACGCGAACCGTGTCCGTATTGATCGCGAGGTTGCTTGCGGAAGTGAGCGTAGAGCGCATCACATCGGTGCATTCGCCCAGAATGGAATGCATAGCGCTATAGCTCAGCGGCTTGCCGGCATCGCCGAAGTATTCGGTGAGGGACTGGCCCTCGTCCAACGGCATGATGATCAGCATCACGCCGGATTCCATACGGTACTTGAGTACCGGGGAGACTCGATTGGGCTTGTTGGCCGTGATCTGGCCGGCGAGTTCGTTGACGGCGGCGAACGCACCGCGATCCGAAATGATGAACAGCTGGCAATCCCGGGCCAGCACGCGGTCGTTGGCCTTCCACGCTTCGAGGCCAGGTTCCTCACGCAACGAGGAGACCAGCGTGTATCGGTTGAGAATGGTATCTCCCAGATGCGGTTTCATGGGTTCGTCAGACTCCGTACGATTGTTGGTGGTATTGAAACGTAACGTTGACATTCTATCCGTCGGGCTGGCCTTGCGCATGGTCCTCGGGGATGACATGGACAAGGACGATGATGCGTTCGGTTTGGCTGAATCCGTCGGGTCAGCAGAGCCATGGTGGTCAGTCGAGGTGTCCGCCGGCATCGATTCCGGCGATGCAGCATCGCGCACCTCGGTTGCCGCAGCGGATGCATCCGGTGCAGCGCCGTCCGCAGCACCGGCACCGAACCGCCCGAACCGCGCGCGCAACGACCGCACGAACACGTTCAGCTCCGGGGTGCGCAACGCCCACAGCATCGCCACATACACCACGAACAGCACCGCGGTAAGCACCACGCATATGCCGATGGCGGAGAACCAGCTCATATGGCCGCCGACCGGTTGAATACGTACGCCGAACAGCACCGTCAACGGTTGCTTGACCAACCATGTGACCGCTCCGGCCGCAACGGCCGCCGCCAGCGCCTTGCCATAGGTCAATGCGATGGCACGACCACCCAGATACCCGCCGAACCGTTTGCGCAGCATGGTGACCATCACCGGCAGCGCCACCAGGGAACTGATGGTCACTGCATAGGAGCTCCACGTCACCCAATGCTCCGGCGGCAGCATAGTCGTTCCGGCCACGATCAGCACCGCGGTGATCGTGTACTGCACCAGTGCGGACAGGAAGGGGTGCAAGCCGTCTTCAAACGCATAGAAGGTGCGCTGAATGAGTAGGAACGCCGCGCCCATCGGAATGCCGATGGCCAGCGCCACCAGCGCGTAGGAGATCAGCATTGTTTCATTCATCGACACCGACGGCAGCAGCGCACGAATAATCGGCTCAGGGAAGACCACCATCGCGGCACCGAAGAACATCAGCAGCAAGCCCACGTTCGACAAGGCGCTGCCCAGATCATGACGGGCCTCATCGAGGTTGTTGTCGGCCACGGCACGGGAGATCTTCGGGAATATGGCCGTAGATACGGAGACGGCGATCAGCGAATACGGCAGGATGAACAGCGTGTAAGCGTTCTGATAGGTGGCGTTGCCGGCTACGGTGAACAAGCTTGCCCCGGTCAGTTCATGGGCGTACTGCGGAGCCATCGTGGTCACGCGGGAAAGCACGATACCGCACAGCTCGCTGGCGATCACCACGCCGAGAGATCCCAGCGCCACCGGGCCCATGGCCTTCAAACCGAAGCCGCTCAACCCAAAACTGGGCCGGTATTTGAATCCCAGACGAGCCAGGGGCACAAACAGGATCAACGCTTGGAACGCCACACCCAGCGTCCAGGTTCCAGCGGTCAACGCGATCTTGTCCGCGGTCCAGAAATCGAGCGGCTGCTCATTGGCTTTGCCGAACAGCATGATGAACGCGGTGAAACCGGCGCAGCTGATCACGTTCGCGCCGGTGGAACTCCACGCATAGGTGGCGAAATGATCTCTCGCAGCCAGAATCTGCCCCAACACCGTATACAGGCCGTAGAAGAACACCTGCGGCATGCACCAGAGCGTGAAAGCGGTGGTGAGCGCCATCATCTGATGGTCGCCGCCGCCCACGTACAGCATGGTCAGCAACGGTGCGCAGACGGTCATCAGCAGCGTCATGGCCAGCAACAGGCCGATCGCCAGCGTAATGAGTCGGTTCAGGCGTTCCTGCGCATCCTCTTCCTTCATCGTGCGCACGATCTGCGGCACCAGCACGGCGTTGAAAATGCCGCCGGACACCAACGTAAACACCGACTGCGGAATCATCGAACCGGCCTGATAGGCGTTGGCCGCCAAACCGGTGGTGCCGATGGCCGCAGCCAGAAGGATGGTGCGCAACTGCCCGGTAATGCGGCTTGCCGCAGTGCCGGAGGCCATGATCAACGAATTACGGCCAACGCTAGAACTCATTCGTCGGGGTCCTTCTTACGGTGGAATTGACGCCACAAGCCAACAATGCCCAGCAGTACGGCGAAGCCGATGATGATGAAACCGGAGGCGTCGCTGATGCGCATCACGCTGGTGATGGCGGTGTTCTGCGTATTGCCGAAGCTATTGCCCTCACGGTCCGTCATGGTCACATGCGCTGTAGTGGAGCCGGATGTGGAGACACGGATGGTGAACGTCACCTGAGCGTCGCTGTGTGCGGGAATGCTCACCTCGGCGTCACGCGAGGTGACGATCTGCATGGAATCGGTGATCGAGTTGACTCGGATGTGCACCGCGTACGGCAGATCATTGCTGATGGTAATCGGCATTTTCGCGGATTCACTGAACACCGAAACCGATTCGGACGGATTGATATGCACGCTGTTGAGGAGCTCGCTGGCCAGTGTCTGTGCTCCGGTCGTCATGCGGGTGGACGCATCGGTGTCCGCCGCGCCGGTCAACGCGCGGACCGCCATATCGTCGTGAATGGCCAGCAATGAGCCGATCCAAGCCGTTGGATCACTGGTGTGCGTGGCGGTGCTGTTCGCATCCTGACGGGCCAGCGCCTGAGGGTCGAGCGACGAAGCTTCGCTGGAATTGAGCTCGTTCTTCAAAATCGAGCCTGCCATACGCATGATATCGGCGCGGCTGGTGGCCAGCTGGTTCAAGGTCGAACGTGTGACGGTGGCATCTGCAGCCTGTGAATCGTCGACGTTGACATCACTGCCCACGCTGTACGGCTCGGCCTGAGCCATCGTATTGAGATCCGTGAGATTGAGCCAAGAGGCCTGCTCCAGGGCGCTCATCACCGCATCGATCCACGCCGCCGAATCGCTGCGGGAGAAGGTCATCAACAGATAACGGGAGGTGTACGGCTGTTCCATCTGGTAGAAGGCGCTCTGGGCCATCAGACGGGCCAGACGGCCGGCGTCACTGGTTTCGGCGGCGGCTGAATCACTGGTGGCCTGCCCTTTGGCGAGCGTACCCAGCACGGCCTGCTCTTTGAGCACGGTGACATCGCCGGCATCCGTATTCACCACATACGTGCCGGTGTGCACGGCGTCGGTTTGGTCGGCGTCGAATGAGGCGTCGGCGATCACCGTGCTGTAGCCCTGCGTGCGGGCGGCGGTCAGCGCGTCCAGCGTCCAGGGGTCACTGCCTTGCCAAGCGATGGGAGTGGACTTCTCGGTTTTTCCGCTCACCTTATACAGCGAGGTCGCCCGGTCGGCGCTCCACTGTTCCGTGGAGATGCCGGCCTTGCGGTATGCCTCGTCATCGCCGACCGCAGCATACGTGGTGATGTCGAAGTCGGAAGGCTGCATGATGGCCGCAATGGACGGCTGTACGGCGGATTCCTGCAGATATTGCGGATCGGCGACCACCTGCAGCGATCGATGTTTGGCGAACGTCTGGCCCAGCTCGCTGGCGGTGTCGGCATCATTGTCGGACAGGGTGATGGCCCGGGCGACAGCGCCGGTGCCGTCGGACGACGGTGATGATTGAGCGCCGTCCGTTTCGGACGATTTCGGCGTTGCCGGTGCCGCTGCTTTGCCGTCTTCCGTCACGGCCGATTTGCCGGAGTCGTTGCCGGTGTTGTTTGCGGTGTTCGCGTCATCCGATTGTTTGGACGATGAACTTGAGCCGTCGCCGGCTTCATCGGTTTCCGCAATACGCTGTTTCACCGCGTCCTCGTCGACTTGCCAAGCGGACGAGGTGAACGGTACGGCTACGGTCAGGTTCATGGCCGGAGTCTGTGCCGTGGTCAGTCCGTCGGACGATCGGGTCAGGAAGGTGGGCAGTGCGGCGAGCAGCTGATTGCCGGTGATATAGGAGAGCATCAGGGGCTTTGGTCCCCAGCTGCCGAGGGCCGCCAGCGTCTGTTGGCTGGTGCTCACGTTGATGCTGACCGTAGCGCTGCCGTTGGCTGCGATTGCCGGCACCTGCACTGTTCCCAAAGAGTCGGGGGTGGGGATGCCTGCCGTATGTTCCGCCCAGTTCTGCATGTCGGTACGCGAGACGAACGTGAACAGCAGATTGGTGTTCAGGTATGCGGTGCCCGCCTCGGTGGCCTGATTCGTGTGATTATTGATGGTGAAGGTGATATGGTAGCCCGACTTGGCGGTGACGACAGGCGTGGCCTGGTCGATGGTGATGTCATAGTCGGCTTGAGTGCCGCTCTGATCGTCGCCTTGCGCATCGGACTGGCTGGTTGTGGTGCCGTCCGTTGCCGTGGTGGGATCGTTCGTATCATTCGCCTTGGCGAGAGTCGGTGAGGCGAGCATCGCCATAATGGCGAGTCCTGCCGCCAACGATCGGGCCAGACGTTTGCCGTATCGTGAGACTCCGGGTAGGTTCACTCGTTTGCCTGCCTGTTCTTCTTTCTGGCGTACAACCATGCTATTTTCCGCTCGTTCGGGTAGCTCAATACGTCATCCAAATCATCGAAACGCACCCAGATGGCGTCTTCCGCCTCATGATCGGGGTCACCGTCCACGGTCAGCTCGCCGCCGATCTGCCGCAGGGCAAAGTGATGGACCAGCTTGTGCACGCGTTGCGTGGTGCCGGTGAACCAGTAGTCGATGGTGGCGATGGAGTCGATGACCTCGCCCAGAATGCCGGTTTCCTCATGCACTTCGCGCACGGCGGTCTGCTGCGGGGTCTCGCCTTTTTCGATATGACCCTTGGGCAGACACCATTCCAGATGTCCGGAACGCGAATGACGGGCGATGATGGCCACGCGGTTACGGTCGTCGAAGATCAGACCGCCGGCCGAATATTCGCGCACCACCGGCAGTTCCTGCGCGTCCAGCGAAGCGAACGTGGTGGGACCATCCGTGGCGCGACGCTGCGGCATCATGGCCGGCGTCGGGCCGCTCGGTGCCGTTGACGCGGCATGCACCTTGGCCATGCGGGCGGCGGTGGATGAGGCGATATGCGCCGGCGACGCGGTCGGGCGGTCGGCTGGATGCGACTGATGCTGCAGTTCCCGAAGACCCGTCACCGTCTGAACCGTCTGAACCGGCTGAAGGTTGCGCTGCGGGTCTTGGGAGACTGCCGGTTTGCGTTGACCGTCGGCAAGTTTGCCGAAGACATTGGCCGGCGTCGGGCGAGTGTCCGCCGGAGCGATTTCTGGGGCCACGGCACCGGCGATGCCATCGACCTGCCCCACAATCGTCTCGTTCGGGGTGGCGATGGTGACGGTGGCGTGCATGCCGAACACGGTTGCCGGCGTCGGATGCTGCTGTGCCGGAGGTTCTGGATGCTGCGGCACCGGAATGCGTTCTTCCGCCGACCGCGGTTCGTCGGCGGTCTCGCCGGCATCCTCTGCCGACGCGGCGGTGAAGTCGCCGGTGGCCTCCTGAACCTCATAATCCCCATAATCGGCGGAATTCTGCGGTGTTTGCGAGGTATACAGCAGCTTGTCTTGGGTATAGTTGACCGCCGAATCGGGTGTTTGCCCAAGCATGCGGGCAAGGTCGGCGGGCGTAATCATGTTCTCCACCTTACTCAACCCCGTGTGCAGGTGGGGTAACGGTATGCTGGTAGGGCAGAAAAACGTCGCATACGGAAAGGCGCCCATTGGATTTCGAAGTATGGCCCGAAGCCATCGAACTTGGCCGATTGTTTGCACAGCAGGGCTATGAGCTGGCGTTGGTCGGCGGCCCGGTCAGGGATTTGCTGTTGCATCGGCCCAGCCACGATTTGGACTTCTGCTCATCGGCGCGGCCGGAGCAGTTTGAGCCGATACTGCGTCGGTGGGGCCGTGACGGCTTCTGGGATATGGGTCGCAAGTTCGGTACGTTGGGTGCCATGCGCCGGCGTGCCGACGGTACCGAAGTGAAGGTGGAGGTCACCACCTACCGTTCGGACACCTATGATCCGGATTCGCGTAAGCCGGAAGTCAACTATGGCGACACTCTGGAAGGCGATCTGTCCCGCCGTGACTTCACCGTCAACGCGATGGCCTTGCGCGTGCCGGATCTTGAGTTCGTCGATCCGTTCGGTGGTGCCAACGATCTGGCCAAAGGCGTGTTGCGTACGCCGGTGGACCCGCGTCAGTCCTTTGACGATGATCCGCTGCGTATGATGCGTGCGGTGCGTTTCGTGGCGCAACTCGGCTTCCGTATCGCTCCCGATGCCGCCGAGGCGATTACGTCGATGCGCGACCGTATCGAGATCGTCTCCGCCGAGCGCGTGCGCGATGAGCTGACCAAGCTGCTGCTGTCCGACCGTCCGCGCGCCGGACTGGAGGCGTTGGTCGAATCAGGTTTGGCGGATATCGTCTTCCCGGAGATTCCGGCGCTGCAGTTGCAGATCGATGAACATCATCGTCATAAGGATGTATTCGAGCACACGATGATGGTGCTGGAGCGTGCCATCGCATTGGAAACCGGTCCGGACGGCCCGGTGCCGGCTCCTGATCTGACGTTGCGCCTCGCTGCGGTGATGCACGATATCGGCAAGCCGAAAACCCGTCGGTTCGAGCCGGGCGGCAAGGTGAGCTTCCATCATCACGATGCGGTGGGTGCCAAAATGACCCGCAAGCGGTTGAAGGCGCTGCGCTTCGACCATCATGTGGTGGATGACGTGTCCGAACTGGTGAACATGCACCTGCGGTTCCATGGCTATGTGGATGAGCCGTGGACCGATTCGGCCGTACGCCGCTATGTCAAGGATTCCGGCCACCTGTATGAGCGGCTCAACCGCTTGACCCGCGCGGACGCCACCACGCAGAACAAGCGCAAGGCGGCGATTTTCGCGCATGCCATGGATGAGATGGAGGAGCGAGTTCGCGAACTCAAGCGTAAGGAAGACTTCGACGCCATTCGCCCCGATCTGGACGGCAACGAGATTATGGCGCTGTTGGGTCTGGAGCCCGGTCCGATGATCGGCCGCGCCTACAAGCACATGCTGGATTACCGTCTCGATAACGGGCCGGTGGAGCATGATGTGGCGGTGGCCGAGTTGAAGCGCTGGTACGCCGAAGAGGTCACCGAAAAGGTCTGAGGTGTATTACGAAGCGACAGGCCTGTAGCGCATAACAGGCGCATAACAAACAGTGTGGCCGGTGAGCATTGCGTATTGCATCGCTCACCGGCCACACTGTTTGTTATGCGTACCTGCGCGTATCGCGGCGTTACCGCATGCCTACAGGCACGGGCAACGGCATCACTGCGCGTCGCTCTGCGTGGTGTATGCGTCGTGCTTGGTGTCTGCAGGCAGCTTGGTCATGCTGTCGGCTGCCTTGCAGCCTTCGATGTTGGTGATTTCCTTGCCGGACTTCGGCGAGGATTCGGTGTCCTGCAAATCCGAGAAGGTGGCGCCGATCACCACGTCGATCAGCTGATCTTCACGCGCCGTCATGATCATTGTGGCATCGGTGAAGTTGCCGGCCAGCGTATAGGCCTGATTGATCGCGTTCTTGCCGAAGTAGATGGTGGTGCGCTCCACGCTGGTACTCGAATAGTTCTCGATGCTCTGCACACTGAAGCCACGGTTGGTAAGTGCGCCACCCACCGCCTTGGCGAAACCAAGATGGTCGGTGCCGTTCAGCACGCGCACGCCCACGGAAGCGTTCGCCGCATATGTGGCCTTGCCGTTGGCGTCCTTGACGGCGCACGGAGCGGCATTGCCGAAGTTCGGTTCGGTTCGGGCGGTGGAGACCTCTCCAAGCCCGAAGATATGGAAGTTGAACAGCACGGCGACGACCAGGAAGATGGCCAGCAGCGTGCCGCTGATGGAGAAAACGATGGTCTGACGGCGGCGTACGTACGCCTTGCGGGCCTCACGTTCATCAAACGGATGCATCATCGTGGAACTTCCTTTGCCTATCTTCGACTTGTTGCTACCTTAGCGTCAATGGCTGACGCCGACCGAGGGTTTTGCGGGGGCGACGGCCCGGATGATGCGATCGACCAGCGCCTCGTCTCGCCAAGCCGTGATCACCTGATCTGCTGCGGTGTCGTCGGGTACGAACGCCACTACCGACGGTCCGGAGCCGGATACGAATGCGTGACGGGCACCGGCTGCGAGGGCGGCTTCGATCGCCTGGCCGCTGCGCGGATGCAGACTGATGGCCGAAGCTTGCAGATGATTGGCGTCCTGCGCTCCCGCACCCACCACATCGAAGGTGTGATACACCTCGGGAGTGCTCAGCTGCGATTGGTATGCGCCTACCAGCACCTGACCGGCAAAACCTTCTTTTGCCAGACGCAAGCCCTGTTCGCTGTCCGGTGCGATATCGGTGATCTGTTCGCCGAATCCGGTGCCTCGCGCCATGCCGCCGGTCACGCAGAACGGCATATCCGCGCCCAAGGTGGCGGCGATGGCGCGCAGACGCTCCACCGGCCAGTGCAAATCCCAGAGACGGTTCACCGCCAGCAGCGTGGCAGCCGCATCCGCCGATCCGCCACCCAAGCCGGCACCGACGGGAATGCGTTTGGTGATGGTCAACGCCACATCCGGCTCTCGCCCGGCCGCTTCGGCCATGGCGAACAGGGCCAACACCGCATGATTGCGGCGCATGTCGGCGCTTGATGAGGCCAAATCGCCCAGATATGCGCCTTCGATGGCCAGCGAGAACCCGGTGCCGGGCTGTTTGGCCGTAGCGGTGACCGTGTCATAGACGCCGACGGCGCAGTAAATGGTGTCCAATTCGTGACGCCCGCCCCATTCCTCGTGGGTCGACCCTACATGCAGTACGAGATTGGTTTTCGCCGGGCAGTCCACGCTTACGGTGAGCGGTGCGGCGTTCGATGCATGCAAGGTGTCGGATGCGCTGGCAGTGTGGGCAGTGCTGTTGACAGCGATGGCGGATGTGGTCGCGGCGTCGGACGCCTTATGCCGCACCAATGTGGGGGCTATTGCACTCATGCCGTCTCCTTTCCGGTGCTTTCCACAGCCTTGGCCAATGCCGCGAATTCGGTGATGGTCAGCGTTTCACCGCGACGGGTCGGATCAATGCCGGCGGCCTCGAACGCTTCGGCCGGCACCATGGTTTTAAGCGCCGCATGCAGCGTTTTACGACGCTGGCCGAATGCCGCGTCGATCAGACGGAACACCAGTTCACGGGAAGGTGCGTCAGGTCCGAATGCCGGCGATGCCGCATCATCCGCCTTGAACCGGGTGAATCGCACCAACGCCGAATCGACGTTTGGTGCCGGCCAGAACACATTGCGGCCGATAACCCCCGCGCGCTCCGCCGTACCGTACCAGGCAAGCTTCACGCTGGGAGTGCCGTAGATTTTGGAGCCGGGAGTGGCGGCCAAACGGTCGGCCACTTCCTTCTGCACCATCACCAGGAACGAGCCGAGATTGTCGAATCGCTCCAGCAGGGTGAGCAGGATGGGCGTGGCCACGTTGTAGGGCAGATTGGCCACCAGCGTGAATGAGTCGTCGTCACGGAAATCCGGCACATTGTCCGGCGTGACGGTCAGCGCGTCACGGTTGACGACCTTGAGCCGGTCCGCGGCCTCCGGCATGAATTCGGCTACGGTGCTCGGCAGTCTCTCGGCGAGCGGCGGGTCGATTTCCACAGCCGTCATCGCGGCGCCGGTTTCCAGAATGGCCAACGTGAGCGAACCCAAGCCGGGGCCCACTTCCATCACATGATCGTTTGCGGTGACGCCCGCCTCGCGCACGATACGACGTACGGTACCGGGGTCGATAACGAAATTCTGGCCGAACTTTTTGGTCGGGCTTACGCCGGCATCGGCGGCGATACGGCGAATATCTGCGGCACCCAGCAGGTGGCCGGCGGAGGCATCATCATGATTCATATGCTTGGTTCCTTGGGATTCCTCGGTGTCTCATACAGCTTGCGTTGGATGGTGTCGGATCAGTACCAGCCGACATCTTCCGAATGTTGCCAGGCTACCGATGGGCTGCCGTAGCGTTGGGCGATGTACCACAGGCCCCAATCGATTTGGACTGCGGCGTCATCGCGCCAGTTGGCGCCGAACGTGGCCATTTTGTCTCCGGGAAGCGATTGGGGGATGCCGTAGGCGCCGGACCATGGATTTTCCGAATACCACAGCCAGCTGGATTCGCGATTCCACAATTTGACCAAGCAGTCCCATTCGTTGCCGGTCCAGCCGCGCTGTGCCGCGGCACCGGCCGCATAGGCCTGTGCTTGGGCCACCGTGGCGTGCCAGAGGCGGCCTGAAGGCGTGGTGGTCGAGCCGGAATTTCCGGAGTCGCCGCCGGAGTTATCGGTGCCGTTATCGGTGCTGCCTGAGTTGTTCCCGGAGTCGCTACCCGAATTATTACCCGAGTTGCTTCCGGAATTGTCGCTGCCGCCACCGGAATTGTTGCCGTTGCCGGGCTGAGGGGTCGGGGTGGGCGTATCGGAACTTCCTGAGTTACCGGAGTTCTTGTCGGACGAATCGTTCTTGCCTGCGCTGTCGTCACCCGGATTCGAGCCGGCGTCGGCCTTATCTGCGGAGCTTGCGGAGTCTGACGAGTCGGACTTGGACGAGCCGGACCCTTGAGAAGCGGAAGAATCCGGGCCTACGGCGATGATCTGGTCGACAGCCATCACCGTAATGGTTTCGGATTTCAGCGTTTCCGACTCGGCCTCGCCGTCCACATAGGTGACGTCATACACCTGGGTCTTCTCGCCGTTGACGCCCTGCTGACGGATTTCCGTCTGTCCTTCGGCCAGATTCGGATCGATCACGGTCTGCGTGGAGAACGGGATCACCGAGGTGCGGGTCTCCTCACCATGGGTGACGCGGCGTACGCGCAGTACCGTTTCGTCACCGTCTTTTTCGACGCTGACGCGATCCTCCTTGTTCAACACAATGCCTTTGGAGTCCAAAATGGAGGCTGCCGGCAGCTTGCCGTTGGGTGCCACCGAGCTTTTGCCGTCGGCAATGACGGTGACCGGCCCGGATTGGTTGATCACCAGACCGCCGGTGAGCTGGTTGTAGACATTGTCGATATCGACGGTGATGGCAGCGTCGTTGGGCTGGTTCTCCTGGAAGAAGCCAAGCAGCTGGTCGGCGCTGGTGGCCACGGTCCAGAACGGTACGGAGACGCCGTCGATGGTGATGGTGGTCTGATACGCCGATTGCACGCTGACCACGGCATGATTGGCCAGCGTATTGCCGGATGATGTGGTGACGATGTCATGCGTTTTGACATCCACGCCCTGCTCCTCAAGCAGACGGGCGGACGTCGTGGCGTACGTGGTGACCTGCGTGGTCTCCCCGTTGATGGTCAGGGCCACGGTTTTGCGCGCGGTGAAGGCAAATGAGCCGACCATCACCATGCTAACTGCCGCTACACAGGCGGTTACGCGGATGCGACGCAGTGTAACAAACCGCTGCGGGGTCCAACGCCGTGCCATAATACCCAGTTGACCTTTCCGAAAAACCGTGTGCCGATGCCGCTTCCGCGAAAGCCGGTGACGGGCCGGTTGAATGGGCCGTCAGCCGACTTGCTCGAAAGACATACTCACCCAATCGTAATGGCTGGCCCGGCCGTGCGGGCTGATGCCACAGGCACTGTCACCATTCCTCTGCTTTAGTCGCCGCGTGAGCCTTTGCTTGAATCTTCGCGTGAGCACTGTTGCGGCATTCTCGGGTGCTGCCTTGCGGCCGGCCGGGTATCTGCGTAGGTTGGGAGTATGGCTAGCAATACAGACGTCAACGACGTGACCTGCAACGTATCCCATCCCACTGTTTCCGGCAACGATGCCATCGCGAATTTCCCTCGACGCAAGGCCCGCACCCTGCGGTTCACCTGCGGCGCCCCACGTTCGGCGCAGGTGATCGGCGACGGTGCCCGCGCACTGTTCCTGCGCTCGGACGGCCCCGAAGATCTGGTGACCGCGCTGTGGGTGAGCTGGTTCGGCGCGGACGGCGAACATCACGAAACCAAACTGGCCGACCCGCGTGAACTGCTGGGGGAGGGCGCGGACAGCGAGGATGTGCCCGCCGAGGAGCGTGCCCGCCGTGAACGTGCGCGCGAAGGCGGCACCGGCATCGTCGGATATTCCGCCGACAAGTCCGGCGATCGCATCGTCTTCACCATCAACGGACGACTGTATATAACGGAGATCGGCGAGCGTCAGGCGGATGGCGGCATCATATGGCCGGACGTCTACGCCGAAGCGGAAGCCGACCGTGGCGAGCCTGTTGCGCGCACCCGCGAAATCGCCGGCGCTTGGCTGGATGAAGACCCGGACACCTATGCGCCGGTGCTGAACCCGCGCATCGCCCCGGACGGCACGCATATCCTGTACACGACTGGCACCTCGCTGATGCTGGTGGATATCGGCGACTGGCCGGACGACGCGGTTCGCGAGGACGGCATCGAGGAAGAGCCTGCCGGAGAATTGCCCGATGGCGTGGATGTGGAGTCGGACGCCATCGAGGAGGCCTTAAGTGAAGGGTTGTACGGCGAGGACGCCGGCGTCACAGGCGATGCTGAGGTGTTCGACGATCGCATCACCGCGATCTACAGCGTTTCGGTAGAGGATGAGGACGGCAATCCGGCCGAAAACACGTGGAAGATCGGCCTTGCCGAATTCGTGGCCGGCGAGGAGATGAACCGGTACGACGGTTTCTGGTGGGCCCCCGATTCCGGGCATGTGCTGTTTGAATCGTTCGATACGGCCGACGAACAGGTCTGGCATCTGAGCGACCCGGCCAATCCGCTGGCCCCTGCCGCCGCCCGCCGCTACCCGGCTGCGCTGACCCGGAACGCCGACGTGTACCTGACCCTCGCCACGCTTGCCTTTGATGAGGACGATCGGTACGCCGGCATCACCGCCACCGCCGATGTGCAATGGGATCGCGACACGTACGAGTATGTGGCGGCCGTGAACTGGAGCGAAGGCCACGATCCGTTGCTGCTCGTGCAGGACCGCTGCCAGCGCAACGATCAGGTGCTCAAGATTATGGCCGGCAAACGTTGGTTCGGCACCACGCGCATACTGGAAAGCCACCATAACGATCAGTGGATCGACTTGGTGCCCGGCACTCCCGCCTATACGCCGGACGGTCGCTTGGTCTGCGCCTTGAATGATATGGACACCGACACCAACCGACTGACCGTGGACGGACGCCCGTTTACGCCGGCCGGCTGGAACGTACGCGAAGTGCTGCACGTGGGCGATCATGAAGTGATGGCCGTGGTCCAGCGCGAACCGGATGTGGCTGGTCTGCCGGCCGCCTGGACCGCGGCAGGCGGTGAACATGACGCCCGCAGCTTCGATGTGGTGCTGTTCGATTACGATGGCCTGTCCGATGGCGGCGCGGTGCCCATCACCACGCGTCCGGGCGTCTGGACGGCGTCGCACGGTGAGCGTGGCATGGTCGTTTCCGGCCGTGATCTGGACCATGCCGGTGTGCAGATGGTTCATTCGTATGTGCCTGTGCCGGATGCCGTCGATGCGGAAAAGCCCGGCCAGCCGCAGGGCTACTCCGCCGGCATCGCCAACCATGCCGCTGAACCCGGATTCACGCCGAACCTCCACTTCACCCGTCTCGGCGAACACCGTCTGTATACGGCGATTATCGCGCCCAGCGCCGAAAGTCCGTATGCGTACGCCGAGCAGCTGCCGGTACTGATGAAGCCGTACGGCGGCCCCGGATTCCAGCAAGTGGTGGATGCGCAATCCTTCTACTGGGAGGCCCAGTGGTGGGCCGATCAGGGCTTCCTGGTGGTCACGGCGGATGGTCGCGGCACCACCGGTCGCGGACCGAAGTGGGATCGTGAGATATTCGAGAACATGAAGCCCATCACGCTGGCCGACCAGATCGAAGCCGTCCACGCGTTGCCGGCCGCAGTCGCGGAACTTGACGGCGTTCCCGCGCCGGATCTCGACAAGGTGACGATGATCGGCTGGTCGTACGGCGGATTCCTTTCGGCGCTCGCCGTGCTGGACGCGCCGGACGTGTTCAAGGCCGCCTGCGCCGGCGCACCGCCCACCGACTGGACCCTGTACGATACGCATTACACCGAGCGTTACTTGGGTCTTGACCCCGAGGTGTACGCGCGCAACGGCATCATCCAGGATGCGCCGAAACTTACCCGCCCGCTGATGCTGATCCACGGTTTCGCGGACGACAACGTGACCATCGCCCACAGTCTGCGTCTCTCCCAGGCACTGATGGCGGCGGGCCGACCACATACGTTCCTGCCGCTGACCGGCATCACGCATATGACCAACGATGAAACGGTGGCCGAGAACCTGCTGATTGTGCAGCGCGACTTCCTTAAGGAAGCGCTGGCCCTAAGATAAGGGACATGCAGGTGACGATGATTGACGAGGCCGAGTACGCCGAGACGATGACGCGTGTGGTGCTGCCCGCGCTGGAACAGTGCCGCGACGAGGGTTGGTTCGACCCGGGCACCGCCGAAAAAGCGGCCGGGCTTGAGCCTCTGGCCGGAGGCGCGCTGGACGGCGACGACAGTCACGCCGGCAAGCTGCACTATCTGTGCTATGACGCGGCCAAGTTCGATGCCATCCGCGAGCAGGGAGCCACCGCGACCTTCCGCGGTGCGATTGTCATCAGCCACGGGTTCACCGAGTTCGCCGAAAAATACGATGAGCTCGTCTGGTATTTCCTGCTCGCCGGCTATTCGGTCTGCGTACTCGATCATCGCGGCCATGGCAAGTCCGCGCGCAACGTGGACAATCATTGCATGGTGTGGATTGACGACTGGCATCGCTACGTAGTCGATCTCGCCGCCTTCGCCCAGACCATCGGCCAGCAGTACGCGGCCGGGATGCCCCTGAACCTGTTCTGTCATTCGATGGGCGGCGGCATCGGCGCTGCCGTGTTGGAGCGGTACCCCACGCTGTTCGACAAGGCGGTGCTTTCCGCTCCGATGATCGCCCCGGCCACCGGCATGCCGTTGGGAGTGGCCCGCGTGCTGGTCGGCGTGCTATGCAAGCTCGGTTTCAGCCGCAAGCGCGTATTCGGCCAGAGCGATTTCACGCCGGAATTTTCAATGAAAGGCAACGAAGGTGCTTCACAAGCCCGCGAGCGTTGGTACTTCAAGCTGCGGTGCGAACATCCTGAATATCAGACCTATTGCGCGGCGTTCGAATGGGTGCGTCAGGCATTGAAGCTGAGCCATGCGGTACTGAATCCCGCAGCTTGCGCGGAAGTCGAGACGCCGATTCTGCTATTCCAATCCGGCCGGGACATCTGGGTGCTCAACAAGCCGCAGAACCGGTTCATCCAGATGGTCAAAGACGGCGGCAGCGAGGCGCATATCGTGCGTTTCCCGGAATCCCGTCATGAGATCTTCTCGATGCCCAACAGCACGTTCAAACCCTACCTTGAGCAGATTCTCAAGTTCTACGACGATCCGATGATCGCCAGCGCCTCTTACTGAGCATATGAGCTGCGCATGTGAGCGTGCCGGGTGTAGCTCTTCATCGAGAGTTCACCTTGCGGTCATCTTTCGGCCTGCGATGCTTCAGGCGGCGGGAGAACAATGGAGTCATGGGCATCATGTCTTCACTTCGCCGCCGTGCCGTCGCGGGGCTGGCCGTGCTGGTTACTGTATCTGCCACATTGGCGCTCGCCGGCTGCTCGCTGCTGCCGAACAGCGGCACCAAACAGGTTTCCAAAGACGTGAACACGCAGACGTTCACGCCTCAAGGCGGCAAGCCGGATGCCACGCTGAACATCGCCTCCGGATCGGAGAACAAGGAGGTGGCCGCCGCCATCCAACTGGCCGCCGACCGGTCCAATGTGGCCATCACCATGCATTACATGGGCTCGCTCGACATCATGAGCGTGCTGAAAAACGGTGGCAAGGCGACCACCGGCTCCCTTAGCTATGACGCCGTATGGCCGGCATCCTCCATGTGGATTTCCATGGGCGACACCAAGCACATCGTCAAAGACGCCACCAGCACCTCCACCACGCCCATCGTATTCGGCATCGCCAAATCCAAGGCCGTCGCCTTGGGGTGGGCCAACGAAGACGGCACTACCAAGCCGGTCGCCACGGCGGACATCATCACAGCCGTCACACGCGGCGACCTGAAGTTCTCGATGACTTCCGCCACGCAGTCGAACTCCGGCGCCTCCGCATACCTGGCGTTCATGACGGCGTTGCGCGGCGGTGACGGGCCGCTCACCGAAGCGGACCTGAACAACAAGAATCTGACGACCCAAGTCAAAACGCTGCTCAGCGGCGTCGATCGATCCTCCGGCTCTTCGGACTGGCTCAAAGACATGGTTGTGGCCAATCCTGACCGATTCGACGCCATGGTCAACTATGAGTCACTGGTTATTCAAGCGGACAAAACATTGACCAAGAACGGCCATGATCCACTGCTCGCCGTCTACCCGGCCGATGGCATCGCCGTGTCCGACTCGCCGCTCGGATACGTGGATCGCGGCCAGAATCTCAAGGATTCGTTCGACTCCTTCGCCAAAGCGCTTGCCTCCCAGGACGCCAAACTGGAATTCGAGCGTGCCGGCCGGCGTACGGGACTGGGCGGTGTGGTCAGTTACGCCACCGACAGCAGCGTCAAGGAATCCTTCCGCTCCGACTGGGGCATCACCACCGATGCCTCCGCGTTGAAGACCATTCCGCTGCCCGCCGCCTCCGTGATCGACAGCGCGCTCAACGTGTATCAGACCGCGCTGCGCAAGCCCAGTTGGACCATCTGGGTGGTTGACTACTCTGGCTCGATGTCCGGCGACGGCAAGGACGGCGTGGTCAAAGGGCTGAACGCGGCGTTGAATCCCGCTCAAGCCAAGGCTGCGTACATCGAACCGGCAGACGGTGACGTGAACATTCTCATCCCCTTCGAATCCGAGGCGCACGACCCCATCAAGGCGACCGGCACCAACACCGATGACCTGCTGAGCAAAGCCACGGCCACGGAAGCGTCCGGCGGCACCGACATCTATCTCGGGCTGGACGCCGCCTTGCAGCAGCTGCCCAGCGAAGCCGAGGCAAGCCAATACACCACGGCCATCGTGTTGATGACTGACGGCCGTTCAGTCACCGATAATCAGGGCGCGTTCGAAAGCGACTATAAGACCAACGGCCGCGATCTGCCGATCTTCTCCATCATGTTTGGCGACGCCGACTCAAGTCAGCTTAATTCCCTCGCCTCGCTGAGCAACGCCAAGGTCTTCGACGGGCGTTCAGGCGACCTTGCCGCCGTGTTCCGGCAAGTCAAGGGATTCAACTGATGGTTGGACGGGTGACTCGGGTAACTGGGATGCGTGACGGAAACGCTGGCGAAGCTGCGGTTGCGTGCGCGGCGACTGTGACGCGTGCGGCGGTTGCGTGCGCGGTTGCGTGCGCGGCGGAAAGGGGAGTGGCGTGCTGCAGGTGATATGTGGATTCCTTGCCGGGTTGCTGCTCGCCGGGTTCGGGTTCTGGCTCGCGGGCGGCGGTGTGGTCGGCATGGGCGTGGCCGTGGTACTGGCCGCGCTGGGGTATGTGGCCGCCTCCACACTTACCGAGCCCGAACGTCGCATCGGCAAAATACTCGTCTCCGCACTGCCGAACGGGCAGAAGGCCGCCGAAGCCATCGACGCCGCCAATATGCGTCTCAACGCCATCAGCATGCTGCTGCGTCAGGTGCGTGACCCTGTAGTGCATAAGGAAGCGAACGATTTCATCGTGGCCACGCAGGATCTCGTCAAGTATGTGGCGCGAGACACGTCCGCCTATCCCATTCTGCGCCACTACATCACCGTGTATGGCATGCAGACCGAGAAACTGCTGCGCTCGTATGTGGATGTGGAAAGCTCGGGTGCACTCGATCAAGTGGCCAAGGCGCGCAAGGAGACCGTCGAGGCGTTGCAGGTATTGGAGCAGACGGCCGCCGGCGAGCTGAGCCGTGCAGTCAGTGCCAAAACGCTCGGCATCGCCGCCGATTCCGACGCCATTCAACGGCTCGCGCGCATGGACGGGTATGACACGGATACGGCAGCTGCGGATGGTGTGCCGGGCGACACGTCGATCCAGCCGAAGCCGAGAACGGAGCAACAGCAATCATGAAATTGTCCAAATCCAAGATCATCGGCCTTATCGCGCTGCTGGCGGTAGTGGCCGTGGTGTGCGGCACATTGGTCTGGCGGCAGTCCCAGCCTGAGCCTGCCGCACCGATCGAGCAGGTGACAGTGACCGGATACCTCGGCGGCGAGAAAATCGGCCTGTTCGACGACGCCGCATTCAAGACCGCCGCATCCAAGCAGGGACTTGACGTGGACTACCGCAAAGCCGGGTCGCTGGCCATGATGGACGCCGACCGGTCCGGCATGGACTACCTGTTCCCCTCCTCGCGCGCAGCCGTCGAATACGGCAACGCCAAAGGAGTCAAAGCGCAGCAGAGCGATATCGTGTTCAACTCACCGATCGTGCTGTACACGCATAAGACGGTGGTGGACGGACTGGTTGCCGGCGGACTGATCACCAAAGACCAGAGCGGTGCGTACCACATGGATATGGCCAAAGCCGTGGATGCGATGCGACAGAACAAGACTTGGGCGGACGTAGGATACGCGGCCGGCTACGGGCAGTTCCGCATCGACTCGACCGACCCGGTCCAATCGAACTCAGGCAACGAATACGCGGCACTAATCGCCACGGTACTGAACGGCGGACAGCCAGCCACTGTGGACTCGGTAGCGCGTGACGGTGCCACCATCGCGGGCATCTTCGCCAAATCAGGTTGGATGGAAACCTCGTCGGAGGATTCATTCAACCAGTTCCTTACCCTCGGCGTGGGCTCCAAGCCGATGATGGTGGGCTACGAATCACAGATTCTGGATCTGGCCGTGAATCAGCCGGATGCGTTCAAGCAGATCAAGGACGACGTGACCATCGTGTATCCCACGCCCACCGTCTGGAGCACCCACACCATGATGGCCTTGGACGGCAACGGCGTGAAACTGCTCAATCTCCTCAAGACGCCGGCAATGCAGAAGCTGGCGTGGGAACGGCACGGATTCCGCGCGGCCAACTTCGTCGGTACGGATTCCATCAGCCGGTTCAAGGTGCCCGGCACCCTCGACCAGATATCCGCAGTCTCCGAACTGCCCAACAATGACGCCATGCAAAAGCTCATCGCCACGTTGAAGGGTGTCAAGCAGTAGACGCAGATCATGCGTGAACTTCCGCTATTTCCGCTATCAGTTACGCCATCATTTCCATATTGCGAAAGGAACCCCAATGCCCAACCAAATCACCCTCGCGGACCTTACCAAAGGTTCCGCATCCATAACCAACCCGGCGCTCGCCGGCACCAGTGCCCCGGCCGGCGACGTGGTGCCGAGTGCCGCCGACACCGCAGCGGTTGCCGCCCTGACCCCGGACCAGCAGATCGCCAAACTGCCGGCCGGCGACCAGACAGCCGTCAATCAGCTGGCCGGCCAAATCGACTTCACGCGCGACGGCATCGAATCCACCTACGGCAAGGACGCCCAGCGCGCCACATCCACCTTCGCCGACGAAATCCTTTCGGACACCCGATCCAAAGACACCGGTGAGGCCGGCGAACTGCTCAACACCATGCTGGTGACCATCGATGAGGCCGAGCTTGGCGGGTTCCGCAAGGTTCCGATTCTGGGGCAGGTGGCCGTTTCCATCGATAAGCTGCGTCGCCGCTACCAGAAGGTGGATGCGCAGATCGACGAAATCATCGTGAGACTGGAAGCAGCACAGGCCAAACTGGTGGCCGATATCTCCATGTACAACACGATGTATCAGCAGAACGCACAGCAGTATCGCGAGCTGAAGATAACCGTATTGGCCGGCAAGAAGGCGCTCGCCGACTTCCGCGCCACGCAGCTGCCCGCGTTGGAGGCCGAGGCGGATCGCAGCGGCGACCCGATGCAGGCGCAGGTGCTGAAGGATTTCAAATCCAAGCTGGACCGTTTCGAAAAGCGGCTGGACGATCTGGACCGTATCTCCGTGGTGACCTTGCAGACCGCGCCGCAGATCAAGATCATCCAGAACGCGGACCAGACCATTGTGGACAAGATCGACACCACCATCTCCACCACGATTCCGGTGTGGAAGAGCCAGATGGTGATCGCGCTGGGCCTGTCCAATCAGCGCAAGGCCTTGGATCTGCAGAACAAGGCCGATGATGTGACCAACAAGCTGTTGCAGCGCAATGCTGCGGCATTGCACAAGGGTGCGGTGGACGCGGAGAAGGCCAACCAGCGTTCCGTGGTGGAGATCGACACGTTGGAGAAGATCAATTCCGAGCTCATCGCCACCCTGAAGGAGACCGTGCAGATCCAGAAGGAAGGCAAGGCCAATCGCGAGGCCGCGCAGGCCAAGATGCGCCAGATCGAGGCCGATCTCAAGCAGGCGCTGCTCGACAACGCCCAGCAAATGTGAGTTTGCGGGTTTGTAGAGGGGGCTGCGTGACGGCTGTGTGGCGCGGGCGCGCGGCAGTCCGTCCCCGCGGTTCCCCTCCCGTCCCTTGGGGTTCGGGGTTCCCTCCATCCGTACTTTTCGCGCGAATCGAGTGGTACAAGCGCTCAATATGGCCTTGTAACGTACTTTTCGTGCGAAACGGGTGTTAGAGGGCCTCGAATAGTGGCTGTAACGCACGATTCGCGCGAAAAGTACGGATGAGGGGGCGGGGAAAGCTGGAATTCCAGGGAATTTCACTGTGGGTAAAACTCCGGAATGTTCGCGGGCGTGGGAAGTTGGGTGAAGTGAAGGTCAAAGGTTGAGAGCCCGGGAGGGTTCCGGAACCTGCAACGATAACCGTTGCAAGCCTCGCATGGGGTTTGCGACTGGTAGCCAAACAGGTTCTCTCCTAATTGAGGAGTACCGATTATGGCAATGTTTCCGGCTTTGATGAATGACACGATGTTCTCTGATCTGTTCGACGATCCGTTCTTTGAGGGTTGGCGCAACATGGACAACCAGGTGGCTGCGGCCATGCCGGCGAACATGATGAACACGGATGTGCGTGAGACCGCCAACGGCTACGACGTTGACATCGACATGCCTGGCTTCAAGAAGGACGATATCAAGCTCGAACTCAACAACGGCTATCTGACCGTGTCCGCATCTCGCAGCAGCGTGCATGAGGATAAGGCTCCTGAGGCTGCTCACGGTGAGAACGCTCAGGCTTCCGATCAGAAGTGCGCTTGCGCTTCCGATGAGGGTCGTTGGCTGCGTCGTGAACGCTACATGGGCTCTTGCTCTCGTAGCTTCTACGTTGGCGACGACGTGAAGGAATCCGATATTCACGCCAGCTACAGCAATGGCACGCTGTGCATTCAGGTTCCGAAGATGCAAGCTCAGCCGCAAGTCGAGTCCAAGCACCAGATCGCGATTGAGGGCTGAGCCGTAAACGAACAGCCCAGTGGGCTGTTTGTAGGCTCAGCCTGAGCAGGTGCGATAGCACCTGCGAAGGTTGGTTTGAGTCCGGCCAGCGGTCGGTCCGCAATTGCAAGGGCCGAAGGCGAGGCCGTAAGCGGACAGTCCAGTGGACTGTTCGTAGCATCAGCTTGAGCTCGGCGGTAGCCGAGCGAAGGTCCGATTGAGCCTTCACGAAGTAGCGTCTGTTCTTACAGGACCGATACCGAGGCAACCGACTCAATCACATCAATCGAACTTCGTATCCAAGCTCAGCTGTGAAGCATATGACCCGACGGCATTGTTCGCCGGGCCAGCCTCCGAACCGGGAGGCAATCGACTGGGCCCAAGGACGAGTTCGTAATCTAAGCGTGTTCCCTGCGCTGCCCGTTCTACGTTTTCTACGCCGACTAATCAACGGGCGGCGGGAAACATAGCCACTGAAATGCCGAGTGAGGCAATACTCACCCGGCATTTTTGTTTTTCGGAATCCTGACGGCAGACGTTTGCATGTTCGCGCGATTGACGAGACCCGCGCGGACATACAAACGATTCGCCTCGTGCATTTCGCCTCGTGCATTCCGCGTTGTACATGTCCGATGGGTAGAGTGGCCCCGAGCAAACACACGGGGATGCAAGGGGCAGCATGACGAAAACAATTGACGATGAATCAGGCGGCGGTATCGTGTCCGCATCACCTGAAGTTGGACTGCAGGAAAGCGAATACGATGAATCCGGCAACGTCAACAAACCGTCCGAATCTTCCACCCGGTCTCAGCAATCCACCAAGGCCGCTTCGCTAGCCGGCGGCCATATCGTTTCCTCAGGTGCCACGGTCATCGGCCTGATGGCGATTGTGCTGTGGAGCTTCATGGCTGGTACCGTGCGCATTGTCTCCGAAGGCTTCGGTGCCACATTGGGATCCGCGCTCATTTATACATTTGGCGGCGTATTGCTGCTGATTTTCCGTCGTCCGGCGCCGCTCAAGGATTTCCCGCGCAAATATCTGATCGGCGGCGGATTGCTGTTCGTCTTCTACGAGTCTTCGATCTCGCTTTCGCTTGGATTGGCGTCCACCGATGCCTCATCTGTTGAGGTAAGCCTAGTCAATTATCTGTGGCCCACGATGATGGTATTGCTTGCGGCCGGCGTTTCTCGACGCAAGCATGCGGTGGCCAAAGTCCTACCGGGTGCCCTCGTGGCCACAGTCGGCGTGGTGCTGGCGGTCGGCGGCAATTCCAGCCTGGACTGGCGTGCTGCGGCCGAGCATATTGCGAGTAATCCGCTCCCGTACATATTGGCGTTCCTAGGCGCGTTTGCTTGGTCGATTTATGCGGTGTTCACGCCTGCTTGGTCGAAGGGTGTGGACGGCACGTCCGTATTCTTCCCGTGCGTGGCCGTGGCATTGTGGATTATCCACTTTGCATCCGGTCAGGGCCTGCCGGCTCAACTGCCAAGCTTCAAGTCATGGTTGTTCGTGGTGATCACCGCTGTGGTGATTGCAGGTGGATATGCCTGCTGGGGATATGGCATTCTGCATGGCTCGATGGAGCAACTGGCCATTGCTTCGTATGCCACCCCGGTGCTTTCCACCGGAGCCAGTGCGGCGTTGCTGGGCCTTGCGCTGTCCGTGCCATTCTGGTTCGGTGCACTGCTGGTGGCCGCCGGTTCGATACTGAACTATCTGGTCAGCGCACGCAAATAAGCGATTGATTACTTCCCGCGGCGCTCACTCGGTCGGCGCAGCGGATCGAGCAGCGTATCCGGGTTGGAGATGCCGAGCATGCTGCGTCCGCCCGTCGATTCCGGGTGCCGAGCGATAATCGCCAGCGAAATCGCTCCCGGAACCATGATGATTACGGCAATCGCCGCCAATCCCCAGCTCACAAAGAATCCGAGCCCGAGCGCAATCAGCACTACGGCAACGGTCGTAATCGCAATGGTCAACCGTGCCTGCTTCGGCCCGGATGCGCGAGTCCATGAGATGCGTTTTGGACGAGTCGTGCCCGCGGATTGCACGGGTACGCCGTCGTTGGTTGCCGCGGGTGTTGAACCGTGAGTGGCAGTCGCTGATTCTTCGGGTGCATTGCTCATGCCATCCAGCATATGCCTGCATCGGGCGGTCGGGCCAGCAGTCGCGATTATTCGTGGTATCTGCTTTATGAGGGGTACTTTCGAACGTCTGCGGATATCTATCTGCTTTGCAAGGGGTACCTTGACGGGAGAAACCCCAACTATGGACGGTGATATATAGCCCCTGATAGATGGGATCTCAGGTATTAGGTACCCCTTGCAAAGCAGATAGACGTTTGAAAGATCCAATATGTACCCCTTGCAAGCGAGATATCCTCATGCTTTCGTGTGCCTGCACTTTTTCACATGTCTATCTAGGCGCCAATCCGCATATTTGTATTCCTCAGGGTCTGGGCGGATGACAGGAGTAGCGTAGGGCGTATGAGTGAGAACGTGAATGCAAATTCGGCCGCGTGCGCACCACACACACAAGCCCAAACCGCGTACTTCGCAGGCGGATGTTTTTGGGGTCTGGAGCGCTACTTCCAGAACGTGGATGGCATAGTGGATACCACGGTCGGTTACGCGCAATCTCAGGTGGAATCACCCACTTACGAACAGGTGTGCTCCGGCGAGACCGACGCCGCCGAAACGGTGAAAGTGGTATTTGATCCGTCGCAGGTGAGTCTGCGCACGCTGTCACTGCTGTTTTTGGAGGTCGTCGATCCGTTCTCCGTGGACCAGCAGGGCGAAGATCATGGCCGCCAGTATCGCACGGGTATGTTCTATACGGATGATGCGCAGAAGGCCGTATACGTGGCGGCATTGGAGCAGCTGGTGGATCGTCGGCCGCAACGCCCGGCCGTGTTGGTCGAGCCGCTCAAGAACTTCTACCCGGCCGAGGCGCATCATCAGGATTATCTGATCAACAACCCCGGCGGCTACTGCCATGTGCCGATCGCCGCGATCGCGAACGTGAAGCGCCGCCAGAAGTATGTGGAACGGATTTGGGATTTGACGCTGGAACAGTTCGCGGTCACTCAGCTGGCCGCAACCGAGCGTCCGTTCGTCAACGAGTATGACGAGGAATTCGAGCCGGGCATTTATGTGGACATCGTCAGCGGTGAGCCGCTGTTCTCGTCGCGCGACAAGTTCGATTCCGGCTGTGGCTGGCCGGCGTTCTCTCGCCCGCTTGCAGCCTCGCTGCTCACCGAGCATGAGGACCATCGCATTCCCGGCCGCGATCGCATCGAGGTACGCACCGCCGAGACGCAGATTCACTTGGGCCACGTGTTCGAGGACGGTCCGGCCAACCGTGGCGGCCTGCGCTACTGCATGAACTCCGCCGCCCTGCGTTTCGTGCCGCGCTCGCAAATGGAAGCCCAGGGCTATGCCGCATGGATCCCCGCCGTGGATGGGGATGCGGATGGTGAGGCTGCCGGAGCTGAGGAAGCTTGACCGCGTCTGCCGACTGCAGTTGGTACATGGGAGTCATGTTTGGAATGTCAGTAAACGCTCGAAGCCGTTCGCTTACAGCTGGTACGTCGCGGTGAACGTGTTGTACAACGGCACGGGGCAGCCTCTTGCCTTCGCGCTCCGCGCGAGAGAGATGACTGGATGGTGTCCATTGCCTTTGCCGTTTCGCTCAAGGTAGGTCCCAAGCCGCCTCGATGCCTATAGGATTGCAGTAAGCTTGCGCGATTGCTTTGCGTACGCAAACGAAATAGCACAGCACTGAAGCCAAAGGAGGCTCGCCATGATTCTTGTCACTACCACACCGTCCATCGACGGATACACCATCACGAACTATCAGGGCATTGTGTTTGGCGAAGTGGTCGCCGGCGTAAACATGTTCAGGGACATTGGCGCAAGTTTGCGCAATGTGTTCGGTGGACGGAGCCAGGGCTATGAGGAGGAACTGACGAACGCGCGTAACGAAGCCATCGCCGAAATGCAGCAGCGCGCCGAAGCGATGGGGGCGCACGCAGTAGTTGGTGTTGACATCGATTACGAAGTGCTTGGTACAGATGGGTCCATGCTGATGGTCACTGCGTCCGGTACCGCCGTGCAGCTCGCGCGTAAGGCCGCGTAACGATTGGTGTGAAGCTGGGTTGCCTTGGTTTGGATGTGATTGCGATGTAATTCGTTGTCCGTTGTGTGGTTGTTTGGTGGGCCAGCAATGACGATGGGTTTATTCTGTTGGTGGATCGACTGTCCGGAAACGGTCTTGCGACACGCCGATGAAGGCTAGTGTTTGCAACGGTTTCCGGGGTTTTCGTGTGCCTTGGTTTGCGTGTTCGTGGTTTTGCGTGTAAGTTATTCATCTGTTGCCGCTCGGCACGGCGGACTTCCGCCCCTGATGGTTCGGGGTCCTGTCTGCCGGCGTGGTGGTGGTTTGAGAACTCAAGAGCGTGTTTGTACTACTTCTTTATAGTCAATGATTGCCAGCTTGTCTCGTGCC
>NZ_PGLQ01000012.1 GCF_002802865.1 Bifidobacterium scaligerum
ACCTCTAACCAACCTCACCCCCCCCGCCGATTGTGCTGGAGCACAATCATCTTTAGGTTCTGCGATATAGAACATCAGCTTGTCTGCTCGTAGACTGCAAAGCAACCAAGGAATCCACAAGGATTTCATGCAGTCGCCGAGCGGATGACTTCTAGGAAACGCGAAACGATGCACCGGAAACAATTGTTTCGATTGTGTATCGTGCACATTTCTTTGCTTATTGGATCTCATCTATTCGGCTACCCGAAGCCCCATGAAAGGACGAGACGATGAGCGAATCACTGGCAACCAAGGAACTGACCGGCGAAGAAGTGGCCGAGCTGCACCGCGAGTATGTGATGCAGTCCTGGCACAAGCAGGGCGAGCCGGTGATGCCGGTTAAGTCCGCCAAGGGCATCTATGTCTACGATTACGACGGCAACAAGTATGCCGACATGTCGTCCCTGCTCGTGTGTTCCAACCTCGGCCATGAACTGCCGGAGATCGTGGACGCCATCAAGGATCAGGCCGATAAGATGTGCTTCATGGCACCGGCCTACGCTTCCGAGCCGAAGTCCAAGCTCGCCAAGATGATCGTCGATCTGGCTGGCAACGACTTCTACCAGCGCGTGTTCTTCACCAACGGCGGCGCCGACTCCAACGAGAACGCCATCAAGATGGCCCGCATGGTGACCGGCCGCCAGAAGATCTTCAGCTGCTACCGCTCCTACCACGGCTCCACTCTGGGCGCCTCCTTCGCCTCCGGCGACTGGCGTCGTTTCGCCACCGAGGCCGGCGGTGCGGCCCCGAGCTTCGTGCACTTCATGAACCCGAACATGTATGAGGATGGCTTCAACCGCGGCGAGGACGACGACAAGGTCACCGCCCTCTACTTGAAGCGCCTCGAAGACCAGCTCATCTACGAGAACCCGGATGATGTGGCCGCCATCCTGATGGAATCCATCGTCGGCGCCAACGGCGTGATCCTGCCGCCCAAGGGCTACATGGAAGGCGTGCGCGCCCTGTGCGACAAGTACGGCATTCTGATGATCTGCGACGAAGTCATGGCCGGCTGGTGCCGCACCGGCAAGATGTTCGCCTGGCAGAACTTCGACATCAAGCCCGATATCTTCACCTTCGCCAAGGGCGTCACCTGCGGTTATGTGCCGCTGGGCGGCGTGGTGGTCTCCAAGCAGATCTCCGACTACTTCACCGACCACGTGCTGCAGTGCGGCCTGACCTACTCCGGCCATACGCTGGCCTGCGCCGCCGGCGTCGCCGCCGTCAACTACTACGTCGAGCACGACATCGCCGGTCATGTCAAGGAGATGGAAGGCATTTTGAAGCCGTTCCTTGAGGAGATGGAAGCCAAGCACAAGTGCGTGGGCGAATCCCGCTGCATCGGCCTGTTCTCCGCCATGACCATCGTGAAGAACAAGGAGACCCGCGAGCTGATGAGCCCGTACCACACCGCCAACCCGGTGATGGGCAAGATCATGGGTGCCCTGAAGGACAAGGGCTTCCTCACCTTCGGCCGTGAGACCAACGTGAACATCTGCCCGCCGCTGACCATCACGGCCGAAGAGCTCAAGGCCGAACTGCCCAAGGTGGACGAAGTCCTCACTTGGGTCGACGAAAACTTCTGCGACTGAGCCGCGCTCCAGCAGGAAAGGAAACCGATCATGCTTTGGGATTACCAGCAGCCGGTCGCTATCCGCTTCGGCAACGGCCGCGTACGTGAGATCAAGGACGTTGCCGCTGAAATGGGACTGACGGAAGGTGGCTTGCTCGTCTCTGAACGTCTGTTCGCGCAAAACGGTACCGCCGAGCGCATCGTCAAGGATTCTGAAGGTGCGATCACTGAAATCTTCTCCGACTTCTCGCCCAACCCGGACGTCACCGAAGTGGACAAAGCCGCCGCACTGATCCGCGACAAGCACCTGAAGTTCGTTGTCGCGATGGGCGGCGGCAGCGCGATGGACCTCGCCAAGTCGGCCGCCAGCATCGCGCTGACGAACGACTCCATCACCGAATACCACGGCACCGGCAAGGCCATGCCGCAGGAGCATCTGCCGATTATCGCCGTGCCGACCACCGCCGGCACCGGTTCCGAGGTCACCTGCGTCTCGGTGCTCACCAACCGTGTGCTTGGCAAGAAGGCACCGATTGTTTCCGACGGCTTCTTCCCGTCCGTGGCCATCATCGACCCGGAACTGACCTATTCGGTACCGCCGCACGTCACCGCCTCCACTGGCATGGATGTGCTGAGCCAGGCGATCGAAGGCTACTGGAGCAAGGGCCATCAGCCGATCTGCGACGCCTGTGCCATTCATGCCGCACCGCTGGTCTTCAAGTACCTGCCGATCGCCGTGGCCGAGCCGGACAACGCCGAAGCCCGACAGAAGATGTGCGAAGCCTCGGTGATCGCGGGCCTTGCGTTCACGTTGCCAAAGACCACATCCTCCCACGCCTGCTCCTTCCCGCTGACCAATATTCACGGCATTCCGCACGGAGAGGCTTGTGGCCTGACGTTGGACTGGTTCGCCCGCGTCAATAAGGACGCCCAGCATGGCCGCGTGCAGGAGTTCGCCCGCGCCATCGGTTTCGAGGATGTCGATGCCATGGCAGACGCCATCCACGAGCTCAAGGTCAAGGTGGGATTGCGTACGGGGCTCAAGGACCTCAACCTGAACGCCGACCAGATCGCCGATCTGGTGCGCATCAGCCGACACCCGAACCTGTACAACAACCCGGTTGAAATCACCGACGAGATGCTGCAGGAGATGTACGAGCATCTCGCCGCAACCGACTGACCGACCGGGCCGACCGGGGCGACTGAGCTGTCCACCTCAAACGGGTCCGTATATCCCGAGTCCAGTATGTGAACGGCTGGTAACCCACCGGAAACGCGGCGTTCGCAAATCGTAAGCGCTACGTAACCGAATCGATGGTTGCCGGCCGTACAACTCACCTATCACCTGAGGCATTGCGCGCTTCCCGCATCGTTTCCGGATGCGGGAGCGGCGCGCGGCTCTGCGCACAAAGGCCGCAAGACTACGTAAGAATACCAAGGAGACGATGATGGCAACGCTCTACACCGGCGGCACAATCCGCACCATGACAGCGCCCGACGCAACCGTCGAAGCGCTGCTGACGGACGACCGCGGCCACATCGTCTTCGCCGGCGACCTTGAGCAGGCTCGTGATCGTGCTCGTTCGATGGTCACCGTGGGTGCCCGTCACCCTGAAGAGCGCGATTTGGCTGGCGCATGTCTGATGCCCGGCTTCATCGACTCCCATTCGCACTTCGCCGGCATGGGCCAGCGTCTGACGGACGCCGACCTGGCCGGCTGTGCGGATTTCGCCGAAATCGGCACCCGACTCAAGACGTTCCTTGCCGCGCATCCGCTACCCGCTGGCGGCGTGCTGCACGGCTTTAATTATGACCAAAACGAGCTGGCTGAAGGCGTGCACCCCGACCGTCACGTACTCGACGCCCTGCTCGGCGACGTGCCTACGGTGATCGCCCACGTTTCCGGACATGTCATCATCTGCAACACCGCATTGCTCAAGCTGATCGGCCTCGACCTTGAGCAGGCCGAGGTGCCGGCCGGTGGCGTGTACGGCCGCGACGACAACGGCGAACTCAACGGCTACTTCGCCGAAACCCCGGCGATCATGCCTATTCTCATGCACCCGGCCGTGATGCCGAAGCAAGGTATTGAAGGACTCGTCGGCGCAATTCAAGACGAATACGCCTCCCATGGCATCACCACTTGCCAGGATGGCGCGACGGCCCCCGGATATGCCGAACGGTTCGTCAAACTGGCTGAAGCCCACACGCTGAAGCTCGACCTGACCTGCTACCCGATGATGGGACAGGACCTCGATGCCGTGTTCGACTCCGTCGGCTCCTATGCCAGCGGCGGCACCAGCGAAGGCATCCAATACTTGAACCACCTGCGTTTCGGTGGCGTGAAACTGTTCGTGGACGGCTCTCCGCAAGCCCGTGGCGCGTGGCTGAGCGAACCGTACCGGCCGCTGCCGGCATCCGCGCACGCCAATGCCAACGCCAGCGAGCCGGCCGGCTACCGCGGCGCGGGCATCCTGAGCGACGAAGCCATGCGCGCATTCCTCGACCATGCCCTCGAACGCGGCTGGAAGGTGATGGCCCACTGTAACGGCGACGCCGCCAGCGAACAGTTCCTCACCCAGTACACCGCCGCCTACCGTGCCAGTAGCAAGCCCGACAAATTCGACCTGCGCCCGGTGATGGTTCACTGCCAGCTCACCCGTCGCGACCAGTATGCGCGCATGGCCGCAGTGCACATGATTCCTTCCATCTTCGTGTCCCACTGCTGGTTCTGGGGCGACGCCCACATCAAGAACCTGGGATTCGAGCGTGCCTCGCGTATCTCCGCCGTGCGCGATGCGCTGAGCTACAACCTTCCCTTCACCTTCCACACCGATTCGCCGATCGTGCCGCCGGACCTCATCTTCGCCGCATGGTGTGCGATGACCCGCGTCACCAAGTACGGTGTGGCGCTTGACCAGACGCAATGCGTCGGTGCATGGGAGGCGTTCGGCGCCATCACCCGCAACGCCGCCTACCAGTACGGCGAAGAAGCGCGCAAGGGCACGTTGGAAGCCGGCAAACTCGCCGACATGACCATTCTTGACACGGACCCGCTGGCCGTGTCGACACAGCCGGGTCCGCATGACCCGCAGCAGGACCGGGCCGAAGCCGCGGTTCGCGTCCGCAAACTCCATGTACTCGAAACCATCAAGGAAGGAACCACGGTTTGGACGGCATAAGCGCCGAGCGCTAACTGCGCCGGCACGCAACGATAAGAGAGGCATCGTTATGGGAAAGACACACAGCACTGCCAAGGCGGCACCATCGGATACGGCATCGAAGGCAAGCGCGCCTGACGTCCGGCCATTCGGTTGGCGAGACAAAATCGGATACATGTGCGGCGACTTCGGCACGGACTTCATGTTCGTGTTCGCCGGCACCTGGTTCATGATCTTCTACACCAAGGTGATGGGTGTTCCCGGCACCATCGTCGGCACGCTGTTCCTGCTTGCCCGTCTGCTCGACGCGGTGATGGACGTGACCGTCGGCGTGGTGGTCGATCGCTCCAAGGACCATCCGGGCGGCAAGTTCCGCGTGACCATGATGCGTTTCACCGCGCCATTGGTGCTGCTGTCCTTCCTGATGTACCAGACCTTCGCCATCGACGCCGCCATGTGGGTCAAGATCGTCTACATGTCCATCACCTACGTGGTGTGGTGCTTCTTCTACTCCTGCGTCAACATCCCGTTCGGCTCTCTGGCCTCCACGATTTCCGCCGACGCCGACGACCGTACCAGCCTGTCCACCATGCGCAGCATGGGTGGCACCATCGGCGGCCTGATCCTCGGCATCGTGGCCCCGATCGTCATCTACCAGAAGGTGAACGGCCATCAGGTGATTCGCGGCGGCGACGGCACGCACATCTTCTCCATCGTGGCGGCCGTCGTATCCATCGCCGCGTTCATCGGCTACGTGATCTGCTACTTCAACGTCACCGAACGCGTGCACCCCGACCCGGATCAGAACGCGAAGGAAGGGGAGAAGCGTTCGCCGATCCACATGATCGCCAACGCCTTCTCCTCCCGCTCGATGCTCGGCATCGTGGCGGCCGCGCTCAGCCTGCTCGTGGCCCAGCTGTTCAGCAACCAGCTGATGACCTACGTGTACACCGACGTGTTCGGTTCGGCGGCGCTCGCCTCGATCTCCGGTCTGCTCGGCACGGCGGTGATGTTCCTGGTGGTGCCGTTCGTCAAGCCTCTGACCAAGCGCTTCGGTCGCAAGACGATCTGCTCGTTCGCTTCGGCGCTCGGTGCCATCGCCATGTTGCTGCTGTTCGTGATCCAAACCCGCAACGGCATGGTGTTCCTGATCGGCGCAGTGTTCATGTACTTCGCGCTGATGGGCTTCAACCTCGTGATCTGGGCCATGATCACCGACGTGATCGACGATATCGAAGTCACCAGAGACACCCGCGAGGAGGCGACCTGCTTCTCCTGCTACTCGTTCGCCCGCAAGATCGGTCAGGCTGTCGCCGGCGAGCTGGCCGGCCTATCCCTCGATTGGGTGGGATACCAGTCCGGTGCCACCGCGGTGCAGTCCACGGCGACCAAAGCCGCGCTGTACAACGTGGCGACTTTGGTGCCGGGCGTGTTCTTCCTGCTCACGTTCGTGTGCTTGGTCGTGATCTATCCCTTAAGCCGCGACCGTGTGCTCTACAACGTCGAGGTGCTGCGCGTCAAGCGCAAGGGCCTGACCGGTGACGAGGCGCGGCTGCTCGTCAAGTACGAAGGCATCACTCCCACCGGTGTCACTCCGGAAGGCAGCACGATCGAATGGCCTGACTTCCACGAACTCGACAAGGCCCGCGAACTGTCCGCCCGTACGGGAGTGGCGATTCGCGATCCGCAGGGGGCAGCGGCAGACGACCGGTGACGTTCGGCGAGAAACCGGGCCGACGAGAAGAACCTGAGATAACAAGGAGAGACGATTATGAGCGATGCAACAACACCGACTCCCGATACGACCGGTGCCCCGACTCCGGTGGTGGCCGGTACCGCAGTGGCCGGCACCTCGATTGTGGAAGGCGAGGCCACTGCCAAGCGCAAGCCAATGCCGGCATGGATGAAGTCGAAGAAAATCCAGCCGATTATCTCCCTCGTACTGCTGATCGCCGTATGGTGGGCGGTCACTTCGGCCGGACTCATCAACTCGCTGTACCTGCCCGGCCCCAAAGCCGTGTGGGACGCGTTCATCGAGGCCAACAGCTGCCGGCCGGCGTCGGAAGGCTCCTCGCGTATCGTCTGCGGTGAGCAGCAGTACTTCCTCTGGCAGCATCTGGTCGTCTCTCTGGAGCGTATCGGCGTCGGCATGGCTTTGGGCATTGTGGTCGGCGTGCTGGTGGGCTTCATTCTGGCCGAGATCGGCTGGCTGAACCGCATCATCCTGCCGTACATCAACTTCATTCGTGCCCTGCCGCCGCTGGGCTACATTGGCCTCTTGATCGTCTGGTTCGGCATCGGCGACACCACCAAGATCTGGCTGCTGTTCCTGGCCGCATTCCCGCCGATCGTGCTGGCCACCGTCGACGGCATCAACAGCGTGAACCGCGATCGCGTCAACTCGGCGCTGTCCCTCGGCGCATCTCGGCCCAAGGCGTTCCTGTTCGTGGTCTTCCCGAGCGCCCTGCCGTCCATTATGAACGGCATTCGACTGGCCATCGGCTTCGCATGGACCACCGTGGTGGCCGCCGAGCTCAACAACGGCATCCCCGGCATCGGCGCGCTGGCCTACCTCTCCGGTACTGAGCTCAATACGCCGTTGACCATCGCCTGCATCTTCGTGATCGGCATCGCGGCGCTGCTGCTCGACTGGCTGATTCTGGGCATCACCCATCTGGTAACTCCGTGGGTTGGCAAGGAATAACGCTCGCGTGAGCATCCGAGTAGTCATAAGAGAGGAATCGAACATGCGTGAAACAACCTGTGGAACAATGCTTGGCATTCGTGGAACACGCCGTGAAACAATCCGTAAGATTGGTGCATTGCTGGTTTCCGCTACGTTGCTCACCAGCCTTGCCGGTTGCGCGAAAATGCCCACCGCAGACGAACTGGTCGGCAACACTTCAGGGGCGGCCGTCACCGACTGCCCGGTGGAGGGTGCCAAGAACGAGGACTTCACCGGCACCATCCGCATCGCATGGCAGGCCATTCCGAACGCGGATCTGATCGTCAAAGACAAGGGCCTTCTGGAAGCCTGTCTGCCGAACGCCACGATCCAGTGGAGCCAGTTCAACTCCGGCGGCGACGTGATTCAGGCCTTCGGCTCCAACTCGCTGGACATCGGTCTGGCCGGCTCCTCTCCGGCGGTGCGGGCGGCGTCCGCTCCGCTGAACCTGCCGGTGAAGGTGATCTGGATTCACGACATCATCGGCGACGCCGAATCTCTGGTGGCCCGCGGCAGCGACTACAAGTCCATCAAAGACTTGGCCGGCAAGAACATCGCCGTGCCGTTCGGCTCCACGTCGCACTTCTCGCTGCTCTCCGCCCTGCACAATGCGGGGATGAACGAAACCAGCGTGAACCTCATCAACCTCGACCCAGACAAGATGTCCGCCGCATGGACCCGTGGCGAGATCGACGCGGCCTGGGTGTGGGACCCGGTCCTGAGCAAGTTGAAGGCGGACGGCGGCACCATTGTGACCTCCAGCGCCGCCACCGCCAAAACCGGTTCCGCCACCTACGATATGGAACTCGCCACAGACTCCTTCATCAAAGCCAACCCGAAAGTCATGGAAACCTGGACCGCGGTGGAGAACTATGCCGCCGGCCTGATCTCCAGCAAGGAAGACGACTCCGCGGAATCCATCTCCACGATTCTCGGCAACTCGGTCGATGACGTGAAGAAGCAGTTCGCCGGATACACCTATCCGCAGGCCAAGGACCAAAGCGACATCTTCCACGGCCAGCTTCCCGGCATCTTCAAGGCCACCGCCGAATTCCTGAAAACCCAAGGCAGCTTGGACAAGGTGAGCGGCGACTACGCAAGCGTGCTCTACACCGACGCCATCGACCAGGTGGCCAAGCAATAGCGAAGAGATGATTCGCATTCCGCCTTTCTTGCGGGGAAGGCGATGTCAGCGAAGTTGACTGGGCGGTTCGTGACACCGGCCGCCCATAGCGAAAGGACCTATCATGGCGAACAACAACGTGCTCACGTGGGGCGAGCTCACCGAAAAGAAGACGATGGACGACCAAGGCGTGGCCGTGGACATCCGTGGCGTCAACAAGCGCTTCACCACCCAGCAGGGCGACGAAGTCACCGCACTGCACGACATCAACCTGACCATCAACAAGCATGATTTCATCTGTGTGGTCGGCCGCTCCGGCTGTGGCAAAACCACGCTGCTCAACATGCTCGCCGGATTCGAGAAGCCCACCGACGGCGAACTGGTCTCCGGCGGCGTGGTCATTGACGGTCCAAGCCCCAAGCGTGGCGTGGTCTTCCAAAAGCCGCCGCTGTACCCGTGGCTCACCGTGCGCAAAAACGTGGAATTCGGCATGAAGATGCAAGGCGTGCCGGCTGCGGAGCGCAAGGAGAAGGCCGATCATTTCCTTGAATTGGTAGGCCTGACCTCTGCCGCCGACCGTCGCCCCTATGAGCTTTCCGGTGGTATGCAGCAGCGTGCGCAGATCGCACGCGTGCTGGCCACCGAACCGGACCTGATTCTGATGGACGAGCCGTACGGTGCTCTGGACGCCTTGACCCGTGAAAAGCTGCAGAACGAGCTGCTGCGCATCTGGCGCGAACGCCACAGCACCGTGTTCTTCATCACCCACAGCGTGGATGAGGCGATTTTCCTCGCCACGCGCGTGATCGTGATGAGCGCGCATCCGGGCACTGTGAAGATGGATATTCCGATCACCATCCCGCGCGATCCCGACGATCCGGACAACATGGAAAAGGTGCGTGCCACCCCGGAATTCGTGCAGCTGCGCGAGGAGATCACTCAAGCCATCTACGTGCAGGACGATCAGGAGTAGTTGCAAGCAACGGCTAAGCTGGTGGCCATGCGCGTAATTTCAGGACGATTCAAAGGCATGGCACTGGCCACCCCGAAAACCGGCACCCGGCCCACCACCGATCGCACCAAGGAAGCCATTTTCTCGCACCTTGACTCGTGGGGAGTGCTGGACGATGCCCGCGTGCTGGATCTGTTCGCCGGCACCGGCGCACTCGGCATCGAGGCGTTGAGCCGAGGCGCGCGTGAGTTGGTGGCTGTGGAAAGTTCGCGTCCGGCGGCCGCGCTGATCGCCAAAACGTTGGCTGATCTGAAGAAGCATCGTTCATGGAACGAGGATTTGCGCGCTCGCGTGCTGGTGAAAAAGGCCGAGGCTGTGGCAGGTGGCTTCGGCGAGGCATTCGACGTGATTTTCATTGACCCGCCGTACGCCTTCGCAACCGACGCCTGCAACCAATTGCTTGCCGACCTGGCGGCCGGCAACGCCACCGACGATCGCACGGTGATCATGCTCGAACGCTCGATTCGCTCCGACGACCCCGTTGCGCCCGTGGGGTGGGAGATCACCGAGCGGCGCAACTACGGCGAAACCGCCGTGTTCTACATCGAACCGATTGCCGAGTAGCGATTAGCGAGTAGCGAATACTCGAATACTAACGGTCCAACTTGCGCGGATGGGCGGCGGAAACCTCCCAGCCCAATGCCATCAACGTTTTACGGTCGGCCTTGTCCAACGCCTTGCAGTCAAGCCTGGCGATCAGATCCGGACGAATCTCGTTGGTGCGGGCCAGCTCTTCGTCGCGGCGGAAGCGATCGACCTTGCCGTGGTCGCCGGAAAGCAATACCTCCGGCACTGAGATGCCGCGCCACACTGCCGGCTTCGTGTACTGGCGATGCTCCAGCAGCGCGCCTTCGCCGGTGTAGGATTCCTCCACAATCGAATCCGGATTGCCCATGAATCCCGGCATCAGGCGAGTGATGGCCTCAAGCATCACCGATACCGCCACCTCGCCGCCGTTCAGTACATAATCGCCGATGGAATATTCGCGCACATCGATGCCCTGCGCACGGTAATAGTCGGGAATGCGGGAGTCGTACCCCTCGTACCGCCCGCAGCCGAACAACAGATGCTCAGTGCGACTCAGTTCGGTGGCGTCACGCTGGGTGAACAGGGGAGCGGACGGATTCGGGAAAATCAGTACCGGGGCAGCGGATGAGGTTTCGGAAGTCGGCTGTGCCGCGGTCCCGGCCGCATCGGCAAGCCCCAGCAGTTCGTCAAGGCACTCCGCCCACACTTCCGGCTTCATCACCATGCCGGCACCGCCGCCGACCGGCGTATCGTCCACCGAATGATGCACATCGTGGGTCCAGTCACGCAAATTATGCGCGGTGATTTCCAGCAGTCCCTTGGATTGGGCCTTGCCCATCAGGCTCAGATTCAGCACCTCGAAATATTCGGGGAACACGCTCACGATATCGATCTTCATGCCACATAACCCTACCGGCACCCGTCCATAATCAATCCTGCAGCGGTAAGGGCGCTGTGCGCGCAACGCCTTACAGGCCGGTCGTTACACTATTGCCCTGATGAATACGACGATGAGAATCCCCACACGCAAGAAGCCGGAAGTACTATCTCCGGCCGGCAACCTGCGCGGACTGAAAACCGCGGTCGATTACGGTGCGGACGCCGTCTACTGCGGCGGCAAGGCGTTCGGCATGCGCTCGGCGCCCAAGAACCTGAGTCTTGAAGACTTCGAGGAGGGCTCCCGCTACGCCCATGAGCGCGGTGCCCGCGTCTACGTGACCTGCAATGTGCTGCCGCGCAACAACGAGATCGAAGCGCTGCGCGAATACGTCGGCCAGCTCAAAGACACCGGCGTGGACGCATTGATCGTCTCCGACATCGGTGTGATGCTGATGGCCCGCCAAGTCGCCCCGAATCTGGAGCTGCATGTTTCCACGCAGGCTGGCGTGACCAATTATCAGGCCGCCAACGCGTTCTACGAGCTGGGCGCTCGCCGTGTGGTGCTGGCCCGTGAGATGGATCTGCAGGCCGTACGCGACATTCGCGCGAACATTCCCGACGATCTCGACATCGAATGCTTCGTGCATGGCGCAATGTGCATGGCCTTCTCCGGCCGCTGCCTGTTCTCCAACTATCTGACCGGCCGCGACGGCAATCACGGCGAATGCGCGCAGCCCTGCCGTTGGAAATATTCGATTGTGGAGGAGAAACGTCCCGGCCAGTACTTCCCGATCGAACAGACCAAGGACGGTGCCTACCTGTTCAACTCGCAGGATATGAACATGCTTGGGCACCTCGACGATCTCATCGACTCCGGCGCCACGAGCCTTAAGATCGAAGGTCGCGCGAAAAGCGCGTACTACATCGCAGCGATGACCAACGCCTACAAGACCGCGGTGAACGAATACATGATTCAGCGCGGCTTCGAGTCCGCCGACGGTACGGTATTACGGCCTTTCCATGATCAGGTGATTCGCCCCGGCGACCCTGATTTCGGCAATCCGAACGCCGAAGATGCGGTGATGCGCAATGCCGACGCCGCCTTCTCCGGTGTGTCCGACGAAGGCTATGAACAGCTCGGTGCCACTGCGGAATCCACTGCGGAATCCACTGCGCAATCCGCTGCGCAAGCCGCCCCCGCGAAATCCGACCCGACCGCCGAGCCGGACAACTTGAGCTACCGCGCCCGCTCCACTCGCCGCAAGTCCAACACAGCGGCGGAAACCATCGAAACCGACTGGCAACACGCCGCCGTCCGCCCCGCCCCGCACGTCGAACTGCCCGAATGGCTGCTGGAGGAAACCGACAAGGTGGCCCACCGCGACTATTCCACCGGCTTCTACTATCCGGAACACAAGGTGACGCAGAACACCGACCGCTCCGCCTACTTCCGCTCCTGGATGGTGGTCGGCGAAGTACTGAGCTGGAACTCGGACGAAGGCGGCCGCGTGACGCTGATGAGCCGCAACAAGATCGAGCCCGGTCAGGAAGTAGAATTCCTGCTGCCCGGCGAACGCCCGTTGGTCTTCACCGTGCCGGAATCCGGCCTTCGAGACTCGGACGGTTTGCCGGTTACCGCCATCAACAATCCGGCCCATGTATTCTCGATGCCCTGTCCGCACCCGGTACCCATCAACGCCGCAATCCGATCCCGCACCAAAAAGCCCACGTTGAAAGCCGAATAATCATGAGTGAATACCACGACGAAATCCTTGATTCCAACGCCATCAGCTCCACCGACAAAGCCGGCCGGCCCATTCCGGTGACCATTCCGATCGCGCTCGCCCCCGGCATCACCGTGGTCTACACCACGCGACTTGGAGGTCTGAGCACCGGCGCATACGGCAACCTCAACCTCGGCGGCAAGTCCGGCGACGATCCCGAAGCAGTACTGTCCAATCGCATCGCCCTGTCCGAAGCGGTCGGCGCGCGGCTGTCTTTGGTCAGCCAGGTGCATTCCGGCGTCGCCACCGATATTGACGAAGCCTTCCAGCCCAACGCTCCGTTCGGCTTTGACACTTCCGGTACGCACGGCGTAACCGACGGCAACGAGCCGTTCGTCATCGAAGCGGACGGTCAGGTGACCTCCCAGACCGGCATCGCTTTGGGTATGTTCGCCGCCGACTGTCTGCCGGTACTCATGGCAGACCCGGTCACCGGCGTTATCGGTGCCGCGCACTGCGGCCGCCGTGGACTTGAGCGCGGGGTGATCGAAGCCACCGTCGAACTGATGAAATTGAAGGGTGCCGATCCGGCGAGCATCATCGCCACACTGGGCCCGCGTATTTGCGGCGACTGCTACGAAGTGGGCGACGATATCGCCGACACTTTCGTCAAGCGATTCCCGCTGACCAAAACGACCACCCGTTTCGGTGGTGCCGGCATCGACATTGCCGAAGCAGCGATGATCGACCTTTCGTTCGCTGGCGTGCATCAGATCGTCGACTCCATGCCGCGCGTCCACGCCGCCACCGAATATCTGGAAGCCGACGCCGAACTGGCCGAACTGTGCCGAACCGACGGTGAAGGTCCGGAAGATCTGGCCGAGCGTATTCAGCACATCAACCGCAGCATGTGCACGCTTGAAAACCCGCTATGGTATTCGCATCGTCGCGCTGCGCTCGCCGGCAAGCCTCACGAAGGTCGCCTCCTCGCCCTCATCGTCCGCCACTAATAACGGGTGGTTGGGCTGTCTGGCAAGGAGGTCCGAGGGATCGGGCGGCGTTCTCCGCAGACGTATGCGCAATGCATAATGAGGTAATCTAATTAATTAATGCAATTAATGCAAAAATGCTCGAATTATAATAAATATTCGAGCATTTTTGCATAATTTCCTCGATTTTTATGTGCCGGAAGACCAATTCGCATAATTATTTACAATAAATTAGAGCATTTCTGCTATAATTGCACTAATTATGCCGTAATGCATGTAGCGATGAGAGGGGAAAGAAGTGACACCGGATGAATTAACTCAGGTGCTTCGCAACGGGGAAACATCCACGGTGGAATTTAAACGATGCAGTGATATTCCCCATGCGGATACATTCGAGACCGTATGTTCTTTTTCCAATCGAATGGGCGGCGACATCTATCTTGGCATCGAAGATGATGGTTCGGTATCCGGTGTCGATGGACAACGTGTTGCGGAGATCGAACGCAACATTGCGAATGTGGCAAATAATCACAAACTTTTTTCGCCGGCGCCGACGATAGAAACAGAACATATTGCATATGACGGTCGCACGGTGGTACGCATATGGGTTTCACCGAGCTCATCGGTAATCCGATTCAAGAATGTGGTATATGACCGTGTGGCAGATACGGATGTGCGTATCGATGGTGATATTCAAATCAGCCAGATGTACATTCGCAAGCAGAACTATTACTCGGAACGTCGTATTTTCCGATATGTAACTCCCTTTGATCTGCGTGCTGATTTAATTGCGCGGATGCGGAATATGGCTGTGGCCCAACGTGCCGGTCATCCGTGGGCGACGATGTCGAACGATGAGCTGTTTCGCAGCGCAAAGCTTTATGACCGTGATTACGTGACAGGCGAAGAGGGCTTCAACCTTGCCGCAGTGTTGTTGTTGGGAAAGGATGAGGTGATTTCCTCGATATGCCCGGCATACGTGACCGATGCAATTGTGCGGCAGCATGATGAAGATCGTTATGATGATCGCCTTATGGTTCGGACCAATCTGTTTGATGCTTACGATCAGCTTGTTGATTTCATCAAGAAGTATTTGCCGGATAGATTTGCTTTGGAGAGGGGCAAACGCACAAGTCCGCGTGAAATTATCGCCAGAGAGCTGGTGGCCAACAGCCTGATGCATCGTGAATATTCCAGTCCGGTTGTGGCCCGCATCATTATGGATGGGCAATCGATTCGTACCATCAATGCGTCGCGATCGTTTTTTGAAGGTCGTATGAAGCTGGGTGAGTTCACTCCCATGCCGAAGAATCCGATTATTGCTGATGTTTTGCTGCAAACTGGTATTGCAGAGAAACTTGGCAGTGGTTTACGCAATCTCGTCAAAGCGTCGGAGCTGTATACGGGTGTTGAACCGGAATTTGTGGATGGAGATATTTTTACTGCAACAATACCGGTGAAGCGCTCTGATATCTCAACAAATACTGGTGCGAGGACGTCTCAAAAAGAGCAGGTCGCGTCTGTGCCAGATGCTGTTATGGGCGCACGTGTTGAAGAGGGCATGAGCACGGGTAACGAACCGCCGTATAGGCAATTGGATCCGATTTGGGCGATTTTTATGTCAGTTGGACGGCAGGTGAAAGCAAGAGGGATGGTGACTGTTCCTCAAGTTGTTAAGGATACCGGTGTTGATGTGCGTATGGTGCGTAAGCAGCTGAATACTTTGGTCGAAGAAGGACAACTGAAGGTGGAAGGCAAAACCCGCAACCGTCGGTATGTGAGTACTCCAAAGTTGAATTTACGAACTTACGAGGCGTACAAGGACCAAATTAATAGGATTGCTTCTGAGATTCACGGATAAGATAAGGTGAATTTTAGAGTTTTCAACAATCCAAACCGCAATAGGCCGGGCTGTCTGGCTACGAGCACATTCCGTGGAGAAAAGTGTGACGCGGGTCACGCTCGGGCAGCCCTCACCCTACGGTGGTGCCTATGACTGAGAGAGATATTGCCGTGAACGCTGACGCTGAGCCGGGAGTTGAACCAATGGTCGAACCGGCATCCGAACCCGTTGCACAACATGTGCCGGTGGTGGCGGTGGTTCTGGCGGCCGGTTTCGGCACGCGGTTCGACCCGGATAATCCCAAGCAGCTGGTCGCCGTGGGCGGCAAGCCCATCGTGTGCTGGAGCATCGAGGCGTTCGAACAGTGCGCGCGGGTGAGCGACATCGTAGTGGTGGTCAATCCAAAGGTGCGCGGCGAAGTGGAGTCGCTGATCGACGAAGCCGGATATGCCAAGGTGCGTGTGGTGATTGACGGCGGCTCCGAGCGCGTGGACTCCACGGCTGCGGCACTGGATATGCTCGCCGCCGCCGGCATTCCTGATGATGCCAAGATTCTTATCCATGATGCCGTTCGTCCGTTCGTGGCGCAGTCCGCCATCGATGGCTCGATCGACGCGCTCGACCAGTTCAAGGCGGCCACCGTGGCGTTCGCATCCACCGACACCGTGCTGCTGACCGAGGATCTGGGCGATCGCAAGGTGGTCAAGTCGGTGCCGGACCGTCCGAACACCTATCGTGCGCAGACCCCGCAATCCTTCCGTTTCGCCACGATTCGTCACGCCTACGAATTGGCGGCGGCCGATCCGGACTTCCACCCCACGGACGATACACGCGTGGTAGTGGACTATCTGCCGGACGAACCCGTGGCCATCGTCTCCGGTGCCGAGACGAATCTTAAGATCACTACGCTGGCCGATATTCCCACGGCCGAACGCATCGCCGAGCAACTACTCGGGCGGGATGCCAGCGGCACTGTTGGACGCGGTGCCGTTGATCCCAAGGAGGAGGCTCGCGCCCGCATGCATGCGCTGCTCGCCCAGGCTGCCGGACAGATGCGTCGCTAGCTTCGCCGCGGCGGACGCATCAGTCGCGATAGACTGGACGCTATGCGTGAACTCAATGTGGTGATTTCAGGATTCGATCACTATGACGGCATAGCCGTCAATCCAGCCCGCGAAGTCCCCGCTGCCATCGTTGAGCAGGGTATCGGTGGCGGCGAGGGCCCGGACGATCTGCTGGGCGAAGTCGAAGTGCATGTTCACGCCGTAAGCCTTCCGGTGAGTTTCGCCAAAGCGTGGCCCACGCTGCTGGAGACCATCGATGCCGTACATCCGCATATCGTCATCGCCACCGGTCTCAAGCGTTCGGCGCGCAGCGTTCTGTTGGAGCGTTGCGCCACCAATCTGATGGATGCGGCCAAGCCGGACGCGGACAACGTCATCCCGCGCCGCGAACCCATCGATCCCAGCGGTCCGGCCGCATACTGGACGCGTTTGCCGCTCCGCTCCATCCTGAAGGATTTCACCGACGATTCGATTCCCGCCTCCTTAAGTTCGGACGCCGGCACCTTCGTGTGCAATTCGCTGTTCTACAGTCTGCTCAACTGGACGTCCGCCCAGGACCGGGTGCTCAGTGGATTCGTGAGTTTCCCGCCGGTGATACCGGCCCACTCCGGTCAGCATGGGCTCGCTTTGCACGGACTTACGTTGGAACAGCAGATCGCTGCCGGCCGTGATGTGGTGCGCGAAACCGTGCGTTACTATCTCAAGCCCACCAGTTCCGATATTTTGATCGCCTGACTGTGCGGTGGGCCGGGCGGAACGCTGAGTGAGCCGAATTCCGCGCAACGCAGCCTGGAATCACCCTGCCGAAGCGCTCGACATAGAACACGTTTCGCACGCATTGTAACGATTGCGCGATGACCCGCGTTCCGCGCCGTGTTCATGCGCTACAGTGCTTCAAGGAAGTGCCAAGTCGCTTAAGTATGTGCGAAAGGATAAAACAGCCATGGTGGATCGTTTCCCGGTGGTGCTGCGAGGATATGACAAGGAAAAGGTGGATGCCGCCTTTGAAGCCACTCAGGAGAGCGTAAAACGCGCTCAGCAGACGCTCGCTAGCATGCGCGAGCAGATCGCTGCTGACGACGACCGCATCCTGCAGCTGCAGGCCCAGCTTCAGGAAGAGAAGAATCGTAAGTCCGAGGGCAACAGTTTCGCTTCCCTCGGCGCCAACGCCCAGCAGATGCTGGCTTCCGCCGAGCAGACCAGCACCGAGCTGCTCGAACGCGCCAAGCAGGACGCCTCCTCCATTCGCACCACAGCTCAGGCGCAGGCCGAAACCCTGATCAACAACGCCAAGCTGGATGCCCAGCACATCATCAGCGACGCGAACGCCAAGGCCGCCTCCATCCTGACCAACGCCAATGAGCAGGCCAAGTCGGTGACCACTTCCGCGGACGAGCACGCCGAACAGATGCGTTCGGAAACCACCAAGACCATCACCGAACAGCGTCAGACCGTTGAACTGGAGCTGAGCAACGCGCGCGAGGAACACATCAAGAAGCTGGCCTCCGAGCGCTCCACCCAGGAACGTGAAATCGCCCAGATGAAGGCCGAAGCCACCCAGCAGGTCGCCGCACTGCGCAAGAGCGCCAACGAGGAGATCACCAAGCTCAAGTCCGATTCCAACGATCAGATCGAGGCCGCGCTCTCCGACGCGAACAAGAAGCTTGCTGATGTGCGCGAGCAGGTGTCCAAGATGATGACCGAGGCGCAGCGCAAGGCCAGCGAAATCATCGACTCCGCCAAGGCTCAGGCTCAGGAGATCACCGATGATGCCGAAGTCAAGCGCACCAGCACGATGAGCAAGGTCAACGCTGAGGTCGAGCAGATCCGCCACGATATCGCCGCCCAGCAGGACGAGGCCACCAAGAAGGTCAACGAGTTACTGCAGCATCTGGAAGAGCGTCGCGTATCCGCCAAGAAGGAAGCCGACGAACTGGTCGGTCAGGCCAAGATCGTTCGCGAAGAGGCTGATTCCTATGCCGCCGCCAAGCGTGAGGAGGCCGATCGTCAGGCTGAAGCCATCGTGCACAAGGCCGGTGAGGATGCCGATGCCCAGATCGAGGAGCGTCGTGCGGCCGCCCAAAGCGAGCTTGATGGCCTGTCCAAGCGCATCAGCGATCTGCAGGAGCGCGAATCCGTGATTACGCAGCGTGTTTCCGAGCTTCGTTCCATGTTCTCCCAGGCGTTCGCCGGATTCGCGTTCGGCGGTGCGCAGGCCGGTCAGGCCGCGGCTCAGGGCGATGCCCCGGCTGCCGCTGCCTCTCTGCCGGTGATGGCTCCGGTTCCTGAGACTGCGCAGGAGTCCGTCGAGCCTGAGCATGCCGAGCATGCCGACGAAGCTGCTGGCGATGCCGAGGCCGCAGATGCCGTTGCGGTGAACGAGGACACGGCCAAGACAGAAGTCATCAATACGGAATCCGTCGAAGCTGAGTCCACCGAGGCTGCGGGCGACAACGATGGCGAGGAGACATCCGCCGAATAACGGCTCCGTTACTCTCTTTTCCGTGACTTTCCTGCAAACCAGCGGGAGCCACGAAACGAGAGTTGTCCGCGTAGTGAACTTGAGAATGATCGCCGATGCAGCACGGTATCGGCGAATGACAGCCCCTCGACTAGACTACTAGCGGCATGAATACGGCACCTGTGCGTTCTACGCCAGGTGCCGTATTTGTTTGTTACCCCGCGTCACAAGCGCACTGATCCATAGAAGGAGTAGACATGAGTGAACTGACACCGTTGAGCGGTGAAGCGCTGAACGCCCTGCGCGACGATTTCGATGCGAATGGCACCAATCGCTTGGCGATGAATGCGGTGACCGCAGCCGGCATCGACAAGGTGGCCCGCAACTATGATCGTGCCCGCCTGATGCAGCGCCGCTTCTCCACCATCGTGGACAACGGCGAAGCCACCCATCAGGATCGTTCCGGCCGCTGCTGGCTGTTCAGCTCCCTGAACGTGGCCCGCTTCATCGCCAAGAAGAACATGAACCTGAAGGAGTTCGAGTTCTCTCAGAACTATGCGATGTACTTCGACAAGCTGGAGCGCGTCAACTACTTCCTCAAGGATGTGGCCGCCTTGGTGGCTGCCGGCGAGCCCGCCGATTCCCGCCTGATGCAGCACCTGCTGGCCGATGTGATGGGTGATGGCGGTCAGTGGACCATGGCCATGAACGTGTACAAGAAGTACGGTGCCGTTCCCAAGGATCTGTTCCCGGAGACCGCGTCTTCGATGAACACCGGCGAGATGAACACCCAGCTGCGCCATATGCTGCACACCGCCGTGGCTCACCTGTATGCCGTCAAGGATGATGCCGCCAAGACCGAGCAGATCATCGCCGAGGCCACCGCCGCCGGCCACCGTATTCTGACCATTCATCTGGGAGAGCCGCCGGTCTCCTTCGACTGGGAGTGGACCGACAAGGATGGCGAGTTCCACCGCGACGGCGAGATCACGCCGGTTGAATTCTGGAACAAGTACGTGGGTCCGGCCGGTCTTGAGGATTACGTGTGCCTCGTGGACGATCCGCGCGCCGAGCACGCCAAGGGCAAGAAGATCGGCATCGAGCACTTGGGCAATGTGGCCGGCGGTGACGCCACCGAGTACCTCAATGTGCCGAACCAGTTCATGAAGGACTGCGTGCGCAAGATTCTGGTCGAGCAGGGTATTCCGGTGTGGTTCGGTGCCGACTGCCACCCGTTCATGGATCGCGAGAACGGTGCTTGGGCCACCGATCTGTTCGAGTACGGCAAGGTGTACGACGTGGACTTCGACCTCGACAAGGAAGCCCGTGTGCGTTTCGCTGATTCTGCGATGAACCACGCCATGGCCTTCGCCGGTGTGGACGTGGCTGATGACGGCACCACCACCCGCCGTTGGCGCGTGGAGAACTCTTGGGGTACCAAGATTGCCGACAAGGGCTACTTCACCATGTCCGACGACTGGTTCACCGAGTACGTCTACGAGGTGGCCGTCCCGAAGTCGATGCTCCCCGAGGAGTACCAGAAGGCCCTGGAAGAGCCCGCCACCATGCTCCCCGCATGGGATCCGATGGGAGCTCTTGCGTGACTTTGTCACGCAAGAGCTAGAAGCCGGAGTAAGAAAACAGTCCTGTGGACTGTTTTCCCGGCTTCCCGGCCGATAGGCCGGTGGCTCTCACTGGTGTTGTCTCGGATCGGAGTGACATGCCGTTACGCGGACAGCCCGGTGGGCTTTCCGTAGGCTCAGCGCACGGCTGACAAGCCGTGCGGTACACCGAAGGCAATACTGAGCCTCGCCGTAGGCGGCTTCGAGCCCCCCTACAGAGACGAGATAGCGGGACGTAATCGCAGAATCGTCGTTTTTGGCATTTGGTACCACGCAACCGTGGCACAATACACACATAAAACGTTTTACGCATGTGGCGTGCCACATCAGTGAAATGTCAAAATGGCTTATTTCCGCCATTTTTGATTTCTAGCAAATAATGAGTGCATGGTAAGGCGTGGTACGTAACCGCGAAATTGCTGTTTTTGACATTTGGTACCAGCGCATTCGCGTCCACGGGACACAACTGCATAATTATTCCCAATGCATTTCCATCCCACGTCTCACCACCCCTACCAGAACCCGTCACCTGCGCTACATATACAACCCCTCGATCACCCGCCGCAGCTCCTGCGGAATCGGAATGGTCGGGTCGATGGCACCGTTATTCAGGTGTGTCTGCGCGAACTGCTTACGATAATTCGTGGGGGTCAATCCCGTGGCCTTCTTGAACTGTTTAATGAAATTCCTTTCATCGTTGAAATAGGAATATCGCGTAATGCGCGCCAAAGAGAAATCCGTACGTATCAGCAGTACTTTCGCTGTTTCCACGCGAAGACTGATGAGATAATCCCGCAGATTCACTCCTTGTTCCTGCTTGAACAGCCGGCTTAGATAATCGGGATTCATCTGAAAATGTTCCGCCACACTCGCCACGGTTAACTGTGCAGACATGTACGCGCGAATCCACTCCACAATCGGCACGGTTTTGCCCGGGGTGTTCGCGGTGTGTTCCTGATGCGCGGCGGTGAGGCTGCGTAGCCAACTGTCGCACAGCTCGATCAGCACCACCGCGGTCAGATAGTCGTTCTCTTTCTGTGAATATCGGTACGAATTCGCGCATGCCAGCAGATTCTTCAGCGGCAGCAGAATGCGGTTGATGTCGTCAATGCGGAATCGTTCCGGCAATAGGCACAGATTGTTGGCATCGGGGCAGTAGTCGTTGCGGGAGATATGGTCGATGGTGGTGGCGATCAGTGAGGTGAAGTCTTCGTTTTCGGTCGGTTTGAGGGACGTGTCACCGGAATGGACGTCACTGGCTTGAATCGTGCCGGATTGTGTGGCATCGAGCTCCTCGTCGGATTCCGCGACATCGACTTGTGCGGCACCCGATCGCGAAGGTCGGATAAGTTCACCTTTTTGCGTAGTTATGACACCCGGCCTCCACGAGGTCGCCACGAAATGCATCCAGAAGAAGTTGACATGCTCGCCGGTCCTTGCCGCGCCCACGCCTTTGGTGCGTGGTGGCAGCACTGTGCAGTTACCAGGGGATATACGCACGGTCCGCTCGCCGCGATCATCCTCCACTGCCAGCTCAAAATGGCCTTGTATCGGGATTATGACTTCAAAATCGTTGTCGTGAATGAATCGGTTGTGCCGCCATCCTGGTTCGCTGTTGAACTCGCCTGCCATGAAATAGTACAAGGGTCTGTTCAAATCGATGGCGTATACCGCAGTCATTGCCGTCCTCCTGAAGCGTTCGCGGGCCGGCTCGAAACAACTCAGTCGGTCGAAGTCGGAATCTGACACCATTGTACCGAATCGGTTCACGTCAGACGCCGTTATCTTGGTATCAGCAAGGCAAGGAACCACACTGCAGAGGTTCATCGCCAAGCGAATCGGAGAAATCGAAGTCATTTCTCCACATGAAATCCATTGCAAACCCAAGGCATAGCTATGCCCATTTCAAGGAGGAATCATGGGAAAGAAGCGTATCGTGGCGTCGGTGATGTCGGTGGCGATGCTGTGCTCTCTGGCGGCATGCGGCGGTCAGTCTGCGCAAAGCAGCAAGACCATTGAATTCTGGGATCCATATCCGCAATACACTGCCGGCACCAGCTGGGACAAGTACGTGCAGACCTGCAAGCCCGACGGCTATGAGCTCAAGCGCGTGACCTATCCGCAGTCGGATCTGCTCAACAACCTGACCACAGCTGCCAAGGCCGGCAATGCCCCGCAGATCGCGCTGATCGATAACCCGAAGATGCCATCCGCCGTGGATGCCGGTCTGGTCACCGATATCAAGGCCGCCGGCGTGGACACCACTGGATTCGACGAAAACATTGAAGGCCCCGGCATTATCGACAACACGTGGTACGGCTTGGCATACGGCGTGAACACGCTTGGTCTGTACTACAATCCGGAAATCCTGAGCAAGGCCGGTGTCGATCCGGCGTCCATCACCGATTGGGATTCGCTGAACGCCGCACTCAAGAAGGTGACTGATGCCGGTTTCAAGGGCATCACGTTCGCCGGCGTCTCCGGTGAGGAGGGCGTCTTCCAGTTCCAGCCGTGGTTCTGGGGCGCGAACGGAGACATGTCCGATCTCAAGTCTCAGGCTTATCAGGATGCTCTTGATCTGGTGAGCGGATGGATCAAGAACGGGTACGCGCCGAAGTCGGCCACCACCGACAACCAGTCCGCCGCATGGGATGTGTTCCTTACCGGTGAGTACGCCTTTGCGGAGAACGGTTCTTGGCAGGAACTCACCGCCGAGAAGAAGGGTTACAAGATGATCCCGATCCCGGCCAAGGACGGCGGCGTTGCCCCGGTGCCCACCGGCGGCGAGTTCATCACCATGCCGATCCAGAAGAAGGAAGACAAGGACAAGACTGCAGCTGCGGTCAAGGTCATCGAATGCCTGACCGGCGGCGACAACCTCAAGAAGACCGCTGATGAGATCGGCTACTTCGCCGCGAAGAAGGACGTGCGCGCCGAGCAGGAGCAGGAGAATCCGGTTTGGGAACAGTGGGCCAAGTCCGTGGACGCCGCTCAGGGTCGTACCACCAAGATGGGTCTCAAGTATGAGGATGCCTCGGCTCAGGTCTCCGAGGATCTGCAGAACGCGATGAACCAGCAGTGACGCCAATAGCAACGTCGTCTCAGGAGTCGTTGCTGTCCGGTGAAGGCTGCGGTGGACGGACGAAGCGTACCGCTGGTCACCTCCCGCAGCCTTTCGCCTCACGTAGTCCCTTATATAGTCGGACGCGATCGTCCGTAATTCATCAGTGTGACGAATCAATATTCCCAGATCAGCGCAACAGATCAGCGATTCGTACGGAGTCGTATGGGATCTGTACGGGATTCGTGCGAACAGTGCACATGATTCGTAGCCACTGGTCACAACACTGTTAGCACTCAATCCACGAAAGTCGAGAGCACATCATGACGAGCACAGTAGCGTCGGCATCCGGTATGGATGCCCGCACCAGCAGCCGTGCCGAGCATCCCAAGCGGCGCGGTCGCATCTCATCCACCACGTGGGCGGTGATCGGATTCACCGCGCCACTGGCGATCTACATGGCGATTTTCTACATCGCCCCTCTGATCCAGAACATTTCCATGAGCTTCCACCGGTTCACTCGTCGCACGTTCATCACCGGCGATGCCCCGTTCGTGGGATTGGACATCTACAAGGAAGTCATCGCCTCGCCTGATTTCTGGACCACCTTGGCGCAGACAATGACCTTCACCGTGCTGTCGATCATCTTCCAGTACGCCATCGGCCTGGCTCTGGCGGTGTTCTTCAATCAGAACTTCAAGCTGTCTGCCGTATTGCGTGGCGCGTTCCTGGTGCCTTGGTTGTTGCCGCCGATGATTTCCGGCACCATCTGGCAGTGGATGATGGACGCGGACAGCGGCGTGTTCAACAAGGTGCTGGGACTGTTCGGTGTCGATCCAATTTGGTGGCTGCAAGGCACGAATTCCCTGTGGGCCGTGATCATCGCCAATATCTGGCTGGGCATCCCGTTCAACCTCGTGATTCTCTACTCCGGTCTGCAGAACATCAACGTCGATCTGTACGAGGCGGCCTCGCTGGACGGTTGCAACGCCTGGCAGCGTTTCTGGCACATCACTTTCCCGCTGCTCAGGCCGGTCACGATGATCACCCTGCTGCTCGGCTTCGTCTACACGCTCAAGGTGGTGGACATCATCTGGATCATGACCAAGGGCGGCGGCACCTCGCGCACATTAGCCACCTGGGCCTATGAGATGGCGTTCGGCAAGGGCAATTCGTCCGTTATCCGTTATTCCGAAGCATCCGTGGTGGGCACGGTGCTCATCATCATCGCGCTCGTGTTCGCCTTTGTCTACCTGTGGGCGCAGCGCAAGGAGGAGAACTGATCATGCAACATCGTTCAACATGGTGGAAAACCGCTTTGGGACTGCTGCTTACGCTGATCATGCTGTTCCCGGTGTACTGGATGATCAACGTGGCGTTCACCAGTCGTTCCGCGATCCGCTCCGGCGACCTGTATCCGAAGAGCTTTACCGTGGAGAACTTCCAACGTGCGTTCTCCGACCAGATGCCTTACTTGGGTACGTCGCTGATCATCGCGTTCGGCGTCGTGGTCTTCACTCTGCTCATCGCGTTGCCGTCCGCTTACGGCATCACCTTCCTGCCGCGTCGCGGCGGCAAAACCATCAACTTCCTGCTGATTGTGGCGCAGATGATTCCCGCCGTGGTCATGTCGCTCGGCTTCTACCAGATCTTCAACGAGATAGGTCTGTTGGATTCCATCCCCGGCCTGATCGTGGCCGACTCCACCGTGGCCGTGCCGTTCGCGGTGATGCTGCTTACCTCGTTCATGGCAGGTATGCCGCGCTCGCTGATCGAAGCCGCCGAAATCGACGGTGCCAACAAATGGATGGTGTTCAGCCGTATCGTGGTGCCGCTTTCGCGCAACTCGATCGTTACGGCTTCGCTGTTCAGCTTCCTGTGGGCTTGGAGCGACTTCATGTTCGCCTCCACGTTGGACGCCGGCGGTGGCATGCTTCGCCCGATCACGATGGGCCTGTACGACTACATCGGCGCACAGAATCAGGAATGGGGTCCGATGATGGCCACTGCAGTGATCGCTTCGGTGCCGACCGCGCTGATGCTGGTCGTCGCTCAGAAGTACGTGGCCGCCGGTGTGACCGCGGGTGCCGTCAAGGATTGATGGATATCGAAATCGATCGATTCGTGCGATTCTTTCGACCCGATTCGCTCTCATTAAGAATATCGAGGAACACTCATGGCAATATGCACATTCGAACAAGACGAAAACGCACTGCTCTGGAACGGTGGAGGCGAGTATCTTCGCATCGAGGCGTGGCGGTGACGGGTCCGTGACGTGGACGAATACTCACGATGGCTGCGTCTATAAGGGCGGCAGCACGGTTGTGGCTGATGTTCCGCTGGATTCGATCGGATTGTTCGCCCGCGATGGCCGAGATCACGGTATGCGTGATATAAATTGAACCGGTTCAACATGTGTCGCTTCACGCGACTGGGCGCAATGAAGCGACACATGTGCCGATGTGTAACGAAAGGAATGACAATGAAGTCTGATGTGCGATACCGTGGATTCGAATTGCCGGACGTAACGTTGACGGGCGGCGAGTTTTTCCGACGTCAGATGCTGGTGCGTGATTATGTGCTGCAGTTCGATCTTGACCGACTGATGCACACCTTCCGCACCAATGCGGGCTTCAAAGACGCCGCCGAGCCGTTGGGCGGCTGGGAATCGCCGGACTGCGGGTTGCGTGGTCATTTCGTAGGTCATTTCCTGTCCGCCGCGTCCAAGTTCTACGCTGCATACGGTGCGGATGAAACGGTCGATAATGTGGCCGGTGACGCGACCGATAGCAATACGCCGGACGACGATACGCAAGCCGAGATACGCGACCGGTTCAAGACGATCGTCGATCACATCGTCGACGTGATGGCGCAATGTGCCCAGCCGAACGGATACCTCGCGGCTTTCCCCGAATCCGAGCTCGATCGGCTGGAATCCAAGGATTATCGCAAGGTTTGGGCGCCTTACTACACGTTGCATAAGATTCTGCAGGGCTTGGTGGACGCCTACCGTTACACGGACAACGAGACGGCGTTGCAGCTGGCGAGAGGATTGGCCGGGTACATCGGTCGTCGGCTTTCCGGGCTCGGGGCATGGAAAATCGACAACATGCTACGGCCCACCCGACTCAATCCGCTGAACGAATATGGCGGCATCGGCGACGCCCTGTATGCGCTGTACGACATCACCCATGATGCGGATGTGCTGGCGACGGCCAAAATCTTCGATCGTGAGTATTTCCTCGGACCAATGACCGCCGGCGAGGACGTGCTGGAAGATTTGCACGCGAATACCCATCTGCCGCAGATCATCGCGGCGGAACATCGGTATGACATCACCGGTGAAGAGCGGTACCGTACGGCAGCCGAGCATTTCGCCGAGTTCCTTGACTCGCGTACGTTCGCCAATGGCTCCAACAGTTCGAAAGCCACCCATTTCACGTTGGAATATGGCGTTTCGGACAAGGCCGAACACTGGGGTGCCGCCGGTGATCTGCACGATGCCTTGACGTTCGGCGAAAGCGAATCCTGCAACGGTCACAACACCGAGCGCATCATGAGCCGACTGTTCTCCTGGACGGGAGATATCCGCTATGCCGATTGGCTGGCACGACTGAAATTCAACGCCGTGCTCAACTGCTTCAGCCCGCGCAACGGCCTGTCGCAATACCATCAGCCGATGGGGTGCGGCGCGTATAAGATCTTCTCCACGCCGACCGACACATTCTGGTGCTGCACCGCCTCCGGTGTGGAGGCCGCCAGTGAGCTGGCCCGCAACATTTGGTTCGAGGCTGTGCCGGAAAGCAGCGTCGAACCGGTGGAAGACGGCGGCACCGTGCCGACTGTTGCGGTAACGTCGTTCGTGCCCTCACGGTTGCATTGGCGCGATCAAGGCGTGACCTGCACGTTGGACACCGATTACCCTGCGTCGGATCGCGCAACGCTGTGCGTGACGTTTGATACGTGCGCTAACGCATGTGGCGACGCGTGCGCTGACGCCCCACGACGTCTGGCGTTCGTATTCCGTGCGCACACGGTGGAAGGCGCAAGCGTGCCCCTGACCCGTGCCGCCGACGGTTTCGCGCGAATCGAGCGCGACTGGCACAACGGCGAGTCGATTACCTTGCATATCGCGCCCGACTGGCATACGGAATCGTTGCGCGGTGCCCCGAATCGCGTGGCCGTGCTTCACGGTGACGTGCTCATGGCCAAGCCGGACGCCGATATCAACGTCGGCGATCTGCCGGCTGCCGGGGAAGCGCTGGCGGCCCGCGCCGCGGCGATGCACATGCGCCCGCTGTACGACATCGCCGGCCACGAGCGCTACAGCGTCTACCTCAACACCGACGCCGAGCACCCCATAACGCCGGTCGAATTCAGTCCGGTTGCCGAAGGGTCCAACGACCCGCAGTAAGACCCGCAGTAAGACTCGCAGCAGTCCCGCAATGAGACCCGCAGCCCGCAGTAGGGTCGAGCCCGGCCGCGGGACTGCGGCAGCTACCGCAAAGCCCGCGTCGAGGCCCGTTCCACAAACGTGAAATCAGTAGTCACCGTCTGGAACGGGCCTGCATCACCGTTGATGCGGCCGATCAGCATATCGACCGCCGCCGAGGCGAACGCTTCCATATGCAGGTCCACCGTGCTCAGCGTCGGCGTGCTGAACTGGCATTCCTGCACGTTGTCGAAACCGATCACCTGCACGTCCTGCGGTATTTGCAGCCCCATACGTTGTAATTCGTGCACAGCGCCGAACGCTAGAGCGTCGTTCAAGCAGATGATGATTTCCGGGCATGCCACACGGCCCAGCAGATCTCGTATCGCCCGCTCGCCGTCGCTGCTCAACCAGCGGCTTTCCGGAATAACGAGGTTCCAATCCACCGGAATGCCCAGCCGAGAGAACGCCTCGACGAAACCACGAAGTCGCAGTGGGCCGGCACCCTCTGAAGCTTGCATCACATTATTGGCGTCAACGCCCTCGGGAGCTCCGATCAGGCCAATGCGCCGGAACCCTTTGGCCAGCAGCTTCGATACCAATGCATCCATGGCTTCGCGACTGGGAACCCGCACGCTGTCGGCTTTGCCGTAGGCGTCAAAATCGCCGACGAACACTATCGGATACTGCTGCTGCAATATCGCTCCCTCGTTCGCCAGCGGTTTGCCGGAAAGGAAAATCCATCCGTCCGCACCGAGCGAGGGGATTCGATCAACCGCCTCCGGCAGACCGGTGCCATCCAGGTCATAAGTGTTGATCACTACGCCGTAATCGCGCTCCCTTGCGACTTCGATCAATGACTGCGCGAACAGCGCGGTGAACGACTGCGTGAAATCGAACGTGGCCAATCCAATCAGCTTGGACACGCCTGTTTTCAATGATCGAGCCGAATAATTGACGGAATACCCCATGCTGGTGATTGTCTTGCGGACACGTTCACGCGTTTCCGGACGCATACTTCCCGAGTTGTTGATGACATTGGAAACGGTTTTTATGGAGACGCCCGCCTGTCGGGCAACGTCCGTAATGGTTACTCGCTTTGACGTCGACATTGTCGGTACCTCCAAACTTCCGCTCGTCTCAAGTCGGGGCAGCCCTGTGACTGCATTGGCACAGCGGCGCTCGCTTATTCGATAATTAGTATCTTATCTACCGTTTATTGTCATCGGCGGTTGCGCGTTCAGGCTTTTCCGCAAGAATGCGAACGTCCCACGGTCGTAGCATGACTTCTTGCACAGGCTCCCCGCCGTTTGCCGGAGAACAAGGGGAGGGGAGCGTGACGCGCTCGCAGTCCCAGCTCCAGTTGAACAAGGCGTGCAGCCGCTCGCCGTTTCCGTTCACTGCCGATGTATGCGTTACTGCTGTGCCCTTGCAGCAGTCGGACCATACGGAAGCCGGTGCGAGTACGGCGTCATATATCGACGTCATCAACTCGCGATTGGGAATCGTGCCTACAACGGTAACGCGTCCCGCGCCTGTCTGATGGGTGGTCGCCGCCGCAAATCTTCCGAAGAACGGATGCTCGTATCGGCATAATGCTTCGCCGGAGATTGGTTCGAGGTGTTGTGCAACTACGGTCGCCGCGCTTTGCGGACGCATATCGTATCCTTGGCATCCGCGAATCGGAAGATTACGGAGCAGACTTGACGTCTCCTGGTAGGAAGCGCCTGCGAGCTGTTGCAATCCTGCTGGTTGCGTATGGCTTTGGGCACGGGCAAGGTTGTCTACGATTCCGGTTTCCGGTCCTATGATCAGGTGACCGCCGCACTGTACGTAATCTTTCAGCCAATCCGTCAGTTTATCGGAAATCATATATGTTCCGGCCGCTACCAGAACCGGATGATGCAGCACGAATTGTTGCGCCGGGTAACGAAGGTTGCCGTTATCGTCAATAATCTGGGTATCGTATACGATGCGAGTCTGTCTGCCGGAAAGGAAGGCCCCCTGGTAGAACGCGCGGAACAGTTGCTCATAGGCTTGCGGATTCCGTGCATCGTGAGCGTCGGAGAAGCCGTTGCGCGCTTGATAAGGCTCGCATTCCATGGCCCAGCGTGACTGTACCGAATACAGTATGGTGATGTCGTAATCCGGGTGCAACCCCAGAATTGTGGTCCCGTACGATTCGAGTTCGGCACCCAGTTCGGCGATCTGATGATAGACGCGACCCGGTTTGCCGTCATGGGGGATGATGCCGCCCCAGAAGGTCTCCGCTCCGGTCGTGATCTGCCTCCACGGCCAGTATTCGATCATCTGGGCTCCACGCAGAATGAACTGCCAAGCGGCCTGACGCCATTGGCCGTCGTACCCGGGGAACCGGTCGGCGGAACCGCCAATTGGGCCGCCATTGCACTCGGCGATATCAAATGGCTGCTGTTTCAAGGCGTAGATACGATCGCCATTGAGGCTTAATCCCCATGGCCCGGTGGTTTTCCACTCGCTTTCGGTCTGAGCGCCATAGTCGCTGTCCGGGTTGTCGAGCAACATTCCGTCCTGCATCTGGTAATAGGGGTCGAACGACACCACATCCAACAGTTGTGCGGACTTCGCCTCATCGAGCGCCGGGCGGGCCAATGCGAAATTCACGGTGATGAACTGATCGTCACGGCAGAGTGCGCGAATCCAATCACGCTGCTCACGCAGCATATCATCGGTGAGCTTCGCTTGATACCGTCGCCAAGTGATGTCATATTGCGGCTGATCATTGCCGGATGGTTCCCACAGATCATCCCAATCGGTTAGTTCATGAGACCAGAACACCAGCCCCCACTGTCGGTTGAGTTCTTCGACGTTGCCGTACTCTCGGCGCAGCTCGTCTTTGAAGCCTTCGAATACGAACGGGGAGTAATCGATTTTCAGGCCCGGTTCGTTATGCAGTTGCCAGCCGATCACAGCAGGGTGATCCCGGTATCGTTGCACGATCGCTTCGATGATGCGGCGCGAATAATAGCGGAATGTCGGATACGTGTAGCTGTGCTCTTCTCTTGAGCCGTAAGCCGAACGCCGACCATGAATGTCCACCAACGTTATTTCCGGGCATGCACGAGCAAGCCACAAGGGAATCGCGAATGTCGGCACTCCGATGATAGCTTCCACGCCATACTCGTGGGCTTTATCCAGTACCGGTTCCAACCAATCCAGATCAAACCGGCCGTCTTCGGGCTCCCAATGCGACCAGCTGCCTTCTCCGACGCGGATGGTGTTGCAGTGCGCTTCGGCAAGCAGACGCATGTCCTCATCCAATGTGTCGAATGCATGATATTCGGCATAGAATGCCGCTCCGAAACGGAACTTGTCCGGCTGTCTGCTGCCCATACTGTGTCACCATCCTGTGCGATGTGTTGTGGCAATATGACGAATTCCGGCTCCGGCATCTGTGCCGAAACCGGAATTCGTTGATTGATCGATAGTGTTTTTCCGGTATGTACCGGTGCTTTTCCGGTGTTTGCCGACTCAGGTGAGTCGATCCGATCGGTCGAATCACCTGAGCTCAGCGAATCAAGCCTTGACCGAACCTGCCGTCAATCCGCCGACCCAGTATCGTTGCAGGAACAGGAAGGCGATGACCAGCGGAATAACCGAGACGAAGGCACCGGAGGTGACCAGATTCCAGATTTGTTCGGCGCCGGCACCCATGTTCGAGCGCTGCTGCCACTGCGTCAGGCCGACGGTGATGGGGAAGAGCTTGGTGTTCGACAGCACCACCGAAGGCAGGAAGAAGTTGTTCCAACAGGCGACCACGGACAGCAGGAACACCGTGGTGATGGCCGGCGTCATAATCGGCAGCGAGACTTGGAAGAACGTGCGTAGTTCGCCGGCGCCATCCACTCGTGCCGCTTCCAGCATCTCGTCCGGCAGGGAATCCATGCAGTATACGCGCATCAGATATACGCCGAACGGAGAAAGCAGCGACGGTAGCAGCACGGCCCACACCGTATCGTTCATGCCGAACTGCGACATCAGCATGAAGGTGGGAATGGCCAGTGCGGTGGTGGGGATCATCAATGAGCCGAGCACGATGTTGAAGTAGGTCTTGCGGCCCTTGAACTTGAATTTTGCGAATCCGTATCCGGCCATCACGGAGACGGCGGTTGCGCCGAATCCGCCCACGAAGGCATACAGGAACGAGTTGAACAGCCAGCGCCAGTAAATGCCGCCTTCATAGGTGGAGAGCTCCTTGATGTTCTCCCACAGGTTGAAGGTCTTGTCGAACCACATCGGGCCGCCTGAGCCGACGAACAGTCCCGAATTGGTTTTGGTCGCGGCTACGACCAGCCACCATACGGGGAACAGGAAGTAGACCACGCAGATGGCCAGCAGCACGTATGAGGGGATGTGATGTCCGCCGCCGATAGGGGCTCCGGTGTTGCGGGATTGCTTCGATGAACGCGTTGTTGAACGAGCCATTGATCAGCCCTCCAATCCTGATTGCTTGCGGGTCAGTCGCATGAAGAAGATGCTGAAGATCACCACGATCAGACCCAAAGCGAACGATACGGTCGCCGAATAGTTCAGCTGGTTGTAGTTGAAGGCCAGCGCCTGTGCATACATGTTCGGGGTATACTCCGGCGCGATTACCGAAGGTGCGCTGTTCTTCAACACGGTTGGTTCGGTGTAGAACTGCAGCGTGCCGATCAGGGAGAAGATCGTGACCATGACCAGCGAACTGGAAATCATCGGTGTTTTGATCTTCAACGCGATCTGAATCTCCGAAGCGCCGTCGATGCGTGCCGACTCATACAATTCGTGCGGAACGGATTGCAATGCCGAATACAGGATCACCATGTAGTAGCCGGTCCACTGCCAGGTAACGACGTTCACCAAGGAGCCGAAGATGCCCTGTGGGGTCAGAAAGCCCGGGGTCGGTAGTCCGAACAGGTCGAAGAGAGTGGCGAACGGGCCCATATCCTTCGAGTACATGAAGCCCCACATCAAAGCGCCGATCACTACGGGAATAGCGTACGGCAGGAAGACCACCAGTCGGGAGAAAGCCGTGAACTTGTTCTTGACGGAGTCGATCACCAAGGCGATCAGCAATGCGAACAGCAGCTGGATAGGGACCATCACCACCGTGTACAGAACGACGCGTCCCATACCGGCCAGAAAGATGGGGTCGGTGAAGGCTCGGGCGTAATTGGCCAATCCGGTGAAGGTGCTGCCGCGTACCTGCGTATAGGTGAACAGGGAGACGTAGAAGGCGTAGACCAGCGGTATCACCAGAAACAGCAGGAAGATGATGGCGAATGGTGCGGTGAAGAACCAGCCCCACAGGTTCACCTTGCGCGCTGATTGAGACCGCGTGGAGGATGTGTGTTGTGATTGTTGCTGCGACATGTTCGCATACCTCCCTTGGTATGAAGGGGCCCGAAGACCCCTTCATACCAAGCAGTGTTTCTGCTATTGGATGTTATCGGCTGTTGCAGGTCACTTGACGGTGAATCCCTGCTGGGTGGCGTAATCCGAGAGGGTCTTGTCCAGAGCCGTCATCGTGGAGGAGACGTCTTCGCCGTCCTTGACGGCCTTGGTGAAGGCCTTGGTCTGCTCGTCGAAGGCATAGGTCTGGAACGGCAGGTATTCGTAGCCTTGGTAGCCTTGCGCGGTTTCGGCGAGCACGGCGTTGACCTTCTGGTTGTTGAAGAATTCGTCCTCGTAGTTCTTGAACGCATCGGAGTCGAGCTTCTTGACCCAGGTCGGGAACAGGCCGGAGTCGGTGACGGCGATTTCCTGGGCCTTGTCGTCCTGGAACAGTTCCATGGCTACTTGAGCGGCCTTCTCGGTGTGCTTGGCCTGGTCGGTGACGGCGATGCCGGAGCCTCCGTAATTCACGGCCGGAGTGGAATCGTCCCAGACCGGAGCCTTGGTGACCTGCCAGACGGATCCTTCCTCGGCACCGCTGACACCCTTGATGTAGCCGGTCACCCACGAAGCGCTGACGTAGCTGGCGTAGGAGCCGTCGACGATTTTCTTGTACCATTCGGCGGTGAAGCTGTCGTCCGTGGCTACGACGTCTTCCTTGGCGAGACGCTGCCAGTACTCAAGCACGCTCTTGACGCCCTCGGATTCGAAGTTGATGCTGACCTGCTCCGGATTCGAAGCGGAGTATGAGTATACGTCGTCGGTTTTCTGCGCAAAGAGCGCGAGGTTCCAACCGGTGCCGTTCGCCTCGAAGTTGCCGATATGGCCCTCGAAGCCTTTCTCGCGAAGTTCCTTGCCGGCCTGCTCGTATTCGGCCCAAGTGGTCGGCACCTTGACGTCGTACTTGTCGAAAATGTCCTTGCGGTACATCATTACGAATGGGCCTGCGTCTACTGGTACGCCATACACGGCGTCCGATCCCAGTGTCACGCTGTTCCAGCCACCTTCGGTGTAATCGGACTTGATCTTTTCCGCGCCGAACTGCTTGAGATCGATCAGATGCTGTTCAACACCGGACACGTACTGCGGCATGGCGTCATAGCCCAGCTGGATGATGTCCGGTCCGCCGGACTTCGCTTTGATGGCCGTGCTGAATTTCTGATAGGTGGTCATGCCGTCCGGCATCTTCGTCCAGCACAGCTGAACGTCGTCATGCGTGTCGTTGAAATTGTCCACGATCTTGTCGAAGGCCGGGTACCATGCCCAGATGGTGACCTTCTCGACGCCGTCCTTCTTGACGGTGTTCTGGCACTTGGCATTGTCGTTGGCGCTGGCGTCGTTGCTGACGGTCTGACTGCCGCCGGAGGCGGATGGTGCGCCCGGCGAGCTGCAGGCTCCGACCGACATCGTCATGCATCCGGCAGCAATAAGTGCAAGCATCTTCGGCAACTTCTTGTTCATTCTCTTATCCTCCTTTGGATATGTGCTGGTGTGGGATCAGGGCTGGAATTCAGACCAAGTTTCGGCTGGATTCCGGTTGAAACTTGGTCGGGAACTCAGACGGAATCCAGGTTCCTCGTTCATCAGCGAACATCAGCGAATATGAAGAGCGGTCCAGGACACCGGTGGAAGCGTGACATGTACGCCGTCCGGGGCCATGGCCACAGTGGTGTTGTCGTGCAGGGTCACACGATTCTGATCGTCAAGCGTGTTGCGCGCCTCAAGATCGTCATCATGCAAGGTCTGGGCTGAAACGGAGGTCCACTCCGTGCCGGCTCCGGACGTAACGGTGAGATCGATTGCCTGTTCCTGGGAGCGGTTGACGGCAAACACCGCCACCGAACCGTCGGCGCGCCGTATGGCCACTGAATCGACGAGAGGAACCTCACCATATCGTTGAGTGGAGTAAGTGTCGCATTGCAGAATCGGGTCCAATACGGTGCCACCTTTGGCAAGCCGTGCCGTTTCTGCAAACGGATAGAACGTGGTCTGCCTCCATGCAGGACCACTCGGTTCGGTCATAATCGGGGCGATGACGTTGACCAGCTGTGCGAGACTTGCAGAGCGGACGCGGTCTGCGTTCTTCAGCAAAGCGATCAGCAGATCTCCGAAGACCACAGCGCCGCTGACCGGGTAGATTTCCTCAAGCAGACGTGGGGCGACAGGCCAATTATCAATGCCGTGAGGATTGGTGTCTTCCTTCTCGGAGTACCAGACGTTCCACTCGTCAAACGAGATATGAACCTCATGGTCGCTTTTCAGCTTGGCTTTGACGGTGTCGATCATTGCGCCGACCTCCTTGATGAAGGAGTTCATATCTTCACCGGAGGCCAGGAAGCTGGCCATGTCGCCGTTGTCGATGTGATAGTACGAATGGCAGGAGAGGAAATCGATGTATTCGTAAGCGTGCTGCAGCACGGTTTCTTCCCATGTGCCGAACGACTGCATGTAATGATTCGACGAACCGCAGGCGACTAGTTCAACATCCGGATCCAATTGACGCATGCCCAAGGCGGTCATGGCCACCAGCTTGCCGTAATCGTCGGCTTCCTTATGGCCTAGCTGCCAAGTGCCGTCCATTTCGTTGCCGAGACACCACATTCTGATGTTGAACGGCTGTTCGGCACCGTTGGCGCGTCTTTGATCGGAAAGCGCGGTGCCGCCGGGAACGTTGGCGTATTCCAACAGGTCGAGAGCTTCCTGGGTGCCGCGCGTGCCGAGATTGACGGCTTCCATGAGCTCGTTGCCGCCGGCTTTTTCAAGCCACTTGGCCATTTCGTGCAGACCGAACTCGTTGGTTTCGGTGGAATGCCATGCCAGATCGAGGCGACGGGGGCGGCTCTCCTTGGGGCCGACGCCATCCTCCCAGCGGTATCCGGAAACGAAGTTGCCGCCGGGGTAGCGGATCGCGGTTGCGCCGAGCTCTTTGACCAAATCGATGACGTCTTGACGGAAGCCGTTCTCGTCGGCGGTGGGATGTCCCGGTTCGTAGATGCCGGTGTAGACGCAGCGGCCGAGGTGCTCAACGAAGGAACCGAACAGGCGGTCGTTGACCGGAGCGATGGTGAAATGGTCGTCTATGGTCAGAGTGGCTGTGCCAGTGGCTGGTTGCTTGGTCATGGCCGTTCCTTTCGGTGTGGTGCAGTGTGCTACCGCAGTGAGACAACGTTGTACTTACTGGGCGTAAGTACGTGTCCGTGTTGCGGTTTGCTGAGTTTTAGTGTCTTGTTTGTATTGGGTACAACCTTGTACTTTTGATGTCTATAACTATACCCCGCTGCATCTGTTCGCGCAAGTCCCTTAAGTACAACCTTGTACTAAATCGTTGAATTTTCGCTGGACACGCCGTGTGCGTCGGTGGTTTGATCTGTGCTTGCTTTGAACGAATTGATTATGTCGAGTGCACATGTACTTGTACGGGGCCTGAGATACGGCGAACCTTTCGCTAATCGTTCTAGGGCAATTCCTGCTTAGCAAGATGGTATGGGGACTCCTGATGTGAATTGTCTTGTTCAACGTCAAGACGGTGTTTGTTTTGAGCTTAAGGTGGAGTTGTTTGGCTGGTGTCCGTTGATTCTGTGTTTCGTTGTTGTATTGGGTCCGGAAACCGCCCTTCTAAAAGTGGTAGCCGGAAGTCGATACAATAAACGTTTATAACGTCCATGATGAGGATGCGAACTGATCGGCATTAAAGCAAGGTTGAAAGGTGCGGGTAATGAAGTATGGGGATGTTTGTGTCGCAGTCGCTACGCATAAACAATATCGTATGCCAAACGATTCAATATACCTTCCTGTTCAGGTAGGTAAGGAATTGCATAAGGATGTTGATTTGGGATTCACCGGTGATGATACCGGCGATTCGATTTCTAATCTTAACGCATGGTACTCGGAATTGACGGCGCTGTATTGGATTTGGAAAAATGTTGATAGCCGATACAAAGGTTTGGTTCATTATCGCCGTCATTTTGCTACGAAACATAAGGGTTTGCTTCTTTCCCGCGATCGGTTTGACTATATAATCGGTGGCGATGAAGTAAGAGCGCTGCTTAAACAATCAGATATTTTATTGCCTAAAAAACGTCGTTACTATATTGAGACGATGTATTCGCATTACGCGCATACGCTCCCAAGTGAACAATTGGATGAAACAAGAAGAATATTAGAAATGCATGCGCCCGAATATGTTTCTGCGTTTGATTCAGTCATGCATAGGCGTGGCGCGCATATGTTCAATATGTTCATTATGTCGAGGGAGAAACTGGACGAATATTGTTCGTTCTTGTTCCCGATATTGGATGCATTAGTAGATCGTATTGATCCGGATAAGTATGGCAGTGCATTTCAGGCACGTTATCCGGGCAGGGTGAGCGAGCTGTTGCTAGACGTATGGTTGTTGACAAAGAATTATTCGTATATTGAGGTTCCCACGATAAGTCCCGAGCCGGTAAATTGGGCGAAAAAGGGAGGATCTTTCCTCTTGGCGAAAATGGGCTTGAAAAAATATGGTAAAAGCTTCTGATCGCTAGTTATGTTTGTCTTTGAGCCATATCCTGAATTACAGAAGCAAATGAATACTCATTCATTGCAGGTCGGGTTATATCTCTGTCATGTGATTGCCTGTGCACTGCATGGGACCAATGCTGATGCCATTCCTGAAGGGTTTGCTTGGGAGGAGTTGTTCGCGTTGGCGCAGCAGCAGCGTGTTGAGGGCATCAGTTTCATGGGGTTACCGGCAGAAATAAGTAAAGAATGCCCTGATTTGTTCCATCGGTGGTCTCAAGCCGCTGATGTCACTCTCTATAAGGAATTGGCATATAAAGAAGAATGTAATGCTATTGAGTGTTCCCTTAACTCCGTGGGACTGAGCACCATGGTTCTGAAGGGCACGGATATTTGTGCCTGTTATCCTAGGCCGGGAATGCGCTCTATGAGTGACGTTGATATCTTATATGGGTATGTTGAGCGTGATTCATCACATGGCGATATATTCCATATCGTGGGTAACTCTTTGCGGCAGCGACGGACTGTTATGAACCGGGCGATGGTCGCAGCTCATGGTGTTATGGAACGCTTAGGATATCGACAACATGATTTGGTCGGGTATATTAGGCAACCATACCATGTTGAATTACATTCATGGATAATGGAGCCGGATAGTAAGTTATTTGCATATTATGCAAATCCGTGGGGTACCGCACGCCCTATAAAAGGAAGTACGCTCAGATTCCGGCAGTCTTTGGAGGATACATATATATTCCATATTGCTCATTGCTATAAGCATTATGAAAATAATGGTTGCGGTGTTCGTTTTTTGATTGATCAATACGTATTGAATAACCGTATATCCACTTCTGGGTGTGACAATAAATATATTGCGCGTGAGCTAAAAAAAATGGGTCTGCTGGATTTTGAATCCAGATTGAGGGTATTGGCGCGTTTTATGTTTTCAGATAAGGAAAATAATAAGAATACTTCTATAGATTTAATCTTATTACAGGAGCTACTTGATAACAATGCTTTTGGCTCGCGTAGACATGGGGAAGCTACTCAAATCGATAAGCGTAATATTGCACAGTATTTGAAATGGCGATTGTGGCCGGGCTGGGGCTGGGTTGAAGGCAGGCATCCCTTTGTTGCGGCGCATCCGTATTTTGTGCCTTTCCTATTAATTGCGAGATTTTTCCTCGGTGTGTTTTTGAAGCCGAGACGAAGATTAAGGGAAATTAAAAATCTACTGTATAGAAAGATGCGCAAATAATAAATTGTGTTTTTGTATGCAGTATCGTATTGTTGTCGATTGCTTGCTCTTAGGGGCTCAGAGAGTTATACTGCCTGCAAATGAGTTATTGAAAGGAGGGGTGATGAATAAGACTGAATATGAATCTCCGGCTTTGGAGATAGTTGATTTCGGTAAAGGTGATATTGTTACTTTATCGGTCGGTGGCGATGATTCAGGGAATTGGGGACCCATTACCTGAATTAGATTTTCAATTAATCCGTTCGAAAGAGATCTTTCGGGCGGATTTTTTGTTGAATAGAAAGAATGGGCATTGTGGGAATAAAAAACAAGCGTGTGGCCGTAGGCATACTCTGTGCGATATTTATTGTGCTTGCTATCGGTGGGGGTATCTATGCATGGGTGAATATGTCGGATAACTCCAATAATGAAGTTCCTGATAAAACGTCAACGTCAGTACAAAAACAAAAGGATGAATCGTCGTCTCGCGAATCAAAATCCAAACGATCGGATTCGTCTTCTTCTCAGAAGAGCGACGAAAAGGCAGACAGTTCCGATTCTCAGCAAGCGCCCGATACAGATGGTGGATCATCGTTGCATGTTGAGAATGATCCCGATGAGTCTGGCTCCGGCGAACAATTCTCTGAATCCCAGACGCAAAATAGTGGGGGCTCGGAATCGGATGATAAGGGTGAGTCAGGCGGACAAAGCAACACAAACAATTCAGAAGAAGATTCTTCAGGTGATACCAAATGGGGGCCATTGACCTGATGGGATGCATGAGCATGCCTCTATACTGGTAGAAATTTGATTCTACTCATTAATGAAAGAGAGATGGATATGCCGGATTCGGATAAATCGTTCAATTACCCTGATTTGGTGGTTGTTGGTGCGGGTCTGTTTGGTTTGACGGTGGCGCAGCAGGCGGTGGAGCATGCGGGCGC
>NZ_PGLQ01000013.1 GCF_002802865.1 Bifidobacterium scaligerum
CGGGAAGGGAAAGAGGGAGGAGGGAGGGGACGGGAGAAGGGAGAGGAGAGGGGGCGCGACGTGCGCGTCTACTTCAGCGCCTTGCCGGCGGAACCGAGCTGCTGGCAGGCCTCGATCACACGCTGCGTCATGCCGTCTTCAGCCTTGCGACCCCACGAACGCGGATCGTAGAACTTCTTCTCGCCGACCTCGCCGTCGACCTTGAGCACCTTGTCGTAGTTCTCGAACACGTGATCGGCGATCGGGCGAGTGAACGCGTACTGGGTGTCGGTGTCGATGTTCATCTTCACCACACCGTAGCTGACCGCCTCTGCAATCTCCTCCGGCGTGGAACCGGAACCGCCGTGGAACACCAGCTCGAACGGCTTGCCGTTGGGGAACGCCACCTGACCGGCCGCGCTCGGCAATTCGCCCTCGGCCACCGCACGCGCCACGCGAGCCTGGATCTCGCCGAGCAGAGCCGGGCGCAGCTTGACCACGCCGGGCTTGTACGCGCCATGCACGTTGCCGAACGTGAACGCCGCCATGTACCGGCCGCGCTCGCCCAAGCCCAGTCGACGGGCCACTTCCAGACCATCTTCCGGACTGGAGTACAGCTTTTCGTTGATTTCGGCGGAGTGGCCGTCTTCCTCACCACCGACAGCACCGATTTCGATTTCCAGAATGGTGTGAGCCGCCTGCGACTTGTCAAGCAACTCTTCGGCGATATCCAGATTCTCCTTCAGCGGCACAGTGGAGCCGTCCCACATATGCGACTGGAACGTAGGCTCCTGACCGCGCTTGACCTGTTCGGCCTCGTGGGCAAGCAGTGGACGGACCCATTCATCGAGATACTGCTTGGCGCAGTGATCGGTGTGTAGGGCCACTGTGATGTTCGGGTACTTTGCGGCCACTTCGTGCGCAAACGCTGCGAGGGCCAGCGAACCGGTGACGCGATCGTTGACGCCCATACCGGATACGTACGCCGCACCTCCCACGGACACCTGGATGATGCCGTCCGATTCAGCGTCGGCGAAGCCCTTCAATGCGGCATTCAGCGTCTGCGAGCTGGTCACATTGATGGCAGGGTAAGCGTATCCGCCACGACGTGCGGCATCAAGCATTTCGGCATAGCGTTCCGGTGTTGCGATTGTCATGGCTTCATTATCGCGCGGGGACTGCCCGCCGGCACCGGTTTGTCGGTTCGGTGACTGTGCGATTGGTCACAACGGGAGCTGCTGATGGGAATGCTGCTGTAGGTGCGGGCGCGGGCGTGAGCCGGGCGACGCCAACGCACGCATCACCGCAAGTACCGCCCGTTACCGCATGAGGAACACCATCAGAATGATCATCGCGAATCCCGCCAGATCAGTAGGCGTGAACACGGCACCGGCGAACAGCACGCCGGAGATCGTGGCGGTCACCGGCTCACTGGTGCCCAGCATTGTGGCCCGCATGGCACCGCACCGCTGCGTACCAGCCAGAAACAGCCAATAGGCACCGAACGTGCCGCCCACCACGGTGAACGTCATCAGCGCAATCCCCAATCCATCCAATGCGGGAGCGCTGGCCCATGGCCGCACAAACGGCACCAGCAATACGCCGGAGACGATGAACATCATGCCGTTTACCGTGAAATTGCCCCATTTGGCCATCATGGCGATCGGCGCGATCGACATCACCGCCGTACACAGCGCATCAATCAAACCCCATGCCAAACCCGGCAGCGGCAAACTGAGCCGCGACAAGTCGCCACCGGTGGCAATCAGCACCGTTCCGGCAAAAGCGAGCGCCACACCGACGCTTTCCCGCACGCGCGGCAATCGGCTGCCCCGCACGCAGACGAACAGCAATACGAACAGCAGGTTGAGTGTTTGCAGCACCGTGGCCGTGCCGGAATTCGTCCAATCGATAGCATTGAGATAGGCTACTTGCACCAGCAGCACACAGGCCATCGCGCAGGCCACAAGCTTGGGCCACACACGCCAATCGCGGCACACACCGATAAGCTTGCGAGGCGTAAACACGGCGGAACATACCAAGAAGATCATGCCGGCGGCCAGTTGTCGGACGCACGCGATCCACAGCGGATCGGCGTGATAGGTGCCCATCAGAATCTTGGACACCGTGGCATTGATACCCCACAGCATGCCACCGGCGAGCACCAATGCCGCACCGATCACAATGTCGCGCGGAGTGCGCTCGAAGGTGGGGGTGGGTCGCTTGGGCGCGGCCGGCGTCTGGGCCGAAACCGCGCCGGGTTTCCCGGCCTCGGTACCAGTCGCATCGGTCGCATCTATTGAGGTTGAGTCACGCATCGACCAACACACTACGCCAACTCGCCTGATGGCGTGCCCAGCCATAGACGTCACACAACAAGAGTAGGCACAATATGCCCGCCCCTCGTAGAAGCGTGAGGGGCCGTCGATTTCACAAGCCAGCCGGCACCCGCCAAACAGAGAAGACGGACAAACGACGACCAAAACAAGACTAGGGCCGCTGCATCGGACAGCACTCAGACGATATGAATTGTTCTCATATCGTTCTCAGCAAGACAATTTCTTTCAGGCAAAAACATGAAGAAAACGGCGGAATTTCAACGATTTCAATGGAGCGGATGACGGGAGTCGAACCCGCCTTTAAAGCTTGGGAAGCTTTCGTTCTACCGATGAACTACATCCGCAATTGCCGCATGGCTTGCACCCGACCGCCGTAACACTCGAATGCACGAGTCACCACTGTATCACGCCCCAGTGCCGAGATACACCCTGCTGTCCGCGATTACGTCGCGCCCACATCCGCAATCACCGATCGACTAGCGCAACACCCGCGTCGAATATGGAGCCGCGCCACCGGATTGCAGCGACGCACCGTTCATCTCATGCGCCATCTGCATCAGGCGGGCGATGCGCTCATCGGTCGGCGGATGCGTGGAGAACAACTTGGCGAACCCGGCGGAAGAGAACGGATTGGCGATCATCATGGCAGCCACCGACTGCGTGCCGGCAGTTTTACGCAACGGCGTGGTCTGTGCGCCATAGGAAATCTTGTTGAGCGCAGAGGCGAGGGCCTCCGGGTCTCCGGTCAGCAGACTGCCGTCTTCGTCGGCGTCATATTCACGGGTACGTGAGATGGCCAGCTGAATCAGTGAGGCGGCGATCGGAGCCAGCACTGCGCTGAGCAGCACACCGATCAGTCCGAGACCGCCCGATCCGCCTTCGCGGTTATCGCGCGAACCACCGCCGAAATACATCAGCGAATAGCCAAGATAGGTGATTACGGTGGCCATGGCCGAGGCGATGGCGGAGGTCAGAATGTCGCGATTGTAGACGTGCATCAGTTCGTGGCCAAGTACGCCGCGCAATTCGCGGGCGTTGAGAATCCGCAGAATGCCTTGGGTGCAGCACACGGCGGCATGACGTTCGTTGCGGCCGGTGGCAAAGGCGTTGGGGCTCATCGTGGGAGCGATGTAGATACGAGGCATCGGTTTGCCGGCACGAGCGCTCAGCTCGCGCACGATCTGATAGATTTCCGGGGCTTCCGCTTCGGAGACCTCACGCGCACCCATCGAGGCGATGGCGAGCTTGTCGGAGAACCAGTAGGAGAAGAATGTAGTACCCAAGCCGATGAGAATGTACACGCCCAGCGTCTGGCGGCTTCCGCCGGTGGCCCACCAAATCAGCATGATGACGGCCCACATCAAGGCAAACAACAGCGTCGTCTTCAGGCCGTTCATGTGGCCATGCACCCGTACTTTGGCATCCATGAGGCTCAGCCTAAGGATATAGCCTGAATGATTGCTGGATATGCGCGAGGAGAAAAATCAAGATATTCACGGTGTCATCAGTGTCCGAGACACCAGCACAGCCGGCCCGGATCAATCACGTGATCTTACGTACGTAACGCGCAAAACGTACATAACGTACATTACGTACGTAACATACAAAAAGGCGGCCGGGAAACCCAGCCGCCCATTGTTTTCGCACAGTGTCATCGCACGGCGTTATTGCGCAACGTTATCGCGCAGTCGCACGGTCAACACCGTCAGCGCATCAGGCCAAAGCCAGCTCACGCATCTGCTCGGGGTCGATGACCTTCTTGTGTTCGCGACCCTCCTTGGCACCCTCGGCGCGCTCGAACGCGTCCACCTTCTTCCAGCCGGCGAAGTCGATCGGCTTGACACCGCGCTCGGCGAGCAGTCGGTCGATCGATTCGGGATCACGATCGGCGGCCACACGACCACCCTCGGCGGCCTTGGCCAGATCCTCAAGCATGTTGGTCACGATGGCCAGAGCGTCGGACTTGGTGGAGCCGATCAGTCCGACCGGACCGCGCTTGGCCCAACCGGTGGCGTAGAGACGCTCACGCACCTCGCCGCCGCCGGGGTCAGTGGTGATGCGGCCGTCACCGTTCGCGTTGGCCAAGTGAGCGCCGTGATTGTCGTAGGCGATGCCCGGCGCCTCAGCCGGCTGGTAGCCGATCGCATGGTACACGGCCTCGACCGGGTAGTCGGTGAACTCGCCGGTGCGGTGCATCTTGCCGTCGGCACCGGTTTCGGTACGCTCCACGCGGATGGCCTTCACCTTGCCGTCCTCGCCCAGAATCTCGGTGGGAGCGGAGTTGAAGTGCACGTAGTACTTGCGATCGGCCGGGTTGCCTTCGAAGTCCACGTCGCCGTCGTCTTCCATATCCTCGGCCATCTCGCGGATGGTGAACAGCTCCTCGACCATCTGACGGGTGAGCTTGTCCTTGCCGGCCACCTCGATGGTCTCATCGTCGAGCTCGAAATCGTCTTCGTTGATGATGAGCTGCACGCCGGGCAGCTTCTCCATCTCACGCAGCTCCTGCACGCTGAACTTGGCCTGTGCCACACCACGGCGGATGAACAGGTGCAGCACCTTCGCCTTGTTCTGGCCGATGCCCTCGTACACGTTGTCCGGAATATCGGTTTTGGCCTTAAGATCGTCCGCGTTGCGCATGAGCTCGCGGGCCACGTCCATGGCCACGTTGCCGCCGCCGATCACAGCCACGTTCTCGGCAGTCAGCGGCCACTCGCGGGCGCCGGTGGGGTAACCGTCGTACCATTCCACGAACTTGGCTGCGCCGTACACACCGTCAAGATCAGCACCGGGCAGGTTCAGCGGCTTATCCTTGACCGCACCGGTAGCGAACAGTACGGCGTCGTAACGGGCGAGCAGATCCTCAAGAGTCACGTCTTTGCCGAATTCCACGTCGCAGTACAGGTGGATGTCCGGGTTGTCGAGCGTCTTCTCCAGCGCGGAGGCGATGAATTTGATGGACGGGTGGTCCGGGGCCACACCGTAGCGCACCAGACCGAACGGCACCGGCAGCTTCTCAAACAGGTCGATGCGGGCCTGGGTGCCGAGGCCGAGCTCTTCGCCCAGCTTCTTGAGCTGGCGTAGGAAGATGTCGGACGAGTATACGCCGGCCGGGCCAGCGCCGATCACAGCAATACGCAATTCGTTGGTTGCGTCGTTATTCGCAGTAGTATTCACAGATTCAGTCACGCGTTACAGGTTATCGCAAAGCATGCCGCGGCAACAGGGGTAAAGCAGTGGGAATTCTGTGATGCTGGGCGGATTTGTGTACAGTTTGCGCGACGTATGCCGACCACCAACCGCCCTACTGCATGATTATGAGGATTCCTAATGTCAGATTACGGGGATCCCTAATGTCAGATTATGGGGATTGCTAATGTCAGATTATGGGTTTTCGGCCTGCCGCTAGCGCAGAATCCGATCCACGAGCAGCTTCCACTCGCTTGCGAGATCGATGGAATCGGGATCGTACAGCCAACGCATTTGGAGACCGTCCATAGCGGCCAGCGTTTGGCGTGCGGCACGCACGGGATCGGCAGCACCGTCATTGCGCGCCGCTCGCGTGTATTCGCGCATCACCCACTGTTCACGATTGCGGAAGTACTCGTATGCCGGATGATTCTGGCTCAGTGCCTCACCTTCCAGCACGGTGTACAGGCGGACGATTTCAGGCTGAGTAGCGTTGCGTTCCGTGGTGGCGATGGTCAGATCACGCAATCCAACGGGAAAATCATCCTCGTCACCGATGGCCTCACCACCGGCCGGTAGGGGCACATTGAGGCGGCCATACAACGCCGCGCGATCGGTTTTATCGCGGTAATCCAGTACGGCAAGCAGCAGGCCCTCCTTGGAGCCGAAGTGGTAGAGCAGACCGGCTTCGGTCATGTCTTCAGCCACGGCGATCTCGCGCAGACGCAATCCCCAGAAGCCATGCTGTGCCACGAACTGAGTGGTGGTGTTGATGATGCTGAGGCGACGCTCCTCCGCCGTCATTGCGGACTTGACATCCTTGGCGCCCCTTGTGCGTTTCATTGCGTTTTTCGATCCAACCACGGCGGTTCAACCACACCTTCATCAATCACCTTGCCGGACATCGCCGGCATTCGCATACATTGTCACCTTATACGATGCATAGGAATGCACTGAAACGCACAGGACCATCTCATCGCATCCGAACCACCGACCAATCACAACAAAAAAGGTCTTCCCAACCATCGATTGCGATAGCGGGAAGACCTAAGCTGCAGTGTTACCGCAGCGCAACGTCACTGATCAGTCCAGCGTAAAGGTGCTGAAGGAGCGCGGCGCCAACGTTGCGGTGAAGGCGCGGCCGGCGTTGGCCGGATCGGCGAAGCTGAAGCTCACCTCGCGCTCCAAAGCGTTCTGCACCACCACGACCAGCGAGCCATCCGGGTTCTCATAGGCAGAGGCCATCGAGGAGAAGCGACCCTCAAGATCGAGCACGCGAGCGCCCGGCTTGACGAAGTGCGAGTAATGGCGCATCACGTAGTATTCGGGGTTGCGGGTGAAGGTCTTGGCTTCAGTATCCACGGAGAACAGGGAGTTCTGGTGCCAACCCCAGGTGCTTTCGGTGCCGGCGAGCACCATGTTCCAGTAGGTGTAGCCCAGAGCGCCGTGGGTCAGGTAGTGGTTGACGAGATGGAAGATGTACTCGGCGTACTCCCAGGAGTTGTCTCCCATGCCGCACTCGGATTCGGTCTGCATGAGCTTGAGCTCAGGCCATGCCTTGTGCGTACGCTCGATGCAGTCGCGGCCTTCCCACTGGTAGCCGACGCCGGTGATGTACTTGCGGGCTTCGTCGTCCATCAGAATGTTGTCGACATAGCGGTTGTAGTTTTCGAGCACCATGCCGTAGAGGCTGACAAACTGCATGTCGCGCGGGCCGTTCAGGGTGCCGAGCCAGATTTCCACACCACCGTCTTCGGCCTTGCCGAGCAGTCCCTCACGCTCGAAGGTGGGGCCCAGGTAGTCGCGGATGAAGATGCGCAGCTGCTCGCTGGTCCACTTGCAGGTGGGGTACTTGGCGTCGGACCACGGCTCGTTCTGCGGGAAGATGCGGGTCACGTTCACGCCGAGGGCGCGGTAGGCGCGCACATACTTGACGAAGTAGTTGGCGTAGGCCGTGAGGTTCTCCGGCGTCATGACGAGCTTGCCGTAGTTGTAGACCGGCGGGTTCTTCATCCACGTGGGCGGGCTCCACGGGCTGGAGTGCACGGAAAGCTGCGGCTGGTATTTCTTGGCGGCGCGGATATAGGGCAGCACGGCACGCTCGTCGCCCTTGACCGAGAAGTCCTTGAGCTCGTAGTCGCCTGGGGTTTCGTCGTAGCTGTACCAGTCGGCGGCGAAGTCGTTGGCACCGATCGGGGCGCGGTTCAGGCGGAAGTTGAGCTCGTCCGGGCTGAACAGCTCCTTGATGACCTGCTCGCGGTCATCCGCGCTCAGCTGCTGCAGCGGCAGCCAACCGAGTTCGTTGAAGCAGCCGCCGAAGCCTTCTACTTCCTGCTCCTTGCCGCCGGTCAGGGTGACGCCCAGTTCGCTGGTCGCACCCTGGGCCGGGGCCTCTTTGGTCTGCCAGCGATCGGTTTCGGTGGTTTCGATCCATGTGACCATGACTAGAAATCTCCTTATTGGTTAATCAGCATTCAGTCAAAATGACGAGAATGCCTTGGACGATATTTGGACGATATTGGGTTTTGCTTGGTATGTATTGATGTCGAGTGGTGGCCGGCGCTTGGTCGAGGCTCCCGGCGCGATCACTTCACGCGCTTGATCATCATGATCAGCACAGCACCGATCAGGGAGACCGCAGCGCAGACCGGGAACAGACCGTAGTAGCTGCCGCCGGAGACGAGCACGATGGCAGCGGCCACAATCGGGCCGAGCAGCTGGGATCCGGTGTTGGCGAGGTTCAGAATACCCAGATCCTTGGCGGCGTTCTCGGCGTTGGGCAGCACTTCGATGTTCAGCGCCTGATCGACGGCGAAGAAGATGCCCATGCCCAGGCCAGCGATGGCACCGTAGGCGACCATGGTCCACGGAGCACTGGAAACCATAGGCATTGCCACGCCGATGGCCACCAGTAGGGCGGCGAACGCCACCGGAATCTTACGGCTCTTGATCTTGTCGGAAATCGGACCGGCGACAATGGACATCACAATGGCGGTGACCATGAGCAGCATCGAGATAATGGACACATACTTCTTCTGGCCGGCGGTGTCGAGATGAATGTAATCGCTCAGGATGTACAGCTGGTAAGCCATGATGGCGGTGGTGGCGGTGTTCACCAGCATCTTGCCGAACAGGGCGAGGTAGAAATCGCGGCAATCCTTGACCGGGAAAATGAAGTGCTGCACGAACATATCCCAGGTGAAGCTCTTCTTCTCCATGCCGAGGCTGGACTGTTCACGCATGAGCAGCACGGTAACCGGGCCGCACAGCAGGGTGAGCACGCTCATCACGATGATGCCGGTGCCGATCTTCGGGCCAAGGAACTGAGCGCCGACGAGCTGGCCTCCGTACTGGCCGATCACGTAGCCGAATGCGTAGATGGAGGAGATCAGGCCGCGGTGCTTAGGCGCCACACGATCAGCGATGGCAGCGACGATCGGCGCGACAAGCGCGTTGAGGAAGACCTGGTACAAGCACCACGAAACCACCAACAGCGGCACGGTCTGCACGGCGTTGAAGACAAGCAGCATCACGAAGCATCCGACGGATCCGACGATCAGCCACGGGGTGCGGCGGCCCCAACGGCTGCGGGTCAGGTCAGACAGGCCGCCAATGATGATGTTGGCGAGCGTGGCGAACACCATTGCGGAGCCGGACAGCAATGCGATGATGCTGGCTTTGTTCGTCGGGTCGATGATTTCGACCTTGGCAGGCAGCAGCACGGCATTCACGCCGAGGTACGGGCCGAGCCACAGCATGGCACCGAGGGCCGTCGCAATGCCAATGAGGATAGGGGCTTTGGGCTGCTCGTCATCGCTCACTGAGCCAGTCCACGCTTTCGAGGCTGTTGATACCGCTTCAGAAACGGACATCGTTACTCCTTTGTTGCCATCGACTCGGCTCGCATTGTTCTGCAATGAACCAGCACCTTCACTATGCGCAGTCGAAGCGATGTTCTGTTGTTGACGATGACTACTTTACACTTAATGACTATTAAGTCAAATTGGGGGATGGTGGTTCTCGGCAAGGCGTTTCGCTTGGAATCATGCGGTTTTGGCGGGGTGGATCTTCGAGCCAACCGTAATCGCGCCTCATTCAGGCACCATCAGTGGAATCGCCCTGCTGAAGAAAGAGCGTGACCTAGGGCCGACCGATAAAACGCCCCACTCACCAGCTCCCAGTGGGACGTATCTCCGAATGGCCCGAGGAAATGCTCCGCCAATTCATCTTAATGAAGCAAACTCTCGGGTTAATCGCGGTTTCGTCACATTCATAAGCGGTGAGTGGAGCACCAGTTCGAATACACCGAGATCTTGCTCCACTGATAGTCCATCAGTGGAGCAAGATCTCGGGTATACCGACGGAACGCCCCGTCCAGTGAGGCATAGCCGGCCCGCCTAGTCCCGATCAAGCACGGCAGTGAGGGCCCAGAGGATACTCACCACGTCGATGCCCTCTTGCAGGAAAGCACCGATTACCACCGGAATCAGGTTGAACGCGGCGGCGATCATGCCAATCACCGCCAGCGCGAGCCCGGCGACCACGGCCTGCAGCATGATGCGCTTGGTACGGCGGGCGATGGCGATGGCGCGCGGCACGGCGGTGATATCGTCGTTCATGATCACCACTTGCGCGCTTTCCGAGGCGGCGGTGGACGTGCCGTCGGTAATCGCGACGCCGAGGTCGGCGGCGGCCAGCACCGGCGCATCGTTCACGCCGTCGCCCACCATCATCGTGACGGGCCGGTCACCGAAGCCGCCCTGAGCCGCCACCGCGTCCACCTTGTCTTCCGGGAAGAGTTCGGCATGAACCTCATCGATGCCGACTTCGCGCGCAATGATTTCCGCCGAAGCGCGCTTGTCTCCGGTGAGCATCGTGAGCTTGGAGATCCCCAGGCCATGCAACGCGGCGAGCGCGGCCTTAGCGTTGGCACGCGGCACATCGCGCAGCACGATGCGGGCGATCAGCCGACCGTCCACGGACACATAGGACGCCATCTCATCCGGCTGCAGCATCCCGAATCGCGTGCGTAAATCCGCGGAATTTCGAGCCTTACCGGCGCCCAAAGGATGCTGGGCACGAAGCCGACCGAGGGAATCAACGTCCGTCTCCGCCCGATGGGAGTCGGCAGCGCCATCCGCGGCGGCCGCGAACGAGAGGCGTCCCACGCGCACCATATGCCCATTGACTTCACCGGACACGCCTTTGCCGGCCGTCTCCTTGATGCTCTTGACTACCGGATAATCGCGGCCATGGCCCGGCATGCTGGCCTCCGGCTCCGGACAGTCGCGCTGGCCGGCCGCAAACCGGGCGCGCAACCGAGCCATCGCCTCCGTACCGGCCTTCGCGATGCCTTTGGACAGAATGTGCACCGAGTAGCCTTCGACCACACCGGCCATCATCAGCACATGATCCTCATTCAGTTGCGTTTCCACGCCCGGCAGCATCTCCACACGCACCACCTGCGGCTGCTTGACCGTGAGCGTACCGGTTTTGTCGAAGAACACTTGCGTAACTCGCCCCAAGTTTTCCAGCACATCCTGGGTTTTGATGAGCACGCCGGCAGCGGCCAGCCGGGATGTGCCTGCAATGTAGGCCACGGGCGCGGCGATCAGCAGCGGGCAAGGCGTGGCGAGCACCAGCACCTGCGCGAATCGTGTCGGAATGCCGGACACCGCCCAAGCGACGCCGGCGATCACCAACGAAAGCACGGTGAACGGCACCGCCAGCCGGTCGGCGGTTTTGACCACGGCCGGGCGGGACTCCTGAGCGGATTCCACCAACTGGAGAATGCGCTGGTACTGGGACTCGGCGGCCGGCTGCGTGGCGCGCATGGTGAGCGCCGCGGAACCGTTGACTGCACCGGACATCACGCGGGCACCGGCGAACACCGTACGCGGCACCGGCTCGCCGTTGATCGCGCTCAAGTCGAGCGTCGCCTCGCCGGAGAGCAGCTCGCCATCCACCGGCACGATTTCGCCCGGCAGCACCATCAGCACATCGCCCGGCTGCACTTGAGCGACCGGGACCGTGGCGAAACGCTGGGCCGTCGCGGATTGAGCGGATGAAGTATGACGGAAGCCGTCGTTCGCTGCATCGTCTTGGATTTTGCCGCGGCCCACGCCGGGCAGCGTCACGACGTGCGCGGTTTGCGGGGCGGCCTTGACCAATGCAGTCAGACTGTGCTCAGCTTTGCTTTGCGCGTACTCTTCGATGGCTTCGCCGGAGGTGATCATCAACGTCACGGCCCAGCTGGCCCAGTATTCGTGGACCGCCACGGTGGACAGCATCGCCATCACCGCCAGCAGGTCAACGCCCACCTGGCCGTTGCGGATGTCGTCGATCATGCCGCGGATCGTGTCCGTCACGATGATCAGCACCAGCACAATCACCAGCCACTGCCCCACGCCGGGATCACCCAAGACGGGAATCGCAATCGAGGAAGCGGAAGCCGCGCTGGGCTGCCCAGCCAAAGCGGCGTCCCACGGACGCCACTGGCCCAGAGCCGCCAGCGGGATTGCGGCGATAACAACTACGGGCAGCATGGGCACCAATCGGCAGACGCGCACGACGGCGGCACATAATCGTTGGAAAAATCGGATGAGACTACGCATCTCATGCTCCTTACGCTCGTATACGGGGCCGATTGCTGCGGGCAGTTGTCGCAGCGAGGAGACGGGCGCGAGCGGATGCGGGTATGCAGTCGCGTGGCCAGCCTCAATCGGCACATGGTCACGCCTTGTTAACCCACCGGCGTCTATGCCGGGCAGCTTGGGCAGGGCCTTTCGATCCCGTTCCCGCGAGCTGCGCCTGCGCGACTTTCCGATACACGGCGTATAGAATTATTCAGTTATCACAATGTGATTGCATCTGCAATGGTGCCGTATGCGTCGGACTTTGATGTCTCGCACGCGCCAATTCCCTTGCAACGCAAAAGGACCGTGGGGATATACCCTCCACGGTCCTTTGGTTGTCCGACATGGCGTTCGGCGGTGGCCGTCCAACGTCATGTGACGTGTTGTTCAGCGATTCAGCTGTATTCAGTTATGTACTATGTACGGCCTATGCCGACCTTACGCTCGGCTTGCCGGCCGACGGTTTACCACAGGCCGAACGGGTCGGAGAAGCCGCCGTCGCCGTAGCCGTCGGAGCCGTTGCCGTTCTGGTCGTTCTGACCGTTGCCGTTGCCGTTCGAGTCATTGCCATTCGAACCGTTCGAGCTGGACGAGCCGTTGACGCTGGATTCCTCCTGATCGAGGGTCACCTCCACGTCCATCGTCTTGCCGTCACGCACGATGGTCAGCGTCGCCTTGTCGTTCAACGCGGCGGCGCGCACGAAGCCGAGCAGCGAGTAGTTGTTGTTGACCGCGTTGCCGTTGAAGGCCACGATCGTATCGCCTTCCTTCAGGCCGGCCTTGTCGGCCGGGCCGCCGGAGACGACTGCGGAACCGCCGACGGACGGCTTGGTGATGGTCGCGCCGCCACGGGTGACGCCGTCGGCCTCAACGGTGTCGGACTTGATGGTCACGCCGAGCGCCACATGCGTCACCGAACCGTTGCTGATGATCTCATTGGCCACGCGCTTGACCAGGTTGGAAGGAATCGCGAAGCCGATGCCGATGGAACCTGCGGTGTCCGAAGAGGTGGCGGTGGAGGCGATGGACGAGTTGATGCCGATTACCTGGCCGGCACCGTTAAAGGTCGGGCCGCCGGAGTTGCCGGGGTTGATGGCCGCGTCGATCTGCACGGCGTTGGTCACGACCTCGTTGTTGTTGTCGTCGGTCACGCTCACCGGGCGGTTCAGAGCGGAGACGATGCCGGTGGTGGCGGTGTCGTCGTAGCCGAGCGGGTTGCCGATGGCCATCACGCTTTCGCCCACGGCGAGCTTGTCGGAGTCCGCGAATTCCACGGGCGTCAGGTCGCTCGGCGGGTTGTCGAGCTTGATCACGGCCAGATCGGTGGTGGTGTCAGTGCCGACCAGCTTGGCGGAGTACATCGTGCCGTTGGCCAGCGTGACCGCGATGGACTGAGCGCCGGAAATCACGTGGTTGTTGGTCACGATGTGGCCCTCGGTGTCAAGAATGGCACCAGAACCCTTGGCCGTGCCGTTGGAGAGCGTGGTCTGGATGGAGACCACGGAGTTGGACACGGACGACGCGACGGACGTCCAGTCCACAGCCTGGCCGCTCTTGGCGGTGGCGGAACCGGAACCGGACTTGTTCGAAGTGACATTCGACAGCGAGCTGGTGGACGGCAGGTTAATCCAGCCGTTGGTCAGCGCCGCGTACCCGAGGCCAAGGCATAGCGCAGCAGACACCACTGCGGCGATAATCGCGGTGACGACGATCCCGACGGCCTTGGAACCGCCGCGCTGGGCCGGCTGAGGCTGAGCCGGATTGCCATTGCTCGGACCATTCGGGACGGACGGACCGTTCGGGGTGTTCGGAGCGCCTGCGCCGAACATGCCCTGCGGAGCGAACGGGTTGCCGTTGCCCTGCGCGGAGTTCTGCGGCTGCGGGTTGAACGGGTTGCCGTTGCCGCTCTGTGCGGGCTGCTGCCCCGGCTGCGGATTATTGGTGAAGTACGGATTGCGGTTGCCCGGCTGGCCCGGCTGCGGCTGAGCGGTCTGGCCGAACGGCAGCGGCTGGGTGGCCTGACCGTTGAATGCGGGCTGAGACGAGGCATTCGGGGTATTTTGCGCAGGCGCAGTGGGGGTCGGACCGTATGCGCCGTACTCCGGAGCCGGGCGGTACAGCGGTGCGGTGGGAGCCTCCGACTGGCCGGCATTGGGCACGGCGGCACCGGCCGGGGCAGCCGGGGCGGAAGAGACCACCGTGCTCTCGCCCTTGGCGGCGGCATAATCCGGAACCGGGTCAATGGCCGTCGTCGCGGTCGTGTCCGGCTGGGCTGCGGTCTGGGCCGGCAAAACCTGCGTAGCCGGCTGCGCGCCTTCAGCCTCGGAATGTTCAGTATTCAGCGTTTGCTCAGAAGTATCGCCAGGATTTGGCGTTTGGCCGTTCTGCGGGGTCTGGTCGACGCCCTGCGGGTTGAATTCGTCAGCCATCACTGCTCCTTTTCTAAAATCTCATCACGCTCAGCAGCGCAGCCGAGCCCTGTAGCTGTATTGCGTTCAATCGGCTGCGCCTCTTGTGTGCTACCTCTGTAGTAAAGGCAGTCAATCTGGAGGTTTTCTGAATGTTGATTGAAAGTCTATAAGTAATCTGCGCAGAGTCATATGGGTATTGATGTCTATCTCGCCTACAAGGGGCCAATATCCGCGGTCAGGAGCATCTATCTGCGTTACAAGAGGCTGGTCCGGAACAATAACACCCCTATTCGCCCCTCGCAGAGGCTTCACCTTTTCCGCCCCTTTTGCCTAAAGTGAACATATGAGCGAACGTACAGCGACAGGACTGCTTGACCATCCACGTGGCGCCGAACCCGGCAAACCCGGCGACCGCAGCGCATTCAGTTTCGAAACCGTTACCCGACTCTCCTCCACGGCGGACGGCTTGGGCCGCGACGGTGCCCGATACGGCCGCACCGGCATCATCCACACCCCTCACGGCGACATCAAAACGCCTGCATTCGTGCCAGTCGGCACTCAGGCCGCAATGAAAGCCGTGCTACCTGAACAGATGAAGGATCTGGGAGCGCAATGCCTGCTCGCCAACGCCTTCCATCTTTTCGAACGCCCCGGCGAAGACGTACTGGATGCGGCCGGCGGCTTGGCGCGTTTCATGAACTGGGGCGGACCGACCTTCACCGATTCGGGCGGCTTCCAGGTGATGTCGCTGGGTGTGGGATTCAAGAAAACCCTCGCCATGGACGTGACCGGCATGAAATCCGACGACATCATCGCCAAGGGCAAGGAACGTCTGGCATGGGTGGATGAAGATGGCGTCACGTTCAAGTCTCCGCTCAACGGCAGTTCGCATCGTTTCTCCGCTGAAATTTCGATGGGCATTCAGCACAAGCTCGGCGCGGACATCATGTTCGCGTTCGACGAGCTGACCACGTTGATGAACACCCGCTCCTATCAGGAAAACTCGGTGGAGCGCACGTTCCGCTGGGCCAAGCGTTGTGTGGCAGAACACGAGCGACTGACCGCCGAGCGGCTGGGCAAGCCGTATCAGGCGTTGTACGGGGTGGTGCAGGGCGCGAATTACGAAGATCTGCGACGTCACGCGGCCGAGCAGATCGCTTCGCTTGATTTCGATGGCGTAGGCATCGGCGGCGCGATCGAAAAACGCATCATCGGCAATACGTGCGCATGGATCTGCGACGCGATGCCGGAAAACCGACCGCGCCACGTGCTGGGCATCGCCTCCGTGGACGACATCTTCGCCTGTGTGGAGAACGGCGGCGACACGTTCGACTGCGTGGCACCCGCTCGCTGCGCGCGTAACGGCGCCATCTACACCCGTTCCGGCCGATACAACATCAAGCGCGCCGAAAACAAGTTTAATTTCGAGCCGCTGGAGGAGGGTTGCGACTGCTATACCTGCCGCAACTACTCACGCGCCTATGTGGATCATCTGCTGCGCGCCCGCGAATTCAACGGGTTCACGCTAGCCACCATCCACAACGAGCACTTCTTCGTGAAACTGTTGGACGATATCCGCGCTTCGATCGACGGCGGATACTTCGACGAATTCCGCGACGAAACGCTGGCCCACTTCTACGGCGACGGCGAACGTCGTCCGGGACTGTGATCGGCTACAGGTTTTCTGGCTCTCCCCCGGTCCTTGGCCTTTCCGCTTACAGCGCTGCGCCGCAACAAGCGGAAAGGCCAAGGACCACACAGCAGAAGTAAATGAGTCTGGGCAGCAGCACGTCGGCAACGAGACCAGCACAGAGAAATGGCAACAGTGAGGTAGTCACTCATGGATCTTTTGGAAGCGATCGAGGCGAGGCACGCCATTCGCGCATATACGGACGAACCGGTTGCGGCGAATGCACTGACCGCACTGGAATCGGATATCGCGCGGTGGAATGAGGAAAGCGGTCTGCACATGCAGATCGGTGCCGGATTGGACGACGCGTTCTGCGGCCTGAAAACGCATTATGGGCGATTCCAAGGCGTGCATAACGCCATTGCGCTGATCTGCCCGGCCGCCGGTAGCGTGGCGGATAGCGAGGCCGCTTTGTCGCCCGAGGAAGCGGCGTTACAGGAACGAGTCGGCTATTACGGCGAAATGGCAGCGTTGAGAGCCGTGCAGCTGGGACTACAGACGTCATGGGCGGTATTGGACGGTGCCGCAGCGGCGGCAAATCCGTGGTGGACGCTGGCTGAAGGCGAAACCGCAGTATGGATGATCGCATTCGGCCATGGAGCGCGAGCTGCGGGCCGACGCCGCACAAAACCGATGGAAACGCTGGCGAGCGTACCGGGCGATGATTTGAGCCAGGCACCCGATTGGTTTACCGCCGGCATGGAAGCCGCGATGGCCGCACCGACCTCGCTCAGCCAGCAGCCATTCCATTTCACGCTGAACGATGACGGAACCGTGAGTGCCAAGGCCCTTGATGGCTTGTTCGCCCATGTGGGCCTCGGCACGGCAAAGTGCCACTTTGAGATCGGTGCCGCACCGCACCAAGTGGAGTGGCGTTAAGAGCCTCCGTTCAGCGCGGCGCAATGCGGCATGAAGGCCCACAACGCGACACGCCGAAAACCGCTCTGATTTGCGTCTCAGCCGGAAGCAGTGCTAAGTTATCCACTTGTCTGCGAGTGTGGCGGAATGGTAGACGCGCTGTCTTCAGGTGGCAGTGAGTGTATGCTCGTGGGGGTTCAACTCCCCCCACTCGCACGCAGAATGAAACCCCGGAATCCTTGAATTGCAAGGCTTCCGGGGTTTTCTCGTATATGACGAACGCTGAAAAATATGACAGAAATATGACACGCACGTGAGGCCGTCATATTCACGGCTGGGGTTATAGGCCAGAGTTAAGGATCAAAACAACAAAATTAAAGAACCCCGGTGGGCAGGCCACCGGGGCGAGAAAGGAGAGAGAAGAAGAAAGGGGTTCAATTGTCGGGAACTGCTGCGGCTCCTGGCCAGCGTTTTTGCTGACATGATTTATATAACCATCGGTTTCTGCATCTAACTCTAAATTTGTCTGAGAATAAGCTGAGAATCGGTCGCCTTCCACGTCTCCACACGAAAAGCTAGACTAGGCATCAGTTACTGAATCAAGGAGTTTGCTTTATGCTGCTGTCTGACCGCGACATTCTCGCCGCCCAGTCCGCCGGCCACATTTCGCTGGAGCCGTGGACCCCTGAAATGGTGCAGCCCGCTTCCATCGACGTTCGTTTGGACCGTTATTTCCGCCTGTTCAACAACCACGCCTACACCTACGTGGATCCGGCGGAAAATCAGGGCGCGCTGACCGAACAGTTCGAGGTCGGCCCCGACGAACCGTGGATCCTCCATCCCGGCGAATTCGCGCTCGGCTCCACGTGGGAGTATGTCAAGCTCGACCCCACCATCGCCGCACGACTGGAAGGCAAAAGCTCCTTGGGTCGCTTGGGAATCCTGACCCACTCGACCGCCGGCTTCATCGACCCCGGTTTCGAGGGGCACATCACGTTGGAGCTTTCCAACGTCTCGACGTTGCCGGTCAAACTGTGGCCCGGCATGAAAATCGGCCAGATGTGCTTCTTCCAGCTCAGCTCGCCCGCCGAACATCCTTACGGATCGTCCGGCACAGGCTCGCACTATCAGGGTCAGCGAGGCCCGACACCCAGCCGTTCGTACGAACGCTTCTATCGCGCACATATCGACGACTGATTCGCGGTGTCGTTTCGTCCATTCGTTTCGTTTCGCTTACTTACCTTGCCGGTGACGCCCGGCTGTATGCCGATGATTCGGTTTTTGAGGAGATGTGATGACTAATAGCGACGGTGGCTTTGAATTTGATTTTCAGCACCATGAACAACCTGCTAAGCCTGTGGTGCCGCCGATTCCGGGGCAGATGCAGATAGGCCAGCCCATCCCCGTCAACGGGCAGACGCAAGCCGTGCCGTTTGCGCAGCCGCCGCAAGCGACGGCGTCTCCGGTCGCCTCTCCCAGCACCTCCACGTGGGGAACGCAGCCGCTGCATACAGCTGACCTTGCATCCGGCGCAACGGTTCAGCCCGCATGGTCACAGACCGCGCAGCCCACGCAAGCTATGGCACCCCAATCGTTCACGCCTTCCGTACCGCAGCCAACCAGCGCGCCGGCAGTGTCTTCCGCTCCGGTTGCGGCCGCTCCCGGCCAGCAGCAGTACGTGTGGGATCAGGCGACGCAAAGCTTCCACCCGATCGCAGCCCAGCCCGCAGCGCAACCCGCTACCCAGCCGTTCACACCGCAGACTACCGTCCAGCCCGCGCAGCCGACGGCACCTTTAGCGACTGCGAACGAAGCAACCGCCGCCGAAGCTACGGAAGTATTCTCCCCCATCGCGCCGCACCCGGCCACCACCCCGTCACAGGCAGGGCCTGCGGCAAACGCATTCCCTGAGGCATTCCCGGAAACGCAAGCCACTCAGGCCTTCGCATCCCCGACGGCCTTCCCCAGCGCCGATAACGCCGCGTCGCCCGCCGCGTTCCCTGCCGCAGAAGGGGCCACCGCGGTCATGCCTGGAATCGCCTCGCCGACGACCGCATCCCCCCTGTCCGCCCCGGCTCCAGCCCCGGATGAAGCCGCCACGCAGGTATTCCAGCCGGCAACCGATCTGCCGGCCCGTTCCGGTCTTTCGACATCCGGGCTGTCCGCATCGGCTGCACAGCCGGCCACGCTGCCCCCGGCCATCGCCCCGCTTGATGAGATGGCGAATGAATTCGGCGAGGACGACAACGAATCGGCCGAGTCCGGTTCCGGTCATCACGGCAAGTCAGGCAAGCCCAACACCGGCAAAATCATCGGCATCGCAGCGGCGGTGATCGTCGTCCTCGCCTTGATCGGCGGCGGCCTGTTCTGGTGGCATGCCAACGGCACCAAGGTGAGTCAGGCGACGGCACTGGCGGAATGCAAGGCAACCGCCAAGCAGTACGACAAGGCCAAGGCCAAGCTGACCACCGCCATCACCAACGGCCAGGCCGCCGCACAGACCTCTTCCAGCGAAGTGGCCGACACCAGCACGATCACCACGCTGAATCAAGCCCTGCAGGATGCGGCGAACCCGGCGGATACCGGCTCGTGCGAATCGTCGCTGAGCGCGGACGAGCTGAAGAGCCAGACCACTGATATGAAGAGCCAGATCAGCGATGTCACCGACCAGACGGACGCCATCAACAACGCCACCAAGGCCGTCACCGCGTCGAAGAGCACCGCCGAGACGGACAAAATGAAGACGACCCTGACCTCGGCCATCGCCGCGGCTCAGGGCATTCTCGACAACTCCAACGGCAGCGTCGCGGACGAAAACACGCGCACCACGCTGCAAAGCGCCATCGACGCGGCCAATACGCTGGCGAACAGCTCCAACCCGAGCCAGTCCGCGGTGACCGACGCCATCACCAAGCTGCAGTCGGCTCAGGAGGCCGTCACCAATTCCGTGCAGGCCAAGCAGCAGAGCGACGCGGCCAAGGCCGCCGCAGACGCTGCAAAGCAGGCCGCCGAAGACGCCGCCAAGAAGGCTCAGGAACAGGCGCAGCAGAATCAGCAGTCGCAATCGGGGTCCGGCTCAGACTCGAACTCGGGCTCGCAGGACAGCTCGGACAGCCAGTCCGAGAAGTGACTCTCGCAAGGGAGACTCCGGACCGGTACCGCGACGGTAATGTCGCCAATGGCACCTTTCATAATCGACACCGTCACCCTCTCAGCGTACGTTTCTCCAGACTACAGTTGGTCATTTCTGGAAGAACGTACGCTCAGCAGCCGTCAGCGTACGTTTTTCCAGATGAGGGGTGATCTAGTCTGGAAGAACGTACACGGAAAGAAGTGTGACGCACGAACTGATGAGCCGTTTTGCTGGGTGACTGTTTGTCCGTAATCTGCTGACGACCGAGGGCCTACGTCCGTCAACGAAAGTAGGCCCTCACACCATGAGAAACGCTCCTTGACACAGTAGTCAAGGAGCGTTTTTCATCTTACGTAAGGCGGCGGGCGGGAAATACAGGGTCCGTCTACGGCCTAATCAACCGCATTCAACTCAGCCGCATCAACCACACCCCACACACCGGCGGCCCACCTCACCGGCCTACCGGCGGGCGGCCATGGCGCGCAACACCACCTTGCGAATCTCGGAGGCGACGAGCACGAACGCAGCCAAGCCAATGCATTCCAGCCAAGCCAGCGGACCCAGCGGCGTGGTGCCGAACGCGGAGTTCAGGAACGGCACGTAGATCACGACAAGCTGCAGCGCGATGGACAGACCGATCGCACCCCACAGCCACTTGTTCGAGAACAGGCCGACGAACACGGACTGCAGGTGGGAGCGGGAGGCCAGCGCGTTGAACAGCTGGGCGAACACCAGAATCGTGAAGCCCATGGTACGGGCCTCGGTCATCTGCGCCTCGTGACCGAGCGCATCCACCGAGCGGTCGGTGAACAGACCGCCGGCCAGATGCATGTCCATGCCGATCAGGGTCACGACGGCCATAATCACGCCGATGTAGATGATGTCACCCCACATGGAGGCGTCGATCACACGATCGGTCACCTTGCGCGGACGACGGTTCATCACGTCCTCGGTCTGCGGGTCCACGCCCATGGCGAGGGCCGGCGCAGCGTCGGTGAGCAGGTTGATCCACAGCAGCTGCGTGGCGAGCAGCGGCACGGTCACGCCCACGGTCTCCGGCTGGCGGATGCCGAGGAATCCGGCGAAGATCACACCGAGGAACACGGTGAAGACCTCGCCCACGTTGGAGCTCAGCAGGTAGCGCAGGAACTTGCGGATATTGTCGAAGATCACGCGGCCCTCGCGCACGGCAGCCACGATGGTGGAGAAGTTGTCGTCCGCCAAGATCATCTTGGCGCTCTGCTTGGTCACTTCGGTGCCGGTGATGCCCATGGCCACGCCGATATCCGCGGATTTGACGGCCGGAGCGTCGTTGACGCCGTCGCCGGTCATCGCCACGATATTGCCCTGCCGCTGCAACGACTCGACGATCTTCAGCTTGTGCTCGGGGGCGACTCGCGCGTACACGGAGACGTCCGCTGTGGCCTTGTCGAGCGCGGCCTCGTCGGCCAAGGCGTCCAGCTGATCGCCGGTCAGCGCCTTGCCGTCTTTGGCGATGATGCCGAGGTCGGAGGCGATGCGGGCGGCCGTCAGCGGGTGGTCGCCGGTAATCATCACCGTACGGATGCCGGCGCGATGCGCTTCGGCCACGGAATCGCGGACCTCGGTGCGCGGCGGGTCGATGATGCCGACCATGCCGTTCCAGATAAGGTCATGCTCGATCACCTCGGCCTGATCGGCGATGTCGGTCACCTGACCGGCGGCATTGGACTGGATGCCCGGCACCTCGGAGAGGTTCGAGGTGCCCAGCGGACGATACGCCTGGCCGAGCGTGCGGTAGGCCTCGGAGGAGAGGCGCTCCACGGTGGCCAGAATCGTCTGGCGATCGCCCTCGGTCAGCGGACGGACCTGCCCGCCGACGGCGATGCGCTTGCAGTAGCTCAGCAGCACGTCCGGCGCACCTTTGGCGAATACCGTAAGCTTGCCGCCTTCAGTGGCGTCCGCCGCGATGATGGACATGCGCTTTCGTTCCGAGGTGAACGGCACCTCGGCCACACGGTTGAAGCGATCGTAACCGCGCAAAGCGTCGGTTTTGCGGGCCGCGACGATCAGCGAGACTTCGGTCGGGTCGCCCACGATCTCCCAACGTCCGTTCTCCTGGCGCAGGTCACCGTCGTTCGCCAGCGCGCCGGCCGCCAACGTATCGATCACTTCGGTGCGCAGGGCCGGATTCGCGTCCAGACCGGAGCCGTCGATGCCGACCATCTTGCCTTCCGGCGCGTACCCGGTGCCGGTGATCTGCACCTCGCCGGACGGTGTCACCACACGTTCGACGGTCATCTCGTTACGGGTCAGGGTGCCGGTTTTGTCCGAGCAGATCACGGATGCGGAGCCGAGGGTTTCCACGGAATGCAGCTTCTTGACGATGGCGTTATGCGCAGCCATACGCTGCACGCCGAGAGCCAGCACCACGGTAAGAATGGCAGCCAGACCTTCCGGCACGGCGGCCACGGCCAGCGAGACGGCGAGCAGCAGGGAGTCGATCACATCCTGCGTATCGTTGAAGCCTTCCAGCACGGCGAGCGCCACCAGCACCACGACGGCGATGATGCACACCGCGATGCCCAGAATCTTGGAGACGTAATCCATCTCCTTCTGCAACGGGGTCTTCTCGTCTTCGGTGGCGGACAGCATATCCGCGATCTTGCCGACCTGCGTATTCATACCAGTGCCGGTTACGATGGCGCGACCGGTACCTTGCGTTACGGAGGTGCCGTTGAAAATCATGTTGGCGCGGTCGCCCAGAGCCTTCGCTTCGGTAAGCGTCTCCGGCTTCTTGCCGACCGGCACGGATTCGCCGGTCAGCGAAGCCTCGGCGATGCGCAGGCTGGCGGCGTTGATCAAACGACCGTCGGCAGACACCGAATCGCCTTCGGCCAGCACGACGATATCGCCGGGAACCACGTCAGCGGTGTTGATACGCTGCACCTTGCCGTCGCGCAACACGGAGGTCTGCGGCGCGGTCATTTGCGCGAGCGCTTCCACCGCCGCCTCCGCCTTGGCCTCCTGCATATAGCCGAGCACCGCGTTGACGATCAGGATGAGGATGATCACGATGGCGTCGAACGGCAACGCCTCGCCGCCCTCCGCTCCCGGATGGGCATTGGCTTTCTCGATGAACCATGCGATTACCGAAATAATGGTGGCGGCAATCAGCAGATACACCAACGGGTCCTGGAACTGGGCCAGGAACTTCTTCCACTTCGGCACGGGCGGCGCGCTGGCCAGCTCGTTCGGGCCGAATTGTTCGAGTCGACGGCGTGCTTCGGCCTCGCTCAGGCCCTGCGCCGGGTCCACGTTCAACGCGCGGGCCACGTCCTCGGCGCTGGTCAGACTCGGATCGGTATCCCCCAACAGCGCCTTCTGGGCGCGTACTTCCTCTGATTCCACCGCTTGCGCTTGCGTTTGCACTTGCGTCTGCGCAGACGTCGCGGTCTGAGGCGCGGCCTCATCCTTTGCGGTCGCGGATGCGGATTGATCATTGAGTCGATCAACCATAATTGTCTCCTTGGTATTGCCGCGGAGTAGTCAGCCCTGCATATCACGGCCTGATGCCGATGCGTGCGGCAGACCGGTTTCAGGTTCTCTCTCCCGACCGGCACCACCTTGCAGAGCTGCGCGGTTATGGGCACCGGCGCAACTGCTGCCGATGCGTACGATTGCCATTATTCCATAATGCAGTGGACTGGTCGCCGCACAGCGTAACGGTGTTTTGCCGGGTATTGGGGGTATGTGGTGTTGCGGTGGATCGGGGCCGGCGTACCCCGCATGGACCCGTTGTTGTAAAACGACAGGTGCGATTCACGCCGCACAAGCCACAAGCCACAAGCCACAAGCCACAAGCCACAAGCCACAAGCCACAAGCCACAAGCCACAAGCCACAAGCCAGTGGTAACACGACCCTATCTCGGTTACAAGGGGCTGATTACCGCTTGCTGGAACATCTATCTGCTCTACAAGGGGCTGCGACGGAACGATAACACCCATATTCGGCCCTATATGCCGACGCCGTTATGCCGTTTGGACGTGTGATTACATCACGATCAGCCCCTTGTAACGCAGATAGATGTTCCAGCAAGCGGAAATCAGCCCCTTGTAACGCGGAAAAGGCCCATGCACCCATGTATGCACCCTCTTTTGCTGTGCAGACCAGACGAAAAGCAACAACGGGGAGCCTATTCAAGGGATTGCGTCACAACGGTATGTTCCACGACGCGTTTCACGACGTTTCAGAGGTGCAATCTCTTGAATGCGTCATTAATACACACGCCATGGCATGGCGTCACGGAAAATCCGGCGCGACACCCCAAACTACTCGGCAACCTGCTCGCGCACATTGCGAGCCATCGCACGGTCGCGTGAGGCTTTGGTCACGCGCAGACCGCATGTTACGGCAATCAGCACCAGCGTGCAGGCGATCCAAAGCACACGCCCGCCGAAATCGCTGATCACCCAGCCGCCGATCATCGGAGCCAAGGCAATCGACAGCGACCACAGCACGTTATACACACCCTGATAGGTGCCGCGCGCAGAAGACGGTGCCATCGCAGCCACCGTGGTAGTAGCAATCGGGAAGGTGCCCAGCTCGCCAAGCGTCCACAACACCACCGCGAGCGCAAAACCCGCCCAGGAATCGGCCACGATCTGCACCGCATAGCCGATAACCGTCACCGCCAATCCGGCAACCAACACCCGCGAATTGCCCATGCGCGCGAAGATTTTCATCGCGGGGATCTGCAATGCGCACAGCATGAAGCCGTTGATGGTGAGCAGCACGGAATAGTCGCCCAGTCCCAGGCCAAGGTTGGTCATGGCGATGGGCAGGCCGGACGTGCTCTGGAAGTACACGAGGAAATAGCCGAACATCAGCACGGAGAAGGCGAGGAACGGCACGTCCGTAAGCACGCGACGCCAGCTCTCGCGCATAGATGGGGAAGAAGGGCTCGGCTTTTGCGCGGCAGGTTCGTCGGAGACGGTATTGCTTGAACCAGTGGGTGGGGTGGTTGATTCGCCGGGACCGATAGACGTGGTGGTTGAGGCGAGTGAGATGGCAGAGCCGTTCGAATCGTGCGACAGGGCCTGACCACTACCATCACCGCGAGCCCCAGCTGCATTGTCGTCGTCAGGCACCGCAGTCCGAGCCGAATGTGCGACGGCCACCGGCACCGCAATCCCCAGATGCTTGACCTCGCGGAAGAACGCCACCAGCAACGCCGTAACGCCGATCATCACCGCCGCTTCGACGTAGAACATCAGCGAATACGAGACTTTGACGAGCTGATTGGCCGCGATCGGACCGATCGCGTAACCGAAGTTGATCGCCCACGACTGCAAGACATACGCGCGCTGCTGACGCTGGACCGGCACCACGTCGGCGATGTATGCGGCAATCGCCGGGCTGGGCAGCGAGGCGAACGCACCATAGACGAACAGAGCCGCGCCGAGCCCGATCGGATGGACCAGTACCGAAACCACCAACAGGGCCGCGGCGGCACCGATTTCACCGATGACGATCATCGGTTGACGGCCGAACCGGTCGGAAAGCGTGCCGCCGAACAGGCATCCGACAATGGAGCCGAAGCCGTACATGGAGACGACCGTGCCGACCACGCCTTCGTTGATATGCAACGCGGAGACCAGATAAATGGAGAGGAACGATGTGACGAAGCGGCCCATCCACAGGATCAGAATGGCCAGCCATAATCCCCAGTACAACAGGGACAGTCCGAATATCTCGCGTTGCCGTTTCACCTGCAATACCTTACTCATATGCAGCGAGCGCGGAGGCGGGCGACGTTCTTCCCGCGCGCGCAACCCGCTCGTAGACCAAGCCGCATAGCCCATTCGCATAGCCCGTCCGCACAGCCCGTCCGCACAGCCCGTCCGCACAGCCCGCTCGCGCAACCCATTCGCACAACCCATTCGCAAGTCCCAGCCGCGCAGCATGCCCGCAAGCCCAACCCTTACCAACACAGCGCCGTTTGGCGCGGGGTGCTGGGAGAATGAACCCTATGGCTATGAAAAAAGGACCGACCAAGGGGTCGGGTGGCAAGCATCGCAACAAGTTGAAGGGATACGGCCCCACTCCGAAGGCCGAGGACCGCGTCTATCACAAGGCATACAAGGCCAAGAAGGCGGTCGAACGTCGTCAGGCGGCAGACCCGCGTCTGGCGGCCCGCCGTCGCGTAGACAAGTTCGCCTCCGCGGATACCTCGGATCTGGTGTACGGCCGCAATTCCGTGGTGGAGGCGCTGCGCGTGGGCGTGCCCAGCTCCACGCTGTACATTCTGTCCCGCATCGAGCATGACGACCGCACCCGCGAGATCGTCAAGCTCGCCGGAGCCCACGGACTGCACATGATGGAGGCGGACCGTCTGGAGATGGACCGTATCGCCCGCTCCGGCAACCATCAGGGCGTGATTCTGAAGGTGGACCCGTATCAGTACTCCTCGCTGCATGAGCTGGTGGAGCGTGCCGAGAAGAAGGCGAAGGCCATGGAGGCGGCAAATTCCGCGGCCGCTCGTATCGCCGCACGTCCGCTGTTCATCGCTTTGGATGGTGTGACCGATCCGCAGAATCTCGGTGCCGTGATTCGTTCGGCCGCCGCATTCGGCGCCAACGGTGTGATTCTGCCGGAACGTCGTTCCGCTTCGGTGAACGCCGCCGCGTGGAAGGTGTCCGCCGGCGCCGCCGCTCACATGCCGGTGGCTCGCGTGGTGAACCTGACCAAGGCGATCGAAGGCCTGAAGGAACGCGGCTACTACGTGGTGGGCCTCGACGGCGGCGGCGACAAGCTCGTCGGCGAGACCGGCTTTGAAACCGACCCGCTGCTGGTGGTGCTCGGCTCGGAAGGCAGCGGCCTGAGCCGACTGGTACGCGAGGCTTGCGATGCGATCGCCGGCATTCCGATCAGCTCGACCGTTGAGTCGCTGAACGCTTCGGTGGCGGCCGGCATCAGCCTGTACGCCGTGGCCAACGCACGCCGCAAGGCCGCGTAAGGCTATAAACATACGAAATAACGGCAGTAGGCCGGCACTGTGAAAGCCCTTGATAGGGACACAGTGCCGGCCTACTGCCGTTGTGCTGTATCCGGCCCACCCAACTCAGTCCTTGGACCAGAGGGCGTAGAGGGTGCCGTCGCGGTCGATCGGGATGAGGCTCTTGCCGTAGGCATCGAAGCCGAAGGCGCTGCCGCCCGAGAACGTGCCGTTCTTGTTCGAGGCGAAGGCGTCGTTCTTCACGGTGGTCCAGCCTTGGAAGGTGTAGCCCGTACGGGTCGGGTTCTTCTTCGGCTTGGTCAGGTACTCACCGTCCGGAACCTGCTGCGTGCTGGGCATGCCCTCACCGAGCGAACCGCCATTAGGCTGGAACGTAATCGTCCGCTTCGTGCCTTCCTTCACCCACTTGGCATAGAGGGTGATGTCGGCCGTCACCAACGTGGGCTGATCGCCCGCGTCGCCCTTGAACACGAACTTCGTGGTCAAGTCGGCATCCGTATACCAGCCATCGAACGTGTATCCCTCGCGCTTCGGAGCGGGCGAAGGCTCCGTGGCGTAGGCGTCCGCGCCGTCATCCACCGTCTGCGTGGGCACTGAACCGTCCTCGCCGGTCGCCGGAGCGTCCTCATAGTTGAGGTCGAACGCGACCTTCCAGACCTTCACCCACTGTGCGTACAGTGTCAGGTCACCGGTCACCGGCTGAGAGCTGAAGTCGTACAGGTCATCCAGACCGTCCGCCTTCGTGCTCCAACCCGCCAGACGGTATCCGTCGCGCGTCATCTTGGGCGAGGTCATCGACGTGCCATTCTCCACATAGTTGGTGTCAACGGCATCGGTGCCATCGTTGTGGTGCAATGTCACGAGATGCACAGTCGTGCCCTTCTGCGTCCACTTCGCGTACAGCGTCAGGTTGCCGGTCACCGGAGTGCCGAACACATACGGGGTGTTGCCCGGCGTACCGTCCTCGGCGACATCCGTCACCCAGCTCACGAAGTCGTAGCCGGTACGGGTCGGGGCGGAAGTCGGTACGCTCACCGCATCGCCATATTCCACGGTCTGCGGCGCAACATCCGAGCCACCTTCGCCGGTCTCGAACGTCACCGTGTACGTCAGCTTCTGCCACACCGCGTACAGCGTGGTGTCGCCGGTTATCTGGGTACCGCCGCCGTTGCCGTCGTCGAACTGGAAATCAGCCACCTTGTTGCCCTTGGTTGTGCTCCAACCGAGCAACTTATACCCGTCGCGATGCCCGTCCGGGTTCTGGTTGCTGGCTGGCGCCGATACCGTGCCGCCGGTTCTTACGGTCTGCGAGTCGATACGCCAATCGAAGCCTGCATCGGAACCCGCATCGAACGTCACCACGTTCGCCTTCTCGTACTGGGCGTACAGCTTGAGGCGCTCGGTCACCGGAGTGCCACCCTCGCCGATAGTGAACGGATCATTGCCGTCCGCATCGGTGGTCCAGCCGGTGAGAATGTAGCCCTCGCGCTTCGGCACCTGACTGTCGGCGATCGGACGGACCGTACCGCCGTAGACCACGGCTTGCGGGCTGACGTTCCAATCGAAGCCGGTCTCGAACATCACTCCGAGCACCGACGGACGGTACGTGTAGATCGTCGGATCGCCGCTCACCAGCCAGATCTCGGCCGTGCCGGTCTCGTTCTGGCCGGCCGCCACCTGAATCGCGGACTCGGGGATCAGTCGGTCGTTGCCGTCCGGATCCTTGCTCATCCACGAATCGCCACCCTGCCGCAGGACGAATTCGGGCGTGCGGTTGCCCTTGGTCGGCTGGTTGAGCGTGTAGCGCGCGATCATGCCGTAGTCGTCATGCTCGGTGAACGAGACCGGGGAACCGGACTGCTCACCCGACCACATCCACAGATCCCAGCCCTTCCAGGCGTCCGTGTCGAGGTCGTACTCCTGGTAGTTGCCGTCGGCGCGCATGTAGTGCACGATCACGTTGAGCTGCTTCGGGTTCTTCACGTCGTTCGGCGTGGGCACGGAGGCCGGGTTACGCGATTCCTCGGACGAGTCGTACGACTTGCCGTCGGAGCCGTCCGCCCATGCTTCGATGGAGCCGCGCACCTTGGCTACCACGCTGCCTTCCTGCTTGTCGATTACGGAAGCCGCGTATGAGTCGTTTGTGCCGGCGACTGCGTCAGCGTCCACCGAGCCGTCCTCAGCGGCGACGATGCGATAGTTCACCGTGGTGAAGTCGCCGCCCAGCGTCGTGGTCATGCGCTTGCCGTACGAATCGGAGGTCTTGTCGAACGCATGGTACGTCTTGCCCAGCGCGTTGCCGTTCACGTCCGTACCCCAGACGACCACGCCGGTCGCCTTCTTCTGTGCGTCGGTGGACGCCTTGAAGTGCACGGTGAACGTGGTCTTGGCCGATGCGACGCACACGAACGGCACGCCGATCGTCTCGTCGTGGTTCTCGACCGCGGTAATGGCAGTACCGACCGCGTTCTCGTACAGCTTGGAGCCGCCTTCGTCTGAATAGCCGTCATGGTAATCCCACAGCGCACCGTCGGATCCGTTCGGATCGTTGGTGAACCGGTACTTGAGCCGCTTCGCCGTGGCGTCGGGGATGGTGGTCTTGTACCAACCGGCCGCCGCATCGCAGTCCGCGCCGTCACCGGAGACCTTCTCCATCTTCACTGGCTTGCCGTTGAGCAATGTGTCGCCGATCGCGTACTGGATATACACGTCGTTACCCCAGTCGGTGCTGGGCTTGTAGTAGATCGTAGCCGAACCGTCACCGATGCGATCGGTGTTGGCCTGATCGTCGTAGCCGGTGTCCGCGGTCTCGTAGCCGACCCAGTTGTCCGGCTTGTCGGCGGCCGCGTAGATGGCGACGGCGGATCGCTTGGCGATCGTCACGGACAGTTTGCCGTCCTTCACGGTCACCTTGTTGCAGGTCTTGCCGGACGTGTACACGTCGCAGTACTCGCCGTTGGGCAGGTTCGTCTGGTACGTCTCCTGATGCTCCTGCAACGTGTTGTTGATGGCGATGAAGCCTTGGTCTTTGCCGTTGGCGTCCTGGCGGGCGAAACCGATGTTGTTCGCGCCGTTGTGCTGCCAATTGCCGACCGTGGTGGTGCCGGCAACGGCGTTATGGAAGCCGATCATGCCGCGCACGGAGGCCCAACGCTGTTCGCACAGCCACTGCCCCTGTTCGCGGGTGCCGCTTGTCTTGCACGCCTCGTCGAAGTCCACATCGGTCACATGCGTGTCCGTGGTACCGTTCGGGCCGGCATCCGAGTTGCCGTCCGTGAAGTAGTAGTCGGAGATGAGCTTCGGCTTGCCGTAGTCGTAGGCGAGCATGAACGCGTTCGCGAGCTCGTAGCGCGAGCCTGAATCGACCGTCAGTGTCTCGGAGCCGCGCGCGGTATCCCAGTTGGTTACGAACACGGTGGCCTTGTCGCTCGGCAGCAAGCCGCTGCTGATGTTCTTCAGGTTGGAGATGTCGCCGTTGAAGTACTGCCGCAGCTGGTACGAGTAGGAGAATTCGGTGACGTCGCCGTTGGCCGTGTAATGCTTCGGCGCGAGCAGTTCCGATTCGCCCTGATGGTAGATGACCTCCTGCTGGAACGGGATATCGGCCGCCTTCATACCGATCTTCTGGGCGAGCTTGGCCTTGATGGCCTTCAGGTCGAGCGTGTCGATATGCTTCGCGGAGTCGATACGGAAGCCGCGCACGCCGAGGTTCCACAGTTTGGCGAGGTACTCGGCCTGAATGTTCTGCACACGGCTGGAACCGGTGTTGATGTCCCACATGGTCGACAGTCGGCAGTCCTGCACCTCGTCGGCATTGGTGTAGTCGGCGATGTTGGTGCGGCAGGAGTGGAAGTCGCCCGAGGCCAGTCCGTACTGATGGTTGTTGCCGCTTTCCTCGTACTGGTAGATGCCGATGCCCGGGTAACGGCCGTACGTGCCGTTGTAGGCGGTGCCGGCAACGCCGTACTGGTCGTCCACCCACGAGACATCATGACCGGACGTGTGGTTGAGCACCACGTCGGCGATGATCTGCACGCCTACGCTGTTGCACTCGGTGATCATGTTCTTCAGCTCGTCTTCGGTACCGAAGCGCGAGTTGAGCGAGTAGCTGATCGGCTGGTAGACCGTCCACCACTGGGTGCCCTGCACGGACTCCTCAGGCGGGGAGATCTGCACGTAGCCGACGCCTTCCGGCCCGTACGTGGACTTACATTCCTTGGCGATGGTGTTCCACGACTGCTGGAACGCGATCATCGTCACGTCGGATTGCGCCTTGGTCGGGTCGATGGTCTTGCCGGCTTTCTTGCTTGCGGCCTGCTGCGTGATGTTCGCGTCGATCTCATCGGCGACGGCAGCGGTTGTCGCGACCGCGCCGCCGAACGTCATGGCGGCGCCCAGCATCACCGCGAACAGCTTCGACGCCCCCTTGCGCAAGGACCGGCTCATCGTCGTCCTGGCCCGCCTGTTCAGGTGGGCCGGCTTCTCAGCGGACCGGGAGGCGGTCAAACCGCGCAATGCGGTATTCCGAGTCATCGGAGATCTCCCTTCTTGTCGCGCTTGCCTGCGGCGGCGAGCGTCTTGCGTCCGAAGAACACTCCGGACAGTGCGATGAACGTCATGCCGATCAGCAGGATGCGGGTCAGGCCTTCACCACCGGCTTGCGGCAGGGTTGGCACGGTGGTGTTGGTGATGACGTAACCCTGAGTCTGATCGCCAGTGATGATCGGCGGTCGGTAGCCGTCAATCGAAGACACCGGTACGTACTTGCCATCGCTGTTCTTGGCGACTTCACGCACCTCGTACTGCTTGTGCTTGCTGATCTCGGTGAACGTGTACGCCCAATTGTTGCCCTCGTTCAGCTCGACCGGGTCGCCGACGGCGGTCAGGCCATCGGTATTGGTGTTGTCGAACTGTGGCGCGGTCGTGACATCGGCGAACACGGCGGGCGTGGTGCTGACGTTCTTCTCGTAGAGCTGCACCCAGATGAACTTGGGGCGCTTTCTGTTCGCGTCGTTGTTGTCGTTCCACGCCTTGCGCACGTTGAGGTCGGTCTTGTCCGGCACGTTGCGGTTGCTCAGCGTGAAGGAGTACGCGTCTGGCTCGCCGGCGGCTGTGCTGCCGCCTTCGGACGGAGCCGATGTCGTCGGATACTGTGTGGTGTCCTTGAACGTCGCGCTGTAGTCGTCCACGGCCTCTTCAGTGACGGAGTAGCGCAGCAGCTTGCCGTTGCGATACTTCGGCAGCTTATTGAACGTGTATGTCCACGTCTCACCGGCCGCCGCCTTGGTTGCGTCAGATTGGTCCGCGTCGTTGTCGGCGGTCTGCGTTTTGTTGTCGGCAGTCAGCACGGCACAGCTCACGCCGACCAGCTTCTTGTCGGCAGTGTCCTTGCACTCGTCGCCCTGCGGCTCGGGCCAGCCGTTGGACTGGTCCCACAGGCTGGTCAGCAGCCAGACGGTTACCTTCCCGGGCCGCTGTCCGTTGAAGTTCTGGGCGTCGTCCCACACCTTGTTCACGGTTACGGACGTGGTTTCGGGTGTGTGCTTGTTGGTGATGGAGAACTGCTCGTTCGTGCCCTTGTCGGCGGCGGCCGGCGTCTCCGTGAAGGTGACGTTGCACTGGTCATCCTTCGGATCCGCCACCGAGCACACGCCGGAATCGTCGAAGCCGTTGTAATCGGCCACCGGCGTCTCCTTGACGGAGTACGTGTACTCGTAGCCGTACGCGTTATTCTTCGGCAGGTTCTCCAACGTCCACTTCCACGTGTTGCCTTCGGCGTTATTCGGAACCTTGAGCGTGGTGACGATCATGGTTTCGGAGTACTCCTCCGTCTCGCCGGTCGTGCTGCCGTCCTTCGGGTGCTTGCTGGTGCCGGTCACGGTCACCTGAATCGCCTCAGGACGCTTGCCGTCCTGGTTGTTGTTGTCATCCCAAGTCTTGGTCAGGTCGATGTTGCGCGCATCGGGCTGATGGATGTTGTACATCACCACGTCGTAGCCGTTGGCGTTCGGCGTCTTGACGATCGAGGCGTGGTATTCGTCCTTGTTGTCGCCGGACAGTACCTCGTCCACGGTGTATGTGATCTCGTTGCCCTTGCTGTCCTTGGCGTCCAGACCGGTCCAGTCGTGAGTCCAACCGTTGTCCTTATTCAGCTCGACGCTGTAGTCAGCGCCTTCCATCTTCTTGCCGTTCTTGTACAGCACAGCCGTTACGGTCACGCCTTCACGCAGTGCAGTGTTGCCACCGTCCTCCCAGCGCTTGGTGACGGACACGGCCGTATACGACTTGACCGCATCCTCAACGCGGACCACATTGCCGCCGCTGACCACCTCATCGACCACGACCTTGCCGTTCTCCACGGTGAACGTGATCGGCTTGGCGGCCACATCGTAGCCGTCCGGGGCCTTGGTTTCGGTGAGCTGGTACGTGCCGTTGGGCAGCTGGAACGTCTTCGGGCCGTCCGAGGAGGAGGTCCATGTGAGCGCTGCGCCGTTGTCGGCAACCGTCACGCCGGCGAGCTTCGTGAATGCGTCGGTGTCGAACGGTGCCGCGTCACCCTCGAACGTGGTGCCGGTCAGCTTGAAATCGGCACCGGCAAGTTCGGCCACGCCGGCCACGGCCGTCTTGGAGACGGTCACGTTGGTGGTGTTGAGCTCGTCGGTCATGGTGACGGTGTTGTTTTGGGCGGTGTCCTTGCCGACCTTCACCGTGCCGTCAAGGTTCACGGTGAAGGTGATGTCGCGCGCCGGCTGGTAGCCGGACGGCGCCTCGGCCTCGTGCAGCGTGTACGTGCCGGGGACGAGCGTGATCTCGCGCGGCTTGCCGGCGGAGGTCCACGGGATCGGCTTGATGGCCTCGCCGGCCAGCGTGGTGCCGGTGACGGTGAGCTTCGCGCCGGCGATCTCGCCCACGCCGCCGGTCAGGCTCACCTTGGAGATCTTCACGTCGGTGGTCTTATAGATATCGGTCATCACGATGACGTTGCCGTCCAGAGCATTGCCGTTCACGTCCTGTACGGACAGCGACTGGTCGGCATTACGCACGACTTTGAACGTGATCGGGTCGGCCACACGGTAGCCGGTCGGCGCCTTCAGCTCGGTGAGCGTGTACGTGCCAGGCTTCAGCTCGACTTCACGCGACTGCCCAGCCTCGCTGGTCCACTTTTCGGTGAACTTATTGCCGTCTTCATCCGTGCCGTCGATTTCCATCTCCGCGCCCTTGATCTCCTTGCCGCCGAGGTCGCGCTTGGAGACGCGAATCTTCGTATCGGTCGGATAGTGCGTGTTGGTGATGGTGATGCCGTCCGCGTCGGTTGCGGTGCCGCTGGTCGTCGCCGTGTAGCCCTTGGTCGGGTTGACTTCCTGCACAGTGTACGTGATGGGCGTGCCGTTCTCGTACTTCGGCAGGTCGGTGAACGTGCCCTTCCAGCTGCCGTCGGCCGTGATTTCCAGCGTCTTGCCGGTGGCGACACCGTTGGCATAAAGCTGCACAGTGATTTTGGTTGGTCGTAGACCGTCCTGGTTGTTGGCGTCGTTCCACACCTTGGTGACGGGCACGGAGACGGTTTCCGGCGTGTGCGTGTTGGTGAACGTGGTAGTCGTCACGCCGTCCGCTTCGGTTACCGGATCGGCGGTGGTCGTATAGTCGGCCTGCTCCTTCTCGGTGACCCTGTACGTGACGGTCCTGCCTCCCTCACGCACCGGCAGATCAGTCCATTCGACCACAGCTTGCACGGCCGGCGTACTTTCGTTGATCACCTTGTCCTGACCGGCAACAGACGTCCACGGACCGCCGCCCACGGACTTCTGCAGCTGGAACACGGCCGGCTGACGTTTGCCGTCACGGTTATTATCGTCGTTCCACACCTTGCGAGCGCGGATCGACGTGACATCCGAATGGTCGGTGACGGTCAGATGTTTGCCGTCGGCCGACGAGAACGGCTTGCCGTTGACGAGCACCGTACCGGAATTGGTCACGGTGACGGCGATCGGATCGACCGTCTGGTAACCGTCCGGAGCCGTGGTTTCGGTGAGCGTGTAGGAGCCGGGAGTAAGATCCGTGAACTCGATCGATTGGCCGTCGGCAGTCGTCTGCGTCTGGCTGACGAACGAGGCGTCACCGTTCTTGGTCAGCGTGAACGTGGCGCCGGCCAGCCAGTTGCCCTGTTCGTCCTTCTTGTCGAGTTTGAACGAGCCCTTCTTGGCGCTGGCGTTGCTCACCGACCACAGGTAGTTCTGCAGTGTCACATCGCGTGCGGCGGCGATGGTCAGCGGCGTACCGTTCACGGTTTTGCCTTGATAGAACGCGGCTTCATGACCACTGGGCTGACCGCCCGGGAATACGACGTACAGCGTGGCGGGGTTGTTCTTGTCGTACTGGTATCCGTCGGGACCTTCCGTTTCGGTCACACGGTAGATCGTGTCCGCGTTCAGACCGGTGGCGGTCGACGTGTAGCCCGTGGTGCCGGACTGCAACGTGCCGTTGACGGTCTCGTCCTTGGTTGAATCCGAATCCCAGTTACTCTTGCTCGCATCCATGTCCACGGTGAGTTTCTCGACCTTGAACTTTGCACCGTTGAGCGGCTTGGTGGCGTCGCCGTCGGCGTACTTGTAGATCTGCAGTGAGTACAGGTCGGAGCTGATGCCGCCCTGTGCGTCGATGACCTTGCCGGTCTGCGTGGTGGTCGCGGTGCCGCTGTTGTTCTCATAGCCGGCAAGCACGATCGTGTTGTTGCCGAGATCGCCGAACTCCTGCCCCGGTTTGAGCTGCACGGTGGCCTTGTAGGTGATTGTGATCGCGCGCGAATCGGGCACGGTGAACGTGATCGTCCGAGTGCTCGGATCGTACGCGTATGTCGCGCCGGCCACTTCGGCCTTGCTGTTCGTGTCGGCGATGACCACACTGTCCATACGCAGGGTGAGTGCCTCACCGAGTGTATCGGTGAGTGTCAGCGACTTTCCTTTGTTCAGGGTCGAGCCGCCCGGGTTCACGTTCACTGTGTAGTTGATGTTCGGCGCGGTCTTCTTGTCGTATGTGCCCTTCTTGGAGACCAGATTGCCGGGCTGGGCCCAGATGTCCGAATAATCCGGCCCCTGCGCTTCGCCGTCGATATGGATGGTGGCTTCGTTCTTGTACTGCAGCTTCTGGGCCAGCGCACCGGTGATGTCGGTGAACGTGGTGTCGTACTGGATGAGCAGCTCACCGCTTTGCGCCTTCTCGAACGCCTTGCTTCCTTTGGCGATGACAAACGTCAACGTGTGGTCGCCGTTGTCGGTGACGGTCACGCCATCGTACGTGTTGCCCTTGGAGTCCTTGGCCACCATCGAACCGGGGATATAGCTGTGGTCGCCGTAGTACTGCCAGTTGTTGTCGGGGGCCTTCTCCCCATGGGTCAACGTATCGGTGATGACCACGGACTGTGCGGTATCCGGAATGTCATGCACCTTGAGCTGCCAGCGCATGGTGTTCCGGCTCATCGGCGTACCATTGCCGTCGTTCTGGTTCGACAAGTTGGACTTGTCCATGTTGTCGGCCACCGGCGTATGACTATCCGTGGCCTCCTTCTTCACGAAGCGGGCCGTGTTGTAGAACGTGGTGCCGGTGGGTGCGCCGGGAAGCACAGTGGACGTGTACGAGATGTACAGCTTGGTGTCTTTCTTGATCTCGCCATTGAAGGTGATCGTGAAGGACTTGCGGTCGGCAGCGACCTTCTTGGTGACGCTGCCGTCGTACTCCTTGGTCAGCTTGCTATCGGTGTAGATCTTGATAGTGCTCGCGTCCGGGTCGAGCACCTGCCAGTCAGGCTTGACGTATCCGTCCTCGTGGTCCGCGCCGTCATCGTCGACGGTATCGGTCAGCACCTTGCCGGCCGGCAGATCATCCTTGGCCTTGAATGTGGTCAGCCATTGCAACGTCTTGTCTTCGTTTGCCTTACCGGTGTACTTCTTGTCCAAATCCACGGCGTCCTTGCCGATCGTCACCGTGCCGGTGCCGGGCAGTGCATTGCCCTTGCCGTCGCCGGGCGTTACGGTCACATCGTTCTTGACGGTGACTTTATCGCCGCTGCCGCTCTCGGGCACCTTCTCGACTTCAGTGGAATACGTGATTTTGTACTGCTGGTATGGATGCGTACCGTTGCTCGGCAACGTAGCCTTGCCGCTGACCAGATCGTCCCATTTCAATGTGGTCTCGTGCGGCTGCCAGTTGTCGTCGTAGTAGACGACCTTCACGTCACCGGTCGGGGCCTTGAGGTTGCTGCCGAGCGAATCCTTGATCGTTGTCGCGTTGGGCACTTCGGCGTCTGTGCCGGCGTTGACGGTGATCGTCCAGTTGACCACGGTGACCTGCACCGGCTTGCCGTCCTTGCCAAGTACCGGCTTGCCGTTCTCATCCGTCTTGTCGACGGTATTGGCCTTGCCGTTCTTTTTCACGGACCATTTGCTGTTCAGCCAGATACTCTGTTCAGTGGTCTGCTTTTTCGCATAATCGTCGCTGTAGTACTTGACCTTGTTTTTGACGAGGTCGGTACCAACGTTATCGGCGACTTGCTTGCGGTCGATTTTCACGCTGTAGCGCGCGTACAGCGCCTGACCATCGGTCATCTGGTCGATGTTGACATTGAATCCGTTGGGGATGGTGTCGGTCTGCTCCGTGTGTTCCCAGTTGCCGGTGTACTCCTACGTGCAGTTCGCATCGGTGTACAGCTTGAGTGAGTCCGGCACCAGATTGAGCAGTTCACCCATCGAATCTTCGAGCTTGACGTTCTTGTTGCTGCCTTTGGCATGCACTTCCACCACGAAATCGAATACGGTGGGGTCTTCGGTGGAAATGGCGCCGTTCTTCTGCGCCCACAGGCTGTGCTGCTCGTTCACGTTGACTTCCAGCTGCCCGATGCCCGGGAATTCGAAGCTGGCCTCGCCGCCGTTGTTGTCGCCCGTGGACGACTCGGTGATGGTGCCGTTGACGGTGACGTAGATCTTTTTGTTCGAGCCGGTATCGCTGCGGTTGAAGGTGGCCACGAGTTTATTGCCGTTGACGGTGAATGTGCCGCGCTCACCGCCGTCCTCGCCGTAGATGGTGTAGGTTTCGTTGGATTTGAAATTCAGGCCTTTCGGCAAATCGTAGGTGAATTGGTCGCCTTCTTGGATATCGACGCCGTTGGGCATCGTCCAATACAGCTTCATCTTGACCGGGTCACCGTAGTTCACCGTCATGCCGGTGGTGTACGGCTTGCCGTCGATGGTGATCACCGTGTCGTCTTTGAGGACCGGGGCCTGTGCGCTGCCGATTTCATACGTGGTTGCGGCTTGTGCGACTGGCACGCCCACGATGGCGGTAGCCAACAGCATGGCGATTATCACGAGCATTGATGCTAACGTTCGCAACAACGGGTAGACGGACTGTTGTCTGTTTTGAACGAACATCTTCTCTCCTACTATGGCACTACAGCTCTGGCACTACGTCATCGATTGATGCCATTGGGGCTTCTGTCATTCAGAATACGTTAAGCCATAGTCATGTTGCAAACGATTGCCATATATCAGCGTTTCTGCAATTACGGCCGATAAGGTGATTATCGCCCTGATTGTTCTTGCAGTTCTTTCATGAAAACGCACTGCAATTGCATACGCTTGCAATCTGGAGGGGGAGGGGGAAGTTCCTCGGTCTTTCTTTTTTTCGCGAATATGTACCACTGACGTTACCCCAGTGGTACATATTCGCGGAAGGCCGCGGAGGACGCAGGGAGAGGAATCCGTGACGAGAGCTTCAACGACGCAGGTTCCGACGACATCTCTAAGAGGTTTCCGTTTCCCCCAAGAACACCATCTCCCATCTCCTTTCTCCCCCATCTCTCCCCCTCCCCTCCCGAATATGTACCGCTGACGTTACCTCAGCGGTACATATTCGCGGGAGGCCGCGGGAGGATACGGAGGACGCAGGGAGAGGAGGACGAAGGAGGGGAGGAGAGGACGAGGGGAGGA
>NZ_PGLQ01000014.1 GCF_002802865.1 Bifidobacterium scaligerum
AATGAATAACTTACACGACCCCGGCCCCGAACGCAACCCCACCCCCGGCAAACACCACGGAAACCCTTGCAAACACTAGCATCCACCGGCGTGTCGAAAACCGACAAAACCAGAAGCACAACCATCGAAACCAGCCACAGTCACCACGACAAACACGACAAACAAACACACGAAACGACAATCAACAAAACACCAATCAAGCGGACCTGACACTTGCCGACAATCGCACATACCCCGGCGAGGCCAGCGTGAACCGCATGCGAGCAGCGATATATCTATCATCCGCAGCTTCAATAAGCCGCCCCGACCTATCGCGCGTAATGCGTGTAATGCGAATCAACGGCTCCCCGAGCGTCACTTGCAGCAAATCAGCCTCATCTTCAGTGGCTTCTTCGACAGTCAGGGTTTCGTGCGATTCGCCTCGCTGGGCTCCGTATTCGTTAGAAAGAATGTGATAAATCGATTGCGTCAAATCGTGTGACAGCAGGTTCGGAAACCGGGATGCCGGGAATCGGCTGTCTTCGAGCATCAAAGGGGTCTGATCCGTAATACGCAAACGAGTAACCCGGTAGATGCGATCCCCCGAGTTCAATCCGAGCTGCCGACGATCCAGAGCCTCCGCCACGAGCTCCCGTGCCGCAAGCACTTGGGATTTGAGCGCATGCCCTTGCCGTTTCGCTATATCAGGTAACGATTCAGTGGTGTTCAGGGAGCGTTCAAGACGTCCGTCTGAAATCATGATGCCACCGTTGCGGCCGATGAGTCGCACAATGCGCCCTTCACGTTCCAATACGGACAAAGCCGCTCTCAACACGCTGCGCGAAACTCCCATTTGTTCCGCAAGCAACCGTTCGCTGCCCAAACGTTCACCGGGCTCATAATGTCCAAGTTCAATAAGCAGCCGAAGCTGTTGAACGCAACTCGCGGCCGGAGAGGTTCCAGAAGGCGCATGCATGTGTGCTGCATTACTCACTGGAGCCTCCCCGCCACGAATTCCCACCATTGCTACACGTGTTACACGGGTAGACAGTAGTCGTTCATGGTTTCAACTTCGTATCCGCGGATATGCTTCCGCGCACAAAACCCGCGCCAAAGCCACGACCCAAGTCACGCGCCGACTGCGGCAAACGAGGCACCGAGCGCATCCATGAAGAAATCGACATCGTCGAACGTGAACACCAGCGGCGGACGAAGCTTGAGAACGTTGCCGTTGATGCCGCACGTCCCCGTCAACACGTGATGTTCTCTGAGCTGCTCAAGAATATCCAGCGTCAAAGCGGTATCCGGTTCTTTGGTTCCCGGCTTGACGATTTCACAACCGGTGAACTGACCGGCGCCTCGCACATCGCCGATCACCGGATGCGTTGTGGCGAAATCGCGAAGGGCGGCGCGCAAGGCGTCTCCCGTCTGGCGCGCGTTGGCGAGCACATCATGATCCCGCAGATAGTTCAATGTCGCCTGGGCGGCCGCCATGCAGACCGGATTGCCGCCATACGTGTTGAAGTACGGCATCGTGGTGGCGAACGGCGCCAATACCTCGCGTTTCGCGGCCATCATCGAGGTAGGCAACCCGTTGGCCATCGGCTTGCCCGAAGTGACGATGTCGGGAACGATACCATGCCGTTGGAATCCCCAGAAATCATCTCCTGTGCGGCAGAATCCCGGCTGAACCTCATCCGCGATATACACGCCTCCCGCCTCATGCACTGCCTGAAGTACCGGTTTCAAGAAGCCTCGCGGATTCAGGTACATACCGTCCGAAGAAAAAGCGGTGTCGGCGAGGAACGCAGCCAGTTTGATGCCATGACGCTCCATATCGGCAACCGCTTCGCGGACCTTCCCGGCCATCCATTCGCCCAGCTCCTGCGCGGAAGGGCTATGATCCAAGCCCATCTGCTCGAAATGGTAGGCGTCGGGAGCCGGAATCATTCGTGCCGTCAATGCAATCGGCTGCGCAAGGCCTTGCGCCGGGGACAGTTCGGAGATGAGCGCGGAGTTGCCGTGGTACGCATTGGAGGTGATGATAACGCCTTCATTGCCGGTGTACTTTCGGGCGACGCGTATCGCAAGATCGTTCGCTTCGGAGCCGGTGCACTGGAACATGATCTGATCGATCTCGTCCGGCATGGTGGACAGGATATCCTGCGCATAATTCAGGATGCCTTCGTGCAGATACCTGGTATGCGTATTCAGCGTGGACGCCTGCTTGGTGATGGCCGCAACCACATCGGGATTGCAGTGTCCGACGGACACCACGTTGTTGTACATGTCCAGATATTCCTCACCATCGGCATCCCACAGCCGGCTTCCTTTGCCCTTGACCAAATGCACCGGATGCCGGTAAAACAGTCGATATGCCGGGCCGAGCTCCTCTTCACGCTTCTGGACCAAATGCTTGGTTTCGGCGTCGAGACCGTTCATATCCCCCTGCTGAAAGCTGTTGAGATTCAGAATCGTCGTTCTGATAGTTGCTGACATGGAAATCACTACTCCTGATTTACGCAAAACTCATGTGCCGTCATGGAAACTATGGAAACTGCGGGCGATCGGTCGGCTGCGCTTGCGAGCGCCGGCAGCCGACCGACAGCACCCGTGTGTTGGTTACGTGACTGTTGTGTTGGTTACTTGACTGTTGTGTTGGTTACCTGACTGTTGTGTTGGTTACTTAGTCGCCCCGGATGCAAACGAACCGTTGCTGGCGAAGATCTTCGCTTCGTCCGTCTCTTCGTCCGATGGGTTGCCAAGTTCGCCGCCACTGATGGCGAACTCCTCTTCCGGCGAAAGAATGAGATGCTTGCGCCCCCAGAGTGCGAAAATCGCAAGAATCACCACATAGATGGCGACCATCACATATACAGCCATGCGATACGCGGGGTTCAGCAGCGTCGCGATGAAGATGCACAGGGCCACAAGGCCGCCGAACACCGCTCCGGCCACGCCTAACTTGCTGATAAACGGACGTTCGATATCCGGCAGCTTCTTGCGCAGCAGAATGTAGGACACCATCTGCAGCAGGTAGGCGAGCACGGCACCCCAGACGGAGATGTTCAGCACTACGGAACCGACGCCATCACCGAACATGTTGACGAGCAGCAGAGCCACGAAGCCGATAAGCGCACCGGTAATCAGCCCCCAATACGGAGTCTTGTGCTTTGTGCCGGTCAGCGAGAGGAAGTGGGGATAGTATCCGGCCCTGGAGAGCGAGTACAGGTTGCGGCCGTACGCGTACATAGCGCCTTGGATCGAGGCCAGCAGACCGATAAGCGCGACTACGGCCAGCAGCGACGCGAACTGGTCGGAGAACACCGCGCGGAATCCGTCGAGGAGCGGCTCGTCAGATGAGCCCAAAACCTTGGATCCGATGATCGCCGGGTTCAGGATCAGTACCACCAGCGAGCTGATGCCCAGCGTGACGATGCAGGTGCGGGCTGCGATCGGAATGTTATGTTCCGGATCGTAGGCTTCCTCGGCGGAGAGCGGAAGCTGTTCGATGCCGAGGTACAGCCACATGGCGAAAGGCATGGCGAAGAAGATGGCACCGATGCCGAACGGCAGGAACGTCGAACCGCCGGACGCCGGGGAAATGTCGAACAGACCGGTGAAGTTGACCTTGCCGCTGAATACGGTGACGAATCCGAAAATCGCGATGATGGCCAGCGAAATGATGGAGATGACTTCGGCGAATCGGAATGATGTGGACGCGCCAAGCCAGTTGATGGCAACGAATACCGCATAGATCGCCAGCCACCATACCCACCGCAGGCCATGCTCATCCAATGAGTATCCGGACAGGCCCCTGACTATTTCATCGAAATACGCGGAGGCGAAGTACACCGTGGTCGCATTCGCCATGACATATTCAATGGTTTCGGCCAGACCGGTGACGATGCCGCCCCATGGGCCCATGGCCGCACGGGCGAATGAGTATGCGCCGCCGGTGTGGGGCATGGCCGATGCCATTTCGGCAATGGAGTTCAGCATGCACCAGTACATGCCGTAGACGATGACGGTGGCGATCAGCATGCCACCCCATCCAGCCTGTCCTATGCCGCCGTTCCAACCGGTGAAATCACCGGAAACCACTGCGGCGATGCCTAATCCCCATAGTCCGAAAGCTCCCGCCGCACGGCGGAGTTGACGTTTCTTGAAGAAATCAGCACTTGTTCTGGTGTATGTGGCACCGGAAACCTGAATTCGTTCTCCTACGACTTGGCTGCTCATGATTGCTGTTCCTCTCTCATCGATATTGCAATCGTCTGGTTTCCCGTCACGGATCAATCGCGTAACAGGGATGAATGAAGCTCATTGCTGCGATATCACCTCCATCGTTCTGGAATCGACAGGTTCGGGAGGTTGAGTCTCGGCTCTGTTCGCGAACGCTTCCTCAAGCAACCAGTTGTGGTCTTTGAGGTAGCGTTCGGCGCACATCAGGCTTCCCGGCTTCTGGGCCGCATAGAGGCCGTCCGGCAAGGCATCGGCGCGGTGACGAGTGGTCCATCCCAGCATCTGCAACCGTCGCAGCATGGAAAGCGCGCTCATCATCTCGAAATCGGCGTCGTTGAGTTCGCCGCTCTCCTTATAGCCTTCCACCCATTCGTAGGCAAGGCGCGGAGCATACGACTCGTGTTCAATGAAGGTCAGGGAAGCGGCGTAATCCCACAGATACCAGCTGTATCCGCAGTCATCGAAGTCGAGGACCACGAACTGCCCGTCAGGACGTTGGATGATGTTCGACGGCCGCAGATCGGCATGGACCAGACCCCATGTCTGCCGGTTTCGTGGCTGCTTGGCAACATACGCCAACGCTTCCCACATGGCCTGATACAGAAGCTTGTTTTCGGCCGGCGTTAATCCTGCCGCATCCTCCCAACGCCCCCAACGCGGATGCGGACCGAGGATGTCCAGCAAATCCCAGCTGAACCGCTGAAAACCATATGGCTCGGTCCATGAGCGTGCGCTTTTATGGAATTTCGCAGACCAATTGCCGATCACGCGATAACAACTGGAAGGGTCGGCCATGTCTTCCAGCACGGTGCCTTCGATGAATTTCGTTGAGATAACCGACCATTTGGTGGTTTCGTTCTGATGGATCTCCGCCACATACGGCCCCATCACCGTAGGAACCGGCGTCACCAGATTCACACCATCCAGCTCATGAAGCATGTTGATCCATGCCAGCTCCGAAGCGATCGCCTTGGGACCGCCCACATAGTCAGGTTCCGAAACCCTGACCACGCCTATGGGCTCGTCCTTGATTGTGAGCAAAAACGTGGCGTTCTCGGAAATGGTGATGAGGCTCAGATCGACTTCATCCTTATGCAGCCCCCATGCGGCGCAAACTCCGGAAAACAGCCAGAACGGAGCGGGCGATCCTTTGGTCAGATACTTGAAGACCTCAAACTTCGGGTTATCGCCCTCGTACAGATCGGATGTGGATTGGTCTTTATGCGCTGAAACTGTAGCGTTCATGATTGTCGCCTCTTACCGTAACCGGATACGTAATTCCGATTCGCTTGCCGTGATTGCTTTGTAGTCTAGGAAAGCAATTCGCGATCAGGTGAGGCGCCAGATAAATGGTCTGTAACTAAAGTGCAAACTAGATAAATGGCATGTAATGCACGCTGTAAATGGCTTGTTACGTAAGTCTGATGGTTTGTTTGGGATTGGGTAGGGGCTGTGCTGAGCCGCAATGGGACAACCGGGCATGCCCTAAACATGATTTACGGCATGCCCCCTCCGAGGCTCAAGCTAAGCGGAACAAAATCAATCATGATCGCCTTGCGCTATTGCCGCAGCACATAACAAGAACACTCCAACCACTATTGCAGCAAGACATGGTCCTAGTGCTGGCTGTCCGCCAACGGGAACGGCAGAACGGCCAAATCCGTAATACACCACCAGCACCAATCCCATACCTATCGCGGAGCCAACTCGTTGCGCAAACTGGATTGACGATCCAGCTACGCTTGCCCGATAGTCTGGAACCGCAATCAAGGCACGAGCTTGGTTAGGTGACGCCGAAATTGCGGAACCAAATGAAATAACAATCAATATTGTTCCCAATATGAGAGGCAACATCTGCGCAGAAGCTACTCCGAAGGCCACAGAAACAGCAATGAACGATACTCCACCTAATACGTTCCCCCACACGATAAAGGCATACGCACGATTTTGCTGCCGCCGCGCCACCAATGATGCACCATATAACATAGCAACAGATGCAGGAAGCATGACTAGCGCAGTAGTCAGCTCATTCAAATACGCATATTGTTCCAGAGAAATAGTGATGAGTAGTGTTCCGCCCGTTGCTGTTGCGTGCATGAATCCAGAAACCAAGACACCACGGCCTAAGTGCTTAAATTTAAACATCGTGAGATCTAAAATTGGTTCACGGTTACATGCAGCCGTCCGACGTTCACGGACGATAAATAAACACGTAAACGCCATTCCAATCAGTATTACCGGAAGCACCCGAAAGCTCGACATATCCCCTTCTGATATTAAGCTAATCGGCCCGACCCCAAAGATCACAGCCGGAATAAGCAATAAGATTCCGACTACGTCCAAGCCCCGTTTTCTTTCTGATGAAGGTTCTTTGACCAGCACATAGGCCATACCTACCACAATCACGCCAACAACAACATCAATCCAGAACAGCCAACGCCAAGAGTCATTACCACCAGCAATTTGCATTACGACACCGGCTACAACAGGTCCAAACAGCGATACGGCCGACGTACAAGCGCCCATCATAGCTAAAGGCTTCGCACGCAGCTCAGGCGGAAAAATTCGCTGAATCAATCCGAGAGTTTGCGGCATAAGCACGCCAGCTCCAATTCCCTGCACAAATCGTCCTGCAACAAGCCAGTATGCATTAGGGGACATGGCACAGATAAAGCTGGAGAGCAGAAATAATGAGCATCCTATGAGGAACACGGAACGGCGTCCCATCAAATCGCCGATGCGGCCGGCCGGCAACAATGCCGAAGCATAAGCAAGCGTGTAACCAACCAGCATCAATTGCACAATCACACCGTTTCCGCCGGTGGATCGCTGTATTGAGTCAAAAGCCACACCCAACTTCGAGACATCGAAAATAGTGAGGGCATTCATCGCTACCAAAACACCATATGTTATCCACTGCGTTTTGGGGATCGAAATAGTTTCCCCAGAGGCAGGTTCTGACTCAGTTCTCGTCATGTTTCCTCCACATTGCATACATCAATCTTCTATTACATTAATGGAGTATATAATATGATTGTTATTGAGGAGGTAATATGTATAATACTGCATTGATTCTTATTGATCTTCAAAAGATGTATCTTCACCAAGACCTTCGCGACCGATATGGCTGGCCACCAATATGGCAGCTCGACCGAGTCTTGGCTTCATGCGCACAGCTGGCCAACGAAGCCAGAAACCAAGGAATACCAGTCATATACACTCGACAAATCGAGCGCAGCGACGATAGCGACACCATGCCCGTCTATCAAAGGCTAAAAGAGCTCACTAAAAAACGGTTCGGAGGAACGCTCGACATGGCATCAAACGCAGACGCTTCGGAAATCATAGAATCGGTGGCTCCGCAGCCAGGAGACATCATTATCGAGAAGCTTCGCTGGGATGCCTTTTTCAACACTCCATTGGACAATATCCTGCACAATCTGAAAACTGAACGAATCATCCTCGCAGGGTTACAAACCAATGTATGTATCGAGACAACTGCGCGCAGTGCATTAATGCAAAACTACGAGGTGGGTATTGCAGAGGATGCCGTATCCACCGATGGAAAAAGCTTGCATTTCGCAGCATTGGAAGCTTTAAAGGTGCTGTACGCAGAAGTCCGACCATGGAAACAACTCATCGACACGTCAATACAATGGAACTACGCGATAACCACCCCGAATTATGGCCGCATAGAAAATGACTGCTGATAAGCTTTAAAATTCAACACACTATTTAGAAAGTTTGATGGCGTGATTCATGAGAATCACGCCATCAAACTTTCTATGCATGCAACTTATCAATCACATCAGTAAGGTATGCGAATGTTTCTTCCGGATCAACATTTTCATCCAGCAAAACCGTACGTAAACCTTTAAGCCATGAAAGACGAACCGTCGTGATCGACATATTCATCACATATGAAGAATATCGATTTCTCCACACAGGGGTATCCGGCCGAACATGCTTCCACTCTTTCAGCAACCTTTCCAGCTGAATGAGCCTACGCTGTTGGAAAGCAACTTCCGCATCGATAAGATATCCTATGGTTTCTTTGTCCAAAACCCATAACGTGAGCATACGCAAGGAAGCATCATCTCTCACCGAATGGTCAGGCTCATCATCGATTAGCCACCGCCGCAATTCAGTCATACCATCATCTGTGATGACATAACTAGTCTTTCCTCGGTCATCTCGCTTGTGAACGGCAATCAACCCCGCTGCAGCCATTTTCTGCAATTCGGAGTACACCTGGGAAGGACTGGCATGCCAAGCAGAATCTGTTACATCGCGAAAAGCCGCACTAAGCTCATATCCCGTTCTTGGTACGCCGCGCGAGAGTGCAGACAAAATAGCATGCTTAAGCGCCATAATCTTCTTTCATTTCCGGAATCCAAAGCTGTCATTCTATTCTATTACATAAAGATGGTGGCGTGGTTCCCGCTGAAAGAGAACCACACCACCATGCATCATGCGCGTATAGTCACAGATCTGATCTATATGAAGGAGGAAATGTCATTCAATATAAACATCATTGAATTCAATCCACCAACTCTTCGGCTGAACAAATCCTTTAACCCTCGCCGACATTGCACGCGGAGCTGTATCATGGCAAACGAACAGCCATGGAGCATCATCTGTTGCGACACGACCAGCCTGAGTAAGCAGAGAAGCCCTCTCTTTATCGTCAGTCGTCACTAATGCTTTCTTCCACAATTCATCAAACTGCTCGTTACGGTAATCAAAATATCCCCCCTCTTCTTTAGATCCCATAGACCAACTCCAGCTGGACGGCTGTTCCAAACTGAAAGCCTGATTTGCGGCATCCCAACCCGTATTACCTTCTGCCAACTTGCCATACATAGTTGAGAAATCAACAGGATCAAACGTGACTTTTACACCAACTTTGGCCAGTTGAGCCTGCAAAGCCTCATTCATGGCTTTCGGTTGCATAGCGCCAGATCCAGCCGTAATATAACCGACCTTCATTTCAAAGCCATTAGGATACCCGGCTTCTTGCAGCAATTGCTTCGCCTTATTGAGGTCATAAGTGTACGTATCGTCACTCTTATCGTAATATAGGCTTGCCGGCGCGAAGAATTGTGTGGCCGGCTGCGCAGTACCATGAAGAAGATCTTTGCAGATAGCTTCACGATCAATGGCGTAGTTCAAAGCCTGGCGAACCTTTTTATTAGCCAGAGGACCATCCTCAGAAGTGTAAAGCTGCCATGACCACTCCCAGTCAAATGCATTTTGAGTCACAACAAAACCAGCCTGCTTCAGCGAAGCCAAATCATCAGGTTGGGCTCCTTCAATCCAGTCAACGCGCCCGGAACGCAAAGCAGCGGTACGAGCCGAAGCATCCGGTATCAGCTGCACAACAATTTTGTCCAACTTAGGTACAGTACCCCAATACTTATTATTCTTGCTGAAGGTTATGCTCTGGTTTGCTTGCAAGCTGTCGAATACAAACGGTCCGGTGCCAACCGGATGACTTGCTTGCCCCTTAGAGCCATGCTCTTTCAATGACTTCGGGCTAGCGAAGTAGACATTGTAGAGGTCTGCCAAGAAAAACGCAAAAGGCTCTTTCAACACAAACTTCACTGTATAGTCATCTACTTTTTCAACATGATCGACATAAGTAAGAACCGTGTAATACGTTAATAGCGTCTTGTCATAGTTGGGATCATCGGGCTTGGTGTAACGATTGATGTTGTATATCAGTGCGTCGGAATTCCACTTATCACCATCATGAAAAGTTACTCCCTTACGCAGTTTCATGGTGTATTCCAACCCGCTATCCGACACACTCCACGATTCCGCAAGCGCCGGAGCAACACCGGCAGCAGCATCCGGATTCGATATATCACGCTTAGTCAAGCCCTCATAGACCAAATTTCCAATCAGACGCTGACCTTCATACCCTGCCGAAGTTATTGCGCCAGTATCCAAGCTCGGGAACGAGGACATCTGTGAGCCGATGTTCAATACTTGTCCTTGATTCGCTGCGCTGCCGCCAGAACCACAGCCGGCGAGCGAAAGCACCGCCACGCATATCCCTATGACTGCTTTAGTTAGCATATTCTTTTTCATGGGTCCCTCTCCTTTGTCTATATTGCTGTGGTAACAGAAAACAATCTGTCCTGAATCGGCCCAAATCCGTAGACGCACAACGGAAATACCGTTCCAAGATCAGGATTCAACTTCGCGAATTGCACCTTCTTTCGCTGTGAGGAGTTCACGGGTATAAGCATCTTGGGGATGGTCAAGTATTTCCCGGGTGTTTCCTGATTCAACGACGTGACCATTGTTCAGAACCAAGACGTCATCACACATATAATCCACAACGTTAAGGTCATGGGTGATGAAGAACAGCGACAGGCCCATTTCCTGCTGGAGTCTGCATAGCACATTGAGCACCTGTGCTTGTACAGATTTGTCCAATGAAGAAACAGCTTCGTCGCAAACCAGAACGTCGGGACGACTCGATATTGCACGTGCGATGGCAATTCTCTGAGCCTGGCCTCCTGACAATTCAGCCGGGTACGCCTCAAGGTATTCCGGCCCGAGAGCAACTTTAGCCAAAGAATCGACAGCGACATCACGCCATCTCCGACGCTCTACCTTTTGAGCCGCCATATGAAAACACAAACTCTGCCATACTGTTTTTGCTGGGTTCAAGGCATTTTTAGGATCCTGCGGAATCAGTTGCACATGCAGGCGCATCTCACGTATTTGCGTAGGCGTCATTCCCCATATCGGATAGCCTTGAAAGTATATGTCTCCATTATTCGGGTGGAGAAGCCGCAATGATATTTTCCCTAAAGTAGATTTACCGCTACCTGACTCACCGACAACCCCAAGAGTCATACCTTGCCGTACAGTAAATGACACATCATCCAAGGCCGTATGATCACCAAAAATCTTGGTTATGTGCGAACCATAAAAAATAGGATTGCTGGACATTGTTTTCACCTACTTCCTAGTGCGACAAAATGATCCGGCTCAATTTCGACGAGCGGCCCCCATTGTTCGCAGCTTCTGATGGAATCTGGTACTACTGAAAGACATCCACGCACGACATCCCTACTCGGTTCGCACCCAAGAAGTGCTTGCGTATATGGATGCAATGCATGATGAAGCACCGACGAAGCAGCCCCTTCTTCAACAACATTGCCTTTCAGAATCACGGAAACACGATCATTAGGCTTTGCGGCAATAATTCTTGCCGCACTAATGTCATGGGTGATAAACAACACAGCAGTTCCTGCTGTATTCCGAAGATCATTGATGAGATGCACTACATGTACACCCACCGAAGCGTCCAACGCACTTGATGGCTCATCGGCAACAATCAGTTTAGGAGAACCGGCAATGGCTATGGCAATTGATATACGTTGCCGCATACCTCCCGACATTTCATGAGGATATAAGCCAAAAGCTTTTTCCGGTTCCCGAATTCGCACCGATTCAATCAAAGAAACAGCTCTATGTCGACGTTCCGCTGCACTAGTGATGTTCGTCGCCACACGAATTGCCTCACAAATCTGCTCGCCCACAGTGTACATGGGATCCAACGATGCAGTCGGATCCTGAAAAATCATGCCGATATCTTTGCCGAAATGGCTTCCGCCTCCACCATGGCCATCGAATGTAATCGGATCCCCGCAAAAGGCGGAAGAGCCATCCACTAAAGAATGACGTGGATTCATACCAACTGAGCTACGCACAAATACTGTTTTCCCGGATCCGGATTCCCCGAGGATCACCCGAACCTGGCCCGCATGCACCGCCATACTGATTCCATGTACGATTTCCGTTCGAGTGGTTCCGTGATTAAATGAAACTTTTAGATTTTCTACCTTGAGTACTTCTTCTCCACTATCAGTCATGATTTACTCACCCCAATCGAAATATTCAGACCATCACCAACAATCGGGAACAAGATAGCTAGAAAAATAATGAGAATTCCGGGTTCAAGTACCAGCGTGGGATTAGTAAAGATAGAAGGCTGAAGTTCCTGCAACATCGCGCCAAGTTCTGGAGCCGGTGACGGCACTCCCAATCCAATGAATCCAAGGCCACCAGCGATAGCAATGCTTGCACCAACCAGTGAAGTGGCATATGCCATTACTGTGGGGAAGATGACCGGCAATAACTGCCGATAAATAATGGCAATGGTTTTCGCTCCGCTAGCGCGAGCAACCAATATATAATCCCGATCTTTGATTCGGTGAACCTCTTGTTCCGCAACTTTCGACAACGGAGCAATCCAAACCACTGTTAAAGCCAAAATCAGCGAGAAAACGCCATTCCCCAGACAAATAGCAATCAGTAACGAAAGTAGTATTCCAGGAAAAGCGAATAACAAATCTATAAGCTTCGCGCATACAGCATGTAGTACCGGCCCACCGAATCCTGACGCAATACCAATCAAAAGCGCAAGCAGTGTGGCCAGTATAACCGGAGTAACGCTAATAAATAACGACGTGCGCATACCGAATATCAATCTTGCCAGTAAATCACGGCCTTGAGCATCGGTACCCAACAAATGATTCGGAGTCCCTATTGGTTGCATGCGTTTGGATAATTCCCCTGCATACGCATTGAGCGGTAACCACTGGGCGATTACTGAGAGAAGAACAAGGCAGACCAACAATCCTAACGATACGCGTGAAGACATTGGCATTCGGACAAACCAATTCTTCCTAGTAAATCGCGAGGCTGTTATTTTATCGTCTTTGCCGTTTTGACCTCCGATATTCTCAGACATGATCATTTCTCCTTAATCTCGGATCAATCCATGTAGTAGCAATATCGCCAAGAGTGAGTACGACAATGTAGATCAGAGCTATCACCAGCACACTGGACTGCACCGTCTGAAAATCTCTTAAACCTACAGCTTGTACTACAAGTTGTCCAAGCCCTGGAATACTGAAGATATTTTCCACGAACAATGCGCCCCCAAGCATGGATCCCACTTGGATGGCAAGTACCGTGATCATCGGAGGAATGGCATTCCTATACTCATGGACCATTACTTGTCGCGAAGATAAGCCTCTCGCCTCTAATGAAGGGATCAGATCGCTACTTCTAGTTTCCAACAATGAAGTTTTTAATGATCTTGCCATTTGAGCTCCAGGAGCTAATGACAAGGCCAAAGAAGGAAGGAAAAGGTGCGATAGCAAATCACCGATATCGGTGACTCCGGTATTGTGCAATCCACCGGAAGGAAAAACACGTAGTTGCACCGTAAAAACAATGAGCAGAATAAGCGCTACTGCATATTGTGGCGCCGAGAGGAAGAATGCTTCCACCCAGCTAGAAAACTGGCGGACTGTTTTATTATTTGAGGCGCCAAAATTGCCAAGAACAATCGCAATAACTATAGCAAGAATCGATGCAGATACACCCAGCATCATTGTGTTGCAAAGCGCGGGAGTTACAACGCTTAAGGAATCTTTTCCATATGCATACGAATACCCCAGATTCCCATGCACAAGCCCGCCCAGCCAGATAGAAAACTGAACCAGTATCGGTTTGTCCAACCCAAGCGTGGCACGCATCGCTTTTCGTTCCGCCGCGGTACTGTCTGCACCGAGTAGATTAACCGCCGGGTCTCCAGGGATCATTCGTATAGTGAAGAACACTACGAACATCACAGCGAGAGACATCAGCACCGCAGTGAATAATCTTCTACAAATCATCCATCCAAATGGATGACGTCTAATAATGTGTTCCATAATTGGAACACGATAATGGAGTATGATTTCACTTGCGTTTCCTCACTGTAAATCAAGATTATGCTTCAAAAGCACACACAACACAGATATCAACGCAGTAAACAGCCAGTTAATCGATACACATATCAGTCATATCTTTGCTCTATCACCAATCTGAATCTAAAAACCCGTATTTTCTTCGAAAGATATGGGAGCCGAATGTGATCTACACATGATTTCGCGCAAAATATTGTAGAGGCAGTTGCAGGGTTTACAAGTCGACCATCTGATCTGAGCAAATAGTTGACGCATACAACACGGGCCATAGACCAAAAGAAAAACTGAAATATAGGAACGGGGAGGGCTCCTGCGGTCCCCGTGCGGAGCCGGGGCCGCGGGCCGGAACCCCCTGTCGGCCGGCCGGGACGGGCGTGCGCATGCGCATGAGAACGGGCGGAATATGAAAAGAGGGGGAGCCTGTACAGGCTCCCCCTCACAAGAATAATGCGGCGGCGTGCTACTCTCCCACA
>NZ_PGLQ01000015.1 GCF_002802865.1 Bifidobacterium scaligerum
CTCGATAGGGTGTGGGAGAGTAGCACGCCGCCGCATTATTCTTGTGAGGGGGAGCCTGTACAGGCTCCCCCTCTTTTTCGTTTCTCACGGGATTCGTCCCCCGTGTGCGCGGGGTTTGGGTCCGGCCCGCGTCCCCGCTTGGATGCTGGTTACGGGACAACGAAGCCCAACAAAACGCCACCACCGCCAGCCTTGACTTCCTCTGCTCAATTTTCCATGTAATGCTGCATGAAGACAGTATCCTTGTCGCATATAAGTATGTTGACTTTGGAGCCCAGGATGAGCATTGACGAGATTTTCGCGAACATTGTGACCGAATCGGTCGATAAGCGTGAGCAGGGGACTCGCTTTGAGCATGCCGTGGAATTCTTCTTGGAACATGATCCTGCATGGCTGGAGCGCATCACGCAGGTATGGATGTGGGATGAGGCACCCACCAACGACGGCAAGATGGATACTGGCATTGATCTCGTGGCTGAAGATGTGGATGGCTCGCTGTGGGCGATTCAAGCCAAGTGCTATTCCAAGCCGAAGCTGGCTGCCGGTGATGTATCCACATTCTTCATGAATGCGCTGGCGGATAAGCGGTATCAGCATTACATGATTGCGGACACGGTATCTGGCTATACGTCCGTGCTTGAGGACTTCATGCTTTCGCATCCGGATATGGATTTGGTGCGCCTCGATATGGACACCATGCGCGAATCGAATCTCGATTGGGAGGCATTCGCCGACGGCTCAGCAAGCGCCACCAATGCCGGTCGCGTAACCTACAGCCCGCGTCCGCATCAGTGCGAAGCCATCGAAGCGGTGAAGAGCGAACTCAAGGACCATGATCGCTGCTTACTGGTCATGGCGTGCGGTACTGGCAAAACATTGACGTCCTTAAGGCTTACGGAATCGATGGTGGGCGAGGGTGGAACGGTGCTCTTCCTCGCGCCGTCCATCAGCTTGGTTTCACAGTCGATGCGCGACTGGGTGAACCAGACTCGTGCCCGCCATATCAACGTGTACGTGGTGTGCTCGGACGGCAAGGCCAGCAAACTGAGCAAGTCGGAGCAGGAATCCTACGGCCAACTGACTGATATTCCATTCCCGGCCACTACGAATGCGGAGACCATCGCCAACCGATTCCAGCCGCATAAGGATGCGCTCAACGTAGTGTTTTCCACGTATCAGTCGATTCAAGTGATTCATGATGCTCAGCAGTTGGGGCTACCGGACTTTGATCTGACGATTTGCGATGAAGCGCACCGCACCACGGGCGTAATGGATGGAGAGGCTGCTTTCCAGAAGGTCCATGATGCTGACTTCATTCATTCCGCGAAGCGCCTGTATATGACGGCCACGCCGCGCATCTTCGGTGAGGGTGCGAAGAACAAGGCCAAGGAAGGCGCGATTGAAATCGCGAGCATGGATGACGAGCAGGTCTATGGTCGCATCGCCTACCGGTTGAGCTTCGGTAAGGCCGTGGCGCTCGGTTTGCTCACCGATTACAAGATTGTGGTGATGCAGGTGGCCGAAAGCATGATGGGCTCGGCCATGCAAAAGCAGTACAGTGCCAAGGATTCCGAGATTCCGCTGGATGATGCGGCCAAGTTCGTAGGGTGTTGGAAGGCGCTGTTTGATCGCCGTCATGCCAAGGGTGTGGAGGAGCTGGTCAATCGCGGTCGCCATGCCGCGGAGGTTGGCCCGGATGATGCGAAGCGTGTGCTGCATCATGCCATCGCATTCGCTGCTTCGATTAAGGATTCGAAGGCGTTGAGCGCACAGTTCCGCACGGTGATCGATGATTACACGCGCAATCTGGAAGACACGGATGCGAACAAGGCGGTGATCGCCGCGAACCATGAGGTTCACGTGGAGATCGACCATGTGGATGGTGACATGGATGCGGCCACGCGTCGCGGCAAGCTCGACTGGCTGGCCGCCAAAACCGCGGACAACGAGTGCCATATTCTCTCCAATGCCCGTTGCCTAGCCGAGGGCATTGATGTGCCGGATTTGGATGCGGTGATTTATTTGAACGCACGCCGCAGCCGCGTGGATATCATCCAGTCGGTTGGTCGCGTGATGCGCAAAGCGCCCGGCAAGGAATACGGGTACATCATTATCCCGGTGGTGATTCCATTGGGTGCGGACCCGGATGCGATTCTCTCCTCGGGCGCCTATGAAACGGTATGGCAGGTGGTGCGTGCGCTCAGGAGCCATGATGAACGTTTGGATGCGATTATCAACGCGGCCGCCTTGGGCGATGAGGATTCCCTGCGCAGGATTATCGAGGTGGAAGTGCTCGATGAATCCAAGCTGCGCAAGCGGAGCAGCCGCCGCGATAAGGCGGCCGGTAATGTGGCGAGCATCGGCGGCGAAGGTGTGTACGGCACTGAGGGTGCTGATGATGCCGGTGATGATGGTGACGGGAAACCTGCTGAGAAGAACTTCCAGCCGGAACTTGATTTCGAACTGGGGGAGATGGCGAAGGCCATTAACGCACAGATCGTGCGTAAGTGCGGTACGAAGATCTACTGGGGTGAATGGACTGATGATATCGCGGCCATCACCCGCCGCCGCGCGGAAGCGATCTATCAGCTGGTCGACCAGCCCGGTGCGGCGCGTGAATCATTCCTTGAGTTTGTGGATGGTTTGAAGGACAGCCTCAATCCTGGCTATTCGGAGACGGATGCGATTGCGGTGTTGGCGCAGCATGAGGTGACCAAGCCGATCTTCCAGACACTGTTCACCAACAAGGAGGTCATCGAACACAACCCGATCGTGCAGGGGCTCGACCGTACGATGAACGCCCTGTATGCGGCCGGATTACCTGAGGTGACGAGCAATCCGACCCTGCGTGACTTGTACTCGTCGGTGAGATTGTCCGCCAGCCAGTTGGAGACGGATGTTGCCAAGCAGAATCTCATCAAGGAGATCTACAACGAGTTCTTCACCAAGGCGTTCAAAGACACCGCCGACTCGCTGGGCATCGTCTACACGCCCGTCGAAGTCGTGGACGCGCAGTTGCATATGGTGCAGCGCGCCCTGCAACGTGAGTTCGGCCAATCGTTGGGTTCCCGTGGCGTGCATGTGCTTGACGGTTTCGCCGGCACCGGTACGTATATCTGCCGTCTTATCGAAGACGAATCATTGATTTCCACTGAGGATCTGCCGTACAAGTACGAGCATGATCTGCACTCCAACGAGATCGTGCCGTTGGCCGCCACCATCATGGACATCAACATCGAACAGTCTTACCACAAGCGCATCGGGGGGGGGTATGTCCCATTCGCTGGTGCCTTGCTCACTGACACCTTCCAAATGCATGAGGAAGGTGACACGTTGGACGACACTATCTTCACTGAAAACACCGAACGCATTAAGCGGCAAAAGGCGCTGCCGATCAAGGTGATTATCGGCAACCCGCCGTACCGAGCCGGCGATGTTGGGCATACCGGGACCGATACCCAGAAATACCCGACTTTGGATAAACGTATCGAGGAAACCTATGTGGCGAACTCCGATGCGAACAACAACAATTCGCTGTACGACCACTATATCCGTGCGTTCCGTTGGGCATCCGACCGTATTGGTGACTCGGGCATCGTCTGCTTTGTTTCCAACGGAGGATGGCTTATCAGTGCTGCCGGGGCCGGTGTACGCCGACGTTTTGTTGAGGAATTTAGCTCAATTTATGTGTATAACCTCAAAGGCAATATGCGCTCACGCGACTGGAAGAAAGAAGGGGGACAGATATTTGGCGCGGGGAGCCAGACGACCATTGCCATCACTATGCTTGTCAAAAATCCCGGATCGGATGAGCATGGCACCATCCACTACCGTGATATCGGCGACTACCTCACCCGCCAACAGAAGCTCGACATTCTCAAGGATGCCACGGTATTTGATCCGGCATGGACATCACTCCAGTCTGACAAGCACGGTGACTGGCTCGATCATCGTGACGATAGCTACACCACATTCATCCCGACAGGAGTGCAGGACGGGAATAAAAAGTTGCCAACCGGTCTGTTCTCCATCTGGTCATGCGGATTGAAGACTCAACGTGATTCGTGGGCATGGAGCATGTCGTTACCGGCTTTGCGATCGAACATGAGTCGCTTACTCAACAACATGAATCATGCCATTGAGCTGCATCATGCAGATGGAACACCTCTGGAGCAAGATACCACTCGATTCAGCTGGACAAGGCGTTTGCAGGATTATGCCGATAAAGGCACCGTGATTCCATATGATTCGGAACACTGTGTCCTGGGCGTCTACCGTCCGTTCTGCAAGCAATGGGTCTATTTCGATTCGTTTATGAACGAAATGACCTACCAGCAGCCACGCATTTTCCCGATCGCCGGAGGCGATCGGCCGAAAGGACCTACCAGCAGCCACATTCCTTCTCAAAGTTCCCACTTGGAAAATGCGCCGAACGAAATGACCTACCAGCAGAGTTCCTCTCGATGCTTAGAAAATTTGGTAATCGGTATTCCAGGAACATCGAGCAGGGGTGATTTTTCATGTTTGATTGCCAGAACACTTCCAGATTTGTGCATGGCCAGTTCTACGCAATCACAGTGCTTCCCTCTCTACCGCTATGAGAAAGTCGAACCGTCAGACGACGGCGGATTGTTCTCCGAAGCGGACATGCAGGGTGCGGACGAACATGGCTATATCCGTCACGACGCCATCACCGACACGGGCCTGAAGGTCTTCCGTGAGGCGTATCCGAGCTTGAAGATCACCAAGGAAGACATCTTCTACTACGTGTATGGCGTGCTGCACAGCCCGGAATACCGCAAGCGTTTTGCCAACAACCTGAAGAAGGAACTGCCGCGCATTCCGCTCGCGAAGGACTTCAAGGCGTTCATGAAGGCCGGCCGTGCCCTCGCGCATCTGCATCTCGACTACGAGTCCATCGACCCGTGGCCGGTTATGGAGGTAGGCGACAGCGCGAACCCGGGCCGTACCGAGAAGATGACCTATCCGAAGAAGATCAAGGACGCCGAGACCGGCAAGAAGGTGCCTGACCTTACTGTGCTGAAAGTGGCGGAAAACCTCACGATTGAGGGTATTCCGCTGCGCGCCTACGAGTATGTGGTGAACGGCAAATCCGCTATCGGCTGGCTCATCGACCGCTATAAGGTCACCACCGACAAGAAGAGCGGTATCACCAACGACCCGAACGATTACAGCGATAATCCACGGTACATCGTGGACCTGGTCGAACGTGTCATCCGCGTGAGCATGGAAACCCTTGACATCGTCGAAGGTCTCCCAGCCCTAGAAGAACTCCCACACCCCGCCACCTGGCCCGCCGAATGGAACATCAGCTGATTGCTTTGCACCTTGTTTGTGGACTCGCGAGTGTGAGGGAAAACCGTGAGGTATATACTGTGTATATACGAAAGGGGTGGTCATGAGTACTACAACGTTGGTCAAATGGGGTAATGGACAAGGCGTGCGCCTGTCCAAGGAGACGATGGAACGTGCCGGGCTGCAGGTGGGCGACTCATTGGAGGTCAATGCTGAGAACGGCATGATTACACTCATACCCGCGAAGAGAAGATACGTTGACATTCCTGATTACCGGCAGTTGTTCAAAGGGTATAACGGTCCCGCGCCGGTGGAGGACGGATTTGCTTCTTCCGTCGGACAGGAGACCAACTGATGATGGGAAACAAGTATCATTACGGTGACATCGTCTGGGCTGACCTCGACCCATCAGCCGGCCACGAGCAGAATAAGCGACGTCCGTTGATTGTGGTGAGCAATGACGAATACAACCGATTCAACAATCTGATTATGACCGTGCCGGTCACCAGCAATCGGGAATATCCTCTGCATATTAACGTGGGAATCATTCCGGCGGAAGATGGGGGCGAGATTCACGGGTGGGCGGAGATTGAACAAGCCAAGTGCCTAGACCTGAATGCGCGATACGCGCGCAGGATAGCAACCGTAGACGATGACGTCATGGAACGCATTACGGAAATGCTTCTGGGGGGAATCATGCGTCCCTCAATGCGCATCGAGCGCTTATACTAGCGTCTTTCGTCTGAGTGCGTTCCTGTACGTCTTCAGTTATAACTGATTTCTGAGGTCAATTGCGTATGAGAATCGATTATGATCGATTCTCATACGGTTATCGGCTTGAGAATCAGATATATCTGATTCTCAAGCGCGCTAGGGGAGGAGCTTGCCATGATGACCTGTTCTCCACGATCTTGTTCAAGGACGTGGTGCGTCATGCCGTTGGCCTGAACAACGCTAATGCCATCGATCAGGTGTTGGAAGGCATTGTGTACATGGAATTGAAGCGCCGCGGATATGACGTACACGTAGGCAAAGTGGGGGATAAGGAAATAGACTTCATCGCCAGACGTGGTGACACGGTTTCCTACTATCAGGTCACATACTTGCTTGGTTCACAGCAGACGGTGGACCGTGAGTTCGGCGTGTTCGATGCCGTGCAAGACAACTGGCCAAAATACGTGCTGAGTATGGATGAATTCCCGCAAACGCACAACGGCATATACGGCATGAACATTATCGATTGGCTGCTTGACGTGGATTGAGTCATGTTCCTATGGGTTCGCTCAGATTTTTTGCACGGAACGCTTGTCTGGTTTTGTCGGTTTTCGACACGCCGGTGGATGCCAGTGTTTGCAAGGGTTTCCGTGGTGTTTGCCGGGGGTGGGGTTGCGTTCGGGGCCGGGGTCGTGTAAGTTATTCATT
>NZ_PGLQ01000016.1 GCF_002802865.1 Bifidobacterium scaligerum
CGTCTGGGCACGTACAAGTACTACGACATGCACAATGTGATCGACACGGCTTTGACCGCGTACGAGGAGCAGGTCGCACCCCTGCTCGCCAAGTGACCGGAGGATCGATCGGCGCATACTGACTAACGTCTTATGCCGCACTCCCTTGACGGGAATTAAGAGCTGACGGCTAGTGAAAGAAGGCTTGACGGCGCGATGGACGCACTGACGCATGGAATAATGCGTCGAAGCGGCCAATGCGTCATCAAGCCTTCTTTGGTTATGTGGGGTTTGCTGGGCCTATTGTGTTGCGGTTTGCTGTGCGCGGTGCTTGCACGATAGGTTGCCGCAGAAGTCGGGCGTGTGCGGGGTAGCGCGGGTACCATGGAGATAGCGCACAGTGTAGCGCGTGCGTAGAAGGGGCGCGTCTTCTCATCAGAGGCATGCAAGGTGCGTGCAAGTGTGTGCAAGACGCAACACGATCAAAGGAGCGATCATGTCCGACTCGTCAACCACTCCGAATACCAATCCGAACCCTGGTCCAGGCTCTAGTGCGAATGAAGAGCCGAATACGCCCCTCAATGTCGGTGAGGGCGCCGTGCCGTCAGCGCCAGAACCTCCCACGTACCCAGGCGGGGGCGCCGTGCCGCCGCAGACGCCGTATGGTCAGCCGCAATACAATGCGTACGGACAGTCAACGTACGGTCAGACGGGATACGGCCAGCCCTACCCCGGGTATGCAAGCCAGCAGCCGTACGGCGCGTCCGGCTACGGTCCGGCGTACGGTGCAGGAGCGCCACCTTACAGCCCAGCGTACGGCGCATACAGCAATGCCAATCAGTACAACGGACTGGCCATTGCCGGTTTCATATGTTCGTTCCTGTTCTCGATCGTGGGTCTGGTGCTGAGCATCATCGGACTGAACCAGATCAAAAAGCAGGGCGGCAAAGGACGAGGTTTGGCCATCGCCGGCATCGTAATCAGCATCGTCAATACGGTGCTGGGCATCATCATTACCATTGCGGTCATCGGTGGTTCGATGTACGCCGTCAACGAAATGGTCAACGAAATGGATCGTGGAGGACAATACGACTATTCCTACAGTTGGGATGACGATACGGACGACACGTACACCAGCCTGACGAATGGTTTGGATGCCCTGCCGGAGCGCGTCGTAGTAGGCTGAGAGCTATGAGACTTGCACGTTTTTCTATGAATGATGCGCCGCGCTACGCCTTCGTGCAGAAGGACCCGGCCGACGGCAAAGACTATCTCATCGAACTCAACGGTCACCCGCTGGCCGGCGATCAGGTCGAGCCCACCGGCAATCGATATCCGGTTGATGGCGACGGCATTCGTCTGCTCGCCCCGGTCATTCCCTCCAAGGTCTACGGGCTGGCCAAGAACTATGAGGCCCACGCTCAGTTCATGCACGAGGCGGGCCACTCCGAAATCGCGCATGCGCCGGAGAACATGGTGATCTTCACCAAGCCGTCCACTTCGGTGATCGGTCCGGACGATCCGATCGTGTACCCGGCTTGCTCCAAAGACATGAACTTCGAGCCGGAAGTGGCCGTGGTCATGGGGCGCATCGCAAAGAATGTGCCGGTGGAGAAGGCCATGGACTATGTGCTCGGCTTCACCTGCGTGAACGACGTGACGCTGCGCGATCTGCAGGGACTCGACCCCACGTGGACCCGTGCCAAGGGCTTCGATACCTCCTGCCCGCTTGGTCCGTGGATTGTGATGCGCGACGACTTGGACTGGCGTGACGCGAAGATCTCCTTCACGCTGAACGGTGAGGATGTGCCGATGGCGTCCGGTACCACCGCGAATCTTATTCACGGCATTCCGGAGCAGATCGCCGCGATCTCCTCGTTCTCCACCCTGCTGCCCGGCGATGTGATCATGACCGGCACGCCGAACGCTTCCGGTCACCTCGATCCGGGCGATGAGGCCATTGTGCATGTGGAGGGTATCGGCGACCTGCGCAACGTGATCGTGCGCGCCTAGCGGTCTGCTCAGGAGCCATCGTTTATACGCTGAATCTTATACGCTGAATCGGCATTAATCGTCATTATGTATGCGGCTGAACGAAGTGCGCGCATACATAATGACGTTTTTTCGTCTAACACCCTCACTAAGTATGCGGTTCAACGAATACGGCGCAGACATAGTGAGGGCGCATAGTGCGCGTACATAAGAGAGTTGCGGGTGGGGCGCAAGCGGGGGCGATGCCGGTAGGTCGATGTTCTGGCGGGTTGCGGCGGGACGCTTTTACGCACCCGGCAGCGCGGCGTGCAGCACGGTCATTACCACCAGCGAGATGATTGCCGTCACGGTCAAGGAGAATCCGGCGAGCTTGGCATTGCCGGTGAGCGAGTCAGTGAACTTGGTGGAGAAAATCGTGATCGGGGCGAACGCGCCCAGTACGATGATCTCCCTGATGCGCATGTCGAACGGTAGTAGGAACCACGCCGCCACTGCAATAATCACGCCAAACACCGCGCGCCAGCCGATCACCTTCAATAGCTCCAAGCGATCCTTGCGATTGTCCGGAATCTCCATCATCAGACCGATCATGGCCATGGCGCAGAAGGCGTTCGCATTGGCGAACGGGGTGATAAGCGTCACGATAGGCTGTGGAATCGTGATGTGCAGGAACATGAATACCAGCATCAGCATGTAGATGTCGAACGAAATCGACCCCAGAAAATCATGGGCGATGTTCCTTAGACGCAAGCTCAGCGGCAGCGATTTGAAGTTGTCGTCCATGTTGAGCAACGTGCGTGTAATGGTGAGGGAGCCAGCCGTGGCCACAGTGGCGTTGCCGATGTCCAGCATGATGATGGGCAGACCGGCGGATGCGCCCATGAAGGTCTGTACCACCGGCAAACAGAATGCACCGAGGTTGAGTCCCGAAGCGTTGAGCATCTGGAAGGCGCGGTAGTTGCGCTCGTCGCCACGCGAACCGAGATACACGATAAACAGTGGAATTGCACAGGCGAAGAAGCCGAACAGCACAATCCACAGCATGCGCATGTCGTGCTTGTTGGTGGCGAACGAGAGGATGATCGCACACGGCAGCGTGAGGTTGAACACCAAGCCCTGCGCGACCTTGTAGTCGCGTTCGCCGAAGATGTGTAGGTGTTTGAGCGCGTAGGGCGCGATAATGGCGAGCAGCAGCGCGCCGGATTGGAAAATCATGTTCTTCTCTTAATTCCGCAAATTCTCACAGTCGCGCACCCCGCAGTGTGATGGGACGGAAAGCGCGAAAAGCAAACCACGCGAAAATACAGGATAGGAACATGAGTTCATGGTTTCGCGCAACGGTGCGCATTGTGGGATGCGATTTGCGCGCTTTTCGCGCGAATCGTGCGCAAACGGGCTTCGTATGGCGTGATTTTGCATGCTTTTCGCGCGAATTGGGTGCGAATGGGCTTTGTGCGGCGCGATTTACGTACTTTTCGCGCGATTCGTATGCTCATGCTGCGGGCCGCGCGCTTTTCGTGCGATTTGGGTGCAAACGGGCTTCGTATGGCGTGATTGGCGCGCTTTTCGCGCGAATTGTGCGTACCGCGTGGTTGTGCGGCGCGATTTACGTACTTTTCGCGCGAAAAGTGTGTGAAGAGGGGCGGGAAG
>NZ_PGLQ01000017.1 GCF_002802865.1 Bifidobacterium scaligerum
GCCGACGCGTCGGCCGGCAGTTATAAAGCCGTGTGTCAGGGGAACCGGATTGGATGCCGGGCCGTAGAGGGTGATGGCCCCGTACCTGAACATGCATGGCCTGCCGGTCGTGTTTCCCAAGTAGCACGGGTCCCGTGGAACCCCGTGTGAATCCGTCCAGACCGTTGGATAAGCCTGAATATTCCTGTCTGACCGATAGTGAACTAGTACCGTGAGGGAAAGGTGAAAAGCACCCCGGGAGGGGAGTGAAACAGTCCCTGAAACCGTGCGCCTACGAACCGTCGGAGCCTCCTGGTGGGGTGACGGCGTGCCTATCGAAAAATGAGTCTGCGAGTCGTTGATGCGTGGCGAGCATAACCCGTGTGGGGTATGCGTAGCGAAGGCGAGTCTTAAAAGGCGTTTGAGTCGCGTGTCACGGACCCGAAGCGGGATGATCTAGCCCTGAGCAGGTTGAAGCGCGGGTAAGACCGTGTGGAGGACCGTACCCACCTGGGTTGAAAACCGGGGGGATGACTTGGGGCTGGGGGTGAAAGGCCAATCAAATTCCGTGATAGCTGGTTCTCTCCGAAATGCATTTGGGTGCAGCGTCGGTTGATTACATCCGGGGGGTAGAGCTACTGGATGCTTGCGGGCCCGTACTGGGTACCAACAGCAACCAAACTCCGAATACCCGTGATGCGTATTCCGGCAGTGAGTCGGCGGGGGATAAGCTTCGTCGTCGAGAGGGAGACAGCCCAGACCGTCGTCTAAGGTCCCTAAGCGCGTGCTAAGTGGGAAAGGATGTGGAGTCGCATAGACAGCCAGGAGGTTGGCTCAGAAGCAGCCATCCTTGAAAGAGTGCGTAACAGCTCACTGGTCTAGTGGTTCCGCGCCGACAATGTAGCGGGGCTCAAGCACGCCACCGAAGACGCGGCAGTGTCTTTTGATGCTGGGTAGGAGAGCGTCCTGCGCGGGGCGAAGCCGTGGCGTAAGCCTATGGTGGACTGCGTGGGAGTGAGAATGCAGACATGAGTAGCGAGAGGCGGGTGTGAATCCCGTCCGCTGGATGACCAAGGGTTCCGGGGCCACGTTCGTCGTCCCCGGGTGAGTCGGGTCCTAAGGCGAGGCCGACAGGCGTAGTCGAATGGATGAACGGGTTGATATTCCCGTACCGGCATCGAACCGACCGGACCGAAAGGGTGAGTACTAACCTCCGGCATTGCCTGATCCTTCCTTCGGGTTGGTGATGGTGGTGTTGTTGGGACTGTAGCCCCGGTAGGTGAGCGCAGGAGTGACGCAGGAGGGTAGCCGGCCGCGGAGGTGGTTTTCCGTGGTCAAGCGTGTGGCCCGTCCCCCAGGCAAATCCGGGGGGCATGATGGGTGAGGCGCGATGATGGGGCCCGTGTGGGCCGAATCCGGTGATCCCGTGCTGCCGAGAAAAGCTTCGGCGTCAGGCGCGGTGCCGCCCGTACCCCAAACCGACACTGGTGGTCAGGTAGAGAATACCAAGGCGATCGAGCGAATCCTGGTCAAGGAACTCGGCAAATTACTCCCGTTCCTTCGGTTTAAGGGAGACCCCCTCGCGTGATCCAACTTGCTTGGGGAGCGTTGGGGGGTGGCACAGACCAGGGGGTAGCGACTGTTTACCAAAAACACAGGTGCATGCGAAGACGCAAGTCGCGGTATATGCACTGACGCCTGCCCGGTGCCGGAAGGTTAAGAGGATCCGTCAGCCTTGTGGTGAAGCGGTGAATTCAAGCCCCGGTAAACGGCGGTGGTAACTATAACCATCCTAAGGTAGCGAAATTCCTTGTCGGGTAAGTTCCGACCTGCACGAATGGCGTAACGACTTCCCCACTGTCTCGACCAGGAGCTCGGCGAAATTGCAGTACGAGTAAAGATGCTCGTTAAGCGCAGAAGGACGAAAAGACCCCGGGACCTTTACTATACCTTGGTATTGGCATTCGGTGTGGATTGTGTAGCATAGGCGGGAGACTTCGAAGCGCCGGCGCCAGCCGGTGTGGAGTCGCAAGGTGAAATACCGCTCTGTTCGCATTGGGTGTCTAACCACGAGCAGTGATCCTGCTCTGGGACAGTGCCTGGCGGGTAGTTTAACTGGGGCGGTTGCCTCCCAAAGAGTAACGGAGGCGCCCAAAGGTTCCCTCAGCCCGGTTGGCAATCGGGTGGCGAGTGTAAGTGCACAAGGGAGCTTGACTGCGAGAGCGACGGCTCGAGCAGGGACGAAAGTCGGGACTAGTGATCCGGTGCCGGTGTACGGACGCGGCATCGCTCAACGGATAAAAGGTACCCCGGGGATAACAGGCTGATCATTCCCAAGAGTCCATATCGACGGGATGGTTTGGCACCTCGATGTCGGCTCGTCGCATCCTGGGGCTGGAGCAGGTCCCAAGGGTTCGGCTGTTCGCCGATTAAAGCGGCACGCGAGCTGGGTTCAGAACGTCGTGAGACAGTTTGGTCTCTATCCTCTGCGCTCGTTGGAATGCTGAGGAGGCCTGCCCATAGTACGAGAGGACCTGGGTGGACGAACCTCTGGTGTGCCGGTTGTCGCGCCAGCGGCACGGCCGGTTGGCTACGTTCGGGAGGGATAACCGCTGAAAGCATCTAAGCGGGAAGCCTGCTCCGAGATTAGCATTCCGTAGGATCTTGAATCCTTGTAGTCCCCATGGAGAACACGTGGTTGATAGGCCGGACGTGGAAGCCCCGCGAGGGGTGGAGCTGACCGGTACTAAGGGACGAGAGGCAACACAATCCATATTCACTCCTTTTGGGGTGGGTGGGTTTCTTTGTTCTGCTGCGGGTTCCTTGGACGCATGGAATGCGTCAGGGATGGTTTCACTAAATATCGACAGCTTTGTTTTTGCTGCGCGTCCGCTTTCCGGTTCCCTTGCCGCCACACGCCGGCGGGCGTGCCCTTGGGGCGCGTTCGACCGTATAATCCAGTTTTGCGGTGGTCATGGCCCAGGTGAGACGCCCGGTCCCTTTCCGAACCCGGAAGCTAAGGCCTGGCACGGCGATGGTACTGCACTCGATAGGGTGTGGGAGAGTAGCACGCCGCCGCATTATTCTTGTGAGGGGGAGCCTGTACAGGCTCCCCCTCTTTT
>NZ_PGLQ01000018.1 GCF_002802865.1 Bifidobacterium scaligerum
ATACAGGCCGAACGGGCTGATCAACGACGGGATGATCATGGCCCACGGCGTGTTCGTCAACCCCAGCTTGGCGAACAGGAGGAACTGCGGGACCGCCAAGGCGATGCCAGGCACCGAGATGGAGCCGATGATCACCGCGAACACGGCCTTGCGGCCCGGGAAGCGGAACTTCGCCAACGCGTAGCCGCCCATGATCGCCAGCAAAGTCGCGCCGCCCGCGCCCACCACCACGTAAAGCAGCGTGTTGACCAGCCAACGGCCGAAGATCCCGCCCTGATACGTGAACACGGTCACGATGTTGTCCCACAGGGCGAACGACCGGCCGAAGCCCAGACCGAACGTACTCGTGAAGTCGGCCTGCGTCTTCGTCGCGTTGATCATCAGGTACACGAACGGGAACAGGCAGTACACCGCGAAGACCGCGCACAGGACCGTCATCAGCGTGCTGCGCCTCGGGTTGTTCACGTTCGCGAACCCCGCCCTCGCGCTCCTCTTCCTCTCGGCGGCCTCGTCGCGGGCGATACGCTTCTGACGCTCCTTCTCGGCCCTTCTCGCGGCCCTCTCCCGGGCCCTCAACTCCGCCCCGGCCGGACGGGCACTCGTCGCCGCACTCATCACGCACGCTCCTTCACAACCACAGTCACAATCACAGTCACATTCATTTCTTCAACCAGCGTCCGGCGCGTCACCTCATCTGCTCCTTCATGCTGTTCAACTGCACCGCGTAGGCGATGGCCATCGTGATCACGGCCATCACGATCGCCAGAGCGGCCGCGTAGTTGGACTGGTTGCCGGAGAAGCTCAGGTTGTACGCGTACATGTTCGGCGTGTAATACGTCGTGATCGCGTTGCCCGGCACCATGTTCTGCAAGATGCTCGGCTCGTTGAACAGCTGGAACGAGCCGATGATCGAGAAGATCACCGTGATCGCCAGCGAACCCCTGAGCTCCGGCAGTTTGATCGACCTGACGATCTGCCACTCCGAGGCACCGTCGATCGACGCCGCCTCATAGAGGCTGTGCGGGATCGTGGACAGCGACGAATAGAAGATCAGCATGTTGTAGCCCGTGAACTCCCACGTGTTGATGTTGCCGATCGCCGCCAGCAGGACCGAGGGCTTCAACACGTCGATGTCCGTGCCGAAGAAACCGTTGAACGAGCCGACCAGGCCGTACTTCGCGCCGTACACGAAACCCCAGATCAGGGTGGACACCACGGCCGGCACCGCGTACGGCAGGAACGTCGAGATACGGAAGAACTTCGTGCCATGCAGCTTCATCGAATCGATCGCCAACGCCATCGCCGCCGCAAGGAACAGCATGATCGGCACCTGCACCACCGTGAACAGGGCCACACGACCCACCGAGCTCCAGAACTGCTGGTCAACAAGTAGTCGCTGGTAGTTCTCCAACCCAACGAACTTGGTGCCGCCGATCATCTGCTTCTTGAAGAAGCTGATGTAGATCGCGTACACGATCGGGATGATGAACACGAACACGAACACCACCGCGAACGGCCACATGAACTTCCAACCACGCCAATCCGCCTTATGCTTATTCACACGCACC
>NZ_PGLQ01000019.1 GCF_002802865.1 Bifidobacterium scaligerum
TACCCTGATTTGGTGGTTGTTGGTGCGGGTCTGTTTGGTTTGACGGTGGCGCAGCAGGCGGTGGAGCATGCGGGCGCGCGCGTGCATATCATCGATATCCGCGACCATATCGGTGGCAACGCGTACTCGTATTTCGACGAGGAGACGGGCGCGGAGATCCACAAGTACGGCGCGCACCTGTTCCACACGTCCAACCGGCGCGTGTGGGAGTACGTGAACCGTTTCACCGAGTTCACGGGCTACGTGCACCGCGTGTACGCGACGCACGACGGCGTGGTCTACCCGCTGCCGATCAACCTGGGCACGATCAACCAGTTCTTCGGCGCGTCCTACACGCCGGACGAGGCGAAGGAGCTCATCGCCGAGCAGGCGGGCGAGCTGGCCGGCACGGATCCGGCCAACCTGAACGACAAGGGCATCCAGCTGATCGGCCGCCCGCTGTACGAGGCGTTCATCAAGAACTACACGGGCAAGCAGTGGCAGACGGACCCGGCCGACCTGCCGGCGGACATCATCAAGCGCCTGCCGGTGCGCTTCAACTACGACAACCGCTATTTCAAGGACACGTGGGAGGGTCTGCCGAAGGACGGCTACACCGCGTGGATGGAGCGCATGATCGACGATCCGCGCATCACGGTCGGGCTGGGCGTGGACTTCTTCGACGAGTCGCAGCCGTACAACAGGAAGGCGCTGCTGGCCGCGGGCGTGCCGGTCGTGTACACGGGCCCGGTGGACCGTTACTTCGACTACGAGCTGGGCGACCTGAAGTGGCGCACGGTGGACTTCAAGGAGGTCCGCTACGACGAGGACGATCATTTCGGCTGCCCGGTGATGAACTATTCCGACGCGGACGTGCCGTACACGCGCGCGATCGAGTTCAAGAACTTCAACCCGGAGCGCTACGATTCGCAGAACCATTCCAGGACCGTGGTGTGGGAGGAGTACAGCCGTTTCGCCGAGCGTGGCGACGAGCCGTACTATCCGATCAACACGGACGAGGACAAGGCGTTGTACGCGAGGTACGCCGAGAAGGCCGCGGCCGAGCCGAAGGTCGTGTTCGGTGGTCGTCTGGGCACGTACAAGTACTACGACATGCACAATGTGATCGACACGGCTTTGACCGCGTACGAGGAGCAGGTCGC
>NZ_PGLQ01000001.1:0-650605 GCF_002802865.1 Bifidobacterium scaligerum
CTCGATAGGGTGTGGGAGAGTAGCACGCCGCCGCATTATTCTTGTGAGGGGGAGCCTGTACAGGCTCCCCCTCTTTTCATATTCCGCACGCTCCTATGCGCGGGTCTTGGCCCGGCAGAGGGGACGGACACTGCCAAAGACCTACCGACTCCATGTAGAGAAAACCAATGAACCGTTCATCCAATTAATTGCAACTGATTGATAGCAGGCCAATTAATTGGATGAACGGTTCTAGCTTATTGTGCAAGCCTTATCAGAAATCGAAGTTGTCCGGGTCGGCACCATTGCGCTTGCCGGTGTTCAGCGCGGTGACCGCAGCCATATCCTCAGGCGTCAAGTTGAAGTCGAACACATCAAAGTTCTGCTTGATACGTTCGGCGTGCATGGACTTCGGCAGCACGACGATGCCGCGCTGGACATGCCAACGAATCACCACCTGAGCGGCGGACTTGCCGTATTTCGCGCCGATCTCAGCAAGCACCGGCTCGCCCAACAGGTTGCCGCCGGTGCCACCCAGCGGACTCCATGCCTCAGTATGAATGCCCTTGCCGGCAAGGAAATCAATCAGCTCCTGATTGGTGAACTGCGGGGAGGACTCAATCTGATCGACCGCAGGCACCACATCGCTGTTCTTCAGCAGCTCCTCAATATGGTGCTGCTGGAAGTTGCTCACACCAATCGCCTTGGCGCGGCCGGACTGGTAAATCTCCTGCAGATCATCCCAAGCCTGCTGCCAACCGTCCGTCGGCCAATGAATCAGATACAGATCCACATAATCCAGCCCCAAACGATCCAAGCTTTCCTGGAATGCATCCAAGCCACGGTGAGCGCGAATGTCATCATTCCAAAGCTTGGTAGTCAGGAAGAAATCTTCACGCGGCACGCCGGCACGGCGAATGCCTTCGCCTACGGAAGCCTCGTTGCGGTAGATCATCGCCGTATCGATGTGACGGTAGCCGTTCTCCAGTGCCGTCTGCACTGCATTGATGGTGGTTTCGCCATCAGGAGTCTGGAATACACCCAAACCAACCTGAGGAATCACCGTGCCATTGTTGAGGGTAATCGTCGATTGAATCGCCATAATGCCTCGCTTAACTCAATGTCAATACGTTCCTGAGCTATTCTACGAAGCAGAACAGCTGAACAAAGCAACATCAGCAGATAGCTGATGAAATGGTTGTGACGCGTCATTGTCTCATTGCCAGTGCGACTACTCCTCAGTCCGCTTTGCTCGGACAGCTCCCCTGACAGGGGGGAGCCGAGGAGATGTGACGTTTACGTGGCACAGTGATGCGGGCATACAGGAAGAGGTTGGCTTATGCGATATGTTGCAGCATTTGATTCGGGAACCACAGCACTGAAAGGTGCGCTGGTGGCTGAAGACGGACAGATCGTTGCCAGTGCCAGCAGTGATTTGACACTGATTATCAATCGTGATTTCCGCGAGCAGGATCCACATGAATGGTGGCAGGCATTCTGCAAGGTATCCCAAGCGATGCTGGCGCAAGCACAGGAATATGATCCCGGGTTCAGTGCCATGCAGATTGCCGGCATCATCTTCAGCGGACAGATGCAGGATGTCATCGCGTTGGATGCCAAGTTCCAGCCGGTATGTAATGCGATCCTATATTCAGATGGTCGTGCTGATGCTGAAGCCGAGCAGCTCGGCAATGCGTATCAAGGTGGTGCGGCACGATTCTTGGAGACCGTGGGCAATCGGCTGGAAGGATGCCTGCCATTGCCGAAGCTCATGTGGTTGCGCGATCATGAGCCTGACCTGTTCGCACGTGTGCACCATGTGCTGATCAGTTCGAAGGATTATCTCATCGCACAGCTGACCGGTACGTGCATTGGTGATGTGGCGGCATGCTCAACAGCCGGCGCCATGAACATTCGCGAAGGGCAATGGAATACGGAACTGTGTGAAGCCGCAGGCATCGATATCGCGGTACTGCCTGAGCTGCATAAGCCACAGGACCGCATCGGCGCTGTGACTGCAGCGGCTGCGGCACTTACTGGATTTGCCACCGGCACTGCGGTATATGTCGGCATTGGCGACGCCGGTGCCACCACATTTGCCAGCGGTGTTGCCCAGCCCGGACAATACAACATCAATATCGGCACATCCGGTTGGATTGCCACCGTATCGCCCGATCCGTTCGCCAATAAGCCTGGCGCTGCGAACCTGAAGTTCGGCGTGGCATCAGGATTCGTGAACGCGGTGCCGTTCCTCAATGCCGGTGACGTACACAAATGGGTGACCGGCGTATTCGCCGGCGGCGATTATGCCGAGGCACATCAGTTGATTGCCTCGTCGACGCCCGGCGCCAACGGCGTGCTCTGCCTGCCGTACTTGGTGGGGGAGCGGTTCCCGGTGATGAACGCGACAATTCGCGGTGCCTACGTTGGCATCACGCCGGACACCACGCAAGCGGATATGGCACGAGCGGCACTGGAAGGCGTGGCGTTCTCGATTCGGCAAGGCATGGAAAGCTTTGCCGCCGCGCCGGTCTCCATATCCCTGATCGGCGGCGGCGCTCGCGAAAGCGCATGGTGTCAAATCCTTGCCGACGTGCTGGCCCATCCCATCGACGTATATGCCAACGCCGATATTCTGCCGGCAGTGGCGCTCGCTTCGCTGGTATTCAGGCATCCCGATTTGGTCGAGAATATCGCCGAAACCACAACCTACGTGCCAAGCCCAGCAGCCGTACGTGCATACGACGAATGTTATGTGAGGTTCCTCAAGCTATATCCGACTTTGCGGAATATGCGTTAACGACAAATATGGGCAGTATTAATGAGCATGGTGCATAAACGTATTATCGTCACAGGATTGGTTCAAGGCGTCGGTTTCCGGTATTTCGCGGTAATGCAGGCTCGCAAACTCGGCGTTGCCGGATGGGTGTGTAATCGTCGAGACGGTTCCGTCGAGGCTGATGTGCAGGGAAGCCGTGAATCCGTGGAAGACTTTGTGTTGGCAATGCGGCAAGGGCCTCGGTGGGCTGAAGTGGAACAGGTAAAGATAACCGATATGGCAGTAGATAATGGTATGCCAAGTAGTTTTTCTGTTCATGCTGACTGACGAAACAGCGTGATATCTCACGATACGGGTGAAAGTGAGCGTTTCAAGGCGCTTCGTGGCTTTACGTTGCTACGATGAGGCGTTATGAGCGAGAACATCATGCGAATTATCGACCTTCGTGGTCAAAAACTGTCCCGCGCCGAACTGCTGGCCGCGATGCCGCGTGCCGCAATGGGCACTTCCGAAGCCACTGATCTGGTGCGTCCGATTCTTGAGGATGTCAAGGAGCGCGGTGCCGCCGCCCTGCGTGACTTCGAGGAGAAATTCGATCACGTGCGCCCTGAGCACCTGCGTGTGCCGGCTGAAGCCATTGCCGATGCGCTGACCACGCTCGACCCCGAAGTTCGCGCCGCCATCGAGGAATCCGTGCGTCGCGCCCGTGCCGTGGCCGCCAATCAGGTGCCGAAGGACTTCCACACGGATCTGGCTCCCGGCGCTCGCGTTGCCGAACGTTGGATTCCGATTCAGCGTGTTGGCCTGTACGTGCCCGGTGGCAAAGCTGTCTACCCGTCTTCCGTGATCATGAACGCCGTGCCGGCGCAGGCTGCCGGCGTCGAATCCCTGGCCATCGCTACCCCGCCTGCCCGCGATAATGACAAGGGTCTGCCGAATAAGACCATCCTCGCCACCTGCGCCATCCTCGGCGTTGACGAGGTGTACGCGGTCGGCGGTGCACAGGCCATCGCCATGTTCGCTTACGGTGCCAAGGGCAGCGAACCGCAGGACGGCGACGTGTTGTGCGATCCGGTTGACAAGATCACCGGCCCGGGCAATATTTTCGTCGCCACCGCAAAATCCTTGGTCTCCGCATTCGTGGGCATTGATGCCGTGGCCGGCCCCACCGAAATCGGCATCATCGCAGACAAGACCGCGAATCCGAGCCTGCTTGCCGCCGATCTGATCGGTCAGGCCGAGCATGACGAGCTCGCCGGTTCCGTGCTCTTCACCGATTCCCCTGAGCTCGCTGAGAAGGTTCAGGAGAACCTCAACTACCGTGTGCCGAAGACCGAGCATGCCGAGCGCGTACACACGTCCTTGTCCGGCACCCAGTCCGCCATCGTGCTGACCGATGGTCTTGATCAGTCCATCGATGCCGCCAACGCGTATGCCGCCGAACACTTGGAAATCCAGACCGAAGACGCGGATGCTGTAGTCAAGCGCATCAAGAACGCGGGTGCCATCTTCCGCGGCCCCTATTCTCCAGTGCCGCTGGGCGATTACATGTCCGGCTCCAACCATGTGCTGCCCACCGGCGGCACTGCTCGTTTCGCTGCAGGCCTCGGTGTGCACACGTTCATGAAACCGGTCGAAGTTATCGAATACGACGAAGAAGGCCTGAAGGCTCTTGCCGCACGTATCAACGCCTTCGCCGTTTCGGAGGATCTGCCCGCTCATGGCGAGTGTGTGCTGAGTCGTTTCGTGAAGGATCCGTACGACAAGGCCACTCTGCGCGAGCAGGAGATTGAAGCCGGCCTGCGCTGAACCGACTTGAGACAGTTATATCTTGGCTCCTCTTACTGGAACACCGTCATCAGGCAAGCAATGAGATTGTGATGATGATGCACCACAAGAGGAGTCAGGAATATGAAAGGTAATGGGAAGAGCAATGACTGAAGCAACGAACGCGATTCCGGCAAATCTGCCGCTGCGCAACGATCTGATCGGCGAGGAACCCTACGGCGCGCCGCAGCTCGACGTACCGGTGTGCCTGAACGTCAACGAGAATCCGTATGCGCCAGATCCGGCGGTATGTGAGACCATCGCCAAGCGTGTGCTGGAGATTGCGCCGACGCTCAACCGTTACCCCGACCGTGAGCATATCGCCTTGCGACAGGCATTCAGCGACTATTTGGCCCGCGAATCCGGCACCCGTCTGGATGTGGATGAGCTGTGGGGTGCCAATGGTTCCAACGAGATTATGCTTCAGCTGTTCCAGGCATTCGGCGGCCCGGGCCGTACCGCCTTGGGTGCCGACCCCACCTATTCCATGTATCCGGAATATGCGCGCGACACATTCACCGGTTGGAAATTGGCGCATCGCAACGCTGACTTCACGCTGAACGTGGACAAGACCATCGAGGCCATTCACGAGGTCAAGCCCTCCATGGTGCTGCTCACCAGTCCGAACAATCCGACTGGTACCCCGTTGCCGATGGAAGACATTGAACGTATTCTTGCCGCTTGCGAAACTGCGGAAGTGGCTGGAGCGCCCGAAGGCGTACATCCGATTCTGGTAATCGATGAAGCGTATGTCGAGTTCCGCAAGCCCGGTACGCCAAGCGCGGTTTCCCTGATCAAGGACCATCCGAATCTTGCTGTCAGTCGAACCATGAGCAAAGCGTTCGCTTTTGCCGGCGCGCGCGTAGGCTACCTGGCTGCGTCCAAAGGCATCATCGACTGCGTGCGTATCGTGCGTATGCCGTATCACCTGTCCGCCGTAACCCAAGCCGCTGCTTTGGCTGCTTTTGAACATACCGACGAACAGCTGAGCCGCGTGGAACACTTGCGTGAAACACGCGAAGCCACGGCCGAATGGCTCAAGGCACAAACGTATAAAGGACAGTCGCTCGAAGTGGCCGAATCCGGATCAAATTTCCTGCTGTTCGGTGGTCACTTCGACGATCGCGACGCTATCTTCGACGAACTGCTCAAACGTGGCGTGCTCATCCGTGTGGTGGGGCCCGATGGCTGGCTACGCGTCTGCATGGGCACCGACGAGGAGATGGAACAGTTCCGCAACGCGCTTGCTGAAACGTTGCGTATCGTCGAGGCCAAGTGACTCAAGCCTGCTCGGGTCCAGGCGGAAAGCCATGGCACCCAAGTTGCAGGAGACCAACGGCCTGATGGACTGCGGCAGGCGTTTGATGGGTGGGTTCTTCAGCATGCATTGTCCGCTGCCTTTCCGCTGCCGCTACATATCGAATGATCTTTACAAGAAGGAGGGATGACATGGCGCGCACCGCACATATCGTCCGTGAAACCAGCGAATCGCATATTGATCTCGAACTGAATCTCGACGGTACCGGGCAGACCGACATCGACACCTCGGTGCCGTTCTATAACCATATGATGACCGCGCTCGGTAAGCATTCGCTGATTGATCTGAAGATCCACGCTCATGGCGACACCGATATCGACGTGCATCACACCGTGGAAGACACGGCCATCGTATTCGGCGAGGCACTCAAGCAGGCTTTGGGAGACAAGCGCGGCATTCGTCGCTTTGCCGATGCCACCGTGCCTTTGGATGAAGCGCTCGCCAAGGCTGTGGTGGACATCTCCGGCCGCCCCTACTGCGTGTGCAGCGGCGAGCCGGAAGGTTATGAATACTGCATGATGGGCGGTCATTTCACTGGCTCATTGGTGCGTCATGTCATGGAGTCCATTGCGTTCCATGCCGGTATCTGTCTGCACATGCAGGTGCTTGCCGGCCGTGACCCGCATCATATCGCCGAAGCTGAATTCAAAGCCTTGGCGCGCGCATTGCGTTTCGCCATTGAGCCCGATCCCCGTATTGAGGGACTGATTCCCAGCACCAAGGGGGCTTTGTGATGTCCGCAAACGACGATGATATCAACAGCAGTGGTGTCGGCAGCGGCTCTGATTCGGAATTCAATGCAGACGATGAGTCGCATTTCTCCGACGAGGAGCTGGAGGCGGCTTTGGCTGGTTTCGAGCAGGAATTCGCTGATCAGTCGGCATCAGAACAACCGTCGACACAAGCCGATTCCCAAACTGGGGATGCCGCATCTGATACGACCGATGCTAGCGCGGATGACCTCGATGCCGCGTCAGTGGCAGACGCTGTCAACGAGGCCATGGCCGATGTGGTGGACCCCTCGGATGGTTTTGAAAACGAGTTGGCCGGATTGCTCGGCAACCGGGCAAAAACCGCATTGCTGGTTACACGTGTAGCTTCCGCAGATCTGCTGGCCGCGTTCTGCCAGCTGTCGGATATCGCCGCATCCTGCATCGGTTCCAATCAGGGGGCCGTCGCGGTGTTGAAGAATCTTGATGGTGACGGCCCTGAGGCCGCAGCCAAGGATTTGACCACTGTCGTTTCCGGTATGGCGGTTATTTTGGCAGTCAATCGTGCCGACAAACTTGAAGTGACCATGTATGTGCAGGGTGAAGCTGGGCAAAGCTTTGCGCCGCCGGTGCTGTTTACCTCCACTCCTCGGTTCGTGGAGGATCTGATGTTGGGCATAGTGACATTGCCTCAGCTGAGGACCCAAGGATTCGAAGTAGTGGATTCCGCAAGCCTGAGTCATGATCAAGCTATGCAGATTCTGGCTGACCATACCAAACGTGGTCGTGGCGGACGGGGCAGCCGTATCGAGTAGTGCTGCATCGATTCCGTAAGCTTTGCAGACTCTATGGATGGTAAGAATTCTACGGATCTTGCATATTCACGCTGACCAATCAATCGGATAATTATTCTGCTGCGTTGTCGAACATACGTTGACGATTACAGCAGACTACGAACACGAAGAGAAAGGCACCAAGACAATGACCACGGCTGTTGTCTTCGATTACGGTTTCGGCAACGTGCGTTCCATGGTGCGTGCGCTATCCAACTTGGGAGTGGACACCACACTCACCTCTGACTACCGTCAGGCACTTGAAGCCGACGGACTGGTGGTGCCCGGAGTCGGCGCGTTCGCGGCCTGCATGGATGGCCTGAAACAAGTGGATGGAGATCGGGTGATCTACGATCGCATCCGTGCCGGCCGACCGGTACTCGGTGTGTGCGTGGGTGAACAGATCATGTTCGAACATGGTCATGAACATGGTGCCGATGCCGAAGGCGTAGGCCTGATCGGTGGCTCAGTCGATTTGCTGGATGCCGATGTGGTGCCGCATATGGGCTGGGATACCGTTGACGCGGCCCCCGGCTCCGTTCTGCTCAAGGGCGTGGAACAGGAGCGATTCTACTTCGTGCACTCATATGCCGCGATGGCAGTGAGTGCCGCGGATACCGCTCGATTCGAGATCGATTTCGCAGACGCGACGGAGCATGTGAGCTGGTGCGAATATGGACGTTCGCGTTTTGTCGCCGCCTATGAGCATGGGCCGTTGTCCGCCACGCAGTTCCATCCGGAAAAATCCGGAGATGCCGGCGCTCAACTGCTGAAGAATTGGATCGCTACGTTCTGATCGATCCAGCTGCTGTGTTTGCCGAAAACCGTGCGGTGGCGCTTGAGTCAATGCAGCGGTGATATGTGATTGTTCGTGATTGTTACAGAAGTACAGAAAGGTTGTTCTCATGTCTTTGACGCTGCTCCCCGCCGTTGACGTTCGCGATGGCAAGGCCGTGCGCCTTCGTCAGGGCGAATCTGGCTCCGAAACCGATTACGGTTCACCGTTCGAGGCGGCTCGTACGTGGGTTGAGGCCGGTGCCGAGTGGATTCATCTGGTTGATCTGGACGCTGCTTTCGGTACAGGCAACAACCGTGACCAGCTGCGTGAGATCGTGCATGAACTGGGTGACAAGGTCAACATCGAACTGTCCGGTGGCGTGCGTGACGATGATTCGCTGGAAGCTGCTCTGGAGGCGGGTGCCGCTCGCGTGAACATCGGCACGGCCGCATTGGAGAATCCGGATTGGACCGCGTCGGTGATCAAGAAGTATGGTGATCGCGTGGCTGTCGGCCTCGATGTGCGTGGACATACGTTGGCCGCACGCGGCTGGACCCGTGAAGGCGGAGATCTGTTCGAAACCATGAAGTTCCTTGACTCCGTGGGCTGCTCGCGCTATGTGGTGACCGACGTGGCCAAGGACGGCATGATGTCCGGTCCGAACATCGAACTGCTGCGCGAAGTGGCTGAACGTACCGACGCCAAGGTGACGGCATCCGGCGGCATCTCAAAGCTTGATGATCTTCAAGCCATTAAGACACTGGCCGATTTGGGCGTGGACGCAGCGATTCTCGGTAAATCCTTGTACGCTCGTGCCTTCACGCTGCAGGAAGCACTGGAAGTGGCGAAGTAAAACTACAGTGCCGATACATTCCCTCAATTTGTCGGCGTTTGAAGCCTCCTGAAGTTATTGGCGCGGTAAATTCTCGAAATGGTCCCTATGTTCGAGAATTTACCGCGTTGAACGGCCGTTAGCGCAATAAATTCTCGCGCAGTGGGCTGTTTCCGAGAATAAGTTGCGCTGAGCAACCGTCAGTGCGGTAAATTCTCGAAAGGACCTTTTCCTCTCGGGAAACCATGTGTCAGGACTCCCAACTACCACTATTTGGCGCACGGCAGCTCGCCGGATTTGATGAGCTTCTTGAATACTGCGTAATCCTCGTCATTCTGCTCGGCGTAGCTCACCGCAAACGAGGCGATGGCTTGGTCGAACTCATCGGTGCCGCCCATGTAATTGGCGATGGCGATGGAATCGCCGGTGCGGGCATGCGCATGAGCCAGCGACCAAGCGCACATGCGCGACAAATCACTTAACCCCGAAGCGTTGAGATTGTCGATGTTGATCGATCCCTTGCCGTTCCACAGCTGACGCACGTAATAATCGCGTTTACGGCCATCCTCGGCGATGAAGCTCGACCATCCGAGCAGTACATCGGCGGTATTCTGAATCAGTTTTTGCCCCTGCACCACACGCTCGCCATGTGTGGCGTAACGGGAAGCACCGCAGTAATGTTCAAGCACGGAATATGTGGCTTCCTTCATCTGCAACATCATCGGATCGTTGATATCGCGGGCGATCCATACCGACGTCCATGCGCGCTGACCAACCGAGCCGACGCCCACCACCTTGCGGGCGGAGTCCTGATACCGCAGATGGTCGAACACCATTCGGCGGTCGTCGTACAGGGAATGCTTATAGCTTTCGAGCAGAGTGCTGATACGTGCCTGCAGCGCCTCGGGATCGGCATACTCCTGCAGCTCGTTGATCGGCACCAACTCCGGAGGATTGGACTTGAACCGTAGCTTGCCGCCCTCATACCGGCATAGCTTGGCGGCCGCCGCATCGTTATCCTTCAGCAATGCCTTCATCGCGGCTTCTCGCAATACGGGGCTGCGTTTGGAACCACTGGTTTCGAACCGATCCAATGTTTCCTCAACATCCAGATGCTCATACCAGGCATCCAGATAGTCCATTTCGGAGAACCATTTCATGCGCTCGCGGTATGTGCGTACGCATTGCAACACCGCGGCACGGCGATCTTTGGTCTTCAACTTATTGGCCCGCCCGCAAATCTCCACGGAAACAGCCAAGCGTTTCAAATCCCATTCCCACGGTCCGATGGCGGTTTCGTCGAAATCATTGATGTCGAACACCAGACGGGCGGAAGGAGAACGGAAGATGCCGAAGTTGCCGATATGCGCATCGCCCACGCACTGCACAGGAATGCCGGTAACCGGCGTGGAAGCCAGATCGTTGGTCATGATAAGCACCGTGCCGCGGTAGAACGTGAACGGGCTTACGCTCATGCGCTTATAGCGCAATGGAACCAATTCCGGTACACGAATTGCGGACTGTTCCTCCAGCAAGCTGATGGCTTCACGCCGGCCTTCGCGCACCTGCCAGATGGCATGTGATTCCAGCGGTGCCGAGTTACGCGCCGCAATGCCGGCTCGCGAACGGTCGCGAGGATTAACAGCCTGCTTCCAGCTGGTCACATCAATGGGTGGGTTTGCGGACGGGGCCAGATGATCTTCGCTCATAATCTATAACTGTAACGCCGAACAGTTGTGATAAGACACTGGAGCCTCTGATGCCGAGAATTCGGTGTACAGTACACGCCTTGATACGGCAACAGAAGACGCTTGCATGAAAGGTTGAGCGAAAGAGAGCACAGGACAAGCGTGAGATGTTAACGCTGAACGTAACACGACTATGGAACCATAGGCAGTTATGGATAAACAGCAGGAGTTTGCGCTGCGCACGGTCGAAGAACGCGACGTGCGCTTCATTCGTCTTTGGTTCACGGATGTGTTGGGAACATTGAAGTCCGTGGCCATCGCGCCAGCTGAACTGGAGGCCGCATTCGAAGAGGGGCTTGGTTTCGACGGTTCCGCCATCGAAGGCATGACCAGAATCTCCGAAGACGATATGATCGTTCAGCCCGATCCCTCCACGTTCCAGATTTTGCCTTGGCGTGGCGGTCCGCAAGGTACCGCGCGCATGTTCTGCGATATTCTGACCCCGGACGGCGAGCCTTCGCTCGGCGATCCTCGTCACGTGCTGAAGCGTGCGCTCGCCAAAGCCAAGGAAAAGGGGTTCACGTTCTACGTGCACCCGGAAATCGAGTTCTATCTGTTCGAAAGTCAGGACGACTGGTCCAAGGCTCCCACGCCGATTGATGAGGGCGGCTACTTCGATCATGTGCCGCGCAGCCCAGGCATGGATTTCCGTCGTGCCACCGTGAACATGCTCGAACAGATGGGCATCTCGGTGGAGTACTCGCACCATGAGGCGGGCCCCGGCCAGAACGAGATCGATCTGCGGTATGCAGACGCGCTCACCACGGCCGACAACATCATGACTTTCCGTACGGTGGTCAAGGAGATCTCGCTGGAGCGCGGCATCCATGCCAGCTTCATGCCCAAGCCTTTGGCCGACGCTCCCGGCTCCGGCATGCACACGCATCTGAGCTTGTTCGAGGGGGATTCCAATGCCTTCTATGAGGCCGGTCAGGAATTCAACATGTCCCTGACGGCCCGTCAGTTTGCGGCCGGCATCCTCTACCATGCTGCGGAAATCTGCGCCGTCACCGATCAGTACGTCAACTCGTACAAGCGTCTGTGGGGCGGCAACGAGGCACCGAGCTACATTTGCTGGGGCCATAACAATCGTTCCGCTTTGCTGCGCATCCCGCAGTACAAGCCGGGCAAGGGCAACTCCGCGCGCATGGAGTTCCGTGCGCTCGATCCGGTGGCCAACCCGTATCTGGCGTACTCGGTGCTGCTGGCCGCCGGCCTTGATGGCATCGACAAGCAGATGCAGCTGGGCGAGCCCACCAGCGATGATGTCTGGGAGCTCACCGACGGCGAACGTCAAGCCATGGGCATCCAGCCGTTGCCGCGTTCGCTGGACGAGGCGTTGAAGGTTATGGAGAAGTCCGATTTCGTGGCGGAAGTACTCGGTGAGCATGCCTTTGGCTACTTCCTGGACAACAAGCATCAGGAGTGGGAGGAATACAACCAGCAGGTCACGCCGTTTGAGTTGAAGAAGTATCTGCCTAGGTTGTGACCGGCCTGCCCTTTGGCCAAACCGATATTTGGTCAAACCGATACCATGCGATGTGAAGTGGCTCTCCTCGGATACTGAGGAGAGCCACTTCACATATAGGCCGCGGACCCATGCTGCGGACTCGTTTTCATCTACGGGAGGGGCTGTTGGAGGGGGCGGGGCTATCAGCGTGTCTCCGGCGCAGCGTTTGTAGACGTTGGCGCATACCATGCAACTCGGTAAACACGAGCACTGAAGGAGCCTCTACCATGGCCAATACGCAGACGCCCGCATCCGAGGCACCGCATGGCGACGTGCGCGAGGATCGATTCTTCACACTGCCGGTCAACATTTTGATCTTCGCTAGCTTCATGCTCGGCATGAGTGAGTTTGTGGTTGTCGGCATTTTGCCGGATATTGCGGCGGGACTTCAGGTTTCCGAGGTGACGGTCGGCAATCTAGTGGCCATTTTCGCATTCGTATACGCGCCGTGTACGCCGCTCGGATCGGCATTAAGCGCTCGATTCCCTCGGTTCGTTACCTATCTGACACTGATGAGCGTATTCCTTCTCGGCAATGTGCTGTGCGCGTTCGCTCCGAACTATCCGGTGTTGCTGATCGCCCGACTGATCATCGCATCCGTTTCCGGCACGTTGGTGGCCATCGCCATGACATTCGCACCGGATGTGACGCATGAGCGCTACCGCACCAAATTCATCGCATGGGTGTTCTCGGGATTCTCCATCGCCTCCGTAGTGGGCGTGCCGATCGGCACGGCCGTGGCCAATGCGTTCGGGTGGCGCTGGACCTTCCATATCATCAATCTGCTGACCGTGGTGTTGCTGATCGCGATGTTCACCGTCCTGCCGCGCAACAGCCATATCGTACAGGTGGGATTCCTTTCCCAGTTCCGCTTGTTCTTCGATCGACGTATTCATCTGGGCGTGCTGGCCGTAGTGTTCGGTGCCGCGGCCAGCTACGTGTTCTATACGTATCTGACGCCGATTATGCGCGACGAAGTACATCTGCCCGAGCAGTATGTCAGCCTTGGCCTGGTGATCTATGGCGTGGCTTGTCTGTGCAGTAACCTGACCGCCGGAAGACTCGCCGAGCATGGCAGGGGAGTGGAGCCATTGTTCCACTTGCGCTGGGTGTATCTGATCCATGCGGTATTGCTGTGCTCGCTGGCGCTGGTCCATTGGATTCCACTGTATGGCGCGGCCCTGCTGGTGGTTCTGGGTCTGCTGATGTACCACTTCAACGCTTCGTCTCAGGTGCTGTACATGGATGTGGCCGCACAGTCCCACCCTGGTTCGATGAATCTCGCCTCGTCACTCAATTCAATGTCCTTCAACATCGGCATCGCCGTCGGTTCGGCTGTGGGCGGTCTGGCGAACGACCATCTGGGATTGACTTGGCTGGGGCCGGTGGGCGCTGTATTCGCGTTGCTGGGTATGGTCGTCACCATGGCGATGCGTCCTTATGTGGGGCATCATCTGGAACGTTGACGCGAGTCGTGCAGGTGAGTCAACGCATATGCCGGTAAAGTAGCGGGCATAAACAGCGTTGTTATGCAGGTGAAAGGCGTTCCCCATGGTCAATATATCGGATGTGGCCCGGGCAGCGGGAGTTTCGAAGGCGACCGTATCGTACGTATTGTCGAACGACCCGAGAATCACCGAACAGACGGCGAATAAGGTTCGCAAAGCGGTCAAGGAACTGGGGTATACGGTCAATCATGCGGCACGTGCGTTGTCCGCGAACGAAACCAAAACGTTCGGCATTGTCTCTCCGGCCTACCACAGCAATTATCTTTCGGGGCTGTTCGGTCTGCATGTGTATTTGATGTCGGAATGCGCGGCACAATATGGTTACGATACGTTGTTCATCGGCAACGATGATGGTGCCGAGGCGATGCTCAAGGCATGGAATTCCCGCAAGGTGGATGGATTCATTCTGATGGATGTGCGCGATGACGATCCTCGTATGCGCATCGCCGCGAAAATGAACATGCCGACCGTGGTGTTCGGCTCTCCAAAGGATTCTTTTGGCCTTGATGTCGTTGATTCCGATTTCGTCAAAGAATCGGAAAATATCATCGATTTTCTGGAGTCGGAAAACCATGCCGAAATCACGTTGGTGCTGTGGTCGAAGCAGATTTTCAAACGTCGCCTGGGCTTTGCGTTGCGCTTTTATGATTCGATAATGGCCATAGCCGATCGTCACGGGCTTGTCGTGCATGCAGTCAGCCCGGATGATGACAACGCCGATCCGACGCAGATCATCGAACAGGCTCTGGATGCATACCCGCAATCCACGGCGATGGTGATTTACAACGAGCCCGCCACCATAGTCGGCCCACGTACATTCGCGCAATTGGATATCAGAGTGCCCGATGATTTACGCGTGGTCACCGTGTTCCCCAAGCAGCTGGTCACTACGATGAAAATACCGTTTGCCGCGGTGCAGACCGACGTCGGGCAGCTGGCGAAGGCATCGATGCAACTGCTGATGTCACGGGTCGCCAATCGCGACGCGCCGAAGGCTGAGGTGTTGTTTGATTTTCCTCTAGTGATTGAGCCATAACGGGTTTAGCGCTAACAGTCGCCGGCGGCAATGGTTAATTCGTTACACTAATTTGCGTTTGGATGATTCGTGGTGTATATTTAGTAACTGTTGAACCGGTTAAACGAAATCAGGACAAGCGTTCGAGCTCTATGCGATTGTTCTGGAAATATTGTTGCACGCAGTGTTGCGTGGCGATGAAAGGAATCAAGAGATGACCAATTCAACTTCCCGTCGTGCCCTTGCTTTCGTGGTCGCGGCCGCCGCCGTGATGAGCTTGGCCGCCTGCGGCGGTTCCTCGTCTGCCAAGGATGACAAAACCATCGAATTCTGGGATCCGTACCCGCAGAAGACGGCCGACAGCTCCTGGCAAGCCTTCGTGGAGAAGTGTGCTCCCGACGGATACACCGTCAAGCGTGTCGGCTACGCGCAGTCCGATCTGCTGAACAACCTCACCACTGCCGTGAAGGCGAACAACGCCCCTGAAATCGCGCTCATCGATAACCCGAAGATGCCGACTGCCGTCGATGCCGGTCTGGTCACGGATATCAAGGCCGCCGGCGTGGACGTTTCCGGATACGACGAAAACATCGAAGGCCCGGGCATCGTGGACGGCGTGCAGTACGGCGTCTCCTATGGTTCCAATGCCCTCGGCCTGTACTACAACCCGACCGTGTTGCAGAAGGCGGGTGTGGACCCGGCCTCCATTACCGATTGGGATTCCCTCAACGCCGCAATCGAGAAGGTCGTGAACGCCGGATTCAAGGGCATCACCTTCGCCGGCATCTCCGGCGAGGAAGGTACCTTCCAGTTCCTGCCCTGGTTCTGGGGTGCGGGCGGCAAGCTGGCGGACGCTTCCGGTTCCACCGCCGAGCAGGATGCACTTGATCTGGTCTCCGGCTGGGTGCAGAAGGGCTGGGCTCCGAAGTCCGTGGCTACCGACAACCAGTCCGCTGCATGGGATCTCTTCCTCACCGGCGAGTACGGCTTCTCCGAGAACGGCTCTTGGCAGGCTGAATCCGCAGCCCAGGAAGGCTACGAGATGATCCCGATTCCCGGCAAGGATGGCGGCGTCGCCCCGGTGCCGACCGGTGGTGAGTTCATCACCATCCCCACCCAGAAGAACATGAGCGACGAGAAGCTGGCCGCAACGGTCAAGGTCATCGAATGCCTCGTGGACGGCGACAACCTCAAGTCCCTGAACGACGAAATGGTCTACTTGGCCGCCAAGAGCGATGTGCGCGCCGAGCAGGTCAAGGAGAACGAGGTGTGGAAGCCGTGGGTCAAGATCGTGGAAAGCGCCTCTGGCCGCACCACTGACGTTGGCCTCAAGTACGAGGACATCTCCGCTCAGCTCTCCGAGGATCTGCAGGCCGCTCTGAACAAGGCCTGATCCTCAAAGGCCGGAGCAATCCGGCCGGTCCACCATCTTTCTCTCTTCCTTTCTCCTTCCTCCTCCGGGTGCCCGGCTCCGAGCCGCTTCCTCTAGCCGGTGCCGGGCACCTTCCTTGTTCACGTCACTGACGACGTTCTCTTGTTCGGATTCTTTTCCGTTTTTCGATTTTTGTTTCACGATAGGCGGCATAATGTCAACCACACAAACGCATGCGCCCAAGCCGGCCAAGCGCATCAAACCAACCACTTGGGCGGCCATCGGATTCGCCGCTCCGCTCATCATCTACATGCTGGTGTTCTATGTCTCCCCGTTGGTCCAGAACATCTCGATGAGCTTGCACCGTTACACCCGTCGTACCTTCGTCACCGGAGAAGCTCCTTGGACCGGACTTGACGTCTACAAAGAGGTCGTGTCCACCCCTGAATTCTGGACCACGCTGCGCCAGACCCTGATCTTCGTGGTGCTTTCCATCGTGTTCCAATACTCGATCGGTTTGGCTTTGGCCGTATTCTTCAACCAGAACTTCAAACTGTCCGCCGGTTTGCGCGGTGCGTTCCTCGTGCCGTGGCTGTTGCCGCCGATGATCTCTGGCACCATCTGGCAGTGGATGATGGACGCGGACAGTGGTCTGGTCAACAACCTGCTCGGTGTATTCGGATTGGATCCGGTCTGGTGGCTGCAGGCCGACAAATCCCTATGGGCCGTGATCATCGCCAACATCTGGCTGGGCATTCCGTTCAATCTCGTGATCCTCTACTCCGGTTTGCAGAACATCAACGGCGATCTGTACGAGGCGGCTTCGTTGGATGGCTGCAACGCATGGCAGCGTTTCTGGAAGATCACCTTCCCGCTGCTCAAGCCGGTTACGATGATCACCCTCCTGCTCGGCTTCGTCTACACGCTACGCACCGTGGACATCATCTGGATCATGACCAAGGGCACCGGCACCTCCCGCACGCTGGCCACCTGGGCCTATGAGATGGCCTTCGGCAAGGGCACTTCCGCAACCATCAAGTATTCCGAAGCCTCCGTGGTCGGCACGATCCTGATTCTGGTGGCGCTCGCCTTCGCCCTGATCTATCTGTGGGCGCAGGGCAAAGAGGAAGAGAGGTAATCGACATGCAGCATCGTTCAACTTGGTGGAAAACCGCAATCGGCATCGTGCTGACGCTGATCATGCTCTTCCCTGTCTACTGGATGATCAATATCTCCTTCACCCAGCGTCGCTCCATCCGCTCCGGCGACCTTGTCCCGATGGACTTCACGCTGGACAACTACACCGCCGCGTTCAACTCGCAGCTGCCATACCTCGGTACGTCACTGATCATCGCGCTCGGCTGTGTGATCGTGACCCTGCTTATCGCCCTTCCTTCCTCGTATGCACTGGCCATCCTGCATATCAAGGGGCGTAAGACCCTCAACTTCCTGCTGATCGTAGCCCAGATGATTCCCGCCGTGGTCATGGCGCTCGGCTTCTACCAGATCTTCAGCGATCTGAATCTGCTGGACACCCTGCCCGGCCTGATCGTCGCCGACTCCACCATCGCGGTGCCGTTCGCGGTGATGCTGCTGACAGGATTCATGACCGGCATGCCGCGCTCGCTGATCGAAGCCGCGCAGATCGACGGCGCATCCCAGTGGACCGTATTCACTCGAATTGTGATTCCGCTGAGCCGCAACACCATCGTCACCACTTCGCTGTTCAGTTTCCTGTGGGCATGGAGCGACTTCATGTTTGCTTCCACACTTGATTCCGGCGGCGGCAAGATGCGCCCGATCACGATGGGTATCTACGACTTCATCGGATCGCAGAATCAGGAATGGGGCCCGATGATGGCCACGGCCGTGCTGGCTTCGGTGCCTACCGCACTGCTGCTCATCGTGGCTCAGAAATATGTGGCTGCCGGTGTGACCGCCGGTGCCATCAAGGATTGATAACATGGGATGCGAGCTGAATTTGAGGCTCGCATCCATATAGACAAACACGACAACGTCATCATATCGATAACGTCAAAGGAGACTTACATGACACTGCTTACCTTCCACACCGACGGCCATGCCCTGACTTGGACCGGCGACGGCGAATACCTGCGCATCGAACCGTGGGGCGACGATTCGATCCGTGTTCGCTCGGCGCAAATGCACGAGGTGGAGAATCCCGAATGGGCGCTGCTGGATAACCCGAAGCAGGATCCCGATGCCGTATCGGTGCATATCGATGAGGAACATTCCACCGCCGAGCTGCGCAATGGCGGTATCGTGGTCAAGGCTGAGGCCTCTTACGATGTTTACGGTGGTGCGGGCTATGAGGAACCTCGTTGCGAGCTGAGCTTCTTCAAGGCGGATGGCACGCCGCTGTTCCGCGAATCGGCGCGCGGTGGTTCGCTGGACTTGCATGCCCGCCGGTTCAAGCCGATTATCGGCGGCGATCACGCCGTGACGGTGTCGTTCGAGGCACCGACAGATGAGCGACTGTACGGTATGGGTGAATACCAGCAGAACGTTATGGATCTGAAGGGATGCACGCTGGAACTCGCCCATCGCAATTCCCAGGCATCCGTGCCGTTTGTCGTCTCTTCAGCTGGCTACGGCTTCCTGTGGAACAATCCGGCTGTCGGCTCGGTGACCTTCGGCAAGAACCGCACCGAATGGAAGGCTGACGCCACCAGACAGATCGACTACTGGATCACCGTGGGCTCTACGCCGGCCGTGATCATGGAACACTATGCGGACGCCACCGGTCATGCGCCTGTGATGCCCGAATGGGGCTTGGGCTTCTGGCAGTGCAAGCTGCGCTACTGGAATCAGGAGCAGCTGCTTGAAGTGGCACGCGGCTTCAAGAAGCGCAACATTCCGCTGGACCTCATCGTCATTGACTTCTTCCACTGGCCGTACATGGGCGACTTCCGCTTCGAGAAGGAATTCTGGCCCGATCCGAAGGCCATGTGCGACGAACTGCACGAGATGGGCGTCAAGGTCATGGCCTCCGTGTGGCCGCAGGTCGCCATTGCTTCGGAGAACTACGCCGAGATGAAGGCGAACAATCTGCTGGTACGCGCCGACCGAGGACAGGACATCGGCATGATGTTCGAAGGCCCCAGCCAGTTCTTCGATGCCACCAACCCGGCAGCCCGCGACTATGTGTGGAACAAGTGCCGAGCCAACTACGCTGACCTGGGCATTGACGCATTCTGGCTGGACGAGGCTGAACCTGAATACGGCACCTACGATTTCGAGAATTATCGTTACTATGCCGGCCCCAACCAGCAGGTGGCGAATGTCTATCCTCGTGAATACAACCGCGGCTTCTATGAAGGGCAGGCGGCATACGGACGTACGGACGAGATCGTCAACCTGACCCGTTGCGCCTGGGCCGGTTCCCAGCGCTACGGCGCTCTGGTCTGGAGCGGCGACGTCGGCTCCACTTTCGCCGATTTGAAGGCGCAGATCACCTGCGGCATCCACATGGGCATGGCCGGCATCCCGTGGTTCACCACCGATATGGGCGGCTTCCACGACGGCGACATCAACAGCGATTCGTTCAAGGAACTGCTGGCCCGCTGGTGCCAGTTCTCCTGCTTCTCCCCGGTGATGCGCAACCACGGCGATCGCTCGGCACTCCAGCCGGACGGCACGATGAAGGAGACCATCACGAACGCCGCCGGTGAGCATCGTTCTCCCTCCGGCGCGGACAACGAGCCGTGGAGCTATGGTGAGGACATCGAACGCATCATGGTCAAGTTCATCAACGTGCGTGAACGTCTGCGTGACTACATGCGTGAGCTGTTCGCCGAAGCCCACGAGAGCGGGCATCCTCTGATTCGTGGCCTGTTCTTCGAATTCCCGAACGATGCCGCCGCCGCGGATATCGCCGACGAATACATGCTCGGAGCGGATCTGCTGGTCGCTCCCGTGGTCGAGGAAGGCGCACGCTCCCGCGAAGTGTACCTGCCCGGCGACGGCGAGACAAGCTGGACTGACCTGCGTGACGGCGCCGTGTACGCCGCCGGCCAGACGATCACGGCGAATGCGCCGCTCGACTCGGTGCCGGTGTTCGCACGCAACGGCCATGATCATGGACTTGCAGGAGCACTGTAAACCACCTTCAGATCGCTGTGTCCAACGCACGATCTGACCGATAACACCTGACCGTACCGGTTCGTCCCTGCCGGTACGGTCTTGTCATATGTGGCGCAGTGTGATGTATTGGCACGCTGACGCGTGTTCAACTGCTCGACGAGCGAGCTGTACCGAACCAGCTGGTGTAGATCAGCGAGAAATTGCGGTTGCCGTAGCTGGAACAGGAATCACCCTCGCCGTTGCCGGCGGCCAGCGCCGCAGTATTCGGCTGGTAGGGCGTATAGATGTACAGCAATGCGGTGGCTTTGTTCTCGATGTACACCTCGGTGCCGCCGCAAGCCGCATTCGGATGATACTGCACGTAATTCAACGTCTTTGCTTGGTATCCGTACTGGCTTTCGTGGGCCACATAATATTGATACCGTTGCGCGGCTCCGTACACTTGGCGGAAGAAGCCGGCGTATTTCGGATCACAGTTGGCGCTATCCGGACAGCTTAGCCCCATCGCCGCCTGATATTGAAAATCGGTGACGTTGGTGGCTGTGACCAGATGCTGCTCCTTCTGCATTACGGTGAGCAACACCTTGGGACTGATCCCGCATGCTCTGGCCGATTTGACGATGATGGCCGCCGCCCTCTCACCCTTCTTGCCCTCATAGGCATTGCAGTATGCATCGGCCGGCTGATCAGTGGTGTCAAAGGTTTTTGATTTCAGGCAACTCGCGTCAGTGCATGCCGCCCCCTGTTCGTCAAGGAACGATTGCACTTCCGATTCGCTCATCGCGTTGCCGTTGAAGAACTGGCCGTCGGAGATGATGTTGCCCGGGTTGAAACCATAGTCCTGCGCAAGCTGCAACTGGCGAGCCTCGGCCGCCTGTACCGAATGCCGCCATTCGACAAACCATATGGTTCCCGTTACCAGCGCCACAGTGCAGACCAGTGCCACCACTGTAATCAGCACGATTTTGATGCGTTGCCATAATGATGCACGACGCCACCGTTTTGCCAACGACTGATGACGTGTGGCTGTACGTGAGGATTGACGTGATTTTCTCCGCTGTGTTTTCTGCGGTGTTTTACGTGGTGCCTTCCGTTGCGTTTTCCGCTGTTTCGTCTGTGCCATGGAGAGATTGCTTATGTTGTGTATCAGCGGAAACCCTATGCCAGAACCTTTTTGATGCGGTTTAAGGATGCCGGCCCCTTGGTGCCGAGTTCCTGCGCCCACAGACTCACGTAAAACTCCTCAAGCATCCATCGGCCTTGTTCGGCCTGCTGCATCAGCGCTTCATGCTTGGGGCCGGCAGGTTCGGCCTTGGCGTGTGCCATGGCCTTATCCACCAGCTGTTTCGCTTCATCGGCCTGCCAAGCCCACTTGACGTCACGGTTCTTGTCGGTTTTCGCCTTGTTCAGTCGGCTCAAATCAGCCTTGAGGTATCGGCTGATCGAGGTAAGCGCATCCGGGGGAGTGCGGCCCACGAATCCGGGGTAGACCAGTGTGGCGATGTGATCGCGAATCGACTGGAGTACGGAAAGCATCGGCAGATCAGCTTTGCCGGACGTGGCTTTGTCTACTTCGGCATACGACTTGAGGATGGCGATAACGTCACGGGCCACCTTATAAACGGTGTCCTCATACACTTCCTGTACATCAAGTACGGCGTTCGCCAAGGCTTCGTCATTCGCAAGGGTGTCCACTCTCGGCAGCAGACGTTTGACGGCGGCCAGCTGCAGGTCTTCGACCAAGTCGGCAGTGGACTTGTACGGTGCCGAGGCCAACATCAGCGCCTCGGCACCCAACCAACGCGAAGAGACACGTTCGGATGGCAGACGCAACGCATCCAGTGCGCCACGCCACAACATGACGGCACGTGACTCGGTAGTGGCACCAGCCTTATGCAGCAGGTTGGCCCGCTGCACCAGTTTGCCTTGTTCGCCGGCTTGTTCGGCCTGCTTCTTGACCATCTGACGTGCGGAAGCCTCCGCTTGCTCGGCGAATGTACGCTGTAGGGCCTTCAGATCCTTGGATGTACCCAATACCTTGACCGGGCCACGTGCACGCCTACGACCTCGCTGGTTGCGATTGGGCGGCAGTTGCTGCTCCACCGCAAACGTGACCCTGAGATAGGGGGAGAGCCGTTCGACCAGTTCCGGTCCCAACACCTCAGGATGAATCTGCGCGCCCACGGTGGCGATGGCCGCCCGTGTGAACACATGCGCCAGATCAGGCCAGAGCGCGGTATCTGCGCCCTCCTGCTCAACTGGCGGCAGATTCGGCTTCTGCTGAGAGCCGGAACCGGGAAGATCGGGATACTGTTCGTCAATCCAGTTGCGAATCTTCTTGGCGGCATCCGGGGCCGGCACGAATTGCACACGCAACTGTTTGGGCAACGCTTTGATCATCGACAGAATCAGCTCATCCAGCAGACCCGGCACATTCCAGGTAAACTGTTCCGGGCTGATACGTGAAAGGGCTTTCAACGGCACATGCACCGTGACGCCGTCGGCCGGATCGGCCGGATCGTAGACGTAGCTCAATCGCAGATCGATAGGCTGACCGTCCGATCCGAGCGTATGCCAGTGATCGGGATAGTCATCCAAGCTTACCGACTCGCTGGACGCCAGGCGCTCCACTTTGGCGGGGTCGAAGGTGAGCAGATCCGGATGTTCGTCATGCTCGTGCTTCCACCATTTGGCCAGATCGGCGACGGACGTCACATCTGCGGGGATGATCGCGTTATAGAAGTCGAACAGATCCTCGTCAGATACGGTGTCAGCCAGCTGACGTGTGCGGCTGGCGTCATCAGCGGCATCTTCGAGAATATCGCGGTTGCCGTTGACAAACTCGTCGTAACTGAACCGCTGCTGGATATCGCCGTCTACCAGACCCTGACGAATCAGGAAATCACGCGCCTCAGGTGGATTGATGCGTCCCCATTGCACCGCGCGATCCTGCACGATCGGCAAACCATACAGCAGTACGCGGGCCGTGGCCACCGCAGAGCCACGGGAAGCGGACCAATGAGGCTCCGCATACGTGGTGCGCGTCAACTGGCCGGCCAAAGGCTCGGCCCACGCCGGATCAATGGCTGCCGAATAACGGGCCCACAGTCGCGAAGTCTCCACCAATTCCGTGCTCATCACCCAAGCGGGTGTCTTCTTGGCCACTGCCGAGGCCGGGAACAGTGCGAAACGAGTGCCTCGGGCACCCTGATACTCGTTTTTCGACTGTTTCTGCGCGCGTTTCATCGCGCGAGCGCGAGCAGCCCCGGTAAGACCGGCGAAATCGGAGGCTTTCGGTTCGCGAATCACCTGCATGCCCATCATCGACAGCAGGCCGGCAAGCATTGATTTGTGGATACCGTCCGCATCCCACGAACAGCATAACGAATGAGCGGCCTGTTGATTCAACGGAAGCTGACGGATCTGCAAACCGGGGCGGGAGGACGGCAACGGCTCTCCGACCTTGAACTTCAGCTCATGGCACATCTGCGTCAGCTGAGAGACCAGATCCTTCCACTGACGCATACGCAGCCAACTGAAATATTCGGTCTTGCAGATACGGCGCAATGCGTTGTTGCTGGGATTGCCGTCCGCTTGGAACACTCGATCCCAGATGTTCAGAGCCGTGAGAAAATCACTGGTCTCATCCGCGTATCGGTTATGGATGCGGTCCGCGTCCTCGCGCTTGTCATCCGGACGCTCCCGCGGATCCTGAAGGCTCAAGAAGGAGACGATGACCAGCACGGCGGCCAACGTATTCGGCGAACCGATGCGGGCCGCTTCGATAACCATGCGACCGAGACGCACATCGATGGGAATGCGCGCCAGCTGGCGACCGATATGCGTTAGCGTCACCTCGCCATGCTTGCGTCCGATGGCCTTGAGTTCGGTGAGCTCATTGAAACCATCCGATACGGCTTTCATATCCGGCGGATCGATGAAGCCGAAACTGGTGACGTCCTCGGCGGTGCGAGCCACACCCACCGAAAGCATATGCAGCACCACCGCGCCCAGCGAGGTACGCAGAATCTCCGGTTCGGTGAAGCGCGGACGGGTCTCGTAATCCTCGCGCGAATACAAGCGGATCGCAATACCGTCCGCCACACGGCCGCATCGGCCGCTTCGCTGATCGGCGCTGGCCTGACTGATCGGTTCGATAGGAAGCCGCTGCACCTTGGCGGTCTTCGAATATCGGGAGATACGGGCGGTACCCGGATCGACCACGTAGCGGATGCCGGGCACGGTCAGCGAGGTTTCAGCCACGTTCGTGGCGATGACGATGCGCTGATGCGTATGAGGCTCAAACACCTTGTGCTGGTCGGACGCCGAAAGTCTGGCGAACAACGGCATGATCTCGATGGCATCCGGGCGGCGCATATCCTCCACGCGCGGACCGTAATGGTGTCGCAATGCCGCCTCGAATTCGTGGATGTCGCGCTCGCCGGAAGCGAAGACCAGAATGTCACGGGCTCCACGTTCGTGCGAGGAATGAATCACCAGTTCGGCGCATGCACGAGCCACGGCGGTGGGCATATCCGTAATGCCGTCTTCGGCATATCCGGCGTTGCTGCGTCCATTGCCTGAATGCGGGCGGTCTTCGGACTGCGCGACCGCGGACGCCAACTCATCGTAATCGGCGTCACCGGGGCGCGCTCCCACAGCGAAGCCGGGCACCTCGCGCATCAGCGCCGGAGCGGTCCCCAGCGGCTCATACACCACCTGCACCGGGAATGTGCGGCCGGAGACCTCGATAACTGGCACCTTCTCGTGCAGCGCATGCTCGAAATGTTCTTGGAATTTCACCGAGTCGATGGTCGCGGAGGTAATTACCAGTTTCAGATCGCGTCTGCGGGGCAGCAGCGCGGTGAGATATCCGAGCAGGAAGTCGATGTTCAGGCTGCGCTCGTGCGCCTCATCGATGATGATCGTATCGTATTGGCTCAGATTCGGATCGCGTTGAATCTGAGCCAGAAGAATACCGTCGGTAACTACGCGCAGACGAGTGTTGGGGGAGCTCTCGTCGGTGAATCGCACCTGATAGCCCACTTCTGCGCCGAGCGGCACGTCCATTTCAGCGGCGATGCGTTCGGCCACGGTACGCGCGGCGATGCGACGCGGCTGGGTATGCACGATCTGCCGGCCGTGCGTACCACGCCCCAGCTCCAACAGGATCTTCGGCAACTGGGTGGTCTTACCGGAACCGGTCTGGCCGGAAACAATAACGACTTGGGAATGCCGGACCGCGTTCGCTATCTCATCGCGTGCGGCGGAAACCGGAAGTTCAACGGGATACTCATATTTCATGACGGACTTCAATAATACGGAAGCCCTTGGAGCTGGCGTATTTGCTTACCGCGAATCCATCGCCCAGCGCCTCGTCCAGCCAGGGAATCAGCGAATCAGAGCCCAGATTCCTCTGCACCACCAAATAGGCGGCACCCTCATTGTTGAGACGTGGCAGCCAAGTCATCAGCAAAGTGTGCAGCGCCTCCTTGCCGATGCGAATCGGTGGGTTCGACCAGATGACATCGAACGTCGTGTCGGCAGGCACGGCGGCGGCAAACGACGGCTGCTGCGCTGCGGGCAGACAGGCACCCGTTTCATCGGTCTGCGAGACATGGATATTCGGACAGTTGTTGGACTGTGCGTTGCCATGCGTCAGCTCCAAGGCTCGTTCGTTGACATCCACCGCCCATACGTTCGCTTCGGGACTCTCCGCAGCCAAGGTCAAGGCAATCGGACCCCAGCCACAGCCCAAATCGAGAAAATCGCCGGCCAGCGGCGGCTCCGGCGCATGCTTGAGCAATACGGAAGTGCCCAAATCCAGTCGTGAACCGGAGAAGACGCCGTTGGACACCTGAACCTGCGCGTCACGGCCACGCAGCGAAACGTGCAGCGTACGCCTGACGTCCTTGGACGAAGGATCCGCGGAGAAATACTGCTCTGCCATCATCAACTCCATTTCCGCGGGGCGTTTCCGCACTCGCCGCAACCGTTTCGTTACTGTTCTGTGTATTGGTTCCGTGTACTGGTTCCGTGTATTAGTTCTGTGTATTGCGCCCATATCGGGCATGTCACCTCATTTGATGATAATAAGAAGCCATACAAGAATCGGGAACCATTGATTTGAAGAGGCGTCTTTGACTGACAACAACCAGTACACCGACATCGACCACGGCAGCTCCGGCATTACCGCTCAGGGAGTGCTTTCCTCACAGTCGGATGTGTTGCTTGACGATAATCAACGTCCTTCGGGATGGCATGAAGACACCAATCAGGAGTGGGAAGAACGCGAGGCTCGCAACGAGCTCAAGCATGTGGCCGGGCTCGGCGAACTCGAAGATGTCACCGAAGTCGAATACCGCAAGGTTCGTCTGGAACGTGTGGTGCTTGTCGGCGTGTGGTCTTCGCGCGAGACCACACAGGCCAAGGCGGAGGAGTCATTGAGGGAGCTTGCCGCGCTCGCCGAAACCGCTGGCGCGGTGGTGTGCGACGGGCTGTTGCAGCATCGTCTGCGCCCGGACGCCGCCACGTATGTCGGTTCCGGAAAAGCGCGGGAGATCGCGGATATCGTGGCGAGGGAAGAGGCCGATACCATCATCGTGGACGATGATCTGCCACCTTCGCAACGTCGAGCGTTGGAAGACACGGCCAAAGTCAAAGTGGTCGATCGTACGGCTGTGATTCTGGATATTTTCGCCCAACACGCCACCTCTCGTGAAGGTAAGGCACAGGTGGAGCTCGCCCAGCTCGAATACATGCTGCCTCGACTGCGCGGATGGGGTGGTTCCCTGTCCCGTCAGGCCGGTGGTCGAGCGGCCGGTGCCGATGCGGGCATTGGCTCACGTGGACCTGGCGAGACGAAAATCGAGATGGACCGCCGCGTGATTCGCACGCGCATTGCCCGTCTGAAGCGGCAGATTCGCGAGATGGCACCCGCACGTGAGGTCAAACGTGGGTCCAGACGACGTTTCGGATTGCCTACAGTGGCTGTGGTGGGGTACACGAACGCCGGCAAATCGTCGTTGACCAATCGGCTGACCGGCTCGGCCGAATTGGTGGAGAATGCGCTGTTCGCCACGCTGGATACGGCGGTCAGGCGGGCAAAAACCCGTGACGGACGTGCCTATGCCTATGTGGATACGGTGGGTTTCGTGCGCCGGCTGCCCACTCAGCTAGTCGAGGCGTTCAAGTCAACACTGGAGGAAGTGGCCGAGGCGGACATCATCGTGCATGTGGTGGATGGCTCGCATCCGGATCCGTTCTCGCAGATCGAAGCGGTGAACGATGTATTGGCTGACATCGAAGGGACTGCATCCATACCGCGCGTGCTGGCGTTCAACAAGGCGGATCAGATCGATGATGCGACTCGTGAACGATTGGCGGCTCTGGAACCGCAGGCTCATATCGTCTCCGCATTCAGTGGAGAGGGGCTCGACTCGTTGCGTGCTGCGGTGGAGGATCTGCTGCCGGTGCCTCATGTACATGTGGATGCGCTGCTGCCCTACACTGCGGGCTCGTTGTTGTCTCAGGTGCGTGAATACGGCTTGGTGGAACGGGTGGAATATCGCGATGACGGTGTCAAGCTGGAGGCGAATGTGGATTCGCATCTGGCGGCGCGTGTGATCGATCAGGCCATCGGCTGAGCGGGTGACGAATATCACAGTGTGAATCGAGTTTGCCCACGTTGGACGCGAAAATTCCGTGAGCGCTAACAGCCGTTGGGAAATATATGGTTTTGTGATGCTTGTACGGCGGTTCGCTGTGTGGAACGTCGCACTGGGCTTATACAGTAAAGTCGTAAGTGATTAGGCCTGCCCAAAGTCGCAGACCGCCTTTGAAGAGAGGTTAACCTATCATGGCGGAAACTACCGTTAAGCCCACGAAGCTTGCTGTTATTGGTGCCGGTGCTGTTGGCTCCACCCTTGCTTTCGCTGCTGCACAGCGCGGCGTTGCCCGTGAGATCGTGCTTGAGGATATCGCCAAGGAGCGTGTGGAGGCCGAGGTGCTCGACATGCAGCACGGCTCCAGCTTCTACCCGACCGTGTCCATCGACGGCTCCGATGATCCGGAGATCTGCCGTGACGCCGACATGGTCGTCATCACCGCAGGTCCGCGCCAGAAGCCGGGCCAGTCTCGTCTGGAGCTCGTCGGTGCCACCATCAAGATTCTTCAGGCCATTATGCCGAATCTTGTCAAGGTCGCCCCGAATGCCATCTACATGCTGATCACCAACCCGGTGGATATTGCCACCCATGTTGCCCAGAAGATCTCCGGACTGCCCGAGAACCAGATCTTCGGTTCCGGCACCAACCTGGATTCCGCTCGTCTGCGCTTCCTGATCGCTCAGCAGACCGGTGTCAACGTCAAGAACGTGCACGCCTACATTGCTGGTGAGCATGGTGACTCCGAAGTCCCGCTGTGGGCTTCCGCCACCATCGGTGGCGTCCCGATGTGCGACTGGACCCCGCTGCCGGGTCACGAGCCGCTCGATGCCGTCAAGCGTGAAGAGATCCATCAGGAAGTCAAGAACGCTGCCTACAAGATCATCAACGGTAAGGGCGCTACCAACTACGCCATCGGCATGTCCGGCGTGGACATCATCGAGGCCGTGCTGCGCGACACCAACCGCATCCTGCCGGTGAGCTCCATGCTCAAGGACTTCCACGGCATTTCCGACATCTGCATGTCTGTGCCGACCCTGCTCAACCGTTCCGGCGTCAACACCGCCATCAACACCCCGGTTTCCGATAAGGAGCTCGCTGCTCTGAAGCGCTCTGCGGAGACGCTGAAGGAAACCGCCGCTCAGTTCGGCTTCTGATCAATAATCGCTCTGCGGAGCGGCTTCGTCGTTGCGGCAGGCTTGGCGTTTGGCGTACTTTTGTACGTCTGCGTCTGCCGCAACTAGAGACCGCACGCGTGGAACGATTGGTTATAACGATGAAATCGCTATGTGCATTGCGCATATAGCGATTTTTTATATGCCGAGCTGCTCGTTCGTGGTATTGCGCTTGTACGCTTTGCGGCCGGATGACTGCTTACGTCGATTGACTATGTCTTGATGCATTGATTGATATGAGTAGGCGCTTCGCGGATTTGATGTCCGAGCAGCGCCTACTCATACTGTCCTGATACTGTTTTCCGGTTATTCGTGAAGATTGCCAGCTGAGGGCGTGGTATAGCCTTCCGGTTCGAGCTGGAATGTGGTGTGGGGGACTGAAACCGGGAAATGCTCGCGCAGGCAGTCTTGCAGTTGGGTGAGGATCTGCGCCGCCTGATCCATGGTGAGCCCTCGTTCCACTACGACATGTGCCATGAGAATCGGCATGCCGGTGGATACCGTACTGGCATGTAAATCATGAACAGCCACCACATGCGGCACACTTTCCAGATGCGTGCGCACTGCATCCAAATCCAACCCTTCAGGAGTTTCCTCCAACAACACCTTCACTGCGTTCGACAACAGTTTGATGGCTCGTGGAATCATCAGCAGCGCAATGATTCCACCGGCAACGGCATCGAAACCGCTCCATCCAGTAGATAGCATCACGAGAGCGGATGTCACTACCGCTACAGAGCCAAGCGCATCATTCATGACCTCTAGGAATGCGGCCTTCATGTTCATATTGTCTTCGCGTTGTGAAGCGAGGATGAATATGGAGATAATATTCGCCGTCAGACCGAGCAATCCCACGAAGAGCAACAGATGTATGTCTTCGATACCGTCCGGTGTGCCGCCGAACAATCGCATGCCCGCTTCCACCAAGGCGTATATTCCGACGATCAGAAGCACTAGCGCGCCTGCAGCTGCTGTCAGGACCTCAAGACGGGCCCAACCCCATGTTCTCGTATTACTCGGCTTGCGTTGCATCAGAATAGCGGTGACGGTCGAAGCTATCAGCACCGACATGTCGGTGAGCATATGTCCTGCATCTACCAGCAGCGCCAAGGAGCCGGTCAATATTGACGCTACAACTTCAATAAGGAACACGGAGCTGGTCACGCATAGTGTAGCGATGAGGCGGCGTCTGTGTGCCTTCGTCCCCTCGGCTGTAGAGGGTGATATCCGTGTGTGGGAATGATCGTGAGTCATAGAATCCTTTCATGCCGCGAATGCATTGATCGGCAGTGAAATCGCTTCTCAATACCATTCCCGTTATGGTTCATATACAACAAGACCCCGGTGTTTGGCCGGGGTTCTGCTATGCTGTGCGACACTGTAGCACACAGCGCTGGGCTTGTTGCTCTGACGATTGTTGTGGCGTTTCTGCCGGTACTACAGATGAAGTCCGTAAACACTTGTCTCCGAATTACAGTTTGCGTAGCACCGTCACGACTCTGCCCATAATGGTGGCATGGGTGCCATCGATGGGAGAGTATGCAGGATTGTGCGGCATAAGCCAAATATGGCCATTTTCCTTGCGGAATGTTTTGACGGTTGCCTCGTCGTCAAGCAACGCGGCAACGATATCTCCATTGACTGCGGTGTTCTGCTCTCTGACCACAACGAAATCACCATCGCAGATGGCGGCATCCACCATCGAATCGCCGTGAACCTCCAACATGAATAAGGTTCCTCCGCTGCCGGTGAGGCGCTCAGGTAGCCGCATGACATCTTCTACGTGTTGCTCAGCCGTAATGGGAATGCCAGCGGCGATGCGACCTACCAGTGGAACATCGCGGGAGTCGTCAATCGGTTCGGTGGGGAATTGGAATATTTGTGCGGTGGCATTCGGGCGAGAGGATTTGTTCTCGCCGTCCAAGGGGGAGTTTGCATCGCTGGCAATGACTTCGATGGCGCGGCCTTTGTTGGCATTCACGCGAATGAAGCCCTTTTCTTCCAGTGTTTTGAGCTGATGTTTGACCGAGGAGGGGCTTTTGAGACCGGCCGCTTCACCGATTTCCCTGAACGAGGGGGCGAAACCCTGTTCGTCAATGTGCTTGCGTATGGCATCCAGCACTCGGTGCTGACGGTCGGTCAATGCTGACTCGTCTGGCTTGCTCTGTTCGGGGAAGGCCAAGGTGTTCACGTCCGGGCTCCTTTCGGTAATAGCACTAGCATAACGGAATTATTCGTAATATCAAACATCTGTTCGAGTGTCGGTTTGACAGTGTCGAACATCTGTGCCATGATAAGAACACTTGTTCGATAGAACACATGTTCGAGAGGTGATGGCGATGACGTTTTCTCATGCGTTAATGGTGCGTGGCGGCAGGCGCGAAGTGGGTCTGTCAAATCGTGTGATGCGTGGCGTGGCTGGTCGAAGCAGATCAAAGCATGCCGGTGTGTGTATTGTGATGTTGCTCGTAGCGCTTTATGGTATGGGGTTGGGAATGATGCTCGGGCAGCAACAGGATGATCATGCTGGTGCTGCTCAGGTGACCAGTCATATTGTGCAACCGGGGGAGACGTTGTGGGGGTACGCCACACGTATTACTCCTGCCGGGCAGGATGTATCTGAGACAGTGGACGAATTAATAGCGTTGAACGATTTGGATTCCGGGAATCTGCGAGTCGGCCAGCACATTGTTGTGCCGGTTGAACGGTGATGGACTGCGTTGCGATGAACCGATGGGCCGTGTGGTGACGGTCCGTGTGGTGATGGAGTGCTAATGGACTGTATGGCTGACGCGGTGAGGGTTGGCGAGGTGATGATTCTCATATGCGGTGTCTTATCAGGCAGCTTATAAGACAATGGACGGCGAGGCGATGACGCGGCAACGTGGTGTTCGATATAGCGAAACCCCGAAGGAACATGGGTTTTCCCACCATGCACGTTATTCTTGTGGCATGCATTGTCCTTTTTGCCAGAACCCAGATACCAAAGTCATCGACACCCGCATCAGTGATGACGGCCATTCCATCCGTCGTCGCCGTGTCTGTCCGAAATGCAATAAGCGGTTCACTACGGTGGAGACCAGTATGCTGCTGGTCACCAAGCGGTCGGGGGGCGTAGAACCGTTTAGCCGGGACAAGGTGATCACTGGCGTACGGAAGGCATGTCAGGGGCGGCCCGTCAAAGAAGACGCGTTGAAAATGCTCGGGCAGAAGGTCGAGGAGGATTTGCGCTCTCGTGGATTGGCGGAGGTTACATCCGACGAGGTGGGTAAAGCCATATTGAAGCCTTTGAAGGATTTGGATGTTGTGGCGTATCTGCGTTTTGCCAGCGTATATCAGAATTTTTCCAATTTGGAGGATTTCCAGAACGCCATCGATCAGTTGCGCGACTAGTGTAATGTGGCGACTGCTGATGTGTCGATCTACGGCGTGATGAATTAATGCGTGACGCCACAATGAGTGTTGTGACTGTAGCGTCGTGAGTGTTGCATTGCGGCTGCGTGGATGGCCCTGTGCGACGACTGCTCTGTGCGACGACTGCCCTGTGCGATGGCGTCCTTGCACCGATCCGCGCGCAGGATCTTCTGATACGGCTCATTGCCGCACGGGCTCAACTTGAGACTGGTAGTAGTAATGGCTTATGCGCTGCTTACCCCCATTGCTGGGGCCGGTAGCGCATAAGCCATTTTATCGATATATGGTGCAGTGGTCAGCTGATCACGCGCATGCGAATCGTGCCTTCGATATTGCGCAGCGCCTCTAGAGTGTCGGCGCTCGGCTTGGTGGACACGTCGGTGACCACATAGCCAAGCTCACCTTCCGTGGCCAATGACTGGAAGGAGATATTGATATTCTCCTCACCCAGCACATGGTTGACGCGAGCCAGCACGCCGGGCAGATTATCATGCAGATGCGCAATACGGCAGACGCCCTTGCATGCTCCCAAGTTGATTTGCGGCATGTTGACGGACAATGAAGTCGATCCCTTGAACCAATAATCTTCAAGGCGCTGCGAGACGAAGTGACCGATGGATTCCTGCGCTTCCAGCGTAGATCCGCCGATATGTGGCGTCAGAATCATGTTGTCTTCATTCGCCAGAGCGGTCTCAAACGGGTCTCCGCTCTTCTTCGGCTCCACGGGGAATACATCAACGGCGGCACCGGCAAGATGACCGGAATCAAGATGCTGTTTGAGTGCGCCTAAATCGGCCACGAAGCCACGAGACAAATTGATGAAGATGGCATCCTGCTTCATATGGGCGAACTGGTCTTCACCGAAGAATCCGGTATTCGACTTACGGCCATCAACATGCAAGGTCACGGCGTCGGACTGCTCCAGCAGCTCGTTCAGCGTAGCGCAACGGTGGGCGTTGCCAAGGGCCAGCTTCTCTTCGATGTCGTAGAACACCACACGCATACCCAGCGCTTCAGCCAGTACGGACAGCTGAGAGCCGATGTTACCGTAGCCGATGATGCCCAACGTCTTGCCTCGTACCTCATGGGAGCCGGAAGCGGACTTGTCCCACACACCATGCTTGATGTAGTGGGTATGGGCGGGGATGCGGCGCATCAGGCAGATGATATCGCAGATGACCAGTTCCACCACGGATCGTGTGTTGGAATAAGGAGCGTTGAACACGGCGATGCCGTGTTTGCCGGCATACGTGAGATCGACTTGGTTGGTGCCGATGCAGAAGCATCCGACCGCACTCAGCTTCGGACGAGCTTCCAATACGCGCGCGGTAACATTGGTCTTAGAACGCACGCCGACCAGATCCACGCCGTCGAGGGCGTCAATGAGTTCGTCCTCGTTGAGCGCGCCCTTCATCGTTTCGACTTCGAATCCATGATCGCGCAGTGATTTCGCCGCATCGGGATGGATGTTCTCCAATAACAGTGCTTTGGGCATAATTCCCTACCTTAGATATTCAATGATGTTTCGTCGTCTTTTGTCCGAACTATAACCAGACGCTGGGTCGGACGGGTCATGGCTACATACAGATCGGCAGCCGCCACAAGACGGCTCGGTGCGCTGTCTTCGATCAGGCCGGGCTCGACCACCACCACGGCATCGAACTCCAGTCCCTTTACGGTTTCGGTACCGCAGACACTGATCTGTTCGTCCCATGCGGGCTGCTCGGTCAATCTCTGGAACTCGTCTTCGTCAACTGCTGCGGCCAACTGCTCGCGAACGGCGTCGCGCACTGGCTTGATCAACTCATTCGGACAGATCACGGCGATACGGCCTGTGCCATCCGAGGATACGAACTCCTTGGCCAGCTGTACAGCCTGAACGGCGGTTTCGTGCAGCAGTGCATCTCGGTCGGCGACTACACGCCGGGATACGGAGTCTTCGATAGTGCGGACGGCGTTCACCGTGGAGATGTACAGTCCTTCGGACTGCGCGAACCGGGATGCCAGATCCGACACTTCTTTCGGGTTGCGGTAATTGATGGTCAGTTCATTGAGATCCCAGTGGCCCTCCCCGAAGAGACGGTTCATGGTCCTGCTCCAACGACGAGTGCCTGCAAGCGCCGAGGTCTGTGCGACGTCACCCACAATGGTGAACGATCGTGACGGGCAGCGACGCATCAGCATGCGCCAGTCCATCGCGGTCAGCTCCTGGGCTTCATCCACCACGATATGACCATATGTCCATTCTCGGTCGGCCGCTGCTTTCTGCGCGGTGATTTCAGAGACGTCCCCATTCATCTGGTCCAGCAGCATCTGTCCGGAGACAATGCCCTGGCCGAGACCGGTGGCTGCCAACGTGTCTTTGGCGTATTGTTCCTCGGCGGCACGTCGCGCATCGGCGGCCGCCTGCTTGGCGACGGTCTTGGGATCAGGGCCAAGCAGATCCATAGCCTCATCGAGCAGCGGAATATCGGAGCGGGTCATGGGGGAGCCCTTCGGGCGAGCCAGTGCTGCGATATCCTCATCGCTCATCCATCCGGCCAGTGTTTTGAGCCGTTCCGGACGGGCGAACAGTTGGTCAATAAGCCAGGGTGCGGTCATCGGCAGCCAGCACAGGTTCAGGGTCTTGCGTATCTGTTCGTTCATGCGCAACAGCGACAGGGTGCGGTTCATCTCCGCCTGATCCGGCGTGTAGTCAAGCTGCTCGGCGTATCGGGTGCACATGCTGGCAAGCATGGAGCGTACGAAGGTCTCGCGAGCTTTGTTATGGGGCTGACGAGTACGTTTGGCGTCGGCTTGCGCCTGCTCGATGTCCGCGGCCAGCATCGGCACCGGAATACCGCTGATGGTTACGGTGGGCAGCGACTGCGGCACCCGGATGCGTGAAGCGATGGCGTTGGCGACCACATGTGTCATGCGGCGATCGCCTTTGATCTTTGCGGCCTGTGCGGTATCGGTACCTTCGGCGGTGATACCGGGAATCAGATCCGCGATGGTACGGGACACCACTCCGGTTTCGCCCAGAGATGGCAGCACCTGATCGATGTAATGCAGGAAGGTGGAACTTGGTCCCACCACCAGCACGCCGGAGTGCTCAAGCTTGCGTCTATGCGTGTACAGCAGATAGGCGGCGCGATGCAGCGCCACAGCGGTCTTGCCAGTACCGGGGCCGCCTTGCACCACCACGGCGCGATTCATATCGGATCGGATGATGCGGTCCTGCTCGGCCTGAATCGTGGCCACGATATCGGTCATTTTGCCGGTGCGGCGGGAACTCAAGGAGGCGAGTAATGCGCCTTCGCCGGTCAAGGTGCCGGATTCGGAGGCTTTGCCAACCTGTTCGGAGTGCACGTCAAGCACTTCATCTTCGACGCCCACTACTTCCCTGAAGCTCAGCGTGATATGCCGGCGCATTACAATGTCGCCGTGATTGGACGGCGTGGCTTCATAGAAGGGGCGTGCCGCTTCGGCTCGCCAATCGGTGAGCACCGGTTCATGATCGGTGCTGGACAACCCAATTCGTCCTATATAACGTCGGGTGCCGTTCATGGTGTCCAAACGGCCGAACACCAAACGATCCTCCACACTGCGTAGTTGCGTAAGTCTGTCCTCATACATAGTGGCAAAGGAATCGCGTTCTGTACGCTGTGTGGGCGATCCATGGGATCCTGCAGCCCGGACGGTGTTCAGGCGCTGCCACATTTCGGCGCGCAAATCGTCCAAACGTCCATAGGCGCGATCGACGGCCTGTTGCTCCTCATGGAGCTGTGAGGCATAACTCGACATGCTGTTCTCTTCGTTTCCGTTTCTTGGAGGTTGCTGACTCAAGGCATTCAAATTTACCGCACGCTCCCTACGTTGAGGGCGGTGACCGAGATTCCTCATAGTGAATTCGTGATGAATATCTGGCTGTCGTGATGGTTTTCACCTTGTGCGGGCCTTGATTCAACAGGTTGGGGAAGCGCTCAACATGCCTGAAATAAGCCGATTTCGTCAAAAAGAGTGCGCAAATCGTGTATGTGTGGGGAAAAATGGGGAATTGTGGGGTAAAGTGGTGAGCCAGTCGGTCGAAGTGTATTTTCAAGCATCCAAACGAGGGGAGGTGGAGCCATGGCACAGGAGCATGATGCCCTTGACATTGATGCCGGCACCGGTGCCGGCGCACAAGGCTCCTCCTCTGCTTCCGTATCCGACCTGATGGCCGGCCTGAACCTGCTGCTGGGCACGTATACACCGAAGATCGACGCGAAAGGTCGAATGGCGCTTCCCGCCAAATTTCGCGCGCAGCTTGGGCAGGGGCTGGTGATGGCCCGAGGTCAGGAGCGGTGCGTGTATCTGCTGCCGTTTGACGAATTCCGCAGAATCGCCGCGCAGATCCAACGAGTTTCTGTGGGTAACAAGGCCGCCCGTGAGTATTTGCGTGTATTTCTTTCCGGTGCCGTCGATCAGCAGCCGGACAAACAAGGCAGGGTGCTGGTGCCGCAAATGTTGCGCGACTACGCCAATCTCGGGTCGGACGTAGTGGTAATTGGCGTGGGTACGCGCGCCGAATTGTGGAACAAGGACGCATGGGAATCCTATCTGGCCGAAAAGGAAGAAGGATATTCCGATATTGCCGATGATGTATTGCCGGAGGTGGAGTTCTGATGGTGGATGTGACGACGATTCATCAGCCGGTGCTGCTCAACGATTGCGTGAATCTGATGGTGCCCGCGTTGCGCAGGGAAGGCGCGATAGCGGTGGATTGCACCTTGGGGCTTGCCGGCCATTCCACGGCCTTCCTCAAAGCCGCTCCCTCGGCCACACTGATCGGCATTGATCGAGACAGTGAGGCTTTGGCGTTGGCGACTCAACGAATGGAACAGGAAGGTCTGGCGGACCGGTTCATACCGGTGCATGCCGCCTTCGACCAGCTTGACCAGGTGCTTGCCGAGCGCGGCATCGAACGAGTGGATGCCGTATTTATGGATCTTGGATTGTCCAGTCTGCAGATCGATGAAGCCGATCGCGGCTTCTCCTATTCCCATAATGCCCCACTCGATATGCGTATGGACGTCAGCCAGAGTTTGACCGCCGAGCAGATTCTTGCCACCTATGACGCCGCGGATTTGGCGCGTATCTTCACCCAGTACGGTGAAGAGCGCTTCTCGCGCCAGATCGCGCGCGAAATCGTCACCCGTCGTTCGCGCATGCCGCTGACCACCACAGGGCAGCTCAATCAGCTCGTCGACGAAGTGGTGCCACAGGCCCATCGTCCGGCCGGCAATCCCGCCAAGCGGGTGTTTCAGGCGCTTCGCATCGAAGTCAACGGCGAGTTGGACAAACTTGCATCCACGCTGCCGCAGGCCGCGAACCGCCTCAATGTGGGTGGACGTTTGGTGGTCGAGTCCTACCATTCGTTGGAAGACAAAACCGTCAAATCATTCATGGCGCAGGGTTTACGCGTGGATGCGCCCGCCGGTATGCCGGTCATTCCGCCGGATGCGCAGCCGTTCTTCAAAGAACTCACCCGCGGTGCCATCAAGGCGGATGACGAAGAGATCGCGTTCAACCCGCGGTCGGCCTCCGTCCGCTTGCGGGCCGTGGAAGTGAGCCGCCCGATCCCCGAACGGTGGAGAAGCCGCTTCGCCTATGATGCGCAGCACCCCAACGAAAACGCACGGCGTTCGGGACGAAACCGAGCGCATGGCAGCCATACTGGCGGTCAGATGAACATCAAGAACCATACGAGGAGGGGCTGAAAGCCCATGGCAATGGCACGAAGCATTCGGTCAAATGCGGCTCCGGCACACAATCGGCCCCAATCAAAAGCATCCACTACCTCCTCTCGTCCGGAACTGCGAGTCATTTCCAATCCGCGCCCTGAACCCAGCGGCAACGTGGTGACCCGGGTTCTGGAATGGACCCGCACACGTACTGCTCCGCTGGTGCACGTCATTATCGCCGTGGCGTTTCTTATGGCCACGCTGATCGGCGCGCTGATGTTGCGTACCCAGATGGTGCAGAACTCGTTCGAAGCGGCACAGATCGAGGCGAATATCAGCCGACTCACCCAGGACGTCGAGGACGATCAGGCCAAGCTGGATCAGCTGGTCGCTTCCCTCCCCGACAAGGCCAGCGATATGGGCATGGTTCCCCAGCAGGGATCCGTGTCCATCGATTTGAATGGATACCAATCCAGCAAAGGCGGAACCCAGTGAAGACCTTGCAGCGTATCGTGCAGTTCGCGAAGGTGAAGACCTTCGCCTGCAAATGCATCGCCATTGGCGCGGCGCTGGCCGTGGTGGCCACGGCATGCTTGATTCAGCTGGCTTCCACGCAGCTTATCGGCGGCAGACAGACCGCTCAGGCCGCTACGGCCAGCCGTACGTTGACCGTGACACTCAGCGCGAAGCGCGGGCGTATTCTGGACACCAATGGAACGGTGCTCGCCCAGAGCGTCGAACGGTACACGATAGTGGGCAATCCGGAGGCCGCTCAGGAATTCAAACCGATCACCTGCAATGACGACACCCGTGACTACTGCCACGAGATTGATGGCAAGCCGGTAGGTACCACCGGCGCGGCCGCAGTAGGACGTCTGCTTGCCAGTGTGCTTGACATGAATGCCATGGAACTTGGGGCGGCCCTGTCGGGTACCGGCCAATACGTGATTCTCAAGAAGGACGTCACGCCGCAAGTCAAGCGTAGCATCGAGGCCTTGCATCTGGGTGGCATCATATGGGGCGAGCTGAGCAGTGAACGACTGTATTCGGACGGTGATCTGATGGGGGCGTTGCTCGGCGGTGTCAATGATGAAGGCACCGGAGTAGCCGGTATCGAACAAATCGAAAACGATGCCCTCACCGGCACCGACGGCCATGAGACCTATCAGCGTGGCAACGGTGGCGAGGAGATTCCCGGCACCATGACCGAATCGGTGGCCGCCAAAAACGGCGATGACGTGAATCTGACCATCGATCGAGACGTTCAGTGGTATGTCAAAAAGACACTGAAGGAAGCCAAATCCAAATTTGGTGCCGCTTGGGCCATCGCTGTGGTGCAGGATGTCCAGACCGGTGAGATTATGGCTCTGGCCGACAGCGATGAGGTGACCGCCGGTACCGATGAGGCGAAGATGGGTACGTCCCGTGCGGTGTCCGAAACGTTCGAACCCGGCTCGGTGGGCAAGGTGATCTCCATGTCCGGCTATTTGCAGACGGGTCTGCACAAGATGACCGACCAGTTCACAGTGCCGGACCATATGACCGTGGAGGGGCAGACCTATCAGGATTCGTCCGACCATGGCACCCAGCGCTGGACGCTTGCCGGCATATTGCAGAACTCCTCGAACATCGGCATGATCATGGCCGCCTCGAACTTCACCGACGAACAGCGTTATGAGTATCTGACCAAGTTCGGCATCGGCCAGTCCACCGGGCTCAACCTGCCTGGCGAATCAGCAGGCTGGCTGACCTCGGCTTCCGCGTGGGATCTGCGCACACGCAACACTGTGCTGTTCGGTCAGGGATATACGGTCAACATCATGCAGCTGAATAACGTGGTGGCCACGATAGCCAACAAAGGGGTCAAGGAGCAACAGTCCATCATCAAATCGACTACGGATGCCAACGGCACGACCACGCAGACCAAAAAGGGCGAATCTACGCGCATCATCGACGAGCAGGTGGCTTCGGATATGATGAATGCCATGGAATCGGTGGCGGAAAGCTACAGCAAATTCGTACACGTCGATGGTTATCGTATGGCGGCCAAATCCGGTACCGCAGAAGTGCAGGGTTCCGACGGCAAATTGTCGTCCATCATCTCCGATTACTCCGTGGTGATTCCGGCGGACAATCCGCGCTATGCGGTCACCGTGGTGATGAAGGATCCTGACGGTACCTATGGTGGCCTGACCGCCGGCCCTGTGTCCGCACAGATTTGTGAGTTCCTTATGCAGAAGTATGAGGTGCCTGTATCCAGTGCCCGTAAAAATGCTATTCCAGTCACGTGGTGAAGTCCGAGGCGGAAAGGTGAAGTCATGAGCGTAGTGAGCGAATCCATCGCCCAACGGGTGACCTTGGGCCTATTGGTTGAACAATATGGTTTTGAACTGGACCCGCCGTTCGCTTCGAACGTTACGGTGACTTCGTTGAGCGATGCCATGGATACGGTGTTTCCCGGTTCGTTGTTCGTCTGCCGGAAAACCACTGATCTGGCCTACGCCGAGCGGGCAGGGGCGTATGCGGCGTTGATGCCCCGTTCGATGAAAGGACAGGTGCACGCCGATATTCCGGTGCTGTACGGTGACTGCGATGATCGTGTTCTGGGCCAGCTCGCGTCAGGTCTTGCCGGAAACCCCTCCAACACCATGGCGGTGTTCGCGGTGACCGGGGTGGATGACGACACTATTGAGGCCGATGTATCGCAGCTTGCCGAATTCCTGCACATGCTAGGCAATCCGGTGGCGGTAATCTCCGCAGCCGGTTCCACCTCCATGACTCACACGATGGCCTTGAACTACCCATTGGGCATTCTTGACGTCGAACGCACGTTGTCGGTATGCGCCGAGGACGGTGTGGCCGCGGTGATCGTGGCGTTGAACGACAGGACTCTGGCCAAGCACGCGCTGGCGTCGGTGAATGTGGATGTATTGGGTGCTCAGCATGCGCAATTGATGGAGGATGTCGATGCGCTCAAAGAACGGTACTCATTCGTCGCCGATCAGAAATTGACCATGACCACTACGACGTTCGAATCCGACGAGATCGCAGCGGAATCCCCGGCCATGAACGATCGCGGACGGCTTGGACATCTGTCTTTGGCCGTGGCCATGGTACTGGCGGCCGGAGTGAGGAAGAACAATATACGAAGCGCTTTGCGCGTTGCCAGCAATCTGAAGTAACGATCTGAGCCAAGGAGAGTATCCCGGTCGGGTGCCGAGACCGGCAAGGAAGAACGTCATAACAGTCGGCGGCACCATTGGCGAGCGGCATGCTCACCGTCAGACGGAGCAGCCGACAGCGCGGTGAGACGGCAGGAACGTAAGAACAACGCAGGGAAGGAATGAGGAACATGGTTCCCATGAATGTGGAGGAGATCGCCGAGGCGGTCAACGGACGGTTGGTCGCAGGACCGGCGTCGGAGCGCTTGGCCACCAGCGCGGTGAGCGACTCCCGGCAGGCTGGCGAAGGATCGGTATTCGTGGCCATCAAGGGCGAGCGCGTGGATGGCCATGATTTCGTGCCCGCCGTAGCCGCGCAAGGTGCGGTGGCGGCCATTGTGGATCATGAGGTTGCCGATGCCGCCTTGTCTCAGATCGTGGTGGAGGACACCGTCGAGGCGCTGGGTGAACTGGCTAAGCACAATATTGAACGCAGACGCGCGTTGGATACGGATTTCGACATCATCGGTCTGACCGGCTCGGTGGGCAAAACCACTACCAAGGATCTGCTCGCCGCACTGCTTGCACATGTAGGCCCCACGGTTGCGCCGGTCGGTTCGTTCAACAACGAGATCGGTTTGCCTCTGACCGCATTGAAGGTAGATGAGCGCACCCGGTTCTTCGTGGCGGAGATGGGCGCCAGTCACCTTGGTGAAATCGCTCGGCTGACGCGTATCGCCCCGCCTGATACGGCCATTGTGCTTAAGGTGGGTGTGGCTCATCTTGGTGAATTCGGCTCCCGGGAGCGTATCGCCCAAGCGAAAAGCGAGATCGTCAAGGGCCTGTTGCCCGGTGGCACTGCAGTGCTGAACGCCGATGATGAACATGTGGTGCCGATGGCTTCTTTGGCTGTCGGGCCGGTGCTATGGTTCGGCCTTGACCGTACGCGCGACGGTGAAGTGAGCGCGGAGAACATCACCTCCGACCATGCCGATCATGCGCAATTCACCTTGCAGAACGCTCAGGGCGACACGGTGCAGGTGCATCTGGGCATACCGGGACGTCACAATGTGATGAATGCGTTGGCCGCCGCCACAGTGGCGATGCGTTATAGCATGACCATGAATGAAGTGGCTGATGTGCTGGCCGCACAGCACGTGATCAGCCCGCATCGTATGGCATTGTCTACGGTGAAGCGTCAGGATGCCTCGTTCACCTTGATTGATGATTCCTTCAACGCCAATCCCGATTCGATGAAGGCCGGTCTTGACGGTCTCAAGGCATGGACCAGTGCCGACGGCGGCACTCCGTTCCGAGTGGCGTTGCTGGGCGCCATGCTGGAGTTGGGGCCCGATGAGAGTGCGTTGCATGCGTCCGTGGGCTCGTATGCCGCGGGACTAGGACTGGACGCCATCATCGCTGTGGGGTCCGACCATGATGCTCATCTGGATGCCATGGCCGAGGCTTTGGCCCAAGGTGCACAGCAGGATACCGGTGATGCATCCGATGCATCTCACACCACTGTCGAATGCGTTCATGGCATTGATCAGGCTGAGCGTCTGGTGCTGGCTATGGCCGATGAACATCCGGATACCGTGGTGTTGCTCAAAGGATCCCATGCCTCAGGCCTGAGCGCCCTTGCCGAACGTTGGACAAGCAACTGATGCAGCTGGCATAGTCTGTACGAAGAACGAACGAGAAAGAGAAGCCGCACGTGATTGCTCTGATCATTGGAATGTTGGTGTCGTTGATCGTCACCTTGGTCGGCACGCCGATGCTGATACGTTTGGTGCACCGGCTGCATTACGGACAGTACATCCGTCAGGATGGCCCTAAGTCTCATCTGGTCAAGCGTGGAACACCTACGCTGGGTGGGGTAGTCATCAATTTCGCGATCCTTTTGGGATGGGCCTCATCTGCGCTGTACCGGTACCTTCATTCGGGCGATGTGCCCTCATGGTCCGCGATACTGGTGCTGTTCGCCATGATGTCCATGGGCGTGCTGGGCTTCATCGATGATTTCGCCAAGGTGCGCAAGAAGCAGAACGAAGGATTGTCTGTGGCCGGCAAATTCATCGGCCAGTTCATCTTCGCCACCGTATATGCCGTATTGGCGCTGCTGATTCCCACCAAAACGGGATTCCCTAGCGCGCAGGCGGGTATCAGTTTCATTGAAAAGCCGTTCTTCAGCTTCGATTTTGCCGGACGTGCCGTGTCGATCGTGCTGTTCGTGATCTGGGTGAACTTCCTGATGGCCGCGTGGACGAATGCGGTGAACCTGACCGACGGATTGGACGGACTGGCCGCCGGGTCGTCCATGATCGCCTTCACTGGTTTTGGCGTCATCGCATTCTGGGAAAGCTATCACATTAAAGGCGGAAGCCATGGCGGTTACTCGTACGCTGTTTCGGATCCGTTGGATCTGACCGTTATCGCGATCTGCGCGGCCGTGGCCTGCTTTGGTTTCCTGTGGTACAACTCGAATCCTGCTTCCATCTTCATGGGAGACACCGGCTCGTTGGCGCTTGGCGGATTGTTCGCCGCACTGTCGATCGCCACGCATACGGAGTTCCTTGCCGTGATTCTGGGCGGCCTGTACGTCATGGAGGCAATGAGCGATGTCATTCAGGTGGGATACTTCAAGATGACCCACAAACGTGTGTTCAAGATGGCGCCTATCCATCATCACTTCGAGCTGAAGGGATGGACGGAAACCAAGGTGGTGGTACGTTTCTGGATGATCGAACTCATCTTCGTGCTGCTTGCCCTGACCATTTTCTATGGCGATTGGGTGACCCGGTCTGGTCTGCTATTCAGCTGACGGCATCAGGAACCGATATGGATCGAGGGCATCGGAACACAGAGCGAATCTACGAGGTCGAATACATGGGGCTTGCCGCGGTTCTACCGCGTGAAAACTCCAATTGCAAGGAGGAACAATGCAGGTAGCAGGTACAACAGTGGTCATCGCCGGATTGGGGGTATCCGGCACGTCGTTGGCCCAGGTGTTGCGTGAGCGCGGCGCCCATGTGATCGGCGTCGATGAACGCAAACCGGAAGCGGATCTGAAGAGCTTTGATGAGGTGGACTGGCAGAACGTCGACTATGTGATGGCCTCGCCGGTGTTCAACCCCCGCACGCCGTTCATCGTGGAGGCCCAGCGACGTGGCATCCCGGTGATGAGCGAGGTGGAGTTCGCATGGCGCCTGCGTGTGGATAATGTTCGCACCGGCAAGCCGGCCCCTTGGATCGGCATCACTGGCACCAACGGCAAGACCTCCACCACGGAGATGACTTCGGCCATGCTGACCGCCTGCGGATTGGATGCGCCGACGGCTGGCAATATCGCCTCTGGAGACATGTCGATGAGTCTGTCCCGTTGCGCCACGAATCCGGAACATGATGTGCTCTGCGTCGAGTTGAGCTCCTTCCAGCTGCATTTCACCGATTCTCTGGAATTGGAATGCGCCGCGATCACCAATATCGCCGACGATCATCTGGATTGGCATGGTGGACGTGAACGCTACGCCGCCGACAAGGCAAAAGTGTTCCACCGCGCCCGTAAAGTCGTCGTCTACAATGCGCAGGATGCTCAGGTCACTGCACTGGCTCTGGCGGCCGAAACGGCTGAAGGATGCCGCAAAGTAGGCTTTACTCTGGAGCCGCCCGAAGCCGGACAGATCGGCATCGCTGACGGGTGGATTGTGGACAAAAGCGGCGTGGCCGGCGGGTCAGCCGAGTCGCCACGTCGCCTCGCTCCCATCCGCGAGTTCACGCATCTGGCGGAACCGGACGGTTCTCTGTATCCTCATCTGGTGGCGGACGCACTAACCGCCTTGGCTCTGGTGCTGGGCCATGGTGCGGATCTTGATACCGCGCTTGCCGCGTTACGTGAATTCAAGCCCGGCGGCCATCGCATCCAGACCGTGGCTGAAGCGAAACTTGCTGACGGCACCGTTCGCTTTGTGGATGATTCCAAAGCCACGAACGCGCATGCCGCGCACGCATCGCTGTCCAGCTTCCCCGCCAAGTCCGTGATCTGGATTGCCGGAGGACTCGCCAAAGGCAGCCGATTCGAGGATCTGGTCAAGAATCAGGCGCATACCATCAAGGCTGCCGTAATCATCGGCCGTGATCAGGCGCCGATGATCGAGGCTTTCGCCAGCCAAGCACCGGAAATTCCGACTACCGTGATCGACCCGACAGACAACGCGACGGTGATGGATCGTGCGGTCGAGGCCGCCGGCAACTATGCGGCCGGTGGAGACGTGGTGCTGATGGCCCCGGCCTGTGCCTCAATGGACCAGTTCGTCTCCTATGCGGATCGCGGCAACCGATTTGCCAAGGCCGCCAAGACGTGGAGCGAGGTGCATGGTCTTCACTGAGTCCTCCACGCGCAAAATACGCAGAACACCGGAAGAACCGGCCCTGACCATTACCGATTACACCGGGTGGCGGAGCCTGCTCAACCCATTGTGGTGCTATCACGGCTTCCGTATGGCAGTGGTGGGACTGACCTGCTTCGGCCTGATCATGGTGTTCTCCAGCTCCACCGTCACCATGACGGCGCAAGGAAGGTCGCCATTCGTACAGCTCATCAGCCAAGGAGGGTTCTGCCTGATAGGTCTGCTGGCGGGATTCTTCGTGATGATCATGCCGGTGAAATTCTGGAAGCATGCCGGTGCCATGTTCGTGATTGCCTCTCTGATCGTGCAGGCTCTGACCTTCACGCCGCTGGGCATTGATGTATACGGCAACAAGGGTTGGCTGAATCTGGGCTTCACTACGGTGCAGCCAGCGGAATTCATGAAATTCGCCATGTGCGTTTGGTTGCCTTCGGCGTTGCGCGTATGCGCTCTGAGATACCGGCGTGAGGGGATGAAAGCCTACCGTGCTCCGATCCTGATCTATGCAGCCGGTTTGGGCCTTGTCGTCGGGGGCAAGGATCTGGGCACCGCCATGATTTTGGGATTCATCGGCGTAGTGGCTTTTCTGGTGGCTGGATTCCCTGGCAAGTGGATGGCCGCCGGCGTTGTGGCACTTGTGGTTATGGTGGCCGTGCTGGCGATTTCCAGTCCTAACCGTATGAGGCGCATTCTGGCCACGTACGGTGATTGCACAGCCGCCGATGCGCAAACGGTTTGCTACCAGTCCACACATGCGAAATACGCCATCGCCTCCGGTGGTTTCCTTGGCGTGGGTATTGGCAACTCGCGTGAGAAGTGGAACTATCTGCCAGCCGCGCATAACGACTTCATCTTCGCCATCATTGGCGAGGAGACCGGATTCGTCGGTTGTGCCGTTGTGCTGTTGTTCTTCATGATTCTTGGATGGTGCATGATCGTCATCGCTCTGCAGGTCAACGACCGCTATGTGGCCATGGTACTCATGTGCGTCACCATCTGGATCGTCGGTCAGGCCATGGTGAACATCGGCGTGGTCGTAGGAGTGTTTCCGGTGCTCGGTGTACCGATGCCATTTGTCTCGGCCGGCGGTTCGTCGATGATCATGTGTCTGATGGCCGCAGGACTGGTTGTGGGGCTTATGCGCTCGCAGCCGCAGATCCGGCAGGCCAGGCAAAGCGCGTAGAGTACACTCGATAACCATGAGTCAGGGCAATATGCATATCGTTCTCGCCGGCGGAGGCACCGCCGGACACGTCAATCCGCTGCTTGCGGTCGCCGGCGCGATTCACGAGCTGGAGCCTTCCGCCCAAGTGACCGTTGTAGGAACGGCGGTGGGGCTGGAGAAAGATCTCGTACCCGCCGCCGGGCTGGAACTGGACACCATCGACAAGGTTCCCTTCCCGCGCAGGCCGAATCTGTACATGTTGAAGTTCCCGATGAAATGGCGCCGGGAAACCGCCAAGGTGCGTTCGATTCTCCAACGTCGCAAGGCGGATGTGGTGGCCGGCTTCGGCGGGTACGCGTCGGCACCGGTGTATGCCACCGCACATCGTATGGGCATACCCATCGTCATTCACGAACAGAATGCCCGCGCCGGCATGGCCAACAAGCTGGGTGCCCGTTGGGCTGATTTCATCGGTACCGTCTATGAGCATACCGGTTTGAAGCCACGGCAGGGAGCAGTGGTACAGCGCGTAGGTTTGCCGCTGCGCCCTGCTATCGCGGCATTGGCGAAACAGTTCGAGCAAGATCGTGCAGCTGTACGTCGTCAGGCTGCCGAAGCGTTGGGTGTGGACCCGGACCGTCCGTTGGTACTGGTCACTGGCGGCTCGCTCGGTGCGCAAAGCCTCAATCGTGCCATTGCATCCGCAGCCGGAGATCTGCTGGCCCATGCCCAGATCATTCATCTGACCGGTCGCGGCAAAATCGACGAGGTGCGGACTCTGGTTTCCAAGTCGGCGGGGGAGCGGGTGCTTACCGGTATCGGCGCTGAAACCGCGGGACAAGGAGACTACCATACCGCCGAATATCTGGAACGCATCGACTTGGCTTTCGCCTGTGCCGATCTGGTGATTTGCCGTGCGGGTGCCGGTTCCGTCTCCGAATTGGCTGCACTGGGTTTGCCGGCCATCTATGTGCCTCTTCCCATTGGCAACGGTGAACAGCGTTTCAATGCCGAACCGGTGGTCAACGCAGGTGGCGGCCTCATGGTGGCCGACAAGGATATGACGTCCGATTGGGTGCGCGCCCATGTGCCCGATCTGCTGGCCGATGCCGATCGTTTGGCCGAATACGGTCGCAAAGCATGGCAGTACGGCATTCGTGATGCCGCGCAGATCATGGCACGTCAGGTGCTGAGTCTCGCGAAGGCAAGCGCGTCAAATCGCTGACCGCTGGTACAAGGTTTGCATGCCGGCCATAATAGATGCCGGGAATTCATGAAGGAGCGTCAATTGTCTCAGGAACAATCCATTGTGCTTGATCCTACTCACGCCGGGTTTGATGCCGATGCGCGACCGTCTGATTTGGGGGCGACGCATTTTATCGGCATCGGTGGTGCCGGTATGAGTGTTCTTGCGGAAATGCTGCATGCGCAAGGCGTGCCAGTGGACGGATCCGACCGTGAGCGCAGTGCCAAAACCGATCGTCTGCAGTCGTTGGGTATCACTGTGGAGTTCGGCCAGCAGGCGGATCATGTGGCGAATGCGCAAACCGTGGTCTACTCCAGTGCCATCAAACCGGATAATCCGGAAATCGTGGCGGCTCATGAGGACGGTAAGCGCATCGTGCACCGCAGCGACATCCTCGCTCTGCTGATGAATGGCAAACAGGCGGTTACCGTGGCCGGGGCCCATGGCAAAACCACCACCAGCTCTATGCTGGCGCATATTCTCGTTCATGTCGGTGCCGATCCCAGCTACGCCATCGGCGGTTCCATCCAGGGGCCGGATGGCACGACACTTGATGGCGGCCACGCCGGTCGGGGTTCGGTGCTGGTGGCCGAAGCCGATGAATCGGATGGCAGCTTTGCCAAATATCATCCGACTATCGCGATCATCACCAATTGCGAGGCTGACCATCTGGATCATTATGGCGATGAGGCGCATTACCGCGCCGCTTTCGTGCAGCACGCCGGTCATGCCACGGGTCATGTGATCATCTGCGCAGACGACCCGGATGCTCTCGCTGTGCTGCAGTCATTGCCGGAAGAGGTCAAGTCACATACCGTGGCCTACGGCACCACGCCTCAGGCCGGGTTGCCGGATCTCGGCGGCGCGGCGTATGTGTCGATCAGCTCCGAAAGCGAGAGCGCCGGCAGCGGTGCCGAACATATGGTGCTGCACCTGCCGGAAGCGGTGACCGGTGGGGATCCGGTTGATCAGCATGTGACGTTGAAGGTGCCGGGCATCCATAACGCGCGCAATGCGGCGGCCGCAATTACGGCTGCGGTGCTGCTTGGCGTGGCCCCTGCCGAGGCTGCGTCCGCGGCAGGCACATTCCTCGGAGCTGCGCGTCGTTTCCAGATACGCGGTACGGTCAAGCAGGTTACGGTGGTGGATGATTATGCACATCATCCCACCGAAATCGCGGCCTTGCTCGATGCCGCACGACGTCGATATCCGGAGCACATCATTCGCGTGATCTTCCAACCGCACCTGTTCTCCCGTACCAAATTCTTCGCGAGCCAGTTCGCCGAAGCCTTGTCCAAGGCGGATGACGTCATCGTCACGGGCATTTTCCCGGCGCGCGAGAAGCAGGAGGACTTCCCGGATGTGACTGCCTCCACCATTGTGGACGCGGCCAGCCAGCTCGGCGATGCCAGAACGTCTTCATGGATTCAGGCGGTTGATGACATGCGTCTGGCCGCCAAGATGATGGCCATGCGCGCTCACCACGGTGACGTGATCATCACCGTGGGTGCCGGCGACATCACGCAGATGGATGACGTGTTGCTTGCGGCTCTTGAGGCGCATAGGGAGCGTTGCGAGTAATGGCCTCCCGTACGGTCAGATCGGTCTCCTCACACACGACGGGCAATCACCACGCATCGGACGAGCCACGTCGATTGCCGCAGACGGGCGAAGCGCATCAGTCGCGTGGGGTGCGACGGCCATATGGCGTGGTTCGCTCATCCCAGAAAACTCGTAAGCCGCATCGTGGACGTACCATCGAATCGTATACGGGATCCAAGGCCAGCGGCGCTCGCTTGGCCCGCAGTCGCAAGCCTCGCACCGTGACCTCGGACACCAGCGATGTGCAAGCGGAACTCGTGCCTGATGTCACCGTGGCCAATGGGCCCGCCGGGGCGTTCGTAGACGCCAGACGATTGCCGAGCGAAGACTACGTGACCGAGACGCTGCGACAGACCACCGGCATGCTCGGAGTCGCTTCGCGCCCGAAAGTGGTGAACTTCGCCGAACGTGCCAAAGAACATAGGCGTGCGAGCACGCGGGTGATCGCATTGCGGACGTTGATTGCCGGCGCGGTCGTCGCGGCATTGGTGGCGTTGTTCTGGTTGTTGTTCTTCTCTTCGGCATTCCGTCTGGAGGCGAATCGCATCGAAGTCTCTGGTGCCAACGAATGGGTGAGCGCCAGCACAATTCATAAGATCGCGGACCAACAGTCCGGCAAATCATTGTTTATGGTTTCCACCAACGATGTTGCCGAACAGCTCAAAGACATTCCCGGTGTCTCACAGGCCAAAGTGACCAAGCATTTCCCCAAGGCGATGAGTGTCGAGGTCACCGCGCAACGACCTGCCGCCATGCTCAAAAGCGGCGATACGCTGGTCGCGGTGGATGCTGATGCGCGTGTGCTCAACTCCGTAACCGCCAAGGACATCAGCGGCATACCGGTCATCGAAACCAAGGATGCCCAGGCAAGCCTGAAGAACCGTTCGATCAAGGAGGCGCTGGCCATTCTGGGTGCGTTGCCGGAATCGATGCGACAGTCCATTACCAAGGTCACCGCAGAAACGCAGGATTCAGTGACCACCGTACTGGATGATGGCGCACGGGTGATCGTCTGGGGTGACTCCTCACAGCTTAAGTTGAAAATGGCTGTGGTCGATAAGATCATCAACGATCCGAAAGTCATCGGCAACAAGCAGCAGGTGGATGTTTCCGCGCCGTTGAAGCCGATTATCAAATGATGATTGCTGTTTTGCACGGACCGTTGCGTTCGCCCGTATCCTGGCGTCGCCTTCGCGTTCGTCGGGAGCGTATAGGTTGCGGATTTGAGGGGAGAGGTGTAGTCTGAAAAGTCCGGTCTGAAGGCCGGAGCTTGATAATTCAAGATTGGGGGCGATCGGTTTCGACGGTGACCTGTTCGCTGCAGGGAAGCGTGCCGAGAACGTCGGGTCCACTCGTGGATGACCCCGACAAAAGAATAAGTGCTAAATCTAACCGCACTGAGTTCGCTCTCGCTGCCTGAGCTTCGCGCCAGGATTAACCAGTGAGCAGCCGCTCCGTTCACTCCTCCTCGTCTTTGGGAGGATGCTGAGCGTCGTTAAGAAGACTTGCTGATACAGCTGAGCCTCAGGGCTGTGTCGGGACTTTAACTGCGGATATGCTCGCCATCAGTTGTCTGCGACATCGATGGGGGCAGAAAAACCGCCGCACGGCCAGCAGACTACGCACGTAGAAGACTGTGGGCTCGGTCATCGGACCGGGGTTCAATTCCCCGCGCCTCCACTATCTCCGCAATCGCGGAAACAAGCCGCAAGGCCTTACAAAAGTAAGGCTGAGCGGCTTTTTGTTTTCACCCAATCTCGCTGCCTTTCACCAGTTTCAGAAAAATGTGAGCAAAGTGTGGTCAAAAGAACGATATGAAAGACTTGTTATTCGCCGCCTCGCGTACCATTGCCGAACATCTTGTTAAGAATCGACTCCAACCGGTTGCGCGCCTCATTGGAGAAGCGTCGAGAGGCCATCGGCTTTGGTTCGAAGGCGGCGCACGCAGTGGCTCTTGTGGAGGGAGCCTTCCTGGTCATGTCCGCGTTCACCACAAGCCTGCCGTCATGGCTGGCCATCGCGTTCGGCATCGCGGCGGCGCTTGTGACCTTGTATTCTCTTGTCGGGCTTATCATTACATGGAGAAAAGGCTTTAACGCCGAGAAACTGTATCAGGAGTTGAAAGACATGGACAGGACGGAGAAGCATAGCAGCATCATCGCGATTCGCGACGGCAACCGTTATCTCCTCTACCATGACCGTCAGTGGGGGTGCGATTTCTTCCCGAACCATGCCACCGCCGACAATGAGACCGAGAACATTCGACTGCTCGAGGATTATCTTTCAACCGGATTCGAGATCCCGAAGGATGACTTCACCCTCAGACGCGTCACCGATGAGACGCATGAGAAGTACTCTACCGAGCATCAGGAGAATCGCGTCTACGATTACACCCTGTACCGGGCGGATATCAAGACCATGCCTGAAGCGTGGAAGAGCGATCATTTCCATGTGGATTCCAAAGACTGCCGTTGGATGACCACCGATGAGATGCTTTCGGATGAGACCATTCGCAGAATCAACCATGATGTGGTTTCGATGGTTAGGGATCACGATTGACCGCACCTCAGAGCAGAACGCGCTGATGGAATTGTGGGGCACGCACTGATCGAACGCATGTTGAGGATGAACCATAATCAGATGTCGACGAACTTGACGTGACCGTCCAGATCATTCGGGACGCATCCTCGCTGTAATCGGTGCCGTGCTGTCCATCTTGGCGATCGCTGTCACCTTTGCGTATCAAACATATCTATCCAAATCGCTCGACGAGCTTTCCAAAGGGAACCTCAACCAGTCCGTTGAAACCGTGGAAATGACCGCCACTGCAACCGGTAAGGGGACCGTCACATGGAATGCAGGTGGAGGTATCAGCTCCGAAGATTTCCAAGGCACGTGGTCGAAGACATTCACCGGAGAGGACGCCAAGAAGTGGATGAGCCTCACGGTCAGCGGAGATGTCATGGGAGACGACTCGCAGGAAGTGACGTGCACCATCAAGGTCGATGGCAAAGAATATCAGACCCATAAGGGCACGGGGCAGTCCGCGTTCGCCTCGTGCGACACCTATTCGGTGGAGAACGGGCAATAAAAATCAGCCTCGCTGATGCTACCAACGTGAACGGAGCGGAATTAGGGGAATGCCGCCAACGTCAACACTCCATCTGGCTAGGCAAGGAATCCAGCACGCGAAATCACAAAGAAAGATGCTGCATCTTCCCGTCCCGCCAGTGGGATAGTGGAGCCGTACCCATTATGGTGTACATCGTGAAATGCACAACCAGTCACGGTGAACCCGCTATCGGGCGCGCTGCCGACAACCAGTCGCCGCTCAGACTGGCAAACACGGGTTCAAACACAAGATTGACAAGGTGAAGTGGGCGGCGAAACGGGTGGTTGTGGCGAAGCAGAACCGTTGCAAGGCCGACTAAATCGACAGTCCGGAACACGCGCGGGGGAAAGCGGCTTGACATTGCTGGTGAGAGCGTCCAAACTTAAGGTACTAAAGCGCTTTAGTTCCGAAAGGGAGGCGCGGGCCGAAACGCCATGTAACAGGGGCGGCGGCACGATGAGGTGACCGCGAATCGCGGCGACACACAAGGGGAAAGGCCAGAATGTTTCTCAAACCAGAGCAACAGCTCGAACGATGCAAGCGCGTGCTGCGTCAACGAGTCAACCCGCATATCCATCCGGTAATTGAACATCTGAAGGTGGAGGCCTTCGATATTCCCGGCGAACCGATGCCGTCCGGCGAGTTCTTCGACAAGGTCGGTCGCGGGGAAATCACCTTCCATCCGTTCACGCTCGGCAACGAATGGGGCACCACATGGGGTACGGTCTGGTTCCGTCTGTCCGGTGTTGTGCCGGCCGGTTATCCTCAGGGTCGCCCGTTGGAGCTGATGATTGACCTCGGTTGGTATCCGCACTCCTGCGGTGGCCACATCGAAGGACTCGTCTACCGTGAGGACGGTACCGCCATCAAGGCCGTGCACCCGCTCAACCATTGGGTGCCGTTCATGGACGCCGATGGCAATGCCCAGGTGCCGATTGCCGAGGATGGCAGCTTCACCGTATATCTGGAAGCCGCGTGCAATCCGCTGCTGCTCGGTGTGCCGCCGTTCATCGTGACCGAGCTCGGTGAGAAGGCCACGGGCAAGCCGGATGAGCCCTATGTGTTCAAGTCTGCGGACCTGACTGAATTTGACCAGCGCTTCGAGAACTATTCCGTGGACCTTGATGTGGTTTCGCAGCTCATGGAGGCGGCCGACAAGCAGTCGCCCCGCTACTGGCAGCTCGCCAAGGCGCTGCAGCGCTCGATCAATGTTTTCGACGAGCAGCGTCTTGACTCCGTGGTCGCGGCGCGCGAACAGCTTGCCGGTGTGCTTGCCAAACCGGCGAATGCCTCCGCAATGAACGTCAGTGCGATCGGACATGCGCATATCGATTCCGCATGGCTATGGCCGGTGCGTGAGACCCGCCGCAAGGTGGCCCGTACCGTGTCTAACGCTCTGGCGTTGATGGACGCGGATCCCGACTTCAAGTACGCGATGAGCTCCGCCCAGCAGTATGCATGGCTGGAGGAGGATCATCCCGATATCTTCGCCCGTATGAAGCAGCGCATCGCCGAAGGTCGGTTCATCCCGGTCGGCGGCATGTGGGTGGAGTCCGACGGCATGCTGCCCACCGGCGAATCGTTGATTCGTCAGATCAGCTATGGTCGTCGCTACTTCAAGGAGCATCTCGGTGTGGAGCCGAAGGGCATCTGGCTTCCCGACAGCTTCGGCTACACGGGCGCATGGCCGCAGATCGCTCGCCGTGCCGGCTACGAATGGTTCCTCACCCAGAAGATCTCCTGGAACGACACCACCAAGTTCCCGTACCACTCGTTCATGTGGGAAGGCATCGACGGCTCGCGCATCTTCACGCATTTCCCGCCTTCGGACACGTACGCGGCATGGTGCAAGGTTCAGGAACTCGACTACGCCGAGAAGAACTTCCAAAACAAGGATCTTGCTGACCGCTCGATTCTGCTCTTCGGTTTCGGCGATGGCGGCGGCGGCCCCACGCGCGACATGATGGAGCACCTGCACCGCTATGAGAACCTTGAAGGCGTTTCCCGTGTGAACATCGAGACCCCCAACGAGTTCTTCGACAAGGCGCACCGGCAGATCGAAGAGAACGCCGGACCTGAAATGCCGGTATATAAGGGTGAGCTGTATCTGGAACTGCATCGCGGTACATTGACCTCCCAGCAGGATATGAAGCGTGGATGCCGCACGGAGGAATCGCTGCTGCGCACGGTTGAGTATCTGGGTGCTGCCGCCTCGATTGCCGATCCGAACTTCGTTTATCCGAGCGAGGAGATGGACCGCATCTGGAAGACGCTGCTGCTGAACCAGTTCCACGATATTCTTCCCGGATCGGGTATCGCTTGGGTGCATCGCGAAGCGCGTGAGGATTACCGCCGTGATATTCAGCGGCTGCAGGAGATCGCCGAACAGATTTGTGCAGTGCTGCGTGCCTCGCATCCTGATCGCGACCTGTTGCCGTCCGCGCGCATCAGCCAATATCGCGCGGACGGTGGTTCGTGGCAGGTCCGTTCGATTTGCTCACAAGGGGAGACGTTGCCGGCGCGGGTTGAAAATCTCGATGACGGGCGCATTCGTATCTCCAACGGGGCGCTTTCGACGGTTATCGAATCGGATGGTGGCATTTCCTCGCTGATCGATGAGTCTCGTGGACGTGAGCTGGTTCCTGCGGGCACTCGTCTGGGCCGATACGAATTGATGAAGGATGAACCTGCTGTCTGGGACGCTTGGGAGATTGAGCGCGAATCCCTGCTGATGGCCGAAGGTCTGGACGGCGAAATCGTCGAGGCATCTATCGACGAACGAGGTTCTGCTGTAGTCGTTACGCGTACCATTGTGGGGCAGACGGTAATCAATACGACGATTACACTGCGTCCCGGTGCCAAGCAGCTTGATTTCCATACGAGCGTCGATTGGCGGGCTAAGGAACGTTTCCTCAAGGTCGATGTGCCGTTGACTGTTACCGCTGATCGTGCGGTATACGACTGCCAGTACGGTCTGGTCGAACGCCCGATCGTCAAGAACAGCGCCTCCGATGAAGCCAAGTTCGAAAGCAGTACGAACCGGTTCGCGATTCTGCGTGAAGCCGGATATGCGGCTGCGGTGGTGAACGGATCGATATACGGTTCCGATGCACTGCAGCTTCCTGTGGATGCTGCGCGGGGCTTGGGCGGCGGTACGATGTTCCGTTTGTCTCTGGTTTCCGCACCCACTTTCCCCGATCCGCGTACCGATGCGGGTCAGCATGACTACGACTGGTCAGTCGTGGCCGACGCCACGGTGGAACGCGCTGTGGACGCCGCGTGTGAGCTCAATGCTCCAGTGCTCCATGACGTGCCTGCTGTCGAACCGTTGGTCGGTCTCGATGTAACGGATGGCACGGCTGTGATCGACTGGGTGAAGCTGGCGGACGATGGCTCCGGCGACCTCGTTGTCCGCGTCTATGAAGCTGCAGGTGGCCGCGCTGAGGCCAGTGTGCATGTGTGCGACGCGTTGCGCAACGCCACGATTCGCGAAACGAACGTGCTGGAAGGCGATGCTATCGCCGCAGATCTGCCTGTGGCCCTTGTCTCGGACGGTATTGACAGTGAGCAGCCCGCCGAAGGCGCTCGCCTGCACCTCGGTCCGTTCCAGCTCGCCACGTTGCGTATTCGCCGTTAAGTGAAAACCATTGGTTAAATCTGAACGCTGGCGTTCTTATTGTTGCAGATGAGAACGCCAGCGTTTTCGTTGTCTTTCTGGCTTATTTGCAGACGACACGCCGTACGAGTAAAGGCGACATTCAGGATTTTGTGCTTCCTGAGTTCCGTGCTATTCTTTAACTAAACCGATTTAGTAAACGATTCTTTGAGATGCGTCTACTAAATCGCTTTAGCTCGACGGAGCAAGTCGAAGGAGAGTTATTGAGTTTGGCGTTTTCAGCCGAATCTGTCGAGTGAAATACACAGTTTCTGTCCGATGATGGGCGGGAGTTAAACAAGAGAAAGGAATGAGCCATGAGGTTCTCCGCGAAAGGTGTGGTTGCCGTTGGTGGTGCCGTTGCCATGGTGATGTCCATGGCTGCATGCGGTGGCAGCAACAACAATGCCAGCTCGTCCGATGGCAAGCTGAGCGGCGAGATCACTTTCCAGACTTGGAATCTGAAGAACGACAAGTACACCCCGTACTTTGAAGATCTGATTGCCGCGTATGAGAAGGATAACCCCGGCACGAAGATTAAGTGGGTTGACCAGCCGTCTGAAGGCTACGAGGACAAGCTGTCCGCCGATGCCGCTGCAGGCTCGCTGCCTGATGTCATCGACATGGGCCCGAACGCTGCATATATCCTCGCCAAGGCTGGCACGCTGCTGAACATCGCCCAGGAAGATCCTTCTGCCAAGGATCTATACCTTGACAACGCTTGGAAGGGCGCCACCTTCAAGGGTGAAGGCCTTGAAGAGGGTACTTACGGCTTCCCGTGGTACCTCAACACCGGCCCGACGTTCTACAACAAGGCCGCCGTTGAGGCATGTGGCGCTGATGCCAGCAACCTGCCGACCACATATGATGACTTCTTCAAGCTCGCTGATCAGATCGGCAAGACCTGTGGCGAGAAGGGGATCTCTATGCTCGCCAAGCTGCCCAACAGCGAGAACTATGGCGAATACGGCGTCGAAATGATGAACAAGGATCGCACCTCCTATACGTTCAACAGCGACAAGGCACAGAGCTTCATTGAGAACTACAAGAAGATGTATGACAGCGGTGCACTGTCCAAGGAAGCTCTGAACGCGAACTGGAACGGTGAGACCGACGCCTTCAAGCAGGGCAAGGTTATGGCCATGGCCGGCAGCCTCTACTCCGTGAACGATTTCAAGGAGAACGCTCCCGAGGTCTACAAGAACCTCATCGTGACCAAGCGTCTGGCCAACTCTTCCGCCAACATCTTCATGGAAATGCTGGTTGTCAACTCCCAGACCAAGAACAAGGCCCTGGCCATTGACTTCGCCAAGTATGTCACCAACAAGGAGAATCAGGTCAAGTTCGATAAGCTTGCGAACATCTTCCCGTCCACCAAGGACTCCATGGATGATCCGTTCTTCAAGCCTGAAGGCGATGATCTGGAATCTCAGGCCATGAGGATTTCCGCCGAGCAGATTGAGACCGGCACCCTGTGGGTTCCGCCGGAATTCTCTGAGGCTCAGGACACCACCAACCTGCGTGAACAGGTTGCTCAGGCCATTCAGGGCAAGCAGTCCGTTAAGGATGCCCTTGATTCGGCTGTGAAGTTCTCCGATGAGAGGTTGCAGCAGTAATCATGGTTGCCAGCTCGACGTCTGCGACGCGAGCGACTTCTCGGGCGGGCGAAAAGCCCGCCCGAGTTTCCTCGAAAAAGACGAAGCATTTGAATGAGGTCGACAAGTCGCGTCGAATCCCCGAAAATGGTGTACTTGCCCCGTGGCTGTTCGTGCTCCCAGCGCTTATCGTCATCGTGGTATTCTTCATCATTCCGTTCATCAACACGCTGAAGCTGTCCTTTACGGACGCCACCATGCTCAAGCCCGGTTCGTTCGTTGGCTTCGACCAATACATCAAGATGTTTGGCGATCCTCGACTGAAGACCGCGTTGCTCAATTCATCACTGTACGTGGTGTGCGTAGTGCCTTGCATGGTTATCTTCCCGTTGATCCTTTCCGCTCTGGTCTCCGGAAACGGCAGGGTACTTGCATTCTTCCGAGTGTCCTTCTATATGCCGGTTGTCATGTCGTCCGTTATCGTCGGTCTGATTTGGACTAACCTGCTTGATAGCCGTGGCCTGGTGAATTCGATATTCAAGGCGATGAAGTGGATCACCGAACCAATTCCCTTCCTCACCGATCGTTGGCTGTTGCTCTTCAGCGCCATGTTGGTTACGATCTGGACCGGTCTTGGTTATTACATGGTGATTTACCTGTCTGCTCTGGCCAATATCGATCCCTCGCTGTATGAGGCGTCCGAGCTGGACGGGTGCGGTCCGATTCGTCAGTTCCTGCACGTCACTGTGCCTGGCTGCCGCTCGACGATGATGCTTATCATGCTTTTGTCTTCCATTGCAGCGTTCCGAGTCTTCAACGAAATCTATGTGTTGACCGGTGGTACGGGCGGCACAGGTGGTGAAGACCTCACCATGTCCATGCTCATCAAGCGTGAAGGTACCGGTCTGCAGGCGCGAACCGGTTACGCGGGAGCCATCAGTATGCTGATGTTCGTTATCCTCGGCACACTGATCGTCATTGAGAACATTGTTCAGCGCAAGGCGGATCGTAATGCATAACCAACGAGGAAAAGCAGCACGCATCATCCAGTATGTCTTGCTGGTATTCATGTTCGTCATTCTTATCGGACCGATGATTTGGCAGTTGATGCTGGCGGTCAAGGGCCCGGGGGATAACATCTATTCAGTTCCGCCCTATCTGTTCCCGAAAGATTTCACTTTCGCTAACTTCACTAAGGCCCTCAATGCCATTCCGATTCTGACCTACACGCGTAATTCCGCCATCGTGGCCATTATTTCCGTGTGCGGCAACGTAATCGGTTCGACGCTCGCCGGCTATGCGCTGGCTCGACTGAAGTTCAAGGGAAAGGGATTCGTCACTGCTTTGGTGTTCGCCTGCATGATGATTCCTGTGGAGACGGTGATCATCTCCCAGTTCCTTGTGATTCGTGGCATGCACTTGCAGAACACGCTGCTTGCGGCAGCTCTGCCGGGGCTTATTCAGCCCATCAACGTCATGCTCATGACCAACGCCTTCCGTGGCGTGCCCTATGAGCTCGAAGAGGCCGCGAAGGTAGACGGTGCCAATGTCTGGCAGCGGTTCCTCCAGATCTGCGTCCCTCAGGTGATTGGCACGGCGACCGTTGTGGCGATCTTCTCCTTCGTGGGCGCATGGAACGACTTCCTCTGGCCGTTGATCGTGCTTGCCGATGATTCCACGTTCACGTTGACCGTCGGTATGAACCGTCTTCGCGGCACGTTCTTCTCCGATCCTAGACTTATCGCGGCCGGCACGGTTCTGGCTCTCATTCCAATCATCATCTTCTTCTTGGTCTTCCAGCGGTACTTCTTCCGCGGCGTTGAACAAGGTGGCGTCAAGGGCTGATCGCTCGCGAAAGGACAATACTATGAAATTCGGCGTTGACTATACGCCTTCGCATGGCTGGTTCCATTCGTGGCTGAATCCTGATTGGTCGAGCATCGACAACGATCTCAAGCAGATCGCCGATCTCGGTATGGATCATGTGCGTATCTTCCCGATCTGGCCGTATCTGCAGCCGAACCGCACCTGGATCAATATGAAGGGTGTCGACGATGTACGCCGCGTGGTGCACATGGCCGGTGAACACGGACTGGATGCTTATGTGGACGTGTTCCAAGGGCACCTGTCCAGCTTTGATTTCCTTCCTTCTTGGCTGGTTACCTGGCATAAGGGCAACATGTTCACCGATCCGGATGCTGTGACCTCCGAGCGTGAGCTGATCACGGTAATGGCCGATGAGCTCTCCAAGGAGGATGCTTTCAAGGGGCTCACACTGGGCAATGAGGTCAATCAGCTTTCTGATCGCCCTCATCCGACCAAGATGACGGCTACCAGCGAGCAGATCGACGCATGGCTGGACACGTTGCTGCCAGCCGCCAAGCGCGGTGATGCTCTTTCGCTTTACAGCGTCAACGACGGCACTTGGTTCATCGATGGTCATCCGTTTACGCCGGTGCAGTCCGCCACCAAGGGCGATCTGACCACTATCCACTCGTGGGTGTTCAACGGCATCGGTCAGGGCTATGGCGATAAAAGCGAAGAATGCTATTCATATGCGCTGTATCTGGCCGAGTTGGCGAAGGCGTTCGGTCCGGCGGACCGCCCGGTATGGCTGCAAGAGGTGGGCGCACCCGAGAACGTGCTCGCTACCGAAGATACGCCGGAATTCTGCCGTCGTGCCGTGACCAAGGCACTTGACTGCCCGAATCTGTGGGGCATCACGTGGTGGTGCTCGCATGATGTGCCGTCTACGCTGGCGGACTTCCCTCAGCTGGAATACTCGCTCGGCTTGTTCGACGAGCACGGCAATCTGAAGCCTATCGGTCGCGAATTCGGCGAACTAGCCAAGCAGTATCGCGATATGAAGCCTGCAGACGCCAAGTCCGTGGCAGTGGTCGTTGACGTGGACGACACCGGCAACCCGGTTCACCGTGGTTCGCTGGGCCCGGGAGGCTCGCTGTGCGATTTGTGGATGAAACTCGAAGTCGCCGGCAGACGCCCGACCATCGTCACCTCCGCCGTCGCCTCCGATGCGGACGAACTGCGCCGCCGTGGTATCGATGAGATCCACCGAGACACGGCTCCGTATCAGGCACGGTTCTATTCGGCGGTCTCTGACCCAGCATTCGAATCCGTCGACTGATTGAATCACCGGTTGCGGGACTTATTGCAGGCCCCGCAACCGGTTTTATCATTGGTAATTCATTTTTCTTCCCTTTCACCTCATTATCGGGGAAATCAGCACTACAGCGAGGTAGAACAATATGGCCAGCAGCCAACAGAGCATTGAACGCATCATCGCACAGATGAGTTTCACCGAAAAGGTCGGACAGCTCAATCAGCGGCTGCTCGGCTGGAAGACAGTGACCCGAGATCCGGCCGGCCGTCTTATTGCCACTGATGAACTTAAACGTGAAATCGATCGTTGGGGTGGTCTCGGGCTCCTGTATGGACTGCTGCGCGCCGACCCCTGGTCGGGCCAGCATTGGGGTAATGGCATTCGTCCTGAAGAGCGAGCGGAAGCGGTGAACCTAATCCAGCAGACCGTGCTGGAACGAGGCAGCCATGGCATCGGTGTGCTGCTCAGTGAAGAGGCTCCGCATGGCCATCAGGCGCTGGGCGGTACCGTGTTGCCGACGAATCTTGCACTTGGCGCGACTTTTGACCCGCAAGCCGTGCGGGAAGCCGAAGCGGCTGTCGCTGCGGAATTGGCAGCCAGCGGCATCCATATCGCATTGGTTTCCGGACTGGACATCGCCCGCGACCCACGATGGGGACGTTGCGAGGAATGTTTTGGCGAAGACCCGCTAATGGCATCTCGACTGTGCGAGGCCATCGTATTGGGCATGCAAGGCGACAATCGCTCCAAGGTCGGCAACGGGGGAGTGGCCGTGGTGCTCAAGCATCTCGCCGCACAGGGCGAGGCGGTCGGAGGGCGCAACGGCCAATCCGCGGTACTCGGCGAGCATGATTTGCATGAGATTCATCTGGCACCAGTTGCGGCCGGTGCCAGAGCCGGAGCTTGGGGCTTCATGGCCGCCTACAACGACATCGATTCGGTGCCTTGCTGTGCCAACCCGTGGCTGCTCAAAGACTATCTGAGAAAAACTCTTGGCTTTGATGGCATTGTGATGGCCGATGGTGTGGCCGTGGACCGTCTCGAAGGCATGACCGGCTCTATTCCAGCCGCTGGCCGTGCCGCGCTGCTCGCAGGCGTTGACGTATCGCTATGGGATGAGGGCTTCACGCATCTTGCGGAATATGCCGATGACGAAGCTGTGGCCAACGCGGTCGATGCGTCGTTGCGTCGTGTGCTCGAACTCAAATCGCGATTCGGTCTATTGCCGGAAGACGGCAAAAATCTTGCCGATATACCAGTGCCGCAGACCGGACAGATCGAATACGCATTGCAGGAGGGACGTGAACACGCCCGCAGCATCGCGCGTGAAACCGTGACATTGCTGAACGATAACCGCGAGACTGTGACGGCTGCGGCTCCGCTCGACGGTGTCACCGGCGATGTGGTCGTCGCCGGGCCTTTCGCGGATGACTTCGACTGCTTCGTGGGCGATTACACCGCACCGGTGCGTCCGGAGGAACGTTCGAGCATCTATCGAGAACTACATGATCGGCTTGGAGCGCAACGGGTGCATCTTGCCGCCTCGCCCTCGGACTTGGCACCGGAAATCTGGAATAAGGCGGCAATGGTGGTATTCGTCTGCGGCGGCACCAGCGAGCGCAGCTACGATAGCGAGTTCGACAACAACGGTGCGGCAAAGGCCGTGGCCGAATATGGCGCAACCTGTGGTGAAGGCGTTGATCTGGCCGATATCAGTCTGCCGTGGCGTCAGGATACGATGCTTGACGAGATTCGCGCGCTAACCGATGCGCCGATCATATCCGTGGCGGTATGCGGACGTGCACATGTGCTGACTCATGTCAAGGCGTTGTCCGTCATGACGATCTGGGCCGGCTATGCCGGTCAGTTCGGGCCGCAGGTGGTTGCCGACGCCCTTGTGGCGGGCGCGACGATGCCTGGCCGACTGCCGGTCACGTTGCCCGCATTCGCCGGAGCTGTTCCGGTTCGCTATAACGACCGGCAAAGCGCCGCTCACGTCTATAAGGACGCCGTCGAACCGGTATTGTGCGCTTTTGGTTACGGCAAGGGCGCGCTGGACGGTGTGACGGTCACTGATGTTCGAGCTTGGGTGCAGCACGATGCGGCTATGGTTGTTGCGGATATTCAAGCCGGTGAGCGTAAGGCGCAGGGTGCATTGAACCTGTTTGCGCATTGCACCGGTGGACATCGTATTCCGCGACTGTCGATGCTGGTCGATTCCACGTATCTCGATTTGATGCCGAACGAACGTTGCGAAGCATGCTTCACCGTACCTGTGGAGCATCTGGCCGATTTCGGTGACGGTGAGGTGCGTGTGAGCTTCTCCATGTTGGATCAGACTGACTGCGCCGCCGTGACCGTACGACGCTGAATGGAAGGAACTGAAACAGTTTAGTTGCCCTTCGGTATACTGACGATATACGGTATCTGAATTCGGCGACTTGAACAGCAGCCCTGATCTGCTGACCATGCCAGTGGAATACAGCGAGCGTGCAGCCGTAATAATAGTGGTGCGACAGGTTGGTCAGGCTGGCCCCTATCAAAGAACAGGAGTGGACGATGAAGTCTTCGAAGGAGCCCTCCGCTCAAACCCCCGGTGCAGGGTCCACGCGCGTCAGCTTGAAAGATATCGCCGATGAACTGGGTATATCGCAGACCGCCGTATCGTTCGCCATCAACGATCGACCTGGTGTTTCGGCCGAAACCAAGCGACGGGTCAAGGAGGCGGCCGCCAAACTTGGCTGGACACCGGTCTATGCTGCTCAGGCATTGGGCTCCTCGAAGACCATGACCGTAGGCTTCGCGCCGGCCCGATTCAAACAGGGTTTGAACGAGGAAGCGTTCATGCTGCATTTCATGGCCGGCGTGCAGGCTTCGCTGAGCCGTAAAGGCTACGGTCTGCTGTACCGGCCGTGCTCTTCCGCCAGAGAAGAGGCTGCGGTGTATCGTGATTGGTCTGCGCGCAAGCGTGTGGACGGCGTGATCTTGGTCGATTTGCGTACGGACGATCCCCGTCCCGAACTGCTGACGTCGATGGGTATGCCTGCGGTACTTGCCGGCGGCCCTGACCCGAACAATCTGATACCTTCGCTGTCCATCGACGATTCCAAAACGATGGACACGATTCTCGACCATTTGCGTTCCATGGGGCATCGCCGCATCGCCTATCTTTCCGGCGATCCCACGCTGGACTATTCTCGCGGCCGTGAGGCGGCCTTCCGTGAATTCGCAGTCAAGAACAATCTTGAATCCATCTACGTGGAGTATACGGATTTCGATGCGGAACGAGCCAGCGAACAGACCTTGACCCTGCTGCAGTCACCGACGCCGCCCACGGCATTTATCTACGAAAGCGAGACGTTGGCGGCGGCGAGCCTGCACTCCATCACCGAATGGTACGTGCTGGACAACTATGAGCGGACCGTCCAAGGCGTAGGTGAATTATCGGGGCTGCGTTACCCATTCAACCTGCCGGCGATCGTGAGCTTCGAGGACAGCTTCGTCTGCGAAGCCGCCTATCCTGCGATCACTTCGGTGCATCGTGACGCCAGCGAGTACGGTGCCAAAGTCGCCAAACTGTTGCTCAAGATGTTCGCGGGAGACAAGGTTTCCGGCAATCGCAAGATTCTCACGCCGAGCCTGGTGATACGCGACAGTACCTCGCGGAGCATCAACTGATGCACTGACGACACTTACGACACTTACGACACTTACGACACTTACGGCAAGAGCCGTGGCTCCAGCGATGGACAGGAGTCACGGCCCTTATCTTATGTGCGAACAGAGGCGTTCCGTACGGATCACGCAGCGTTCTTGACGGCAGTCGCGACGGAAACGGCCGGATCGAGGAACGGGATCAGCGTGGACTGGAAGGCGTGGTACAGGTCAGACTTGCCTGGCCATACCGTGCCGATCACCTTGTTGTCCTTGTCGAGCTGGTGGAACCAGGATCCGCCCTCATGGTCGATGAGATGCTCATCCACATATTCGGCGAAAGTGGCGTACCAGTTGGCGTACTCCTCCTTGCCGGTGGCCGCATACAGCGTTGCCGAAGTGTTCAGGCCCTCGGCAAGCGTCCAGTGCATGCGGTCAGTGACCACCGGCTTGCCGGACCAGTCGGTGGTGTAGGCCAAGCCCACGGTGCCATCGGCGTTCCAGCCATCGGCCACGGCGCGGGCGAACAGCAGCTCGGCGGCCTCGATGTAAGGCTCCGCGCCCTCAGCGTTGGCGAAGGAGCTCAGCGCCCACTGGGTGATCAAACGAGCCCATTCGATGCCGTGGCCGGGGGTGGCGCCGTACGGCTTGAACTGATCGTCCTTCTTGTCGGCGTTGAATTCGAGGTTGATGGACCAGTCGGAGTTGAAGTGCTCAGGGATGCGCCACTCGTTGTTCTTCGCCCAGCCGATGACATGATCGATGATGCGGCCGGCACGTACGCGGTAGGTGTTGTCTCCGGTGGCATCCGCAACGGCGAGGAAGGCCTCGGTGGTGTGCATGTTGGCGTTGAGGCCGCGATATGGATCCAGTTTGGTGAATTCGGTATTCCACGTGTCGACGGCAAGACCAGTCTCGTCATCCCAGAAACGCTCGTTGAAGGTCTTCAGAGCTTCATCCAGCAGCTCACTGGCACCGGGACGTCCAGCCAACAGCGCGGAGGATGCCGCGAGAATCACGAAGGCGTGGGTGTAGCAGATCTTGTCCGGGGCGGGGGAGCCGTCCTCGTTGACCTGCGGATACCAACCGCCATGCTCGTCATCGTGCAGGATGCCGGTCAGTCCTTTGAGCGCCTTGTCGACCAGCTCGCCGGCACCGGGGTAGCCAAGCAGCGCTCCGATGGAATACACGTGAGCCATACGGCAGGTGATCCAAGTCTGCACGCCCTGAGACGGGTCCAGCGAACCGTCACCGTTCAACCAGCCGGAGCCGCCGTTCGGGGCGGGGAATCCGGTGCCGAACTTCAACAGCTCATAGGTTTCGGAAGCCATGAAAATGCGGTTGGCTTCGGTGCCGAGAGAATACTTGGGATTGGTCATTGGTTGGATTCCTTCCTTCCTTGGGAGAGATACGTCGTGCGTGTAATTCGTTGCAGGAACGTGACCGCACGCACTCCATCCGTGGTCTAGTATTCCACGGCTTGGGTATTTTTCAAGCACGGAAAATGAGGCTGTGACGCATTGCACATCCGCTGTTCATCCGTGGATGGAAAGGTCATCAGCGTTTCACGCGAATGTCGAAATAGTCCATGACCAGCTCGCAGAACATCATGTTCGACCAGCTGAACCATTCTCGTGTGTATTTGGTCGGATCGTCCACATCGATGCCTTCGTGCATGAGATGCGTGCCGGCGTCCGTGGCTACGAGACGGTCAAGGGTTTCGGCTTCGAATTCCTTGCTTGCGCTGGTCATCGCCTCGATCGACAGTGCGATCGGCCAGACGTAACGTGGCGGCGTGTGCGGAGAGCCGATGCCCTTGAGGTATTTGCCCTCGTAATAGTACGGGTTCTCGTCGCTGAGTATCGTGCGGCGCGTGGCGAGATAAATCGGGTCGTCCGTGGCGCAGTAGCCCAAGTAAGGTGCGGCCATCAAGTCAGGGACGTTGCTGTCCGTCATGATGTTGTAGTTGCCAAGGCCGTCGGTCTCGAAGGCGTAGATCGTTTCGCCGGCACGATTCGTGGTCTTGCCGTAGGTTTCGATGCCGTTTTTCACCGAGGCGCGCAGGGCTGCGGCGCGCTCTGCGATTGCGGGGTCGTTAAGAAGGTCCGCTCCGAAGATGCGTTCGAGGTACTCCATCACCACGACGACGAACATGTTCGCCGGCACCAGATAGTGATAGGTGCAGGCGTCATCGCTGGGGCGGAATCCGGACCAGGTCATGCCGGTGACGGCGACGGGCGAACCCTTGCCATCATTGTCCAACGTTTCGGTGGGCAGGTCGGTCTGACGGATGAAGAAGTACGGTGACTTTGAGTGATCCTGTTCGGTTTCGAACACGTCGAGGATCTTGCGCACGCCGGAGACGAACTCATCGTCGAACTGATCGGTGCGTCCGGTGTTGGCGTAGAGCAGCCAGGCGAGCTGAATCGGGTAGCACAGGGAATCCACCTCATATTTGCGCTCCCACAGCCACGGGCTGGAGAAGTTGGACTGATCGTGCGGGTCCCAGGTATTGCCGTTGGGCTCCTCGTTGAAGGCGTTCGCATACGGGTCGATATTGATGTAACGGAACTGTTGGCGTACCAGTCCGCAGATCATGTCCGCCAACTCGGGATCGTGTTGCGCCAGCACCAGATACGGACGGACCTGCGCGGTCGAATCGCGCAGCCACATGGCGGGGATGTCGCCGGTGAGCAGGAACGTCGTGCCGTCGTCGTGGCGGCGGACGGTGGTGGTTAGCGTGTTGGCGAAGCAGGCATTGAAATTCTCGGCCCAACGGGCGTGCTCGGTGCCGCACAGTTCGGTGATGTGCTGCATGAAGTCCGAAACCGACTTCGGGACTGGGGCTGTGCTCATAACAGTCAACTTCTTTGTTTTTCTTTGGTTGGTGTGAAGGTGAGATCAGGGATACATCTCAGGGACGGCACCATTCTAAACCGGTTTAGTTGACCGACACGCCACAGGCGCAATGCTTAAGCTGGTCCAGGGTGAAGCAGTGCGTGGTGCAGGTAAATAGCTCAGTGACAATAAGCGGACGATGACGGTGGGAGTGGACGTGAACAATAGGGCATAACAACAGGGCATGGGCTCTCCGCACGCAATACGTATGGCGGAGAGCCCATGCCCTGTTGTTATGCCGATTCGGTTTGCTTCCTCGGCGTTGGTCGTCGAGTTGGTTGTCATGCGGCCGCATCCATGGATTTGGCCGCATGACCGGTGACTCAGTTGGCGATTTCGCCCTTCTCGGACATTTCCTTGAGCTGAGCCGGGGTGTACTTATCGCGCTTGAATTCGCTGATGAAGTAGAGACCCACAATCAGCAGCTCGATGGCCGGCAGAATGAAGGAGAACTGCATCGAGGTAGCGTCGGAGAGCGCGCCCTGAGCCATCGGCAGGATGGCGCCGCCGACCAGAGCCATCACGATGATGGCGCCGGCGGTCTCGGTGTGACGACGATCCTCGACGGTCTTCAAGGTACGCGAGTAGATCGTCGGCCAGCCCGGTCCGAGGAACAGGGAGACCAGTACGGCCAGCCAGACGGAAGCCATGCCCGGCACAAACGCCGTGCCGATAAGCACCACGCAGCCGACGACCATGTACACCGCCAGCACACGGGTCTCACGGAACTTCGAAAGCAGGTAGCTGGCGGAGATACGTCCCACGAAGAAGACGATGTAGCTCATGATCATGTAGTTGGCCGAGTCGCGGTCGGTGACCTTGATGCCGGTCTGGTCGGCGACGTTGAGCACCAGACGCATGGTGAACGACCAGATGCCGGTCTGCGCGCCGATGTAGATGAACTGGACCGCGATGCCCTGCCAGAAGCGGCCGTTGTGTGCCAGATAGGTCATGGTCTCGCCGAGCTTGGCCTTGGCCACATCGCCTTCCTTGGTCTGCGGGCGGCACTTCGGGAACCTGACGACCGCAAACAGCGCGATGAAGATAAGCATGACGATCATAACCACGATGTACGGCTGCAGTGTGCGGCCGAGCTGCTCGGAGGCGAGGTCAAGAGCGGCCTGCGGATTGGTCTTGCGCAGCTCCTCCATCTGGGTGTGCAGGTTGGAATCCTGGAATACGAAGAACTTGCCGAGCAGCACGCCGGTGATCAGACCAAGTGCGTTCATGGTCTGCGCCACATTCAGTCGCAGCGTGCTCAGACGCTTCGGGCCAAGCAGGGTGGCGTAGGTGTCGGCCGAGGTCTCCAAGAAGCTCAGGCCGATGGCCTCAACGAAGATGGCGAACAGGAAGACCTCGTACGTGATCAGACGCGAGGCCGGGAAGAAGATGAAGCAGCCGAGCGCGAAGAACGCGAGGCCGGTCATGATGCCCGCCTTGTAGCTCGTCTTCTTGATGAACAGTGAAGCGGGGATGGCGATGATGAAGTAGCCGGCGTAGAACGCGGACTGCACCAGAGCGGTCTGCATATCGGTCAGCTCAAACACCGGCTTGAACTGAGTGATCAGTACGTCGTTGAGGCTTTGAGCGATCGCCCAGAATGCGAACAGGATCGAAGTCATCGCGAACTGCAGAACGGGCGTACGGTCAAGGTAGCCGTCGGAGCTCTCTACCCACGCCTCTTTCTTGGATGTGGTCTTGTCCATGATTGTGTATCCCTTTTTCTCCATATGGACTTGAACGGTTGAATATGACTGAAACTGTTGATCTATGGGCGCCATGGTGTCGGCATATGCGTGGCACCTGCCGACACCATGGCACGCCGAACTACATGATCTGGCAGAACTCGATGACCTCGTGGTTGGGGCCGAGCACGTTGAAGTAACGGATGCCGTGCTCCCAGAAGGTGTCAATGTGCTGGATGGAGCCTTCCACGAAGTTCAGGCCGAGCTTCTGCGCTTCGGCGAACGAGGCTTCGATGTCGGTGGAGTCGAGCGCGAAGTGGTTGATCGCGCCGTTTTCCATCGGGGTGGGGTCCATGGTCCACACCTCAAGCGTCAGATTGTTCAGGCGCAGGAAGGTGCAACGATCTTCCCCGTTCGGGTAGATGCCGAGGCACTCGAAGCCGAGCTTCTCGTAGTAGGCGATAGTGCCCTCAAGATCGGTGGTGGGGATGCCGACATGCTGAACTCCGGTGACGGTATCGCGGATGGACATGATAACTCCTTTGTATATGCCGCAAATATGGCGGTATGTGTGCTGGTGCAATAACAAGGTGACTGCAATGTGCGGGAAAGCCGATGGATGCTATGCGTCTGTTGCGTGGAATCCATAAGGCTTTCGTATGCGACAATCGCAGTCGTCGCCTCCACGTGGCGTGCGCATCATTGCTGTGTGCCGTGCGGGGGAGGCGGACAGGGGAAGGGCTATGCGGGTACAGACGATGTTGGCTGTACCCGCATGAATGGCCCCATCAGTGTTGGGTTTGCTGGCTGCGGGTGTAACGGATTACTTGCCGGCTTCGGCCAGATAATCAGGCATCGTGGCCGGGTACTCGGGCCACGCGCCGGCCTGGGTGCACACGAAAGCAGCGGTGTTGACGGCCTTGCGGTGCGCTTCAGACAGCGAATCGCCCAGCAGGATGCGTGCGGTGAACGTGCCGGAGAAGGAATCGCCAGCGCCGACGGTGTCGTTCACGGTGACGTGAGGAGTGTCCACCGTGGAGGACTCGCCCTTGCGGGAGATGATGGTGGAGTAGGCGGAGCCGGCGGTCAGGATCACGTAGTCCAGGTTGAACTCCTCGATGAACCAACGGGAGGCGTCTTCGCCGGAGGTGCCGCGGATGTCGAACATGTCGCGCAGCAGAAGCAGCTCTTCGTCGTTGATCTTGAAGACGGTGGCGTAGCCGAGCAGCTCTTCGATGAGCTCCTTGGAGTAGTGGTCGCCGCGCAGGTTGATGTCGAAGAACTTCATGGCGCCGGGCTTGGCGTGCTTGAGCAGTTCGGTGATGGTGGCGTGGGTCTCGGGGGAGCGCAGAGCCAGGGTGCCGTAGCAGATGGCGTCGGCCTTGGAGACGACGTCGATGAGCTGACGGGTGTACAGGATGTGATCCCAAGCCACGTTCTTGACGATGGTGTACTCCGGGATACCGTTCTTCAGCGCCACTTCGACGGTGGAGGTCGGCCATGCGTTGCGCTGGATGACGGTGTTGATGCCAGCCTCGTTGGCCTTGGCGATCAGCTCATCACCGAGCTCGTCTTCACCGACCGCGCTGATTGCCCAGCCTTCGGTACCGTTCTTCATTGCATGGTAGGCGAAGTTAACGGGAGCGCCGCCGGCGCGCTTTCCGCTAGGCAGCATATCCCACAGCAGTTCGCCAAGGCTCAGGACGATCGGGGTGGTCATGGTTGGTTCCTTTCCTTTGATTCCTTGTTTGTTGGTTTTCGAGTGGAAATCTTTCAGTGGGGGGTGTTGCGTTCAGGACACGTCGAAGAACACGGAAGGGTGTTCCAGGAATTGGGTGACCGCAACGGCCGCCGCGCCGGAAACTGCCGCATCAGCGGATAGCGCGGACAGGGTGATGGATGTGGATTCGTTGATTTCGGGGATGGCTCGCTCGGCCACCGTGGCGCGCACCTCTTCGAGCAGCATCGGTCCGGCTTCGGACACGATGTCGCCGATGATGATGTGCTTGGGATTAAAGCCGTTGAAAATCGTTACGCAGCCGTAGCCTACATATCGTGCGATGGTGCGCACCATCGCACAGGCGCGGGCGTCGCCTTCGTTCGCCTTGGCGAACAGTGCGCGGGCGGCGTCGGTGTGCGTCATCTCGGCGGCGTCGGGAACGATTTTGCCGTCGCCGATCAGCATGGTGTGGATGGAAGGCGTAGAGCAGTAACGCTCCAGACATCCGTAGTTGCCGCAGTCGCAGGGTCTGCCGTTGACGTCGATGGAGATGTGCCCTATCTCGGTGGCGGCACCGAGGGCACCGTTGATGAGGAATCCATTGTCGATGACGCCGAGGCCGACGCCTTCGCCGACCAGATAATAGGCGAGATTGCCGTCTTCATGTACGTCAGGATCGAACAGGAAGTGGGCGAGAGCTCCGGCACGCGCGTCTTGTTCGATGAACACCGGAACGCGGAAAGCGTGGGCGAATTCATCGATGAAGTTGATTTTGCGCCAGCCCTGCATGCTGGAAACCACGGCAGTGCGGCCGACATGGCGCAGATACGGGCCGGGAACCGCCATGCCGATGGCCACGATGGCGGGATCGTCGGTGAGCAGACCATTGACTCGCTGGTGGATGATGGCGATGGTGTCGTTGATGGTGTTGTCGTAGACAGTCGGCAGATTTTCGAAGCTCAGGGCATTGCCGCACAGATCGAATACGCCGATCTGCACCAGCGAGCGGGCGAATTTGATGCCGATGATATGGAATCGAGCGGTATCGAGCTTCAAGCCGATTGAGCGACGGTTCTTCGAGCCTTCGAGATCCCCTGCCTCTTCGATCATACCGGCTTCGATAAGTCGTGCGGTGATCTTGGTGATTGCGGCCGGAGTGAGCTCCAGCGCTTTGGCGATTTGTGCCCGCGAGCTGATGCCGTAGTGGTAGAGGTGCTTGATGATACGTGAGCGGTTGGATTCGGAGACGCTGGCTTGGGATGTAGCATGATTGGCTTCGTCTGCCATATGTCCTCCTTGCCTTGCGTCGTTGCGATTAACGTCCGCTCGCCTTCGAATCTGAACTTGATTAAGATATTAACTACGTTAATTGATTCACGCAATCAACTTAGTATCGGCGTGTCGCGAGGCAGACGGGTGTGCCGGGGTGTGTGAGGTGCTACTTGGCGAGGTGATGGAGCGCGACGGCGATGGCCTGACCTTGGATCGTGATATCCGGGCCGCATTCGCATCGGCGTATCGTCGTGTGTTTGTGGAAGGCCGAGGCCGTGGCGTCGTCCATATACTGTTGTGCTGCATCGATGAATACCGGATTGACAATGTCCGGTTGACCGTACACGCAGACATCCGCTAGATCCAGCAGCCCCACTGGCATGGCAAGGGCTTGGGCGAGACGGTGCCCGGCTTGGATGAGGATGCGATGCTGTTCGTCGCGCGTGGCGGATTCCATCTGTTTGCGCAACACCGCTCCAGAGATCAGGGTTTCCAGACATCCCCGCTTGCCACAGGGGCATTGCGGCCCGTGAAGGTCGATGGAAATGTGCCCGATTTCTCCGGCGGCATGCAGTTCGCCGATAATAGGGGCGTCATTGAGCAATACCGCCGAGCCGATGCCCCGTCCAATGCGTACGAAGAGCATGTTGGTGCCGCCTTTGCCGAAGAATCGTTCGGTAAGCATGCCTGCGGTGGCGTCGTTGCCTGCGATGACGTCGATGCCGAAATGTGTTTCGATGGGTGTGCGCAGGTCGACATCGGTCCAGCCGCGCATTGTCGCGGACAGTACCACGCCATTGCTGATCACGCCGGGGGAGGCGATGCCGATGCCGATGATCGGTCCGTCGGCCATGGTCAATGTCTCTTCGATAAGCGTGATGATGTCGGCTATGGAAACGATGGCATTCGGTTCCAGGGCAATTTCCGTATGTCGTAACGGTTGGCCTAGCAGGTTGGTTACTGCACCGTGAAGCAGGAACTCCTGCGTCAGATCGATGCTGATGATGCGCAGCCGATCGGTGTCGACGCTCAGCAGGGTGCCTCTTTTGCCTTTGCCTGTACTGGGTGCCTGACCGGTTTCGCGCAACAACCCTTCTTCCAGCATCTGGCTGACGACTTCGGATACTGCTACGCGGCTCAGTCCGGTGCGCCGTCCCAACTCGGCGCGGGAGTATTGATTGGTGGGGAAGAGCAGTGAGAAGATCAGCTGCCTATTGCGTCTGCGTACATCTGCGGGAGATGCCTTGCCGCTATGCCCGTCGGATGTTGGGTTGAGGGCAAACTGCGGCATGATTCCTCCCGGTCGCTGCGCCACGTATGCAGTGAATCGACTGTGGCTGATGCGGGCGTGGCGTTCGTCTACGGTATGCGCAGACAAGTGAATAGTACTAACAAGACATAGTCTACCGATGGAAAACATAGAGAAACACCGTGGAAACTCGCGAAATTTTTAATTGTAAGTATCATTAACAATTAACGGGTCGAAGATGGCTCCGTACCACGTTCAACAGATTGCGTTGCAGATAAGAAGGAAAAACCGATGTCGGAAATCATCATTGTGAAGAATCAGTCCGAAGCGGGCGAAATCTACGGCCGCTGCGTGGCGGACCTTATCAAGGCCAAGCCGAACGCGGTGCTGGGCCTCGCTACGGGTTCCAGCCCATTGGCAGCCTATCAGGCCCTCGCCAAAATCGTGCATGAGGAGCACATCGACGTCTCCCAAGTGCGCGGCTTCGCGCTGGACGAGTACCTGGGCCTGCCGCTGACCCACCCGGAGTCCTACCACTCCACCATCCACCGCACGGTCGTCGAGCCCCTCGGCCTCGACCCGGCCAAGGTCCACGTGCCCGGCGACGTGCTGAACGGCGCGCCTCTTGAGGACGGCGACAAGATCGCCGCTGCCGGCCCGGCCTACGACGCGGCGATCGAGGCCGCGGGCGGCATCGACGTGCAGATCCTCGGCATCGGCACCGACGGCCACATCGGCTTCAACGAGCCCGGCTCCTCGCTCGCATCCGGCACGCGCGTCAAGACCCTGGCCGAGCAGACCCGCATCGACAACGCGCGTTTCTTCGACAATGACATCAATCAGGTGCCCACCCACTGCATCACGCAGGGCATCGGCACGGTCCTGAAGGCCCGCCACCTCGTGCTGCTCGCATTCGGTGCAGGCAAGGCCGAGGCCATCGAGGAGACCGTCGAGGGCGGCGTCTCCGCGTTCTGCCCGGCCTCCGCGCTGCAGCTGCACCCGCACGCCACGATCATCATCGACGAGGAGGCCGCCAGCCGTCTGCGTCACAAGGATTACTACCGTTACGCCTTTGCCCACAAGCCGGCTTGGCAGGGCATCTGATCGGACGATCCGTTTATCGTGGCGATAATCAGCCGTTGCCTCGGCGTGCTTGTTTTCTATGGGAATCAGCGGTCGGGGCGGCGGCTGTTGTCGCGCATGGGTAGCTTTTACCAAAGCTTGCAGGCAAAGGAGCATAAACATGGCGGACAGAAGTGAAATCGTCGCCCAGGTGACGGCGGCGTTGGAGGGTGAAGCCAAGCCGGTCGCGATCCGTGGCGCGCGCAAGGTGGACGCCCGCGGCGAGCAGTCGGGCTACTGGGTGGTTTCGGACGCGCGTGGCGTGATCGTGGCCACGGGCGCCGCGGCCACGGACGGCACCGGCGAGGAGGCGTTCGAGCACGCCTGCCGCACGGTCGGCATCGACCCGGCCGCTCCATCGGGTTCGGACGGTGCGGTTATTGACGCGGCCGGCCGCATCCTTACCCCCGGCTACGTGGACATCCATTCGCACGGCGCATGGGAGAAGTCGTTCGACGATGGCCCCGACGGTATCGACACGGCTCGCGCCGGCCACGCGGTCCACGGCACCACCCGCCAGGTCCTCTCGCTCATCACCAACCCGATGGACGTGATCTGCCGCAACATCCGCACCGTGCGCGAGAAGATGGCCACCCACCCCGACATCCTCGGCTGCCACCTCGAAGGCCCGTTCCTCGCCCTGAAGCGCAAGGGCGCGCACGACCCGAACTGCCTCAAGGACCCGGTGCCCGAACTCGTGGGAACCATGCTCGACGCCTCGGGCGCCGACCCCGCGGCCGGCAAGCTCGGCTGCATCCGCCAGATCACCATCGCCCCCGAACTGGAGCACGGCATCGGCGCCATCCGCCAGTTCGCTGCCGCCGGCGTGGTGCCCGCGGTCGGCCACTGCGACGCCGACTACGCCATCGCCCAGGCCGGTTTCGACGCGGGTGCCGGCATCATGACCCACATGTTCAACGCGATGAACGGCCTGCACCACCGCGAACCCGGCCCCATCCCGGCCGCCGTCGAGGACCCGCGCGTCACCATCGAGCTGATTAATGACGGCTTCCACGTGCAGAACCCGATGGTCAAGCTCGGCTTCGGACTGGCGCCCCACCGCATCGCGTTCGTCACCGACGCGATGGCCGCCACCGACTGCCCCGACGGCGCGTACAAGCTCGGCGAACTCGACGTGAACGTCATCGACGGCCACGCCCGACTCGTGTCCAACGGTGCCATCGCCGGCTCCACGCTCACCCTGGAGGTCGCGGTCCAGCGCGCGGTCAACGAACTCGGCTTCAGCCCCGTCTCCGCCGTCGAGGCCGCCACCCTCACCCCGGTCCGCGCCTTCGGATTCGACAAGGCCAACCCCGTCACCGGAGCTCCGCTTGGTTTGATCGCTCCCGGGTTTGCCGGTGATTTCAACTTGCTTGATGCGGCAAGCTGGAAGGTTGAATGCGTTTGGTGCGCCGGTCGCCGATTGCGGTAGCGTGTGCCCTATGCCATGGAGTAGCTAACATGATGGCGTATGCCGGTCGTATCGCCCCGGTATGACCAGAACGATTGAGGGAGTCACGGTTGGATGCCGTGGCTCCCTCAATCAGATTGTTTGGCGAACGAGGCAATCTGAAATGTCAGTACTGTTTGCCGTCGAAACGGAAGAACGCGTGCGCGTCTCCGTGTTGCTTATTCGTGATGTACCTTTGGAACAGCTGCAAGCGTTCCACTGTACTTTCGGCTAAAGGCTGAGGAAGATTATCTACATCAAACCAGCCGACGTTGAGGCTCTCCTCATCTCCGACAAATGGCTTGTCGTTGCCGCCGGGCTTCACCTTGCACAGGAACGAATGATCCATGTACATGGTGTTGTCGCCATTGGCATAGGTGGTGACCTTATCGGACGATGTCACGGCCACCAGATCGGTGACGATGGCGTCCACGCCGGTCTCCTCTTTGATTTCGCGTACGACGGTATCCGCAGGCTGCTCGCCGGGTTCGTTGATGCCGTAAACCATGGCCCATTCGCCGGTGTCCGAGCGGCGGCCGAGCAACAACTGGCCTTGGTCGTTCAGCACGCAGCCAGTTACGCCGTTAAGCCATAGGAGATCATGGCCGATTTTTTTACGTAGTTCGAGTACGAATTCCGGTGTTGGCATGATTATCTTTCTTCCGGCCATGATCCTTCGCGGCTGCTTGTGGTGCAGCCGCTCACTTCGCCTGCAAACAGTCCACTGGACTGTTTGCTTAACGGCTCAGCATGGCCGATTTTCTTACGTAGTTTGAGTACGAATTCCGGTGTTGGCATGCTTGATGACCTTTCTCTATATGAAAATGCTCCCCTTGCTGAGGGGAGCTGGAATTCGAGTTACTTAGCGGCGGCGGCGCGGTCGGCCATCCAAGCCTCAACGTCGTCGATTTCCTTCGGAATACCAGCGGAAATCCACTCAGGACCATTTTCGGTCATAAGCACGTCGTCCTCGATGCGGATGCCGATGCCGCGGTACTCCGGCGGAATGAGGAGATCATCCTCGCGGAAGTACAGGCCAGGCTCGATGGTGAAGATCATGCCCGGACGAATCGGGGCACCCTGATAGGCCTCGAAACGAGCCTGCGCGCAGTCATGCACATCAAGGCCCAGATGATGGGCCACGCCACAGGCCAGCCAACGACGGTGCTGCTGGCCTTCGGGGGAGAGAGATTCCTCAACGCTGACCGGCAGCAGACCCCAATCGTGTAGACGCTCGGCAATCACGCGCATGCAAGCATGGTGGATGTCGGAGTAGGTGGCGCCTGGCTTGGCAGCCTCGAATCCGGCCTGCTGGGAATCCAACACAGCCTGATACAGACGCTTCTGCAGATCGGTGAACTTGCCATTGGTCGGGAAGGTGCGTGTGATGTCGGCCGTGTAGAGGGAATCGACCTCTACACCGGCATCCACCAGCAGCATGTCGCCGGTTTTCACCACACCGGTGTTACGCATCCAATGCAGAATAGGAGCGTGAGGGCCGGAAGCCACAATAGAGTCGTAGCCCACTGCATTGCCCAGTTCGCGGGAGACCGCGTTGAACGCGCCCTCAAGAATACGTTCGGAACGCGGCTTATCTAGCGCGGACGGCAGCGAGGACAGCAGACGGTCGAAACCATGCTTGGTGGCGTCCACGGCCTTGCGCATCTCGCTCACCTCGTAGGAGTCCTTAACCATGCGCGCTTCAGACGTGAACTCGTGCAGCTTATCGTCCGAGGCGGCGTTCTTGTCTGGATCGGCAGCGCCATTGGCCTGGCGAATCGACTCGACCAAAGCGGTGATCTGCGGGTCGGTTTCACGCATCACACGGACGCGAACGGCACCGGCCTCCGCGCCGACGTCCTTGCTCAGCGCATCGGCGAGTTGAGCGATATCGTGGGTTTCGATGCCGGTCATGGCAGTCATTTCCTTCAAGCCGGCACGCGGTCCTACCCAGTATTCGCCATAATGCGGGTTCATGAAGAAGTCCGTGGTGGAATTATCGGCTCGCGGGGCTACGAACAGTTCCGGAGTGTGGGTCTGGCCGGCCTTGGCCTCTTCGGAATCCGGATCCACCGGGTTCAGCACCAGTACCGCACCGGCCTCGTAATCCACGCCCAGACCGGTGTAGTAGGCGAAGGCGGTATCCGGGCGGAACATGTAATCGCAATCGTTGTTGCGAACTTTCGGCTGCCCTGCCGGAATCACCAGACGCTCGCCGGGGAAGGCCTTGCCAAGCGCGGCAAGACGTGCAGGCGTGAACTTGGAGGATTCCAACGGCTCGATATCCGGCTCATCATCGGCCCAGCCGGATTTCATGAAGTCCTTGAACGCCTCGGAACGAGGACGCAATGAGCGGTTGTTTACGCGGTCGCTCATTGCCTGATCAGCGCCAGGAGCTGACTTACGCTCTTCGGCCTCGTATTCCTTGTCCTTCTCGGTGACTACCTCACCCATCAATACTCCTTTGAAAGAGCCTCATGTTACCGCTCCCATAGTAGTCGTCCGTCAACCTTCCCTCGTAATTGAGAAAGCCAAGGTACCGGTTTTTCAACTCGAACTCTTGTCTTGACGAGTTCCAGTAAGATGCCGCCGAGGAAATGCCGGTAATGTATAGGAGCTATGACATGCCTGTCGACGTGTCGGCTCTCTGAGGTATTCCGGCCTTCAACAGTTTCAAGTGCAGAGGAACTCGATCAATCACTTCGGGATAAGTAACGTGGAGTATCTCAGTAGCTCCGGCACGCCGTAACCCGTCATCACGTTCGCGTTCCTTGACAATCATTTCCTGGATGCTGCGATTACCGGTCATGGACGGATCTATGTATTTTTGTGTTCCGTCATATTCCGCGACTACGACACGTCCGTTGTTCAGCCGCCAGACAAAATCCACCCGGTATTCCGAACTGGTTTTTGGATCCTTGACGGAAACCTGAATGCGCGGCATGACGAATTGATCCTCATATATGGTTCCGCGCATCAAGGATTCACCTCCGTTCTCGCTACGAGGATTCGCTTGCTGCAACAGGTGAAAGACCGGGACGATGTTATGGTGCGATTTGCCGTAGGCTTCTATGATTTCTTCGACGGTGACCCCTCGTGCGAGAGCTGAATCAAAGAAAGGCAACGCGAAACGGAAATCATACTCATGGGCACATTCGATAAGTGCATGAGCAGGCGAAACCAATAGCAACCCAGTGGCGGAATCCCGTCTCGTATGTGCAAAGGCCTTTGGCATATATACACGCTTAAGCCCCTGGTGGAGCCGTTGCGTACCGTGATGCCGCGTCGCAATGGAGACCGATCCGTTATGCAAGCACCACTGATGCTCAAAACCATATGCAGTTGCGGCCGTCAGACCGCTGAATATCCAATCCGGATGTGCATGTGCCAATCCTTTGGCGATGTGCAGCGTTTGCTCGGGCGGCGTGAGCTGGTTCCAATACGATGAGTCGGAATAGAGGCTTGGGGAGCCTCGATAGGTATTGACAAGTTCCCCTGTTTGTGCGCGACGTTGCAGTGCCGATTGCTCTGAGGGAATACGTGAATATGCGCATCGGCGTTCGGTTTGTGCCTCTTGGAGCAGCTGCATTATGGCTTTGTGTGTTCTCATATCGGTAACGGTATCTGCTGATGCAGTAGAGCACGAGCCATTCCCGCTTATGTGGTTCTAGCTTCATAATCAGCTTGTTCTTGGTGCATACAACGTTGGAATGTAGCGAATTGCGGCATTGCGTGGCGAATGTGGATAACTCAGCTTGATGATGCCCTAAAGAAGGTTGATCGGGGGAGTAATCGCGGTGTAATCGCAGAGTAATCGAACATATGTATGCGCGCTGGAGACGATGCTTGCCATTATGTGGCATGATGCCTTCACTGCCGTGCTGATAGGAGGGGAGTGTGCCACGTTTTGGCATGACAGCCGCGGTATAAGCGTTTCGAGTGGGGTATTCGGGCCATTGCCTGGCACGGTGACGTCGCTACACGGTGCTTTGGCGGGCCTAGCATGCCAAAGGCTGGCTGTGAGACGTCAGAATCGCTGCCTATAGACGGTATTCTGCCAAAAGCTATTATGCTGACGTCACTTTGCCGGGGCGTTGATTGGCTCTCATCGGCTCTCATTGAATCCTATTGACTGATCGGCCCGATTGGATAAGCCAGCGCAATATGATAAGCCGTCGCAATCGGCATGATGGTCTGGTTATTGGTTCAATCGATTGGCATACAGGCTGATCTGCCAGTGCATTTATTGAGAAGGGGTAAGGCGGTAAGGACCGCTTTACCCGATGCGAGCGATGAAAGAAGAGGAAAGACTATGCCCTAAGCCGATAAACCACCCCGACGGCTAAGATGAGTGAAGTTTGTCTATAGGCATTCCACACGGCGTAATAGCCGGACCATGGGAATGGGCCCCGGCGACCGGTGAAGGGAGCGACTGTCGGAAGCTGACGCGAGTCGCACGAACGTGGCGGCAAGATCGACGGCAAATCAGGCGGCATAGGCAGAAGGCATCAGACAGAAGGCTAAGAGGAGGAACAGGCGACATGTCATTCGAGCATCCGAACAGGAACAATGAAACGATCCGAGACGTTGAGCTGGATATCATGAGCCGTCCGCCGGAGCATAACACCACCAATCTTGATCTGGATCGTATGAATCTGATGCTTGACCTGTTGGGACATCCTGAGCAGTCGTTCCGCGTCATCCACATCACCGGCACCAACGGCAAGGGGTCTACCGCCCGCATGGCCGAGGCCATTTGCCGTGCCTATGGCATGCGTACCGGCCTGTACACCTCGCCGCATCTGGAGAAGGTCAACGAGCGTATCTGCATCGACGGTCAGCAGCTCTCTGATGATGATTTCATTGATATCTGGGACCAGACCAAGGACCTTGTGGCACTTGTAGATGCCAAAATGGAAGAACAGGGCAAACCGAAGATGAGCTTCTTCGAGGTCCTGACCGCCATGGCCATCTGGAAGTTCGCCGATGCCCCGGTGGACGTGGCCATCGTAGAAGTCGGCATGGGCGGCGCATGGGACGCTACGAATGTACTCAACGCGGACGCCGCCATCATTGGCCCGGTGGACATGGACCACATGCAGTGGCTTGGGAATACGGTCGAAAAGATCGCGGGCGAGAAGGTCGGCATTATCAAACCCGGTTGCACCGCCGTAATCGGTCCCCAACCTCATGAAGAGGCAGTAATGCCGATTATCGAAGAGGCAGCCGCACGCAACCATGCCACGCTGGTACGTGACGGATACGAGATGACCGTAACCGACCGTATGGCCGCAGTCGGCGGACAGGTCGCTACGCTTACCACGCCAAACGGCACTTATGAGGGCGTACCCATCGCCAAGTTCGGTGAACATCAGGCCCATAACGCGCTCGCCGCGCTCGCCGCCGCCGAAGTGGTCATTCCGGTCAACGGTCCTCTGGATGGCGATCTGGTGGCCGAAGCATTGAGCTCGGTCAAGATTCCAGGTCGTATTGAGCAGATTCGCACCTCGCCCACCATCATCCTGGATGGCGGCCATAACGTGAATGCCGCCGAAGCCCTGCGCAAGGCCATTGAGGAGACCTACGATTTCAAGCAGCTGGTAGGCGTGGTCGCCATGATGCGTGACAAGCAGGTCGAAGAATACCTCGGTGTGTTGGAGCCGATTCTGAGCTCCGTGGTGGTGACCGAAAACTCGTGGCGTGATCGTGTGATGCCAGCCGACGAGCTGGAGAAGATCGCTGTGGAGGTATTCGGCCGCGACCGCGTGGTCAAGGAGGCGAACCTGCCGGATGCCATCCAGACCGCCGTGAACATGGTAGATGCCGAGGATGAGCTAGGTGTGGGATACGGTCATGGCGTGCTCATCTGCGGCAGCTTCGTGACCGCTGGAGATGCCCGCACAATGCTTGAAGAGCATGCCAGCCCAACTATGCAGCAGGCGATGGCGATTCATCAGCCGGTGGTCGATCCCGATGATGAACAGGCTCGGCAAGATGCCGATGACCAGGAGGCGGCCGACAATCTCGACGATCAGGTAAGTCCCGATGATTTCGATGTGTTCGACGTACTCGGCCTTGGGCATGCGTCCACGCAGCGGCATGGCGGTGATGGGACCCAGGCGACCGAATCCGATAATCAATAGCGCGAAGGTTTCGCGTCATCAGCCGGTAGCCATCATCAGGTAACGGAACAGTCCGCCATGTACCTTAAGGAACTCACCTTACGCGGATTCAAATCTTTTGCATCCGCAACCACGCTGCGCTTCGAGCCCGGTATTACCGCAGTCGTAGGGCCCAATGGTTCGGGAAAGTCGAACATCGTTGATGCTCTGACTTGGGTGATGGGTGAGCAGGGCGCGAAAAATCTGCGTGGCACGTCCATGGAGGATGTGATCTTTGCCGGCACATCCTCCAGGCCGCCGCTTGGTCGCGCTCAGGTGAGCTTGACAATCGACAACTCGGACCACACGCTGGATATCGATTACTCCGAGGTGACCATTTCGCGCACCATTTTTCGCAATGGTGGCTCGGAATATGCGATCAATGGTTCAGCTTGTCGCCTGCTCGATATTCAGGAGCTATTGTCGGATACCGGTCTCGGCCAGCAGATGCACGTCATTGTGGGGCAGGGACGGCTCGATGCGATTTTGAAGGCCGATCCCACCGGACATAGGGCTTTCATCGAAGAGGCGGCCGGCATTCTCAAACATCGCAAACGCAAGGAACGTGCGCTGCGCAAGCTGGCCAATACTGAAGCAAACCTGAATCGGCTGGATGACCTGCTGCACGAGTTGCATCGACAGTTGGGGCCATTGGGACGCCAGGCACGCATCTCCCGCAGAGCGGATGCGATTCAGGTTTCCGTGCGCGATGCTCAGGCGCGCCTATATGCCGACGATGCGCAGCAGTCGATGACTCGTCGTGCAACCGTACGCGAAGAGCTTGGACAGGTACGATCCACACTTGCCAATGCGCAGCAACAACTGGCTCGGCTCAAGGTTCGTATTGAACAGGTCGAGGCGATGGGATCTGAGGCCAGCCCCGCTGTAGCGCAAATTAACCAGCAATGGCATGATCTCGCCCAAATGCAGGAGCGATTGCAATCATTGGCGCAACTCGCCGAAGAGCGCAGCACCTCGATCGCCGGCCAGATCACGACGAATTTCGGCGAGGATCCGGATCTGCTTTCCGCCCGCGCAGCCGAACTGGAGGTCCAGGCCGAGCAGCACAACGGAGTCGTGTCTGACATGCGTCTTGCGTTTGACAAGGCCATTGAGGAACGCGCAGGCAACGAGAAGCAACTTGCCGCCATACGCCAGACGTTGACCGAACTGCGCCGAACGGTTCAGCAGCGAGATCAGCAGATCACGCGATTGCGTGAGCTCATCGCCCGAGAGGAATCGGCCGTAGAGCTGGCGGAGAACAGATTGCAGGACCATGCCGGACAGCGTGAAACGCTGATGCATCAGCGTGATGAGGCGCGCGAACAACTGATGTCGCTGCAAGCCGAAGCCTCGGCGCACGGCGATGACGATAGCACCGCGCTCGATGCGGCCCGTGCTCGACTTGCCGAATGCCGAGATGCACTGGGTGAGCTCACGAACCGTCAGCGTGACATGCAAGCCCGCATCATCTCCCTCAAGGCCAAAGCCGATGCATTGCAAGAGACGCTTGGCAGTCGCAATGCGTCCGGCGCTTTGGAACATGACGACGCCGTGGGTAGTCTGGGCCGACTCACCGATTTCATCCATGTGACTGAAGGATGGGAGGAAGCCGTCTCCCATGCACTCGATCAGTTCTCCGGCGCGATGGTGGTGCCTGGAACCGACAATATGATGCATGCGATGGCTCGCGCGCGCGAGGATAGGCTTGGCAAAGCCGCGGTGATCGCGATGAACGGCGCTGGTGATATGGCCGGCAACATGTCGGGCAATGCGGCAGACAATGCATCCGATGACGGTTTCCGCCCGCTATCAGACCTGATTGGGCCCAATCCCGACGCGCCCGATGCCGCACAGGCCATGGCGGTCGTGCGCGCGGTACGTCGGCTGCTGACCGGTATCGCGGCGGTTGATACGGCGGAGCATGCTCAGCGCGTAGTGAGCTCAGGACAGGCTGTGCGCGCAGTGACGCGACACGGAGAGATATTCGCCTATGGTGTAGCGGCTATGGGCGGCTCTTCCATGGCGCAGTCGGACCTGCTGCTCGCCTCACGACGGGACAAGGCGCTGGCGCAGATCAAGGAACTTGATGCCGCGCTCGCCGCATTGGATGCGCAGGTGGTGCCGGCTATGGCCGAATGTGACGACGCCGCACGCCTTGTGGATCATGAGTCGGCTCAGCGTACTGAAGCTCGTCTCAAAGCGCAGCAGATGAAACGTGAACTGGCTGCGGCAGACGCTCGTATCACCGCCATCACCAAGCAGCTCAAGCAGCTGGACGCATCCGAAACTGCTGTTGAAGATGACCGGGACGCGCACCGGATGAGACTGGCTGATCTTCGTGAGGCGTTACAGGGCGCGCAGCAATCAACCGCGGACCATGCTGACTTCGATACGCTTGCTGAACGGGAACACGCGCTGGAACAGGCATTGAGTCAAGCCCGAGAGCATGAGATGACGGCAAAGATCGCTTGGAATGACGCCAGCCGTAAAGCGGAATCATTGATTCGTCAGGCCGGATTGCTTCGAGACAACGCCAAGGAGGCGACCGAGAGGCGGGCGCGTCTTGAAGCGGCGAACGAACGTCGCCGTGCTGATGCGGCACGCCTTCGAGCTGTGGCTTGTGATGCGCGCGAGGTAGCCGCCATGGTTGCGCGTTCCTTGAGCGATGTGACGGCCGAACGTGACCGTTTGCAGGCGGAAGTATCGGAACATAACGAGGAATTGAAAACCTTGCGTGCCGAGCGGGATGTCCTCGAACCGAAAGTCTCCGATCTTGTCGCACGGGAACATGTTCTGGACGTCAATCGTGAACGTCTGGCTTCCGAAGCCGGGCAGCTCACCCAAAAAGTTGCCGATGAACTCGGCTTGGGACTGGAGGAACTGATACGTGACTATGGTCCCAATCAGCCGGTTCCGGTACTGGACGAGAACGGTAATCCCATACCTTTGAATGACGATAATTCAGACGACGATAATCCGCACGGTGATGAATCGGACAGTGGCGCGATCACAGACGTGGGCGTAGCAGGTCCTACGGAATCTGCAGATTCCAACATAGGACCTGACTTGCGACGCCAATATCAAACCGTGCCTTACGTTCGCGACGAACAACGCAAACGTTTGGACAAGGCGCGTCGTGATCTGGCGGCGCTAGGCAAAATCAATCCGCTGGCCACCGAGGAATATGAGGCGTTGGAGGAACGCAACAAATACCTCAACGATCAGCGCAACGATGTCGTCAAATCACGTGACGATCTGATGCAGCTGATCAAAGATCTGGATGCCACGATGGTGTCGGTGTTCCAATCGGCATTTGACGATACCGCCCAAGCCTTTGAACAGGTGTTCGCCACGTTGTTCCCCGGCGGCACCGGTCGTCTGCGGTTGGAGAATCCGGACGACCTGCTGACCACAGGCGTGCTGGTGGAGGCCAGTCCTGCGGGCAAGCGTGTCAAACAATTGAGCCTGTTGTCTGGTGGAGAGCGTTCATTGACCGCGTTGGCTCTGCTGTTTGCGATTTTCACCGCGCGGCCCAGCCCGTTCTATGTGATGGACGAGGTTGAAGCGGCGTTGGATGATGTGAACCTGACGCGACTGATCAACGCGCTTAATGAGTTGCGTGAGCATGCCCAGCTCATCATCATCACCCATCAGCAGCGCACGATGTCCATTGCCGACGCGCTATACGGTGTGACGATGCGAGCCGATGGCGTGACCGCAGTCATCAGTCAGAAACTGCGGGAATAATATCGTCGCGAGTCGTAGGTCACGAGTTGCGACTTGCGACTCGCAGATGAGCAGCATAACGAGCGATACAGTAAGGAAAACAAAAAAGGAATCGGCCGAAAACGACCGATTCCTCAAACGGCTTATGACCTTGCGTAAGACAAGCAGAGTGGCACAAGCCAGAGCAGGGAGGACTACTTTCGCAGCGACTTGCGCACGCTTTGCGCGGTTTGCAGCGCCCAGTAGAAGAGCTTCTTGATCGGCACATCGCGGGCCGGCGCCACCGGGGTGATCTCCTCGGTGAACTTGGTCTTGAACTCGTTCAGGCCCTTCAGGGATGGAGCGAAATCGGAGCCGATGCCCATGAGATCGTAGTCAGCGATGCCCTGAGCCCCCAGAATGCAGCACTCCGAGTAAAGCAGTTTGTCCGTGACGTGAAGACGCATCACCTCATTGCGCATGCCGGCGTAATAGCGCACGGCACGCGTGCCGTTTACGGTGACAATCGACCACGCCACCACACGGCCCTCGATACGGGCGGCGAACACGCGGCAATGATCGGCACCCAACGCGCGAATCATATCGGAATAGTCGCTCATCGGTGCCGGACGGAACCCGTCACGTTCGCCGGTCTCGACCATCACGTCGTAATACTCGGTGAAATCAGCCAACGCCTGCTCGGTTTCATCCGACACCTCGGCCGGGCACTCACGCAACGATTTGCGCACATCGCGACGACCACGGCGCTTCATACGGCTCAGAATCGCATCGTCGCCGCCGGTCACGTCGATGACCACGGTGAAATCGTACGGCACGGTAGAAAGCACCTTCTGCGTGCCGCCGGTGTACCACGTGTCGATGCGCAGGAATGCCACCTTGTTGTCGGTTTTCCTGACCATGGCCACGATGGCGTCGATGACCTCGCGCTCTTCAGCCTCGCCGGGCTTGACAGCCCATGCCGGGCCGTGCATCGAACGCAGGTAGTGATAGCCATGCGTCTCGAAGTCGATGAACGAGATCACAGCGATGACCTGACCGTCACGCTTGATGAGATAGTCGCCCCACGGTGTGCGTCCCTCGATATCCGCTTGGAACGCCGACCACACCTTGGTCTGCTCGATTGGCAGAGCGATGGCTGCCCTCGCCGCCTCAGCCTCTAGGGTCTGTCCGTCAACCTTCTCCAACGTAATCATTGATAGTATGCCTTTTCCTTTTCCTTCGTACTTACCTGATTACTCGAATCGTCGTTATTGCACTGTCTGAATTACACTGTCCGCATCCGACCGTCACAGGCCAAACATACGTTCGACGATGCGATCATCACCTTCGAATGGCACATGCTTGTTATGCTCCTTGATCCAACGTTCATCACCCTTGCCGATGATCAGCAGGATGTTGAAGCGGTCGGCGTGGGCGCGTGCATCGTAAATGCCGTTCGTAATGGCGGTCGGACGGTCGGAAATCACCGTGGAGGACACGTGCTTGTTCGTAATATAGCCTTGCATCTCCATGCAGATGTCGATGAACGGTTCACTGTCCGTATCCTCGGCAGTAAAGATGAAATTGTTGATGCGATCCTGCGCGGCCTCGACGATCTCCTTGCGGCGGTCGTACGCCTTGTTGCCGGCCGAACCGGTGATCAACGTGATATGCGGACGCTCGGCTCCCCAACGCTCATATACGAAATCGAGCAGCGCGGTCACGGACGCGAAGTTGTGGGCGTAGTCCACGATCGCCAGCGTATTGGACTGCGGGTCGCGGAACTGTTCCATACGGCCGGCGATCCGCACCGGCTCAATGGCACGCAACGACTCGGTCTGGTCCAGACTCACACCTGCCGCGTGAGCGATGGCGATGGCCGCCGCGGCGTTGAGATAGTTGAAATCACCGTCGATGGACAAGTGGAAGTCTCCCAGAGCAACGCCGTTCGCGGCAATGCGGAATGTGGAATGCGTGGCGTCGGCAGGATGAGCGGTGACTGTTGCCGCGGTGCCTTGGTCGCTGGCATCGTGCAAGGCGAATGTGGTGACCGGAATGCCGGCAAGCTCGGCATCCTGACGAATCAGATCCGCGTGCATGCTGTCCGCGCCCAACACCAGAGACTTCGCGTTGGCCACAATCTGGCGCTTGCAGTACAGGTAGTCCTCGAACGTGGGGTGTTCGATGGGGCTGATGTGGTCGGGGGAGATATTGAGGAAAGCCGCCACATCGAAGGTGAGCCCGTAGACGCGATCCACCTTGTACGCCTGGGAGGAGACCTCCATGACCAGATACTTCATACCGTTATCTGCGGCTTCGCGCATCATGCGGAAGGCGTCCATCGATTCGGGTGTGGTCAGATCGGATTCCACATAGGTGTGGCCGTCGAGACAGTTGTCCACGGACGAGAACAACGCGGCTTTGCCGTCGGATACGGCGTTGAGCAGCGTCTGCGTGAAGTAGGTGGTGGTGGTTTTGCCCTTGGTGCCGGTGATGCCGATTACCGTCAATTCGTCCTGCGGGCGGCCATAGAACGCCGCAGACAGCAGGCTCATCGCCTTGCGGGAGTCGTTGACAATCAAACCGGGGGCGTCGGTCACTGCGGAGTAGTCGGTTTCGGCCATGTACGCCTGAAGGCCTTTGCCGTCAATGCCGGTCAAGTATTCGGCCTTGAAGCGGCCTTTGCAACACAAAAGCGTGCCGGGGGTGACCTTGCGGGTGTCGTACGTGATTGCCGTGAATGGTTCATCGGCGGCGGTGATGAGTGTGGCGTCATCGGTCCATACGTCATGCTGAATAATCTCGCGCAGCAGATGATGTTCCCTGAGCAGCGCGGCGGCAGAAGCCAAAGTCAAAGCCATAAGTCGTTCTCCCTGTTGTTAGCCGATTAGTCATTCTACAAGGAGACTGTATCGTGACATGACTCACGCGGTATCAGCCACGATATAGGCACATGATTTGGCTAGAATGAGCAATCGTGACGACAAGCGAAACGATCGAGCAACCCGGGCAGGAACCCGCGGCACCCGTGGCGGGGGAGTCCATGGCGGCCAAACGCGCGCGATTCGAGCGTCTAGCCATGCCGGCCGTCAATGCTCTGTACCGTCAGGCCATGCGTCTGACCAACAATCCCGACGACGCTCAGGATCTGGTGCAGGACACATTCGAACGCGGATTCAAAGCATTCGATTCCTTCCAGGACGGGTCGAACTTTGAGGCATGGATGACCACCATCGAACGCAACGCCTACTTCAACCAGTACGCCAAAGCCAAGCGCCGTCCGCAACGAGCCAATGATTCGACAGGCGAGTATGACGACTGGGACATCTATGATGCCGCGGAGCATACGTCGGACGGTCTCAAATCCGCTGAGGAGGAGTATCTGGACGCCTTCGCCCCCGAGGAGATCATGAAGGCGCTCGCCAAATTGTCTCCCGAACGTCGTCAGGTGTTTATCGATGCGGCCATCGACGGTAAGTCCTATCAACAGGTGGCTGATGAGCAGGGAGTGAAAATCGGCACGGTGATGAGCCGGTTGAACCGTGCGCGTACTCAGCTGAAGCGAGAATTGGCGGCATATGCTCGTGAACGAGGGTATGTGACAGCGGATCGGAACGGACAGGCTGGCCGGCAGCCGCAATCGTCCGTCGGAACGAACGCTCCGAGGCGTGCCGGTAGTTCACCGTCCGCGAAGTCTTCAAGCGGCGTTGTTCAAACCATGCGAAACGGCGATAATGAAAATACAGGAAAGGAGATCTGATGAACGAGCGCAATATTGAAACCCGTCATATCTCCATTACCAGTGCGAGCGCCGATGGAACGGTGACCAGAACTGAAGTGCATATCACCTCGCAGCAGCGCCGCATAGACGTTGACGGCGGCTGTGGGACCGGTGGCGGTCGTTATGGTTCGGCTTGTGGCGAAGAGATGTCGTCTTTCACGAATGCTTCGGATGAGACAAGTGCCGGTGACTGTTTCGATCCCTCCACGTGTTGTGATGCGCGTGAACAGGCGCTGATCGCCGCGCTCCGCGCGTACCTGCGCCCAGATGAGGCTCCCGAATGCCTGATGGCTCGCCTGAAAGCCACATTGGACCATTGCTGTGGTGAATAGCTTGAGTGTCACGGCCGGTTCGATGTTGATTTCGATGTTGAGATGATGCCGTGATCACAAGCAAAAAGCCCGTCCGCATTGCAGATCCATGCAAAGCAGACGGGCTTTTCGTGTTCCCGAAAGGAACTCAAGAATCAGGCGTTAGGACGCTTGCCGTGGTTGGCGGCCTTCTTACGACGATCCTTACGCTTACGTCCGCGCATGCCCATGATGGACTCCTTTACTTCAAGAAAAATAAGCCTTCGGCATTATGCCACACCGTCGGGACCCGATGCAACACGGGTGTCATCGGGTCCGTATCGCGAAGGATCTTATGGGCGTGATCTTGATTATCAGTGCTGCTCGGCCTTGATGAACAGCGTGGTGGTGCTCGACTCGCCCGGCTTGATCACGATGAGATCCTTGCCGGTGTTGAATGCGTTCGCATAGGCGGTCTGCGGCTCAACGGCAGTGCCGGCCGGGTGCATGTAGGCCGGGAAGCCGGTACCGGTGCATACCTGGAAGGAGGTGATGGTCTCGTCTCCGCCGACCTTGATCACCAGTCCGTCCGGACGGGTGAACGTGGCGGTCACCGTGCCGTCGGCGTCGTGCTTCAGGTCGGTCCACGCGTCGTCGAACGGCTGCTCGGTCAGCAACGGGTTGGAGTTGAGATCGTACTTGGTGCCGGCCACCGGCTCGGTGCCGGTCGGAATCAGGTTCTCATCCACGGTGACATGGGTTTCGGCGGGCACGGTCAGACGGCACTGGGCGTTCTGTCCGTCGATTTCGTCGCCGTAGCCGTTGAAGCCGTTGTCAAGCCAAGGATGGATCGCCAGAGCCCAAGGTGCATCTACGTCGCCGTTGTTTTCGGCCGTCACTGTGATCTTCAGACCGTCCTCGGTGATTTCATGCGTGGCGTAGACCGTGATGTTGAACGGGTATCCCAGCAGGAACGGCGGACGCCAAGACTGGGTGACTGACGTTTCGCTCAGAGACTCCAGTTTCCAGAACGCGCGGTATCCATAGCCGTGGATAGCGGTGTTGCGGTCGTGCTCGTCAATCGGCAATGTGTACGTCGTGCCCTCGAACTCGTAGGTGCCTGCGGCGATGCGGTTCGGGAAGGGGACCAGCAGCTGGCCGTGGCAGCAGGTGACCGGATCGTCCGGGCCGAGCGGCACGATCACGTTTTTGCCCTGATAGGTGACCTTGCGCATGGTGGCACCCAGTTCGGTGATTACGGCCTCGTAATCACCACAGGAGATGCTGTACTGCTGGCCGGTGCGCGGCATTGTCTTCGTCATAGAATCACTCCCATAGTGAGGTGTGGATGGTCGGCAACCAATTGTTACCGCTAACGTAACAGTCTACCGTGCGTTGTCGGCATTCGTGCGGGGGCCGGCGCGTGTCTTTGCCTTAGACTTGAGAGCAGTGTTGTGACGGATGCCGTTCGCGAGGAGGAACGATGACCAAAAGTGTGGTGCTGGCCGATCCAAGAGGATTCTGCGCAGGCGTCGATCGAGCGATTCTGACCGTGCAGACGATTCTCAAGGCCGCGCAATCCGCCGGAAAACTGCACCGGGAGGACGGGTTGCCGCCGGTATATGTGCGCCGCCAGATCGTGCATAACAAGCATGTGGTCGAGGATCTGGCCAATCAGGGAGCAGTATTCGTGCAGGAGCTGGGGGAGGTTCCGGATGCTGCGGCGCAAGCCGGCATACCGGTGGTGTTTTCCGCTCATGGCGTATCTCCTGTGGTGAAGGCGGAGGCCGAGCGACGTGGCATGCACGTGGTGGATGCCACCTGCCCGCTGGTGGGTAAGGTGCATCGCGAGGTGCTGCGCTTTGTGAAGGAAGGATACGAGATTGTCTACATCGGCCACAACGGTCATGATGAGGCGGTCGGTGTGGTGGGGGAGAGCCCCGAGCATGTGCATCTGATCGAGCACGCCGACGACGTAACGTCATTGGAGTTCGCTCCGGACACCAAATTGGTGCTGCTTTCGCAGACGACATTGAGCGTGGACGAAACGGCTGACACCATCGCCGCGCTAAAGGCACGGTTCCCCTGGATAGAAGAGCCGCCGAGCTCCGACATCTGCTATGCAACCTCAAACCGTCAGGCGGCGGTCAAGCTGGTCGCCGAGCAATCCGACTGCGTGGTGATCGTCGGATCGGCCAATTCCTCGAATTCCGTGCGCCTGATGGAAGTCGCGCAGGAAGGCTTGGGACAACGCGGCAAGGCGTATCGTGTCGATGATGCCGGAGAATTGGACCCCGCATGGTTCGATGGTGTGGAATCTGTCGGCATTTCGTCCGGTGCCTCGGTGCCGGACGAACTGGTGTCCGGCGTGATTGAGGCCTTGCGCAATCTGGGTTTCACCGGTGTGAAATCCGTGGAAACCATCAAGGAAAACATGCATTTCGTGTTGCCGCCCCAGGTGCGAGCGTTGTCGAAGTAAGGCGACGATGAAATGGTTTGCACAGCCGTGCAGTGCCGAAGTATGGCCGTCGTAATGCCGGCTCAATGGCTTCGACCTAGTATGGCGAAGACATCGAATGGCGTGCGAAATCATGCCGGACGTTTGTGAGATTTGTGAGAGATCGGCAAGGAGAAGAGAGGCCAGACGATGAGGTTCTGTACCAATTGCGGTGCCCAGCTTGGAGAGAGTGACCGATTCTGCATCCAGTGTGGTCAGGAGCAGGAACCTGCACAGCCCGGAACGACTGTGCCGGCTGTCGGTGCCGGCGTGCCGGTGCCGACCGGTGTACCGAATGGGGCTGCCGTGTCCGGCGGAGTACCGGGTGCGGCAGCGATGCCGGAACCGGCATCTGATTCCGATGCCACGATGGTTGATCCTTCCGCCGCCCTGCCGACTGCGCCGGGCGTGCCGATGCCCGCACAGTATGCGGCGGCTCCCACATATCCTGCACCGCAACCCGCCCAAACGATGGGCGCGGCTCCTGTACCGCCCTCCGCCGCTGCCGGAACATATCCGTCGTCCTCCGGTAAAGCCGAAGGCAAGGGGAAGAAGGGGCGTATTGCTGCCATCATTGTGGCGGTCGTAGCGGTTCTGGCTATCGTCGGCGGGCTACTGTGGTTCTTTGTAATTCGTCCGCATATGGAAGGTTCCGCTTCTTCTCAGAACGGCTCGTCGCAGTCCGCGGGCGCTTCAGACGGCAGCAAGTCCGATGACAAGAACGCAACGAAATCAGAGAAGGGCAAGAAGGATTCCAAACAGGCGAAAGCTTGTGACAAGGCACCGGATTTCACTATTTCTTCCCATGCCGTACATGGCACTGACCTGGTGATTAAGCTGGAAGCTACGGCATCCTGCGGGGCAGACAGCACATTGAATCTGGACGGCAGCGCCGTCCGTTTGACGTTGACTGATAACGATAAGGCCACGTTCGCTGATGCCGTATATGACTTTTCCGATGACCCGGTGACTGCCGACGCCGGTGAGTCCGCCAATGTTTCGGTCGCGTTTGTGCAAGGCCAGTATTGGCTCGTGCCGGACCAAGTCAGTTGGGATGATCTGAGCGTCACTTGCGATCTCAAGGGCACGGCACAGGGCAAGGCGGCGACGCCGAGCAAGTCGGATGATTTTACCGGTGCCGATGCTTTGGACAAGGACGGCAGGGAACAGGTCGCCAAAGCCGCCATTGACCGCCAAATCGAGCATGACAAGGATGCGGTCAGTGATATTGCCAGCACGTACACTACGCAGCTTTCCAGCAAGCAGCTCAACATGCAGGTGGATGGCAAAACCTGGACCTATCAGGATATATGGCAGCAGTTCGTTGATCTCAAGAACCAGTGGCCGAGCACATTGTTCGTCTGGTCCGGAGACTGGGGCAACTACCAGCGTAGCGGAACCACTGATTACTATGTGATTCTTTCCGGCGAAAGCTTCTCCGATCGCGATGAGGGCTGGGATTGGTGCAGTGACAACGGTTTCGGTCAGAACGACTGCATGCCGGTCACTGTGGGCTGACCCGCTGAAAGGAATTGAGCTGGACGAATCCGCAGTGATGTGACTCGATGCCGGTGCTTCAGAGGTGTGCCCGGTAGGCTGATCGGCTGGGCTGACCAGCCATCCTGAAGCCAGTCGGTCGCAATCGTACAGTTTCCAAAAGCGTTTCTAGTATGAAAAGGCGGTTGTCAAACGATACCATGTCGTTCGACAACCGCCTTTTCGTGCGCCGTCGGAGCGTCACCATGTGCCGATCGGGGCGGCTATAGCGTTTAATACTGTGAGCAGATCCTGAGGATGGACGCCTACGGACAGGCCGCGTTTGCCGCCGGAGACCAGAATCTGATCAAATTGCAGGGCGCTTTCATCCAATACCGTCTTATGATGGGTTTTCTGCCCGAGTGGGGAGATGCCGCCGACGACATAGCCGGATTCACGCATGGCGACCTTCGGATCCGCCATGGCGGCCTTCTTGGCACCGACTGCTGCGGCCAGCGCCTTCAGATCCATATGTCCGCTGACTGGCACCACGCCGACCACACGTTCGGAACCGGTGTCCGCCATCAGGGTCTTAAACACTTGGTGCTCGCCGAATCCGAGTTTGGTTGCCGCCTCTACGCCGTATCCGTCGTCCATATGATCGTTCGAATGTTCGTATTCGTATACGTGGAATTCCACGCCGGCCTTCTCCAGCTGGACGGTTGCCGGCGTGGAGCCAGCACCCTTGTCATGTTTGTTTTTCTTAGCCATGGTTTCTGTTCTACACCACTGACGGTGACGGATAAAAGCGACTGAAGCTCATCGCGGTCCTTTGTATGTTCGCGCTACTTACGAAGCCGCCGCGAACATACAAAGGTTTGAAGTGGATAAATCCTTTGTATGTTCGCGCAGGTCCCGTAAAGAACGCGAACATACAAAGGATCAATACGCTTGATCGCCCGGTCGAGACCTTGCCCGGTATGAAAAATCCCGCCTCACTCAACAGCGGGCGGGATTCATGAGCTCAGTTCTCACATGAACCTATGCGGGCAGACCCGCGTGGATTCACTCGGAGATCTCAGCGAAGTACAGCAGGGTACGGATCATGTTGGAGGTGAAGCCGTACTCGTTGTCGTAGAAGGAGACGGTGCGAGCCAGGGTCACGCCGTCAACGGTGTTGACGTCGGTCTGGGTCGGATCGAACACACCACCGTGGGTGTCGCCAAGGATATCGGAGGAGACGATGCCCTCATCGTTGTAGCCGTAGTAATCGGTGTTGGAGAAGGCTTCCTTGAAGGCGGCGTTGATCTCGTCGGCGGTGGTCTCGGTGTTCAGAACGGTGGTCAGCTCGGTGACGGAGCCGTCCGGAACCTGAACGCGCTGGGCGTGACCCTGCAGCTTGCCGTTCACGGACGGAACGACCTTGCCGATGGCCTTGGCAGCGCCGGTGGAGTGGGCGATGGTGTTGATGGCAGCGGCGCGCAGGTTGCGACCGGTCTTGGTGCCACGCGGGCCATCGAGCAGCATCTGGGTGCCGGTGTAAGCGTGGATGGTGGTCATGAAGCCAGCCTTGATGCCGAACTTCTCGTCCAGCAGCTTCACCATGGCGGCCATGGAGTTGGTGGTGCAGGAGCCGGCGGAGACGATCACGTCGGAAGGCTTGAGGATGTCGTGGTTCACGCCGAACACGACGGTCGGGGTGACGTCATCCTTGGCCGGAGCGGAGATCAGGACCTTCTTGGCGCCAGCGTTGATGTGGGCCTGGGACTTCTCGGCGGAAGTGTAGAAGCCGGTGCACTCAAGCACGTACTCAACACCGTCGTTCTTGACCCACGGAATGTTGTTGGCGTCCTTCTCGGCGTAGACCTTGTATTCCTTGCCGTCCACCACGATGGAGTCCTCGGTGGCCTTCACATCGACCGGGGTGCCGTCGTCGTGACGGAAGGTGCCGTGGGTGGAATCGTACTTCAGCAGGTAAGCCAGGGTGGCCGGGGTGGTCAGATCGTTGATGGCGGCAACTTCGATGTCACCAGCCTGGCCGCCGCGAGCCTGCAGCTCGAAGATACGACGGAAGGCGAGGCGACCAATGCGACCGAAGCCGTTGATACCAATCTTAACTGTCATGTAATTCTCCCTTGTAGGGTGGCCGTGACATGCAGACGCACGTCGGACCATTGTTTACCAACGCTTGTTACTTTAATGCCTCGCCTGTACACAAATCAACGTTGCAGCATGTGTTTTGGGCAAAATCGCCCGTTTTTTTGTGAGCGTTCACACTCCGTTTGACATGCGGCCGTCCATCGGTTCTCGAAAAGGCTCAAAGCCGGTGCGCGACTACGGTCAGCGCACCAGCAGTTTGGACACTGCGGTGTCCAGTTCGCCGATGTCGCCGTCAAAGGCGTGGAGCCGATCCACCTTGGGCAGGGCCACTTCGATGGGGAAGGTGACGATCAACGTGCCTTGGTTCACGCTGATCGTCGCATCCACGTGATCGCGGAACTCGTTGCTGACCCCCTGCACCACCGTGTTGGTCAACGTGCCGTCCTTCAGTTCGTATTTGAGCCCAGGTTCGTTCACGCCAAGCGAAACATCGGAGTGGGAGAACACCGACACCATACGTCCGTCTTCAGGTACGGGATGCGCACGGAAGAAGAGACTGCCGTCGGTGATGGCCGTAACGATCAACCCGTCCCCGTACAGGTATCCGCTCGCCCCGTGGTGTGAAAGCAATGCCATGAGTTGCATGCATGAAATGGAATGGTCAATGCGTCCGCCGAGACCGCCGTAGACGCGGAACTCTCGGCAGCCTGCCGCCCAACCGACCTTGAGCGCGGACAGCATATCCGGATCGTCCTTCAGCGGCGGCAGCGCGATGGTGCGTGTGCCATCGTGCGGAAGCCGTCCCTCCAACGAATCGAAGTCACCCACGATCACATCGGGGACGATGCCCAACTGGCGCGTGTGGTCGAGTCCTCCGTCGGCCGCCACCACATACGCGCCGTCTGGCACCACAGGATCGCCGTCATAATATTCGCCGGCACCGAAAATCACGCATATCTTGCTCATGCGTCCAACTGTAGCCCGCCGTGCCGCTCGCCGCCGCATATCGCTGCTAGGCTGGGCGAAGCGGAACAACATTGGGGAAAGCAGACAGGCGAAAGGGGAGAGGCATGGCGCACATTACCGAGGCGAGCGAGAGGCCCATCCTGAAATCAAAGGTGTTCCTGTACGTCACCGAATTTTTCTCGGGGCTTTCGGTTATGGCCGCCGAACTTGGTGCCTCTCGTCTGCTGGCGCCGTATTTCTCCAGCTCGCAGATCGTATGGACCATCATCATCGGCACCATCATGATCGCCCTTGCGTTGGGTGCCGTGTTCGGCGGACGCTGGGCGGACCGCGATCCCAATCCCGACAAGCTGTACATGCGCATCATGGTGGCCGCCGTGTGGATTTCGCTGATTCCATTGGTCGGCAAATATCTGATTCTGCTGATCTCCGGCATGCTCATCGTCACCGTCTCGACGAACTTCCTGATCATCGCCGCGTTTGTCAGCTGCGCGATCATCTTCGTGCCGCCGCTGTTCCTGTTGGGTACCGTGACCGCCGGCCTCAACAAGTTCGCCACCACATCCCTGGAAGATAACGCCTCGGTGGTGGGCCGCCTGTCCGCATGTAACACGATCGGTTCCATTTTGGGCACCTTCCTGCCCACGTTCGTCACGATTCCCGCAGTCGGCACGTTCGTCAGCTTCCTCATCTTCTCCGGGGCGTTGCTGGTCATCCCGCTGATCTACTTCATCTCCATCCGAGCCCGTCGTGTGTCCTGCGCAGTCTGCGCGCTGATCTTCGCCATCACGAGCTGCTTGTCGCCGCTGACCGGCTTCGCATTCTGGGAGAACTCCTCGACTCTGGCCTACGAAGGGGAGTCCATATATAACTACCTGCAGGTCAAGAACCTGTCCGACCGAACCATATTGTCCACCAACGTGCTTTTCGGCGTCCAGTCCGTCACGATGAAGAACCAAGGACTGACCGGAATGTACTACGACACCGCGCTCGCCGCTCCCGCGCTCGCCGACCATGCCGACTCCGCGCTGATTCTCGGCATGGGCACCGGCACGTACGCCCGCCAACTCAAGCAGTACTACCCGGATATGAAGATCACCGGCGTGGAGATCGACCAGAAAATCACCGATCTGGCCGGCCGGTATTTCGACGAACCATCCTCGATTCCGGTCTCCACCTATGACGGCCGCGCCTGGCTGGCGGCATCCGACCAGACATATGACGTCATCATGGTCGATGCGTATCAGGACATCACCATACCTTTTCAGATGAGCTCCACCGAGTTCTTCACTATGGTAAAAGGCCATCTCAATCCCGGTGGCGTGATGGTGGTGAACATGAACATGATCTCGGATGGTGCGGGCTCGATTAACGAGGCGCTCACCGATACCATCGCCAGCGTGTTCGGGGAGCGCAACATGCTGACCGCCGACGTACCAAGCACTACAAATCGTGAGCTGTTCGCCAAAACCATCGGCGAAGACAAGTCCACCAAAGGCGCAAGCGATATCAAACGAGATGCCAAAGCCATTCCGCTGCGTTCGGTGACCTATATGCGCACCGGTTCTGAAGACCTCAAATGGTATATGAACGAAGTCGCCGAGCGATTCGAGGAAGTTGAGGCACCGGGCTCAGCCTCGACCATCCTCACCGACGACAAGGCCCCGGTCGAGGTGCTCGGCATGCGTGCCATTGACCAGCTCATCGCCAAGGAGGCCGGCCCGTACCGCGAGATTCTGAAAACCGAAGGCATCGGCGGGCTGCTGCGAGCCGTGCAGTGATTGTACGAACGTCGATCGGACGGTGACGCTGTCGTGACGACCAAACTGCTACAGTCATTGCGGTTGACATCGTCAACCGAGCGTTGACATCGTGCACTGTGCGTGTCGATGTCCGAGGCTGTGGTAAACTCTCCATTTGGCTTGAGAAATCAAGAAAGCGGGGCAACCCCACCTGGAAGCCTTTCAAGGCCTCGGGTCCAAGGCAAAAGCCTTTCCGATTGCGAAAACAGTACGCAACCGGTGTGATGCGCTTCTGACGCGTCCGAATTGATGACGTGCGTTGATAGACGTAGGTTTTGGCTTGCCGTGGAACTGATGTTTTGCATGACTTTCGATGGAGCCTCGCGAGGAACAGCAGAGGATTGGAGTCATCATCAGCGACGAACCACGTATTAACGACGAGATTCGCGTCCCGCAGGTACGTCTGATCGGCCCTAAGGGTGAGCAGGTCGGCGTCATCGCGACCACCGTCGCGCTGAACCTGGCCAAGGAGGCTAACCTCGATCTCGTCGAGGTGGCCCCCAACGCGAAGCCTCCGGTCGCCAAACTCATCGATTACGGCAAGTTCAAGTACAACGAGAAGATCAAGGCTCGTGAAGCTCGCCGCAACCAGAGCACCGCGGAAATCAAGGAAATCCGTTTCCGCCTGAAGATCGACGACCACGATTTCGATGTGAAGAAGGGTCATGTGACCCGCTTCCTGAACGGCGGCGATAAGGTCAAGGTCACCATCATGCTGCGTGGCCGTGAAATCTCCCGCCCGATTGGCGGTGTGGAACTACTGCAGCGTCTGGCTGACGATGTGGCGGAGTTCGGCACCATCGAGTCCAAGCCGAAGCAGGAGGGTCGCAACATCATCATGACCCTCGCTCCGAAGGGCAAGAAGGTGCATACGCAGTCCGAGCAGCGCCGTCGTGGTGCGGAGTCCCGCGCCGAGCGTCAGGCTCGTCAGGCCGCTCGCCTGGCTGCCAAGCAGGAGGCGCAGGCCCAGGCCGTGGCTGAGGCGAAGGCCTCGGTTTCCCCCGTGACTTCCGAAACGAAGAAGCAAACCAGCAAGGAGGGCAGCAATGCCGAAGATGAAAACTAATTCCGCCGCTTCCAAGCGCGTCAAGATCACCGGCACCGGCAAGGTGAAGCACGTCGGTTCCGCCATGCGTCACAACCTTGAGCACAAGTCCGCTCGCAAGCGCCGCATGCTGTCTGCCGACGACGTGCTGCGCGGTGGCAACGCCCTGAAGCTCAAGCAGCTGCTGGGCAAGTGAGCCAGAACTCTCACAAGAACGAATAAGACTTTAGAAAGCTGAGGAATAGATTATGGCACGTGTCAAGCGCGCAGTAAACGCCCACAAGAAGCGTCGCGTTGTTCTGGAGAGGGCTTCCGGCTACCGCGGCCAGCGCTCCCGCCTGTACCGCAAGGCCAAGGAACAGCTGCTGCACTCCTTTAACTACAACTTCCGCGACCGTAAGGCTCGCAAGGGTGACTTCCGCAAGCTGTGGATCCAGCGTATCAACGCTGCCGTCCGCGCTGAGGGCATCACCTACAACCGCTTCATCCAGGGTCTGCGTCTGGCCGGTATCGAGCTGGATCGTCGCGCTCTCGCCGAGATCGCCGTTTCCGATGCCGAGACCTTCAAGACCATCGTCGAGGCTGCCAAGGCCGCTCTGCCTGAGGACGTCAACGCTCCTGCTGAGGCGTGAAACAGACAGTCCGGTGGACTGTCTGTAGCCGAAGTGAGCAGCTGTGCTGCGAAGGACGCGTGAAACGCGTCGGGCGTGAAGCAGACAGTCCGGTCGGCTGCTCATAGGCTGATATCTTGATAAGACCCCGCAATATGCGGGGTCTTATCATATCCGTTGCTCTTCGGAAGATTCCGCCCACGGTTTTCGACGTATTTGCACAGCGTACACCGGCAGATGGCACGCGTATTGTTCCAAAAGGTCATACGGTCGTATGACCGTATGACCTACCATAGGACCTCATGACCAGCAGTTTCGACAGACTTACCGAACAGTTCCTCGTCCACATCGGAGTGGAACGGGGACTGGCCGATGCCACGGTAGGCGCCTACAAGTCGGATATCACCAAATACGTGAACTGGTTGCAATCCCGCAGCATCAGCAACCCGGAAGACATCGGCAGACAGGATGTGGAAGATTACGTCGCCGCGCTGGACGCTGCAGGGGAATCCGCCCGCTCAAAAGCACGGCGCCTCGCTTCATTGCATGAATTCCATCGTTTCGCCCTTGCCCAGCACATGGTCTCAGACGATGTTTCTGCTTCGATCAAGGCACCCAAGGGAATATCCACGCTGCCGGACGTATTGAGCGTTGATGAAGTGGCGCGTTTGCTTGATGCGGTTCTGCCTGACGAAACCGCAGCCGGCGTGAGCGCCGACCCTGTTCAGTTGCGCAACAAAGCGTTGCTCGAATTCATGTACGCCACCGGTTGCCGTGTTTCGGAAGCTGCCGGCGCGAATCTCGACGACATCGACTTGACAGAACATGTCGCCCGGCTCATGGGCAAGGGATCCAAACAACGGCTCGTGCCCATTGGCGGATACGCATGCGAAGCACTGGCCCGGTACCTCAATGCCGCGCGAGGTGAGCTGGAACGTCGTACCACTGCAAAAGTCCCCGAACGGCGCGCTGTCTTCCTCAATAAACGCGGCCGCCGCATCTCCCGCCAATCCATTTGGGAAGTGGTCAAGGAAGCAGGACAGAAGGCAGGTATCACCCGTCCGCTGCATCCGCACACACTGCGACACTCCTTTGCCACCCATCTCATTCAGGGCGGGGCAGACGTGCGCACGGTGCAGGAGCTGCTTGGCCATGCCAGCGTGACCACCACGCAGATATATACGCATGTGAGCCCGGAACATCTCATCGAGGCGTACCTCATGGCCCATCCGCGTGCCCGCTAAGAGGCTTGTATTCGGCAGCAGGCTCGTAGGAATCGCGTATGCAATTGTCTCTGGATCGCTGGCCGAGCCCCACGAGTAGTCTGGATGAGTGGTGAGCGGTGTGTTCGGCGAGGAGACGAGGCTGACATGGGTGATTGGCGCGACGATCGAGGAGAGGATTTCCGTCAAGGAACTTTGCCTATGGCGGGAACGTATGTCGTTGCTCCACCTCATGGCGAGGATGTTGATAAGGTAGACGGTATGCCTACCGATCAGCTTGGACGTGAATACGAAACCTTCCCTGCCCCTGCACCCCTTCAGCAGCATGGCCCGGCGCGGGTCATCGCCATGTGCAATCAGAAGGGCGGCGTAGGCAAAACCACCAGTTCCATCAACATCGCCGGCGCGTTGGCCCAATATGGCCGCCGCGTACTCATCGTGGATTTCGATCCGCAGGGTGCCGCCACCGTGGGGTTGGGCATCAATGCGAACGCCGTGGAGAATACCATCTATACGGCCCTGTTCGATATTTCCGTGGACCCGCACGATGTGATACAGCACACGGCGTTCGAGAATATCGATGTGATTCCGGCGAACATCGACCTGTCCGCCGCCGAAGTTCAACTGGTTACCGAAGTGGGGCGAGAGCAGATTCTCGCCGGTGTGCTGCGTAAGCTCAAGAACGAATACGATCTCATCATCGTTGACTGCCAGCCCTCGCTCGGTCTGCTCACCGTCAACGCGTTGACCGCCGCGGACGGCGTGATCATTCCCGTCGCCGCGGAGTTCTTCGCTTTGCGAGGCGTGGCCCTGCTGATGCAATCCATCGAAAAGGTGCAGTCCCGCATCAATCCGTCGCTAGAGGTATACGGCGTGCTGGTGACCATGTACACCAAGACGCTGCACTGCGAAGAGGTCTGTCAACGCATCTACGAGGCATTCCAAGACAAGGTCTTCCATACGGTGATCTCCCGCTCCATCAAACTACCGGATTCCACGGTGGCCGCGGCTCCCGTGGTAGTGTTCGCCCCCGAGCATAAAACCGCCAAGGAATACCGTGAGGTTGCACGAGAGCTTGTGGCCCGTGGCATTGTGGCCTGACCCTGCTGTTTGCGCTGGCAGACGGGAGGTCGAATATGCGGCTGAACCGACAAGGGCTGAAAAGAAGCGTCGATGAACGATTCTGCCATATCTGACTCGTCTGCTTCCCGATATCATGACGCGGCTAACTCACCGACCATCGGTTTCCGTGTGGATTTGCCGGTCTATTCCGGTCCGTTCGATGCGCTGCTTGGCCTGATCGCCAACAATCGGCTGGAGCTGACCGAAGTGTCGCTGTCCTCAATCACCGAGGAATTCCTGACCTATGTGCGCGCATTGGATTTCACGCGCAACATGGACGAGGCCAGCGCTTTTCTGGATGTGGCCTCGATTCTGGTGGAGGCCAAAAGCGCCGCGCTCCTGCCTTCCGGGCAGGAAGGCCAACGTGACGAGCAAAGCCTTGCAGCCTTGCGAGAGCGGGATCTGTTGTTCGCGCGATTGCTGCAATACCGTGCCTACAAACAAGCCGCCGGCGATTTCAGTGCGCGTATGGCCGCCAATGCTGGCCGGTTCCCGCATCCCGCCATAGTGGATGACACCATGGCCGCACTGCTGCCCGAACTCGTCTGGACGGTGAGCGCGGACGAGCTGGCGCGTCTTGCCGCACGCGTGATCACTAACGCGCCCGTGCAGCAAGTGTCCGTCCATCAGCTGCATGTGCCGTTGGTCGATCTACGTGCGCAGTCCTTGCTGGTACGCGAACGGCTCAAAGCCGCGCTGGAGCAGGAGAGTGCGGACCGCGGTGGGTCGGATGACAGCGATGATAATGCCGGTTCGCTGAGTTTCCGCGATCTTACCGCCGATTGCGCGACGCGTATCGAAGTGGTGGCTCGATTCATGGCCATACTGTTGTTCTTCAAACAGGGGTCGTTGCAATATCGGCAAGATGGGCCGTTCGAGGATCTTCGGTTACGCTGGGTGCCCGGCGTGCATGACGATGAGGACGGGTACGGCGCAGTCAGTGAGGAGGATTTCGCCTGATGCATCAGCAGACTTTCGCCACGAATTCTGTCGCCGGTGAATATCCCGGTGGGCTGCCCGCCTGCTTGGAAGCGATATTGATGGCCGCCGATCAGCCGCAGACCTCCGCCGATCTGGCTCGCATACTCGGTTGCGGAGAACGTACCGTGGAGTTGGCGCTGGAATCCTTACGTGAAGAATACGAAGGCAACCCGGAACAAGGCATTCGCCCGCGCGGTTTTGAACTACGTCTGACCGCCAGCGGTTGGCAGTTCGCCAGCCGTGCCGCCTATGAGCCCTTGGTTGGGGCGTTCGTCACCGATGGCCAGACCGCTCGCCTCAGCCAGGCAGCTCTTGAAGCATTGGCGATTATCGCGTATCGACAGCCTGTGACCCGTGCGCAGGTCGCCGCCATCCGCGGCGTTAACTCGGATGGCGTGATCCGCTCGCTCACCGTGCGCGGGCTGGTCAAGGAAGACGGCGTCGATCCTGACTCCCATGCCGCGTTGTTGGCGACATCCGCCCTGTTTCTGGACAAGATGGGACTGACGTCGCTTGATGATCTGCCCTCGCTGGCACCATTCCTACCGCCCGTGGACGATGTCACCGGGGATGCGCCGGTGATGTCACCGGGCCATGCAGACGATTGAGATGCGTTTTCTTGCCAAGTCTTGTCTCATATTCGACGAGTTATAGTCATAGTGACTATAACTCGTGCTATGCTATCCGAACAAGGGGGAAGGCTCGCTGGAAGGAGGTATGGCGATGGGATTCGGCAATGTATCCGAACGCCGCAGTGCGCCGCCGCAAATTGGCGTATCCGTAGTGATTCTCGCACTCGGTCCTCGCTCGCATGACGTTCACGATACTTCCGCATCGCATTGCCAGTTGTGGCTGCCGCTTGTCAGACGAGTTCGTCAGCCGTTTCTCGGTTGCTGGGCGCTGCCTGGAGGGGATTTGAGAGCGGACCGTTCTCTGGAGCAATCCGCGTATATGGCGCTGGAGTCCACCACATCCCTGCATCCTCGCTATCTGGAGCAGTTGTACACGTTCGGAGATCCGGCGCGTTCGCATGGCGGACTGCCGATGGTTTCCATCGTGTACTGGGCGTTGGTCGAGCAACGTGAGGCAGTGGATGCTGAGGACGACGACAATGTACGCTGGTTCCCGGAAGACGATCTGCCACCGTTGGCCTTCGATCATCGTGACATCATCGACTATGCGTTGGCTCGTCTTCGTTCCAAAATCGAGTATTCGGATGTGGCTACCCGTCTGCTCGGACCCACTTTCACGTTGCGCCAGCTGCATGGCGTCTATGAGGCCATCGCCGGTCAAAGCCTTGATTTGGCGAATTTCCGTCGCAAGATGCTTGCCTCCGGTGACCTTGAAGATACTGGTCGGAAAGTGCGTGAAGGGCGACAGCGTCCTGCTGCGGTCTATCGGTATGTGCCCTCGGATACTCCGGGCATCGCTTCACCATGGACGGGAAATGCTTCAACGTACTCCCGCCAAGATGTGATCGAGTCCGCCGATTCGCAGATCGATCACGAAGCAGAGCATGCCATGACTCATGCCGACGACGCCTTGTCTCCGTTGATTCCCGCCGCGCACGGGTGACTCGCTTGTGCGAACCGTGGAGCACAGGCATGCGGATGGTCGCATCCGAGGCAAACGCGAATCCAACGAGAGACAGCGTATGCGTCCTGCGTGGTCTCAATCGCAAAAACGAATCGGCAGCAATAACTCTTAGCTCAATCAACATAACCAAAACACAAGGAAAACAAGAGAAGAAGGTTCACTATGAGTGACGCCAAGGAGAAGAGCTCCGCGCTCTCCGTGGAGGAACAGGGCATCGACACCATCGCCGAGTCCGACCGTCACGGCAGTCCGAAGGATCTGTTCTGGCCATGGTTCGCCGCCAACATTTCCGTGCTTGCCATGTCGTACGGCGCATGGGCACTTGGTTTCGGCATTTCGTTCTGGCAGGCCACGCTCGCCGCCATTCTGGGTATTGTCGTCTCCTTCCTGCTGGTGGGCATCGTATCCATCGCCGGCAAGCGCGCCAATGCTCCGACGATGGTCATCACACGCGCTACCTTCGGTGTCGAGGGAGCCAAGGTCCCGTCCGTGCTGAGCTGGATTGCCACGCTCGGTTGGGAGATCTCGCTGACTACCACCGCCGTGCTGGCACTTGCCTCCACATTCCAGCGTCTCGGATGGGGAACCGGTGCCGCGCCGAAGATCATTTCCACCATCATCGTGGTGGGGCTTGTGGTGGTCGCCGGCATTTTCGGCTACGACCTCATCATGAAAGCGCAGCAGGCCATTACCGTGATCAGCGGTGTGGTAACCATTGGCTTCTTGGTCCTCGGCTGGTCCCACATTGATTTCGCCGCCGTCGGTGCTTCGCAATCCGGCTCGGTCCCATCCGTGCTTGGCGCATTCCTGTTCGTCATGACCGGCTTCGGTCTGGGCTGGGTGAACGTGGCCGCCGATTACTCGCGTTATCTGCCGCGCAAGTCCTCCAACGCCGGCATCGTATTCTGGTCCACGTTCGGTGCCTCGCTGGCCCCGGTGTTGCTCGTAATTTACGGTGGTCTGCTGGCCGTATCCAACCAGAAGCTCTCTGAAGCTGTGGGCAATGACCCGATCGGTGCCATGGCTTCCATCCTGCCGACCTGGTACCTTGTACCGTTTACTCTCGTAGCGGTGCTCGGTCTCATGTCCGGTGCCATTATGGATAACTATTCCAATGGTCTGGCTTTGCTGAGCTTCGGCATCAAGCTGCCGCGCGTGGCTGCCGCCGGTTTGACCGCGGCCCTGACTGTGCTTGGCGTGGTCTACGTCACCTTCTTCTCAGACACCTTCATCGGCCCGTTCCAAGGCTTCCTCATCACCTTGGGCGTGCCGATGGCCGTGTGGACCGGCCTGTTCATCGCCGATGTGCTGCTGCGTAACAAGGACTACAACACCGAAGACCTATACACGGCCGATGGCCGTTACGGTGCATGGAACGTGAAGTCCTTGGTGATTCTCGTGGTCGGCACGTTGATTGGTTGGGGCCTTGTGGTTAATACCTCCGCCAGCTGGCTCGAATGGCAGGGCTACTTCCTTGGACTTTTCGGAGGCAAGGAGGGGGCTTGGGCGTCCGCCAACCTTGGTGTGATCGTGGCCTTGGTGATTGGCTTTGTAGGCGCATTGCTGTTCCAGCGCGGCGATATCGCAGCTCAAGAAGCACAGGAATAGGAGAACTGACATGGCAATTCCGTCTGATGAATGGCTGGTCGTTATCGACCGTCAGAAAGTGTTCGCCGAGTCCGACTGGTCCGACTGGGCCTGCCCCGATGGCTCATTCCACACTACCGACGCTCCGTTCGCCGCGCTCGCCAGAGCTTACGGAGATCGTGTGGTCTACACCCGTTACGTGGCACCCACGCCCGCATTGGACGCATGGGTGGACTACTTCAAAGACTGGCCGCAGTTCCTGGTTCCCCCGGATGATCCGATGTATGACCTGACCGAAGATACGGCCGCGCTTGCCGCCGGGCATCCGGTGGTCAGCCGTGATACTTTCGGTAAGTGGGGCAGCGCCCTGTCCGAGGCGATTGGCGGGGCCAAGAAGATTGCGCTTGTGGGAGTCGCCACCGACTGCTGTGTGATCACTACTGCATTGGCCGCCGCGGACGCCGGCGTCGCCGTACGTGTGGTGGCTGACGCATGCGCCGGTTCCAGCCCTGAGAACCATCAACGGGCTCTCGATACGATGGCGTTGTTCGCACCATTGATCACCATCACCGATTCGGCTGCCGTACTCGGCTGATCGGTGCCTTTCTTGGCTATATGGCCTGCGCGCTTGACGTGCAGGCCATTTTTCATGCCTATCGTCACTTGGCAACCGCTGGCATGAACGGTCAGGCATGTCATATCTCATATTTCGATGGTTTATCCCCCTTATGGACACGCCAATAATTGCAATACCTGTCAAGCCCCCATACCCCCGAAAACAGAGCTGAAGGGTTACAGTGGTACTTCTCTTAACTTTTAGCCCCGATGTTGGTACGAGCGGGAACGAGTGGTGAATATCATGTGTTGTCGATATGAAATTGCTCGGGGGGGGGTCTTTTGCGGCATCCTTCCTTCCAGAAATACAAGCGCCTGTTATAAGGGCATCTACCGTCGCTCGGCAATCGGGAATCTTCGTATCTTGCTGTGCATAGGGGTTCATGATGGCTAGCGGCAGGTTCACCGACGAGGAACGCCGATATCTGCGTTCGCTCGCTGCGGTATCACGAGTTACCGAAACGCGAATCACATACACTATGGCGTTTCGCGAGGAATGTATGCGCCGATATTGGAACGGCGAATCCAGTACCAAGATTTTCCGCGAGGCTGGACTTGGCCCGGAGATTATCGGGCACAAGCGCATCGAACGGTGTATCGCCCGATGGCGCAATGATGGCGTAGCGTCCGGCGCACATAACGATTTTCGCCACCGTTCGATGACATCAGGCGTTGAAAACGAATCGCAACTGCGCCAGCGGGTGAAGGAAGATGAGCGCATCATCGTGCTGCAAGCACGCAGAATCCAGGCACTGGAGGATCAGCTCAATCAATTGCATGCGGATTTTCGCAAGTTGAGGCGTGCGGAACTATCCGGACGCGCCATCCATACGGACATGCTTGATCAAGATTCCGATGCCGGGACAGGGGCGGAGCGTGCATCATGAGCATTCAGGACATAATCTCTACGCTCCGCAGACGGTGGAGATTCGAGCTGGTGGTGCTGATCGCGGCGGTCGTCGCTATCGCCGTATACCTCTATGTGCAGGTGCCGGTGTATTCCGCGACGACGCGCGTGTACATAAGCTTCAGCGGGGAAGGTGATGCCGCCGATGGTTCGGTGGATGGCACCGGGGCCAGTGAGTCGGCAACTTCGGGCCTAATCGGAGGCTCGTCATTCCAATACACGCCAAGCGAATATGTGAACCAGCAGTTGTCGTTGATCCCCGCGCTGGTCACTACGCCGGCTGTGCTGGACGGTGCGGCTGACCAGCTCGGCTTGCCGTCATCCCAAGGACTGGAGGAGAGTCTGAGCGCAGCCGTGTCCGATGGGTATTTCGTTACGATCACCGCCATGGATGAGCATGCGCAGCACGCCGCGGACATTGCGAACGCCGTTGCATCGAGTTTGGCCAGTCAGCTGGCGTCGCCGAATCGCAGCGATACGAATCTGTACATTCCCTCCCACTTGCGGTTGTCCATCGTGAACAAGGCTGTGGCGGAAAAGACACCGTCATCTCCGAACACCAAGGCGATCATCGGCGTCGGGGGATTGGCTGCGTGCGCTTTGGCATGTTTCGCCGGCATCGTTCGTGAACTGTGCGACAACAGGATTCGCAGGGCATCCGAGGTGCAACAGTTGCTGCACGCGCCATTGCTGGGCGCGGTACCCAAGTCGTCTTCCTTCCAACCAGGTGTTCCTGTGATCATTCGGTCCTCCGACACCTTGGAGGCGGAGATGATCCGGCGCATCGCCTCCAACCTGACCTTCGTGGTTCCCGATCGCACCGAGTTGTCCAATGTGTTCGTCATCGCGTCGTATGGCCCGGGCGAAGGCAAGACGACGTTGTCGATCGAGCTGGCGGCGGCATTCGCCGAACAGGGGCGCAAGGTACTGCTCATCGGCGCGGATTTCCGTCACCCGTCCATCGCTCAGCGGCTTGGACTGGCCGATGAGGTGGGATTGAGCCACCTGCTGACCGGCCAGGTCGATATACGCTCCGCCGCAAGACAATATTGGAAACCGGGATTCCATGTGCTGCCTGCAGGCCGGCGAGTAGCCAACCCCGGAATTCTGATCAACTCCCAATCCATGCGCACCTTGCTGCACGAGGTATCTCGACAATACGAATGGGTGATCGTGGACGCCGAACCGATGACAGTGGCCAACGATGCCGCCGTATTCGCCAAAGAAGGAGCGAAACTGGTGCTGGTCGCTGGGCGAGGCCTGTCCGATCGCTCCCAGCTGCGGGACATGGACCGTGAATTTGAAATCATCAACGTACAGCCTGTGGGCGTTATCTGGAATTTCGCCGATCAGGACCGTGGAGCGGTGAAAACCCACGACAAATACTACGGAGGTACGAAACGCCGTAGCGGAAACGAGCGTGAGGCTCATCCCGAGATTGGTCCTATCCCCGAAACCCGAAACGGGCCCACGGTTGCGCCGGATGACCAATTGGCGGCCGGCGCCTTGACCGGGAGACCATGATGAACACGACGAAAAGGCATGATGGCACGGCAGCCGTTGACCGTGGAGACGCCCGGCTGCGTGTGCTGATCGTCCAAGAAGCCATGGGTGGTTGCGGACGGCACGTGGCCGATCTGATAGCCGGACTTGACCATTCACGATTCGATGTGACGTTGCTCTATGGCACAGGACGTGTGGATGCGTATTTCAGATCACGCATTGCACAACTGCAACAGTGCGCCAATCTGATCGGATGCGATGATCTATGCCGGGAAATTGATCCCGTGCGTGATCTGCGGGCGTTTATCGAAACGGTGCGTGTGATTCGTCGTGTCCGTCCGGATATCGTGCATTGCCACAGTACGAAAGGCGGGGTGATAGGGCGTGCGGCCGCGTGGCTGTGCCGCGTGCCTGCCGTGTTTTACACGCCGCACGCCTATGCGTTTCAATCGCCACAGGTGAAGTCATGGAAACGGCATCTGTATGTAGCAGTGGAGTTGATATTGGCGCGCGTGGCCACTACACGCACCTTGAATGTGTCCGCCGGGGAGCGCCGTGAAGCGTTGAAGCATCGATTGGGTCGGCCGGACCGATTCCATGTGGTGATCAACGGGCTTGCTGACGTCACGTTACCTCACAAAGCCGTGATACGGGAACGGCTTGGCCTGCCTCAGCATGTTCCTATCGTCGGGGTCGTGGCGCGTCTGGTGGACCAGAAATGCCCGATGACGGCGGTACGTATCGCCCGGCGGCTGATTGCGCATGATGCTCACGTACACGTTGCGTTTGTAGGATCCGGCCCGTTGGAATCCGAAGTACGCGCATTCTGTGCCGAAAACGGTATCGAACATAATGTGCATTTTCTCGGTGAACGAGATGACGCTGACCTGATCGTAGGTGCGTTCGATGTGTCTCTGCTGTGCTCCTTGTATGAGGGTCTACCGTATTCGCTTATCGAATCGATTCGTGCTGGTGTGCCGATTGCGGCAAGCGCTGTGACCGGTAACGAAGATGTTGTTCGGGAAGGGGTTAATGGTTGGACGTTCCCGGTGGAGGATGTCGATGCCGGAGCTGCGGCAGTGGAGCGTCTGCTTGTGGACCCACCTCAAGCGGATGACGTTCGTAAGGATTTTAGCACACGATTCCGCATCGAGAACATGTTGACGGATATTACCGAACAGTATGAGCTGGTGCAGGATAAGGCCGTGCGGCACGAATCCATGCGGTATGGATCCGCGTCGTCCTCGTTCACAACAGTCGCGACATGGAACAAGACACGTTTCGCGACGGAAACGGGGGAGCAATGACGCTGGTCAAGACATGGTATCGTCTCGTCGGCCTGCTGACCAAGCTGCTGTATCGACTGATCTATGGTCGCAAAATTCGCTGGGGCAAGGCCGTGCATATGCGTCACGGCTTCCGCGCCACCGTAGACGGTGACGGCCAGATCGTGATCGGCGATGACGTGTTCTTCAACAACGGATGCGCATTGCACGCCATGCGTGAGATTCGTATCGGAGCCGGCACGATATTCGGTGAAAATGTACTCGTCTATGATCACAATCATCGGTTTTCCGAACCCCAGATGTCGTTCAAGGATCAGGGATACAGCATTGATCCGGTACGAATCGGACGTCATTGCTGGATCGGTTCGAACGCGACCATTCTCAAAGGCGTGACCATCGGCGACAATTGCGTGATCGGGGCCGGCTGCGTCATCGATCATTCCATTCCCGACGGCTCGCTGGTCAAACTGTCGAAACAGAACGTGATCGAACGCATCGCATTTTCCACGCCCATTGCCGAAGCTGGTGAACGGACAAACGGTGCAGATGCCGCCTCCCAAGGCGCGGGTCCGGTGCGGGTGCTGGTACTGGACACGGTGATGGATCGCGGCGGCGCGGAAACCATGACAATGAACTATCTGCGTCATATGGATCGCAGCAAAGTCGTATACGACGTGCTCGTCAACCGGCCGTGGCGCGGCGCCTACGAGGATGAGTTCGAAGCGCTTGGCGGTCGAGTCTGGCGCATGTGTCCGATGTACCCGCAAAGCTTCGCCCGGTACAAGCGCGAGTTCAGAGCGTTCCTCAAACAGCATCCCGAGTATCGCATCATCCATTCCAATCTTGAGGAGCGCAGCTATTTCCCGTTGCGTATCGCGGCTGAAGAAGGAATTCCGGTGCGCATCGCCCATGCGCACAACCGTCCACGTGGTATTGATCCGAAGCTGTTGTTCCGCGAGTATTTCCGTCTGCGTCTGCGCCTAGGCAAATATGCCACGCATCAGTTCGCGTGCGGGCGTGAAGCAGGCGAGTGGCTGTTCGGCCGCGCACGGCGTTCGCAGGTGACCTTGCTGCACAACGCCATAGACACCGCGCAATATCAATATGATCCCGACGTCGCAGCCCAAGTAAGGCAAGAACTCGGCGTCGAGGATTCCGGGACACTGGTGGTGGGCCATGTTGGCCGGTTCTTCCCCCAGAAGAACCATACGTTCCTGTTGGATGTGTTCGCGGCCGTGCACCGCATGCATCCGAACAGTGTGCTGTGGCTGGTCGGTGGCGGCGAACAGGACGATCGGCTCAAGCATGAGATGGAGCGCAAGACCGAGCGTCTTGGCATCGCCGACGCGGTGCGTTTCTTAGGTGTGCGCAGCGATGTGCCACGGCTCATGCAAGGCATGGATGTATTCGTGCTGCCCAGCCTTTATGAAGGACTGCCGGTCACGATGATCGAGGCGCAGGCGGCCGGCCTGCCCTGCGTGATTTCCAGTGCTGTGCCCGCCGAATGCGATGTGACCGGTCGTGTGCGCTCGCTGGCATTGCGTGAGTCGCTTGATTGTTGGGCGCAGGCCATTCTTGACCAAGCTGGATCGAACAAGGGCACGTCATGGCGTATTGAAGGAGCTTCTCTGGTGACGCGTGCCGGCTATGACATCGTCTCCAATGCGCGCCGGATGCAGGATTTCTATCTGAAGGCGCTGGACGATGCGGAAGGCGACCGTGATGAATGATCGGCGTGCCACCCGGTCAATGCGCCCCCTGTACCGGCATGAATACGTGACGACTTCCCATGATCGGCGCGCTCATCGCATGCGTCGATCGGCCGTGGGGAAGCGAATGCGTAACCTGCTCATCATCGGTACGCCGCTGGTCATGGTTGTAGCGAAACTCATGGTTGCATTCGTGCTGCCGGCAAAATACTTCTACGACAACAACCGCATTCTTGCCATGTCCACTGGCCAATCCAGCCCGTTGGCCGCCTGGGGAGGATCGTATCGTATCGCCGCGGACCTGTTCGCCGCGATCAACGTATTCGATATCGATACGATGATCGGCTGGTCGGTGTCCATGGGCGTGATCTTCACTGCTGTGATGTTGTGGCTGATGTTACGCGCCGACGCGCCGGACGCGGCGCAGCTGGTGTTCCTGCTGGCCACGGCGGGATTGCTGAACATCTATGTGTTCACCATCGGCAAAGACATCATCCAGTTCATGGTTTTCCTGACTGTGTACCTAGTGCTGACCATGCCGATTCGGCGCACAGTCGTAAGGATTGTGCTCGCCGCGGTGATTCTGTATGTCGAAAGCCTGTTTTTCCGTGCCTATTACGTGCTGATCGCCGCACTGGTGTTGGCCGTATACGCGATATTATTCGCGTTCCGCGCCAAGAAACGACGGCTGGGGTTGGCTCATGTGGCGGCGATCATTGCACTGATGATTGCTTCCGTATGGGTGATGCTGGCCGTATCCGCCCGTATGATGCCTGCCGACTATGCACAAGTGATGACGTTGCGTGATGGCTACGATCAGGTGATGGACGGCAACGCCGATTCCTTCACCTATATACGCAATCTGGTACCTGGCAAGGGTTTGCCGGTATTCATGGTCAATTATGTGATTAACGCGTTACGCATGATGGTTCCGGTGGAACTGGCGATGCGCGGAGCATACTATCTGCCGTTCTTCATATTCCAACTCATGGTGAGCGCATATCTGGTGAATCTGTTGCGTCAGGTCAACGAGATCCGGGACCCCGCGCTGTTGCTCGCCCTATGCGTGTTCCTCGGCTATGCGCTCGCTTCGTTTATCTTCGAGCCTGACTTTGGCTCATGGACGCGTCACGAAGCCGCCACCTTCCCTGTGCTGCATCTGCTGGTGCTCAACCGGTATCAGCAGATGCCGGCCGGTGAATTGAACAGCTTCTCGACCCGGTACGGCAGAACGACGGTGCCGCTGGCGATGAAGGGCGGTGAACAATGAGGAAAGACCATTGCGGCATTCGAGAACTAGACCACCTGATTTGCTCCGACTGTTACCGTTATGCAGGATCCAGCGCCAACAAAGACCTTGTACGGACGTGGTTGATGCAATGGGGATTCCGCTACACCTGCCTGCTGCGCAAGGCACAAGCCCATCGGCGCGGTCCGGCATATTACTGGTATCGGCTGCGTCTGCTCATGGCTTCCCACAAAACCGGTTTCCAAATAGGCTATGGCGCTCGCATCGGCACAGGCCTGTTTCTCGGGCATCGCGGAACGATTATCGTCAATGAACAGGCTTCGCTGGGCAGCAACGTGAATCTCAGTCCCGGCGTCGTCATCGGGCAGGAGAACCGTGGCGCACGTCGTGGCGCTCCCGTGCTCGGCAATCGCGTGTGGGTGGGGGCTAACGCGGTGATTGTCGGTGCGGTGCATATCGGCAACGATGTGCTGATCGCACCGAATGCCTTCGTCAACCGCGATGTACCGGATCACAGCATCGCACTCGGCAATCCGGTACGTATCATCGCGCGCGAGCGGGCCACCGAGGGATATTGCCATCATCTTGTACCGCCAATGGAGTCCGACGACCAATATGCGGTAGGGGAGGAGGACTTGAGATGAACAACCGTAGTGCTGCGCGTCGCCGTACACTGCATATCGCGTTCTTCTCCGGCGACATTACCCGATCGGGCGGCACCGAGCGTGTTGCCACATGGCTCGCCGGCGCTCTGACAGAGGCGTTTGACGCGTCTTGTTGCCGTCAAGGCGCTCACGGCACCCGGACCCGCATCTCTATCGTGAGCCTGTTCGAAGAACGCGCCGCGCCTGCTTTCCCCATTGATGCCCGCATACGGCGTTTCACGCTTTACCCGGCTGCCGCGCATGGTATATGGCGTTATTTCGCTACTGTGAGGCGGTTGTTTACCCTCGTTCGGCAACAGCATATCGATGTGCTGATCGACATTGACGGCATTCTCGACATGTATGCGTTGCCGGTGAAACGTCTGGCTGGTGTCAAGGTCATCTCGTGGGAGCATTTCAATTGCCTGACAAATCCCGATGTGCCGTACCGCAAGCTGACACGACGCTGGGCTTCTCGTCGGGCCGATGCGATCGTGACACTTACCGGCATCGACCGTACGTTGTATGAACGTCGATTCACGCCGAGATGTCCGGTCACTACCATCGCCAATCCAATGCCAGTCGTCATACCGGCACCGGTCTACGGCGACAGTTCCCGACTAATCCTCAGCGCCGGCCGGCTGACCCGCCAGAAAGGTTTCGATCTGCTCGTGGACGTGGCCGCGCGGGTGCTGCCAAAACACCCCGACTGGCGGTGGATGATTCTCGGTGAAGGCGAGGAACGGATGCTGCTTGAGCGGCGCATTGCTGAAACCGGATTGGATGGACGACTGATTCTGGCTGGACGGACGGACGACATGGACGGTTGGATGCGCCGCGCTGACATGTTCGTACTCACTTCGCGCTACGAGGGACTGCCAATGGTGTTGCTCGAAGCCAAGGCCCACTGGTTGCCGATCGTCGCGTTCGACTGCCCGACCGGTCCGTCAGACATCGTTGCGGACAATGTGAACGGGCGCCTGATCGCGGGGCTGTCGGTGCCGGGAATGGCTAACGCCATGGAGCCGTTGATGAATGACGCCGCGTTGCGGCGAGAGTTCTCGCAGCATGCACAGGATGGCGCGGAACGCTTTGATGAATCCATGATTCTTACGCAATGGATGTCGTTACTGCATGATGTTGCGGCGTATGGCGGCAAGGAGTGAGAAGGATGAATAAGCAACCGTTGGTCAGTGTCGTCGTACCGGTCTATAACGTCGAACGCTATGTGGATGAGTGTGTGGCGAGCATTGCGAAGCAGACATATCGCAATCTGGAGATTATTCTTGTCGATGACGGGTCGACGGATGGTTCTTCTGCGATCTGTGACGAGTGGGCATCTCGTGATGACCGTATCCGTGTGATTCATAACACCAATGGCGGGGTGTCTGCCGCGCGCAATACGGGAATGAATGCCGCCGAAGGCGAGTATCTGGCCTTTGTGGATTCGGATGACCTCATCGAGCCGAACATGATTGAGGTTCTGTTGCATAAGGCATATCGGTCGTCTTGCCAGATGGTCATGTGCGGCACCAGAAACGTGTGCCGCTCCGTGAGTGGATACGTCGTAGTCGGAGCGAATCGGATGGCCTTCCCGGCCACGAATACGAGAGACCAGCTGTCGATGCATATTGCGAGTTTGCTGAGGAACGGATATTTCGTCCCCGTGTGGAACACGTTGTATGAACATGCGTTTGTTCGGCGATGCAGAGTCCGTTTCGATGAGACTCTTCGCATTGGTGAAGATGGTCAATTCAAAGCGCAGCTGTACCGGTATGCGGAACGTGTCGAATGTCTGCCGTTTCTGTTGTACAACTACGTGGTACGTGGTGGATTCCAGTCTGGCCGCAGCGTGGGGGAGTACCGGTACCGGAATTGGAAACGTGTCTGCATGACCATGATTGCGTTGATGAAGGATTATGGGAGTGAAGTTGTTGCCGTGATTTCGAGAGGCTTCATCTACGAAATCGGCGTGATGCTCGCCGATCTGTATGTGCCGAAGGCCCTTGACAAGGGAATTCGGAGGAATCTCGTTCGTGATATCGCTGCAGATGACTTTGTGCGTCGATGCGCGCATACGGCGGAACGCACAGGGGTGCGCGATCGAATTGCATGCCGGGTACTGGGATCGCGCAATTGGCGCGCACTCGCGATATACGGGCGTACCGTCGCCTGTTTGAAGATTGTGAGTCACACATTCAAAAGCTGTTCCATGAGCGGCGTAAGGGCGCAGGAGAGCAGACGGCCATGAATAGATGTGTCATCATATTGCCGTATTACGGACGTTTCCCGAACTATTTCCAGTTGTTCCTGAACTCGTGTGGCGCGAATGCTGATTTTGACTGGCTGGTTTTCACCGATGACCGAATGGCTTATCGATATCCGTCTAATGTGATCGTCCATTATGAGTCGTTTTCCGATATGCAGTCTCGGGTGTGCGAGGCCTTCGATTTCGCGCCCGAGATTTCCGCTCCGTATAAACTGTGCGATGTGAGGCCGATGTACGGCTATCTGTTCCGCGATTATTTGGACGGATATGAGTTTTGGGGGCATTGCGACTGCGATCTCATCTTCGGCGACTTGAGCCGTTTCATCACCGATGACATGCTCGACCGTTACGACAAGCTGTTTCCAGTCGGCCATCTGGCGCTGTATCGCAATACCGAGGAGAATAACCGGCGCTTTATGCTGCCGTTGGATGGCAGGGAGCTCTATCGTGAGGTTCTTGAATCACCTCGTTCCTTCACGTTTGACGAAAGCTATCTGTCGACCAACATCAACCGTATCTACCAAACATATGGGTTCCCGATTTATCTGAGGGACCGCTCCGGCAACGTGGCTTTCAGTAATGAGCTGATTCAACTGACCCGGTACGACGAGGAACTCGACACGTATCTGATGGAGCCGCCTTTGCGGGCCGTATATGAGTGGGATCGCGGCGCACTTCGCAGATGGTTCATGAGACTTGGCGTGTTTGAACAGCAGGAGTTGATGTATTTGCATTTCCAGCGGCGCAAGATGCGTGTGGATTGTGACATGGATTCGGACAGATTCCAGATATTGCCCGGGTCGTTTGAACCAATGCCGGTGGAGCAGGTCACCGAAGCCAATATTCGTTCTCTGCGCTGGCGGCGTAGAACCGATGGCATGCGTCACCGTATCGATATGACTTTGGCCGACATGCGGTTCTGGTGGAACCGTCTGCATATGGCGATGAATCTCCTAAGTCATCGAAAGGCAGACCGATGAGCAAGAGTCTGTCTCGCAAGATGACTGCAGATGAAGAGGGCGCTGATCTGGTATCCGTCATCGTGCCGGTCTACCGGGTCGAACGGTATCTCGATGAATGCGTGTCGAGCATCGTGGAACAGAGATATGGCAATCTGGAGATTATTCTGGTGGATGACGGATCGGATGATGCCTGTCCTGAACTATGCGACGCATGGGCGGATAAAGATGAGCGCATCCGCGTGATCCATCAGGCCAATGGAGGGTTATCCGCGGCTCGCAATACGGGATTGACCGTGGCTCACGGACGATACGTGACGTTCGTCGACAGTGATGATGTTGTGGATGCGAGGATGATCGATGTCCTGCTGTCTGCCATGGGCGACCATGAAATCGATATCGCGATTTGCGGACTGATGGGCGTCGATGACAACAATGACCACGTTGTTTTTCGCACGTGCTATGAAACCGGAACGATGCCCGGAAGAGGTGCGCTGATTGATTTGCTGCGCGGCGGCGGACGTCTGCCGGACGCTGCCTGGGGCAGATTGTACCGAACCGAATTGATCCAAGGTGGCCACGCGATCCGCTTCCCTGAAGGATTGCATAGTGAAGACTATTACTTCAACGCTATCGCCTACCATCGGGCGAAAACAGTGCATATGGATAGACGCTGTCTATACCGTTACCGGCAACGTGCGGGTTCGATTACCTCTTCTGGCAGTGTTGACCATCGTGAGGATTCCATTAGGATTGCCGACCTGGTGATCGCGGATCTTAAAGCGGAAGGATTCGACGATACCGGATCTCTCGCCTTCTATAAAGTGCTTTGCCGCTATGACGTATTGTTCACGGCGGTGTGCTGCAAGGATCCCCGATTGATGATCGGGAGATATGCGGCTGCGTTACGTCGAGATGCTCGCGGGGCGCTGCTGAATAGACAGGTTCCTCTTTTTCGCAGAATGAAGATTCTGATGTTGGGTCACTTTCCAGAGTGGTATGTGAAAGGCAATCTCATGTTTGTTCACGCCGGATCCGCGTTGCGTGGAATGGTGCAATTGCTGCCCATACGAACGTGGCTTTCGATCCGTTATGTGAATCGGGACATTCCCGCAAGGAAAGGTGAGTAGCGTATGTGCCCGCATGATCATAAGACGGATGATGCTCCCGCCCGATGCTCGTTTGCAGAACCGATCAGGATTCTGCAATGGGGGATGCATTCCGGACATGGTGGCGTCGAACAGTTCATGATCGACTTGTATCGCCATATGGACAAGAATCTGGTGCAGTTCGATTTTCTTGCGGCTCATGATGCGCCGGAACTGGCGTTCGAGGATGAGATTCTTGCGTTGGGAGGACGGGTCTTTCGAGTGCAGTATTCGCAACGCACATCACCGTTCAAGGCGCGGGCCAACATGGATAGATTTTTTGCTGATCATCCCGAGATAGTCGGCGTGCATATCCATGCGAACTTTCTGTATGCCTATCCTCTGGAGATAGCTCGACGGCATGGTGTGAAACTACGTATCCTGCATTCCCACAATTCATCGGGAGGCAATACGCGTTTGGGAGCGTTGCAAGGTCTTTGCACCGAGTGGCGCGATGTGATCGCCCGCAGACAGATTGATCGGTGCCCCACTCGATATCTGGCATGTTCGGACAGTGCTGCGCGATACATGTTCCCCGGGAAACCGTATCTGTGGGTGAAAAACGGCATCGATATCGAGCGGTTCGGATTCTCATCGGATGCCAGGCAACGGTATCGGCGTGAATATGGCATCGGTGAAAGCACACACGTCTTGGGGTTCTGCGGATATCTGACCGGTCGCAAGAATCCTTTGCTGGCGCTGGAGGTGTTCACGCAGTATCACAAGATGCAGCCGGATAGTGTGTTGATGATGATCGGTTGCGGCGACCTGTTCGATAGGCTGAAGCAGCGAGTGCGCGAATTGGCGCTGCCGGAACGATCGGTAGTGTTCATGGGCGGTAATCGAGATGACGTCAACTGTCTGTATCAGATGATGGACGGATTCCTGCTGACTTCGCTGTACGAAGGGCTCCCCATGGTGCTGGTTGAGGCGCAGTGTGCCGGGTTGCCGTGCGTGGCGTCTCGTGAGGCGGTGACGGATCAGGCTGCGATCACCGATTTGGTGCGGTTCTGTTCGCTGTCTGATGACGCGCGGACGTGGGCGCGCGTGTTGCATGAGGGCGTCGCCCGGCGGGTGGATCGTGCGTCGTATGCGTCGCGTGTGGCAGCGGCCGGTTTCGACATGCGTGCCACTGCGGCAATGCTGCAGGAGATCTACCTGACCGAAGGAGGGCGATCATGACTCGTAGCGAGCCGATGCATATCCTCCAGCAGGGGATGACAGGGGTGCGCGGCGGCGTCGAGCGGTTCATCATGAATCTGTATCGGCAGATCGACCGTGATCTGGTGCAGTTCGACTTTCTGATCCCCTATGACATGCCACCCATGGCATACGAGGAGGAAGTCCGCGACATGGGAGGGCGAATATTCCGCTCCATCTACCCGTTTCGTCGCGCTCCATGGCGTGCTGAGACGGAGCTGCGGAGGCTGTTCGCCGACCATCCGGAGATCGGCGGCGTGCATATGAACGTCTGTTTTCCCTATGTGTATCCGCTGACGGTGGCCGCGAGAAGCGGCGTGAACCTGCGCATTCTGCATTCGCATGAGGGTGACGGTTTCTTCGAGAATCAGCACCGGGGCTGGCGTGCCCGATTGGTCGAACGACAGGTGCATCGGTATCCGACCAGATACTTTGTTTGTTCGGACAATGCGGCGTACCTGTTCCCGAACGAACCGTATACGTGGGTGAGCAACGGCATCGACACCGGTCTCTTTCGCTTCGATGAGATGGTGCGGCATATGGTCCGGGCCCGGCTCGGCATACCGGACGATGCACACGTCATCGGGTTCTGCGGGCATTTGAACAGCCGTAAGAACCCACTCTTCGCTCTGGACGTGTTCGCCGCCTATCGCAGGATGGAGCCGGGAAGCGTGTTCGTCGTCATCGGGCTAGGCGAGTTGGAAGAGGAGTTGCGCCGCAGGATAGTGGCGTTGGGCTTGACTGACAGCTCCGTACTGATGCTTGGCGGGGGACGTTCGGATATGCATGAGTTGTATCAGGCGATGGATGGATTTGTTCTGCCGTCCACGCTTGAGGGTCTGCCGTTCGTGTTGGTTGAGGCGCAGTGTGCGGGGCTGACGTGTGTGGCGTCGCGTGAGGCGGTGACCGATCAGGCTGCGATCACTGATCTGCTGCAATATCGTTCGCTGTCGGATGATGCGCGGGTGTGGGCGCGGGCGCTGCGTGAAGGCGTCGCCCGGCGGGTGGATCGTGCGTCGTATGCGTCGCGTGTGGCTGCGGCCGGTTTCGACATGCGTGCCACTGCGGCGATGCTGCAGGAGATCTATCTGACCGAAGGAGGGCGATCATGAATGAGCGGGCCGACGAACGCCGTCGCCTGGTCGTCGGCATGACGGCGACGATCGTCGCGTTCCTCGTGCAGCTCGGCGTGAATTTCCTGCTCACGCCATATATCATCGCCATGCTCGGCGCGGAGGCCTACGGCTTCATCCCGCTGGTGAACAACCTCATCGGCTATGCCGGAATCCTCACCAGTGCGTTGAACGCGATGGCCGGACGATTCATCGGAGTCGCCTACAATCGCGGCGACTACATGAAGGCCAACGAATACTTCAGTTCGGTGATGATCGCTGATATAGTGCTCGCCATCGCATTCGCCGTGCCGTATGCGTTGATCGTCATGTTCCCGCAAATCGTGATGAATATTCCGCCGAATCTGGTAGAGGACGTGCGCCTGACATTCCTGTTCTGCGCCATCGGCACGGAATTCTCGCTGGTCACGTCCGTGTATGGTGCAGTGTATTACATCAGCGATCGGCTCGACCGCAACGCGGTGCGCAATATTGAAGGCAATGTGTTGCGCGTCGGTGTGCTGTTGCTGCTGTTCTGCCTGTGGAAGCCGATGCTCTGCTTCGTTGCCGCGTCCATGCTGGCGCTCAATCTGTACCAGTGCGTGGCCAACGTGTACTACACGCGCAAACTGACGCCGCAGCTGACGGTGCGTCGCTCGTCGTTCCGCATGCGCGCGGTCCGTGAGCTGGTGAGTTCCGGCGTGTGGAATTCGGTAGACTCGGCGAGCTATACGCTGCTGATCGCGTTGGATGTCTTTCTGGCCAACCGTTTTCTGGGCGCGCTGGTGGCTGGGCAATACTCCATCGCCAAAACCATGCCGCAGTTCATGACGAACGTGGCTTCGATGCTCTCCTCGGTATTCGCTCCGCGTGTGCTCCGTTTGTACGCTCAGGACAGGCGGGATGACATGGCCCGTTCGCTGGCTCGTTCCATTCGATTTATGGGATTGGTGTTGTCGCTGCCTTGCGGATTTCTCATTGTGTACGGCACGGACTTCTTCCGCCTATGGGCCCCCGGAGAAGACGCCGGATGGTTGCAGACGATGAGCGTGGTCTCGTTGTTGGCGATGCTGATTTCCGGGTGCGCACGTCCTATAAGCAACGTATATACGGCGATGAACAAAGTGAAGGTTCCGTCGTTGATGTTCTTGGCATGTGGCGTACTCAACATCAGTGTGGTGATACCGATGCTGATATGGGGCGATTGGGGTATTTGGGCAATCATAATCATCGCGGCTGTGCTTGATTGCGCCAAGAACATGGTGGCGTTGCCGATATATACGGCACGATGCATGGGGACTTCCATAAGAGACATGTTTGCCGCCATGATAAGGGGGCTGGCGGTGCTGCCCGTCATGTTGGCGGTGACTGCTCTGTGTCATATGGTCGTCCCCGCGCGCAGCTGGACCGTGCTGGTGGCATTGGCATTGGGATGCACGGCCGTGGCGTGCGTGCCTTGTGTATTCGTGGTGCTGAACCGTGCGGAACGGGTGATGCTGTGGAGACTGGCGCGTGGATTCATGGCATCCGGACTCGGCGAGGGAAGGAACGGTAGACGGTGAAGATGGACAGAGGAACAATGTCGGCGGCTGGCAGGCGCATTGCCGTATGTGGCCATCATGACACGCGAGGTGGTACGGAAAAAGCCATGTCTCGTACGTTGTCACTGCTGAGTCGCCAAGGATTCGACATCGTGTTCGTGACGAAGGCGAATGTGGCCGTAATGCGAGATCTGCTGCCAGACGGTGTGACGGTGGCCTATGTGAGTGCGGATAATATGTGGGGCCGTTTCCTCGGCACGTTGCTTGCGGCAGATGAGCGGCCGAAGTGGTGGATGCGCGCAATTCGTAAGACATTGCATCTGCTGAGCGGGAAACGTCATTACTGGGCGTACGAATACGCCGAACGGCATCTGACCGGAATTTCTGAGGAACGGTTCGATGCGGTGCTGGATTTTGAAGGGTACGGTTTCATCGAGACCGTCATCGGCACCCATCTCAATGCGCCTGTTCGCGCTACGTGGGTGCATGACGAAAACCTGAAACGGCTGGCGCTCGGATACCCGTACCTGGTGCGCTACGATCGCATCTTCTGCGTGTCTCATGCGGTTCAGGCCGCGGTCGCGCAACGGTATCCGCAACTTGCCGATCGAACCCGTGTGCTCCTCAACCCGGTCGATGCCGATGCAATCCGTCGTCAGGCTCGGATGGAAGCTCCCGTATTGCTGCAAGAAGAGGTTCCGACGGCGTTTCGCCTGGTGACGGTGTGCAGACTGGTGCCGGAGAAGAATCTTGAACTGAGCATGCAGGTCGCCGCTGCATTGCGTGATCGTGGTCTGGAATTCGTGTGGGAGGTATTCGGCGAAGGACCTGACCGAGGCGCCTTGCAGAATCTCATCGATCGGATGAACTTGAGCGGACGGTTCGTGCTGCGTGGAGCGATAGACAACCCTTACCCCTCTATGGCGCAGGCCGACGTCTACGTACAGACCTCTGGACACGAAGGATTCGGATTGGCGGTTCAGGAGGCGAAAATCCTCGGTGTGCCCGTGGTCGTCACTGATATTCCGGCGTTCCGAGAACAGGTTGTGGACGGCCAGACGGGATTCATTCGGCCACCCGACGCGACGGTGCTAGCCGACGTGATTATTCGTCTGGCAGGCCATCCCGAGGAACGGCGACGCATAGCGGAAAACCTCGCGGCGTTGGATTGGACGGATGCGCAGGACGAGTCGCCGTTGTTTGAGTTTTTGGGACTGGAGTGAAGGAGCGGCGGCATATTGGTGCTTGATGCACGCGACGGGAGACGACAGGTGGCTGCAACTCGTACGCTGCCAACGTAGATGGACTGCAAAAGGCAGCCCTGATCGATCAATGTGGGCGGTGAGCGTCCGTCGCAACGTGTGGGTATGCTTGTGCCGGTTTGTGTGTGAATGCAGGTAGAACCAAATACACGTACTGAAGAATTACGCAAGCAACGACAATCGATATTAAGAGAGGTTTCGATGGCGGTTCGTGGTGATATTCGAAATGTGGCTATTGTGGCACACGTCGATCACGGCAAGACCACGCTGGTGAACGCGATGCTCCAGCAGTCCCACGTGTTCAACGAGCGTGAGGAAGTGCCGGACCGTGTAATGGACTCCAACGATCTGGAGCGCGAGAAGGGCATCACCATCCTGGCCAAGAATACGGCCGTGGAATACACCGGCCCGCTGGCCGCCAAGTATGGTCATCCGGAAGGCATCACCCTCAACATCATCGATACCCCCGGCCACGCTGACTTCGGCGGCGAGGTGGAGCGCGGTATCTCCATGGTCGATGGCGTCGTCCTGCTGGTGGACGCCTCCGAAGGCCCGCTGCCGCAGACTCGTTTCGTGCTGCGCAAGGCTCTGGAAGCCAAGCTGCCGGTTATCCTGTGCGTGAACAAGGTGGACCGTCCGGATGCCCGTATCTCCGAGGTCGTAGGGGAGACCTCCGACCTGCTGCTCGGTCTGGCCGACGACGTGCAGCACGAGGGCATCGATCTGAACCTTGACCAGCTGCTTGAAATGCCGGTTATCTACTGCGCCGCCAAGGCCGGTTACGCTTCCGTGAACCAGCCTGCCGACGGAGGCCTGCCGGACAACGACAACCTTGAGCCGCTGTTTGAGGCCATCATTTCCAACATTCCGGCTCCGGAATACGAGGAAGGCGCTCCGCTGCAGGCTCACGTGGCCAACATCGATTCCTCTGACTTCCTCGGCCGTCTCGGCCTGGTCCGTATCTACAACGGCACTTTGGAGAAGGGCAAGACCTACGGCCTGTCCCGTGTGGACGGCTCTCTGGAGAACTTCCGTGTCTCCGAGTTGTTGCGTACCCAGGGCCTTGAGCGTATCCCGGTCGCTTCCGCAGGCCCCGGCGATATCGTGGCCGTTGCCGGCGTCAACGACATCATGATCGGTGAGACCATCGTCGATCCGAACGACCCGAAGCCGCTGCCGCTCATCCACGTGGACGATCCGGCCATCTCCATGACCTTCGGCGTCAACGACTCCCCGTTGGCCGGCACCGAGGGCAAGGACCACAAGCTCACCGCCCGTATGATCAAGGATCGTCTCGATCGCGAGCTCATCGGTAACGTGTCCATCAAGGTGCTGCCCACCGATCGCCCGGATGCCTGGGAGGTTCAGGGCCGTGGTGAGCTGGCTTTGGCCGTGCTCGCCGAGCAGATGCGTCGTGAAGGCTACGAGCTGACCGTTGGTCGTCCGCAGGTGGTCACCAAGAAGATCGATGGCGTGATCAACGAGCCGATGGAAAACACCACCATCGACGTGCCGGAAGAGTATATGGGTACCGTCACCCAGCTCATGGCCGACCGCAAGGGCCGTATGGACGGCATGACCAACCACGGCTCCGGCTGGGTTCGTCTGCAGTTCACCGTGCCGTCCCGTGGTCTGATCGGCTTCCGTACCGCACTGCTGTCCGCAACGCGCGGCACCGGCATCTCCTCCTCCATCTCCGCGGGCTACGCGCCGTGGGCCGGCGAGATCACCATCCGCCAGAACGGTTCCATGGTTTCCGACCGTAAGGGTGTGGCCACCCCGTACGCCATGCAGCGTCTGCAGGCTCGTGGCAACTTCTTCGTCGAGCCGCAATCTCCGGTCTACGAGGGTCAGGTCGTGGGTGTGAACAACAAGCCCGACGAGCTGGATGTGAACATCACGCTGGCCAAGCACATGACCAACATGCGTTCCTCCACCGCCGACGTGCTGGAAACCCTCACCCCGCCGATCAAGATGAGCCTTGAGGAGTCTCTGGACTTCGCCAACGAGGACGAGTGCGTGGAAGTGACCCCGGAGTCCATCCGCGTGCGCAAGATCATCCTCGGCCGCGAGGATTGGTACAAGTGGCGCGCCAAGCAGCGTCGTCAGAACAATCAAACTAAGTAGTTTGATTGTTCTGACGACGCTGCCTTCGCGGATGCCCTGTGATGGCATCCGCTCACCTCGGCTACGAACAGTCCACTGGACTGTTCGTTTAACGCCTCGGCATCGTCAGAATAATCAGAACAAGTAGTTCTGATTATTCTGACGACCTTCGCGGGCACTTATTTGGTGTGCCCGCTCACTTCGCCTATGGAAAGTCCACTGGACTTCCCATTTAACGGCTCAGCAGAATAACCAGACCAAGTAGTCTGATACATGTTCCGGCTCCCCTCGCTCAGGGGAGTCGGTGTGTTTGTGGCATAGTATGGGGCATATGAGTATCAACAGTGTGGAATCATTGCCTTGGTCGCATCGGCAGAGCGCGTTGGTCAAATCGTTGATTACGATTCTGGCTGGCGCGCTTGCCGCGTTTGTGGGAACGTTCGCGCACCGTATGGGTGCTTCTGCCAATATTCCTTATGGTCTGGGTCTTGCGTTCCTGCTCATCATGCTGTCTACATGGTGCGCTCGTTCACGTATGGGGACTGTCGGACTTGCGTTGCATCTGATCGCGTCATCTGCAACCGCCTGGGGATTGGCCTTGACCACAACATCCGGCAATGCGTTGATTGTGGCGGGATTCCAAAGTGAGATGCCTTTCTTCTCTCAACATGCCGGATATATCTGGCTATACGGCCTCGTATTGGTTCAGGTTGCCATGCTGGTGCTGCCCGCACGCTGGTTCGCCATCCCTGCAAAGCGCTCCCACTGAGGTGCCTAATACTCTTTTCGCACGAAAAGTACGTTTGAGGGCGCTAAATCGGTCCGTGAACGTACTTTTCGCGCGAAATGTACGTTCATGGAACGGGATAAGAGTGCGATTCGCGCGAAAAGTGCATGAAACGCCGCTACGATAGAGCGGTATGGCACGTTTGAAACTCTTCTATTTAGGGCCCGAAGGCACGTTCACCCATCAGGCGGCGATGGAAGCCGCCGAGCTGTTCTCACCCCTCGGTGATTTCGATCTGGTCGCTCTGCCAGACGTGCCCGCCATCATGCGTGCTGTTCAATCACGTCAAGGCTGGGGCGTAATCGCATGGGAGAACAACGTCGAAGGCTACGTGGTTCCGAATCTGGATGCGCTGATTGACGCCACCGATGCAGCCGGTTTCGCACGGGTCAGTGTGGATGTGGCGTTTAACGCGTTCACGGTGAAAGGCCATGGGATCCATGATTGCACCGGCGAACCGGTAAGCGCTCATCCTCATGGGCTCGCCCAATGCACGAGGTTTATCGCCGAGCATAAGCTCCAGCCCAAACCGGCATCGTCCAATGCCGCCGCCTGCCGTGATCTTCAACCCGGTCAAGTGGCGCTCGGTCCCAGCATCTGCGGCAAGCTTTACAACCTCGACGTGCTTGGTGAGCATGTGCAGGATTTCGATGGTGCCAGAACCGATTTTCTGGTGATTGCACCACGTGATGTTGTTCAGGAACTGAATGCCTATGCACGGCAGAGCGGTGCCAGTGACTTTGAAACGATTATCACGTTCATTCCGCTTGCCACGGGCCCGGGAGTCGTGGCGAACATTCTTGACATTCTGCGTGTTGCGGGTCTGAATATGACCAGTTTCATGTCTCGCCCCATCAAAGGGCACGATGGCACTTACAGCTTCATCGATACGCTGGATGCCGCTCCTTGGGAGCCGCGGTTCCAGAAGGTGCTGGAAATATTGGCCATGAAAGGTATCTGGCTGAAGACATTGGCCGTGTACCCACGCCGTGAACGGCCCAGTCCGCCGGTGGATGCGTGGATGTTGCCCGAAGGAGGCGTTCACCTTGAAACCGGCGATATGCCGGAAGGGTGGCAGCATACCGAAGAAGTCAGGAGGGAACTGCTGTGGTAGGAACAGTCGGCATTGTGGGACTCGGACTGATTGGCGGCTCGCTGGCCCGACGTCTGGTAAGTCGCGGCGTCACCGTTGTGGCATGGAATCATCGCCCACATCCTTATGATGAAGCCGAAGCTGATGGCATTCGTTGCAAAAGCGCGCTCGCCGAATTGATGAACGCGCATCCTGACGTGCTGATTCTCTGTAATCCGCTAAAAGCCATGCCCGCGATACTGCGTGAGCTGCGTCCGTTGCTCGCCGACCATCCCGATACGACACTGACGGATGTGGGATCGGTCAAAGGCATGGTCCGCGAACAAGTCGTCGCCGCAGGTCTCGGTGCATGGTATGTAGGCGCCCATCCGATGGCAGGTAACGAGCTGTCAGGCTGGCGGGCCGCCGACCCACATCTCTATGATGATGCGCTATGGGCCGTAACCGTTGACGAGACGACTGCATATCGGCGTTTTTTCGCAGTGGCTTCGCTGATTGTCGAAGGCGTAGGCAATCGCATTATCGTGTTGGATGATGAAACCCACGACAAAGCTGCTGCGATGATTTCGCATATGCCTCATGTGGTGTCCACCGCGCTGATCAATGAACTGACATCCAATCCGGACCGTAATGTTGCCGCAGCGCTTGCCGCCGGCAGCTGGCGTGATATGACGCGTGTAGCCTTGACCGATCCGGATCGCACTCGTGCGATGGTCGAAGAGGATGCGCTGAATGTGGAGGTGCTGCTTCGCCATATGGCTGCACGATTGAATGCCGTCGCGGACCAGCTGCACACGGGCAATCAGGTGGCGTTGTCCGAATTCTTCGCGGCCGGAGATCCTTTCCGCAGATACAAGGCGTCGATGAAGTCCGCAGACGAGTTCACCAAGCAGGAGCTGGAAATTCCCGAAGCAGGCTGGCAGCAGACGTTGTTGTTCTCCGCTCGGCGTGGGGAAGCCATCGTCGGATTCATCAATCCGCGTCAGGCGGTGGTGCAGCAGCGTCCTGCAGTTCAATGAGGTCTGGCACCATCCATCTGGACTTTGCAGGATGCTGCCCGGCAGGATTTCACGGAACCTGATGGCGAGGCTCTTCACATCAACGGCGGTAACAGAGTAAGGTACATAGTAATCGAACGTTTGGTGCCATCGAAGGAGATGGTGCCAAACCGATTGGCAAGGGGATGATGGCAATGACGTTACCAAGACAGATTCCTGCGGGTGCCCGTGTGGTGGTACGCATCACCGAAGGCGTGGATCCTGCGGATGGGCGCATGAAATTCCGCGACTTCGTGGGCCATGTGACCTCATGGGACGGTTATACGTTGGAATTGGTCCGTGACCCGGCAGCCAACGGCTCGCGCCCTGCGCAGAACGTGACCATTCATCAGGAGCAGATTGCCACGTTGAAGCCGGTGCCGGAACGCCCGAAGACGCAGCCGAGACCGTAAACGTACATTTCGTGGCCTCCCCGTTATTCCGCAGCGACCGCGTCCAGCACCGGTTGCCGCAAAGCACGGGATGCGGGGGAGACCGAGGCGATCAATCCCACCAAAATCGAAAGCGCCAGGAAAATGCCGAGTTGGGGCCACGGCACACTCAACGTGGAGAGTCCGTTCGCCTCGTATACGACGCGGATCACGGCGCCGGCGACCACACCTACCACCATGCCCAGCACGGTGCCGAACACGGCGATGATCGCAGCTTCGATACCCAGCATGCCGCGAATCTGCGCACGTGATGTGCCAATCGCACGCAGTAGTCCGATTTCCTTGGTGCGTTCCGAAACCGAGAGCGCCAGCGTGTTCACGATGCCGAATATCGCGATCACAATCGACAGCGCCAGCAACGCGTACAATACCAGCAGAATCTGGTCTACCATCGAACTCATCGTGGATTTGAACTCGTCTCGTGTCTGCACGTTCACCACATAATATGATTTGACGGCGTTCACCAGACGTGTCTTCAGCGTATCAAGACGTTCGCCGTGAGCCGCATTGATGAACAACATAATGGTGAACATCGTGTATTCGTTCGCGATTTTTCCGGCGGTTTCATCATTCATCAGCACCATTGAACGGTAGACCGAGTTCTCAATAATGGCACCGATACGCACCTTCACGTGGGTGGTGGTATTTTTGGTTTTCACCAGCGTGCTCGGGTCCACGTTCTTTGCATCCTCGCCGACCTTCTGCGCCTGAGCGATTTTGGCTTGTGCTCCGGCGGCGTCGCCGGCGGACATCAGCTGTTGTGCCTCAGCCTGCAATCCGGCGATGGTCGTCTCTATCTGATGCTGATAGTCGGCCTGAGCCTTGGCTGTGGCCTCCTTATCGACCACGACTTGGCGGCCGTTGACCGTTACGATGTCGCCTACCTTCCAGCCGTTGTCTTTCGCCACGGCGATGCCGACCACCAGTTCGCCGTTACGCAACGCCTTATCCGCATCACCGTCATGGGTGACCGGAGCGAACACATTGGTGAACAACGACGGTTGTTCGGCGAACGTCATGGCCGAGGTCTTGTCGTCTCCCGAACCATAGGTGACCGCAAGCAGCATGCGCGATTGCGATACCGATCCCACTCCTTCGGTTTTCTTGATCGCTTCGATCACCCCATCAGGGATACGCCCGCTGGCGGCGGACATAGCGGAGAAATCAGACTTCAGCCCGGAATCCACGATACCGGCCACCGATGCCTTGGCCGAGGACGCCACCACACCAAGACAACTGACAATCGCGACACCGACGAATAGCGCGGCCGCAGTGTTCGCGGTCCGTCGCTTGCTCCGTGCCAGATTGCGCATCGCCAACCGCCCTGTGACCGTGAAGATATGTGCGGGAATCCAGCCAAGTATCACGCTCGCCGGCCGGACCAGTGCGGGAGCGAGTACGATGACGCCGACCACCACCAAAGCCGCGCCTATGCCGAGCGGCCATCCGGTGCCCATCACTTCGGCTTTGTCGTTCATCCAGTTCCATGGCGACAGCGTCGTACCGTCATTATTGGCCACGGCGATACGCCAGCACAGTAGCCAAGCTGCGGCGCCGCACACCATCATGACCGTACCGAGTACGCCTCGCGGCCACACAGGTTTTTCAGGATTCACGGTTTCGTTCATCGCCTGAATGGGCGGAGCCATAGCCGCGCGTCTGGCGGGCAGCGCCGCGCCAAGCAGCGTGACCAGTACGCCGACGATAAGACCGATAAGCATATCGGTGACACTCGGATTCGAGGAGCCGGTCATCGGCGTGCCCGCCTGAGCCATCAATGCCACGATTGCCTTGACCATGCCCCAACCGAGACCGATGCCGGCTGCTGAACCGATGAGTCCAAGCAGAATCGCCTGCACCACCACCGTTGCGAAGACCTGAGCGGGGGAGGCTCCAATCGAACGAAGCAATGCATAGCCGCGCATCGATTCACGCACGATCATCGAGAACGTGTTCGCGATGATGAATGAGCCGACGAACAGGGCGATCACTGCGAAGATCAGAATCAATGGCTGCACGAAGCCCAAGGCTTGTTTGGTGGATTCGGCATTGTCGTCACGCACCTGTTGGCCGGTGATAGCCGTTGCCTTCGCACTGGTTGGCAATGCTTCGTTGATACGGTCGGCCAGTTGCCGCTGCTGGTCGATGCTCAGCGGCTGCCCGTTATTGGCCGAACCGTACACGCCGAGATATCGTGCTGTGCCGACTTGCCCGGACTGTTGCTGGAAATAATCCTTGGCCACATCGGGTGCCAAGCCGATGATGATTGCACCGGCTTGGGATGAGGTGGTGTCGAAGATACCGACGACCTTCACGTCCGCGACACCGTCCGGATACACGAGTTTGGCGGTACTGCCCACGCCGAGTCCTGCGGTTTCGGCCGCAAAAGTATGCAATGCGATTTCGTGCTTGTTCGTCGCCCATCGCCCATGGGTTAACGTGGCGGAACGCCAGGTGCCTTTCGCAAGGCCAAGACTGACGGTCGGAGCGCCCATGGCGGAGACGGCGTTGCCGTCACTGCCGACCAAAACCAGTCCTGAGACCTGATACACGGCTTCGGCGGTCGCCACACCGCTCACCTTGCCGATGATGCTAGTCAGGTCCACGTCGATGCGGTTGTAGGTTTTGGATTCGGTGGATTGACTGGAGGAACCGGACGATGAGGAGCTCGCGGCCATCATGTCTGACGAGGCGCTGGCGTCTTCTTTGTTGCCGCGCACGTATACGTCATGATCGGAGTTCGAGGCCATCATCTGATCGACTTGGTTGTTCATCATTTCACGGAAGCAGAACGAACCGACCACGAAACTGACGCCCAGCGCGATAGCGATGATGGACATGATGAACCGCCCGAAATGTGCCTGGGCGTCGCGCAGGCCGATACGAATCATGCGTCGGCCTCCTGCGAGAAGTCATTACCCAGCCGCGATGTGCAGGGTGCGTTGTTTTGTGTGGCGTTGTCTTGCATCTCGCTTGTATTGACGTCGCTTCGGGTGCTGCCATCATCGCCGTTATCGGCGAATACGTCGAGGATCTGCTCGTAGCTGGGATGATCGAGATCTTCGATGATGTTGCCGTCTGCCAACACCACCACACGATCGGCGTATGATGCGGCGCGTGGGTCATGAGTCACCATGACGATCGATTGGCCGTAGTCCCGGACTGATTGCTTCAGAAAACTCAGCACTTCGCGTGACGAGCGAGAATCAAGATTGCCGGTCGGCTCGTCCGCGAATATCACGGAAGGACGAGCCATCAGCGCACGTGCGCAAGCGACGCGCTGCTGCTGGCCGCCGGACAACTGACTTGGTCGGTGGGAGAGTCGTTGCTCCAGACCCACCACATGAACAACCTGTTTGAACCATGCGCGATCGATTGGTTTTTTGGCGATCTGCAACGGCAGCAGGATGTTCTCCTCCGCTGAGAGCGTGGGCACCAAGTTGAACGACTGGAAGATGAAGCCGATCTGCTGGCGGCGCAGACGGGTCAGCTGCTTCTGGCTCATGGCGGATACTTCCAGACCTTCCACGAACACCTGACCGGAAGTGGGCCGGTCGAGGCCGGCCATGCAATGCATCAGCGTTGATTTGCCCGAGCCGGAAGGCCCCATGATCGCGGTCATTTGACCACGGCGGAACGATATGTTCACCCGGTTCAGCGCGGTGACCTGATTGTCGGCGTCTCCGTAGGTTTTCGTCAGATTGATGGCCTGCGCCACCACATCATCTGAGTTTGGATCGGCATCGGACCCGGAATTGGCAGCTGACTTGCCGATTCGTACGTTATCTTGTGCGTTATCTCGTGCGCTGTGCCGTGCCATACGCCTTACATCCTTTTCTTCGCAAGAGCCTCTGCCTGTGCCCCGGAGCGGGTCGCAGCCACCATATGTCGCATGATCTCATGTCGCATGATTTCGCATGGTGCGTTGAGTGCATGAACATACTCCGTGCCGGCCATAAGCCTATAGTGTAATGAAATGACGGTTGGCGGAAAATGAACAGAGGTGATCATGCGGTTTGAAGGCAGTGTCGATTCCTTTGTTCTTCATTTGAAAGCCAATCGTGGATTGTCTGCAAATACGCTGAAAGCGTATCGGGCCGACGTTGAGGCATGTCTGCATCTTTTCGAACTGCGCGGCGTTGAAGATTTGAACGAAATCACCTTGGATGATTTGCGCAGCTGGATGGCTCAGACCTCTCGCAACCATGCCAGAAGCAGCATGGCGCGAAAAACCGTGGCAGTGCGTGGGTTTTTCGCGTGGGCGCATGATCATGGTGTGGTGCGGGTCAATCCCGCCGCCACGCTGATGACGCCGACGATTCCAGACACCTTGCCGGCGGTGCTGACCGAATCCCAAGCGGAGCAATTACTGGATACCAACGATTCGGCCAACGGCGGGCGCACGCTGAACGGTGGCAACAGACACATGCCGGAGAGCGGCAGACGAGCTGAGGCCGAGCATCAGCGTGATGCGGCGGTGTTGGAAATGCTGTATGCCACCGGTATTCGCATTGCCGAATTGGTGGCGTTGGACGTTAACGACATTGATTTTTCCAATCGGACCATACGAGTGATGGGCAAGGGGCGCAAACAGCGGGTGGTGCCGTTTGGAGTACCGGCGTTGCATGCCTTGGAAACATGGCTGGAACGGGGACGTCCGGCATTGATGCAGGAGAACGCCGAGACCGCAAAGATGGGGGAGCGGCAGCATGGGCAGATCGATGCGCTGTTCCTAGGAGCACGCGGCGGCAGACTGGATCAGCGTGTGGCGCGGGGCATTGTGCACCGGGCGGCCAGACAGGCCGGCGTGCCGGATATCAGTCCCCATGCGTTACGTCATTCCGCCGCCACGCACATGCTTGACGGCGGTGCGGATTTGCGTGAAGTGCAGGAGATGCTCGGGCATTCTTCGCTGAAAACCACGCAACGGTATACACACGTGTCCATCGAACAGTTGAAAAGCCGGTATGCGCAGGCCTTTCCACGGGCGTGAACGTCTTCGGTATTCGGCCGTGGGTGGCATCTGTGCATCCGATCGATTCATGATGCCGGTGCCCATGCACGGATATGTGCCGGATCTGCATGATGCCTTACGTGTCGACTGATGGATATACAGGAACCATGCCGGCAGTGATTCATTTGGGCATGTCCGGAATATGGACATTGGTGATGTGTGCCTTATCTACCTGCGACGACGCTGAATATAGCCCCTGAAAGGGCCGTAATTTTACATGGATGTAACATGAAATTTGCTTCTTGTCTCCGAAGTGCGAGACAATGCAATCAATCAGCAACGGGGTTGGTCTTCATGTGACCGCAGGTAAGCGGCGCATGAGCCAGCCCCGTTCGCATGAGGTGGGACTGCAACGCCCCACAACCTAATGAATAGGAGAAATCAATGAAGAAGAAAGCTCTTGCTTTCGCAGCGATGGCCTGCTCCGTGGCCATGCTGCTGAGTGCCTGCGGCGGCAGCAACAACGCTTCCACCACGGCCGATGGTGGTGCGAACATCATCTACGCGTACAACTCCGAGCCGCAGAACCCGCTGATTCCGTCCAACACCAACGAGACCGGTGGCGGCAAGCCGGGCGATCTGCTGTTCTCCCGCCTCGTCTCCTTCGACAAGGACGGCAATGCCTCCAACGAGGTCGCTGAGTCCATCACCCCGAACGACGACGCCACCCAGTACACCATCAAGCTGAAGTCCGGTTGGAAGTTCACGGATGGCACCCCGGTGACCGCTGAGTCCTTCACCAAGGCTTGGTCCTACGCCGCCAACGCCAAGAACGCCCAGAAGGCCTCCTCCTTCTTCTCCACCATCAAGGGCTACGATGAGCTTCAGTCCGATAACCTCAAGGGCACCGAGCAGCTCTCCGGCCTCAAGGTCGTGGACGACAGCACCTTCACCGTTGACCTGAACCAGTCTGATTCCGCGTTCCCGATCAAGGTCGGCTATCTGGCCTTCGCCCCGCTGCCTGAATCCTTCTACAAGGATCCGAAGGCCTTCGGCGAGGCTCCGGTCGGCAACGGCCCGTACAAGTTCAAGTCCTGGGACCACAACAAGCAGATCGAACTGGTCAAGAACACCGACTACAAGGGCAACGAAGATGTCAAGAACGACGGCGTGACCTTCAAGGTCTACACCGATGACACCGCTGCCTACCGTGACATTCAGTCCAACAACGGTGCCCTCGACGTGATGGAATCCGTTCCGGCTTCCTTCACCAAGACCTTCAAGTCCGACAAGAAGGTCCAGCCGTACTCCGAGGCCGGCTCCGTGATCCAGACCTTCACCATCCCGTCCACCCTTGAGCACTTCAAGAACGACGAGGAAGGCCAGCTGCGTCGTGAGGCCATCTCCATGGCCATCGATCGTGACCAGATCATCGACAAGGTGCTCAACGGCAACGCCATCGCCGCCACCGACTTCACCTCCCCGAAGACCCCTGGTTACTCCGATTCCCTGACCGGCTCCGACAACCTGAAGTTCAACGCATCCAAGGCCAAGGAGCTGTGGGCCAAGGCCGACGCCATCTCCAAGTACACCGGCACCCTCACCTTCTCCTACAACGCTGATGGTGGTGCAAAGCCGATCTACGACGCCGTTGTGAACCAGCTCAAGAAGAACCTGGGCATCGACGCCGCCACCAACCCGATCCCGACCTTCCAGGAGTTCCGCGACGCGGTCACCAACCGTCAGATGACCGGTGCCTTCCGTACTGGCTGGCAGCCTGATTACCCGTCCGCCGAGAACTATCTGTGGCAGCTGTACTCCACCGCCGCCGCTGATGGCAAGGGCTCCAACGATGGCGATTACAAGAACTCCGCCTTCGATGTCCTGTGCCTGCAGGCCGCTGCCGCCAAGGACACCGACTCCGCCAACAAGCTGTACCAGCAGGCTCAGGAGATCCTCCTCAAGGATCTGCCGGCCATCCCGCTGTACTACTCCAACGCTTCCGGCGTCGCTTCCCTGTCCGTCAAGTCCGGCTTCGGTATGGACTGGCAGAACCTCCCGACCTACACCGAGATGTCCAAGAAGTGAGTTGAATCTCATCTGAACATCGAACGCTAGTTCGGTAATCAAAGGGGCGAGGATCTTTCGATCCCCGTCCCTTTTCGTATTGCAAGAGAGTTTTCGAAATTCTGTGATTGCCTCGTAAAGCAAAGGGTTGAAAATAGCGCAAAAAACTTCGTCTACGCCTAATAATCGGCCAAATTAACAGAAGTTTACATACCTCCGTCAAGGCATAGGGTAGACTGTCGGAGTATTTGTCGACCGGCAAGGGTGCACTGTATCCTCCTGACGGCCGGTTCATGAAATAAGGAGCAACCGTTATGGGTAAGTATCTTCTGCGACGCATTCTGCAGATGATCCCCGTGGTTCTCGGCACGACGCTTCTGGTGTATGCGCTTGTCTTCCTGCTGCCTGGCGATCCCGTCAAGGCCATGTTCGGCGACAAGCCCATCAATGAGGCGGTCGCGGCCCAGATCCGCGCAGAATACCACCTCGATCAGCCGTTCATCGTCCAGTACTTCATCTATCTGAAGAACGCGCTGACCCTTGACTTCGGCAACACCTTCGCCGGTCAGCCTGTTCTCGACGAGATCACCCGCGCCTTCCCGGTCACCATCAAGCTCGGTCTGATGGCGTTCGTGTTCGAGGCCATCTTCGGCGTGACCTTCGGCATCATCTCGGGTCTCAAGAAGGGCAAGTGGTACGACACGGTCATCCTGATTGTCTCCCTGCTCCTCATCTCCGTGCCCACCTTCGTCACTGGTTTCGTCCTGCAATACCTGCTCGGCATCCAGTGGTCCATCCTGCCGGTGACCGCCGGTGCCGATCCGACCTTCCTCGACCTGCTCATGCCGGCTATGGTGCTCGGCTCGGTCTCGATGGCGTACATCATCCGACTGACGCGCGCCGAGATCTCCTCCAACATCGCCGAGGACTACGTGCGCACCGCCCGCGCCAAGGGTATGAGCAATGGTCAGGTCATGTTGCGCCACGTGCTGCGCAACTCCCTGATTCCGGTCGTCACCTACTTGGGCCAGGACATCGGCGCTCTGATGGGTGGTGCCATGATCACCGAACAGATCTTCAACATCCACGGCATCGGCTTCCTGACCTACCAGTCCATCCTGAAAGGCGAGGCCAATCTGGTGGTGTCCATCGTCACGCTGCTCATGCTGATCTTCGTGGTGTGCAACCTCGTCGTCGACCTGCTGTACGCGGCCCTCGATCCGCGAATCCGTTACGCGTGAGAAGGGGAGGAGTGAACGAAAATGGCAAACAACACCACTGAGAATGAGCTCAACGAATCCGGCGAGCCTGGTACCGAATACTTCATGGAGACCCTGCCCGGTCAGGACCGCTACGTGGCCCCCATCGAAGAAACCCCGTTGCAGGACGTCGACTCCGTGGACGAATCCGCCCCGGCTACCAGCATGTGGGCCGACGCATGGCGAACCTTGCGTCGCAACCCGCTGTTCATTATCTCGGGCCTCGTCATCATCTTCATCATCGTCGTGGCCATCGCGCCGGGCCTGTTCACCAAGCAGGATCCGAACGCCTGCGATCTGGCCAACTCGCTGAGCCCGGCCGAATCGGGACATCCTTTCGGATTCGATCTGCAGGGCTGTGACGTATACACCCGCGTGGTGTATGGCACCCGCACCTCACTGTCCGTCGGCGTGCTCTCCACGCTGATGGTGGTGCTCATTGGTACTCTGGTCGGTGCCATCGCCGGCTTCTGCGGCGGTTGGATTGATGCGGTCCTGAGCCGTGTCACCGATATCTTCTTCGCTCTGCCGATGCTGCTCGGTGCCATCGTCGTGCTGCAGATGTTCAAGACCTCCAAGTCCATCTGGAAGATCGTGCTCGTGCTGGCCCTCTTCGGCTGGGTAGGCGTGTGCCGTATCGCCCGAAGCGCCGTGCTCGAAGCCAAGAATCTTGAGTTCAACACGGCATCCACAGCCCTCGGTTCCACTCCGATGCGCAACCTGTTCCGCCACATCCTGCCGAACTCCTTGGCCCCGATCATCGTGATTGGTACCACGTCTCTGGCTTCCTACATTGTGGCCGAAGCAACGCTGAGCTTCCTTGGTGTGGGCTTGCCCACCACCACCGTGAGCTGGGGCGGCGATATTTCCAGCGCCCAGACCAACCTGCAGACCGATCCGCTCGTGCTGTTCTACCCGTCCGCCGCACTGGCCATCACCGTGCTCGCGTTCATCATGATGGGCGACGCCGTCAAGGACGCCCTTGACCCGAAGAGCCGTACGGCCTGAGCGAGGGAGTAGAGGAAACATTATGACTGACAACTCCAAGGCACAGATGCTGGCCATGCAGAAGGAGCACGGCCCGCTGCTTGAGGTCAAGGACCTCGCCGTCGACTTCACCACGGACACCGGCAAGCCGGTGCACGCCGTGCGCAGCTCCTCCTTCACCGTCTATCCCGGTCAGTGGGTGGCCATCGTGGGTGAATCCGGTTCCGGTAAGTCCACATCCGCTATGGCTGTACTGGGCTTGTTGCCGGGCACCGGTCACGTGGTCGGTGGTTCCATCAAGCTCGACGGTCAGGAAATTGCCGGTGCCAAGCAGTCCGAGTTCGACAAGCTGCGCGGCACCAAGATGGGTCTCGTGCCCCAGGACCCGATGAGTAACCTGAACCCAGTGTGGCGCATCGGATCTCAGGTCAAGGAAGCGCTCAAAGCCAACAACATGGATGTGGCCCACGAGAAGCGCTCCGCCCTCGCCAAGGCTCTGGCCGGCGAAGACGCAGCCGTGGAACTCAAGGGCAACGACGATGAGACCTTCCTCGGTTCCAAGGATCTGCCTGCCCTGATGGATGAGGCCAAGAAGGCCCTCAACGCCGCCGGTGTGACCGGTGAGGCGTTCGATAAGGCCGTGGCACGTTTCGAAAGCGAATGGGTGCCGGGTTCCGAGACCCGTTGGCGTGTAGCCGACGACCTTATCAAGGCCGGTGTGGCTGATGATCAGGCTTGGTATCTGGCCAAGAAGTACGTAACCGGTTCCACCATGGAGGATCGTATCGCAGGCCTCCTGTCCGAAGCCGGCCTTCCGGATGCCGCAACCCGTGCGCGCCAGTTCCCGCACGAGTTTTCCGGCGGCATGCGTCAGCGTGCGTTGATCGCCATTGGTCTGGCCTGCCGCCCTGACCTGCTGATCGCCGACGAGCCGACCTCGGCCCTCGACGTGACCGTGCAGAAGAAGATCCTCGACCACCTGCACATGCTCACCGATTCGCTGGGCACTGCCGTGTTGTTCATTACCCACGATCTGGGCCTCGCCGCTGAGCGCGCCCAGCACATCGTGGTGATGTACAAGGGCCAGGTCGTTGAATCCGGTCCGAGCCTCGAAGTGCTTCAGCACCCGCAGCATCCGTACACCAAGCGACTGGTGGCCGCGGCTCCGTCTTTGGCTTCCCAGCGCATCATCTCCGCCAAGGAGCGCGGCGAGAACGCCGACGCATTGCTGGACCACAAGATCGCCGATGAGAACGAGCTTGAAAAGAGCGAGCACATCATCACCGTCGATCACCTGACCAAGGAGTTCAAGCTTCCTCGCAAGAAGGAGATGTTCAAGGCCGTCGATGACGTGTCCTTCTCCGTCAAGCGCGGCACCACGCTGGCCATTGTGGGTGAGTCCGGTTCCGGCAAGTCCACTGTGGCGAACATGGTGCTTCACCTGCTGGAGCCTACCTCCGGCAAGGTGTTCTACGAGGGCCGCGACACCTCCACGTTCAAGGCCAAGGACTTGTTGGGCTTCCGTCGCCATGTGCAGCCGGTGTTCCAGAACCCGTACGGCTCGCTGGATCCGATGTATTCCATTTACCGTTCCATCGAGGAGCCGCTGCGCATCCATAAGATCGGTGATGCCAAGTGGCGTGCCAACCGTGTCAAGGAATTGCTTGACATGGTGGAGATGCCTCAGTCGGTGATGGGCCGTTACCCGAACGAGCTATCCGGCGGTCAGCGTCAGCGCATTGCCATCGCGCGAGCCATGGCTCTGGATCCGGACGTCATCGTGTGCGATGAGGCTGTCTCTGCCCTCGACGTGCTGGTTCAGGATCAGGTGTTGCACCTGCTCAACGACCTGCAGGCCGAAAAGGGACTGAGCTACCTGTTCATCACCCATGATCTGGCTGTGGTCCGCCAGATCGCCGACGAGGTCGTGGTGATGCAGCACGGCAAGCTCGTCGAGCACGCCACCACCGACGAGGTGTTCGATCACCCGAAGATGCAGTACACGCGCGATTTGCTCGACGCCATCCCCGGCGGCAAGCTCCAGCTCGGTCTGGACTGATTGTAAAAGCTCAAGCCAGTTGCCGGCGAAGCCCGGCATACCATAGTGCCCGACACACTCAAGGCCGTTTGGCCAAGCTTATAGTCGGTCACTATGTATGCCGGGCTTCGCCTTATCGCATTAATAATTGTGTTTATATGGCTGATACGAGGGTGATGGTTGGGGTATGCGTTGCTGGACTGTAAGCTTGGCCAAACGGCCTTGAGTGTGTCCAGCAACGCATACCCCAACCATCACCGGCCTCACGGCCGGAGTAATTAATCACACGTCATAGGTGATGGTCAGGGGAGCGTGGTCGGACCAGCGTAGGTCGTAGGTCGGCGCTTTGTCGATTACGAATCCGCGGGCGGTTTCCGCGAGTTCGGGAGTGGCGAATTGATAATCGAGTCGCCATCCGACATTGTTGTCGAACGCGCGGCCACGCTGGCTCCACCAAGTGTACGGGCCCTGAATATCACCAGCCAGATCACGCATCACATCAACGAACTCGTATTCGCCCAGCCATTTGTCGACATAGGCACGTTCCTCAGGCAGGAACCCGGCGTGCTTTTCGTTTGCCTTGGCGTTCTTGATATCCAGAGGAGTGTGCGCGATATTGAAATCGCCGCACAGCACAGCCTGCTTGCCGCCACGTGCGGCTTCATCGCGCAGTTCTCCCATACGAATCAGCATGGTGTCCAGAAAACGGTATTTCTGCTCCATCTTGAGCGGATCATCAACGTTACCGGCGTGCACGTAGACGCAGACCACGGTAATCGTATAGCCTTCGGGCGTGCGGACATCCGTTTCGATCCAACGTCCTGAATCCACGTCTTCGGTGAGTCCCGGCAGCCCATAGCGCTGCTCGGCCACCGGCAGATCGGACAGCAGCGCCACACCGGCACGGCCCTTGACCCGGCATATTTCATTGGTCAGCGTGAAATCCTCGGCTGATGCAATAGCGCCGGCCTGAGCATATTCGAACGCGAACTTGCCGAAAATCTTGTCGATATCCGGTTGCGGGGCGCGAATCTCCTGCATACACCAGATATTTGGCGTATGTCTGCCAGCCCATTGTGCGATGCCCTTGCGATCGGCCGCTCGCAGCCCATTGACATTGGATGTGGTGATAGTGATGGTCATGGAGCCATAGTATGCAAATCCGCCTACCAACCCGCCCGTTGGTTTGCCGATGGCGATGCCGTGCCGATGTTCAGCTTTCTCTAAGACTGGGTGCTAGTGTTAGCAAGGTTGCAACCGTTATACGAAACGAGGAATTATGGGACTGTTCGGATTCGGTAAGAAGAAGGACAAGAAGGAAGCCGAGCCGGTCGAATCCGTCGATGAAGACAAGGTGGCCGCCGAAGAAGCCAACGCCATTGCCAAGGCGCAGAGCGCCGAAACCGTGCTGGCAGAACCTTCCCGAGAATACGAGGGCCGTGGCGAGGAACGCGGACCGTGGGACGTCAATGACGACAACGTTCCTGATTATGACGATTATCTGGATTTGGGCGCCTACTACCTGCCGTTCCTCCAAGGCATCGAACTGCGCATCAAGGCTAACCGCGCCACCCGTCAGGTGCTTGGCTCAACCATCACCTACGGTGCCTCCAGCTTGGAGATCGAAGCATTCGCGGCGCCAAAGACCATGGGCCTGTGGGACGATGTGCGCGCCGATCTGCTTGAAGCCAACAAGAACGCTTCCGAAACCGAGGGCGTATTCGGCACCGAGCTCAAGCTGCCGGTAAGCGTCAAGGGCGGCAAGACCGTCGAGACGCGCATCGTGGCGGTGGATGGTCCTCGTTGGATGCTGCGCGGCATCTTCTCCGGCAAGGCCGCTGTGGACCCGGACAGCCCTGAGACCGAAGCTTTGAACAAGTTCTTCGCCGATATCGTCGTGGAACGCGGCGACGAGCCGCTTGCCCCGCGTGATCTCATCCCGATGCATCCGCCGGTGGCACCTGCCGAGCGCAAGGCCGCGAAGGCCGCTGCCGCGGCGGCTGAAGGCCAGGACGGTGGCAAGGACCACTTCAAGGAGATTCCGGACAACAAGCCGAAGGGACCGCTGAGCCAGGACCAGACCACCGAGGTCAAGACCACGCTGGCCCGCGGACCGATGTTCTCCGAAGTCCGCTGATCTATGGCAGATAAGAAACGTACTGGCTTGTCCGCATTGGCCGATGCCGGTGCGGACAGCGACGATTTCTCCATCATCGAAGCCATTGGCGGACCGAGAGGCGTTGTCGAATCCATGCTGCCCGGCGTGGTATTCGTGGTGCTGTTCGTAGCCACGAACAATCTGAATCTCACCATTGCAGTCTCTGCGGTACTTGCGCTGATTCAGGTATTGGCACGTCTGGTGCAACGCCAGTCGCTGATGGGTGCGCTCTCCGGCTTGGTGGCTGTGGGCATCTGTCTGATTTGGGCATGGAAGAGCCATGAGGCGCGCAACTATTACATGCTGGGTTTTCTGACCAATGCGGTATATGCGGTGTTGCTGTCCGTGTCGTTGGCGGTCCGCGTACCCGGATTGGGACTGGTGGTGGAATTCATTCGCCAGATGCCTACGGATCGTTTTGCGGCCTGGTTCCATGATTGGATGGACGATCGCGAGTTGAAGCGTGCCTACATGGTCATCACCAGTCTGTGGACGTGCTTGTTCGCGCTTCGTCTGCTGGTGCAGGTGCCGCTGTATATGACCGATCATGTGGCGGCGCTTGGCGTGGCCCGCCTGCTGATGGGTATACCGTTCTGGGCGTTGGCCATCTGGGTGAGTTACCTGATCATTGCCACTCCGATGCACCGCCATACCAATACGTATCGTCGTGACGGTGACGCTGCGGAACGCCAGCAGGAACACGAGTAAGCACAACAGTAGGAAAGGAAGACATGCAAGCTGAGGTTCGTATCGAACGATACGCCGATCAGGGCCGATGCGTGGCTCATATCGATGGCCGTGTAGTATTCGTGCGTTTCGCGCTGCCCGGGGAATTGGTGCGCATTGAGCTTGACGAGCCGCATGATCGCGACGATCGTTTCTGGACCGGTGAGGTAATCGACGTCATCGAACCGTCCGAGGACCGTGTGACCCCGGCATGGCCTCTTGCCGGCCCATTGGCCATGGGCGGGGGAGTCGGCGGTGCCGATCTGGTGCATGTCTCTCTGGCGGGCCAGCTCAGGTGGAAGGCCATCACCGTTTCCGAACAGATGAGCCGTTTGGGACATGTCGAAATCGCCGTACCCATCGAGCGAATGCCGCAGGACGAGGATTTCGGCGGGCTCAACTGGCGTACTCGCATTGAAATGATCGCCGACGAAAACGGTCTGCCCTCCATGCGCCGCCGAGGCACGCACAATCGCGTGGCCATCGATACGATGCCGCTGGCCACGCACGCATTGCTGGACGTCGCTCAGCGGGAGCATGTCTGGGACGGCGGATTCGAGCCTGGTTCGCAGATTCGTCTGTCGGTGCCCGAGCCCCGTGATGTGGCACCTGATGCTGGAAGCAATGACAACTACGCTGTGCTGGTTGACGGTGAATTGCGCGCCGGCTCCCAGCTGCTGACCGAGAAGGTGACCATCAACGGACGGACCTTCACCTACCGCGTGGACGCCAACGGTTTCTGGCAGGTGCATCGTCAAGCTCCGATAGCGTTGGGAACCTACGTGATCGATCAAGTCAACGATCAGTTGCAGGGGCTTGCCGCACCGGTGATTTGGGATCTGTATTCCGGCTCGGGTCTGTTCACACTACCGTTGGCCACGATGACCGGGGAACGCACTCGCATGCTCAGCGTCGAAGGCGCGCCTATCGCGGTGAAGAACGCCCAACGTAATCTGCGTGCCATGAACCTGAACGATGTGGATGCACGCACGGGGGATGTGCCGCGCACGCTGGACCGTCTGCCAGCACATCTGACCAAACCGAACGTCGTGGTGTTGGACCCGCCGCGTGCCGGTGCGAGAGCCAAGGTCTGCCGTCAGATCGCCGCTTCCGGTGCCGCCGTTGTGGTGTACATCGCCTGTGATCCGACCAGTCTGGCGCGTGACACCGCCACTTTGATCGCGGAAGGCTACCAGCTGTCAACCATACGTGCCTTCGATATCTACCCGATGACCCACCACGTCGAGACGGTGGCTGTGTTCACTCGGTGATCGTTCCATCGGCTCGCCTGCCATTGCCGCCGAGTTGTATGTGATCGGCGGTTGGCGGGCGAGCCGTACGCATGCGTATAGGCTGGGTTTTCGTTATCATGCACTCTATGAGACGACGGATTATGGCTATGCTGTCCTGCACGGCTGCGGTACTGTCCCTGACAGCATGCACACCGGTGGGCAAAGCGGTAGGAGACACGCAGGAGCATAAGCCCGCCGTCGCCCACGATCTGGTCCATCCTACGGACGTCACCGTGGGATTCGTTGGTTCGACGGATACCGACGTGGACCGCATGGCCATTGACGCCATCGCTGACGATGGACTTGAAGTGGCGTATGCGGCGCTTGACGCCGAAGCGACAGCTTCCGATAACGATGCCGCCTCCGCAGATGCCGAGTCGACCGCCACCGCGCAAAATGCCGTCAATGATTTCACGGACCGTGCGGTCAAACTGGTGATCATCAGTGGCATGAACGTAACGACAGCAAATCAACAAAGCTGGCAGGATACCTTGGCTTCCCCACGCAACGCCGGCATTCCCGTGATATTGCTCAATCCGGTATCCACGCCGAATGACGAGCTGTTGTATGCGGCCACCTTCGTCATCAACGATCGTGACGCTTCCGCCACACCGTTGGCCGACGCCATCATGACCATCATCCGTGACGATCCGCACGGACGAACGATTGCCGTCACCGCCCTGTGAGGAAGTCGTAAGGCTTCAGACAGGCAACCCTCACGTCAAGCGTACAGACGGCATCAGGCGCGGTAGTCTGAGAACCATGAACGCACCAGCATCATCAGCGATCGACGATTCGGCTTGCCCCACCTCGATGCCATTTACGTCCATGCCCAAAGTAGATGAGACTGGGTTAAGCGGCGAAGAGGTATCGAGTCGTACCGAAAACGGACAGACGAACGCGGTCAAAGACGCCACTTCACGGTCCTTCGCGGATATCGTACGAGCCAACGTGTTCACCCTGTTCAACGGCATTATTCTTGCAGCGATGGTATTGGTGCTGCTCACCGGATCCTGGAAGGATTCCGTATTCGGCTTCGTTATCATCATCAATACCGGCATCGGCATCATCACCGAGCTGAAAGCCAAGCGTACGCTCGACCGTCTTTCCATTCTTGTGGCCTCGGATTATCTTGTGCGCCGAGACGGACGTAATCAAGCCGTGCCGCATAACGGCATCGTAATGGATGATCTGCTGTGGGTTCGATCAGGCGAACAAGTGCCGGCAGACGGCGTAGTGATCAGAACATGGGGGCTGGAGCTTGACGAGTCGATGCTGACCGGTGAATCGCGCACCGTCCGGCACCGCGAAGGTGAACAGATATATTCCGGTGCCACAGCGGTTTCCGGCATGGCGCTGATTCGGGTGAATGCGGTGGGCGTTCATTCCTATGCTGCGACATTGACCGCACAAGCCAAGGTCTATAAGAAAACCGTGTCCGACCTGAATCGTGGCATCAACACGATTCTCAAATTCATGACTTTTCTGGTGGTGCCGTTATGCGTGCTGCTCACGCTGTCCCAGATTCGCGCCGTGGGCGGATGGCATGTGGCGCTTGTCGACGGCCAATGGCGTAGCGCCGTGGTTTCCGCCGTGGCCGGTGTGGTGGGCATGATCCCCGAAGGATTGGTGCTGCTCACCTCGTTGAATTTTGCGGTGGCGGCGATGCGACTTGCCCGCCATAATACGCTCGTGCAGGAACTGGAATCCGTGGAGACGCTGGCGCGCGTGGACGCGCTGAATCTGGACAAGACCGGCACCATTACCGACGGAGGCATCGCGTTCGATCGTATCGTACCGATAGCCGGTCAATCATTGGACGGACGTCAGACGCCGAGCGGGGCATCGTCCAGTGCGATTTCCGTTCGAGACGTCGCTCAGGCTCTGTACGACTGTTGCGATGAGGAACAGCCCAACGCCACCGGCAAAGCGGTGCTTGCCGGACTTGCTGAACAGGGATTCTCGGCCGGCGCCGTGCGGGCAAGGGTGCCGTTCTCTTCTGCCCGTAAGTGGAGCGCCGTGATCAAATCCGACGGCATATGGTTCATGGGAGCGCCGGAGGTGCTGCTGTCCGCGCTTGACCGTGATCGATCGGATGTACTGAATCAGGTCAATACCTATGCTGCGGGCGGCAGCCGCGTGCTGATGCTGGCGCATTGGTATGTGGACAGTGCGGCATCGGTGCAGAACGAAGTCACGGTGATCGACCCGCATGCCGAGCCCGTCGCCTTGGTGCTGTGCGGTGAACGCATCCGCGATGATGCCGAGGCCACGCTTGCATGGTTCCGTGAACAGGGTGTGCGTTGTCGGGTCATCTCCGGCGATAATCCCATTACGGTCGGTGCCATCGCCCGCAAGGTTCGATTGACTGGCGATCATGCGCCGGTTGCGATGGATGCGCGCGAGCTGCCCGACGATGTGAACGAACTGGCTCGCGTGCTCGAAGATGTGGATGTGCTCGGCCGCGTGCTGCCGGATCAGAAGAAGCTCATCGTCGATGCGTTGCATGCCGGCGGTCATGTGGTGGCGATGACCGGAGACGGGGTCAACGATGCCCTTGCCCTGAAGGAGGCTGATCTCGGCATCGCTATGGGCAACGCCGCATCCGCCACCAAATCGGTGGCGCAGGTGGTGCTTGTCGATTCGAAATTCTCCCATTTGCCCGACGTGGTGGCCCGGGGCCGTCAGGTCATGGCCAACATGGAGCGAGTAGCCAGTCTGTTCTTGGTGAAAACCGTTTATTCGGCATTGATCTCGCTTGGTGTGGTGCTTACACAGATACCGTACCCGTACCTGCCGCGGCACATCACCTATATTGGAGCGCTGACCATTGGCATGCCGGCGTTTATTCTGGCGCTCGCGCCGAATACTCGGCGCTACATTCCCGGATTCCTGAAGCGAGTGGTGAAATTCGCCTTGCCTGGAGGCGTGGCCACAGCCAGTTCGGTATTGGCGGCCTCCTGGTTCCTGCCCGGCATAATGGGCTGGAATTTGGCCAATGATGCCGATTTGGGTGCCATGCGTGCCACCAACGCCATCATTTTGTTCGTGATGGGCGTGTTTGTACTGGCTTGCGTGGCGCGTCCGCTCAATAGCTGGCGTGGGGGATTGGTGGCATGTTTCGCCGCTGCCGGGGTCATCGGCCTGTGCATTCCGTTCGTTGCGGATTTCTTCGCACTGGTCCGTCCCACCGGCACTACATTGCTCGCCACCGTTATTGCCGTGGCGGTTTCCGCCGCAATCTTCGCGCTATGCCTGTGGCTGGTGCCTCTGATCGGGCATATGATTGCCCGACTGCTGCGCCGTCGTGGCTTCAACGTATAAGTGTCGATCACAGATATCGGAGATATCGTCGAACGGTTGTTGTGTTGTGGCCACAGCTTCGGCAGTATTTGTGGCAGCGGCCAAAAAGTGGCATATTGTCTCATACTTCAAGCCGACACGCCAGAGGGAAAGTAACGTACTCGTACCATGTGAAGCGGATAATCAGCGTCATCATCGGATGATTTCATGATTCGGAGGAAGCATGTCCCTGCGTGACGACCAGCTGACCACCCTTGCGGTGGCCGGTAAGGACTTCGACTATTACAATATCGCCAATCTCGACGGCATCGATCACCTGCCTTATTCGCTGAAGGTGCTTGTCGAGAATCTGGTGCGCAACATCGATGGTGCCAATATCACTGATGAGCATGTGCGCACGTTACTGAACTGGGATCCGGCCGCCGAACCGAGTCATGAAATTCAGTTCACTCCTTCACGCGTGGTGATGCAGGACTTTACCGGCGTGCCTTGCATCGTAGACCTCGCCACCATGCGTGACGCGGTCAAGGACCTTGGCGGAGACCCTGAGGTCATCAACCCGCAGGTGCAGTCTGACATGGTCATCGATCATTCCGTGCAGATCGACAAGTACGGCATCGCCGACGCCGTTCAGCAGAACATGGACATCGAATACCAGCGCAACGGAGAACGCTACCAGTTCCTGCGCTGGGGTCAGCAGGCGTTCAAGAACTTCCGCGTGGTGCCGCCGGGAACCGGCATCATCCACCAGGTCAATATCGAGTATCTGGCCAAGGTCATCATGACCCGAGCAGGGGAGCGCGGCCGCCAGCTCGCCTATCTCGACTCCTGCGTCGGCACCGACTCGCACACCACCACCGAAAACGGCCTTGGCGTGCTGGGCTGGGGCGTCGGCGGCATCGAGGCCGAGGCGGCCATGCTCGGACAGCCGATCTCCATGCTCGTGCCGCGCGTAGTCGGCTTCAAGCTTACCGGTTCCATTCCCGAAGGCGTCACCGCCACCGATGTGGTGTTGACCATCACCGACATGCTGCGCAAGCATGGTGTGGTCGGCAAGTTCGTGGAGTTCTACGGTGAAGGCATCGCTTCCGTGCCGCTCGCCAACCGCGCCACCATCGGCAACATGAGCCCCGAATTCGGCTCAACCTGCGGCATCTTCCCGATCGATGACGTCACGCTCGACTATCTGCGTCTGACCGGCCGTTCCGAAGAACAGGTCGCGCTGGTCGAGGCATACGCCAAAGCCAACAAGCTGTGGGGAGACGCCAAGGACCCGGATTACGTGGAGCCCGAATACTCCGAATATATGGAGCTCGACTTGGGCACCGTGGTGCCGTCCATCGCCGGCCCGAAGCGTCCGCAGGACCGTATCGTCCTATCCGAATCCAAGAAGGCCTTCGAGGACACGCTGCCCGCATACGAGACGGAGAAAACCGTCAAGGAACCGGTCGCCGTCTCCACTGATTTCCGCGGCGACTTCGACCTGACCAACGGTGATGTGGCCATCGCCTCGATCACCTCCTGCACCAACACGTCCAACCCATCCGTCATGATCGCCGCCGGTCTGATCGCCCGCAACGCTCATGCGCGTGGACTGAAACCGAAGCCATGGGTCAAGACATCGCTGGCACCGGGCTCCCAGGTGGTTGCCGACTATCTCAAGGCGGCTGGTCTGCAGGACGATCTTGATGCGCTCGGCTACCAGCTCGTCGGCTTCGGATGCGCCACCTGCATCGGCAACTCCGGTCCGCTGCTGCCTGAAATCTCCAAGGCCATCAACGACAACGATCTGACCGTCACCGCCGTGCTCTCGGGCAACCGCAACTTCGAGGGCCGTATCTCGCCGGACGTCAAGATGAACTATCTGGCCGCTCCGCCGCTGGTCATCGCCTACGCGCTCGCCGGCACGATGGATTTCGATTTCGACACCCAGCCGCTGGGACAGGACCCGGATGGCAACGACGTCTATCTGAAGGACATTTGGCCCACCAACAGCGAGGTCGCCGCCGTGGTGGACGGGACGGTCAACCGCGAGATGTTCCTCAAGGACTACGCCTCGGTATTCGAAGGCGATCGTCGGTGGAAGGGACTTGATGTACCCGAAGGCGAACTCTTCCAGTGGGATCCGAAGTCCACCTATGTGCGCAAGCAGACGTTCTTCGACGGCATGAAGGCCACGCCGGAGCCGGTTTCGGATATCCACGGTGCTCGTGTGCTGGCATTGTTGGGTGATTCGGTAACCACCGACCATATCTCCCCGGCAGGCGCATTCAAGGCATCCAGCCCAGCAGGCAAGTACCTGACCGAACGTGGCGTGGAACCGAAGAACTTCAACTCCTACGGTTCTCGTCGAGGCAACCATGAGGTTATGGTGCGTGGCACGTTCGGCAACATTCGTCTGCGCAACCAGCTGCTCGCCTCGGTGGGTGAGGAGGTGACGCCCGGTGGCTTTACCTACGATTTCACTACCGGCAAGCCGTCCACGATTTTCGATGCTTCGCTGAATTACAAGGCCGCGGGCACGCCGCTTGTGGTGTTGGCCGGCAAGGAATACGGCACCGGCTCCTCACGTGACTGGGCCGCAAAAGGCACGTTGATGCTCGGCGTCAAGGCGGTGATCACCGAAAGCTTCGAACGCATCCACCGTTCCAACCTCATCGGCATGGGCGTGCTGCCATTGCAGTTCCCCGCAGGCGAGTCCTATACGTCACTAGGGCTTGACGGCACCGAAACCTATGACATCGCGGGCGTGGAAGCGCTCAACAACGGTGTGACCCCGAAAACGGTGCATGTCACCGCCACCCATGCGGACGGTTCCAAGACCGAATTCGATGCGGTGGTGCGCATCGATACGCCTGGTGAGGCCGACTACTACCGCAATGGCGGCATCCTCCAGTATGTGCTGCGCAATCTCATGAAGTAACGGCGTTCTATGCACCATAGGGCAGACTGCTCTCCGCAATAAGCCGTAAGGGTCAAGTAAGGCCGGTACCTTTCGTCAGGTGCCGGCCTTACTTGTGATGCATTGATATCTACGATATCTACGTCTGAGTTGTGCCACGCCTACTTCAGCGATTTGAGGCTTCAGGAACCTCGCCCTCATACAGGTAGAAGGACATGGATTCGCGATGATGCTTGGACGCCGAAATGGTAATGGATTCCACTTGGGACAGTCCGGCGTGCTCGTAGAAGCCGACATTGCAGGTGGTGTCGGTGAACAGGAAGAAATTGCGCAGTCCGGATTTACGGAAGTCGTTCATCATCGTGCGGAACATGCGCTTGCCGAGACCATAGCCGCGGGCTTCGGGATCAAGTACGAACAACACCACTTCACCGGCATAGTCGCGGCCGGATCGTTTCGCGCGGGAGAGCAACATATGGTCAATGGCGAGAATGCCAACGATCTCGTGTACGGCACGTATGCCTTCGCGCATGCCCAACAGACGCATCAGCCCATGCATGTACTGGCGCTTATGCCGGTTCCAGATGCCGCGCATATCGTGAGCGTCGATTCTGCCGAGAATCAACGCCACAGGTTTGCCGTCTTTGACGGCGGTATACGCATTGGTGGTGCGCGCCAGACAGTTCTCCCAATCGGCTTGTGCCGCGATGAAACCGGTACGTTCGTCGAAGTCGGCGTACCAAGCGCGGCGTACGAGATCAATCAGAGTCGGATAGTCGTCACGATGCAGCGGACGTATAGTCACGGATTCACTCATGAACTTCATTATGCCTGAAGCCGTTACTTATCGTCGATTGGCTCTCTATTGACTGAATCGATCGGCTGGCGAGGCGGAACGCTGGTAGGCTTGAAGGGTCGGTAACAACGGATAATTAAGTCGAGATACCGGCAATGAAGGGGCGAACAACCATGACGATCAAAGCGAACGAACTGCCGTTGGGGAAGGTGTTCACCCCCGATTTCCGGTTCATCATCCCGTCTTTCCAGCGAGCGTATATCTGGAAGCCTGAGAATATCCTGCAGCTGGTGGGCGATCTCAAAGATGCCTCGGTGACGCCCGGTGCGCCGTATTTCCTGGGTTCACTGATTTTGGTGCGCGAGGAGAAAAACCGTTTTCTGGTCATCGACGGTCAGCAGCGACTGGTCTCCCTGTCCATTATCATTGCCGTGTTGCGTGATCTGGAGCAGGATCCGGATCTGATGCGTCAACTCGATGCGTTGCTGGTCGAGCCGGGCGACAAACTGCGCTGCATCGTCAACGAGCCTCGCCTCACCTTGCGCGAACGCGACGCTGCGTTCTTCCGTGAACATGTGCAGGAAGACAATCTTGAATCGGTGTTCGATATGAACGATGCCGATCTGGCCACGGCCGCCCAGCGCAACATTGTACACAACATCAAGAAAACCTATGATGAGATCTCCAACTGGAGTGTGCTGGACCGGCAACGTTTCGCCCAATATCTGGTGAACGAAGTCACACTCGTCATCGTCACTACGGATGATCTGGACGGTGCGCATCGCATTTTCGATGTGATGAACATGCGAGGTCTGCCATTGACGCCATCGGACGTGTTCAAGGCGCGTGCCACATCCGGTCTTGCGGCTGCAGAACTTGATGCTTATGCAGCCCGTTGGGACGATATCGTGGACCCGATCGGCGATGATCCGCAGACTATTGAAGAGTTTTTCTCATATCTGCATCTGATCCTTACCCATCTGCCGGCCACGGACAAACTGATCGAAGATTTTCTGGCTGAAGTGCTGCAGCCGTATCTCAATGCCGGTACCGTCGGCTCATTCATCAATGGTGTGCTGGCTCCGTATGCCATGGCGTGGCGCATCATCGACCATCCCGGCGAAACCATTCTGCCTCCCGAAGTGCGGCACCGGCTGGAAGCGCTGAACGATTACCACATTCACGAGTGGAAGCCCGTGGCCATGTGGGCGCTGGTCCATTCGTATCGCGAACTCGGCGATCCGGATGTTTCGCCATTCGTACAGCGTGGAGCTCGTGCCGCCCGCCGTACTTCGACGCTGGAAGCGCTCGGTGTACATGACGGACAACGTCTGCTGGATATTCTCAAGGCGTTGGAACAGGTAACCGGCATTCGTACGCTCAACCGTACCGGTACGTTGGAACGTCGCGGCTTCGCGAATGCCGCCATACGTGATCTGGATAAAGGCTATCTGGTCGAACGCATCAATGGATTGCGGGTGGGTGACGCCGACCGTGAAGGGGCATTGGTCAGACTCCATGGCGAGATGCAGGGCGATGACGATCTCATTCGCCTACTGCTCATCCGAGCCAATGAGCAGCTTGCCGGAGTCCCGTTGCCTCGTCCACGTCGGTTCAGCGCGCTTCCGATTATGCCGTTGACGATTGAGCATGCCGCTTCGTTTGCCGATTGGACACAGGACAGTCATGATTTCTGGATGTACCGACTTGGCAATATGGCGTTGGTCCAAGGTCCCGGCGATCAGCTGGACAAACTCGGTGAATACATACCGCGTCGCGACCGCATGCTGCTACGAGCCGACTCCCGACGTTTCCCACTCACTAAGGAATTAGGAGGATTCAACGACTGCACACCCACCATGCTGGAGCGTCGGCAGGAGGAAACCATCCGTCTCATCGTGGAGTATTGGGGCATTCGCTACGATGCGAACAACAAGGATTTGATCGCACAACCGCTTGAGGAGCTGAACCGAGGAACGGTCAAATCTTCGCGCGGCTCCAGACGCGTATCCATTCGTCAAGTGGTTCAAGCCGGTCTGTTGACTCCGGGTGAACGGCTGGTATGGGATCGGCCTCGTAAGGGCGAACGCTGGTATGCCACCGTTACCGAGAATGGTCGTCTGCGGTTGGATGATGGTTCCGAATACCCCACACCTACTGCTGCGGCTCGTGCTGCTGCTGGCGGACGTCGCGGAGGTGGACTGGATGTGTGGAAACGTGCTGCCAACGGCAAGAAACTGAGTGATATTTGGAAGCAGTTCCGTCTCCAAGTTCAGTGAGCAAGCCTAGTTGAGCTCCGTGAGCAGGCTCGGCGAGCAACGCCCCATGAACTGGAGATAGCCGAAGATTGAGCCGGCTGCGTTCAGACTGCAATCATGCATTACAATCGTGCCGGCAAATCGGCCCGTTCCACAAGCCGCGCCATTTGCACGCGCCCCATGTTGAGCCGATCCGCCGCCGAAGACAGGTGTGCTTTCGTGGTCCGTTCGGAAATGAACATACGAGAGGCGATCTCCGCATTCGTATATCCCTCGGCGGCCAGCATCACTGCTTCCCGTTCACGTTCAGGCAATGAATCCAGTAAGGCACGGGCATCATCCCGACGCATGCGCGAACGTGTCCGACTCAATTCATCAATGAGCTGACGCTGGCTTGCGGTGTTGAATTGCGGCGTGCCCTCGGTAACACCGATGATGCGGCGGATAATCTCATCCGGCGCATCCGTCTTGGACACGAACCCCTCTGCTCCGGCCTCGATGGCTCGTTCCACCGTACCGGACGGACTCAGTGACGTCAGAATCAGCACATGCGGAGCATGGGGGAGCGCTCTCAGTCGGCGTGTAGCCTCGATGCCATCGACATTCGGCATGGCGATATCCATCAACACTACGTCCGTTTGCTTTTCGGTTGCTTGGCGTACGCATGCCTCACCGTCCGCAGAGGTGAAAGCCACAGCAAGTCGTCCCTGCGAATAGTCGGTGAGAATCAGGCTCATTGCCTGACAGATCATCGGGTCGTCGTCGATGATACCGACTCGAATCGGCTGCATGCGGCCACATCCATCTGTTGCACTTTCTGTAGAATGGAGTTGTTTCGTATGCGCAGTGCTCTCGGTCGGATTCGTTCCTCTATTCTGCTCGCTCACGCTAGCCATCTTAGCTACGCCATGGCATCTGAACATCCACATGGAAGAGATGCCGCTCATCCACCCCGTATCGGCATTGGCCTCCCGCGGACTGCACTCGGGCTGCAAGCCCTGGCAAGCCTGCGCCATGTGTGGTGCTCGGTTGCGTTATCGGATTGCTGATATGCAGATGAACACCCGTTGCCGGTCCGGCTGTAATCTCCAATGAAACCGGTGCTCCGGGCGCATGACGACGTGCATTGGTCAATCCTTCCTGCAACGCGCGATACGACACCTTGCCGATGGTGTCGTCCAATCCGCTGAGTTGTTGGATATCGATCCACGTGTTGAGTTGCGTGCCGGAATTGCGTACGTCGGCGATAAGCGCATCCAACGATTCTCGGGTGAGCGAGGTGTCGTCGTTTGGTGCCAACTGTTCCCACGCCTGCTGCGGATTACGGAGCATGTCGATAATCGCGTGTGCCTCATCCAACGCGCCTGCCGATTGTCTGCGAATGTCCTCCGCTTTGCTGGCCAGAGCACGTGCTTCGGGGGAATCGCCCAGTTTGTCTGCCTCGGCTTTCAATGCGCTAGCGTTCAAGGCCATGAGAGAAAGCGAATGAGCGAGCGTGTCATGCGCTTCGGCGGCGATGGCATCCGCCAGCTGCTGGTTGTTAAGATCGGTTTGCAATGTGGCCACGTGATTGGTGGCTGCGTTCGCCACGGCGTTCGCTGTGCGTAGGCGGGCTCGTGAACGGATGTGCAGACCTGTCAAGATGGCGATGATAGAAGCCAATAGCGCTGTAATGATAGCTGTGATGAGAATGGTGGGTTCCTGAACCAACATGACGATTGGTCGTCCGGAATCGCCTCCGGTATTCGGTTTGGCGAAGATAGTGTGCCACAAGGAGGCTTCGGGAGGTTGTCTGGCGTCGCGCAGCTGAGACCAAAGCGTTGCTGCGGTTCCTGCGATTGCGGCTCTCGTGCTGATCGCGCGGCTGGATTTGCGCGCCAGCAATGAGCTCATCGCCATAAGGACGATTAACGAATCAAAGGGGAGTAGAACAACGAGTGCGCATGAGATCCAAAACGTAAGTTCAGGATATTCGGAACGGGCCAACAGAAGAAACCCGGAAGGCAATGAAATCAATGTGCATATGATGGCGAATACGTAGCCTGGAGAGTCCTCGACATAATTCTGTGCGAAAAATGCGGTTTGCGTAAGACACATCAGACTTGCCAGAGGCACCATGACGACAGAGCACCACATGCGCGTATGCACCAGTACATCGTCGGCTCTCATCTGCGTCTTGGCGAGCGTGCTCGGATGATGACTGGTCGGCGTCGGGTTGGCATACTGCGGTGTCCTCATGAATACCACTGTATGGCGTGACGAGTGGAAGCGCCACTGGACATAAAGGCATGATAACGAGTCCGAGATTGCCCGAAAGTGCATTAAGAAATGACCGTTAGTCCACTGATAATCATTGCGCAAAACCGGTAGCGTCGGAATCGTCAACGTTCTTGCATCGCGGATTGTGCGTTGTGCGCATATTGTCACGCGGATGCAGGGCATGAAGAAAGAAGAATCCATGACCGACCAGATCATCATGCCGGCTCCAACGGGGCAACCATCTCAACAAGCACATGCTCACCAACGTCAGCAGCCTGTCCACACCACGGTTTGCGGTATCGTGGGCGTGGTATTCGGCGCTCTTGGAGTAGTGCTGAGTTTCATTCCCATCATTAACAACATCGCCGCAATATTTGGATTCGTAGGCGTTGTGCTTGCGATTATCGCGATGGTGGGTACCTTCCGCGGCAAAAAGCGTGGCAAAGCGTTGTCGATAGTGGCAGCCGTACTATCGATTTTGGCGATTGTGATTACGCTGGCGATGCAATCCGCCGCCAGCAAAGCCATTGACGATTCCCTGAAAGCGGCGAAGGGAGTCGATACCTCGCAATCCGATCAATCGCAGTCCAAGAATGACTCTTCACAGCAGTCGTCCGAGCAGAAGCAGGGAGTGCAGGATACGGAGGGCGATATCGAGGGCGCTCATGTGAAAATCGTATCGGCGGTCAAAAGCACTAATGACTATGAAGACAATCCCACAGTACTGGTCACCTACGAATGGACCAACACTACAACGAAGAACAATTCGTTTGCCGTGTTGACGCATCCGCAGGTATTCCAGAACGGCACCGCTTTGGATACGGCAATCTATATGAACGCACCTGAAGGATACGATGCGAATTCATATATCGCCGAGTCTCAACCCAACGCCAAGGCAACCGTCACACTCGGGTATGTGTTGCAGGATGATTCGCCGGTTACGGTGGAAGTATCCGCGCTGACGTCATTGGACAGCGACACCAAGGTGACTCATACGTTCAATTTGCAGTGATACAGGAACGGGTCATTGCCAAGACGAACAATGTGCCAGCGCATGCTTCAGTAGGTGGAAGTATTGACGTCTGCAGAAGACTTCTCTATTGCCCGTTATGCTCTCAGGCAACGAATTCATGGAACGTTCAGGTTTGTTCCCTTACTATGGTCAGGAACGAATACAAAGGAGCGACTATGACATTCGGTCAGCAGCCCCGCAATAACGGGCAATACAACCCGCAGTACAATACCCCTGACTACAACGCCGCGCAGCAGGCCGGCTATGGACAGCAGTACATGCAATCTGACTACGGCCAGTACAGCCAAAATTACCAGTACGCCCAGCAGCAGGCCTCCGCATACCAGTACGCGCCGGCTGGCAGTGGTGCCGCGACCATGGATACCACCATGGCCTACAGCTACGAACAAGCCCGTCGTGTTTCCGTGAGCAAGGTATACGGCGAGATGACCTTGGGGCTTATCGTTACCGCAGTAGTGGCGGTACTTGGCCAAATAACCGGTGCCTATTACGCCTTCCTGATGACCACCGGCATGTTCGGTCTCATTGCGCTGTGCGTCGCGCAAATCGCGCTGGCCATTGCGCTCGGTGCTCGCGTGACCAAGATGAAGTCTTCTACCGCCCGCGTGATGTTCTACGTGTACGCGGCGCTGATGGGCTTCACGTTGAGCTCCATCTTCATGGTCTATGACCTTGGTTCGATCGGCGTGGCACTGGGCGTGACCGCGGCGTTCTTCTTCGCTCTGACTATGTTCGGCATGACCACCAAGTTCAACATGCTTAAGGCCGGTCCGATTCTCATGATCGGTCTTATTGTGCTCATCATCTCTCAGCTGGTGCTGATGTTCCTGCCTGTGGATGGCATGACCCGTGTGGTGTGCGCCATCGGTTTGGTGCTGTTCGCCGGCATGACCATTTACGATGCGCAGTCGACACGCGCCTTGTTGAATGAATATGAGACGCAAGGTCCGGAGATGGTCAAGAAGATCTCTATTCTGTGTGCGCTGAATCTGTACCTCGATTTCGTGAACATGTTCCTGTACATCCTGCAGCTGCTTGGCAACAGGGACTAGCACTGGTGAATCCACAGTTCGCAAGAGTGAGCGTTTGAGCTCGATGTGGCGCATGCAAGTCGCCATAAAAGCCCGACCACAATGTGGCCGGGCTTTTTCATGCCCGTCACACGGGCGGGTTAGGTTGGGACACCATGAGAAGACAAGAATTCATGGGCATGTTCTGTCTGTTGCTGACTGCGCTGATCTGGGGATTCGCGTTCGTGGCGCAGGTTCAGGGCATGGATTCGATGTCACCGATGTTCTTCAACGCCACGCGATTCACCTTGGGCGCGATTTCATTGGTGCCGATTCTGCTATGGCAGTGGGGGAGAGATGATAAGGAGCTGGTGGAACCGTCCGACGTCGCTGGTTCCGTTGCCAATGACCTGACTTCGGGCGATACCGCCGATGCTGCCCCACGATGGAAGGCGTGGCTTGCCAATCCAGTCATCATCTCCGTGATCTGCGGCATCGTACTGTTCACTGCAAGTACGCTGCAGCAGTACGGCATTCTCTACGGCAAATCGGCCGGCCGAGCTGGATTCCTCACAGCTCTGTACATTGTGATGGTGCCGCTGCTGGCATTCGTATTCCTGCGCCGTCGTATCGGTGTACTGGTGGGGGTTGCGGTGGCCCTGTCCATTATCGGATTCTATCTGTTGTGTATCACGGACGGGTTTGGGTCTTTGGGACTGGCGGATATCCTTCTGGTATTCACCGCCGTGCTCTTCGCCGCGCATATCCTTATCATCGATGAACTGGGTGCCACAGTGGATGCCATCAAGCTTTCGTTTGGTCAATTCTGTACCACCGCCGTATTGAGCTGGGCGGGATCGCTGATCGAAGGCTCGGTTGACTGGTCCGGCGCTGCGCATTCCTGGATGCCTATTCTCTACGCCGGCATCGGTTCGGTAGGCATTGCCTACACGTTGCAGGTGGTGGGGCAGCAGTGGGTGCCGCCCACCCGTGCCAGTCTGCTTATGAGCCTTGAATCGTTCTTCTCCGCGGCGGGCGGCGCGATCTTCCTCGGCGAGGTCATGACCCCGCGCGGCTACGCCGGCTGCGCCCTTATCTTCATCGGCACGCTCCTCGCGCAGGCTCCTGCCAAGCTTCCTCGGTTCCTGCGTAAGGAATAAAAGGATTTCCGTCATGGAAACGTTTATCGCGTCAAAAAGGCTCTTCTCGTAAGAGAAGAGCCTTGGTCGAAGATAATACAATGACTGAAAGATGCTGATCAGACGGCCAGTACGATCAGTCCGTGGTCTTCGGTGCCTCACCCACCTGTGGCGCGCCGTTGATATCGCGGTGGATGTTCTGCATTTGCACCTCGATGTTCTGCAGGCTGCGTGAACAGTCCAACAACGTCTGCGAGTGCTCGTTCAAACGGGCATCCGGCAAATCGGTCTTGTATCGCAACGCATGCTCCAGCGATGCCCAGTAATCCATGGCGATGGTGCGGAACTGCACCTCGACCGGCGTGTAATGTGCGCCTGAAGAAAGGAATACTGGCACCGCGTAGATCACATGCAGCGAACGGTAGCCATTCTGTTTCGGATTCTTGATGTAATCTTTCACCCGCAGCACTTGGATATCTGATTGCGAAGACAGATAGTTTGAGACGGAATACACGTCGTCGCGGTAATTGCAGATCACGCGGATGCCGGCTACGTCGAACAGATTGTCTTTGATGGAGTTGACACTCACAGGCAGTCCCTTGCGTTCGAGCTTGCCGATAATGGAATTCACCGACTTCAGTCGACGTTCCATATGGTGAATCGGATCATGGCTGAAACGCACTTGGAACTCATCATCGAGAATTTCCAGTTTGGTGCTGATCTCATACATCGCACCTTCATATACCTGCATTTGATCGATGAACTCAGTGATTTCATCGGCGCTGAATCGGCCTTCCGGCAAGTCCAGCATCTTCAAACGGGCGTTGAGATCTGCGGTGTTGAGTCGATTATGTCGGTCAAGTATCACGGTTTCCATCATAAACCTGCTACTTCATCAACACTGGGTAACGGCTGGGAGCGGTGTAATCTGCATCACATCCATCAATAAATCAGGGTGCTGAGTCTGGCGCGTATGCTGCCGGTGCATATACGTTGAGCAACCATGGGGAACAACATCAAGACACAGGCTGCACCATTATCGTCATCAGGCAATCGACGTATACGACTCAATGCGTTCGATGCCAACTGCATGGGACATCAGCTGCCCGGTTTGTGGCGTCATCCACGCGATCATTCGCGTGAGTACAAGGATCTTGCGCACTGGACCGAATTGGCGCGTCTACTGGAACGGGGACTCTTCGATTCGATCTTCATCGCCGACGCGCTGGGCCCGTACGACGTATATGAGGGCAACGCTGACGCCGCATTGCGCACGGCCGCGAAAATCCCGATCAATGATCCAATGATGCTGGTCAGCGCCATGGCGGCGGTAACCGAGCACTTGGGCTTCGGCATAACCGCCGGCACCGCCTATGAGCATCCGTATCCGTTCGCCCGCCGCATGTCCACGCTCGATCATCTCACCAATGGACGTATCGGTTGGAATGTGGTGACCGGCTATCTGCGTTCCGCCGCGAACAACATGGGCTACACCGACCAGATGTCGCATGACGAGCGTTACGATCACGCCGATGAATACATGGAGGTTCTCTACAAGCTGTGGGAAGGCTCCTGGCAGGATGATGCCGTGGTCATGGACGCCGAACATGACATGTTCGCCGACCCCGCAAAAGTGCATCCCATCAATCATCATGGCAAGTATTTCGATGTGCCCGGCATCCACTTGTGCGAGCCCAGCCCGCAGCGAACCCCGGTGATCTTCCAAGCGGGAGCCTCGCCGAGGGGGATCCGTTTCGCCGCGCAGCATGCCGAAGCCATGTTTGTTGCCGCGCCGACGAGAGCACAGTTGGCGCGTACCGTAGCCGACATGCGTGATGCGTTGGAGGCCGCTGGACGCGGGCGTTACGACGCGCGTATCTACGCGCTGATGACCGTGGTGGCCGACGAAACCGACGAGCTAGCCCAGGCCAAATACCGCGACTACTTCCGCTACGCGTCTGAAACCGGCAATTTGGTACTCAATTCCGGGTGGTCGGGAGTGGATCTGTCCAAGGACGATCTTGACCAGCCGCTCGATCCGGTGGCGACGAACGCGATTCAGACCACGGTTTCCAGCCTCTCCGGTGCAGCTGGCCCGGATGGGGCGCGTTGGACCCTTCGCGACAGCGCACGTATCAATGCAACCGGTGGTCCTGTGTTAGTCGGCTCGGGCGAAACTGTGGCTGATGCCATGCAGCAGACCGTTGCCGAAACCGATGTGGACGGTTTCAATCTGGCCTACGTAGTCGAGCCCGGCACCTGGGAGGACATCATCGACTACGTGGTGCCGGTATTGCAGCGTCGTGGCGTGTATCCAACGGCATATGAGGGGAGCACATTGCGCGATCGTCTGTTCGGCCGTGGCGATCGTCTGCCAGAAAACCATATCGGATCCCATTACCGTCATCTCGCATAGGTTTGCTGGGAGCGATGTTTCGTTTGTCCGACTGTCTGTGACGGCCGGACGATAGAATCGGTCGTTATGAATGAAGATATGATGACCGAGGCGGAGCGCGCCTCGATTGCAGTCGATGGAACTGACAGCCTGCTCGGGGAGCGAGGCAAAGGCGTATTCCATATCCATACGCTCGGCTGCCAGATGAACGTGCATGATTCCGAACGCATCGCCGGCGTATTGGAGGCCGACGGCTATGTGCCGGCCACCCAGGAGCAGATCGATTCCCATGATTTCGATGTGATCGTGCTGAATACCTGTGCGGTACGTGAGAATGCGGCCGAACGCATGTACGGAACCATCGGCCTGTTCAATCGCATTAAAATGCAGCGTCCGAATCTGCAGATTGCCGTGGGCGGCTGCATGGCCCAGCTCGACCGTGAAGAGATCGCCAAGAAGAAGCCATGGGTGGCCGCCGTATTCGGCACCAAAAACATCGAGGATCTGCCGAAGCTGCTCGACCAGAATCGAGCCACCGATAAGCCTCAGGTGAGGGTCAGTGATCAGCTTCAGGAGTTCCCAAGCCAGCTGCCGGCTGCACGCGCTTCCCGCGTGAGCTCGTGGGTGGCGATTTCTGTGGGATGCAACAACACCTGCACCTTCTGTATTGTGCCGACTACACGCGGCAAGGAAAAAGATCGCAGGCCGGGTGATGTGCTTGCCGAGATCCGCCAATGCGTAGCTGACGGGGCCAAGGATGTCACGTTGCTTGGCCAGAACGTGAACTCGTATGGTTATGGAATCGGCGACCGTTATGCGTTCAGCAAGTTGCTGCGTGCATGCGGCGAAATCGAGGGCTTGGAGCGCGTGCGGTTCACGTCGCCGCATCCGGCCGCGTTCACTGATGATGTGATCGCCGCGATGGCTGAAACGCCGAACATCATGCATCAGCTGCATTTCCCGCTGCAATCCGGTTCCGACCGCATTCTGCGCGCGATGCGCCGCTCTTACCGTTCGGCCAAGTTCCTCGACATTCTTGGACGAATCCGTGAAGCCATGCCGGACGCGCAGATTTCCACTGATATCATCGTCGGTTTCCCGGGAGAGACTGAGGAGGACTTCCAAGCCACGCTGGATGTAGTGCGTAAGGCGCGATTCTCCACTGCGTTCATGTTCATTTACTCGCCGCGCCCGGGTACGCCGGCCGCTCAAATGGAGCAGATTCCTCGGGACGTGGTACAGGAGCGTTTCGATCGGCTGGTGGCCCTGCAGGAGGAGATTACGCAGGAGAATCTTGAAGGGTTCGTAGGCCGTGACGTCGAAGTGATGATCACCGGCAAGCTCGGTAAGAAAGATTCCGATACGCACCGCGTTTCCGGCCGTGAGAAGACCGGTGTACTGGTGCACATCGGTGTTCCGGAAGGTCAGCCGGTGCCGGAGATCGGTGATTTCGTCACGGTGACCGTAACCCATGCCGGTCGTCATAATCTGCTTGCCGACCCCGATCTCGCGGCCGGTCAGACCTATTCGGTCCGCCACTGAGCAGTCAACGGGAGAAAAGAAACGAAGTTATGACAACGCCACGAGTCGTATCCATCGTAGGCCCGACCGCATCCGGCAAGACCGGGCTGGGCATCGCCATCGCCAAACGATTGGCGGAGCAAGGCGAGCGCGCCGAAATCGTAAATGCCGATGCCTATCAGATGTATCGCGGCATGGATATCGGTACCGCCAAACCCACTGCCGAAGAGCAGGCGGCCGTACCTCACCATCTCATCGATATCATCGATCCGGAAGAGTCGATGAGCGTGGCTCGATTCCAACAGCTTGCGCGAGCAACCATCGCCGACCTGCAGTCGCGCGGTATTCGCCCGATTCTGGTAGGCGGTTCCGGATTGTATGCACGTGCCGCCATCGACGATATCTCCTTCCCCGGCACCGATCCTGAGATCCGTAAAAAATATGAGGAGCGGGAAAAAACCGAGGGTTCCGGTGCATTGTTCGATGAGCTGAAAGCCAAGGATCCCGAGGCCGCTGCTCGAATGGATCCCCATAATCCCCGTCGCACCATCCGTGCGCTGGAGGTCATCGAACTGACCGGGCGACCGTATTCGGCCAGTCTGCCACGCTACCGGTATGTGATTCCTTCGGTGCAGATCGGCTTGGATTTAAGCCGTGAGGATTTGGACCGTCGTATTGATCTACGTACCAAACAGATGATGACCAACGGTTTCGTTGAAGAGGTCGAGCGCCTACGGCCTCGTCTCGGTGCCACGGCCGTCCGCGCGCTTGGCTATCAACAGATCATCGACCTATTGGACGGTATCTGGGATGAGTATGACGCATTTGGTGACATCGCGCAGAAAACCAAGCGTCTCGCCCGCAAACAGATGGGTTGGTTCGGCCGTGATCCGCGTATCCATTGGCTGCAGGCCCTCAATCCCAAGCTCGTGGACAATGCGATGGCGATTATCGCCCATGCGGACGCCGGTGACTATGACCCTATCGATGCCCATGCCGATGAATATGTGCAGCATCATCTGGGAGATATCGCCGGCGAATAGCGGTGCATGAACGAATCGACGAACCAAAACGAATCGATCAGTGGGCGGGGCCTTGATCCCAACCGGCGATGAGGAATACCCGTGTGGGATTCGCGGGACGCAGCATCGTTGCAAACATGTGCTCAAACGCGGAGATATCCCCGCGATACGCCGTATGTTTGGCCGTGCGATATGCGGTTCTGGTTACTTCACCCCAATCAAGGTCCCATCCGGCATCATGTGCGAGCCGAGAGCCGAATATGCGCAGCACCATGGCATTGCCGCCTCGGAACGGGTGCAGGTAGCCTAACTCGTCATAAATCGACGCGAACGCATGCACGAACACATCCCTGTCCATGGCATGCAGATTGCGTTTCTCTGCCAATTCCATCGCGATGTTGTGCGCTCCGGTCTCGATGAGGGCTGCGGGGAAGAAGACCTCGGGATTGGACGCCAGTGCTCGATCACTGGTCACTTCCCGTGTGGTATTCGCCGTACGCAATTTGCCGGCGTCGTCAAAGACGCCTTCGAAAAGCCCGCGGTGAATGGCAATCAGCTCATCCAGATCACCGGACGGATTCCACCGACGTTCCGCCAACAGTACGGTTCTGGCGAACACGGCGTCGGCACGGTCCGTGGCATGATCATCCAGACTGCCGTCGGCAAGTCGATCGCCGGCGGCAGCGCCGGCAGCGGTATGCAAACGTATGGCGGTTTGCTCGTCGGCTACATCGATAAGATGCGTCACGTCTTCATGACCGCGTTCGTAGGCGGCCGCGGCGCGCATCGTTGCCTCGCCCGGCGTCATAGCTTCCAATGCGCAGTTCCTGAGTGCAAATGCGACTGCGCTCGCACGCTCTGCGGGTGTCATGCAACCCATGATAAAGCATGATTGCGTGCGTGTGAGGCATCAACGCATGAAGTTCATCGCCATGCGGGGAGGCGGAAGCGGCCCGTTAAGACCGTGTCACCGAGTAGAATCAAACCCGTTATGGCACGAACAGCATCCTCCAATAGTACGAAATCCCGAAAAACCAAAGGGCCTATGGACGCCACGCATGATGGCGAGACCCGAGTTCAACCGGAAGTGGATCTTGAACCCGAGCCGATGGGCAAGAAGATTCTGCTGGCGATCCCGCGCGCGTTCGGTGCCGGCGTACGTGCCGTCACCGGCGTCGGTGAATACGATCCGGCCTACCGACGTGATGGGCTGTGCTTCCTCCTGCTGATATTGGCCGTGTTGTTCTGCGCGTCCGAATGGTTCCGCGTCAACGGAGTGTTCGGCCAGTTTCTGCATGCCATCGCGGCCGGTGTACTTGGTGTGATGAGCGTGGTGCTTCCGGTGCTGCTGGCAGGCATCGCGTTTCGACTTATGCGCAACAGCGGCAAGAAATCGAATAATCCTCGTGTCGTGGCCGGTTGGGTGCTGCTCATGTGGTCGATTTGTTCGATTATCGATGTGGCCGTTGCCGCCGATCACGTCAAGTTCGATATTCGCATCCTGCAATCCGCCGGAGGACTGGTCGGTTTCGTGCTCGGCTCTCCGTTGGCTTGGGGACTATCAAACGTATTCGCCATCATTGTGTTCGTGGTGGTCGGATTGTTCTCCGTACTGATGATCACGGGCACGCACGTCACCGATCTGCCGGATCGTGCCCGTTGGCTGCTGGCCAAACTGCGTGGTGCCGAGTATCACAAGGAAGGCCAGGGACGCGGCGAAGACGATCAATTCCCCAATGAGGTGCGCCTGGGAGACGCCACGTTGGCTTTCGCCGATGGTGTGCCGTCTCATGACGGCAGTGAATCCGAAACCGACGCGGATGCATCCCAAGGTTCGGGCAAACCGGGATTGTTTGCGCGTCTGTTCGGACGCAAGCATGGCAAGGAGGATGATCGCAGACTGGACAGGTATGCCGCCGATGATCCGTTTGACCGCGCGGCAAGCCAGCATGGTGCCGCTGCCGAGACGCCGTTGGTTGATCCTGGAACCGGTGAGATCATGGGAAATGTTGGTCGTACTGTAGCATCTTCCTCCTATGGGGGTCATGCGCATGGTGCCGCTGGTGAGGCTTTGCGCGCAGGTGGTGCGCTCGCCTCTGGCGTTGCTGATGCCTCGTCCGCCGTGGCAGGGCCCCGCATGGTAGCCGGCGGCGGTACCGTAGCTATGCCGGCCGGCGGCGATGGAACGGTGATGATGCCGGCTGGTGCTGCTGGGACACCTGCTGATCCGGGCGACGATCCCTGGGCGCCAAGTGCCGTGCAAGCTGCTGGCACCGGTACTGGCACTGTGGCTTTGCCAGGGGCAAGCATGGGCGTCGGTGCCGCCGTTACGTCTGCCGGAACATCTGCGGCAGGTGCAACCGGTGCCTATGCCGGAGCTGACGCAGATGGCAGCGGCGCTGGAAGCGCGGACGTCGGCAGCCCTGCTGACGGTGATGGGGCGAGTGCCGATGATGACGCCAACAAGCCGTATCAGCTGCCAGATTTGAACCTGCTCGCCAAGGGTCAACCGCATGCGATGCGCACCCCGGCCAATGATCGCGTGATTCGCGCTCTGACCAGTACGTTCCAGCAGTTCAACGTGGATGCGAAAGTGGTCGGCTTCCTGCGTGGTCCGTCCGTTACTCAATATGAGGTGGAGCTCGGCCCCGGCGTCAAGGTGGAGAAAGTCACCAACCTGCAAAAGAACATCGCCTATGCGGTGGCCAGTTCGGATGTGCGCATCCTTTCCCCGATTCCAGGCAAGTCGGCCATCGGTATCGAGATCCCGAACGAGGACCGTGAGATCGTGCATCTCGGCGATGTGCTGCGCTCCGACAAGGCGGTCAGTGACCCGAACCCGATGCTTACCGGTATCGGCAAGGATGTGGAAGGCCACTTTGTGACTGCCGATCTGACCAAGATGCCGCATCTGTTGGTGGCTGGTGCTACAGGTTCCGGTAAGTCTAGCTTCATCAATTCGATGCTGACTTCACTGATCATGCGCGCCACTCCTGATCAAGTGCGTCTGATCATGGTGGATCCCAAGCGTGTAGAGCTTTCGGCGTATGCGGGCATCCCGCACCTTCTGACTCCTATTATCACCGATCCGAAGAAGGCCGCACAGGCCTTGGAATGGGTGGTCAAGGAGATGGATGCCCGATATTCCGATCTGGAATTCTTCGGATTCCGCCATGTCAAGGACTTCAACGAGGCCGTGCGCGTCGGCAAGGTGCATGCGCCGCTCGGTTCCAAACGCAAGGTGGCTCCATACCCGTATATTCTTGTGGTGGTGGACGAGATGGCTGATCTGATGATGGTGGCCAAGAATGACGTGGAGAGCTCTATCCAGCGCATCACGCAGCTTGCACGAGCTGCCGGTGTGCATCTCGTGCTCGCCACCCAGCGTCCGTCAGTGGATGTGGTAACGGGTTTGATCAAGGCGAATATTCCCTCCCGCCTTGCTTTCGCCACGTCTTCGGCCACTGATTCCCGAGTCATTCTCGATACGACCGGTGCCGAGACGTTGATCGGTCAGGGTGACGCCCTGTTCCTGCCGATGGGTTCCGCCAAACCGATTCGTGTGCAAGGCTCGTGGGTTTCCGAATCCGAGATTCGCAAGGCCGTGGAGTTCGTGCGCACCCAACGCAAGCCGAAGTATCGTGAGGACATCGAACAGATGGCCAAGGAAGCCGAGAAAAAGGATTCCATGGAACCGGACGAGGAGATCGGTGACGATATGGATGTGCTGCTGCAGGCTGCCGAGTTGGTGGTCACTTCGCAGTTCGGCTCCACATCCATGCTGCAAAGGAAGCTTCGCGTCGGCTTTGCCAAGGCCGGTCGCCTGATGGATCTGCTGGAGTCTCGTGGCGTAGTTGGCCCGTCCGAAGGTTCCAAGGCCCGCGAAGTGCTCGTCCAGCCGCAGGATCTCCCGCAGGTTTTGGCGTTCATCCGCGGTGAAACCAGCTCGCTCACATCCTCCGCCCCCGAACAAGGCGAACTTGGGGGAGCGTGACAGTCGATTGCTGGTGCCAAGTCAACGCATCATGTGAATTGCCGTCTAAGGTAGAAGTGTAAGGGTAGTGTGAGCGATATGAGTAGTGAATCAACGGATAAACAGGTCGAGGCCCAAGCCAAAGCCAAGGCGTCGATTTTCGATGGTTGGAATGCGCCGCCGAATCTGGTTACGTATTCGCGCATCGTGCTGGTGGTTATTTTTCTGGTGCTGGACATCATGGCCGGCGCGTGGGGTGCAGATGATCTGACGCTGCGTTGGATTGCGGCGGTGCTGTTCATCATCGCCGCCTCCACCGATAAGATCGATGGATGGATGGCCCGTACATACAATCAGGTCACTGAAATGGGCAAGCTGATGGATCCGATTGCGGATAAGCTGCTCACCGGTGGCGCGCTGGTGGTAGCCGCAGCCTTCAACGAGTTCGGTAATCTGGTCTGGGGCTGGATTGTGGTGGCCCTGTTCTTGATTCGTGAGATTGGCATCACCGTCATGCGCTTCTTCGTGATGGAGCGTCCGGGCGGCAAGGTTATCGCCGCCGCATGGCCGGGCAAGCTGAAGACCGTGTTCCAGTGCGTGGGCCTGTCCATGCTGTTGCTGCCGTTCTGGTCTCTGGCTGCTGGACAAACTACGCCGATGTGGATCACCGTGTACTATGTGCTGACCTACGCCATCATCTATGTGGCGCTGGTGCTGTGTCTGTATTCCGGTGGCGTGTACCTGTACAACACGTTCGCGGCTCCGAAGCAAGCGGAGCGGTGATGCTTCCGAATCCGCGCAGATGAGATATGGAGTGGGATGCGGCATGAGCTGCATCCCATTGTTGTAATTAGGATGACTCGATCATATAGATGAAAGTGATGCTGTCATGGGTGATACGACTTGTGTTGAGATACAGCAGGTGTGTGATATCGCCGCGGCGAGGATTCTGCACATCTGCGAAGCGCGTGGAATAAAGATCGCCTGCGCCGAATCGTTGACCGGTGGTTTGCTCGCGGATGCATTTGTGCGTATACCCGGTGCGTCACATGTGTTTCTAGGGTCGGCGGTCACGTACGATATCAAAGCCAAAGCGTCCGTGCTTGGCGTTGATCGTGACCTGTTGGAACGAGAGGGTGCCGTGCATCCGCAAGTGGCTTGTCAGATGGCGCAGGCTACTGCAGCCCTGTATGATCAGGCGGAATATGGCGGTCGGATTATCGGATTGTCCACTACGGGAGTGGCGGGACCTGGTCCGGATGGTGACAAGCCGGCCGGCTTGGTCTATATCGGATTGCGTCTGCCGGCCGGGTGCAAGCTGGGTCGAGGGGAATCGGTCGAAGCGGTGGAGCTGCGCCTGACCGGCACTCGCGAAGCAGTTCGTATGCAGACGGTATGCAAGGTGCTGCAGCACCTTGAACAGCTGTTGCAATAGCGCATCAGCAAAACTTGAGTCTATTCACAGCAAGTTTTCAGGAATAAAACCGGGGCATGCCGGTGTTGAACCCAATAGAACAATAATGGACTGACTGTGTTAGAGGGGGCCTAAGGCTATGGAAACGATGACCCGTGTGAATGAACAGACGAAGAAGCTTGATGTATCGGCACCGGTAAAGCCGGGCATGGCCAGAATGAATGAACTGACCCCGGCTCAGCGCCGTGCGGTGATGTTCGCGCAACAGCAGGTGTTGAAGGCACAGGCTGCCAGAAAGGCCAAGGATGAACGCATGGCCGCACGCGATCGCATGTGGCGTGAAGAAGATTCCGCCGAACGCGTGGTTGCCGTTGCTTCCGCCGCGCAGTCGAAGACACCGCAGGACGAGCCTCATGATGTGTCATTGCGTGAGGCCATCGGCCATGTGTTGCGTGACCTGCGCACTCGTGACCGTCGCACGTTGCGTGAGGTTTCCGAGAAGGCCGGCGTGTCTCTTGGATATCTTTCCGAGGTGGAACGCGGGCAGAAGGAGGCCAGTTCTGAGTTGCTGGCTTCCATCGCGCAGGCGCTGGGTGTCTCTGCGGCGCAGATGTTGCGTATGGTTGCCGATTATCTTGACGAAGTCCACCAGTGATGGCGGTGCCGGTATACGGTTTCGGTTCTGCCATAAGGTGCGAGGTTGCATAATGTCGCACGACATGTCTGACATCTACTTGCTTGTGTCGCTTCTCGCGATGCGTTGACTAGATGGGATAGCTGTTTGGAACGGGGCTATAGCGTTTGGCTGTAGCCCCGTTCTTATCTCTGGCAGCGATTGCGCTGTTCTGTTCGTCGGGTGGTGGCACACTGGCTCATATGCGTGAACGAGAATTCTGGGAACTGCTTGAAGAGGTGTTCGGTCGTACCTACGGTCGTTCTCTTGCGCAAGATCAGAGCCTTCCGGCACTTGCGAATATGACGGTGGTGGAGGCACTAGATGCGGGCGAGGAGCCTCGCGTGGTCTGGAATGTGCTGTGTGACCAGATGGATATTCCTGATGCCCAGCGATGGGGGCGCGACCATAACGCTCCACCATTGCCGGCGGTCTAAGGATGATGCCAAGACACGCCAGCCCAATAAGTTTCGAACATATGTTCGTGTCTGTGGTTATAGTTGTGCACAGCAACAGGCTGATATGACGATATGCGTATCGGTCCGCGGATTGCCGTAAAGCCTTGCGCGAGTAAGGCAGAGATGCTGTGGCTGTCAAAGGGCGGCAAGCTGGAACCACAATAGTCGGTTTCGCTTGCCTTGTGATGGCATCGACCCATACGGTAGGAAGCGAATCATATACGTACATCTTCGATAAGGAGAAGATCATGGCAACCGAAACCAAGCCGGCTAAGAATCCGGCGAACGGTACTGCGCACGAGCTGGATCCCAAGCGCAAGGCTGCGCTGGATACCGCGCTGGCTCAGGTCGAAAAAAACTTCGGCAAAGGCTCGGCCATGCGTCTGGGAGATAGGCCGGAACAGAATGTGGAGGTGATCTCCACCGGTTCGTTGGCGCTGGATATGGCTTTGGGAATCGGAGGCTTGCCCAAGGGGCGCATCGTAGAGGTGTATGGTCCTGAATCCTCCGGTAAGACCACACTCGCTTTGCATGTGGTCGCCAATGCACAGCGTAATGGCGGTGTGGCCGCATACATCGATGCCGAACATGCGCTTGATCCGGCCTACGCGCGCAAGCTTGGTGTAGACACCGATTCGTTGATCGTCTCCCAGCCGGATAATGGTGAGCAGGCTTTGGAAATCGCCGATATGCTGATTCGCTCCGGGGCCCTTGATGTCATTGTCATCGATTCGGTGGCCGCCTTGGTGCCAAAGGCTGAAATCGAAGGTGACATGGGTGACAGCCATGTGGGTTTGCAGGCGCGTTTGATGAGTCAGGCGTTGCGTAAAATGACCGGAGCGTTGGCTCAGGCTGGCACCACTGCTATTTTCATCAACCAGCTGCGTGAAAAGATCGGTGTGTTCTTCGGCAATCCTGAAACCACCACAGGAGGTAAGGCGTTGAAGTTCTACGCCTCGGTGCGTCTCGACATCCGCCGCATCCAAACCATTAAGAACGGTGAAGAGGCTGTGGGCAACCGTACGCGTGTCAAGGTAGTCAAGAACAAGATGGCTCCGCCGTTCAAGTCCGCCGAATTCGACATGCTCTATGGCGAAGGCATTTCCCGCGAGGGTTCCGTCATCGACATGGCCCAGCAGGTCGGTGTGGTCAAGAAGTCCGGATCCTGGTTCACCTATGATGGCGATCAGCTTGGTCAGGGACGTGAGAAGGTCCGCCAGTTCCTGAAGGACAATCCCGCCATCACCGAGGAGATCGAAAACAAGGTCAAGGCTGAATTTGGTCTGATTGCTCCTTCTGATCAGTTCGCGGAAGATGAGGAGGCCGCAGCGGCGGCAGCCGTAAGCGAGGCTGCCGCGGCCGATGCGGCTAAGGACGGTAAGGCTGCCGCAACCAAGCAACAAACCAAGACGGCCAAGGCGGCCGCAGCCAAAGATACGGCTGGTCGGGCCTGACGATGATTGATGCCGAGGCATTTCTGCGGGGCAGGTCCATGGTGATTGCTCCGCAGCATAGTGATGACGCTGCTTCGTCTGCTTCGTCTGCTTCGTCTGCATCGTCTGCATCGTTTATGCGCGATGGCGGTATCGGCTATGCGAACTCTGCAGTACAGCGGTCTGCGGGAGTCTGCGAGAAATCGGATATTGTGCGACAGCCGAATGTTGGCACTGGCCTGAGTGGGCCGGACGATACTGCCGATGATGAGGAAGCTTGTCGCGAGTCGGCGTTGCGGCTGCTGGATGCCGCACCTCGTTCGTCCGGCGCATTGCGCGATCGTTTGCTCGGTAAAGGATACGCGGAGGATACGGTCGCGCAGGTCGTCGAACGGTTGATTGCAGTGCGGCTGTTGGACGACGAGGAATACGCCGAATCGGTAGTGCGGATTTGCGCAGGTCGTATGATGGGACGTCGCGGGACGCTGATGGAGCTTTCACGCAAAGGCGTGGACCGTGTGTTGGCTCAACAGGTGATTGACGAGGCCGATCAACAAGGTGTGTTCGAGGATGCGGCTTGGGAACTCGGTCGTCGCGTAGCCCGTAAAACGCAAGGGCTTGACCGTCAGGTGCGTCAACGCCGTTTTTGGTCGGCTGGCGGGCGGAAAGGGCACAATCCGGAAACGCTCCGTCGAGTCGCGTCGGAGTTGCTTCGTTGAGTCGTTCTCCACGGCATATGTATAATTGTCGGCTTGAGACCTCTTGATGGCCGCGGCCGTGATCTTCATTGAGATCGGCTGAGGAACTTCCGGGCTCCGCAGAGCACGATGGCGGATAACGTCCGCCCAGGGTGACCTGAGAGATAGCGCAGCAGAGAACAGACCGCCCGTCCTCGACGGGTAAGGGTGAAACGGCGGTGTAAGAGACCACCGGGCCTCTGGTAACAGCAGGCCGCATGGCAAGCCTCATCGGGAGCAAGGCCAAGCAGATGGCGGTAAGGGCTGCTCGCCCGTGCCATCGGGTAGGCTGCTAGAGCCTGACGGCGACGTCAGGTCGAGATGGATGGCCATCCGTCTTACGGCGTTCGCGCCGCAGACGACAGAACCCGGGGTATAAGAGGTCTCACCTCATTCATCTTCATTCGGTGCATCCATCGATGCGGCATCAGTCGACGATGCCGGCGGCGATGCGTTTGAGTTCGGCCAGATGGCCTTCGAACGCAATCCGCCCGGTCGGCGTCATCGCATACCAACGCACCATGTGCCGGCTGCCGTCCGACTCGCGTTTGGATACGGACACGTACCCGCAATCGGCGAGCGTCTTCAGATGTTTGGAACAGGCGGCGTCGTTCATGCCCAGCGTGTCCCTGATTGCGGCGAACTGCATCTCATCCACCGCGGCGAGTATGCCGCAGATGCGCAACCGCATCGGCTCGTGAATCACCGGGTCGAAATGCGGCTCGACCGCTGCGTGCTTTGACCTCCTCGGTGACATGGCTATATCTTCGCCAACGCCTGGGACGCAAGACGGTCGTAACCGGACTCGCTCACCACGAAGAACGCCGACCACAACATGGTCGCCACCATGGCCCACCATGCAGTGCGGAACGGGTCCCCGCCGCTCCAGTTCAGATAGACGAGCGAACCCGCATAGGCGATGAGCGTGACGTACATCGCTGCGTGCAGCACATGCATGCGGATGTTCATCGGGCGCACGCCGAACGTAAGGAACCAGGGCCACAGCAACGGGACGCCGGTGCCGCGCCGATCGCCCGTTCCCTGCGCGTTGGCCAGCCAGCGCATCATCTGATAGACGACGATGATGCATGCCAGATCGATCGCCAGACATAGCCACACGCACCATTGGCTGTATGCGCCGTATTTCAGCATCTCATCGATCAATGGCTTGAAATAGGCGTCGATTTCCCCGGCGGGGATGCTCCGATACGAGGCCTGGCTTATCGCATCATCGTATTCGTCCTGCAGGGTCGTGAGACGATCCCATGTCCAGGAGTCGAATGCGCTGCTGATCTGGATGCCCAGCACGTCGAAGGCAACGAGCAACGCGATCGTCGGATACAGCCATCGAGGTGGAGACAGGCGTGCCGACAGCGCCGAACGGTCGCGCTCGATGCCTTCCAGGATGTGGCCTGCCTCACTGGGTGTCAGTCCGGGCGTCAGTGGGGTCGATTCGTCGGGGAGGGGGTCGGACGTGTCGTTGACGGACGATGCATGGAAGACATCGTGGGTGTCGTCTCGGATGGAACGCTTCATCGCGGTTTCCTTTCCGGTGGCCCGCGGCCTGTCATCGTTGACATCGGTCCGGTCGGGATTGGTTTGTTTTCCTTACAGGAAAGTATAAGGCTTTCCTGTAAGGAAAACAAACCAATCCATCAGGCTACGTCGTGGCATGTTTCGGAACCATGTCGGGAAAGAATGAGTTTTCTCTTGGCGAGTTGCCGAGGATTTACCCATTGTTCGTCTACAATGAAACTTACCCGCACGGTAATGATGCTGTACGGGACGCATATAGCGGGCCAAACCGCTTGAGTCATATAGGAGGTCAACATGGAAATCGTCGTTACCGGACGCCACACGCAGGTCAAGCAGAGGTTCCGTGATGTCGTCGAGACCAAGATGAATCGTGTGACCGCTATCGCCCCGGATGCGCAGCGCGCGCAGATCGTGCTGACCCATGAGGGCAACCCGCGCCAGGCCGATACCGCCAAGCGCGTGGAAATCACCGTTATCGCCGGCCGCACGGTGGTGCGCGCCGAGGCCTCCAGCACGGACGAATTCAGCGCGCTGGATATGGCTCTGGACAAGCTGACCCTGCGTCTGCGCCGCACCCGTGACCGCCGCAAGGACCATCGCCGCGGCTACACGAACCCGGTGCCGGTCGATCTGGGCGTGGTCGCTCCGGAGCCCGAGGCCGAAGAGGTCGAGGAGGAGCCGAACAACAGCCCGGAGGCCGCAGTGGCTTCCGATCTTGGTCCTGGCGAGTCCGTGGAGGTCCAGGTTGGGGACACTCCGATTGTCATCCGCCGCAAGCTGCACATCGCCGAGCCGATGAGCATTGACGAAGCGCTCTATGAGATGGAGCTGATCGGACATGACTTCTTCCTGTTCGTCAACAAGGAGACCGGTCGTCCGTCCGTCGTCTACCACCGTCATGGCTGGAGCTACGGCGTGTTCGAGATCGATACCCCGGAGAATGTCAAGAAGGACTGAATCTTCGGATAGCTCGTTGCCGATTTCAGTCGGTTGATGTTGGCCGCCTCCCGTGCAATCGGGAGGCGGCCTTTTTGCGCTGTCGGCGATTGTTGCGCATGATCCGATAGGACGGTACATATCTGTGAGGATGCAGATCGTATAAATCTTTCGTAATATGGTCGAAAAAAACAGAGAAAAATGTATGCGTGCGGTATCGTGGTGGACGGAACCACCGCAATCAGTCAAGGGAGAACCCAGTGGTCGATATTATTGACAAAGCCCTGCGTATGGGCGAAGGCCACCAGCTGAAGAAGCTGGAGAGCGTGGCCAAGGCCGTCAACGCGCTGGAGGATGAAATCTCTGCCCTCTCCGACGAGGAGCTCAAGGCGCAAACCCCAAAGTTCAAGAAGATGCTTGCCGACGGCAAGAGCCTGGACGATATCATGCCCGAGGCGTTCGCCACCGTTCGTGAGGTCTCCAAGCGCACCCTCGGCCAGCGCCACTTCGATGTGCAGCTGATGGGTGGTGCCGCCCTGCACTGGGGCAACATCGCCGAGATGAAGACCGGTGAAGGCAAGACCTTGGTGGCCACCCTGCCCACCTATCTCAATGCCTTGGAAGGCAAGGGCGTTCATGTGGTCACCGTCAACGATTACCTTGCCAGCTACCAAAGCGAGCTGATGGGCCGTATCTACCGCTTCCTGGGCATGTCGGTCGGCTGCATCATCACTGAACAGAAGCCGCCGGAACGTCGCAAGCAGTACAACGCAGACATCACCTACGGCACCAACAATGAATTCGGCTTCGACTATCTGCGCGACAACATGGCTTGGGAGAAGGCCGATCTGGTACAGCGCGGCCACCATTACGCCATCGTCGATGAGGTCGATTCCATCCTTATCGACGAGGCCCGTACCCCGTTGATCATCTCCGGTCCGGCGGAAGGCGACGTGACCCGTTGGTATCGCACCTTCGCCAAGCTGGTTCTGAAGCTTACGCGCGACGAGGATTACGACGTCGATGAGAAGAAGAAGGTTGTCGGCATTCTCGACCCGGGTATCACCAAGGTCGAAGACTTCCTGGGCATCGACAACCTGTACGAGCCGGCCAACACCGCGCTGATCGGCTACCTGAACAACGCCATCAAGGCCAAGGAACTCTTCCTGCGCGATAAGGACTACGTCGTCACTCAGGGCGAAGTGCTGATCGTCGACGAGCACACCGGCCGTATTCTGCCGGGGCGTCGTTACAACGAAGGCCTGCATCAGGCCATCGAAGCCAAGGAAGGTGTGGAGGTCAAGGCCGAGAACCAGACCTTCGCCACCATCACCCTGCAGAACTACTTCCGTATGTACGACAAGCTTGCAGGCATGACCGGTACCGCCGAGACCGAGGCCGCCGAGTTCATGAACACCTACAAGCTGGGCGTGCTGCCGATCAAGACCAATAAGCCGATGATCCGTAAGGATCAGGACGACCTCATCTTCCGTACCAAGAAGGAGAAGCTGGCCGCCATCGTCAAGGATGTGGCCAAGAGGCACGCCAAGGGCCAGCCGGTGCTGCTCGGTACTGCATCCGTGGAAAGCTCCGAGGTGGTCTCCACCCTGCTCGATGTGGCCAAGATCCCGCATCAGGTGCTCAACGCCAAGCAGCACGAGAAGGAGGCGGCCATCGTCGCTGTCGCCGGTCGTAAGGGCGCTGTGACTGTGGCCACCAACATGGCCGGTCGTGGTACCGATATTATGCTCGGCGGCAATGTCGAGTTCCTGGCGGATGCCAAGCTTAAGTCCGAAGGCTATTCTCCGGAAGACACTCCGGAAGAGTATGAGAAGCGTTGGCCGGGCACCTTGAACGAAATCAAGGCGCAGGTCAAGGATGAGCACGAGGAAGTCAAGGAACTTGGTGGTCTGTATGTGCTGGGCACCGAGCGCCACGAGTCCCGTCGTATCGACAACCAGCTGCGCGGTCGTTCCGGCCGTCAGGGTGATCCCGGCGAATCCCGCTTCTACCTGTCTCTGGAAGACGATCTGATGCGTCTGTTCAACACCCAGCTGGTGGCTCAGGTCATGGCCAAGGGCATGGAGGAGGGCCAGCCGATCGAGGCCAAGTCCGTGACCAAGGGTGTGCGCACCGCGCAGAAGGCCGTGGAATCCCGTAACTACGAGATTCGTAAGAACGTGCTCAAGTACGACGACGTGATGAACAAGCAGCGTACCGTCATCTACTCCGAGCGTCAGGCCGTGCTGAAGGGCGAGGATATTCACGAGGATATCGAGCGTTTCATCGCCGACACCATCGAGTCCTACATCAAGGGTGCCAACAACGGCTCCGACAAGCCGAAGGACTGGGATTGGGAAGGCCTGTTCAAGGCGCTCAACACCGTGGTACCCACCAAGGTGACTGTGGATGAGGCCAAGGACGCCGCCGGCAAGCTCAAGGGCGAAAAGGCCGTTGAGGCCGTGCGCGATCTCATCGTCAAGGACGCCAAGGACAAGTACGCCGAGCTGGAGAAGACCATTGGCGAGAAGGGCCTGCGTGACCTTGAGCGTCGCGTAGTGCTTGCCGTGCTCGACCGCAAGTGGCGCGAACACCTCTACGAGATGGACTATCTGAAGGACGGCATCGGCCTGCGTGGTATGGGCCAGCGTGATCCGCTGGTCGAATACCAGCGCGAAGGCTACCAGATGTACAACTCCATGATCGAAGCGATCAAGGAGGAGTCCGTTCAGCTGCTGTTCCACATCGACGTCAAGCAGGTGGCCGCCACGCAGGATCCGAATTCCACCGATGATGAGGACGCCGCCGTGGATGCCGCTGAATCCGCTACCGGCATCACCGCCGGTTCCGAGGGCACCGATTCCGCAGCCACCGTTGCCGCCGGCCCGGATGAAGACGGCGAATCCGAGGCGGAAGCCGCTGCCGGTGAGGTCGAGGAAGAAGACGAGGAGGAGAAGGCGGCGATCGCCGAATCTGCCAAGGCTTCCGAAGCCGGTGAAGTGACCTCTGCGGTTTCCGGTCCGGCACCGATCAGCCACGCTGCCGGCAAGGTTCCGGCCAACAAGCGTCCGAAGAGCGAAGAACTCAAGACCCCTTGGGCCGATGGTCGTACCTTCCCGGGTACCGGCAAGAACGCTCCGTGCCCGTGCGGCTCCGGTCGTAAGTACAAGATGTGCCACGGACAGAACGAGAAGTGATGCATCGTTGACGTATGGTTCGTTGGCTCCCCTTTGAAACAGGTTAACGAACTACAGGAAGACTGAGGGGAAGCTATGGCAAATACCGTAGCTTCCCCTCAGTCGATCTTACTGCCGTGCGCTCTTTATAAGAGGCATCAAAGTCGGTGCCTACTTCACCTCAAAACCTTGGGAAACGGCATAAATCTTCAGTCGTCGCTCCCATTCGTCCAGAAGATCCTGACTGCGGCCTCCGGGCTTCAGACAAGGGACTATCAGGCGCGCGAATTCTGCATCCAATTGACTGTAAAACGGCAGATTATCCCAATCCCGGTTCACACGGGCGGCCGACTTGGCATAGACGTCATAAATCGGCTGATTGAAATACGGGTCAATGGTGCCCCGTCTGGTCAGATCCTCCACGTATCCAGCTGCTGCGGACACGCCGCCTGGTGCACGTAATTCCACGGAAACTGGATCGAGCTGGAACCATTTCAGGAAGGTTATCGCGGCGTCCATACGCTTGGGTGGCAATCCGGCGCTGATCGCCAATGTCGAACCACCGATTTCGGCTGTGGCCACTTGGCTGGGATCGGCGAATGCCGGCGGTAATGTGACCTTCCATAGTCCCTGATCGGCTGGATACGACATCGAAAGAATCTTGCCAAGCCAATTCGCATAAGTCACTGTTAAGTATGTGCCGGACTTGGCGCGCATGTACCGGTTATCCCACATGGGTTCAGCATTCAGCACACCATCGTCAATGCATTGTTGAATGAACGTGGCTACGTTGCGTACCAAATCATTGCGCATATGGAAAACAATCGTCGAATCGTTCTCCACTGTCCAAGGTCTCACTCTTGCCGAGCGGAAGAATGAAAGATAGTGCTGCACGTCGGTGGTATCGAGCACGCCCATATATCGGTTGGGATTTCGTTCATGCAAGGCCACACCGGTCTCATAGAAAGCATCCCAAGTATCCGGTACCTCAAGCCGATATCGATCGAACAAATCAGCTCGGTAAAACATGGCGGTTTGCGATTGATCACCTGGAATACCATAGAGTTTGCCGGCATAATGAGCCGACTGCCATGCCGCTCGATCGACTTTGGGGCCGAGTTCCTGTTCCATCGCCTTGCTTGACAAATCTTGCAATGCGCCGGAAGCCGCCAACTGGGGGAGCGCGGTTCGCTCGACATTGATAATGTCCGGTACCGAACGGTGATTGATGACTCGCTCCCAATACAGCGATAGCGTATTCTCCTGCGTGCGCCCCTCAATCGGGTCGATGACAATATGCGGGTGCGTCCGCATGAATTCATTGATGCGCGGCATCGTCTCGTTGAATGCATTGGACAGCATGGTCAGCACGGTGGTGTCGCTTGATCGCCTGATCTCCGCGTAGGGGCCAAGCTTCATTGTTGAGCGTTTATGAGGATTCAGCGAATCGCGTTTCACGAACTCGGCGGTTAACGTGATTGGCTCGGGCCGTACTCCATCCGGATTGCGTATGGCACTGACCAGCGTATCTGCAGCACGCTCGGCCAGCTGCTCGCTCTTCATATCGATGGTGCTCAGCGTGGGTGTGAGTAGCGAAGACATTTGCGTGTTGTCGAAACCAATCACCGAAACATCCTCGGGAATACGCAAATTATTGCGGCGCGCAGCAGCGATGAAACCCGCCGCAAGTTCGTCATTGAACGCGAACACGGCATCCGTGGGGCGAATGAGATACTGTTCCACTGCCGCCTTGCCTCCGGCAACGCTCGGTTCGCATTCGCGCACCACTCGGTAGGTCATGTCATAACGGAAGGCTGCGGATCGAATATAACGGCGACGGTACTCGTTCGACCACGAGCTGGCCGGGCCCGCCAAATAAGTGATGGACGAGTGCCCGCTTTCCTTGAGCGCGTGTACGGCATCATCGATGGCTCGCGCCACATCCACCACAACGCTGTTTAAACCTGGGGCAGTACGATTCAACACGATGACCGGTCGGACCAGCATAATACGGCGAATATCAGGTTCGCTTAAACGGGAGGACAGCAAGGCTACGCCGTCTACGTTGCGCATCACATATGACATAGCCTTGCGCTCAACCGACGGTTTCTGATCGGTGTCCAACGTGATAAGACCATAGCCTTTGGTCTCCAAGCGTCGTTGCATCGCATTGACCGTGATGGCATAGAGCGGATTCGTCAGTGTCGGTACGATAGCCGCAATCATGCCAGTGGAGGGGAGCGATTCACCGGTCGTCTGTGCGGATTGAGTGAGGTAGCCAAGCTGCTCTGCTATACGACGAATGCGAAACTCGGTCTTGGCAGCGACTCTACCTGGTTGGCCGAGTGCTCGAGACACGGTTGAGGGGTTGACTCCGGCTTCTCGGGCGATGTCGTAAATCGTGGCTTTATGCTGTGCACGTTCCATGGTTGGCTCCCCTCCAACGGGATTTGGTGAGCAAACAACAACGTTCGACAATATTATGGCAACCTTTGGCAACAAGTGCAATGAGCTTGCCGAAGTGGACGAATATAAAACATGTCAGCGATGCGAAGCGCGTGGAAGCGGACAGTATCGCGGAAAGCAATCCACAGACAAGTTCACCTGGAGGAACCATGTCTATTTCCATCACAGCCACCACGAAAGTGACTGGCGCGACGCCCTCCAAAGCCGTGGCATACGCGGTCGAGGACATCGAACGTGACTTGAAAGCCACGGTGCTGCCGTCCGAACAGCAGGGTGCCAACATCGTACTCGTCGAAGGTCCGCATAACCCGGAAACCTACGAAGTGCGTGTAGCGGACGGCAATCTGGAAGTTCACGCCGGCGACGACTTCGGCTTCATCTACGGTCTGTATGCAGTCAGTCGTGAAGTGCTGGGCGTCAAGGATTTCTGGTTCTGGAACGATCAGCATTTCGAGCCGGTTCCGAGCATCGAAATCGCCGATGATTTTGCGTTGACCAGCAAACCGACTGCCGTCAAGTACAAGGGCTTCTTCATCAACGACGAAGTGCTGCTCGAAGACTGGAAATACGACAACGATTCGGATAAGACCTGGCGTCTTGCTTTCGAAACCGTCTACCGCCTCGGCGGCAATATGGTCATCCCAGGCTCCGGTCAGCGCGGTGAGCCGCATCTGAAGCTTGCACAAGACATGGGCTTCTATATCAATCAGCATCACGCCTGCCCGCTTGGTGCTCGCATGTTCGCAGCAGCCTACCCGGGCGTACAACCCAAGTGGCCTGAAGAGGAGCCTCGATTCGAAGCCTTGTGGCGTGAAGCCATCGAGGCACAGAAGGGCAAGCGCACCGTGTGGACCCTTGGCTTCCGCGGTCAGGGCGATCAGCCATTCTGGAACTTTGACCCGCGTTACGCCACCGATGAGGCGCGTGGCAAGCTGCTCTCTGAGATCATTCAGCGCCAGTACGACATGGTGCAGGAAGCCGACCCAGGCGCCCAGTGCGTCATCTATCTGTACGGCGAAGCCATGGAACTCTACCGTGCAGGAGTCCTGACCTACCCGAAGCAGGTGGCCAAGATCTGGGCCGACAACGGTTTCGGCCGCATGGTCTCCCGCCGTCAGGAAAACAACAATCCTCGCGTGCCCGCCATGCCCACCAACGACGGCGACAACGGCATCTACTACCACGCCAGCTTCTACGACCTGCAGGCCGCCAACCACACTACGGACATTACTAACGATCCGCGTCTTGTGGCCAAGGAGCTGGAGGACGTGATCGTCAACGGCGGTGACGATGTGTGGATCGTCAATGCCTCCAACATCAAGCCGCACGTCTACTTCCTGAACTTCATCGCCGCCATCTGGCGCGAGGGCAAGATCGACTTCGAGAAGGTCGCCAAGCAGTACATTGCCGACTACTACGGCAAGGCTAACGTGGACGCCGTCTTCGACCTATATGAGGAATACTGGAAGGCTGCCGTCCAGTACGGCCCGAACTGGGATGATCACGCCGGCGAACAGTACTTCAACCATGTGCCGCGCATGCTCATCACCCAGTGGCTGCGCGACAAGCAGGCCCCGGCACAGGATCTGCGATGGATGCACGACGGCAAGAACCTGAAAGAACAAATCGAGTTCTACCGTGGTTTGATCGCCCCTGCAGTCGAGCGTTACGCCGACTTGGCCGACAAGGTGGAACTCGCCGCCATCTCCGCCGAACTGCGCGGCGAGGAGGATGCAGCCGAACTTATCCGCGATTCCATCGGCGTGGAGGTCGGCATCTACGAGCATTCGGTGGCCGCATCCGTGCATGTATGCGATGCATTGCTCGCCGGATACGACGAAGATTGGCAACATGCGTTCTTTGACGCCGGACTTGCCTCCGAAGAGTTCACCGCAGGCGACCATGCGATGCGCGACCGCGAACACGGCAAGTGGGAGGGCTTCTGGCGCAACGACTGCCTGACCGACATCAAGCAATCCGCTTGGGTATGCGAGCAGCTCATGGGCTACTTGCGTTGCGTAGGCGATGGTCCGCACTACTACCAGTGGCTACGTGACTTCATGTATCCGGCTTGGGAGAAGGATGTGTTCGTCATTATGAACATGGAAAACCATCCGACCGACCGTGAGATCTTCGCTGCCATGAAGACCAAGTGGGGCAAGTAGCCTCTCATAATCCGTAACCATCAATGAATAATCATCGGCTTGGGTGATGCTGAGCCGAATAGAGAAAGGAAAGCTGTAATGTCACAGCAGACAGCAGCTCCTGAGGCTAAGGTGCCTCAGGGACGCAAGATCAAGCTCATCAACGCGATCGGATACGCGTTCGGTGATTTCTACGGCGGCGGCTTCGGCCAGATCGCCACATTCCTCACCTTGTTCTGGACCACATTCGCCGGACTGAAGGTGGCACAGGCCCAGTCCATCGTCGGCATCGCGACGATGCTCGCCGCGTTCTCCGCCCTCATCTTCGGCACGCTGTCCGACAACCTGTACAAGTGGAAGATCGGCCGTAGGTTTGGCCGCCGTCGCTTCCTGATCCTGTTGGGCGTGCCCGTCCTGCTGGTCACCATCCTCATGTACGTTCCGGGCCTGCCGGTGTGGGGATACTTCGTGGTGTACGCACTGTGGATTATCGCCAATCAGCTCATCATGACTCCGTACTCGGTGCTTCCCAACGAGATGACCACCGACTTCAACGGTCGTACGATGCTCTCCACCACACGAATGCTGTTCTCCGGCATCTCCACCGCTGTGATTCCGCTGGGCGCCGCCGCGTTCCTCAAGGCGCTCGGTGAGAAACAGAGCTCGTCCTACACCATTGCCATGGGCTTCTTCATCGTGCTGTTCGCCGTGTTCGTGTTTATCGCCTACAAGTCCACTTGGGAGTTAACACCGGAGGAGGCCGGATTCGATGAGGCGGCCATCGAGGCCGAGAAGAAGGAGCCGTTCAACTTCGGCAAGTGGCTCAAGGGCGTGGGTGACATTTTCGTCGGCTACTTCTCCACGCTGCGTAACAAGACCTTCCGCAAGCACATCCTCATCTACCTGCTCGGCCAATCCTTCCTGGACATCTTCGGCCAGGTGTGGCTGTTCTTCGTGCTCTACAACCTCAACAAGCCGGTCGCCTTCGGCACCGCTTTGCTGGGTATGGCCCTGATCGGCGAGCCGCTCAAGCCCGTCTTCGGTTGGATCTTCGCCAAGCTCGGCCCGCGCAAGATGTTCTCCCTGAACTTCGCCGGTGCCATCCTGGGCCTGCTGGGCCTGTGGGGTCTGTGGCAGACCGCATCCCAGAACAACACCACCGCATGGAACGTGGCACTGTATGTGGTCATGATCTGGTGGCTGATCTTCCGCGCCATGACTTGGTTCATCCCGTGGAACGTGTTCCCGTTCATCCCGGATGTCGATATGATCATGGCCGGCGAGAACCGCGGCGGTCTGTACATCGGCTTCCAGCAGTTTGCCCGCAAGATCACCGCAGGCCTGTCCGCCATGGCTTGGGGTTGGTACCTTGGTGCCAACGGCTTCGTTGAGACCGCGTTCAAGGCCGGCAAGCCGCAGCCTGAACAGGCCGTGAACGCCATCGGTACCGTGCTGGTGTGGTGGATTATCGCCGGTCTTGCCGTCGCGTGGATTATCTCCTTCACCATGAAGCTCGACAAGAAGACCGATGCCATGCTGCTCAATGAGATTGACCGTCTCAAGGCCGGCGGCCTGAAGAAGGACGTTGATCCGGAGACCAAGAAGGTCGTCGAACAACTCACCGGCATCAAGTACGAGCAGTGCTGGCCGCAAACCACTGAGTGATCTGGGTATTGTGACTTCGGTGATTGCTCGCTGAATTCAATGAATATGCCAGACGATTCCTTTCGAGAATCGTCTGGCATTTTGCAATATGGAAGTTTGCGTCTCGTGAAACGCATGGCCATTACAATGAGCGGCGTTACAAGCTAGCGGGCGCAACCGTGCGTCAAGGAGGAACAATGGCAGAGATCACATGGAAGTCGATTCTCACCAAGTTGGTCGGGGGAGACCACCTGAACGCCGAGGAATCCGAATGGTTCGTGGACGATCTGATGAAGGGCAACGCGAATCCTGCGGCAGTGGGTGCGGCGCTCGCCATGCAGCAGCAGCTGGGGCTGACCGCCGAAGAGGTGTCCGGCGCGGCCAAGGCCATGGTCTCGCACGCGATTCCGCTGAACGTGTCCGGTGAGACCACCGATATTGTGGGCACCGGCGGCGACGGCTTCGCCACCGTGAACCTTTCCACGATGGGTGCCGTGGTCGCCGCGGCGGCCGGTGTGAAGATCGTCAAGCACGGTAACCGTGCCGCATCCTCGAAGTGTGGTGCCGCCGACGTGCTTGAGGCGCTGGGTCTGCCGCTTGATCTGAAGCCGGAAGCCGTGGGTGAAGTCGGCGACGAAGTGGGCATCACCTTCGCTTTCGCCCGCACGTTCCACCCAGCCATGCGCTTCGTAGGCCCGGTTCGTGCCGCGCTCGGCATTCCTTGCGTATTCAACGTGCTGGGACCGCTGACCAACCCGGCCAAGCCGGCGCACGTGGCCATTGGCTGCGCCAACCGTGCCATGAGCCCGATTATGGCAGGTGCCTATGCGGCGGCCGGTCAGTCCGGTATGGTGTACACCTCGCATGAAGGCATGGATGAGCTCGCTCCCACCGGCCCGGTCTCCGTTTGGGAGATCCGCGACGGCAAGGTCACCGAAACCGACTTCGATCCGACGGTTGATCTTGGTCTCGCCAAGATCAATGTCGCCGATCTGAAGGGTGGCGAACCTGAAGTCAACGCCGCCGCATTCCGCGACTTCCTGGCCGGCAAGGATGTGCCGTCTCGCTCGACTGCACTGCTCAATGCCGCTTCCGCCATCGTGGCTGACGGCCACTTGGTGGGCAATGGATCGCTGGCTGAGCGCTTTGCTGAAGCCTACAAGATCGCCGAAGACGCCGTCGATTCCGGCAAGTCCGAAGCCCTGCTGAACAAGTGGATTGAAACCGCCAAGTCCAAGGAAGCTTGATTGTTTTAATTTTCCGCTGTTGCTGCGAATAATAGGTTCGTGGCCTATTCCGACCTCACCTCAAATCCATGCTCACGGGCATACGAGGTGAGGTTTTCTTGTAATTGCAGCAGTTTGCTAGGTGACGCTCCGCCCGAAACTAATGCAGGAGCGATAATCGCACGAAAGTCCGTATCCACCTGTGTCATAAATGGAAGCGGGCGCCAATCACGTTGCGATGCATCGGGCTGGGGTGATGCTGGCTGATCCAGTACTACGGCATACACATTCTGGCCAAAATATGAATCGACGTAGTTTCCGCCCGTCACGCCGTTGATGAATGTCGTCGCTGCGGACATGCTGCCAGGCGTGCGCAATGCCACCGCATCGGGATGGGATTGGAACCAATGGGCAAAGGCCAAGGCCGGTGCCTGCTTGACGCGAGGGATCGCATTGCTGACGGCAATAAGCGAACCGCCGATCTGGCAGTCGCGCCATCCCAATCCGCCGAACACCGGTGCTGGCGCGATACGCCAATTACCTTGATCGTGCGGATATGTTGCTGCGATCATACGCCCCAGCCAATTCGCGTGCACGATGGTGGCGTATTCACCATTGCCAATTGCCGGTACATACGAGTAATTGCGGGCCAATGACCAAGACTCTTGTCGGAGCACGCCGTTATTGATGCACTGTTGTATGAATTGCGCGGTGCGTTGCACACGTTCATCGCCAAAACGGAACGTGATGATATTACGTTTTTCGTCCACGGACCATGGAGTGGCATCGTTCATATGGAAAAACATCCAATATGGCTGCGAGCGCGAAGTGTCCAATAATCCCATGGTCGCCGACGGATTGCTTCTCTTCAATTCCAGACCGGTTTGATGGTATTCCTGCCATGTATGGGGAATCGATAAACCGAACCGTTCGAAGATGTCACGACGGTAGAACATAACCATGCGCGACAGGTCGCCGGGTACTCCATACAGGCCGGAGGCATAATGGGCGTTGCGCCACGTTTGCGGCACGAAGTCGCGCGACCATGCGCGTTCGATGGTGGTATTGCTGAAGTCGAGGAGCACGCCGTCGGCGGCGAACTGCGGCAAATACTGACACTCCAGATTAAGCAGATCCGGAACGTTGTGGTGATCGCGCACGCTGGCGGCAAAACGTTGCATGGTTTCCGTTTGTGATCCACCTTCCACCGGTGTGATGCGGATAGTGGGGTAGCGGCGCATGAAAGCATCGATGCGAGGCAGAGCTTCTTGCGTGGAGCTCGACAGCAATGTCAGGTCGATGATATCCGGTGAATCGTTGAGCGCCAGGTTAATGCGCTTGCGGTTCAATGGTGCGATTTTCCGCTTGAGGCTGGATCTCAGACGCAATGTGGCATAGATGCGATGATGATCTATGGGTTTTCGCTGAGGATTACGCATGGTGCCGATAAGCGTTGAGGCAAGACGTTTGGCTGCCTGTTCCGCAGGTGCCGCAATGGAAGTCAATGACGGTGTCATGCATCCGGTAGCCGGCGAGTCTCCAAAGGAGATCAGAGAAACATCTTCCGGAACCTGGATACCCCCGTCACGTGCTTCGGCGGCGAACCCCATGGTGAGAGCATCATTGAACCCAATGACGGCATCTGGTAGGCGGGAACGCATGGATTGATATGCCTCGCGGCCTCCTTCGACATCGTAGCGATGGGTCGGCAGGTTTTCGAAGCGCATATCGAACCGTGCTGCCGCAGCTGCTATCCATTGGCGTTGTCGCTCTCCAAGCCATACTTCTTTCGGTCCTGCGAGATACGTTATGGTTCGATGATTCATGTCGTTGAGTAGGCTCATCGCCTCGTTGATCGCCATTTGGCAATCCGTCTCCACTCCTGAAGCTGATGAAACCGGTCGGTCGAACGTGACTGTCGGACGGACCTGCGCTATACGAGCAATGCGAGTTTCGGCCATACGTGGCGCGACCAATACCAAACCGGCTGCTATTTCAGTGCACCGGCGAGCAAGCGCATATTCGCGTTCCGCATCGGACTGAGCATCCATCACGATGACTTGCAGACCTTGACGGTCAAGCATATGCTGCAGCGCCTGTATCAATGGGCCGAACGAAGGATTCGAGGCGTCGGACACAATGACGCCGATGAAGGAATCCCTCCTTGTCGAAGATATTGAGCGATCGTCAGGTAGTGCGTTGGTCGGAGCAGGCGGGTGGTTGCCGGCGGGATCCGGCAATCCGTAACCCAATTGAAGGGCTGCCTGCCGTACTTTCAATTCGGTTTTCAGCGACATCCTGCCTGGATGCTTCAATGCGCGCGATGCGCTGGCGGCCGTTACGCCTGCCAATGCCGCGACGTCCGCCAGAGTCACGGCTCGGGTGCGGGATGAGGAAGATGCTGATGATTCGGTTGCCGAAGACGAAGTCATAGAACAAATTATCCACAATTTTGGTAATTCATGGTAATTCTATCGCATGTGCCATCGGCTGATTGCCATACTTGCTCCTACCGGCCGATGATGACGGTCTCCTTGTCAAGGCGAAGCAGCCGAACATCGCATCCGGAATTGAATACAGAAGAGAATTGAAAGGAAGGCGTATGTCTCAGGTCAATGAGAACGCCGTTGCTCAAACGGACAAACCCGTGCGCAAAGTGAAGCTGATGAACGCCATTGGCTTTGCATTGGGAGATTTCTACGGTGGTGGTTTCGGCCAGCTCGCTGTGTTCCTGCCGGTGTTCTGGACCAAGTTTGCCGGGCTGGAAGTTGATCAGGCGCAGAACATCGTCGGCATCGCCACCATGGTCGCAGCTTTCGCCGCGCTCGCCGTGGGTGCATTGTCCGATAACCTGTACCGCTATAAGTTCGGCCGTAAGTTCGGCCGTCGCCGCTTCTTCCTCATTGCGGGCATCCCAGTGCTGCTGTGCACCTCGCTGATGTGGATCCCCGGCATGCCGCTGTGGGCGTATTTCGCGGCCTATGCACTGTGGATCATAGCCAACCAGATGATCATGACCCCGTACTCCGCATTGCCGACCGAAATGACCACTGACTTCAACGGCCGTACGATGCTGTCCACCACGCGTATGTTGTTCTCCGGCATTTCCAACGCGGTGATTCCGCTGGGCGCGGCTGCCCTGCTCGCCGCCCTCGGCGAGGAGAACGCCTATGCCTATCAGGTGGCCATGATCGGATTCCTCGTCATCTTCTGCCTGTGCCTGTTCGCGGCATGGAAGGCCACTTGGGAGCTGACGCCGGAAAAGGCCGGCTTCGACGTCGAGGCCATCGAAGCGGAGAAGCAGCAGCCGTTCAACTTCGGCGAATGGATTAAGGGCGTTGGCCAGTTGTTCGCGGACTTCCTCTCCACGTTACGCATCAAGTCCTTCCGCAAGCACGTGCTCATCTACCTGCTTGGTCAGAGCTTCCTCGATATCTTTGGTCAGACCTGGATGTTCTTCGTACTTTACGATCTCAACAAGCCCGCCGCCTTCGCCTCCGCGTTGCTCGGCCTGTCCATCATCGGCGAACCACTCAAGCCCGTGTTCGGCTGGCTGTTCGCCAAGCTTGGCCCGCGCAAGCTGTTCTCCATCGATTTCGCGGGCGCGATCCTGGGCCTTCTGGGACTGCTGTTCCTGTGGAAGAGCCAATCCACTATGGATCCGGGAACCTGGAACATCCTGCTGTACGTCATTATGATTTGGTGGCTGATCTTCCGTGCTCTGACCTGGTTCATCCCGTGGAACGTGTTCCCGTTCATCCCGGATGTTGACGAACTGGTCACCGGTAAGAACCGCACTGGCGTATTCGTGGGCTTCCAGCTGTTCCTGCGCAAGATGACTGCTGGTTTCGCGGCCTCCGCCATTGGCATCTACCTGGCTTCCACCGGTTTCGTCAAGGATGCCGAAAGTCAGCCTGTGACCGCTCAGAACGGTATTGCCACCGTGATGGTCGGCTGGGTGATTCTCGGTCTCGCCATCGCATGGATCATCTCCCTGACCTTCGCTCTCGACAAGAAGACCGACGGCATTCTCGTTGGTGAGATTCAGCGTCTCAAGGATGGCGGCAGCAAAGCCGATGTCGATCCTGAGGTCAGGAAGGTGTGCGAAAAGCTCACCGGCGTCAAGTACGAAAAGTGCTGGCCCGAAACTTCCAAGTGACATTCGGGCCGATTGCGGCTGACTCCAACGGCCGGCCCTGGGCATCCTATTGGGCCGGCCGTCCATTGTTTTCCCATAGAGACAGGTAAGACATGCATATCAACGACTTTGTGAATAACGGGCACGACGGTGTGACCATCGCCAAACGTGGCGCGATGATGATGATAGCAGCCTGCGACAACGAGAGTGAAGCGGTGCGTATGGCCTTGACGAACCTCGCCAACGACCTGCAATCCGTGAGCGGAGCTGAAATCCGCCTCGGCAGTGATACATCCGCGGCTTCGATTGTCGTCGGCACCATTGGCACCTCCCGGATAATCGATGACGCTGCACAAGCGGGTGTCATCGACCTGACGAAACTCAAGGACAGCGACGGGCGCTGGCGCTGGGAGGGTTACACTATTCAAACAGCCGAAGGCAAGGTATGGATTGCCGGCACCGACCGGCGCGGCACCATCTACGGCATCTATGATTTCGTCGAAGCATGCGGCGTCTCGCCATGGACGTGGTGGGCGGACGTGCCGGTGCATGAGTGCGATGTCATTGAAGTGGATGCGCGCGCGACAGTGACTGAATGGCCCAGTGTGCAATACCGTGGCGTATTCATCAACGACGAGGAAGAATTCTACGATTGGGCGGTGGAACACACTGCGGACGGCACCATAGGTCCTGAAACCTATCGCAAGTTCTTTGAATTGGTGCTGCGTCTCAAAGGCAATTACGTATGGCCTGCCATGCACGTGGGCGCCTTTGGCGACGACCCGCGAAATGGTGACTTGGCCGAGCGCATGGGCGTGGTCATCGGCACCACACATTGCGATATGCTCATGCGCTCCAATCAGCACGAATGGGACCCCTGGGCCAAGTCACAAGGCGAGGATATCAAGTACGACTATTCGCTGGAAGGCCACAACCGTGAGAAGATCCAGCAGTATTGGCGCGAGGGCGTGGACCGCAACCGCAATCATGAAGTCACTTGGACTGTTGGCATGCGAGGCATCCACGACACCGGTTTCGTGACTCGGGCCATCGACGGCGACATGCATCTGTCCGAAGAGCAGAAGCATCGCGCGCGCGTGGAACTGCTGGGCAAGGTGATTGCCGATCAGCGCCAGATCCTCCATGAGGAGATCGGCGAGCGCGCCGACCATGACCTGCAGCTGTTCGTGCCATACAAGGAAGTACTGCCGCTCTACGACGACGGGTTGAACCTACCCGAGGACATCATGATTCTCTGGGCCAACGATAATTACGGTTATATGCGTCGCTTCCCCTCGCTTGAGGAGCGCAAGCGCAAGGGTGGTCACGGTCTGTACTATCACTCGTCATACTGGGCACCCACGGATAGTTATCTGGCCACTTCGTCGACACCGCTGACCTTGATGGAAAACGAGCTCATGAAATCCTGGGACAACGGTATTCGCCGGATGTGGATCGACAACATCGGCGGTCTGAAGCCGATGGAACAGGAGATGGAGTACTTCCTGTATCTCGCTTGGCATGCCGGCGAGCCCGAAGCGAACACGGACATTGAGGATTACGTGGCCGCATGGTTCGACCGTACGTTCTCAGGTGGTCATGGCCATCGTGCGGCACGAATCTATACTCGCTACTACCAGCTCAACAACATGCGCAAACCCGAGAATCTGGAGGAAGGATGCTTCTCGCAGACCGCTTACGGCGATGAATACGGGCGACATGTCGATGAACTGCGCGAACTGTATGCTGAAACCAACGAGCTCTGGAAGCAATTGCCCGAGCGTGAACAGGACGCGTTCTTCGAACTTTTCGCGGTGAAAATTCACTTCTCATATCTGGTGAACGCACAGTTCTACCATGCCGATCGCAGTCTGCTGGCTGAACGTGAAGGCAAGACAGCCGCGCAAGATCGGCATCTTGCATTGTCTCGACGGTACGAGCTGCAGAAACGTGCGCTGATCGCTTATTACAACAAGCATCTGGCCAACGGCAAATGGGACCGCATGTTCACCCCGGATGATTTTCCGCCTCCTGCAACCGCATTGAATCCTGCGGCGCGTCCGGCGCTCGCCGTCGGCAAGGCGGGCCTTGGTGTGACTATCTGGGGTAGCGATGCCGGGGCTGATGCACAGGATGTGCTCGAATTCTGGCCCGATGGGCAGCTCGATAAATGGATTGAGATATATTCCACAGGCGCTGCAGGTCTGCCATTCAGCATTGAGACGAGTGAGCCGTGGATTCGGGTGACATGCACGACAGGTGTGGTCGACGCAGAGCGCCGCATCGGCGTTCACGTCGATGCGGGAGATGTAGCTCCAGATTCCCGTGGCCGCATCGTAGTACATGATTCGGCCAGCGGTGAAAGTCATGCCATCGAGGTTCGTGTGGCGAACGTAGGCCATCCGGATCAGGGATTCTTTGGCAGTGTGGAAGCGGATGGCTATGTGTCCATAGATCCATCGCGACCTGATGTTGAATCATACGGCCACCATACGTGTTGGAATCCGGTGCCGTATCTTGGACGCTTCGGCAATCCTGCGATGGAGGCAAGGTCTGGTTTGGAAGCATCGCCTGCCGATCCGAACATGGATCCAGCCTATATCGGTTATCATATCTGGCTGCATAATGATTGCGTGCCACAACTGGAACTGCACCGCATCCCTACGCTCGACTCGACCGGACGAATCCGGGTGGGCGTGCGTATCGACGACCTGCCCATCATCGAAGTGGAAACCGCAACCGTCGATGAACATATTGGCGCATGGGAGACCAGCAAACTCGACAACATCGAACGCATCCGCACGTATCTGCCCTACCTGAAGGCCGGCGAACACGTGATTCGACTGTACGTGATCGACAATTACGTGACGCTGGACAAAATCGTGCTCTATACCACTGCTCGACGCGCAAGTAACCTCGGCCCGCAATTCAGTATGGTCGTTGGTTGTGCTCCTCGATTCATGGTGGAAAGCGATCCTTGCCAAGGGGTGGTGGATTCGCTGAATCGCGATCTTGCAGCCTGCTATGGTCTTGCCGCAAGTGAAATCCCGCTGCCCAAGGTTGCCTCGATTGCTGCCAGGTATTGGAACAGTGACACTACATTCAAACGCTTCGCCACACGAGAACCCGCAATCCTAGGTGAAGCCCGTTACCCGGTGGAGCCGGACGAGGGGAAGAACATATTGCGACGTATTCCAAGCGATATGCCAGTGGAACATGATGGAGTATTGGCATTCGAGGCTGAATCGGCATTGCTGAACAATGCCAGCGCATGGCTGACCCCAGCATTGGATGGGCCGGGTGCTTGGCGTCATGTACAGGCGGAAACCGATGGTGGCACAGGACTGGCCATGCGTGCCGAGCCGAACCGGGGAGAATGGAATCCGGTCTCATGGACCATTGAGACCGCGCCGCGTATGAACTACCGTGTTGCCGTCACCACTGCCGGCAGATACCACGTATGGTTGTACGCCGAAGTGGACAGCAAGATGCAGGACATGTGCTGGATTTCCGTGGACGGCAGCGTACAGCCGGCAGCCGAACACTGTTCGGGGCATGGCTTGTGGGCGTTTGGTTTGCGCTACATCTGGCATTGGACCGAGCTCAGCAGCATCGAGCTGAGTGCGGGTATTCATGATTTGGGTCTGCTCGCCGGATCGGGTGGTGTGCGCATCGACCGTGTATATCTGACACGAGGCGATGAGTTGCCTCCGATGGACAACGAGTGGAAGTCTACCGTTTGATGGCAGGGTACAGAGTTCGCTGGCGACCGTGATACGCTCAGTTGGCAACTTTGGCAACAAGTAGCAAGAGGATACGAGAAGCCGTTATCGTGACATGCAGACACGATAACGGCTTTGAGGCCATATGAGAGGCGTGAGTAGTGCCAATGTAGGTGCGAAAGCGTCAAGGAAAAGGAGCTGACACGGTGAGTTCGTTTGCGGAATTCGGAGCTCTGGTCAAAAACCGGCATAAACCGAAAGACAAGCCAAGCGACACCAAGGTAGCATTGGGCTTTCTGGCACCATGGCTTATTGGCGCAATATGCCTGAGTCTGATTCCCATGGTATATTCCCTGGTGATTTCATTCACCAAATACAACATGATCAAGCCGCCGCAATTCGTGGGACTGATGAACTATCGGCATATGCTCGCCGATCCTCGATTCATGAACTCGCTGACGGTCACGTTGGTGTATGTGATAGTGTCAGTGCCGCTGCAGCTCATTGCCGCATTGGCTCTGGCGGTATTGCTGGATCGCGGTATGCGCGGGCTTTCCTTCTATCGTTCCGCCTTCTATCTACCGTCCATGCTCGGTGGCTCGGTAGCCGTGGCGGTGCTGTGGAAGATGGTATTCGGATCGGACGGCCTATTCAATGCGTTCCTGGGATTATTTGGCATCGATACCACTATGAGCTGGATCGCCAACCCGGACACCGCCAACTGGACGCTGATCGCGCTGCATGTCTGGCAGTTCGGCTCCCCGATGGTCATTTTCCTGGCCGGTCTGCGTCAGATTCCGCGCGAGCTCTACGAGGCGGCCAGTGTGGATGGTGCTGGCAAATGGCGTCAATTCCGATCCATCACCCTGCCGATGCTCAGCCCGATCATCTTCTTCAATCTGGTGATGAGCATCATCAATTCATTCCAGACGTTCACGCAAGCCTATGTGGTCTCGGGCGGCACTGGCGGCCCCAGCGACTCCACGCTGTTCTACACGCTGTACCTGTACCAGCAGGGCTTCGCCTCATTACGCATGGGATACGCCTCCGCACTGGCCTGGATCATGGTGGTGATCGTGGCCCTGTTGACGGGAATCAATTTCGCTCTATCAAAGTTCTGGGTGCATTACGATGACTGATGTTTCAATGATGAATGCCATATGCAATCCTCCAGAATCCATCAGAATCCATCAAGGAGAAAACCATGCGTGAGATGCGCGACCGGCAACATGAGCAGGACGCCTATGTGGAACTGGGATCCGGCGCTGGCATGAATCCTCATCGCGCTCGCAGTATCGCACGCGTAGTCGGCGCTGTGGCGAAGCAGGTCGTAGTGCTCTTACTGGCGATTATGATGCTGTATCCGATTTTGTGGATGGTCGCCAGCTCCCTGCGTCCGCAGGATGAGATTTTCACCAATATGGGGCTCGTGGTCACCAAACCGGTCTGGCAGAACTATGTGGCTGGTTGGAACGCGTTGAGCTACCCGTTTGGTCGTTACATTCTGAACTCGTTGATCATCGTGGTGTTCGCCATCATCGGCAATATTCTCACCTGCTCGATGGCAGCATATGCATTCGCGCGATTGAACTTTCGATTCCGTGGGGTACTCTTCGGCTTCATGCTGCTGATGCTTATGGTGCCGATTCATGTGATCGTGATTCCGCAGTACATCATGTGGAATTCATTGCATCTCATCAACACATTCGTACCGTTGATCCTTCCGAAGTTCCTCGCGATGGATGGCTTCTTCACCTTTCTCTTCTACCAGTTCCTGCGCGGGCTGCCGCGTGATCTGGACGAGGCCGCCAAAATCGACGGTGCCGGCCACATCCGCATCTTCTTCCAGATCCTGCTGCCGCTTATGAAACCGGCCATCGGCACCTGCGCGGTGTTCACCTTCATCTGGACGTGGAACGATTTCTTCAGCCAGCTGCTGTATTTGACCAAACCGGACATGTACACCGTGCCGATCGCGTTGCGTACGTTCATCGATGCGCAATCCCAATCCAGCTACGGCCCGATGTTCGCGATGAGCGTGGTTTCCTTGATCCCATTGTTCCTGGTATTCACGTTCGGTCAGAAGTATCTGGTCCAAGGAATCGCCACAACCGGAGGCAAATAACGTGGACGGAGCGTCATCATCGTTGCTCCTCGGTCGACGTACCTTCGTACGCCTTCCCTCGGTGCGCCTTGATGCCGCACGCGTCCACGCCATTTGCCAATGACAAGTTGCTTGCAGACGATTTGCGGGAGTTGACTATGAAGTATATGTGGAAGAAGATTGCGGCTGCGGCCTTAGTTGCGGCGACGTTGTGCAGTGCAGCTGCGTGCGGCAGCTCGGTCGGTGTATCAGACGTACCAGTCGTGCCGGCCGAGGGCGATGTGACTATTCGGCTCAACTGGTGGGGCGGTGACGCCCGTATCAAAGCCACTGAGCAGGCGGTTAAGGGTTTCGAAGCCGAGCATCCGAACATTCATGTGGACATGGAATACTCCGACTGGACCGGCTATTGGGACAAGCTCGCCGTGCAATCCGCAGGCGGCAATGCGCCCGACGTGATGCAGATGGACCAGCTTTATCTTGCATTCTACGGTTCGATGAATGCTTTGCTGGACATGGACAAAGCGTCTCAATATCTTGACTTGAGCCATATGGATGCGGACACACGTAACACGGGCAAAGTCGATGGCGTGCAGGTGGCGGCACCCGCAACCATCGCACAGTTTGGCGTCATCGTCAACAACGATATCCTCGACGAACTGGGCGTAGCCATGCCCAGCACCGATACGTGGACCTGGGATGATTTCGAGCGGGTAGCTCAGGAAGTCAGCCAAAAATCCGGCAACAAATATATTGGCTCCATTTTCATGAACAACAGTTATGGGCTGGAACTCTGGGCACGACAGCACGGGGAAAGCACATTTGATGGCAATAAGGTGAGTATTTCTCCTGAAACCTTGGCTTCGTTCCTTGAGAAACCGGCGGACTGGGCCAAGAACGGCATCGAAGGCAATGCCGAACGTTGGAGTGAAAACGTCACGGCCTCCATGAACGACACTGATTTCGGCAAAGGGCGTCAGGCGTTCATGCTTACCCAGGCCACGCAGATCACCCCATACGCTCAAGCCGCGGGCAACCCTCGCATGACGTTGGTGCCATTGCCGCAAATGAATCCGGGGGAGAAGACCATGTACTTCAAGAACGGCATGTATTGGGCGATTTCCTCTGGTTCGCAGCACCCCGCTGAAGCCGCCATGCTGGTCGACTATCTCATCAACGATTCGAAGGCCGGCGCGATTCTTGGTACTGAACGTGGCATACCCGCCAACAATGACATTCGTACCGCGCTCGCCAAGACAGCTACTGGAACAGACAAGCTTTCGTTGGACTTTGTAGACGCAATTCGTCCGACGGTGGGCAAGGCTCCGGCAGTGGTGCCTAACGGTGCATCCGAATTGGATAAAACTATCGTGCGCTACCAGCAGGATGTGGTTTTCGGCAAACGCAAACCGCTGGAAGCCGCCAAGTCAATGATCGACGAGCTGCAGGAGTCCATCGACTTCAATTCGTGAGACCATGTCCCTCTGCATCGTATCCAGAGGGAGTTGAGGGCCTACACCCGTGCACCATCATCGAAGTAACCGCCCTTGTCCCCAGGGCGATTGCTTCGATTGAGCGCCTTGACGATGAGCCCACCCAGTCCAAGCACTGTACAGATACCAAACGCGATATTGAGCAACGCGCTGAGCACCGGAATCCCATATAGCGAAGGAATCAGCACCATTACCGCAGTGCCGATCACCCCGATGATCAGCAGTGCTACCAGTAATATCGTAGACTGCTTGACCGGTCCGATTTCCGGGTTCGGGGCAGTGAAGCCACCGTCATCGTAACGGTCCATCACCGCGTTGGTGTCCAGCCAGCTTGATCCCGTAAAATCGCGCGGACCTGGTCGTGCGTCGTCGGTGAAGGCACCCATGTCGAGGTCGTTAATGGACAACAGCGCCTCTTTATCCCGACGTTTGGCCTGCTTCTCGAATTTTTTGGCTTGCCTCGATGAGGCCACATCGTTGAGGTCGGCTTCATGCTCGGCTTGGAATGCAGCCCATGCCTCGTCAAGATTGCCCAGGTCGGCGGAAGAAGATTGGGCAGACGACGTGTTGCCGGGGTCCTTGGGACTCGCGCCATCATCCGGTGTTGGTGTTGCCGGCTCGTCTGCCGCATTGGTATTGTTGAGGTCAGTCATATAGTCCACTTTAATCTGATGCCCTAAACCGCGCAGGGAGGGAACGCCAAGTGCTGTACTGGTTCTTCGTCAAAGTCTTCGGTCCGATCGCTCGTCATCGTCTCGGCCCCACGGTTTCCGGCTTGAACAACGTGCCACGTACCGGTGGCGCGATTATCGCCGCTAACCATTTGGCGGTGATCGATGATGCGCTGATTCCGATAACCTGCCCACGCATGGTGCATTTCATGGGCAAGGCTGAATATTTTGAAGGCAAGGGGTTGAAGGGCAAGTTCAAGAAGTGGTGGTTCACCTCTGTGGGCGTGTTCCCGGTGGATCGTTCCGGTGGCAATAAGTCGCTTGGTGCACTTGAGCATGCGCGCGAGATCATTGAAGCCGGCCATCTGTTCGGCATTCATATCGAGGGTACCCGTAGCCCCGACGGTCGTATGTACAAGGGGCACACTGGTGTGGCTCGACTGGCTTTGGAAACCGGTTGCCCGATCGTGCCGACCGCCATTATCGGCTCCGACAAGCTCCAGCCTATCGGCACCTCCATTCCGAAGAAGGGCAGGACCCAAGTGTTGTACGGCAAGCCGATCGCCGTGGAAAAGAAATCTGCCGAGGAAATCACCCATGATGATCTGCGTGAATTGACGGACCGCGTCTCTGCTGCGATCCAAGCCATGAGCGGTCAGGAGTACGTGGATGAGTACGCGCAGAAAATCAAGGCGCAGTTGAAGGAGAAGGCAGAGCGCCAGGCCGCGGAACACAATACCGAGGCGCACTGAGCTTCATTCGGTTTTCCGAATCTGCTCTGGGCATTCTTGGGGGTGTCCTCAGTCATCGATTGACGTACATAATGGGTTCGCACAGCCGTTGCGTGCGAACCCATTTGCATACTGTGCGGTGCGTTATACTGTGCGGTGCGTTGGCTTGATATGAGTGGTATTTGAGTAATCGACGAATGCCGGTGTGCACGGCGGCGCCTATCGCCCCGTCTTCCATCAGAAAATCGACGAATACATTTTCAGCGTAATGGCCGTGGGATTGCCGTTCGCATCGCGTAGACGGACCACCGTGCCTCCTACGGGATTCTGGGAAGCGACTGTTTTATCTTTGGATGAATCCACCGTGATCTGCGATTCGACACTTACCGTGAAGCCTAGTTTCTCCAGTGCCGCTTTGGCTGTGGACGCCTTTTGACCCACGTAGTTCTCCAACGTGATGGTCTCGGGACCCTTGGAAATGACCACATCCACGCTGTCACCCCATTTGAGCTGCGTTCCAGCCTCCTGAGAAGTGGAAATGACCTTACCGGCGGCGATTTTATCATCGTATTCTTCGGTGATATTCGCCGTAAGGTTGAGCTCCTCAAGTGCGGACTGCACCTCATCCTTGGTCATGTCTGTCACATCCGGCATCGTGACCGGCTTGGGCCCCTTGCTCAGGGTGATGGTCACTTCGCTGTTGTGCTTGAGCGTAGTACCAGGGTCGGGGGAAATAGTCAGTGCGGCACCTTCAGGAACATCCAGCGAATAATCGTCTTTGCCTGAATCGTGAGTGACCTTATCGAATCCGGCCTTCTTCAGGGCGTTCAGTGGATCCTTGCCGTTGGTGGAAGTCGCATCGAGAATGTCGGAGGGAATCGTGACCATGCGCACGCCCTTGGACACCACCACCGTAAGCTGCTGGTCGCTGCGTCTTCCGATGTGGGTGCCCACATAGGCGTCTGCGGCATCCACGGAGGCGGAGATGACATGACCTTCGGCCACGGTATCGCTGTAACCCTGCGTCATCGTATAAGGAATGCCTGCGGTTTTCAGCAGACTTTCGTATGTAGTCCAATCAGCGCCGGTCAATGCGCATTCGGTGTCGTCTGCCGCACAGCTGACATCCTCGGGCTGAGGCACGCTCCAATAGCTACCTGGACCGGCGAACCACCACCATGCGCCGCCGCCTGCCACCAAAGCAACAATCAACAGTACAGCCAGAGCGATAATGAGCGGTTTTCTGTTGTGCTTACTGGGCTGGTCCGCGGACCGTTCGTCAAGGTGAACCTCTGTCGGAATCACCGTGTCGGTCGGCTGGTCGCCGAGCGCATTCGACTGCGCGACGCCCATGACCTGTGTGCGTTCGGCTTGCGTCTCCAGCGCCGTTGTCGGGGCGGCGGGCGGTGCCGGAGGCATGGCTGACGTAGGTGCGGGGTTGTCCGCGATATGCGACGGGTGCACGGACTCGCCGATTCTGCCTACCAAAGCCGGTGCTGTTGCATCGGTGCGATCGGAGATTTCGGATTCGGCATGAAGTCGGTACTGCCATGCTTCCAGCGGCAGTTTTGCGGCAATCTGTCGCAACTCCTCGGCCGCCGTCATACCGTCGGCCGGCCGTTCCTCGACCTGACGGGCCGTCAGATGGGAAACGAATGCGGCAATGGACGGGTCTATACCCGTGCACACCGTGGATACCGGAGGCACGTCCTCATGAACGTGCTTGAATACCAGCGTGACTGGATTGTCGGAATCAAACGGCACTTTGCCGGTAAGCATCTCCCAGGCCATGATGCCCACCGAATACAAATCGCCTTGAGGCGTGGCCTGATTGTGCTCGATCATTTCGGGGGCCAGATAGGCGGCGGTACCGAGCAGCATTCCGGTGGAACTCAGCGTGGCTTGGCTGGCCGCCTTGGCCAGTCCGAAATCCGTGATCTGCACATGACCACGGTCATTGAGCAGGATGTTCTCCGGCTTGATGTCTCGGTGAACCACGCCTATGCGATGAGCGGCGGCGAGGCCATCCAATGTCTCGGCGATGACCCGTACCGTTTCGCGTACGGAGAAGGTGCCCTGCAGATTCATCTCATGTCGCAGATTGACGCCATGCACATACTCCATGACCAGAAAGTCAAGACCGTTGTATTCACCGGTATCGTATACCTGCACGATATGAGGATTGGCTATGGCCGCTGCGGAATTGGCCTCTCTGCGGAATCGCTCGACGAATTGATCACGATGAGGACCTTGAGCGAGTTGCGTGTGCATGATTTTAATCGCCACGGTGCGTCCCAAACGCTCATCGACAGCCTCATATACGGTCGCCATGCCGCCCTCGGCGATGTTGCGCACAATGCGGTAGCGTCCCTCAATCAACTGCGTGGGCTCGTTCTCACTCATGGTTGTTCTGCACGGTTCCTTTGATGATGTCTAGACATCGTTCAGTCTACATTGGCCCGGCTACGCGGATGAGGACTTTCGGATGCGGAAGGATAGGGACGACCTGTGGAAAGAACCGAGCGCAGTGACCGGAAAGAACCAAGCGGGCCGTGACGGTTGTTGTGTGTCTTCGCCCTACGAACTACTCCGTATCACGACGATAGTTTCTCGTGATTTCACACGGCTATCGCAATTCCTGAGGAATGAACTGCGCACAAGCCTCGGCGAGTCGCCGGTGTGCATCGGAATCAAGATTCAGCTCGTCGAGGGCTTGTCTGGTCTGCTGCCACAGTGTGCTGATGCGTTGTTTGGAACGGTCGATGGCGCCGGTGCTGTGGAACAGGCTGATGGCGCGAGACACTTGCAATTCATCGCGTCGCTCGGCATCGAACATGGCGATGAGCTCGTGGTTGTCCGCGTCACCGGCGGCGGCCAGCGCATCGGCCAGCAGCACGGTGCGCTTGCCTTCGCGAATATCGCCTCCGACGGGCTTGCCGGTATTGCTGCTGGAGCCGACGACATCGATCAGGTCATCCGCAAGCTGGAAGGCGAGTCCGAGCGGACGGCCGATGGCCATGGCTTGGCTACGTGCCTTGTTCGGCTCGACTCCGGAGGCCAGAAACGCGAGCAGCAACGGGGCGATGGTGGTGTAGCTGGCGGTTTTCCAGCGAAACACGTTCAATGAAGCGTCCGCCAATGCCTCAGGGTCGCTAAGCGGAGTCATCTCGACGCCAAGGTCGAGTACCTGTCCGATTTCGACCTCATGCTGCATGGTGAGGAACGCTTCGTCTATAGCGTCGGTGTTGCATAGCTGCCGGGCAGCGCGACGGGCAATCTCAATGCATACGGTGGCCAGAATGTCGCCCAGCATGAGTCCCAATCCTCGGCCGATGACATTGTTGCCTACCGCCAGTTCGAGCGCGCGGTGCGCTGAAGGCTTGCCTCGTCGCAAATCGGATTCATCGATGATGTCGTCATGCACCAAGGCTGCGGTCTGAAAGATTTCTATGGCGCAAGCCAAATCGAGCATGGCGGTGCGCTGTTCGGCCTGGGAGGGCTTCGCTGTGGCATCGAATGCGGCCATGGCCAATAATGCGCGAAGACGTTTGCCTCCCTCGCTGGAAGTCGCGGCCTGATCGATGACCTTATCCAATACCGGTTGCACGGCCGGGCTCACCACATCGGTAGCCGGGGCGGCAACCGTTTCGAGAGCAAGTTGACGGATGCGCGGTTCGATGGTTTCGCGATCGCAAGTTGTTGTCCACATGCCTAATAACTTATCCACAGGTTTTGAAGAACACAAGAACCTTGGAATGGCAAGGACGCGAAGCTCGCTCCACATAGGCCGTTTTCCCCTCGGTGCGAGGCGGCAATCGTGCATAGTGGAGAGTCAATGCCGCAGCCGGCGGCGTGGCGCGAATCGAATACGGTGCAAAAGCGCGCGACAACCAGTCAAGGAGGACGATTATGTATGCCGAACAATATGCGGCACCCTCGGTTGAGGAACAATGGCGACCGGACTATGAAGACCGGTGCACGATGGAACGTCTTGCGATGAAAGCCGAGACATTTCACAACAATCGCCTGACTCGGGGCATACGCAGGGCTAACGAGGAATGGATTTCCCAGCCGCTTGACGACTGGTTAGAAGGTCTTGGACAAGATGACATCCTCTTGAGCGCGGATGTAATGGAATCATTCGTAGTGGGCATGCAGGAAACGCTATCGATTCGTGACGCGCTCATTCTTTCTCTGGTGACTGATGAACAACATTGCCCACGAGCCCAGCTTATGGATTTCGCCACACGACCGCACGCGGCCCGCACGAAAAAGCGGATGGGACAGCTGCTGACCGAGGCCTTTGAAGATGAGACGATCAGGCCGGATGAGCGGCGATGCCGTCGGGGAGTGGCGATGCTGTTCGAGATGGTGCATGCCTATCCGTTTGCTCCCGCCTGTATTCAGCCGTTGGCGGTGATCGCATATGCCCTATGGTGGTTGGGAGATGAGGAATCAACGGTATATGCGTTGCAGTGTCTTCTGCTTGATCAGGAATGCTCGTTGGCGGCAATGGTGTTCTCGGCCAGCGAACGTGGCGTCAGACCTGCATGGTGTTCCAGAAAAAGTGCCATGCCGTTGGAATGACATGGTCGACAGTCGTGTCTGGCTTTGAGCAAAACCGGGCTGTTCCAACACGATTTCTGGTCGATACGGGAATAATCGTCCTCGGAAGGTGGTTTACTCGCATAGTTGACGATTTGCCCTTGCCAGAAGTGTGCCCATGTGGTATACGTGCCAACGGCAAGAGATCAGAAGGAGCAGTTTTGGCCACGAAGGAAACGACGGCAACCAAGCAGACGGTCGAGTCCAGCGAGGAGACCGACAGCAAGAAGAAGGCCAGCGCTTCGACATCCGCACGTAAAACCGCTGCGAAGAAGAAGTCCGCCGAAAAGACTGCGAAGAAGACGACGCGTAAGTCTGCCGCGAAGAAGACCCAGGACGATGAGGCGCTTAAGGATGTGCTCGACGAGAGCGAGGACGACCTTGACGAGGATGCTCAGGTAGATGACGAGGACCTTGACGTCGATGATCTGGACGAGGATATCGACGATGTGGATGACGTCGATGATCTGGACGAGTCCGAGGATGACGACGAAGACGTTGAGGATGACGACGAAGACGAGGATGCTCCTAAGGCGCCTGAGGCTCCCAAGGAAAAAGGCGCTTACGTGGTTTCCGATACGGATGATGACGATGAGAACATCATCCCTGCCGGTAATCCGAAGCGTCGTGTGATTGCCGCCGGCGCCACTGCCGATCCGGTCAAGGACTATCTCAAGCAGATCGGTCGCGTGAGCCTGCTGAATGCCGAACAGGAGGTGGATCTTTCCGAGCGCATCGAGGCGGGCCTCTACGCTCAGCACTTGCTGGACACGCAGTCCGAGGGCATGGAGTTCAAACGCAAGCGTGAGCTCAAGTGGGCTGCCGCCGACGGCAAGAAGGCCAAGGACCACCTGCTGGAAGCCAACCTGCGACTTGTGGTCTCGCTGGCCAAGCGTTACACGGGCCGCGGCATGCTGTTCCTCGACCTGATCCAGGAAGGCAATCTGGGTCTTATCCGCGCCGTGGAGAAGTTCGATTGGAAGAAGGGCTTCAAGTTCTCCACATACGCAACCTGGTGGATTCGTCAGGCCATCACCCGAGCCATGGCTGATCAGGCACGCACCATTCGTGTGCCCGTGCACATGGTGGAAGTCATCAACAAGCTTTCCCGCGTGCAGCGCCAGATGCTGCAGGATCTGGGCCGTGAACCCACGCCGGATGAGCTGGCTCGCGAGCTGGATATGCCGGTAGAGAAGGTGCAGGAAGTGCAGAAGTATGGTCGTGAGCCCATCTCCCTGCATACCCCGCTTGGCGAGGACGGCGATTCCGAGTTCGGCGATCTCATCGAAGACACCGATGCCATCGCCCCGTCCGATGCTGTGGCTTTCTCCCTGCTGCAGGAACAGTTCAAGCAGGTGTTGGAAACCCTGTCTCCGCGTGAGGCCGGTGTCATTAAGATGCGGTACGGCCTTGAGGATGGCCAGCCCAAGACTCTGGACGATATTGGTCGAGTGTATGGCGTAACCCGTGAACGTATCCGTCAGATCGAATCCAAGACCATGTCTAAGCTGCGTCACCCGTCTCGCTCGCAGACGCTGCGTGACTTCTTGGATCAGTGATCGGCTGCTTGGCTCTCCTCCCTCAAGAGGGGAGCCAAGATGGTATTAGAGAGAATATAAGGATTTATGGCCACAGAAGAATACGGCGCGAAGGATCTTGCCGTCCTCGAAGGTCTGGACGCGGTACGTAAGCGTCCGGGCATGTATATCGGCACCACCGACTCGCAGGGTCTTATGCACTGCCTGTGGGAAATCATCGACAATTCGGTGGATGAAGCCCTAGCCGGATATTGCAACAATATCGTCGTCACCCTGCACACCGACGGCTCAGTGGAAGTCGCGGATAACGGACGTGGCATTCCGGTTGATAAGGAGCCCAAAACCGGTTTGTCCGGTGTGGAAGTGGTGCTCACCAAGCTGCATGCCGGTGCCAAATTCGGCAATTCCTCATACAATGCCGTTGGCGGCTTGCATGGCGTGGGCTCCTCGGTGGTCAACGCTTTGAGCTCCCGATTGGATGTCGAGGTGGATCGAGATGGCAAGACCCACCATATGGCATTCCACCAAGGTCATCCCGGTGTGTATACGGATGCCGACCCCTCCAATCCATCACCTGATGCTCCGTTCAAGCGCACGCGTAAGAACCGGCCCACCGAACTGGAAATCATTGGTTCGGTAAGTCCCAAAACCACAGGTACGCGTATCCGTTATTGGTACGATCCGGAGATTTTTAACAAGACGGCTGCTTTCTCATATGAGCAGCTTGTCGATCGTGTGCGCCAGACCAGTTTCTTGGTTCCTGGATTGAAGATCACGATTGTAGATGAGAATGTGCCACAAGCGGCGCATGACGGTTCCGACAGTACGTCTGCTATGGACGCTGCACAGGACGCCGGATCCTCATCGACCATGCAGGGCGAGTCGATTCCGATCGAGACGCAGGTCGAGCCCGGAACATCGGAGGAATCGGATGATCCGCTTGCCGGTTTTGTTGCTGTGGGCGATGATTTTCGTTCCGTATCCCCGGTCTCGGCATCCCCCGTCGAAGAGGATTTCACCCCTGCTGCCGAAGCCCCTATGGTCGATGGCGCGTTTGGCGAGCAGCCGGCCCATCCTCGCACTGTGGAATTCCTGCATACCGGTGGTGTGAAGGATTTCGTGGACTTCCTTTCTCATGGCGAGCCAGTTTCCGATATCTGGCACATCCAGGGTGAAGGCGTCTACAAAGAGGAGACCCAGGCGGTAGGCGCTGGCGGCGAATTACATGCTCAGGAAATCGAGCGCACCTGTGGCATCGACATCGCCCTTCGATGGGTGAACGGATACGATACGGTGATTCGTAGCTTCGTGAACATCGTGGAAACGCCCGGCGGTGGTACTCACGTGGATGGTTTTATGAATGCCATCACCAAGCAGATTCGCAAAGCCGTGGAAGACAACGCCCGTAAGCTGAAGGTGAATCTCAAGGATTCCGCCATCAGGGTGGAACGCGATGACATTCAAGCTGGTCTGGTAGCTGTGGTCACTGCCCGTGTAGCTGAGCCACAGTTCCAAGGTCAGACCAAGGACGTGCTTGGCACCGCGCAGGTCAAGCCGATCGTCACCAGACTTACCGACAAGCAATTCGGCGAGATGATCACCGGCTCCAAGCGCGGATACAAGGACCAGTCAGCCCGTGTACTGGAGAAGATCGTGGGCGAGATGCACGCCCGTATCCAGTCGCGTAAGGCCAAAGAAGTTACGCGTCGCAAGAACGCGCTCGAATCCGCATCCATGCCGGCCAAGCTTTCCGATTGCCAGCCAGGCAATGATGATGTGGCCGAACTGTTCATTGTGGAGGGTGATTCCGCACTCGGTACGGCCAAGGCCGCGCGTAATGCCGGATTCCAAGCGTTGCTGCCGATTCGAGGCAAGATCCTCAATGTACAGAAGGCGTCCATAACGCAGATGCTGGCCAACAAGGAATGCGCCGCCATCATTCAGGTGGTGGGCGCCGGTTCCGGCCAAAGCTTCGACATTGAGCAGTCGCGCTATCACAAGATCATTATGATGACCGATGCCGATGTGGATGGCGCCCATATTCGCATTCTCTTGCTCACGCTGTTCTACCGGTATATGCGCCCTCTGATCGAGCACGGATACGTGTATGCGGCCGTGCCTCCACTGCACCGCATCGCGCTGACCGGATCGCGCAAAGGGGAATACATTTATACGTATTCCGATGATGAGTTGGCGGGCAAACTGGCCGAATTGGATCGCAAGCATATCGGCTACGCGGACGACATTCAGCGCTATAAGGGCTTGGGTGAGATGGATGCCGACCAGCTGGCGGATACCACCATGGATCCGCGCACACGCATGCTTCGCCGTATCCGTATGGAAGACGCCGCCCAAGCCAGTGAGATTTTCTCGTTGCTGATGGGCGACGAGGTACCTCCACGCAAGCAGTTCATCGTAGACAACGCAGACGATTTCGATCGCTCAAAGATCGATACGTGATGATTGATGCGTAATGCGGGCGGGGGGCGAATCATGCATGGGGCATGGTCCGCCCCCGCCGATAGCTATCGTCCACAAGTCACGTCGCTGCCGGGCACCTCGCCGTCAATCAGATAATCATCCACGATATCGGCCACGCAGGAGTTCGTATACTCATAGGCGGTATGTCCCTCGCCCTTGTAGGTGAGCAGTACGCCGGACTGCAGCAGTTTCGCCAGATTCACTGCGGACTGATAAGGCGTGGCGGGGTCTCCCGTAGTGCCCACCACGAGAATCGGTGCGGCTCCGGGTGCGGAATAATCCAGTTGCTTGATTTGGGAACGATCCTGTTGCAAGGCTTCGCAACCGATATTGCCGTATGCCATGAATCGGCCGAAAGTAGGAGACTTTTCATTGAGCTCCTTGGCGATGGCCGTCTGCCTGTTCATATCCGAGGTGGGCGGGTCGTCCAGGCAGTTAACCGCCAGATTGGCTTCCATCGAATTGTCGGTATAGATGCCATCTTCATTGCGCCCAAGATAGGCATCCGCCAAGAGCAGCATGGTGTCCGCTTTGCCGGTGTCTTTGAGCTCTTGGAAGGCTTGGGTGAGGTATGGCCAATTATCTTGGGAGTAGAGCGGCATGATAACGCCGTACATCATTGTGATGCCGTTCACCGTTTGGCTTGTGGAGGTGGCCAGGGGTCGGTGTCTGCCCGTGCCAGCCATGACTGAATGATCGCGGTCGCGTCGCTCGTCTTCATGCCGGTGAACGGACAGGAATCATCGTTGTCGATGCAATCGTCAAGATATGTGGTCAGTGCATTTTCGAAGCCTACAGCTTGTTCCACAATGGAGGTGGTGGCATCCTCCTGTGGATCAATAGCGCCATCGAGCACCAGTCGTCCAGTTTGTTTCGGGAACATGGCGTCGTATGTGGAACCGATGTAGGTGCCGTAGGAGAAGCCAAGATAATCAAGTTGGTCCTCGCCCATAAGCGCACGCATCAGATCCAGATCGTGGGCTACGGACTGCGTGTCCACGTGGTCGATGATGGTGCCGCTGTGCTCCCGGCATGAATTGGCGAACGTGTTCGCGAGCTTACGGCTGGAATCAAGGTTGTCTGAGGTAATCGGATCGGCGAGAAAATACCGATTCAGCAATTGGGAATCGTCACCGCAGCTGATGGGTGCGGAATCGGCTACGCCTCGTGGATCAAAGCCGATGATGTCATAGTCTTCGCGCAGATCATCGGTGGCGGTGTACTCGATGAAGTCCTTCAGCCAGTCCGCACCCGAAGCGCCCGGGCCGCCGGGATTGATGAACAGATATCCTTTGGAATCATCGCCTTCGGCGTAGTGAACGGCCAAATGCAATTTGATGGTTTCGGACGAGGGATCGGACCAGTTGGACGGCGCTTTGACCGTGGTACAGGCATCACCTTGATCGCATGATGTCCATGTATATTGCTGCGTATAGTACGAGTCGAACGCGGCGCTGACGGAATCAGGGCGTGCGGAGGGCTGTGGATTGGATCGTCTTGCATGGGGCCCGTAACCGTCGTGACGGCTGTTGCCTGCGGTCTGGACCAAAGCGGCAACGCCTCGACCGATGCCGACCAGAATACCGATGTTGAGTGCGATGGCCACAATCACCGTGATAAGTATCACCAACCATGTCGGCATCTTCTTACGCGGCGGTGTAAGAGGGGCCGGCGCAATGTGCGGCTCGGACCCGGACGGTTGTCCGTAATATGGGGGAGCGGGGTACGGGGCAGACGATTGTCCATAGCGTTGTTCATCTGGACTGTGCTGTTGCGAATCGAATGGCGGATATGGAGGCTGCTGCGGCTGCTGTGGCGTGCTCATGCACCCAGTCTAGCGTTCCATGCCGCAATTACCCAGTCCGGATTGGTCATGCCCAACCCAAGCCACCAGACCAACAGCAGCACGAACGAGACGGTCAGCAGCGGCAGACGTTCGCGAAATAGCCTGACGAGCGCAAGCATCAGCACTAAGGCCAGCAACGGGATGAAGGTGAGTGACAGCCATCGAAGCCAAGTCATGCCATAGGTGTTGATATACAGGCCAAGACGCATTGCCGCGGAAACAAGCATCACGCCGGTTACGCTGATAAGACCGATTTGCAGGACCAACAGGGGCTTCGTGCGTGGGGCGAATGTAAGCACCACCCCGAAGCCGGCGAGATTGAGCGCGGCCACGCACAGGAGCTGGAAGAAGCCTTGTCGTGCGTATGAGGCATAGGTATATCCGGCAGGCAGTCCGGCTCCTGCAAATAGGAAAGTGAACTGGACCGAGCAGAATACGACGTACAGGGCAAGTACCAGTCCCAACACGGTGATGGTGATGATCGGGTCGAATGCTTTGCGCGCCTCTGCCTCGCGCAGTGCATGGAGTTCCGGCTCCTTGGTGCGGGTTTCCACACTGGCGAGCAATGAGAACAGGAACGGCGCAGGAATCAGCACCACGGCGGTATGCACCAGCAATTGGGTGAAGTCGATGCGGTCAAAGAGATGAGTTATTCCGTAGGAGAATACCTCATCAGCCTGCATGAGCAGCGGTATCAGCAGACAGAACATCGGCAGGCTGATGAGCAGGGCAATGCCGATTTTGCGCACGAGGGTACGGATGCCTTGCTTGGAGCCCGCGCCGGAGATGGCCATATCAATGTATCGTGAACAGGTTTCGACCAATACCGGCCAATGAGTGAACAGGTTGACGGTCCACCCCATTATCCAATTGGCCATAAGCCCGGCTGGTCGCTGAGGATGATATGCGGTACCGGACAATTGCAGAAAGAGCATGAGCAGCGCCGGCAACACCGTGTATCCGGTAATGGCCGCATACCAGAAGTTCGCCGTGAGTGCTGTGCCATTGATCCATAGGTAGGCGAGCGAGGCGTTGTGGGCGAACATCCATCCGATGCAACAGGCTGTGGCAGCACCTGTGAACCACCACATCGGATTGCGCCAAGCCCGTTTGACGAATAGCGCGAACCCGATGACGAGGATAATCAAGCAGAGCGTCGTCCATGGGAACCATGCCGAGAATGCTGGGCTGTAGAGGAATTGCGGAACGTCGATGACAAGTCGATCAAAGGCAAACGGTATGGCCAGTGACGCGGCTGCCAGCGCGGTGGCGCGGCCTGGGGCGAGTTTGGAACTTGTCAATGAGGGGGAAGAGGTCTGGCGCAAGGAGATCGTGCAACTTGCGGTAGTTGGCTTGGGCTTGGGGACTGGTGATGTGCTTGGTGTAGTCATATCTGCATCATAATATATCGAAAAACAATATGAGAATATCGAAAAACAATCTTTTACCGTTTGTACATATCGTAAATCGATATGCAGTACGGCGGTGTGGGTCGATGTTGGCGGTCGGCGATATGTATGTTCGTCCGCGTGTTGTTAATGACCATTGGGTAATCTGATGACATCGTTATCACAGCGTAGTTTGCGATTGATAGGAAAACCAAGGAGTATCACTATGGCCAGTCTGTTGCTTGCCGTGATTTATATTGCGTTCATCAGTTTGGGGTTGCCTGATGCGCTGCTCGGCGCGGCTTGGCCCACCATGAGCCAGGATCTTTCCGTGCCGGTCTCTTGGGCGGGCGGCATCTCGGCGACGATTTCCATGTTCACCATCATCTCTGCGTTGCTTTCGGATCGTATGACGCTTCGCTTTGGTGCGGGGCGCGTCACCGCCGTTTCCGTGGCGTTGACTGCCATGGCGTTGGCCGGGTTTTCCGTCGCTCCTAACTATTGGGTGTTGATGCTCATCGCCATTCCTTATGGTTTGGGGGCAGGCGGTGTGGATGCAGCGCTCAACAACTACGTGGCCGTGCATTATGAAAGCCGTCATATGAGCTGGTTGCACTGCATGTGGGGCGTGGGTGCCTCGATCGGCCCGTACATTATGGGATTCGCGCTCTCGGGTGGCCAAGGTTGGCCGTGGGGGTATCGGTACATCGCCATTCTGCAAGTTGTCCTGACGGTAATGCTGGTACTCAGTCTGCCGCTGTGGAAGTCTCGTAGGCGTACGGCGGTGGAGATTGAGGCCGATGGGGCGAGTGCCGTGAATCACGAGGAAGGTACCGAACGCAAGCCGCTGGGGGTTGCCGGCGTACTCGCCATTCGAGGCGCCAAAGAGATTCTCATCATGTTCTTCTGCTATTGCGCCATCGAAACCACGGCGGGATTGTGGGCTTCCAGTTATATGGTGCTTCATGGTGGCGTCGATAGGATCACGGCGGCCAGTTGGGCCAGCTTGTTCTATGTAGGTATCACCGTGGGCCGTGCGCTCTCCGGATTCCTGACCATGAAATTCGCTGACCCGGCGATGATCCGTCTCGGCCAGACACTGGTGCTTGCCGGCATCGTTGTCATGCTGGTTCCGTTGCCGCATCATCTTGGTGTCGTCATAGGTCTGGTGGTGGTGGGCCTTGGCTGTGCGCCGATCTACCCATGTGTCATCCACTCCACGCCTGATTATTTCGGCGAAGAGAATTCCCAAGCCATTGTCGGTGTGCAGATGGCTTGTGCGTATATGGGTTCGCTGATAATGCCTCCGGTGTTCGGTGTCATCGCGCAGTATGCCACCATCGCGCTGTATCCGTGGTATCTGCTGCTGTTCCTGGTGCTGATGACGGTTATGCACGAGCGGTTGCGCAAGTTGCGCGGCTGATTTGCGCGTGTGGCTTCGTGCGGCTTTGCGCTGTTTTGCGTCGCTCCGGTGGGCTGCGGCTTTGCAAGTTCATGAGGCTTTGATGGCCTGATGCGGCATGGTTGTTGCGGCGGATCCCAGCTTTGGGCCCGCCGCCTACTATGCTTGACGCCCATGGAGAATAGTGAAGATCATGAACAGATGCCCGAGCCGGTGCGGGACCGATTGAACGTATTGAAGAAAGCGCCCGGTTCGGTGATTGTTGTAGGGTCGATGAACGCCGATTACACAGTGACTGCCAAGCGGCTGCCGAAGCCGGGTGAAACCGTCAACGGCGGACCTATGAAGGTGCTGCCGGGCGGCAAGGGGGCGAATCAAGCTTCCGCCGCGGCGAAGCTGGGCGTGTCCGTGCGACTGCTCGGTGCCGTGGGCGATGACGCAAATGCTGATTTTCTGCTCAGCAAGCTGGATGAGGCCGGTGTCGATACCGCTGACATTCTGCATGTCGAAGGTCCTAGCGGCACCACGCTGATTACGGTCAGCGCCGAAGGGGAGAACACCATCGTGTATTCGCCGGGCTCCAATGCCAAGGCGAGTGCTGGATACGTGCAATCGCATCGTGCAACCATTGCGGAATGCGCGGTGCTTGGCCTGTGCCTGGAAAGTCCGATCTCTACGGTGATCGCCGCAGCGCAAACTGCGCACGACGCCGGCGTGACGGTGTTGCTCAACGATTCGCCGTTCATGGATGAGCTGCCGCATGAGCTGGTGGAGGCCACCGATATCCTGCTTGTCAACCAGCATGAAGTGGCTCAGCTGCTTGGTCTTCCGGATGATGATGTAGCTGAGTTCGACTGGTATGAGGTTGTTTCTCGATTCACTGACTATGGGTTCGATCGCGCCATCGTCACTCTTGGCGCGTCCGGATCCATCGTTATCGAGGATGGTCGTTGGCATCGTGTGTCGGCCGTGCAGGTGAACGCTGTGGACACCACCGGCTGCGGTGACTCCTTCATGGGTACCGTGCTTGCCAGTCTCGCCGCCGGATATACATTGCTGCAATCCGCGCAAATCGGCTCCTATGTTTCCGCATATGCCGCCACCAAACTTGGTGCGCAGTCGGCGTATGGTACTGCGGAGGAGGTCATCAGCTATTTCAGCTGATATTTTTCGCTTCGTCGCGGATTTGGCTCCCCTCTCAGAGGGGAGTTTTTCGTATTCGCCCTTGTGATTGCAAGGCGTTTCCTCCATTGTTCGCCTAGTCCGCTATAATCGAACATATGTACGAAAATCTGCGTTTGTTTGCCGAGCCTACCCGTTTGTGGTTCGAACATGTCTTCGGCAAGCCTACCGACGCGCAGAGTCAGGCGTGGCCCGCCATCCGTTCCGGTGACAATGTACTGGTCATTGCGCCTACAGGTTCCGGCAAGACACTCGCTGCGTTTCTTTCGGCCATCGATCGGCTGATGACCGAGCCTCGTCCGACTCGCAGCCGCAAGGGCGTGCGCGTGTTGTACATATCTCCATTGAAGGCTTTGGCTGTGGATGTCGCCAAGAATCTCGAACAGCCGTTGGCGGGCATTACTGCGCAATGTGAAGCGAGCGGAGTCCGGGCTCCTGCCGTCACTATCGCCATCCGGTCCGGGGATACTACTGCGCAAGAGCGTCGTCGCATTGCCTCGCACCCGCCGGATATACTCGTCACCACTCCCGAATCCTTGTATCTGCTGCTGACCTCGAAAGCCGGGCGGATCCTGTCTACGGTAGACACGGTGATCATCGATGAGATTCATGCTGTCGCAGGTACCAAACGCGGGGCGCATCTGGCTGTCAGCCTGGAGCGATTGGAATCATTGGTGGCTGAATCATGCCGACGCGAGGCGCTGGATGTTTTGGCAAGTGACGATCGCCTTGCCGGGGAGGAGTGCGACTCTGCCGGAAACATAGCAGACAGCAGGCACTGCCATCTGCAACGTATCGGGTTGTCGGCCACGGTAAACCCACCCGAGGAGGCCGCACGATTCCTTGGCGGAGATCGTCCGGTTACCATCGTCAATCCGGGCGGACGTCCTGCAATGGATTTACGCATGGTCGAGCCGTTGGAGAACATGCGCGATGTGCAGTCCGTCAATGTCATGAGGCGGGCGGGTGGGATAGATACCGAACAATCCACCGCTCATATCAGTGGCGTCACACCAGCCATGCAACGGCTTGCCGAACGCAAGGGACTTGTCGAACCGGCTTCGGATTCCTCCGCGATTGTCGGCGCGCGCGGCGACCGTACGTCTGGTTCCATCTGGCCGGTTGTGGAGCGCAGTATATTGGATGATATTCTCGCTCATCGCACCACGCTGGTGTTTGTGAATTCGCGTGGTGTAGCCGAAAAACTCACAGCGCGCCTCAACGATATGTATGCGGAAAGTCGGCACGGAGCCGTGGGGCATGCGACAGATAACGGTACCGGCTCAGGTGAATGTGACGGCGATAAGCTGGGCATCGCATCCCCAGAAGGCCGGGAACGCTTCGCGGAGCATTATGACGCCGTGGTCGGTTCCACCACCATGCTCGTCGGCTCGCATGAAGGCGATGACGTCATTGCCATGGCCCATCATGGTTCGGTTTCCAAAGATCGACGCAAGATGATCGAGGAACGGCTCAAACGAGGTGAGTTGCGTTGCGTGGTGGCCACGTCCAGTCTCGAACTCGGCATCGATATGGGCTCGGTGGATCTGGTGATTCAGGTGGATACGCCATTGTCCATTTCCTCAGGGCTTCAGCGTGTAGGGCGTGCCGACCATCAGGTGGGCGGGGTATCGCATGCGCTGTTCTACCCGTTAACCAGAATGCAGATCGTCACCAGCGCAGCCGGGCTGGAATCGATGACTGCAGGGCGTCTTGAGTCACTCGTCATTCCTCGTAATCCACTGGACATTCTGGCTCAGCAGACGGTTGCGGCAGCGGCCATGCATAATCTCAATGCCGACGATTGGTATGCCACGGTGCGTCATGCCGCACCGTTTACGGCGTTGCCGCGCGATATGTTTGACGCTGTAATCGGCATGATGTCCGGCGCATACAACACGGAGGATTTCTCCGCGTTCCGGCCACGATTGATGTGGAACAGGGAAGAAGGCGTCATTTCGGCACGTCCCGGAGCGCAGAAGATCGCGGTGACCTCCGGAGGCACGATTCCCGACCGAGGTTTGTATACCGTGGTGCTTCCCGAGGCGGATGCCGGCAAAGGACAACGCCGCGTAGGCGAACTGGACGAGGAGATGGTCTATGAGTCGCGTGTGGGAGACGTCATTACGCTTGGCACCTCCACATGGCAGATTCAGGAGATCACACGTGACCGCGTGGTAGTGACTCCGGCTCCTGGCCGAACCGCACGTCTGCCCTTCTGGCACGGCGAGGGCGCTGGACGTGATTACGGCTTCAGTCTTGCCATAGGACGATTCTTGCGTGAAACCGCAGATGGTCTTGATAAGAACGGTGGATTCCATACCGCAATCGAACAGCGTCTGCGCAACGATGGCCTTGACGGCAACTCCATTGCCAATCTCGCTCGCCTGCTCTCCGAGCAGCAGGCCATCACCGGCATGGTGCCTGATGATCGCGTTCTTGTAGTGGAACGTACGCGTGATGAGGACGGTGGTTGGCGCATTGTGCTCCTGAGTCCTTTCGGACGACGAGTGCATGAACCATGGGCCATGGCCATCAGCCGTAGGCTCAGCACGCGATATGGATTCGATGGTCAGGCATACGCCGCAGACGATGGCATCGTGATTCAGCTGCCGGACGGCGAAGGGCATATTCCCGCCACTGATCTGTTCTTTTTTGATCCTGAAGACCTCAGAACGGATGTGGAACGGCAAGTAGGGGAGTCCGTGCTGTTCGCCTCCCGCTTCCGAGAGTGTGCCGCACGATCGTTGTTCATGCCGCGCTCTGATCCCGGACGTCGCGTACCGCTTTGGCAACAACGTTTACGTGCCGCACAATTGCTGCAGTCCGCTCGCCGTGCCAAGAACTTCCCATTGTTGATGGAAACCGCACGCGAATGCCTTCAGGACGTCTACGACATGCCGGCCCTGAACGACGTGATGACCAGACTGCAGACCGGAAGCATCGTGGTCAAGGACGTGGAAACCGAATCGCCTTCACCGTTCGCCGAGAACATCCTCTTTGGATTCGTGGGCGCGGTGATGTACCAGTATGATCAGCCGCAGGCCGAACGCAACAGCCAACTGCTGTCGCTCGACCCTCAGGTACTTGAGCGGTTGCTTGGCACCACTGATATGGCCCAGATATTGGCCCCTGATGCCATCCGCGAAGTCGAACAGGAACTGGGTGAGCGCACTTTCTGGAATGAACTTGCAGTCGATGATGTGACCGGTCGTGTGACTCGATATGCCAAAACTCATGGTCCCTTTGTTGCCGAACAGCTCATTACCGACCTCGGCATCAATGCCACGGACGCCGTGCATGCCTTGGACGACCTTGCTGCCCGGGGAGAGCTATTGCATGGCCATTTCGTCGATGCTGGCGAGCAATCTACCGCACATGCTATCGGACAGCCTGTTGAGCAGTGGTTGCACAAGGAGGTGTTCCGACGTATCCGTTCGCGTTCGCTGTCCAAGGCGCGAAAAGCCATCAAACCGGTGGAGCCGAACGTATACCAGACGTTTCTGCTCGATCGGCAAGGCGTAGGGCCGGTGGGCGGAGAGCGATATGAAGGTGTGGACGGGCTTATGCGCGTCATCGAGCAATTGGAGGGTGTAGCATTGCCGGCCTCGCTCTGGGAATCGGCTGTGTTCCCAGCGCGTGTACGAGATTACCGGCCGGCGTTGCTGGATGAATTACTCGCATCGGGCGACGTGGTATGGATCGGTTCCAAAACGGGTGCCTCCGGTGCGTTGGAAGCCGGAGAAGTGGCATTTCATCCGTCGGACTCCATATTGCTCACCGGCTTACATGCGGTGCGGAAGTCTGATGCTTCTGCTTCGGCATCATCGACCACCATGCCTGAATCGATTCTCAGGGCTTTACGATCCGGAGGCGCATTCCATGCTCGTCAGCTTATGGACGCTGCGAAACGCATTTGGAACGAGACCGCTGAACCAGATATCAATCTGAATACAGGAGAGATCGTTCCGCAAGAATGGAGCGAACAGCAGTACAAGGATGCTCTATGGAGTCTCGTCTGGCAAGGGATGGTCACCAATTCGAGTTTTGTTCCGCTCCGCGCCGTAATAGCGGCAGGGCAGGGGAGCCGTCGTAAGACTACGGTCGTGCGCAGACGCGGAAGGATTGCGCCGATTCGGCGTACGGTCACAGACACGACGTTGTCCGGTTTATGGTCGTTGGTGGCTGCGGACGTCTCAGAGATCGATAACGCCGATGCGGCCGGCATGCGTGTTGACAATGAGCTGTACGACGCCGCGATCGACGGATCAGTAAGGGGGATACAGCCCAGCGTCGTACAGGTCCATCTCCACCACTCCGGGGGCAAATAAATTTACCTTCATTACTTACAAAATCAATCATAGCAACGGTTCCCGCTTTCTTCCAATAGACACGCAAGCAGTGTTGCTCCTTATCGTCATCTTCATGCGGCTGATGGTCGAAACGACCTGTGACGAGTGATCGAATCAGCCTAAACCTCAATGATTGCAAGGCCTAAGGCACTAGAGGTGCATTTTTAGGTGCAATGGCTCACTGAGAGCGTATTCGGCCACTTGGTGGCATTTTTGGTGGCATTTTTCCGAGGCCGTTATGCCATGCCATCGATCTTGGATTCAGCACAAGGAGCATCATCATGTCCGCGAGGACGAAGAAGGACAGTATGGGGCCGTCGCCGGGACGGCGGAGCAGGTTCGGCACCGTGACGCCGCGCTACGATACCGCAGGCAATCTCGTCGCCTGGCAGGTGCGGTACCCGGACCCGAAACGACCGGGCAAGAAGGTCCAGCGCCAGTTCAAGCCGGACATGGAGCACGAGGCGCACCAGTGGCTCGAAGAGGAACGGCATCTGGTGGAACTGGATCGCAAGAACATCCAGGAATGGGTCCATCCGTCAGAACGCCGCCGCAGGAAGCGCGCGAGCCTTATCTCGTTCGAGGATTACGTGACCCGGTGGGCGGAAGGATACCGGCTGCCGAACGGCGAGAGGATAGCCGGCGGCACGCGCCGGAACCTGTATCTCGACATCGCGCACTTCATGCCGGGCTTCAAGGGCAAGCTTCTGACCGAGATCACGCCGAAGGACATCAAACGCTGGTACGATGCGCCGCACCCTGAGGGGCAATGGGCGTTCCGTCGCTCATGCATGCGCCTGAAGGCGGCGTTCGCCAGCGCCACGAAGATGAGTATGGACGGCTCCCCGCCGCTGATCCGTGACAACCCGTTCATTCTGCCCATACCGCCGGCGCCGCGATCCGCCAGGGAGGACGTTCCGCCGGTCACGCCGCTGGAACTCAAGCTGATCGCGGAGAATATGCCCGACTACACGAGACTGGCGGTGATACTCGCCACGCTCGTCGGAGGCCTCCGTTGCGGCGAGCTGTGCGGCCTGCAGGTCAAGGACATCGACCTGAAGGCCAAACGCCTGACCGTGCGCCATTCCGTCAACAGGGGCTATGCGGATCGCGGTTCGACACGCATCGCCAGGACCAAGACCGACTCCAGCCGGCGCACCGTGCCCATCCCCGACGGGCTCGTTCCCCTGATTCACGACCATCTGCTCAGGCACTGCGAATGGACGGACCCGGAAGCCATGGTCTTCCGTCCCAGACGAGCCTCGGTGATGAGCCAGACCACTTTGGAGGCCCAGTTCCGCAAAGCCAGGGAGAAAGCCGGCCGCCCCGACCTGACCTTCCAATCCCTGAGGGCGAGTCACGCGACCCTGCTCATGCTCAAGGGCGGCACCCTGCGGGAAGTCATGGACGAACTCGGTCACGTCAGCGAGAAGGTCGCCATCAAGCACTACCAGCGCATCGTCGCCCGACACCGCAACCAGATCGTCAACCAACTCGCCGAAGACTTCATCAAAGCAGCGCAATGACCACATGCAGACGAATACGGATTGAGACGCCCTGTTGCCCGGTGTATACAGAACTATTCCCAATCTGGAATAGTTCTGTATACAATAGGAATATGGCTATCAGAACGAATCGGACGCTGCTCACACGGCGGGAAGCCGCCCGTAGGCTCGGAGTGAGCGAGCGACGGGTCAGCGCGCTTCGCGCTGCTGGCCGGCTTGAATCTCTTTCCGTGGGAGGCGGCTCGCTGATTACGGAGGATTCCGTACGTCGCCAAGCACAGTGGCAGGGTGCGGATGGGCGTCCTTATTCACCAGACATGGCGTTCGGGGCGCTATACATGCTCAGCGGGCTCGACGCGCCATGGCTGGGCCGGCAGCAGCGATACCGGCTCAGGGGATACCTGAGGCAGATGGATGCGGAGAATCTGACCCGTCTCGCGCGCAGGCGTGCGACGACGGTCGAATACTGGTGCAGGGATTCCAACCTCGCCAAGGTCGAAACCCTCATCCGTCCCTCCGCCGCCACCGGAGCATTGGCCGCCTCGTTCCAATTGACCGCCACAGACGTGGTGGAAGGCTACGTCACCGCCGATGCTCTGAACGACGCCATTCGGCAATGCCGGTTGAAGCAAGGCGCGACTCCGGTCCGGGTACGGCTCCATGTCACCGACGGTCTTCCCGCCGGTGAGGGCCCTATGCCTCTCGGCGTATGTGCGGCCGACCTGGCCGAATCCAACGACCCGAGAGAACGCCGCGCCGGTCTGGAAACCCTTCAACAGCTGATCGACGAATATCATCGCAAGGAGCATCAGGCATGATTCCGACAACCCGCATCCCCAACACGGGCCATCCATGGAGCACCGTGTACGCGGTCGCCGCGGCGAACATCCCGGAATCATGGCTGCTCACGGGCGGGCTCATGGTCCAACTGCACGCCATCATGGGAGGATTGACAGCGCGCCCCACCACCGACGCCGACCTGCTCGCCGACCTCATGGCCGACCGACGCGGCATCGCTAGGCTGCGCAGCATCCTCGCCGCCCGCGGGTTCGAGACGCAACCGGGCACGCTGACCGGATACACGACACGCATGAGTGCGCCGAACGGTGACGTCGTGGATCTGTTGGTCGCCGATCACCTGCCCAAGTTCCTCGGGACTGACGCGACCATCGCCGGTACGCCGGTGCTGTCCATGCCGGGCGGCGCTCAGGCCGTGGAACGCAGCATGCAGGTCGGACTCATCGACGACCAAAGCGGCACCGAAGTCACAATCCGTATCCCGGACCTGCTCGGCGCGCTGATACTCAAGAGCGCGGCCTACAGCGCCGACCACGCCGGCTACGGTGACCGCCACCTCTACGACGCCGCCATGCTTGCGTCGCTCATCCCTGACCCTGACGCTGAACTCATGCGCCTGCACAGCAACACCGATCGCAGACGCATCAAACTCCTGCACGACAAGCTCACCGAGGATTCACCTTACTGGGACAACCTTGATGAATCACATCGTCAGGATGGACTGGACGCTATCGAAACACTCGCCACCTGGTGACGGGCATCCTGTCAGCAAGTTGCATATACGGGGCATGACATCCTGAATCACGTAGTTTGAAAAACGTCCTGTTCCCTCGCGACAGAGCACGGCCAAATACTCGACATTCAAAGATGAAGTATTGAGCGTCTGCGTGCATATCGCTGACGCGATATTGGTCTAATGCGATCGAGCGTGCTTCATTTGGCATCTGCCTGCTGTAAGACCTCAAGAATCGTCAGTCATTACGGTTCTTATTTTTTCTGCTTCTCTTTTCGTTTTATGCGGATAGAGCTTATCGACACAGACAATGAATGGCCTCAAAGAGACCATTTGCATGTGTATGTCATCTCAAGATGACATGCACATGGCGAACTCCTCCTCTCCGGCATCATTTGACTTCAATCTCCCGAAAGGCGCACACACGGTGCGCCTTTTTGCTATCAAGGGGGATTTCATGCCCAGGAATAGGCGTCCCAAGAAAAACCAAACAGCAAGGCCTCGAAGCGCATGGGGAACGGTCATACCACGTTTTGACGAGAACGGAGGAATCATTGCCTGGCAAGTTCGCTACCCGAACCCGCTTGCCCCGGGGAAACGAGTGCAACGGCAGTTCAAACCTTGGCAAGAACTAGATGCCAGAACATGGCTCGAAGAAGAGAAACATCTGGTAGATCTGCACAATAAGGGCATAGCTGAATGGAAGCACCCGACTCAACGGAAAAAAGACAAGCTGCAGGAGTTCAGGGAACAGGAACAGCGTCATATCCTGTTCCGCGATTATGTGGCGCAATGGGAATCAAACTACAAGCTCCCGAATGGCGGAGAGATAGCCGGAGGAACACGCAGGAACCTCAAATTAGACATCCGGCATTTCATCACGGATTTTGAGTCGCTCCGCCTCTCGGAAATCACACCCTTGAAAATCAAGGCATGGTATGACAAACCGCATCCAGAAGGGCAATGGGCCTTTCGCCGTTCCTGCATGCGCTTCAAGGCGATTCTCGAATCCGCGACAAAGCCCGGGCTGGACGGAACGGCACCATTGCTCCAATTCAATCCATTCATTTTCCCCATACCGCCTGCGCCGCGATCGTCGCGTATCGATGTGTCTCCGGTGACTCCTCGTGAACTGATGCTACTGGCGGAGGCCATGCCGGAATACACAAGGTTGTCGGTCTTCCTCTCGACCTTGGTCGGAGGGCTGCGATGCGGGGAATTATGCGGTCTTCGTGTCAAAGATATAGATCTTGATGGTCAGACGTTGCATGTCCGACACTCCGTAAACCGCGGCAGTATGGATCGTGGAGAAATCCGGTATAGCAGAACGAAAACGGAGTCGAGCATAAGGAACGTGCATATACCAGATGCCCTCATGTCGATGATTCGTCAGCATCTTCATGACTACTGCGACATGCGCCTGCCGGATTCACCGGTATTCGTCCCACGAAGGGCGAGGATAATGTCCCAAACCACTTTGGAGGAGCAATTCGCCAAAGCTCGCGTGAAAGCAGGGCGGCCTGATCTGACATTTCAGGGACTGCGGGCAAGCCACGCGACATTGCTGATGCTGCGAGGGGGAACACTTCGTGAAGTCATGAACGAGCTGGGACACACCAGTGAGAAAGTCGCCATACGGTATTATCAGCTCACCGTAGTGGAGCATCAGAGCCAGATCGTCGACCGTCTGGCTCAGGAATTCATGGACGAATAACCATCCATCAAGAAAGTAGCGAGCAGGCGTGGGCGTCCGATTGATTTGACGGACCCCACGTCTACACGAACACGACCATTGATGAGGTCAGAATCCGATGGCTCCAGGGAATGTCATGCGATAGATGACAAAACATTGATGGTGGGTCAACGAACCTCGTGATTATGCGATACTGCACATCACGGAAAGGACAGTCATGAAAGTAATTGCCTCTGTGTTGATTCTCGTATCGTTGGTGACGTCAGGCGCTCCTCCTGCAGGAGCTGGTTCCACAAGCCAATGGGAATCCGTCTCCACGGCAAGCACCCGTATCTATCCGGGTTGCCCGCCGCCACTATACTGGATCTGCCATATCGGAAGCTGATTCGAGGGGAATTCTGACGTGGAGCTGCCAGGTCCCGTCTTCAGTGGAAATTCTCGAATTGCCGCCCAAAGACCGTATACGCTCGATATGCAGCTTCAAACCATTGCGTGATGCCGGCTTATCGGGAAACAGGTTATCGTCCGACACATCGTTGACCTGATCGATATGGATGGATGAATCGTGGAAGTTGACGGAGATGTAGTATTCCCCGTTCGGCTTTGCGTGGGCGGCGGTATTCGTATATAGCTCCTGCAGCAACGACACTATTTCGCGTGAGCAATCATCATTGATGCTTTCCGGAAGGTTCGAAGACAAACGTGTCTTTCCTGAAAAACCAAGCTTCGCCAAGGTTCTGTCTCCTTGTTCCGCAATGGTTTGAATCTGACTTGCACAAGATGCATTCATGTCGTTCATGTGTTCTGCATCATCGCCATTCATTAAGTTGATAGCGCTTCGAACTTCTCCCAATGTCTTGACGAGCATTGTGCGAAGTTCCGTGACTTCCGTTTCGGTGAAGACGTTTTCGTGATTCAGAGATTTCCTGTCCAGCAATATTGCCATATAGGTGAGGTTTCCGGTAACGGAATCATGAATCTGGCTGGCGGCGATGTTCTCCTTTCGGATCATTGCAAGATGCTGCTGCATTTTCTCGACCCTCAGTTTATCCTGTTCGGCCTGATTCGCCAGATTACTCCATGAAACGGCTCGCCCGGCGAAGAAAACCAAAAACATGATGAACAGCAGCATGACGTATTCACTGACCGGGGTGCCGGTCTCGTCGAATCTCCACATGCGCACTGCGGATACCGCCAGCGGGTAAATCGCCCCGTATGGAGGTTGGACATATAGCCCCGCATAGGCCAATGCCAGCCAGATTCCCCACAGGAAACTCGGCCCACTATCATCCGGTATAAGGCAGCATATAAGAAAGGAAACCACGACTATATTGGCACCCAGCATCGGTCGAAATGCCATTAACGCAAGTGCGCCTATATGAATAATGACCAGCAGGCCGGTCACTGCGCTGTTTGGCGGATAGGACCAGGTTTCCGCCAGCGTAAGGATAATGCTGATCGCAGGAAGAAGATAGCGGATGTATGTGGAATTTCGACTTATATAAGCGATGAATGCTCCGCGCCTGTCTTTCATTCTTCCTTCATTTCAAGCCAACGGATTACTGCTTGCGTTCGGTTTTTGGCACCTATTTTCTCGACTACCCGTTTGATGTATGTCTTTACGGTCGGTTCCCCTATACTGAGTTTTGCTCCTATTTCCTTTGATGTATATCCTAGCGCGCACAGATTCATGACCTCTTCCTCTCTTCTGGTGAGGTTTTTGTATCGATGCTCCGGATTGTCCTCTCTGGACAGTCTTGCATAGGCTTCCTGTGCGGTTTCCGATGACTCGTATTTCACATGAGGTGATTGTCCGTTAGCCAACAGGCACAGGGCTTGGCAGACGTCACGCACCTGCGCCTTATCCATCAAGCACGCAGCCCCGTTTTCCAAGGCCTGCACATAATATCGTTCCAAGGAGAAAGCGGTTATGCCGATCAGCACAATCTGCGGTGTTTTGGAACGGATGGCCCGACATACCTCATAACCGGTCATGTCTTCCAGGGACATGTCCACCAGCAGAACGTCAGGCTGCGTTTTCTTATCTAGGCATTTGTCTATGGCCGTTTTGCCTTTCGCCGCCGTCCAATATATTTCGGCGAACGGCAGCAGCTGCTTAACCATAAGTTTCATCATGCCAAGCGTGAGTTTGTCGTTATCGACAATGGCGATTCTGATTCGTTTCCCTAGATACATTGCTCAATCATCCGTGATACGGCCAAGTGTGGTGGCGTCGTAAGCGTTTGGTTTCAAGTCGGCGACATTGGTGGCCTTGGTCTCTTGTGCCGGACAAGACCACCAATGCGTACTGGTACTAGTTGCTCAGGAATCGGTTGGGTGTAGCATGAAGACTCCTCTCACGAAACGCTGCTGCTCATAGTACGCTTCGTGCTCCGTTCGCTGAGCGCAGGTGCTCAGCAACCCGGAAAACGACTCCCTGCAGTCTGTGCAGTTCGGAGTCGCGGCTGGTCATACCCCATTGCGCCGCATACGCCTCCATCCAGATCTCCAATGCTTCGGCAAGGTTCACCGCGTCGTCATGCTGAATCGCCTCACCCGATTGCACAGTGCCAATGACCCCGGTCTCGGACGCGAGTCGGAGGCCAACTCGGTTCAGAAGTCGCTGCCCCTCGATGGCTACGCGAAATGCAGCGGCATCCCCGTTGGTCCAAGGTCCTGAGGTCGCGGCGATTGCGGAGATTCGACGGGCACTGGTCTGTAGAAGGTGATCTGCGGTTTCGCCGAGCGTGACGTGATGTTTCAGATAGCGGAGCAGTATCCGTCGGGATTCCGCAAGTGACGGTGCCCGGCTTCCGTCCTGAAGGGTGCGGACCACGTCGTCCGGTCGTTCGTCTTCCGGTAGCAGTCCCTGGATGGTTTGCAGGACCCCAGTGTTGACGCCGTCCTGTCCGTCATCAAGTTCCAGCCAAGTGATCAGGTGGTTCCATTGGAAGCAGGCCGCATGGCTTGCACGAGCAAGGATATCAAGCAGTTCTCCGCTGGCGTCATGGTATTCGAGTCGGGAGATGCGGCTGAGCATGTCGGCCTCGTTCGGGATTCGTCCCGGGTTCCAAGCTTCCTGTGCGCCGATGATCATGCCGGGGATGGCCATGCGCGGGTCGTTGACGTGGCCGAGGTCGCCCCAGTCGGTGACGAGCATGCCTGCCGCTTGGTATTGCGTGCCGTAGCGGGCCATGCGGGTGATGTTGTTCCACGCGTCGTCGATGCGCGGCAGGAGCGCGTTCCAGCACCATACGGCCGGGCAGACGATCTGCCGGGCGCCGGATTCGGCGACGGTGCGGATCTTCCCGTCGTCGACCTGCGGGTCGTACTGCCAGTTGAGCAGGGTGACGGTTTCGGGGAGTCGTTCCAGGATCTCGGGGTGTTCGAGGGCGATGTCGCCCCACATCATCGGCTGCTTGCCTTGGGTTTCGAGGTGGCGGCACAGGCGGGTGACGTAGTCGGCGTACATGGCGGCGACGCCGATCCTCCCGGCGAGGGGTTTGGATCGGCCCCTGCCGAGGTCGAAGGTCTCGTCGGCGCAGATGTTGAACCTGTCCGACCGGAAGAGCTGCAGGTAGTCGTCGATGAGCCGGCACGAGAGGTCGAAGGCGCGGTCGTCGCCGATGTTGAGCGTGTGGTGGCGCATGCGGTCGATGAATCCGAACGGCTCGTCGGCGGTTTCGGGGAACTCTCCGAGATCGCGGAATGTGTGTGTGCGCAGGGCCATGTAGAGATGCCCGAACGTGGAGACGGACGGGACCAGCTCGATGCCCCGTTCGGCGCAATAGTCGTCGAATGCGAGGATGTCGCGCGGGGTGAGCGGGCTGGAGCCGCGCCAGGTCTCGCTCATCCCGTCGAAGCGGAAGGTGTGTTCGACGTAGAGCTGGAGCTGGTTGTACTTGTAGAGGCAGAGTTTGTCGGCCCAGGTCTTGAGCCAGTCGAGGGTGGGGACGCGCCCGCGGGTGACGTCGAGGTAGTAGCCGCGCGTTTCGAAGGCGGGCTGGTCCTCGATGTGCAGGCGGGGCAGGGCGGCGCCGCATTGGCGGATGAGCTGGCGCAGGGTCTGCACGCCGTTGCGCACGCCCTCGAAGTCCGCTCCCCTGACGGTCACGCCGTCCTTGGCGATGTCGAGCGTGTACGCGCCGGACGGACGCGCATCGAGATCGTCCAGTGTCGTCAATGTGATGAATCCAGGCCAACGGTCACCCGTGGTGATGTCCCATTCCAATCCCGTAACCGCATGGATGTCGTCGGCAAGTTGCGTTGCGAGTACCTGCCGTTCGTCTCCGAACGCACGTGGCTCGTTGACTCGGCCGCACATCGGCAGCAGTGAGACGCCCGCCTTGTGTTGTACGGTCTGCGGCGTGGGAATGATGGTCCATCCCTTCAGGGTTGCTTGATCGCTCATGGAAGTCCTTTCTCAGTGGTTCACCTTTGATTGCGGTATATTGCGTTTTGGGTTCCGAGATGACGCGCGGCGCCGGAACCACTCGCGGAAATGGTCCCGGCGCCGCACGCATTGTTCATCGCTCCGTTTGTGTTATTTGACGGCTCCAGTGGTGACGCCCTTCATGATGTTGCGTTGAATGATCATGAAGAAGATCACGACGGGCAGGGAGAAGATGACGGATGCGGCCATCTGCCCGCCGAAGTCGGTGCCCATGGTGGGCGTGGAGAACGAGGAGAGCCATACGGGCAGCGTGTACTTGGACTGGTCCTTCATGAACGTGTAGGCGGTCATGTAGTCGTTCCAGGCGTTGATGAACGCGAACACGGACGTGGACACGATGCCGGGCGCGGCCAGGGGGAAGGTGATCTTCCACAGGATCTGCCAGTCGTTGGCTCCCTCGACGGCCGCGGACTCGAAGATGTCCTTCGGGATGTTCAGGAAGAAGCCGCGCATGTTCCAGATCGCGAACGGCAGGACCATGGCGATGTACGCGAGGATCAGGCCGCTGTACTTGTTGAGCAGGCCGAACTGGTTGAAGATGATGAACTGCGGGATGATGCCGCCCGAGGTCATCTGGATGGCCAGCACGAACACCATGATCGCCTTGCGGCCGCGGAACCGGTAGAGGGTCAGGGCCGCGCACGCGAAGAACGCGAGGACGATCGACAGGACGATCGACACGGCGGTCACGATCACGCTGTTCTTCAGGTTCGTCAGAAACGAGGTCTGGGTGACGGCCACCATGAAGTTGTCAATCGACAGCTTCGCGGGCCAGAACACGGGAGTGGCGGTCATGATCTGGTTGCGCGGCTTGATCGACGTGACGAACATCCAGTAGACCGGGAAGATCCACACGATGCAGAACACGACGGCCAATACGATCGTGCCGATGCGGCGCAGCTCGGCCGATGCGCTGCGCTTGGCGCGCGGCGCGATGCCGTGGTTTGCGGTTGCCCTATTCATGGTCACAGGTCCTCCCCGGATTTGAGCAGGTAGCGGATGTACACGCTCGTCAGGGCGAGCAGGATGAGCGTGACCAGCACGCTCGCGGCGGCGCCGGTGCCGATGTCGAACGACACGAACGCCTTCTTGTAGGTGAAGATGCCGATCGTCGCGGTCGTCTCGCGGGGGCCTCCCTGGGAGACGAGCCAGATCTGGTTGAACACGTTGAAGTCCCAGATCACCGACAGCATCGTGATGACCATCAGGCTCGGCTTGATCAGCGGCACGGTGATCTGCCAGTAGCAGCGCAGCTTCGAACAGCCGTCCAGCTGGGCCGCTTCAAGGCAGGACTTGTCCACCTGCGTGGTCGCCGCGTACAGGTTGATCGCGATGTACGGGACGGCCTGCCAGACGACCAGCAGCCAGATCTCCAGGAACGCGAGCCACGTGTTGTCGGTCCACGACAGGTTCGTCACGTCGCCGAACAAATGGGTCTGGGTCAGCAGCCAGTTGACCACGCCGTACCCCGGCTGGAACAGCCACTTCCACACCACCGACGAGGCCACGTTCGGCATGGCCCACGCGAAGATCAGCACGAACGTGACCAGCCAGCGCATCACCGGCCCCAGCTTGGTCATCAGCTGGGCCACGCCCATGCCGATCAGCACGCTGCCGGCCACGAGGGCGGCCGCGAACCCGAACGTGCGGGCCAGCGACTTGTAGAACTCCGGGTCGGTCAGCACGTTCTCGTACTGGTCGAACCCGACGATGTTGAACGAGCCCGTGAACAGGGTCTTCTGGTTGAAGTCCGTGAACGACGTGAAGACTAGGAAGACCAACGGCACCACGACCAGCGCGACGATGATCACGCCGGCGGGCGTCAGCAGCCACAGGGGCGTCAGATTGCGACGCCGCTTCACCACGGGGACGGCGGCCGCCGTCGATTGCGCATTGCTCATCACGCTTCCCCTACTTCTTCGCGTACAGGGAGTCCGCATGCTCGTCGAACGACTTGGCCGCGGCCTTGGCCGTGGTCGCGCCGGTGGCGATGTCTCCGAAGCAGTTCAGGGAGCTGTCGTTCTCGATGGTCTGCCATTGCGGGGACGCCGGTGTGGCCTTGGTGTCCTTCGCCGATTCGAAGAAGCCGGTCAGGTAGGACGGGAAGTCCGCGGACTTCATGACCTCGTCGAGGCCTTCGACGTAGTTGGGCATCCATCCGTCCTTGGCGAACACGTAGTCCTTCTGGATCTCGGGGCTCGCGGCGATCTTGATCCACTTGAGCGCCAGCTCCTGGCGCTTGCTCTTCTGCGCGACGCCCCACACCGATCCGGCCATCATCGCAGGCTGGAGCTTGCCGCTGGCGCCGGGCATGGGGAACGATCCCAGATCGTCGGTCGTGAGGTCGGGGTTGTACTGCTGGATGGTGCGGATGCCGGCGCTGTTGTTCAGGATCGCACCGGTCTTGCCTTCGGCCAGCAGCTGGCTGAAATCGGGGTTGCCGGTGTCCAGCGAGCGGGACGCCTCGGAGGACCACTTGTGCTGGAATTCCAGCCATTGGTCGATGCCCTTGAGCGAGGCGTCGCTCGACAAGGTGCTCTTCCAGGTTCCGTCCGACTGCTGTTCGGCGAAATCGCCGCCGGCATCCCAGATCCACCGCGCCGCCGACTTCCAATCACGCCCCGGCATATAGAACGGGGAGAAATCCTTGTCGGTGTTCGCATCCCGGAGCTTCTGGAGATCGGTCTCAAGCTCCTCGTACGTGCTCGGAGGATTGTCGATTCCGGCCGCGGACCACATCTTCTTGTTGTAGATCACGGCGCCGGCGGCTCCCAGCGCGGGGATGCCATACAGTCTGCCGTCGATGGTGGCGGGCTCCTCAAGGCCGGACAGCCAGGTGTGCCCCTGCCTCATGTCGTCGGCCTTGTCCGTCAGATCCAGAAGGCCGCCGCTCACGGCGAACCCTGCGACCTGCGTGTTGCCCAGATCGATCACGTCCGGCGGCGTGTCCGTGGACAGCGCGGTCGTCACCTTCGTGTTGATGTCGGCCCACACCTGGGTCTGCACATCGACCTTGACGCCCGTCTCCTTGGTGAACCGCTCGTTGATCGCCTTGATGGTGTCCTCGCTCTGGTCGCCCTGCATGATCCACACCGTCAGCTTGCCGCCTGCGGATGCATCCTGCTGCGAGCCGCCGGACGGGGCTCCCATCGAGCATCCCGACAGGGTGAGCGCCGACGCGGCCGCCAAGGCGATGGCCGCTGAAATCCTCTTCGTTCTCATGATGGTTTCCTTTTCCTGGAATGCCTGCCCGACGCCGTCGTTCGGAGGAATGGCGCGACGTGCCGCTGCGCACGACGGTCCCGGGTCCGTATCCGCCCGCGCTGCCGTGCGCGGGCGATGCCGCTACGGACGCCGTTGCCGACGTCCGTAGCGATACCGAGGAACATGACGCCACACCACTTCTGGGCATCGCGCCGCAGCAAGACCGGATATTTTGTTAGCAAGCCTTGCGTAATTCCTGTAGTTGGTTTCAACCTCCTTGAGAGCCAAGGATATGACGCCTTAACCTTTTTTGCAAGTCAGTCGAACAAAATAATGGATGTGGTGCACCCCGTCTGTTGGAGATTGGGGAATCTGGTTTCGGCGCGCCGATGGTCCGTCGGCACCGGGGTCTGGTCAGCAGGCGATGAGGGACGCTCCGAGCGCGCCGATCGGAATCGACGCATCGGCGAGCCGCAGGCGTTCCGTCAGCCGCAGACCCGCGATGAATCCGCTGGAGGCCTCCCTGTTGCGCAGTTCCCCGCGCAGCGCATCAAGCAACGGGGACCCGGCGCGGGAAACACCGCCTCCGATGACGATGACCGAAGGATCCGCGGCCTGGGCGACGATCTGCACGACGTCGGCGAGGGCATGCAGCGCGATGCCAAGAACCCGTTCCGCTTCGCCATCGCCGCCGTCGGCCCTCGCGAGGATGTCGGGCAGCGGAGGATCCGCGACGGGCCACATGCGCCGCAGGCCCCCTCCCGAGCATGCGGTCTCCAGGCATCCGCGCTGACCGCATTTGCACGCCATGCGGTTGGGGTCCACCGGCAGGTGGCCGATCTCCCCGAGGGCGCCGGTGTCGCCGCGTTCGACGAGACCGGCGCGAACGAAGCCGGCCGCCAGCCCCGTCCCCAGGTTGACGAACGCCATCCTGCCGTGCTTGAGCCGGTCGGGCAGCGTTCCATAGGCCCCCAGCGCCGCGGCGTTCACATCGTTGTCCACCCACACGGGAAGGCCGAGCATGCCGGATGCGCGACCTCCCAGCTCCAGGTTCTCAATTCCGAGATTGACCACGTTCTCCACGCGCCCGGTGTCGCGGTGCACCAGCCCGGGGATGCCGATGCCCACCGATCTCACCTCATCGAACCGCATTCCGGCCACCTGCCGCACGATGGCTACCGCATCCTCCACGACCTCGTCACCGCCTTTCCGGGCTGCCTTGCGCGCGGATGCGAGAACCGTGCCGGCCGCATCGGTCAGCACCGCCTCGATCTTCGTTCCGCCGACATCCACGCCGACGCGCAGGTTCTCTGTTTCCGGCGTACCACTGGCATTCATCGTCATGACGATCTCCGTTCCCGAGGGCGGACTCCTGTTTCGTCCGCCCGCCATTATGTTCGGAATCCTTACATATTGGATTCGGGAAGCGATGATACACCACGCCACGCGCGCTTGGCGGCGGGACGCACGTGGCGTCAGGACGAGGCCGCCGCGGACAGCCCGCGCCTGCCCACGATCTCGCGCAGCACGGAGACCGCCTGCCCCCGCAGAGTGGCGTCGTCACCGAGCTCACACCGACGCACCCGCATACTGCTCTGGTAGTCGTTCCGCGACAAGGAGTTGACGGTCTCGTCGCATGCATTGAGCAGCGTCTCGCCGACGATGTCGGGAGGTCCGTAGACGGCGATGTCATGAAGATTCAACAGGCTCGCCGGCATGGCCAGAGCTCCGCCGAGCCTCGCACCAGCTTCGGCCAGGATGTCCGCGCGCCGATTCGGGTCCTGACGAATGCGGTCGCGCAACGCGATGGCGGAGACGTAGGTCTCCAGGCAGCCGCGCTTGCCGCAGGTACATGCCGGACCGTTCGGGTCGATCACAACATGGCCGATCTCGCCGGCCGCATGGTCGTCGCCATCCACGAACTCGTCGTTGAGCAGCACCGACGCGCCGATGCCCCGGGTGATCTGCACGAGCAGGCAGTTGGGATTGCCGTGCCCGAGGAAGCGGTCGGCGAGCAGTGCGGCGTTCGCGTCGTTGTCCACTCGGACCGGCAACGAGAACTCGCCTTCGAGCATGTCGCGAAGCTCCACGTCGTCCCAGCCGAGATTGGAGCTGGAGATCACCCTCCCCGCACCGGAGACCACGCCGGGGACTGCGACGCCGATGCCGACAAGCCCCGAACCGGCAAGCCGGATCATCTGACCGACGAGCGAAAGCACGTCGTCGAGATCGACCCGGTCGCCATCATCAAGCACACGTTCGCGACGTTCCACGATTCTGGCCCGCAAATCCATCACGGCGCCGGTCATCACATACGGGCGCGACAGATCGATGCACACCAGACGAAGCACGTCCGTATCGATGGCCAGCAAGGTGCCCGGCTTGCCGCGGCCATCCCGTTTCCCCGACCCCAGTTCACGTAGCAGGCCGTCGTCGATCATCTCGCCGGTCACATCCGTGGCAGTGGCGCGCGAGAGCCCCGTCTCCTTGCACAGGTCGGCGCGCGACAGTTGCCGGTCGGGGAACAGCAGCCGGAACAACAGTCTGCGGTTGTTGGCCCTTGCGTCGCTGGGATTGGATTTAGCGTACATGGGAGCCCTCCTCGGGTGAGACGATTGCGGAAATGCGGAATCACATTATCGGGACGGACATCCCGGCGTCATCCTCGAACGGCTTTCAGAATAACACCCATCAGGGGACTGACAATATGAAAACCCCGGTGTTTTGACAAGTTTCCCATCTCTGTACATAATCATGTTCGACATCCAAACAAAATAGTTGCGGCATACGGCCAAAGACGGTCGAGCACGGAAAGAAGACCAACATGAATAACACCACACGCGTAGCCATAGCCACGGCCGCCATCGGAGCCCTGCTCATCCCGCTCGCGGGATGCGGCAACACAATCGCAAGCTCGGGCAAGACCGAACTGACGGTATGGTCGTGGGACGCCAGCATCGATCGCGCCGCCAAAATCTTCATGAAGGCCAATCCCGACATCACGGTGAAGGTGAGCAACGTCGGCAGCACCGAGGAGACCTACACCGCGCTCAACAACGCGGCCCAGGCCGGCAACGGCCTGCCCGACGTCACCCTGATCGAATACCTCGCCATCCCGCAGTTCGTGCACTCGGACACACTCATGGACCTGAGCAAGGTCTACGACACCGTCAAGCTCAAGAAGACGTTCACCCCCGGCACATGGAGCTCCGTGAACATCAACGGCGGCGTGTACGCGATGCCTGCCGACTCGGGCCCGATGGCCTACTTCTACGACAAGGACGTGTTCGACAAGGCCGGCATCAGCGAACCGCCGACCACGTGGGACGAGTTCTACGAGGACGCGAAGAAGATTCGCGCCACCGGCTCCTACATCATCTCCGACTCCGGCGACGCGGGCCTGTTCAACGCGATGATGTGGGCCATGGGCGGCCACGCCTACAAACTCAACGACGACAAACTGACCATCAATATCACCAAGGACAAGGGCGCCCAGCGGTTCATGAACCTCTGGCAGAAGATGCGCGACGAAGACCTCATCGACGTCCACACGAAGACCTGGACCGACGACTGGATGAAATCCCTGGGAGACGGCTCCACCGCCAGCCTCATCAGCGGCGCATGGATGGCCAACAACCTCCTGCAGGGCGTGCCCCAAGCCACCGGCAAATTCCGCGTAGCCCTCCTGCCCACCATCGACGGAATGCCCATCAACGGCGAATACGGCGGCAGCGGACTGGCCATCACCAAGAAGATCCCCGACGGCAAACTCGACGCCGCCAAGAAGTTCGTCGAATACGTCACCACCAACAACGAAGGCATCGACGCCCGCGTATCCAACGGCAGCTTCCCCGCCACCACCAAGACCCTCAACCAGAAGGACTTCCTCGCCAAGACCACGCTCAGGAACGCCGACGGCAGCGACAACGAGTTCTTCGGCGGCCAGAAATACAACGAGGTCTTCTCCCGGGCCGCCAAGGACGTCACCGGCAAATGGGAGTTCCTACCCTTCGAGCCCTACGCCCGCTCCATCTACAACGACAATATGGGATCATTCTTCTCCGGCAAGGAGACTTTCAAGGCTGCCGCCGACAAGTGGCAAAAGGCTTTAAAGAACTATGCCGCAGATCAAGGATTTAGCGTTCAATGATGGAATAGAGTGGCTGACAGGAGGCGTTTGTTCTTGCCAGCCACTTGTGCTTGTTTTTTACGCTTTATCGGCTGTCCATACGAGCAGGGCTCCGGCGAGGGAGACGACGATGACGCCGAACACGGCCGTAAGAGTGATGGTTTGGTGCAGGATCAGCGCGGCGATGACCACACTCATGGCTGGGTCGATGGAGAACAGCGTGCCAACCACGCGCGCCGACGTGATGCGCCCGGACAGCGTGTCCATCGTGTAGGGAATCGCCACTCCCAGCACTGCCGACGCGGCGATGACGCCCCATTGGGCGGGCATCGCATGCGCGGCGTGGCTGACCGATACCGGCAGCGTGGTGAGAGCGGCGACCGTGACCGACAGGGCGAGCCCGTCCAGTCCGGTGCCCTTGCCGACCTTGTCGGCGAACAGCGTGTACAGGCCGAAGCAGCAGGCCGAACCCAAGGCGAACAGGTAGCCGGCCGGGTTGAAGTAGCCTCCCGGCGTGAACGAGATCAATCCCACACCCACCAGCGCGACCACCGCGCACAGTCCCTCGCGCCAGTGATGAGATCCGGCCAGGGCGACCACGCATGGGCCGAGGAATTCCAGGGTGACGGCCACGCCCATCGGGATGCGGTCGATGGCCGAGTACAGGCAGACGTTCATCGCCGCCATCGCCAGCCCGTAGACCACGATGCCCAACCATTCGCCTTTCGACCGGCCCGCGAGTTTCGGACGGATGAGCGCGAGCATGACGACCGCGGCGACAAGCATACGCATCGAACTGACCGGAATCGGACCCAACGCATCGAACAACGACGCCGACAGGGACGAAGAGGTCTGGATGCCCAACGAGCCGACTGTCACCATGCCTGTTGCGAGCAGTATTTTGTCTCGGGTATTTATAGATTTCATCGTTTGATTCGGCTGAGAATATCCTGTTCGGTCAGCAGCATGGATGCCTCGATATTATCGTCGCCTAGGAAGAACTGCGGCAATTCCGGAGCGTTACCGTGTTCTCCTAAAGCCGGGGAAATTGAAATTGCGTCATATTGTGCAATACGTTCACGAATACGATGACGTATCTGCATCGGGTTCTTACCAATATGGTCAAAAGTAGATCGCGATTGAATTACCAGCGTGAAAGCACTTCCCAGATTGCGACTACGGCGTTTAACGTGATGTGGGGTACTGAAATTGATAAAGAAATCAACACCTCCATACCAAAAATCCCAATTGGGATCGTTTGGATTGGTAGGTGCGGAAGCAGGCCAAGGTGTCTGATCCGCTGTTAGTAGTTCCTTGAGAATAGCGGAAGCTAAATTCTTATCTTCTTCAAGATTATTGGTACCCGCTCCTTCAATCCAAAGAACAATTGTCTGATTCGAATTTTTCATGATTGATTGAACTGCCGCATTGAACAACAGTGCTATTTGCTGATATCCTGCTGAAACATCAGCAAGACCAAACAATAAATCATTGTGTCGGAACGCCAATGGTGCAAAAATACACGGGAACCCCTTGCTTTGAACAGCTTCGTCAAATTCCCGTAGATATTTCATCGCTTTTGCTGGTGCTGTGTGGATATCAAAAAGCGCACTTTTGTCGGAAGAATCAGTAGTCATATCCCCTCCTGTAAATGAAACTGATTTACGTCAAATGATGCCAGGTGTGTCTTCTTGATAGTTCGTTTTGGGATGCTATGTCATCTATAGATGACATCCGCGCCGCTTGTGGAGAGAATGCTCCAGGCGGGGCTGTTCGACATACTCTCCGCAATCGGCGCGGGAACGCGGCCCCGGGCCATGCGCTGTGCGCATGACCGTGCTGTCTGGCCGCTCGCATGCTCGCGGCGGTGGGCCGCGCGGAATCTGACGAAGGGTTTGCGGCCACCACCAGCATGCCATGCGCTCCGTCTGCGTTCCCTGCGCCGTGTCCCGCGCCGCTCCCGTGCCTGCGCTGCGACGGCGAACCAGCATGCCGTCTTCGCTACGGCCCGGATCGTCGCGGTCCACGCCTCCGGTCTCTCCGCCTGCGCGCATGGCAGGCGGGTGGTGTCCGAAATGGAAACCACACGGAAAGGACCGATGGACATGAACGACATGGTGGATACCCGCACGGCGGGAACCGGACTGGCGAAGCGCGTACGCGACGGGTTCCTTCAGGACCGGCGTGAACTTGGACCGGCGGAAGCGGCCGACAAGTGGTTCGCGCCCCTGATGGACAGGTGGAACGGCCTGTTGTCGCGCGACGAGGGCGGTTTCTCCCATGAGGAGCGCGTCACGCTGGCGGTGCTGATGACCGAGTGCCTGAGCATGCGGGACGCGCTGATACTCGCATCTTTGCGCGAAATGAGCGGCGGCGAACTGCACATGCTGTACGCCCAGCCGCATTCGATGGAGTCGGCGGCCGTGGTCATGCGCGAACTGTCACGGGCGTTCAAGGACGCCGCCTATCAGCCGGACACGAGACGCGGGGAACGCGCGACGGCGTTGCTGGAATCGGTGACGGCCGACGCCCCGGACGGATACAAGGCACAGCCGATGGCGTCGTGCGCGTACCTGCTGTGGATGGCCGACCGTTCGACCGCCGCCGCGGTGCGCGCGCTCAAGGCCTTGGCCTTGGACGACGACTGCTCGCTGGCATCCCTCGTGCTCGCGGCCAGCGAACACGGCATCCGCCCCGCGTGGACGGAACGCCGCCGCCACTGAGCGTCGGCCGTGGATTCATCTGGCTGGGGCTTCCGATTCCGGAAGCCCCAGCCAATCCCCAATCATCTGTTTTTCAAGGAGACAATCATGGAAACCGCAATCATCGAACGTCCCGTATCGGCCGACGAGGGCATGGAGGAATCGAACATCGTCATGCTGGACGTGGGACTTATCGATCCGAACCCCGCGAACCCGCGCCGTGACGTGGGCGATGTGTCGGAACTCGCGGATTCGATACGCGCGCAGGGCATCCGGCAGAACCTGCTCGTCACTCCCACGCCGCAGGGACGCTACCTGCTCGTCATCGGGCATCGCCTCCTCGCCGCCGCCAAACTCGCCGGATTGAGCTGGGTGCCCGCCGTGGTGGCCGATTTGTCGGAACGGGAGCAACGCGAGCTCATGCTCGTGGAGAACAGCCAGCGCGCCGACCTGACCGTCATCGAGGAGGCCGACGGCTATCAGGGGCTTCTCGATTTGGGCGTGGGCGTGGACGAGGCGGCGCAACGCACCGGCCGTTCCACGTCATTGGTGCGCCGACGCCTGAAGATAGCCGCCATCGGCGAGAACGTGCGAAGCAAGGCCGGAACAGCCCAGCTGAGTATCGACGACTGGGAGACCATCGCCGACTTCGACCGGCATCCAGACCTTCAGGAACGGCTCGCCGAGGCGGCAGGCGGCAAGAACTGGAACATGGCCGTCAAGCACGCCCGGCAGGAGCGAACATGGCGCGAATGGCTCGACACGGCACGAGCCGAATTGGAACGCATGGGCATCGACGCGGCCGACGAACAGCCGAACGCGGACAACTGGTATGACTCGCCAAAGGGATTGCGTCGCACCACGATGCTGACCACGGGCGACATTGCCAAGGCCATCGACGCATGGCGCGACTCCCATGACGGAGCCACGCCCGTCGTGGGAGTGCGGGCCGAAGGCGCGTCATGGGCGCGCGGCATCGCCCTGTACGAAACCGTGGACGAGGAGGCCGAGACCGCGGCCCGCGAGGCGCGTGAGGCGCGTTGGCGCGAGGAACGGGAACGCGAGGAACGCGAGACGGCACCGGCCAAGGAGTTCGCGCGGGCAAGCCGTGATTTGCGCATCGCGTTCGTGACGCATCTCATGGAACTGAAATCCCAGCCGAAGGGCATCGGCAAAGCCGTCGCCCTGCTGTCCGCGAGATTCGCGCTCGATACGCTCACCGAGGGATTCGACCAATGGAACAGTCATGCCGAGGACGTCTGGGAGCAAATCACCGGCATCGGCACGGCGGGCGACGACGCCGATGATGCAAAGCCGGAGGACGAGGCCGAAGACCCGTTACGCGAGTCCGTCACCGCGATGATTGCCGGCGACCCGCAACGGGCCGCGTTCGGACTGCTCTACGCCTTGGCCGAAGAGCGCGTCAGCTGGGAAACGTGGCGTGACGCGGCGACCATCGCGGAACACGCCGCACCGTTGTACGAGGCGTTGGAAACACTCGGCTACCGCACCTCGGACACGGAAGCCGAAGCCCTCAACGGCTCCCTCGTACCAATCGATGACGACGACAATGGCGAGGATACCGGCATAGGGCAGGACAGCGAACCGGACGACGATGGGGCGTCGCAAGCCGACGACGCATCCGGCGAGCCGGACGACGCCGAATAAGCGACGGACGGGGCGGAACCGGAATACGGGTTCCGCCCCCGTCCGGGCGCGAATGGCGAAACGTGACGGCGCATGCGCGCCCGCGCCTTCCGGAGCCAAGCGGCGGCGGGTGACGTTCAGCCGTGGCGGGAGGAGCGTCGTCGGAGCCGCGCGTCGCACCAATCCATGAGCATGCTCGCAAGCACGGCCGTGAGAAACGTGGCGACGATCAACGCGAACGAGCCGTCCAATGCCGGAGCGTCCGAGCCGGCGAGGAAATGCATGAGCAGGAACGCCAGCATGAGCAATCCCGACAGCATGGCGAACGCCGTGAACACGGAGTTCACGAGGAACACCACGAGCCGCAACGGGTGCGCGAACAGGGCAAGGCACGAGGCCACGCCACGCATCAGCATGCGTATCACGCCCGTCGCCAGCGACAGGCCAAGCATCACCAGCAGCATCGGCATCGCCGTCACCTCCCGTATGTAGCCAATGTCATCCAGCGTAGCCGCCAGGACGCGGGAAACCGAATCGCAATCCCTCCGGGTCCAATCCAATCGAACCGGATTCTCCGGCGTCACCGGCATCGGCCGCATTCGCCGTTGCGGCGTTGTCTTCCGTCAGGGCAATCTCCGGTGTATCGACGGCGGATGCCGGTCGGCCGTCGGATTCGAGGGACGAATCCTCGTCATCATGGATTTCGCCGTGACTATCGGCGGGATTGGCCTGCCCGTAGTCGGGCGTGACGGCATGGAACGCCATGCCCGTCTCCCTTGGCTCCATCCTGAGCGTGCGCACGAGCTGGGCGCGAGGCATGTGATGGTCGTCGCAGAACGATTGGGCGGCGTCACGGAATCGTTCCGCGGCCCAGCGCATATCGTCCAGCAGGATACCCAAACGCGACAGTTCGCCGCGTTTGCGCCGAAGCGCCTCCAACTCGGCATCCAATGCGTTGTCGGCGATGGCGCGCATCGCCCGGTTGCGTTCCCTCGGCTTCGCCATGACGGTCTCCTCACGGTGATTGTTCTTCACTGCCCCGCATCGTAGAACGACGCCGGCAATGATGCCGGCGGACACGAAACGGAACCGGCGTCGGCATGCGAAACGTGACCTGAAGTCCGCCGCGCATGGCGTGGCGCCAAGGCGAAACTGACCGGTGCGCAACCATCCCCTCCCCGGAGGGGCGGTTGGTGTGTAGCAAGCATCGCCGGTGTACGTACACCGGCGCGGCCCCGCGAGGCTCGGGGCCGATCGCGGGACACCCGTGGAACCCGATATGAGGAGGCGCCGATGGGTTGGAAAGGCAACCGTTCCAGGACGATCCGCAAGGCGGTCACGTTCAGCGAGGAGGAATGGCGGTGGGTGGCGGACTCGCTCAAAGTGGAGAACCGTCAGCGCATCCAGGCCGGGCTCAGGCCCGTGGGATGGATGGCGTTCGCCCGCAACAGGATCAGATGCGCCCACCGCGTCAACATCACCGTGCCCGCGAACCTGCATGACGTGAGCGCCCAACTGGCGAGGATCGGCAACAACGTCAACCAGATCGCCCGTCACGCGAACACCACGCGGGAGACGGACCTGGCCATGCTCTCGCGCGTGTTCGACGAGCTGCGCCAGGCGGAACGGCTGGTCGCGGGCCTGCGCATCCGGGTGGAGACCGACGTTGACCCCAAAGGGGTGCCCGAATGGCTGTAGTCAAGATCGGCAAGATCAAAAGCACGCTTGCCCGCAGCATCGCCTACGTGACGAACCCGGCCAAGACCGACGGCTACCGGTGGGCCTCGACCACCGTCGGCGATGACATCACGGACGCCGAGTCCATCGCCCGAGGCTTCGAATGTGCGTTGGACGCCACGAAAGGCGGCTCACGCCGGCAGGGGGCCGTGTTGGCGCTGCATGTGATCCAATCGTTCGATCCCACCGACCAGGTCACGCCCCGATTGGCGCATCTGATCGGGGAACGGTTCGTCCGGGAGATCACCGGAGGCACGCACGACTACGTGATTGCCACCCACACCGACAGATCCCACATGCACAACCACATCCTCATCTGCCCGGCAGACCGGATCACGGGCAAGGCCCTGCGTCTGAGGAAAGGAACCCTGGGCGAATGGCGGAAGATCAGCGACCGGCTGTGCCGCGAATACGGGCTGCACACCCTCATGCCGGAACGGTCCGGGCGCGTGGCCCCGTCGATCGGGGAACTCCATCTGAGCGCCAGAGGCGGCAACATCAAGGACCGGTTGCGCACCAGCATCGACACGGCCTGCATGAACGCCCATGACTTCGCGGGCTTCCGCCGCGAACTCGCGACGCTCGGCGTCAACGCGACCGTGCGCGGCGGACGCATCACCTACACGCCATGCGGGCAGACCCGCGGAATCCGAGACCGGCGACTGGGCGTGGCATACAACATGCTCGCCATCATGGGCAAGATCCACCGGCGCACGCTCAGCGAGATCACCTTCCACGAGGCCATGATCGCCCGTCGGACGGATACGGCGGTGACCGTTCGGGTGCCCGGCACGCACGGACGCCTGCGCCTGTCCATACCGTGCGACCGGCTCGTGCGTGACGGAAGGATCTGGCACGCCTACCTGTCCGACGACGTCAGACAGGTGCTCACCGACGAGAACGGCGGCTATGCACGTTCAACGGACTGCGAGGGCCTGTACGCATGGTTCGCGCGGCCCACGCTGCGACTGGAGGACTACTGCCGTCAACGGTTCGACGGCCGGGACCTGACCGGCGTGAACGGGCGCGCGCTGCGTCAGGCAATCGCCTGCGACCGGCTCGCCGACAGCCTGCGCGAGCTCAAGGTGCTCGCCCAGGTCATCGACGAAGGCGACGGCCGGCTGGCGACGCTCGGCCGACTCACCGACTCCGTCGAACTCAACGCGAAGCACATGCGCGCCCTGATCGCGCTCATCGCCGACAACCATGATCAGGGAGCCGACGCCACGGGACTGGAGGCCCAGCTCGCCATCGAGGAGCAGGAGACCCGTGGCCTGGCCTCCGACGCCCTCGCCCTGCGCCGGCTCATCGCCCGCACCACGCCAACCGCCGAACGCTCCGACGGCGCACGGCGCGCGCAACGCCGCGATGGCGGGCATCGTGTCCGCCGCAGGAACCGGTGAGCCGGCGGAAGCTGGAACGCAACGAACCACGACGGATGACGGGAGAATCCTATGGCGGCCGAGGACCAGGCACAGGAACTCATGATGCGCGTCAGCGAGCAAGGCACGCGCGTCATCATCGACGTGACCAAATACGGGCTCGACAAGGCGCTGCACCTGCTCGGCATCGGCGTGCATGCCACCGGCGAGACATTACGGCGTATCAGGACCACCGGCAAGGTGGACGGCAAGACCCTGCATCGCACCGGCGAGCCGATCAACGTGCAGGAAGTCACCGGACGATACGCCCGACAGCTCGAACACGACCTGAAAAAGGCCGGCATCACCTTCCACATCGAGCACGACCGCGACACCGGCCGCACCTTCCTCCACTTCCAAGGCAAGGACGCCGACGAGGTCAACCACGTCGTCTCACGCATCGTCGAACGCCTCAACCGGGAACTCGCCCGGCAGGAGACCGCCACGATTCCCGAACCCGGCGACGCCGATCCCGCACGGCCGGCCACGGAGACAATGCCGGCACCGGAACGAGAGGAGCCGAATCCGTTCCTCGAACCCTCCGACGACGCGCTGCGCCTCGCCTTCGACGCCGAATCGCCATCGAACGGCCGGTTTGACTTCCGCACGGTGCCCTGGGACCGTGACGCTGCGATCATCACCGACCAGCTCGACCGGCTCCACATACCCCACCACACGCAACGGGTCGCCGACGACACGGTGCGCTTCACCTACCCGGCCGGCCAGGCCAGACGGATCGCCGACACTATCGAAACCCTGACCGCACGCTCACGGGGCCTGGACTGGAACCGCATGGACATCCCCGCCCCGGACGGCGGCGTGCGCCGCCCCAAAACCAAGCAGCAGACCTTGAACGACATCCGCACGCGGGCCGGCAAACGCATCGAAGGGCAACGCCGCACCGCGCCCTCGAAGCAACGCACCCGCACCCGGTGAACGGATGCGCGACGACCATGACCGGAAAGGAGCATCGTCATGCCCGAGCTTTCAGCCAACGCGCGTTGGCTCATGGACAACCTCATCGACAACGACCGGCAGGCCCTGGCGGACATCGCACGACGCGGCGAGCAATACGCGGCCGCCGGCATGCCGCAGGACAATCGGCTGGGCCAGGTCGCCCGCATGGTCGTCGATGACGCGATCCGACGCCACAACCAGGCATGGCCCGACGCCTCGATCAGCTTCCCTGCGCCGGACCTCGATCAGGCCTCCGACGAGATCGCCCAACGCATCCGCACGCAGGCCGCACCATCATGGAACACGCCCGACGCCATGCAGACGCCGACGCGATGGCAGCCCGAGCAGCCCGGGAACGCGCAGGTCCCGGTCCCGGAGCCGAGGCGGAACGAGACGGCTGTCGGCCGGCCCGGCGGCGAGCAGACGGCGCAACCCGCGGCCGGTGGAAGAACAAGGGAGATCTGGCCGCGCGTGAACTTCCCCAACAGCTACGTGCACCTGTACCGGATGACCTCCAAGGACGGGCGCATGTTCGACAAGATGCGCGTGGCGATACCGCAGGGCACCAGCATCCGCGGCGTGGACCTGACCGGATGGCAGCTCGACCGCTTCCTGACCGACCATGCGAGGGACGCCAAACTGAACGGGCGCGACGTGACCGTCAGCTTCAAACCCGGCGAACCGGTGGAACTGTGGCGTGGCAAAGGCGAGCAACGCGAGACCATGCGCATCGACGACGCATGGCAGCTGTGCCGCGCCGTCAAAGCGCAACGCATGGCCTATGCGAGGCAGCACGCCGAAAACAAACCGGTCACCGCCACCACCGGCACCCCAGCCGGCGAGGAACCACCAGCAGCACCCGGCCCGGAAAACCCCGAACCGGCGGCCGCGCAATCCCGGCCGGCCGGCAAGAGCCGGACGCTCGACGCCATCAAGGACAGGGCCGAACGCCGCGCGCAAACACCATCCACCGCGCAGGCAAGAACGCAGACGCAAACACAGACAAGGAGCCGATGATGGCGGAAGACGATCTGACGATCAACGTATGGGTAGGCAACCTCGGCCGATACAACGAGGGCACGCTCATCGGCGGATGGCTGCGCCTGCCCACGGACGAGCAGCGGATCGACCGGTTCCTCACCGAACAGGTAGGACTGACGCTCGACGCGCAGCAAGCCTATGAGATCGGACGCCAAGGAGGCGTCACCTATGAGGAATACGGCATCTTCGACCACGAATACACGGGCCTGCTCGCCGCACTCGACTACCGGCCCGGCGAATACGAAGACCTCCACGCCCTGAACACGCTCGCGCAAGCCGCCCGGATCTTCGCGCAAGACCAGCCCGAAGCATTGGAGGCTGTACGGCTGGCGGCCGATATGAACGGCGTGCACGACCCGATCGGACTGGCGAACCTGCTCGTCCAATCCGAGGACATCGAATACATGACCTACGACCCGCCGCAAGGCATCACGCAGGAGAACACGCCCGACCTGGACGAGATGTACGGCTGGCATTGCGTCAACCAAAGCACGGAACTCGCGAAACTCCTTGACGGACCATACGGCATGTACTTCGACGTGGCGAAATACGGGCGCGACGCCGTCATCAACGACAACGTCACCCTCGCCGACCACGGGTTCCTGATCGACGCCACCATCCCCGACACCAAACGGTATTCCGGCACGGAACTCAAGCAGATCATCGACGCCTACACCGACGACGAGCCCGGTCTCGACGCCACGACGCAGTCGACCCCCGACGCGATGCGGATGATCGAGCGCTGGGGAGACACGCACGACAACGTGATGCGATCGGACGGCACGGAGCGCATCACCGAACGCATCATGCAGGCCAACGACACCGATGGCGACACCCTGCGCCGACAGGTCCAAGGCCTCGTCAAACCGGTGGCCGACCAGCTGGACGGCGACATGCCCTCAGGCTCGGCCACGTTCGCCCGACTCGTCGCCGAACACGCAGCAGAACACGCCAATCCCGACCAGATGCCGGCACGGGAACCGTTCCGGCTCGAATCACTGCTCGAACCCAGCGAACGCATCATGGAATACACGCTCGCCGGCACGGCGACGAACTGGGGAGCACCCGTCTACCAGTGCATCATGCCCGCCGATTCCACCGACATCAGCGCCGGATTGGAGGACACCCTCCAACGCATCATCGCCGACCGGACCGGGCGCGGCGACGCCGCCTCGATACTCGCCGAAACCATGGGCGCCAGACCCGCCGGCGAACTCGACCCCGCCGACGGCATCACCCCGATCGACCAGGGATACGCGCTGCCCGCACCCATCACCTCCTTCAACCCCAAATCGGCGAAAGAGGAAGAGCCGAACATGTCGAAAGGCAGGGACGCGGTGCTCGACGGCATACGCCAACGGGCCAGCCAGCGCGCCGACGACCCCACAGCCCATCCGTCCACGCCGGACCGGACGAAGACCCGCAACCGATAAGCCGCCGAGGAGACCAGCATGACCAACATGGACACCGCCTACCGGCAACTGCAGGACGAACTCAAACGCCTCGGCTACGAGCTGCGCATGGAAGGCTTCGGCATCCTTCAGCCCCAAGGCTCCTACGGGGACATCGAACCACCGTACCGGCTCGTCACCCTGCGTGAGATCCCCATCGAACCGTTGCCCGAATGGTCGGCCGACGTGCACCCGCACGACATCACCTACCGGTTCGACGCCGCGCGATACCAGCACGACCGCGAACAACGGGACACCGTTGACGTGCGCGACTACGAAACATGGACGCGCACCGTATGCGACGAACAACACGTGCAGGGCCGCGTGCTCATCGACATGGACAAAACGGCGGAGGAACGCATCGCCGACCTCGCCACCGCAATCCACTACATCCAATCCGCGAACCCCGCCTGCCGCTCCTACCCGGTGGACCGCAAGACCCGACGCAACGAACTGCCCGACCGCACCCGCATCAGTCAGCCGATCGACGACTACCGGGACCCGTGGAGCATCCGGGTCATGGCCGCACGGGAACAGGCCCTCGACACGCTCTCCTCCAAACACGTTCGGGTGGCCAAGGCCCGCGCAGAATCCGACGCGCTCACCGGCGGCGGCCGCGACGCCCGCGCCATCGGTCGAGACGCCATCAACGCCGTCCAAGGCAAAGCCCCGAACATCGACAAACCCATCAGAAAACGCAGACCAGGCCGATGAGCGACGCCCGACATCCGCAGGCCTATGCGCGCGGCATCCTCACCGATGACGCCAGATTCCACACCGACGGCGACGGCAGGACGACGGCAACCCTGACCGTGAACGCCGGCACCATGGACACGCCGCTCATCATCCGCGTGCACGCGGCCGGAGACCATGCGGCATACCTGCGCGAACAGGGCGCGCTGCAGGGACGACGGCTCATCGTCCACGGCATCATCCACGAAGAGGAAAACGCCGACGAAGTGTACATCCTGGCCGACGAGATGGCCCTGCACACCAGCGTCAAGGACACGCTCCCGTGAACACGGCGCGAACAATCACGATCATCGATGCAGGCGAGGAAACCGTTGGCATTCCAATCACACGCGGGAACTCGGCCATCTACGATGCGGAAACACCCGTGGGACGCATCCTTGCCGCGATGTGCGACGGAGGCGACACCATCGAGAACCGCCAAGGTCTCACGCGCATCACCAGCGCCGCCGACGCGGGAAACAGACAGCCGGCACTCGGACGCGATAAGCCTTTGCAAGCGGACACCGCCGTCATGCAGCCCGCGGCCGACGATCCGCCATGGACTAGGGAACAGACGCTCACGAACATTCGCGTCCGCGCCGAACACCGCATCAACAGTCGGATTTCGCAAGCGGCCGACGTCCCCGCAGGTGATGACATGCGACGAACCATAACGCAGCACCGCGGCGGCACGGAAAGAGACAGGGGAAACCAATGAAACGCCTGCAAGCCATACTGCCCGCGGCCATGGGACTGTTCACGCTGTTCTGGCTGGGCGACAAGATCGGCTACCAGATACGCACCGACCTGGATGAAGGCACGAGCGTGATCGACCTGATGAACAGATTCTGGCTCGACCTGTACCATCCATTCCACCTATCCACGAACCATACCGATTTGCTGTGCGGACTCGCCGCAATGGGAGTCGGCCTGCTGATTTGGGCATACAAGTACACGGCGCGCCTGAACCTGCGCAGCGGCGAGGAACACGGTTCCGCCCACTGGGGCACTCCGAAGGACATCAAACCGTTCATCGACCCCGTGGAATCCCGCAACATTCGATTCACCGCGACCGAACGGCTCTCCATAGACACGCGACGCACCCTGCGCAACCTCAACGCGCTCCTGCTCGGCTCATCAGGCTCCGGAAAAACCCGCTACTACGTCAAACCCAACCTATTGTCCGTGGACATGAACTGGGCCGTCACCGACCCCAAAGGCGAACTCAAACGTGACACGGAACACGCCATGCGCGATCGCGGATACCAAGTCAACACGCTCGACCTCATCCACCTCGACCGGTCCGACCGGTTCAATCCCATGCGCTACATCGATCCCGAAGAGCCCCAATCCGCGATCCTGCGCCTGACCGACAACCTTGTCACCAACGCCGCCGGAGACCGCAAAACCGGAGACAGCTTCTGGCAGGACGCCGAAAAAGCACTCCTATGCGCCCTCATTGCATGGACCTACTACACCGAGAATAAGCCCACCCTCAATCAGGTCACCGACACCCTCGACCGCATGGGAGCCAGCGAACAGGACGAAGACAAGGAATACATCATCGACGCGCTCTTCGCTGAAACCCAAACCGAAATCCACCGCATGCGCGAACACCCCGACGACTACGACGAGGAAACCCGGAACATGCTCGACGGGCTCGCATTCGCATGCGCCCAATACAACACGTTCCTCAAAGGCGCCGGCGAAACCAAGAAAAGCATCATCATCACCACCGGCGTCCACCTCGCACCCCTCCAAGTGCATGAGGTACGCCGGATCCTCGACGGCGACGACATCCGGCTCGAAACCCTCGACCAAGGCAAACGCATCATCTACCTCGAACTGCCCGACACCAACGCCACGTTCTCCTTCATCGCCAGCGTCTTCTACCAATGCCTCTTCGAAACGCTTGTGCGAAAAGCCGACGCCAAACCCGACGGCGTGCTCGACCGCGACGTGCACTGCATGCTCGACGAATTCGCCAACATCGGCAAAATCCCCAACTTCGTAAGGCTCATCGCCACCATACGAAGCCGACGCATCAGCTGCAGCATCATCCTCCAGACCGTAAGCCAAGGCAAAAGCCTCTACCGAGATGACTGGGAAACCATTGCCGGCAACTGCGACAGCCAGCTCTTCCTCGGCGGCAACGAACCCAGCACCACCAAATACATCAGCGACCGACTCGGAGACCAGACCATCGACGTCATCGAAACCAGCGAAACCAAAGGCCTCAACGGCAGCTGGACGCGCAGCACCCGTAAGAACGCCCGAAAACTCCTCACCCCGGACGAACTTGGACGCATACCTGCCAACCAGTGCATCTACCTACTCAGAGGCATACCGCCGTTCCTTAGCAATAAGGTTTGTCATCTATAGATGACAAACCCCTCTTTTCACAGGCAGCGTTTTGAATAAAGTGCCAGTATAAATGTGAGGTTCATCACAAAGACGTTGATGAATCCTCAGCGTCTGGTGAAGCCTCGTCAGACGTACACCCTTAAAAGAGAAAGAGTCATCATGAACACCGTCAAGCGCAAGCTTCTTGGCGTTTTCATACCGATGCTGGCTATGGCCTGCTTCGCAACACCGGCAATCGCCGGCAACGTGAGCAGCAGCAGCTGGAGCGGATATGCCAAGAACTGGTCTACCTTCGATACCCCTAACCGGCAGAAGCAGAATAGCTCAGCTTCCTTCGTGCGAGCTGATAATGTATCTGGGAATCGTACCATTAGGGTATGGGCCCTTGGATACAGCAATGATGACGTGTCATCCAGCGTTGAATTCCTGCGCAGCAATAAGAGTGCTCTTGTATCAAATAACGCTTTCAAGAACGGCCCCAAGCAAATTCATTTGCGTATGCAGAATGTAGAGAACTACATCTCTGCAACGTCTGCGTATGGTGTCTGGAGTCCGGACTCTAACTGATAACGACTAATAACGATGTGGGTGGTGCCACATATTCGGCGTCACCCACATCGTCATTAGAACGATATGGGAGCAGGGAGTAAAGCATGAATAGATTTGTATTCCGTCGGCAGTTGGCGCGAAACGTGTGCAGTGTTCGTTCGCTGGTTGTCGTGGCTATGTCTGTAATGCTGATGGCGGTGCAGTATTGGACCACGTACCACGCGGGGTATCGAATCAGGGAAAGTGCGCCATCGCTCCTGAAGGATGTGATGCTATTCAACCAGTATGGTTCGGCATCCACATTGTATCTGTATTTGCTGCCGTTCTTCGCGGCCCTGATGGGTGGGAGCGTGTGGGCGGTGGAGGAGCGTAGCGGTCGCCTGCTGAACATGCTTCCGCGCGAGGGACGTTCCGCGCTTTTGCATACAAGCATGCTGTCCGGTTTTGTGCTGGGTGGCTTGGGTGGGGTGTTGCCGTTGATCGTCAACCTGTTGGTTTCGGCTGTTCGGACACCACAGTTGTCGTTCATCGAAGGTACATCGGCGGATGAGAATGGCATGATGCTGCCTAAATATGTACTGATTGATTCGTCGTCGTGGGCGTATCCGTTGTACAGGATGAGTCAGCCGTTGCTGATTGCGGTGATCCTGTTGTTGGTGTTTGTCTTGTCGGGTGCGTTCGCCCTGTTGGCGTTGGGCTCGTCCCTGTTCATCCGTCGCAGGCATGTGGAGCTGCTGGTCCCGTTCGTGGCGAGTCTGGTGTGGTGGATGCTGCCCGCGCTGACCGGTGGCCTGGTTCCCGACGAGTGGAGCCAGATCATCTTCCTGAATTTCTCGCATTGGGATGCGCCTGGCACCGCGTGGCGCAATTACTTGGGGATGCTCCTGATGACGGTCGGGATGACGGTCTGCTCGCTGGTGCTCGCGCGGGTGAAGGAGGCCCGCGATGTGCTCTGATCTGTTCCATCCGTTCCGGACCGCGCCACGGGTGATGCGCATCGCAGTGGGGCTGGTGTCCCTGATCGGCGCCGTATGCGCCGTGAGTCTGCTATACGGGGGCTTGGCCCCATCCCTGCACGACGATTACATCGGGTTCATGCGTGTGGGCGCCACTTTGTGCTCGTTGCCGCCGTGTCTGATCGCGGTGGGCGCGGGCAGTGCGAGGTATGGCGCGTTCGAACGGGTGCGCCGCGATCCGAGGAACGAGTTGCGGCACAACCTCGCGTGGCTGACTCTGATGGGCCTGTTGACAGGGGCGTGCTCGGGTGTGGTGTTCGCACTGACCGAGTTCGTCCTGCTCGGCCGGCCGTTCGAGCCGGGCTCGCTGTCGCTGACGGCGATGCTGACAGTGCAGACGGTGATGATGTGCGTGGCCGTGTCGCTGCTGGTGCTGCTGCTGGCGAACTGCGGGCTGCCGTTCTCGCGGACGCTGCCGGTGCTGATTGCCATCCTGCTGTTGGCGAATTGGATGCTGCTGCCGTTGACGGGCGAGGTGACCCGGTACGTGTACTACTTCTGGTATCCGATCAGTCCTTATTGGCCGGATGTGCTCGTCGGGCAGGTGGCGCCGTTCGTCGGCTGGTGTCTGCTGCTCGTCGTCGCGAACGTCGTCGCCTTTGGACACATGGACAGGTTGGAGGCGTGACATGAACGATAGTGGTCGGATGAAGTGGCAGATGGCCCGGTTCCTGCAGTCGCTACATCGGCGCAACGGGTTGCGCGCGATGCTGCTCGTCATCTACGCGGTGGTCGTGTACCGGTTCCTGATCAGCGGTATGGATCCGGGCGTGTTCATCGGCATGTTCCGCTCGTCGGATTCGCCGTTCACTCCGGGGCTGGCGTACAACATGTATGCACTGGCGTACGCTCTGTTCGGTATGGCGATCCCGTTGGAGCAGTTCTCGGAATGGCTCGCCGTGCCCGAGTGCATGGTGTACGTCAGACGCGGCCGGGGACCGGGACGGTTCCTCGCCTACCTGCTCATGATCACCGTGTACTGCGTCGTCTACACCCTGATCCAAGCCGTGGCCCAGCGGATCATGTTCCCGGACGAAGACCCGGTCGCGTTCGCAGGTTCGGCCGTGTGCGCGGCGTGCGTGCTGCTGGCTGCGATGCTGACCGCGAACCTTGGCTACTTGTCGGGGTCGCGCATCGCTGGCTACTTCGTCGTGGTCGTACTGCTGGGACTGCTCATGTCGTTCTCGGAACCGCAGCAGTGGCTGCTCGCCGTCGGTCCGCTTCACGTACCGAACTGGATGCCCGCGGCCATCCTGACGATCCTCATATGCGCCGCGGCGAACCTGATCGCGTTCAATCGGATGCAGATTCTCTGAAGAGGTCGGGATGACGTCGCCAATCGGAAAACCAACCACTTTGTTACCAGCGAAAGGGGAACATCATGTACGTGCAGGTCAGGAACCTCACCAAGACGCTCAAGGGCAGGACCGTCCTCAAAGACGTGAACGCCGACTTCGAACGGGGACGGATATACGGCGTGGTCGGCGCCAACGGCTCCGGCAAGACCATGCTGTTGCGGGCCGTATGCGGATTCATCCGTCCCGACCGCGGGACCGTGACCATCAACGGCAAAACGGTCGAATTCAACCGCAAGCTCCCCGACATGGTCGGTGTGATTATCGAGAACCCCGGATTCATGCCCTCCGAAACCGCAGACGCCAACCTGCGCTATCTCGCCGGCATCAACCATACCTACGACGAGCGGGAGACCACACGGCTGCTGACGTTGTTCGGACTGAACGACCACAGGCACGAGAAGGTCAAGTCGTTCTCCCTGGGCATGCGCCAGAAGCTCGCCATCGTCCAGGCCCTCATGGAGCATCAGCATCTCATCCTGCTCGACGAGCCCACCAACGGCCTTGACGAACACTCCGTGGATATCTTCCTCAATGAGATGAAACGTCAGCGCGACATGGGACGGACCGCCATCATCGCCTCCCACCACAGCGATGAACTCAACCAAATCGCCGACCACCTCTACACCATGACCGACGGCAAACTCGGATGAGCAGTACTATCCCAGCCGGTCGGGGAATGAGGGGGTTGCCGATTGCCCAGGCACGTCCCAAGTGGGATTGCCTCGCGTGACTGGCTGGGATAAACCTTCCGCTGATGGTGCGGGTTGTCGGTTCGATGATTGGGAATCCGATCCTGGATGCGTGGAACCATCCGAACGGCCCGCCTCGGATATTTCCTCGTTCTCTACTACAGCCGTCATGGAATCCCGGACGATTTGCATGACTTCGTTGAGGTCCTGGATGGTTCTGTTATAGACATCAAGATCCTGATGGTCGCGCATCATGAGTCGTGCATGGGTGATCTGCTCATTGAGTCGTGCGCGGGTGTTGTCGTCTCTGACCTTGTTCGCGGATTCTTTGTAGAACCTATCGGCGTCTTCAATGGTTTGGCTCAGTGCGTTCTGTGCGTTGTCGATCTGTTGTTGTTCCTGTGATGCCTTGACCGTGTCAACTGTGTCATGCAGGTTCCTGATCTGGGTTCTGAGCTGGTTATTCGCTCTCCCTATTTCTGCACGAGTGCGATCGAGACGGTCGGCCGTCAGACTCGGATCGCAATTTTCTGTTGAGATCGATGGTTGATATTGCATGATTTTGCCAAGCAGTTCCAAAGACTTGGGATCCCGCACGTCTTTATCCTGGAACTTCGCATATGGTTCCGCCTGTTTCAATGCCTTGTTCCATTCAATCCGCACTATGTCAGATTGCTTGATTGCGTGATTGCATGACGTGAGCGCCGCCTGATGGTCGTAGTTCTTCTTCGCCATGACAAGGCCTGCGGCTGATCCTGCTGCGATGACCAGAACGAGCATGATGCCGGCGATGTGGGTAAAAGGGATATGCCGATGGACGGCCACCTCATCCGTGCTGTCAGCCGATGAATCTTCTGCCAAGGACACATCATCCTTGGCATGTTCCCCTACCCCCATTGGTGTGTCTATCGTCGTTCCCTTCTGTTTGTCAAGCTTGGATACGGGAGTGCTGTTGTTCCGTGCATCGCGAGGCAGCTCATCATCGATGATGGGTGTGATGGGAAGCAGCCGGTGCTTGGGTTTTCCGTCTGTCAACGGTTCCGGTGGAGCCCCAGCGGTTTCAGGGTCTGCAATGGCATGCGCAGCCCACTGGTCGAGTTCCGGCCATGTACTGGGATGATTGCGGATTTGCATGAGGAGATCCCAGTTGGCGGAATCGCTCATAAGATCGGAAAGCTCGCAAGGGTCAAGCTTGGGATTGATGCGGCGCATGCTTCCTTCCTTCCCTCGGGATTAGTGGATGTAAGTGATGCTGGGATTGTTGGCCTGCTCCTTGGTAAGGGTCCTGAGCCATGCGTATGGAAGGCCGCCGCCGGATTCGCTGACGACGATGCTGCCGTCGTCCTTGATTTCCTCGACGATGGCGACGTGTCCGTAATCGGCGCTTGCGCCGAGATAGCCTTTGGCGAAGCTCGCCACGTCGCCGAGCTGTATGCCGCCGCCCGTCGGGTATCCGAATTTTCTGGCGCTTGACGCCCACATCCAGCCGTCGCCCATGTAACCGTCCACAGGTTTGCCGATCTGCAATCGGCGGGCGGCCGCCCACCATGTGCATTGACCGGTTGCATAGGTGGTGATCTTGCCCACGGGCGTGCCGGTCGCCGCCACATCCACGTTCAGCGTGCCAGACTGCATGACCAACGGTGGCGTGAGCTTGCCGATGGTTCGTCCTGCCGTGGCCGAACAGCCGCCTCCCGCATCAATCGCCGGCTTCACGTTGTCGAGATACCGTTTGGTGATGTTGGGAATATCCGGGTACCTCATGAGGTTGCCTTCGCCCGCGTTATGGGCGATGACCAAAGCCGTCAGGTCGTCAAGCTCAGAGAACGGCATGCCCGGGTGCTTGGCCTTGAGTTGTTTGACGCCTTCCAAGCGGTTTTTCAGATACATGCCGCCGTAATGGGCATGGACCATGGGCTCGGTGATGCCTTCAGGTGGCGTCTGGTCGGCGCCTTCGGGATGCACGCCGCGCCATACGCTCCTGTTCATCTGCAGCAATCCCCAGGTTCCTCCGTTGCTGTCGTCGGCATACGCATCCGGTCGGAAACCGGATTCCTGCTTCATGATCGCCGCGATGAAATCAGCGCTCAATCCGCTCGATCGAGCCGCCTCGCTCACCCATGGCTTCGCCTCGTCCGGAACCTCGATCACACTGGCTTCACAACCGCCGTCATCTCCAACGGCAACGGTGGGGATGAACCACAACAGCAGACTGAAGACCATCAGCACCGCCACCGCGCCCAGCAGAAACGGGACACCGACCGCAGCTGATGCCGATGCTGCGATCCCGGCTTTCACCGCCGTTACGGCCCGAGAAACCGTCTGCGTGACTTGTCTCGCAATCTGCGTCGAGGCTCTGGCAGCGGATTTGGCCCCTTGGACGCCCGATCGTACGGTCTTGCCGGAGCGCCTCGCACGTCTGACACGAGCCGAAGCCGTTCTTCCCGCCGCGGCACGCGCCGTCGAACCTCTTGCCGCATGTCTTGTGCGAATAATACCGGTCACGCCGTCGCATATCCGGCTTACGGGGGCCATTGGTGATAATGGGTTGTCGTCCTCGCTGGTCTCCGTCTGTGTCGATTGCGATTCAAGCACGGATCGTGTCGCATTCACACCACGTTCCAAAACGCTGACGGTTGTTGTGCCGATCGGGTGCGATGCTTCGGATTCACTGTTCCTGATGATAGTTTGTGGCTGTTTTAGCCCGGCCAGCACGGGCCCATGGGAGAGTCCGCTGACATGACGGACTTTCAAGCCATGAATCGTGCCGTTCGGTCGAACGAGATTGCGTGTGGCGTGGAATGAGTCGGAGGTGACGGGTCTCATTCGGGTTTCCGATCCTCGAATTTCGTGGTATACAACCGATAAAGCAGACTATCGGCATCGATACGCCCATCGAACGGTATGAACGCAGTGCCGCTCTTAGCCATGCCCTGACCGGGCTGCACCCCGGTGAAGAACGCCCGCTGCTCATCGGACAGCTTCAGCAGCTCGCACAAGGCGTCGGCATCCGTGGCGGTCTGGTTCAGCAGCAACAGGAAGTCGCTGTTCGCGAGCATCAGACGCGCATCCTGGTTGGCCAGCAGCTCCTCGATGTTCTGCGTGATGCCGGTGGGGCACAAACCCCATTTACGGGCGCGCTTGTACAGGCGCAGGAAGTATTCGGCCGCATACCGGTTCGAGAACAGCAGATGGAACTCGTCCACCCACAGCCAGGTGCGCCGGCCGAGACGGCGATTCCTGACGACCCGGTTCCATATCTGATCCAGGACGACGAGCATACCGAATGTGCGCAACTCCGCTCCCAGACCGGAAACGTCATAGACCAGTAACCGGCTGGACGTATTCACATCAGTGGCATGGGCGAAGGCGTTCAGACTGCCGGTCGCGTAGATCTCCAATGCTCGCGCGGCATCATGGGCACCTGGCTCATTCAAAGCCGCGAGACGGTCATGCAGGGTGACGAGCGTGGGCATGCCCAGTTCTGGATGCTCCCGCACCTCGCGATACATGCCGATGACCGTACGGTCGATCAGACTGCGCTGCATGCGGTCGATGCCGTCCTGTCCGCCGATCAGCACACCGAGCATGTTCAGCACGCTCGCGCATTTCGACCGTATCGGATCACCCTCGGAATCATCCTCATACTCGATATCCAAAGCGTTGATATGCGCGCGCGACGCTTCCCCGATCTCGACTCGCTCGCCGCCAAGACCGGTGCACAACGGCGTGAACTCACGTTCCGGGTCGATGACGATCAGATCATCGTCCGGACGGGTCAGATAGATCTGGGTTATCTCGTTCTTCGCCGCCTGGCTCTTGCCCGAACCGGTCGTACCCAGAACGAATCCGTTGCCGTTCATGCCTTTCGTACGGTCGATGACCACGGGATTGCCGGTGCGGGCGTTCGCCCCATGGAACACCCCGCCCGGCTCGAACAGCTCCTGCGACGTGAACGGCACCAGAATCGCCGCGCTCGACGTGGTCAGCGTGCGACGCATCGGCGGCAGAGGATTCCCCAACGGCAGCACGGCGTTCAGCCCCTCCACCTGCATGTAGGCCAAGGTCTCGGCCACACACGACTGCCCATCGATCGCGGCCGTCACGTCACGAACCGTCTGATCCAGTTGCTCGCGACTGCCCGCCGACACGTCCACAATCATCAGGGAATCCACCAGCCGGTCGCCGTTATGCTCCAGATCATCACGCAGCTCACCCGCCTGAGTCATGGATTCCTGAAGATCATGAGGCAGCATGTCCTCGGGCAGATGCTGTTTGCGGTTCTTGCGCCGCTCGTCGATGGCCTGCATATCCATTTCGGCGATCGTCCGGTTCACGAGCTTCAACCCCTCGGCCTTGCCCCGCGGGGACAGATGGATGCCGACCGTGATATCCGCCTTGATGTCCGTGATGGACGACACTAGTTGATCGCTCAGATAATCCGGGAAGTCACGCACCAACAGACACTGATGCCACACCTCCGCAGTGCCCGAGCTCAACCGGAGCCGACGGCGATCCGACACATCCACGGCGAACGGGGCCACATAATCCTTCGTGGACATGCCATGCGATTTCAGGAAACCATCCTCGGTGAACGAGAACCGGACACCGTGCCGCAGCATCCCGTGCAATACCGCCAGACGCGACTGCCGATCCAAACGGACACCGACACAGCCGCCCACCGACCGCAGTTGCGCCGTGGCACGCAACGCGGCACGGTTCAGCAGCGTGACCGCCCGTTCCCCGTCCCGCTCACGCAACGTCAACGTCAGATACTTGTCCGTCACCGCGCCCTGCGAACGCCCGGCGAGACGCCGACGCACATTGCGGTTGAAGTCCCCGCGCAATCCATCCAACGCATCGCTCCGAAGCGACATGGCGATACTGCGCGTCACCTCCTCGGGATCCAGCATGCGCGTGGCGACCGTGATCTGAACGCCCATATTCTCACCGACCGAATTCAGGAAACGCCCCCACCGGTCCACGACATCCAGCTGCTGATCCTGGGTCGCGACCTGATAATTGATGTCGCTGATCCGCAACGACACGCTCCACCGGTCGCCGCCAAGGAACACGATGCCATTGGACAGCATCGAATCATAACCAAGCAACTCCTTCGACGAACGAGGCATGCGACGATTCCCGGACCGCCTGTTCCCGACCTTTCCATGTCGCTTACCGTTGCCTTTGACCGCCTTGCCGCCACTGATGTCAGACATGACGACGTACCTTCCTTCCCCTGATTCGTCTACGGGCCTTCTCTTTCAACGACGGTTTGCCGGGAAACCTCGCGGGAACATAGGGTTCGAGCAGGTAGACCTTCGGACCGAAACGCTGGCGCAGCATGTATCCCAGATACCGTTCAGGCTTCAGCCCTTTCGGACGCCACCAACCCCACAGCGCGAACGGCAGGCAAACCGCAAACAGCAGATACGACCCCAGATCGGACAACCCCAACGACCAGAACAATGCAGCCTCGCCTCCTCCCAGGACGAGCATGCATGTGGCGGCCGCCAGTTGACGCCAGCTCAGCCCCCACATCACCTTCGCCTCGACATTGGCGATCTCCTTATACACGCGCATCTGCAACATGAAAGAATCCTTTCCGATTGGGCCCGGTTGTGATAGGCGGCTACTCGCCGCCGGCTATAGCCCGACTGACACGCTGACTCACCGCGATCACGAAGAACAGCAGGATGCCAGCCATCATGAGATTGCCGAAGTTGCCCGTCACCCACGCCACCATGCCCTCGTCCGCAGAATCCGGGATCTTCACGGCATCGACCACGATCCGCTGATAGAACACCAGACAGATGAACACGCACACCGCATTCACCGACGTGCGCGCATACGACTTGAAGAAACCCACGCCGATCGGCTTGGTGTCCTCATGCACCAGAAACGCGAATGGCAACGACTGGAACGCCGTCAACGCATACAATTCGATGAACCGCACATACAGCACCACCGTGAACACCACCGACGCCAACTGGGACAACAGCCACGGGATCACCAGCAGAAAGAACAACGCCGCCTGTCCCATCACCCCGGCATCGCGAATCTGGTCACGCATCAGATCACCCAGCTGACCGCCGTCGCCCGTCGCCTCATACGACATCTGAGAAGACACGCCCTGCATGAGGAACTGCGTGACCTGATTAAACATCCGAATGAATAGGCTGGCGTTCTGCACGGCGATGAACACCAACGCGATCTTGAACATGGTGCCGGCCACGATCTTCACACCCAGATCACGGTCCGACTCGATGCGCGTCGAGTTACGCGCCAGCTCCAACGTGAACATGACCGCAAGCACCACCGACGTCAGAGGCTTGACGGCGACTCCATGCACGTTCACCGCCAACTGGTAAAGAGCGGGATTCCACGTCTCCGGCGCCTGAGACAACAGCCCGGCCGTAATCGAACCGGCACCTCCGCCGCCGATCATGTTGAGCATGGCTACGATGAAGTCCTCCACGGCAGGCCCCGAATCAGCTCAGCCCAGAGCCACCGCGTTGAAAATCTGCGCGGCCGCGATGATCATGCCTCCACCCACGATCTGCCACAGTCCCGATTGCGTCTGCGGCCCGTTGTGATCCTTCAGCCCGCCACCGAATGTGACGGCGCCCCACACCAGCCACAGTCCGCCGCCGATAGTGGCGAACCTGACGAACAACTGAAGCACCTGATTCAACAAATCCACGACGGCCTCCTCTGACGACAATCAAGGAGCCCGACAGGCAACGGCCTCCGTTGACACCCATCGTCAGGGAAAACCGGCGGGATAGCGGCGGACAGTCTTTCTGAATAGTTCAGAACATGGGGATGTCCCCGAAGATGCGACTATGCATCCCATAGCAGGGATTTCCGAAGGTTGTTTTGATAAGTCGATAACTATTTTTATCGGAAAGATACTGAGAGTTTATCGTTGATGTGGCTGCTAAATGTCTTACGCGTCCTTCGTGAGAGCATTGATAGATGAAAACGGCAGCCTATGAATCGATAGGCTGCCGTGCCGATAGTGTCCGCCGACGATGATGAGAATTGTGGAATCTACGGATCACGTAATTCCAATGATTTTTTGCGCTTTATCGTTCTTTGAAGTAGGTGAAGAGGTGTCGTTCCTTGATGTGGAGGGTGGTGATGGTGGTGGCGAGTAGGTAGGCGGCGCCTGTGGTGATGGTGGTTTGTATGGCGTTGAGGGTGATGACGGTTCGGTCGGTGGCGTCGATGAGGAGTCTGGCGGCGGTCATGTCGATGGGCAGGCTGATGGCGGTGGCGAGCAGGATGGTGATGCCGGTTTCGATGATGATCTGCGTGGCGAGTGCGGGTTTGGGGACGCCGCAGTGCAGTGCGGAGGCGATTTCGAGCCGGCGGCCGCGTATGAGCAGGTATCCGATAATGAGGGCGATGAGCGCGCCGCAGGCGGGCAGGATGCGTGTGGAGCGTTGCCGGTAGAGGGTTTGTCCGTCGAAGCCGTCGCCTTTGGTGGTGTTGAGCTGGCCGAGGGTGGGTGCATCGTCGCCGGTGGTTTTCGCGTTCGGGGTGAGGGTGGACCAGAGGGCGTTGCGGGTCTGGCTGGTTTGCGGCCAGGTCTTGGCCCAGCAGGCGTCGAACGTGCCGGTGGCGGGTGTTTCCTCCATTAGCGCGTACGCGTATCCGGGGGTGCGTCCGTCGTCGGGGTATTGGTAGACGCCCTTGACGTGTGCGGTGCGTCCGTCCGCGAGGCCGATCGTGCCGCCGGTGGTGGTGCCGAGCGTTTCGGCGACTTGCTGGGAGGCGATCAGTCCGGTCGTGTTCGCGTCCTGTTTCGTGTCGAGGAGTTTGGCCAGTCCGGGGGTAATCTGGTAGAGGGGCGTGGTGGTGTCGGGCAGGGCCGCGAGGGTGAGCGGGTCGGCTGCGCGGATCGCTCCGGCGGCCTGGACGCCTGTGAGGCTGGTGAGGCGTTCGCAGGATGCCGCGTCGATGCCGTCGGGCGCGTTGAGTACGAGGATGTCGGCCCCGGATTGCCGGTATGCGTTTGCCTGGTCGAGGATAGCCGAGCCGGTGGCGATGTCCATGACGCCCATGCCGGCGGCGGTCAGGGCCAGGGCGAGGACGGCCGGGGCGAGGCGGGCGGCGCCGCTGGTGATGGAGCGCCATGCCTCGGAGATGACGGAGGTTGCTTTCATCGTGGTGTGGTTCATTGGTAGTTCTTCAAATCGATGATGTCGGTGCATGCGTCGCGCGTGTTCGGGTCGTGGGTGGAGACCACGACGATCGTGTCGTTACGGGCGATGCGAGAGAGGGATTCGCTGACCGTGGCCGCGGTGTGCATGTCGAGCTGGGCGGTGGGTTCGTCCACGAGCATGAGCGAGGGTTGGGCGGCGAACGCGCGGGCGAGCATGAGGCGCTGGGCCTCGCCGCCGGACAGTTCCGCGAACCTGCGGTCGGCGACCTGGGTCAGGTTGAACCGGTCCATGAGCGTGCGCGCCTGTACCTCGGCCTCGCGACGCGAAAGCCCTTTGGCGAGCAGGGGCAGGCTGACGTGGTCGATCGCGGTGCGTTGGGCCACGCCGTGCGGGTTCTGGAAGATCCAGCGCATCGAGTCGATGCCTTGTCGGGTCACTTGGCCTTCGGCGGGCGTGGTCCAGCCGGCGATGATGCCGAGCAGCGTGGACTTGCCCGCGCCGCTCCGCCCGGTCAACGCGTACACGTGCCCGGGCACGAGGCTTGCGGTCAGATCGTGGAACAGGAGCGGGCCGTCGGCGTACCGGTGGCCGACGTGGTCGAGGTCAACGCGCATCGCACGCCGCCTGTCCCGGATCGGCCTTGATGCGCGCGGGCGCCTTGCCGTCGATTGTGACCAGCGTGCGGCCCAACGAGCTGCCGGCCACGTGCGCCTTGACGCTCGTGCCGTCGGTCGCCACCACGCACCCGTCGCTGCCCTTGAGCCCGATGAGCGCGGCCGCGGGCACCGAGTACACGCCGATCGGCTTCTTGAGCTTGTAGGTCACGGTCACGCTCGTGACGTCCTCGCCGTCCTTGCGCGCGCCCGTGTACGTGGACCATCCGGCCATCGCCTGCAACGCGGCCTGGTCCGACACGATGCCGTCGTCGCCGATGGGATAGTCCTTGCCGTTGATCTCGACCACGCGATCGCCCTGGATGCGGCCGTCCGGCAGGGACGCGGCCTTGACCGACGCGACCCCGGCCGTGGCTTGGAACGCGGGCGAATCAGTCGAATCGCCGGTCACGGTCGAACCCAGCGACGCCGCGCACGACACGCTCATCGCCTGTGCGGGCAGCCACACCGCCAACGCGCGGGAGAACGCGCCCTGCTGGACCCTGGCCGTCGCCGCGGCCGTGCCGGCGTTCGCCGCGTACAGGCGACGCCACGCGTCCCACGTGGCCCAGTCGAACACGCCCGACCGGGAGCCCCCGTAGCCGAGCGCGGCCAGCTCGTCCTGCAACGCCGTCACGTCGTCGCCCTTGTCCCCGTACGCCAGATCACGATACAAGGGCGTGTCCGTGTGCAGGCTCACCAGAGGAGTGCCGTCCACGTCGTACTCGTGCGAGCCCGAACGCACCACGCCGTCCGCGGGACACGACGCGAACGTGACCCTGCCCGACACCGGGAACGCGACCCCGCCGGCCGGCGACGCCGTCACGTCCACGTTCAGGGAACGCGCGTCGTCGAACTCCTCAGACCCCAACGCGAGACTCCCCGCATCCGGGGAAGTTGACAGGGACGGCGGCGTCGCCATCCGCTCCAACCCCACGGCCAATCCCATGCCGGCAGCCAGGCACGCGACCATGCACGCCGCCACGAACCCCACGCCGTTCACCCGACGACGTGTGCGGGCACTACTATTCTTTCCGGATCGAAACACGAGCAACCCCCTCTTTACTTGCTCGGGTTCGCCAGGCACTGGGAGAACGCGTCCGACGACGTGTCCAGCTTCGACGACCCCTCGGGCTTGCCCATCTCGGTCAGGTAATCCTGCTTCGTGAACGAATCAGGCACCAGCTTGCGCCGCTTGAGGCAACCCACGACCAGTTCGATCTCGTCCGCGTTCGACGGGTTCTGCACCATACGCTCGTACAGGTCGCGGATCTGCAGGTTCGTGCCCTTCGCGCACGCCATGCTGTCCTCGTTCGCCTTGGCCGAATCATAAGTGTCGTCCGTGTTCATGTGCTCCTGCATCAACCCGGTGGACTGGTCCGTGTCGAACTCCACGTCATCGCCCTTGGCGGCCATGCACTCCCGGTACTTCTCGTTCGCCTCCCGGTAATCCGACTCGCTGATCCTGCCCGCCTTGACCGCGCGTTCCAACACACCGCGCTCGAAATCGCTCGACGCAGACTGCAACGCCTGCTTCAACTCCGCCTCATACGACGACGATCCGGAAGACGACGAAGACGAGGAGGAAGCCCCGTCCGACGCGCCGGCATTCCCGGAACCCGGCATCGAACACGCCCCCAAACCCAACACCACCGACAACACGCCGGCAGCCGCAACCACGCGCAACGTATCTTTTGACATATGTATTCCTTTCAAAACTATGGCGCATAAAAAGGAAAGTGCTGGCGTTCCATACGAATTGCTATCGAATGGAACGCCAGCACGGTATGAAAGTTACTTCAGCATGCCGCGGGCGTACCAAGAAGATCCCGCGGTGGAGGACGCATAAGCGTATCCGTGCTTCCAGCCGTTGTAGTAAACAACCTTCTTACCGTTCACGATGCGGCCGACTTCAGCTCGGGCATAGCCGCTGTTCCCTGCTGTGTTGTACGCGTTGGCCCAAGTGAGATTCTTTGCCGCATTGATGTAGGAGCCGTTGCCGACCACTGCCATCGCCGGCGCTGTGACACCAGCGAATCCAGTCAAGGCAAGTGCTGCACCAAGCACACCGGACATGACTCTTTTCTTCATGTTCATCATGTTGTTTCCTTTCTCTTGTGAAGGAGGCCGCGACGGGGAAGTCCGTCCAGCCGGAGTCAAAACTACGACGTGCATGGCTGGCGAGATTATGTTTTGACCTGCCACTGACTGAACCTGACCGATTCCTGACCAGGTTGGACGCGAATGCTATGGTGTGCGCATTGTTTCGCGAAGGGAGCGGGCCGTATGAAGGTTCTGATTGTCGAAGACAACGCCAATCTCGCTGATGTGGTACGGATGGGACTCTCCATGGAAGGCATGGAGGCAAAAGCTGTTTACGATGGCCGGGATGCTCTGGAGGAGCTGGATTCCGGGGAGTGGGACATGCTGATACTTGATCGCGATCTCCCTGGACTGCATGGTGACGAAATCGCTAAGAGACTAAGCGAACGGCGTGATCCCATACACATTCTCATGCTGACTGCAGCATCCCAAACCGAGGACATAGTCCAAGGACTTGATCTTGGTGCAGATGACTATTTGACGAAACCATTTGAATATGCCGAACTGCTGGCCAGAGTTAATGCAGTGCGTCGGCGTTTGGGCATGGCAAATGACATGGTTTACAACCGAGATGACTTTTCGGCAGACTTCAGAACGGGGTCCATCACTGTTCACGGCGCGGAACTAAAGTTTGGGAAACGAGAACTTGCCGTATTAAAAACCCTGATCGAAGCGCGCGGCGCGGTGATTAGCGCAGAACGCCTATATCGTGAGATTTGGCAAGACGATCACGCTCATACAAGAGGAATCGTCAAGACCACAATCTATGCGATTCGCACGAAAATCGGAATCACTGATTTCATTGAGACCGTTCCCGGACAAGGATATCGCATATCATGAAAAAGCCTAAATATCCTTCGTTGAATGGGAACCATTCCAGCCATCCGAAACTGCATTTACCGTTTCAGTGGTCTACAAGAAGAAGATTGGTCACCACGATCGTCATCGTGTTCTTCATGCTTACCGGAGTGGTGACCGCCATGACGTATTATGTCGTGAACCGGCAACTGGAAACGGTGACCGTAAATAAATCTTTTACTCAGGCAGAAGATGCCGATGAACAACATAGTTTGAATTCGCAGGCCATTCCTTCTGAAGTCGATAAGGATTACGTTTCCGCCGGGTATGACTCCAGCAAGGATGCTTTAACGCTAACTATGGAACAAGGAGACAAAAAATCCCGGGATCTGATATTGGCGGTAAGCATAGCCCCCATCATTGTTTTTGGCCTATTATCTGGAGGAATAACTTGGATTATCGCCACTAGGACACAACGAAGAATCAATAGTGTGGCCTCTCAGATTACCGCGTCCGATGCTGGATTGGAAAGGCAACCTATCGTTATTCCATATGAAAACGACGAGGCGTACACTATTGCATCCGCATACAACCTCATGTTAAAGGATCTCAACAGTGCAATCAGTCGGGAAAAGGAATTTATCGCCGATGCGTCACATGAGTTAAAAAATCCACTTGCGGCCACTTCGGCCGCATTGGAGATTCCGTTGCACAACCAGCTTTTCGATGAGCGTTGCAGGCCTTTCGTCGAAAAGGCTTTGGCTTCAAATCATGCTGGGGTTGAAATCGTCAATCATCTACTCGAATTGTCGAAAGTGCAGCAACTAGACCGAGCCAATCTTAGCCGAGTTAATGTAGCTGAGATCATTCGCAATACTCTTCAAGAAAATATGGAACTTATCGGAGATAGAGTTCAAGTGCATACTAATCTGGAAAATGCATATCTCCTAGCCGATGGTCTGCTAATTAAGCAGATGGTTGCAAACCTTATTACGAATGCCATTCAGCATAATCGTGCGGCTCAACCACATGTATGGATAAACTTAGCCAATGACAGGCAATACGAAGGCGAGTCCTGCATTGCGATAGACATATCCAATACCGGCATGGATCTTTCCGATACAAGGGTAGATGATTTCCTGTCACCTTTTAACAGGGGGGAGGATAATAGGATAAATACGCATGTGGGATCTGCATCACCTCATCACGGGTTGGGTTTATCCATAGTGCAAGAGATTGTTGCTATGCATCATGGCCATTTGAGTCTGCAAGCGCGGCCGGGAGGTGGATTGAGAATCATAGTTCTTTTACCTGACACGCTATAAGAATCGTAGCATTAAACATCTCCTGCATTAGAAATATTGGTTCATTTACACTGAAAATGATGAATGATATTTGAGGGAAATGTCAGATAATCGTTATGTCTCATCCAAACGTGTATCGGTCGGTCTATTGGAAATAAAATCAGCTTCCAATTTTTAAAAGGTGACGGGAATGTTGCTGTACATGCCCGTCACCCCTATGCATTGCCCCTGTTGCCGGGACATGTGCAGTCTACCAGTTGAGGGTAAACTTCCAAGCCGCCAATACCGCTAACCCCGCTTCCCCGGGTTATGCTGTAGTAAAACCCTTTACTAAAGTTTGCGGGGAGGATGTCATGGCCACGCTCAAGGAGGTTGCGGAACGGGCCGGGGTGTCACAGAGCACGGTGTCGCGCTTGCTGAACGACCCGTCGTTCTCCATCAAGGAGGAGACGCGACGGCGCGTGCTGCGAGTGTGCGAGGAGCTGGGATACCGCAACGTGTTCCGTCCCGCGATCGCGGTGCTGGATGCGCCTCCGTCCGGGGAGGAGCTACAGGATGCGTACTTCGCCGATCTGCGGAAGGTTCTTGCGGAGTGTGCGGAGTCGATGGAATTGGACCAGCCCACGTTCATCCGGTCCATACACGAGCTGACGGAACGCGCGGCGGAGTTCGATGGGTTCATCACCGTGGGTGCCACGGTGTTTCCCGAAGCGGACCTGCGCGCCCTGCATGCAGTGCTCCCGCATGGCGTGTGCATCGACACGAATCCGGCGCCGCACCTGTTTGACTCCGTACGGCCCGATCTGTCGCAGACGATGCTGGATGCCTTGGACGCGATGATCGCGGCGGGCCGCAGACGCATCGCGTTTCTCGGTGGCGTGGGCAGCATCATGGGCACGCATGACTATCCCGAGGATATCCGCGAACTGTCGTTCCGCCAGTGGGCTGCGCACTTGGGATTGGAAACGGACGGATTGGTGTATTCGTCCGGCACGTTCACCGTGGAGAACGGTTATCGTCTCGCGGAGCAACTGGTGGCCGATCATCGTGAGGCCGGCAGCATGCCCGATGGTCTGATCGTGGCCGCCGACGTGCTCGCGGTGGGGGCGTTGCAGGCGTTGAACGCACTGCGCGTGGCGGTTCCCGACGAGTTGGCCGTGGTGAGTGTGAACAACCAGTCAATCGCCCGGTACACGTCGCCGTCGCTGAGTTCGTATGCGATCGATCAAAGGGAGTTGGCCCGTATGGCGTTCTCCACCTTGATTGATGGGTTGAAGCATGAGCGGCGGGTGCGTCGTCACATCCTGCTGACGACCGAGCTGGTGCCGCGCGCAAGCTTCGTTCCTCAGGCGTAAGACGTCGTCTCGAAGACGGGCGGCACCGGCGTCGATTTTGCTGGAAGGAATTTACTTCACCTGGCGGCCGGCGCACCAGACGTGTTGGGCGGTCCAGTCGGTGGGGTCGAGGAGGTTGAGGTCGGCGGCGTATCCGGGGGCGATGAGGCCGAGCGGGGCTCCGGTGACGGGGTTGGCCCGGTCGAATCCGAAGGCGCGTGCCGGGGTAAGGGTGGCGGCCTCGACGGCGGCGACGGGACTGAAGCCGAGTTCGTTGACCGCGCGCTGGACCGCGACCTCTAGGGTGAGCGTGGAGCCGGCGATGGCGCCGTTGGACACGAGGCGGGCGTGGCCGTCGATGACGTTCACGTCGAGTTCGCCGAGCTTGTACGCGCCGTCGGGGCAGTCGGTGGCGGCCATCGCGTCGGTGACGAACGCGATGCGGTGGGGCGCCAGGCCGAAGCCGAGCTTGACCATCGGGTTCTGGACGTGGAAGCCGTCGTTGATGAGCTCGATGGTGACGCGCGGGTCCTCGACGGCGGCCGGGATGGGGCCGGGTTCGCGATGGTGCAGGCCGTTCATCGCGTTGAACATGTGGGTCATGATGCCGGCGCCCGCGTCGAAGCCGGCCTGGGCGGTCTCGTAGTCGGCGTCGCAGTGGCCGACCGCTGGCACCACGCCGGCGGAAGCGAACTGGCGGATGGCGCCGATGCCGTGCTCCAGTTCGGGGGCGATGGTGATCTGGCGGATGCAGCCGAGCTTGCCAGTGGCGGGGTCGGCGCCCGAGGCGTCGAGCATCTCGTCCACGAGTTCGGGCACCGGGTCCTTGAGGCAGTTCGGGTCGTGCGCACCCTTGCGCTTCAGGGCGAGGAACGGGCCTTCGAGGTGGCAGCCGAGGATGTCGGGGCGGGTGGCCATCTTCTCGCGCACGGTGCGGATGTTGCGGCAGATCACGTCCATCGGGTTGGTGATGAGCGAAAGCACCTGGCGGGTGGTGCCGTGCACCGCGTGGCCGGCGCGGGCCACGTCGATGCCGTCGGGGCCGTCGTCGAAGCTCTTCTCCCAGGCGCCGTGGGCGTGGATGTCCACGTAGCCGGGGGTGAGGATGCGGTCGGCCGCGTCGATCACCTCGCCGGAGCGGGAGGCCGGGTCGATGCCGACCGTGCGGCAGGCGTGCTCGAACGCCTCCTCGCCGGTGCCGTCCGCGGCCGCAGCGCCCGTGGCCACGATCACGCCACGCGCGTCCGAAACCACCCAGTAGCCCGACTGCTCGCCGCGGGCGTCCACCTTGCGCGCCCCGCGGATCGCGACCGGGCGAGCCTCGCCTTCCAACGCCGCCGTCACGTGCGCGACGATCTCGTTTCTGTCCTGTGCCATGATTTCCTTCCTGTATGCGTTCGGGCTCCCTCTTTGCGGAGAAAGAAGGAGCCCGAGTTCGGTTCGGTTACTGTCAGATGCCCTGCCAGGCGGGCTTGTGGGCGAAGGCGTAGCGGTAGTAGTCCTTGTGACGCAGGCGGCTGGCGGCCTCCTCGTCGATGATGATCGTGGCGTGCGGGTGCAGCTGCAGCGCGGAGGCCGGGCAGAACGCACTCACGCCGCCCTCGACGGTCTCCTCGATGGCCTCGGCCTTGCCCGCGCCGAACGCGAGCAGCACGAGGTGGCGGGCCTTGAGGACCGTGCCGATGCCCTGCGTGATGCAGTGGGTCGGCACCTGGTTGATGTCGTTGTCGAAGAAGCGCGCGTTGTCGATGCGGGTCTGCTCGGCGAGCGTCTTGACGCGCGTGCCGGATGCGAGCGAGGAGCCGGGCTCGTTGAAGCCGATGTGGCCGTCGGTGCCGATGCCGAGGATCTGCACGTCGATGCCGCCCGCGGCCTCGATGGCCGCGTCGTAGGCCGGGCCGGCGGCGGCGATCTTGTCGCCGTCTTCGAGCGGCGCGCCGTTCAGCACGTCGCCGGGCACGTGGACCTTGGCCGGGTCGAGGCCGAGCGGTTCGACGACCGTGCGGTGGATGGTGGAGTGGTAGGACTCCGGGTGGGTCAGCGGCAGGCCCAGGTACTCGTCGAGCGCGAAGCCGCGCACCTGGGAGACGTCGATGGATTCGTCCTTCACGATCTTGGCGAGGGCGCGGTAGGCGGCCAGCGGGCTGGAACCGGTGGCCAGGCCCAGCACCGCGTCCGGCTTGGCCTTGATGAGGTCCGCGACGCAGCGGCCGTAGATCTCGCCGGCCTCCTCCTCGTTCTTGACGATGATCACTTCAGCCATGATTGATTGCCTCTTTTCTGTGGGTGTGTTTTGGGGAATATGCACGGGCGGCGGCATGGTGGTGCATGCCGCCGCCCGTTGCCGGTCAGATGAGTTCGAGGTTCACGTCGAGGGTGAGCGGCCTGCCTGCGGGCAGCTGGTAGGCCGTGTGGACGGGGGCTCCCCAGGAGTCGTCTCCGCCGACGCCCATCTGCGCCGCGAGCAGACGCAGGTAGTTGTGGCGCGGGGCGGGCAGGTCCTCATGGCGGCGCGCGGCTTCGATCATGTAGGTGTTCCATGGCAGCAGGCTGGCCGTGAAGTGACGGTCGCCGCGCTGGCTGACGCGCAATCCGTGGCCTTGGATGTCGGTGGCTTCGAGCCAGCGGACGTCCTCGTGGCTTCCGGTTTCCTGCACCATGAGATACGGCGCCATGCTCGCCTCTGAGGTGGTGTCCCAGATGCCGAGCTTGCCGCCCTGCTTGCGGTCGCGGTAGGTTTCCTCGGGGCCGGGCCCGTAGTAGCGCAGCTGCGTGTATTCGCCGGGCAGTTCCCATTCGACACCGAACGCGGGCAGGCTGGCGGCGTTGGTGACACCGCCGGGGTATTCGACGGTCAGTCGCATGCGCATGTCGGACGTGATGCGGTAGGCGACCGTCACGGGCGTGTGGCCCGGGTCGGCGAGCTCGTACCGGTATTCGGCCGTGAGTCCTCCGTCGTCGGATTGCGTGATGCTCGTATCGGTCACGATGGCGTAGCGACCGGCCGCGAACCATGCTGCACGGTCGAATCCGGAACGGTTACCGCGGTCGTTGTCGGTCAGAGGGCGGAAGGTGACGAGTTCAGGGCGTCGCATGACCATTTCCCGTCCGTCCCGCGTCCAGGAGACGATGCCTCCCTGGGTGCGAGACAGGAGGATTTCCTCGTCGTCGCGGCGGATGCCCGCGTTCCACCGGCCGAGCGTGACCGTCGCGCGGCCGTCGTCGTCGTAATCGGTCTCGGTGATGTCCCGTTCGGGGTTGAGGGTGTCGGTAAGCTGGCCGAACGCGAGCTCGTAGCCGGCCGGCGCCCATGCGGTGGCTTCGGTGAGCAGGAGATCGACCTCGTAGGTGACCTCGCGCGTATTCCCGTCCGTGTCGATGTCCGGGAAGGCGATGTCATGGCGTTGGGTGTCTCCGGCGGCCACGTCGAACCGGTAGTCGGCGTGCCAGATCTCGCGCCCGTCTTCGAGGAGCCGTGCGGCGAACACGTAGCCGTCGGTGCCGATGAACAGGTTGCGGTTCTCGATGGTCACGCCGTGCCCGTCGGGGGTGAGCTTGATCGGCGAATACAGCTGCTTGACTTCCTGCGCCTTGGGGCTGGGCGTGCGGTCGGCGAACACGATGCCGTTGCCCACGAATTCGTAGTCGGTCGGCCGGTCGCCCCATTCTCCGCCGACGCTGAGTCGTTCGCTCCCGTCGGGCAGGCGCTGGACGAGCCCCTGGTCGATGTAGTCCCAGATGAACCCGCCGGAGTAGCGCTCGTACTGTTCGAGGTCGATGAACTCGCTCAGGCCGCCGCACGAGTTGCCCATGGCGTGCATGTACTCGCAGCTGACGAACGGCTTGTTCGCCGCGCCGCGCTCGTCGCCGTGTTCGAGCCAGTCGCGGATCTCGTCCGGCTTGGCGTACATACGGCTTTCGAAATCGCTGATCTCATCGTAGGCGTGGTTCCAGTTGACGCCTTCGTAGTGGACGGGACGGCCCGGGTCGAGCCGATGCGCGTGCATGCTCATGGCCTTGAGGACTTCGCCCGCGTAGGATTCGTTGCCCAGCGACCAGACGAGTACGCTGGGATGGTTGCGGTCGCGCATGATCATGCTGTCCAGCCGGTCGATGCATGCACCCAGCCAGGCCTCGTCGTCACCGGGGACGGAGGTGCCCACGGGGATGTCGCCGGGGCTGTTCCAGCTGCCGTGGGTCTCCAGGTTGGTCTCGTCGATCAGATAGATGCCGTATTCGTCGCACAGCTCGTACCAGCGTGACTGGTTCGGGTAGTGCGAGGTGCGCACCGCGTTGATGTTGTGGCGCTTCATGAAGCGGATGTCCCACAGCATGTCCTCTTCGGTGACGGCACGGCCGCGCCGGCAGTCGAACTCGTGGCGGTCCACGCCGCGGAACACGAGGCGCTTGCCGTTGAGCTTGAGGACGCCGTCCTCGATGGCCACATGCCGGAAGCCGATGCGGGTGCGCGCGGTCTCCAGAACCTTGCCGTCCGCGTCGAGCAGGGTGACGGACAGTTCGTACAGGTCCGGGCGTTCGGCGCTCCAGGGTGCGGCGTCGTCGATCTCGGCTTCGGCGTGCAGCGTTCCGGCCGCTTCCGTGGCGGTGCGCCAGACGATGGTGCCGTTCTTGTCTCGCAACGCGAGGTCGGCCGTCGCGGCGTTCGTGGCGCCGTCGATCAGCACGTCCAGCGAGAGCGATCCGATTGACGTGGCAGGCTCCCAATCGGCTTCGGCGTGGATGTCGGAGACGTGGGCGGCGGGTCTCGCGTTGAGCTCGACGGAGCGGAACAGGCCGTGCAGCCGCCAGAAGTCCTGGTCCTCCAGCCAGCTCGCGCTCGAATACTCGTAGCAGGCGACCGCCAGCACGTTGCCGTCCTTCCTGACGACGTCCGTCACGTCGAACTCGCTGGGCGTGAAGGAGTCCTCGGCGTAGCCGACGAACGCGCCGTTGAGCCACACGTAGATGGCGGTGGCCGCGCCCTGGAAGGTGAGCGTCACCGTGCGGCCCTCGCGGATGGCCTGGGCGACCGCGCCCTCCGCGGCGAACTTGCGTCGGTAGACCGCCACATGGCCATGCTCGGGGATGGCCGGGGCCTTCGGGTCCTCGTGGCCGTCCCACGGGTACTGCACGTTCACATACTGCGGGTCGAGAAGCCCCGCGGTCTCCAGATGCGAGGGCACCCGCACGCGGGGGAACGACGAGTCGTCGAAGCCCGGCGCGGCGAACAGCGGCGACACGTCGCTGATCCAATCCGGCCCGTCGCTCGTCCCGTCGGGGAAGCTGTTCGCCGGCGCCGTCTCGACGCGGACCCGCCATTCGCCGTCAAGGCTCTGCGTGAGATCCGTGCCCTCGCCGCCGGAGGGGGCGTGCGACCAGCACGCATGGTCGGAATGGGCGTCGAGCCGGTGGACCGCGTACACGCGCGGGTCGGCGAGCCATGCCGTCGTCGGCATGGACGGGGAGACGATCGGATCGCCGTTCTTCCGCTGATCGTCGGTTGTGTTCATGATGTCCTCGCTTTCGCATCGGATTGCGTCGCGTCGTTGCCGCCGCAGTGCGGGAGCCTTCGAATGTGACTCCTTGCACAACGATGATAAAGATATTTACTAATTTACGCAACTTCTTGCGCATGCCTCGACGGTGACTGCGAGAACCTGTGCAAATCCATTGATTGCAATGATAATTCGGCTGCTACGGTGTCTTTTCGCCCGTGCGTCGCGTCGAATCGACGAATGCGATTCGTTGGCGTTGCTTGCGACACGCGGTAAAGTTTTTACTTTTTCGAGAAAGTTCTATACTCGCGTCTTGCGGGATCGGAGCTGTTCCCGCGCACGGATTCTTTACAGGTCGCAAGGAGGCCACCACACCATGAGCGGATCCACCACACAGCGCACGGCGACGCCCGGACAACCGCAGGCAGCGCCCGCGAGGAACATGGGCCAGAAGATCGCATACGCGTTCGGCAATCTGGGACAGGCCGCGTTCTACAACACGATGAGCACGTTCTTCATCACGTTCGTGACCACCGCGCTGTTCATCGACGTGGACAAGACGCTGGCCGCGCGCCTCATCGCGGTGATCACCGGACTCGTGGTGGTCATCCGCATCGCGGAGATCTTCCTCGACCCGCTGCTCGGCAACCTCGTGGACAACACGAACACCCGCTGGGGCCGGTTCCGCCCCTGGCAGTTCATCGGCGGCCTCGTGCCCGGCATCCTGCTGATCATGGTGTTCACCGGCCTGTTCGGCCTCGTGGACGTGAACACCGGCGTGTTCATGGTCCTGTTCGTCATCGTGTTCATCCTGCTGGACGTGATCTACTCGCTGCGCGACATCTCCTACTGGGGCATGATCCCCGCGATCTCCTCCGACTCGCACGAACGCAGCACGTACACCGCGCTCGGCGCGTTCACCGGATCCATCGGCTACAACGGCGTCACCGTCATCGTCGTGCCCGTCGTCAGCTGGTTCACCTGGAAGTTCACCGGCCAATGGGAGCAGGGCCGCACCGGCTGGGCCGCGTTCGCCATCATCATCGCCGTGCTCGGCCTGCTGACCGCGTGGAGCGTCGCGTTCGGCACCCGCGAGAACCAGGGCGAGCTGCGCGCCAAGGCCGAGGCCAACGGCAACCCCATCGAGGCGTTCAAGGCCATCGCCCAGAACGACCAGCTCCTGTGGGTCGCCCTGAGCTACCTGCTGTACTCCGTGGCCAACGTCGCCACCACCGGCGTGCTCTTCTACCAGTTCAAATACGTGCTCGGCGCGCCGGACAGCTTCTCCATCGCCGGCGTCATCCCGGTCATCACCGGACTGGTCACCACGCCCCTCTACCCGGTGCTCAACCGCCGCATCCCGCGCCGCTGGCTGTACACCGCCGGCATGGCGTTCATGATCGCCGGCTACACGCTGTTCATCATCGCGCCCATGAACCTGCCCGTCGTCATCGTCGCGCTCGTCCTCTTCTACCTGCCCGCGCAGACCATCCAGATGACCGCCATCCTGAGCATGACCGACTCCATCGAATACGGACAGCTCAAGACCGGCAAGCGCAACGAGGCCGTCACCCTCTCCGTGCGCCCGATGCTCGACAAGATCGCCGGCGCGCTGTCCAACGGCATCGTGGGCTTCGTGGCCGTCGCCGCCGGCATGGTCGGCAACGCCACCGCCGCCGACATGACCGCCGCGAACATCCGCACGTTCAAGACCTGCGCCTACTACCTGCCGCTCGCCGGCATCGTCGCCAGCCTCGTCGTCTTCCTCCTGACCGTCAAGATCGACGAGAACATGCACGACCACATCGTCGAACAGCTCGAAGAACGACTCGCCTCCGAGGAAACCGACAAGCAGTAAGCAATCAAGGCAGCAAGGGAACGGCCCGGCGCTAACGGTTTGAACCGTTGGCGCCGGGCCGTTGCCATGCCCGCCGGGGAGAGAAGAAGGAAGAGAACCGGCGGGGTTCCGGCCGGATTGTCGTCCGGCCGGAAGAATCATCGCGGCAGAAAGCGGTCCCTGCCGCTTCGGTCAGACCACGGATTGCCCGCCGGGAACCGAATCCACGGTTTCGACGGCATCCGCGTCGGCGTCCTCGGCATCGACGGGTTGCATCGTGCCGGAGTGACGGCCGGCGGCGTTGTTCCCGCGCCTGAACCTGCGGGCGGCGACCAGTCCCACGCCGACGGCGAGCAGCGTGATCGCCGCGGCGATCACGCCCTGGATGGCGGCGCCGGTGTGGGCGAGCCCGGTCCGGTAGCCGTTCCAGTCGTCGGTGTTGCTGACCACCTCGGTATCGGGGCAGACGAGCCTGCCGTCGATCGTGACCGCGTCATCGGGTGCGGACGTCTCGTCCTTGCCGTCGAACGGATCCGGGTCGGAGACGACGCATTCGATCAGAGGCGTGCCGGTGACCGTGGCACGGTCGGTGTGATGGTCGGTCACGCCCTTGAGGACGCCCTTGACCTCGACGCTCTCGCCGGGCTTGAGGATGCGGCTGTCCCAATCGGCGGGGTATTCGAGATCGGTCACCCGGCCGTCGCCGGCGACCAGTTGGTCCTTGAGGTTCAGGTCCTTGGTGCGGTACCATGCGCCCTGCTTGGTGTCGGGGTCGGCGGTGCTGGTGTTGGTGATGGTGAACACGATGCGCGTGTCGCCCTGCATGGCCAGCGCGTCCTTGACCTGGTCGCGGTCGCCGGCCGGCCAGCCGGAGGCCTCGTCCCATTTCTCGATCTTCAGGCTCGGTGTCATGTCGGGCGTGTGCGTCTCGACCTGGTTGGAAGGCCGTTTGGTGCCGTTGAGGGTTTCGTCGAACCGGTTGGCGATGTGTTCTCCGGTCTTGACGCGCTTGCACTGGATGAACGCGGTCCATGCCTGCTCGCTTTCGTCGTCGCCGCTGACGAGGTCGAGCATGCGCTGGGTCGCAGTAACGGTGACCACGCCCTTGTCGTCCTGCGCGAGGGTGAACAGTTCGCCGCCGTATGCGCCGGCATCGAAGCCGCTGCCGGCGATCTTCACGCCTTTATGGGCGATCACCTTGCCCTGTTCGGTCAGGTCGCGCATGGCGTACACGGCCCATTGGCCGGTGTACTGGTCATGCTCGGTGTCGAGCGGGTCGGCGATGCTCCAGTCGGTGACCTTCTGGTAGGCGCGGTGAGCGGGCAGCACGGAGCTGTCGAGACGGTAGAGGAACAGGCTGTTGAGGTACACGCTCCGCTTGTCGATGGATTCGCCGTCCACCTTCACGACCACGTCCTTGGACGGGTTGACGGGTTTGAGGGGGGTGGCGACCTCGTTGGTGTCCTTGCGGGTGTCGTTGACGACCTGCGTGGCCTTGTTCTTCACGATATGTCCGTCGGTGACCTTGATGACGGTCATCGGCAGGCTCACCTCATAGCTCGTGCCCAGCATCGACTGGTCGATGGCCGGCTCCTTCAACGGGTCGTGGTCCTTCTTTTCGGCGTACTCCTTGAGGTTCTTGGGCTGGGGGTCGCCCTTGATGGTCTCGCCGGTGGCCGGCACCTTCGTGTCCACGGTCTTGGCGTACACGTAGGCGACGCCGTCGATCGCCGCGATGTTGAACTTCGCGGTCACATCCTTGCCGGTCGCGGTGTCGGTGACCTCGATGCGCTTGTCGTCAAGGGAGAGATATTCGTCGTCCCAGTCATCGGTCATGCCGAGCCTCCAGACCTTGTAGGCCTGGTTGGTTTGCTTGGCGTCGATAATCACGCGGTAGTAGATCCGGTCGCCCAGCAGCGCGGTCTTGCCGTCGATGCTGATGGACGGGTCGGCCTGGGTGTCCTTCTTCACCGGCGTGAAGTCGGGCGGCTCGTTCCACACCCTGTTGCTCGGGGTGACCATGTTGTTCAGTGTCAATGCCCACTGGTTGCCGATCTTGGTGTCCGTGGGCGCGTCCTTGGCGACCGTGCCCTCGAAGCGGACGATGATGCGCGGGTTCGCGCCGTTGCGCCAGTTGGTCTTCACATACCCGTCGGAGAACACGAGGCGCACCGCGTGCTGTCCGTCGTTCCACTGGGTCTCGTACTCGGTTTTCGGGATGAACCTGCCGGTGGACAGGTCGGTGACCTCCAGGGTCTGCTTGTCCACTTCAAGATGCTCGTCGTAGGTGTCGGTGACCGCCACCTCGCTGACGGAGTACGCGAGATTGCCGGGCAGGTGGGGCTGCGTCTCCAGACGGTATTCCACGCGCTGGCCCGGGTAGACGACCCTGCCGTCCACGGACGCCTGGTCGCCTCCCTGCGAGGATTCGCCGACCACGTCCTTGACGACGGGCGGTATGTAGCCGCAGATCTTCGGTTCGTTCGTGGGGATGGTGTGCGTGTTGACGGTCTGGGATCCCTTGTTCGTCAGCGCCTTGCCATCCGGCGTGGTGCAGAACGACAGTTCGTCGCTCGACTGCTTGCCGAAGTCGTCGCGCACCTGGCCCGCGCCCTTGCCGTTGGCATAGGACGCCTTGCCGGGAATGAGCAGCGTGACCTGCTTCGCGGTCTTCAGCCCCTTCAATCCCTCGCGGTAGGCCTGGCCTGCGGTGGCGGTCACCGTGGTGCCTTCCATCGTGATCGCCCACTGGTCGGTGACGTCCCTGCCGTGGTTGGCGATGTCGGTGACGCTGGACTCGCGATCGGTGCCGGCATCGGCCTCGTACACCTTGATCTTCGACTTGTCGTCGGCGTCGAACAGGTAGTCGGCGGCCGACCAGTCGTCCGTGAGCGTCAGAGCCTCCGGGGCTTGGATGAGGTTCTTGGCGATGGTGCCGTTGACCACCGAGGCGACCCGGTCCCCGTCCAGAAGCGTCATATCGTCGGCGCCGGTCTGGTTGGTCTCCTTCGGGTCGATGACCGCCTCCCACTGGCCCTTCGCGTTCAGGCGGATCCAGCTCTTGTCGGGATTCGGCCGCCACGTATCGAACTGTTTCGTTCCGGCGTCGGCCTCGGGCTCGTGGTTCCACTTGCCCCACGCATGGTCCCTGACCTGCTGGAAGTCGGAGGGCTTCGACACGGTCACGTCGAAGCTGAATTCGTAGACATGGTCCATGGGCATCTCGCCCTTGTCCGCCGAACGCGCGGCCGACACCGTGTTCGACGCCTTGTCCCAGTTGATCTCGAACTCGCCGGAAACGTCGCGGTTGCCGTCGGTCCTGTCGATGAGCCTGTAGTTGTCCACGGAGTATTCGACGCCGTTGGGTTCGATCACGTCGCGGAAACGCATCTCGTAGCCGCCGCGGCCGGTGCCGTACGTGATGGTGGTGCGGTTCGTCATCCGGTCGGCGCTCACGCCGTCCTCGATCTTCTTGACCGGGGGCTCGGGCGGCATCGGGCTCACCTTCCAGGATTCGGCCGGATCGCGGTCCGCGGTGTCCACGGCCGCCTGCATGCGGCCCTGCTTGGGCACCTGAATGTCGATCCAGTACGAGCCCTCGGCCCAGTATTTCATGCCGAAATCCTTCGGCGAGGCGAGATTGTCGAGCTGGGTGTCCCCATTGCTGGAGAAGCTGATCGGCTTGCTCACGCTCTTCGCGGGCAGGTAGGGGCCGTTCTCGTAATGGATGATCGCGGTGCCGTTCAACGTCTCCTTGATCGCGGAACCGCCATTGTCTGCATGGATGACGTCGCCGATCGGGTCGGTGGAGCCGACCTGCATGTCGGTCTTCTGCTTGTGGCTGGTGGTCACGTTCAGCTTGTAATCGACCGGCGGCTGGTTCTGCGCCAGCACGATCACGCGGAACGAGGCGTTCGGGTTGGAGTTGATCGACTCCTGCGCCAGCGAGTCAACGCTGCGCGTGCCGAGCTTGTCCTTCCACGTGGTCGAGGTCGAATACTTCTGACCCTGATACGTGTAGTCGCCCTTCGCCTCGGCCTTCCACTGCGCCTCCCAACGGTTCTTCGCGTTCGAGCTCACATAGCTGCCGTTGAACGAACCATCCGCCAATCGCACATAGCCCACAGCCACCAGACGGCAATCCGCGTTCCCCTCACCCGTATAGGAGCGTTGGCACTCATCGATCGCGTCGCTCAAAGTCTTGTTCATGTTCACGAACTGGTTCTGCCCGTTCGCCAGATCGGACGACAGACGCACCTTCGCGTCACTCAACGCCGTCTTCATGCCATCCAGCGTGGCCGGCCACGAATCCTTGTAGATCCAATGCACATCGGCCGTCTGCGTCGGACCACCGCCCGAACCGCCGCCATCCTCGCCGGAACCACCGCCACCGTTATCGGCCAACGCGACCGGAACCAGACAGGCCAGCAACGCCGCGGCGGCAGTGATCGACGCCACCACGCCGGCGCCCTTCTTCCCGAACCTCATACGAAATCCTTTCCCACATACGACAGAAGCGCCCCTCTCCGGGAAAGGGAGGAGACGGGGACTCCAGAACCCGCCTCCTCCCGGGTCCCTGGAAGAAAAGCACGCCCGCAAGTCCGACGGCCGGCCGCCGGACCCCGAACGCACCATCAGCATCGCCCCGCTTCAGGTGGTCCTGCGGCGGACAGGCATTGTCCCGGTCGAACCACCTCATCGTGGATCTGGGCTGTTGTGTCGCTCAGGTTATGATCTGATTGCGAAACGCGGCGGTATGCACACAGGTTACGCTGTATAATAGTCATGTATTTCAATTAAAAATTGATTATTGTGAGTTTTAGAGAATGGCAATGCGATGATTCGTTTGAAAAGACTTGTTCTGGACGACATGAGGAACATATCGCATGGCGTCCTGGATTTCGATGATCTGCCAGCCGGCGGCAGCGTCACGGGCATTTACGGGCAGAACGGGTCGGGCAAGACCACCGTCATCGACGCCATCGGGATACTGCGCGCGCTGTTGTCCGGGAATATGCTGCCGGATACCGCCGGTGATGTCGTCAGCGCCAGCGCCGGTTCGGCGACCGTGACGGCGACGTTCCTCGTCGGCGATAAGCAGAAGCCGAGCTATCTTGAGTACAGGGTGTCCATGCGCAAGGCGAACCCGGATTCGACGCGGGCGCGCGTCGTCGCCGAATCGGTGCGTATCGGCGACGATCCCTCGCGCTTGGGCCGTGAGGTGCTGGGGCATCGCATGGAGGATTCCGAGGCGGACGGGTTCGTGTCGACCCCCATCTATGTGTGGCGTTCCATCGAGGCGGTCGCTTCGGTGAAGACCGTGGTCTCGCGTACCGCGGACCGCGCGTACATGGAGGGGCGTTCGTTCCTGTTCTCCCGGTGCGCCACGCTCGACGACCGGCCGGACGCCGAGTTCCTGATCGACTGGGCGATGGCCCGCGTGCGGGAGGCGGCCGGCGTGTCCTCCAGATCACTGGAGTACATCAACGAGCGTTTCGGCGAGTTCGTTCGCCTACGCGAGGCCTTGTGCGGCTATGCGACCAACGACATCTTCGTGTCCACCACCCGTCGCGGCTCCTATGCCGCGTTCGCGATCATCCCGATCATGGAGGAGAACCCGGAAGGTCGCAACACGGAGTTCGCGTTCGACCTGCTGCAGCCCAATCCATTGACCCCCGGCCAGGCGAAACGGCTCGGGCAGACCGTGGAGTCCTTCGACCGCATCCTGCCCACCATCGTGCCCGGCCTGCACGTCCTCCTGAAAACCGGCACCGCGCCTTCCGGCAAGGACGGCGAGGACCGGGTCACCGCGGAGCTGTTCTCCCGCCGCGGCGACGTCACGGTTCCCTTCCGCTGCGAGAGCGAGGGCATCATACGCATCACCGCGCTGCTCGGCTATCTCAAGCACGCGTACAACGACGAGAACGCGCTGGTCGCCGTGGACGAGTTCGACTCCGGCGTGTTCGAGCTGCTGCTCGGCGACATGCTGGACCAGCTGGCGGACGGGTGCGCGGGGCAACTGGTGTTCACCGCCCATAACCTGCGGGCGTTGGAGGTGCTGCCGAACAGCTGCATCCGTACGACGGTGACCGATCCCGATAATCGGTTCGCGACCATCCCGCGCAAGTCCTCCACGAACAACCAGCGCAAACGGTATCTGACGGCCAGCGAGCTCGGATGGAGCGGACCGGACATCTACGATTCGCCCATCCCGCGCATGTTCGGCAACAGCCTCTACGCCGCCGGCCACCCCGACGAGGACGACGACATCGACGACGATCTGGCCGCGCTCAACGCCGCCGGGACGGAGGCGGACCGTGGCTAAACGCAAGATCGTCCTGCTGGTCGTGGAGGGCGCGAGCGACGCCAGCCTGCTCGTGCCGGCGTTCTCGGCGTTGATCGAGAACCGCCTGTTCCAAGGTCAGGAATTCCATTGCGACGTGCTGACCGCGCCGAACCACCGTGAGGAATTCCACCGGCGCAACGGGTTCTACCCCGCGGACAAACCCGCGCAAACCGTGCGCGAACTCGTCGAGTATTATCTCAAGGACCATGATCGCACATGGGGCCAGCTCGGCCACGTCCTCCAGATCTGCGACCTGGACGGCGCGTTTACGCCTGACGACAGCGTGCGGGAGGACCCGTCAGTGGAAGAAACCCTGTATTCGACGACCGATATCGTCACCGCGAACCGCGACGCTCTGATCGCCGACCGAACGACCAAGCGAAACGGCGTGGACGCCCTGCTCAAACTCGACGGATTCAGGAAGAAGCAGGGCAGTCGCACCGTCTTGATTCCATACCGTCTGTTCTATGTCAGCCGCAACCTCGAACACGCGTTCCGCGGCAGGACCGACAACCTGGACGCACAGCACAAGCAAAGCGGCGCCATCAAACTGGCCGACCGCTTCACGCAGAACCCGAACCTGTTCTCGACGACCCTTCAATCCCTGCGACGCATACACGGCAACCCGACCACCTGGGAGGAATCCTGGCAATACGCCATGCAGGACTTCCACTCGCTCGAACGTGGCAGCAACCTCGCATTCGTGGAACCATACCTTGCAGGCGAACTACAATAGGTCATCCGTAGCTGGATAGCCTGGAGTCGCATTAGCAATCCTAGGACCATCCGGCTGCGGACGCGAATTATGGTTAAGAATATAGACTTAGAGTATTTGTAACATAACGCAGAGGTCGTCTATAACATTGTATTTCGCATCTATTTCTGCTTCGACAAATGCGAGCATGATGTAGATAATGAGGACTACATGGAACGCGGATTCGCAGTCGATAAGACATTGTCGATGAATTGCAGATGATTACGTACAAGGAAGTATACAATATGACAATACATGAAAAGCATATCTCCACACCTTATAAAAGTCCGCTATATCGCAGTAATGAATATCATATTTCGGTTGGTAATCCGGGAATCGACCTAGATAGTATATATACTGACAACAAGGTTGAAAACGCTGAATTTTTACGATGGCTTGGATACGAGTCTTTCTGGCTTATTATTGGAATAATATTATCCTCTATTTCAGCCATAGCCCGTCATTGTAAGGAATTATCTTTAAATGAGTTGGCAGAAAAATCTTCTTGGAACAAGACGGAATCTATACTAAAAGCTTTCCCCTGTTTTGCAGAAGATGCAGGCCTGTCTATTATCCTCGCTCTATTGGCGATAGTTGCGGGTCTTTCCGTGGGTATCGCAGTTGAGGATCTTTCAAAAAACCATATGTTTAGATTCAGATCTATGGGTAGAACGCTCATACGATTCAGTAATCTTTCCGTCTGCTTTCTCGGCCTGTCATCCGCTAGTCTGATTCTCCGGTATGGGAAAGGACTTGGTGTTCTTCTTATTTTCGGTTTATTGTTTTGTTTCACTATGCTTTACGGCATAGGCGATATATCTGTGAATTATCGTACTCGATTGAAGGAATTATCCAATAGATTGCACGAAGCGGAAAAAGAGCTATGCAATGTCGCCAATAGGAAAAGAAAGCGCTATGTGTTTCGCAGTGTAGGAAGATGGAATAGGACTCTTAATGGTGTCGGATTGTCGTTTGTGATTCTGGTCTATGTTTGCTCATCCGTGCATCAGCATAAGTTATTGTTGGCCAATTTGGTGATTTCTTTTACATTGGTTGTATTTTACTGGTTGTCAGTTTACGTTCTAGGAAGTATCCTTTATGATTCAATAAAGGTGTTTGAAGGATTGACGAAAGAAATTCGTCCACTAAAAATACTTTATTGTATTGCATTGTCGGTTTTCTCATTTATTGCATCAATGTATTTAAGTATGATTTTTATTCTTACGTCTCATCAATGCCTGTTTTATGTAAGCTGTGTTTTATTGTTTATCCTATTGCTTTGTATCTGCTATTTTTCTTTATCGTCAAAAAATAGGCGGTTCCTGTTTATTGAAACAAGAACCGCAAAACTAAAGAAAAACGTCAGTTTAACTCGGCGACTTATTGACCTAATGCAATCTGAGGAACAATTGGTTTAATTGGGTTAATTTTCTATATTTATCAAAGTGATTATCGTCCGGGTCATGTATATTTTTTAACGTTTTAATGACGCAGATAGCGAAAGCGCAAATGATAGCGATGGCGGCGAGGATTGCCAGTCGCGTTTCACGACGTTCCCTGGCCGCCATGTCGGCCTGCCGGTTGGCCAAGGCTTCGGCTTCGGCGGCGACGCCGCTGGCGGCGATGGCCGCGATGTGCGCGCTCATCTGGTCTTCGAGCATGGAATCCTCGCTCGTGCCGTCGAAGGGCTCCTCGTTTTCGTTGTGGTTGTCGTTCATGGTTCTGCTCCGTTCCTGATTGTTGGATTGTTTGCTTTCCTGATTGTTGGCTTGCTTGATTGCTTGCATGTCAGCTTGCCTGCATGCAGTCAAGTTTGATTGTTTGCTTGATTGTCTGCATGCGGGCTTGTCTGCTTGTCAGCTTTCGTTTTGCCCGGCGAGGATGGACATGCGGGCGGCGATGAGCGCGTGGCGCGCGATCGCCAGGTAGAGCTGGTGTCCCTCGCCGTCGTTCCAGAACCGGTCGAACTGTTCGGTCGGCATCATGCTGGCGGGGTCGAACCCGTTCCACACGCCGCCGCAGAACACCTTCGCCGCCGCGTTCACCTCCTCGTCGGACGGCATGCCCGGATGCCCCTCGGCGGCGTCCGCGGCCGCGCGCATCTGCGCGCCGAACACGCGGGCCTGCAACGGCGAGAGCGTGTACGCCAGTCCCGCCGTGGAGCCCGCGGGGAATCCCGTGTTCACACCGAGGGTGATGACGTGCGCCTCCTCGCCGATGCTGATCCGGTCGCCGAGCACGGAGACCTCCATCGAATAGTCCATAGTGTCTCCTTTCCGCAGACGCGCCGGCTTGCCGGATCGCGTCTGCATGTTTGACTGCCTGAACGTTTGGTTGTTGGCTTGTTTGCTTGCTGGATTGCTTGATTGCTGGATTGTCTGACGGGTCACGGCTCGTCGTCGCCGTCGAGTCGGTCGAGCTCGCGTTCGATGGCGTCGCGCAGGAGCTGCTGCATGGGCAGTCCGTGCGCGGCGGCCGTGGTCTTGAGCCGGGTCTTGAGCGACACGGGTATGCGCAATGAGAGCATGACCAGCGGTTCGCCCGTGGTCTTGGAGGTCTTGTTCTGCTGACGCAGCACGTCGTCGAACGGCACCGGCCGTGCCAGTGGCTGGTAGTTGCCCTGCATGGTCTCACTCCTGCTTTCCGGCGATCTGCTGGAGTTCGGTGACGAGGTCCCGGTATTCGCCCAGCTGGTGCGGGTTGGTGCCGAGCGAACGCTTGTAGTACTGGGCCTTCGGCACGATCGTGTCGAACCGGGGCGTGTCCATGGCGTTGAGCGCGTCCATGGTGTCGCGGAACGCCTTCGTGTTGCGTTCGGCCTTGACCAGCAGCAGCGCGGCTGGCGTGCTCATCCTGGCCATGTCCAGGGTGCTCCATGCCTGCTGGAGGTCCATGGGCGAGTCCGACGCCGGCACGATCACGAAATCGGCGGCCTTGATGGCCATGTCCAGGGTCGGCCCCTGCGGCGGAGCGTCGATGATCGCCCATTCGTCCGGGTCCGCTCCCGAGGCGAGCTGACGGAGCGTGGCCTGGTTGGCCGGAAGCACGTCGAACGTCAGCGGGTCCGCGGTCTGTTCAGCGGCGGCGGCCCACAGGCTCGCGCTGGACTGCGGGTCCGCGTCGTACACGACGGCACTGCCGCCCCTGGAAACGATGACCGAGGCGATGTAGATGCTGGACGTGGTCTTCGCGACCCCGCCCTTGGCGTTGGCTATGGCGATGCGCATTCGTTCTTCTCCTTTGCGACTGCCAGCGATCACGCGAACCTGATCAGTCGGCCGCCTGATTGTCTGCTTGTCTGATTGCTTGGATTCCTGCTTGTTTGAACGTTTGATTGCCTGACGGCTCATGCGGGGCGGGGCGATCGGCCGTCCTACCCCGTGCGCGCAGGCGTCGTTGCTGGCGTTCGGCGCTGGCCTCGTCGGTGGCTTCGTCGAACACGTTCCGGTGGGCGCGTATCCAGTCCGTGAGCAGCCGCCAGCGTTGCGGCCACGGCAGGCCGCGGTCCCGGCAGGGGACGCCGTCGGCTTCGGCCATGCGCGCGATCCTGCGCCGGTCGGTGCACACCTTGCCGCCGTACACGCCCCATTCGAGTCCGCCGCTGGCCGCGTAGGCCAGGCATTCGGCGCGTACCGGGCATCGTTCGCACACGGCCTTGGCGACCGAGTGGAACGCCTTCGCGTCGCCGGGACGGTGCTCGAACTCCAGCGACCACAGGTAGTCGGACCATGGTTGCGGGAAGTCGCGGCATTCGCCGGCCTTCTTCCACGCCTCAAGACGCTGCCCGTCCCCGCTCATGGCCGCACCGCCTCCTCCGGCACAACGGCTTTCGCCTTGCGGTGCCCGGCGACGTCGTGGGTGGCGTGGTTGCGTTTGTCGTACGCGCATACCGGGCACGCCTCCTGCGAGATGGCGCCTTCGATGTGTTCCTGGCACAGCGAGGTGCGCAGCAGCGCCGCCCCGTAGATCGGCACGCGGCTTGCGGACGACGAGCTGACCGGTATCGCCCGGTTGGGGTCCTTGACGACCGGCAGCGGGGCGTCTGGCGCCCGCTTGCCCGTCGGATCGGGATGGGTGAGCATTTCCAGTCGCAGCTGCACGTAGTTCGCGGCGAACCTGGCGCCGCTGGTGAGCCGAGGAAGCCAGTAGCGGTTGCGGTACGCCCAGTCCATCGTCGCGACGATCTCGCCGTACGGACGATCGATCAGCAGCGAGTGGACGGCTTTGCGGTCGGCCATGGTCGCCGGAACATCGAACCTCTGGTCCACGGCGAGCATGCGCCGGCGGATGCCGTCGAGCACGCGCACCTCCTGGCCTGCGCGTTCCGTGACCGGCTCGGGCAGCTTGCCGGGTTCGGGCACCCATAGCGGGTTCCTGCAGCCCCTGGGAGGCAGGGCCTTGCCCCAATCGGTCGCCGGAACGGGTTCGGTCTTCGTGGGGGCTTGTTCGGCGTTGAGGGGAGCATCTCCGAAGGGGATGAGGGGAGAATTGTTTATCACTTGTCTATTGGGTGACTTTCTGTCCAAGATTCCGGGACAATTTGTCCTCGGCTCCACGCCCTTCGGTTCGGGTGACAATCCGTCGGGTGACAAATTGTCCTTGTCTGGATTCGATTTTCCGTCGCCTTCCGCCAGCGCGTCCAGATTCCTGGGCTTCTCCTCGATGTTCTCGGCGGCGTGGTCGCCGTCCATGACGACGTCCCACACGCGCGAGCGGTGTCCCTTGGCGATCGGCTTGCGCGTGCGCGGGTTGCGCGCCGACATCTCCTGGTCGCCGGGCCTGATGTAGCCCTTGCGCTCCAACTCCTGCAACGAACGGATCACGGTGCGCTCACAGCACCCGCAGTTGAACGCGATGGTCTCCACGCTCGGCCACGCGGCGGCGCCATCGTCGTAGTAGGCGCGGCGGGCCAGGTACACCAGCACGAACTTGGTGATGCCCTTGACGTCGTCGCGCTCCCATGCCCAGTTCTCGGCTCTGCTGCTCATCGTTCGACCTTCCCGCCGTCATGCTCCGGGTCCTCTTCGCGGCGTTCGCGCAGCCTCGCGCCGATGTCGTCGCCCAGACGGGCGGCGCGGCACAACGCATACGAGAGAACGCCGCCGGACACGCACACGGCGGCAACGATCAGCCACCACATGGTTCGGCCGGTATCGGGGAAACGGTCCGCGGACGCGCGCCTCAGCGGCGCGAGCCCCGGGACGGGTGGGCGAGCATGGACAGCACATGCGCCTTCGCGATGCGCAGATCGACTTTGCCGCCGGCCCGCGTCGTCCGCCGCGCGGCGTCGCGCTGGCGATTAGGCTCGAAGACGGATGCCGGGCGAATGCCGGCGGTATTGGTAGAATCGGTCATGGCGATGACCCTCCTTCGGGGAATCGGAACGACGGGCGTCTGATCTTGGCGGATATGCGCGCCCGCGGCTCCATGGTTGTTGCCGTTCAATCCCCGCGCCGGGTTCCAGCCGGTCCGGGGATTCTCGTTTCGGGTTTCCACCCGCCATCCGTGAGATAGGCGTCGATGCCGAGCACATACCCGGGGGACAGGTTTCGGTGAATGGCCAGCCAGATCAGGTCGGACTGCTGCCACGGTATCGAGCCGTTGACCTTTCCCGCGACCGAGGATTTGGACGTACCCATCTCCCTCGCGAGGTCTCGGCAGCTCAGACCCGCCGCCGTCATATAGCGACGCATCGGAGAATCCATTATTTTTGCCGTCAGTCCATTCACAATAGACAATATATCAAGAAACTTGCACAGCAGCAAATCATTGTTGTAGGATTATGTCCATCGATATTGGACAACTCCAATCTGAAAGGACTTGATATGGCAAAAATCGAACCATTGCCCGAATCCAATGGACTCGGCGACTACCTGCAGAGGGTATTCATCTGGAACGTCAACATGCAGCTGACCGGCCGCGGGATGACCCAGCAGTCACTTTGCGCGGCGCTGGGGCTGAAGAGGGGCGCCGTGTCCGCGAAGATGACCGGCAAGACTTCCTGGACCATCCAGGACATCGCCGCAGTGGCGGAATTCCTCAACGTCCCCCCGCTCTCCCTGCTGGATGCGTCGATGTACGAGCAGATGATGCGCGGAATGAGCAGTAACGGAGGTGCATCTTTGGTGGCAGTGGCCACCGCCGGGTTTCCTGTGCGAGCAACTGAAGGCCAAGCTGGCGGCCTGAAACCGTTGGAAACAAAAGACTCCGGGCCACGATACCTCGTGGAACCCGGAGCCGGTGAGTACCCCCAGTAAGACACGGCGGTATCGGGTTGGAAACATCGACAGTTTCTCCGATACCCACACAGGTACGAGCTGAGTGTGTCTTTGCCATGGTGGAAGCGCTGTTGGACCGTTATGGCATTATCGCTCAGCCATTGGTTGACCAGGAGAACGTTTCAGGGGGATATTCGGCGCTGTACCCGGTGCTGAGGCGAATGGAAGAACACGGCAAACTCGTGCGTGGCATGTTCGTCCGTGGATTTGGAGCGGCGCAGTTCGCTGAGCGTGAGACCGTGGATGCTTTACGACATCCATCGGAACATCATGGTCGATCGGCGGTGACATTAAGCGTACTTGATCCGGCGAATCTGTCTGGTTCGGCGATTGCATGGCCATCTGTCGCTCCCAATGCTGTCAAGCCGGTCAGACGGGCCGGAGCTCTAGTGACGTTGGATGCATGCGGGCCTGTAATATATGCGACGGTTAAATCCAAGCATTTGATCGTATTCGAGCAATCACTGACTGGCAACGGGAACGATGAGCATTCCGCACAATCCGATGCGGTTTCGCCGGATGCAGCAGATGACCGGTTGCGTCATGCCATTGCCGAACTAGCATACACTCTGCAACGGCATGAGTCCGGGACAATTACCCTCTCGGATGTGAATGGTGAACCGTTGAACTCCCGTCACCCATTGGCGCGGTTGCTTCATCAAGCAGGATTCACTCCCGTACCTCAGGGAATGCGTCTGTACTAGACAAGATGTAGGACGAGATGACAGGTGTGAAGCACGGCAATGCAGTGGGAGTCTTGCTTATCGCTTGACGGCGATAAGCAAGCCAGTACCATCCGGCGTGAGCGTGGAATCGAACTGTTCGTCCGACTCCACCGCAGCCAACAGTTCACGCATGGCCACGGCTTTGGCGCTACGGTCAGCGGCATTGAGCATGCCACCATGTTCCGAATTCAGTGCCAGCGCATCAGTGAAGACTATGACACCTCGATCGCGCAGCAGACGGGAGGCTTGAGCGAAAGTGGCGGCATAGTTGTCGGCATCGCCCGCCACAACAATCAGGTCGTAGTCATTGGCGTTCAGTCGAGGCAAGAAGATGCGGGCAGGTGCATTCACCGCGCGCAACGTAGTGTCCGTGGAATCCTGCAGGGAAGCGAATGCCTTACGAATCAACATAATGCCCTGTGCCGTGGAATCGACGGCGGTGAGCAATCCTTTACCATCCAACGATTCGGCGATGTGCAACGTTTCGACCAATGAACCTGTGCCGACGACAATTACCGATGATGCTCCGGTCATTCGCACCAACATACCAAGTAAGCGAGCCTGAGCAGCCGAACCCTGAAGTTGACCGGATTCATCCGCAGCGATGCGGGCATCGGACAATGCATTGGATTCAAGCTCTCGTGCGTGTGTTTCGGTGAATTCCCAAGCCTTGGCGATATTCGTATACTGCGACCTGTCCATAACCTGCTTTCCTTCCCTCTGGCCGTCTTCGGCTACTTCGCCGATTCTTATATGCGCTAATGAATGTACGAAGCCTCAGCGTTCTCGCACCTTGGCAACGATTTGCCACATTTCCTCGCCCACATCGATACCGCGCGGGCAGTGCCGGGAGCATGCGCGCACTGACTGACATGCCGCCACACCATCCGCGGTGTCGATAGCGTCCATACGTTCCATGGCTTTGACGTCGCGTGAATCATTGACGAACCGAGAGGCCCAGATCAAAGCGGCCGGACCGATGAATGCATCGCCGCCTGCGAACACCGGGCAGGCACCTTCACATACGCCGCATGCAATGCAGTTGCTCAGTGTTTCGTATTTGGCCAACTGTTCGGGATGCTGCAGGTACTCATAAGCATCTACTTTGCCTTCACTGGTAGTAGCCAGCACGCCATCCGCCTCAAGGTACGGGGTAAGCTTCCTGATTTGATTGAGCATCGGATCGATATCGGCGATCAGATCGCGTTGTGGAGGAAAACCGGGAAGGGCAGCTAGTTCGATGACACCAAGCGAACTGTTCTCTCCAGTCGGTTTGGACTGTTCGGATTGAAGAGAACCGTCGTCTTCATGCTCGCCCATACCGTTAATGGCGTCTTCGGCTCCACTGCCGATATGACGGAATCCTTCGTCGTCCACTTGCGGCAGATCGATGGGTTTCTTGACCCAATCACGAATGGTGGCCGTACATAACAACGTTGGGGTGCCGTTGATCGATACGGCGTCTGACCCGCACATGCCGTGTCCGCACGAGTAACGGAAAGCCAACGTGGGATCCACCGTGCGTTTGACGGCCAAGAGACAATCAAGCACCGTGTCTTCCGGCCGAGCGGGAATCGTATACTCTTGCACCCACTGCTTGCCGCGTGGACGGCGGCGCGTTGCAGAATCCGAGCCTCCTGCAAACGGGGAGCTTTTACGGGCGAACGGGCTGCCCCCTCGTGCGCGTTCGGCGCGTTCGGCGCGCGGCGTGAAACGATGCACCTGCAAGGTAACCGTCGTGTTGTTCGCCTCAGCCATCAATCTGCCTCCATGAAACAGTCAACATCGTGTTCAATATTAGCCAACCTATTGTGCCACAAACTCTGGGCGGAGCGGGACACTGCGATTTTGCTACGAAAAGTCGCCTGGTTCGGTGCTCAGTATTCGCGCTTCTTGGGCGGATAGTCAGTGATAACTACCGGTTGCAAGGCAACTGCGCCATCGGTGGCAATCATGGAATGCGCCAGGAAATGTTCGTCGTCACGCTCTGGGAAATCAAGACGCTTCAGAGAGCCGCGTGATTCCTGACGCGCTTCGCTGGCCTTCAGCATGACTTTTGCGAGTTCGATGAGATGCCTTACCTCCCAGATAGCGGTAATCTCCTGATTGAACGCGGCGGTGCTGTCATGGGCATGCAGTGCTTTGGCTGCGGGCTCCAGCTGTTCGACGATTGTGGACAGAGCGGCATCGATGGTGCCGGCGCTGCATCGGACGGCAAGCGCACGATCCATGACCGAGCCGAGTCGGGCCATAAGTTGGTATGGATTGGTAATGCCGTAATCCGTATCAGTTGCTGCGGCCGGTGCTGACCCGTTGAGCAGATCATTCAGCTCGTCACTGCGTCGTGCCGCAGCCTGATCGGCTGCGTTGACCAGTGATTCATCGGCTGATTCGTCTGCCATGGGGGAGTCCACCGGATTGTCTGCGATACGTGCGGCAAGTGTGCGGCCGGCACGGGTGCCGAACAGGCATGCGTCGAGCAATGAGTTGCCGCCGAGACGATTGGCGCCATGCACCGATACGCAGGAACACTCGCCGGCGGCGAACAAGCCATCGACAAGTGCGCGACGTCCATCGCTCCACCGGTATACTTCACCGTCAGTGGTGATGGGGATACCGCCCATCGTGTAATGCGCAGTCGGCTTGATCGGCACCCAATCCTTGACGGGGTCGAGGTTTGCATATTGTTCGATGGTCTCAACCACTTGGGGAAGGGCTTCGGCCATGCGTTCAGGAGCGATTCCAGTCATATCCAGCCATACGCAGTCCTTCGGACCATCTGGGTCTTTAGGATCGGGTACGCCTCGACCGGCGTCGATTTCCGCCATAATAGAACGGGATACCACGTCTCGGGCGGCCAAATCCTTATGCTCGGGAGCATAACGTTCCATAAACGGTTCGCCGTCGGCATTTCTTAAGATACCGCCTTCGGCGCGAGCGGCCTCCGAAAGCAGGATGCCAGTATGCGCCAGTCCGGTCGGATGGAATTGCACGAATTCGATGTCTTCCAACTGTAGTCCGGCATCGAGCACCAATGCCATGCCATCGCCGGTGAGATCCCAGGAGTTGGAGGTGGTGTGGAACAGGCGCCCTGCACCACCTGTGGCAATCAGCACGTTGCGTGCATGAACGGCCTGCGTTTTGCCAGAGTGAGTGTCCAACGCCACGATGCCGGCGACTCGGTTACCGTTTTCATCCAACACCAGATCGGTTACATACCATTCTTCGGCGAATGCTACGCCTTGGGCTACGCACTGCTGCCAAAGGGTGTGCAGAATCTGATGGCCAATACGATCGGCGGCATATGCGGCACGCTTGACTGGCGATCCGCCGAAATCACGGGTATGGCCACCGAAGCGTCGTTGCGAGATATGTCCGTCTTCAGTGCGGGAGAACGCCACGCCTTGACGTTCCAGATTGATGACGGTTTCCGGCGCATATTCGGCAAGCAGTTTTGCGGCATCCTGATCGACGAGCCAATCGCCACCCTTGATGGTGTCGTAATAATGCCAATGCCAATCGTCAGTCTCGATGTTGCCGAGGCTTGCTGCAATGCCGCCTTCCGCAGAACCGGTATGCGAGCGCAGTGGCTGTAATTTGGAGACCACGAGGATTTTTGGCTCGACGCCCTGCTCCTTCAGATCCATGATTTCGGGGGAACGCAACAGTCCCAGTGCCGCGGACAGACCGGCTGCTCCGGCACCGACGATAACCGCATCGTACATATCTTCCAAACGTTTCGGACTCATGAATTCGATTCTCGCACACCCGGCGAACAGGGCCGAAGTCGTTATCGCACATGCGAACTGAGTTTGAATATTCCCGCCTTTCGCTCCACTATGCCGCGAAGCTCAAGGCCGCCAAGCAACTCAAGCACTGCGCTGATATCCGGGATATCGTCCGGGGCGAATTGTCGTGCTTCGCGCAAAAGCGCGTCCGGTGTGACATTGAGATGCTTGTTGCTGCACTTGCGCATCAGTGCCACCATCAACTGATCCATCTCCGGCAGGTCGCGGACTTTAATTTCAGCTTGCTGTTGCGTCTGGCCGCGAGACGTTTCGCGAAGATCCGGCATACTGCGAGCAGATTCCCGTCGTGTCGGTTCGCGTTGAACTGCATCTCGCTGATCTGGTCTGCAGCGATTTGCTTCGGTGCCGGAAGTCGCCATATCAGAAGTCTGCACGGTGGAAGTCCCGTCTGATGGTATCGAGATTGTTTGTCTCATAGAGGAATCTTCGGTGATGATATTCGCAATCGCATCGTTTCCGACCGAAGATGGCTGCGGCGTATATGGGGGATGTGCTTCATGCCATATCTCTTCGATATCGGATAGGGAGCGCAGCATCATGGCTTGATGATCGTCGATGATCTTATTACAGCCGGCATTGTCTGGCAGATTGATGTTGCCGGGCGCGGCATACACTTCGCGCATGAGTTCGCACGCCCAGCCAGCCGTATTCAGCGCGCCGGAACGGAGTCTTGCCTGTGCCACAACCAGTGTGCTGGACATCGCTGCAATGATGCGGTTGCGCAACAGAAAACGACGGGCTTCCGGAATGGTGTCCGGACACAATTCGCTGATCAGCGCTCCGTGTTGCTCCTCGATACGTTCGAAAAGAGTGTGGTTGCGGGCGGGGCCGATATGGTTGAGGCCCCCGGCGAACACGGCGACTGTGGTGCCGGTATGCTGCGATGACTTGCCGAGAGTCGCGTTCAATGCGCCCCAGTGCGCTGCGGCGTCCGTTCCCATGGCTCCTCCGGACACCACCAGATGCCCTCCGGCGGCAGCACGTCCGGCCACGCTGCCGGCAATGTATCGGCCGTATTCGGTTACATCACGTGAGCCGACTATGCCAATCGGTTTCGGGCAACTGACCAAGGCTGCGGGATTGCCTTTGATCCATAGGCATAATGGAGGTGCCCAATCTGCCCGGATTGACAGATCATTAAGCTGGGCAGGCCAGCAAGGATGACTGGGGGCGATGAGATGCTGCGTACCGTCCAGCGTAAACCAATCGGCCAATTGCGTGATGTTATGTGATGGCAGATTCGACATGCGATTATGCCAAGCAGCCACTGTGCGGCGGAATGAGCACATCGCTTCCAAGGAAGCTTTGCGGCCCCAACGAACAAGTCCTTGCGCGAACATGCGATCCAACTGCATCAGTGCCGGTTCGCGGGAAGTGTCCGAGCGGTCGGGATGCGACTCTTCCAATATGTGCCATAACGCTTCGGCATTAGGGGCACCTTTAAGCGTGGCGAACATACGGACGTCCGAACCGTCCAAACAAAAGGTGAGCGCAGCGCGATGGAGCGCTTCCCGAGAAGGCGGCGTTACGGTATTGATATGTGCCGACTCCGTAACAGGGTGTTCCGTACAGCTGGTCATGTCATCCTCGTTCTCATTTCGATGCCTTGATGGATGTCTTGCGTGGAGGGGGCGGTGCGGCCGGCTAGGTCGGCGAAGGTCCAGGCGAGCCGCATGGCTCGGTCTGCGCCCCGCAAGGTGATTCGATGCGAGGCAAGCGCCTGATTGACGAGCTCCATGGCCTTCAGCGATGTATTGGCATGAAGCCAGGTGCCGGACGCTTGGGCGTTGCAAGTCCAGCCTTGTTTGCGGAAACGGTCTTTGGCGATATTCCGTGCATGCGCAACCCGCTGACGGATTGCGGCGCTGGTTTCTCCGGGCGGCTCGTTGGCCACGGCGATACGCGAGACCGGCGGCACTGACAGTTGAATATCGATACGGTCCAGAATGGGGCCGGAGAGGCGTGAAAAATATCTGATGCGGTCCTTCTCCCGGCAGCTGCATCGCTCGCCGGTGCCGTAATAGTAGCCGCATGGGCAGGGGTTGGCTGCCATGACCAGTTGGAAGGAAGCGGGATAATAGGTACTTCCTTTCGATCTGGACAATGACACGTATCCTGATTCCAAAGGCTCACGCAAAGTCTGTAGAGACCGTGCGCTGAACTCGGGTGCCTCATCTAGGAACAGGATTCCGCGATGTGCTCTGGTGATGGCTCCGGGCGTAGCGATTCCGCTTCCTCCGCCAACCAGCGCGGCGGTGGTTGCCGTATGATGTGGGGCCTCGAACGGAGGAAGATCGGTGATGCCGTATTGCGGTAAGGTGCCGCATAGAGAACGGATGGACGCCACCTCCAGCTGTTCCGATTCGGCAAGCGGACACATGATGCCGGGCAATCGTGCGGCCAACATGGTTTTACCTGCCCCCGGCGGGCCGGTCATGATGAGGTTGTGGCCTCCGGCGGCAGCGACCTGCAGCGCCCATTTGGCATGATCCTGCCCCAGCACTTCAGCCATGTCATTGGCGTCGATGTTTTTGCCGCAGGATGATAGTTCAGGGTTCTCGTCTGACAGTTGCGTATCCGCTATGGTGTAGGAGGCTTGGCCGCCCATCAGCTCTATGAGTTCTCCCACATGACGGATGCCGATCACATCCAATCCGTCCAGCATGTTGGATTCCTCAAGATTGCGGTAGGGGATAATCATTTTGTGTATGCCATGTGATTGTGCGTGCAGCATAATCGGCAACAAACCGTGAATCGGCAGCACGGATCCATCGAGGTTGACTTCTCCGAGCACAATCGTATCTTCCAGACTGTTATGCCCTATGCTGCCGGATGCGCATAATACGCTTGCGGCGATGGCCAGATCATGCGAAGACCCCCGTTTCGGCATGGCGGCGGGGCTCATATTCACGGTTACGCGGGTTTGAGGCCAGCTGAATCCCGCGGCTTGGCACGCTGACCGCACTCGTTCGCGAGCTTCAGCAAGCGAGGCGTCAGGAAGCCCGATGATGGAGAAATACGGCAAACCGTTGCTGACGAAGGCCTGAACCTGAATAACAAAAGCTCTCAATCCGATCAAACCGACGGATAATGCGCTGCCTATTGCCATGGCGGACTCCTTTCGTGAACAATCATGCGGTCAGAATGCATCGACGATGTGGTGGATCGTCGGATGCTCCATGCCGAGTGCGATGGTGATCACATCGAATCGAACATGGTGATGAGATACACGGTTGCGTCGGTCTAGTAGCCATTCGCAAGCGGCTCGGCGTAGGTTGAGCTGTTTGCTGTGCGTGACGGCTTCCTGCGGTGTACCATATTGCATGGTGCGCCGGGATTTCACTTCCACGAACACCACCGTGAGTTCCGGGGTGAGCATCACGATATCCAGTTCTCCGTAACGCGTATGCCAGTTGCGACTCAATACGATCCATCCTTGTGTTTGCAGCCATGCGGCAGCGTATTCCTCGCCAAGAGCGCCGAACTGTTTGGGCGACAGTGAACGATCCTCCAACCGGTCCGCAAGTTTCTCGATCGATGGGGCTTCCGAAGTGGGCTGCGCAGCAAAAGCCGGTTGGCAAAAATCCCGACCAACAGGTGTATGAACGGTTTCCTGTGCTTGGCGCATCTTCGTCGATGTAGCAGTACTCATGGCTCAACTGTGCGATACGACACGTGTGTCGCACAAGCGGAATCGACCAATGTGGATCCAGTGACGTAGTTCGGAGTGTTGTGGATGGTGTGTGGATGGAATGCCGGTTATCCACCGATTGTTAAGACGGTATGCATTGTTGTAATCCTATGGATGACAACACCGGTTATACCGTCGTTTGCGCTGATGCTACGGTATCGGTTAGAAGGGGTGGCATCGAAGCTGCAAGGGGCGAGCATCATGGACGGTCGAGAGCGAGTATCCGATCAAACGGCAGGCAGTAGGGTGACATACAATCCTGATAGGCGACCGGATAGCCTACAGGCTTGGCAGCCGATACGTCCCATCGTCACCATCGGACTCGTGGATAATGATGCTTTCTCGCTCGCCTTCCTTGAACGCTCCATCAGCGAACTTATGCCTGAGGCCCGCATCATCTGGAAAACCACATCAGGCAGGGATGCGGTCGCCCGTTGCCTCGATGCACGTCAAAGCCCCAATGTGCTTCTGACCGACATGTCGATGGACGAACTCTCCGGACTCGTGGTGTGCAAGACCATTCGCATCAAAACCGCACGCGTCAAGATTCTGGCGGTCACCTCATTCTCACTCGCCGTATATTCAGGCAAAGCCGCCGCAGCCGGAGCGCAAGGCATCGTGCCCAAATCGGTGGAGACGCCCATCATCGAAGCGATTCGCACCGTCGCCGCCGGCGGCACATGGGGCGAAGGCTTCGAGACCGCAGCCCAAGCGCACACCCGATTGAGTAGCCACCGCATGCCGCGACAATTCCTGCTTTCCGACCGTGAAGCCGAAGCCATGAACCTGTGTTCCAGAGGGTTATCCACCGAACAGATCGCCGCTGAAATGCAGGTCAATGCCTCCACCGCCAAAACCTATCTCACCCGTGCCATCCATAAGCTCGGCGTCACCTCTCGCGGTGCGGCCGTAGCCTTGTGGACTGGCGCATCAGAGGGGGAGTGATGAACGGCAAGCCCACCGCGAATGCGACCCACTGGATTCGGATGCACTGGTTCCGCATCGCCATTGCGGCCTTCACGCTCATCGCCACCTTGGTGGAATGGTCGGTGATACCGCCTATCTATCCGTTGAATTTCCTGTTTTCAGGACTATCGGTTATCGCCATCGTGCTCTCGCCATTCATTCCCAGAATCTCCGGATGGCTGATTATCGTCACTGTGGTGGCCAGACTGTTCGTACTCGACCTATCCGGTCCGAACCCGCTCTGGGCGGCATATCTGGCGCTCGCGATTATCGGCTATGACAGCGCAATCCCCGTGGCGATGGCCGCGTTGCTTACAGTCACGATGGCCGAATGCGTGCCGGTGGCCTTGAACACCTTCAATGCACTTTCCGCCACATGGATCGGCATGGTCAACTACATCGGCATGTTCACACTCGCCACGATGGCGGGCATGTCATTCCGGTGGCGCAAACAGCGCGACGAGATTCGTGAACAGGCATTGGTTTTGGAGCGCAAACAATGGCAGCTGGACACTTTGCAACGCAACACGCGGTTGGCCTCACGCATCCACGATTCCGCCAGCGGCGGGCTCTCGTACATCGCATTGACTGCGCAACGGCAATTGCGGCGCATCGGTGAAGATGAGGCGCATCACGCCGAACGTCAGGATTGGCAGTTCGTTAACGATCAGGCATTGTCGGTACTTGATGAAATCCATCACGTTATCGATCTGCTGGAACAGCGGCAATCACCTGACCCATCGCAGTTGGATGATTTCGATGATTCCAAGACTCAGAAATCCTCCGCAAATCCATTGGTGAAGCGTACCGAGAGTCCTGTGCCGGAACCCTCATCCTCCAGCAGCACAGCATCCCGTCAATGGAACACATTGCAATCGGCAATGCAGAAAGCGACAGCCAAACTCACACATCTGGGATTCACGGGGACCATCGAAACACGCGGCAGTCTGTCGGACGATTGCTCAGACGAAGTAGTCACAGAAACCGCCAATCTCATAGGCGAGATTACCGCCAACATCACCCGCCACATGAGCCCAGACTCCGGTGAATATTGCTGCGTGATCACTTTGAGCAAAGCTGCCATCGAAATCATGGAAACCAATCCGATGGCCATGCCAAGCAATGATGCACAGAACAATGGCATCAGTCCGGCAGGCACACTCAAGCCGCACGGCAGCGGACTCGCCATGCATCGGCGCATGATTCGCAGCCTTGGCGGAGAACTCAATACCACTACCGAAGACGGTGATTGGATACTCTATGCCCGCATCCCCGCACATCCCGGTTCGTCAGAGCTTGAGAGGCGTGCAGCATGACCAGGATTCTCGGCAGCAACCAATCAAATGAACAACGCCATCATCATGCATGGCATGGCATCGCTTTGAGTTTCAGTCATTGGCACCGGCGAAACCTGATGGTTGCCATCATCCTTGCCATAGGCATCATTATCGCCGTACTGCTGGCATCGCTGCTCCCACAGCCGTGGAGCGACGTGGTAACCAACGCGGGCAACGATTCCAGCCGCACAATGTCCACCACCAGCGAACATCCCGGATTTACCGGTTCGCACAAATACGAGGCGTTGACCGCCTGGAACAACCTACGCACCGAACTCGGACGCAGCATACTCGAAGATGGTGTGGTAACGCCAGCCGAGCTTGCCAAAGTACGCAAGGCTTATAACGAATGCCTGTCCGTCTATGGGCTACAGGCTAAAACAATCATAGATGGCAGCGGTGAAGCTATCGGCGAGAGTGTCGTATCGATTCGCGGATCGATGAATAGCCAACAACAATCGGATGTCATCGACCAATGCAGGACCGAATCCGATTACCAGTGGTTGGAGCCATTGGCCAATGTTCAATCCACCGAACAGTCGACAAAGGAGGCGCAATGAGCCAGCACTACCGTCAATCTCGATTCACGAAAACCATAATTGCCGCCATCGCCGCAAGCTGCATCCTATGCTCGGCATCAGCCTGTACCGACCCGCTGTACGGCGATAACACTGCGCAAATCCAGTCGCAAACCAGCGAGGGCATCAACCTCAATACCCATTATTCGGCGGAATTGCGTGAGGCCCGCGAGCAGCTGAGCCAGAACGGCAATGATTTCGCGGCCAGCATCCTGAAGGATGGCATCATCGCGGACAGTGAATTGGCCGAGCTGAACAATCGCGTCGTGCAGTGTTTGAGTGATCTCGGCTATAGCAAGGATTCCATCAGCATGGGGGAGTTGGGCGAGATGAGCATCCATCCGCCGAAGGGAGCACAGCAAGAGGAATCGGCATCATGGGGCGCTTCCATGAATCAGGACATTCAGGCCTGCACCGAACGCAATGGGGCGAACGCCATATGGCAGCTGGCCAGCGCCGCGCAATTGAATCCGAACAACGATGGCAAGGATGCGAGGCAGACCATCATCGATTGCTATATCAAGCAGGGGATAGTCGGCGCATCATATTCGATCGACGATTATGAGCGAGACAGCAGAAACGGCACTGGTCCGTTCGATGAGACACAACGTGCGGATGCAGGATTCCAGCAGAAACTTGAGGCGTGCGAGTAAGTCATGCGGGGAGTGATTGACACATTGGCGTAGAAAAGCCTCCCCCCACGCTAGGAGAGGCTAAAAGAAATGCGTCTGCTTCCTCGCAATCTACTTGCGCGGATCGTCATTGCATTGGATCCAACTCTCGGAATTCTGTTCGCTGTAGTACCTGCCACCGGGGTTGGTGAACTGTTGACTGAACTGGAGGTACTCCTCGCCATCCGCATCGACTATCGGAATATCTTCTGCGGTGAATTCCGAACCAACCGCGCCCTTGCGTTTCAGGCACTCTGCCACGTCCTGCCGTATCTCCTCAGGGGTGCGGTTGCGCAGCTCGCCATCCGGATCCTGAACCAACGCGTTGTAGAGAGGCGTGATGAAAAACTGGCCTGATTGCTTGGAACAGACGATGTCCTGCTCATGGAACCGCTGCTGTTCGGCGTCACTCATATTGCCTGTTGGCATTTGAGCGGAGCCATCCGGGTTCACATAGTCATACACGAATCCGGCATCCGCCATGCAGGACTGGTACCGGTTCGCCACTTCCGTGGCCTCCGCTTCGGTGATCTGCTCATCACGCAGTACATCCTGTGCGAAGGTGCTGTCGCTTTCGTGGGCTTGATCGTAACTCCGGCGGAAATCCTCAGCCCAAGGGCCCGAAAACGTGGGCTCGACTTGCGGTTGCTCGGCAGTGCCTAAGGATGGCCCGCTGCATGCAGCAGCTGAGCACATCATGACGGCTGCTAGTGCCGTGACAATCATATGTTGTGCCAGTACTCGCTTCATGGGATCTCCTCTCCGTTCGTTGCGTATGCCTTTGGCACGGTTTGCCGGCCAAGAGTCATCGAATAATCCGGGCATCATTGCCTGCCGATGATTCCAAGGTATGTTCGGCGCTCCGTTTGCGCACTGCTGCCTGTAATCTCCGCGACTACATCGGTCTGATGATTTCCGAGGAATCGCACCTATGCTGAATTGAGACAGGGAGGTCGTCATGGTTGGTTGGGAAACAAGCAGAGGCCATATACAACACGATGCTCGATACGCACTTGCAGTGCTGATATCCGCATCCTTGATTGCGGCGTGCGCAGCCTGTGGTTCGCCGTCAGGTGCCGAATCAAACGACAATGCCGCGCGACCCACTGCAGCTACCTGCAAAGCTCCGGATTTCACCGGCTCCTACGCCAACGAATTCAAGAGCGCCTACGAGCAATCCAAAACCGACTTGGCCAAACGAATCTTATCGGATTGCCGAATCACCGATGCGGAGCTCAATGAGATGTTGGACGCTCAAAACGCATGTCTGGCACTATACGGATTGGTTGTCACGAAAGGCCAGCTCGCCCGTTTGCGGGAGAGTGCTTTGACGGACGACGAGATGAACCAGAAGAACACGGAATGCGCCGGAAAGACCGACCTGTGGACCGTCGAAGCACTATATGACGAAATGCAGGGCAATCCAAGCAACCTCGACACCGAGGCACTTCACAAGTCGGCGTATCAATGTCTCAAACAACGTGACCTGCTACCCAAGCCGTTGAGTGAACAGGAGTATCTGGCGATGGAAATCAGCAGTGCGGACGGCGAGGCGCAGATAGAGGAGAAAACCCGCACATGGAACGAGTTCTACAGCATGTATATGGAATACGACGAAGACGGCAGCAGGAACCCCAATTACAACGCCGATAAGGCACAGCAGTTCTGGCAATGCCAGCAGGACCCGTTGCACCAATAGCGGTACCCCAAGCGAAGACGAAGGGAGCAAGTGCCATGACTCAGGGAAGCAAGGTGGTGGCCAAGACTAGGGCATCCCGTAAAGAACGCAGGGCCTCACGCAACGGCGTGGCGATTTCCATCGTGATACTGCTGGCGCTGGTGATGCTTGCCATGGGCGTGAGCGCAGGGTTCCTTTTGACCCGCTCCAAAATCCCACCCTCGCTGGTCTCCAGTGTTGAAGCCAGTACGGTGAAAGTGGCGGCAACCCAGTTCGACGACTCGCGTTCGGTTGCTCTGAACGTGAGCTTAGGGGAATCCTCGGTAGTCGCCTCGCCGACCGCCGGCACAGTCACCGGTATTGCCGTGGGTGCCGGCTCTTCAATAGCTTCCGGGCAGGTGGTATTCAATGTCGATGCCACACCGGTTATGGCGTTGCATACCGATGTGCCGCTGTATCGGGAACTCAACAGCGGTATGCGAGGCTCGGACGCCGCCGGTCTTAATGCCGCGTTGCGCAGGCTGGGCTACAACGCGCCGGACTCAGAGTTGATGACGTGGGACACCATCACCGCCTACAATGCACTCGCGCAATCCGTAGGCGCACGACAATTGAGCCGCGAGAACGGCTGGGCCATCGACCCCGGTTGGTTCGTATGGTTGCCCGCCGACTCGGTGACCGTCAAACAGACCTCCATCGCCGTTGGCCGACAAGTCGCGGCCGGGCAGGACTTGTTCACCACGGCCGCCATCCCGCTCAAAGCCACATTGCCGGCTGCCGCCGCTGATTTGGTGGCAGGGGAGCGCGTGATCACCATCGGCGACCAGACATTCGACGTGCCGTCCGATGCCACGGAACTTACGGATGCGGCGATGCTGGCTGCAATCAATAATTCCGTGGCATTCCGCATGGCTTCGCTCGGTTCGGATCCGTCAGGCTCAATGGCTGCCGGCGGCGCTTCGAATGCGAGTGCTGCGGGTGCCTCCGCCGGCGGAACCCTAAACGTCTCCTATGACTGGAAACTGAAGCAGCCGTTGACCGCGCTCAGTGTGCCGCCGTCCGCCGTATATGATGCGGCTTCCGGCTCGGGTTGCGTCAGCGTCGACGCGAAGCCAGTGCAGGTGTCGATCATCGCCTCACAGCTGGGCAAGACGATGGTCAGCGTCGGCGGCGACCAGACATTCGACCATGTGGATGTGACCCCGCAGATCAACGAACACTGCACAGCCCAAGGCGGTGCGTGACATGGTTGATCGGAAAGTGATATTGACCGATGTGGGGCACAGCTTCGACCGTACCGGCGAAGACATGCTGTTCCGACACTTGACGATGACGCTGCTGCCCAAACATGTCTATGCGTTGACCGGACCATCGGGCTCAGGCAAGTCCACATTGCTGTCCATCGTCGCCGGATGGGTCGTGCCGGTAGCCGGTTCGGTGGAGCGAATTGACTGCGGGCGCGTGTGTTGGGTGCTGCAGAACCCACATGGCGTGGCGCGCCGCTCGGCCATCGACCATGTGGCCTTGCCGTTCATCGCACGAGGGGAGCGGCGGCGAGACGCCGAAACCCATGCGATGAAACTGCTCGAAGCGTTCGGGTTGACGGCCTTGGCCCGCAAACCATTTCGTGATTTATCAGGCGGTGAGGCACAACGACTGATGCTGGCCCGGGGAGTCGCCTCGCATGCTGGCCTGTTGCTGGTTGACGAGCCGACCGCGCAATTGGATCTCAACACCGCAGCCACTGTCAACGAGCATCTGCACAATCTTTCGATGAGCGGCGCCATCGTGGTGGTGGCCACGCATGATCCCCGCACGCGTGATGCCTGCACTGATCTGATCGATTTGCGCGACTGGCAAAGCGACGAGCCCACGCACGCCAATTCGATTGAGCGAGGCGGTGAACATCATGAATGAAGCAAATGATCGCCGACATCATATGCGGCTGGCCGGAATGCTAGGGGAAGCTTGGCGAGACCTCGTCACCGGCACCAGCCATGCATGTGCGCTGGCCATAGGACTTGCATGCCTGATTATGCTGCTTGCCGGCGCCGACTGGCTCACTATTACGGGCATCCAACGGCAAACCGATGAATATGTGGCATCAGGCGGCTCAACCTGGATATTGGAATACCCGAATCATATCGATGGCGCAGCCTGTGATCGGCTCGTCTCATTGGACGGTGTCGAAGCGGCCGGAGCGGTGCGGCAGTCGGACAGCAAGCTGGTGTTCGCGGTCTTGCCGTCCACCAGCGTACCTTTGTATGAAATCACGCCGGGTGCCGCCGACGTATTCATGCTGAGCGCCACCGGAACACAGTGGCAATACGGGAAAGCTCGGGAATCCGGTAACACCACCGTAAGCCGGGAAGGTGCGTTGCTGTCCCGCGAAGCGGCGGAGCCATTCCAGGCTCAAGCGGGGCAATCCCTGGCATTGAAGGATGGACACCATCTTGATGTTGCCGGTGTGTTCGACTGGCCGGATGACGGCAGAAAATCAGGTTTCTCCTATGCCGCACTGACCCCGGTCCCCGCTGATTCGAGCGTGCCATTCAGCCAATGCTGGGTGCGCGCGTGGCCGCAGACCAGGAATCTCGAATCATTACTGCGTTTGTCCAGCGATGGCACGGCCAGCGCGACTGCGGCCGAGCGCCCGCAGATCTATAAGCTCAACACCACCAAAGGCAGCGAGCTGGATAGTGCGGCACTGTTTGCATCGAGGCTGACTGCCTTTGTGCCGTGGATCGCGCTCGCAGCGGCACTGGCGTTGGGCTTCATCGCAACGCGCACGCGCAAACTGGAAATGGCGTCCGCATTGCATTGCGGCGTACCGAAAACCGCGTTGCTTGCGCAAATCATGCTGGAAACGATTACTTGGAGCATCGCCGGCATATTACTGACCAGCCCACTGCTCGCATGGGTCTGGTTGCATGACAACACTACCGAGGCCGAAGCTCTGACCGACACCTTATTGCGAGTACCCATCGCAGCGGTACTCGGCGTGCTCGCTGGCACATTCCTAGCTGTGCTGCTCACACGGGAAAATCACCTGCTGAAATACTTCAAGAACCGGTGAAATACGATTGCGCGAGTGCCCATGACATAAGAAAACTCCCTAGATAAAACCCGGCCGATCAGTAGCCTGAAACAGTTCAAGGCGAATCGATGGCAGGATTCAACTAGGGAGTTGCAAGTACGCCTGTTGTGCGTTTACTTCACCAGAGCGGTAAGCTCGCCGAGGTTCAGTTCGAAGCTCACGCCACGCTCCTCAAAGTTGGGCTGGTGGCGGGTGCTCTCCATCGCATGACGGACGAATTCGCCGGCAATCTCGGCGGACTCGGCCAGACCCTTACCGGCCAACACTGCACCGCACAGCGCAGAAGCGAACGCGTCACCCGTGCCGTGAATCATGTACGGCAGCTTGTCGTGCGCGAGCTCGATCTTGTTCTCCGCTCCAGTTTCGGCGCTGGCCACATAGTTCACGATCTTGCCGTCGCCATGGTCGATGCCCTTCAAGACCACGTTTTTGGCACCGAGCTTGAGCAGAGCATCGAGCAGATCGGTCACTGAGGCGTCATCCAGATCCTGACCGGGGTAGTCACGCTTGGTGAGGATCGAAGCCTCGGTGAGGTTCGGCATCAGCACATCAGCGCCGTCGGCCAATGCACCCATCGCCTCACACAGTTCCGGCGTGTACGTGGGATACATCTGACCGGCGTCACCCATCACCGGATCCACCAAGCGTAAAGCCTTCGGATATTCGCGGTACAGGCGCTGGATAATCGCCACCTGATCGGGGGAACCCAGGAAGCCGGAGTACACGCCGTCCAGATCCACGCCCTCCTTCTGCCATGCGTCAAGGTATCCGGAGAGGATGTCGGTGGTGTCGTGGAAGGTGAACACCTCGTACTTGGTGTGAGCCGAGAACAGAGCGGTCGGCACCGGGCACACATCACAACCTGCGGCCGAGAGAATCGGGATCGCGGCGGTCAGCGAACACTTGCCGTAGCCGCACATATCATGCACGGCAGCCACACGAGGAATGTACAACGGATCGCGATCGTACAACGTAACGTCAGCCATGAACTACTCCAATCATCAATCGACAAACCAAGTGCCAATACAGGCAACAGTGCAGAGCGTAGCCCAATCAACGAATCGACCATGTAACGCGATCCACATTTCGGGTGACAGGACTGCAAACGCATGTCGTACAAAACGGTCGGGCCGCATCTTCAGTCGGCGTGTCGCATGGATTCCGGCTGTGGATTTGCCGATGGCAACCTCATGAAAACCCAATGATTTCAACGTGTTATAAGGGTCTATAGGCAACCCCGATAACGTGTGGCTTGCGGTGTGCGGTGCCGCGCGCGTACCTTCATAACTAACACCTCGCCAACCGCCGAACACGGCAGGCGGGTGGCAAGGAAAAGAACCTCGCGACCAAGCACAACCAGCAAGGAGCACATCATGGCCGAGAACAAGAAGTACCGTTTTGAAACCCTGCAGCTGCACGTGGGCCAGGAGCAGGCCGATCCGGCCACCGACTCCCGCGCAGTGCCGATCTACGCCACCACTTCCTACGTCTTCCACAACTTCGATCACGCTGAGGCTCGCTTCGGCCTTGCTGATCCGGGCAACATCTACGGCCGTCTGACCAACTCCACCCAGGGTGTTTTCGAAGACCGTATCGCCGCCCTCGAAGGTGGTACCGCAGGCATCGCCGTCGCCTCCGGTGCAGCTGCCGTCGAATACGCCGTGCGCAACATCACCCAGTCCGGTGACCACATCGTCTCCTCCAAGAACATCTACGGCGGCACCTTCAACCTGCTGAAGCACACCCTGCCGCGTGATGGCATCACCACCACCTTCGTCGACCCGGAGGTTCCGCAGAACTTCGAGGATGCCATTCAGGAGAACACCAAGCTCGTCTACTTCGAGACCTTCGGCAACCCGAACGCCGATCTGCCGGACTTCGAAGCCATCTCCGAAATCGCTCATAAGCATCATCTGCCGGTGATCGTCGACAACACCTTCGCCACCCCGTACCTGTTCCGCCCGCTGGAGCATGGTGCCGACGTCGTGGTCGAATCCGCCACCAAGTTCATCGGCGGCCACGGCACCACGCTCGGTGGCGTCGTCGTTGAGGGCGGCAAGTTCAACTGGGCCGAAGTGCCGGGCAAGTTCCCGACCCTGACCGAGCCGGACCCCTCTTACCATGGCCTGAACTTCTACGAGGCTCTGGGCGGCACCGCATTCGTGACCCGTATCCGCGCCATCCTGCTGCGCGACACCGGCGCCACCCTGTCCCCGTTCGCAGCCTTCCTGCTGCTGCAGGGCACTGAAACCCTGTCCCTGCGCGTTGAGCGCCACGTCCAGAACGCGCTGAAGGTCGTCGAATACCTGCAGACTGTGCCGGAAGTCGAGTCCGTCTCCCACCCGTCCATCGAAGGCCGTCGCGACCACGCCCTCTACGAGAAGTACTTCCCGAACGGCGCCGGCTCCATCTTCACCTTCGACATCAAGGGCGGTAAGGATGCGGCACGTGTCTTCATCGACAACCTGCACCTGTTCTCCCTGCTGGCCAACGTGGCCGATGTGAAGTCCTTGGTCATCCACCCGGCTTCCACCACCCATTCCCAGGAGACTCTGGAAGAGCTGGAGGATCAGGGCATCCATCAGGGCACCATCCGCCTGTCCATCGGCACCGAGAACATCGAGGACATCCTCGACGATCTCAAGGGCGGCTTCGAGGCCGTCCGTGCTTCCGGCTTGGCCAAGTGAAATCGGCAGGAAGGCTAACGATTCGCTGAGAAGGGGCGCGATGCTGATGGGGTGCATTGCGAATCATCGAGTCGTATGGGGTGACTTCCACCTGATCGCTTGACCCAAGGAGTAGGAAGCCCGCGCTGACGTCATGCAGCGCGGGCTTCCTCGTCGTTATTCCGTGTTTTCGCGAATTTGTCTCGCTGAGCAGCGGTCAGCGAGACAAATTCGCAAAAACACGGAATAACTCGATCCTGAAAGGGAAGAAGATTGAGGCATTCTGTTTCTTGTCGTCTCTCATCCTGAAGGATGAGAGACGCTGGGGGAGAACTCGTTCAATTCAGTCTGGCGCACGATGGGGTGCGCTCGCGTTTCTTCATAAGTTGGAATCATCATCCGGGCATAAGGCTCGGTCAATTTATGGAGAGACATCATGAACGTACAGAATTCAGCCGCACCCGTGATTGCGTCGCGTGGTGCTGCCATTCAAGCCGTTGACTTGGTTAAGGATTATGGCGCAGGAGCCAGCGTCGTCCACGCTTTGCGTGGCGTGAATATCAGCTTCGAACGCGGACGGTTCACCGCCATCATGGGACCATCCGGCTCCGGCAAATCCACGCTCATGCATACGCTTGCCGGTCTCGACTCCGCTACCTCGGGGCATATTCTCTTCGACGGCGCGGACCTGACCCGCATGAACGACAAGCAGCTCACACTGCTGCGCCGTCACAGGATCGGTTTTATTTTCCAGAGCTTCAATCTGCTGCCCATGTTCAGCGCCGAGCAGAACATCCTTATGCCACTCACTTTGGCCGGTGAGAAGCCGGACCGCGCATGGTTCGACCTGCTCGTGGAAACGTTGGGCCTTAAACAGCGCCTGAACCACCGTCCCACCGAATTATCCGGCGGACAACAACAGCGTGTGGCCATCGCCCGCGCTCTGATCACTAAACCGAAACTGGTCTTCGCCGACGAGCCCACCGGCAATCTTGACTCTGTCTCCAGTGCTGAGGTGCTTGGCTTCCTCAAGCGTTCGGTCAACGAACTGGGGCAGACCATTGTCATGGTCACTCATGATGCCGTAGCCGCCTCCTACGCAGACCGCGCCATCGTGTTCGCGGACGGACGGATCGTGGCCGACGAATCGCACCCTACCGCGGAAGTCATGAACAATCTGCTGATGGCCGAACGCGAGCGTGCCACACGTGCCGCCGTCACTTCCACCCGCGCGGATAAGCTCGCCCGACTCGCTGGCGTGAATGGGCCGGCTCATCTGCCGATCACCGATGACGTGCTGCCGGAGGCGGGCGGTGCCCGTCACGCCGCACCCGTGGCCCGCCACGCGCGTTGAGATACAGGAGCGTAGACACATGTTTTCCATCACATTGAATCTCATGAAGAAAAACGTCCGGATGCTCATTCCGGCCGGCATCGCCGTGCTCATCGGCACTGCGTTCATCGCCGCCACGTTCCTGTTCGGCAACGCCATGAACGACTCCCTCATCCGCCAGCAGACCGCCATCTACGCCGGTGCGGACGCGATGATCCTGCCTGACCTGCCCGAACACCTCACCGACGCACAGGCCAACGAAGCATATTCACGCACCGTTGCCGACTATCATCTCGACCGCATGCGCGCTATCGACGGCGTTAAAGGTGTACGTGCCATCACCGCCGCCAATATCCGCTTGTCCAATGGCACCCGTCACGCCACCAGTTACGCCATCAACACAGGTGAGGTGAAACTGCTGCCTGTGACTGTCGCGCATGGTGACCGGCCTGTCGATAGCCGTGAGATTGCCCTGCCTGAAGGTATTGCCGAACAGCTCGGCCTGCGTGTGGGGGATACGGTGCGAGTCGCCTCTCGTTGGAACGCCTCCGGAAGTCAAGATTTCGTTGAAGATGTCGAAGCGCGCGTGACGGGCCTGACCGATGACCCCAACGGTGCTTACGCATACGACGGCGGTGCCACCATCCTTTCTGACGATCTCATGGCTTCGGTCAACGGCGTCTCCGACTTCAATCAGGTCAACGCCACCTCCGTCTACCTCGACCTCGACACCCGAGCTGACACGGCCGCCATCGATCGTCTCCTGCCCCGATATAGCCGACTCGTGGACCGCAGCGAAGCCGACCGGCTCGCCGTGGAATCCCTCAGTGCCAACGGCACCAGTGTTGTCACTACGTTCCTCATGAGCTTCGGCGTGCTTGCCCTGCTTGTCGCCGCGCTTGTCATCGCCAATACGTTCCAAGTGCTTGTCGCCCAACGTCGACGTGTACTCGCCCTTCTGCGCACCATCGGTGCTGACCGTCGTCAATTGCACGCTTCCGTCTTATGCGAAGCCGGAATCCTTGGTCTCATCGCATCCTTGCTTGGCGTCACGCTCGGCATCGGGCTCATGGCCCTGCTGTGCGCTACCGATGTCATGAAGACCGCCGGCGTGTCCATGCGCCTCGTCATGACTTGGCCTGTCGTCGTCGTGCCCGTTGCTTTCGGCCTGGTCATGACCGTCATCGCATCCCTTGGCCCCGCGCGAGCCGCCACCGTCGTCACCCCGCTCGAAGCGCTACGCCCCATTGAACTGACTGAGACTGCCCGTCACGGACGCATGCGCGCCATACTTTCCATCCTCATGTTCGCCATCGGCATCGCACTATGTGCGTTCGGCGCATGGCAGATGTACCTATCCGCCATTGGACGTGAATCCCTGAGTGCCGATCATTATCCTGCTGTCCTGCTTGCCGCCATGGGCGGATGCGCGCTTACGTTCATCGCATTCGTCGTCTCTGCCGTCTACTGGATGCCAGCGCTCATGCGCGGTGCCGGAGCGCTTGCCGCCAAAATCGGCCCCAGTGCCGTCATTGCTCACTCCAACATCCAAAAGAACCCACGCAGGGTTGCCGCCACCGGTGCCGCACTCCTTATCGGCGTCACGCTCGTCTCCACCATCGCCACCGGTGCCGCCAGCGCTAAAACCACCATGGCCGACGCGCTCTCCACCCGCTACAGCGTAGACATGATCGCCACCGGTACCGGCATGACCGAAGAGCAGGCCAGTCAAGTGCGTCATGTTCAGGGCGTCGAACGCGTACTCGACGCGCCGACCGCCCTGCGCCACCTCACCGACGACCAAGGCCATGATCTCAGCGTCCTGCTCGTCGGCATCCCTGACCTTGACAGTCTTTCGAAAGTCATGCACGCTGACCTGACCGGCATCACTCTGACAGACCGCGACGTCCTGATGCCCCGACGTGCCCTCAGTGGCGCTGATATCGATTTCGATCGTACGCATACGGCCGATTTCATCGCTGCCGAGAGCACCGCGACGACCAACACCGACACCACCGCGGCTGCAGGTACGTCCGGCCCAAACCTCACCGTTCTCCAAGCCGATTACCGTCGAGTCTCTTCCACCTACGATGCCGTCGCCTTCGTCACGGTTAATCACTTTACTGACGGTGACCTGACCGAACAGGGGCGCATCCTTCTCATGGCCGCCAATCCCGACGCCAATCACAACGGTGTCGGCGGCATCATCGACGGTGTGCGCGAAGCCTTGAATGCCGTCCCTGACGCCAATGTCACCGGGCCCATTGCTGAGCGCAACATGTGGGACACCACCATCAACGCCATGATGGCCCTGCTCGTCGGCCTCATCGCCGTCGCCGTACTCATCGCGCTTATCGGTGTGGCCAATACGCTCAGCCTGTCCGTTATCGAACGCACTCGCGAATCCGCCACCCTACGCGCTATTGGCATGACCCGCGGCCAGCTGCGCCGATCCCTCGCCGTGGAAGCACTTCTGCTTGCCGTCGTCTCCGGACTTGCCGGCGTCATCATCGGCACTCTGTTTGGATGGCTCGGCTCCTACATGGTGTTCAGCCTCTACGGCACCGTCGCCATGCCCTTCGAATGGAAGATCAATGGCACCGTCCTCGCCGTGGCTGCGTTAGCCGCCCTTCTGGCCAGTATCCTACCCGCGCGCCGCGCCGCGAACACCCCGCCTGTTGAGGCACTCGCCGAAGCCTGACGACGGTAAAGTTCAAAGGGATGGCCTGCACATCGTAATACGCGACGCGCAGGCCATCCCTCGTTCAAACAGTTTGTCGTGACTGGGACATACTGGCATATTGACGTACCGACATGTACGCGGTCACACCAATCGATTGTCATATGCAAAAACAACGGCTTGCACACGGTCGCGGGCATTGATTTTCGAGAGAATGTGTGCCACATGCGTCTTCACCGTGGGCAGGGATATGAACAGCTTGTCCGCAATCTCCTGATTACTCAGTCCATGAGCGATCTCCACCAGCACCTCGCGTTCGCGGTCGGTGAGCAGATCCAGTTCCGGATCGGTATAGACCGGCTGATCGTGAACTTCCATGCGGGGCTTCGATTCTGAGATTCCACCGGAGGTATTGTCGGCGACGTAGCCGTCCTGCATCATCTTCTCGATAAGTCGTTTCGTGGCGGATGGAGCGATAATCGCATTGCCGTTGAACACTGTACGGATTGAATTGAGCAACGTCTCCGGTTCTGTGTCCTTTAAAAGGAATCCGGATGCCCCGGCGTTGATCGCCGCCATGACATATTCGTCCAGGTCGAACGTAGTCAGGATGATCACGCGCGTGGTATGGGACAGAACTTCTTCGGATGCCGACGCAGTGATGCGTCGTGTGGCTTCGATGCCGTTCATGCCCGGCATACGTACATCCATCAGCACCACATCGGGATGCAGAGATCCGGCCAGTGCCACGGCTTGCGTACCGTCAGACGCCTGCCCGATCACGTTCATATCCGGCTGCGAGCCGATCACCATGGCGAATCCGGCTCGAACCAATTCTTGATCATCGGCGATAATTACACGAATGCCATTGCTGTTGACGCTGTTGCTTTCATCCATGTTTTCTACTCTATGTCCTCTTCCCATAGAGTCCAGTACGTCGATACCCTGAATATTCCCTGAAAAAACAGCAGCCAAGCCTGGCATTGAACCGTGTCGATAGTTACGCGCCCCACTTGGCCGTATGCATTTGACTGTCCAACGATGAGGCGGGGGTCAATTGCATTGACGGTTGCATATCTTTGTGTTGCTCGTCGCTGAAACCGGTCTCGCGCAGCACACTCAATAGTTCACGCATATGGGTCAGCGCTGCGCGTCCGCGTATGCCGATCGCTGCGAACAAGTCTGCGATCTGTGTGCTATCGGGCGTAGGAGAGGCGTTTAACATGGCTAATCCGTCGTCAGTTTGCATGATCACCGATTCCAAAGTGGTCATCACTTCGGCCTGCATGGCAGCTCCTATGCGTTCACGCTCCAGATTCGCCGCAAGTACTTTCTGGCGTTCCTGCTCGGCGCGCAACGCCTCCTCACGTTGTTGCAGCACTAACGCGTTCATGCCTCGTGAACGGGTCCATCGGGCGGCGGCGATACATGCAAATCCGATTACCATCACCATGCCTGCCGGGACCAGACCGTGGAGGATAACGGTCCATGCGGCTGAGGCGTTGCGTCCTGGGATAATCAGTTGAGCTACGATATGCCATAAGCCGGTCCCATTCCATCCGGCTGCCATTTTGATGCCGAACGTCCAAGAATCGATTGCCATAGCCATGCACACCCAGCGCCATGCCCGCTCGCGGCCGTACAGTACGGCGGAATATACGGATACCAAGGCGAACATGTTCACGAACAGAGCATTGGCCGGCATAATGGAAGAGGGAAGCAGAAGCTGGACAAAAGACACGACCGCCATCGCCAAGGCGCTTGTCTCGGGAAAACGACGGCGGAACGCCAATGGCGCAAGCAGCGCAATGGTCAACGCGGTGGTGAACGTCCGGTCGGGCAACATCCAATGTATGCCGTCGGCGGCCAGAAGACGCAGATCGTTATAGGTGGTCGAATTGAGCAGCAGCATCAATGCCGCAGCTGTGAGCATATCCATCAGCAGATAGTGGCGTTCGGTCCATTGAGCGAGCCGGCCAATCCAATCGGATCGATGTGGTGAACCGCCCTGCTCGAAGTGTTTTGATCGAAACAATGCCGGGAAGCGTGTGCCGCAGAATCGGATGACACGGCGCGAGACAGCCGTCAAACGTGTCCATGCGCGTGTCCCAATAGGAAGGATGCTCGGAGCGATGTTATGGGATTCGTCAATGTTCGGGAGTGAGGACGAATCCGAACGATTGTCTGCACGCGTGGGCAGTGCGCCACAGATTTCGGCGGGGGCGGGGGCATGCGCGGAGAGAAGAGGAATCGACGCTGATACTTGGAATCCTCGTTCATGCTGCGGCCCGGCCGAAACCGTACCACCAAGAGCTGCGATGCGCTCGCGCATGCCGATAAGACCGTAACCTGGCCGATGTCCATCCAGCGCGGCTTTGGCTCCGATTCCATCATCCGTGACGGTTACGGAAAGTGCACTATCCGACCAATGCTCGATAATCGAGACCTGAGCCCCGGCACCTGCGTATTTGCGAACGTTCGTCAGAGCCTCCTGCACTAGGCGGAACACCGCTTCGCTGGCCTGAGACGATAATCTGTCGGGTTGTGCACGGCCGGTTATGGTGCGTGAAACGTTGGTTGGGCTGTTCAATAATGATGGGATATTGTCATATGCGTTCGCACTGCCATCGGCAGTGACGTCTGTCTGCGTGCCGAACACCGAGAATACGCGCTGCATGTCATGCTGCGCACGCACCGCCTCATGACGAATCGTGCCCATCGTGCTACGGGCCAAATCAACATTTTGTGCGCCGGCGTATCTGCCACCATCTGCCTGCACAATAATCGTTGACAATGTATGGGCCACCACATCGTGCATGTCTCGTGCGATGCGGGCCCGTTCGGCGAGCGCAGCGATGCGTGCCTCCTCGACGTCTCTTGCCTCGATGGCGGCATTGCGTTGCCGCATGGCGGTAAGCGTGGCACGTCGCGCACGTTGCCATAATGCCATCACCGCGATGCTTATCGCGCTGGCCGCGATTGCCGCAGCCATAATCAGCGAGTCCTCAAGTATCTTCATTCCGCAATTGCCGGCGTTCGGTACGATACCGCTCTTGCCCGGACAGACTGGCAACGTGACGGCGGTGGGGAGCCAAGCGGTCCAAGTTATGTTGAATCCGGCCGCTGAACCGAACAGTGGTCCGATGTTGAACGTCACTCCCCACACCGCGCCAGCCAGTAGACTCATCATCAACGACGTAACGACAAACCGCACGGTATGGTGAGCGTCACCGTATACCAATACGGAATAGAGCATGATCAGCGCGAGGAAATCGCTATAGATGATTGCCGGGCCGACAAACAAATGCACTACAGTAAGCCCAACAAACAGCCATGCTGCGATTCCCGGGCGAACTCTACGCAAGGTCAAGGGGAGGGCATTCGGCAGACTCCACAGCGCAGTCGCTAACTGCGATGAAGGAAACAGGAGTCCAGGATTGGAGGCAGGATCGGTACTTGCGGCCATCAGCGAGCTGAATGTTATCAACAGCACAGCCAGCAGCGCATCGAACATTACTGTGCGGGTCGTTTCGCTGCGAATCCATGTTTTCATGCGTGTACAACAATCCGCTATTCCCATAAACCTCAAGGCTAATCCGTTTTCTGGCCGTGCGATGTCACTCTCAGGACTGATTTGTGGACTAAAGTCTTGAGCCATGACACTTCTGAGCAAATATTACGTGCCCGGCCTCGCCATCGAGGACCATTCCATTGATGTGCCGTTGGATTGGGAAGGCAATGTACCCGGGCAATCATTCGACGGTGAATCCATCAAACTGTTCTACCGTGTAGTCACCACGCCGGAGCACGTACATGACGATCTGCCGCTTCTCGTGTTTCTGCAGGGAGGCCCCGGCGGTGCCGGTCCACGTCTGAACAGTCCTACCTCCGACGGTTGGATCGAAGAGGCTACGAAGCATTTCCGTGTGATTCTGCCCGATCAACGCGGCACGGGCCGTTCTTCACGCGTGGATACGCATACGATGGCTCGTCTGGCTGCCGCCGGCATGGATGCGCGCGGTCAAGCCGATTTTCTGAAGAAGTTCCTCGCTGATTCGATCGTGCGTGACTTCGAGCATCTCAGACTCGCCGAATTCGATGGCAGACGATGGGTGACGATGGGGCAAAGCTATGGTGGCTTCCTCACGCTGACGTACTTATCCCTCTTCCCATCAGGTGTGATCGCCAGTTTCACCACCGGTGGTATTCCGCATGTTCCGGCCGATGCCGCTGAGGTGTACGAGCATACGTTCCCGCGTATGGCGCGCAAGACGGCACAGTTTTATGAGCGCTACCCGCAGGATGAGGAACGAGTGGCGGCGATTGCCGACCAGCTGCCTACCGCGGCTGAAGTGTCGCAGTTCGTCGGCACCCTCACCGATTCGGTCCTGAACTCGGTGGCGGGCAGCGATATCGAGCATCGACTGGGCATTATCGCCGGTATGAAAGCGCACGGTTTCCCGCTACTGCCGAATGGGGACCCTCTTACCATCGAACGATTCCAATGCCTCGGTTCCGATTTCGGCATGAAACCGAGTTTTGAGCGTGTCCATTGGATTCTCGATGACGCCTTCCTGAATGGCGACGGTTCCGCTTCCGTTGATTCGCCGTTCTCCGATGAGTTCCTGACCAAGGTGATGAACGCCACTTCGTCGCGCCCGCTGTACTGGCCATTGCAGGAGTTCATCTATGCCGACGGCGATATGAGCGCGCCGATCCGGTGGGCGGCACAACGTGTTCGCGACACCCACCCCGAATTCGGAGCTGATGTACGTCCGATGAACTTCACCGGCGAGGCCATGTTCCCGTGGATGTTCGAGCAGGAGGCGGCGCTGCGCCCGTTCAAGCCGGCGATGGATGTGCTCATGGAGGAGACAAGCTTCGGCCGTATCTACGATGTCGAACAGTTGGCCATGAACGAGGTGCCGTTGCAGGCCGCCGTCTACTTCGACGACATGTATGTGGATTCCGGCATGCAACTCGATACCTTGAGCCGTGTGGGTAACAGTCACTACTGGACCACGAATGAATTCGAGCATGACGGACTGCACGGCTCGCTGGTGTTCAAGCATCTTTGGGACGAGGCTCTCAACCGCGGAGACCTTGAGGAACTGTTCTGAAAGGAATTGCCATGAACAATCTCACTATTGGATTCATCGGATACGGCAACATGGCTCAGGCCATCGCACAAGGGCTGGTCGATGCCGGCGTAGTGAACGGCGGGCAGATGGTGGCCTGCGCCGCCCACTTCGACAAGTTGCAGAAGAACACGGCTGCATTGGGGGTGCGCCCCTTGCATAATCCGTTGGAGGTCGTGACGGCCGCGGACGTTATTATCATTGCCATCAAGCCGTACCAGATTGAATCCGTAGTTACGCCGCTTGCTGACGAACTTGCCAAGCCTGGTAAAATAGTCGTCTCGATTGCGGCCGGCTGGGACCTCAAGAAATATCAGGACCTGTTCACCACCGAAGACGGCGCATCCGTCGACTCTCTGAACATTCATATCCAGTGCACTATTCCGAATACGCCGATGGCAGTGGGCAAGGGCGTGCTGGTCACCGAATCCGCGAACACGCTGACTGATGAGGAGACGGCGACCTTTGAACGTCTGTTCGGACCGATCAGCCTCATCGAGCGTGTGGATAGCGCACATATGAACATCGCCATGGTGGTGGCCGGCTGCGCACCCGCGTTCACCGATATGTACATCGAAGCATTGGGCGACGCTGGTGTCAAATACGGGCTGCAACGTGCCACCGCCTATCGTCTGGCCGCAAAAATGGTTGAAGGCGTAGGCGCTCTTTACATGGCCACTGGCATGCATCCCGGTGCCATGAAGGATGCGGTCTGCTCGCCTGGCGGCACCACCATCAAGGGCGTCGCTCAGCTGGAGAAGGATGGATTCCGCGGAACCGTCATCGACGGTGTGGACGCCATCGTCGGGTGACGGGACGACGAATCGGATATGGAATAACCAGACTGCGGTCGCCGAGGTAATCGATCTGCGCCAGCCGACCAGCATCCAGCAGTGCCGGCGGTGCTATTGCTACAGCGTTAACAATTAACAGGAAGGGGCGGCAACCTACCATGTTCAGTATTATCGACATGTTCAAAGTTGGAGTGGGGCCAAGCTCCTCGCACACCGTCGGGCCCATGCGAGCCGCACAGGCGTTCGTAACATCGCTGGGGGAGACGGGCAGACTGTCTGCCGTGCGGCGTGTGCGCATCGTACTGTATGGTTCTCTGGCGCTGACCGGCATCGGACACGGCACCGATCGTGCGGCCGTGGCTGGACTGGAGGGTAACCTGCCCGCCACAGTCGATACGAAACATGTCATGACCATCAAGCAGGAATGCGAGCGGCACGGCACTCTCACCTTGGCGGGCGGGCATACCATTCGTTTCGACTACGAGCATGACGTGGTTTTCGAGCTTTGGCAGCGTCTGGCGGCTCATCCCAACGGCATGCGATTCCAAGCGTTCGATGCGGCAGGCAGCTTGGTTGACGAGCAAGTGTGGTATTCCATCGGCGGTGGATTCATACGGCAGGGACATCCCGACGATCATATGATTGGTGTTCACGACAAACCGACAGCGGGGGAGTCCTTCGCGGACGCCGACGAGTCGACTACTACGGATTTTGGTCCACAAGCCCCTTATGATTTCGGCTCATGTCGTGAACTTATGGACATCTGCAAAACGCATGGTCTAAGCATCGCCGAAGTGGTGTGGGCCAACGAAACGGCATTGCGCCCGCAACAGGCGGTGCGAGACGATCTGCTCAATATCTGGAAAGTCATGCGCGAGTGCGTGCACCATGGTTGCACAAGCGACGAAGCCACACTGCCGGGTGGATTGGACGTGCCCCGACGCGCGCCAAAAATGTATCGAAGATTATCGGGCAATGGTGATGTCCTCAACCGTGCACGCCGGCTCGACGAAGCTCTGGAAGAATCGGATTCAGCATGGGTGAACCTATTTGCGCTCGCAGTCTCCGAAGAGAACGCCGGCGGCGGACGCATCGTTACCGCACCTACCAACGGTTCTGCGGGCATCATTCCGGCGGTACTGCTGTATTACTGGCATTTCGTACATGCCGCTGATGAGGAAGGCGTGATCCGATTCCTATTGACGGCCGGAGCCATCGGATATCTGTTCAAGCGCAACGCTTCAATATCCGGTGCCGAAGTAGGATGCCAAGGCGAAGTGGGATCAGCCTGCTCCATGGCTGCTGCTGGCTTGGCTGCGGTATTGGGTGGAACTCCTGAGCAGGTTGAGAATGCCGCGGAAATCGGCATAGAGCATAATCTGGGCCTGACCTGCGATCCTGTGGGTGGATTGGTGCAGATTCCCTGCATTGAACGTAATGCCATGGCTGCGAACACTGCGATCAACGCCGTACGTATGGCCATGCTCGGCGACGGTTCTCATATCGTCACGTTGGATCAAGCCATTGCAACGATGAAACAGACCGGAGAAGATATGATGGCCAAATACAAAGAGACCTCCAAAGGGGGTCTGGCCGTCAACGTTGTGGAATGCTGAATATTCTGTAGTTGAGTGTCTCATAACGTCCAGCTGACCTTTAGACTGGAAGTCATGTCTTTAACAATCGGAATCGTCGGACTGCCCAATGTCGGCAAGTCCACCATGTTTAATGCATTGACCCGCAACAATGTGCTGGCCGAGAACTATCCGTTCGCCACCATCGAACCGAACACGGGCATCGTGCCGCTGCCGGATGATCGACTGCCCGTGCTGGCCAAGCTGGTCAACACCGAGAAGATTGTGCCCGCCACCGTGACCTTCGTAGACATTGCCGGCATCGTCAAGGGCGCATCTGAGGGCGAAGGCTTGGGCAACAAGTTCCTCGCCAACATTCGTGAGGCGGATGCCATCTGCGAGGTCGTGCGCGCATTCGAGGATGACGATATCGTGCACGTCAACGGCAAGGTTGACCCGGCCGACGACATCGACACCATCAACACCGAGCTGATTCTCGCAGATCTGCAGACCATCGAAAACGCGCTGCCGAAGCTGGAGAAGGATCTGCGCGGCAAGAAGATCGAGCCGGCATATATGGAGGCCGTCAAGCAGGCCAAGACGATTCTTGAAGCCGGCGAGACCTTGGACAAGGCTGCGCGCGAAGGCCGCTTCGACAAGGATTCCGTCTATGACTTGCATCTAATGACCGCCAAGCCGTTCATTTACGTGTTCAATGTGGATGACAACGAGCTGGCCAACGACGAACTCAAGAAGAAGCTCGCCGCATCCGTGGCTCCGGCTCCCGCTGTGTTCCTGAACGCCCAGTTCGAGGCTGATTTGACCGAGCTCGATGAGGCCGATGCCCGCGAAATGCTGGCGGATGCTGGTCTTTCCGAGTCCGGTCTTGACCAGCTGGCTCGCGTGGGCTTTGACATTCTGGGTCTCCAGACCTTCCTGACCGCAGGTGTCAAGGAAGTGCGCGCATGGCAGATCCACAAGGGTTGGACCGCCCCTCAGGCCGCCGGCGTGATTCACACTGATTTCGAGAAGGGCTTCATCAAAGCCGACATCGTCTCCTACGATGACTTCGTCGCCGCAGAGGGTTCTATGGCCAAGATCAAGGAGGAGGGCAAGCTCCGCCAGGAAGGCCGCGACTACGTCATGCAAGACGGCGATATCGTCGAGTTCAAGTTCAACGTCTAAGAAGTGATCGTTGGGTAGCATCAAGGGTCTTGGAATCGCTAGAATTCCAAGACCCTCGTTTATTTCGGCCATACGGAACTCTTCAGGGGGCACTTCCATCTCGAATCGCCGTACCGGACTCCATTGGCGGCTCCTCCGGGTTTGTCCCAGACCTCGGAGTCATGCCATAGACAGGTCTTCAGTCAGCGGCTGCCAACCGCTACGGACGGGTCATCAGATAGTTGGTGAATGAGACAGTCCCGATTGTCGGATGCCGAGTCTCGACCGTGCGGAATCCATGACGGGCAAAGAACGGATGCGCGGTGATGCTGGCGTGGACGGCGAGACGTACGATACCATGGTCGGCCGTGAATTGCTCCACTCGCGCAAGCAGCAACGTGGCGACGCCCAGACGCCCGTACGCCGGGGCGACGAACAACATGTCGATGTATCCGGAGTCGTCCACGTCGATGAAACCGATCGGAGTGCCGATTGCGGAATCGGGCGAATCGCCGTCACAGGCGTCGTCGGCCAGTGCGGCGACCCATGTATGCGCGGCCATCCGACGGATATTCCATCCGGCGGCCGAACCTGTTCGGCTGGCCCACATGCGCGTCTGTTCCGTATCGTAATCCCGTGACGCCGTTTCGAGGATAGCGCGACGGAAGACTTGCATCGTTGCCGTCGCGTCGGATGGCCGATACTTCCGGATGATGACTCGCATGATGTCTCAGTGTAGAGGGCATCGGCACCATCGTGGAACGGTTCGGCGACCAGTTGGTTCTCTTCGAGATCGAGTTCCATGAAGCCAGCGTGACGATCGATCTCGTACATTCGGGTGCCTTGAAGCTCTAGATATGGCCAGATCCCGCGATTTCATGAATTGATCATTTCATTGGGCTTCTTTGTGGCTTCATCGACGCTTCCAGAAAGGAAAGGAGCCTTCCGGGTTGCGCACTGTAAGGAGGCGTGGAAGGCTGCTCTTGGTTTGAATCCTATTGCGTGACCATGACCGTGCGCAAGCCGGTTGCCGGCGACGGCGCTCCTGCTGCAGGAATATACTCAAGATGGAGATTTAAGGCATATGAGGTATCGGATGGGAGGTGCGGTAGCCGGAGTTGAGCCGGTTCTTCGGAATCATCGTTCGCATGATGTATCAGGATGAGAGCGAACATCACAAGCCGCACGTCCATGTGTATTAGGTGACTTCAAGGCGTCCATCGGCATCGACGGCGAGCTGTTGGCCGGCTCCCTTCCCGCCAAGCAGTACAAGCTGGTGGCAGCATGGCTCGTGTTGCATGAGGATGAGCTGTACAAGGCGTGGAACGAGGCCGTGTCCGGACTCCGTTCGACCGTATCAAGCCGCTTTCGTGAGGAAGGGAGCCCGTCATGTTCGAGGTAAACGGCATCCTGTATGCGGATGAACCCGCTCGGGAACTGGAAATCCGTTCGGCTCGCGTCACGGATGACCACATCATGCTGGTGACGTTTTCCACGGGCGAGACTCGCCTGTGCGATTTCACCGAAATGTACGACGATGTTCCCGCCTTCGCCCCGCTGCGGGATGAGAAGACGTTTGAGGGCTTCTGTATCGATCACGGGGTCCTGACCTGGTGTGACGGCGACATCGACATCTCTCCCACGTATCTGTACGAACATTCGTATGAGTACGCCGCTCATGGCGAACTGGTTTCGGTGTGATGTCGTTAAGCGACATCACACCGAGTTCAAGTTCTCACCAACACCTAGGAAGTGATTACCGGGCAGCATCGAGTTTTAGATGGGGAACATGTCCTAGAACCTCCGCGCTACGTGCGCTACCAATGGCAACATGGCAACGGCCAGCATGAACGTCATCGCCAGAACCGCTCCCGCCGGATAAACGCTGTACGCCCAGCCGTATGCGATCTGCCCAAGAGGCTGGACGCACATGCTCGTGGAGAGCGCGAGCGACATCACTTTGCCGGTCATGTCCTCGGGGCAGCTCATCTGGATCGCCGGCACGGCGATGAGGTTCGCGAGGGTGATGGCGACCATGGTTCCGCAGGTGCTTGCCGTGAGCGTCGCAAGGCGCACTCCATCGCCGGCGGGAAGCGCCATGACGAGCGCCTGGGGCAGGATGGTGAGCGAGAAGGCGGCGATTGTTGTCGGGAATCGTCGCTTGGAAAGCGACTTTGCGGCCCGTCCTCCGACGAGTGCGCCAAGCAGTCCGGATGCTCCCACGAGACCATATGCGAGACCGTACGCCGTGGAGCCGAACCCCAGCGCGGTCCGCACCATGTAGGGGAAACCGACCTCCGCATAGCCCGTCACCAGAAAGTTGAGCGCAGCGCAAAGCAGTACCAGATACAGTACATGGGGGCGCTCGTGAGTGAGGAAACGCCCGGCGCGCACAAGGTCATCGAGGGCCGAAGTGCGCCCATCGTCACCGCGTTCGGGAGCGCCGAGCCGGATGAAGCACTCCACGACTGCGGCCGTGCCGAATCCCACGATGGTGACGCCCATCATGGGCATGGCACCCACCGCCGCGTAGAGCACGCCGCCGAGCACGGCCGGCACGAGCGTGCTCGTCTGGTTCACCACGTTCACCACGGCCATCGCGCGACGCATCACGTCCTCGCCGTGGGAACGGAACATCTGCGGCAGCGCCACCTGCACCGTGGGCGTCTCCATGGCATCGAGCACGGCGAGCACCACTTGCATCACGGCAATCGCCGCCAGATTGAATCCGGTGGCCGAGAAAACCGCCGCACAAACGAGCACCGTTACGGCGGAGAGCGTGTCGAGCGCCACCATGACGGTCCGGCGGTTCCTGCGGTCCGCCACCACACCGCCAAGGGGCGAGAGCAGAATCGTGGGCAGGATACTCGCCGTGAGAATGGAGGCGAACGCCGCGGCCGAGCCGGTCTCGTCAAGCACCCACATGGACATGGCGAACCGCAACATGAGGTTGGCGAAGAGCGATATGCCGAGACCTGCGACAAGCAGATAGAAGTCGCGTACGCGAAGAGGGTCCGCGGCTGGGCTGCTTTGCGGTTGAGTCGTGTATTCGGACGTGTTCGTCATTATTGAATTCCTTTCCTTGGCGTTCATGGACATCCACTCAGACCGACCGTCGGTCTGTTCTGGTGATAAAAAATGCGCCATGGCAAAGGACGCACAAACGTCCTTTCGCTGGGGCGCCATAATGTGCAAACCAGTGTGCCCGGGTACGGCCTATGCGGACGCCGTTTCCCCTTCTGGCATCAGGGCTGTGAGACCCTTGACCGCTCGTGGGATGAGCGTCTCGTCGAATACCGGCACGCCGATGGCGTCGAGCATCGTGGCGAGGCAGCGGATACGCCGTTCCATGTCGGTGCAGTCGGTGGGATAAAAGCAGGGCATGAGCCAATAGTTGCCGAGGAGCGAGAGCAGCTGCGCCGCCTCTTCGGGATATGCCGTGGGAATCGAGCCGTCCTGCACGCCCATATCGATGAGCGAGCGGAAGGACTCCGGCAGCCTTGTTGACCAGAAGCGCATATTCGCGGTGAAGAACGCGGGATCCTTGAGCAGTGCGAGCTGGGATCGAACGAGATCCAAGTGATCGGGGGCGTCCACGGCGGAAATGACGAGTGCGCGCAACTTCTCCAACGCGCTCATGCCATCACGCTCGATGAGTTCGTCGAGGAGACGCGCGGTGACGGCCCACTCGTCGGCGTTCAGCTGGTCGAGAATCGCCTCCTTCGATTTGAAATGGTGATAGAGCCCGCCTTTGGAAAGACCCAGATCGTTCAGGATGTCCTGGATGGATGTTTTCTCGTAGCCCTTCTCGGCGAAGAGCCTTCGTGCGGAATCGAGGATTCGCCGTTCGGTGTCCTCGTGGTGCGTATGGTGCGCCATGACCTCCTCCTTTCCCTTCGCTTCCCCAGAGCATACAGACCGTCGGTCGGTCTGTCAAATGGTCGAATAGACTATCACGCGCTGTGCTTGCATATCCACAACGCGGCAGGATAGAAAAGACTGACAAGCATCGAGCTCGAATTCAATGTGCCTGAGGCCAAATAAATGACCTTTGACATGACATGATTGCACTGTCTGGATGACTATCCGTCGACTGTGCAAGTGCGAGGGAATGGGCGGCTGTTGTGGTACTGCAAGCCGGTGACATTCAAGTTCAACGTCTAAGAAGTGATTGCTTCATAGCGTCGAGGGCCTTGGGATCCAAGTGATTCCAAGGCCCATGTTGTTTTATCGCGCATTACCTCGCCTCGTCTCAGCTCAATGGTGCGGGATGTGAATGCTGACATGTATCAGTCACGATATCTCTCACACGTGGGAGTGGGAAATGTGGTCCGTTCGTTAGATGGACGGGCTTCGAAGTGAAGAGATAGAATGCTGTGCCGAATGGAGCCGTGGCCGGCAAGGAGTATAGCTTTATGAACATCCGTGAATCGTTCGAGCGTATCATGAGCGAACAGTCGAATATGGCTTTGGCCACGGTGACGTCGGACGGCGTTCCCGATGTTCGTGTCGTCAACTTCTGCTGGCGGGCCGACACCGGTCGCGTTTACTTTTCGACGTTCCCCGATAACGACAAAGTGCGGGAAATCGAGGCGGATCCACATGTCGCTTTCACCACCGTGCCGGCCGCCGGCAACGCTCATGTCCGCGGTAAAGGCGTCTGCCGCCGCAGCGCACTCACAATCAGCGAGATTGCCGGCGACTTCATTAGGAAGGTTCCCGCTTATCGGGGCACTGTGGAGCGGTTCGGCGACCAGTTGGTTCTCTTCGAGATCGAGTTCCATGAGGCCAGTGTGACGATCGATCTCGCACATTCGGGCACTTTGAAACTCTAATTCATTCCGAAAAACCGTAGGTTCGCGGTTCCAATCTTCGTATGGGTAGAGTTGAACGATATCTGTTTTCGGCTGTGTTATCGTGCATAGATAGAGCTGGCGTTGCTCCCGGACGATGGACAAGTACCCGGTTTGACAAGACTTGCCATACATGAGGAGTACGACGGTTATGCCTTGGTTTGTTCTTGTAGTTTCTGGCATCTGCGAATCCGTGTGGGCTATCGCACTTGACCGCTCCGAGGGATTTTCCCGACTGATCCCCACTGTGGTGTTTGTGATTGGCCTCGTTGCCAGTATGGGTGGACTCGCTTTTGCGATGAAACACATCCCTATTGGCACTTCATACGCGATATGGGTTGGTATCGGTGCGGCAATCACTGCCGTTTACGGCATGCTCAGCGGAGAGGAAGCCGTTTCACTAATGCGGATCCTGCTCATCATTGGGCTGGTCGCCTGTGTCATAGGGTTAAAGCTCATTGATTGATGACGGATATGCAGAGCTCGTTCCCCTCACTAGGGGGGCGAGTCTTTCCATGTTGTCGCTAGAGAACAATGTAATGCCATTGTGCAAGCCGAGTTTCTTTACCGCAACGTCTTACGGGATATCAGCGCAACGATTCCGAGAGTGGCGATAATGATTGCGGCTGCGACGCCGAAGCTGCCGATCATCGCTGATTCATAGGCGCGGGAAGCTACCTGCCGTATCAGCTTGCCTGTCACGCTAGTGAATTCAGTCGCCCGCTGGAAGTCCAGTGTCACGGAACCCGCGGATTGCGAGTTCAGTCCGACGGATTGTGCGAGATTATGGAATCCTGTCACATACAATCCGCTCTGTATGCTGCCGAAGATTCCTACGCCGATGATGGATCCGAATTGTCGGAATACGGTCAGCAGACTAGAACCGGCGCCGGACTGTTCAATAGGCACCCGGCTCATGGCCCAGGTCAGCATCGCCGGTTGGCCTGCTCCCAATCCGAATCCGGCTATGATCTGCCCGATCAGTACTGTCGATTGCTTCGCCGCTTCGTCATGCCACCACATGGCGGCGCCAATCGTCAGCATGCCAGCGGCCAGACATCCCAAGGCCAGCAAACTCGTACCGCGTGAACCGATCTGAGAAACAATCCCATCGTTCAACCAGGACCCCACGATGGACGCGATGACCAGTGGCGTCAATAGCATTCCTCCGACCAGCGCGTCGTGACGCAGTACGGTCTCCAAATAAGCCGGCATGATGAAGATGATGCCGTACATCGAGAAATTCAGCATCATTAACGCTGGCGCGCAGGCCGCGAATGGCGCGTCCTTCATTAATCCGAGTTCCATCAACGGATTGTGGGATGCACGATCGTGCAGCACGAATCCCGCTATCAGCACCATGCCGATTGCCATCGGAATCCAAGCGTTCGCCGCCAGAACACCATGTTGTGCATTAACCAGACCGGCGGAGAACAGGGTGAATCCGGCGAACATCATCGCGACCGATATCCATGGCATATGCAACGACCGGGATTCGCGCGACGCGCTCGTCTGCGGAACATTTATGTGGATGACCATGATTACGGCAAGGAACACTATGCCATCAAAACCAAAGATGCCGCGCCATCCCAGCGTTGCGGTGAGCGCTCCGCCGACGAGAGGGCCGAACGGTACGCCCAATGTGCCGGCTATCGCCCATGCGGTCATGGCGCGGGACAATTCGGAACTGCGGAACAGGATGCCGAGCAGTGCTTGTCCCATTGGAATGACCACGCCTGCACCGGCACCCATAATCGACCTTGAGATGAGCAGCATTGGTATGTTCCCGGCAGCAAGACCAATCACGGACGCGACGACGAACATTCCTAGTCCGGCAAGCATGGTCTTCAGATGGCCGAGTCTGTCGCCGAGGAATCCCGCCAGTAGCACCACGGCTGCGAACACAAGATTGTAGCTGGATACGACCCACTGCTGTTCCGCCATATCCGCTCCGAATGACTCGGTGATATCCGGCAGCGCCACATTGAACGCAGTGGTGTTGATCATCATCACCAGTTCGGCTGCACATAAGCATATTAACGATCGATTCTGATCTCTCTTCGTGTCGTCCATCGATTACCTATCTTTAAGATACTAAGAAGTTTCTTATGAACAACATGCGATTATAGTTATCGGCAAATAAGAAACGCCATAGTATCCTGTATGTGGTATTGCAAACAATTGTTATCCACAACACCCATGTCACTGGAGATGAGCCCATGGAAGCGAACACCTCACCAAAACAGACGCGCCGCAGAGGCAAGGCTTTGGACGTAGCCATTCTGGAGGCCGCGTGGGAGCAGCTATCCGTGTGCAGCGCCGAAGAGTTCACCTTCGAAAACGTGGCCATCAGGGCGCACACCAGTAAGCCGGTACTGTACCGACGATGGCCGAATCGCACGGAATTGTTCGTGGCCGCCATGAAGCAGCATCGTGTCCATGCCGCCATCGAGCGGCCGAATACCGGCACGCTCAGGGGCGACGTCATCTCCATTCTCCGGCAGCTCAACAGCAAGCAGTCCGATGCGGTGATGGTGCTTGCCAAGTTCGGCGTCTACGCCAACTGGCTCGGCGTGAGCGCACATGAACTATACGAGCGCACGATGATTAGCGACCAGCCCAGCATCATGATGGCCATCGAAAACGCGCGGTCGCGTGGAGACGTCACTTGCGAACTACCGGAGTCTTTGCTGCGTATGCCCGGAGAACTCGGACGTGCAATCATCCTGCGGGATATGCGCCCGCTATCCGAAGCGGACATTGTCGCCACGGTTGACGAGCTGTTTCTTCCGCTTGTCGACCATTACGAGCGCCAGGCGCGAGCCGCAGCCGACAAGTAAGTAATGTGTCGAACGCAGCAGCCGAAATGACGGAAAGCCCGCACGGGGCCTCCAACCCCTGTCATATACTCAAGACGGTTCGTTAGCGCGCACAAAACAGCGCAATGGCTATACAAGACTGTAAATAGCTAGGGGATAGGGAACCATCGCATGAAGAAAAGCTTGCTATCGATCGCCGCAGGGGCGTTCGTACTCGGTGCGGCCGAATTCGTGATGATGGGCATTCTGCCGCAGACGGCAATCGCAATGAATGTCTCCATCCCAACCGCAGGCCACTTCATCTCCGCGTACGCCATCGGCGTGTGTGTAGGCGTCACCATGCTGGTGTTCGGTCGCAAGACCAGTCCAAAACATCTGGTGCTTCTCTTCATGGCACTTGCCTTGGTCGGCAACGCGTTGAGCGCTGCCGCGCCGAATGCCATCGTTCTTGTTGTCGCCCGATTCGTTGCGGGCCTACCTCATGGAGCGTTCTTCGGCACAGGCACGGTGATCGCCAAAGCGCTCGCCGACAAGGGGCGTGAAGGCAAAGCGGTATCGGTGATGGTCACAGGCCAGACCCTTGCCAATATGCTTGGTGTGCCGGCCGGCACGCTGCTTGCCGAATATCTCAACTGGCGGCTGGCCTTCATTATTCTGGCTCTTGGCGCAGGACTCACTATCGTCCTGACCTTGGCTTGGATGCCGCTTATCGCAGCAGTGTCAGATGCCGGGCTCGCCGGTCAATTCCGATTCCTCGCCAAGCCCGGACCGTGGTTGGTACTTGGCGCTGTGTTCGTGGGTAACTCTGGTGTGTTCTGCTGGTGGAGCTATGTATCCCCATGGCTGCAGAAAACCGGTGGCTATGATTCACAGCTTGTTCCATTGCTGATGATGCTTGCCGGCTTTGGCATGGTGGTCGGCGGCCTTGCGGGCGGTCATCTTGCCGACCGTTGGCTGCACTCGGTGACTGCCGCAGTCGGCCAGACAATCTCCGCGGCGGGTCTGTTGATGGTGTTCTTGGTGCCCGGCAATCTGGCAACTTGCGCGCTGTTGACGTTCTGGATTGCGTTCGGCTTGTTCTTCATCAATGGGCCTCAAATGTTGTTGATGGCTGAAGCCGGCAAAGGCGGCGGCGAACTCATTGGCGGTGCAACAGTACAGATCGCTTTCAACGGCGGCAATGCAGTCGGTTCCTTGATCGGCGGCATGGCGTTGAACGCCAGCGGCATGAATTATCATGCCGTCGGTTTAGCCGGTCTTCCGTTTACATTGGCTGCGGTGGCGCTGCTTATCATATTCGCACTGCGTTTCGAAGGTCGTAGCCTTCAGCGCTAGTTTGTTGAATGAGCTCGGGAGACAGCCTCATTACGTTCGAGTGAATTGCGGATTCAGGATTATTGTTCGGATGCATTTACATAGTCGAGCGTTTGCATGAATTCGTTGACTACTTTTTCCAATCGTGGCTTGATGTCAAGGCTCTTATTGTGCTTGAGCCGGTAATACAGCAATTCGTAAAATCCACCCATGCTGACCACAACCTCCTCGAACGTTGCGTCCCGGGGTTCCTGCCCGATATAGGTGAACGCCCACCGCGCGTTGAAGGCGAGCACCTGTTCGGTGAGCTCGCGGCTTTTGAGTATGTCAAGCAGGAATTGACGCCATCCTTCGTCCTCTGTCAGTATGGAGAAGAAATGAGTACCAATGGACACGAGCTTTGCGGCGTCCGATGATGGGTTGCCGGTGCCGTGATTCGGTAGGCCGAGTTGCCTGATGGTCTCGCCAAGAAGACGGGTCATGGAATCGACAGCGAGCAACTCCTTCTTGGGCCAATGGTATTGCACCAATGCGCGGGTGATGCCGCAACGTTCGGCAAGAAGCGTGTAACTGGCATGCGTATAGCCGACCTCATGGAACAGTGAGAATGCGGTATTCGCGATGCCTGATCGCATCTCCTCGTTTCTTGGCCTGACCATGCCTGCGCTCCCTTCGCCAACTGAATGTGGTGGCCGATCCTGCTCCTGCTCGCGTTTCTCCGGGATATACCCGACCATACGCTCTGACTGTCCAGCTTATCGTTCGACTCGCTCAGCGTCAAAACTTGACGCGTATAGGTTTAGGTTTTACTCTACACATATAGGCTATACGCATATAGTCAATAGTGATGCGTCCTGCGATATACATGCTGGCGACACAGTCAAGGAAGGAGACGGGAACCCGATGTACACCATCGATCAGGTCATGCAGGTCATCTATGCGAATCCGATGTTCGCGGTGACCGCGTCATTCATCACCTATGGATTTGGATTCGTGCAATACGGAGCAAGCATGTTCATGCAGGTCAGGAACCGGCGTTGTCCGTTCTATTTCTGGATGCATTGCTGGTATTTCGGCCACGACATCACGTTCTCGCTGCTGTTCCACCAGTGGTTCGTGGAGATCGGTTATTGGCTGTTCGAGGTGCTATGCGTTGGTTGCATGTGCTTCGTGCTCATCGAGATCTTCTCGCTGTACCAGTCCGTGAGGAACGAGCGTCAGGAGATCTGGGGCGGGTATTACGCCGGTCGCGCCATTTCGGAACGCTCGGCATGGATGCGAGGCATCGCCGGATATGCAATCGGTGCGTTGCTGTTCTGCTGTATCCGTCTGATCATCGGTGATGTGATGTGTCTGATCCTCATGGCCTCCACCAATGCGATTCTTGCGCTTATGGTGCACTTCCGCTCCGAAGAATTCGGCATACGCGAGCCCGGAACCATATTGCTGGCATGGGCGACACTGCTTGGTACCGTCTTCACTTTCGCGCCTAAGGGCATCGGCTTCTTCGCCACGCTGATTGCGCCGTTGAATACGCCGGCTTATTACGCCATCGGCGTCCTATGTGTCGCATGTTCCGTTCGCGCGGTGTGGCTCGCGCATACGTTGCCGACCGTGCGCCAGCGCCCGTAAAGAGACAGACTTAGCAGAATAACGATCCCAGAAACAACCAACAAGGAGGTTGTCATGCTTGATTTTCTCAACCATTGGTTCGCCCGTTATCCGGATACATATACCATTGGCCAGTTCGTCTATTCCTTTAGTCCATCCAATCCCAGGTTTGCGTTGACTGTCGCGGTCGCGGCAGTCACCTTCGCTATCGGATTCTTGGAATACATCTGGAGCTTCCGGCTGGTCCGGGCCGAACGAAGCGCGCCCTATCCGCTGTACATGCATGCCTATTATTTCGCCATCGATTTTATGGGGTTTATCGTCTTCGCCTTGGCGGCGGTCAGAACCAACGGATTCTGGCTGTTCGTCGCCGCTTCGATCGCTGAAGTGGTGTGGGTGTGCTTTGAGGTGTACAACCTCGTCAAATGCGTCACCGTGGAACGTGAAGATATCTTCGGGCACCTCTATCCGGATGGCGTGCCGGTCAAAGCCGCAGTAGGACGTATCATCGGAGCCATTCTCATCACTTGGACATGTGTGAACCTGTTCCGTGTTTTCCTGAATGATCCATGCATGTTCAAGTGGTACATCTTCACCAACATTGTCATGGCCATTGGTCCTGGACTCTATTGGGAAAAGCGTGCCACCCGCATTGGCGCCAGTTGGACCCTCGCTTGGATCATCCTTGTCGGTACCGTGAATTCGTTCCTTCCTGCCAACATGTGGGCTTTGGCTTCTCCGTACTTTACGTTTGCCAACAATCCGTGGTTCTATCTGGCCGGAATCGTCGCCATCGGTTTCGCCGTCCGCAATCTGCTGGTACTCAGGCGACTTCCCGCCAAACCGGTCATCTGCGAGGCGACGGGACGTAAGACGATTCTCTGATCATTCGGCGCTGGTGACCATTGCGGATCGCATTGGTGTTGAGTACTGACCATCATGCGTCGAAGCTGATGGTCAGCGTCCGGCCCATGCCATGGGCCAGTGCCTCCAGCGTTTTGAACGATGGATTGATATGCGCCTGCTCGATGCGCTGAATGGTGATACGCGAGACGCCGGTGGCATCGGCCAACTGCTGCTGGGTCATGCCGCATTCCTTGCGCGCCTTGAGCAGCGCCGCGCCTACCTCGGGGTAAATACGCTCCTTGCTGGGCTTGTTCGCCTGTGGGCTAATGTACGGTGTCGTTGTGTTCGTCATGGCAACAATCCTCGCTTGTGGAATATCAATAGCGTCGTTGCGTGCAATTGCCGAATCGATGATTCGTGGCAATGAGCAACGGGCTTGCGTGAAACCCGTCGTATGCAGTGCATGCCTTGTTTCTACCACGATAGCGCATATTCGTAGGATGCCTATCGGGTGAGGAGGGCAGAAGCGACAGACAAACGTATGAGGATGGATGATCGCGCGGAACGACTGCATGACTTGATTGTGCGGGGAATGCGATGATGGCACGCGAACGGCCTAGTTTTCCAGCATGATAGGGAAGAATAAAGCGACAATCGCACCATAAGGGGAGGAAATATGACGGATATCGACCTGACCAATATTGATTTGTCGAATCTTGATTTGTCGGCATTGGATCGAGTGGCTGTATGGTATGGGAACCTGCCGGATGTCGCTCAAAAGGCGTTGAGCATCGTCATCGGTGCTGTTGTGGCATACGTCGTCTTTAAAATCGTAGCCAAAATCATCAAGGGGATCATCATATCCGCCATTGCCGCGATACTGGCGTTCCTGTTGGCCACTGTGCCGGGCAACATGATTCTTTCGAACGCTTACGACCGCGTGGAACAGCAAGTCACCGCCAGTCTCTCCCAAGCGCAGTGAAAATAACCTCTGTTCTCGATTTTTCCTTATTCAATACGATTCAATACGGCAATTGAGATGGTTCTTTGCCGTTGAACATGGAAGATGTGTCTGCATGCTTCTGTGTTGTAGAACTAGGCGAAGCATTCGGCTTGACGGGTCCCTTTGTGCCTTGGACTCCAGAGGTTCTATTGCTGCCGGGATTATTGGCTTTCTGGATCAACAAGGCTATAGGTAGTACGGCTGTGAAGCAGGTGCACATAACCATCAGGATGGCGCATAATGCAAGAGCGGAATTATCGCCCTTGACCACATAACGGCTTGGATTTGCCGGATCATACAATATCGCAACAGCCTGCCCGACCTCATATCGTGGCGGAGACGATGCTATCGAAAACTTTTGCTCATACGTCTGTCCATCGGCGCTGTAGCGGAACACAGGCGTCCACGTATCCGAGGAATCCTCATCGGACTCGTCGGCAGGATTGAACACCAGCTGCGTGACAATCCCATCAGTCAATTCCGTGCAATCCGCGCGAAGCCGCACCTCATCGACCAGAAATATGATATTGACCACCAGCATGATCGCGCCTATTGCGCTGAAGAGGCCGCAGATAACAGCCCATGACCATTCGTTTTTGGAGCCTCGAACATTATTGCGGGCATGAGCATCATGATGGCTGGTGGTACTGGCTGATGCGTAGGTGCCATGATTATCCGGTGCCATGATTCCTGCTCTCTATGAGCGCCTGTGATGAACCGCAAACAAGGCGACGGTGACATTGTGAAAACCATTCCATTCAAGCGTATCAGTCATGTCCACCGCGCTCGCCGGAAGCCGGGTATGTTCTGATTCCTGAAGATGGCATAATCGGGCATATGCGTATTGTGATTCAACGGGTAAGCCACGCCAGCGTGGACGTCGTCAATGAGCTGGGAACCCTTGACCCTACATTCGAGCCGCAACAGATTGGCCCTGGCTACATGATTCTGGTCGGCGTCTCGGATGCGGACGGAGAAGCCGAAGTGGCATGGCTCGCCCATAAGGTACTGAACCTGCGTGTCTTCGAGGACGAACAGGGCAAGATGAATCGTTCGATTCAAGATATCGGCGGTGAGATCCTTTCGATTTCACAGTTTACGTTGTACGCCGATGTACATAAAGGCAATCGCCCCAGCTTTATCAAAGCCGGAAAACCCGAGCACGCGGATATCACGTGGATCAAATTCAATGAAGCCCTCAGATCTGGGGGAGTGCCGGTTCGAGAAGGTCGCTTCGGCGCTCATATGCGAGTGGGCTTGGTCAACGATGGTCCAGTGACCATCATCGTTGATACTGAAACCGATATGCCGCATAAAAGCTAAGTTGGCTGATAGATTTCAGACTTTGATGTGCTCTGTGCAACAACGTTCGTTTTACACGGAAGTCGGGGCTGGAATATGTGATGCTGAACACGCTCAAGGCCGTTTGACCAAGTTTACAGTCCGGCATCACATATTCCAGCCCCAACGTTAATGGCGGCGGCGGGTTTTCTCAGTCGTATATCGGCATGCGGCGTTCATGACGCACGAAATGACGCTTCTTGGTGATGCGCTTGCCGCCCACGCCGGCCTTGCCCTCGGGGCCCCAGGGGCCGCGCGCCTCAGCCTTGAGCTGCGTCAGATGATGCTTCATGGCGAGCAGCATGATGTGCGTATCTTCCAAACCCAAGTGGCGTTCGGCATCGTCCTCGCGCAGCGCGCCCTGCCGCTTGGCGTAAGCGTCGAGAGTATTGTCGCCATCTGGATGGCCTTCGCATGGAATCGAGCCCTCATCCCACAGGCGACTCATGGGCAGGGTATCGATGATGGTCACGTGGCCATTGCGATATGCTTCCGCATACCCGGCGACGTTGAGCATGAAGAAACTGTGCTCGAATGTAGCCATATGTGCCACGAACGGCTGTGAAGTCAGACGTTTCAGCAGATCGGCCTGAGCCTGAGCATCCTCATCGAACAGCGGGTATTCGTCGCCGACTCGCTGGCTCACATCAATGCCGGTCAGCTGGATGATGAACGGATTGCCATGACGCGCCGCTTCCGGAGTTACTCCGAACGAGAAACGATGCTGATCGTAAGCGTCGCCGTCCTGATAGTAATCCTTGTCGTAGCTGTAGCCGGCAGGTGCGTCGGCGGGACGCGGCGATTTCATATTCATGTATTCGAAGCCCACATCGATGATGTAGGTACGGTAGGGTTCGGTGCCGTTGGTCTCCAAGTCGATGCCCATGACCTTGTCCACGTCGCGGCCTGGCAAAAACACCGCGCGCCAGTATTCTTTGGCTTCCACGCTCTGCCGTGATGCCACATGCTGAGCGGCGGCATGGCGGAATCGTGCGAAAGTCGGCTCCGAGACTGCGGTTTCATCCACGGCAACCTGTTCGGTACCAGGCACTGCGGGATTGTCGTCATTGATTACCGGCTGTCCTTCAACCAGATAATCCGGGCTGCCGGCATCCGAACTGGAGTCTGCCGGCGCGGATTCGTCAGGGCCGGCTTCCACGGACCCGTACTTCACCTCATCGGCGTCAAACAAAGTCATCTGACGGTGGTGACGTGCGGCATCACGAGCCGCACGATCAGCTTTGCGTTGTTCGGCACGGGCGTTGACGATTTCCGCGGTGCGATCCTGAATGTCATCCACGACAACGCCGTCCTTGGCGGCGGTCAGCACCGGTACGGTTACCCGTTGGCGATCCTCGTCGGTGATGGTCCATAGGCCTTCCGCCACGCCGCGATCGCGAAGCAGTACGATCTGATCATGTAAACGTCGATTGGCGTACGCCAGTGCGCGTGGCAATTCATAGGTCTTGATGTGCCGGTCGAAGTCACGCATGAACACCATGCTCATCTTCGCTATGATCGCTTCCAAACGGTCGCGAATCGCAAGATCCGCCTTCAGCAGGTCATGTACGCTTGAATCGGCTCCCGGCTCAAGATCTTCCGGCTTCGCTACGCCGATGCCATGTTCCAGATCGAGCGAACGCACCCAATCCCAATCAATATCGTTGTTATCTGCATCCTTCAACATGATGTACGACCACTGGCTGATGCTTTCCTTGGCGGAAGTGAGCCACGAACGGTCGATATTTGAATTATTCCCCATACTTCTCCATCGTAGTGCGTTTCGGTTTCATTCCAGACCGTGAGCTCGGAACGATTGCCGAGCCGAGGCTGAACTGCCGGTGAATTCTTCGCTTCGGCTGAGGGCGGAACCATGTGGAGCCCGCGCGTTTCGGATATGGTGGAGGGCATCGAGTCCGGGCTGGTCCATGCGTGACCCGGCCCCGCAAGTGGTGCTCGGCCGTGCGTGGAGTGAGGCTCGCATATGAAAGAGTGAAAGCCATGTGGGCCCGACTTCGTGGCGTCGAGTGCCGGGATTGCCGCAACGGTAACAAAGAGGTAAAAAGAAATGAGGAATCGACATGAGCATGCCGCTTGATTTGTATGTGATTCGGCATGGAGAGTCTGAGGCGAACGTCATCGTTCAGGCGGGTGAGCAGGGTGATGAGTCTCTGTATACGCAGGACAATGTGACTGTTCCTGATCGATCCTGGAGACTTACCGCCACCGGTCGCAAGCAAGCCGATTGCATTGGCCGTTGGATTGTGAATCAGCAGCAACTCTTCGATCGATACATGGTTTCGCCATACGTGCGTGCGCGCGAGACAGCCGCCACTATGGCCCTTCCCAAGGCCAAATGGGAGGAGAATCGTGTGATTCGAGAACGTTCATGGGGTGAGATCAACACCATAACCAAAGCCGAGTTCAAGAACAATTACGCCCGCAACTGGATGTTCAAAAACACGGATCCGCTTTACTGGCGCCCACCGGCGGGCGAGTCGCTTGCGGACGTGGCCGAGGACCGTGTGCATAACGTCCTGACATCGTTGAGCCGCAAGTCGGACGCCGAATCAGTCGTGATGGTCACGCACGGCGACTTCATGCTTGCGCTGATGCTGACCATCGAGGATCTTTCGGATGAGGAGTTTTTGCATCGCGCCGATTCGGATGATTGGAAAATCACCAACTGCACCTGTCTGCACTACACGCGTCGTGATCCCGAAACCGGCCGCACTTCCAAACGTGTGCGCTGGGAGCAGACCGCCCGTCCTGTACTGGATGAGGAGACCGGGCGTTGGGAGGTCAAGGTGGAGCCATGGCGCGAGTTCAAGCGACCGTATCTGTCCAATGGTGATTTGGTGGATGTGGTGCGCACTGTGGATCCGCATTTGTTGGAGTATTACGGCAAGTAGCTCGCCAATTGCCGGCATCCGATGAGCATCGGGTGCCCTGGACGGCAGATGCGAAACGTGTGGAGTCAGTGAACAGGATACAATGACACACGATGCGCGGACGACGGTTGTATAGAGGTCTTCCGCGAGAGAGAACCAAAAGGAGTTCAGTTATGAAGAACCTGTTCACATGGTCCTTGCATGGCGATGGCAAGAAGCTGCAGCCGGGTGAGGTGGTTGAGCCTGACGAGCGTCTGACTTGGGCGCGTACTGCAGGCATTGGTGCCCAGCACGTGATCGCCATGTTCGGTGCCACTTTCCTGGTGCCGATTCTCACAGGCTTCGATCCGTCCACCACGCTGTTCTTTACGGCCATGTCCACTGCGCTGTTCCTGCTGATCAACAGGAACGTATTGCCGAGCTATCTCGGTTCATCCTTCGGCTTCATTGCTCCGATTACCGCCGTAACCACGGCGAACAAGGGCATTGCGGTCGCCAGCTTCGGCATTATGATCACCGGTATCCTGCTGGCGTTGGTCGGTGTGCTGGTGCATTACGCTGGTGCCAAGTGGATCGATATCATCATGCCGCCGGTTGTCAACGGTGCCATCGTGGCTATCATCGGCTTCAATCTGGCGCCTTCTGTATGGACCAACTTCCAGGCCGCGCCCGATACCGCCGTCGTGACTTTGCTGGCTGTGTTGCTGGTAGCTGTGCTGTTCAAGGGACTGATCGGTCGATTGAACATCCTGATTGGTGTACTTATCGGCTACATCTATGCCTGCATTCGCGGTCAGGTTGACTTCTCCGCCATCGCCGGCGCCGGATGGATCGGCTTCCCGAAGTTCCATCTGCCGCAGGCCGATTTCTCCATTCTGCCCATGTTCATTCCCGTGGTGCTTGTGCTTGTGGCCGAAAACGTGGGCCACGTCAAATCCGTGGCACAGATGACCGGCCGTGACTACGACAACCAGATCGGCACCGCGCTGATGGCTGACGGCTTGGGCACTACGCTCGCCGGTTTCGGTGGTGGCTCCGGCACCACCACCTACGGCGAGAACATCGGCGTGATGGCCGCCACCAAGGTGTACTCGACCGCCGCCTACTGGTGCGCCGCCGCATTCGCACTCATCCTGAGCCTGTGCCCGAAGTTCGGTGCCGTGATCAACACGATTCCCGCCGGTGTGCTCGGTGGCGTGACCACGCTGCTGTATGGCATGATCGGCATGATCGGTATTCGTATCTGGGTTGAGAACAAGGTCAACTTCGATAAGCCGCTCAATATCATGGTCGCCGCCATTACGATGATCATTGCCATCGGACAGTTCGCGTTCACCGTCAACGGCATCTCATTCAACGGCATCGCCATCGGCACGATCGTGATTTTGGTTGCCTACCATGGTCTCAAGGCCATCGGCAAGGCCACCGGCACCATCGAAAAGAACGATCCGGATATTCTGTAGCGGATATAGCGAATATCACGTGACGATAGGCCATCGTTCATGCGATGCCGACAGAACCTGATCCCACGGTGTGGTTCCAGCAACCTGCGCCGTGGGATTATGTGTTTGGTGTTTGGTGTTTGACAGGGGGGAAACCATAATCGCATCCATGCGATGGGAAATCATAGACGAGCCAAAGTAGGGGGCTTGGGCTAGGCTCATGTGGTTTACATTTCTTACGCGATACCGTGCGTACTTATACCATGAAAGGCCACTGTGCCCTATAACGATTTAGATGACGCTGTTGATATTGTGACGACCGACATGACGAACGAAGAAGAAGCGGGCGATGCGCAGGATCGCCCGGTAACCTTTGGCGAACTTGGGGTGCCCGGCCCGTTGGTTCGCTCGCTTGCCCAAGATGGGAAAAAGACCGCGTTCCCGATTCAGGCCGATACTTTGCCGGATTCCCTTGCCGGCCGTGACGTACTCGGTCGTGGTCGTACCGGTTCCGGCAAAACGTTGGCTTTCTCCATTCCGCTCGTAGCCCGTTTGGGTTCGTATGATTCGCTTGGCGAGGTCGCGATGGCTGAGTTCCGTCGCGAAATGAAACGCCGCCGTCAGGAGCGTCTTGAGGAACGTCGCGCCGATGATTTCCTGCCGCATCCGCGTGGATTGGTGCTTGCTCCGACACGAGAGTTGGCAAACCAGATCAATGACGTGGTGCAGCCGCTCGCCCGCATGTACGGGATGACCACCACCACCGTTTACGGCGGTGTGAAATACGCTCGTCAGATCCGTGATCTGAAGGCCGGAGCGGACATCGTAGTGGCATGTCCCGGTCGTTTGGAGGATCTGCTGCATCAGCAGGCACTGACCCTTGCGTCCGTCGAAGTGGTGGTGATCGATGAAGCCGATGAGATGGCGGATATGGGATTCTTGCCGCCCGTGAAGCGACTACTGGAGCAGATTCGCCCCGACGCCCAGCATATGCTGTTTTCCGCCACGCTTGATCATGGGGTTGATGAGGTGGTCAACACCTTCCTGCATGATCCTAAGGTGCATAGCGTGGATCCGGCCAACAGCGAGCCGGAACTGATGACGCACCATGTATTCGAGACCACCCGTGCCGACAAACACGAGCTGGTACGTACGCTCGCTTCTGGCAAAGGACGGCGTATTCTGTTCACCCGTACTAAGTTCCAAGCGAAAAAGCTGGCCAAAAACCTTACTCAGAGCGGCATCCCCGCGGCTGAGTTGCATGGGAATCTGAATCAGAACCAGCGAGACCGTAATATGGCGGCTTTCGACAGTGGCGATGTGAACGTTATGGTGGCTACCGATGTGGCTGCACGTGGCATTGATGTCGGTGGCGTCGAACTGGTGGTTCAGGTCGAGCCGCCGGATGATCCGAAGTCCTTTGTTCATCGTTCCGGCCGTACCGCGCGTGCGGGCAAGGCCGGCGACGTGGTCACGCTGGTATTGCCCGAGCAGCGTCGTGAGACTCGACGTCTACTCAATCAGGCAGGCATTAAGACCAAACCTATTGCGGTGACCCATGATTCGCCTGAGGTACTGGAACTGGTGGGTGAGCGTGCCGAAAAGGTTGAGGGCTGGAGTTTGGAGCAGTCTCAGCCTGTGGGCGGTCGTCGCAATGGAGGACAGACGAAGCGTGGATCTTTCGGAACGCTCAGTCAAGAGGAGCGTGAAGAACGCGAAAGAAGACTGGAACAGGAAAAGAACGCGCGTAAGAAGGAACGCCGTCGCCGTCGTGCGGCGGAGCGCGCCGAGCGGTCTGCGCAGGCGAATGCCGCATCCAATGGCATGCACGACAATGCATCAGAGAGTGCGCGAAGCACGGGTGAACGCCGTGCTCAGACACGTCAGGAGCGCAAGGGGAAGAACGCCGTCGCCGAGTCGCGAGGCCGAAACCGTGCTGAACGCCGTGCCGGTCTGAGCGATCCACAAGCGGAACGTCGCGATTACCTGTTCGAACATCCTGAAGAACGTCGTGGCGGCAATCCCAGCAAGCGCGATGAACGTCGCCGCAAGAACAATCGGCAGGACTCTCGCACTGCAGGTGCTGCGAGCGGAGGCAAACGTATTCATCGCAAGAATGAGAACCGCATTATCAGCGATGAGCGGGGTGAAGCCGCCAAGCGTCACGACAGGCGCATGATGGCCAAATACGGTAATACGGAGGGCCCTCATCGCCGCCACTCCAAAGTTAAACGTGTACCGTTCAGGTCCGCCGGCAAACGCAACGGACGCTAAACGGACTGTTTGCCGGCTGCGCGGTAGTCCATGACCGGTCCACATGGCTTAGATGACGGTGTGGCACTCTCTCATATAAAGAGGGCCACACCGTCATCCGATATCCGGAAGGATCCGAAAGGACCCCTGAAAGAGCACAACTACTTCACGCTCAGTGTCTGAGTGAGCGTATGGGATTCACCCGAAGCGAGATTGATCAGCCTCTCGCGGTTCGCTACCGCCTCCACACATACGAAATCCCGCCACTCGCCTTCATCAAGATCTCCGATTGCATTACCGGCGGTTTCGCCGGGATTCCACACCACGGTGCCGGTGGCACCCGATGACGAGATCGCGATGGTGCGGCCCAGTGCCGGATCGATCAGTTCCAGTGGGTTATTGGTCAGGTAAATGCGATCCACCAGATCTCCTGCGAACGTGACATCGCCTTGCTGTCGTACTACGGGGAAGTCCGGTAGCGTGGTATCCAAGAAATGAGAGCCGTCCAGTCCATGCACCCGTGTCTGCAGTGCGTCTCCCACATGCAAATAGGTATGCAGCGCCGCTTCATAAGCGAATCCGGTATCTCCGGTATTGGTCACTGTCAAAGCAACAGTCAATGTCTCGCCGGCAGCGATGTTCACTTCAGCGTGGAATTGCGGATGCGCATTGCCGTAAAACTGTTCCAGTGTATGTTCGTCAATGGCTTGCGAATCCAAGATGTACCGTAGTGAGGTGTCGGTGGATTCGGCTATTCGCCAAAGCGAAATACGAGCGAACCCATGCTTCGGGGTGCGCTTGAATCCTGCGATATCGTATCCGGAATTGAACCAGGGAAAGATAATCGGTATGCCGCCGCGAATCGCTTTGTCGGATTTGAGGAAGATCGATTTTGGCTGCCATACCACGTCGGGCGAGCCGGCGGGAGCCCAGCGCAGTACATGCGCGCCGTAGTCGCTGACGATGGCTTCGCCGGTGGAGTCTCCTATACGACGAATGACGAATGGTTCGTTCATGTGATACCTCCCGAATAGATTGAAGACACTTGTTGCGTATTATGCGTCTATTGTGCAGTGCGTTGCCGGACCGTGCTGCTTGCGTATCCGCCTACTTGCGGTACAGTACGGCTCCGGACCCGTCACGTATGACAAACGATGGTGTGCCGGTAATGTCCAGCTCCACAGTGATGGACTCGACTCCTGTAACGCTATGAGAGCGGTAGACGAACCTCTTATTCTCCAGCTCCATCGTTTCGGTGCGTGCGTTCAAAAGCCATGGATTGCGACGTCGCAAGGCGATGAGTGCCTGATGCAGCCGATACACCGGCTCGCCCAGACGAGACAGTTCATTGGGGAAGAGCGGGAATTTCGGCCGGATATCGTCGTCGCCGCCAAAACGCTCCTCCTTGACACCCACATACCCTTGTTCATCGCCGTAATAAATCGACGGAACGCCGCCAACTGTCATCAAAACCGCTAAAGCCAGCGCAGCCTTGTCTGCGCCGATTTGAGAGACGATTCGGGTCACATCGTGATTGCCGATGAACGTTTGCGGTATGAATGAATCGAGAAAGACATTATGTCTCTTGAGATTCCAATCCAACTCAAAGAAATTATCGGTTTCCAACGAATGCTGAATCGATTTCCACAATTCGTACTGCGTCACCGAATCCATAGTGGACTCCTTGACGATGTGCGGATAATCGCCGTGAATCACTTCGCCGAAAATCCATGAATACGGGTGCGCCTCTTTGACTTGAGGCAGCACCTTCGCCCAAAATGATGAAGGCACATCGTATGCTGCATCGAGACGCCATCCTGTGGCACCTCGATCAAGCCAGTGATTCATCACGCGCGTCACATAGTCAACGGTTTGAGGAGCCTCATGGTCGAAGTCCACCAAGTCATCATGGCCTTCGAAAACCTCCAGTGTGGGCTTGCCGTCCGTGTCGATATTTGCGCGCACCAATCCTTGCCAAGGGACGTCCTGGGTCGTGAGCCTGTTCGTGGCCGCATCGAGCGCAGCGGCGACGGCAGGATGTGAACGGCTGACATGATTGAACACGCCGTCGAGAATCAGTGAGAATCCCATGTTCCGGCATGCTTCGGCGAGCCGGTCAAAAGCGTGATCGCCGCCGAGCCGGATGTCTACATGCATGTGATCAAGCGTGTCGTATCCGTGCGTGGCCGATTCGAATATGGGTCCCAGCAACAGCCCGGAAGCACCAAGATCGCGTGCATATTCCAGCCAGTTGATTATGGAATCCAGGCCGCGTCCATGGAACTCGCGAGGCCCCGAAGGACGGATATCGGCTCCGCAGAAACTCAGAGGATAGATATGCCAGAACACACCGTAGCGAACCCAGTCGGGCAAAGTGCGTTCCATTGCCTCATTGACGACCATCGCAACACCTCCTGTTGACAGTGTGTTCATTTTCTCACAGAATGCATGGAATTGCGCGGACCTCAATGTCGAAGGTGCTGCCATGGCGTTTGACTAGTGTGGCTTTGATCACATGCTGGGACGAAACATAACCTTGATTTATAGCGACATTACGCTTCCAGACAATGCCATAAGCAGGTAAGTGAGTCGTCACCGATGGACGGCAGAAGAGAGAACGCCCCCTTTCCTCGTATAGCGATGGGGCGAATTACAAAGAAGTATGAGGGGTCAGTATGACCGACGCAACAGTTCAGGTTCCGGCACCTGGCAAGTTGGAATTCAATAATGATTACACGCCAGCGGAAGCCGCACGCGTGATTCGCAATTCGAGAGGTCTGCCCGTAGGCGTACGCCCGAAAATGGTATGGACTTGGAAGAAAGCCTTGCTGTGGGCTGTTATCGCAATCGTATGCGCCTGCGGATGGGCCATGCTGGCCGTTTCCCGCGGCGAACAGATTTCCGCCATCTGGTTCTTGGTGGTGGCGTTGAGCTCGTACGCCATCGCCTACCGCTTCTATGCGTACTACATTCAGATCAAGATCATGCGCACCGATGACGCGAACGCCACTCCGGCCGAACGCGTACATGATGGCGCAAACTTCGAGCGCACGGACCGTCGTGTGCTGTTTGGGCAGCATTTCGCTGGCATCTCCGGTGCCGGCCCGTTGGTCGGCCCGATTCTAGCCGCCCAGATGGGTTACCTGCCCTCCACGTTGTGGATCATTTTGGGAGTGATCTTCGCTGGTGCCGTACAGGACATGCTTGTCCTGTGGATTTCTGCCAAGCGTCGTGGCCGTTCACTCGGCCAGATGGCCACGGACGAAATGGGCAAGTTCGGCGGCATGATTCTTTCCATATTCCTTGTGGTTATGACTGCCATTGCCATGGCTTTCCTGGCGCTTGTAGCCATCAAGGCCATGGCCGCCTCGCCTTGGGCGGTGTTCTCCATCGGCATGACCATTCCGATCGCGCTCGCCATGGGATGCTACCAGCGTTTCCTGCGTCCCGGACGTGTGATCGAAACCACGCTGCTCGGCTTCGTGCTGCTTGTGCTTGACATTGTCGCCGGTGGCTGGATCGCATCCGTTCCTGCTGTGGCCTCCGTCTTCACCCTTGACGCCAAAGAGCTGGTCATAGCTCTGGTAATCTATTCATTCGCTGCCGCCGCATTGCCGCATTGGCTGCTGGTCACCCCACGCGACTATCTGTCCACGCTGATGAAAATCGGCACGCTCGTGTTGCTTGTGGTCGGCATCATCATCGCCAATCCGTCTGTCAAGGTGCCTGGCCTGACCGAACTGGCTTCCCAGTCCACTGGTCCCACCTTCTCCGGCAGCTTGTTCCCGTTCCTGTTCATTACCATCGCCTGTGGAGCCCTTTCCGGTTTCCACGGTGCAGTGAGTTCCGGACTGACTCCGAAGGCGGTTGAAAAAGAGAATCAGATTCGTATGATCGGCTACGGTTCGATGCTTGTCGAATCGTTCACCGCCATCATCGCCCTGATTGCAGCAATTACCATCTCCCAAGGCGTCTACTTCTCCACCAATATGTCCGCCGCCCAGATCACCGCCGTCTCCGGCGTAAGCATAACCGCCAACTCGACTCCGGCCGAGCAGGCCGAAGCAGCGGTCAAGGCGGTCTCTTCGATGAAGGTCAGCGACATCGAAGGCAACCAGATGCAGGTTACTTGGGACTCCGTGGATGACAGCGGTGCCGCCAAGACCTATGAGGGTGCCGAAGCTTTGGAGAAGGCCGCCTCCGACATCGGTGAGAAAACCATCGTCTCCCGTACCGGCGGTGCCACCACGTTCGCCATGGGCATGGCCAACTTCCTGAAATCCTACTTGGGAGGTCATGATTCGATGGCATTCTGGTACCACTTCGCCATCATGTTCGAAGCCCTGTTCATCCTTACTACCGTCGATAACGGCACCCGCGTGGCCCGTTATCAGATCGGTGAGATGCTGGGCAACGTGCGCAAACTCAAGAAGTTCGCCGATCCTACATGGAAGCCGGGCAACATCATCACCACGCTGATCGCCACCGCACTGTGGGGTGGGCTGCTGTGGATGGGCGTCTCCGACGCCAACGGCGGCATCAACGCCATGGTCCCGATCTTCGGCATTTCGAATCAGCTGCTTGCCGCCGCATGTTTCGTTATCGTCACCGTATGCGTGGCTAAGCTCGGATACAAAAAGTATCTGTGGATTCCGGTTGCGCCTCTGGTGTGGGACATCGCAGTGACCTTCACCGCCGATTTCCAGAAGATTTTCGGACCGCTGAGCTACTTTGCCACTGCCTCCAAATATCAGGCCCAGATCGCTTCCGGCGAGCTGAGCGGTGAAGCATTGGCCAATGCCCAGGCGGCTTTGTCGAACGCCTACCTTGATGGTGTGCTCTCCGTGTTCTTCCTGGTCATGATGAGCATCTTCGTGGTGGTTGGCATTGTAACGGTCGTTCGGACCTTTGTATCCGGCAAGTTCGGTACTGAAACCACATCTGAAGAGCCGTTCGTTGAATCGCAGTGGTTCGCGCCCTCCAGCTTGGTGGCAACCTCGCTGGAGAAGAAGGTGCAGCGCGAATACAGTGTCAAGCTGCATGAGCTCACCCAAAACGAGCGAGCCGCGGCATGAGAATGAGCGGGATGGAGACGATCATCGGCCGGTTGCGAGCCGTCTGGCGCGGCATCGTCTGGTATGTGCGCGAAATCAGCGGTGAAGCCCGATACGATCACTATCTGGAGCATTTCGCCGCTGAGCACCCCGGTGAAACTCCGATGAGCGAGCCCGAATACATACGAGCTCGCGAGGAATACGATCGCCTTCACCCCAACACCAGCTGCTGCTGTTGATATGATACAAAGCCCCTCTTCATGAGGGGCTTTTCTTATAGGTAAGGTTGGCAAAGCGCACACACAACGCCACGAATACCGCTACGTAGTCACCAATCGGTTACAATCGGTGTGACGACTTTCCGCCACCCCCGAAGAAGAAGGTGATGACTAGCCGTGGACGTATCCTTGGCCTACTTCATCCAACAGGTGTTCTCAAATCCGGCACTGGCTATAACAACGTTGCTGACGCTGGGCGTCATATTCGTCAATGGCTGGACAGATGCGCCTAACGCCATTGCTACCTGCGTGACGACCCGCTGCATGCGCGTGCGCTCTGCAGTCATCATGGCGGCGATCTTCAACTTCCTGGGTGTCTTCCTGATGACGCAATTCAATGCGTCGGTCGCCTCCACCATCTCCAATATGGTCGATTTCGGCGGCGACACCCACGCTGCGCTTATTGCGCTGTGCGCAGCGCTGTTCTCCATCGTGGTCTACAGTGTGGGCGCTTCATTGCTCGGCATCCCGACCTCCGAAAGCCACAGCCTGATTGCGGGCCTGTCCGGTGCGGCCATCGCCATCCAGGGCGGTATCGCCGGCATCAACATGGGGGAGTGGGTCAAAGTCCTCTATGGCTTGGTGGCAAGCTTGGTCATCGGATTCGGCATGGGCTGGCTCGTGTGCAAGATCGTCACTCTGGTATGCGCCGGATTCGACCGCCGACGCACCAACGGATTCTTCACATACGCCCAGATCGTTGGTGCCGCGGCCAACAGCTTCATGCACGGAGCGCAGGATGGTCAGAAGTTCATCGGTGTATTGTTCCTCGGCATGGCATTCTGCAACGGACAGCCCAGTGTAGCCGGTGTGGTCATCCCCGTATGGCTGATGATCCTGTGCAGCACCATCATGGGCGTAGGCACTTCCGTGGGCGGCGAGAAGATCATCAAGTCAGTGGGCATGGACATGGTCAAGTTGGAACGTTATCAGGGCTTCTCCGCCGATTTGTCCAGCGCATTGTGCTTGTTGTTCATGACCATGTTTGGTATCCCGGTCTCCACTACGCATACCAAGACCAGCGCCATCATGGGTGTAGGTGCCGTACGACGTCTATCCGCCATTAACTTCGGCGTAGTACGCGACATGATGCTTACATGGGTATTCACGTTCCCCGGTTGTGGCCTCATCAGCTTTGTCATGGCCAAGCTGTTCATGTTTGTGTTCTGAGCCGCAAGTTCTTCGTTTTTTCAGCACATCTTCAACCTCATCCCGCGCCCAGAGATCAAGAGCAGAAAGGAGCTTCCTCATGGCACGCAAGAACGATTCATTCTATTTCGACTGCTTCCGTCAGAGCGCCGAATGCGCCTGCCGTGCCGCACACCTGTTGTACGAGGTCATGAACGATTATGATCCCCAACGACTCAAGGATCATATGGATGCGATGCACAAAATCGAGCAAGAAGCCGACAGTGTCCGACACCGGTTGCTCGACGAGCTGGTCACCGCATTCATCACGCCGTTTGACCGTGAAGACATTGCTGAGCTGAGCCACGTGCTCGATGATGTGACCGACAGCATCGAAGGAGTGCTCGATCGCATGTATTACGACAACGTGACTACCATGCGTCACGAGGCGTTGCAGATGACCGATATGGTGGTCCACGCATGCGAACAGATCGCTGCCCTCGCCGATGAACTGCCGCAGTTCCGCCGCTCGAAGACGTTGCGTGAGCGCGTATTCGCCGTCAACACCATCGAAACTGATGCTGATCATGTGTTCATCGAGGCGATGCGTTCGCTGCACACTTCCGAAACCGATCCGCTGCAGGTGTTCGCTTGGCATGATGTGTATCGCAACCTTGAACAATGCGCCGACGACTGCGAACACGTCGCCGATGTGGTGGACAGCATCGTTATGAAGAACAGCTGACCAACTGACCGTTCCCAGTGTGAACACGCCGCGTCACACACCGATGATAGGATGAAATTCCATGGTTAGAAGAACACATGGCAATTCGCAAGAGCACGTTACCAAGCATATCTTCGTCACTGGTGGCGTGGTCTCATCTCTCGGTAAAGGCCTGACCGCATCGTCTCTTGGCCGACTGTTGCGTTCACGCGGCCTGCACGTTCTGCAGCAGAAGCTCGATCCGTACATCAATGTGGATCCGGGTACGATGAACCCCTTCCAGCATGGTGAAGTGTATGTGACTGAAGACGGTGCCGAGACTGATCTGGACATCGGCCACTATGAGCGTTTCCTTGATGTGTTCCTGAGCCAGAAGGCGAATGTGACCACCGGTCAGATTTATCAGGAGGTGCTGCGCAAGGAGCGCGCCGGCGAGTACCTCGGCCAGTGTGTGCAGGTCATTCCTCACATCACCAACGAAATCAAGTCCCGTATGCGTGCCCAGGCCTCCGACGATGTGGACGTGATCATCACCGAGATCGGTGGTACGGTCGGCGATATCGAATCCCAGCCGTTCTTGGAGGCGGCTCGTGAGGTTCGTCGTGATCTTGGTTCCGACAACTGCATGTTCGTCCACGTTTCGCTCGTGCCGTACATCTCTGCTGCTCATGAGCTGAAGACCAAGCCCACCCAGCACTCCGTGATGATGCTGCGTCAGCTGGGCATTTCCCCGGATGCATTGGTGCTGCGTTCCGACCGCCCGCTCAACCAGTCCATCAAGGACAAGATCTCCCTGATGTGCGATGTGGATGCGGAAGGCGTCGTCAACTGCGTGGATGCCAACAGCATCTATGATGTGCCGAAGATTCTGTTCGACGAGGGCTTGGATGCCTACGTGGTGCGCGAACTCGGACTGCCGTTCCATGACGTGGATTGGGATGAGTGGGAGGACCTGCTGGAGCGTGTGCATCACCCCAAGCATGAGGTCAATATCGCTATTGTCGGCAAGTACATCGATCTGCCGGATGCGTATCTGTCCGTTACTGAAGCTATTAAGGCCGGCGGTTTCGCCAACTGGGCTAAGGTGAACGTCAAGTGGGTGGCCGCGGATCGCTGCGAAACCACTGAAGGCGCCGCCGCCGCACTCGACAACATCGATGGCATCGTCATCCCCGGAGGTTTCGGCATCCGCGGTATCGATGGAAAGATCGGTGCCCTGAAGTTTGCGCGTGAAAACAAGCTGCCTGCTCTCGGCCTGTGCCTCGGTCTGCAGTCCATGGTGATCGAGTACGCTCGCCACGTGCTGGGCATCGAGGACGCCAATTCCTCCGAATTCGAGCCGGATTGCGCCAATCCGGTCATTGCCACAATGGAGGAGCAGAAGGATATCGTGGCAGGCAAGGGCGATATGGGTCACACCATGCGCCTCGGTTCCTACCCGGCCGAGCTGGAAGAAGGCTCTCTGGTCGCCGAATTGTACGGTACTACGCATGTCACCGAGCGCCATCGCCACCGCTATGAGGTTAATGTGGCGTACAAGGATCGTCTGCGCGAAGGTGGTCTGCGTATTTCCGGTCAAAGCCCGGACGGCGAACTGACCGAATTCGTGGAACTGCCGCGCGAGGTGCATCCGTTCTATGTGGCCACTCAAGCCCATCCGGAGTTCAAGTCTCGTCCGACCAAGCCCCATCCGCTGTTTGCTGGTTTGGTCAAGGCTGCTCTGGAGCATCAGGAAGCACGTTGATGTGATCTGACATAAAGTCGGTATCACTTAATTATCGAGGTGGTGGCGTTCGCCTGTTTGGCGCGGATGCCACCACCTCGTTGCATATGGGTGGACGATACACGGCGCTATCGCAGATTCATGCGGATTTGACGGTGTGATTCGTCGTTGAGACGAAAAGTATTCAATGGGTCGTGAGATTCGTCACTTTGCCTGTAAAACCGAGATATGAAGGGGTCTTATCGTCCTGCTGTTCCATAGCATACTGCTACTATGCAGGTAGCGTATGCGAAATATCGCACTAAACTGTAAGTAGCGTATAGGAAGACCGTCTATGACCAACGAAAATAGGCATTCAACTCTGCAATTCACTGCAGCGGGCAGTGATGCAGCGGCTCTTTCGGACACCGATATTCTGATGCCGATTGCAGACACTGCGTCGTCGGAGCATGGTCCATTATCGGTGAAAGATCACAAGCGTCATGTTTGGCCGTGGGCTGTGCTCGCCAGTGTCTTCATTGTCATGGCAGCAGCCTGTGGTTTTGGCGTGTGGTTCTTCCAAAGCCATGTTCTTCCCGGTACCACCCTTTGGGGCAACTCTGTGACCGGCAAGACCCAGCAGGAGATCGCTGACACCATCAACGATCAGGTGAAGCACACCACAGTGACGGCCAAGTATCAAGGTAAATCCGCTAAATTCACGTTGGAAAGCTTGGGCGTGGATGTTGACGGAGACGCGATCGCTTCCGATGTATTCAACGCGAAGCGTGGTGATGTTTGGTGGCAGCAGTATGCGTTTTGGATTACTAAAGACATCGCTCCTGAAATCAATGCCAAGCTTGCCAATGGATCGGTAGTCGACAAGGCTCTTGACATCGATGCTAAAGAGCCGGTCAACGCGCAGGTCAAGCTCAATGATGCCGGTGACGCCTTTACCGTTGTTGCAGGACAGAATGGACAAGGTGCCGATGCTTCCAACATCGCGGCACAGGCCATTAGCTCATTGAAGTCACTGGGTGCCACACAGCCCCGAACGGTTACCGTTACGCTCGATGTGACCGAACCAACTGTTACGGATGCCATTGCGAACGATGCCAAGTCGACTTTGGATACCATCGCCGGCAAGAACGTATCCATCAAGGTTGCCGGCACCGATATTGCCACTGTCACCGTGCCCATGCTGGCTTCATCCATGAGCGTGAACGCCAATCAGCAGGCGACATTGAAGAGCGGTGAAACCCGTAATGGCTATGTGGTGTTTGATTCCGCTAAGTTGCAGCAGTACTACAACGATCAGATTAAGCCGAGCCTTAAGCTGGAGCGCGAGGATACGAAACTGGTGGTCAACAACGCCGGGGAAGTGATCAGCACTGAAACAGAAGGCCATGATGGCGTAGTCATTGCTGATGGCGCTGATACAGGCGTCGGTACCAAACTTGCGGATGCCCTCGCTTCAGGATCGAACTCCATCACTGTGGCGGGTACGGTCGACCCGAAGCAGGAGGTCAAGGTTACGCACCATGTGGTTATTGACTTGTCCGATCGCAAACTCTACGCGTATGAAAATGATCAAGTGGTCAGGACGCTGAATGTTGCGGTGGCACAAGGCAATGACATGACTACAGGCGAATGCGTAGGCCTCATGTGTACTCCTACCGGTGATTTCACCATTTGGCAAAAGCTCCCCAGCCAGGATATGAGCGGATCTCTGACTTTGGCGGACGGCAGTGTGGAGAAGTGGGACGTCAAGGACGTGGGCTTCGTAAACTACTTCTCCCATGGTGGTTGTGCCATCCACCGTATTGCTGGTGGCTATACTGCTGACGCCTCGATGCCATATGTCGCCAACGGTTCCCACGGTTGCGTGGGCATCGGCTGGGATGTGGCCGAATGGTTCTATAACTGGTGCGGCATGGGCACCAGTGTGCATGTTCAAGTCTGAGCAAGCCGGCCAGAGTGTGTTCAAAGCGAACGCCGTCTCCGTTGTGAGACGGCGTTCGCCGTATTGCAACGTAATACAGACGAATTCGCCTGTAATGAAAAGCACAATCACTATTCGTCGTGGCCGGTAGTGTTTCCCCATGGGTTCTGCTAGGTTTACGTAAGACTATGTCTATGAGCGAAACGAGATGGAAGGCAGGAAGGTGACCGATAACACAGCACCGAACGCCGCCGCTGACGTGGAGATGAGCCAGTACGTGGCCGATCGTTCCCGCGTCAACGAGGACAAAATCAAACAGGATGACGAGATCATCAGCCAGTTCGGCGAATACAGCTATGGCTGGCATGATTCCGATGCCGCCGGTGAAGCGGCTAAGCGAGGTATCGACGAAAATGTCGTGCGTGCCATCAGCGCCGACAAGGGTGAACCACAGTGGATGCTTGACATGCGTCTGCGTGGTTTCAAGGCGTTCCTCGACAAGCCCATGCCCAATTGGGGTGTGGACCTCTCCGGCTTCAACGCAGATGATTTCAAGTATTACGTCAAGCCGATCGACAAGCAGGCCAAAAGCTGGGAGGAGCTGCCTGACGATATTCGCTCCACCTATGATCGTCTGGGTATTCCCGAAGCCGAGAAAAAGCGTTTGGTTTCCGGCGTGGCCGCTCAGTATGAGTCCGAGGTGATCTACAACTCCATTCAGGAAGACCTGAAAAAGCAGGGTGTGATCTTCGTGGACACGGACACCGCCGTGCGTGAATACCCCGAGCTGGTGAAGAAGTATTTCGGCACCGTGGTGCCGCCCGAGGACAACAAGTTCGGCGCGCTGAATACCGCCGCATGGTCTGGCGGCTCGTTCGTCTATGTGCCTAAGGGCGTCCATGTGGATATCCCGCTGCAGGCATACTTCCGTATCAACACCCCGGCCATGGGCCAGTTCGAACGTACGTTGATCATTGCGGATGAAGGCTCCTACGTTCATTACGTAGAAGGCTGCACCGCTCCAATCTGGTCCGAGGATTCTCTGCACGCAGCCATCGTGGAGATCATAGTGGAGAAGCATGCCCGCGTGCGCTACACCACTGTGCAGAACTGGTCGAACAACGTCTACAATCTCGTCACCCAGCGTGCCTACGTGCGTGAAGGCGGCACCATGGAATGGGTGGATGGCAATATCGGTTCCAAGGCCACCATGAAATACCCGGCCTGCATCCTTGCTGAGCCGTATGCCAAAGCTTCCACCATGTCCCTCGGTTTCGCTGGCAAAGGCCAGTATCAGGACACTGGCGCCAAGATGATCCATCTGGCTCCGCACACCAGTTCCACCATCGTGGCCAAGTCCATCTCCCGTGGCGGTGGCCGTTCCGCTTACCGTGGCTTGGTCAAAATCGTCAAGGGTGCGGAAGGTTCGTCTAATTCCACCGTGTGCGATGCGCTGCTCGTGGACGACTTCTCTCGCTCCGATACGTATCCGCATGTGGACGTGCGCGAAGATAATGTCTCCATGGCCCATGAAGCCACGGTTTCCAAGGTCTCCGAAGACCAATTGTTCTACCTGATGAGCCGCGGTCTTAACGAGGACGAGGCAATGGGCATGATCGTGCGTGGCTTCGTTGAGCCGATCAGCCGCGAGCTGCCGATGGAATATGCGCTTGAGCTCAATAGACTTGTCGAACTGCAGATGGAAGGATCGGTGGGCTGATCCCATGACCAACGAAGCAACCAAAAACGTCAAGGAAATCGCCATTCCGGTCGCGGATCCGAATGATCCGTACGCCGTACCGGCTGCCATGCCTTCTTCTGTGGACCATGCCGCCCGTTCGTTCGACATGAACGACTTCCCGGCGCCGGACCGCAAGCAGGACGAGTGGCGGTACACGCCGATCGAGCGTATCAGTGAATTCTTCGATACATTCAAGCCTTCCGGCGAAACTCAGATCGAAGTCTCGATGATTGACGGATCACCGCTCGTCGAAGGCGTGCAGCTCAGCCAGGTCAAGCTCGGCGAGGCTCCGTCCGGTACTGTGTCCAAGCCGAATGACCGAGTTTCTGCCGTGGAATGGAACTCCGGCGCAACCGCCACCGTCATCGAACTGAGCGGTGAGATCAATCAGCCGGTGCTCGTCAAGGTGCATGGAGCGGGGGAGGATCTCGACGCCTTCCATCTGGTGATCTCTGCTGCAGACAAGTGCCATGCAGACGTTGTGGTGGAACACGACGGTGACGCCCGTCTTGCCGAAGGCGTGGAAATCACCACCGGCAAGGACTCGCATATCTCTGCCACATTTATTCAGGAATGGGACAAGACGGCCAAACACGTGGGCAATCACCGTATTCATGTGGGAGAGGGTGCCTCGTTGCGTCACTCCGTGGTAACTCTCGGTGGTGATGTGGTCCGCATCCGCATGGATCAGGATTTCGGTGGGCCGGAGGGTGATCTCAATATGCTCGGCATCTACTTTGTCGATCCGGGCGAGCATATCGAGCATCGCACGATGGTGGTGCACAATCACCCCGAGTGCAAGTCCCGCGTGGTATATAAGGGTGCTCTTGACGGCAAGGGCGCTCACTCCACTTGGGTGGGCAACGCCCTGATTCAGCCGACAGCTCCTGGCACCGACTCCTATGAGCTCAACCGCAATCTGGTGCTGACTCCGGGAGCCATCGCTGATTCCGAGCCGAATCTGGAAATCGAGAACGGTAATATCGTCGGAGCCGGCCACGCTTCCTCAGTGGGGCGTTTCGACGATGAGGAGCTGTTCTACCTCCAGTCGCGAGGCATTCCCGAAACCGAGGCCCGCAAGCTCGTGGTACGCGGTTTCTTCGGCGAACTTGTAGAAGAGATCGGTATTCCCGCCATCTCCGAACACCTTATGGATGTCATCGATCGTCGTCTGGCTCGTGGTGAAAGCGACGCCATGGCTCAGGTACTCGAAGACAAGTAAGCCCGAAAGCAGATCGGATTGCCGAAAGCGATCCCTCCAAATAGACATCGCAGAACAGCACAGACATTTTTAGGAGTACGCACATGTCAACACTCGAAATCAAGGACCTTCACGTCCATGTCGAAACCAAGGACGGCATCAAGCAGATCCTTAAGGGGGCCAGCCTGACCGTCCATTCCGGCGAGACCCATGCCATCATGGGACCCAACGGTTCCGGCAAGTCCACGCTGGCCTATACGCTCGCCGGCCACCCCAAGTATGTGGTCGATTCCGGTGAGGCCCTGCTTGATGGCCAGGACATCCTCAAGATGACCCCGGATGAGCGTGCCAAGGCCGGCCTGTTCTTGGCCATGCAGTATCCGGTGGAGGTTCCGGGTGTATCCATGACCAACTTCCTGAGGACCGCCAAGACCGAGATTGATGGCGAAGCCCCTGGCATCCGTCAGTGGACCAAGGATCTGTCCGCCGCCATGAAGCGTCTCAAGATGGATCCGAAGTTCGCCACCCGTTCCGTGAACGAAGGTTTCTCCGGCGGCGAGAAGAAACGCGCTGAAGTGCTTCAGCTCGAACTGCTCAAGCCGAAGTTCGCCATTCTCGACGAAACCGACTCCGGCCTCGACGTGGACGCCCTTCGCATCGTGTCCGAAGGCGTGAACCGCGCCAAGGAAGCCAACCAGTTCGGCATCCTCATGGTCACGCACTACACTCGCATCCTCAAGTACATCAAGCCGGACATTGTGCACGTGTTCGCCGATGGCCACTTCGTCAAGACCGGCGGCCCCGAACTGGCCGACGAGCTCGAAGAGAACGGCTACGACGCCTACCTGCCCGAAGGTGCCGACTCCGAATCCGCACTCGCCTAATCCGTTGTCTGTTGACCGCGAGATGGATGTGGTATGTGTTGTTCGACACACTCAAGGCCGTTCGGCCTCGCTCTGGTGTGTGCTCGCAGAGCTTAGCACACACCTACGCTGCTTATGGTCGAACAACACATACCACATCCATCTCCCTCCTCATGAGATTGTCTGAGAGCTAGATGCCAATATCAGGCAGCGGCCAACGTCTCACGATACGGTAGGGAACGTAAAAACCTAAGGGGATAATGAATGATGGTTGATTTCAAGGCGATTCGGGACGAGTTCCCGATTCTCGATCAGGAGATTCACGGGCACCCGCTGGTGTATTTGGATTCTGCAGCCACTTCGCAGAAGCCGAATGCGGTAATTGACGCTGAGGCGAACTTCTACCGTACGATCAATGCCGGTGTGCACCGTGGTGCTCATGAGCTGGCAGCTCGTAGCACTGTGGCTTTCGAAGAGGCTCGTGCCAAGGTAGCAAAGCTTGTTGGCGCGAATGCGGCCGAGGGTGAGGAGGAGATCGTCGTCACCGGCGGTGCCACGGCAGGTCTGAACCTGCTGGCTACGGCATTCGGCAACGCTTCGCTGGGCCGTGGGGGAGAGGCCGCCAAGCGTTTCGCTCTGAAGCCGGGTGACGAGATCGTTGTTTCGCGTGCAGAACATCATTCGGTGCTGCTGCCGTTCCAGGAGCTTGCTTATCGTACCGGTGCCAAGTTTAAGTGGATTGATTTGACCGAGGACGGACGAGTTCGCACTGACAACCTCGATGAGGTTATCACCGAACGTACCAAAGTAGTGGCGGTAACGCATGTGGGCAACACCACGGGTGCCATCACCAACGTGGGCCCGATCATCAAGCGTGCGCATGAGGTAGGCGCAGTGTTCATTCTCGACGCTTGCCAGTCCGTGCCTCACCTCAAGGTGGATTTCCACGCGCTGGATGTCGATTTCGCCGCTTGGAGCGCGCATAAGATGTACGGTCCTACCGGCGTGGGATTCCTGTATGGCAAGCGTGAGTTGCTGGAGGCTCTGCCGCCGGCCAATTTCGGTGGTTCGATGGTCGAACTGGCGTATATGGATCATGAAGCGCAGTACATGGCACCGCCTGCACGATTCGAAGCCGGAACCCAACCGGTCGCTCAAGTGGTTGCTGCCGGTGTGGCCGCCGAATGGATGATGAACATCGGTATGGAAAACATCGAGGCGCATGAGAAGACCCTCTCCGCCGAGCTGCTCAAGCTCGGTGACATCGACGGTATTCGTATTCTGGGCCCTCGCGAGAATGTAAACCGCATTGGTACGGTAGCCTTCGATGTCAAAGGCGTTCATCCGCATGATGTAGGCCAGTTCATTGACGCACAAGGCATTGCCATCCGTGTCGGGCATCACTGTGCCCAGCCGGTGCATCGTCATTTCGGCCTATACGCATCCAACCGCGCTTCGTCCGGCGTCTACAATTCGGTGGCGGATGCGCATGCGTTGGTCGAAGCCGCCAAAGGCATCCGTCCGTTCTTTGGCGCGGAATAAACCTGAGATCGGGAATATTGAGCAGGACCCGGTCCGCAGATTAGGCAGTGAGGAAAAGGAATAACGATGAGTGATTTCGGCATGAGCGGCGATGAGCTGGAGCAGATGTATCAGGAAGTCATTCTGGAGGCATCCAAACATCCGCATGGCAGGGAATCGTTTGCCCCCAACGCGGCTGAGGAATCCTCCGGTGAAGCGGCTGCAAATACCACCGTGCGCGCCGCCCACGAATATTGCACACCCGGAGAATCCCATCAGTTCAATCCGACCTGCGGTGATGAGGCAACTGTTCATGTCGAGGTGTCGGACGACGAGCCGCACACCATCAAACGTCTGGTGTGGGACGGTCACGGTTGTTCCATCTCCCAAGCCAGCCTGTCGGTGATGGTGGATCTCGTGGACGGTAAAACCGTGGACGAAGCCATGCATCTGGAGCAGGTGTTCCATCAGCTGATGGAGTCTCGTGGTGCGGGCCTCCAGAGTGAATCTCTGGAAGATGAGCTTGGTGACGCTGTGGTGTTCCAAGGTGTTTCGAAATACCCTATGCGCATCAAATGCGCTCTGCTAGGCTGGGAAGGGCTAAAGGACTCCGTCGCCAAAGCCCTGGCTGCAAAGAACTGAGGTGAATATTATGAGCGACAATAATTTGGTGCCTGAACCTACGGCTTCCGTGTTTGAAGCCGTTAACGGTGTGTTGCAGGATGAAGAGGCCGCACGCCGCGTGATGGCCAATCCGGCATTGGCCAAGGGCTTCCCCAACGGCCATCCTGAGGAGCACGCCGAAAGTGCAGCCGGTGGCGCTTGCGGTTGTGGCAATCATCAGGGTGCCTGCGGATGTTCCGATGAATCGGATGGTAATGAGATTCCGCTCAAGGCCGTGGATGATATTGGCCGTGCTACTGCTGAAGACGTGCGTGAAGCACTGCATCAGGTTATCGACCCGGAACTTGGCATTGACGTCATCGATCTTGGTCTGGTATACGGTATCGAAATCGATGAACTTGGTCGTGCCATCATCACGATGACATTGACCACGCCGGCATGCCCGTTGACCGATTTGATTGAGGATGAATGCGCTTCCACGCTGGCCGGACTGGTGGAAGAGTTCCGTATCGACTGGACCTGGAATCCGCGTTGGACCGTTGAGCGCATTACGCCGGAAGGCCGGGATCAGCTTGCCGCGCTGGGTTTCAATTTCGACAATCTGCCAAAATACTGAGTCAGAAGAGCCATAAGAACAGCCATATCAAGGATATATTAAAAGGGTCTGGCAACCACGACGGTTGTCAGACCCTTTATTGTTACGCTGTTGAATGAGATCACTCAGTCATCAACGATGGTGTTCTTCGGCACCACGGTGATGCCCTCCGGCGTAACTGTGAAGCCACGAGCCAGATCGTGCTCGGTATCGATACCAACGGTGGAGTTCTCAGTCAGGACTACGTTCTTATCGAGAATGGCCTTGTACACGCGGGCGCGACGGTTAATGACCACGCCATCGAACAGCACGGAATCGACAATCTGCGCCCAAGAGTGAATACGGACGTTGGGGGAGAGCACGGAGTGGTGCACTTCACCACCGGAGACGATCACACCGGGGGAGACGATGGAATCAGTGGCATGGCCCAGACGATCACGACCGGCATGCACGAACTTGGCCGGCGGCAGGTTGCCGGACATCGTGTAAATCGGCCAATCCTGATTGTACAGGTTGAACTCGGGCACGTAGGCGATCAGGTCCATATGCGCATCGTAGAACTGCTTGATGGTACCCACGTCGCGCCAGTAGGCGTGATCAGTGGACGTGGAGCCAGGAATCTCGTTCGAGTTGAAATCGTATACGCCGGCCTCATTGCGGGCAGCGAAGTACGGAGCGATGTCGCCACCCATGTCGTGCTTGGTATCGGCGGCCTTCTCATCGAGCGCCAGAGCCTCGAACAGAGCCTTGGTATTGGCTACGTAGTTGCCCATGGAAGCCAGAATCTGATTCGGATTGTCCGGCAAACCAGTGGTGGTGGCCGGCTTCTCCTGGAAGTTCTTGATCATGTTCGGATGCTCCGGGTCAACCTCGATCACGCCGAACTGGTTCGACTGCTCGATAGGTTGACGAATGCCGGCGACCGTGAATTCGGCACCGGATTCGATGTGCTGCTGCACCATCTGCTCGAAGTCCATGCGATAGACGTGGTCGGCACCTACAATCACCACGATATCCGGCTGGACATCTTCGATGATGTTAATGGTCTGGTAGATAGCGTCGGCCGAACCCAGATACCAGTGCTTACCGAGACGCTGCTGCGCCGGAACAGGGGAGACGTAGGATCCCAGCAGAGGAGAGAAGCGCCAGACCTGCGAAATATGACGGTCCAGTGAGTGAGACTTGTACTGGGTGAGCACCACAACCTGACGGTAGCCGGAATTCACCAAGTTGCTCAACGGGAAATCAATCAGTCGGTAGACGCCGCCGAAGGGCACGGCGGGCTTTGCGCGATCACGGGTGAGTGGCATGAGGCGTGTCCCCTCACCGCCTGCAAGCACAATTGACAGAATCTTGGGATTCTTGGCCATCGTAACTGTCCTCTCTTGTTACCTAGCGCCTTTCGGCACCGTACTGCTGGGCCGAGCGCTTCCTTGCCCTCGGTGTACATAGTTAATAATTGCAGAAAAAATCGAACACGCAAGGTAATTCGCTCCGCGTGCCGCAGACTTTGTCATGAACTTGGAATGAACCCACGGTTGCGAAAGCCGTGAGATGCGGTTGCGAAAACCGGGAGGCCTGGCTAGAGGTTCTAGATCAACGGGCGTGTTGCATAGAATGCCACTGCGCTGGATGCGGCGACATTGAGACTGTCCACATCATGGCTCATGGGGATCTTCACAGTCAGATCGGCTCGGGCAATGGTGTGATGGGACAGGCCGTCGCCTTCAGTGCCGAAGATCAGTGCCAGCTTGCCGATGTGCAAAGGGTCATCACCGGGAAGATTGAGTCGTCGAGTAAGCTCGTCCAAGGATATGGAGTCGTCTTCGAGTGCCATGGCTACTGTGGTGAAGCCCAGCGATCGCAATTCGTCAATGCCTCGGAATGGCCAGTAATGCTTGTCTTCGGTGCCATCATCGTTGTATCCGGTAATGCGGGTCCACGGCACTTGGAATACCGTACCCATGGATACGCGGGCTGCACGCCGGTACAACGGGTCTCCGCAGGAGGGTGTTACCAGCACGGCGTCCACATCCAGCGCGGCCGCAGAACGCATCAATGCGCCCACATTGGTATGGTCCACGATGTTTTCCATGACCGCGACACGGCGGGCATCGCGGCAAATCTCGGATACCGAGGGCAAAGGCCATCGTCTCATGGCGCATAAGGCACCACGATGAAGTCGGTAGCCGGTCAAACGTTTGAGCTGGTCGGGAGATGCCACGTACACTGGAATATTCGGACCCCAGTGAGCGTCTACAAAAGCGAATGTTTCGCGCATGCCTTCCAGCCAAGGTTCCTCGACCAGTAAAGACAACGGCTCGCGCCCGGCGGCCAGTGCCCGATCGATAACCTTGGGGGATTCGGCTATGAATACGCCTTTAGCTGGTTCCAGCCGATTGCGCAGCTGCATCTCCGTAAGACTGACATAGGCTTCGACACGCGGGTCGTCGACTGACTGGAGCGTGATGAACTGCATAATCGCCTTTCATGCAAACGGCGGGGCCGTGGAAAAGTGCTGCCGATAACGAAAAACCCCTTGCAGTGCAAGGGGTTTATTCTGTGCCCGAGACGGGACTTGAACCCGTACGCCCGTATAAAATAGGCACTAGCACCTCAAGCTAGCGCGTCTACCATTCCGCCACCCGGGCAGGTGTCGTGTGGACAACGAGTAGATACTTTAGCAGCAGATTCGCGGAGTGCAACTCGACGGGTGCTTTCGGCGTGTCGCGTTTTCGCTCGGTAGCCTTGAGGCTATGACAGATGCTCTTTTCCTGTTCGATCCGCAGGTCGATGATGTTCCAGTAAACAGCGATGAACTCCATGCCGGTTGGAAGCTCACCCTTCCGCCGCATATCAAACGTCATGCCGTGCAGGCCATGCGTTTGAAGGTGGGCGACAGCCTGCAGCTTTCGGATGGTAACGGCCTGAGGATTCAGGCGGTATTGGATGATGCCGAAGCCGGATTGGCTGATGTGGTCAATGTAGGGAGAGAGCCCGAGCCGTTGACCAGGCTTGCCTTGATTCAGGCTTTGGCGAAAACCGGCCATGATGAGCAGGCCATTGATACGGCTACGCAGATCGGAGTGGATCAGGTCATTCCATGGCAGGCCGATCGTTCCATCGCCAAGTGGAAAACCGGCCGCACGGATCGGAAGTGGAGCTCTGTGCTTGATGCCGCCACGGAACAATCCCGGCGGGCGTTCAAGCCACGGCTGGAGGCATGCGTATCCAGCAAAGAGATTGTGGCGATATGCCGTCGTGCGTGCGTACATGGTGACTTGGTGATCGTTTTGCATCAGGACGCCACGGATACTTGGACCAGTGTGGAGACACGTGTCTCGCAGTTGATCGATCGTACGTTGGAGGACGGCAGACCTCGCACCATCAACGTGATCGTGGGGCCTGAGGGCGGTATCAGCGAGCAGGAGGTGTCTGCGTTCCTTGAGGCAGGGGCCGTCAGTTGTGTGCTTGGGCACAATATCCTGAGAGCTGCCGCTGCAGGTCCCGTGGCGCTTTCCCTGTTGTCTCGAACCCTGGGACGTTACGAGTAGATTGTCAATAAGGCCAACAGTATGAAAATGCCGGGGAAAGAATTGGCTGAAGGCTGACCTGGAAGTCATGCATGGGCATCGCCCCGCGCTAAGCTGAATACGGAGTAATACCAAACGTTCGAGGAGCAAGATGAGCGCATCTGATGATTGCCTGTTCTGCAAGATCATCGCAGGCCAGATTCCCAGCGGCAAGGTGTACGAGGATGAGACGACGTATGCCTTCAAGGACATCAATCCCAAGGCCAAAGTCCATGTACTGATTGTGCCGAAGAAGCATTATGCCAATGTGGCGGAGCTCGCGGCCGCAGACCCGGCCGAGCTGGCGCATATTGTTTCCGTTGCCCAGAACATTGCTGATGAGTCCTTCCACGGTGCTTACCGTTTGGTGTTCAACACGGGTCTTGACGCGGGACAGACCGTATTCCATGTGCATGCTCATGTACTGACCGGCGAGAAGCTGGACGAGTAGCGAGGAGCGAGAAGTTTTCGTGGCCACGACTACACGTACCATCACCATCCCGCCGCAGCTTGATCCGGTGTCTGTGCTCGGCCCGGTGGATGAGGTCATTCGAGAGGTGGAACGAGCCTTCCCGGACCTCACCATCATCGTGCGCGGCAATCGGGTGGCCATTGTCTCCCGTTCCAAGCAGTCCGAACCGCAGGCCGCGCAAGCCGAGGACTTGGTCAACACCATCATTCAGGCTGCCTATACCGCACCGATGGACGCCGATACGGTGCGCCGCATGCTTGACCAGAACGTGTTGAGGAATGACGTGAGATTAAGCCGTCCGGGGCATGGGCCCACTCACGCCAAACTCATACAGTCCACCTCCGGTGAGACGAATGGACGAACCCGGAATCAATCACGGGGCCAAGCCGGGCGCGAGAGCACTTACCGCAAGCCGACGGTGCCTGGCGTCATCACTTTTGCGGCGGGCGTGCCGGTTCGTGCGAAAACCGCCGGACAGGTGGCATACGTCAATGCCATCGAGTCGCACACCATCACATTCGGCATCGGCCCCGCCGGCACCGGAAAGACGTACCTCGCAGTGGCCAAGGCAGTACGTGCCTTTCAGGACAAACAGATCCGACGGATCATCCTGACCCGCCCTGCCGTGGAGGCAGGGGAGAACCTGGGTTTCCTGCCGGGAACACTCAACGACAAGGTCGACCCATATCTGCGACCGCTGTATGACGCTTTGGGAGATATGCTCGGAGCTGATCAGCTCAGACGTCTTATGGACGACAACACCATCGAAGTAGCGCCACTTGCCTACATGCGTGGCCGTACGCTCAACGATGCGTTTGTGATTCTCGACGAGGCGCAGAACACCACCGAGCAGCAGATGAAAATGTTCCTGACGCGACTTGGCTTCAATACCAAAATGGTGATCACCGGTGATATTTCACAGGTCGATCTGGCTGTGCCGCGATCCGGTCTGGCCACCATTGAACAGATTTTGGGGACTATAGAAGGCATTTCGTTTGTTCATTTGGACAGCGACGATGTGGTACGTCATCAGTTGGTGGGCAAAATCGTAGCAGCTTATGACAGACACGCTGCTATCGCCGGAGACCATCGTTCCATCGAACGTCGTGGACGTCGCCGCGGCAAAGCCGCCGATGATGCTGATGCCAATTCCGACCAACGAATCACTTCCACCGGCGCTTCTGATAACACTTCTGGCGACGACACCCCGACAACACGAAACGAGGCAGTAGATGAGCGTTGACGTGACCAACGAGACCCAATGGATTATCGATCCGAAGATTTTCTCGGATCTAGGCATATGGGTGCTCGATCAGATGCGTGTAAGCACGCAGTCTGATCTGACCATCATGTTTGTGGATCCCGACCCCATCGCCGAACTGCATATGCGTTGGATGAATTTGGAAGGGCCGACCGATGTGATGAGTTTCCCGATGGATGAACTGCGCCCCGGCGATGGCAGAACCGTGATGGAGGGCGTTCTGGGCGATATCGTGATTTGCCCATGGGTTGCCGCGCAGCAGGCAGCGGCGGCAGGACACAGCACCATGCAGGAGATGCTGTTGCTGACCATCCATGGCATTCTGCACCTGCTCGGATACGATCACGTGACCCCCGAGCAGGAGCGTCAGATGTTCGGTCTGCAGCGTCAGCTGTTGCTCACGTTCTTTGCCTTGCGTCATGACTCCGGAGTACAAGCCACATTGCCCGCTGGCGCTCCAGACGCATTGGCCATCTATGATGCCGCGCACGGCAGCGGACGCGATCTTGATGCGAAAAGCTGATCCGATTCCGTCCATAATTCTGATTCAGCCGACAGCACCGTACGGCCAGACGCAAGATGATCTTCGTCGACGCTGTACACGTATTGTTCTCCGATAATATTTTCCTCTCAACGACCAAGGACGACAATCGATATGGAGTATTCCAGTACCACCCTGATCGCCATCACCGTTGTTTTGGTGTTCGTGGCGGCCGTATCCGTCTGGTTCTCATTGACTATGGCTGCTGCGGAAGGTGCCGTAGCCCGTGTGACCCGATCCAGTCTGAACAATCTCATTCTGGAGGTGCAAACCGATTCTGAGACCAGTCAGTTCCTCAAGATGAAAAAAATCGACAGAATTCATCTGGTCCAACGGCTGATCTCCAATCGGTATGCCACGGCGGGAAGTTGCGCTTTCTTCCGTGTGGCTTGCAATGTGATCGATGGCGTGTTGGTGGCTTCTCTGGCATCGATATGGGGTGCTGAACTATGGGTGGGACTGTTGGCCGGGTTCCTGTTCGCGGCGATCGTGGCCGTGGTCTCGGTATTGGTCAGGCCGCGCACTGCTGGCATGGCTAAGCCGGTAGACAGCCTGCTGTCCCACTCCCGCACGGTGTCGATTGTTGTATGGTTGACGCCATTTGCCCGTCTGGGTTCTGACAAGAATGGCGGTAAGACAGGCCGACGCTCCAAGAACGACGATTTGTCCGATGATGAGGAGCTGGAAAAGATTCAGCTTGAACAGGGCAAGGCAGCCATTGATCGATTGGTGGAATCCAACGAATTCGATCCCGAAGTCTCGGAGATGTTGCGCAATGTGCTCACCCTGTCCGACACGCTCACTCGTGAAATCATGGTGCCGCGCACCGACATGATTTGCATGGAGCGGGACACCACTTTATCGGCAGCTCTCAAACTGTTTTCGCGTTCAGGCTTCTCCCGCGTGCCGGTGATCGGCGAAGATATGGACGACCTTGTAGGCGTGGCCTATTTGAAAGATGCCGTGCGCGCCACAGCCTTTAACCCGGCTGCTTTGGATCGCCAAGTGGAGACCATCGTGCGTCAGCCGATGCTGGTGCCCGAATCAAAGCCGGTGGATGATTTGTTCCATGAGATGCAGCGGTCACGTCAGCATGTGGCCGTAGTGGTCGATGAATACGGCGGCATCGCCGGTATGGTAACCATCGAAGACGCGTTGGAACAGATCGTGGGCGAGCTGGAGGATGAGCATGATCGTACCCAGCGTAGCGAGCCCGAGAAGATCGGCGACAACAAGTGGAAGATGCCGGCCCGCACTCCAATCGCCGATCTGGAGGAGATCTTCGAGATCGATATCGATGAGGACGATGTGGACACGGTCTACGGTCTGCTGACTAAGATTCTCGGCCGTGTACCGATCGTCGGTGCGTCGGCCGTGACCCGTGGCCTCAAACTTACGGCGGTCGACTCCGCTGGACGTCGTAAGAAGGTGTCCACCATCGTGGTCGAACCTGCCCACGTCGAGGGTGACGAGGAAGATGGCAAGACCAGCGAGGAAGACGGCGAACCGTCCGCCGACGAAGACAAGACCGCCAGCAAGGAGTGAGATGAGCGATCAGAACAATACCGCACACGTTGATGAGCCGGTTAAGCAGGATACCCCATATCGTTCAGGATTCGTGGCCGTGGTGGGTCGTCCGAACGTGGGCAAATCCACGTTGATCAACGCGTTGATCGGCAAGCAGATTGCCATCGCATCCTCCCGTCCGGAAACCACGCGAAAGGCGATTCGTGGCATTCTGACCACGGATCATGCACAGCTGGTATTGGTGGACACTCCCGGTATCCATCGTCCTCGCACCCTGCTTGGTCAGCGTCTTAACGATGTGGTGGAGGAATCCCTGTCCGACGTGGACGTAGTGGCGTTCCTGTTGCCTGCCGATCAGGAGATCGGTCCTGGAGACCGTCGCATTCTCTCTCGCCTGCGCTCCGATTTCGCCACCAAGCGTGAGGACGGTACCTTCGCTTGGAAAGTCCCGCTTATCGCCATCGTCACCAAAATCGACGAATTGGGCCGCGAACAGCTGATCAACAAGCTTATCGAAATCAACGAGTTCGCTGATTTCGCGGATATTGTGCCGGTCAGTGCGCTGAAGCATGACAACCTCGCCGAGGTCAGGAACGTGCTGATCGATCACACGCCGGAAGGTCCGCAGATGTATCCAGAGGACCAGATCAGTGAGGAACGTCCGGAGGACACCATCGCCGAGCTTATCCGCGGCGCGTTCCTGGAAACGCTTGATGACGAATTGCCGCACTCGCTGGCTGTAGTGGTAGATTCCATCGATTACCCCGAAGACAATGAAACCGGGGCGGCTTATGACGGCAAGGCTCAGGTCAACGTATCCATCTACGTGGAGCGCGACTCGCAGAAGCCCATCATCATCGGCAAGGGCGCGTCGAATCTCACCTATGTCAAGAAGAAGCTGCGTACTCCGGTCAATCGCATCGTCGGGCAGAAGGCTCGCCTTGACCTCCACGTCAAGGTTGCCAAAGGTTGGCAGTCCGATCCTAAGCAGTTGGAAAAATTAGGTTTCTAATTATCCCAACTGCTTAAGGTCACTTTAGGGAAGTCTGTTGGCTTCCCTTGTTATTGCATCCGCTGTCTCACCGATGGGTGTTGATCCACAGGATAGCGAGTTGTGTACGATTGGCTAGGCCCAGTCGGTCCAATATAGTGCTGATACGGTTGCGGACCGTGCCCTCGCTCAGGTAAAGGCGCGCAGCGATATCCCGATTATCGAATCCCTGCGCCACGAGCTCAGCGATGCTGCGGCTGCGTTCATCCATGGCATCCAGTGCGCGTCGGTCCGCATCAGAATCGATGGGAACGGACCCATGCCGGTGAGCTGCGGTAACGGTCTGTGATGGATGGCTCGGTTCATCGGCTTGCGTGTCGTCGCCGTTGGCATTCGCACTGTTGCCGGTGAGCTTGCCGAGCACCTCAGCCCCTAGCACCACTTGTCCGGCCATCACCGCTTGCAAGGCGGGCGCTACGGCGGAGACATCCTGCTTGATGAGATATCCTCTGGCACCCAGCGTCATAGCTTGTGCTATATATTCCCGGTCTGCGAATGTAGTGAGGAACAACACGCGAGCGGCAGGATCTTTCTTCAAGATATCTCGTGCCGCGTCCAAACCACTCGTGCCGGGCATCTGTATATCGATGAGTAGAATATCCGGGTGATTGGCCGGTGTGGTGAAATACTGTTCGACCGCGGTCTTTCCATCGTGTGCGGTCCATAGCACCTCAGCCGCGCCGGTGGCAGACAGGATGGTTGCCAACGATTGGCAGACGATAGGATCATCGTCCACGATTGCGATTCTCATCATGCTGCTTCCTTCATCGAACGATTCCATTGCTGTTTTGGCACCGAGACGAACACGCGCCATCCTTGTCGATATGGTCCACATGACGATGTGCCGCCGATCGCACGTACACGTGACTCGATATCAGCCAATCCCATGCCCCGGGACAAGACGCTGCTGTTCTTGCTGTTCGTTTGTTGTTGCGGGATCGCGGGTCCAGGATCCTGCACAACCAACTGCCAGAATGCAGGAAAATCACGCAGTGTGACTTGCGCTGTGCGAGCTTGGCTGTGGTGGATGACATTCGACAAAGCCTCGCGAATCACTGTGGAGCAACAGCGAGATACGGGAGCCGGAGCAGAGGCAATATCATTCTCAAGTTCGACGATAAAGCCAGGAGAAATGCCATTGAACGAGCGTACAGCCGCTTCAATCTGCGCAGTAAAATCAGTGCCGTCATCCTCCAGATCATGTACAGACCGGCGCACCATCATCATCGCATCATCCAATGTTTCGCTCAGCGCTCCAAAATGTTGAGATGCCATGGTGTCGCCGGTTGCGTCGGCTACGGCTCGTCCGGCTTGAGCTTGCATAATGGCACGAGTCAGCAAATGGCCTACATTGTCGTGAATCTCACGTGCGATACGAGTACGCTCACCCAGCGTGGCCATACGGACCGACTGAGCTCGCTCCTCGTCCATATCGGCGAGCCGTACGCGGTTGGACCGGCTCGCCTCACGTGCGCGGTCCTGCAATGCACGCAACTGGTGACGTTCCTCAGCCTCTTTCGCTGATCGGCCTCCCAGCGCGAAACCTAGCGACGCTATGCCTGCGATAAGTGCGATTCCAGCCAGGTCGTAGTTCGTTCGATCAACGTCGATTACCGGCAACAGCCAGGCTGCCGCCAGCGGGGCTAGCCATATCCAGTGAGATACGGTAATGCAATATGGCAGGAAATTCGAAGAATCCTCGGTCAAAAGCGTTTTGTCCGGCCTCAACGAAAAACGATGCAGCTGCGGCGTCGAAGACGGTGATGCTGACATCATCCGCGCACTCGGCAACCTTGCAGCGTCATAGGCGATGACTGGCAGAAACACGATCCAGTGAGGTATGGCAAACGTCATCAACGCATATCCGGCTACTGGAATCCATGCCCATGTTGTTTGTCGCAGCCAGTCGAACAACCCTGTTGCCGACAGTACCAGCAACATTCCAGCGATGATTTTGGCACTGGGAACATTTCCGGACGCATTTACCCCCAGAACAGTGCTTTTGACAGCGAATAACAGCACCATGCTGATCGCCACCATCAGCCCTTTTTCCGCCATCGTGCGCATACGTCCTCCGAAGTGCGAGCCTTCCCCTTATCCAAGACTACCCGCTTTGTGCAGATGCGGCTCACTCAACAGAAGTTTTTTATGAAGCTTGTGTCAGATCTGTATGTTTTTGCCTCGGATAGTACCATGTATTGATGTTTCTGATGATTATTCAACGCGTGAAGAGGCAAAGGGGACTCTGATGATGAACGATCATTTGTCTGATTCAGACAGTGACAAGAAAATCTCTGCATTCGATGAAGCTATGTTCGAACATGCGGTCATTCAACGTCTGCAGTCGTTAGGGTACGAATGGCTATACGGTCCGGATGTAAACCGTACGAATGAGTTATATCGCGATGCTCTGTTGCCGGGAGTATTGGAAGATTGTTTACATCGTATCAATCCTCAAGCGCATCCTGCTGCTCTTGCTGAGGCTTTACGTAAGGTAACAGATATCGAAGGGATGGATCTGCTATCCCGCAATATTCAATTCATGGACTATCTCCAATCCGGTGTTGAAGTGTCGTTCTTCGATGGAGAGAAGACGGACACCGACCATGTGAGAATTATTGATTTTGAGCATCCGGAACGGAATATATTCAATGTGGTCAATCAATGGACATATGTTGAGTTTGAAGAAAAACGACCTGACATCATCGTATTTGTCAACGGTATGCCACTCGTGGTATTCGAGCTGAAATCGCCGTCACGTGAGAACGTTGATGCTTCGGACGCCTATCTGCAGCTGAGAACCTATATGAAGGTCATTCCTTCGCTGTTCACGTACAACGCGTTTTGTGTGATGACCGACATGAGTGACACTCGTGTGGGAACTATTACGGCCAATGAAGATCGCTTCATGCAATGGAAGACCGCTGATGGTGACTATTCAAAGATTGCTAACAAGATAGCTGTTCGATGGACTACCTTGCTTGATGGTATGTTTCCGAAAGAACGATTGCTTGATATTCTTCGAAATTTCATCTGTTTCTCCAAGTCAGAAGAAGGAACCGCGAAAATTCTCGCGGCATATCATCAGTACTTCGGTGTTCATAAGGCTGTGGAGAGCACCTTGCGCGCCGTGAATGGCGATGGTAAAGCTGGTGTGTTCTGGCATACTCAGGGTTCCGGTAAATCATTGTCGATGGTGTTCTATGCTCATTTGCTGGCTGAACAGGTGAATAGTCCAACGATTGTCGTGACTACTGATCGCACTGATTTGGATGGGCAGTTATATAGTCAGTTCGCTAAATGCTCAGATTTCTTACGCCAGATTCCCCAGCAAGCGGAAAGCCGTGAGAATTTGATCGAACTGTTGGATAGCCGACAGGCAAACGGCATCATATTCACGACGATGCAGAAGTTCAGTGAATCCGATGAACCGTTATCAGAACGCCGCAACATCGTAGTCATGGCCGACGAAGCGCACCGCAGTCAGTACGGACTGGAAATAAAACTCCATGCGGATGGTACTCATTCAGTGGGTGATGCGTTAAAAGTCAGGCAAGCGCTCCCGAACGCTTCCTATATAGGATTTACCGGCACTCCGATTGAGACTCAGGATAAATCCACCCGCGAGATATTCGGTGATTACGTGGACGTGTACGACATGACCCAATCGGTCGAGGACGGTGCCACTCGTCCGGTGTTCTATGAGAGTCGTGTGGTTTCGCTCAAGCTGGATGAGAACATACTCCGCGAATTGGATGAGCAGTACGAGAACATCTCGGATGATGCCGATGAGATGGCTATTGATCGTAGTAAACGTGACTTGGCGACGATGGACAGTGTGCTGGGAGCTCCTGAGACCATTGACTCACTGTGCCGTGACATAGTGAACCACTATGAGGAAAATCGTGCTGATGAGCTGACGGGCAAGGCATTGGTCGTTGCGTATTCGCGGACCATCGCCATGCGCATGTACGATAAGTTCCTTGAACTGCGCCCGCAGTGGAAAGACAAAGTGCATGTGGTCATGACCTCTTCTAATCAGGACCCGGAGGAATGGCACAAGATTATCGGCAACAAAGCGCACAAACTGGAGCTGGCTAAAGAATTCAAGGATGATAATAGTCCGTTCAAAATCGCCATCGTTGTAGATATGTGGCTAACCGGCTTCGATGTACCTTCGCTGTCCACGATGTATGTCTACAAGCCTATGAAAGGACACAACCTCATGCAGGCTGTGGCGCGAGTGAATCGTGTGTATAAGGGCAAGGAAGGCGGCCTGATCGTCGATTATATCGGCATCGCCGGTGCCCTGAAACGTGCGATGCACGACTACACTAAGCGTGATCGTGAACGGTATGGCGACATGAACGTGGCCGACACTGCATACCCGTTATTCCTCGACAAGCTGAGTGCGTGCCGAGACTTTCTGCATGGTTTGGATTATCAGAACCGAATCCATACCAATTCTGCCGAACAGATGGCTGAAGCCATCGCGGATGGTGCGGACTACTTACTTGATCCCGAGCGGGAGAAAGATCGTAAGGACTTTATCAAGTGTGCCAAGGAGATGGCCCAAGCATTTGGCTTATGCCGCAGCATGGTTGCTGATGAACTGAAGATCGAAGAAGCGTACATCGATGTGTTGCGCACGCAGATGCTGAAAGTGCTAAACGTCAATCCAGACAACCCGCGTATGTCTTTGAAGGAGATTAACAAGCAAATCGCCGCCATCATGGAGCAAGGCGTACATAACGAAGGCGTTATCGATCTGTTCGAAGACCGGACAGTTGAGGTCTCGTTGTTTGATGAATCGTTCCTTGCCGAAGTCGCACAGATGAAGCAGAAGAATCTTGCGTTGGAATTGTTGCGCAAGCTGATTGACGATCAGGTCAAGGCATATCGCAAGAAGAGCGTGGTCATGGCTGGCAAGTTCTCCGAGATGTTGCAGCAATCGGTTAATGCATATCTCAACGGCATGCTCACCAACGCCGAGGTCATCCAGCAGCTGTTGGACATGGCCAAGGAGATTATGGCTGCACGCCAGGAAGGCAAGACGCTGGGTCTGGATGATGAGGAGCTTGCCTTCTATGATGCGCTGACCAAGCCGCAAGCTATCAAGGATTTCTACGAGAACGATGAGCTGGTTGCTATCACCCGAGAGCTGACTGACACGTTGCGCAAGAACCGCACGATAGACTGGCAGAAGAAAGAAGATGCCCGCGCTCGCATGCGTAAGTCAATCAAACGATTGCTGAAGAAGCATAAGTATCCGCCGGACGAAGTGCCGGAGGCCATCGAGACGGTGATGCAGCAGTGCGAGTTGTGGGTTGACTACGGAGAGGGAAACTGATTCATGGCGAAAAAGACAAGCACCAAAGCCCTCGGCTTCGAGGAGCAGATTTGGGACGCAGCTTGTAAACTGCGTGGCAACATCGATGCTTCGGAATACAAGAATGTTGTGCTCGGCTTGATTTTCCTCAAATATATCTCGGATAACTTCGAGGCCAAACACGCCGAATTGGTGGCTGAAGGCGAAGGATTCGAGGAAGATCGCGACGAGTACACGTCCGAGAACATCTTCTGGGTACCGAGAGAAGCCCGTTGGGAAGTCGTGGCCGCGGCCGCGCACACTCCTGAAGTCGGTAAGGTCATCGATGAATCAATGAGGCTCATCGAGCAGGAGAACAAGAAACTCAAGGGTGTGCTGCCCAAGAACTTCGCACGTCCTGAACTGGACAAGCGCCGGCTCGGGGAAGTGGTCGACCTGTTCACCAACGTGAAGATGGCTGAGAATGGAGACACCCATGATTTGCTCGGCCGCACGTATGAATACTGCCTGTCGCAGTTTGCATCGCAGGAGGGTAAGAATGCCGGTGAATTCTACACGCCGAAGTGCGTGGTGAAGACACTGGTCAATGTGATTGAACCGTTCAAAGGGCGCGTCTATGACCCGGCGTGCGGCTCGGGCGGCATGTTTGTACAGTCGGCCGAGTTCGTGCGCAACCATCAGGGTAACATTAACAACATCTCCGTCTATGGTCAGGAGTCGAACCCGACAACGTGGAAGATGGCCACGATGAACCTCGCCATTCGTGGTATCGATGCCGATCTTGGCCCGAAAAACGATGACACGTTCTTCAACGATCTGCATCGCACTGAACGGTTTGACTACATTCTCGCCAATCCACCGTTTAACCTGTCCGATTGGGGCGGCGACAAGCTCAAGGACGATCCACGATGGGAATACGGTGTGCCGCCTGAAGGCAATGCAAACTTCGCATGGATGCAGCACATGATTCACCACCTGTCTCAGTCCGGCAGAATCGGTCTGGTGCTTGCCAACGGCTCGCTATCATCCCAGACGAACAATGAAGGGGAGATTCGCAAGAACATCGTGAATGCCGGACTGGTCGAAGGTATCGTTGCCATGCCGACGCAGTTGTTCTTTTCCACGCAGATTCCGGTATGCCTATGGTTCCTTCGCAAAGGTCGTCCTGCTGATTCGAAGACACTATTCGTGGATGCTCGCAATATGGGTACGATGATCAGCCGCTCGCAGCGGACTCTGACCGATGAGGACATTCAGAGGATCGCGTTCACGTTTGATGCGTTCCGTGACGGAACGTTGGAAGAAGAAAAGGGCTTCTCCGCCGCAGTGTCTATCGAAGACATTGCCAAGCAGGATTACATTCTTACTCCCGGCCGCTATGTCGGCATCGCCGAACAGGAAGAGGACGATGAGCCCTTCGATGAAAAGATGAAGCGTCTGACCGGTGAACTTGCCAAATGTTTCGAGGAGTCCAACCGACTGCAAGCCGAAATCAAGAAAAACCTGGAGGCGATTGGGTATGGGGTGTAAATGGAATCAAGAACCGTTACGTGAGTTCGTTTCGGATCTTTTTAAAGGAGTTGTACCAATATACATCGATGAAGGTCACGAATATGCAGTTCCGGTTATTGGACAGCGATGTGTTAGAAATTATGAGATAGATTTGTCTCCTATTCGATTCCATAATGGATTTTCCAAGCCGATTCCGATTCGGAAAATGCTGCGTAAGCATGATATTTTGATTAATGCGACAGGTGTCGGTAGCGCTGGAAGAGTTGCTCAAATACGGGATGACATACGAGCAACGATTGATGGCCATGTCATTGTGGTAAGAGCGCAAAAAATTGATCCTATGTATTTGGGATATGCACTCAAGTGTCAACAGTCGAAAATCGAGCAGTTGGCGGAGGGATCTACTGGTCAAACCGAGATGAATAAGCAACGTTTGCAAGATGAGATCATCATTTCGTATCCCAATTCAATTGTTGACCAGTTGAAAATAGTTCATATCCTTAATTCCATTGACAGGCAGATAGTATTTCTTAATCAGGCAAACGGCCATTTGTTGGAGTTGCTATCAGCTAAACACGACGACAATTTCAGTTCTCGGCTTGATGCTGAACTGCGTGATGTGTGTGTTCTTGTAAAGGAAAAGACTACGGTCGAAAATGCAAATCTCAACACCTATGTCTCAACGGAAAGTCTTATCCCCGATAAAGGCGGTAGACAGCGTGCTTCTGGTCTGCCGCAATCCGGGAAAGTGACAGTGTATAAATCAGGCGATATCTTGATTTCTAACATTCGCCCTTACTTTAAGAAAATTTGGTTTGCAGATTGTAACGGCACTTGCTCGAATGACGTACTGGTCTTCCGCGCAAAGGATGAAAACCTGGCACCTTATATCTTTTTCACCCTTTACTCGGATGTGTTTTTCAGATATATGGTTGCTGGTTCTAAAGGAACAAAAATGCCACGTGGAGATAGGAACCAGATAATGTCTTATAACATTCCCATCATCAGTAATGAAGCACGAGCATTTTCTAACGACGCCAAAACAGTTTTGAACCTTATTTCTAATAACACTAAAGAAATCGTTACACTTGAACAACTTCGTGACGCGCTGCTGCCCAAACTGATGTCTGGTGAGATTGATGTGTCGAAGGTTGAACTGCCTACGCCGCCAGAACAAACCGTTCCAACAAATGGCCGTTTGTCTGATTAAGACAATCAATCTGACGATCGTATGTGCCAAGGACATAGGCGATTTTGTGCTGAGTGGTTATATCTGGAATGTTGATTACGCAATAGTGAACGTGATTTCGGTTGATACCCGGAACCGCGCTCGCTGTTGTGTAATTGCTCCAGTTGATGGTTTTCAGCAGGTAGTAGATAAAATGAGGATAATTCCCTTTGAAATCAGAGACGTATAGGGTTGTATTTAGAGGCCAATAGTCATTTTCTGTATAGAAAACCTCGCCGATAGTTCCATACCGTCCAGTGATCACTCCTGGGCCATGCACTGCGACCTCATTGTGATATCCAGAGCGTCCCGAAGATGAATAAACCGGAATTTCTCCATTGAGTCGGTTCTTTGAGGGCAGATCATATCCACGTTTGAGCGTAATTGCTTCACCTAGTTTCATGCTCTGCCATGTCATATTGTCCTCTTCTTCTAATTGATAGCGTTGAGGCCATCCGGTGCGATGCGGGATGGCCTCAACGAACTGGACATAGTCCAGCTTATTTCATCCATAGGCTACAGTCCCGGCTGTGAAAATGCAATACTTACGCATGCCTTATAAACGAGTTCTTTCCCTGTTAGTAGGCTCCAGTACATACTCTCCAGTTACCCCAGATACTTTCGGTGCGACGCTTTCACGTTGCTTTGGCTGACCAATGCGTATTGCATGGTGGTGTCTATCTTGACGTGTCCAAGTAGTTTCTGAACCTGTTCCACTGGCATGCCGCGGTTTATGGCGTTGGTGGCCATAGTACGTCGGAACTTATGTGGGTGTATGCGAGGGAGTCGCAGCTTTCTGCCAAGAGAACGAAGTCGACTTTCCACAGAACAGATGGCAATGCGTTTGTGGTTGCCGCTGAGACTGACGAATAGGGCAGGATTATCGTCGTTACGACTTCGCAGATATTCTTCAAGATGAAGTTTGGCTCTGGCGTCGAAGTAAGCTTTTCGTTCCTTATTGCCTTTGCCTTGCACGATGCATTCACGCTCATTGAGGTTGATGCTGCTGCGGTCGAGCTTCACTAATTCGCCGACTCGCATGCCGGTGGAGGAGAGCAGGTCAATCATCGCAAGATCGCGTGGTGTCTCGCATCCGTCACGCAGGCGTTCCATATCCTCATCTGAGATGGTTTCTTTAACTCTGATTGGGGTTTTCACGCGGCGTATCTTACGTGCGGGGCTTTTGACGATATAGTCCTCATCTTCTAACCATGAGAAAAATGTGGCGAGAATACGACGGATATTGTCCACTGTGACCTTCCCTACGTCATGCGTCGTCTGGTATTCGGTGAGATAGGCTCGAAGCTGTTCGGTATCCACTTGAGGCAGCGGAACAGAGGTTTCTTTTAAGTAATGCGTGAGTGTCGAATCATAGTATTTCAACGTACGCTCACTGCACCCTTCAAGTTCCTTGGCAGTAAGGAAGGAGTTCAGCAGTTCTATAGCTTCGTTGTCATTGCCAGGAAGATTATCTGTGCTGAGATTGGCTGACAGCACGGTTTTGAGCTGTTTGAGCTGACGCGCATCCAATGTGTTCTGCATGGCCTTCAGAATCGATTCTATGGTGCTGCTTCCTATCATGTGGAACCTTTAGCTTTAATGCGTGTATGGGATACATGCATGCATAATGCGAGCCGCAGAAAAACGAGGCAATAGGCAGACAAACGGCCATTTGTTGGAGATTGGGCAAAGCCTATTTGATGTAAAGCTTGGACTTTGTGAATCCATGGATGGCAAGATTGGCGTTCTTGGTGATATCGCTGAAGGAAATCCTCGTCGAAAACTCAGCAAAAACGCATTTGCAAAATATGTTGATATGGGAAGCTTATCGACTACTGGATCATATCCTAGTGGATGGAATAAACGGTCATATAACGGAGGAATGCGTTTTACGAATGGAGATACGCTCATAGCTCGTATTACACCATGTCTCGAAAACGGCAAAGCCGCATATGTTAATTTCCTCGATGAGAATGAAGTCGCTTTTGGATCGACCGAATACATTGTTTTAACCGGCAAGCCAGGAATCCCCAATGAGATAATGTATTTTCTTGCGAAGAATGAGGCCTTTGTTGATTACCTAATTCAGCACATGACCGGCAGCAGTGGCAGACAAAGAGTATCAGTAATAGATGCTCTGAATTGTCCGATTCGCATTCCCTCTGATGCGCTCATACAAGAAATAGGGCAAGAACTGTCTAGGATACTGAATGTTGTGCGAGCAAATTCCGAACAGATCATGGAGCTCTCACAACTTCGCGATACATTGCTGCCCAAGCTCATATCAGGTGAGATTGATGTGTCGAAGGTTGAGCTGCCTACGCCGCCAGAACAAACCGCTCCAACAAATGGCCGTTTGCTATATCGAATGACAAATGTCATTGAACTTGGCAGTACTCGTGACGAATGTGGCTGGTTCTATGTGCTCGCGCTTGGGATGATGGAATCATCCAAGGAAGGGAGCGAACATGACAACCGACACTACGGCAGTCCACGTCAGCCAGCTCGTCAAGCGGTACGGCGACATGGTGGCGCTCGACTACTTCGACCTCGACGTGAAGCAGGGCGAGATCTTCGGCCTACTGGGGCCCAACGGTTCCGGCAAGACCACGGCCATCAACTGCATCCTTGCGCTGCTCACCTACGATTCGGGCACCATTCGCGTCTTCGGACAACCGATGACGCCCACTTCATACGACCTTAAGCGGCGCATCGGTATCGTGCCGCAGAACGTAGCCGTGTTCAACGAACTGACCGTCACCGAGAACATCGACTACTTCTGCTCGCTGTACGTGCCGAAGAAGGCCGAGCGCGAGCCTCTGGTCGAGGAGGCCATCGAATTCGCGGGATTGCAGGATTTCCGCAAATTCCGTCCCGGCAAACTCTCCGGCGGTCTTCTGCGACGCCTCAACATCGCCTGCGGCATCGCCCACAAGCCTGATCTCATCTTCTTCGATGAACCGACCGTGGCAGTCGATCCGCAAAGCCGCAACGCGATCCTTGAAGGCATACAGAAGCTCAATAAAGCCGGTGCCACTGTGATCTACACCAGCCACTACATGGAGGAGGTCGAGCAGATCTGCGACCGTATCCTCATCATGGATCACGGCCGTCATCTTGCGCTCGGCACCGCCGACGAGCTCAAAGCCATGATCGACACAGGAGAGCGCATCGCTATCGAAACGCTCGACCTGACTGACGAGACGCTTGCCGCCGTGCGTGCGCTCGCGTTCGTCATCGAAGCCTCCTATGACGGGCGCGAGCTGGAAGTGCGTTGCCGTCGCGGCGAGCACAACCTTGTCGACTTGATCGGTGTGCTGCGTACTTCAGGTGCGAACATCGGACACCTGACCAGCCGGCCGCCGAGCCTCAACGACGTGTTCCTGGAACTCACCGGCAAGGCGCTACGCGACTAGGGGCCCTCCAGCCCCAAGGAAAGGAGAACGCCATGTGGAGCACATTCATCGTCACGATGAAGGCGAACCTCAGGGACAAGAGCTCGCTGTTCTGGCTCATCGTGTTCCCGATCGCTCTAGCGACCATGTTCAACGGCGTATTCGGCAACCTGGATCAGGCCATGAGCATCACCCCGGTATCCGTGGCCGTAGTGGAAGACACGAATTGGACGAACGCGGTCGGCGTGGACACGCTCATCACAGCGATGTCCGGCAAAAACGGCGATTCAGGCAAGGCTCAAGATGACAGCAGGGATGTAATGGACATCGATCCCGGTGTGACCCTACTGGACGTCACCAAGGTCGACTCTGTTTCGCAGGCCCGCGAACTCTTGTCCCAAGACAAGACAGACGGCTATCTCAAGGCTGACGACGACGGACGAATCGCCCTCACGTTGAGCGACAACACTGTGACCGTGGCCAATAACGGCACGCAGGAGGCGGGACTCGACGTTTCTCTCTCGGCGCTTGACAATGTACTCGATCAGTACAACCGCACCAGCGTCACCGTGAAGTCCGTGCTCAAGGACAATCCGACCGCCCCGGCCACGCGCACGTTCTGGAACGGCATCAACGCGTCCATGAACGCCACCAAGGAGGTCACGCTCACCAACTTCAAGCCCAGCGTGATGGCGAGATATTATTATGCACTCATGGGCATGGCCTGCTTAGTCGCCATGTCGTACATGATTCATACGGTCACCACCGCGCAGGCGAACCTCTCCGCGCTCGGCATCCGTCGCACCGTAGCGCCGCTCGGAAGGGCCAAGCAACTCATCGCCGGATTCCTCGCCGGATGGCTGTGTTCCTGCGTCTGCCTGCTCGTTGCGCTCGCCTACATCCGCTACGGTTGCGGTATCGAAGTCGGTGGGCGTGAACCGGCGGCCGTGCTCGCCGTGGTCGTCGCCTCGTTCATGACCTGTGCGTTCGGCACGATGATCGGCGCTATCCCCAAACTCACAACCGGTGTCAAGCAGGGCATGTCCACCGCGATCGCCTGCTCGCTGTCCCTGTTCAGCGGCCTGTATGGCGGATTCGCCATGGAACTCAGCGACCTGATCTCACGCAAGGCGCCGCTGCTCGCCGCCATCAACCCCGCCCAACAGGTGACTGACCTGTTTTACTCACTCATGTACTACGACACCTACCAGCCGTTTATCCGCACCTGTGCCATCCTGCTCGCGATGAGCGCGGTGTTCCTCGCGGCCGGCGTGATCATGCTCAGGAGGCAACGCTATGAACACCTGTAAAGCCACGGTGCGCGTACTGCTCGCACACCGCACGTACATCATCATCTACTTGGTGCTCATGGGCATCATGATGTTCACGCTCAGCTGGTCGCAGATCACCGCAGCCACCCGCACGGTGGCCGACACCTACGAGCCGGAGAAGGTCAACGTCGCAGTCGTCGATCGGGATTCAAACCGAGGTGGCATCGCGGAAGGACTACGCGACTACCTGTCCGATTCCGCCACGTTGGTCAAGCTGGATGACGATCCCGAATCATTGCAACAGGCCGTCGCCTCGAACTGGACCGACCTCATCGTCATCATCCCGAACGGTTACGCCGCCGACTTCCTCAAGGCCGCGCAATCCGGCAGCGACATGCCGAAAGTCGAGACGGTCACAAGCTACACGTCCGGTGCCGGCACCATCGCCGGCATGAACGTGAACGGGTTTCTTTCGCTGACCCGTATCGCATTGATCGGCGGAAACGTGCAGATCGATAACAGCGAACTCGCCGCATGGTACGCCAAGAATGCCAAGATGATCGGCAGCACGAACCCCGGTGAAACTGCTGGTTCCGCTACTGCCGGACAGAATGGCGACTGGTCGCAGGTCATGGACGACTCATCCACGTTCGACCTCAACTCACTACCAGAGGGAACGTTGTCTGGACTGACGATAACCGATATGCAGTCCGCCGCCAAGCGTGCTGCACGCACGGCACACGATGCGAAGGCAAACCGGCCGGTCGCGGTGGAGGACATCACATCGCAGGACGACCAGAAGGCAGACACGGCGAATCCGGTTGCGTCCGGGTTCGGCGACACGATGAAGACGGCGATCTACCCGTTGTTCCTCACCTTGAGCGTATGTGTGAGCCTTGTAGCCCGCGTGTTCGGTGCGGGGGAGCTGCGTCGCAGACTTATGGCTTCTCCGTCCACGGCCTCGATCGGGATCAAGCGTATGGGAGTCCTGTGCGGCTTCGCGTTGCTGATCTGCGTGGGCTATCTGGTTGCCGCGATGGGTCTCACAGCTGCGGCAGGTGTGAATATCGCTTCGATACCGGTAGACGGCGTGATGATGACCTTTACCTCGATCTGCATGTTCGCTCTTATGTGCACGGCCTGTGGATTCATGCTCGGTGAATTCGGCGCTTCGGACATGGTGGCCAACGGCTTCGCCAACGTGTTCGGGCTGCTCATCCTATTCGCCTCTGGCATCGCATTCCCGATGAGCATGATGCCGGACATGATGGTCACCATCGCCCGACTCACGCCCGGCTGGTGGTACTGCACGGCGATCGACAACGCACTCGGCTTCGGTTCCGCCACATTCGGCGTAGACGCAGGAGGCTGGGCCGTGGCCACCGGCATCGTGGCATTGTTCGCCGTCGCATTCGTCTGTGTGGGACTCGCTGCCGGACGGTTCCGTCGCTCCCGGCCGAATGCGGTGGCTTCGACCGTCACTCAGCTCGCCGAAGCATAAACTGGGTGCCGCCCTTACATCCCCTTCAACCGATACCGCTGGGTCGGGTCGTCTTGGAATTTCACCTTGGCGACTCGACCCTCGCGTATGAGTTCGCGCATGCCAGAAGTGGCGGCCAGGGGAGTGAGCTGCAGCTCGCGGATGATTTCCTTGATGCTCATTGCGGAATGTCGTTCCAGTACGGTCAGAATCGCCTTCGATATATCACTCGGCGTACTGTTCGCGGCTGAACGTTGCTTGGTGATGGTCATTGTGAACGTGTTGATGTCATTGACCGTGGTGGCCGGTTCGATACCCGCCTCCCTGAGACTTGCCGCGATACGTTGATAGCCGTCGCCGCCCTCCGGGTTCACGAACCCGCCATCCGGGTACGGAGTGGACTCCAATAACGTGAACAGGAACTGGTTGCGAGTGGAAACAAATGGTGCGCCTGTCACAGGATTCGGATTCGCTAGCACATCGTGCGTCACGGTGCCGTACAAGCCGCCCGGATTGGTGATTTCGATACGATTCGTGAACACGCTGATTCGTACCTGCGTGCCACGTGCATCAGGGGAGTAGTCCCGGTGGGTAAGTGCATTCGCTATGGCCTCACGCAACACCACGGGTGGATAGTCCGGTTTCTTCGCGCCGATCCAGCGCATCAGTGATTCGACCGCGTCGCTGATCATCACAGGAATAGGTCCTACGATGGTCTTGGCTGCCACCAGCCGGTCATCGCCTCGGAATACCTCGTCTCGATCGATGCCGGGAAACACTGCGATGGCAATGGACAGTCGTGGATAATACTTCTGCGGATAGCGGCCAAGCGCCAGAAGCCCGGCTAACGTGGGACGTAAGATGCCTCCGATTTCGTTGCCGTCAGAATCATCGTGACGCAGCACCTGCAAATCGAGTAGTGTGCGGATGTCGTCTTGCCCGGCAAATGCATGTGGATGCTGCTCACGAACACGGGCCAACAGTCCTGAAACCAACGTGGGATCTAGGTCATCGACGGCAGCATCCGGAACGATATCCAAATCATAGGTGGGTTGCAGATGCTCCTCGATAAGGCGGTCCACCTCGTACGAGGTCATGCGTCGGTCGCCGTCGCCGGTGCGGATGAACGAGCCCCCATGCGGGCCTAGCGCAGTAGTGAAACAGGGTTTGTCTCGTGGCAGCATTTCATCGATGCGAGCGAACACCAGATTCGCGCCTTCGAACGGACAGGTCACGATCACCGGACGAACCACCGGCGTCATCTTTTCGCACGCTTGGCTCAGCGCCTCCTGCATGGCGCGCGCGTCGAATCCTTCCACTGGTGTGAAGCCAGCTTTTTCGGAGAGCCCTAGGATGATCCACCCGCCGGAACCGTTTGAAAACGCGGAAAGCGTATCCGTGATGGTGGAGGAGATACGACGTTTGCATTCTTTGACCTCGCACTGCTGCGTATCGTTGCCGATCATGCGCATAAGTTCAATGAGCTCGGTCATCTTTGCGGTGTAGTCATCAACCATGGGAGCGCCTCCTTGACACCATTGTGCCGTATACGGCGCATCTTGATGAACTATATACTGTGCATCATGACGCAATTCATCGAGAATTCACGGTGGTGAATATGCCGTTTATTCCGGTGCCTGAACAGTACAATGGTGAGTGTGTCGGCACTGATGCCGCCTCGCGCGCGGAAAGCATTTCCGTCAGATCGATAGGGGAAATATCATGACCGAAATCAACGAAATCAAAGATCCCGGTGCGTCGCTAGACGAGCCCGACATCGTAGCATCGGCCAGTGAGACCGAGGATTCGGCCGCAGCTTGTCCCAAGTCTGCGCACTGCCCGCTTAAGCATCACCCGGGTATGTGTGGCAAAAATGGTAAGTGCCCGGTAAAGAATCTTTCTCAGAGAGATGTGGTCGCTGGCGCCGTCACCTTGGTATCTGTGATCGCACTCACCGCTGTGGCATATTATGCTCAGTTTGCGCTCACCAAGGCTGCCGTCAAATCCGCGCTGAAGGAGACGCGTCTGCGTTAGCGCGGCATAATACAAATCCAGCGTGATAACGCTCTGTTGCGTTGACGGTCCTATGATTCCTGGGGCGATCTGCTTGTGGGGAGTGTGGTTTCAGCCCAGTGTCACGATGATGGTGTCTTGTATGCTCTCTTTGCCGGTCCAGATGCCGTCTGTGCGGTTCCAGCTCATACCGTTGGCTGTTACGGAGTCGATGCCGTACTCCCGGGCGTGGACGACAAGCCAGCCGGCTGTTTGCCAGCATACATGCTGCTGGTCGGCATCGGATAATCCGGCCGGCAACGCGACAGTCAGTGTGGAGTCAGTTGTTGCGTTCGAATGTTTATCGTCATTGATGGTGTCTCTGGTAATGCTGACATTGGGCAGCGCTGCCGTGGCCGCAGTGATGAGTCCGTTTGCGTCGGAGCCGTTTATAGGCTCAAGTGCGCATGTGATGCCCGCGTTCACCTCGCCGGTCAAGGCCGACGCCCAAGCGTGTGCCATCGAATCCCAATTGGCATACAGATCCGGGTATCCCGAACGCTGCACTTCCTGTGCCGCGTCCTCTACCGGAATAGTTTGCCAATCGGGTACCTGCATCAGGTGGTCGTAGAAGATATTCGTGGCGTATGCCGGATCGGACACCTGTTCAGCCGTGCCCCATCCTTGACTGGGACGTTGCTGAAAGAGCCCCAGTGAATCCAAATCGCCGTGGTCGAGATTCGTGAGTCGCGACTCTTGCATAGCCGTGGCGATAGCTACTGTGACCGCATGATCCGGCAGCTCACGATTGACGGCGATGTTCGCAATCAGCGCGGCGTTGCCGGCCTGTTCGGGGCTGAGCGTGTGCCGTGTGCCATCAGAGGATATGGCGGCGCAATAGGCGTCATCGGCCGAACGCACATATTGCTTTGGTGCGAGCAACCGCGGAAGTAGCATGACGCCCAATAGGACAATGACGGCGAATATGGCTACCGGTAGCATGATCCACGCTGTGAGCGCGACGGGACGATGTACGCCATATCGGTTGTGCTGTCGTCCCATAAATCCCTCCGTTCGTTGCGCCGTCCTGTCGGTATTTCCATACTCCATGTTTGAGCACGTGAGGACAATGCGACTGAAGTATGATTTCGCGTACGGTCATGACGCGGCGATCACTCATCCGGGGCGTATTCGAGGATATCGCCTGGCTGACAGTCGAGGGCTTGACAGATGGCGTCGAGGGTGGTGAAACGTACTGCTTTGGCTCGCCCGTTTTTGAGAATCGACACGTTGGCGGGTGTGATGCCGATTCGTTCGGCTAATTCACCCACGCCGATTTTACGTTTGGCCATCATCACATCCAAGTTGATGCGGATAGTCATATCAGATCACCTGCTCCAGTTCGCTGGACTGATCGGTGGCCGCGCGCAGTAGCCCTTTCATGACTATCATCAGCAGAATGAAGCCGATCTCGGCTACAAAGGTGGCGCCAAGCGCGGCGAGAATGCCGAAATAGTCCATGGCTCGCATGGTGGCGTCATTCCATGAGGAGAACGCGAATAATCCTAATACGGTGGCGGTGAACACCGTGCCGGCGGACGCGCAACCAATGATCAGATTCACACAGGGGAGCGCTTTGGCGGTGAACACCGTGCCTGAGCCGGAGAGCGAGAACAAGCGCCACACACCGATGAATGCAATTTCAACGCAGACCAGAAACAGTTCGCCAAGTATAAGGTACAGCCAACGCAGGGGAGGTTGCGAGGAATAGAGGCTGGCTATCGCCTCACTGAATACGGGCGCGGCAATAATCTGTCCCCATATGCACCCCAGCCAGATGGTCACAACGATGATCTTCAACCCAAGCAAAACCCATCGGTTCATGTACTGTTTCATAGCGGCCTCCTCGTATTACGCCACATCATACCGGAATATATCGAAAAACGATATGTTGACTTGGTTCTGCGATGCGTCATAATGTGGAACTCGTAATCGTCTGGCGCACAACCGTGCGAAAAGTCGGTTTTCGTGCAGTTGTGCACGAGCCTGCGCGTCAAATGTTGATTGCGGAAATTGGAGAATGGCGAGATTCCGCCATTCTTGTGCCGCGATGTTACAGGTGTATCTGTCGGACCTGTACACAACTGCGCAGAACATACGAAAAATCCCTGTTGTGCGCAAGCAACAACAGGGAAAATGAGGAAAGCGGAGACTCGCTCATGCTTTCTGTACGCGGCTCAAGCCATTACTCTTCTTTCGCTGCTGGCGCGCTCAAGAAGTGCTCCTCACTGGGCAGCACGGCGTTGAGGATCACCGCTACCACGAACGCCACGGCGATGCAGTTGGAGGCGAAGATCTGCTGGAACAGGGCCGGGAAGTGCACGAAGATGTCACTCACCTGCGTGAAGCCGATGCCAATAGTCAGCGAAAGTGCCGCGATGGTGATGTTGCGCTGCGAGAATCCGGCCTCGGCGATCATCTGGAAGCCGGAGAGGATGATGTTGCCGAACATCATGATGGTGCAACCACCGAGAACCGCCTGCGGCAACGAGTTGAACACCTCGGCGATGGCCGGCACGAAGCTCGCCAGAATGAGGATCAAGCCGCCGGAGAGAATGACCTTGCGGTTGACGACCTTGGTCATGGCCACCAATCCGATGTTCTGAGCGAAGGAGGTCAGTGGCAGACAGCCGAACAGACCGGAAACCGAGGAGATCAGACCGTCGCCGGCGATGGCGCCTGCAGTCTCACGCTCGGTGGGTGTGCGGTTGAGACCCACCTTGGTCAGAGCTGCGGTGTCGCCCAGCACCTCGACCGAGGAAACCACATACAGCAGTCCGATGGAGATAATCGAACCCCAGTCGAATTCAGGCTTGAATGGCATGAACTGCGGCACGGAAACAATAGCGAGGTTTTGGAAACCGGAGAAATCGACCTTGCCCATGCAGATAGCCACCACATAGCCCACCACGAGACCGAACAGTACGGAGAGCTGTTTGGCCGTGCCCTTCATCAGCAGCTGGAAAGCGAGGCAAGCCACCAGTGAGATGAGCCCAAGCGTCAGGTTCTGCCACGAGCCGAAGTCCTTGGCGCCGGAACCGCCGCCGAAGCTTGTGGCACCCACATTGAGCAGCGAGAAGCCGATGGAGGTCACCACGATGGCCGAAACAATAGGCGGCACGAATCGACGCCAATACTTGGCCGTCAGACCTAGTACCAGCTCCAGAATGCCGCCAACCAGTACGGCACCCACAACGGCACCGTAACCCTTATCCGCGCAGATGGCCACAGCTGCGGCCACATAGGTGAAGGAGATGCCGGTGACCATCGGCAGCCTGGAGCCGATTCGCCATGCGCCGTAGAGCTGCAGACAGGTGCCCAGGCCCGCCACGAGCAGACCGGCCTGAATCACCGCGGCGGACTGTGCTGGTGTCATTTTTGCAGCGGACGCCACGATGAAGATCGGGGCCAAATTCGCCACGAACATAGCCATCACGTGCTGAAGGCCGAACGGGATGCCCTTCCAGAAGGAGACAGGCGCATCCAGTGAGCTCAACGCTTCAAAGGAGACAGCGGATGATTTGCTGGATTGCTTTGCTTCGCTCATGCTTCTTCTCTCTTCTTTGATCGCTCAGTGGCGAAACTCGATCGTGCCGGTCTCGGGGTCCATGGATTCCACAATTGCCAGTGAATCCACGTCGTAGCCCTCCTCGCGCAGCTTGTCGCCGCCACCTTGGAATCCCTTTTCCACCGCGATACCGATGCCCTCGACCGTGGCTCCGGCTTTTTCGCACAGTTCGATAAGTCCCCGCAATGCCTTGCCGTTAGCCAGAAAATCGTCGATGAGCAGTACATGGTCTCCCGGGTTCAGGTACTTCTTGGAGACAATCACCGGGAATTCCTTCTGCTTGGTGAAGGAGTAGACGGTAGTGGTGTACTGGTCACCGTCCAGATTGATGGACTGGGCCTTCTTGGCGAATACCACCGGTACGTCGCCGAAATGATGAGCTGCGCAGCAAGCGATGCCGATGCCGGAAGCCTCGATGGTCAGGATCTTGGTGATGGTCTTACCGGCGAAATGCTCAGCCCACGCCGCACCCATATGATCGAACAGACGTACGTCGCACTGATGGTTCAGAAATGCGTCGACTTTGAGCACATCGCCGACCTTGACAGTGCCTTCGGCTTGGATTCGCTCCTCAAGTTCCTGCAATGGATTACCTCCTTGACATCAAGCTGACATAGTTACGGTTCAGTAACTATTGGATATGGCAAACCAGCTTACGCTGACCGCCGCATATGGGCGGCGCGTATGGTAGATATGAATGTCGCGTTATATATGGGAGCAGAGTGGACGGTTGCCCTGTGAGGCTGTGGTCCACATGGCCAGCTTTCCTATCGGGTATTTACAACGTCGGAGGAGTAGATAGTGTTCGAGGAGCCAGAAGTCATCGCACGCAGCGCTCAGGAACTTGTAGGCGACCTCAATCCGCAGCAGTCCGAGGCCGTGCAGTACCGAGGTCAAGCGCTATTGATCGGTGCAGGTGCAGGCTCCGGCAAGACCCGAGTGCTCACTCGTCGCATCGCATGGATCCTGAGCCAGTTCGGCGCATGGCCCAGTCAGGTGCTCGCCATCACCTTCACCAACAAAGCCGCTGCTGAGATGCGCGAACGACTCGGCTCGCTTATCGGACCGGTGGCCCAACGCATGTGGGTGTCTACCTTTCACTCCGCGTGCGTGAGGATTTTGAGACGTGATGGCAAAGCCATCGGGCTGAAGTCCGGTTTCTCCATTTATGACTCTGCCGACTCCGAACGACTGGTCAAAATCATCGCCACAGAATTCAATCTGGATATCAAGCGCTACACTCCACGCTCGATTCTGGGCCACATCTCCGATCTCAAGAACAACCTGACCGGTTGGAAGGAATACTTGTCCGTGCATGCCCCGGACTTCACGCCCGGCCAACGCGGCTACCAGTTCGGCACGGTAGGGGATCTTGAAGCTATCTACGCAGTGATCTACGCCGAATACGAGCATCGTCTGGCGCTTGCCAACGCCGTGGATTTTGATGATCTCATCGGCCGTACCGTTGAACTGCTGCGAACGGATCCGGCCGTGGCCGAGTACTACCACCATCGTTTCCGCTACATTCTGGTGGACGAGTATCAGGACACCAATCATGCCCAATACGTACTTGTACGTGAATTGGCGGGAGTCGATGCCGGCCTGCAGGCTGTTCCGGGCGCGCCGAACGCTGGCAAGACCGGTCCTGCATGGATCACCGTGGTGGGTGATTCAGACCAGTCCATTTACGCGTTCCGAGGCGCTGACATTCGTAACATTCAGGATTTCGAGCAGGATTTTCCGGCGGCGAAAACCATCATGCTGGAACAGAATTATCGCTCCACGCAGACCATCCTCGATGCGGCCAATGCCGTGATCAGCCATAATGAAGGGCGCAAGCCGAAGAAACTATGGACAGCCCTCGGCAAAGGCGAACCGATCGTCGGCTATGCTGCGGATAACGCCCAGCAGGAGGCGCAATGGGTTGCTGGCGAGATCGCGCGGCTGCACGCCGAAGAGGGCATCGCCTATTCGGACATGTCCATCATGTACCGAGCCAACGCACAGTCCCGTTCGCTGGAAGAGGCGCTGATCAACGCGAATTTGCCCTACCAGCTGGTCGGCGGCACCAAATTCTACGAACGTCGTGAAATCAAGGATGCGTTGGCATACCTGCAGGCGCTCGTCAATCCGGACGACGATGTGAATCTGCGTCGCATTCTCAACGTGCCTAAGCGTGGCTTGGGAGAACGGGCCGAAGGCGTGTTGCTGGCGTATGCGCGCGAACGGGGAACGAGTTTCTTCTATGCGCTTATGCATGTGGACGAGATACCGGACGTTCCTACTCGCACGGCCACGCAGCTCAAGGCGTTCCGCGAACTTATGGGATCGCTTTCCCAGTTCACCCGCGCCCACGACTCCAAACCCAGCGAAGTCGTGGCCGAAGTGCTGGAAAAGTCAGGGCTGAGGGGCGAACTGGAGAAATCCGTGGATCCTCAGGATGCTTCCCGTCTGGAGAATCTCTCCCAGCTGCAGTCCACTGCTGCTGAATTCGAGCAGAACACTCCCGATGCAACATTGTCTGCATTTTTGGAAACTACAGCGTTGGTGGCCGATTCTGATCAGCTTCCCGGCGAGAGCGAAGATTCAGGCAAAGTGACGTTGATGACTTTGCATACCGCCAAGGGACTTGAATATCCGGTGGTGTTCCTAACAGGCATGGAACAGGGTACGTTCCCGCACTCCCGCTCCATGGAAGACACCACTGAGCTACAGGAGGAGCGTCGTCTTGCGTACGTGGGCATCACACGTGCCAAACGTCGTCTGTATGTAACGCGCGCGGCCGTACGCTCCCAGTGGGGACAGGCGGCAGACATGATGCCTAGCCAGTTCTTGGATGAGATTCCGGCCGAACTCATCGATTGGAAACGTCGTGAAGCCGGTGTGGAGCGCATGCGTGGCGAATGGACCGACGGATTCGCCGATGATCTGGGTGGATGGGATGACGATGATTTCAGCGGTGCCACGTTCGGCGGGTCATCTACGTTCGGTGGAAGGGGTTCTGGCTCCTCGTATGGTTCCAGATCTCGATACGGTTCTTCGTCTTATGGCTCGGGCTCATCTTATGGATCGTACGGATCCTACGGTTCGCGCTCCGGCTCCTCGTCCTATGGTGGATCCGGCTCGACATACGGCTCCCGGTCCCGATCAGGTAGCTCCGCCTACGGTTCGCGCACGGGCTCGTCCGATTCGTATGGCCGTACTCGCGGTGGCAAGGTCACGACTCGACGCACCGCTCCCAAATCGTCTGCGACCGGTGGAAAAAGCGTTCCTAGCTCCCAACTGGCCAAAGACAATGGCCTGAACATTGCGGATTTCGCCATTGGCGATATGATCAGTCATGACCAGTATGGCCTTGGCAAGATTACCGATGCGCAGGATAAGGGACGCAACTCTGTGATTACGGTCGATTTTGGTTCTGCGGGAGTCAAGCGCTTGATGCTGCGTGTGGCTCCTATTGAAAAGCTCTAGTGAGCTTTCAATAGGAGCCTGTCGCAGCGAAGCCGCTCCCTTCGCCTACGGACAGTCCGCTGGACTGTCCGCTTAACGGCTCAGCCATTGAAAAGCTCTAGCGAGCTTTCAATAGGAGCCTGTCGCGGCAAGCCGCTCCCTCTGATCGAGCACATAACATAGGTGTGCGGTAAATTCAAGACTTGTTTTTCTGATTTCTCCGTGGACATAATACATAGGTTGCCTTGTATCTCATGCAGAGGAGAGAAGAATCCATGAAGAACAGACTGTTCGCCGCGCTGCCCAATATCGTGTTCGGCGCGCTGATTGCCATTGCGCCTCAGACATTCGCTCACGCCTGCGGTGCTCATGACGGCATGATGCCCGCCTGCCATTATTCGCAGCAGGCCGCCACAGGCATAGGCGTAGTGATTCTCGCTCTCGGCATCGTCGCATTGTTTGTAAATCCTCAGGTGCGTATTGGGCTGAACATCGCTGCCGTTGCCAATACGCTGCTGCTGTTCGCCATCCCCACTGTGCTGATCGGTATCTGCAAGGGTGCCATGATGCACTGCCGTATGGTAATGCTTCCCACGCTTATCGTGCTCGGCGTGTTGGTTATCGTCTTTGCCGCCGCGGCTATCTGGATGGACGCTCGTTGCGCAAGGCGTGCCTGAGATGACTGATCACGCCACCGTGTACGACAGTGTCCAGCATTCACAACGGCGCATCTTGCGTACGCTGGCCGCTCGCAACCTCGTCGGCAGGCCCATGCGCACCGGTGCGCTGCTGGCTGTGGTGACCATTCTTGCTCTTGCCTTCTTCGGCGGCACCATGCTCACCATGAACCTCAACACCGGCATGGCCAGCATGGAGCGCCGTCTTGGTGCGGATCTTATGGTGGTGCCGCAAAATACGGCGCAAAAGGCCGAAGCGCTCCTGACGGACGGTAACCCCAGCACGTTCTATTTCACTAAAGACATCGCCGACGAAGTCAAGAAGGCCGATGGTATCGATCAGGCCAGTGAACAGACGTATATCGCTTCATTGGCGGCAGAATGCTGCGCCGAGAAACTGCAGATTATAGGCTATGATCCATCCACTGACTTCGTGATCGAGCCATGGGTGGCCTCCCAATTCGATGGCACGCTGGAAGACGGTCAGATGATCGCCGGAGCGAACGTCAATGTTTCCGCGGACGGCACTGTGGAGCTCTACGGCCATAAGTGGCCGGTCGTGGCACAGCTGGCCTCCACGGGCACCAGTTTGGATAACTCCGTGTTCATCAATCTTGACACTGTGCCTCAGATGGTGGAAGCCTCTGCCAAGGTTGCCAAGCGTGTCATGCCAGCGGAATATGCGGACAAGGCAGTATCTACTGTACTGATCAAAGTGAGTGAAGGATACGGTGCCGAAACCGTGGCGGAGAACATCAAACGTTTGGACTCGCGTTTCTCTGATCTCGGTTACGTCTATCCAGGCGGCGTTACTGCCACTACTAAAACCGCGCTGAACGCGTTGGTGGCTTATCTGACTGTATTCGTGGCGGCCATCTGGGTGATGGGTGTCATCGTGCTTCTGGCCGTGTTCGCGGCTTCGGTCAACGAACGCAAGCGTGAATTCGCTTCACTGCGCATTCTCGGTGCCACACGAGGAATGCTGGCCGGAATACTCCTGCGTGAATCCGCGTTAATCGGCTTGATCGGAGGTGCTTTTGGCGTGGGGCTGGCGTCATTGGCCATTTTCCCGTTCAGCGCTCTGATCGGCAAACAACTGCAGTTGCCGTATCTACAAGCATCGGTACCAACAGTGCTTGCCATAATGGCGGTGACCTTGGTGTGCTCGGTGGCGATTGGCGTGGCAGGCTCTCTCGCCGTACTTGTTCGCATCGGTCGTCCGGAAGCCTACCTGACATTGCGGGAAGGGGAATGATATGAGCGAATTCCAAGCTGATGTTGCCCCATTGCGCGGCGCGCAGAGTACCAAGAATACGCAGAGCACGAGGAATACGCAGAGCGCTGGGCGAGATGCTGCGCGGAGTACTGCTCAGATGGATTCGTCGAATTTCGCTGCCGAAGATGATCGCGGTACTGCACTAGTCGAGATTATCGATCTCACACGCAGCTTCAGCCGTCGCGGGGTGCCATTCGATGCGGTCAGCCATGTGAACCTCACCATCAAGCCGGGGGAATTCGTGGCCATAGTGGGCCGATCCGGCAACGGCAAGAGCACGCTCATCAATATGATCGCCGGTCTTGTACGCCCTTCATCGGGCAGCGTACGTATTGACGGACGTGACATATCCGCATTGCGGGATCGTGAACTTTCGTTGCTGCGCAACAGCACCATCGGTTTCGTTACACAAAGTCAAACCTTGCTCGCCAACCTTACTGTGATGGACAACGTCACGCTTCCGGCCATGCTTTTCGGCGTATCGACGGAGGAACAAGGTCGGAGTCATAAGATAGGGCAACAGCCTTCCGCTGTCGCCCCGTATGATTCGTCGACTAGGCAGGTAGCTGCCGGCGGCACGACAGCATCCGGGACCATCGATGACCCATACATGCCTGATGTCATTGCGCCAATTCGTGTCGAGAAGCAAACGGCGGATACCGTGCAGAAAAAGCAGAACAATCCAATAGAAGACCGCGCGCGCACGCTGTTGGAACGTCTCGGAGTGGGAGAGCTGGCAGAAAGCCACCCGCGAGAGCTGTCCGGCGGCGAAATGAAGCGCGTATCCATCGCTAGGTCGCTGATGAATAACCCCAAGCTGGTGATTGCAGACGAGCCGACCGGTGATCTGGATCAGGCCAGCACGGATATCGTTATGCGATTGCTGCGAGAACAAGCGAATAATGGTACGGCAGTGCTGGTGGTTACGCATGATCCGGACGTCCTGACGTGGGCGGATAAGGTGTATCGCATGGACGCTGGAGCGCTGTCCATGGCCTCGGTGTAGTATTGGACGCTGGTGTTTGCCGACCGGCAAATGCCGTCTGGAGTCATAGCCCATCAACGGGTCGGCGGTAGGTGATCGCAAGAGAGCCAACCCGTTCGTGAACATCACGACGAAGCGTTGGGGAGGCCCGACTCAGCGTCTGCTCGTAACGGTGCAGACGTTCCGTTCAGATAACGACAGAAGGAATAATCCAATGACGAACGTTCAGCGTTCTCGCCGTCAGGTGCGTCTTTCCCGCGCCCTCGGCATCGCACTGACCCCCAAGGCTCAGCGCATTTTTGAAAAGCGTCCGTATGCTCCGGGCGAGCATGGTCGTGACCGTCGTCGCGCCGAATCCGATTACGCAGTGCGTCTGCGCGAGAAGCAGCGTCTGCGCGCTCAGTACGGCGTCTCCGAGAAGCAGCTGCGTGCTGCCTACGAGAAGGCCACCCGTACCGCCGGCCAGACCGGTAACGCCATGCTGATCGATCTGGAGTCCCGTCTTGACAACCTGGTGCTGCGCGCCGGCTTCGCCCGCACCACCGCTCAGGCTCGTCAGTTCGTGGTGCACCGTCACATCCTCGTTGACGGCAACATCGTGGACCGTCCGTCCTACCGTGTCAAGCCCGGCCAGACCATTCAGGTCAAGGCTAAGAGCCAGACCATGGTTCCGTTCCAGATCGCCGCTGAAGGCGTGCACCGCGATGTGCTGCCTCAGGTCCCCGGCTACCTCGATGTGAACCTGCCGTCCCTGAAGGCCACTGTGACCCGCAAGCCGGAGGTCGAAGAGATCCCGGTGCAGGTCAACATTCAGTACGTGGTCGAATTCTACGCCCGCTGAGTCGGGCCCCTCTGGTCAAAACAATCCAGGACATACCGTTCGAACCCCGCGCCTTATCGCGCGGGGTTCGCGCGTTTTGCGGGTAAGACAAGGGATTCTTCTCAGTTTGTCTGGGAGAAGAGAGGTAGGGCAGCGTCTCTGTTACTCTCGATACGGCTCCACGGGGCTGGCGGAATGCAACATGAGGGCAATAAGAGGGGAGCGCAACCAATGGAAATGGCGTTGGAAAGCAATGCGTTTTTCATCGGCATTGAATATCTCGCCATCCTATGTTGGGGACTTTCTGGTGGCTTGGCCGCAATCCAAAAAGGGTATGACATTTTCTCGATTATGCTGTGCGGCTGGCTGACCGCGCTTGGTGGCGGTCTGTTTCGCGATGTGATGTTGGGGGATTTGCCGCCTGTGGGAATCACCGATAAAGGCTATGTGCTCACCACCTTGTTTTCCGGCATAATCGTGGTCATTGCTCATCCGGAAATCAAAAAACTTAAATGGACGATGACAGTCGTCGACGCGCTGGGTCTTGGCCTGTTCGCGGTTAACGGTACCGCGAAAGCTTTGGCATTTGGATCATCTGGCATGACCGCGGTTTTCCTCGGCATGTTCACTGCATTGGCCGGTGGCCTGATTCGAGATATTTTCATCGGTGACGTGCCGATGATCATCCGGGACAAGCATCTTTACGCTATTCCATCGTTCGTCGGTTGTATCTTAACCGTACTGGTCTGGCGAGGCGTGCACTATGGCTGGTTCGATATGCGCTCCGAAATGGTGCTTGACGCATTGATCGTTATTATCGTAGTGGCGATTCGAATATTGTCGGTGGCCTTTAACGTAACGATGCCTGGTGCCATGCCGCGCACTCACGTATATCTGCCAGGGGAGAAGCATTATCTTGAGCGTCCGGATATTACGCCGCATTCAGTTGCAAACTCTGAAGATCGACCTGATGGTGATGATAAATAAGTCGCATATTCGGTGTCTTGCCGCAGTGAATGTCGCGGCCGTGGCTACGTGAAAGTGGTAGCGAGCATCGAACGAATCGTTGTTCTGATGTTTCCTCTCGCTGCTCTTTGATGTTTTTCGGGTAAACAAAACCCTGCAGCCCAAATGGATTGCAGGGTTTTGTTAAACGAACCTTTAGTAAAGGCTTATGCTCACAGAGCGTTGATCGCGGTGGCCAGACCGGACTTGCGGTTGGCAGCCTGGTTCTTGTGGATCACGCCAGCGCCAGCAGCCTTGTCGAGCTTCTGGGCAGCGACCTTGTAGGCGGCCTCGGCGGCAGCCTTGTCACCGGCGGCGATGGCTTCGCGGGTGGCGCGGATGGCGGTCTTCAGGCCGGACTTCACAGCCACGTTGCGAAGGTGCGCCTTCTCATTGGTGAGCACGCGCTTCTTCTGCGACTTAATGTTTGCCACGTTTACTCCAAACGATGTGTTTTACAAGGACATACAAAAGTAAGAGGATAGCATGCACCCCGGAAAAACCCGCGCGATGCCACGCCGAATACAGTCCCTCGGCTACACTGAGGTAAGTTTGAGCTTTTGTCCGGAGCCGCCGGAGCGTTTTTGCCTAGAGGAGGAATGTCGTTGGTCGTCCAGCACAATCAGCCCGGTTCTACCGATCAGTCGGTGATTCGCAACTTCTGCATCATAGCGCATATCGATCACGGCAAGTCCACCGTGGCTGATCGTATCCTGCAGTTGAGCGGTATCGTGCCTGAGCGCGAAATGCGCGATCGCTTCCTTGACCGTATGGATATCGAGCAGGAGCGCGGCATCACCATCAAGTCCCAGGCTGTACGTGTGCCATGGACGTTCGACGGCACCGAATATACGCTGGGTATGATCGATACCCCCGGCCATGTGGACTTCACTTATGAGGTCTCTCGCGCGTTGGCGGCTTGTGAGGGCGCAGTGCTGTTGGTGGATGCCACGCAGGGCATCGAGGCGCAGACTCTCTCTAACCTGTACATGGCCATCGACCATGACCTGACCATCATCCCGGTGCTCAACAAAATCGATCTGCCTTCCGCCGAGCCGGACAAGCATGCTGAGGAGATCGCCGGTCTGATCGGTTGCGAGCCGAGCGACGTGCTGCGTGTGTCCGGCAAAACCGGCGAAGGCGTGTCCGAACTGCTCGACCGCATCGTGCTTGAGGTTCCCGCTCCTCACGGTGATCCTGAAGCTCCGGCCCGCGCCCTGATCTTCGATTCCGTGTATGACTCCTACCGTGGCATCGTCACGTACATCCGTATGGAAGACGGTGAACTGCATGACCGCGAAAAGGTGCACATGATGGGGATCGGCATGACACACGATCCCATCGAGATTGGCGTGATCAGCCCGGATATGACCCGCACCAAGGCACTCGGTGCCGGCGAGGTCGGTTACATCATCACTGGCGCGAAGGATGTGAGCCAGTCCAAGGTGGGTGACACCTTGACCTCTGCCGCTCGTCCGGCAGCCGAACCATTGCCCGGCTACCGTGATCCCAAGCCGATGGTGTATGCCGGTCTGTTCCCGATCGATAACGCTCAGTTCCCGGAGCTGCGTGACGCGCTCGACAAGCTCAAGCTCAACGATGCCGCCCTGATCTACACGCCGGAAACCTCCGTGGCGTTGGGCTTCGGCTTCCGCTGTGGCTTCCTCGGTCTGCTGCATATGGAGATCGTTAATGAGCGACTGTCGCGTGAGTTCGGTCTGGATCTTATCCAGACCGCTCCCAACGTTACCTACGACGTGACCTCCGAAGACGGGTCGGAGCATCATGTGACCAACCCGAGCGAGTTCCCGGATGGCAAGATCAAGAAGATCGTGGAACCGATGGTGGCCGCCGACATCATCACCCCCAAGGAATTCATCGGCGCGGTCATGGATCTGTGTCAGGACCACCGTGGTCAGATGGGCACGATGGAATACATCTCCACCGACCGCGTGGAGATGCACTACCGCATTCCGCTCGCGGAAATCGTGTTCGACTTCTTCGACCAGCTGAAGTCCCGCACCAAGGGCTACGCCTCTCTCGACTACCATGAGGATGGCGAGCAGTCCGCCGATCTCGTCAAGGTGGACATCCTCATCCAAGGCGAGAAGGTCGATGCGTTCAGCGCCATCGTGCACCGTGATAAGGCATACAGCTACGGTGTGATGATGACCAAGAAATTGCGTGAGCTCATTCCCCGCCAGCAGTTCGAGATTCCGATTCAGGCTGCCATCGGTTCGCGCATCATCGCCCGTGAGAACATCCGTGCATTGCGCAAGGACGTGTTGGCCAAGTGCTATGGCGGTGACATTACCCGTAAGCGCAAGCTGCTCGAAAAGCAGAAGGCCGGTAAGAAGCGTATGAAGATGCTGGGTCATGTGGAGGTTCCGCAAGAGGCCTTTATCGCAGCGCTCTCGACCGGTGAGGAATCCAACGATCGCGACACCAAGGACAAGATTCGCGCCGCCCAGAAGACGGAAGGCTGAGCCGTTAAGCAGACAGCCCAGTGGGGTGTCTGTAGGCTCAGCCTGAGCGAGACGATAGTCGAGTGAAGGCAGCATTGAGTCCGAGCATAGCGAGGTCCGTAATTGCAGGGCCGGAGTTGTCGAGGATAGTGTTTGAGGAGAATTCCCGCAGGATGACCTACGAAATCTACATCCATGTCCCATTCTGTCTTCGGCGTTGCGGCTATTGTGATTTCAACACGTATACGGCCACGGATCTCGGTGCCGGTGCCTCGCGGGGCAACTACGCCGATATGGTCATTCGCGAGATGGAACTGACCAGACAATGGCAGCTTGACCACGGCATCGAAGAGCCGCCGGCCTCCACGGTGTTCTTTGGCGGTGGCACGCCCACGATTCTGTCCGCCGATGATCTCGTGGCTATGCTGGATGCGATTCGCCGCATTTGGGGTATCGTACCGGGCGCGGAGATTACCACCGAAGCCAATCCGGACACGGTCAACGAGTACTACATCAACCGTCTTGCTGAAGGTGGCTTCACCCGCATTTCTTTCGGCATGCAGTCCGCGGTGCCACATGTGCTGAAGACGCTTGATCGCACGCACACACCGGCCAATGTGAAGGCTGGCGTTGAGGCCGCGAACAAGGTGGGGCTTCGTTCCAGCGTGGATCTGATTTACGGGGCGCCGGGGGAGAGTCTTGACGATTGGCGTACCTCGGCCAAGACGGCCATCGACCTCGGCGTCAATCACATTTCAGCATATGCACTGACCGTGGAACCGACCACCAAAATGGGCCGTCAGATCGCGGCCGGCACCCTGCCTAAACCGAACGACGACGATGAAGCTGCCAAATACGAAATTGCTGACGACTTGTTCGCGGCTGCCGGCCTCGAATGGTACGAAGTATCTAACTGGGCCCGTCCAGGGTACGAAAGTCAGCACAACCTCGGCTACTGGCGCAATGTCGACTGGGTAGGTCTCGGCCCAGGCGCACACAGCCATTATAATGCCCGACCGTCAATCGAGGCCCTGCGTGCATGGGATATCGCACACCCGCGCCTGTGGGGGACCGCAATCAATGAATCCCGTATGCCATGGGCGGGTAGTGAGGAAATCACCCCAACCGAGAACCTTGAAGAACTTATGATGCTCGGTCTACGTATTCGCGAAGGCCTCGACTTGGACCGCATCAACCATGCCATCGCCGCAATGGGCGGGCTGACCGCCGCAGCTGATGCTGAAACAAGTTTGAATCCTATTGACATCGACCAACTGCAGCCAATGGTTGAGGAAGGTCTTATCACTATCACGGCTGATGTTGAAGGGCATAGCCGCGTCATTCCGACCCGCAGGGGCCGTCTCCTCAACGACGCAGTCATCGAGACATTCTTCGACCTAGCTGGCGTGTGAAATCGCGAACCATACCATGTGCTGACTGCTGACTGCTGACTGCTGACTGCTGACTGCTGATTTGCATTTTGCTAGGTACCTTGTATTATTTGCAAGGTACCTAGCAGTTTGTTGACTTATTGGGAGATGTTGCGAACCATGCCTTTGAGCGACCGGGAACTGGTGGAGCTGTTTCATGATGTGGCGCGCGTCAGTCATCAGCGGGAAGTGCGCAACAACGACGCACTCGCGCGAGGCAGTGGGCAGTCGCGTTGCCTGCTCACGTTGAGCGGTCTCGGTCCGGTCAGCCAACGCAGGCTTGCGGCTATCCTAGATATTCGCTCGGCTTCATTGAGTGAACTACTTGGCAAGATGGAGGCGCGCGGCTGGATTGCGAGGACACCACATCCCGAGGATGGCCGCACCTATATGGTTGCGCTCACCGAGGGGGGCAAGGCCGAAGCACTGCGCCGGCGTTCGTCCGGCAATGATGCATCCGTCGAGCTGCTTGCCGCCCTTGACGAAAACCAGCGCATGCAATTCGAGGAAATCCTGTCGGCAATCAAACGTCATTACCAAGAGCTTGATCAGAATCGTTAATAACAACAAAGCAATACCATGTCTTACCTTGAACAATCTTCATTAAGCAACCGTCGCCGTGCGCTCATTTTCGTCAACATTCTGCTTTCGTGCATCGCCGCCACCATCATGGCGACAGCACTCACCACGGCTCTGCCGCCCATCGTGGCCGATCTGGGTATCACTATGCAAGTCGGCCAGTGGCTCACCAGTGGATATTCGCTCGCCATGGGCATAGTCATGCCGCTGACCGCGTTCCTCATCACTCGATTCCCTACCAAGCCGTTGTATCTCGCCGGCGCGGTGTTGTTCATCGTGGGCTCATTGATTTGCGTAGTCCCGGTGCCGTTCGCAGTCATCATGATTGGTCGTGTGGTGCAGGCGTGTGGTAATGGACTGCTGATGTCGATGGCGCAGGTCGTGCTTCTGACCCTCTATCCAGACAATCGTGGCACGGTTATGGGTTGGTATGGACTCGCAGTCGGCGTCACGCCGGTGATTGCGCCCACATTGTCCGGCCTGATGGTTGACGCGTTCGGCTGGCGTTCGATTTTCTATCTGGTGATCGCGGTGATGGTGGTGTCGTTGATCGTCGCATGCTTCGTATTCGGCAATGTGCTCAAGATCTCCAAGCGTTCCTTTGACGTATTGTCGTTTGCGGTGAGCATTGTCGCGTTCGGTGGCGTGACGCTCGGCGTCGGCAATATTGGCTCCATGCCGTTCGTCAGTACGACGGTGCTGCTGCCACTGGTCTTGGGGCTAGCCGCATCTATCTGGTTCGTGGTGCTGCAGCTGCACCGTGAGCGCCCGTTCCTTGATGTGCGCATTCTGCGCAACCGCGGCTTCGCGTTGAGTGTGATCGGTAGCATGATGCTGTACTTCGCGATGATGGGTTCGTCTGTGATGCTGCCACTGTATGTGCAGACCATCAAAGGCGGCTCGGCGTCGATGGCCGGCTTGGTGAGTTTGCCCGGCTCGCTTGCGATGGCGATCATCAGTCCGATGGCCGGCAGGCTCTACGACCGGTTCGGTGTGAAACGGCTGTTTTTGATTGGTGGCATCTGCCTGACCGCCAGCAACCTGTGCATGAGGCTGTTGTCTCTCTCGGCATCAATCTGGGTGGCGGCCACGATTAACGTGGCGCGTTCGTTGGCGATCGGTTGCCTGATGATGCCGCTCGTAACCTGGGGCACCAGTTCGGCGGGCGAGGGTCGTCTCGCCGACGCGAACGCGCTGCTCACCGCATTGCGTACGATCGCCGGAGCGATCGGCCAGGCTGTGTTCGTTGGGATGATGACCGCGCTGGCGGCTTCTGCGCACGCTGGTGGCCTAGATTTGGCCGCGGCGAACATGCGCGGCCTGAACCTGACGTTCCTGGCCATGGGTGCCTGTGCGGTTCCACTGATTGTCATCCCGCTTGTATTCCTGCGCAGTGAACAGTAGAGCTACTCCACACCGCGCAGCAGGGCATGCGTGTAGTCGTGCAGCTGCGCGCGGGTGAGTGTCTGGCCGCGCAGGTAGGCCCAGTCAAGCACGAGCAGCACCGTGTTCGCGTAATGGTCGGCAATGAGGTCGGCCGGCAAATCGAATCGATTGCGATCGACGCAGGTGAGCATGAGTCGCCTGGCGTTGTGTTCGATGAATCGGTGCAGACTGGCGAACAAAGGGCCTTCGGGAGGATTGTGCGCCAGCACCGCGTGCAGTAGAGCGTTATTCGATTCCAGCAGGTCGGCCATTGAATCCAACGCCACGTCCACGCGACGAGAGGAATCGACGGCAGTGAGGTCGGCGGAGTTCGTCTGCCTGGACAAGGCGATCCAGCAATAGGTGAGCAGGTCGTCTCGATCCTCGAAGTAGTTGTAGAACGTAGCGCGCGGATAGCCGGCTCGTTCGCATAGTTCGTTGACGCTGATATCGGCGAACGACTTTTCGGCAAGTAGTGTCGTCATCGCATCAAAGAACGCATCAAGCGTACGCTGTGTGCCGCGCGTGAGTTTGGCGTTGAGGTCTTTCTTCATGTCTGTCAGCATAGTCTAACGTCCACAATTTTGCATCTGTCTAAATTTATGCTATTTTGACAACTGTAAAAATATGGACGTTTGGAAAGAGGAATAACATGATGAGCGAGATGACGACGACAATGCCTCCGCTGGTCGCCGAGCCGTTGACTCTGCCCTGCGGAGTGACAATCAAGAACCGGTTCTACAAGTCCGCGATGAATGAGGCGCTCGCCGGCCGCGACTGTGCGCCGACCGAAGCTCATATACGCCTGTATCGCACGTGGGCGGAAGGTGGTGCTGGTGTGCTCGTCACCGGCAATGTGATGGTCGACCATACTCAGCTGGGAGAGCCCGGCAATGTCGCGGTGGAGGACGAACGCGACCTAGCCATGCTGCGCCGTTGGGCCGCGGCCGGCACTGAAAACGGCGCGCACTGCTGGATGCAAATCAACCATCCCGGCCGCCAGTCGCCGATTACCATCAATCAACATCCATTCGCGCCCAGCGGCGGCAAAGTCGACGGTGCATACGGTCGTTTCTTTGCTGAGCCGACTGAGTTGACGCGCGAACAGATTCATAACATCATCCATCGGTTCGCCAATACTGCCCGTATCGCCAAGAAGGCTGGATTCACCGGCGTGGAAATCCATGCGGCACACGGCTACCTCATCAACCAGTTCCTCTCGCCGCTTGACAATCGCCGTACCGACGAATATGGCGGCAGCCTCGAAAATCGTGCGCGCTTCCTGTTCGACGTGTTTGATGCGGTGCGTAAGGCGGTCGGCCCGAAATTCCCGATTGCAGTAAAGCTCAACTCATCCGATGTGCCGATTGCCATCAAGATCAATGAACAGAACGGCGCGCCGGGAGGGTTCAGCGAAGAGGAATCCATCTGGGTGATGAAGCAACTCGAAACCCGCGGCGTCGACCTCATCGATATTTCCGGTGGCACGTACTCCAAGCCGGTTATCCAGACCAATGACGGTGCGGCCGAGGATCGCAGACGTGGTGTCTACTTCACCGACTTCGCACGCCGCATCAAAGGCGAACTGACTGTACCGGTCGCGCTGACTGGTGGATTCCGCAATGCCGACGATATGGAACATGCACTCAACGAGGGCATTACGCAGATGATCGGCATCGCCCGTCCGATCGCGCTCGTGCCCGACCTGCCGAACCGCATCATTCGCGACGGTTGGCGCGGAAACGTGGACCTGCCACGGGTCTCGACCGGCATCAAGTCGCTCGACAAGGCGTTCGGCGGCATCCTCGTCATCAGCTGGTTCGAACTGCAGATGAACCGCATTGCGCGCGGCAAACGCCCGAATCCACGTAGCGGCGGCATGCGTGCGCTACTGTTCGCCATCAAACAGCATGGTCCCGCAGCACTCACCCCGCGCCGCCGCAAAGGGCATCAGTGATGTCTGCCATGAGCATTTTGGTAAATCGGTAGTCACGAACCTACAAGGAGATTTCAGATGAATATCGCCATTGTAACCGGTGCGTCGTCCGGTCTTGGAGCTGCATTCTTTAAAGCGATTGCGGCGCGTTACCGGAATCTGGATGAGATTTGGATCATTGCGCGACGCGAACAACGATTGCGCGCGCTTGCCGACCGGTATGGCAATCCGCGTATGCGCATACGAGTCATTCCACTGGACCTAACTGAGATGGCGGCCCATAAGGAATTGGCTGAGCTACTGGAGAATGGACGGCCAAATATCCGCATACTCATCAATAACGCCGGTTATGAGCGTGAGGGATTGTTCCGCAATATGACGTCTGCGGATATTCGCTCAATGATCGACCTCAACGTAACCGCCATGACAATGATTAACCGCCTCTGCCTGCCGTACATGCAACGTGGAAGCTTCGGGATCATCACTGGATCAGTGTCGGCATTCGCTCCGATCCCATGGCAGGCCGTGTATGCCGCGAGTAAGGCGTATGTGCGATTTTTCTCTCGGGCGGTACGGGAGGAGGAGCGTGCACGCGGTGTGAACGTGATGTTGTTCAGTCCCGGCAACATGAACACCGAAATGAACGTGCGGGGTTCTTCCACAGGCAAACTGGCCCGGCTACCGTATTTAAGTTTGCGACGAGAAACCGCAAAGGCGCTGGCCAAAGCTGAACGTGGTGCCGCAACCTACACGCCTATGCTGTTCTACAGACTATACCGTGTATTTGCCAAACTCATGCCCTCCGCGCTCGCCGTGCATGTCACCAGTCTTGAATCAGGTGGGACCATCAGACGATCATATCTGTCGGACCGGTATGTGCCGGGTGACCAGTATGCGGATTGAGAATGTGGCGATAGATGGTGTCGTTGGCAATGAAACGTCGTTCATGGACGCCGCTAACGACTACGGAAATGCCGTTTTCGATTGAAATTGTTTGTATGTTCGCGTGATGAATAAGTACCCCGCGAACATACAAAGGATTTCAATGGACAATTCGTTTGTATGTTCGCGCAGGGTTCGTCAGTTGCTTCACATCGTGAAACGGTTTCGTGTTGAATTTCAGCACGTTTGCTATCGCACCAAACGGAAAGTAAATGATCGGCTTGTCTCAGCCCAGTTTCTTCAGCAACGACTCCACATGTCCCTTGGCGCGCACATTGTAGCGGGCAAGTTCAATGGTTCCATTGGTGTCAATCGTGAATGTGGAACGCAATACTCCTACGTGCGTCTTGCCGTAGAGTTTTTTCTCGCCATAGGCGGCATAGAGCTTATGAACGGTCAGATCTGGGTCGGAAAGCAGCGGGAACGAGAGATGATCGCGCTCGCGGAACTTCTGCAACTTCGCAATCGGATCCTTGGAAACGCCGAGCACCGTATATCCCAGTGCGCCAAGCCGCGCCATATTGTCGCGGAAATCGCAGGCTTCCGTGGTGCAACCGGGTGTCATAGCCGCTGGATAGAAGTAGAGAATTACGCTCTTACCTTGTGTGGTAAGCGAGGAAAGTGTGATTGTTGCTTCGCTGCCATCGGGATTGACTGCGGGCAGCGTGAAGTCCGGTGCCTGTGTTCCCTCGTTCAGTCGTGCTGGCAGTTCGGTATCTGTTTGAACTTCAGTAGTGGTCATGTTTCCCATCGTAATCACGATTGCCCCCGTTTAATCAGCGGTGTTCGCAGCTGCTGAAGTCTGTACGCCCTTCTGGTTGTTTGGTTCGACGGGGGAGACGAAACGAACATGGCGGTTGAAGAAGTTCACAATCAGCCCGGTGATGGCCGCGGCGATAATCGTGCCGATGCCGAGCTCGTTAAGCCGACCGAAGAAGATGAACGAGAGTACGCTGGCGATGACGATCAGCGAGATGTCGAAGCAGACTTTGACCGTGCCGAAACGCACTTTGGTCACCATCGAAAACGCGCGCACAATGCCTTCACCGGGCACCATGATGAGTTTTGGGGCCACTTCCATGCAGATGCCGAATGCCAGCAGTGTGGTGCCCAACAACAATCCGATGCCACGAAGCCACCAAGAATCGGGGGAGAACCAGTTCAGCAGCAGCATGCTTACGTCGAGCGTTGCGGCGAACCAGAACGTAACCGCTAATTGCAGGTATTGTACGGCGTGGAAGTCACGGCGCAGCAAGATGACCTCGATAAGCACAAATATCGCATTCATCACAAACGTGGTGATGCCGAAGCTGCCCCGTTTGGTCCCTGCCAACAGCCGTTGGCAGTCCCGCGCGGTGACGAGTGAATTGCTGCGTAATGCAATGCGACGTATGGGTCGATGTTGACCCGAATTGAGCGTTGACTGGGATGAGGTTTGCAAGCATTCGGAGGAGTGGCGGATATGGAAGAGGCATGTCTCATTCGCAAGAGACGCCTCTTCCCCCCATATGACTTGCAATGGATAATAGATAGGTTACCGCTTCACCACAACACGTCAATCGGCGCGGTGGTTTTGTTGGTTTCAATGATGTGGCAGATCTGCTCAGGGGTTTCATTGCAGCCGCGGCGAATCCACAGCCAGATGATCGAGGAGACGGCGGAGACGAGGATTTCCATCGCATAATCGGCGGGAATACCGTTGTAATCATGCTTTGGCTCCTCGCCGAAACGCTTGGCCTGCGCCACAATCAGCTGCTTCAACACGTTCTTCAGGCGATCATACAGTTGCATGTCGGTGCCTGAACGGGAGATGGCGTTGAAGAAGGCGTAGTCATTCTTAACGTAATGCAGCGCTTTGGCTATGGCTTCTTCCTTGAACGCATCGCAAATCGCCTTGCCGTCGGTGGTGATGGTCTGCCCGTTATCATCCGAATTCTCCACAAGAATCTCAGTCAGATCGTCAATGGTGTCGTCGATGAGCTGCTGGCGAAGGTCGAACTTATCGATGTAATGCATATAGAATGTGCCGCGATTGATACCGGCAGCGCGGGCGATGTCGCTCACGGTCATGGCATCGAATCCTTTGGATTGCATCAGCGAAGTAAACGCCGCCTTGATTTTCGCCTCGGTTTTGGTATTGCGCTTACCTGCCATATCTGCCTCCGTTCTTGATTCGTATTCTGTCTAACTGTGTTGTGCAATCATTGATTCTATCAACACGTTGTCCGATTAGCGTGCGGAATCGGCAATATTGCCTGAAGTGTTCAATTTAGACAGTTCGTCCAATTGTGGTTATTGACCGACTGTTCTTCGCGAAATTACGATGCAGGAAATAAATCAACACGTTGTTTAATCAAGGATATTTTCATGGCATACATCGAAATGGTTCATAGCTTCAAGCGGTATCAAACCGGCAGCACCACCATCACCGCCAATAACGATGTCAGTTTCGGCATTGAACAAGGCGAGTTGGCTATCATCCTCGGTGCATCCGGTGCCGGCAAATCCACCGTGCTCAACATTCTGGGCGGCATGGACACCAACTCCGAAGGTCAGGTGATCATTGACGGCAATGACATCTCCAACTACAACGCCCATCAACTCACCGACTATCGCCGGTACGACATCGGCTTCGTCTTCCAGTTCTACAATCTCGTGGCCAACCTGACCGCCAAAGAGAATGTGGAACTCGCCTCCGAAATCGTCAAAGATGCACAGGACCCAGTGCAGACACTGATTGACGTCGGGCTCAAAGACCGCATCGATAATTTCCCCGCTCAGCTTTCCGGTGGCGAACAGCAGCGCGTGGCCATCGCCCGAGCTGTGGCCAAGAATCCCAAAATCCTTCTGTGTGACGAGCCGACCGGCGCACTCGACTACAACACCGGCAAACAAGTGCTGCAGATCCTGCAAGACCAAAGCCGTAAGAAAGGCGCCACCGTGGTCATCGTGACCCACAACTCAGCCATCGCACCGATAGCGGACCGCGTCATTCATATGCACGATGCGCGCGTCAAATCCATCGAAATCAATGAACATCCGATGGATATCAAGGATCTGGAGTGGTAAATATGACTGATTTCAACGATTTCCTGGTGGCCGACGAAACCGATGCTCGACAGTCATCGGCTCGTCGCAGCCATAAACGAAGCATGACATCACGCACTGGAATGCTACGCAAACACATGCTGTGGAAGGACATCTTCGCGACCCTCAACAAATCCAAGGGCCGGTTCCTGTCTATCGTGAGCCTGATGTTGCTCGGCTCGTTCGCACTCGTAGGACTGTTCGTCACCGGACCGAACATGCGCATCACCGGCACCGATTACTACCGCGACAATCATCTGGCGGATATCACTGTTGTCAGCGACTACGGTCTGACCGATGAGGATACGCGCATCATTCGAAATACCTCGGGCGTCAAATCCGCGGAATTCGGCTACTTCAAAGATGTGACCATCAAGAACAGCAACCATAGCCTGCGCGTCTACTCCAATCCGAAAACCATCTCCACGTTTGACGTGGAGGAAGGTCGATTGCCAAGCAAAGCGAACGAAATCGCCTTGGACCGCACCGAGCGGAACAAGTACGCCATCGGCAGCACCATCACCTTGAGCGAGCAGCCGGATATCGCGGGGGACAAGGTCCTGAAGCGCAGCCGATACACGGTGGTGGGATTCGTGAATTCCACCGAGGGGCTATCGAATGTAAACCTCGGCCAATCCACGGCAGGCACCGGCGAACTCGACGGTTACGCAGTGGTGACGGATGCCGCTTTCGATTCCAAGGTGAAGATGATCGGCCGCGTGACCTTCAAGGACACGCAGAACGTCGATTACTGGACCGGCGAATACCGCGATCTCGTACAGGCGCATAAGGACACCTTGACCAATCGCCTTGCCGATCAGCCCAAGGCCCGTGAGGAATCCATCAAAAACGAACGCCGTGAGCAGATTGACAAGGCGCAATCCCAAGTCGATGCAGCCAAGCAGCAGTTGAGCGATGCGCAGACACAGCTGGACGATGCCAAAGCCCAGATTGAATCAGGCAAAGATCAACTCGCCGATGGTAGCGTACAAGCAGTTGATCAAGCGTCATCTGCACTGGCAGAACTTTCCGGTGCAAGCGCGCAAATCGCTTCCGCAGGCTCGCAGCTGACTGCGGCGCAAACCAAGTTGGCGTCAGGCGGCCAGCAGCTGAGCCAGGGACAAGGCCAACTTGACGTGGCTTGGCAGCAGCTGTCAGACGCCAAAGCGCAATTGGATATGGCCCGCACGGCGTTGGATGCTTCCAAAACAGTACTGGACAAAACCGGTGCGACGCTGCAATCCTGGGCTGATACGGGGCTTACCGGCAACGCATACGACAGCGTGAAGGCACAGTACGACAAGGCATTGCAGGCATACAACGATGCGGCAAAGCAATACAACAGCAAGCTCGGTGAATACAACACCGCATTACAGCAGTGGAACTCCAGTGCCTCGGCTCTCAAACAGGGCAGTGAGGAATATCAGCAGAATGCGGCCGCCATTGCGGATGCCGGCAATCAACTGGCCAACAAACAGGCCGAATTAGGCGCAGCAGTATCCAGTGCTCCGGCCAGCGTATCAGCAGGAGCCAGCCAGCTGATCGAAGGCAGTCGGAGTATCGAACAAGCAGAGGAGGAATACAACCAGAAACTGCAGGAATTCAACGATGCCAAGCCGGCCGCCGAAAAGAAAATCAAGCAGGCCGAGCACGATATCGCACTGGCCCGCGAAAAGGTGGATACACTCGAAGTTCCCGTATATTCAATAGACGGGCGCCGAGAGGGATTGACTTCGGAAGGTTACCGAGTCTACGAGATCATAGCGAATATCGTGGAAAAACTGGCGATGATTTTCCCGGTGTTCCTGTACTTTGTGGCTGCTCTCGTGACTTTCACCACGATGGGCCGCATGGTGGATGAGGAGCGCACCAACTCCGGTACATTGAAGGCCTTGGGCTACGGCAATCAGGACATTCTGAAGAAGTTCGTATTCTACGGGTTCACCGCCTCCACCATCGGCACGATTCTGGGCGTGCTGCTCGGCCACACCTTGCTGCCGATGATCGTCTACCATGCGTACAGTGACGGGTTCACCGTGCCGCGCATCGCGCTGGTATTCCATCCGGTTGTGACCGCGATGGCGTTCCTGCTCGCTTGGGTGAGTGCCGTGGTACCGGCCGTACTCGCCGCATATCGTGAACTTCGGGAGAAGCCAGCGGCACTGCTGCTGCCGAAGCCGCCGGCCAAAGGTTCGAAGATCTTCCTGGAGCGCATCAAGCCGCTATGGAATCGGCTGAACTTCACGCGCAAAGTCACCGCACGCAATCTGTTCCGCTACAAGACCCGAGGACTCATGACCATTGTCGGCGTGGCCGGAGCCGTAGCACTGCTCACGGCAGGACTTGGTGTGCAAGCCTCCATCGGGCAGATCGGCGAGCGGCAGTTCGACGAAATCATCCACTACGACCTCATCGTGGCCGAACGCAGCGATAACAACGAGGAACAGAACAAGACGGTGGCCGATTCCATGAAACGGTCGGCTGTCGATTCCTCCACGCCAATTCGTTACGAGGAACTCACCAAAACCGCCGGCAAGGAGCATGACAAGCAGAGCATCACCTTGTTGGTCACTGATGATACCTACAACTTCGGCGATTACCTGACGCTGCGTTCGCGCGTCGGCCGCAATCCACAGGTGCTCACCGACCGCGGAGCAATCATCTCTGAACGCATGGCGGACATGCTGAACGCCAAGGTGGGGGATACCATCACCGTAACTGACAGCAATGGTGTTGATCGTCGTGTGCGCGTCGACGGCATCTCCGAAATGTATATCGGCCATTTCATGGTGATGAGCTCGGGCGAATACGAGCATGTGTTCCATAAGGATTACCAGTCGAATGCATATATGGTGAAGCTCACAGACAACAGCATAGAGAACGCTGAGCGTCAAGGCGCGAAGTTCATGAAAGTGGACGGTGTTAGGTCAGTGGTGCAGAACACCACGATGAAGAACCAGGTGGCCACCATCGTGAACTCGCTCAATCAGATCATGGAGGTGCTGATTCTGGTGGCGGCATTGCTTGCCATCGTGATCCTCTACAACCTCACCAACCTGAACGTCTCCGAACGAATCCGCGAGCTCTCAACCATTAAGGTGCTCGGCTTCCACTCGAACGAGACCACGATGTACATCTACCGCGAAACCATCGTGTTGTCTGTGATAGGCGTGCTTGCCGGCTATGGGTTTGGTGCCGGGCTTCATCGGTACATTATCAACGAAGTGCCGCCGGACGAAGTCATGTTCGACCCGGCGCTTGGCTGGTCTGCATGTGTGGCACCCGCTGTGCTTGTTGCTGCAGTGCTAGGTGCGCTTGGCGTGGTTGTCTATCGGCAGCTGCGTGACGTGGACATGCTTGCCGCCCTCAAATCGGTGGAATAATCGCGACGAATTATTACTGGTAGATGTGGCGTAACAACGAACTATTCCGATCTTTGGGACCACTCCAGTTGTTGCGCCACATATATTGAATGTCGTGACTGTTGCCATGATGACGATACATAACTAATACCTAGGTTGGCGCGCACGATGACAGGCACGATGACGAACATGACGGTGTGGATAGAGATGGTATGTAGGAAAGAAGAATGAAGCGGACGCCGTTGTCCGATTATTCATTGCATCGGCTACGAGCCGATTGTTGAATTATCGAATCTTCAGTTGTGTGACCTCTGTGCATTGATTACAAGGCCAAAAGAAACGTTACAATCATACGTTTCTGCTGTTAGACAGCGGTGGGCTGAATACTCAGCGAGCGGACTCGTTGTCCTTGAGAATGTCGTTCAGCATCTTGCCGTTGGACATACCGTGCTGAATCATCGTGTTGGCGCCGAGGGTAGCGAGACCGCGAATCATGGAATCCTTGAAAGACATGGGTGCTTCCTTACTCTAATGGTGTTTATATGTGGGGCTTTCGCCCTTTTGGTTAGTGGTGGCGCAAGCCATCCAGTCAGGCTTTGATGTCAATCAGCCTTGGTGAAATAGTTCAGCGAGCGGTCTTAGTGACGTCGTTGAGAATGTCGGCGATCATCTGGTTGTTGGACGGGCCAGACTGAGCCATGGAGTTAACGCCGTACATTGCCAGACCGCGCAGCATGGAATCCTTGAAAGACATGATTTTTCCTTTCGTATGTCCGAAGTAAGGCTTCGGTTTATTTGTTGTTTTCGTTGGCCTCATTTCTGAAACCGGTTTCAGAATAGCGTGGCCTGCGGTCTAGGTCAAGTGGGGGACGAGTTTCGGCGTTTCTTAGTTATATTGCGGGAAATGAGGAGTTATCTATATCGAACCGGTTTGAGAAAAAATACTATCTAATGAATATTAGATTCATTGACGAAGCGATGTGAGCCGGGGCATGCCGGATACTTCGTGTCCTGTTCCCGTCCTGTTCCTATTCTGAGAACGGCATATGGATGTCGCGGGAGCAAAGCTTTATATAGTGTCCGACCCGGGATCGTTAGCCATGGAAATAATTAGTGCAGTAAAAATGGCTGCTGGCCAGGGAATGGGGAAACAATGACACGGGGTGCGAAGCGGGATCGTCCGGTGATTAAAGATGTCGCACGCCTTGCTGGGGTTTCCGCTCCTACGGTTTCCCGATATCTTAACGGTACGGTCAACGTTACCGAAGAGAAACGGCGTCGTATCGCGGAAGCTATCAAGGAACTCGGTTACGAGCCGAGCGTAGTGGCGAGGGCTTTGTCGAATCGTGAGATGGATGCTGTAATCGTGTTTGCCTCGAAGCCGGACATGTTTTCCACATCCGCTACCAACCATGGCGTGGAGGCGGCTGCACGCAAGCGTCGTTTCTTGACCAACATCGTCTCGTTGGATGAATCGGATATGAGTTCCGTCGAGGCTCGTGTACGTATGGGTTTGTCGGTTCGTCCTGCTGGCGTGATCGTCTACGAATATGGCTGGGCTGGCGTGGAGGCGCTCAAATGCCTGCCCCATGACATACCCACCGTGGTTGTCGGTGGAGGCTTCGGCGATGGTGACTATCAGATTATCAATGCCGAGCGTGATGGCGGTCGTTGGATGACCATGCATCTGCTGGACCTAGGACACGAAACTGTGTTCCATGTGGCTTGGGATCGGCAAGAGGGAGACAATTCCCGGACAAATGGTTGGCGTGATGCACTTGAAGAGCGCGGTATCGAAGTACCTGAACCGATTGTGGTACCGTCCGGTGATCTGAGAAAGGCAGTGTCAGCCGGTAAGGTTCTGGGAAGGCGTAAGGATGTGACTGCCGTGTTCGCCGCCAGCGACGAAATCGCCATCGCGGTGATGAAGGGGCTGCGGGAAGCCGGACGCCGTGTGCCGCAGGAAGTAAGCGTGGTGGGCTTCGATGGTATGAACTTCGACGTATTGTGGGAGCCGCCGCTGACGAGCTACACCCAGAACTTTCATGAGATGGGGGAGCGGGCGTTCCGTATGCTCTACGAGCAGGTACGCGCCAAACGTGCCGGGCATGAGCCGCCACAGCCTCAAGTCGAAGTCGTTCAAGGCAAGCCGTTGCTCCGTGCCTCTGATGCCGCGCCGTTCGTGTGACCGCAGCGTGCTGCGGCCCCGGTGCGGGCAGTATCCAGGCCGTATCTATTGTGTATTGATATCTGGTCGTGTTCCTTTGTATGTGCGCGCGGTTGACGGGTAGTGCGCGAACATACGATTATTGTTGCCACCTGATTCGTTTGTATGTGCGCGTAGGCCTCGTTATTTGCGCGAACATACAAACTCCGGTCTTTCCGCATGTGTAAATCCTGAGACATTGCGATCGAACTATGGGCGAATATGGATGGGGAAACGGCTACGACATGGCCGGTGCCTTGTTGATCGAAAAAAATGCGTAAAATTGACTCTTGACTTTTTCCGCAACTCGGTATATGGACAGCGAAACGTAAATGACATACCGCGACGCTACGCTGTCAACAGCAACTTAGAGGAAGAGGCACGTTGTGAGCGCGCCCATAACCAATTGAGGTGATTTCGGTGACATTCAAAGCCCCGCTTGATCTCACGGTCCATGCTCCGGACGGCATGTACGACCCCTCCAACGAGCATGACGCCTGTGGTGTGGGTATGGTCACCACTCTGAACAAGCGCCCTGAGCACAAGATCGTTAAAGACGCCATCGAGGTGTTGGTCAACCTCGATCATCGTGGTGCCGTGGGTGCCGAGGAGAACACTGGTGATGGTGCCGGCATTCTGATGAGCATGCCGGACGAGTTCATGCGTGCCACTGTGCCCGCGGAACTGCCGGAAGCTGGCCACTACGCCGCCGGCATCGCATTCCTCGACCGCGATATCGAAACTTCTGGTCAGCAGGAGCAGGCCATCGCCAAGATCGTGCGCGAGGAAGGTCTCGAAGTCCTCGCGTGGCGTGTGGTTCCCACCAACCCGGATGGCCTCGGTCTGCAGGCACTTGCCGCCATGCCGGGCTTCAAGACGCTGGTCATCGCCTCCGAAGACGGTTCCTTGGGCGGTGTGGAGCTTGACCGCAAGACCTTCCGCATCCGTAAGCGTGTAGAGCATGAGGTCGGCGTCTACTTCGCTTCCCTCTCCGCCCGTACCATCACGTACAAGGGCATGCTCACCACCATGCAGCTCACTCATTTCTTCCCGGATCTGGTTGATGAGCGCATGAAGGCCACGGTAGCTATCGTCCACTCCCGTTTCTCCACCAACACATTCCCGAGCTGGCCGCTGGCTCAGCCATTCCGTCTGTTGGCTCATAACGGCGAGATCAACACTATTCAGGGCAACCGCAACTGGCTGTCCGCCCGTGAAGGCCGCCTGAGCTCTGAACTGCTCGGCGAATTCAAGCCGTTGCTGCCGATCACCACCCCTGGCTACTCAGATTCCGGCACTTTCGACGAGTGCCTCGAACTGCTGCACCTCGCCGGACGCTCCCTGCCGCATGCCATCTGCATGATGCTGCCGCCGGCTTGGGAGAAGAACAACGATCTCGACCCGGACGTGCGCGCCTTCTACGAGTACAACAACACGTTGATCGAGCCGTGGGATGGTCCGGCGGACATCGTGTTCACCGACGGCACTCAGGTCGGTGCACTGCTTGACCGCAACGGTTTCCGTCCCGGTCGCTGGCAGCTCACCGATGACGGCTACATCGTGCTCGCCTCCGAAGCTGGTGTACTTCCCGAGACCGAGCAGGACCACATCGTGTCTAAGGGCCGTCTGGAGCCTGGCAAGATGTTCCTCGTGGACACTGCCGAAGGCCGCATCATCCCGGACGAGGAGATCAAGAAGAACCTCGCCGCCCAGCACCCCTACCGTAAGTGGGTCGAGGGTAATTCCGTGGAGCTCTCCGACCTGCCCAAGCGTGAACACGTGAGTCACTCCGGCCAGTCCGTGCAACGCCGCCAGCGCGCATTTGGTTATACTGAAGAGGATTTGAAGATACTTCTGGCTCCGATGGCCAATACCGGCAAAGAGCCGCTCGGATCCATGGGTAACGACACTCCGCTGCCGGCTCTTTCCAGTCGAAGCCGCATGCTGTTCGATTACTTCACTCAGAAGTTCGCACAGGTCACCAACCCTCCGCTGGATTGGGAGCGTGAGGAAATCGTTACCTCACTCGAATCCGCTATCGGCCCTGAGCCGAACCTGTTGGCTGATTCCGAGCTGCATGCCAAGAAGATTCTGATTCCGCTGCCTGTGGTCAATTCCGACGAGATGGCTCAGCTCAAGCGTCTCGACCGTGCCCGCATTCTGGGCGATTATTACCGTCCGTACGTGGTCAAGGGCCTCTATCAGGTAGCTGGTGGTGGCAAGGCGTTGAAGGAGCGCCTTGACGAGATCTTCGCTGAAATCGACGAAGCCATCGAAAACGGCAAGAACTTCATTGTGCTTTCCGATCGTGACTCCAACCACACGTGGGGTCCGATTCCGTCCCTGCTGCTGACCGCAGCCGTGCAGCATCACCTGCTGCGCCGTCACACCCGTACCCAGATTTCCATGGCCGTCGAGGCCGGCGATGTGCGCGAGATTCATCATGTGGCACTGCTCATCGCTTATGGCGCCGCCTGCGTGAACCCGTACTTGGCCTTCGAATCCGTGGAGAACCTGGCCCGCACCGGCTACCTCAAGGTGGACGAGCGCACCGCTGTGAAGAACCTCACCAAGGCTCTCTCCACCGGCGTACTCAAGATCATGTCCAAGATGGGCGTTTCCACCATCATGAGCTATCGTGGCGCACAGCTGTTCGAAGCCGTGGGCCTGAACCAAGAGGTTGTGGACGAGTACTTCACCGGCACCACCTCCCGTGTGGGAGGCGTCGGTCTGGATGAGATCGCCGAAGAAGTGGCTATCCGCCACCGTGTGGCCTATCCGAACCAGTGGACCGCAGCTCCTCACCGCAACCTCAGGACCGGCGGCGACTACAAGTGGCGTCGTACTGGTGAAGACCACTTGAACGATCCGGAAGCCATCTTCCTGCTTCAGCAATCCACCCAGCGTGGCGATTACCAGATGTTCAAGAAGTACTCGCATCACATCAACGACACTTCGAACCGACTCATGACCTTGCGCGGTCTGATGAAGTTCAAGAACACCCGCAAGCCCATCGACATCTCCGAAGTTGAGCCGGCCAGCGAAATCGTCAAGCGCTTCTCCACCGGTGCCATGAGCTATGGCTCCATCTCCCAGGAAGCTCACGAGACGCTCGCCCTTGCAATGAACTCCATTGGCGCACGCTCCAACTCCGGTGAAGGTGGCGAATCCGAGGATCGCATCAACGATCCGCAGCGTTACAGCCGCATCAAGCAGATCGCATCCGCTCGCTTCGGCGTCACTTCCGATTATCTGGTGCACGCCACCGATCTGCAGATCAAGCTCGCACAGGGCGCCAAGCCTGGCGAAGGTGGACACCTGCCGGGCGCCAAGGTCCCGCCGTGGATCGCTCACGTGCGTCACGCCACCCCGGGCGTGGAGCTCATCTCCCCGCCTCCGCACCACGACATCTACTCCATCGAGGATTTGAAGCAGCTGATCAACGATGCGAAGATGGCCAATCCGAAGGCCCGCATCCACGTCAAGCTCGTCTCCGAGTTCGGTGTGGGCACGATTGCCGCCGGTGTGGCCAAGTGCCATGCCGACGTGGTGCTGATCTCCGGCTACGACGGCGGTACGGGCGCAGCCCCGCTCAACGCCATCAAGCACGCCGGCACCCCGTGGGAGATCGGCCTGTCCGAAACCCAGCAGACGCTGATTCTGAACGGCCTGCGCTCCCGAATCGTCGTCCAGTGCGACGGCGAGCTCAAGACCGGCCGTGACGTGGTCATCGCAGCACTGCTCGGTGCCGAGGAATTCGGCTTCGCCACTGCTGCTCTGATCGTCGAAGGCTGCGTTATGATGCGCGCCTGCCAGAAGAACACCTGCCCTCAGGGCATCGCCACCCAGGATCCTGAGCTGCGCGCCCGCTTCCGCGGCAAGCCCGAGCACGTGGTCAACTTCTTCATGTTCATCGCAGAGGAAGTGCGCGAGATTCTGGCCGAGCTCGGCTTCAAGACCCTCGAAGAGGCCATCGGCCACGTCGAGTGCCTCGACCAGAACGAAGCCATCAAGCGTTGGAAGTCCGACGGCATCGATTTGAGCAACGTGTTGAAGCAGGCCGGCCCGGTCCCGGGCACCATCCTGCACCAGACCATCGAGCAGAACCATGAGCTCGAAAAGGCTCTGGACAACGAGCTCATCAAGCTCGCCGAGCCGGCGCTTGAACGCAAGGAGCCTGTGCGCATCGAAATGCCGATCCGCAACGTCAACCGTACGGTCGGCACGATGGTCGGCTACGAGATCACCCGCCGTTACGGCGAGGAAGGTCTGCCGGACGACACCATCGACATGACCCTGCACGGCTCCGGCGGCCAGTCCATCGGTGCCTTCATCCCGCGCGGCGAAACCCTGCGCATCTACGGCGAAGTCAACGATTACGCCGGCAAGGGTCTGTCCGGCGGTCGCATGATCGTCCGTGCCGAGGAAGGCGTCACCTTCGACAAGCACGAGAACGTCATCGCCGGCAACGTCACCGGTTTCGGTGCCACCTCCGGCCAGATGTTCGTGGCTGGTCGCGCAGGCGAACGCTTCGCCGTACGTAACTCCGGTGCCACGTTCGTGGTGGAAGGCGTGGGCGACCACGGTTGCGAATACATGACCGGCGGCACCGTTGTGGTGCTTGGCCCGACTGGACGCAACTTCGGTGCAGGCTTCTCCGGCGGCAACACCTACGTACTTGACCTCGACATGAAGAAGGTCAACCCGGGTGCCATCAAGTCCGGCAGCCTGCTGTTCAAGTCGCTGAACGCCGAAACCTCCAAGCTGGTGTACGACCTGATCAAGCAGCATGCCGAGGAGACTGGTTCCCAGTTCGCAGCGGCACTGCTTGAAGACTGGAACGAAACCGTCAAGCGTTTCACCCACGTTGTTCCGAAGCAGTACCTTGCTATGACCCGCGCCATGGAAGAAGCCAAGGCCAACAACATCGATTTCAACTCGCCCGGAGCCTGGGAGAAGGTTTACGAGCACGTCACGGAAGGAGTGCGCTGACATGGGCGACCCAAGAGGATTCCTGAAAGTCCGTACCCGCCGCGAGCTGGCCGAACGCCCCATTGAGGAACGTATCAAGGACTGGTTCGACGTGCACGCCGAATCTGGCCTCCAGCCGTGGACTCGCGAACAGGCGGCACGCTGCATGGACTGCGGCACCCCGTTCTGTATGACCGGTTGCCCGCTTGGCAACGTGATCCCTGAGTTCAATGATCTGGTCCGCCAGGGCAAGTGGGAGGACGCCTACAATCGTCTGTCCCAGACCAACAACTTCCCTGAAGTGACCGGTCGCATCTGCCCGGCACTGTGCGAGCAGGCCTGTGTGCTCGGCATCCACCAGCCGCCGACCATGATCAAGAACGATGAATGCACGATCATCGATCAGGCATGGGATTTGGATTACGTCAAGCCGCTGCCGCCGCAACGCCTGACCGACCAGACCGTAGCCGTGGTCGGCTCCGGCCCTGCAGGTCTGGCTGCCGCACAGCAGCTGACCCGCGCCGGCCACACTGTAGTCGTGTATGAGAAGGACGATGCCATCGGCGGTCTGATGCGCTACGGCATCCCGAACTTCAAGCTCGAAAAGGGCTTGATTGATCGTCGTGTGGAGCAGATGGAGGCTGAAGGCACCCGCTTCCGCACCAACGTGGAAATCGGCAAGGACATCTCCTGGGATGAACTGCGCGACCGTTACGATGCCGTGGTTGTGGCCATTGGCTCCCGCGTGCCACGTGACATGAAGATCCCGGGCCGCGAGCTGGACGGCATCCACTTCGCCCTCGACTTCCTGCCGGATGCCACCCGCCGCGTTTTCGGCGTCAAGCCCGTTAACGACATCACCGCCAAGGGCAAGCATGTGGTGGTCATCGGCGGTGGCGACACCGGTTCTGACTGCCTCGGCACATCTATTCGTCAAGGTGCGAAGGATGTTACCGTGTTGCAGATCATGCCGAAGGAGCCGGAGACACGTCCGGCCAACCAGCCGTGGCCGACCTTCGCGCGCACCTATCAGAAGACCACGTCGATGGCCGAAGGCGGTACGTACCTGTACAGCACCGATTCCGTGAACTTTGTCGGTTCCGAAGAGGAACAGTCCAAGGTCACCATCGAGAACTCCGCCACAGCGGAAGGCTTCGTGGCTGATGAGCATGGCCACGTAACCGGCTTGAAGATCGTGAATGTTGCTCCCGGGGAGAATGGTCCATTCACTCGCCAGCCCGGCACTGAGCGTGTCATTCCGGCCGATCTGGTGCTCATCTCCGTGGGCTTCCTGCACCCGGATACCACCACGCTGCTTGACCAGCTGCCGGTCGAGCTTGACAAGCGTGGCAACATCGCCCGTAACGACAACTTCGCCACTTCTCAGGATGGCGTGTTCGTCTGCGGCGATGCCGGCCGTGGCCAGAGCCTCGTGGTCTGGGCCATTGCGGAAGGCCGCTCCTGCGCCGCCGCCGTGGACGAGTACCTCTCCAGTGAGCAGACCAGCGAGCTGCCGGCACCGATCAAGGCGTCCGATCGCCCGATGATGTTGCCTCGTTGATTCGGTCCTCCGTTTCGGTTTTCGCATCCTGTCAGCTCCTCTTCCATCCGGGAGGGGAGCTTTTTGTTCTTTGGGCCATCCTCGGCACCCTGCCAGGGAGCTATCCGCCGGAAGCGGTTTGGGGGAAGTGAACGGGCGGGCCTCGGCCTCAGGAAAACAGTATCGCTCGAAACCGGTATTCAGTATACGGCTGCACGAAGGCCTCGCATACTCAGTGTCGGTTAGGACCGCAAAAGTGACATTAAGTATGCGGGAACATGGTCCGAGCGTATACTTAATGTCGTTTTGCGTGCCCGCACGGTACCATGGATTCATAGGGAAAGGCGGCACGCAATGAAGCGCACGCGAACAACCTTACTGGTTTTCATCATCGTTCCTGCTGTACTGTTCGGAGCTGTCGCACTGATGTGGAATACGGCCTGGCTTCCGGCGTCCTCCATGGCCAAACCCAACGCAGACCAGTCCGGTCAATCGCAGGAAATCACGCCTAGCGAAGACCGATCGGCAACGAAACAGGCTGTGCCGGAACCTACGACACTGCACAACCCCAAGGAGCTCGCCGGACTCAACGCAGATGTGGACGAATCCTATCCCGGCGATGAATGGCTCTGCAACGCTGCTGGCGAGAAAGCAGAATCCCTGCCGGAATGCGCGGACAGGGAAGTCCAAGCCGAATCGAACACCGGTCGCGTGATGCTCGACGTGCCACAGCGTGTGCAGGAGACCGGCTACTGGTGCGTGCCTGGCTCCCTGCAGATGGTTCTGGCATATAAAGGAGTAGACGTAGACCAAGCCACACTGGCCGAACGCATGGACACCAAGCCGGTGACCGGTACGGAATACGTGGATCTGGCCCGCGTTGCCAACGCCTATCTGTTCGGTGAGGAAACGCCGACGCCTTCTGGCGCAGGATACCGTGTGCAGACCATTGCCATAGGGGATAAAGATCCGTCCGTCGCGCAGATGTTCGCCCAACGGGTGAAGACGGATCTAGCCGACGACTATCCGGTGTTCGCCGCCGTGGACGTCCACGTGCTCTACCCATTGTTCGGCCATGGCAACCATGTGGTGGTTGTCATGGGCTACGACATGGACAAGAACGGGACAATCACGCAATACCACATCCTCGACCCGTCCTATAACGTGCAGGATCCTGTCCATGCAGGCCACAAGGTCGTGGATGCGGACACGATGATGAGCGCCATCGTGGATAACGAAGAGCCCGCTTACGTGTGGTGATCCATATGGATGACTGCGCTATCGACGTGAAGTGAGCAAGCCTTACTCCGTATTTCAGGTCACGGACGGCAGCCACCTTCATGTCGTTGCAGGAATCTGCGGTCAAAAAGCTCAGTACAACGAGGTGCTCCAGTGCAACCGTACGTTTCGTGGATTCCGTGCGCCCGGCCGTCGGCAAGCGAGTAATATAGCCAACAGTGTCATCGTTGAAACAGGAGTATTGAAATGCCAAATCGTGCAGAACGTCGTGCCCAGGCCAAAGCCAATCGCAAGGGCATTCCGTCGCAGTATGATGCCACCCGCGGTCGTGGCCGGGCCGGCATGATTGATGAATATCAGCTGCAACAGAAGTCGATCCGTCTACAGGATGGCACGGATGGCGAGTGGAAGCCAAGCGGCGGGCGCATCGCCGAAGTGGAAACTGTTCTGAACACCAATCCGGATTATACGGATCCGAAGATGTTCAAGGCACCTCACTCCGTGCGCCAGTGGTTCCGAGTGGGAAGTTGGACGCTTATCGCATTAGCCATCATCGCGTTCTTCGTGGTGATGTGGCTGCCGAGTCATCCGATGTGGCTGATTGCCACCGTTTCCGGTGTGTTCATCGTGGGTGTTGTGAGCCTGTTCTTCACTGCCGGCGATTCCAAGCACAATCCGAATCTCGACCAGAACGGCACTGCAGTCTGACTCGGTGGTTGTAACGGGCAGTAACTGTGCGCATGTACGAATAGGACGCGCGGATACTGCCCGTTTTGTAATGAAAAAGAGGCAACAACTGCGCGGTACTCAGGTGGGCCAGCACAGTTGCCGCCTCTTTCTGCCGAGAGAATGGCAGCGTCTGTGCGGCACCTTGGTCACTACGCGCACATGAAACACTTATACACGGCAATACGGGAGCAATAACAAAACGCACGCTGGAAATTGTGCGTTTTTGCGGGTCTCGTGCTTTAAAGTGGGTATTGCTTGATTTTCTCGATGCACGAAGGAGAGCTAATCCGATGAAAGTTGACATTCTCACCCGTGAATATCCACCGCACGTTTATGGTGGTGCCGGTGTACACGCCGAAGAGCTGTCCAAGGTATTGGCCGAACGCATTGATGTGACCGTACGCGCTTTTGATGGCAAGCGCACCGAAGCCGATGTACCGGCTATTCCGAATGCTGCCGAAGCCAAGGGCAGTCTGAAGGTTGTGGGCTATGACACTCCATCCGAGCTCGCTGATGCAAACCCTGCTTTGAAAACCTTTGGCGTGGACCTGCAGATCGCCAACGATGTCGATGCTGACATTATTCATGCGCATACTTGGTACGCCTGCCTCGCTGGCTATCTGGCGAAAATGCTGCACGGTACTCCGCTGATCATCACTGCGCACTCCTTGGAACCGTTCCGCCCGTGGAAGCGTGAACAGCTCGGCGGCGGCTACAACCTGAGCTCCTGGGCCGAAAAGGACGCCTACGAGCACGCCGACCGTGTGATTGCTGTTTCCGGCGGCATGCGTAAGGATATTCTGACTGCCTATCCGAATCTCGACCCGGACAAAGTGGTCGTGGTCTACAACGGCATCACCATGTCTGAATTCGCCACCCCGGCCGATGACGATCCGGGTTGGAAGGTCTTTGAGCGTTACAATATCGATCGTTCCAAGCCGACCCTGCTGTTCGTGGGCCGTATCACCCGTCAGAAGGGTCTGCCGTACCTGCTGAAGGCCCTGCACTTCGTGAACCCGGATGTTCAGGTGGTGCTGTGTGCCGGCGCTCCGGACACCCCGGAGATCATGGAAGAGGTCAAGACCTCGTTCGCCGAGCTCGACAAGGAGCGCGGCAACATCGTCTGGATTGAGGAGATGCTGCCGAAGAACGAGCTGTCCGCGCTGGAACATGGGTGCGACGCCTTCATCTGCCCGTCGATCTACGAGCCGCTGGGTATCGTGAACCTTGAGGCCATGGCTTGCGGTCTGCCTGTGGTCGCTTCCGCTACCGGCGGCATTCCTGAGGTCGTGGTCGATGGTGAGACCGGTTTCCTGGTGCCGATCGATCAGCTGCACGACGGTACCGGTACTCCGACTGATCCGGATAAGTTCGTGCATGACATGGCCGATGCGATCAACAAGATCATGGCCGATCCGCAGCTTCGCAAGAAGATGGGTCAGGCCGGCTATGAACGCGCCCGTGACGTGTTCAGCTGGGAATCCATCGCCGACGAAACCGTGAAGGTCTACCAGTCCGTCCTCGACGAACAGAAGAAGTAATCGCAGTAATCAATAAGGACAACCGAGCATGCCTACCACCGTTCTTCAGCTCGACAACGTTGAGTTCCGTCGCAATCGTCGTGTGATCATCACCGATGTGAACCTGACTATCAAGGCAGGGGAGCGATGGGTGCTCTTCGGCCCCAACGGCATTGGCAAATCAACGGCGGTGGGCATGCTTGCCACGCGTACCTTCCCCTCTGAAGGGCGTGTGTTTATTCTGGGACATCAGCTCGGCAAGTACGACGTATTCAAGCTTCGCACACGAATCGGTCTTGCCTCCGCTGATTTGGGCCGCCAGTTTCCTGATTTCGAAGATCCGCTGGACGCTGTGGTCACCGGACTTTCCGCTGTGACCGGACGCTGGCAGGATACCTATTCCGAAGCTGAGTATGCGCGAGCCCGTCAGCTTCTTCATGATTTCCGGGTGAGCTACTTGGAAGGCAAGCAGATGTGGCGTTTGTCCGAAGGCGAGCGCACGCGTGTACTCATTGCCCGCGCACTGATGGGCGATCCGGAACTGCTGATTATGGATGAGCCGACTACGGGCCTTGATTTGGGTGGCCGCGAACAGGTAATGCGCACGTTGAGCCGTATCGGCGAGGAAAGTTCCGATCGTGCGGTGGTGCTCGTAACCCACCGTCTGGAGGAAATTCCAGCTGGCTTCGACCATATCGCCATCATGGGACGCGAGCCAATTCCGGCCGAGGATGCCACGAGCGATGGCATCGATGCAATGGGCAACCCCGGTGCCGGCACTATTATCTACTCCGGTCCGCTTAAGGAAGGCCTGACCGACGAGCGTCTTTCCGACCTGTTCGGCATGCCCATCGAAGTCGAGCACAGTCACGGCCGCTGGTCCGCCTACGCGGTGTGACTTATGCGGTGTGAACGGTGGCGGAAGCTGGATGCCCATAGAATCAAAGTTTGTCGTTTAATTGAGCAATCAACACCTAGCTTTGGGATCCGTCATTGACATGCCAAAGAATCAGCGAAGAATGCCCTGAAACTCCCACCTATGTGGTGGGCGATCATCTCATGGTTTACGAATATCCCGATAGGTGCAACGCAAGACTTGATGAGTTCCTCGATCCTATGAAGTAATCGGTGTATTCGGTAGTCGGCAGATTCCAGTGAAAACGGTAACGGGAAATCATCGATATGACTTGATTGTCGTTTCGTGCTTTCCTCAATGAGAGACGATACGAAACGGCAATCAAACCACATCGGTCTTGTTGTGTCTTTCCGCAATATCTCGCTTTTCAAGAACCATCGAATCCGTTTGTTCACCCAGTATTCGCGTTCCGGTATTGGCCCTGCATCGTGTTGAACATGTTGCATGGATAGTACTTAAAGCGTGAGCACTACAATTCTTGGGCATGCAGGCGCTGCCCATGCCGCACCGTCCAATACAATGGAAGCCTTCCGCCTTGCGATCGCAGAAGGCGCCGATGGTACCGAACTCGATGTCCAGATGACCGGTGACGGTCAACTGGTTTGCATCCATGATGCACAATTGGATGCCATGACCGACGGTCATGGATTCCTCAGAGACAAGACATACGACTATGTAAGTCGCCTGAACTTCTCGATCCAAATGCCCGGTTACATGAAGCCGACACGAGTCCCACTGCTCAGCGAAGTGCTTGAACTCTTCCGGAACCAGCCTGGATTCGTCGTGAATATCGAGATCAAAAGCGCTGAGGTGATCTATCCCGATATCGAGCGCAGGATTGTTGATCTTGTGCATAAGTATGATATGGCAGACCGTGTCTGGTATTCGAATTTCAACCATTTCAGTCTTCTTACATTGCGCGAATATGATCCCGATGCCGTAATCGCCCCTCTATACAACGAAGGATTGGTGGAGCCCTGGAAATATGCGGAAACGATGCATACCGACGTGATTCATCCGTTCTATAGGAATCTGACCGAAGGCCCTGGGATTCTTGAAGGACTGAAGAAGCATTCGATCAGGCCCGTCGCCTGGACTGTCGACGATGAAGATGACATTCGTTGGATGATTGAACATGATGTTCCCGCCATCATCACCGACAGACCGGCGGTCGCTCGCAGCATTCGCGATGGAAGCCGCTGACCATGTCTGCAAACGGTAAGACTCGTCTCAACTACGCGCAAACCTTCTCCATTGGATTCGGCATGTTTGCCATCAGCGCCGCATGGGCGCTGTATAACGCTTACGTGCCGATCAAGCTCAAAGACATGATGCTTCCCACGGCTCTTGTCGGAGTCATCATGGGCATCGACAATTTCTGTGGTTTTACCATTCAGCCGTTCTTCGGCCTGATTTCCGATAAGGTGAGAACCAGATGGGGACGGCGGATGCCGTTCGCATTGTTCGCGATACCCATCGCCTCCGTATGCCTGATGCTGATCGCTATCGCGCCAACCGCGCCGCTCACCGTCATCGCAATTATTCTGTACGCGGTCCTTATGTCCGCTTGCCGTGCGCCAATCGTGGCCCTTATGCCTGATGTAACCGATTCACATGTACGAAGTCAGGCGAACGGCATCATCAACTTCATGGGTGCCGTCGGAAACGTAATCGCATTGTTGGCGGGCAGCTACTTATACAAACACTACGGAATGGGGCCGGCGTTCATCAGCGGAAGCATCATCATGGTCGTCGCGTTGCTTGCCTTGAATCTTCTTGTCAAGGAGCCGGATGATTTCCGGACCAAGCCAGGTGAATCTGCTCGAATACCGTTTGTCAGCTGGAAAGAGTTGAAACAAGCCGTAATCCCGAAACTTGATTTGGACGTGGAGTCGCGCAGAAGTTTCGTATTGATTCTCTTGGTGCTGTTTCTATACACGTTTGGAGGTAACGCGGTTGAAACGTACTTCAGCTTGTTCGCGGTTCATGATCTTGGCATGGAAGCTGCAGTAGCTGGCGGTAGCTTGGTTTGGTATGCGATAGGCGCGATGGCCTCCGATATACCTGCAGGTTGGATCGGTACGAAATACGGCCGCAGGAACACGATGAGCGTCGGCCTGATTCTTGCGATACTCATGTTCGTTCCTATGCCTTGGGTTGCGTCAGCTCCCTTGGTACCGATGCTTGCATTCGGCTACGGGCTCCTGTGGACGCTCGTCTATGTGAATGCGTTTCCATGGATTGCCGAACTGGGAGGCCGAGAAAACACTGGAGCCATGACGGCTTATTACTATCTGGCAACAGCATTCGCGGCGTCAGTCAGTCCTGCGGTATTCGGGTTGATTCAGCAGGTGACGGGAACATACAAGTGGATGTTCATTTATGCTGCTGTATTCTTCGCGCTCGCGTTGTGTTGCATGCCGTTCATTACGCGAGGTGAAGCGGAAGAGCACTCGGTGTAAGTGACTTGGACAGATTGATCGTGATATCGCGTGTCCGGCATTGATCGATATCGATGGCTCACGCGGATGGGTGAAAACGGTCTGATGTATTCTTGTCGTTGACGTAGACGTGGTTGAATCGTATGTGCAACGAGGAGAAGTGTATGGTTGCAAGCAAACTGGTGTTCATTGACATTGACGGCACATTGGCGGATGAAAAGCATATCGTGCCGGAATCAGCGAAAAACGCATGTCGCAAAGCGCAGTCCAATGGGCACAAGCTATTCATTTGCACCGGACGTTCCATGCCGAAAATCGAGCGCAGTATTCTTGATCTCGGCTTCGATGGCGTGGTCTCCGTGGCTGGCGCACAGGCGAACGTGGGGGATAAGCTGCTGTTCCAGCACCTCGTATCGGCCGATGCCGTGGACGCGGCGATGGAGTATTTCCGTGAACACCACATCGAGAGCTATCAGTGGCAGGGTGCGGATGGCATGTATATTTCGGAAGGGTATCGTCGTCATTTGGAATCTAAAGGCAAGGTGTTCAACCGCGGTGAGTTCGCGCGATTCTGGCATCTGATCGATGAGGTAGAGATTCCCTCCGGGGCCACATTGGGACAGGTGATTCATGTAAGCAAGGGTTCGTATTTCACTGGGCCGGATCCTGATGTGACGTTTGAACAGACCAAGCGTGATCTGTCGCCCTGGTTCGAGACCGTGCACGGTTCATACGACAAGATCTCTCCGAACAATGGCGAACTGTTGATCAACGGTATCGATAAAGGTACTGCCGTGCGCAATGTGGCCGATGCGCTTGGCTACACCATTGCCGACACGATTGCCATCGGCGACTCCGACAACGATACCGCCATGCTCAAGGCCGCCGGTACATCCGTGGCCATGGGCAATGCCGTTCATGGCATCGAGAAGTTCTGCGACTTGCAAACCACCGATATCCATGACAACGGCCTCGCCAACGCCTTCCGCGCCCTCGGACTGGTGTGAACGATGAAGACTCTTGACTGCCTGCCGGTAGCGGTCGCGCAGTTTACGGTGACACGGGAACCGGAACGCAATCTGGAGAGGATTGATGCGTTCGCCCGCGAAGCGGCGGCCGGTGGCGCGAGGTTGCTGGTACTGCCGGAGGGTCTGATCGCGCGTGACAGGGATGATGATTCGTTCGCGGCTGCCCATGCCCAACCGCTTGATGGGCCATTTGTGACAGGGCTGCAACGAATCAGCGCAGTACATCACATCGTATTGATGGGCACAGTCCATGTTGTTCCGGCGGCTCGGGAAGCAAGACGTGGCGAAGCCGGGGCGGGGCGCGAGTCCGTTGTGAATCCTCGTGTGATCAATGTGTTCCTCGTCATTTGCGAGGGAGAGATCGCGACGTCCTATCGCAAGCTGCATCTATACGATGCGTTTGCCGCGAGGGAATCGGATGTGGTTCTTTCTGGGAATGAACTGCCGCCGATAGTAACCATCGATGGCTGGCGCATCGGCGTGATGACCTGCTACGACGTGCGATTCCCGGAAACCGCGCGTTCCTTGGCCGCACGCGGAGCCGATGCAATCGTGGTCAGCGCTGCATGGGTGCGCGGACCGCAAAAGAAGTACCACTGGAACCTGCTGACGGCCGTCCGCGCGGTGGAGAACACCTGTTACGTATTGGCCTGCAGTGAGGTGAGCAAGCGCAACATCGGCTGCAGCCGCATCATCGATCCCATGGGAGGGGTCATCGTCGAAACTGGAGATGACGGTTTCGCGATGATTACCGCCAAGCTCAGCCGTGAATCTCTCGATTCAGCCCGTCGAATTCTGCCGGTGCTGAACAACCGACGCTTTGCCGACCCGCAGTTGAAGTGAATGACAGGTGCCGACCATGAGTGAGGGGCAGAACAACGGTATGGATGAGCGATGGTGGAAGGCGCTGAAAGCAAAGAACATCGCCGTTCGAGGTCAGACGGCGAATGACGATGAACACCGTGGCGGAGACAAACGGAAGAGCGCACGCAAAACGGCTGTGCATGCTGCGCGCAGAACATCGGCGCATGCACAGCCGTTCAAGGCGACCGGTCATAAAGGCGGTATCAGCAGGCAGGGAAACTGATTAGAAACGACCGCGTTTCGTTGCGCTGGCTCTATCTCATCTGCTGCATTCACTGTGGTATTTAGTACACGGAGTAACCGCCGTCAACCTGCAGGTTGGTTCCGGTGACATACGAGGAGGCGTCGCTGGCAAGGAACAACACTGCGGTGGCGATTTCCTCATTCGTGCCGAAGCGGCGCATCGGCACGGGAGCGGTCATCATATCGTGTGCCTCGGGAACGATGCGGCCTTCGAAAATACCGGACCACACGTAGCCGGGGGAGACGGCGTTCGAGCGAATGCCATACGGTGCCAGTGCGGCCGCCAAGTAGCGCGCGTATTCGTAGATACCGGCTTTGGACGCGCCGTACGCGGCCACCGGGGAAGGTCCACCGGCGATGAAGTTCGCATTGTGCGCGGATAGCGACGAGGTGAACACCAGAGAGCCGCCATGGTTGTGCTCGCGCATGATGTGCTGGGCAATCTGCGCGGTCAGGTAGGCGCCGGTCAGGTTGATATCGATGGTCTTCTGCCAGACCTCGTACGGTTCATCGGCGTCGTCTCCGGGCACATTCACACCGGCATTGATGAACGCGACATCCACGGTGCCGAGCTCATCAACAAGTGAGGTCTTCAACGCGTCGACCTGAGTTTTGTCGGAGACATCGCAGTAGAGTGGCACGACTTTCACGCCGTAACGTTCGGACAGTTCCTGAGCAAGCGGCTCAAGCGTCTCTTTGGTGCGCGGCAAATCAACGATGGCCACATCAGCCCCTGCCTCGGCCCACGCGGCGGCCACATTACGGCCAAGGCCACCGGCGCCGCCGGTCACGAAGCCCTTCTTGCCGGCCAGTGAGAAGCGATCCATAATACGGTGAGATGGTTCTTTCCACTGGTCGAGTGGGTACTGATCGAATACTGAAGCGTCGGTCATATTATTCTCCGTTCTGTTCGGTGGCGGCGTCATTGTTGCCATCAACAAGGCGAGCCTATCACGGACAATCAGGTTGTCTGCGATAGGCTCGCCTAAAAAGTTCAGGAAGTTAACATTCGCGTGATTGCGGATTCATGAAACTGCTCGCAATCACCGCAAGAGATCAGTCTTCCTCGTGCCAATGCGGATTCTGGCCGAACGTGTAGCCTTCCGGATTATCCATGACGGCGATATCCTGCATATCCTGCTCGTCTAATTCGAAGCCGGTCAGATCGAGGTTCGCGCGCTGACGATCGGCATGCATCGACTTCGGAATCGCCACATCACCCAACTGCAGATGCCAGCGCAGGATTGCGGCCACAGGGGAGACGCCATGCTTTTCGGCGATACGCACGATGGTCGGATCCTTCAACATCTGGTTGGCCCGGCCGAGCGGACTCCATGCCTCGGTGATGATGCCATGCGCGTCATCGTAGGCACGCTGCTCGTTCTGCTGGAAGAACGGATGCAATTCCACCTGGTTCACGGCCGGGGTCACACCGGTGGCGCGAATCAGCAGATCGATATGACCGGGCAGGAAATTACTCACACCGATATGCTTCACAATGCCTTGCTTCTGAGCATCGACCAATGCCTGCCACGCTTCCACGAACTGGCCCTGGGATGGGTTCGGCCAGTGAATCAGATACAGATCGATGTAATCCAAACCCATGCGAGCCACGGATTCCTCAATGGTCACGCGAGCCTGATCGTACTGATGATGGCGGCCCGGCAGCTTGGACGCCACGATGATATCCTTGCGCGGCACCTCGGATTCGCGGATCGCCTTGCCTACGATGCCCTCGTTCTCGTAGTTGAATGCGGAATCAATCAAACGATAGCCGACCTGAAGTGCGGACTTGATGGCTTCCGCACCTGCGAAACCGTTGACCTTATATGTGCCGAATCCGATGGCTGGAAGTTCCAACCCATCGTGCGCCTTACGCACCGGAATCGCCGGCGGTTCCATCAATGCCATAGTTGCTCCTTTGCCGTTTTGCTTGTCCCGCGTGAATGCGTGGGAACAGGAATTATCGGACGAATACCCTGTCACGCAATACTGTACTCGTCGCGCGCACATTGAACCGGAATTCAATTCCGTGCCTTTTGCAGGCGAGAGACTATTTGCCAAGTCTTGTCTATCCTTGTGATAATCCGGCATATTCCAATCGACGAACACTCAGGAGTGAGCATGACGATGCTACTGATCTGCGCGCAATGGTTTCTGTATTGGACGGCGTATTCGTTTGTGGGCTGGGCGTGGGAGACGATGCTGAGCGTGGTGCTACGCAAACGGTTTGAAGACCGGGGCATGCTCAACGGTCCTATCTGTCCGATTTACGGGTTTGGCGCGCTGTTGGTGCTGGCGCTTCTGCATGACGTGCGTAACCCGGTTGCATTGTTTCTCGCCAGTGGCGTGGTCGCCTGCACGCTGGAGTATGTTTCGTCATGGGCGATCGAAAAGCTGTATCACGTACGGTTTTGGGACTATACAGGTAAACCGTTCAACATCAATGGACGGGTATATCTCAATGGATTTCTGGCATTCGGTTTGGGAGCTGCGACCATAGTGCTTGTGGTTCAGCCGCGGATGGCGGACATTGTGGAATCATGGCCAGATATTATGGTCGGCATTGCGGCAGCCGTGTTGTTTGTGGCTACAGCGGTGGATTGGGCTATTACCCAAGCCGGTCTGCATAGCTTCGATTCGCGTCTTGCCCGTGTCTCTGAGCAGATCAAGATGCGCAAGCTCGAACAGATCGAAGCCATCGATACGCGTATTGACATAGCCAATGAGGTGCTTGCGCGATCGCTCAGCTGGCAGCAGCGTCGTCTGGTGAGGATTTTCCCAAGACTGACTTCGCCAAGGGATCCGGATGTCGTTTCACGCATTCGCCGGATCTTGGAACGGCGCGGATGGTGATGGAGATATTCCGACTTTCTCGGTGATCATGATGCTCTGACGAATATGACAGACCGGACGATGCTTGCGGGCGTCTTGTGGGAGCATATGGAGCGGCAGCATTGTTCTTTTATCGCCTCTCGACCAGACCGGCCCATACCACGTATAATGATCGACGTTGCAGGGGAACTGTAGCCGGAAAATAACGGTTTTCGCTTTTGTTGACCAGTTCTTAGTTTTTCGGCAGGTTGAGAAAGGCTTGACCTGACCCTTGGAACCTGTTGGCCAACACCATCGAAGGGAGCAATTATGGCATTCGATGCCGCCCAATTCGGCCCAATCACGCTCGATCATCTGCCGCCATTCGCCCAGCGTCTGCGCAAAGCCGCCGACCTGGTGTGGGAGGAAGGCTACAAGCAGCCGTTCCTGCGCGAACTCGGCAACGGTACGCTGGTACGTGAGAAATTCGCGTTCTACCTGCTGCAGGACTACCGCTACCTGAAGGATTACGCCAAGGTGCACGCGCTCGCCCTCACCAAGACGCAGGATCCGGAGATCATGCAGTTCATGGCCAACGTGCAGAACGCGATTTTCAACGTGGAATCCTCCATGCATCGCGAATACATGGCCAGTTTCGGCGTTAGTGCGGAAGAGATGAACAATGTGCGTCAGTCCGCGTTCGCCCGCGCCTACACGTCGAACATTCTCTCCATCGCCTACGGCGGTTCACTCGTGGACGTGCTTGTGGCCGTACTGCCATGCGCATGGGTGTACGCCGATTACGGTCAGCGTCTGGCCGCCGAGTTTGCGGATTCGCTTGAGGGTAACCCGTACAAGAGCTGGGTCGACATGTACAAGACCGAGGAGTTCTGGAGCTCCTCCGCATGGCTGCTCGCGCATATCGAAGAGTTGGTCGAAGGCTTGAACGAGGAACGCAAGCAGGAGCTTGTGGACATCTTTGTGGTCGGCGTGGAACACGAATACATGTTCTGGGCCTCCGCGTATGACATGCAGTACACGTGGAAGCCTGAATGGGACGTGCGCTAGAGTCTTGAAGGCTTTCGCTACTTCTGTATTGCAGAGCTATGAGCACGTATCTGCCTTACAGGGGGTACATTGGCTGAACTCCGGATGTCTATCTGCTTTGCGAGGGGTACTTCAACAGTAAAACCTGAAGTATAAACGTTGGAATAACACCGTTCATACTTCAGGTTCTCATAATTGAGTACCCCTCGCAAAACAGATAGACATCCGTAAGCATTCGGATGTACCTCTTACAAGGGAGATAGCCATACAACTGGGCTACAGTTGGTTCACGAAGTCGTGCAAATCGATAATCTCTGCATCGCAGATGGCATGGCCCATGCCTGGGTATTCGCGATATGTCAGATGGCCGGTGTCTTCCAACACTAAGCGAGCATTGTGCTGATCAGGCAGCGGGATGGTACGGTCTGAAGAACCGTATGCGAGGAAGAGCCGAGCAGACGAATCCAGCCGCGCGCCTTCCTCACCCTTGAACGATGGGCTCAACAGTATCGCCGCATCGAACAGATTCGGGTATGCCTTCACGAGTCGATAGGAAAGATAGCCGCCCTGTGAGAAGCCGACCAGAACCTTCTTGCGATTGGTAAACGCCGCCGAATCCAGCAATGAAGCAACCGCTTCGCCAACCGCCGCGCACTTGCGTTGTCGCTCATCAACGCCGCATCCATCCGGATACCAGTATGCTCCGCCCATGTAGGGACGAGCATAGGTGCCGCGGAACGACAGATAGTCAGGCGCTTCTCCTGTGCCTACATACACCGCGTCGATGATGCGCACCATCTCGCTCTCGTCGTTGCCATACCCATGGAACATCAGGAACAGCGGGCCCTTGCCGCCCGTATCGAAATCACTGACCATTTGTAGCCGCATATCTATCACCTCTTGTTAGCGAGTGTAGTCGACAGGGCTTCGTCCTGAATCGTGCTCCTATGACATCTCGGATATCCTTGTGCATATCGTCGTAAGCCGTTTCGTAGCGAGGAAATACTATGGATGACACTGATTTCGATTATGCAACAGCAGATGTCGCGTGCGGCGGAGCCATCTCGCTACAATTGGGCGCACGGGCATATGACGCTGCAATGCGTGAATCTCAATCAGAGGAACGCGAGCGATTATTTCATTTGGCGGCCCACTGGTATGAGCGAAGTGCCGAAATTGGCAATGCACAGGCCGCGACGAATCTTGGCTATGTGTACCTGTATGGCCGTAGTGGTCACATAAACGAGACGCTCGCATTCACTTGGTTTTCGCGAGGTTCAGAACTCAGGAACGCGGAAGCTTGCTACAAACTCGGAGATCTATATAAAACCGGCAGAGGTTGCACTCAAGATATGAACAAGGCTGTCGAGCTATATGGTGAAGCAGCGCGGATTGCGAGAGCGACATGCAACCCTGACGATCCACAGGATGCCGCAGTACTGGCCAGCATTGATCTGCGTCTGGCCGAGTGGTATGAACATTCCGCTGCAACGGGAATGAATTCTGAAAGCGCTTGCAATTTGTATATGGAGGCGGCCGCTTTATTCGAAGTTGCCGTGGATGGAGGTCTTGACTGGTACGCCAAGGCTCTGGAAAATGCTCGTAATGGTTGGAGTCGTACGAGTTCCAAAGAAGAGGATTTGATCGAGGGACGTCGATACGGCAAGAGGAGCCAAGGTGAGCATGTCCCGAATATTCGCCCATTGTTGGCCCTGACCGATGCGATTGGTGTACTTCAGGGTATATCGCAGGATTCCAAGGCCGAAATGTACTCCTACATGGTGGGTGCCGTATTGGACGCTTTCTACAACGATTGGGAAGGCGGCGACCATGAGTACTCGGAAACTTTAGATCAAGCGGGAATCAGGAATCCATATCAGTATCTCTACCATGGTGATCTCGATGCGTTGGACACGAAGACAGTCATGGCGCTTCTCACATTCATAATCCGTGCCGACCATTGGAATGAAGGCGCTCTCGCTACGTCGATTGAAGATGGAGGGTTGTTCAAGCTTTTGCGCCACATGCGGCATATCCCGCATGAAGTGTAGTCTGAAATATTCTTGTTCAACAAGGTGAAGGAGCGGTAATGCCAGGTTCGTACGGTACGGAGACCCTGCAAGGCGGCGAACGCTATCGTCTGTCGTTCACGGTCGGTGGCCTGCTCGCCTCACAAAGCCGAATCATCGCTTCACTGTTTATCGATAACGGTTACTGTGACCAGTTTTGCCGGGAACAACCAGATTCGATTGAGCTGGGAGAGTACGTTACGTTGGTGCGCAAGCGGGCTATTGACGAGAATGTGTTGGGTATTCGCACGCAATCGGCGAATGCTCGTGTGGTCAATGAGGTGCTCAAACGACTGAGCACGCTGTCCGATGTGGAAATAAGGTTCTTGGCTGATCAAGACGTGGCATTATCGGATTGCCGTGCGCTGATGTGGGTGTCGATGTGCCGCTATTATGCCATCGTGGGGGAGTTCGCTAATGAAGTCGTTCGGGATCATTACCTGTTAGGCGACCTTAGCGTGACCTACGAGGATTACGATCGGTTCATGATCGGCAAAGCGATGTGGCATCCGGAACTGGAGGAGCTCAGTAAAGCCACTCAGGCCAAGCTTCGAGGCAATGTGTTCAAAGCGATGGATGAAGCCGAACTGGTGAAAAGAAAAGACAACACATTGCTCCCCTCCATACTGTCAGGTTCGGTTGCCAGTATTCTGGGCAAGAGACCGGAATCGTTCGGCTTTTTCCCCATGCGGGAACGTTGAGGGATACTAATTCGGGAACACGCCTCGGCATTGAAACCACAATGATGTTCACGAAGACGTATGCAGATATACGGGAGGAGAACCGACATGGTGCAGACAAGGACTGATGCACGTCTGCAGTCCGGCATTATTGAGCAGGATTTCGATAGATTGTTCCGCTACATGCGATCCAAGCGTTTTCGCAACGGCGAGGATACCGGCGGTGAGCCTGCGAACTACATTTACGCATACCACCCCGAGCAGGAGCTGGATGTGGAGCGTCGCATCCCACTGCTCGTCAACCGTTTGCAAAGCATGGATCCCGTGGACTCTGCCGATACGGCTCCAGCAGTGCTCGTCATCAACATCTATGAATTCGCCATCGACTTCATGAAGAAGAATGACGTATTCGATGCCGCCATCGAACAGGAACCCGACATGCACGGCGAAGAAGACACCGAAAATGACAATGACGGAATCGCAGCGGCAAGCAGTTGGCCGAGGCTTCAGGATGATGATTTCTATCAGGCGCTCGCCGGTATGCTTGGCCCGGATAATGATGATTTCAAAGCCGCTCTCAAGGAACGCTACGAGCAGGCGGCGGCCAATAATGAAGCGGATCTGGTGTTCTTCACCGGTGTCGGCCAGGTGTACCCGTATATTCGCACCCACGCGTTGCTCAATAGCATTCAGGACATAGTACGTTCTTCCACGCCGGTGGTGGTGTTCTTCCCCGGAACCTATAAGAAAACCGCTTCCACGGTGTCGGTGATGCGCCTGTTCAATACGCTTGACGCGGACAACTATTACCGCGCGTTCAGCCTCAATACTGCGATCATGGAAGGAGCCCGCGCATGAGCGCCGGAGTAACGTTGAAAGACATTTTCGCCAAAAACATTGAGGATAAGATTGATGGCGTCATCAAGGCTGGAGACAACAGCCATCTCGCTGATGAGGTCAACGAGTACGTGCTCACCAACGAGATTCAGGCCAACCTTGAACAATTCCTCGACGTGTATAACGCTCCATCCGCCGATTACACGAACGGCGTGTGGATTTCCGGCTTCTTCGGCTCCGGTAAATCCCACTTGCTGAAGATGCTCTCCCATATTTTGGGTGATTATCCCCGCAACGATGCTGGTGGATCAGGATCGCAGAACGCCGACGAACAGGCTGCATCATCGATGACCCGCGCCCAGGTCATCGAAATCATGAAAGCCAAGGCTCGCGAGGCCGAGAACCATGAGCTTGAAGCTCTGTTGGATGTGAACGCGCATATTCCCGCCACCTCGCTGCTGTTCAATATCGATAGCAAATCGCAAAAGGGCAGTAATACCGCGTTGATGGACGCGTTCATCCGCGTGTTCGATGAAGCCCGTGGCTATTACGGCGCGAATAAATACGTGGCGAAAATGGAGCATGATCTCGACAGCAACGGGTATCTGGACGAGTTCAAACGCCAGTTCGAACAGGTAGCCGGTAAACCATGGTCGAAGGGCCGTGCCCAAGCGGCGTTCTCCGGTGCCAAGATCGACAAAGCTTTCGCGGCGACGACCGGCGACGAGGTCAAGGATATTCTCAAGGATTATCAAAAACAGTACAATCCCACCATTGCCGATTTCGCCGATGACGTGAACGATTGGCTGCAGCAGAAGCCGACTAACTATCGCCTGATTTTCCTGGTGGATGAGGTCGGCCAGTTCGTGGGCAAGAACACTGACCGTATGCTGAACCTGCAAACGATTACGGAGGAACTGTTTTCCCGTACCAACGGCAGGGCATGGGTGATTGTGACCTCACAGGAGGATATCGACGCCGTAATTGGTGACCGCAACGTGAGCCAGGGACTTGACTTTACGAAGATCAAAGGCCGGTTCGCTGTCAACCTGAAGCTTTCCAGCACTGATGCCATTGAGGTCATCCAAAAGCGACTGCTGGTCAAGAACGAGACTGGTGACCGTGAGGTCGATGCATTATGGAACAGGCATCGCGATGAGCTGGATGCTCTGTTTACCTTCCAAGGTGAGGGTGGAGTCAACAGTTACAGCGACCGTAAGTTCGGCACTTGGGATGATTTCGAGGCTACTTATCCGTTCGTGAACTACGAGTTCACGCTGTTCAGGGATGCTATGCGTGGCATGAGCGCCGCCGGTTTCTTTGAAGGTCAGCATCGTTCCGTGGGCGAACGGTCGCTGCTGTCCACTATCAGCAGTGCGCTGGCCGATCATAAGGACGACCCGGTTGGCAATCTGATTCCGTTCAGCGCCCTCTACGATGGCATTGCGGGAACGATTCAAAGCTCGGTGAACCATTTGATCAATGAGGCCGAGCGCTCGTTCGATTTGGAAACCCAGAAACTGGCGTTGCCGTTGCTCAAAGCCCTGCTGCTCGTCAAACACGTCGAGGGATTCAAAGCCAACGTGCGTAATCTGCGCATTCTGGTATTCAACCGTTTTGACGCCGATCTGCCGCAATTGGAGCAGAACATCCGGGACACGTTGGACATGTTGGAACGTAAGAATTACGTGCATCGTACCGGCGATGAATACGTGTACCTGACCAACGATGAGCAGGCTGTGGAAAGCGAGATCAAGAATCTCGACATTGAGGATAGTCAGATCATCGATTGCTTCAGCGGCATGGTGAACGAACTGGTCAGTCCGCTGCAGGTGCAATATGAGACTGGTAAGCAGAAGCCGACCTTCCATTACGGCCTGATGGTCGACGGTTCTCTGCGTGGCCGGTCGTACCCCATAACGTTGCATATCGTGACGCCCATGGATAGTTCACCCACGGAATCCAAGATTCTGCGTTCTGCGGGAGCCCGCGATAGCGTGTGCTTCATTCTCAACGCCAATGGATCCAAACTGATGCAGGACGTGGCGCTGCTGGTGCGCACGGAGAAATACCTCCGTCTGCATTCCAATGAGCTGGGGCCGCGCGGCCGTATCATCCGGGAGAAGAGCAGCAATCGTGACGTTATGAGGCACGAGCTGCGTATCGAAGTGGCTCATGCCCTCTGTGAGGCCACGATTGCATACAACGGCTCGCAGCTGGAGGTCAAATCCAGTCAGGATGCAGCCGTCATGGTTCATCAGGCAATGCAGACGCTTATCGGCCGCCTGTATACGAATCTCAGCATGGTGGCGGATCTGCCTGCCTACGCCGACCGGGACCTGGCCACCGTGCTCGCACACACTTCCGACGACGAGGCGACAGTAAGTGAAGCAAACAGTGTCGCGAACCGTCTGGATTTGCCGTCACAGGAGATATACGACTATGTGGCTGGCCAACAGCGCATGAACACCACGCCCACCGTACGCGGCATTGTGCAGCATTTTGAAGACATGCCGTATGGTTGGCCGCTCATGTCTACATTGGCGTGCCTGTGCCACTTGTATGGCGGTGAGCGAATCCGACTCATCCTGGATAGCAACAGGGTGGCACGTACCGATGCTGTCGCATGGCTGAACAATCAGAAGAAGCGCGAGAACATCCGCGTGGAGATTCCCAAGCAGTATGATGCCGGCAAGCTGAGAACGCTGAAGGAATTCGCCGACGAATATCTGGATATCACTCCGGATCGATTGAGTAATGATGCCGAGATCATGGCGCAAACCATCAAGGAATCGCTGCGGGAAAAAGCAATCCAGCTTGAGAAGCTGCAAGCAGCAAACGGTCAGTTCGCGTTTGTCGCTCAGCTTGCCGGGCCTCTGGAACGGTTGAAGTCGGTAGCATCCATGCCGGTGAGCTGGCTGCTCGAAACGTTCCCCGTGGACGGCGAAAACAACAGTGCGGAAGAGCTGCTCGATGATAAAGACGATGTGATCGATCCGATCCGTAAGATTCTCCATGGCATGCAACGTAATACGTTAGTTACAGGTTTGGAATGGATTCGCGCCAATGATTCCAACTTCACATTGGCTTCCGATGAGCTGCAGCAGGAGCGCGATGAGGTTAGCGCCATCGCCGCCGACCCGCAGCTGTATAAGGGCAACAAGGTCAATCTGTTCAAGACAAGGCTTGCCGAACTGCAACAGCATCTTGGTGATCTGGTGAACACGGAACGCGAACAGGCTCTGAATGTAGTCGGTGGCATTCGCGAAAACCTGAAAAGCATTGACTCCTATCGCATTGCTGCTGAGGATGCTCAACAGCGGGCTATGCGCTCGCTGGATGATGCAGCAACCAAGATTACGCAGGCGAAGTATATTGCTGACATTCGTCAGACTGCGGAGACAGTGGAGAACCGACTGTATCTGGAGTTGATTAATCAGCTTGATGCGGCCAAGGTGCAACATGAACAGACAGTTGTGCCTACGGCGCAAACCAGTCAGCAGCAGTCTGCAGCGGAAGAAGCACTGGCTCGCAGAATTACGTCTGAAGCGCAGAATGCGCCTAAGCATTTCGCTCAGACTGAGTCTCAGCAAGCCAAGCCGGAGGAGCGCACCATTCGCGTCGCGCCACCACGCCCGAAGCCGATGCTACGCACGGTAGACGATGTGGATGAATTCCTGGACGAATACCGGCGCAAGCTTGTCGCTGTCATCAAGGATGGAAAACGTATTTTACTGTGAGCTGGTTTCTGCATGGATTTAAAACCGATTTAAAATCCATGCAGAAACCGGACATATTGTAAATAGGGTTACGATAGGGCTTGAGTTTAACGAGGATCGATTATCGTCAGCTCTGGGCCTTTTCGAGATCCTCCGGAGAAGGCCTCCAAACTATCAGCTGATAAGCTTGAGAGCGGTCTTTCAGCATGGATTCGATTGCATCATCGAGCGTTGCTCCAAGATGGAACCGCTTGTTTTCTTTTGGATGCAGCCTGACGGCAATTCGATATGCCTTGATGATGTCCGTGCTTTGAGTCTTCCAGATGAGTTCATCAAGGACCTCGCCTACAGTGGACAGCTCTTCATCGGAGCAGTGCAAGATGAACTGAGCTGTCTGATCCGGGTCATGGCTAAGCTCCTCAACCAATCGATTCCAACAATCCTCGATTCGATCGTCCCATTCGTCATTGGTCGCATTACGTTCGGTGATAATCTGCTTCACCTTGTTGACATCAAACATTAGTAGTTCCTTTTCCTCCTATGGGACCGTGCTGGCTGCTTGGTATCAGGGAATATCGTGGCGATTTGACCATTGGTTTTTATCACACCGACACGCACACCTTTCCAGGTTCCCCACATGATCACACCATCATGACTCTTTCGGTTATGTCTTAGACTGCTCACATGCTCTCCGGCCTTGACAATGTCACGGGTTGTCCAGTTCTTTGGGAACCAAGTCTGTCCGGTTCCTGTTTGCTTCCTGCGATTTGCATGTTTGGGCACATACCCGACCCTCACTCCATTGGGATATGTTTTACCGATATGGTACTCGATGCCATTCCTCTCTAAAATCTTGATGTTACTTTGGCCATGTCCGCCGCTGCGAAATTTCTGGATTTTTCCAGTCCGCGGATTACGGCTGAAATTACCGTCGATAGAATGAATGAGTGCCTTATGATGCACGCGACGGCTGCCATGTGACGTGTAGTACTGCTCGCTATCACCGCGACCCATTTGCGGCCTCCTTCATCATTCGCGTCCAACACGGGTACGCCTTAAAAACTGTGGTTGATTGATATTGTTCGATGAATTCTTCAGGCATCTCGCCGTTGACGACTACGCGCGTCGGCTCAAGAATCTCCATCATTTTGTCCAATCCTTTGCGGAACACAACGCGTTCTTCGGTCTTGGTCATGATTCCGACGGTGCTGATCGAGATGATGTTGCGGCGTGGAGCGCCTTTGAAACAGAACTTGTATGAGGGCTCATCTGCCCAGCAAACATCGGTAATGACCGGAATGCCATTGCGTTGCATATAGCTGCCGACTGCACGGTTGCGATAGACATTGGCAATCTGGACCGGCTCAGGAGCATCGCGATAGATACTGAAGTCCGGTGTGATTACTCCGTCGTATTGCAGCAGCTTGTCGATGCGTTGCGGGAGATTCGCGATGAAGGGACGAAACCTTACATCAGCCAGATAGAAATGAGCGAAGCCATTCGTGCTATCAACCTTGTTCAGCTTATCGACTGGAATTAATTTCGTAGGGAATGGAACGGTTTCTGGCAGGGGCTCAATAATGGGATAGCCGTCCTCAAATGTCGCTCCATCCACCAGCCAAGGTGCGAATCCGTCATCGATAATTGTTTTCATCGTTACTCCTTTAACCGAATTGCTAACGAGTGTCTTCATCCTCAAGAGAGGCGAAGGCTGTGCACTGCAGTGCTGGCCTCTACATTCGCAGAAACATGATTTTCAACCGTTGAAGTAGCGATAGAATGCGATAGATTGCGATAGGAGGTACTGATGGCAAAGGAGACGCAGTTCCGGAAACTGATCGATCGATTGAGACCGTTGATGAAAGGTACGCGTAACCTCGGTGCATTCGTCATGCAGCTTGTCGATATGGGACTAAAACCTGCTGAGGGAAATCAGCCGGAACGCTCAGCTCAAACCATACGTAAAGAAAGCACATGGAAGAGCTATGCAAATGGGACTCTCTCTTTGTCTAAGCCGGTAGCAAGTGAGATTGTCGGTCGATGGGATAGTTATCGTTTCGAGAAAAATCTGCTTGCAGTCTATGACGAAGAAGCATTGAATGATCTAGCTGATTCGTTACATGTAATCGATCCTCGAATCAACAAAGGAAATGTTGCACAGGGAATTGGTTCCTACTTTTATGACGTATTTGCGGCGGCGGCCGGACATCGTAGGCTGGCGGTTTCTGATTTACCGGCTGCTATTCAGAAGGCAGAAAGCACTGGCGTCCCCTACTTCAATCAGAAGACTGGCCGCATCCATATTGGGGATGATTTCCGGACTACGGCAGATAAGGCCGACGATGTGCCCACGGATATTCAGCCAAAGGAACTCACCTATGTAAGAGCGCTGCTTCGAGCGTACTGCGAGCAATGTGAGCTGCATGGGAAGGAGCCTAAGACCTCCGACATCCCGAAGAAATATCGGGAACATTTCGTTGATCAACGGAAAGCGTATTTCAGCGCTGAGTGGCTGCGTGACCAATCAAGGGATTGCATTGACGATGGGGAACTAGCCTTTCGGCAATTCTTAGAGGAAATTCGGCAAGGAGTCTGGGAAACGAATTTGGATGATTACCCCACGCAGGTGAAACGCTTGTTTGAGACGCTGAAACAATCTACCAACGTGCAATTAAGCAGTATTGGACTTAACCAGATTGAAGGCTTGATTGATGTCTGGTGCAGGAAAGGTGCATGTCATGAGCTCGTGTCTGAGGGGCGTATGAGCTGGGAGGTCAATGATGAGTGAATCGTTGCTAGACACTTCCTATGAAACCGAGTTGCGCCTATTAATTCTGCTACGTGCCGTGGATTCGGCAGTAACCTGTGAGTACCTTGCCGCGTTGGATACATTGACCGTGAATGCTAAAACGCTGGGAGTCGGAGACCGAAACCTCAATGGGGATCATCGCTTTGCCGCAGGTGAGCTGGAACACAGACTTAGTCTGGTTAATGATGCTCTTAAAGATCTCGCTTTGCGTGGCTTAGTTGCGTATAAGCCAGAAAAAAGCGGCACATATATACTCACGCGAGATGGTCGCCGTACAGCCAATGCTATGACTACGGCATACTCAAAGCAATTAGCCGTCATGGTTCAAACAGCTCTCAAACAATTAGGTGATAAGTCGGAAGAATGCTTGTTCAATTTTATTACTGAACAGGCGGTTGTGGGAGGTGATCTCTGATGAAGCCCGCTTTTACGATTACATCCATCAAGGTGGTTGGTCATCCTGACAGGAGGGATTCAGAGGTTTCCCTCAAACCTGGATTAAACGTTATTTGTGGTCCGTCTAACTCTGGTAAGTCATGGGTGTTGCACTGCATTGACTACATGTTTGGCGCTGAAGCTAAAGATTTTTCTTTGAAAGAGGCCGATGGGTATACACGTGTTGTCATGACGGTCAAAACCGATGTTGGGCAAATAACGCTGAGTAGACCGATTGGTGCCGGCCATAATGATGTTGAAGTACATAGCAATGACCAGCGTATTCAATCAGGGATATATAAATGCGGCAAGGCATCTGCCAACACTCTTCCTATTTCTCATGTTTGGCTTAAGCTAATTGGGTTTGAGTCGCCAGAGAGTGTCCGGGTTATTAAAAATAAGAATTATCTCGGTCAATCATTGACTTGGCGTACCTTTTCGCACATATTGTTTGCTGATGAGACCTCAATCAGCAAAAATGAATCTATTCTTTTTCCGGTACAAAATACGGGAGTAACGGCATTTAAATCGGCGCTTGCCACGTTGCTAACCGGCAGGGACTTCTCCGCGGAAGAGTCTGACGAATCGCCGGAGGAAAAGAAGCGTGCTAATAATGCTGTCATTGCGTATCTAGAAACGCAACCTGATGCTATTGTGTCGAGGTTGAAGCTCATTGATAGTGCGTTAGTTGCTAATAGATCCAATACGTTAGAAGAGGAATTTGATGAGCTGGGCAACGATGTTGCTCAAGTGCAGGACTCGCTTCGTAACGCTACGTCTCAAGGGCAACGCATCATTGCCGACTTGGGGACTGTGCGGGAACATATAGCTGAGTCCAAGATGCTTGAACGTCGATACGAAGAGCTTGCTTCCTCCTATCAGGCTCGGCTTCAACGACTCGACTTTGTTGTCGAGGGGCGTGAACTAACAGATAGACATCCTTTGCCGATGATCTGTCCTGTGTGCGATCAGGTGCTTCCTGCGGACGCGCAATCTCGAATTGCGCATCCCGGCAAGGAAGAACAAGAGTTATTGAAAGCGAAGCTTAACGATTTGCTTGAGGTCATACATGAGGTAAAGACCTCGATACATCAGGATTCGTTAATGGAGCAGAATCTGGCTTCGAAGTCAGATGACATTAACAAGCTCATTAAGAGCGCCTTGCTTCCACGTTTGGATGGTTTGAAAAGGAAGTTAGACGAGCATAACGCACTGGTTGCTATGCGAGCGGAGCGGGAGCAGCTCGAGAATGAACTCGAGACCGTGCGCAATGAAATCGAACGACGAAAAGCCATGCCGTTCCCCAAAGAGCAATTCGATCCGCTTGATTATTATCCTGACAGTTTCTGGGATGACATTAGTACATTGTTGTTGGATACTCTGGGTGCATGCGCATTTCCGAATCTGAAGGAAGCATACCTAAATCGCAAATCTTTTGATGCGGTCGTTAATGATAAGTTCAAGCGCCGTGAAGGCAAAGGATACCGTTCTTTTGTGAATACTGTGGTCCTGCTTGTTCTTCATGATTATTTGGCTTCGGACCATGCTGCACATAATCCCAGCATTTTGATGATAGATACCCCATTGTTGGGATTGGACGATCCGCAAGAAGACCCGGAATTACAGGAGATGCGTGAAACGATTCCCGCTGCACTCTATGACTATCTTGCAGATGCCGATATGGACGGTCAGCTCATTATTGCGGATAACATCAAATTTATGCCTGATATATCTGAATTAAAGGATAGATGCAATATTATTCGGTTTACTAAGCAGAGTAATGAAGGTCGGTATGGTTTCCTACTGGATGTGACCGATTCTGATTTTATGGATAAGGACGAAAAGGAAACCAACACCACAGATGGCAGCGGAGAGGAACAGAACGCATGAACACGAGTAAATTGCAGGCTTTTGCGGCTGAGGCTCGCGCGGAGCTTATGAAGATGGTGCGGGCCAAGCTGGATGCTGCGATGGAGCCGGATTCGGCGGCTCGTGTGGACAATTCGGGTGCGTTTGCCAAACTGGACGAGGAGATTCGTCAGGCTGGTGGTGGTGAGCAGGGCCGCGCCAAGACTGCGGAACGTCATGCCTACCGTTGGTTCAATCGGATCATCGCCTTGCGGTACATGGATGCGAATGATTTCACCAGCCCGCATGTGGTTTCCGGTGATGATGCGGATAATCCGAACGCTCTGCCCGCTGTGCTGTCTGCTGTCAAGCGTGGCGAATTCGATGATGCTGTGTTTGGTTCGGCTGTCGGTACCAAAACCAAGCTGGTGCCAACGATTACCGCGCTGCTTGATGGCAGCAGGACTAGTAATGATCCTCAGGGTGAGGCATACGGGTTGCTGTTGCGCGCCTACTGTGATTACTGGCACAAGTTCATGCCGTTCATGTTCGATGACGCCGGTGCCGCCGACGAGATCCTGATGCCCGCAGACCTGCTCGCTTCCGATTCCATTCTGCGCAAAGCCGTAGAGATCATGACCGTTGCCGATTGTGTCGACGATGAGAGACAGGGCAACGTAGAAATCATCGGCTGGCTTTACCAGTTCTATATCTCTGAACGCAAAAACGAAGTGATGGCTGGCTTTAAGAAGTCGAAAAAGGCTGGTGCTGCCGAAATTCCCGCAGCCACCCAGCTGTTCACTCCAGATTGGATTGTGCAATACCTCGTTCAAAACACCGTCGGACGCCTCTGGACCCAATCCCACCCCGAATCCCAACTTTGGAAGAATTGGGCCTACTACATCAAGCAGGAAGAGAGCGCAGCGGGGGAGACGCTGACAATCAACTCCCCGGAGGAATTAACCGTCTGCGACCCCGCCTGCGGCTCCGGCCACATGCTCACTTACGCCTTCGACCTGCTTTACGACATCTACGACGAAGCCGGTTATTCCGCCAACGAAATCCCTGCGCTGATCTTGCAGCACAATCTGTTCGGCATGGAGATTGACGAACGTGCCGCCAACCTCGCCGCCTTCGCCCTGACCATGAAGGCCCGTGGTCGCTACCGCCGTTTCTTCCGCAAGCAGGTCCAGCCCAACATTCAGCGCATCACGCCTGAATACTTCACCGAAACCGAAGTCGAAGAACTCAATGAGCTGTATGGCGTCTCCTTCGATGCTGACACTTGGAACACCTACCAGCACGCCGACATCTACGGCTCGTTGATTCAACCTCCATCAGACCTTGCCGCTTTAGCGGTGCAGTTGGCCCCCTCTGACAGGACATCGCCGCTAAGCAAACAGCCCAGTGGGCTGTTTGTAGGCGATGTAGCGAGCGATAGCGAGCAAAATAACAGCGTGACTGGGGGAGAGAATACCCTCCTCGCCCCAGATCTCCTCGACCGCTCCCGCACCCTACTCGCCCAAACCCGCCTTCTTGCAACCAAGTACGCTACGGTTGTTGCCAACCCGCCCTACATGGGCTCCGGCAACATGGGCGATGAACTGAAAAAGTACATTAATAATCACTACGAAAACGGTAAAGCGGATCTTTTTGCTACGTTTTATTACAGGGCAACCTCTCTCACATGTGAGAGAGGTTTTTCCGCCTTAATAACTGGCGATGCGTGGATGTTTATTAAGTCTTTCGAAAATATGCGTAGAGATCTGATCAGAGATCAACGTCTTTACAGTCTAATTCACCTTCGAGATTCCGCATATCATGCAGATACTTTTGGGGCAAATAGTGCATTTGTTTTCTCCAAGAAAATGGAGCCTATATTTAATTGCGGAATAACTCGATTTATAAAAACTGTCGCGAATAGTTCCGATATGAAGAAGAATGATGTTTTAACTGCAATTAATGATAAGAATTTCTTCACTGTCAACCAGCAGGATTTCGCCCAGATTCCCGGCTCACCGATTGTCTATTGGCTATCCGATGCCATGAAGAGAATTTTTGCAGAGGGGAAAGTACTTAGTTCTCGAGCCGAATTGCGCGAAGGAATCAACACAGGAGATAATGATCGGTTTATTCGGCTTTGGTGGGAGGAAGCATCAAATTCTTCTGACTTGAATCGGCATGATTTGCATCATTGTCATAAATGGATTGCCTATAAAAAAGGTGGAGAATTTCGCAAATGGTATGGAAATCAAGACTACATTCTTGATTGGGATAAAGACGGATTTGATTTACGAAATTTCAAAGATTCTAGAGGCAATCTCGTACCGACCTTGCGAAATACCCAATATTTCTTTAAAAAGTCGTTGTCATGGACTCGCATATCGAGTGGAGATTTTTCGATTAGAGATTATCCAGCTGGGCAAGCGTTCGACTCGACTGGACCATCATTATTTAGTAACGAATCCGATTCAATTCCTCTTCTAGGGATATTGAATAGTGCGGTCTGTTCGACCTTGCTGAGCTCAATCAGTCCTACTCTAGATTATCGTCTTACCAGCCTTGGCCGTCTTCCTATCAGGGAAGTCGCCAATGAGAATTATCTAGAAGTTGTAAAACAACTCGTTTCTGTTTCTCAGTCCGATTGGAACTCCTGCGAAACCTCGTGGGATTTTGCTGGATTGGAAGTGCTCAAGACCGACAATCTCTCCCTCAGTCAGCCTTCGGCTGACAGCTCGCTCTTCAGAGGGAGCCAAGGCTTATCTCTTGCGGAGAGGATTCCGGCTTATATCGAGCACTGCAAGGTTATTGCCGAAGAGCAACGCCAGCGTGAAGTCAAGAACAACGAGTTGGTGGCGGACGCCTACGGCGTACGAAGCGAAGTGCTGTGCGATGTGCCGATTGAACGCGTGTCGCTGAAGCGCAACCCGGCGTTCGCGTACCCGAAGAACACGCCCGCTGAACGCGACGAGCTCATGACCCGTGACATCGTCAAGGAGATCATCTCCTACGCGGTCGGTTGCATGTTCGGCCGTTACTCGCTCGACAAGCTGGGCCTGATTCTCGCATCCCAAGGCGAAACCATCGACGACTATCACGCGCAAATCCCGAATCCCACGTTCGAGCCGAATGCGGACAACGTGATTCCTGTGACCGACGACGAATGGTTCGAGGACGACATCGTCGCCCGCTTCCGCACGTTCCTCGCCGCAGCCTGTGGCGAACAGCATGTGAACGAGAACGTCGCTTACATCGAGGAAGTACTGGGCAAGCCCCTGCGCAAGTATTTCGCCAGCGACTTCTATGACGATCATGTCAAGATGTACAAGAGCCGCCCGATCTACTGGATGTACTCCAGCCGTACCGACAAGAAGGGTACCTTCAAGGCGCTCGTCTATCTGCACCGATATACGCCGGCTACCACGAACAACGTGCTGAAGTACTTGCGTGAGTTCACAGCCAAGCTCAACGCCCAGTCGGAGCACCTGCTTGCTTCCGAGAATGCCGCTGAAGTACGTAAAGGTGAGAAGCTCCGCGTATCCATCAAGGAGTGTACCGACTACGAGCGTGACGTGCTCTACCCACTCGCCACCCGCAACCTGGCCATCGACCTCGATGACGGCGTGCTGGTGAATTACCTCCGCATGGGCAAAGCCGTCCGCGCCATCAAGCCCATCGAAGCCAAACGCAAAACCGTCCAATCCTGGACCTGGCCCGTCAACCCATTGGAGGATTGATTCAGCTAAGAGCTAAGTTGCGGGAATAGAACGTTTGTTCGATATAATAATCGAACAAACGTTCATGTGGGAGGGTGAAATGTCGATCAATGTGGAATTAACAGAACCCTTGATTGGATACATTATAACGGGGTTGAATTCGGAATCCACGATACCTGCAGTTCTTCGTGATACCGGTACTCGAATTGAGCTCTGTGTGCCTTTTAAGGACATTGGGACTGTGCCTGGTTGTTGGTTTGTCTCTTCGTGGAAAGAACCTAATGGTGGGGTATCCGTCGGGAATCAGATTCCAAATGTTATGCCGCATGAGCTGTTGTTTGTTTGCAGTGCAGCAAGTTATACATTAGTGGGGTGCCGTATTGGATCCTCTGGTTTTTCTGCTTTCGGACCAGGCACTGGGGTGGTTATTCCCACATATGTTGTTTGCGGCGGACGACAAAATGATTATGCGAAAATTAACGGTCTGAGGACACGGTGTCCGGATTTAGTTCGTTGGTTCGATTTATCTTCGACATCATGTAGCGCGAAGCTGGATGAGTTAGGAAGATGCAAAGATGTGAATGTCCATTCTTCGACAATTTCGCCTATTAGTATTGATGAACGTATTGGCTTATCTATTAGCCCTCATTTTGAAGTAGCCGAATCGTCTGAAACTGATTCCATTATTTCACGCCAATCTGTCTTGATTGAGACGAAGATGGATCGTGCGGAAAGTTGGGATTATCATCTTTCCATTCATCGTGTAATTAAGGATTTAGTATCGATTACGGATTGGAATCCACGAGAATTCACTGATATGTCAGTTATGGGATCGGATGATCCCCAAAGGGTTGAGGCTGGAACAGTTATACAGGATCGATGGTCTCCGGTTGTGTCGTATTATCCATTAGTGGATAGGGGTAGTACGAATAATTATCGTAGTAGATTTCTTTTTTCGTACCAAGATATAGGCGATACTGGAATCAAGAAGTGGTTGAGCCTTCGTGAAGAATGCAAGAAGGGCATGACTTTATTGTCCTATCTAGCACGTGAGCACAATCATTTAGCTATAGAAACTGTGTCTACTCTTGTAGGAATTACTCTAGAATGTGTGGGATGGCATATCGTTTCATCTGAAAATCAAGAAAGGCGCATGAATCGTCGATATTCTGAGCCTCAACCAGGTACGTATACTCAGATGTTAGACGCAATCATTGAAAAATTTAATGACACTGTTCCTATTCTCAATGTTGCAGAATGGAAAGATACAATGCGAAATGTCTATGTTGGGAATAAGCATGCAGAGACTCCTGCTCCTGATTTCCAGACCATGTATCAGACCACTATGCAGGGTCTCATTATTTTGCGAATGTGGTTGGGCATTCAACTTGGTGCCGATATTGTGAAAATGCAAAAGATGCTTGGCCAAGACGAGATAGGCAAAAAAATTAGGAATTTTCTTGTGTGATGATATCTGCATGTAATGAAGGACATATCCATGAATTATCTGGCTGGCGAATCCAAGAACGTTGAGTATAAGGTGGCGTTGCCGGACCGGAGCGTCAAGTATGTGAAGACGGCGGTGGCGTTTGCCAATGGTGAGGGTGGACGTATCGTCTTCGGCGTCGAGGATCAGACGCTGAACGTAGTCGGCGTGCCAGATGATCAGGTGTTCACCATCATGGACGCCATTTCCAATGCCATTGCCGATAGTTGTGAACCGCTGATTATTCCGGATATCTCCATGCGCGACATCGACGGCAAAACGGTGATTGTTGCCGAAATCCTGCCGGGCGCGCAGCGACCGTATTACATCAAGTCAATGGGTCGAGACCAAGGCACTTTCGTGCGCGTTGCCGGCACCACGCGTCAAGCCGACGCGGCGACCATTAAGGAACTGATGTTCGAGGGCAGCAATCGCAGCTTTGACCAAACCTTGTGTCTTGAATTGGAGGCAACTGACGAGGATGTCGCCAAGCTCTGCAGTACAATGACCGAAGTTGCCAAGGCCAACGCGAAACATGATGCCGGCTCAATCAAGCCGGTGACCGCCAAGCAGTTGCTCTCATGGGGCGTACTGATCGAACGTGACGGCGAGCTCAAACCGACGAACGCCTACGCGATTCTGTCCGGCGTAAACGATCCGGTACGCTCCGTCGTGCAATGTGGTGTGTTCAAAGGCTCCACCAAAGCCGTGTTCGTTGACCGGCGTGAGTTCACTGGCACACCTTGGGAGCTCATCGAACAGGCATATCAATACGTACTGCGCAACATTCACATGGGTGCACGGTTCGAAGGTGTGTATCGACAGGATGTGTATGAGATTCCGCCGGATGCTATCCGCGAACTCATCGTCAATGCCGTTGTACATCGCAGCTATATCGACCATTCCAGCATTCAGATTGCGATTTACGACGACCGACTCGAAATCACGTCTCCCGGGCGTCTTCCGATGGGCCAGACTATTGCGCGCATGAAGGAAGGTTATTCCAAGATTCGCAATGAAGCATTAGCTGCTGCCTTCTCCTATATGCGGCTTATCGAGCATTGGGGCAGTGGCATTCCTCGCATTATCGAGGAGGTGCGTGAGGCTGGATTGCGTGAACCGGAATTCCTTGGTGGCGACACTGATTTACGCATCAATATTTACCGTCAATTAGATGCCAGTCATTCGGTTGTAGAAACTTCGAATAATACTGTGGCAGCGAACGAAGAAGCAGCATTAGAAAGGCAAAGTGCCGGATCAGTGCCGGATCAGTGCCGGATCAGTGCCGGATCAGTGCCGGATGTTGGCAATCTAACTCAGGGGCAATCCATTGTCTACCGGTATGTACGCAAACATGGTCAGATTACATCAGCAGATGTGGAAGATCTGCTGAATGTACAGAATCGACAAGCCAGAAAAGTCCTATCGGAACTAGTCGATGCAGGGATACTGCAACGGCGTGGCTCAGCACGATACACGCGATACGTGATTTCGGGGTCTGGCGCGCAAGAAGTTTGACTGCATGCTCATTGATAAGATTTCTTTTATACCATTCTTGCCTCGATAATTACTTATGATTCAGGCCTAAAAAACGACTCGCCAAGCAGTTAGAACAGCTAAGAGCAAACGCTGGAAATAATATGAGATTGGAAGGTGCCATATGTGGATTACTTGTGATGTAAATGTCCCTGAATCCTTGCTGGATGCTTTTCAAGAAGATAGGGTTGTCTTTTTTGTTGGGGCAGGGGCTTCATACAATCCACCTGCTAATTTGCCTCTCTACAAGGAGTTGGTGGAGCAACTTGCATATGAGGCCGGAGTCCATTCTCCTGGTTATGATGAACAACTTGATCGTTTTGTGGGCTTACTACCGGAAAATTTTAACGCTCATAGTGCTACGAAACGTATTATTGAGAAATCCGATGCGAAATATAATGAAACGCATGAGGCCATTGTTCGGCTTGCTGATGCGATTGGCACCCCGAGAATAGTTACGACAAACTATGATTTACTTCTTGAGAGTGCGGCCAAAGAGAACTCGATTAATCTTCGGAGAGAGTATGCTGGTCCTGCCGTGCCAAGAGGCAGCTCATTTTCCGGTTTGCTTCATATACATGGTTCAATTAACAGTCCAGATGACGAACTTGTTCTTGATGATAGGGATTTTGCAAATGCTTATATTTCCGAAGCATGGGCTACGAGATTCCTTTTACAACTGTTTGAATCATATTCTGTGGTATTCATCGGCTATGGTTTCACAGATCCAATCATGCGATATCTGGCTCTTGGAGTTTCATCTTATGCCCAGCCTCGATATGCCTTTGTTGCCGATGGGTCCGATAGAGATGATGAATGGCATCGCAGCGGTATTGAGATAATTTCGTATCCGAGTGTTAACGCGCATCAGGCATTGCCGGACGTATTAAATGCCTTGTCTAATCATCTGAGCGCCACTTATATGAGTCAGCGAAACCGCATATCGGACATAGTTAGTAACGGTGTTCCATCTGGGTACGTTGAATCCGATTACATGAAGTTGCAGTTGCAAACTGTGAGTGGAATACGTTGCTTTATTCAATCGGTTAATGATGACACCAAGAGGATGTGGCTGAAATGGATTACTGAGGATACAGATCTCAGCAAGTGTTTTAGTGATTCTATAGAAGTGGACTGGTATAAAGCAATGATCAATTGGTTCGTTGTTGAATTCGTCCAAAGAGCAGAAGAACAAAATGTCGTTCTTTCGGTTATTGGAAAATATCAAAATCACATGTCTGACCATCTTTTCCATCAACTATGCATGATTAGTAGCCACATGGCTAGTAAAGAGAACGGTAATGCTTTTATTCCAGTTTTTACTGTATGCATGACCTCTATTATGGGTTATTCGGCACCGAGAACGATGAGAGAACTTGATGCAACGGTGGAAGCATTGGAGGAAATGAATCCTGATATAAAGTGGGAAATTGCCAATCAGTTTATTCGTCCATACCTTAGATTGAGGGCTACCTTTGAAGCTGACGAAAAACCGTATGCTTACGTGGATTGGCCGTGTTCCAGTGTCTCTTTTTCGAGAGATGCTGTCGATGATGTTTTTACTGGCCCTGTAACTGTATATCAAGCGCGATTTGCTGAACGAAAGATTAGAGAAGCCTACTCGCTGTTGCAAGCATACGGAAGCAAAGAGATGACTTCTGTCCTTCTCAGGCCCTCTATTGAACGGCATGAACAGAATAAGCGAATGAGAGATCTCCAGAATTATTTCGTAAGTCTTTTGAGGACCTATGTGGAAGAGCATTCTACAGATGCACCGCGTCACGCAGAACGTTGGATTTTATCCAACGTTCCACTCTTACAAAGACTCGCTGTGCATGCCATTGGGATTTCTGAAAAAACCGGTGATGAAAAAATACAGTGGTTGATTGATCATCACCTTATTTATGATTATGAAACACGGCATGAAGTCTTTACCGTGCTTAAGAATGCGGTGACAGATTTATCTAGTGATATGTGTACCCGGTTATTGCGTTGCATGCAGGAATCCGTCCATGACATTGATAATGAAGGTGCAGTAGCAAGATATCAATACGATTTATTAGAATGGATGCTCCGTTTTGTCCCACAATGGGGCGAAGCGAAAGAGTGGATGACTGAACTGGCTGAAGACAACAAGTTTGTTCCTAACAAGAATCCTGATTTTAGCGTTTGGTTTGAGGAGATGCGTTTTGTCGACTCTGATCTGAGCGATGAAGCTTTTATTGATTTGCTTAGAAATATGCCAACGAGGCTTAAGAGGCTTCTCTTTGGGGGCTCTCAGCCGGAGGATATGCTCATACACTTCAATGCTTCAGCCTATCGGCAGCAGATAGCGAGGATTGTCAAAGAAGAACCAAGCGTAGGCCTTATTCTATGGAATTTTTTGGATTCTTTTGCAAATGAAGGCCTAGTAGATTGGTACAAGTGCGCTGTTGTTGATGGTTGGAGCGATGCGGACTGCAGTGAACCGCAGAATGAAATTATTGACATAATGTATAGATTATCTTCTATGACGGATGAAATGGTGAGTTCCATCTCTAATTTCCTTTCTTGGCAAATGTTTTCGAATAAAACTGATTTTACCGAACGTTCTCTTGCCGTTATGGATGAAGTGGCCAATAAAATATGGATTAACAATAATATCAATTTTAATCCCGACACCAATGAATATTGGTCTAATAATCCATACACTTATTCACTTAATTGTTGGCCGGGAAGGATAGCACACTATTGGGTTGGAAGAATTCGTTTACGATATGTCAATACGAATAATGATTGGTCTGGGATGAATGAATCCGAGAAGCGAGCTTTAAATTTATTGTTCGAATGCAATCATACTTTCGATTCATCAGTTAAGTCTGTATTATTGCATGAAATTAATCTGCTTCATATGTTGGATTCAACTTATATTGAAAGTAAGTTGCCTAAAATTTTTAATGATGTCGATACTGTTCTTATATGGGAATCCATGTTTCCGCATCCGCGACTTAGTAACCGTCTACTTGCTATGGGCTTCTTTGACAGCTGCTGCAATCTTCTTGAGCGGTGCGATGAACTTAAAAATAATACGCGGTTTTTAGCGGATTATATCTTCAATATTCTCTCTTATGCGGATATCTCTGAGAAGCAAAAGGATCGTGTTCTGCGTGGGACTTTGGTTGCTAAAGATGAATCGTTCCGCGTTGCCTTTATGAAAAGCATCGCTTGGTATTTCGAGTTTCGTCTGGATTCTAAAGAAAAAACTGCGATATGGTCATCGTGGCTTTCTAATTATATTGATTCTAGGTCTAAGAATAAATCACGTGATTGGGAACAGGATGAGCGACTGGAGTTTTCCAAGATGATACCGTATCTGGAGAAATATGCTGGTGAAGGTATGAAAGCCCTTGGCGATCGGTTCCCTTCATATTCTGATTTTGATATCACAAGTTGCTTTGCCAAAGGTTTGCCGGATTGTTTGCAGGAAAGGGATGCCAGCACGATTATGTCCTATTATCGTTCTGTCGCATGCCAGTGCCCGGATGGTTTTTGTCCTCCATGTCTCAGTGAATTCGTTAGCAAGCTGAAAGATACACTGAAGCCTGACGTATATGAGTCCTTCGAGAGAAAATGTATTGAAAAAGGTCTCATTGACGGAAAGACGTCCGCATGATTCATTGGATTCGCTAGTGGCACGTGATTATCTAATGTTGTTTCGACTATACTCGACATTTTATGTGAAAAACAGTGAGGTGTCGAGTATACTCGACACTTAAGGGTAAATTCCTTGAATATGTCGAGTATGGAAGACGGTGATGCCTGCATGGTCAAAGTGCTTTACCCGCGTCCGAAATACCAATCGTTGCTTGAGCGATATCGGGATGTTGACCAGATCAAGGTGCTGCGTGGTGTACGCCGATGCGGCAAATCTGCGATACTGACCATGTATATGAGGCATCTCGTTGCAGATGGCGTGCGGTCTGAAAACATCTTCTATAAACGATTCGATGAATTCGGCATGTCTGCTATGCAGACAGTGGACGGACTGACCAAAGAACTCACCGAGGCGATGGACGCCAGCGACCGTCAATCCATGTTCTACGTGTTCCTTGACGAGATTCAAGAGGTCCCGGAGTGGGAACATGTGGTTCGTGGATTACATACCAAGGATGGCGTGGATGTGACCATCACTGGGTCGAATGCCCATTTCCTTTCATCCGATCTGGCCACGCTACTTGCCGGACGATACGTGCCGATTGACGTATACCCATTGTCATTCCGGGAATATGTGGATTTCCTGACGGCCTCAAGCGGGCAAAGTGGCAGTGTGGATGAAGCGTTCGCAACATACCTACGTTTCGGCGGCATGCCCGGACTGTTTTCCCTGAAGGAACAGGATGAAGACGATGTGACGCGCGAACTTTCGGCCGTGTTCGACACGGTCATCTTGAACGACGTGGCAAAACGACTTGGCATCCGTGACCTACCGTTGTTGGAACGACTCGTCACCTACCTGTTCTCCACATCCGGCAATCTTTTCTCCACCAGAAAAGTGACGGGCGCACTCAAAAGCGCCGGATACCGTGTCTCGCAAGACACCATCGAGAACTACATCGATGCGCTGGAACGCGCCTATATTCTCAATGGCCTGAGCCAAAGCGGACTCAAAGGCAAAGAACTGCTCAACCCGTTACGTAAGTTCTATCCGGTGGACACGGGTTTGCGTAACCTGACTACGAATTTCGCTGTTGAAGATCTCGGATTCCAACTGGAAAACGTCGTGGCCAATGAGTTGCTGAGACGTGGCAATCAGGTATCGGTCGGCGCAGTGCCAATAGAGCCATCGGGAACTACCGAAATTGATTTCGTGGCCACCAATCATCAACACCGCGCGTATTACCAGGTCACACAAAGTCTTATCGATGAGCAGGTATTCGAACGGGAGATTGCACCATTGCGAGCGGTCGGTGATTCATTCCCCAAAACGGTTCTCACCTACGACCATGCTCGTGGCGGCATTACTTCAGACGGCATTCAAATTGTTTCCATACCGGATTGGTTATTGGAGGACGGTTCCGATGGAAAGGAATTCGCATGAGCAGCGGCGAGCAGATTGGCCGATTACTGGCAGCCCGCTTTGCGGCGTTCGACGGTACGCCTCATAGCGAGGGGCGTGTGGTGTTCTGGCATGACGAACACGGTGAGTTCACGCAACTGGTGGATGAAATCGCCGGGCCGAGCTCATCGATCGAAGTGCTGCGAGACGTGGAAGTCGTGCGCGTCGAGCGCAATCCGTTCGCGTTGAAATACCGGATGCTTATCGACCAACCCACCACGAAATTCCTTGTGTACCTTCCCGGCAAATTGCCTAACAACGAGGACAATTGGCTGCTGGATCTCGAACTGGCGTACGGCCCCTTGTTCACAGCCGACAAGCTCACGATGATCATCAACGAACTGTTCCCGCATGAGGCATCCGCAGAGACGCGCGAAACATGGCTTGATATCATGCAGAGCACTAAGCAGTTCTTCGACGATGACGATCTTGTGGATGCGCTGGCGAAGCGATTGCGTGCTGAAGATGACAAGCGTGACTTCCAGGCGAAGATGATTGCTGTTCTTCTGGACTTGCCGGCGGGGGAGCACAGCTTGCAAGCCATTTGGCGCAAGCTTCTTGCACAGTATGCCCAAGATGATGCGGATGGCATCGAACGCATAGCAGCAATGGGATTGTCCGATTATCACTGGTCTGGCACCCGAGCTATCTACCGATTCGATGCCGCGCGCGAGCTCAAGCATCCCACGGTCAAGGATTTCGTACTATGGCTGTTCCGCCTGGCTTGGAATGGATTCAGTGATGCCGAGCATGGTGTCGATTATTATGCGAACATTCGTCGCGATTTCGACATGTGGCGCAACGATCCGCGCTTCACGCAGGTAATGCGAACTTTGGCCGATGATGCTTTCCGCGAGCTGTCTCTCAATACCACAGTCGTGAATATGGGGTTGGAGGAACTGGCCTCACATGACATCTTCCACGAAGTTGACGAACAACTCGTAGAACTGCTGTGTGCGGCGCTTGGCAATGAAAGCATCGCCGATAGTGATGTGCAGCGGATTGTGGAATCGCGCCGATACGGCTTATGGCATGATCATTACGCCAAGGATTATGCGATTATCGCAGCCGCCAGCGCATTGCGCGCGCAACTGCGTGCCGCACGCCCGCTTATGGAATCCATTGCATCATCACAGCAAGGTTTCCAACTCTATGCCAGTGATCTGTACCGAGCCGACGGCTGCTATCGGAAGTTCATTGCGGCGTGGAAACGAGGCAATGCTCCGTTCAGTGGTATGCCAATAGCCAAGAGTCTGGAGCAGGAATACTCCCGATACCAGGATGATTTGGCGGTCAAGTGGCAGTCGCAGATAAACACAATGCAAAACTGGGCCATCAACGAAGTCCCGTCCCAGGCTCGCTTCTATGAGCGCAATGTAAAGAAGGTGACCGACGCCAATAAGAAAATCGCCGTCATCATCTCCGATGGATTGCGTTACGAGGTCGCTCAGGAGTTCTGCGAGCGGCTTACCGCGCAAAGCCGCTGGAACGCCACGATCGAATCGCAGCTCAGCACAATGCCTTCTTATACGCAACTAGGCATGGCCGCATTGCTGCCGCATAAGACGTTGGCATTGGACGCTTCAGAGCATTACTACGTACAGGCCGACGGCAGGCCCACGGATGGCAAAGACGCACGTGCCGCTATCCTCGCTACAGTAGGCGGCAATGCCATTAAGTCAGACGATCTGCTGCATATGAAGCGGGATGAATACCGCGATTTAGTGAAACATGCAAACGTGCTGTACGTCTACCATAATGCGATTGATGCGACTGGCGATGATGCGGCGAATGAGAGCAGTGTTTTCGAAGCATGCAGTCGTACGATTGATGAGTTGGACACCATTGTCAAGCGTTTGGCCAATGCGAACGTGACCAATATGATCGTCACCGCAGACCACGGTTTCCTCTATCAGAATCATGCTGTAAAGGAATCCGAATGGCTGAGCGAGACTCCTTCCGGCGATGCGATTTGGCAGAAAAAGCCGCGATTCGTGATCGGTTCGAATCTTGCACATAAGCCGGCATTCACCACGTTTACCGCAGCACAAGTGGGATTAGACGATTCGCGCGGTGAAGGAGTGACTATTCAGATTCCCAACGGCATCCATCGTCTGCGCATTCCTGGTTCCGGCGTGCGCTACGTACACGGCGGTGCCGCGCTACCGGAAATCGTGGTGCCCATCATCCATATCAACAAGGGCCGTACAGCGGCCGGAGATGCTCGTCAAGTGGAGTTCAGGATTCTGCAAAGTACCGACCGTATCACCACCGGGCAGATTACCGTTGATTTCCTGCAAACCGAGCCAGTCGGCGGCAAAGTATCCGAGCGCACGGTACTTGCCGGATTGTGGGGTGTGGAACAGGACGGCAATGCCGTGTTGATTTCAAACGAAGTACCACTTGCCTTCTCCTCCACATCCAAGGAGATCGCCGAGCGCCACATGCCGGCAACGTTCCTGTTGACGAGCGACGCAGACCGATTCAATAACACGGTTATCGAACTTCGACTCAGTGAACGGATCTCTGGCTCCAGTCAGATGCGCACGCTCGGCATCAAAGCGGAATACCGTCTACAGCGTGGGCTCATCATCGATGACGGTTTTGACTTCTGACATTGGCTCATAAGGGGCTCTCAATGTGGGTAAGGTAGGAGTATGGCTAACGAAGAGCAAGCAGATGCTGATGGTGCCGTAGCAGATGGCGTTGGTGCCGTCCCGCCGATGAATGATCTGGACCGCAAGGTCACCAGTGAATTCTCTGGCTACACGGTACGCAAAGACTTGGTCAGTAAAGTCAAAGGCAACGCGCTGGTTCCCACATACGTACTCGAATATCTGCTCGCCAAGTTTGCGACCACCACGGATGCGAACAGCGTGCAGACTGGCGTCGAACATGTGCGTTCCATCCTTGCGGACAATTATGTGCACCGTGAGGAAGCGAACCTCATCCAATCGAAGATTCGTGAAAAGGGGCGCTATAAGGTCATCGACAAAGTGCAGGTGGCGCTCAACGAGAAACTTGACCAATACGAAGCCGCATTTGAAAACCTCGGCATCAGCAGGGTGGTGGTCGATGCGCAGACCGTGAAGAACAACCCCAAACTGCTGGTCACAGGCATCTGGTGCATGTGCACGATCGTCTACGCCTACTCGGGCGATCCCAAGGATGTTCCGTGGCGACTGCACCGACTGATGCCCGTACAAATGTCACACGATGATCGTGAGAACTATCTGGCGATGAGGTCGAAATTCACCGCGCAGGAATGGATTGATTTGCTGATGCAATCGGTCGGTTTCAATCCTGACCTGTTCTCCGACCGTGCCAAGTTGCTGCATCTGGTGCGCATGATTCCATTCGTGGAACGTAATTACAATTTGATCGAACTTGGTCCTAAGGGCACGGGCAAGTCGCATATCTATTCCGAATTCTCCCCGCATGGCATGCTGATTTCCGGTGGCGAAGTCACGGCGGCGAAACTGTTCGTCAACAATTCCAATGGACAGATTGGCCTTGTTGGATTCTGGGATACAGTGGCGTTCGACGAGTTCGCCGGCAAAACCAAAAAGGCCGACCGTGCGCTTGTAGACATCATGAAGAACTACATGGCAAATAAGTCGTTCTCGCGAGGGCGCAACACCTCCCATAACGTGCCGTACATGTTGAAGAACACCGACTTGTTCGAGGAGCTGCCGGCGCAATACCATGACCCAGCGTTTCTTGATCGTATTCACTACTATGTGCCCGGCTGGGAGTTCGAACAGATTCGTAGTGAGATGTTCACCAGCGGTTACGGTTTCGTGGTGGATTATCTGGCAGAGATTTTGCATAATCTGCGCAACGTGGATTACGGACTGGCCTTTGAAAAATACTTCGCGCTTTCATCCTCGCTCTCCACACGAGACAAGGACGGCGTGCGCAAAACCTTCTCCGGTTTGATGAAGCTCATCTATCCATCCGGCGAGGCCACGATGGATGAGATGGAGCCGTTGCTGCGCTGTGCCATCGAAGGACGCAAACGAGTCAAGGACCAGCTATGCCGCATCGATTCAACTATGGCGGAAGTCGATTTCTCGTATACACGTGTAGGTGCCGCCGAGCCGACTACTGTGCATACGTTGGAGGAGATTGAATACCCGGAGCTGTATTGGCGTGGCCGTCAACAGGGCGAAGAAGATGTCGAAGGCCCCGCTGATACCACAGTGGAGTCTGATGAAAAACCAAACCTGCCGGTTGCCGCTCCCGCTCCGGCTGCCACGGTATCTGCTGAGAAAACTTCTACAGTTACTCCGCCAGCCGCACAACCAACTGCGCAGCCGAAGCTCACACGAATCGAGCGTGCCGCTGCCGCAGCGCAGGAAGGACGCCTGACATTCACGGAAGACCAGCGCGGAGTCACCTACAACAAACTGTTTGGCGCGTTTGTGGCTGGAGCGCACAGCATCACTATTGTGGATCCATACATTCGGCTACCCCGCCAAATTCGAAATTTTGCGGAGTTCTTGGAAACGGTGTTTGCATACACCGAACGAACTGAAGAAGTGCATGTGCATCTTGTTACGGCATATACGGATGCCAAGTATGTTGATAATCAAATCGAGGATCTGAATCAGGTGCAGAATCTTTTTGGACAGCTAGGCATCGTAGTCACCTACGAGTTCAGCGACACTGCACACGACCGCTCGATCGAGACCGATACAGGCTGGATTATCGCGCTCGGACGAGGTCTTGACATTTTCCAGCAGTATGACACCAATTGGCTGAGTCCGCTCACCCGCCAGCAGCAGTTGCGCCGAGTCAGAGAGTTCTCCGTGATCTATCAACGAGCCAAGTCCAACGGATAATGCCTCTGATTGTTGATGTGAACCATATGATTGCTCATAAATCAAGCAGTCAAGTCTGCGTGAGTGCATCACAAGATTCTATGCATTACACTAAAACGGTTTGAACCGTTTGCTGTGATGGCAATGTGCGGCGAATGCGCGAGTGCGTGTTGTGCGCAGATCTGAGCGAAGGAGAATCCATGAATCCCAGGCGTGGAGCGTTTGTTGCGGGCGAGAAGGTACAGTTTACCGATCGCAAGGGCAAGAAGATCACCGACCAGCTGGTGCCGGGCGGATCCACGCAGACCGAGCATGGGCTGATCCTTCACGATGATGTGATCGGCGCGGTGGAAGGCACTGTCATCACCACCGTGCATGCCAAGCGCGAAGCGCAGATCAATCAGGTGTATCCGGAGAAAGACAAGAACAAGCCGTGGAAGTCCTCACGTGCCATCGGCGGCTGGGAGTATGCGGCCATGCGTCCGCGCCTTGCCGACTATGTGCTTTCCATGCCGCGTGGTGCGCAGATTATGTATCCGAAAGACATCGCCCAGGTGATTCAGCTTGGTGATATCCGCTCCGGGCTGCGTGTGCTGGAATCTGGCGCAGGCTCGGGGGCGATGAGTCTGAACCTGCTGGATGCTGTGGGGGAGTCCGGCCATCTGACCACCATTGAGCTGCGCTCTGAATTTGCGCGCGTGGCCGAGGCGAACGCCACATTGTATTACGGTGAGAAGCCGGCTTGGTGGCGTTTACTGACCGGTGACTTTGATTCTGTGGCAGCAGGTCTTCCCGAGCACTGGTTCGACCGCGTCATGCTCGACATGCTGGACCCTTGGAACCGTCTTGAACAGGCGTATCGCGTAATCGCTCCCGGCGGCGTGCTGGTCTGCTATGTGACCACCACCACGCAGATGAGCCGCTTGGCGGAGGCCTTGCGTGCGGACGGTTGCTGGACCGAGCCGCAGATTCAGGAGACGCTGGAACGTACGTGGAAAGCGCAAGGCTTGGCGGTCCGTCCGGATCATCAGATGATTGGTCATACCGGTTTCCTGGTGATTTCGCGTGCGATGGCACCGGGCTTCGCGGCATTGAAGAAGCGCGAACGCTATTCGAAGGACACGGTGACCGACGTGGATGAACTGACCGATGAACAACGCGAAGCACGTCTGGAAGAGCTCGAATTGAGAGATATTTCCGATCACAAGCTGCGCAAGGTGCTGCGTGATTTGGACCGACAGGTACATGAATTGGGCGAGATCGGCGAGAGTGAAGAGTCTGAAAAATGCCAGAATCCTGAGAATATTGAGCAATCCGCCGACTAATGTTCGCTTAAGGTATTTCCGATAGGCATGTGACCGTTCACAACAGGCTATAATACTGTATTCATATGTTCATGTGGTCCGATGTGAGCTGTGCAAACCTTGAAGAAAGGAAGCCTCGAAGTGGGCATCAAACTCAATAAGGTCGCTAAAGCGGCCAAGAAATACAAGCACGTTCTCATCGTCATGCGTCACGCCAAGGCCGAACCATTCGGCGAAAAAGGTGATCGTGACCGCAACTTGACCGATAAAGGACTCAAACAAGCGAAGAGCGTGGGCAAGGGCTTGGTTGCGTTGGGATTGAGTCCTGAGCAGATTTCTTGCTCATCGGCCATGCGCACGCGTCAGACGCTTGACCGCATGCTCAAGTCATTTGACGGAGAGCCGATCGTCGATTACCGCCTGAGTTTGTATGAGGGAGGCGTGCAATCCGTATTCGATGAACTATCTCACGTGAAACCCAAGATTCATGTATTCATGATTGTGGGACATGAGCCGACGGTTTCAATTGCATCCCAGTGGCTGGCCTCCGCCGATTCGGATACCGAACGTCTTGATCTGCTGAATCTTGGTCTTGCTCCGGCGTCCGTTGTCATCATGGGATCAGACAAGCCGTTCGACGAATGGCAGGTGCACAGTGGAGAGCTAATCGCCGTAATCAATGTCAAGGATTTTGACTGACATTTTCGGATGGTTATAAAATTCCTCTATAACGACACTCAAAGCGTTCTTATGGGCCTGAAACGCCGATGGTTTGATACCCTGATCGGGTTACGAACGCATACATTGGAGGATTTATGTCCACTCTGACTTCCGTCTCCGGCTTCCCCCGCATCGGGCAGAACCGTGAACTGAAGAAGATCATCGAAGGCTACTGGAAGGGTGCCAACGATCTCGCCGCTGTCAAGTCCACCGCCGCTGAGCTGCGTGCCAAGCACTGGAAGTTGCAGCAGGCCGCCGGCATTGACCTGATTCCCAGCAACGACTTCAGCTACTACGATCAGATGCTGGACACCGCCATCCTCTTGAACGTGATCCCGAAGCGTTACGAGCGTCTTGCCTTCGAGGACCAGGAAGACACGCTCTTTGCCATGGCCCGTGGCTATCAAGGCGAGAAGGGCGACGTGACCGCCCTGCCGATGAAGAAGTGGTTCACCACCAACTACCACTATCTGGTGCCTGAAGTCGAACCCGGTGAGGAGATCAAGCTCAACTCCACCAAACCGTTCGATGAGTTCAACGAGGCCAAGGCTCTTGGCATCCTCACCAAGCCGGTGTTGATCGGCCCGTACACCTTCCTGAAGCTTGCCCGCACCGATCAGGCCACCGAACTTGAATACGACAAGGGCCTCGTCAATGCGGTGGCCGCCGTCTACGCCGAAGTGCTCACCAAGTTCAATGAGCTTGGTGCCGAATGGCTGCAGCTTGACGAGCCATACCTCGTGCTCGACAAGGAGCCGGGCGACGTGGAGCTCTTCAAGACCCTGTACACCAAGATCCTGGCCGCCAAGGCTGGCGTCAAGGTGTTGCTCAACACCTACTTCGGTCACATCGCGGACGTGTACGAGACCGTAAATCTGCTCGGATTCGACGGCATTGGTCTGGATCTGAACGAAGGCCGTGAGGAGAACCTTGAAGCCGTGGCCAAGTACGGTGTGGCCTCCGACACCACCATCTTCGCCGGTGTGATCAACGGCCGCAACATCTGGCGCAACAACTACGCCACCTCCCTTGGCCTCGTGGACGCTCTCAAGCAGGTCACCGACAACGTGGCCGTCTCCACTGCATCCTCCCTGCTGCACGTGCCGTTCAGCACCGAGGGCGAGACCGGTATCCCGGCTGACGACCTCAAGCACTTCGCCTTCGCTGTCGAGAAGCTTGACGAGCTCAAGGAAGTCGCCGTACTCGCCGACGCCACCGAGGATGAGAAGAAGGCATCTGCTGCCCTTGCCGCCAATCAGGCCTTGTTCGACGGCACCCGTGTGGCCGCCGACCCGGCCGTGGCCGATCGTGTCAACGGCCTGACCGCTGACGATTATGTACGTCAGCCTGCCCGCGAAGAGCGTCAGAAGCTGCAGCGCGAGGCTCTTGGTTTGCCGCTGCTGCCCACCACCACCATCGGCTCCTTCCCCCAGACCAAGGAAGTGCGCGCCGAACGTGCCAAGCTGCGCAAGGGTGAAATCACCAAGGAAGCCTATGACGAGTTCATCAAGGCCCAGATCGACTCCTGTATTAAGCATCAGGAAGAAATCGGCCTCGACGTGCTGGTCCACGGAGAATTCGAGCGCAACGACATGGTCGAATACTTCGGCCAGAACCTCAACGGCTTCCTGTTCACCAAGAACGCTTGGGTGCAGTCCTACGGTACCCGTTGTGTCAAGCCTCCGATCGTCTGGGGTGATGTCTCCCGCGCCAAGCCGATTACCGTGGAGTGGTCTGCATACGCTCAGTCCCGCACCGACCATGTGATGAAGGGTATGCTCACCGGCCCGGTGACCATCCTGAACTGGTCCTGGCCGCGTGAAGACATCACCCACGAAGAGCAGACCAAGCAGCTGGCTCTCGCCATCCGCGACGAAGTACTTGACCTCGAAGCCGCCGGCATCAAGGTCATTCAGATCGATGAGGCCGCTCTGCGTGAGAAGCTGCCGCTCCGTAAGTCCGATTGGCATGTGAAGTATCTCGATTGGGCAGTACCGGCCTTCCGTCTGGTACACTCCGCTGTGAAGCCCACCACCCAGATCCATACCCACATGTGCTACTCCGAGTTCAACGACATCATCCGTGATATCGACGCGATGGATGCGGACGTGATCTCCTTCGAAGCTTCTCGTGGTGATCTGGTCGTGCTCGACGCCATCCACGATGCACACTTCGAAACCGAGGCCGGCCCGGGCGTCTACGATATCCACTCTCCGCGCATTCCCTCCGAGCAGGAGATCGAGGAGCGCATCTACGAGATCCTCAAGAAGATGGATGTTGAAAAGGTGTGGATCAACCCGGACTGCGGTCTGAAGACTCGTGGTAACGCCGAGACCTGGCCGAGCTTGGAGCATCTGGTGGCCGCCGCCAAGGCTGTGCGCGCCAAGCTGGGCTGAATCTAAAAGGGAGTTCCAGCGTGGGAGGCTGGGCGATATGTATGACATCCGACATACTCAAGGCCGTTTGGCCGCGCCTACGGTCGGGAGCCATACGTATCGCCCAGCCTCTATTGCGTGATTCCGCCACGAAAGCGGAACTTGATTTTGGAATGATACCGTCGTGTTTAAGACCATGCCATGGCGGTGATCGAAAAGGGAAAAACAACATGCATACCCCGATGTTTTCGCTGGAGGTATTCCCTCCGAAACGCAACGCGCCTGTCGGCACCATTTATGACACGCTTGACGGTCTTGAAGGTTTGAATCCGGATTTCATTTCCGTGACATATGGCCATGGCACGCACACGGATCGTACTGCCACCGCTCGCATCGCCCACACTATACGCAATGAATACGGTATTCCGGCTGTTGCTCATCTGACCGCCTTGTATTCCGACAAAGCGAAAGTCGATGAGGCACTGGATATGTTTGAGCAGGCTGGAGTCGAAGCCGTGCTCGCCCTGCGCGGTGATTACATCGAGGGGGAGGAGACAGTCGGTGTTTTCAAACATGCCAGTGACCTTGTTGCTTATATCCGCGAACGGAAACCTGAGTTGAAGGTGTTCGGTGCCTGCTATCCGGAAGGACATTATCAGGCGGAATCATTGGATCAGGACATCGAATATCTCAAGGTTAAGGTGGACGCCGGTGTCACTCATCTGATCTCCCAGCTGTTCTACGACAACGACGATTTCTACAGATTCATCGACAAGGCGCGTGCCGCAGGAATCGACGTACCGATTGAAGCGGGTATCATGCCGGTGCGTGGCGCGAAATCCGTGCGACGTATGGCTGAACGGAATGCTTCACGTATTCCGGAGCACCTCGCCGTCATACTTGACAAGTGGGAGGGGAACAGCGAAGCCTTGCGGACGGCAGGAATCGCGTACGCCTCCCAACAGATCGCCGATCTGGTGGCGTATGGGGTGGATGGCATTCACTTGTATTCGATGAATCATCCTGCCAGCACGCGGCGCATCTGGCATAACGTGCAGCCGTTATTCGGAGAATAAGGGCGCAATCCTGCCGCCCGGCGGTATAGTGGAATTCCATGGAACCGAAGACGACGTTCAAACCCAGTGCCATGGACCTCATCCGAGCCGGGCTGCAGGATCTCGACAGGTCCCGCTCTCTATTCGACCAGCTTAAAGTTGACGGCATTCCCGATAGCCGTCTTGTGCAACTTCTGAGCGTTCTTGCCCACGCTTGCGATCCTGATGTGGCTTTGAGCAATTTTGTGGACATCGTCAACGCCATGCAGTCCAGCGGCCGTGACCTTGATTCCATTCTGCAGGATGTATCCGCGCTTAAGCGTCTGATTACCGTGCTCGGTGTTTCCGATGCCATGGGCAAATTCATGAGATTCAAGCCCGAGCTGGTGGAAGCCGCAGCAATCGATCATTGCGATAGTCATTTGTTCAATCACGCTCAGCGACGTTCCCGCCTGTTGCAGGCGGTAGGTGCCGATCCGAGTGAAGCGGCATGCCCCGTGGCATCCAAACCGCTCGCCGAGGCGGCTACTGCGCTTCGTGCCAGCTATCGCAAACAATTGGCGGCAATCATCGCTCAGGATGCGGTGACAGATGATCCGGCTGCCATACAGCCGACCATCAGCCACGAGCTTTCGGATTTGGCGGATGCGGCGCTTGAAGGTGCGTTGGCCATTGCCAGGCATGAAGTGACAGACAGCGAACATGTACGTTTCACTGTCATCGGCATGGGAAAGCTCGGCGCGCAGGAATTGAACTATGTCTCCGATGTGGATCTCATTTATGTGGTCGAACCGGCAGACAGGGAGATCGATCATCAGACGCTTATCCGCGTGGGAACCAAGATGGGCACCATGTTGCAACGCGTTTGTCAGTCCGCCATTATGGGAGTCGCCGAACAGCCCTTATGGCAGATCGACGGAGGATTACGCCCCGAAGGCAAAGACGGACAATTGGTCCGTGTACTTGACTCACACAAGACCTATTACGAGCAATGGGCGGAAAACTGGGAATTCCAGGCCTTGCTTAAAGCGCGACCGGTGGCCGGTGATCCTGCCCTCGGCAAGGCATACATGGATATGACCCGCCCGTTTGTCTGGTCCGCTTCCAAACGCAAAAATTTCGTCTACGACTGCCAGAAGATGCGCCAGCGCGTGGAGAATCTCATTCCTGCACAGCTGAAGGATCGTGAGATCAAGCTCGGTCGCGGAGGGCTACGAGACGTGGAGTTCACCGTGCAGATGCTGCAGCTGGTCCACGGTCGCACCGATGAGACGTTGCGCACCAGTAATACGCTCGATTCCCTGCAGCGGCTTTCCGAAGGCGGCTACATTTCCCGCAAGCAAGCTGTACGCATGTCTCAGGATTACCGATTCGAACGTGTACTCGAACACCGTCAGCAGATATGGTCGTTGAAACGTACCCATCTGTTTCCTGATCTTGGCCGTGCCTCTGTGGGCGGACTGGAGAAAAAACGCGACATCGATGTAGACGAGCTCAATCAGAATCAGGAGCTGCGCCGTCTCGCCCGCACCTTCGGTCTTCACCCGGAGGAACTCGTCGAGAAATATGATGACGTACGCCGTGAAGTGCGTCACCTTCATCTCGATATCTATTACCGTCCCATGCTGCCAGTCAACGCCCAGTTGGAAAACGACCAGATCTCGCTCAGCGTAGAAGCCGCACAGGAACGATTCTCCTCGATCGGTTTCGGCGATCCTCAAGCCGCCGTCCGGCATGTTCAGGCACTTACCGCCGGTGTCGGCCGTGCCGCGAAAATCAACCGCATCATACTGCCTGCAGTACTGCAGTGGCTTGGGGAGGGGCAGAATCCAGACATGGGTCTGCTCAACTGGCGCAAACTGGAGGAGAACTTCGGCACCGAATCCGGTTATCTCGGTTTCCTGAGAGACTCCACGTCCGCGGCGCAGCGTCTGTGCCATGTGCTGTCTAACTCTCGTTTTCTAGGCGATGCTTTGAACAAATCGGTTGAATCGATTAGTTGGCTGGGCGATGACGATAACCTGAAAGCCCGCACCCGTGAGGCCCTTGATGTGCAAACGCATTCTGCACTGGAACGTTTCGGTGGCAGCATCAATGAATTCGCCACATCCGTGCGCGCCATGCGTCGCCATGAGATCGAACGCATCGGCTTGTCGTGGGTGAGCGGTGTCATCACCGATGATGCAAGCCTCAAAGCCATGACCGACGTATACGATGCCATCATTGACGCATCGTTAAGCTGGTCCATTCGTCATCAGCTCGCTCAATTCGGTGTGGAACAGGCGCCGGCGAGCATCGCCGTCATTGCCATGGGACGATACGGTGGACGAGAAGTTAACTTCAGTTCCGATGCAGATGCCATTCTTATTTATCGGCCAGCTGATGGCGCTGATGATGGTGAGGCCAACGCCTTTGCCAAGAAGGTTGTCGAAGATCTGCGCAACATTCTTCAGGGGCCCACCACTATTGAACCCAAAATCGAACTCGATCTGGACCTTCGGCCGGAAGGCAAAAACGGTCCGATTATTCGCTCTTACGCCTCATGTGAGGAATACTACGGCTCATGGGCGTCGACGTGGGAGCATCAGGCCCTGTTGCGCGCCCGATACGCAGCCGGCGACGCCGAGCTGGGCCGTGATTTCCTTATCAACATCGCGGACCCGTTGCGTTACCCAACCCAGGAGCTGAGCGACACCGAGCTGCAAAGCATCCGCAAACTCAAAGCTCGTATGGAAGCTGAACGACTGCCGCGCGGCGTGCGTCGAGAACGTCACCTCAAGCTCGGCAAGGGCGGTCTTTCCGACGTGGAATGGACCGTGCAGTTGCTGCAACTTCAGCATGCGGGCAACATCAAGGATTTGCGCGTCAACGGCACGTTGGAAGCATTGCAAGTACTGGAAGACAAGAAACTCATCAGCGCCATCGACGCAATTCAACTGCGCAAAGCGTGGACCACCTGCACGGCTGCCCGCAATGGCAATTACCTGTGGTCCGGTCGCGCCAATCAGGCGGATATCCTGCCCGATGACATGTATTCGCTCGGTGGCATCGCCGTCTACCTCGGGTATGGCGCACACCGCGGCCAACATTTCGAAAACGATCTGCTCGGTGTGATGCGCAAATGCCGTGACGTGTGCCAGCGGCTGTTCTACGGTCTAACTGAAGAGGACAATGCTGTTGCTTCAACGGTTGCTGATCGCCCGGGAGCACCCGGTGCGCCGCAAAAGCCCGCAAAGCCGCGCATGCATGTTATCGCTCCGCGTCTAGCCGCCAACCGACGTCGCGCCCAGCGATAATTTCGCGAAGTGTTGAACGGGCAGTCGCGCGATATCGAGGGTGAACACTCGGTGAACACGGCTGTCCGAAAAATGGCGTAAGTTAGATAAGGTCACATAAAGGGTGGCCACCTGTAACCACGAGCGAAAAGGTGAGCCTTGTCTAAAGAAACACCCATGGTCGGCAAAAGCGTTGTGACGCTTGACGACTTGTCTACCAATCAGATTCTCGAACTGTTGCATAAGGCCGAGTACATTGACGCCCATCGCAAGGAAGTTTCTCACACTTGCGAAGGCCGCGTGCTCGCCACCTTGTTCTACGAGCCTTCCACCCGCACCCGCCTGAGCTTTGAAACCGCAATGCTGCGTCTCGGCGGCAAAGTCATCGGCTTCGCCGGCGCGCAGTTGGCCTCAGTGACCAAGGGTGAAACGATTTCCGACACTTTGAAAACCGTGTCGAACTACGTGGACGTGGTAGCCATCCGTCACCCGAAGGAAGGTGCCGCTCTGGTGGCCTCCCGCGCCGCTTCCGTGCCGGTGATCAACGCCGGCGACGGTGGTCACATGCACCCCACGCAAACGCTGGCTGATCTGGCCACGTTGCAGTCCCGCTTCGGCCGTATCACCGACTTGACCGTGGGCCTGTGCGGTGACTTGACCTTTGGTCGTACTGTGCACTCCCTGATCGAAACCTTGTGCCGTTTTGGAAACGTTCGTTTCATCTTGATCAGCCCGGACGAACTCAAGACTCCGCAGTACGTCATCGACCGCATCAACGCCACGCTGACCTGCTCCTATGTGGAGGTGCGTGATCTGGCCTCCGTAATCGGCGATCTTGACGTGCTGTACATGACCCGCGTGCAGAAGGAGCGATTCTTCAACGAAGACGACTACCTGCGTCTGCGCGACACCTACATTCTCGATGAGGACAAGCTCTCCCTCGCCAAGCCGCATATGGCCGTGCTGCACCCGCTGCCGCGCGTCAACGAAATCGCTGTGGAAGTGGATGATGACCCGCGTGCGGCCTACTTCGAACAGGTCAAGAACGGCATGCTCATGCGCATGGCCCTCGAAAGCTCCGTGGTAGGCGATGACCTGCCCGGCTACGAACCGCTCAACCCCAAGGAGGTGCAAGCCTGATGGAAGTCACCAGCATCGTCAACGGCATCATCATCGATCATGTGCCGGCCGGTACCTCACTGAAGGTGTTGGAATACCTGAAGATCGACCCGTCCAAAACCAAGCTTGCGCTGATCATGAACACCACATCCAAGCGCTTCGGTTCCAAGGACATCATCAAAATCGAAGACGACAAGGATATCGATCTCGACGTGCTCGGTTTCGTAGCACGTCAGGCCACCGTGGATGTGGTACGCGGAGGGCACATCGTGGAAAAGAAACAGCCGCACCTGCCCGAGCATGTTGTGGGCGTGATCAAGTGCGTGAACCCTCGCTGTGTGACCACCAGTGAGCATGACATCAAGCAGATGTTCCACTTGGTGCACTCCGATCGCCTTGAATACCGATGCGATTACTGCGACGAGGAAGCCAAACTGTGAGCATCACCCTACGCAACATCAAGGTCTGGAACACCGGCGAAATCATCGATTTGGTAGTTCCGGGCCTTGCCGACGCCTACTTCGCCGATACCGACACCGTGCACGATGGTGCCGATATCGATGCCACGGGATTGACCGTGGCCCCCGGCTTCGCAGACCCGCATGTACACTTCCGCGACCCCGGCCAAACCTATAAGGAATCAATGATTTCGGGCTGCCGTGCATCTGCTTCCGGTGGGTACACGAACGTGCTCATCATGCCGAACACGCTGCCTGCGCTCGATGGTCAGACGATCACTGCTTCTGATGCAGAAGCCGACAAGCCGGGCGCACGCGAAGTGCGCGAGGCCGGCTTCAGCAACGTCATCGATTTCCTCCAGAACTACGACGCCGCACACAATGTGAAACTCCCGGTTCGCTACGACCTGTGCGTCTGCGCATCTAAGGATCGTGCCGGCAAGGAAGCAAGCGACACCGCCGATTGGCTCAAATACGTGCCCGGATTCGATGACGATGCCAAAACCCCGGCCATGAACGAGCACCCGGTCACAGCCATCAGCGATGACGGTGCCGCGGTGCCTGAGCCGATTCTGGATCAGGTGCTGGCCAATGCCAAGACTTCAGATTTGTATCTGATCGAGCACTGCGATCATCACGATACCGGTGCCGTCAATGAAGGCCCGGTTTCTCATAAGCTCGGCGTTCCCGGCATTCCGGAAGATACCGAATTGAAGATCGTGGCCCGCGATATCGAGGCCGCACGCCGTACCGGCATCCACGTGCACTTCCAGCACGTGAGCACCGCGATTTCGTTCGAAGCCATCCGCAAAGCCAAGGCCGAAGGATTGCCGATTACCTGCGAAACCGCACCGCACTATCTGGCCCTGAGTGATGAGGCGCTGCTCGAATACGGCACGCTGGCCAAGATGAATCCGCCGCTGCGTTCCGAAGCCGACCGCAAAGCAACCATCGCGGCCATCGCCGATGGCACGGTCGATTTGCTGGCCACCGATCACGCTCCGCACACGATGGATGAGAAGGCGTTGGGCTTCCTCGAAGCCCCCAATGGCATCATCGGCTTGGAATGCGCGTACGGCGTATGCCACAAGGTGCTGGTGGATGGCGGGCACATTTCGGATGAGCGACTGATCGAGCTCATGTCCGTAGCACCGGAAGCACTGATGGGTCATGAGGCCACGGATATCGCCGCGCTTGTGGAGGACTGGGCCGAACCCGCACCCACCGGTGACGATCCGGAAGCGGTGATCGCCGAGGAGACTGCAGAGACTTCTGCGCACGGGGCAGAGGGTCGGGCCTGCAAACGGGAAGGCGTAAACCGGCTGCTCGACCTGAGCCGCGTGGATGATGCCGGGCACGTCGATCTGGCCATCCTGAACACCGATGCGGAATGGACCGTGGACCCGGAACAATTCCACTCCGCAGCACGCAACACCCCATTCGGCGGCTGGAAGGTCACCGGACGCCCGCTTGCCACCGTCATCGGCTCCCAATTCATGTTCAGCCGTCTGTAAAAATGAAAGGACTTCGATGGATCGTCTGATCGAAGCAATCAATAACGTGCAGAACCCATCCGTCGTGGGTCTGGATCCTACTGAAGCACTGGTGCCGCCGCAGGTTGTGGCAAGCTTCGCCGACGAGGTGCGCGACTCGGTGGATTCTCTGGATGAGCTGCCTGCTGCGCAGCTGGCGGTCGCCTACTTCGAATTCAACCGCACCATCATCGATGCGGTGGCCGATATCGTACCTGCCGTCAAGCCGCAAATCGCCATGTATGAAGCACTCGGCCCGGCCGGCGTGGATGTCTACACGATGACCTGCGAATACGCCGCCCAGCAGGGCCTGTACGTGCTTGGTGATGTGAAGCGTGGCGACATCGGTTCCACGGCTGCCGCCTATGCGCATCATCTCAACGGTGTGGCCGCCGCTTCGGAAGATGACAATGCTTTCGACCCGTGGCACGAGGATGCCGTGACCGTGAACCCGTATCTTGGCACGGACGGCATCACTCCGTTTGTCGAAGCCGCCACTGAAGCCGACAAGGACATCTTCGTGTTGGTTCGCACCTCCAACCCGTCCTCCAGCGAACTGCAGATGCTCGATCTGGCTGACGGCAAGAAGGTCTACGAGCATGTGGCTGACCTTGTGGAAGGCTGGGGTGCCGAAACCATCGGCGAACACGGCTACTCCCGCGTAGGTGCCGTGGTCGGTGCCACGCATCCGGAAGAAGGTCGCGCATTGCGTGCCCGCATGCCGCATACGTTCTTCCTGGTGCCGGGCTACGGCGCTCAGGGCGGCACCGCACAGGATGTTGCCGGCATGTTCGACGCCGATGGCAGCGGTGCGCTCGTCAACTCTTCCCGTGGCATCATCGGCGCATGGAAGAAGAGCGGCAAGTATTCCGAATCTTTGAGCGCCGACGAAGCGCTGGACTTGGTTGCCGAAAGCGCCCGCCAAGCTGCTCTTGATATGCGCGACGCTCTGCGCATCGCCGTATACCGTTAATGAAAGATCCCCTCATTCAGCTCCGCTGACAGTTCCCCCCCCTCAATGAGGGAAAACAATAATACAAGGAATCTCATGACTACCTTCACCCCAACGCATGATGTGGTGGCTGAAGCCACTGCAGCGGGATTCTTCCCACCGCGTCACACTGTGGAAGTCACGGCTGTGCGTGAACTGACTGACCATGTGGTGCGTTTGACTTTCCATGACGCGTTCATTGCCTCCCATGCCAAGCCCGCTCAGTTCGTGAACCTGTTCACGCACGACGATTTCATGCTGATGCCGCGTCCGTTTGGCGTCAGCGAAGTCGAAGGCGATGCAGTCAGCGTGATCTTCGCGGTCATCGGCCACGGCACCGAGCAACTGGCTCAATTGCATGCCGGCAACACAGTGGACGTCCTCGGTCCGCTCGGACGCGGCTTCAATCTGAAGCAGGACGCCAACTACATCCTCGTCGGTGGCGGCCTTGGCGTACCTCCGCTGGTGTATGCGGCACAGAAAATCGCTGACATGGCTGATTCCGTGGCAACCTCCGTGATCGGTTACCGTGACGCCCACTTCGGTGAGGAATTCGTGTCCCGCTACACCGACCGTTCCTTCAGTATCGACAACGCGCAGGGCAATGTCGTCGATTTGCTGAACCGACTGGAGCAGTCCGGTGACCTCTACGTCACCGATCATGCGCCAATCATCCTCTCTTGCGGCCCGCTACCAATGATGAAGGCAGTCGCCGCATGGGCTGCCGAACGTGATATGCCGGCACAACTCAGCATGGAACAGCGCATGGGTTGTGGCTACGGCACGTGTGTGCTCTGCACGGTGGACACTGTGGATGGTCGCCTCAAAGTCTGCTCCGACGGTCCGGTATTCACCCGCGAACAACTCGGATGGGGGGAGTGACGATGAGCCTTACCACAGCAACGACTGCCGCACGTCAGACCGACAAGCACATCAACATCTACGAGCCGTATGAGTGGAAGCACTCGACTCAAGTGGCTGGCGTCACGTGGAAGAACCCGGTCGGCACCGCTTCCGGAACCTTCCAATACGCTGCCGTCCGCTGGTTCTACGATGTCAGCCAACTCGGTGCCGTCTCCACCAAAGGCTGCTCGCCGATTCCATGGGAGGGTAATCCGTCCCCACGTACCGCGGAAGGCCCTGCATCTAACCTCAACGCCGTTGGCTTGCAGAATCCCGGCGTAGATCATTATCTCGAAGACGATCTGCCCAAGCTGAAGAAGGCTGGCGCATTGGTGGTGGCCAACGTGGCCGGTCATTGCGACGACGATTACATGCAGGTGGTCGCCAAACTCGCCGATTCCGATGCGGACATGCTCGAAATCAACGTCAGCTGCCCGAACGTAACCCACGGTGGCATGAGCGTCGGTACCGATCCTGTGGCCTTGGCCGCCCTGATGGATAAGCTGCGTCCGATGACCGACAAGCCAATGATAGTTAAGCTCACGCCCAACGTCACCGACATCACCGTGCCGGCTCGCGCAGCCGTGGAGCATGGTGCCGATGCGCTAAGCATGATCAACACTGTGCTTGGCATGAGACTCAACATCCGCACTGGTGAGCCGATCATCGCCAACAAAACCGGCGGCGTATCCGGTCCGGCCGTACTGCCCATCGGCATTGCCGCCGTCTACCGCGTACGTACCGCGTTGCCTGAGATTCCGATCATCGGCATCGGCGGCATCGACTCCGGCGAAAAGGCATTGGAGTATCTGTACGCTGGCGCGAACGCCGTGGAAGTGGGGGCGGCAGCACTCTTCGACCCGGTGGCACCGCTGCGTATCGCTCGCGAATTGGATGACCTGCTCGACGAGCGTCCCGAGCTCGCTGCTAAACTGGCCGCAGGCAAAACTTGGAGGTAAATGCTATGGCAGAAACGCTTGCACATCGTTTTACGGAATTCTTGCTGGAATCCAACGCATTGAAATTCGGCGATTTCACGCTGAAGTCCGGTCGTCAGAGCCCGTACTTCATCAACGCCGGCGCATTCGATGACGGCAAGAAGATCGCGACTTTGGGCGCTTTTTACGCTGAGAAGATTAGCCAGGCCATCGTGCACAACACGATTCCGCGAGACATCGACACCGTGTTCGGTCCGGCATACAAGGGCATTCCGCTGGCTGTCTCCACCGCGATCGCACTGACCGCAGGCCACAACATGACCGTTGGCTACACCTTTGACCGCAAGGAAAAGAAGGATCACGGCGACGGCGGCTGGATGGTCGGCACCCCGCTCACCGACGGCATGAAGGTGCTGCTTGTGGATGATGTGATGACTGCCGGCACCGCAGTACGTGAGGTCATTCCGAAGCTCAAGGCCGAAGCCAACGTGGAGGTCGTGGGGCTGGTGCTCTCCGTGGATCGTATGGAGAAGACCAAGGATTCCGACCTGTCCGCCGTCAAAGCTGTGGAACAGGAGTTCGGTTTCCCGGTGCTCGCCATTGCCAACGTGCGTGAGATCTTCGATGCCGCCGCCAAGATGAAGAAGTCCGATGGCACCCCATTGCTCGACCACGACATCAAGCAGCGTGCTGACGCCTACCTCGAACAGTACGGCGCGTGATTCGACAGCATGACGGACCAAGAAAAGCGGGCGATATGCCCGCTTTTTTCGTAAGTTCCCGCTACTACAATCATGGAATGAACAGACCGTAGAGGAGCTGGCATGGGCAATATCACAGATGATATCCGGGAGCATTTTGACATCTTTGCCGAGCTGCCGTTCAACGAACCGGACAGCTTGGCGTTGTCACAGCTGGCATATGCGCGTATGCCGAATAACGTGCCGAGATATCAAGCGGGTTCACCGATATCAATCGAATCAACTGAGCAATCATCTATGCCGATGGTTTCCATCCGTGATTTGCTGCGCGCCGAATGCTATGACGCCATGTTTGGCAAAGTATGGTCACCGCAGATGAACGTGGATTTGCTGCGTGCGATGTGCGAAAACCCGCGCTGGCGGACCCTCCGTGTTGGCGAATACGTGGATGAATTCGATCCAGAAACCACCAAGCAATTCTCGGCATGCGCGTTCGCGCTCGGTGATGAAACCAATACCCTGTATGTGGCGTTCCGTGGCACCGACAGCTCCATCATCGGCTGGAAAGAGGATTTCACAATGGCCTTCCGCAGGCCGGTCGCCTCACAGGAATCCGCAACGGAATACCTCACCAATGTGGCACGGCGTTGGAATGGCCCGATAATGGTTGGAGGCCATTCCAAAGGCGGTAATCTCGCGGTATACGCTGCCGCCTGTGTGCCAGTCGAAATCCAGGACCGTATTACCGCAGTCTTCTCCCACGATGGTCCTGGTTTCGATGATGATTTCTTTGCACTGCCTGGCTTCAAGCGCATCGATAACAAAGTGCATAAATCCGTACCGGGCTCCTCGATCATCGGCATGCTGTTCGAAACCCGCGAACAGTTGAGCGATGGCTATACCGTGGTCAGCAGCGATGGTATCGGCATCATGCAGCATTTCGCATTGCACTGGCAGGTCGATCACGGACGGTTCGTCCAAGCGGAAGGGCTCACATCCAGCGCGCAGTACTTGGCGCGTACGGTCAACGGCTGGATGGCAAAATACGATGACGATCATCGCCGTAAGTTTATCGAAAACCTGTTTGCCATATTTGAAGCCGGTGGATACCGGACCTTCGGTGAATTGACCTCGCACTTGACGCAGGCATTGCCTTTTATGCTGGCTGCTGCCCGTAACATTGATGCGCAAGATCGTGATGTGATGATTGAGGTGGTCAAGGGGTTCGCGGCGACTGCTGCCAGCGCGGTTCTGCCCGTGCAGCAGTGATTCGTCGCCGGTGCAAATTATGAGTACCGAAAATGAATTTTCGTTGACTTTCCCTCAGTGAAAACCAAGATCTCAGTACAGTGGAAGCATGAAGGAAGGTTCACGATCTCGACGTATGGTTGGGCTGGTTATCACAGCTCTGGTGGTTGCGGCAGCGACGTTTGCCGTGACATTCGCAGTTGGACGCATCACCAAAGATCCCACTACCGATCAGACCTATCTGGCGCTGGCGGCGAAAACCAAGGAAGTCGAAGCAAATACTGCCGAGAACCGCAAAGAGGCCAAGCATCTGACCGAGCAACGCGATGATTTGCGTGAGCAGGTTGTTGAGCAGCGAAAGCAAGCCGCTGAAGACAAGAAGCTATACCGACAGTATGTCGGCGATGCCGTTGCCGGCAAAACCGCGCTTACAGTGAACTCCATCAGCCCTGACGTCGATCCGTTTTACACGTTTATCGGGGGAGAAGGACTTGATAAGTACTACTATCCCAAAATAACTGTAAAGAACACCTCCGGCCATGTGATTTTCAATGCCAGCGTGGATTACAACGTGGTCGGTACAGATGGCAAGGTACTGGTCTCCGATGAAAACGCATATGTTTCCAATGTGGTTGTATATCCAGGCAAAACCGTGGTGCTTGAAGGCATGCTGAAGGATGCGGGTTTTTCCGGGGCGACCATACGACCGACATCTTTTTCGGTGACAATTCCCAATCCGAAATATGATAACTCCACTACCACCGAAAAAGGACAGTTCGGGAACGATGTGAGAACGGTGGTGATTCCATGAGCCGCGGTTCGGATGAAAAGAAGCCGTTTGTCGATACCTTGTTCGATTGTCTCGATGAATCGTTGACTGCGTTGAAACAAATGTCTCATAACAGAACGATTGCGTCATTATGGGAAGCATGGCAAAGGCCTGTGACCGTTGTACTGTGTCTTGTGTTTTTAGCCGTTATAGGGGATGCTGGCTGGCATGCAGGCGGTCATTCGGTGGTGGTGCAGGAGAGCCCGCGATATCTCGCTGAAGCCGAAAACCTGAAATGGGCGAATAGTGATTTTGAAGAGTCAAAGCAAGACATTGCCAATAGACAGTCGCAAATGAAGCAGGCTTCAGCGCAACTTGACCAAATCAAGACGGAGCGTGCGCAAATGGGTCAACTGCTCAAGGAGATACGGCAGGTTGCACAGCCTCAAGATAGCCCATCCATAACCGTCAATGCCATTGGCGATGTATCTTCGTCCATCACGTATTTCACGATTCCGTTTACCGTGCACAACAATACGCAAAATGTACTGACGAATTATCAGGTGTACTACGAAGCGTTGGATTCCAACGGAAATATATTGAACGCAGGATATGCATTGCCGGAGAGCGGGGCCACATGCGAACCGAACTCGGACTGTGCCATCAGCTCTTTGAACATGTTTAATCCCGCTGGCTCAACAATCGTGCCAATATATTGGACTGCGAATACCGCCAATAACGATTGGCATGACGGCTACTACGGTACCGATGTAATACGTAAACAGTTCTAAAACAATTGTGGCTCCCGGCGAAGGGGAGCCACAAACAGTTACCAGTTATACGGAATGTGATGATTAATCAATGAGCTTGTAGCCGTGATCGGCCACTACGGACTTGAGCTTGGTCAAGTAAGTTTCGGCGGCCTTGGAAAGCTTCGCGCGCTCGTTGGTGATCCAGCCGACCAACATCGTCTCATCGGAATCCAACGGGACCGTGACGATCTTCTCATTGTTGAGGTCGCCGTTGTCGATGCCGGTGCACACCGTGTAGCCGTTGAGACCGATGATGAAGTTCAGGATCGTGGCGCGGTCGGTCACATTGATTTGCTTGGGGGAGTATTCCGGCCAGACCGCCTCCTCGTAGAAGTAGAACGAGCCTTCCTCGCCCTGCTCGTACTGGATGAACGGGTAAGGTTTCAGATCCTCCATGGTGATGAGTTTCTTGGCGGCCAGCGGGTTGTTGCGGGAGATGAACACATGCAACGGAGCGCGGAACAACGGGTGGAATTCCAAGTGCTTTTCGCGCAAGAGCTTGCCTATAACGTCCTTGTTGAAATCGGACAGGTAGAGGATGCCGATTTCGGACTGCATGTTGGCGACCTGGTTGATGATGTCGCGCGTACGGGTCTCACGGATGGTGAACTCGTATTCGTCGGACTTGATTGAATTGATCATCTCCACGAATGCCTCGACCGCGAACATATAGTGCTGGGTGGAAACCTGGCACAGCTGCTTGCGCGGCTTGGCATGCTTGTAACGCTCTTCCAGAAGGTCCGCCTGATCGAGCACCTGACGGGCGTAGGTGAGGAATTCTGCGCCGTCCACGGTCAAGGCGATGCCCTGGGAAGAGCGGGTGAAGATTTCGATGCCGAGCTCGTTCTCCAGTTCCTTCACAGAGGAGCTCAAGGCTGGCTGAGAGACATAGAGGGCGTGGGACGCCTCGTTCATCGAACCGCATTCGACGATTTTGACAATATATTTGAGCTGCAGCAGAGTCATAAGCGGTATTTATATCACTAGGGATGGTCGGGAATCGAGGTTATAGCCGCACGCCAAGTTGGGCGAGTGAATCTCGGGCAGCGAGAGCACCTTCGAACAGTATGCCGTGGATGCCGACCTCATTAGCTCCGACCACATTCTTCGCGGTATCGTCAAAGAAAACGCATTGTTCGGCTTTCAGTCCGAAACGCTTCAGTGCAAGCTCATAGATATCCGCGTTCGGCTTGTGCATCTTCTCTACGCCGGATACCACGGTGTCTTCCAGTAATTGTTCCAGACGAGGGAACTTCGCGAACGCCAAGTGGAAGGTCTCATGGGACCAGTTGGTCAGTCCCCATACGCCGTATCCATGCGCCTTCAGATCGGCGAGCAGCTCTACCATGCCCGGCAGAGTGCGAGGCAAAGCATCCTCATAGTGGTCGATGTAGTACTTGAATATCTGTGCGATGTCCTCGCCTTGCTCGCGTACCACGTCCGGGTAGATGTCGGCGAAATCCTCGCCCGCATCCATACGGTCCTCATAGTGGAAGAAGCCACATGGGTCGTCATCTGCACAGATACGGTCGACCACGTCGTCTGGGAATTTGCCTTCCAGGCAGGCGCGAGTGTTCCAATCCAGCAATACGCCACAGAAGTCGAAAATCACATCGGTGATGGGGGAGTTGGCCATGGTGCTCCTCAAAACAAGCAGAAACGGTATTCGGTTTCAGTGTACTTCGTGAATGGGCTAGGCGATTACATCCGCGATGGCATCCGGGATCGCGCGAATCACGTCACTGGCTACGATGGGATGCCCCAGCGTCATGAACCGCTGACGATGGCTATGTCCAACCAGCTCCGGCGTCTGCCAACCTTGTTGTTCGGATTCCGATGCGATCGCCGCCGCCGCGCCATGCAAGTATGCGGCCGAAGCCACGGTTTCCGCTGTGGTGATCTCGTCATTCTGCTGGGCAAGCAACGCGCCGATGATGCCGGCCAACACATCTCCCGCCCCTGCTGTGGCGAGCCATGCGGGAGCACTGCCGGAAACGTAAATATGGTCCTCATCCACCACGATGGTTACCGCGCCTTTGAGCAGTATGGTTGCGCCGGTTAACTCATGTGCACGTTGAGCACATGCCAATGGGTTCGACTGCACGTCCTGCGCGGTCAGCAGTAGAGGCTCGTTGCCTGACGCATGTTGCGGATGCCGTTCATGATCGGAGACAAGATCGTCTGCTTTTTTTGTCACGGCACTGTTGGCGGCAGACGAGGGGTTGTCGAATGACGAAACGACATCGTCAGATGAAATACTTACGGTCTGCGCAATTGCGTCACCGGCATTGTCCAATCGTCCATCGCTCTCGCAGCGGTTCAGCAATGCAGCCATCTCTCCGGCATGCGGCGTGATTACCACCTGACCCGGGACATGGGGTGGTAACAGATCCAATGCACCCGCATCCACCACAATCGGAGGCATGTCATAGACGGCGGAATCTGTCTCGTCGCCGTGCAACGCATAATGCTTCAGCAACGCAGCAATCGTTTCGCGTTGTGTATCGGCGTCGGAGCCGGCTGCGCCAGCAGAAGGCACGCCAGAGCCTACTACCCAGGACTGCACGCGTCCTTTGCCGATCACCGCTTCAGGCAATGCAGTCAGTACCATGTTCTGCGCGCGCTCAGGACCGAGATACCGGACCATACCGGTGTTCGTGCGGGCGGCAGAGCGTGTGGTAAGCACAGCCGCGCCAGGATAACGCTGAGATCCGGTTATAAGTCCTACAACGCCTCGTGAATATTTGCCGTCCTCGATATGTGGCAGACGCACCGCATCCGATGCGAAGGCGTTGTCCACTACCTCTATAGCTGGCTCCACATCATCGATGCTGAAACCAAAATCGACCAGTTCAATGCGGCCACATACGAATGTTGCCGGTGGCAATACAGCACATGGCTTCATCGCGCCAAAAGTCACTGTCAGCGTAGCCGGCAGATATGGTCCGGGCAGCGAACCATCGTTCACTCCTACGCCGGAAGGTGTGTCTACCGCTACCACCAATGGGAAGTCTCTGGGCGACTCACGTCCTGGAAGCACCGGCTCATCCGGCACCTCGCTATCAAGTCCTAATGCCGCCGCCAAAGCGGCCGGAATACCGCGCAATGCCCCCTGAATGCCGATACCGGTCATCGCATCAATGATGAGGTGCGACTTAGAAGCCAACGCGACGGCAGCCTGCAATCGCTCGCCGGCTTCACCAGCAGAGAAACCAGTCGCGCAGCCAGGGATTTCGGCGGCCGGATCGAGCACCAGCACCTTACCTCCGGCTCGGACGAATTCGGCAAACCCCGCCTCATGCAATGACTTACCCACTGCCACGGCTGTGACAGCGGCACCTTCCTGAGCCAGCGCAGCCGCGGCGAACAGTCCGTCGCCGCCGTTGTCTCCGGCGCCAGCAAGCAGTACGATCGATGAATCTTCCAACGCCAAATCTTCATCATCGAGAAGGCCGGCGGCGCTATGGGCCACGGCTTGGGCGGCCATACGCATTAGTGGCACGCCTTTGTCCAACAATGGACGTTCCATGGCTCTCACAGCTTCAGCATCATAGGCGCTGTGCAACAGTAGCTCGCGACGATCGGCGTCATCGGCGTATTCCATAGCAGTCCCCCTCATGTAGCAGCATTTTCCATCACTGATTTTAGTGGGTTGCCAGCCGTGAACCGCCAATGTCGTACGCGGTGGGCATGAGACCTACCTCATATGCTTAGGGAATATCCTTAAGTTCTTCACGCCTTCCGCTACCATGGGCTGTTGGTTTATCGCAAGTTCAACGGATCACAAGGAAAGCGACGGGTGAGGTATGGCGATTGATGCACAGGGTCTGGAGATTCAGATCGGCGCGCGGACGTTGCTGCATCCCACCGACTTTCATGTTGCCAAAGGCGACAAGATTGGTCTGGTGGGCCGCAACGGTGCCGGCAAGACCACGCTCACACGCGTGATCACCGGTGACATGTTACCCACGGCCGGCAAGGTTCGCGTCTCCGGCAAACTCGGCTACCTGCCGCAGGACACACATGCCTCCGACCCGACACAGACTGCGCTCGACCGCATGATGAGCGCGCGTGACATCGCCACCATCATCAACCGCATCCGCAAGGCCGAGAAGGAGATGACCGACCCGGATCCGGACGTGATGAGCAAAGCCATGACCCGCTACGACAAGGCCATGCAGGACTTTGACAAGGCCGGAGGCTACGCGGCCCAGTCCGAGGCGACCGCGATGGCGGCCTCGTTGGGTCTTCCTCAGGAGGTCATGGAACAGCAGCTTGGCACGCTGTCCGGTGGCCAGCGCCGACGCATCGAATTGGCGCGTATCCTCTTCTCTGACGCCGACACGCTCATCCTCGACGAGCCTACCAACCACTTGGATGCCGACTCCATCGAATGGCTACGTGGCTACCTGAAGAAGTATGAGGGTGGTTTCCTGGTAATCTCCCACTCCACCGAACTGCTTGACGAAACCGTGAACAAGGTCTGGCATCTGGATGCGCAGCTTGGCCAGATCGATATGTACTCGCTGAGCTGGAAAGGCTACCTGCATCAGCGCGTGGTAGACGAGGAGCGCCGTCGCCGCGAGCGCGAGGTGGCTGAAAAGAAGGCCGAACGCCTTATGAAGCAAGGCATTCGTCTGCATGCGAAAGCCACCAAGGCCGTGGCTGCGCAGAACATGATGCGTCGCGCCGAAAAGCTGCTGTCCGAAACTTCGGAGGCACAGAAGAAGGAAAAGGTGGCGGACATCCGCTTCCCGGAGCCCGCGCCCTGCGGCAGGACGCCGATCATGGCCAAGGACATTTCCAAGGCATACGGCTCCAACATCGTGTTCGCCGGAGTGAACCTGGCCATCGACAAGGGCTCTCGTGTGGTGATTCTGGGATACAACGGTGCCGGTAAGACCACGACGCTGCGTCTGCTGGCACATATCGAGGAACCGGACACCGGTTCCGTGGACTACGGCCACGGCTGCAAGATCGGCTACTTTGCGCAGGAGCACGATACGTTGGATTTGGATGCCACAGTGCTGGAGAACCTGCAGCATGTGGCTCCCGAATTGGATGACACTCATGCGCGTTCGATTCTCGGCTCGTTCCTGTTCTCCGGCGATGACGCAATGAAGCCGGCACGTGTGCTCTCCGGCGGTGAGAAGACCCGTCTGGCATTGGCGACTCTGGTGACTTCCCGCGCCAATGTGCTGTTGCTCGATGAGCCCACGAACAACCTTGACCCAGCCTCCCGTGAGGAGATTTTGAAGGCCATCGCCAAGTATGAGGGTGCCATCGTGCTCGTCACCCACGATGAGGGTGCCGTCGAGGCACTGAACCCGGAGCGCGTGCTGCTTATGCCGGACGGTGACGAGGATCTGTGGAACGACTCCTACCTAGAATTGGTTGCTGAGGAATAAAGGAGATAGTTATGACCACTGCAAGCGGACAGAAAATCGCCATCGTTACCGGTAGCGCACTGGGACTCGGCTACGAGTTCGCCAGCCAGTTGATCGAAGCCGGTTGGCTGGTGGCCGGCGTCGATTTCAACGCTGAGCGTCAGGCCGAATTGACCGCGCAATGGCCGGCCGAATCCTACCGTGCCTATGTAGGCGATATTACCGATGAGGACTTCGTGCGCAAGTCCGTGGCGGAGATCGCATCTTTCGGCCATATCGATCTGCTCATCAACAACGCCGGTCAGCCATCCTTCAAGGTACCGACCGCCTATGAGGCTGCGGACGTGGATAAGTGCTTGAAGGGTTTGAAGGGCATGATCCTGTGGACCGTGGAAACCTTGAAGGCCTGTGGCGAGCAGGATGTCAAGATCGCGCAGATCATGAGCACCGCCGCCACCCGCGGCAATGCGAACGAAAGCGTGTATTGCGCCACCAAGTGGGGTGAGAAGGGGTACACCAAGAGTCTGCAGGCCGCATACAAGGGCACGAGCGTCAAGGTGGTAGCCGTCTACCCGGGTGGCATCGACACCGCGTTCTACCGTGACAGCCATGATTACGTGTCCGAAGCCAAGCAGCACACCTTCATGCAGCCCGGTCCGCTGGCCGAGGTGATCCTGTTCAACCTCATCAACGAGGCGAACCTGACTGTCACCGACATTGAGATCAATCGCAACAGCTGAGGCCGGAGTCCAACCCTCCGCGCAGTTACTGTCTGTTCCGACGTCCGGAGAGACAGTAACTGCGCGGTCGCGGCTCAGTCCAGATGATGCAACGCGCGAATAATCCGGCAACGGTCTTCAATCGTTCCCTCATCGGCACACATGGTCGCATACCAGCGCGGGTTACGCAGGGTCTCCGCACCGGAGTCGTCAGTTTCAACGAGCGTGTGCAGATCGTTAGCGTACTGGAAATGCAGATGGCTGAGCAGCCCACCCTCGCTGAACGCGGTACGCGACGGCAACGGCGCAATGGACAGCAGCCAACGGAATGGACTATCTTCCGCATGCGGATCATCGGTCACGAACACATAAGTCGGTGAGCCTTCCAAACCATGTTCGATGACATGATCGATGCGATAGTCATAGGCATCAAGGTTCGTGTTGTCTTCCGCATACCAGGTGATGCGCACATCGGCGGTTGTGCTCTCGGGCTCGCCGACGGTCCAATACCCGATATGAATAATATTCTCCGGGCTGGTGGTGGAGCAGGCCATTGCCCAGAACTTGCGGATGCCGTTCGCTGCCATCGGAGCCATCTGAGGATTGGCGAGCACGACCTGTTCCGCCTCGTCCCAAGTACTGCGAATAGTTTCATCCTCGGCATCAATGTAATGCTCGAAGCTCTCCCAATCGCCTAGCCAATCGCTAATATCGAAGTTGGCAAATCGGTCACTCATCATGTACCTCTTTCGATTGTTATTCGGTTTTTAAATAAGGGTGTTCCAGGTTGATGATGGCGGTGCACCAGCCGGCGGCGAGTTCCTCGTCGTGGGTGACTACGAGCACGGTTTTGCCTTGTGCGGCGAGCTGGCGGAGAAGATCGCCCACCTGTTCCATGTGGTATCGGTCGAGACCGCTGGTCGGCTCGTCCAGAATGATGAGATCCTTGCCGCACATCAATGCCGATCCGATAGCCACGCGCTGCTTCTGCCCGCCGGACAGACTCATCGGATGCCGGTCAGCAAACCGTATAAGGTCCAGATTCTCAAGCACTTGAACGCATCGCTTGATGACCACTGGATTGGTTTCGTTAAGTCCGAGCAGTAATTCCTCGCGTACACTGTCGGAGAACAGCTGATAGTTCACGTCCTGCATGACCAGGAATCCGGCACGCGTAAGATCGCGTGGCTTGGCTGGTTTGCCATTCAGCATCACTTTGCCGGATACCGGTTTGATCAGACCGGTGAGCGTACGGACCAGCGTGGTTTTGCCGCAACCATTATGACCCATCAAACCGATGATTTGGCCGGAATAGAAATCAAGGTCCGGGACGGTTCGTGAGAATCCGTCGCGTCCGCGGTAGCCGATATTGAGATGGCGCGTGGACAGTAGCGGTGTCGTGTTTGAGCCGTCGCCCGTATCGGAAGCCGTAAGTTCGCATTCGTTCGTTTGCGATTCCAGTAGCGCGATGCGTTTCCTATACGGTTGCAGATCAAGCGTGCGCAATCCCATTGCGGCGATGCAGCCGGGGGAGAGCGCGAGGAATTCGCTGGCTTCGTATTCGTGTGATATGCGCCCGTTGTCGAAGATGACGTATCGGTCAGCAATGCCATTTAGCCAGGCAAGGCGGTGCTCAGCTATGACGATGGTTATGCCTGTAGCCTTCAGTTGTGTGATGAGCTCGCGCATTTCCGCGATCGCCGCCGCATCCAGATCGCTGGTGGGTTCATCCAGCACGAGCAGCTTTGGATGCAGCATGGTGGCTGCAGCCAAAGCAATACGCTGTTTCTGGCCTCCTTAAAGGTGAAAGATGCTGCGATCCAGCAATGACTCGATATCGAAACGCTGCGCGGTTTCCATGATTCGATGGTTGATGTCTTCCGGTGGCAGGCCCATGTTCTCCGCGGGGAAAGCCAGTTCATCAATGACCTTGGCGTTGAAATATTGTGTTTTGGGATTCTGGAATACGCTACCAACCAGGGGAGTGAGCTTGTCGATGGGTTCGGCAGCTGTATCAATGCCGCAGGTATGCTGCTCTCCGTTGAATCCGCCGTGGAAGAACTGAGGAATCAGGCCATTGACGATACGCGAATACGTGGTTTTCCCGCATCCGCTAGCGCCACACAGTACGACACACTGTCCGTTCGGAATGCTCAACATGGTGTTGATTACGGCAGGTTCGTTGGCATGATCATAAGTAAACGACACGTTGTTGGAATAGACTTCAGCGGTCATCAACGCATCACCCCGGCAACATCAAGCATCAGCGGGACCATCACGGCAATCATCATGAGCCAATCGACGATTTGCATGCGGATTTCAGTGCGCGAGGTGTGCACGCTTTCACGGCCAAGGCCTTTGGTCAGTGCCGCCACGGACAAATCCTGAGCCACATTGGTGGCGTTCATCAACAGTGGGATGAGGATGTATTCCAATGATTGCGCGGGATGGCGAACTAATCCCCATCCACCCGCGGCGATACCGCGCAAGGCCATCGCATTGCGGATCTGCCGGTAATCCTCGGCGATGGTGGGGAAGAAGCGAATCACGACCACGCAGGGAATCACCACGGATTCAGGCGCACGCATACGGCGCATTGCACAGATAAATGCGCTGGGAGAGGTAGTGGTGAATGCATACGCGCCGGTAATGAAACAGGGCAGCATCATCGTGCAACCGACCGCCAAAGCAGAAACCACATGGAGCCACGGCAATCCTATAGCTTCAGGGTCCAGAAAACCCAATCCGGTAAGTATGGCAAAGGTGAGGCCGAAATTCGCGGTCATCTTCCAACGGCCTGCAGCCGCAAGCGGCACCAAGAACAGCAGAACCATGATGATCTGCGTAATGACGCTCACATGGAAGAACAGCATGAGATTGGCGGCCAAAAGAAGAAATAGTTTGGTTCGAGGGTCTAGCGTGCGTTGATTTGATGAGTTGTGGCTGGAGGTCATGGCAACGCCCTCGACGCGCAAAGGCGCGCCTGTACCAGACAGGTGCGCCTTTGTTGAAGTAGTGGCGGAATGCATCAGGCGATGCCGGCCTTGATGAAGTGCTTCTTCATCATCTTCTGGCCGAACCAGCCGCCGATAATTGCGCATACCAAAATCGCGGCCATCGAGATGAAGAACGTGGCGGTATTGATATTGGCGAACACTCCATCGATGTAGGCCGCATCCTTGCCGCGAGCCTGAAGGCTGGCGATATAGGCGTCCTTCATGAACCAGAGCGGCAGAATCGGTCCGGTGAGCCCATAGGAGAACATCACGTAGCTGACCAGCAGCAGCGCCTTGCTCTTGTACTTGCCAACGCGGGCAATAAGATCGGCGGCCACCGGGAATACGATACTGGCGATGAACGAGAGCACGAAATGACCGGAGATGAACAGGAACAGGCCAATGACCACGCCCATGACCGTGATGCCACCGAACTTGCCGAGACGGGCGGCCAGCAGCATGTAGACGCAGCCAGAAATCAAGGCGGCGATGGCGGGCAGGAAGATGGAGCCGAAACCGCCGGTGAACAAGGTGCTGACCAGCGTTGCCACACACACCATCACGAAATACAGTGCGGCGAAAACGCCGATGGTGATGAGGTCGGCGACTTCGAGTTTACCGGTTTTGGCAGGTTTGCCGGAGCTCTGATTAGCGGTCTGGGCGGTGTTGTCTGCGGGCGAATGCGAAGCGGTCACAATACTTTCCGTTTCATGCGAGGGAACTTATACCTCTCGCCAATGTATCGGGGATTGGAAGGAAAGGCAATACCTAATTTTGGAATCGGATGGTGGCTTGGAACTTGGTTGGTTCCGGCTGGCTGAGTTCCAGGGTAGCGTGCATGGCTTGGCAGGCGGCATCTGCGATGGAAAGGCCAAGGCCCACGCCCGGTGTGGCGCTGATGCGTGAATTCTGGCCGCGATGGAACGGCTGAATGAGCTCGGCCAAATCGTCGGGTAGCGTTTCATCGGTGGAATTGGTGACGGTCAGCATTACGCCAGTCACAGACGGGCCAGCATGTTCATCGCTGTCATTGCCGTCGTTGGCATCCTCGGCGACATCGGTATGCGCTGCAGTGCTGATTGCAATATCAATGGACCCATTCTCCATGTTATGTACTGCGGCGTTACGCAACAGATTGCTCACTGCCAATCCCAGTAATGCAGGGTTCGCGGACACTGCAGCATCACCTTCGATGTTGACGGCAATCTTGGCTTGGGTGACTGCATCATCAATATCAGCAAGTGATTGTTCGACGAATTCATGTAAGTCAACGTTGCTCGCGATCTGAGCCTTATCGCCACCAATCGTGCCGCTTTGAATACGGGACAACGTAAGCAACGCCTGCACGAGTTCAGCACCTTTCCTATTGGCTGCGAGCGCACGACGCACCGATGGCTCCACGTCGGCTGGGAAGCGGCCTTGGGAGAGCGGTGCGTCAAGATTGGTTTCCACTGCGGCGATGGGTGTGCGCAGTTCGTGCGAGGCATTGGACACGAATCGTCGTTCGGCGGTCGCGCTGGCCTCCACACGGTCGAGCATGCCATTGATGGAATCGACCAGTCGGTCGATGTCGTCATTGCCGGGTTTCACATTGATTCGGGCGCTTAAATCATTCGGCTGCAGCGAAGCAACCTGCTTATCCACTGCCGTGACTCGTCGGGATAGCATTGTGCCGATCAGCCATGCCGCAAGCACTGCTATAAGGCCAAAAACTGCCAGCGCGATGATGGAAACCGTGCGCATAGTGGTGGTCAGCGTGTTGGCGACGACGTTCGCCGTGTTGATCATCACGCCGTTGTATTCGTCGAGAATCCAAGGGCTGCCGTTTTTGGTTTGTTCCTTCGCCGTATCCCATTCCTCGGAGTTAAAGGGCACGTACAGTTTCATGCCGTCGAGATTCTGTCTCGTACCCGTATAGCAGACTAATGCGCTGACTCCGGTGTCATTGACGGCAGGCGCGGTTTCGGCGTCCATGCCTGTGGTGACGGAAACGGTACCGTCCGAGTTCGCGCACATGGTCATGGTCTGGCTCGCTTCGGCTGTGGTGCGTGCCACGATGACGTTCTGCGTAATAATCAGTGCCGTCATCATCACGATAATGATGAGCGCGATGGCCAGCGTGATTTTCGCGCGGAATGATTTCGGTGTGAGCTTGCCGGCGATGGCAGTAAAATGCGTTTGCAACGATTGGAAGACTTGCATATGGCTACCCCTCAGTCACGCTTCGCGCGCCGGCTCCCCTGACAAGGAGAGTCAGAACCAAGTTAGAAAAACGGTTCATGCGAGTCGGTATCCTTCCCCGCGCGTGGATTCGATGGTTTGGGCATCGCCGAGTTTGCGCCGCAGTGAGTAGATGGTGGTTTTGATCACGTCTGCTGGTTCGGATACGGATGAGTCATCCCAGACGGTTCCATAGAGTTCGTTCACGCTTACGTAGCCACCGTCCGCGCGCATGAGTTCGAGTAGTATCCCGTATTCCTTGGGCGTGAGTTTGATGAGCGTACGTCCGTGGTCTCGGAACACGAGACGTCTTGTGGTGTCGAGGGTCAGATCGCCGTGCGTAAGCACAGCGGCCGTAGCCTGGCCTTTGCCCGCACGGCGTTGCAGCGCTCGGATCCGGGCCAACAGTTCTGGGTAGGCGAACGGTTTGGTCAGATAATCATCAGCACCCAAATTAAGCCCGCTCACCCGATCGCTCACCTCAGCAGCGGCCGTCAGCATGATTACCGCCACGGGAATGCGGTTCGCGGCGATGGTGGCCATCACCGCATCTCCTGAGAGCACCGGCAGATCACGATCCAACAGCACGATATCTACGTTTTGTTCGGCGAGAATTTGCAACGCTTCCACGCCGGTTGTAGCCATGTTTGTGGCATAACCCTCGTAGCGCAGAGCGTCATCCAATGCGGCCGCCAGTTCGCGATCATCCTCGACAATCAAGATTCTCATGCCGTGCCCCCCACACCATCTTTGGTACATCTTCATTATCCGCCTATGCGATTGTTATTCGTTCATTTTCAAGCCTTTAAGGTAAGGCGAAGGTAATCCTTTTCCTCACCGTCAGCGCACCAGAGTGGAGATTGAATGGTATTAATCGCAGTGAAGCGGTGATGAATGCAATGGAGGTGAGAGGATCATGCTACGCGAACGGAATGGCGGCAGAATATATGTCCGAAGGATTATCCGCAACATGATGGCGAGCTTGGTGGCGCTGACATGCCTGATTGGAACAGCTTCCTGCTCATCTGAAACTACGACCGCCGACACAGGTGCCAGCAGCATACACTTCAGCAACAGGGGCACTGGCGATACGGCACAGTCAACGGATGGTGCCGACACCAATCCGTCAACCAACTTCATCACCGCCGAACTGGAGACCATCGCCAAACGATTCGCGGCCTGCTTGGTTGAGAAAGGATTCGATGCGAAAGTCACTGGAAGCTATGCGTTGCAGCCGCTCGGCTTATCGTCCGACGATGCTCCGCAGACCACCGTGGTGGTTCGCCGGCTCGGAGCAGACCGTACTCCGATCGTGCCCGGTTCCGGAGTGGTGATCAGCGCGGATGCAGACCCGCTCTACCCGGACGTGATGTATACCATCGTTTCCGCCAAGGAAGGCGCATGGGTGGGATTCAAGAATTCCAAGTCGCTCACCGGCTCCATCTATGAGGACAAGCAGGCCGATTATGCGGCATGCGAGGCCGCGAATCCTGATTTCGCGCAACCGAATTATTCGAGCTCCAGTACCTCAGCCGGTTCAACATCCACGGATACCGACCAGCAGCAGATCTTGATCGACTTCGCCCGCAAGGCTCGTGCGGACGGCTTCAATTGGATGGCCGACCCCGTACCCGGAGAAACTCAGGCTGTGGAAATACCGTCCGACGTGTCCTATGAGGAACTGCGTCGGTTCTTCGACACCTATTCCGGCGATCAGTGGCCCAGTCACGACGGCATTCCGTTCGGGACCTCCTGCTCCGGGCAATGCACCGCCTACAACCAAATCCTCAGCGAGCGGTAACCGGCAGACTTATCCTCAGCTCCCCTTGTCAGGGGAGTTGTCGGCAAACGCCGACTGAGGGGTAGTCCGCAGTAATTCACACAAATTCATCCTGAAATTTTTTCCTAAACAAGGTAAGGCGAAAGTAAAACGATTCTTCACCGACACGCCACTGCAATCGGAGTTTGATGAAGCCATCGCATACATGCGAATCGTTTGCCGAAAGGAACCGTCATGACCAGTACCATTAATCGCATCCCAAACCAAACTTTGAGGCACACATTGGCGGCCGCCTCCGCATCGGCATTGTGCCTCATCGCGCTCGCTGGCTGTTCCATGCCATTCACCAACCAAGCATCAGATACCAGCGATGCCAGTAACGCTTCTGGATCCTCGGACAATCTTGCAACCGACGCCAATGCCAAGAAATTCGTCTCATGCCTAACCGGCAAGGGCTTCGAGGCGCAGGCTGCGGCCGCACCTGGAATCCCCGATTCGTCCGGCAAACCGAAGACACCAACTACCAAGAACATGGTCATGCTGCGCATGCTCGACGCAAACAGCCAGCCAGTCGAAGCCGATGACAACGGCATGAGCGTGAGCGCCGATTCCACCACCCAGCAGATGTACGCCAATTCCATGTTCACCTCCATCGACTACGGCACGGTATGGGTGGCGTTCAAGGATTCCGCTGCGCTCGCCGGCAGCCCATACGAGTCGAAACGACAGGATTACGCGGACTGCGAGGCCAAGAACCCGAACTTCGCCCAGCCCGCACAGGACCTGAACCAAACGCCAACCTACACTGATGCGGATAAGCAGGCGGCACTCGACTTCGCCAAGAACGCGCGGAGCAAAGGCTTCAGCTGGGTCGCCGATCCGACAGGAAACGAACCGACCACCATCCTCATTCCCAAAACCGTGCCCGAAGACGAGTTGCGCCGCTTCTTCAAGGAATGCCCGGTAGGGGATGCGCACATCACCTACGGCTTTGATGGAACTCCGGATGATTTCGGTTACGACTACACCAAAGTCATGGATGAGGCCATGGGAGTGGTGTCCTATTGAAGACCGATTGGAGCTTATCATGACGAGAACGGAAGCGCGACGATTCTCCAAACGCCGCAGAATCATTACCACTGTCATAGTGCTCATCGCAGTGATAGGTCTCGCCGCAACCTGTGTGATTACACGTCCGTGGACGCTTGTCGGCCATATGACCGCGTCGGGCCAATCATCCACACAACAAATCGACGTGACCACGTTGCGCGCACAGCCGGTCACTAAAGGTGTGCTCAATGCGGAAACTCGGCTTGGTGCGACCCTTCAATACGATGATGCCTCCGATTTCGCCGCCGCTACCGGCATCATCACCCAGTTGCCTGTTGCCGGAAAACAGATCAACACCGGTGAACAGGTGTATGAGATGGATGGCGTACCGGTACCGCTGTTCCATGGCGAGCGCCCCTTCTGGCGCACCATCGAAGAAGGTATTTCGGACGGTCCGGATGTGACCCAGTTGGAGCAGAATCTCAAGGAACTCGGCTTCTATACCGGCGAAGTCGGTCCGCATGCCAATTGGCTGACCCGAGAAGCCATCAAACAATGGCAACGATCCCTCGGCCTCACCGGTGACGCGGTCAACGGGGTGTTTACTCCCGGTTCCGTGGCCTTGGCTTCCTCGGCTCCGGTCCGCATCAAAACCGTGAACGCCAAACTTGGGGATATCAACGTGAGCCCGGCAAGCTACACCGGCGTGACCTTGCACGCGCAATCCACCATCACTGCCACACAAGCCGCCACGTTCAAAGCAGGCGATAAGGCGCAAGTGATTCTGCCGGATAACACCACTGTCGACACCGAACTGATTGCCGTCGACCAAGGCGGTCAATCCACTGGTAAGGACGGGCAGGTCACTTCGCCTTCTGTACGCATCGATTTTCCCGACCAGACGCAGGTGGCGCAATTCGGCCCTGCGACCATCCAAGTCATCGTACCTAACGCCGCAGCGGCAAACACGGAGACGCTCATTGTACCGGTCACCGCGCTGATTGCCGGCACCGGCAACTCGTACGCGGTCGAAGTGATCCGCGGCGATGAGGTCAAGCGCATCAGTGTTGAGATCGGATTGGTGGCGGGCGCCCAAGCGCAAATCACCAAAACTAACGGTTTGAGAGAGGGAGACAAGGTGGTGGTCTCATGACTGCATTGTTGAGTCTGGACCATGTCACCAAAGCATTCACCGGCAAGGACGGCAATCCGCTGGAGATTCTGCACAGCACGACACTTGCCATTGGACACGGCGAGCGCATCGCCATCGTGGGACCATCCGGTTCAGGCAAATCCACACTGCTTTCCCTGCTTGGCACCTTGGATATGCCGACCTCCGGAACACTGGCCTACGACGGCGAGAACGTGGCCGGCATGGGGGAGAAGCGCCGAAGCGTGCTCAGGGTAGCTCGCATCGGATTCGTATTCCAACAATTCCATCTCATCACCACCGTTTCGGCGTTGGAGAATGTGATGACCGGACTGCAATACACTGCATTGCCCCGTGCAGCCCGGCGAGAACAAGCCATAGAGGCACTCGAACAGGTGGGACTCGGCGAGCGCATATTCCACAAGTCCTCCCAACTGTCGGGTGGCGAACAGCAACGCGTCGCCATCGCCCGCGCTTTAGCCAAGAAACCCGACATCATTTTCGCCGACGAGCCCACCGGCGCGCTCGACACCGACACCGGCCATGCCATCATCGAACTGCTCATGGGAGCCGCCAATCAAGGCGCAAGCCTTGTAGTCGTTACCCATGATCCCAACATCGCCGCACGATTCCCGCGCCGCCTGCACATCCAGGATGGCGTGGTCACGGAACTTGGAGAAGGAGGCTACCATGCGTAAGCCGCTTACCACGCGTCTGGCCGACCTTCTGCACACGGCATGGATCGGCACCACAGGACGCATCTCACGTACCATTCTCGCCTCGCTCGGCATCGCCTTGGGCGTGGCCGCCTATGTGGCGCTCTCCGGCATCGCCGCATCCAACCAGGCCGCACTACTTGCTCAGCTGGATGCGCTCGGCGCGAACCTGCAGGTCGTCTCTCCCGGTCAGGATGCCTCAGGCCAACCCGTACCGTTGCCGGAATACGCGCCCCAAACCATCGTCCGTCAACCGGACGTCGAACAGGTCGGCGTATTCCTCACCCCGCCTAAGGATGCTCAGGTCTTCAAAAACGAGCTTGTGCCAAAAACCAACGGCAACGCACTGGCCGTATCCGTAATGAAACCGGGCGCGCTCAAAGCCGTTGATGCCACGTTTGCCCAAGGGCATGGCATCAACAAGCGCAACGAGAACCTTCCGGTCGCGGTCCTTGGCTCCGAAGCAGCCTATCGACTCGGCGTCAACCAGACGGGCGACCGCATCCTCATCGACAACGAATGGTACGGCGTCATCGGCATCCTTGAGCCTGCCCCACAGTCGCAATCCATCAACTCATCCGTCATCATCGGTGCTGATTGGGCGATTAGCCATTATCCCGATCAGAAGGAATCGATAACGCAGATCAGTCAGATCTATGTGCGCACCAAACCGGGGAACGTCGAATCGCTGCGCCGCATCATCGCGCATGCGGCGAACCTTTCCGGCGGCAACGTATCCGTCGCGGCTTCGGCGAATCTCTCCCAAGCCCGCAACGCCACCAACGATTTCCTGACCACCCTGGGACTCATGATCGGTGTCATCGCGCTCGCCGTAGGTGGCATGAGCATTGCGAATATGATGATTGTCACCGTGATGGAACGCCGTGGTGAAATCGGACTGCGGCGTGCACTGGGCGCCACACCCGGCAATATTCGCACGCAGTTCGTCACTGAAGCGGCCCTGTTGTCGGCCATCGGCGGATTGGCAGGCGTCTTGATCGGCGCAGGGACCGCCGTGGGCGTTGCCGCGCATGCCGGCCAGCCATTGACACTGGATTGGGATGGATTGCCGGCAGCATGGGGTGCTGCGGTGCTGGTAGGCATCATCGCCGGTCTTTATCCTGCTTCGCGCGCCGCTCGTCTGACGCCCACGGAGGCGTTGCGCGGCGAGTGACGCTCCCGTGCATGTGCTAGCGTCGATACGTCATTCTGGCACGACGCAAAGGAGACGCATGGGCGATATCAGGCGGGAAATGGAACGTCTGCGGCCGATTTACGAAACCGGTGTGCTCCGTCTGCTCTTGCGTCAGCATGCCATGTTGTATGTGGCATTGCTGCGTGCCGCCTTCGACCCGTTGACCGGCGAGCTGCCGCGCGAAACCGTGGAGGAACGCTTCGCGCATAGTCTAGAACTGCTGGCCTCCAGTGGCGAATATACGTTGAAAGACCAGTCCTATGCTGATGCGGCCCATCGTATCCTCGCCGACCTGACCCGCGAAGGCGAAGGCGATTACGCATGGTTGGCCAACTCGCACGATGCCGCATCACACCGATTCCTCTACAGGCTCACAGCCCGCGCACATCGCGCCATCGAAGCGTTAAGCCGTCTGGAAGACGAATCCCGCGCATTGTCCGGCGCACAGGCGAACAGCATCATCATGGAGATCGAGCATGCGCGCATGCAGCTGACCGCCGATCCCGGCGAGCGCGTCCGATTGCTCAATAGTGAGATCAAGGAACGCAAACACGAGATCAAGCGCATCCAACAGGGCCAGCAGCATGCCACATTGAGCCAGGCCCAGGTGGAGGATGTGATTGAAGTAATCCATAACACCCTTCGCGGTGTGCCCATCGATCTGCGTGAACTCGTGCTCACCGAACGCGACAACGGCGATGCGTTGCGCCGCCGCATGCAAGCCGGCGATATGAGCGTGGACGAAACCCTGAACCGGTATCACGAGGAATACCGCTGCTCGTTCAGCGAATCCGATTCCGGTCGCCGCTTCGAAGACGCGTTCCAAGTGATCATCACCGACGAAGGCCGCCAACAGATCGACTCCGCGTTGCGCGACATCGCGAAAACCCCATATCTGGCAGGGGAGTCCGCAGCACTATTGGGACAGATTCGAGACGAACTTTCCCGCATCTACGACGGCATCGAAGCGGTACGTCATCAGATGCGCGTCTCCGATGAGGCGATCAGCCGACTGGTACGCCAGCAGACCGATACGCGCTACCGTACGATGATGAGTCGCTTGAACCGACTCTACGTGAACTTGAACGCTGATGCGAAAGCCCACGCCGGCGACGCTTCACGACCATACGCAACCGATACATCGAGCGCCCTGTTCGCCCCATTGCCGATGCGCCCGGCACGTTCGATGACCTATACCGAGACACCTGGTTTGGAATCCTCGATGGCAGCCGACCAGCATGCTCCACAGGTCAATCTCAAGGACATGGTCGAAGGTGGAGGCCCGCGTCTGCGACACATGGTGGAGCTGATTCGCCACAATCCCGCCATCGAACACGGCACAGTGAACGTGGCAGCCAGTTTCAACCGTCTGCCCGAGCGGGAACGTCGCGAAAGCGAAATCGTAGGCTTCCTGGGTAGTCTGCCATCGGCATCAGCGGTAGGCGAAGCTTCGGACGCCAATACGGCCAGCACAGTCTGGCATTGCATCGCCTTGGACGGAACACCCAGAGACTGGATCACCAGTCCGGTATGGGCGTCGTTGGAAGAACTTGACAGCATCGTGGAGGAAGGATGAGCATGAGCGAACCAGTCGCCAACCCATACGCCCTGTTTGAAGACGACCACGGCGATATGACCGCGGATGCGCGCATGGCCGCCATCGCATTGAAGCGCGAACGCTATATTTCCGGCCAGCTCTACGATCTGGTCAACGACAATCGCGAGGCGGTGGAACGCTCACTCAACAACGATCTGCTCGCCCTCGTAGTCAACGAACGCTACCGCATCATGTACGCCACTCCGGTGGCCAACGACAACGTGGCATTGCGAGCGCTCAAAACTCGCGCCAGTCTGAAACGCGAGGAGGCGGCATTGCTTGCCTTCCTGCGCATCCGTGTGCTCGAATACGAGAACACCAGAACCGATCAATCCGAATGGCTGGTGAGCTTCGAGGAGATTCGCGCCGCGCTCGCATCCGGTGCCGGATATCTTGCCTCGCGCAACGATGAGGAAGGCGTCTTAAAACAGGTGAGCGCCATCGTCTCCGCAATGATCACCTATGGGTACCTGAACCGATTGGATGATGAGGCCATGTATCTCATCACCCCACTGGTGCCCGTGGTGCTTGACCGCGAACTGGCCGACACATGGCTGGACACCGCGGCAAGGAACTTGGATGACACTGCCGATGTGCATGATACGGGTGCCGAGGAGCCCAAACCGAACGATTCGGACACCAGTTCGGAAGCGTCGGCTGAGGATATTCCGGATGAAAGCCTCTTTACCGAACCATTGTTCGTCGCCTCGGATGGCGACGCGCAAGCAGCGACCGGCGATGGTGAAGATGATGATGCAGACGATACGAACGACATTGTGAAGGAAGGGGAGTGAGATGGCAGCTGAACTGCAGATGATCGCCGACCGTTGGATGATGGTCAGCCGCAGGCTCGTCAACTGGGGCTCCTACGAGGGTTATCACGAATTCCGCCCTTCCACGGATTCCACCCTCCCGGTAACTTTGCTCGCCGGCGCCAGTGAATCCGGTAAATCCACATTGGTGGATGCGCAGATTTCCCTGCTTTACCCGACAGGCACGCCGTTCAACAAAGCATCCAATTCCGGGCGTTCGGAACGCAGCGACTACACATATCTGCGGGGCATGATCGGCGTGGGCAGCAGCGAGCATGGCGACGAACCCATCTACCTGCGCGGCAAAGACAAGGCGACCGGAGCGCCACAGGCGGTCTGGGGCGCCATCGTAGACACCTACCGAAACCAGACCTCCGGGCAAATCCTGTCCTGCGCCAAATTCCTCTACCTGATGCCCGGCGATGGTCGCGCCGACGTTCGCCGCCAATACGCGGTCTGGGGCAAGCCCATCGACCCGAGGCTCATGGACCAGTATCGTGAATCACCGTTTACGCCTGGCCAATTGCGCGACACCTACCCCGACTGCCTGACCTTCCCCAGCGCGGAGGCGTTCCACAGTCACATCTGGTCGATTATGGGCCTGAGCGAGGAGGCCTGCCGACTGTTGCATAAGATCCAGTCTGCGGACGCGCCCTCCAAGCTCGACGACATCTTCAAGCAAGGCGTGCTTGGCGTACCGGAAGCATTGGAGCTCGCGCGCGCCACGGTCGAGGATTACGAACGCTATGACGCAAACTTCCATGCGATGGAGGAGAAAACCAAGCGTATGGATGCGTTGCATGGCATCCAAGACGCCTATGGCGAGTATGCCAAAGCCAACCAGTGCGTACATATGTTCGATGCTGTTGCAGACGGCGATGGCGAGGGCGCTTCGGCGCCATTGCATGATTGGGCTATGACGCGCATGTGCGCGGAAGTCAGTGCACAACTGCCTGTAGATCGCAGCGAAGCGCAAGCCTATGAGTCCGAAGCGCGCAACGCGCGACGCAATGCCGAAAACCTGCGCAGCCGCATCGACATGATCCGTGGTCAGATGCAAGGACTCGATGGCGGCAACCTCACTCGCCTCGAAATGGAACTGGGCCAAGCCAAGCGAGCGTTGGAGGAGACCGAATCCACCCGCAAACGCATCGAACAAACGTTCGCATCCATTGATGAACAACTACCTGCCAGCGAACAGGCGTGGACCGAACGACGCATCAACGCCGTGGAATTCAAGCGCACCTATGATGATCGCGTCAGCGCATGCGAGGAGCAGCTCGCGGCAGCCATGAACACGCGAGCAGCAGCGCGAGATGCGCTCGAACGATTGCAACGCGACTATGACCGCCAAGAATCCCAGCGTACCCGCATCACCCAGCACATGGATGAAACCCGGGCGATGTTGGCACGCGCCACCGGATTGACTCCGGCGGACCTCCCGTATGTGGCCGAACTCATGGACGTCAAGGAAACCGACGAACAATGGCGCATCGCCATGAACGTGGCCTATGGCTCCTTCGCGCAAACCATTCTGGTGGACAAGCGCCACGAACAAGGCTTCGCAGCCAAAGTCAGCACCATCGACCCGCATGCGATGAGCCGGCGCACCTGGCAGTTCGTAGACACCACACGCGACTATGCAGCCGACGATAACCATGCCGGCGTTGACGAATCCGCACACGCAGAAGACGATTGGCTTTCTGGCAAGCTGCGTTACCGTGAAGATTCACCGTTCGCCGGATGGTTGCGCTCGCAGACCCGAGCCGATCGTTACGATGCACTCTGCGTGAGCACCATCGATGACACCGACCGCACCACCCGCCAAGTGCAGACGGACGGTCAAATCAAATCCGGTGCACGCGGCCAGCACGGCATCAAAGACCGCGCACAAGTCATCGGATTCGTCAACGAAGCTTATCTGGATAATCTCAAGCAGCAAATCGATCAATCCCAAGGGAAATTGCATAAGGCGAATGCCGATTACACAGCAGCCAAGCAGCAATCGGACAAACTGCATCGCGAGCTCGAACTCGCCAATCAGCTCGCCTACACATCCTGGGAGCGCATCGACATCGATGGGGCGCGCAAGGCTATCGCGGATATCGAAGCTTCCATTGCCTCCATCAAGAACGATCCCAAGCTCGCCGAACTTGCCGCTCGCAAGGATGAGTTGACCGCTGAACTGGAGCAATTGGGCGAACGCCGCATGCAAGCCGAACAGTCTGCAACCTCGGCCTCACAGGCTGTAGAAGCGGCACTCCTGTGGCTGAATCAGCATGCGGATACAGCGCAAAAGCAGACCGGCGCAGAAACTTCGACTGCGCCGGCTATGCCGAACGATGTGACTGCCGTTCTGGCTGAAGCCTATGAGAATCGTTTCGCTGGCCTGGAAGGTGCGGCGATGCGAGCGCATATGATCATCGGTGCGGGAGCTGCCTCGTCTGATTTCGCCGAACGGGTTCTCGCAGGCATGGTCAAGGATATCGACGCACGTATCACCATGCTGAAGGCGCAGGCTTCCGCGGCACGTACGGCCGTCGAATCGAAGATGAGCGCCTATATCGGCATCTGGGCGGCGGATGATGATGCGCTCACCGCCAGCGTGGAAGACTATCGCTATTACCTCGATGAGCTCGAAAGCCTCACGCAGCTGGCCGCCACCACGGCCACGGAAGCCGAATACCATCGTTGCCTCGACCAGTTGCTGATGAGCTTCCTGACCATCAAGCGAGCCATCGACACCGATGCCACCGACATTCATGACCAGCTTGACCGCATCAACGCCATGCTCAAAGGCCAGCAGTTCGGACCCAAACACGGTAGCTTGTCCCTGCAAGCGGATGTACGCCGGCCGGAACGCGCGTTCTCCAGTCAGCTCACGCGAGCCATCGGCATCTTGAACGATTGGAAGAGCACTGACGGAGCATCGGATGATTCGGCAAAGCGCACCGAATCCCGCCGTGCCTTCGCTGCCTGCGCTCCGATGATCGCGCTGCTGAAGGACGAGCTTGCTCAAGTCAAGGATGCGAACGGCATCAAGCAATACGGCGCCCGCAATCTCGACCCGCGCTGTCGCTCTTCGTTCTATGCCATCGTGCATCATGCGGATGGCCCGGACGAGCGCATCACTTCGACCGGCGGCCGATCAGGCGGCGCATTGCAGGAGCTCACTTCGTTCGTCTATGGCGCTGCATTGATCTACCTGCTGGGCGGCGGCATGGAGAACCGTCTGAAACCGAGCTACACCACACTGTTCCTTGACGAGGCGCTGATCAAGGCGGACGGCCGTTATACGCAGCGTGCTTTGAGCGTGCTACCACGACTTGGCTTCCAGGTCATCGTGTCTGCTCCGGAGAGCAAGACCGGCGAAATCCTTGAGGTGTCCACCAAAGCATACGTGACCTACAAGGATTCTGACACTGGCCTCACTTCCCTGCGCGAAGCCAGCCTGGATGGCATCGATGAAGAGGCCCCATTCGGCTCGGATCAGCCGTTACCAGAAGAACGGTAATGATGCGCTATGGTGAAGATGAAAGATGTAGCAGCAATTACTGAGCAAGTCAGTAATCATATAAACAACCATAAATTTGATATCGCGCTGACATGGCCAATTACCATATCAGTGGGATTACCAAATAAGGCCTTGCTAGAAGCTAACGCTGTTGCCGTGCATAATAACAATAACGCTATCAAAAAATGGGCGAATAAATGCGGTTGCAAATTTGAAACGGTGCATCGTGTAATAGGGACTCCTGTTGAATTGGTATCCAAAATATCGGTTCCAGACGAATTGACGGTACTACGAATACTCAAAAAATCAGAAGTAGAAGAGTACCGAAAAATCCGCCGTCGCATCGACTGGCTATCTGCTGAATTCAGTGTTAGTCCTGAGACGATCTCAGCAGTGGTTCGGATGACAAACAATGAAGAGGAGCTGGATTTCAACCTAATCGTTAAAGCAGCGCATTATTTTCAAAATAATGACGTGTCCGGCATCACACCGAGGCAAGTGCCTTTGACTGGATTCAGCAGCAAATGGCTCAATGAGACGAGAACAAAACGTCGAAAAGCCATCTGCCAACTTCTTGGCATCGAAGCCTTAAACCTTGCAGGCCGCCCAACAGAACTTAGATTCCGTTATCTTGATCCCGCGTATGACGACATTGAACTCGAACGTATCATATTGCTTCCATGGGAAGGTGATGCATTCGCAGGAGCGAAATATGTGATTGTTGTCGAGAATAAAGATACCTATCAGTCTATGCCCCTTATTCCCAATGGTATATGCATATGGGGCTCTGGTAGTGCTGTGAGCAATGCGGTTCCAAAGATATCAGCGTTGCGAAATATGCATATCGTTTATTGGGGAGATATGGACGCTGATGGCTTGGAAATATTGTCATCACTGCGTGAATCAGGCGTCCCATGCGACTCAATTTTAATGGACTGTACCGCATATGATCGCTATTGCCAGTTTGGCACTGAGCTGACCGAACGCGGTACCGAAATTAAGTTGAGAGAACCCAAGCCTGTATTGGGATTACGGGAATCAGAACGAAAACTGTATATGCAACTTTGCAGTGACGCGACCCTTCGCTATCGCCGCATCGAACAAGAACGAATTCCCATTTGCAATGCGCTTGAGGAATTGCATAAGCTCGGTGTCCCTGCCGTGCTCCCGAAGTAGGACTACTCCAGAGGAGAGTTCTTCTGAGAACTTGTATCATGAGTATATGAGTCTTCCTACCTTGGATCAGGTGCGGAATGTCGCCCGTCGCACTGCCGCGAATCATGGCGTAGGGGAGATGTACGTATATGGCTCGGTCGCCAGGGGAGATAACGGCCCCCATTCTGATGTTGATTTTATCTATCGATTGAATGCAGGAAACAAGGCCACTGCCGGAGTTGTTTTGTCATTGAAAGATGATTTGGAGTCGGAGCTTGGTTCGCCGGTGTCACTGCTCTCCATGCGCACGTTGTTATTTAATGCTGAGCATACTGCATCCGGAAAACGTTTTTACGATTCCATTAAGAATGATTTGACGAGGATTGTATGATACGTGCTCAAGAACGGGATGCGCTTCTATTGGATGAACTCATCGAGCATCTGGAATATGCATATGAAGATGTTTCCGCCTTTTCCGAAGGTGAGGCCTTGGCTTTAAGCCGCAAAGATCGCAATTCGGCGGCCAAAGAAATCGAACAGGCACAGGAATGTGCTGCGCATCTGTCTGACTCGTTGCTCGAATCGGTAAAGGATGTTCCTTGGAAAGAGCTGCGGGGTCTACGCAACGAATAGTTCATGAATATGGTGAAGTTGATTGGGACGTTCTGTATGACACGGTCATCATTGATTTCCCTCCGGTAATTGATGCGCTGAAAGCCTATCGAGAGAATATTGAGCGGCATGACGCATCTCAGCATAGGAGTGAGGGAGGAGCGCGATGAGCGACGACAGCAGATCAGTCGATAGTTCGGCTTCTTCAAAGCGCCGAGACAACGAGCGCACTGTAGCCGGTGAACATCGCAGAATGCGGCGAGCGGATCGGGAGATCGTCGATTTCGCGCAGATAGGTGAGATCATCAGCCGCTGCGATATTGTCGATGTCGCATATGTGGATGCCGAAGGTCTGACGATGGTGCCGCTCAACTTCGGATACGACTATGATTCGGCTTCCGACTCCCTCACGCTATGGATTCATTCGGCTGCACGCGGGCGCAAACTCGATGCCATCCGCGCTGCCGATAATCAGTTGCCCGTATCATTCGCCATGAGAACCGATTGCGAGGTCATAGAGGGGCGCACGGCCTGCAATTGGGGTGAGGCGTTCACTTCGGTGATCGGTAACGGCATCGCCTCGATTGTGGATGATCTCGAAGAACGTCGCCGCGGACTGCAGTTGCTTATGGCGCATCAGGCGCATATGCCGCATGTCGAATTCACCGATGCACAGGTGAACGCTGTTACAGTCTGGAAAATCGAAGCCACCAGACTCACGGCAAAATTACATGCCAAACCGAGCCATGCGCATACTCAACGGATTGCATAGCGGAGTGCTTCCTAACAAATAATCATGCTTCGCCGTCAAGTTCTTGCTCCTGCGAGGCGATGGCGGTTTCTACATCGCGCAGTCGGTTGCGTAGGGCAGCTTCGATGTCGATTCCCTCGGATTGAGCATGGCATACGATGGCGAGGATCTCATCGGCATAAGTCGAGGCTTTCGAGTCAGAAGGATTCGTTGTGATTGGTGAATCCGGCATGGCTTCTTCGTTGCAATTCTGGGCATCATTCGTTTTGATCGCCTCATCGAAGACGGCGAGCAACACATCCCGATGCGCTGATTTCATGATGCGTGAGACCACTTTGGCCGCTCGCGGCAACGCACCTTGTGCATGCGAAATGCCTTCGAGCACGGACTTGCGATGCTTCTCCTGCTGTTTCATCCGTTCCCACAGAGCGAGTGTCTCCTCCGGAGAAAGCGTAACCTCATTTACTACTTGCGCCTCATCTTCTGCATCATCAGGCTCGAAGACGTGTGGGTGGCGGGTAATGAGTTTGTTCACCAGACGATCGGCCACCTCGTCAATGTCAAATGGATCGGTTGAGTCGGAAGCGCACACCCGTGCTTGGAACACCGACTGCAGCAACACGTCGCCCAGCTCCTCGCGCATGTTATCCCTGTCGTTCGTTTCAACCGCATCCACATACTCGTAGGTCTCCTCAAGCAGCGGTTTGAGCAGCGAACGATTCGTCTGCTTACCATCCCAAGGGCATCCGCCCGGCGAATACAGAATGTCCACAATGGCCTTGACCCGCTCCAGTGCGCTCGGAGCCTGTGTGACTGGTTTCAGCTTCGAGCACCGTTCAGTTCCAGCCGGCAGGCGATATCCGTGTTGTGCATCCGAAGTCTGTTCCTGGCTGTGTTCCGTGCTGCCATCCATGTTGTTTTTCCTTTCACTCGAACCGTGAATCTGCCTGCTCTAGACATACCAATTATGGCAACGTATCGGGGTTCCACGTTTATTGTCATCCATTGTCCAAAGACAGCAACGGGTGACAATGAAACTTCTGTCTTAAAGCTCGGCATGTTCCCATTGTGATGGCAGTGGGATGTTGCGCGTCGGGGTGACGCAAGCGAGCAGTAGGCCGAGGCCTGCACAAGCAACGACCAGTATCATGACCGCCCGGAAGCCGAGTCCGGGCGTCTGCAGCAGCCAGCCGACCAGTGCAGGTGTTAAGGCTCCGGGAATGCCGATTGCGGTCTCGAATACGGTAGACACTCTTCCTTGCATATCATCCGGTGTGCGTCCGTAGATGAAGCCGAGTTCGCCGGCATTCAGCGCGGGGAACAGCAGGGAAGCCATCACCATGCATACGACGATTACACCGTATGAGTCGGTGAACAGCAACGGTATCATCGCAACCGTAAACACGCCAAAGGTGAGCATGATGAGCTTGCCGGTCGGAATATGATCGACCAACCAGCTGGCAGCCAGCGAACCAATCAATGCGGCAATGCCTGTGGATGTGCCGACCATGCCGATGAGCGCAGCGTCCGTACCGCGTGAGGCAAGCATGATTTGTACGCCGATGATGCTTCCGTAGCAAGCGACGTTGATGACCGCTCCTTGGACGATGGCTGCAAGAACCGTCCGTCTGGTCAACGTCCATCTCCAACCTTCAAGAAACTGGGCAAGGAATGACGAATCCATTGTCGGGTCACTAGCGATTTGTTGATCCGCCGGACCGCTCTCGGCTGCGACCGTCGTTTTCCTCGACAATGCCAGTGCAGTGAGTGCCGCTGCCAGATAAAGCACTGTGGACGCGAGGAACGGGCACCAACCGGCGATCCTATACAGCAGTCCGCCGATCGCCCCGCCGGACAGTTCGACGCAGGATTCGCGCGCCTCACGTATCGCCTGCGCCTTGGCGAATCGTTCCATTGGCACGATTGATTTGAGCATTGCATCGTTGGACGGTCCCAACAGGCCGTTCATCACGGCGAACATGATGACAAACAGCATGAATAGTGCTGCATTCATCATGCCAAAAGCGAGAAGAACGGTCGCTGACATAGATAACACCATGCCGACGAGTCCGAGCAGAATCATCAGCCATCTACGGTCATGACGGTCAGCTATCGCGCCGCCAATCGACATAAGCACAAGCCCTATGGCAGCTTCGATGGTGACTAGTAGACCCGAGATAAAAGCAGAGCCGGATAAAGCCAGACCAATCAGCGGTATGGCAAACGTACGTAGACTGACTGCGAAAACATCGGCTGTATCGGCAATGAACCAGTTGCGGTATGCGGACAGACTCCACAGCGAACGGGAGCTGTGTGCAACGTCGGCAGGGGAGTGGGCAGGTGAGTGAATATCGGTGTTCATGGTGAAACTCGTTTCATGATTGCCATGAACGGCATGCGAAAGCCAATCGAATTACGGCTGGTTATGGCATCGCAAATCGCGTTCATGGGATGCGTTCTGAAATCAGGCATAACAACAAATCGCGCGAGCCTTAATTAGCTCGCAGCGATAGAGGAAACGGCAGGAAAACGAACCGCCAACCCGCTTAGTCGTATGCGAACGATTCCAGAACGTTGTACATGCAAGTCTCCTATGACCGATGAAGTGCTACGAAAAATCCTCGATGATTGGTTCCGTAGCGATACTTATAGATTCCATGGTAATCGGTCGGGAATAGCAAAACGCCATCATTTGGAGTGCATCTGAGAATAGTGATTAGGAGCCAAACCGACCAAACACAATGCGCGTACAGTGGCAATCATGTTGGATCACATCACGTTACATGTACAGGATATTGAACGCAGCATCGCGTTCTATGAAAAGGCGCTCGCTCCACTGGGCTACGTCGCCAAGGCGCATCATGAGCCGACGATCGGCTTCGGAGTGGACGACGGTACACTCCACTCCGATTTCTACGTCTCGCCAGTGGATATTGGGCAGACCACCTCGCCGGTCACTCATATCGCATTCCTCGCTCCTGATCATGAAGCCGTACATGCGTTCTATCAGGCCGCGCTCGCAGCCGGCGGCCGAGACAATGGAGCTCCTGGTCCACGGCCTTATCATCCTGACTACTATTCGGCGTTCGTACTGGATCCGGACGGCAATAACATTGAGGCCGTGGTCGACTGGTCCGGTTGGTTCAAGGACCGTCAAGAACACTGATGTGTCTCGCGAAAAGCAATACGAGGCAATTCATCAAGGAACAGCCACGATATGCCGTGACATGGGAGCATGGGGAAGCAGACGACATATGTACAACGGTGAGCGGTTTAGCCTCGCGATAGTGGATAACGATCAGCTAACGTTGAGGATGCTGCCGCTGATTCGGTGGGAACTTCCCAACGTGAACATGGCTTGGATGTGCCGGAACGGCTGGGACGCAGACGCGCAGTGCGTGATGGACAAGGCACGGGTGGATAACATCAGCGAGGTGGCGGTCGCGCTGGCCAACGGTCGCGCGACGCATGCCCGTTATGTGTTTGATTTGACCGCCAAACAGTCGCATGTGATGCGCGCGGCGGAGCGTTGGGTATTGGGTTGCCGGACGGTTGGGTGTCGGCCACCAAATACATCCTCGTCAACGACGAGGGCGACTCCGTGGGCATCTTCAACCTGCGTCATCAACTCACCGGCTTCCTTCGCAACGGACCGTGATCGGCTGGTCAGGCTGATTCTCAACGGCGTGAAGACCGCCGCCGCCTCGCTGCTGATCGACTATACCGAGTGAGGCAATCACCTACCGCCGATAGTGAACGGTACGCAATGAAGACGATGCGCAACGACGAGGCGATTCTGGTAGGCGAGGGCACACCGCGATTACTGCGGGGCGCTCTTGCCTGATTGCCGCATACCGTCGACTATTCCTTTACAGTTCGGTCTGCTCCCACTGCGACGGCAGAGGAATATTCCTCGTCAGAGTGACACAGGCGAGCAGCAGGCCAACGCTCGCACAGATAACGACGAGCATCATGACCGCACAGAACCCAAGCTGAGGTGTCTGCAACAGCCATCCGACCAGTGCAGGCATCAGGGCTCCCGGAACACTGATGGAGGTTTCGAATACGCCTTAAGCGTATAGTCCATGCCGTCTGGTCCCGTCTCGAACGATCCGCCGGCATCCGTGACCATGCGCTTCAGTCTGTCCAATCCCATGCCGGTGCCGTTCTGGTTCCCATTCCGTGTTGCCAAATCGTTCTGCACGGAGCCGTCGTTCCTTGTCATCACGGCCAATGTCCCGTTGGTTGAGTGATCCCATGCAATGACGATGCGGTGCAGGTCACGGCCGTGACGGATGGCGTTGGTGACGACCTCGCAAGTCACGGCGAAGCACAGATCGGCTTAGAATGCGTCGTCGGGGCGACGCCCGGTTTCCACATGAGCGACGATAAAGCCCCGCTGCTGCGCATGATGCAGAAATTGAATTCCTCCTCTCGATGGTCATGGTTTCCACTATCAGACGGCTCGTTTGGCAAATCTCCAGAAAATCAAGACACCGATAATGACCTAGATCGAGGCGACAATCACCGAGACAAGCATGGAGCCCAGATCAGTGATGCCGGCGAGATCGCGGACGCCTGAGGCACCGGCAATCAGGGCAAGTGGATACATCCCGCGACGGCGGGCGCGGCGAGGCGTCCGGCACCGATGACGCCTACGACCGGCGCCATCTTCTCGATCTCCGAGAGAATATGCGAGCTGACGATCACCGTGATGCCCTGTTCACGACTCAGGCCCATGATCATCTCACGTACCTCAGTCCCAGCCTCCGAGTCCAACCCGTTCGTCGGCTCATCCGACAGGAGCAGTTCGGGCTGCGGGATCAACGCCATCGCAATGCCGAGCCGTTGCTTCATGCCCAGCGCGTAATTCTTCGCCTTCTTGCCCTCATGACCGACCAGACCGACCTGCTTGAGAATATCTGGTGCAGTCGTACACGGCAGATTCAGGTAATCAGGCACTATACGGCAGTTGCCGATACCGCTAAGTCCCGGATAGAAGCTCGCCCCCCCGATTAAAAGAACCCACGCGCCCCCGGCTGCAACCGATGTCGACCACCCACCTTCTCACCCAGCATCCACATGTCACCGCTCGTCGCCGAGGTCAGACCCAACAGTAGTTTCATCGTCGTGGACTTGCCAGCTCCGTTCGGCCCCAACAGAGGGCATCGCGCCCATGGCGGGCGCATGAACTCAAACAATGGTATGCAAGTGCGATTGTCGCAATCGCCACACCGTGCGCCTTGGCCATCGCGGCGAGGGACACCTGCCACAGCGAGCCCCTCGCCGGTCACCCCTATCGCATTTCTTGCCCCGACCGTTACGATTACCGGATGATATTCTGACGTCATGTGCAGATGTTTTGCGGCCGACTTGGACTGGGATGCGATTGCGAATCAGTTCGACGTGGATGAAGATAGCGCGGATCCAGTCACACTTCCGCAGCCGTCGTACAACTTCCGACCCAAGCAGACCATCGGCATCCTGGCGCAGGGGAGGGACGGCCGGCGTCATTTGACCGGTGCGTACTGGTCATTGATTCCGTCGTGGAGTGACAGCAAGGATCTGCCATACCCCACGTATAACGCGCGTATCGAATCAGCGTGCGACAAACCTACGTTCGCCGGCGCAGCTCAATCCATGCGCGCGATTATTCCCGTTTCTGGATACTTTGAATTCCATGGCCGCCGTCCGTACTACTTCCACTCGCCGAACGATGCGCCGCTGCTCTTGGCTGGCCTGTTCTCTTGGTGGCGAACGGGCCGTTCCCCATGGTTATTGACCGCGACAATACTTACTTGTCAGGCGGTGGATGGTCCGGCCACGGTTCACAATCGTATGCCTCTACTGGTGTCTCACAGCATGACCGATGTCTGGCTCGATCGTTCGGTTGATGGCGCGACTCTGATTGCAGACGCGCACAATGACGGTGTCAAGTTGTCCCGCGAGCTCGCCTTCCATGAAGTCGCCTCATTCGGACCGGCAGATGATGGCCGCACGCTGATCCGACAGTTACCTCACCTTCAACAAGTACTTCCATTCTGATATGCCAATCATTACGTGCATATTCGGTTGTATAGAGCCAAAGAAACAATCACTGCCGGTTACGTTGGTTGTACTGATGCCGTTCCCAGAGCAAGTCAGCTACATCCAGAAGAATCGCGATCACAGCCAAAGCAACAAGAAGCAAGCTTTTGCCTACAGAAGCGATAAGAAGAAGAGCGCAACAAACCAAACGCGCAACTCGCCACCAATTTATAGACATAGCCCTATACTACAGCTTTCCCGGTCATCCAGAACGGATTCAAATTCCGGTAATGTACGGTTACCGTAGATATCGATAACCGAATAAATGGACGAAAGGCGGAACGAGATGACAAGGCTACTCATCGGATCTCATTTATCGACATCCGGCGGATGGAAATCGCTGTTGAAACGATCACACGATGAAGACGGTTCCGCATTCGCATTCTTTCCTCGTTCTCCGTATGGTAAACGTTCAAAAGCCCTGGAACCATCTGAGGCAGCGGAGTTCGGCACGCAGCTCAAGGCCGAGGGATACGGGCCGTTGGTAGTCCATGCGCCATATGTATACAACCTCGCAAGCAAGGACGAGGCCAAACGCCAGTTCGCTATAGAGGCGTTGGCTGAGGATATAGAACTGCTGGCACCGATTCGTGAAGCAGGACAGGAAACCTACATCAATATTCATCCAGGAGCGCACGTAGGACAAGGCTCCGAAACCGGATGCCGGTTGATCAGTGAGGGGCTGAATCAGGTGCTGGAGCGCGCGCATGGCATCCCCGTATTGCTGGAGACTATGGCCGGCAAAGGCACCGAGTGCGGACGCAGTTTCGAAGAGCTTGCCATGATCATGAATGATGTTGACAATACCGCAAACGTTGGTGTTACGTTCGATACTTGCCATGTGTTGGATGCTGGATACGATATCGTGAACGATTATGACGGAGTAATGCGTCAGCTGGATGAGATTATTGGTTTAAACAATGTCAAAGCCATCCATGTCAACGATTCTCAATTCGGACTTGGATCGCACAAGGACCGTCACGCCAATATCGGTGAGGGACACCTTGGCATCCCATTCTTTACTCGACTGGTCAACGACCCATATATGGCGCAATTGCCGATGATTCTGGAGACCAAGGAACAGACACCTGATACTCATCGTAATGAAATCACGTTGCTGCGATCGCTGGTGGCATAGGCCGAAGAATATTTCGCTTCGGACGAGGCCCCATCACCTGCCAGAACCAGTATCTGCATTCGGACCATTACGAGCGATAGCCCAAAATGTAGGACAGGGCAAACTGGCCGGGCAGACCATGGCTAGAGTGTCGCATGATCGATCACCAACAAAGGGAGGATCATGTCGGTTTTGGACGAACTGGTAGCGGGCGCGCTGGAAGATCAGCAGACCCGCGAGCGTACCGTGTCACTGGAGGAAGTGAAAAAGGCCGCGCTGGCGGCCTCGGCTCCCATAGATGCGACGCGATGGCTTAAGCGCACGGATGGCATTCCGGTGATTGCCGAGATCAAGCGCGCCTCCCCGTCCAAGGGCCATCTGTCCGATATCCCGGATCCTGCCGGTTTGGCCCGCGAATATGAGAAGGGCGGCGCAAGTGCTATCTCTGTGCTGACTGAAGGCCGCCGTTTTCTCGGCTCACTTGACGATTTGGACAAGGTACGCGCCGCCGTGCATATCCCGGTATTGCGCAAGGACTTCATCGTCACCGATTATCAGATCTACGAGGCTCGTGCACACGGCGCTGATCTGGTGCTGCTTATTGTGGCAGCGCTCGATGATACCAAGCTCAAACATCTACTTGATCTTGCGCATGAACTGGGTATGACCGTACTCGTGGAGACCCATACCCGTGAGGAAATCGAACGTGCGCGCAAGGCCGGTGCCCGCGTGATCGGTATCAATGCACGCAACCTGAAGAACCTGCGTGTGGATGTCAACAAGTACAACGAATTGGCTGCGGACCTACCCGAAGACGTTATCAAAGTGGCGGAATCCGGCGTGTTCGGCGCAGTTGAAGTTGAAGATTACGCCCGCGCGGGAGCGGACGCGGTATTGGTCGGCGAAGGCGTGGCCACCGCCGACGATCACGAACTTGCAGTAGAACGACTAGTAAAGGCAGGAGCACAAGTGAAAGCATCCGAGACCACCCCGTTAAGCGAACATCAGGGACCGTACTGGGGACAGTTCGGCGGCCGCTACGTGACGGAAGCCCTGATTACCGCGCTTGACGAGCTTGAGCGAGTCTACAATGAAGCCAAGGCCGATCCGGAGTTCCATAAGGAATTCATGACCTTGCAGCAGCGCTATGTGGGCCGTCCGAGCCCACTGACCGAGGCACCGCGCTTCGCCAAGCTCGTCAAGGATAAGACCGGTCTCGATGCGCGCATCTTCCTGAAGCGCGAGGATCTGAACCATACGGGTGCCCATAAGATCAACAATGCGCTTGGCCAGGCACTGCTCGTCAAGCGCATGGGAAAGACCCGCGTCATCGCCGAGACCGGCGCTGGCCAGCACGGTGTGGCTACTGCCACCGTATGTGCCATGCTCGGCCTCAAGTGCCGTATCTACATGGGACAAATCGATGCCCGTCGCCAAGCTCTGAACGTAGCTCGCATGCGTATGCTCGGTGCCGAGGTGGTCGAGGTTACGCTTGGAGACCGCATTCTCAAGGACGCCATCAACGAAGCCCTGCGAGACTGGGTGACCAACGTCAAAGATACGCATTATCTGCTCGGCACGGTGGCCGGACCGCACCCGTTCCCGGCTATGGTACGCGATTTCCAGAAGATCATTGGTGAGGAAGCCAAGGAACAGCTCAAGGACTGGTATGGCATTGACCATCCAGACGCGATTTGCGCCTGCGTGGGCGGCGGCTCCAACGCCATTGGCGTGATGAACGCGTTCCTCGATGACGACCGAGTGAATCTGTATGGTTACGAGGCCGGCGGCAACGGCCCTGAATCCGGCAGGCACGCCATCCGCTTTGCCCCCGGCACCGGTCAGCTCGGTATGTTCCAAGGGGCCAAGAGCTACCTGCTGGAGACCGATGAAGGCCAGACCCTCGACACCTACTCCATCTCCGCCGGCCTCGATTACGCATCCGTTGGCCCTGAGCACGCATGGCTCAAAGACATTGGCCGCGTGAATTATTCCTGGGCCACCGATGAGGAGGCCATGAACGCCTTCCGCGACCTGAGCCAGACCGAGGGCATCATTCCCGCCATCGAAAGTTCTCATGCCGTCGCTGGCGCGTACAAAGCTGCCGCCGACCTCAAAGCCAAGGGTTATGACAAGGCCGTGATGATCATCAACATTTCTGGTCGTGGTGACAAGGACATGGCCACCGCGGGCAAGTGGTTCGGTTACCTGACCGACGATCAGGCCAAGGCCTTGGACGTCACCGGTGCACACGGCAACACCGTGGCATGATCCAAAGAATGCGTTAGGAGAAATACATTATGACCAACACAGCAACCACGCCATCAGGTCAGCCGTTAGGCATCAGTCACAAGCTCAGTCAGACCGAGGCGATGTTCACCAAGTTCAAGGCTCAAAACAAGCCGGCATTTATCGGCTATCTGCCATACGGTTTCCCGAATCCCGAGGTAAGTCTTGATGCATTGCGGACCATGGTCGAGCATGGTGTCGATGCCGTCGAAATCGGATTGCCCTACTCCGACCCGGTGATGGACGGTCCGGTGATTCAAGCAGCGTCTTCCATCGCTCTTAAGAACGGCGAGACCATCAAGCGTGTGTTTGAAGCTGTCGAGACTGTGGCCAACGCTGGTGGCGTACCGCTGATCATGAGTTACTGGAATCTCATCTATCATTACGGCGTTGAACGCTTCGCTACCGATTTCGAAAATGCCGGAGGCGCAGGCCTTATCACTCCGGACCTCATTCCGGATGAAGCCGGTGAATGGATTGAAGCGTCCGACCGGCACGGGTTGGATCGCATTTTCTTGGTCTCGCCGGATTCCGCTGACGAACGCCTTGAAACCGTGGCACGTAATGCGCGCGGCTTCGTCTACGCGGCCGCTCGCATGGGTGTGACCGGTGAGCGTTCAACCATTGATGCATCCCCGGAGATGCTTGTGGAACGCACTAGGAAGGCCGGTGCCAAGAATGTATGTGTCGGCATCGGTGTATCCACCGCGGAACAAGGCGCTCAAGTCGGTTCCTATGCGGACGGCGTGATCGTAGGCTCCGCGCTCGTGCACACTTTGCTTGCAGACGATAATAAGACCGCTCGTGACACCACTGAAGGCCTCAGGCTTTTGGCTGCCAAGGCCGAGGAACTTGCGGAGGGCATCCATAACGCCCGTTGACGGTGCGCCTGCTCCCGTTTCGTGCATGACGCGGTAGGGTAGTGGCGTACATCAACGAGCATGACCACCAGCAATACGAGGCAATATGAATCTGGCTTATATTCCTTCGCCGACCTTCTCCAAATTCCAGGTCGGTCCACTCACCATCCACATGTATGCCATCTGCATCTTGATTGGCATATGCGTGGCCGTGTGGATTCTCACGACACGGTGGAAACGGTACGGCGGTAATTTCGACCAGATTCTTGACACTACGCTGGTAACCGTGCCATGCGCACTGGTCGGCGCGCGTCTTTACCACTGCATCACCACGCCGAGCGCCTACTTCCCGCCTACCGGTGAACTGGTGAACATCCTCAAGGTGTGGGAAGGCGGCATGGCCATCTTCGGGGGCATTTCCGTAGGTGCGCTGACCGCCTTCCTATGGTGCCGGCATAGGCATTACCCGTTTGGTATCTTCGCCGATTCCATCGCTCCCGCGCTGCTGGTCGCTCAGGCTATCGGGCGCCTTGGCAACTGGTTCAATCAAGAGCTTTACGGATGGCCCACCAACCTGCCGTGGGGGCTGAAGCTCAACGATGCGGATGCTATCGGCAAATCCGAGATCTGCTACAACGGCTCCCAATGCCCTGACTACACCACCACTTTGTTCCATCCCACTTTCCTGTACGAGATGATCTGGAACCTCATCGGTGCCGCATTGATCGTCTTTCTTGGGCGTAAGCTGGCCAACCGTCTTCAGGCCGGACAACAATTTGCCATGTACATGATGTGGTACGGACTAGGTCGTACTTGGATCGAGAACGTGCGCATCAACTACTCCACGGTGATTCTGGGTCTGCGAACCAACGTTTGGACAGCCATCATCGTGTTTGTTGCCGGTTGCATCCTCTTCGTGGTGCTCTACCAGTATGGACCGGATGTAGAAGCCCAGGCACGCAGACTGCAGGAGGTCACCGCGGACGAACTCGAACGCCAACGCATCGAAGAAGAAAAGAACAAGCAAAAGAACCGTTAACAATAATGCACAAAGCGGGCGGCACACAGTGCAAGTCCGATTTGAAAGATAAGGTAGTAAACCATGAGTATTGCAATTGCCCCCAGCATCCTGTCCGCCGATTTCTGCAACCTTGAGCGTGATCTCAAGGCCATCTCCAATGCTGATCTGGTCCACGTCGATGTGATGGATCATCATTTCGTGCCGAACCTGACCCTCGGCGAGCCGATCGTGGGTCGAATCTGCCAGGTCACCGACCTGCCCGTGGACGTGCACCTCATGATTGAAGATCCGGACCGTTGGGCTCCCGAATACGCTAAGCTGGGTGCTGCTTCCGTTTCCTTCCACATGGGTGCCACTCATGCCCCAGTGCGTCTCGCTCGCCAGCTGCGTGACATGGGTTGCAAGGCTTGCTTCGCGGTGCGTCCGGCTGAACCGGTCGAACCCATCTTTGATATTCTCGACGAATTCGACATGGTTCTTGTCATGACCGTGGAACCCGGCTTCGGTGGCCAGAAGTTCCTCGACAACCAGATGGCCAAGGTCCGTCGCCTACGTGATGAGATCACCCGCCGCGGTCTTAAGACCCGCATTCAGGTCGATGGCGGCGTGAGCCCCAAGACCGCGCACATCGTGGCCGAAGCAGGCGCCGACGTGCTCGTGGCTGGTTCGGCTGTCTACGGTGCCGAAAGCCCCGCTCAGGCCATCGACGACATTCGCGCCAAGGCCGAGGCCGCTTACAAGGACTGAATTGTTGCGACATGGGCATGGACCATCGTTCACAACTGGCGCCATGCTCATACAGTATGCAAAACCATATACAATCCCAAGGAAACATGAATAATGAAGACGTTTGAATCCCTGTTCGCTGAACTGAGCGAAAAAGCCCAGACCCGTCCCGAAGGCTCCTTGACCGTTGACGAACTTGACAAGGGTACCCACTTCATCGGCAAGAAGATCGTCGAAGAAGCCTCCGAAACTTGGATGGCCGCCGAATATGAAGGTGCTGATCGCACTGCAGAGGAAATGAGCCAGCTTATCTACCATGTACAGGTCATGATGATCAAGCATGGTTTGACTCTTGAGGACGTATACAAGCACCTGTGAGCACTGTCAGTGGGCGAGGTCTGAGATACTCCGTCCTCGCCCACTATAATCATCACACCAATCAATCGCGCTGAACCAGACTCCCGTCAGAGGAGAGGAGCACTCATGCTGAGAATCGCTGTACCAAACAAGGGCATGCTTTCCGAGCCTGCATGGAACATGCTGGCTGAAGCCGGTTACCGTTTGCGCACCAATCCGCGCCAGCTCGTTGTCCAGGATCCGGACAACGACATCGAGCTGTTCTATTTGCGTCCGCTTGATATTGCCGTATATGTGGGACGCGGAGCTATTGACGTAGGCATCACCGGCGAGGATTTGCTGAAGAACTCCGGTACGGAAGCCATCGAGCACCTGCCGCTGGGCTTTGGTGCCTCCACCTTCCGCTTCGCCGCACCGAACGAATCCCCGATCTCCAAGCTTGAGGATATTCAAGGCAAGCGCGTGGCTACCACATTTGACAAACTCGTCCACGACTACCTCGTGGAGCACGGCGTCGAAGCCGAGACCATCCACTTGGATGGCGCGGTTGAATCCTCTGTACAGCTCGGTGTAGCCGATCTCATCGCTGACGTGGTCTCCACTGGAACCACCCTGCGCAACGCCGGTCTGCGAGTGTTCGGTGAACCACTCATGCACTCCGAGGCATGCCTGATTCGTTCACCTCGTATTGATGAACACGATCCGCGTCTTGCGGTACTGTCTCGTCGCTTGCGTGGTGTGCTTACCGCTCATCAGTATGTGCTCATGGATTATGATATTCCGGTGAGTAAGGTGGCAGCTGCCGTGGCGGTGACTCCTGGTTTTGAGAGTCCAACCATCTCTCCGTTGCATGACAAGCAATGGAATGCAGTACGCGTCATGGTACCGAAGGCGAAAGTCAATCAGCTTATGGATGACTTGTACGAAGTTGGCGCTCGTGGCATCATCGTCACTGCCCTTCAAGCATCACGTATGTAGGTAGCGGCTCTGCGCATGACCAATCAGCAGAATATGAACACGCGCTATAGTCCGGAAGCACGTGATATCTATTTCACCGTGCCGAATCTCATCAGTGCGTTTCGCATTATTTCGATACCATTCATTACGGTGTTGATCTCACGGCATGAAATGCTTGCTTCCCTGGTTTTGATTGCTGTTTCATCGGCTTCGGACGGGCTGGACGGCATTATCGCACGTAAGTTCAATCAGGTGAGCAAGATTGGTCAGATTCTTGATCCAATCGCTGACCGCTTACTGATTTTCTGCTCGATTCTCGCGCTCGGTATAGCCGGTATCATTCCTTGGTGGATGCTGATTGTGGTCGGCTTAAGGGACCTGTGGATGGCTATTCAAGTACTTTGGCTGGCACAGTATGGATACGGGCCTTTGCCTGTCCATTTCGTTGGAAAAACAGGAACCGCGCTGCTGATGATGTCTATCGTGGGCCTCATTTTTGCGGATCTTGGTCGTACCACGTTCTTCCACACGTTGTACCTCGCTGCGCTTGCTGCGGGTATCTGGGGCATTGCTATGTACTGGCTTGCCGGATACATCTATACCCGTCAGGGCGTCGGTCTGCTTCGCAAGGAACTGGGTGAGCGATATGGTGCCTGATACGTCGGCTCCGGTTTCGTTCCCCGTGCCGAAGGAGAACGAACCGGTACGCCGTCGGTCCGTGTTTTCAAGGTCAATCCGCGGCGCGGATTCGCACCATGCGCTCGCTCCTGATGACGCTTCTGCTATTCGAAGCCGTAGAAGACGTAAAACAAGCGACGACTCACTTAGACTTATCGACGATTTGGTGAATCGTCCGATGGATCCAATGTTCTCCGACTCTCGATTGGTCCATGAACATCATTCAGTGATTGTCACATGGGTGAATCGCGTGATTGTTTTCATCATCTGCGTCGGGGTGGGATTCGCTGGTTCCCTGTTCGTACAGCAGCTCCAATCTGATCCGCGCAAACAGGTTAGGCAAACATTGGCGAGTCAGCTGGAAAATCGGAATTCCCAGATTGATGATTTGACCTCGCAGGTGAATGATTTACGCAGTCAAGTCGATGAACAGTCGAAGAGAATATCCGGCAGCGTGAAGAGCGATATACTGCTACGCGATGAGTTGGTCAATGGCACAGTGGCGGTTACCGGAGAAGGAATAACGATGAGTCTGGCGGACCCCATCGCCGCAAGCCAGTCGGGAACTTCCTCCAATCGTGTGGGCACGACCAGTAGTATTCGAGTCGTTACCGATCTCGATTTGCAGCTATTAGTATCACTGATGTTTCAAAATGGTGCTGAAGCCATTTCGATCAATGGGAACAGGCTTGGTGCACAAACGTCTATTCGCAAAGCTGGAGGTCATATTCTTATCGGTATGACTGCAGTGGAAAGCCCTTATTCCATTGAGGCCATCGGGAATAAAAACACGCTTGCGCAAGCTATGAATGAAGAACATTTGCCAAATCTCTACGCATCGTTCAAGGCGGCAGGTATTTATCCGCAGGTGAGTAAATCCAATTCGATTACACTTAAGGCAGCAGTCACTAGCGAAATACAGTATGCGGAAAGGAACGAGTAATGGCAGCCGTTCTAGGTCTGATTATCGGCGTGGTTGTTGGTGTATTCGTCAAACCAGACATTCCCATTGTTGTGCAGCCGTATCTTCCTATTATGGTGGTTGCGGCTCTTGACGCCTTACTGGGTGCTGCCAGAGCCTACTTCGAGCGCAGTTTCTCCGACCGCGTATTCGTGATTTCGTTCTTTGCCAACGTATTGACCGCGACTCTATTGGTATTTCTCGGCAATCAGCTTGGTGTGGGATCTCAGCTGCAAACGGCTGTCATCGTTGTGCTGGGTATACGCATCTTCTCCAACGTGTCCGCTATTAGACGCTTCATTTTCCGGAGCTGACGATGAAGCGAACAAAGCAGTCGAACACTTTACTCGATAAGATGCGCGATCAACATGCACAAGACAAAGTCAACGATCGGATAGAAACCGGTTCCTTCCCGACGGTACGTAAAAAGCCAAAAAAACGTCTGGACCGTGGATCGACTCGTTCCCGTCTGATTTCTTCCGTGCTGGTCTCTTTGATGTGCGCACTGCTGGGATTTGCCTATATGAGTCAAATCAACAACACCAAATCAACATACGAGACCATGGACGAAAGCGAACTCGTCCGTTTGCTCAATGAATCAAATACGCAGATTTCCAATCTCGAACAACGAAAAAACCAACTGAGCAGTCAGCTGGAATCGCTGAAATCCGCGGCCGACGAGCAAGAACAGGCCAAAAAAATCGCAAAACAGAATGAGGAAACCAGCGGATTAATCTCCGGCAGACTGCCGGCAAAGGGCAAAGGGATCACCATTAAGGTGGACCGAGGTACCACGAAAGTGGATGCTTCGATCATGTTCAATCTCATTGAAGAGTTGCGCAACGCCGGAGCCGAGGTCATCGCTATCAACAATGTCCGAGTCGTGGCATCCACTTATATTCAGGATGCTGAAGACGGGCTGATTGCGGATGGCGTCTCCATCACGCCGACATATGTCGTCAAGGCGATTGGCAACCCTCAAGAGCTTTCCAATGCAGTAGACATCGCTGGCGGTGTGGGTGCCCAGCTGCAGGTCAAATACGGCGCGAATGTAGATGTGGAATCCTCAGACAATGTCGTTATCGATGAAGTTCGAGATGCGGTACAGAACCAATATGCAAAACCAGTCGAACAATAATCCGTATGCAAGATGATGGACGTTGCCGTTGCTTTCACTGATATTTCACTATTGAACACGGATATTGTTGTCCTTACTTGCGATAAAAAGCGCTAGACTAGTGCCTTGTCGTTATACGAAAGGGAACTGAATTGACCGAACTGAACGATGAAGCCCAGCTCAATGCCGTTGCCGCCGGCGACGCGGCGCTGGATGCGGAAGCGCTTGCTGAACAGCAGAAGTCCGATGCTGAAAATGAGGTGTTTCAGCATTCCGCACAGAAAATGCGTGATCACGGTATGAGCGAAACCGCAATCAACCAGTTCCATCATCTATATGACGTGTGGCGTCATGAAGAAGCTTCCAGCTGGATTCGTGAAGAGGATATCGAGCCTCTCGAACGAGTGCCTAGCTTCCATGATGTATATGAGACTATCAATCACGACAAAGCGGTCGATGCGTTCGCCAAAACCGCGTTCTTGAAGCTTAACGGCGGTCTCGGTACCTCGATGGGACTTGATTGCGCCAAATCACTACTGCCGGTGCGTAGGCATAAGGCCAAGCAGATGCGGTTTATCGACATCATTATCGGCCAGGTGCTCACCACACGGACCAGACTGAATGTGGAGCTCCCGCTTACCTTCATGAATTCGTTCCGTACCTCTGCGGATACGATGAAGGTGTTGAAGCATCATCGTAAGTTCGAACAACATGATGTGCCGATGGAAATCATCCAGCATCAGGAACCAAAACTGGTAGCGGCTACCGGCGAACCGGTCAGCTTCCCTGAAAATCCGGATCTCGAATGGTGCCCGCCCGGGCATGGCGATTTGTTCTCCACCATCTGGGAGTCGGGATTGCTGGACACGTTGCAGGAGCACGGATTCGAATATCTCTTCATCTCTAACTCTGACAACCTCGGAGCAAGACCTTCGCGTACCTTGGCCCAGCATTTCGAGAATACCGGCGCACCGTTCATGGCTGAAGTTGCAATCCGTACCAAAGCGGATCGCAAGGGCGGTCATATCGTGCGTGACAAAGTTACCGGCCGTTTGATGCTTCGTGAAATGAGTCAGGTGCATCCGGATGATAAACAAGCGGCTCAGGATATTCAGAAGCATCCGTATTTCAATACGAATTCGATCTGGATTCGTATCGACGCACTTAAGGCAAAGCTCGCGGAATACGATGGCGTCCTGCCTCTTCCGGTGATTCGCAACAAGAAGACCGTTGATCCCACCAATCCGGATACTGAAGAAGTAATTCAGCTGGAAACCGCCATGGGAGCTGCTATCGGACTGTTCAACGGAGCCATTTGCGTGCAGGTGGATCGCATGCGATTCCTGCCTGTCAAGACCACGAATGACCTGTTTATCATGCGCTCCGATCGATTCCATCTCACCGATTCGTACGAAATGGAAGATGGCAACTACATTTTCCCGAACGTGGAACTTGACGCTCGATACTACAAGAATATTCATGATTTCGATGAACGGTTCCCCTATGCGGTTCCTTCCTTAGCCGCAGCCAATTCGGTATCGATCCAAGGTGATTGGACATTCGGCCGCGATGTGATCATGTTTGCCGATGCGAAATTGGAGGATAAAGGCGAGCCCAGTTATGTGCCAAATGGCGAATATGTTGGTCCTCAGGGCATTGAGCCGGATGATTGGGTGTGACCTGCTACGCCACGCGGAAAAACAAAAATATACAAATTTCGCGAAATGACACGCAACTGCAAAAAAAGCCTCTAATATATAGGTGTGGGACAACCCACACCTATAACGAAACTTTAACTATACGTGAGGACTAATGGCAGAGGGCACAAGCGGACGTCGGCGTTTTTCCGACAAATGGGGCAAGCACGAGCTAGACGTATTGGCTGTGCTGTCATCCGCGTTCCCGCAATGGCTCACTTCCCGCCAAATTGCGCAACGTGTGAAGGCATACGCGGATTCGTATGGAGAGCTGGCAGATCAAGCTGCCAAAGCGGCATTTGCCAAGCAATTCCAGCGTGATCGTGCCAAATTGGCGGCTATGGGCATCGCCATTGAATCGCGACAACCTGAATATTCTTCTAAATCGGAAGGGCAGGACTTTGCGTCCTATCGTCTTCAGCTTGGCGATGAACCGCGTATCCGTCTGATGTTCGAGCCGGAGGATATGCCGGTACTTGCGGCAGCCAATTATCTGGCTCGTTCTATGTCCATCTCCTCGGAACCGGATCAGTCTCGTCTGACTCAACATGCCTCGCGTACCACGCCGCGTGTGCCCCAAACCCCGATTCCCGGTCTTGGACTTGATTCCATCGCTCCGGGACTGGGTACGCAGCATATTCCGGATACGTTGGTCAAGGTCATCGATTCACGACGTTTCGCCGCCACTATTGATGTGGATGGCGAACACTTGAACGTGGCGTATGCCGATTCCGACGATTTGGCTATGTATGTGTTGGAGCATCCCGGCGCAACCATTGTCAGCCCGCAGGAAGCTGTTGACGCTTACCATCGTCGTCTGCATGCGGCATCCCTGTTTGCGCTGGCCGATGAATCTGCCGGGCAGATCAGCGCTTCCGTTGTATCGCCTTCCATCAGTCGCGATGTCAGTGAACCGGGTGATCCGGAATCCATCAAGGCTCAGAATAAGAAAAATGGTTCTGCGTTCCAGACGGGAAGCGAAGTCGATAGACGACTGCGTTTGATGCTCTTCCTGTCCGCTCATTTGGGTGAAGAGTTCTCCATGAATGAGTTGGCTGAGCGGTTCATCGGCAAAGCCAAGAACGATGATGAGATGAAGAAATTCGTCAACATCATCCATAAGGACATCAATACGTTGACTACGGTGTCTGACGATGGCGAAATGGCAGGTAGTCAGTTCTTTGATATTGATTGGCCTCTGTTGGACGCAGAAGGGATTGTTTCCGCCACCAATTCGTTGGGGTTGGAACGACTGGCTGGTATTTCGCCGCAGTATCTCAGCATGCTGACCGCTTCTGTCAGCTACTTGGCACATTCTCCGTTACTTCCAGACAAGCAACGTGGTCAAGCTGAATCATTGTATGAGCGCCTGCGCAAGCATGTCAGCCCCGGGCAAACTCCATGGCTGAGTCTTACCGGCTATGAGTTGGAGCCCCGTAGTTTTTCCAAGGTCAAGCGTGCCATCAATACCGACGCCTTATTGGATATGGAATACACTGATGGCACAGGACGCACTAGGCGCAAGCTGGTGGCTCCGGCAAAGATTTTTATCGATGAGGGTGTGTACTACGCCGCAATGTATACCGATGTCGGCTCAGCGGCACCCAAAGACAAGAAGGCGTTTGTCTCTAAAGACAAAACTATAGACAAGGCCAATGGCAAGCCACGAATCTGGCAGGTGCTGCGTCTGGCCCGTATCGAGAAGGCAGAGCTGGTCAAGCCCACCAAGCAGCTTGATATTCCGAATATGCCGGTCAGTGAGTTGCGCAAATGGAGCTTTGACAATGGCACCGAAGCGGTGTTCATCACCGATCAGCGGGATTTGCCGTTCACTAAAACCTTGCCCGGCGCGACCATTGAGCCGTATGGAGAGGGGGAGAAGGTGCATTTGACTGTTTCCTCTGATTCTTGGTTTGTAGCATTCTGCATCGCTCATGCACGGCATATTGCTGCAGTAGCCCCGGAAACACTTCGCACGATGATTATTGCCCGAGCAGAGCGTGAGCTGAGTATCAGCGACGACAGCAAGTAGGGGAGAAACACTTATGCCGTGGTGGATATGGCTGGTTCTTGCCTTGTTTATGCTGACGATGATTACTGTCGGGCTCGTTTATGCGGGTATACATGGAGCTCATTCGCTGAAAGACATGGCTCATACGGGAGAACGTGTAGGGGAGCGTATCTCCGCTATGGCAGAGAACGAATTATCTGATCAAGGTCATGAGGCACCCATATTCGTTCAGCCACTGAGCGTTGCACAAGAGCGATATTCGGATGCATATGCACAAGTGCTTCGTCGCAAAGCCGACAAGCGGAATCGTCATATTCAAGCATGGAATCGCTGGAAACGTTTTAATAACTGACCATTTTTGTTGTGCGATATGGATATTGCACAACCGGCATGGGGCGGAAAGGCATCATGGTACATCACCATCACAGCAAGGAAGACTCGCAATCACGTAACCTCAGTCCTTCGCAACGATATGCCACTTTCCGTAAAATACAACGGCAACGTATGTCGGTGGCGGCTCGTTTCGCCGCCACTCTGCCGTTCGAACTTGACGATTTCCAGACTGAGGCCAATGAGGCGTTAGAGGCCGACAGCAATGTGCTGGTAGCTGCACCTACCGGAGCAGGCAAAACCGTCATAGCGGATTTTGCCATCTTTTTAGCTCAGGAACGCAACGTCAAAGCGTTCTACACCACTCCCATCAAGGCCTTAAGCAATCAGAAATATCACGATCTGGTGGATGCCTATGGTTCGGACCGTGTGGGCTTGCTGACCGGCGACACGTCCATCAATTCCGAAGCGGACATCGTAGTTATGACCACAGAGGTCTTGCGTAACATGCTCTATGAGCATTCTTCAACACTGAACGCATTACGCTATGTGATTCTGGATGAAGTGCATTATCTCGCGGATAGGTTCCGTGGCCCCGTATGGGAAGAAGTAATCATCCACCTGCCGAAATCCGTGAAGATCGTAGGACTGTCTGCGACGGTATCCAATGTAGAGGATTTCTCCAATTGGATCTCTTCAGTACGAGGAGACACCAAGCTGGTAATCAGTGAACACCGTCCCGTGCCATTGGAACAACACGTAATGGTACAAGCGGATGAGCATACTGAGCCCGAAGTGTTTGATTTATATCGCAGAGATGCTCAAGGGAACCAGACGCTTAAGCTTAATTCCGAGTTGATCAACCGGCTTGATCAACTCGATCGTAAAGCGGCAAGACGACGCGGCGAAGAAAGGCCGGATAAAAAACGCACGGGTCGCTCAGCCCGAGGAAAGGGCAAAGAGAGACGCGCGGGCCATATGCCAAAGCCCGAACGCCACACACCTCGCCGATGGGCTGTGGTGGATGAGCTGAATTTTCTTGACATGCTGCCTGGAATTTACTTTATCTTCTCCCGCAATGGTTGCGATCAGGCTGTGGAGCAGTGCATTAATGCCGGGCTTGAACTGACAACCGATCAGGAAGCGATAAGGATTCGTCGTATCGTAGATGAGATGGTGGACGGCCAACTGACACAAGATGATTTGAAGGCGCTTCAATTCTCAAAGTTTCGTTTCGCCTTGGAGGAAGGTTTCGCTTCTCACCATGCAGGCATGATTGCCTTGTTCCGTCAGATTGTCGAGCGCCTGTTCGAGGAGGGGCTCGTCAAAATGGTGTTTGCTACCGAAACACTGGCTCTGGGTATCAACATGCCCGCTCGATGCGTTGTAGTTGAAAAACTTGAGAAATTTGATGGTACCGGGCATGTGAGTCTGACTCCTGGTGAATTCACCCAGCTGACCGGTCGTGCAGGACGCCGTGGCATTGATACCATCGGTCATGCCATTGTCGTCGATCATCATGGTTTTGTGCCAGCTACTGCCGCAGCATTGTCTTCCAAGCGTGTATATCCATTACATTCGAGTTTCCGTCCCACGTTCAATATGGCAGTGAACCTGCTGAACTCCAGTGATTACGAAACCGCTCGCGTGACCTTGGATCAGTCATTCGCTCAGTGGGAAGCCAACGAGTCCGCTTGGCAGTTGGAATCCCAAATCGCAACATTGAAAACTGCACTGGACGGCTATGAGCAAGCATTCCAGTGCAGTCATGGTGATTTTCGCAAATTCATGACCATTCGTATGGAGTTAAGCTCCATCGAGAAAGATGGGCGTCGCAGCCTTAAACGAGAGACGTTTTTAACCGATAAGGAACGTTCCGCAGCTTTTGCCGCACTCGACCAACGAATTCGACAGTTACGTCAAGAAGAGCAACAACATCCGTGCCGTAGCTGTCCTGATTTACAGCAGCATCTCAAATGGGGACATCGTTGGGTGCGTGAGAAACGCGAGTTGGAACGTGTTCAGAACCGTTATGATTCACGCACCGGTTCCGTGGCTCGCCAGTTCGATCTTATCTGCGATATCCTTGCCAGACTTGGTTACCTCGATGTGGAGAGGCGCACAAACGGCAAGATCGACATGACTTTGACAGATAAAGGCCATCTGTTGCGTCGTATCTATAGCGAACATGATTTGGAACTTTGCGAGGCGTTACTCGCCGGCATATTCAATAACCTTGACGACAGGGGACTGGCCGCTGTGCTTTCTTCACTGGTCTATGAGGCTAGACGCGGCACAGGAGGCGAACCAAGACACTATCCCGGTGGCATTACCGGCAGAATCGCTATCGCCTCATCTAAGCTTCAAAATATTTGTGCGGATATCAATACGATGTGCGAGGATCACGGATTAGAAGAGTTGCAGCAACCAGATTGCGGTCTCCTTGATGTGATGTACGAATGGGCGGACGGTTCGTCACTCGCCGCATGCCTCTATGGCACAGACATGACCGGTGGTGACTTCGTGCGTACCGCTAAACGGTTATCGGATGTGCTGCAGCAGATTGCGGTTGCTGGACCGTTACCTGTAGATGGGGGAGATGTGTTAGCAGATACCGCGCGCCACGCTGCTGATGCTGTTAATCGCGGTATTGTAGCGTATTCCGGCGTGGAATGAGGGTTCACTGGATTCTCATGAGATGTGACGAAATGGACGTATCGTCAGGTAAATATCAAGAGAGAATAAAATAGTTCAGTTCAGGTGAAACCGGAATATCGATCTCGTCCGAACTGTTACGTACAGTAATACGGTTACATGTGATTCAAGGAGGATGCCGATATGGCAGAACGCAGCCTGAGGGGTATGAGCATCGGTGCAAAGTCGTTGGAGTCCGACGACAATGTTGATTTCGCTGCACGAAATGATGTAGCGTATTTGTGCCCGAAGGGTCATCGTACAATTCTGCCGTTTGCAGAGGGCGCTGAAGTACCGGACGAGTGGGAGTGCCGCTGCGGTTCCGTGGCTCATCGAGAAGGCGATGGTGACCGTGAGGGCGACGAAATCAGCAAACCAACCCGTACGCACTGGGATATGTTGCTTGAGCGTCGCAGCGAAGAGGAGCTTGCCACTCTTTTGGAAAAGCGTTTGCAGATGCATCGCGATGGGTGGATTCCCGACTACGAGTGATACTGCACTGTGCAGTAGAGATACATTCTACATGAACAACACGTGAACTATATGCCCAGTCATGACGGCTGGGCATAATCATTGCTGGTATGTAGCGCGTTGCGATTGAGTCCATCAGCTAGTAATTGGATGGTTTGCACGTGCGCCAATTACAAGATGAATGACAGGGGGAGAAGACCTCATGGCACAACACCCGAGAAAAGTGGTCCTGCTGGATCTCGATGGCACACTGACCAAGTCTGATGGAGGTATCATCGCATCCGTTGTGAAAACGTTTGAAGCTCTTGGCCGTCCTGTACCAGACGACGCCGAGTTACATCGTTTCATCGGACCTGCGATCATCGAATCCTTGCAACGTAACCATGTGCCAGAGGATGAGCTGGATCGTGCTGTGGACATCTATCGCAGCTTTTACGCAGATAAAGCCGTATTCGACGACCCCAATGAACCGGGGAACAAAGTGCCTGGCCGTTTAGTAAATGTCGTGTTTCCGGGGATTCGTGAACAACTGCTTAAGCTACGCGCTGATGGTTATTATCTGGCACTGGCCAGCTGCAAGCCGGAATACCAATGTATACCGATCTGCGAGCATTTCCATCTCACCGAGCTATTGGATGGAATATATGGCGCATCCAAGGACAACACCCGACTCGACAAGGATCAGGTGATTCGTTACTGCTTCGACAAGATCGGTTTTGATGGTGAAGCTGGTGACCGTGCCGTGATGATCGGCGATCGATACACGGATATTGACGGTGCTCGGGCTTGCGGTCTCGACACAATCGGCTGCCGTTGGGGTTATGCTCCAGCCGGTGAGATGGAAGAACACGGTGTCTATGAAATCATTGAGACCACCAACCAACTTGAGGACGCCGTCAACCGATACTTCGCAACGCACTGATTCCGCTGACTGATCTCGCTGTCCTCAAGCAGTGATGTTACCGCTAGCCACCGAGGGAAGCGAGATCAGAGAGTGATTACAATATCAGATTGAATCGTACAAGAGTGAATTTTTTGGTGTCGTTCTGTTGCTGCTCTATGCAATCTGACATAACGTACATTATCGGCTATTTAGAAAAAGCTCCACTTACCGTTTGCCGATCGCTGATTTCAACCGTTGATCCATCTCAGATTCCATCGCATGGCGTGCCTGAAAATACATGGTTATGATTTCCGCCAATACCAGAATCGAGATAATGATGGCTCCAAAGATACCGACACGTTCATACCAAGTGCGGAATATGCTATCAAGGTCATCGGCGATCAGCATATAAACCGGAAAAGGCAATAACGCCATAATAAATGACATAACATGCAGTCTGACCATGGTCCAGCTGACAATAGGTACATAGGATCTACGAGAACGAGACCTCAGCAATTGGCCGCGATGTACTGTCACAACAATAATGAATATCGCTAAAGCAACAGCGGAAAGCCATAATACGAAAGGCAAAAGATTGTTGACGTTAATCATAGAACGTGTTTTATCCGATCAGTCGTAAGATTCTTCGCGCTGCAACCGTTGCGCTTCAATTTTTTTCCGCATACGCATGGCGGTAAGTTCATCGATTGGTCGTACGGCTCGTCCAGTTGATGGTTGATGTTTAAGATCTACATAATCCTCATGATCCAGAGCAACCGCGATCTGATGCCAAAGCGATCCCACCGAAACCGCAAATACCGCTTTTCCACTGCGCAACAGTTCAAGCATTTGTTCACTCGTCGTGCATTCATGCACTGTCTGGCCATCACACATAATGGTTACATCGGCCAACTGCGCTGTAGCTCGTTGGGTAAGGAAACCGATGGCTGCAGTGACGTTTTGCAGGTTCACACCAGCATCAAGCAATTTCTTGGACACAGCAAGGATTACTACATCTTTAAATGAATACAGACGGCGAGATCCTGAACCATGCGATGGATTAATAGACGGCTCCACGATTTGTTTACGTGCCCAATAATCCAGCTGACGATAGGTTATACCAGCTATTTTCGAGGCAACAGTTCCTCGATATCCGCGTGTGATTTCTTCAACGTCAGGACTTGAAAACAATTCCCCTTGAATTGCACCGTCATTGAGATTCGTGCGTTCCGCGAGAGGAACATGTAAAGACAAACTAGTCTGTTCCATATCCCTCTCCCCTGCACTCATTTTTCATCCTGCATTGACCGCTACGGCAAAAGGAGACAGACTGCCGTAGTAATTTCTACAATCCAACCATGGTTACCGTGAAATAATGGCGGATTTAGTAAAGAAGACGAGCCGGAATTTACCGATCATAATTTCATCGCCGTTTTTCAATGCGACTTGGTCCACACGCTGACGGTTAACGTACGTACCGTTCAAGCTGCCTGCATCAACAACGTAGAAAGTACCGTTAACCCTGCGGAACACGGCATGTTGACGAGACACCGTAGAATCATCCAACAAAATATCTGCCCGAGGATCTCGCCCCACGGTGATTTCATCTTCGTCAAGCAAGTAACGGGAACCAGATACCGCTCCCCTAGCGGAAATGAGCAGAGCCGTTCCCTCAGACAATCTGGTAATCGTATCCAAGTCCTCTTGTGTAAGCGGACGATCACCAGTAGTGGTAATGGGCAATACATTAATTGCAGGCAGGCCAATGATGGTAGTTTCACCTGCGCTTGGAATCGGATCAGTCATAATCTCTTATTCTACCTACTCCCCTGATTTTTTTCCGCATCATTCTGCAGAAACGCCAGAATTTGTGAATCAACCCCGCGCAAGAGGTGCAGGGAAAACGAGTATAACGAAAAACCCGGAACCATAAAGGTTCCGGGTTAATTGTCGGGCCGGCGGGATTTGAACCCGCGACCATAAAACCCGAAAGCCCTACTCCCGCTTGGATTATGCGGCTTCGGAAACTGTTTTTGCCCACATTTTGCCCACATTCTCCTGAAGCAATAGTTCGCCCATACGCTCCGCCAACGCGTCCAGATCATCGTCGAACAGGTCCGCGTACACGTCCAACGTCATCGCCGCCGACGCATGCCCGAGCTGGTGCTGCACCGCCTTCACGTTCGCGCCGCTGCCGACCATGAGGCTCGCCGCCGTATGCCGCAGGTCATGGCAGGTCATGCGCGGCACCCCCGCACGTATGCATGCTTTGGCGAACCAGCTGCGGTCATCGGATTTCGGCGAATGCGGCTGATGCGTGTACCCGTCCGCCGTGGACGAATCCGGGAACACCAATTCGTCCGGTTCGCGCCCGTCGCACAACTCGTGCAGCATGCCATCGAGTTCACGGGGGAACATGACGTTGCGGACCTCCCATGTCTTCGGCGTGCCCACGATCATTCGCCGCTGCACCTGCGTGGCCGATTTGTCCACGTTGATGCGATGCCTGTCGAAATCGATGTCCGCCACCGTGAGCCCCACGCATTCACCCCACCTCAATCCGGTCAATCCCAAGGTGAGCACCAGCGTGCGTTTCAACGGGGTGGGGCACTCCCCCGCCAATCGGCACAGCTGTTCGATGGTCAGATACGTGTGTTTCGCCCGTGTCTTCCTCGGCAGTTCCACGCCGCGTGCCGGATTCGACGGGATTCGCCGGTCCTTGACCGCATCGTCGAGGATCCCGGCCAGCAGGCCGTGCGCCCTCAATACGACGCTCGCGCTCTTCGGCCGGGCCAATACGAGCTCGCGGCCGCGTTCGTCCACGACGGTCTTGCCTTGGCTGATGGACGCGACCCACTGCTGCACGTCCTCGCGGCGCACTTCGGATACGGGGATTCGCTGCCAGACAGGTTCCGCGTATTTGCGCCACGCGCCCTCCAGATCGTCGTAATAGCTGGGCTTGACCGTGAGCTTCTTCTTCGCGAGCCATGCTTCGGCGAGCATGCCGACGGTGGCCTTGCCGGCCTGAGGATCGATGAACGTGCCCTCCGCCTTCGCGACGGTCACCTGCTTCGCGGCCCAGTTGGTCGCGTCGATTTTCCTCTTGAATCCACGCTTGTCGGTCTGCGTTCCATCCGGCTTGCGATACCTCACGCGGTATCGGTTTTCGCCTTTGCTGGTCTTGTATCTGGTGACATTCGCCATGGATGCCTCTATTCCGATATATCCTGATGAGGATGGACGATGAATTCAAAGTGCCACCGAAGCCGTGGACCGGAGCAAGCATCAAGGCGCTCCGAGACGAGATAGTGCGAGGCGGCGAGGAAGTTCCTGGACTGAGCTACCAGACCGTCTATGTCTGGTATTCGCGGGTGTTGCTCGATGTGGTGGACAGGCTTGGCCGCGTCGACTATGTCGGAATCATCGGCGAGCAGCCGGAAATCTCCTTCAGGGTCAAAACGGTCGATACCCTGAGGGACAAGCTCATACGGCAGGACAGCACACCCTTGTATCGGATCCATGACATCATCGGCGCAAGGGTCACCGCCAGTATGACGCTCCAGCAGCAGAATGATCTGGTTCAGGCCATTGCCGCGCTGTTCCCCAAGCACCAGATATCCGATATGAGGGAGCATCCTCATAGCGGATATAGGGGCGTGCACGTCATCGCTGGTCTTCCCCGCGGCATATTCGCAGAAATACAAATTAGGACTCTTCCGCAGGACGCATGGGCCAACTGCTATGAGGCGATAGCTGACCGTTATGGCAGAGAAATAAGGTATGGAGAATACCCCGACTCCCCTAAGGGCAGGGAGCTCGTTCAGGCGATTCAGGGTACATCCGATGGGATAAGAAGCCTGGAACTTCTTGACTCGGAACAGGGAATCGCAGTCGGCGACATCCTCGATAACGTGACCAAGATGATGCGTCATCTGACGGAGTATTATCATGCGCCGAATCCTCAGGAACTTGAGAAGATAATAAAAATCGCTAATAATACTGGTAGTCTGATGCTCAAATTGGGAGGCGAACATGGTCGGAATGGTAATCCGGTACAACCGGAAGACCGGTGACAGGATCGTGCGCGAATACCCCGGCCAGAACGGGTATGCGAATGCGGTCTCCGACCCGGATTTCCGCAAGGACATGGGCAAGCATCTCGGTGATTGGGAGCTGGCCGTCATAGGCTCCGATTCGTTTGATTCGATTCGCACCACGCACTCCCGGTATTTCACGGGACGCGACGTGACTCCCATACACGCATGATTGAATAGCATTTTGGGTGTGCTTCGCCCGTATAATGACGGGTGAAGTCTCCTCCTTTCTTCAAACTACGTGGATTCTTCACTCTGCCGAACGGAATGTTGGTGGCATTCCCCGGCATCGCCTCGTTGACGTTGGTAACGTCGGCGAGGCGTTTTTATATGTTGAAAAATCCGAAAATCAGCATATAGAAGAACGGAATCGGTTGCCGATAGCCATAAAGCATAAGAAATCGAATCATAGGAGCATCCCACTGTCGTGCAGGTATTCCCTGTAGTCGTCGATGACCTCGGGGGTCACGTTCAGCTCCTCCGCCATCTGGAAGCGTTCGCCTTCGTATATGCGTTCCGCCAACGCGTACTCCGTGGGCGATATCAATAGTCTCGCGGTCATGAGCCGGCAGCGATGCTCCCTTTCGTGGCCTTCGTCCTGGTACATGCGGTGCACGAGCTCATGCACGAGCGTGCAGCGTTTCCGCGTGTAGGTCATCGAACGGTCGATGAGTATCGTGTCCTGACTGCGCGAGTACACGCCCTGCAGATCATCACGGAATACTTCGCTCATGACCGTCAATCCGGGAGCAAGCGTGTACAGGCTCATGCGCATCGGCCCGTAATTCAGATGCGCGTCAACAGGCAGGGGAATCATTTTCAGGCCGCGAGTTCGATGGGGGCGCGTTCGCCGAGTTCGCTGTAGCGGATGACGGTGACGCCGTAATTCATGAACGCGTGCACAGCGCCTTCCTGCAAGGGCGTCTCCCGGTCATCGCCAATGACGATGAGCTTGGACTCTCTGCGCTGAGGAGCCTGTTTGGTGTCGTTCCAGCCGAACATGATCTGGCGCACCGTGTCCTTGTCAAGCCTGTTGGGTGCCTGGCAGAAGCGGGTGGGGTGGTTGGCGCTTCTCTGGAACAGGAAATCGAAGTTGTTGTCGTAACTGGAGATGCCGCGTATCTGCACGTCCGGCGTGTAGAACACGTTATGCCTGTCGAGTTCTGCGGCCACGTCTTCGGCGAAGTATTCCGCGACTTTCCTTTGCGTGGTTTCCATGATCGCGCCGATGTTACTCAATGCCTGCACGTATCTGTTCATGGCATCGGCGCGGCCGTCTTCGGCGAATAGTGTGATCTGGCCGTCCGCTTCGAGTTTGGCCCCGAATTTGCAGGCGATGCGTTCCATTCGTGCTTTCCGTGCTTCGGTAAGCGTCATTCCGCCCTGCTGGAACATGGCGAATGTGTATCCGTCATCGGTGAGGCTGATGGAGTCGCCTTCGGTTTTGGCGTAGAAGCACAGTTCGTCGTTCGAACGGTCGAGGTACGGCAGTGTGATTTCGTTCCATTCGCCTGTATTGCGGATGGAGGATTCGTGTTTGAGCCATTCCCCGTATTCCTCGATGAGGCTGTCGGTTTCGGTGTTCATATCAGACTCTCCTGGAAAAGGGGTTTGCGTATCACGTTGAATTTGTCCAATAGCAGTATTGTATCTTTCACGAAGTCGGGTGAGTCGATGTCCGCCGGGTAGGCGTTCCAATCATCTTCGCCTTCTTTGTATATGTGCCAGTGCGTGCCGCCTATTTGGGTGCCGTCCGGGTTTCTGTGCGTGGAGCCGTTGACGCACAGGCGGAGCAGGGGGATTCCGAGACGGGTGATTCGCGCGGACATGGAATGCCGGTCTTTGTTGAGGGTTCCCTGATATACGGCGATGATGAAATCCTCGCCGTCGTCATCGGATTGGACATGGAATTCGGCGTTGTGCTCTCCTGCCATGGGCATTTTGAACACCTGTTCCACGGCGTGCTTTGTCGTGGTTATGAGCCTGTCCGCTTCGTCCTGCGAAAGGAAATATCTTTGAGTGCGGTTTTTCTTCCTCGCCATGATGTTTTCCTCGTCTTCATTCCGCCACGTCCGGGTCGGGGTCGTGTTTGTGGGGGCTGCGGCTGGCGGCGAGACTGTAGGGGTCTTCTGCCAATTGTTGGAGTACGGCGGCACGTTTCGCCTGCTCGGCTGCGGCGATATCCTCCAATTCCGCTGCCGATGGGACGGAAACCGGGGAATCCGCTGCCGAAGAGACGGAAGAAGACTCAACCATCGGCACCACCAATTGACTCGGTGAAATTCCCCATATTCTACTGATTATCTCCAAGTCGTTTAATGTCCATTCCTTCTCGTCATTGACGCGAGCTCGGACATAGCTCTCACTTCGATCCATCTTCCTCGCAAGCTCACGGTTTGACATACGGCGTATCCCAAGTTGAGCACGAATATTAGTACTTGCAATTTTGCCTAAACTGCTTACTTCGATTTTCTTGCTTCCCATGCCTCTCATAATAAACAGCTTTGCACTTAGACGCGCACAAATCTAACTCTTAATAGGTCAAATAATACATATTGCGTTCAATTGACAACACGCCGTGCGTTATCTTGACTTGCTATGCGTTCAATTGAGTGCATAATGAATATTGCAAAGCAAACAGGAGGACAGCAGAGATGGACATCGTAGAAATCAAGGAAACCCCGGCAGAGGAGACCGAAGTGAAAACCGTGGTCACCAGAGAGAACGAGGTCTCCACGTTCACCGCCGAATGGAAGGACGGCCAGAGGCTGACCGTCACCAAGCATCGCGACGGGTCCTACACCCTGCGAATCGGACGCGGCGGACAAGGCGAAAAGGTCAAGCTCAGTAGCGATGCCTACTTCAACCTCGCCAACATCTTCTGAAACCTCGAAACCAAATCGAAAGGCCATCATGCCGGAATTGAATCAGGTCGTCGCTGACCGAATGAAATCGTCTCTGACCTCTTTGCACATATCAATCAGAGATTATGCATCAAAGGCGGGCTTGGGTTACGAAGCAGCAAAAAGACGAGTTAACGGCGAGATTCCATTGACACTCAGCGATATTCAAATCTTCTGCAAAGTGACCGGATACAAGCCATCAGAACTCTTGGAAAACAAGTTTGTTTTGAAGTCTTCTCCTGCGCTCGCTGATGGGAGGGAATGATGGTGTTTTGGAAACGCGAGGACCGGAACCGCTGTCCGGAACCGGTCGAGGGGCCAACGCCTAAGCCGCTCCCCTGCCCATTGTGCGGAGGCGAAGCCCGCACGAGGATGGACGGAATAAGCCAGTCCCCGTATTCCAAAACCGAATACTGGGACTGCCGATGCGAGCAATGCGGGCACGGATTCCGTGAGCCGTTCTCTATGTTCAACAACAACTTCGCTTACAACGAACGCACGGCCATCGAACTATGGAACAGGAACGTCGAATCGGAACGCAAGGTCATCTCCAGCCCATTGGAGGAATGCCCGCAATGCCATTGCCTCCCGAAGGTCATGAAAAACAATAAGAGTGGCGAGGCATTCCTTCGATGTCCGAAATGCGGCCACTACTCCAGCGGTAAAGACCCCATCAAGACCAAATCCATTTGGAACACATGGTGTCAACGGTGTCTGGAGAACCGGACCAAGGCCGAACAACAGGCCGAACAACTGAAACGAATCATCGGAGGAGGCAAGGAATGACCATCACGGATAACACGTCACCCCTGATGCGTCAGCAGTGCGATGGACTCCTCATGCGACTCAAGGGCCTTACCGAACGACTTGATGATCTTGCTTTGCGTCTCAACAATCTCGTTGAGCCGGGCGGCGACATCGACGATCTGCTCCATGCCTGCGATGCTCTCCTGCTGGATTGCATTGAGCTGGGCCGACGCTTTCAGGACATGTTCGACGCACTCCAGCACTCCGAGGAGCTGAGAACGCATCCGTTCCTCAGATTCTGTTGTCGTATCGGCGCTACCGGTTGGAGGCTGATCATCGCTCATTGGTTCAACGACGGGGAAGGATTCTGTGGGCGTCTGGTCTCCAAACTTGGATTCAAGCTTGTCCACCTTGGCTGCGAGCTTTTCAAACTCGGATTCAAGGTCTCCACTCTTCTCCCTAGACCGGGAAAACAGTGACTTGAGCGTATCGATGCCGGTCTTGATGTTCTTTGCGCTTTTCGCACCGCTCACGAACATCTGCGTGCCGAATTCGATTCCCTCCGTTATCTGCTGTACGTCGTTTGCATCCATTTTGATTCTTCCCTTCGTCGGATTGGTTTGTTTGTGTCGCAGCTTCAAGCCTACCGGCGAAGGGATCCTTACCTCTTGAAAGAAGAAACCTCATGAATACGAGTGATTACGGGCGTCATGCCAGCGGGTATCGCAAGCCCGACGCGACTGAGGCGGATCGGCGGCTGGCGTTCAAGGCCGGTTTGTGGCTGGCTGTGCTGGCCGTCTGTCTGGTCTGGGTGTTGACGCATTCGGGTTGCGCCCACCCGGTCGGCAACGGGTTGGCGTCGCTGGTGGGATTCGGTTTCGTGCCCATCCGTCTGGCCTGTCTGCTGACTGCGGACGCGTTGCCCGGCGAATAAACAGGTCTTGCCCACAGGCCGGGGGTTCTTTTCTGGTCAATTTCTTCCCTCCGGCCTGTGGGCGGCGACAAAGGACAGTCGTTAACACCAAATAACTGAACAGGAATTATCCATGGCGGGAACGTGATCGGGTCAGATGCGTCCGTTCCCGTCGCAAGGGCCCGGAAGGTTCCCCGGTACGCAGATCGCACGGTGTCATGTACGTGCGGCAAACGTCGGGTCTTGGTTCGATTCCAAGCGGTCCACTCCCCCAAAGGGAAAAGAAAAAGCCCAATCGACTATCGGAAAGGAATGAAGAATGATGAACGAGGTCGGTGTCATCAACGAGGGCGAGGCCCGTCGTATCACGGAACGCATCTGCATTCTGCTGGATACGACCGCAAGCCAGCTCGACCGTCTGGCCTCGCTCGTGAACGAGGCATACAGAAAAAGGGTGGATAAGGCGCTTGGCTACACGTCGTGGGGCGAATACGCGGAACACGAGTTCGCAACCCATACCGTGAACCTCACCGCACCCATCCGGCGTGAACTGGTAGGCAGGCTCTCCGAAGCCGGCATGAGCACGCGTGCGATAGCGCCTGCAATCAACGTCAGCAAGTCCACCGTTGCCGACGACATTCAACTGTCCAGAAATCGGACAGTTGAAAACCAGGCCATTCCTTCGGCTACGGCGGATCCTTCGGTGGTAGGCATCGACGGCAAGGTTCGCTCGTATCCGAAGCCCGAACCGGTGGAGCATGTCGATACCGATACCGGGGAAGTCGTCGATGAATCCGGAGCCGTCGCATCCGTCCAGCCGGTAACTGTTCGCCGGTCTCCTCGCCGTCCGCTCGCGGAACAGTTCACGCATACCATCGTCCAATTGATGAAGGATACGGATGCATTGTCGAGACTTGTTGACGACGACCGTTTCCAATCCAATAAACAAAACATCGCCCTTCGGAACAAGAGCGATGTGATTCGCGCCATCGAAGCACTATCCAAAGTTCTCGAAGCGCTCAAGTGAAGGAATTCACCATGAACAAGAATACCCAGCAGACAGCCGAATTCAAATACAAGAGTGTCATGCTCACGCCGAGCATGGCCAAGGAACTGCTCGCCCACAACACGCATAACCGCAAGGTCATCCAATCTCGTGTCAACGTCTGGGCGGAAAGCATGAAACGCGGCGAATGGCAGTTCAACGGCCAACCCATCGTCATCGCCAAGGATGGCACCATTCTCGACGGCCAGCACAGGCTGCTCGCATGCGTGCAGTCCGGAGCCACGATTCCCGTGCTTATCATCATCGGGGTCGAGCAGGACGCTCAGGACACGATGGATACGGGCAAGGCGAGAACCTTGAGCGACGTGCTGTCCTTGCGTGGGGAGAAAAACGCGACGAATCTGGCGGCGCTTCTCACGGGACTCGTCAAAAGCGAGAAATACATGCTGTCGGCGGCCTTCAACGGCGGCTCGAATTATCCCGTCACGAACGGTGAATGCCTTGAATACCTGCGACAGCATCCCGAGGTGCGAGATACGGTCAACATCGTCAAACCCGCTTCGAAGAACGCGTACATCAGCCAGAAGTGCATGGGAGTGCTCTACACGAAGTTCCAGGAGGCCGGCGCAGATTACGCCGATGACTTCCTGTACAAGCTCTCAAGCGGTGAAGGCCTGTTAGACGGGGATCCGATTCTCACTCTGCGCAGCACGTTGAAGCGCATCCATGATTCGGTTCACGGCAAACCGAACTATGTCTTTGTCGCCGCCATCATCATCAAGACCTGGAACGCCTTTGTCAACGGGAAGCAGCTGAAGATCCTGAAATACCAGCTCGGGGGGAACAAAGAGACTTTCCCCGTGATCGAGGTTCCGTTCGAAACGCGGTTCGGAGGTGAGGAATCATGAGCGCCACGGAATCGGCGTTGCCTCCGTTGATGTCGATACAGGACATGATGGAGCACACGGGCAAATCGTATTCATTGGTTTCCAAATGGTCTTCCGGCGCGAGGGAATGCCCGTATGGGCCGCCTGTGAGGAACGGGAAGTTCATCATGGGCTGGCGTCCTGAGGTGGTCGCCGCCGTGGACGAGAGGAACACGTACAGCATCGCCGACTACCTGTACGGGAAGGCCGGGAAATGACGGATATCGAATTGTTGGAAGCGTTCTCACGGGCGTTGAGACGGCATTTGGATTCCACGCCCGTGAGGGTTTCGGATGACATGTTCATGAGTCTGGTGGTGATGGCGTTGCAGGAGACGCACGCCGAATTGAGGAAGGTGGAGTGATGGCTGGCGAGACCGTTGTGACGATCATCGGGAACCTGACCCGTGATCCGGAGTTGAGGACCGTTTCCACGGGTGCCGTGGTGGTGAATTTCACGGTGGCGTCCACTCCCAGGACGTTCAACCGTCAATCCGGCCAGTGGGAGGATGGGGCCGCGTTGTATATGCGCTGCTCGTGTTGGCGTGACATGGCCGATCATGTGTCCCGTTCGTTGAAGAAGGGTGATCGTGTGATCGTGCAGGGGTCGCCTCATCCAACGTTCCTATGAGGCCCAGGACGGTTCGACCCGTCAGATCGTGGAGTTGCAGGCGGATGAGATCGGCGCGTCGCTCAGGTATGCGACGGCGGCCGTGGCCCGTCAATCCCGTTCGAACGGTTCTCCGGCACGATCCGGTTACGCGGGCGGCTCCACGTACGGGGCCGTCCCGTCACAGTCCCCGCAACAGCCGACGGAATCCCAGGGCGGGGCCGGGGATCCGTGGGCGGCCTCCGGCGACTGGCAGCCAGCCGCCCCTAATTTTCCTCCGGCCGATGACGATCCGGAATTCTAAGGAGACCTGATCATGAGCCACAAGCCCAGAACACCCTCGCAGACGTGCGTGATCAGCATACGCACCCCATACGGCGGTAACACTGTCCGTCATGAGTTCGTGGGCGACCACATTGGGGTGAGCCCGATGGCGCTCGCCGCCTGGCTGGACATGCTGCATGATCGTTGTTGGATCACTGATATTCGGATTGGAGGTTTGAAATGAGCGCATTGCTTACCGGTAAGGCGTTCGAGGTCAGGGTGGGGCCGTCTCAGGCGGAACGTAACGCGAAGCAGGTGCTGACCCTGCTTGCGAACTTCGCGGATGAGAACGACCGAGCGTGGCCGAGCGTGGACACGCTCGCGGACAAGTTGGAATGCTCTCCCAGCGCCATCAAACGCGCCCTGCGCATCCTTGAGGCCAAGGGTCTGATCGTGCGAGACGAGAACTACGGCACCCGCTACGGAGCCGACCGCAGCCCGTTCGTCTACCAGATCACCATCGACGACGCGGAGCAGGTCACGAAGCAGCGTCGTCGTGCCAAGGCGAAGGCCAAGGAGCGGGAGAAGGCCCGCGAACAACGGGGGTTCACACGTGACACCCCGCGGGATACCACAGCTGAACCCCCGCGGGGGTTCACAAACGACCATGACGGGGGTTCACACGTGACACCCCGCGGGGGTTCACACGTGAACGAACGGGGGTTCACACGTGAACCCCAAACACTTATAGAACATCCAATACAACATCCAAGAGAGAGTACGCGCGCGAACAAAACCGAAAACCAGCGACGCCAAACACTCACCGAATTCCAACCCGACGAAACACTCCAAGCGCTCGCCGACCAACTCGGCTTCAATCTCGCCTACGAACTCGAAAAATTCCGCGACGCCAACACCGCCAAGGGCACCTACCCGGCCGACCCCGCAGCCGCCTTCCGCAACTGGCTCAAACACGGAGCCGAACTCGGCATCAACGGCAAACCCACGGATGGAACCATGCCGGCGCTCGCCGGCGGGGAGTCGGAGTTGGAGCGCAGGGCGCGCAAGCTGGTGGATTCCTCGACGCCGTTGAAGCGACGGCAACCCGATGCGGAGCGTCGCCACGCGTGGATTCCGGCCGTGGCGCGGCTGCTGGGCAAGGGCAGGCCGGCACCGGACATAGTGGCCCTGATCTGCACCGGGAATCCCGAGGAATTGAACGAGATCGGCATCGAAATGGATGATTTGGAGGAGATCGCATGAAGAAGACCGAAGCCCTGCTGTGGGTGGATATCGAGACCACGGGCACGGATCCGTGCACTGATCAGATTCTGGAGATCGGCTTGCGTTGCACTAGCCTGGACACCAGCGAGGAGTATGCGCGTTACGAAAGCATCGTGAAACCTGACTCGTTGCCCACGGGGCGTGAATTCGGCTACGCGTTCAACCTGCACGCGGCGAACGGATTGCTTGCGGAGGTGATCGCCGCCAGCCCGGCAACGCATTCCACGCAACGCATCGCCTGTGAGGTTCTCGCGTTCGTCACCAGTCAGGCGGAAACCCATGTGCTGCATCCGGCGGGCACGAACCTGGTCGGCTTCGATCTGAGGTTCATCGAGCTCATATTCGACAATGCGGCGCTCGAACTGTTCCATAACAGCCTGTCCTACCGGGCGCTGGACATGACCTCGTTCCGATTGATGGAGAAGTCGTTGGGGGCGGACCCGTATGCGGCGCACAAGGGGCCGAAACCGCATCGCGTGCATGATTGCCTGGACACGGACATCGATGATTATCGTCTGTTCCGGGAGTCGATCCGATGAGCGGCAAGGATCACGGCCCGTCCGAACAGGTGCGCCGGCTCGTATTGGCTCGTGACGGCTACCGTTGCGTGGCGTGCGGCCGGTCGGTGGACGGCGTGTGGAGCGGTTACAGCATTCATCACCGTCATCTGCGCAGCCACCCGTTTCCGGGTCTGCATTCACCCTCGAACCTGATCACCTTGTGCGGGTCGGGTACTACCGGCTGTCACGGGGAGGCTCACCAGAATCGGGTTCTGGCCCAACGCATGGGCTGGATCATCCCCATGTGGAACGAGCATCCCGAATCCAGTCCGGTGCGCGATGCCCGTCGAGGCTGGATGCTTTTGGACGATGAGGGGCATGCGACGCCATGCGACGAACACGGCACGCCAAGCCGATGGGGAAGATCATCATGACCGACCTGGGTGAATACTCGCAGTTCACGGCATTGATCCGACAGATGCGCCTCTCCCCCGCATTTTCCCCCACCGGCTGCCAGTGGGCGTACTGCCGTGTCTGCCAGCACCGCTGCCATCCCAGTAAAGACCGGTTATGCGGCCGTTGCCGTGCCCGGCGGCCTCGCTCGTTGAAAACCACCCGATGGGCGTCCTGCACGCGATGCGGCGGCCGCTGCCATCTCCGAGAAGACCGGTTGTGCGGCGTATGCCGCGCCCGTGCGTGGAGGCGAAGCCCTGAAGGCCAAGCCTACCGGCGACAACATGAAAGAAGCATGCGATGATGAACCAAAGCGCATACGACAACCTCAAACAACGAAAACAAGCCGCGGCCGCACGACTCCAAGCGCTCGCCGACCAATGCGGGTCGGACGAACACGAGTTCCTGACGATGGGCGTCCTATGGCTGTCCCTCGTGGGCGAACATGCCAACGACATGGAATGCGGCATGGTCATGCACGCGATCCACACCAAGGACGCGGACCAGCTGCGCACCGCGTTCGCCATCATCCAAGGCACCTATCAAGCGCCTCCACCCGCGAAACCGCCCGCATGCGCCACCTGCGGCGTGAAAGTCAAACCCGGACGCACCACATGCCCCGCGTGCGCGCGAACCGCCAGACGCGCCCGCCGCCGGGCCGGAAGGAGCATGCGATGACACGCCCCAACGACACCCACGCCACGCACATCACCAGCCAAGGCGGCAAGATCGCGAAACACACGTCACGGCATCCCGCCTACCGGCGCGAAGACCCCGAACTCGTGAAGATCATGCTCCGCCTCGCACGCGAAGACCGCGCCGAAACAGAACAACACACCAAACGAAAGGAACAATGACAATGCCGCACTCAATCGACGTTCGTACCGGAAAACGAACCATGATCCTCAAATTCCACAAGCCCAGCCCATGCCCCGCATGCGCGGGCCGCATCAGCCTGAAGGAAATCCCGGCGGACATCGCCCCCAAAAGGTTCCGATACCTGCGGTTCACCTGCAGCCGATGCCACCGGCACGTCAACGTCCTTCACCTTCGCGGCGGGCTCAACGACATGTGGAAGGCAACCGCCATCCGCCTATGGAACACGGCATGCAACGGCGGCCCCACCCACAGCCACATCCTCGATTATTTCACCGGAGGCAACCGATGAGCGAACATGAAGCCAAAATCTACGAACGACAGGAACTGTTCGACGCGCTCGCCGACGCGTTGGACGTCGAGAACCTGACTTTGGCTCCCGCAAACGATTCGGATGACGATGTCGATGACATTCAGGCGCTCGCCGACTACATCTATGAGCATCACGGTCTGCTGACCGATATCAGCCTGTTGGATTCGGATGGCGTCGAACCCGGCCTGTGCTCGCGTTGCGACGACTACGACCCGCGTCTCAACCATGGCCTGTGCCCGGTATGCCGGCAGACCGGAGGGCGATGATGAGTGAACCATTCTGGAAAGGCAAGACCTGCGAGGAGCTGGAAGGCCTGCGGGTCAGGGTCTTTTTCGGGTCGGGCGCGGTGGCGGAGGGAATGCTGAACGCTCAGATGTTGATCGTCTTCACCCGCGGTTTGACGGTCACGGTCTTTCACTACGACGGCGAACATCGAATCCTGCGTCCTTGCGTCCACGTGGAATCCGTTGAACTGTTGGATGCTCCCGACTATGAGCGCATCGAGGATTTCGACGACGTGAGCGCGGGCGATATCGCGGTGTTCGCCAACGGCAACCGGCATCAGGTCACGGACGTTGACCACGAGGACGGGATTATTAGGATCCGGGCCATTGAAGCGCCGGGGGCTTCCGTATGGGCCGACGACCGCATGTTCGATTATGCGTTGCGGCGAAAGCCCCGACTGCCGGATAAGCCCGGCCCGTGGATGGACAAGGACGGAGACCTGTGGTTTTTCGCCGAGGTCGGCAGGATGAATCCCCTCTTCCTGCAGGGCACGCGCGTCAGCCATCAAGACAAGTGGGTTCCCCAAGCGAGTCAGATTCACGTCTACTCGGACAAGACGGCCGACCAGCTCCAATCCCCCGAACCCTATGCCCCGTTCCGCCCATACAAGCCGGGGGTTGAATCATGACGCATCCGAGGATTGACATGCCGCCGACACGATTGCAGTCCATCACGCGATTGTTCACCGGAAGCGAGCACTGCTGCGAATGGTGCTACGAGCGATACATCAAGACGCATCACACCGGCCTGCCGAAGGATTCGATCCCCTGCAAGCGGTGCCCTTACTGCGGCGCATACGGTTGTCCCAGAGCCTTGAGGCATTGGGCCGAATGCCCCGTCTACAATCCGATCGACCCGCCCGCATGGCTCATGCCCATACTCGAACAGATGCTGGAACGGGAATTGGAGGGGTCGAGGAACAAACGTCATATCAACAAGCCGGAACCGGAGGGCGACGATGAGTGAACCGAAACTCACCGAGAACATGATCGCCACCGCCGTCACGTCCATGCTGTGCAACGCATGCGGCTGTCAGCCGCTCGAAGCGCTCGACACATGGGACAGGTGGCTTGTGGAGCATGACCGGCGGATAGCCGAACAGGCATGGGCCGATGGTTGGGAGGAAGGCCAGTATTCGGCCGAATCCTGGTACACGGGCGACACGGAAGCCTCGAAAACCGCCAAGACGCTCGAAGACAACCCGTACTTCAGGAAGGAGGAATCGTGACCAGCGAGCGCAGGAAGGAGATGGCGCGCCACTGGCACGAGCGCGGCACCGACAACGCGACGATAAGCCGACTGCTGGGCTTGAGCGAGGCCGAGGTGAAGGCCATCATCGACAATCCCCCGCAACCGAAACCCGCATCCCACAAACAGTACGGGCCGGAGTTCATCGAACCGCCATTGTTTAACTAGGAGGTCACGTATATGGAAGACCTGCTCAAATCACCCTTCCCGTGGTTCGGCGGCAAGCGCGCCGCCGCGCCCATGGTCTGGCAGCTGTTGGGCGACCTGCTGCAGTACGTGGAGCCGTTCGCCGGCTCGCTGGCCGTCCTGTTGGCCCGCTCCCGCTACGACCGCGACCACGTGGAGACGGTCAACGATCTGGATTGCATGATCGTCAACACATGGCGGGCGATCCGATACGCGCCCGCCGACGTGGCCATACTGTGCACGGCACCGGTCATGGAGGCGGAACTGCACGCGCGGCTCGCCTATGTCAACGAACACCGCACCGATGATTTCACCGCATGGATCGAAGGCGACCCCGCCCATTACGACGCGGCATTGGCCGCCCACTGGCTGTACGCGACCTGCAATTCCATCGGATACCCGTTCGACCCCGGCCCCTGGCACACAGTGGACGGACGCCTCATCCACCTCGCCGACAAGGGACGGGGCATCAACCGGGAGCTGCCCCACCTCGCCGACAAGGGACGGGGCATCAACCGGGAGCTGCCCCACCTCGCCAGCAAGGGGCAGGGCATCCTCGACTACCTGAACCGGTTGGCCAACCGCCTCCAATACACGCGCATCACCTGCGGCGACTGGAGCCGATGCCTCAAACCATCCAGCATCGGACCCAGCGACTGGAACCAGACCGGCGTATTCCTCGACCCGCCCTACCGGAACGCGAACACGAAATACCACACCAGCGACGAGAACACCGTAAGCCAACAGGTCGAGACATGGTGCCTCAACGCACCCGAGGACTGCCGCATCGTCCTGGCAGGCTACGACAACGAACACGACCCGCTGCTCGAACACGGATGGACCAAACACCAAAGCAAACCCGGCGGCAGCGGATACAACCACGGAGCCAACACGAACAGGGAACGACTGTGGGCCAGCCCCGCATGCCACGCCACACCAACCCTCTTCTAAAAAGAAAACCCTCCACTCCGAAGAGCAAAGGGCCAGAACCAATAAGCCATCATACCTTGCGGAGCGGAGGAAATCTTGGACGAAAACAACACCACCCGACAATTCATTCAGGACCTGCGCTCGCTGAAACAGGGTTGGCCCACGCTGGTGCTCATCGCCAACCGACAAGCCACGATAGGCGTCAGCATGCATGGCGGGCATGGGACTCGTAGTGTGGCCGCAAGCCCGTTGAACATGGGAGCATTCCAGCTTGCGGAGGATATCAGCCGGCTGGCTCGAATACTCGTCCGCCGCATGGGATTGCACGCGCACCACGCTATGAGCACGCCCGGACTCCTGCAAGGCTGCATCCTCAACCTGCCGCGCATCGAATCACTCATCCGCGACGACTGGGACAGGCGGAATCTCGCCGTCCACGCGCACGGTCTGGCGGAACGATTGGATTATCTGCTGAACCCGCCTGCCGGTACGCGCATGATCGGCTGGTGTCCCGCCTGTTCGCGTGAGCTGAGAGCCGACGAGCAGGAGCTGGCCGGCGGCTATTTGGAATGCCCGCACTGCCATGCCACACACAAGCTCAAGGACATCCACGAGCTCGACATGCTCCGACTGAGGTTGAGTGGCGTCAAAGGCACACCCGCCCAATTGCAGCGATTGTTGGAGCCGTGGGGCATCGGCATCAAGGCCGACACCATCAAGAAATGGGGTCAACGCGGCATAATCCCGGCCGTGGGCCACGACGGCAACGCTCCCGTCTACCTGATCTGGGACGTGTGGCAGGCGCATACGAGACTCGACGGCTACGACCGCGCCCGGCGGCGTAGCACATCGAAAACCACGAAACGGATAGACGCCGATAGAACGCGATAGAACGCGATATCGAAAGACTCACGTGCCCGCCGCCTTGCATATTGTGCGCATGATGCGTATAATATAGTGTATGAGGTTCAAGGAAATCGAGAAGATACTGCTGACGGACGGCTGGACGCCCATCGCGCAGAAAGGCAGCCACCGCCAGTACATCCATCCCACGAAGACGGGCAAGGTCACAGTGCCCGACCATCGCGGCGACGTGAACCCGTACATCGTCAAATCGATATGGAAGCAAGCCGGAATCAACGAAAAGAGAACGAAATGAAACTCGTCTATCCGATCATCCTCACCCCATACGAGGATCACAGCGGCGGATACGTCGTCACCGCCCCCGACATGCCAGGCCTCGCCACCGGAGGCGACAGCCTCGCCGAAGCCCTCGACATGGCCAAGGACGCCGCCAGCGGCTGGGTGCTCACCGAACTCGAGGAAGGACGCCACGAGCCGCACGCCACGAACATCGCCGACGTGAAACCCGAGGAACCCGGCGGCATCGTCACCCTCATCAGCCTCGACATGGACGCCTACGCCGAAAAATACGGGAAGAAAAGCGTGCGCAAGAACGTCACCATCCCCGCATGGCTCGACACGTTCGGCGAACAACAGGGCATCAACTACAGCCAGGTATTGCGCGAAGGCCTCGAACACCGATACAACGAACTGCAGAACGCATAGAAAACAACGACGCTGCTTGACAAAACCTAACTGTCCCGCACATACTATCTACAGTGGTCATTTCCATACCTACGGTACGGGGATGAAGCGAACGGCCGCACATCACAATACTGATGGCGGCCGTTCGCATATCCACGTCGGCTCAGTCTTTCCGGATGGCAGGTACTCATGCCCCACCTACGGCAGCGCCCCAATTGGAACAGCAGCGACAGGCGAGGCAGGCTCCCCGCGAACTGGCCGGAGCTCAGGGCCAAGGTCAGGGAACGGGCGCACGGCCTATGCCAGGCGAAGCATCACGTTCCCGAATGCGATGGAATCGGAACCGACTGCGACCACGTCACCGCAGGCGACGATCACAGCCTTGACAACCTGCAATGGCTGTCGCATCCTTGCCATAAAGCCAAGACCGAAAAGGAGAACGCCGAAAGAAACGCGCGCAGAGCGCGCATGAGAAAGCATCCGAAGGAAAGATTCCCCGGATTGCTTGATTGAAGCGGTGGAAGCCGAATCCCTCGGGTGGGGGTGGACTCCTCCGTTCCCCGGGTGTAACCGCCGGATAGCACTTCCGGTTGTACGTACGTTCTGGATTCCTGTTTTGGCTGGTTTGGCGGTTTTCCTGTGTCGGGTGGTGTTCGGGGCGGTATGGCCTGTTTTTGTCCGTCCTGTGCCGTGTTTTGGGTGTCGCGCGGCTGGTTGACCGGTTTTATTTCGTGACACTTTTAGCGTTGTCACGAAATATCGTAAACCGTTGGAATTATTGGGTTTTCAGCGTTTTTTAGCACATGTAACGCTATAATTAAATCGTGACATGCTGTGAATACTGCCATAAGGAAATACAACAGCCTTCTGGGCGCGGACGCAAGCGCCGCTACTGCTCCGACGTATGCCGTCAGGCCGCGCACCGGCACGGCAGACCCATGCCGGTACCCTGCGAAATGGTGCTCGCAGACCGGTGGATGCGATGGAAGCGCGTCACCCGAGGCGACGGCACCACCAAGCAACCGCTCACCGCGGACGGCAGGCCCGCGTCAAGCACCGATCCGAGCACATGGACCGCACTCGAACAAGCGGAAAACTCGCCAATAGGCGACGGTCTCGGCTTCGCGCTCGGAGAAGGATTCGCCTGCATCGACCTCGACCACTGCTACGACAACCGAGGATACCTCACCGACTGGGCCAAAATGCTCATCGCACCCGTGACAGACAGGACCTACATCGAAATCAGCCCCAGCGGCGACGGACTGCACATCTGGGGCACCGCCCCACAACAGACCGGCATCAGAATCCGCAACACCCTCGGCATGAACATCGAAGCCTACACGCAAAACCGCTATATGACCTACACCGGCCGCACCTTCCGAGGCTCCCCCGCCAAACTCGCGGACCTCACCTTCCTGCTCACGGTCATACCAAAACTCGCATAACACCAAAGGAGGCACCACATGACGAAAACCTCCACCCCACGCATGCCCAACGGCCTCATACGAGAAGGCAAAGGCCAAAAGCTCTGGCGCGAACTCACCGCCAAATGGGAATTCACCGAATCCGAATACAAACTTCTCGAAGTCGCCTGCTACACCGCCGACCGCATCACCCGCGAACGCCGAGCCATAGGCGACCAACTCACCGTCAAGGGAAGCCAAGGCCAACTCGTAGCCCACCCGCTGCTCGCACAACTCCGGGCCGACGAGGAACACCTCGCCAAACTCCTCGCCAGAATCGACATGCCCGAACCCGAACAGAACACAAAAACGGACTCCGGCGAACGCTCCGCACAAATGCGCGCCATCGTGCAAAGCCGATGGGGAAAGGCCTACGGAAGCTGATGGCACGGCTGCGCACCACACCAACCGCAGCCCTCATCCCCTCACGCCACACCGAATACCAGGAGATCATCGACTGGTACCGACATGCGCTCGCCTCGGAGCCGGCGCGTGAATGGAACATGCGGCCCACGCTCATCGGCCCGACATGGAAGCGTGGCAAGCATGGCTGGCTACTGCCGGAGCATACGCTGGGCTGGAACTTCCTCGCATGGAGCGGCTACTGGCTGCGCGACTCGAAACGACGCCTGCCATGGAAGTGGACGCTCGAGCAGGCGCGCTTCTGGCTATGGTTCTACGCGCTCGACGAGCACGGCACTCCCCTGCACGACAACGCCGTGCTGCAGCGGCTCAAGGGCTGGGGCAAGGATCCTATGGCGGCCGGTGGCGCCGTCGCATCCTGTTTCGCCGATCTCACGTTCGACCATTGGGACGCGAACGGCGATCCGGTGGGCCGCGAGGAGCCGAACGCGTGGGTGCAGGTGTGCGCCGTCAGCCAGGAACAGACCAAGAACACGATGAAGCTGCTGCCCGGATTGATACCCGCCGAAACCAGACGGTATTACGGTATCCAGTTGGGCAAGCTGAACATGTACGCGTTGGGAGATTCGCGGCAGATCGAGGCGGTCACGTCGTCGCCGCTCGCGTTGGAGGGCGGTCGTCCCACGTTTCTGATCCGCAACGAGACGCAGAACTGGAATTCCAGCAACGGCGGCCATGACATGGATGGCGTCCTGTCGGGCAACGCCGCGAAGTCCGAAGACACGGTGAACGTGAAGATGCTCGACATCTGCAACGCGTACCGAGACGGCGAGGATTCCGTGGCGCAGCGCGTGCGCGAGGCATGGGAGGGCACCCAGGGCGACCCGAACTCCGAGGACAAGGGGCTTCGCCCCAAATACATGGATTTCGGTCTCCTGTATGACAGCATCGAGGCCGCCCCGGATACTCCCATGACCGAGGAGAGCATTCCGAAGGTCGTGGAGGACGTGCGCGGGGACTCCACATGGCTGTCCACCGCGAAGATCGTCAAGGAGATCATCAACCCGAAGAACCCCGTCTCGGAGTCCCGGCGCAAATGGTTCAACCAGTGCGAGGCCCCCGAGGACGCCTACGTGACCAGTCAGGAATGGGATTCGAACGAGCATCCCGAACTCCGCTTGGAGCCGGGCGAACGGATCGTCATGTTCCTCGACTGCTCGCTCACCGACGACGCCACCGCGTTGGTCGCATGCCGCATCTCGGACGGTTTCGTCAAACCGTTGGGCATGTGGCAGAAGCCGCCCGGCCCCCGCGGCAGGGATTGGAGAGTGCCGCGCGAAAGCGTCGACGACACGGTGCGCGCGGCCATGACCCGGTATCAGGTGGAGGCGTTCTGGGGCGACCCGAGCCATGTTCTGGACGATGAGACCGGATTGCATTACTGGGATCCGCTGTTCGACGCATGGCACCGCGACTATGGGCGTCGGCTGAAACTGTGGGCCCGCCCCGAGGGGCGCGACCGGCACGCCATCATGTTCGACATGGTACGGCTCGACGTGCAGAAACGGTTCGTGGAATACGTCGATCAGGCGTATACGGCCATCTGCGACAGGGATTTCCCCCACGACGGCGACGCCCGTCTGCGCGCGCACATGCTCAACGCGAGGCGTCAGCCGACGCGTGCGGGCATGAGCATCGCCAAGGAGGGGCGTGAATCGCGTCGCAAGATCGATCTCGCGTTCTGCGCGATAGCCGCGCGCGGCATGCGCCGTGAGTATCTGAACAATCGCAAGAGAGGAGGAGGCCAGGTATGGTGACCACCGAATATACAAGCGAGGCGGAGGCCGAACAGGCGTTGCGAGGCCTCCTGCTGCCGGCATGGGGCATGGAGTTGGAACGGTTGAACCGCATCGACCGTTGGTGGCGGTGGAATCCGAAGCCGGTCAGGTTGAAGCAGGCCACGTTGGAGCATCGCATGCTGCGCGATCTGGGAGTGACCCCGTGGCTGAGACTCGTGGTCACCACCATCAGCCAGACCCTCTACTTGGAGGGCGTGGACATTCCCGGCAAGCCGGATACGGAGTCGGCGCGCGTCTTCTGGCATCCGTGGGTCGCCAACCGCATGGGCCGCAGACAGGTGGCGTTGCACAAGGCCGCGATAGCCTACGGCACCGCCTACGCGGCGGTCAGGGCGGACGCATCCGCGGACGGCGGCGTGAACGCGGTCATCGAATGCTATTCGCCGCGTGAGAGCATCGCCGTCTACGATGACGCGGCGCGCGACACGTTCCCCCAGTCGTTCATGCGTGTCAGGCGTATCAGTCCGCAGGTCGAATCCTACGAATTGTGGGACAAGTGGAACATCTGGCAGTGGACACGTGAGAACGGCTCCTACACGCTGGTCTCCTGCATCCCGCATCTGGCGGTCGACGCGTACGGCAGTCCGGTGTGCCCGGTGGTGCGGTATACGAACGATCTGGATCTGCAGGGCAGGGCTCCCGGCGAGGTGGAGCCGTATATTCCGTTGGCGGGCAGGTTGAACAAGGACAATTACGATCGTCTGCTCGCCCAGCATTACAACAGTTGGAAGGTGCGCACCGTCACCGGTCTGGACATGACAGCGTTGAACGATCAGCAGCGCGGCGAGAAGAAGCTGCAGCTGAGACAGGACGATCTATTGGCAGGCGGAGAGGGCGTGCAGTTCGGCACCCTGCCCGAAACCACGCTGTCGAGCCTCATCGAGGCGAAACAGGCGGACGTGGAGGAGCTGGCCGCGGTGTCGCAGACTCCGACCACCGCGTTCGGCAAGATGGTCAACGTGGGCGACGCCGGCATAGCGGAGAGCCGCGCGGGCTTCTATGCGAAACGCGACGAACGGCAGAAGTCGTTCGGCGTGAGCCACATGGACGTGCTGCGTCTGTGCGCCGGCATCGAGGGACGCATGGACGACGCCCGCAATTTCGACTTGACCCCCATCTGGGAGGATACGGACGTGCGCACCATCAACCAGGCGGTGGACGCGCTCGGCAAGGCCGCGCAGATGCTCGGAGTGCCGAAACAGGAGCTGTGGGACATGATTCCGGGCGTCTCCAAGTCCCGCGCGGATTCATGGCGTGAATACGCCGACGCGCACCCCGACGCGGACACACTCGCCGTGCAGGCGTATCAGGCGCAGTTGAACCCGGTGGTTGACGATGGCGCTGACAGGTGAGGGGGCCGTCCTGACGGACAAGCACCGACGGGATCAGGTGCGGCTGGCCATCACCGCCGACAGTCAGGCAAGAAGGCTCTGGGACTCCACGTTGGACTTGGACGATCTGAAGGGCTCGCAGCCGATATGGAAGAACGCGATACTGAACCTGCTGCAGACATGGTGGCAGGTGAGCGCCGAAACCGCCGCCGACTACCTGCCTCGGTTCCGCGAGGCCGAGACCGGCGACGGCTCGTTCGAAACCGCCGTGCCAAGGTTCGACCGCAAACGGATGGCCGGTCAGGTCGATTGGCTCGGAGCCACGAACGTGCTCTGGCACATCGCACGCGGGGAGACGCAGGAGGCCGCGTATGCGGCAGCCCGCAGCCTGTTCCTCGGCGTGTTCCACGAGGCGGTGCTCACCGGCGGCCGCACCACGATAGAGCATTGGGCGAAAAAAGACACCCGGGCCATCGGCTGGCGCAGGGTCTCCGACGGCGACCCGTGCGCGTTCTGCGCGATGCTCGTCACCCGCGGCCCCGTGTACACGAGCGCCGAAAAAGCCGGCTTGAGCGCCAAGACCGGCAAGAAATACCATCCGCACTGCGGCTGCACCGTCGAGGTCGTCTACGGTGACTGGAATCCCACCGAGCAGGAGAGGCAGTGGATCGACGAATACTATCGCGCGGCCGAAAGCCTGCCCGACCGCACTCCGCGCACCGCCGAAACCGTGTTGCCTCTCATGCGCCGCAACGGCTCGTTCCGAGACTCACGACAGCGCAGAAGCACTCCGGAATATCTCAGGCGGCGACGGCAGGCCGTTTTCGATAAGAGGATTGCGGGGCTGCTCTCCGAAGTCAAACCGGCAGGGCAAAGCCCAGGCATGTGGGCGAATAACGTTCAGCCGCCAAACGAAAAGGTCGTTAATCACATCCTGTACGGGGAAGGCGACGGGAAGCGGGGAGGCCATCTGTATGGTTCGAATATATTAGGCAAGACCGAGTTCCCGCAAGGATGGGACAGGGACAGGATTCTTGACGCGATTCGGCAGGTCATGGAATCCCCGCAATGGGAGAGGCACCCCGACAATGATCGAGCTTTGCACAGGTTCGGTGGAACCGTTGACGGAGTCCAGATTGAAGTCAAGGCGTACCTCGTGAATGGTCAATACATCATCGACAGGGCGATGCCAATCGGCGGCGCCGGTGTGACTCGCAATATTCCAACGGGTAAAATCGCAGTCAAAAGGAGTAAGGCAAAACAATGGAGGGAATCCGATCGTCATGACAATGGATGAACTGATTTCTCTCGCCGAACAATGCCTCGAAATCGTTAAAGGCCTCGATGAGATTACCGAGGAAGACGCCCGTGACATGATTCTTTCCGGAGAACCTGATCTGGCGATCGCTGATGCCCTGGACATTGCATATTCTCATCCTGAACTATACGCAAAATTCCCGGACGGAGTATATGAGCTTGCGAAAGATCCGGATTACATGGCAATCCATGTGTATCTTGATCTTCTGAAAACCCACCGGAAGAGGTAAGCAAAACTTTTAGTCACCTAACCCGTCATGAAGCCCATGGCGGGTTTTCTTATGCCCGCAGGACGGGCGGAAAGGAACCATCATGGCCGATGACACCAACGAGCAGGACAACGCCCCAGAGCCTCCGGACGGGCAGCAGACCGCCGACCTCGGGCAGAAGCCGCCGTGGGAGCGAGACGGGGAGGAGTTCAGCCCCGAGAAGGCATGGAGCCTCATCCAGCATCTGCGTGAGGACAATTCGAAGCTCAGGACCGCCAGCGAGGCCAGCAGCGCCAAACTGCGCGAGATCGAGGACGCGAAACTCACGGAGCAGGAGAAGCTGCAACGCGACCTTAAGGAGGCGCACGAACAGCTCGCCCAAGTCAACATGGCGAAGGCGTGGGCCGAGGCCCGCGCCAAGCACCCGTCCTTGACGGAACAGGATTTCGACCTCATCGGCGGCGGCAGCCCCGAAGAGGTCATGGCCAAGGCCGCGAAGCTCGCGGCACGCATCGACGCACAGGCTGCGAAGAACGCGGACCAGAACAACATCAACCCGATTTTGCGCGCGCAACCCACCGGCGGCAGCGATCCCACCGGAGGAGAGAAGACCGACTGGGCGCGACGCGTGCTGACCGACAAGTAAGGAGCCGACAATGGCAGACAACTTCACCAACACCATCGGCCGCGCCGATCTCGGCGCGAGCCTCATCCCCGACGAAGTCTCCCAGGAGATCATCCAGACCATGCCGGAATCCAGCGTGATCCTCACACGCGCCCGCCGCGTGCCGATGAGCTCCGCGAAGAAGACCCAGCCCGTGCTCGCGGCGCTGCCGGAGGCCTACTGGGTCTCCGAGGGCGCACTCAAGCAGACCACGAAGACCGGTTGGGAGGACGTGCAGATCACGGCCGAGGAGCTCGCCGTGATCGTCCCGATCCCGGATTCCGTCGTGGACGACGCGAAGATCAACCTGTGGGACGCCATCAAGCCGCTCATCGCGGAGGCGTTCGGCAAGAAGCTCGACGCGGCCGCGATCTTCGGCGTTGACAAGCCTGCCGGATGGAACGTCACCGACATCCTCGCCGCCGCCACGGCGGCAGGCACGAACGTCACGCAGGGCACCGGCGCCGATCTGGCGCAGGACGTCGCCAAGCTCGGACAGAAGCTCAGCGAGAAGGGATTCGCGGTCAACGGCTTCGCCAGCCAGCCGGGCCTGAACTGGCAGCTCACCGGCCTGCGCGACGCGAACGGCCAGCCGATCTACACGCCGAACCTGACGCAGGGAGCCCCGGCCAGCCTGTACGGCTATCCGCTCAACGAGGTCAGGAACGGCGCGTGGGACTCCACGAAGGCCGTGCTGCTCGCCGCCGACTGGACCAAGTTCGTCGTCGGCATCCGTCAGGACATCACCTACCAGGTGTTCGATCAGGGCGTGATCTCCAACGCGGACGGACAGGTCGTGTACAACCTCATGCAGCAGGATTCCAAGGCGCTGCGCGTGGTCATGCGCGTCGGCTTCCAGGTCGCCAACCCCATGACCCGCGTCGCCGCCAAGGGCACCCAGTACCCGGCCGGCTTCATCATCCCGAAGGCGGGCAAGTGATGGCCAAGCAGATACGATTCGTCTCCCAACCAGCCATCGTTGACGGTCAGGACGTGGCCGAAATCGCCGCGTTCGACGCCGATGATAATCCAGTCGATGTCGGTGGCGGCTCCAAGGCTCCCGATGCGGGCAGCGTCACGCCGGCCTCGCTCTCCGGCTATGACCCCGGAACCGGCCATTCCAAGATGGTCAAGGTGAAGGCGGACGGCTCCGGCTTCGACTTCGTGGATGATTCCACGACCCCGCCGGCCGGATCGGTGACGAACGCGATGCTGGCCGGCGGCATCACCAAGGACAAGCTGGCCGCCGGCGTGATTCCGGCCGCATACACGCTGCCCGCCGCTTCCTCCGCCGCGCTGGGCGGTGTGAAGAAAGGCGCGGCCGTGCCGAATCTGGCAGCCGACGCGGACGCGACCGCGATCGCGGCGACGGTGAACAGCCTGCTCGTCCAGCTGCGCGCCGCAGGCGTCATCACCGCATAAGGAGAGTCATATGGGCAATCCGCTGCCGACGTTTGCGACGAAGGACGATCTGGCCGAATGGCTCGGAGACTCCATCACGGAAGACGCTGACGTGAAACGTGCGGAACGTTGCCTGCGCGCCGCGTCCAACCGAATCCGCAGGTACACGAAACGCATCTGGGTCGATGACGCCGGCCAGCTCATCGACCCGCTGCCCGAGGATCTGCAGGATGTCTGTCTCGCGTGTGCCGGCCGGTTCTACACGAATCCGGAAGGCGAGACCCAATGGTCACGCCAGATCGACGACGCCATGGACGGCGGCAGCAGAAAGGTCGATGAAGCCGGCATCTATCTGACCGCCAGCGAGATGCAGACGTTGGACGACCTCGTGGCCGACCAATCCCCGCTCGTCGGAGGCTTGGGGGTCATCGGCGTCACACGCAACGAGCTGCCGAGCCGCGACATGAGCCCCTGCTGGTTCGAGGATGACAACGATCCGGTCGCCCTGAATGTGAGACTGAGCCGATGAGCATCCCGCGATTCAAGCCAGCCAGCCTGAAACAGCTGCGCTCCTATGCCAACAGCCTCATGACCGATGAATGCCGGATAGTGCGCAAAGGCGAACCGCACACCGACGCCGATGGCGTGGTCTCCATCCCGGAGACCACGGTCTACGAGGGGCGATGCAAGCTCCAGACGGCCGGAGGCGTCGCATCCGAGAACACGGAGGGCGGCATCGCCCAGGCGATGAACGCCGTCATACCGCAGTGGAGTCTCTACCTGCATCTCCCTTACGGCACGGCCGGCGTCCAATCCGGCGACATCGCGGTAATCAGCGGAGCCGGTGACGGGAATCTCACCGGCCGGCGGCTGCGGCTGGTGAATCTCCAATCGGAGAAAACTCATGCCACGGCCCAACGCTGGAACGTGAAGGAGACATGACATGCCGGACGGAATCAGATTCGATGTGAGCGACGTGCTGCGCGAGGCCGCCGACCTCAAAGCCGCACGTATCCGGGCCATGCCCCTGTTGAAGGCGACCCTGTCCAAAGCGTCGTTGAACATCAAGAACACCATCAACGACGATCTGGGCAAATCCCGTGACGGGGGCTTCCGGAAAATCCGCGTCAGCTACGACATCACCACCACACCCACCGGCCTGCAATCGGAGATAGGCCCCCGCAAGGGCGGTTCGAACGATCTGGCCAACATCGCGTTCTTCGGGACCGCGCGCGGCGGCGGCACCCACCCGTTCTACGAATGGATGGACCCCGAAGCCGAACGCCTCGAACAATACGCGACGCAGGCCGCATGGAAGGCGGTGATGGGATGAGCACCATCAACGATCTCGCGAAAGCGTTAAGGGAATCGATACCCGGCCAGCCGAGCTTCGCCCGCTACGACGGAATCGAACCGCCGGCGAACGCGAAGCCGCCGTGGATCATCACCAGTGTGACCGGTCGGGGGTTGGAGGAGAGCGAACCGCATCGTCTGACGGCCATGCAGTCGAAGCTCACCGCACGCATCGTCGGATTGACCGAGGATCAGGTGAATTTCGCCGCGCATGTGATGCTCATGGGCATCATGACGGCGGAATGCGACGGCTTCGTCATCGGAGCCCCCGTCTTCTACTCGGATTCCGGAGCCTATGCGGCCGGAATGACCTCCAGCGATACCGCCAGACGGTATCCGGTGCGCGTCATCGAATGGCATGTCACCTGGAGCTGGAAGTGAGCCGGAACATCATCTACATCCGTGTCAGAGACACGCAGACCGGCCACCAGTTCGACGCCCTGTCTACCGACCCAAGGCTGAAAACCGGCATATTCATGCCGGTCAACAAGCCCATCTACCCGCCGTCCACTATCCCGAGACGGCCCAAACCCAAGAAATCCATGAAAGACCTTTAAGGAGAAACGATTATGGCAACACAAGGAACCCCGGTGCCGTCCACGCCGATCGACGGCAAGGTGAAGACCGTGTTCGTACCGGCATTGGCCAATCCGGCCGCGCCGACCGTCACCGAAATGACGGCGGACAGCGTCATCGACATCAGCTGCTACCTGACCGGCGACGGCTGGGCCCTGACCACAGGTCAGGACAGCATCGACGACGATCGTGAATGCTCCACGCAGACGTTCCAGCAGCCGGGACGCAAGACCACGGACAACACCACCGTCACCGTCATCGACAACACCAACACCGAAATCGAAGCGGATTCGAACAAGGCCGTGGAGGCCATGCAGGAAGGCGCTACCGGCTATTTCGTGCGCCGACGCGGCAAGGACTTCGACGTGGCGTTCGCCGCCGGCGACAAGGTCAGCGTCTTCCCGGTCAAGTTCGGTGAGAAGCAGCCGGTCGCCACCGAGGCCAACAGCGTGATCCGCTCCACCATCCCGTTCACCGTCACCGGCCCCTGGTACGTGGACAACGCCACCGTTGCGGCTGCCTCGAAAGGCTGACGGCTTCGACCGTGACGCCCCCGCACCCGCAGGCTGACAAAAACCTCCGTGCGGGGTCTTAGCCTTTCTTCCCCGCACGGATCCTCACAGCAAAGGCAACACGTAAAGCAAAGGAACGCTTTCATGGCCATCACCATCAAACGCGCGGAGAAAAGCATGGAGATCGTCACCGACCTGACCATGCTCGACCGACTCGACGAACTCAACGACATCATCCACGACAACACCGGAATGGAGAACGACCCGAAGAAAGTCAAGGCCCGCCGCGAAATCACCCGACTGCATGAATTGTTCGACGATGTGACGCTCGTCGCGAAATTTCGCGCCGTCACCGCCGCCGACTACGCGCTCGCCCTATCGGAATGCCGCGTGGAGCAATCCCCCGACCATCCGGAAGGCATCGACTGGTATCGGCTCACGCTCACGCTCGCACCGAAGTCCTGCATCGAAATCAAATGGAAGAACGGCAAGCCCGCCGACATGGCTCCCGACAGTCCGCAGGATTGGGCCGTGTTATGCGGCTCCATGAGCGACGGGCAGGTGGCGCGCATCCAATCGCTCATCACCGGGCTCGGCTCCCCGCAGGCGTCGGACCTCCCAAAAGCCGTGTTCGCGAATGCCTCGAAACCCGGCGAGACATCCGCACCGACCTCCGAATAGCACGCGAACTCGGCATCAGCTACAAACGGTTCTGCGGATGGCAACCCCGAATACAACTCCTGCCAAACGAAAACGGAGACGGCGGCTACACGCTGCAAGTCGAATCCGAATGGGATGAACTGCAACGCGAACTCATGCGCGAACTCGACGAATACGAGGAAACGCTCTGCCCACTGTGCGGGTTGCCCGAATCCTACTGCCATTCCGACGAACGCTGGCAGGACCTCACGGGAACGGTCGAATCATGCCGCGTCACCAAAATACGCGAGCAGACCATGAAACAGTTCGCCGACAAGGGCCGAGTGGACTACCCCGACGCGATGCTCGTACGCATCCAACCAAAGAAAACCGAAGAACAATAACGATAAGAGAGTGAGGCGCATGGATTATGGCCGACCGTTCGATAACGATGCGCCTCATCCTCGACACCAAAAGCTACGAAAGCTCCCTCAACAAAGCCAGCGACGCCACCGAAGGGTTCGCCGGCAAAACCAAAACCGCCGCCAACATCGCGGGAACCATCAGCAGCGGACTCATGAAAATCGGCGCCGCATCCGCAGCCATGGGCGTCACCGCCGTCAAAAGCTTCGCCGACTTCGACGAAGCCATGAGCTCGATACGAGCCAACACCGGAGCCAGCGGCCGCGAACTCCAGAACCTCTCCGACGCGGCGCTCGACGCAGGAGCCAAAACCGTCTACTCCGCCACCGACTCCGCCAACGCCATCAACGAGCTCGCCAAAGCCGGCATGAGCACCACCAACATCCTCAAAGGCGGACTCTCCGGCGCACTCGACCTCGCCGCATCCGACGGCATGGACGTCGCCGAAGCCGCCGAACTCATGGCATCCACCCTCAGCCAATTCAACCTCAAAGGCACCGACGCCGTCAAAGTCGCCGACGCGCTCGCCTCCGGAGCCGGCCACGCGCAGGGCTCAGCCCATGACCTCGGCTACGCGCTCTCCCAAGCCGGCATGGTCGCCCACTCCTACGGCATCAGCATGGAGGAGACCACCGGCGCGCTGTCCGCGTTCGCCAACGCCGGCATGATCGGCTCGGACGCGGGCACCAGCCTCAAAAGCATGCTCCTCGCACTGGCGAACCCCAGCAAGGAATCCGCCGCCATGATGGAGGAGCTGGGCATCCACGCGTACGACGCCAACGGCCAGTTCATCGGCCTCGCGAACCTCGCCGGAGTATTGAAGGACAAGCTCTCCGGCCTCACGCAGGAGCAACGCAACCAAGCGCTCGCCCAGATTTTCGGCTCCGACGCCACCCGTGCGGCGAACGTGTTGTACGCGGAAGGCCGCGACGGCATCGAGAAATGGACGAAGACCGTATCCGAAAGCGGATACGCGCAGGATGTGGCCGCGAAGAAGACCGATAACCTCAAAGGCGACATCGAACAATTGCAGGGCGCTTTGGAGACCCTGTTCATCAAAGGCGGCTCCGGCGCGAACGCGGGAATCCGCGACTTCGTGCAACAGCTGACCAAGCTCGTGGACTGGTTCGGCCAACTGGATTCCGGCACTCAGCGCAACATCGTGCAGATCGGTCTATGGGCTGGCGCGGCGGGCGTGGCGTTGAAAGCCGCGAGCAAACTGGCCACCGGACTGAAAACCGTGAAGACCGTTGCGTCCGCGATAGGCAGCGTATTCAACCGGATCACCGGTCTCAACAAATCGTTCGAACTCAACCAGACCGTTCAACAGCTCAACAAGGTCGAGACGAGCTCCAAGAAGACGAAGGAATCCGTCAAATCACTCGGCGACGAGATGGGCAAGGCCAAAGGCTCCGGCATGGCATCCGGCGCGTCCAAGGCCGCCGGGCAGGTGGAGAAGCTCGGAGAGAAATCAAAGAGCACCGGCAAGTCAGTCAAATCGCTCGGCGACGAGGTGGAGAAGCTCGGCGATGCGAAAACCTCGACGTTGCCGAACGCGTTCGACGGATTGGATCGGAGCGCGGCCAAGTCGAAGCGCACCGTCAAATCGGTCGGCGACGAGCTTGAGTCCCTTGGTTCGAAAGGCAGAAACGCTGACCTCGGCGGCGTGTTCGACGGGCTCGACGCTTCGGCCGCGAAAGCCGGCAAAAGCCTCGAAGCCGTTGGAGACAAGGCCCAGCAGGTCGGAACCAAGATGGGTGGTGCGGCGAAATCCGCATCCGGCATGTCCTCTGGGTTTGGCGGCATAGCCGCGTCCCTTGGCGTAACCGTCGGACTCGGAGCCGCCGCCGTCGCCATCGGAGCCGTCGCCAACCATATGCAGGAGGCCAGCGACCGTGCCAACGCCATGGCCGACGCCATGCAGAAAGGCAACGGGGCGGTCACCGAATTCATCCAATCCTCCGCCATGACCGGCGAGAACATCAACTGGGATTGGATTGACAGGCTCGCCACAGGATCGCAGAATTTCAGCGACATCCTATCCAAGGCGAATATCAGCCTCAGCCAGTTCTCCACGGCGACGCAGGGCAGCCAATCCAGTGTGGACGCCTACGCGCAATCCCTGTACAAGGCGTGGTCCACCGGCGAGCTGAGCACGACCCAATGGGCGGCCGCGGTGAACGTGCTGCAGGACATGGGCGAGGCGGCGCAGCAGGCCGCATGGCAGCAGAACCAGCTCGTGTCCAGCTCGCAGGGCCTGTCCACCGTGCAGCAGGGATTGAACACGAGCATCCAGAATCTGAACACGAGCATCCAAGCGAACGGATTGACCCTCGACGCGAGCACGACCGCCGGCCAGCAGAACACGTTGGCGTTGCAGCAGCTCGCCGATCAAGCGCTAGTCAGCGCCGAAGCCACACTCCAATACGGTCAGGCGAACGGCACCATGGCCCAATCCTCCCAAGATGCCCGCAATCAGATATACGAGGCCCGGCAGGCTCTCATCGACGCCGCCACCCAATGCGGCATGAGCAAGGAGCAGGCCGAACAATACGCCGATTCGTTGGGGCTCATCCCCTCCAAGGTGGGCACCGACATCAGCCAGAATTCGCAGCTGAACAGGCAGCAGGTCGAAGCCTATCTGAACACGTTGAATCTGACCCCGCAGACGAAGGACACGGTGATGAACGCATGGAAGGATGGGGCCATCCACAACATCGGAGACCTTCAGAACGCCATCCGCAACGTGCCTCAGGAGAAGACCACGGACTTCAAGGGAGTGGACAACGTCAGCCGTGTCGCATCGAACGTGACCAGCTGGATCGAGGGCGTTCCCGGCATGAAGCTGATCACATTCATCGGAAGGAAAATCGGCGAATGGGCGAACGGGGCGACCGGCGGCCTCTACGACGGCATGTCGTTCGGCAGCTATGCCAACGGCGATGTCGTCGGATTGCAGCCGGCCGCACCCGGCGTTGACGGGCTCCACTACCGCAACGGGAACCTGAACGCCGGCGAATATGTGATGCGTCGCAGGGCCACCGGCTATTACGGTGTGAACGCGATGCGCGCCATCAATCAGATGCGCGTGCCGCGAGAACTCCTCAACGGCGGGTTCCAACTGCCCGCGGGGATGAGCAAGCCCATCAGCAAGTCGAATTTCGGCAACACGTATGTGACGCAGAACATCAGCAATCCGATACGCCAACCATGGCCGTTGAAGACCAACGACAATCTGGACCGTATGGCGTCGGGAATCTCGCAGGAAGGTGACTGATGGAATCGATTACCCACTACATCAACGGGGTGAGAATCGACGAATCGTTCTGCAGCATCCAACAGGGGTCCACTCTGCTGGCCGCCATCAGCCCGAACCGCACAGTGACCACCGCTCCGGGACGCCATGGCAGCATCCCAACCGGGTTGCCGCCCGTGTTCCCGGAACGTACGGTGACGCTCAATTGCAAGACGTTCGGAAACAAATACCGTGCAGGTTTGGAGCGATTGGCGCGCATGTGCACCGCCCCTTCGGTCACATTGGGCCGCAGATTCGATGATGGCCCCATGCAGGAGACCGCTGCGGAACTCACCTCGTTCGCCGCCGATGACGACAGCCTACATCCGGGAATCAGCGTCTCGTTCACGGCCGTGTTCGCCATGCCTCAGGTATGGTGGCGCGACCCGCAGGCGTATGACAGGCCGTTGGCGTCGAACGCGACCGCGAGCCTGTGGCCGGCCGCCAGAACATGGACGCAGAAGTACTGGACACGCTGGAGCGGCGAAGCGAACAACTCGACGTCCCTGCTCGCGGATTTCGTGACCATGTGGATGGGCGAGGAAAACAACAGCACCTCATTGCTGATCCCGTTGGCGGACGGCGTCCCGGACGGCATGTTCGGCGACGCGCCCGTCACCGACCTGATTCTCCGCCTGCCGAAAGGCGTGACCAGCGCCACGGTCACCGACCCCGTGAGCAATACGGGCGTCATCTGGCAAGGCAACGCCAACGCGAACATGTTCACGTATGTGGATTGCGGCAACAGCCAGGCATGGCAATCCACCAACGACCACCAATGGACGAAATCGGGCTCGGACGTGACCGGCGGCTTGGATTATCCGGCCGGCGGCATGCTGCAATGCTGGCCCAGCCCGACGGACAACGGCTACCGGCTGGCCACGAAGCTCACCGGTTCCGCGGATCCGTTGCTCGCGCACGTGCGCCGCGCATGGTGGTGACGTTTCTCCCTGTTTCTCCCTTCCCGGTCTCCCTTTTTCTCCCCTCATTGGAGGTTCCATATGGTGAAATCCCTGCACGCGCGGCTGGTCGCCTACCAGCCGGGCGGCGCGAAGCTCGGCATCCTGCAAGCCCCGCTCGGCTTCGACGCATCCATAATCCACAACGATCTGGGCGCGCTCAAAGTCACCTACAGCCGCAGGGCTGTGGGTGGCGGCATCCTGCAGCGCGGTCTCGAAGCCGGTCTGGAGATCGGTCTGGAGGTGTCCGACGGGGGCGCGTGGACGGAACCGTTCAACTGCCGGTATCTGCTCATCGGCCGAAGCCGCAACGCGGAGGACGTCTCGGACACCGTGACCCTGACCTGCCAGAGCATGGCGTGGCTGGGCAACAAGATATTGAACAACGACACCGCGCATCTGATCACGGACGGGGACAACAAGGGCAAGCGCGCGTTCCTGTCCAAGAATCCGGGCGTGATCATCCGCACGATATTAGACGAGAACACGGCCCGCAGGGGCGCGGGCACGGTGCTCGCGGCCGGTTTCGACACCGGCAAGGACGCGGGCGGCGCGGCGTGGAAAAACGTGTACACGCTCTACTACAGCCTTGGCACCAGCCTGAATTCCATGCTCTCATCGATGGTGGGCGGCGGGGCCATCGACTGGCGCACCGACAAACGCGCCCTGAGACTCTGGAACGCGGACAGCACGAACCTCAGCCGAGACCTCTCCAATCAGGTGCATGTCTCGATGATGCACGACGTATTGGAGGCCCCGGAAGAGGAATCGATCGAAGACCTTTCCAGCGACATCCTCGTGGAGGGCGACAACGGGCTCATCTTCCGCGAGTCCAACGCGGCGGCACCCACCCCGTGGGGCAAATGGGAGTCCTACGTGTCACAGGGCGGCGTCAGCGACGAGGCGACCGCCAAGGCGTTCATGCAGGCCACATTGGCGTCCTCGGCGCGCGTGCGCGGACAGTACACGCGATCACTGCTCGTCTCCAACGCGGAATCGCTGCCTTTGATCGACTACCGTCCGGGCGACTGGATCACCGCGCCCACCGTCAAGCACGGCGAGAAGGTCCGCATCCAGCAGGTCACGTTGAGTCTGGATTCCGGCGGGTTGAAGGCCTCGATCACGCTGAACGACAAGGTATACGATTCGCAGGTCCGTCAGGCCAAGAAGATACAGGGCATCACGGGCGGCGCGACGCTGGCCGGCTCGGAGGGCGGGCGTCCCGCCCCGGAGAAGGACCATCGCACCCCCAAGCCGGTGACAGGATTGGTCGTGGCCACCGACGCGTACATCAGCTCGCGTGGCACCGCCCTGGGATTGGCCACCCTGCAGTGGGCGAAGGTCGAGCAGGCCACCGACAATACGGCCATCGACATCAGCTCATACCGGGTGGAATACCGGAAGAACACGGCGGGCGCGCCGTGGCAGAACGGCGGCGTCACCGCGGCCGACGCGCCGACCATCGGCATCGGCGGGTTGGAATGCGGCGTGGAATACGCCTTCCGCGTGCGCGCCGTACCGACTTACTCGGACAGGCTGGGCGAATGGTCGAATGTGGCGGTCGCCCTCGTCGCCTCGGACGTGACCCCGCCTTCCGTGCCCAGCAAGCCGATCCTCACGTCCAAGCTGGGCGTGGTGGACGTCGAATGGGACGGCAAAAACAACGCCGGCGGCGGCATGGAATCGGATTTCGACCACGTCGAGGTCGGCATCTCGAATTCGAACGGCAACTGGACGTATCGGGACAATCTGGCCCGTGACGGGCATTGCATCGTCACCGGCCTGGAATACCGGCAATACTGGTTCGCCCTGCGGTCCGTGGACCATAGCGGCAACAAGTCCCAATGGGGTGCGGGCGCTTCCGTCACGGTCGCCAGCGCGGTCAGCCAAGAAGACCTGGACCAGATCGACAAGGACGTGGCCGCCAACAAGCAGGCCATCGCGGACGCGAACAAGACCCTCGTCCAAGCCCAGTCCGACATCACGGCCAACAAGGGCGCGATCAGTGAGGCGAACAAGCAGATCACCGCGAACAAGACCGCCATCGACAAGGCCAGCCAGCAGTTGACGCAGGCCCAATCGGACATCAAGCAGGCGCAGGCGGATTCCACGAAGGCGAAAACGGACGCGGCCGACGCGAAAAGCGAGGCGGCGAAGGCCACCGGCCAGATCGAGCAGGCGCGCGCCGACATCACTGCCGCATCCTCGAAGGCGCAGACCGCGTTGGACAAGGCCAATTCCGTCGGCAAATCGTTGGACGGACTGCACAACGTGTTCGAGGGCCCCGACGACCCCACCACCCTGTCGGGCGTGACCGTCAAGCAGGGGGACTTCTGGTACAAGACCCAAAAGTATTGGACGCGTTGGAGCGGCGACGAGAACAATTCCACGTCCCTGCTGGCGGACTTCTACACGTACTGGACGGGCGAGGCCAACAATTCCACGAGCGTATTGGTGCCGTTGAGCTCGCGTTTCACCGGCGTGTACGTGTACGACGGCAGCGCGTGGCAGGAACGGAACCTCGTGGCCGCGAACATCCTAGCCACCGGCTCCGTGGTGGCGGACAACATGGCCGCCAACAGCATCACCACGGAGAAGATCGTGGCCGGCGCGATCACCACGGACAGGATCGCCGCCAACGCGATCGTCTCAGGCAAGATCGCCGCCGGAGCCATCTCGACGGACAAGCTCGCCGCACTCGCGGTCACCGCCGACAAGCTCGCCGCGAATTCGGTCGTGGCCGGCAAGCTCGCCGCGAATTCGGTGAACGCGGGCAACATCGTCGCGGGAGCCATCACCGCGGACAAGCTGGCCGCGAACAGCGTGAACGCATCCAAGATCGTGTCCGGCAGCATCACCGCCGACAAGCTCGCCGCCAACAGCGTGACCACGGACAAGCTGGCCGCCAATTCGGTCAACGCGTCCAAGATCGTGGCCCAGTCGATCACCGGCGACAAGATCGCGTCGAACACGATCGTGGCGAGGAACATCGCCGCCCAGTCGATCACGTCGGACCGCATCGCGGCCGGCCAGTTCGTCGGCTACGTGTTCACCGGCTCGATCTTCCAATCCTCCACGGCGGACAACACGGGCTGGAAGCTGAAGGGCAACGCCCTGAGCATGTGGGACTCGGCGCATAACCGCACCGTCTACCTGGACGGCGAAGGCGGGAACAACGTGCTGACTGGCACGTTCCAGACCGCGTTCACCGGGCAGCGCGTCAAGCTCAGCCCCACGTTCAACCAGTCGGAGATCGGCGGCACGGACAGGCTCACCGGTCCGGGCATCCAGTTCTACCACGCGACCGACGCGGCCGAACACCCGTACATCGCCGTCGAATCCACCACGCAGGAGGAGGGCGAGGTGTCCGCGCTCGTGTTCAACGGCGGGCAGCGCGACTCCGGCGCGCTCGGCAGGGGACACGGATACGGCGCGTTCGGACGCGTCGGCATGCGCCGCGACGATCAAAAACGCCAGATCGCAACGGTGTATTTCTCGGCGTCGGCGGACTACGCGCACGCCAACGATACGGACAGGACGCAACGCGAATGGAACTCGTCGGTGAGGCTGAGTGTCCCCGACCAGTCGGACACGACCGCGAGAATCGCGGCCGAAGCCCCCGACAGCCGCTCGGGGGGCGTGTACGCGAACGTCAGCCAGAACTACACGAACCTGTTCTCCCAGAACGCCGCCGGCTGGGTGGGTGTCCAGGCCAACATCGGCACCGGATACCTGTATCTGGGCGGCTACCTCGGCGGCCTCACCAGCTGGCCTACGTTCAACTGCACGCATTGGCGCGCATGGTCGGGCGGAACCAGCACCGCGCCGCAACGGTACGGCGACGTGAAATACACGTTCACCGCGCCACGGACCGGAATCTACCGGTTCGTCGCGTCCGCGGACGCCGGCACCGATCAGGCGCTGGTGCACACCGCGTACACGACGAGCAGTTCGGTCACGGTGCTTGGCTGGGGCAACTATGGGGTGGACGTGTACGCGTCCGTCATGGGATATCTCACGAAGAGCTAAGCGAGGAGCGAATGGAACAGACCATCGAGAACGGGACGCTGCTTCTGGGCGTGCGTTCGGAGGATACGGGGCAGGCCGCGTATTCGGCGATCCCTTTGACCGCGTTGGCCGCGTGGCGTGAACTGCTGGGGGCCGCGTCGGACGTGGAGACGGTCGGTCTGATCATGGCGGCCGCGGATCCGGGCGTCATCGACCCGGACACGGGCCGCAACGCGTGGACCAGCGCCTACGAGCAGTTGGAGCACGACCGGCTGGCCGATCTGAATCAGGTCAAGGCCGCCTCCCTGCATCGCGCGTTCAAGGCTTCCGGCGCACTGGCCGTGGACGGGCGCGCGGAGACGCGCCGACTGTTGGGGTTGCCGGAAACCGTGTCGGACGAATACGAGTCGGACGCCGCGGAGGCCGCAAGCCTCGCGCTCGACGACGGTTCCACGGCCGAAGAGGACGACGTGCCGGATGCGGACGAGGCCACTCCGACCGCATCGCCCGACACCACGGGCCTGGAATCCCTGCTCAAGGCGCACGCCCCGCAGATCAACATCCTGCGCGAACAATTTCTGGACGACATCACCCCGAGGATCACAGACAGGAGGAACCAATGAAGGAACACGACCCATCGAATCTCGTACAGGCGGACGTGAACGACGTGCTCGACAACCTCGCCGCGTCGGTCGCGAGCCTGACACGCCAGCTGGCCATCAGCCAGGCGCAGACGCTCGCACTGCAACGCAAGATCAAGGAGCTGGAGGCCAAGTAATCCCACATGTTTTCAAGCCGTTCCCCACAGGGCGGCATCTCCATACCCAAAACCGAGTGAAAGGAAGTGGTTCGGTATGAGCCTCCTGCGCAACTACATTCCGAATCCCATGTGCGTGGACATGGCCAACTATCTGAGCTCCCACGGAGGAGTGACCAACTGCACGATCGTCAACGTCACCAGCGACTACCAGCCGCCGAGCCTGTATCCGGGCTTCGGCGTGGAGACCGCGGCGGACGGCGACGCATGGTGCGCCATGACGATACCCGACGCGCCACGCGAGACGCCGCTCGTCATCGCCGCCAACATGACTCCCGGCGACGATCAGACCAGCGGCCCCGCATTGTTCGACCAATGGATGCAGGTATGGGGCGGCGACAGTACGAACTGGAGTGTGAGGGGCTCGTTGAGCAAGACGGGCGTGAGCGGCGAGTTCACGATCCCGGCCGGCGGCCAGACCCCACAGATCGTGTTCCGCAGCCCCGCGAAGGCCGGCCAACGCATCTACATCTGGAACATCTACCTCGGCACGAAAGCCGACTGGGAGGCTCTGCAGGGCTATGCGCCCGGAGCACCGTTGGCCGGAAGCCTCATGCCGCTCTAATCGACTGAAAGGAAAGAAGGAATGACCTAGATGACCGAGACACTGCCTACATGGGCGATGCTGCTCGCCGCCGTCATCGGCTCGGGGGCCACGGGCACGTTCACCGCATGGCTGCTGAAACGGTTCGACAAGCCCACCGTGTTGGACCGGGCCGTGCGCGAACTGCTCCTGTGTCGTCTGGAGGATTTGCGCCATGAGATGGTCGCCGACCATCACGGCGTCGCCGACGAGGACCTCAAGGGACGCAGCCAACGACTCTACGACCTGTACCACGAGATGGGCGGCAACGGGCACGGCACCGCGTTGAACCAGGACATCCAGCAGGCGCCCATCGCGCCCAGACAATGACAACGATCCGAAAGGAGCATGAATGTGACAGCGTTCGATGATTGGGTGGCCCGGCACCGCGACCGGGGCACCGACATGGACGGCTACTACGGGACCCAATGCTGGGACCTGTGGGCCAACTACGCGACCGAACTGTTCGGCGCGCCGGCCGGCACGGTGAACACCGCCCCGACCGGGGCGAACGCCGGACTGGCCGGTTCGATCTGGGAGCAGTATCCCACCAGCGGATGGGTGGGCGCGAACTTCACGCGCCTGCCCGCCACCGTCAGCCCTCGCAGGGGCGACGTGGCGTTCTGGGGCAACGATCCCACGCATCCGGTCACCCACGTGGCCATCGTCATCCAAGACGGTGTCCACAACGGCCGCATCCACGTCTTGGCGCAGAACGTGGACGCGTCGATGCTCGCCCGCGACATGTGGGACACCACGGCCACGGACGGCTACCTGCGCCCCAACAACCAGCAACCGATCACAGGAGATGACGACATGCCAACAGCACAGGAGATCGCGGAAGCGGTGTGGAACTTCAACCAGAACGGCACGAAATGCCGCGACAGGTTGCAGGGCATCGACAAGGCGGCGAACGATATCGTCAAGACCGTGGGCGAACGCGTGTGGAGCTTCCCCATCCAGAACGTGCAGGCGCGCGACCGCCTCTACGGCTTGGACAAGCTGCAAGTGCCCGGTCTGAGCAGGCAGCTCGCCACCCTGACCGCCACGGTCGCCGCCCAGCAGACCGCGATCGACACGCTCGCCAAGAGTCTGGGCGCGAACCCGCAGGACATCAGCAAGACCGTCGAGAAGGCCGTCAAGGACAAGCTCGACTCCCTGCAGATCACCGTGACCACGGACGACAAGGAGGCCGAATGATGGCATACGAGAATGACACCGAAGAGCCTGTGGAGGATTCCGACCTGAACGGCGACAACGTGCCCGACTGGCTCATCCCCAGCCATGTGTACGACGTGCTGAAATGGGTCGCGTTGATCGTATTCCCCGCCTTGGCCACGTTGGTGGGCGCGTTGGGCCCCGTATGGGGATTCACCGCACTCGCCTCCAACGTCGCCACCACACTCAACGCATTGGGACTGTTCACCGGCGTCATCATCGGCGCAAGCGCCATCAAAGCCAATACGAGCAAGTGACGTTAAAAAACCGGGTTGAAAATTTCAATTCCACAGGAAAATTTCGGAACAGGGGAAAAATTATTCCATTCCGAACTCCTAATGGGATAATCCACGACAGAAATAAAGAAGCCGCCCTCCCTACAGCCTCACGCTGCATGGGGAGGGCGGCTTTCTCATAGGTGCATCAATCGATGCTATCGAAACCGAAACGCACAAATCGGTGATAATGCTTCTCATAGGGATCGACGCCAGCATCTATGAATCCGTTGCGCTGAAACAGGTTTATGCTTTGCACATTACGTGGGTCGATGCGTGCGCCAATCGTATCATCACGGCCGGTTTTGATTTGGTTCTCCTGCATGATTCGGAGTGCATGCCTGAGAGCCGCGTCTCCAAAATGACAGTGATCGGCTTCTAATGAGCGCGCGATGTACCCGACCATGTAAACGCCTTGATCATCGTCTTTGAATCCGTCGATTATCCCGAACCATACGAATGCCATGATCCGTTCCTCGCCGGTTTTGTCGGGAACACAACAGATATCCGCCCATTCGCTTCTCGGATTGGGTTTGCGGAAGCCGCGAATCATGTTCTGTACTTCCAACTGCCATGGCCAGTAGTATTTGCGATGCTTCATAACCGCATCCATGGAAAAGCCGCCCAGAGGGGCGGCGCATTCGAATTGCTGGAGTCTCCCGTAATAGTCGGGAGAGAGTTCACGCCACTTGTAGTCGCTTCCGCTTGTCATGCTCTTCCTTGGCGGCTTTGATGAAGTCCTTGTTGAATGAACGGGACAGGCTCTTCCAGTATTCTTCCTGATTAGGTCCGGAGCCACTTGGTTTGGCGGCACGGTCCGTTTTGATGTTCTTTGCCATGCTTTCCTCACCTTCAATTGGTTGCTCTACCCTACGACAGCTGTCATCATTCTGGCAAATCTATCCACAATAAATGTGGATAACCGTGTCGTGACATACTCCTAGGTTCCTTAATTTTTGCCCACATTTTGCCCACATTTTTTCTGAAATCGGGTGAAAAACAGTGAAATCGGGTGAAAACGGAAAAGCCGCTCAGCCCTACTCCCGTAAGGCTTTGCGGCTTATTTCAATGGTTCCGAAAAGTCGGGCCGGCGGGATTTGAACCCGCGACCCCTTGACCCCCAGTCAAGTGCGCTACCAAACTGCGCTACGGCCCGATGCTGCAAAAGCAACAGTTGGATAGACTACCGTAAAGGCCGCTGGGGTCAAAATCAATCAGCGTGTCGCCTTCTTTTGCTTCTTTTCTCGAATATTCACCGAAATCTGGATCGGCGTACCTTCAAAGCCGAATTCCTCACGCAACGACCGTTCGATGTACCGACGATAGCCATGCTCCAGGAAACCAGTCGCAAAGATCACGAATCGTGGCGGACGAGTGGATGCCTGTGTAGCAAACAGGATACGAGGCTGCTTGCCGCCACGCAATGGATGCGGGTGAGCTGCCTGAATCTTGCCGAGGAAGGCGTTAAGCTTTCCGGTAGGAATACGTTGGTCCCAGGACTCTAGAGCGGAACGCATTGCGTTGGCCAGACGATTGGTATGCCAGCCCGTCTTAGCGGACAGATTCACTCGCTGCGCCCATGTCACACGGTCGAACTCGGTAATCCACAGACGTTCCAGACGTTGTTTGTCGAATTCGTCCATGGCGTCCCACTTGTTAAATACAAGTACAATCGCACGTCCTGCATCCACGGCTGTGGACATGACTTTCAAATCCTGATCAGAGATCGGCTGAGAAGCATCAAACAGAATCAGAGCCAGCTCGGAGCGCTCAATGGCAGCCTGCGTACGCAACGAAGAGTAATACTCCGCACCTTTGAGCTTATGCTGACGACGTTTGATACCGGCGGTATCGATGAACAGCCAATCCTCGCCATCGATGTCAATGATCTCGTCGACCGGGTCACGCGTAGTGCCTGCCAAGTCATTGACCACGGAACGTTCTTCTCGTGCCAGCTGATTCAGCAGAGAGGACTTGCCTACATTGGGGCGACCGACCAAAGCGACGCGTCGCAGACTGGAAGGAGTCAGAAAACCAGAGGTCTTCTCGGCCTTCCTTAGCTTGTCAAGTGCGACATCCAACAAGTCGCCGACGCCTCTGCCGTGCATGGCGGATACCGAATATGGCTCCCCCAGACCTAGTTTCCAGAACTCAGCAGCAAGATACTCGCTAGCCTGATCATCGATCTTGTTGACCGCCAAAGTCACTGGCTTGCCGGAAGCACGTAGTAGTTTGACTATGCGTTCATCCGTGGAAGTCAGGCCCACCTGTCCGTCTACCACAAACACCACGGCATCAGCAAGCTGAACAGCTACCTGTGCCTGCGAAGCAATGGCTGATTCAATGCCTTCCACATCGGCTTCCCAGCCGCCCGTATCGACTAGCTTGAAATCAGTACCGGCCCATTCCGCATCATAGCTGACGCGATCGCGGGTCACGCCGGGCGTATCTTCCACGACGGCTGCGCGACGTCCAAGAATACGGTTCACCAACGAAGATTTGCCCACGTTCGGGCGTCCGACAATCGCCAGAACACCTACAGGCTTAGGACCGGGCTGAGAGCCGCTTTCCGTAAAGTCACGGCCGGAAATCAGCGCCTCATCGCCTTCGTCAAGCTCATAACCTTCCAGATTGGCTGCATATTGCTCATACTCCTGATTCTCGATGGCTTCTTCCACCAAGCCGATCAGTACATCAAGTGTATGCTCGAAATCCATATCCGAATTGTCTATGGTGGTCACTCCGTCAGCAGCGGTCATAAAACTGGTGACCTTGGAATCCGCCTTATCTCGGGCGGCTACGTCCTCAGCGCCAACTCCTTTGACGGCCTGTCCTGTACGTCGTGCCTGGCGCACTTCCTCACGGGCGGTCAGCAGTACACGAACCTCGGCATCAGGCGCCACCACAGTGGTGATGTCACGCCCTTCAGCCACGATGCCGAGTCCTTCAGAGAATGAGTCGGCAGATGCCTCTCGCGCGATATATGCACGCTGCGCGGCAATCAGGACATTACGTACAGGAATGATGTTTGAGACTTTGGAGACATGGGACGAAACCTCAGACGATCGAATCGCTTCAGAAATATCCTCACTGTCGGCGTATACCTTGGGGGCAGACGGGTCTACCGAAATATCAAAATGGTCGCCGGTGAAGAACTCTCCCACGGTTTCGGTAACGATCCGCTCATCAATGGTCTCAGCATCAAGGTCAATGCCTTGTTTCATACACCACCATGCGCAGGCACGATACATGGCACCTGTATCCAGATACGCATAACCGAAATATTTAGCCAGCGCTTTGGCAGTAGACGATTTGCCGACGCCGGCAGGACCGTCAATGGCGACACGAATCACAGGCCAACCTCCTTGGACAGCGAGCGAACTTCGGTCTGGGAGAGCACGCGGTACGAGCCGGACTTCAGATCGCCGAGTTTAATCGGACCGATTTGCGTGCGTACCAGCCGCTTCACCGGGAATCCGATAGAACCGAAAATACGACGTACGATACGGTTCTTGCCCGAATGCAGCACGACTTTAACCAACGTTACGTCACGGGAAGAATCGATGATGGCGCAATGATCCAACTTGATCCATCCGTCATCGAGCTGGACTCCGGTATTTACCAGACGCCGGCATACGGTACCAGAGATCCGCCCTTCCAAGGTCGCGATATAAGTCTTCTCCACCTCATATTTCGGGTGCATGACATGCTGCGACAACTCACCGTCATTGGTCATAAGAATCAGGCCTTCTGAATCGTAATCCAGACGACCCATATGGAAAATACGCTCGTACTTGTCCCCTACGATATCTCGCAGTGTGTAACGCCCCTTCGGATCCTCCATAGCGGAAAGCACCTTGCGGGGCTTGTTGAGCGCCAGCGTTACATGGTTCGGATTAATCCGAACACGTGAACCGTCTACACGAATCTGCTGCCTTTTCGGATCGACGCGAGTGCCGAGCTCGGTGACCAGCTCACCATCCACCTCGACGCGACCATCGGTAATCATGTCCTCACACTTGCGGCGGGAACCGAAACCAGCCTGAGCGAGCAGTTTCTGCAAACGAATGGAATTGGAATCATCATGCGCCTTAGCAGCGCGAGAATATGCGTTTGGCATCGTTCTCCCAACGTGGCCGGACAGGGAATCCTGTCGATATGTGCAATATGGTTCTGTATTGTTGGTGAAACTGGTTGTTCCCAGCGAATTCCAACGTTTCCATAATACCGCAAAGGCGGACTACTGGTAGACTGACACCGTTTGCGTGGAGGCACCCCGCCTTCCGGCAATTGACAAAAAGGAATAATCATGGAAGAAACCAAGCAAATGCCGTTGGCGTTACGAGCATGCGCCGAACTCGCCGGCAGCTTCTTGCTGTGCTTTGCTGTTTATGCTTTCTCGACATGGGGCTCTGCCGTATTCGGCATCAATATCGTGTTCTTCGCCTTGGCCACCGGCCTAGCTTACGCGGTGGTTACCGCCATATTCTCTCGTATTTCCGGTGGACAGCTCAACCCAGCCATCACCGTCGCCGCTGTCTTATCCTCTAAGACCAGAGCCGTGGATGGTCTGCTATATGTAGTGGCGCAAGTGCTAGGTGCTGTCGCGGCAGGGTTCGCAGTGGTCAAGCTGCTACCCACTTCCGAACAGGTGACTGCCAAGGTATGGCTGACTCCGGCTGTGAATGGATTTGAAAAAGGCTCTGTAGCATACTCAGTACTGTCTCAGTACGGCATTACGTTCTCAGTGACCTTGGCGATTGTCATTGAAGTTGTCGCCAGCCTGATCGTAGTATCCGCAGCCATGGCCACACTTGGCGAGCACGGTGAATCATCTGATCGACATGCAACAACCATGGGTCTTGCCTATGGTCTGGCTGCCGCTATGAGCTATACAGTAACCGGTGCTGGTCTCAATCCTGCACGTTCCACCGGTATTGCGTTAGCCGCTATGAACCAAGGGCTTGACCAAAATCCGGTCCAGCAGTTATGGGTGTTCTGGATCAGCCCGATTCTGGCCGCTGCAGTTGTGTCATTGGCGATGATCATCGCGCAGATGGCCACCACAGCCAAACCGAATGCCACGAACAAGGCTGCGTATGCTGAAGTCAGCGAAGATACTGTTCGCGTAAACTCCGAGGAGACCGAAGACGGCGTATTCTTCGACCAAGCAGCTGCACAGGATGATGCTCGTTCAGATCAAAAAGCTGTTGAGCAGACCGAAGAAACTGAAGTACGTGATCAGCAAGCCAGCTCCCAAAGCCATGCCGATGAAGGAGTCAAACGCGACTGAACGAACCTTCCATGGGCTGCGGTCGCGCAGTATCAGACGGATAAGTCCAGTCATTATGGCCGTCACGGCGATAACCACCGTGGCGGCCATCGTATATCCACAGACAGCGAGGAGCGTGGCGACAATGATGACGCCAAGAACAATCCACTCGAACCAAGGCTTGCCTTCGTGAGCTTCAGATACATACGGATGATTATGCATAACGCTGCTTTCCTGTGAGATCGAGCATATATGAATATATGACAGGGCTCCCCCTCGCAAGAGGGAGAGCCGATTATACGCTGATCGAATAACGATCAGTGGAAGAAGTGACGAGTACCAGTCAGGTACATCGTCACACCAGCTTTCTTGGCTGCTTCAATAACCTCTTCATCGCGGATTGAGCCTCCAGGCTGGACAATCGCTTTGACGCCTGCGTCAATAAGCACCTGAGCACCATCGGCAAACGGGAAGAATGCATCAGAAGCGGCTACGGAACCGGCGGCACGGTCAACACCGTCGGCCAACGTATTGGCACGCTCGACGGCCAGATGGCAGGAGTCAACACGATTGACCTGTCCCATGCCGATGCCGACGGTGGCCTGATCGTGGGCCAACAGAATGGCATTGGACTTGACACAACGAATCGCGCGCCACGCAAATACCAAATCCTTCAGCGTTTCGGCATCCGCCGCCTCACCGGCAACCAGCTTCCACGCATTCGGATCATCGCCCACCGCGTTAATCAGATCCGTATCCTGCACCAGCAGGCCGCCATCGATCTGACGAATAGCCTCGTGACCCTTTGGCGGCTCGGCCACCTTTAGAATACGCAGATTCTTTTTCTTGGTCTGAAGCAGTTCCAATGCGGCAGGCTCATAGTCGGGAGCGACAATGACCTCAGTGAAGATGGGACGTACGCTTTCGGCCATCTCTAGTGTCACGGTGGAATTGCACGCGATCACACCGCCATAGGCGCTCATCGGATCGCAAGCATGAGCTTTCTTGTGAGCTTCAGCCGCAGTCGCGCCAATGGCCAGACCGCATGGATTGTTGTGCTTGACTACTGCCACCGCAATTGAAGGAGCCATGTCCCAGACCGTGCGCCATGCAGCATCGGCATCGACATAGTTGTTATAGCTCATTGGCTTTCCGCCGAGCTGCTGCGCGTGTGCAAAACCGGTCTGGTTGAGCGGATCAACGTACAGGGCCGCCTGCTGATGGGAATTCTCGCCATAACGCAGCGTATGTGCACGATCCCATGTACGGGTGAATTGTGCAGGGAACTTAGCTGTATCGACTTCACTGCCTTGATCGTCGTGGTCGATTTCCACTGTAGCCAACGTATCCGGCTTGGGCCAGTGCTTGGCAGTCCACTCGTTAATAGTGGCGTCATAGGCTGCGGTGTGCGCAAAAGCCTTGGCAGCCAGCCATTTGCGTTCTTCCAAGGAGAAGCCGGTGCCATCGGCGACCCGGGATGCAACCAGAGCATAGTCATTCGGATCAGTGACAATGGCTACGGTAGCGTGGTTCTTGGCGGCGCCGCGAACCATGGACGGTCCACCGATATCAATTTTCTCGATGGTATCCGCTTCGTTCGCACCGCTTCGTACCGTATCGGCGAACGGGTACAGATTGACTACCACGAGATCAAACGGCTTAATACCAAATTCCTCAAGCTGCTTGGCATGTTCAGGATTGGTCATATCAGCCAAAATGCCGGCATGGATATAAGGATGCAGCGTCTTGACGCGACCGTCCAAACATTCGGGGAATCCAGTGACATCGGATACCTCGGTTACCTTGACTCCCAGTTCCGCCAGCTTCTTGGCAGTAGAGCCTGTGGATACGACTTCGGTACCCGCCTTCACAAAAGCCTCGGCGAGCACTTCGATGCCTTCCTTATGGAAGACTGAAACCAGTGCACGACGTATCGGCCGATTTGTGGTTGTCATTCCTGTTCCTCCTTGGATTGTGGGGATTGAGATACGATGGTGCGCCGCTCCGTTGTTCCGTTATTGTGTGGGATATTTCCGGAACGGGGATTCCTGATCCTCTCAGTTATCCAGACTATCGAAAAAACAAGTGCCGTGCTAATCAACGCCACGAGCCATGCAATGCTCAGTCCAATAGCTGTCGCATGTCCTACAGCCCTTGTAGAAGCCATTACGTTGACGCCAACCTGCGCAAGCCGTTGTTCGCCCAGTGAGCCATTGGACAAAGCGAACAACGCAGTGAATGCCAAAGAAATGAGTCCTGCGGCTAGGCAAAACGAAGCAACCGAGTATGCTAGATCCGCCATCAGTGAGGCACGGCTTTCGACATGGCGAACGTTGATAGGCCGATAACGGAAGCCCTGCGGTATGAACAAGGTCACCAATCCCACGATGCAGGAGATAGTGAGGGGAGCGGCCAATGCCGCCATGCGCCATATATCATTGGATATAGGTTCGGGGAATATAGCAAACAGCGGAACCGCCGGTAGCCCATTGGATTGTCCGACCCACAACGTGAAGTTGGCCAAATCGCCTATAGCAAATCCCGCGCCAAACAACCATGAAACGGCCCACAGCGCGAGATTTGGCAGCCAGATAAGCATGGCCAAGCTAGTGGTGATACGCGATCCTGTCTCCATACCGGACATGCTAAAGACAGAAAAGACCGCAGCATGATTCAGCACAGCCCAAACCACCACAGTGATCAGACCAACGACCAAATATATGCCGGTAATGACTGCGGCTATCGACATTCCGATGTTCAAACTATGACGGATTCGGGTTGGAACATGCTGGCGATACCAATGCAAGCAATTCTTCGTCAAGTTGCCATAGGGGAATATGGCACCTGCATATCCAAGGGAGAAAATAAGCGCTGCTTTGCCGAGCACAAGCCATTGATCATCGACAAGACCTACACTGATACCGCTTCGCATGAACTCATTCATTGCCAACCAGGTAATCAGACCAGCCGCATACACATGAACATTGGTTTTCCTGCAGCGCGACACGACTGCACCAATTAGCCAAATCAACATAATGGTAAGCAGCAACGGCGTGATGGTAAGTGTGATGGAACCGGTTTTGAAGCCAGAACCTTCACTGAGCAACACCACAGCTAGAGTCAGCCCATACGTGGCATTAGCAAGGTTGGAGCTGCCCTCTTCCATTGAGATGACCAACAGCATCAAAGCTATATAGCAACCCACTGCAATGGCATAGATAGCCATGGATGCGAATGCCACGCAGGCACCTCGCATCCATTGACGAATCATTGTTTTCATACGGTCGATGAACTGCACTTACGCAATATTGGCCTTGGCGAGCACGTCGCGCATAAGCTGCGCCGCCTGTCCTGGCGTTTTGCCGACCGGAATTCCAGCGGCTTCGAGGGCGTTTTTCTTATCCTGGGCAGTACCCTTGCCTCCGGAGACAATCGCGCCAGCATGGCCCATCTGCTTGCCTTCAGGGGCAGTGAAGCCCGCGATGTAGGCCACGACCGGCTTGGTCATATGTTCTTTAGCCCAAGCCGCTGCCTCTTGCTCTGCAAAACCGCCAATTTCACCGATCATCATCACAGCCTTGGTGTTCGGGTCGGCCTCAAAAGCCTCAAGAGCCTCCAATAACGTGGTACCGACAATAGGATCACCACCGGCACCCAAGCATGCGGTAAAACCAATATCCGAAAGTTCACCCATAAGCTGATAGGTCAGCGTACCGGATTTGGAAACCAAGCCTAACGGACCGCGACCGACAATGCCATCAGGAATAATGCCGAGGTTGACTCCAGGATCGCCCAGCGTGATAAGACCCGGGCAGTTCGGTCCGATGATACGTACACCTTTCTGCAGCGCCAGCTCCACGAAATAGGCAGAATCGGCGACAGGAATGCCTTCGGTGATAACTACCACGAGTTCAATTCCAGCTTCAACGGCCTCGACTACTGCGTCCTTGGCAAAGCGAGGCGGTACAAAGACCACACTGGCCTTGGCACCCGTAGCGTTGCGAGCTTCGGAACAAGTGGCGAACACCGGAATGTCTGCATCCTTCTCACCCTTGACTCCGGGGAAGGTGACGGTGGTTCCCGCCTTGCGGGGGTTTACACCGCCGACGATGTTGGTGCCGGCCCTTAACATGCGTGCGGTATGGGTCATGCCCTGATGGCCAGTCATACCCTGAACGATTACTGGGGCACCGTCTTCAATGAACAGCATCAGCGAACCTCCTTGGAACCGACGGCCTCAGCGGCAAGCTGGGCAGCTTTCTGCGCAGCGCCTTCCATGGTCTGAGACACATGAATGATCGGATTGTTGGCTTCAGCCAGAATATGCAGACCTTCTGCCGCAGCGTTGCCATCGAAACGAACCACAATCGGTTTTGAGCTACCAAGCGTCTTGACGGCTTCCAAAATACCATTGGCAACTTCCACGCAAGAAGTGATACCGCCATAGACGTTAATGAACACCGATTCGACCTGTGGATCGGACAATACGATTTCAAGGCTACCGGCCATTACAGCCGCAGACGCACCGCCGCCGATATCCAGGAAATTGGCAGGTTTGATACCGGTCCCCTGCTCCTCGCCCGCGCCAGAAACAGCATCCAAGGAACTCATGACCAGTCCTGCGCCGTTACCGATTACACCAACCTCGCCGCGCAGATGCACATAGTGCAAACCATGTTCACGGGCTTTCTGCTCGAATGGATCAGGAACAATTGGATCCTCGAAACGCGTCCAACCGCCATGACGGAATGCGGCATTATCATCAAGCGAGATCTTCGCGTCTAAGGCGCACAGCTGCTTGGTGGATTCGTCATCCGGATCACCAATTTTGGCCAATGGGTTTATCTCCACGAGCGTTGCATCGTTCTCTTTGAAGCAACGCCACATTTTGAGTAGAATCTGAGCTGCCTGATCTACATCAGCATGATAGAAACCAATGCTCTCAGCCATTTTGGTGGCAGCTTCAAGGTCAAAATCACCGAGTGCTTCGATATGCAGGCGCTTGACCGATTCCGGATGTTCTTTGGCGATCTCTTCCACTTCCGTGCCGCCATTGGCGGTAGCAAGCACATCAAAATCACGAGAGGTGCGGTCCACGGAGATCGACACATAGTACTCATGCAGAATATTCTTGGCTTCGGCTACAAGCACGCCTGAGACTTTGTGCCCGTGAATGGTCATCGGCAAAATGGCCTCGGATTCGAGAATGGCTTCATCGCGGTTGCGAGCAATCTTCACACCGCCAGCCTGACCACGATGTCCAATCTTCACCTGCGCCTTAATCACGCACGGATAACCGATTTTGTCCGCCGCCTCGGCCACTTCATGGGAGTTCTGTGCGAAGATGGCACCCGGGGTGGGGATGTCCTGTTCCTCAAGCAGCTCACGTGCCTGGTATTCGTAAAGGTCCATGGATCCTTCCCTGACTAAATAATGGTCCGGCATGTAACTGTACACAGTACATGCCGGACCATGACAATACAACGCGCGTTCGTGAGACAGCTCACGCAGGCATGGAGACCAACGAGCTGGTGGGCACGCCGCCGAGCTTGTCAATACCGTCAAGTCCATCAAGACGCATCACGAAGCTGAAGCCAGCCACTTTGCCTCCGGCTTTCTCTATGAGATCTGCACCGGCTTTGGCCGTGCCGCCGGTTGCGATGAGGTCGTCCACAATAAGCACTCGCTCACCATGTGCCACGGCTTCGGTTTCAATCTCCACGCTGGCAGTGCCATATTCGAGATCATAGGATTCGCCGATAGTTTCAGGTGGCAATTTGCCGGCTTTTCGAATGGCGATGAATCCTTTGCCCAAACGTGAAGCGAGCGTAGGACCGAACAGGAATCCACGGGATTCCAGACCAGCGATGGCGTCGAATTCATCCGCGGGAACCGGCAAAGCCTCTTCGAGCGCCTGAAGCAAAATGTTCAGACCCTTCGGATCGGCAAGCACCGGCATAAAATCGCGGAAGATAATACCTTCCTTAGGAAAACCTGGCACAGAACGAATCAGAGATACCAGATATTCGGCGTTCTCCTGACCAACCTTGCCTAATGCGTCGATAGTGATGTCCGACTGCGTCATATATTCGTCCTTAGATTAAGGTTACTTACGGTATTTGACGTGGCTGAATGGTTCATACACATGGACGCGTATGAACCAGAAAGCCTACTTTGCTACGGTTTCGTCCGTTTGGTTGCCCTTTGCAGCACCCTCAATCGGAACCTGAGCGACCTCATCTTCAGTAGCGGCATCTTTCTCTTCGGACAGAGGGTTGCCGTTTTCGTCTACTTCGTCATCGGAGACATAAGCCGGACGAGTGTACTCGCGGGCGATTGCATTAAAAGCGAAACGCATTTTGGAGCCTTCAGAGTCGATCACAATCTCCTCATACTGCTCATCAACTTCCACGACCTTGCCGATTACCTGACCAATAGTAATGACTTCGGTGCCGGGCTGCAGATTGCGACGGAAATCCTGACGCTCCTGCTGCTGCTGCTTGGATTTCTTGGACTGCCACCACATCATGCCGCCGATGACCACGACCATGACAATAAGCATCAAGTAGGAAGAATCCACGGGATAAACTCCTTCAGATCAACGGTCATGGCCGGAAAAATGGCGCGTGACCGGATTGTGCAAACAGGCAAAAGTTTAGAAGGTCTTGCTGACATCGCTCGAAGGTGTTAGCCCCAGATGTTGCCAGGCTTTCTCTGTCGCGACACGGCCTTTGGGCGTACGCATCAGGAATCCCTCGCGTACGAGATACGGTTCGCAAACGGTTTCCACCGTCTCGGATTCTTCACCGACCATGGCGGCGAGATTATTGAGACCAACCGGACCGCCGCCAAAATTACGCACAATGGCGTTAAGCACTGCAAGATCAAGCCGGTCGAGACCTTCCGAATCAATCTGGTAGAGGGCCAAAGCTTCCTTGACATCATCAGGACGCACCATGATGAGATCATGGACGATGGCCCAATCACGCACACGGCGCAACAAACGATTAGCGATACGCGGCGTGCCACGAGAACGCAAGGCAAGCTCGTGAGCAGAGCCGTCATCCAGATTCACGCCCAGCACATTTGCGGATCGCTCTATAAGTTTTTCCAGCTCCTCATGTGGATAGAAGTCAAGATGTGCAGTGAAACCAAAGCGTGCGCGCAATGGGCTCGGCAGCATTCCTTCACGGGTAGTTGCCCCGATCACGGTGAATCGCGGTAATGTCAGTGGAATCGAGCTGGCACCTGGGCCCTTGCCCACCATAACATCCACACGAAAATCCTCCATGGCAATGTACAGCAATTCTTCGGCGGCGCGTGGCAAACGATGAATCTCATCGATGAACAATACTTCACCGGTGTCCAACGAACTCAGGATAGAGGCAAGATCACCGGCGTGTTGCACAGCAGGACCAGAAGTCACACGAATCGGAACTTCCAGTTCGTTGGCGACGATCATAGCCAGTGTGGTCTTGCCAAGTCCGGGAGGACCTGCAAGCAGAATATGGTCCGGTGGCACGTCTCTCTTGCGAGCCGCATCGAGGAACAACTGTAACTGGGCTTTAAGTCTCGGCTGTCCGATGAAACCATCCAGCACATGCGGACGCAGCTCCTCATCACTTACCGGCTCATTGCCAATAGGCGATGACGAAACCATACGTAACGATTCTTCGTTGGCCCCAGTGTTGGAAGTGCCGTAGGTCATCTCATCATTCATCAGCGACCTCTATCCATCAGCGCCAAGGCGAAACGCAACACACGCGGCACATCGTCCGACGTCAGAGGAGTGTTGATGTCATTATCGTTGATGGCCTCGTTGACAGCCTGCTGCGCATCCTGTTGGCGCCATCCCAATGACATCAGGCCCTCGACAACCTGCTCCATACCGGTATCGACTGCAGATACAGTCACACCCTGCTCAGCAGATACGCTGCCTTCTATCTGACTTAGATCGATAGAACCCTTCAATTCGAGGATAATCTTCTGAGCGCCCTTCTTGCCCAGACCTGGTGCCTTGGCGAGGGCCGCAGCATCATTATCTGCAATGGCATGGGCCAATTGGACCGGTGTTAAGGTGGATAGCAACGATTGTGCCACTTTGGGACCAATACCAGACACTTTGATGAGTTGCAAGAAGGTCTTTTTGGCGTCCTTATCCAAGAACCCATGCAGCGTGATGGCATCCTGGGAGAGATTCATGTAGGTGTAGACACTCGTCTCTTGACCTGAATGCAATCGACTCAAATCCGTAGAGGACATACGGACTTCATAGCCCACTCCCCCAACGTTGATCAACGCGGTATCGGCCTCCACCGATTCAACCCGCCCGAACAGCATGCCGATCATGGCTCACTCCTTGCATCAATCTCCTGTGGATGGTAAGACCGCACAGAGCGCCAGACCACACCACACTCGAACAACTGTTCGAATTATACTACATGCCGCGGTCGTGGTTGATACGTCGTCGCGTCATATGCTGTGCGGCTTCGGCCCATTGACGTTGGGCGGGAGTCAGATGCTGTTCGCGCTCTCCGCCCTGCAAAGCCCCTGCAGGACGTAAAGCATGACAGATGGCCAAGGCAAGTGCATCAGCCGCGTCGGCTGGCGTAGGCATTTTCGTCAGGTTCAAAATACGTGTCACCATACGTTCCACTTGAATCTTTTGAGCCTGTCCGTTGCCGGTGATGGCAAGTTTCGCCTCTGTAGGCGTATGCAAAGCCACCGGAATATTTCGTTGCGCTGCAGCCAGCATGGCAAGCCCTGCGGCTTGTGCGGTACCAAGCACCGTATTGCGATTGGATTGCGCGAAAACACGTTCGATGGACACACTGTCTGGTGCGAATCGATCCATTTTTTCCGCCAAACCGTTATAGATAGCCAGCAGACGTAAATCCTGAGATATATCAGGAGAAGAACGCACCACATCCACATGGATAAACGAAAGCCGGCGATGTTCGCCGGCTTCGATCACGCCGACCCCGCAGCGTGTCAGCCCGGGATCGACGCCAAGGATAATCACTGGGAATTACTCCTCGTCAAGCTGGGCCATGACCTCGTCAGAAGCAGTCCAGTTGGAGTAGATGTTCTGCACATCGTCCAGATCATCGAGCTTGTCGATAAGGTTCGACACCTTGCGGGCATCCTCAAGGCTCAGCTCCACCTCATTCTTCGGCTGCATGACCTGATCGGCGGAATCGTAGTCGAAACCGGCATCCTGCAGGGCTTTGCGCACGGTGAACAGATCGGACGGGCCAGTAATGACGGTGAAGACCTCACCATCATCGGTCACATCTTCCGCACCAGCTTCGGCAGCGACTTCAAAGAGCTTATCGAAGTCCACGCCCTCGGACGGCACGACGATCTGTCCCTTACGCTCAAAGTTGAAGGACACAGAACCGGAAGTAGCCAAAGATCCATTGCCCTTGGTCAGGGTAGAACGCACTTCGGCGGCAGCGCGGTTGCGGTTATCAGTCAAACATTCGATGATGAGGCCAACGCCTGCAGGAGCATAGCCCTCGTATACGATGTCCTCGTAGTTGGCAGCGCCATCTTCGGCACCAGAACCGCGCTTAACGGCGCGGGCAATGTTGTCGGCCGGCATGGAAGCCTTCTTGGCCTTGTAAATGGCATCGTACAGGGACGGGTTGCCATCCGGATCACCACCGCCAAGACGGGCGGCGATTTCAATGTTCTTGATGAGCTTGGCGAAGAGCTTGCCGCGCTTGGCGTCGATAGCGGCCTTCTTATGCTTGGTGGTCGCCCACTTGGAATGACCTGACATTAATGCTCCTAGCGATTAGACGGATGATGTCAAACGGAATGATTGTAGGCCTGTAATCAGACATCGCCTGTTCACAGCCACGGTCTTCCATTTATTATGCGTTTTTATTGAGACTATCGAAAAATGTTGACTTATGAAACTAAGCCATAGGCAGCTTGAATTGAGGAGCCAGACGTGTGAACGCCTCGGCATAGGCACGACGCTGATCGGACAACAGAATCGGCATGGTGCGGGTCTGCGCGACGATAGGCATGAAATTCGCGTCTCCGTTCCAACGGGGCACTACATGCTGGTGCAGATGTGCGGCGACACCGGCCCCAGCTATCTCGCCCTGATTGATGCCGATATTGTATCCGTCCGGATGAGAAACGGTCTCCATTACTTTCATGGCAAGAGTTGTGGCTTTCTCGAATTCGAACAGCTCGACATCGTCCAGCTCGGTGATGAATCCGACGTGACGGTAGGGACAAATCATCAAGTGCCCGACATTGTACGGATATAGATTCATAATGGCGAAAACATGTGTGCCACGCCAAGCGATCAGACCATCCTCATCAGATTTATTGGGTCCTGCGCAGAACGGGCATTCCTTAGTCTTTGGCTTCGTGGGACGGTTCTCGTCATTACGCAGCACGTATGTCATACGCTGCGGAGTCCACAAACGTTCAACAGTGTCTTCCTGAGGCGGGAAATCAGCTGGATTATCGACTCGTATAGCCTCGGTCATGAAAGTATTCTCCTTTCCGGAATCGATGCTCATCTTTTGATCAGTTCGATCATCAATAAACTGAGGGGAGCCAGCAGCAATATGACTGGACTCCCCTCAGTTCTTCTGTCTCAACGGCTCTCTCAAGAGCCGAACCTGATTATCGTCAGGCCTCGACTGCGGCGTTGAATTCGTCTGCGGAATTCACTTGGACCCGCTTCTTGATCACGGCGAGAATCTGCTCACGAGCCTTATCGACCGGCACGCCGTTGAGCTGGCTTCCGTCGCGGAAACGGAAACTCACGGCATTGTTATTCATATCCTCCTCGCCGACGATGAGGATGAACGGCACCTTGGACTTAGAAGCATTACGGATCTTCTTGCCGAAACGGTCGTCGGAGTAATCGATCTCGCAACGGACCATTTCATCCTCAAGCGACTTGACGAAGCCAGCCAGATGCGGAGCGAACTCGTCCGCCACCGGCACGCCAAGCACCTGCACCGGGGCAAGCCACGCCGGGAACGCACCGGCATAGTGCTCCAGCAGCACGGCGAAGAAGCGCTCGATGGAGCCGAACAGGGCGCGGTGAATCATCACCGGACGCTGGTGGGTGCCGTCCTTCGCAATGTACTCAAGCTGGAAACGCTCAGGCAGATTGAAATCAAGCTGGATGGTCGAGACCTGCCAAGTACGGCCGATGGCATCGCGGGCCTGCACGGAGATCTTCGGACCGTAGAAGGCGGCACCACCCGGATCAGCAACGAGGTCGAGGTGGGATGCCTCGGCAACCTCACGCAGGGTGTTGGTGGCCTCCTCCCAGATTTCATCGGAACCGACGTACTTATCCGGATCCTTGGTGGAAAGTTCCAGATAGAAATCGGACAGGCCGAAGTCGCGCAACACCTTGAGCACGAAGGTCAGGAGGTTGGTCAGCTCATCCTTCATCTGCTCGCGGGTGCAGTAGATGTGGGAATCATCCTGAGTCAAACCACGCACGCGGGTCAGACCATGCACTTCGCCGGACTTCTCGTAGCGGTACACGGTACCGAACTCGAAGAGACGCAACGGCAGTTCACGGTAAGAACGCTGGCGAGACTTGAAGATCAGGTTGTGCATCGGGCAGTTCATCGGCTTGAGGTAGTAGTCAGCACCAGGCTTGGTGATATTACCCTCGGCGTCCTTCTCCTCATCCAAGTGCATCGGCGGGTACATGCCATCCTTGTACCAGTGCAGGTGGCCAGAGGTCTCGTACAAACCGCCCTTGGTGATGTGCGGGGTCTGCACGAAGCTGTAGTGGTACTTGCGGTGCATCTCGCGGGAGTAATCCTCCATCGCGTTGATCACCGCAGCACCCTTCGGATGGAATACAGCCAGACCGGGGCCGATCTCATCCGGGAAGGAGAACAGGTCCATTTCAGCGCCAAGCTTACGATGGTCACGCTTGGCGGCCTCCTCCAAACGAGTCTGGTAGGCCTTAAGATCTTCCTTGGTGGCCCACGCGGTACCGTAAATGCGCTGCATGGTGGGGTTCTTTTCGGAACCACGCCAGTAGGCGGCGGCGGAGCGCTCGATCTTGAAGGCCTTGATGAAGCGGGTGTTCGGCAGGTGCGGTCCGCGGCACAGGTCCTTCCAAACAGTGTTGCCATCGCGGTCCACGTTGTCGTAGAAGCTCAGTTCCTTCTCAGCGATCTCGGTGGCCGCAGCCGGGTCGAGGTGTGCTTCCTTGTCTTTAATGAGCTCGATCTTGAAAGGCTGGTCGGCCTCTTCGGCCAGAGCCTCATCCTCGGTCACCACACGGCGGCGGAAGGACTGGGAGGACTTGATGATGTGCTGCATGCGCTTTTCGATCTCCTTGAGATCGTCCGGCGTGAAGGGCTTATCTACCTGGAAGTCGTAGTAGAAACCGTCCTTGATCACAGGGCCCACGCCCAGCTTGGCGTTCGGATAGATTTCCTGCACGGCCTGCGCCATAACGTGCGTAGCCGAGTGACGCATGATCGCGAGGCCGTCCTCGGAGTCGAGGGCGATCGGCATCACGGAGTCGCCGTCGGCAAGCGGCGTGTAGAGGTCACGGTTCTCACCGTTGATCTTGACAGCGACGATGTTCTTATCATCAGCAAACAGCTCGACGCCGGTGGTGGTTGCTTCCACCTCCCTCGCTTCGCCGTTGACCGTAATGGAGATGGAGCTTAACGCCATGATATGTCCTTTGCTATCGGGGTCCGCGTTACTAATGTGCAGGCCTGGACTGGTAATCAACAGTGGACACGATAGGCACTGCGTCAGACAAACGCATGGGCGAATCGCAACAATACAGAAAAACCTCGCCGAAGCGAGGTCTCAAGTGGAGCGGACAACGGGACTCGAACCCGCGGTCTCAACCTTGGCAAGGTTGCGCTTTACCAACTAAGCTATGTCCGCAAAGGATTCCGCCGTGAGAAGCGGATCCCAGTGGGCGATGTAGGAATCGAACCTACGACCCCTTCGGTGTGAACGAAGTGCGCTAGCCGCTGCGCCAATCGCCCGATGAAATCGGTATTCAGTTATATGCAACGAGACTTTCATCTCTTGTGGGCGATACAAGATTCGAACTTGTGACCCCTTCCGTGTCAGGGAAGTGCGCTACCTCTGCGCCAACCGCCCGGTCCTAGTCAATACATTGATTCGCATCAACGTCCTGAGAGGTGGGTACGAGAGTCGAACTCGTCTATACGGCTTTGCAGGCCGCTGCCTAACCGCTTGGCTAACCCACCGTAAGGTCTGTCAACTCAAGGACCTAGAGCGGACAACGGGACTCGAACCCGCGGTCTCAACCTTGGCAAGGTTGCGCTTTACCAACTAAGCTATGTCCGCATGTACCCAGCTTGGTTATCCTCGCCGAAGCACGAGTGATTACTATACTCGTCGATCCGCGATTCGTCTAATCCGGCGTGTCGCGATTATTCTACATGCCCCGCTCCGTCATTTTTCTATGCCATCTTCAGCTTACGCTCGCTGATGGCTAAAGCTGAAGATGTGACCGCTTGCGGCACGATACCCTAGGAGCTATGAGTGAAGAGTCGAATATGACGCAGCCGGTGATGATCGCCGCATTTGACGGATGGAATGATGCCTGTCAGGCGGCTACGAATGTCATCCGACATCTGGTGGGACATTATGAGTCTCGTGAGATTGGACATATCGATTGCGATGGTTTCTATGACTATCAAGTAGCCCGACCGATGCTGTGTCATGTATCCGGAAGAGCAAATCTCGTCTGGCCGCAAACCACGTTTTACGACATCACATTGGATGCTGGACGTCACCTGTACGCGCAGATAGCCCCTGAACCTAATTACCATTGGAAGGAATATTGTTCCCAAAGCTTACGTATCGCCGAAGAACTTGATGTGACGAAGGTGATTACCTTGGGATCCATGTTCTCCGATTGTCCACATACTCGTCCGTTGCCAATCGCTGTAAGTGATGGCGAATGCCAGTGCGAATGTGATCGCGAGTACAACGGACCCGTGGGAATTCCCACCATTTTAGACTGGTCAGCGGCCGACGCAGGATTCGAGCATACGTCTATGTGGGTATCCATTCCGCAATATCTCGGTAGCGACGATTGCGCAGCAGGAACAATACGTTTATTAGACGCGTTGGGAAAACACATCGGATATACGTTTGACGTGTCCGCTCTGAAGCGGAGATCGGAGCAATGGAAAACTCAAGCATCCGCGCTGGTACGATGCAACGATCAGTTACGTGAATATGTGGAGCATTTGGAACGCGAGTACGATCTCAAACAGCGAGCGGAAGAAGAAGCAGGATTGGGGACGCCGCAATGTGAGCAGCTAGTCCGTGAGACCGAGGCATTTTTACGGCAAATGGGCGGCGAGTGATCTGATCCGCATTCCGAGGTCATCGGATCACAAAACGACCCGATTGTCACCACCTGTCTTCCTTGGATATGAATCAGACTCTTTCCATAAAACAATGAGGCGCGCCTCCCTTTCCTTATGGAGACACGCCTCATGCGTATGCGCCGATAAATTCCTTTTATGCAGCGGCCACGGACGGATCAATAGCGGGCAGTACTCCGGCAATAAGCAGCAGAGCCACCACCACAGCCAATCCGATTCGATAAATGGCGAAAGCCTTGTAGGAGAATGTAGAGACGAATTTCAGGAATCCGATGATGACCACATATCCTACAAAGAAAGCCACGAAAGTCGCCGCAATCGTAGGAATCCAGCCAGGAAAGGCGCCAATCGCAGTACATGCAGCGGCATCCCCAGCCGAGCACGCATTGACATCCTTCACAGCAGACACGGACTCCAGTATTCCGGCGCCGAAAACCGCAGGAATGGCCATGAGGAAGCTGACACGCACAGCGGCTTCACGGGTATATCCCATTGCTCGGCCGAAAGTGATTGTGCCGCCGGAACGGGATACACCAGGAATGAGCGCCAGCATCTGACCGACGCCAAAGAACAGGGCGTCCTTCCATGTCATCTGGTTCATGGTTTTCACCTGCTTGGCACGCGCATCAAAAACCCATAGAAGTATGCCGAACACGATCAATACGCTTACCGTAATCCACAGGTTTCTCAGTGTCGTCTCAATAGCATCCTTGAACAACAGACCGGCGATGAGAATCGGCATGGTACCGATGATGATGAACCAGCCCATCTGCGTATCCGGGTTGTGCGCACCCAGTCGGCTTTTCAGGTCCTTGCCTTCTTTGCCAAATAGGGAACCGAACCAAGAGCCGAGAATACGAATAATGTCACGACGGTAATAGAGAATCACAGCAAGCTCGGTGCCCAACTGAATGATAGCCGTGAACGCGGCACCCGGATCCTTACCGATCATCAAGTCGCCGATAATGCGAATATGAGCGCTGGATGAAACAGGCAGATATTCGGTAAGCGCCTGGACCAACCCCATGAACAACGCCTGGAAGAAATTCATAACCCCTCGCGTTTTTCCTTATAGATATATGTGTTTTATAACGATGAACACCCTACCCACAGGGGTGTAAAAAACACTAAGCTTTACAGGCATATATGATCCCTACAATGAAACCGGCAATGGTTCGAATAAGGATGGAGCGACTATGGCTATTTATCGCAAAAGCAGGGCGTTCGCCCCGCAGGGATTCTTCGAATGCGAAGGTCGCGGCCTGCAGTGGCTTGGACAAGCTCATGAACAAGGCGGCCCACGTGTGGTTCAGGTATATGACTGGGGCAAAGATCATCTGAATATCGAACGAGTGAACGCATCCTCCCCTACGCCACAAGCCGCTTATGATTTTGGCGCGGCTTTGGCCCATATGCATGATGCCGGCGCCGATTACTTTGGCTCCGCACCAGCCGGCTATAACGGCACCTGCTATTTCGGACCGCTACAGGATCCGGTGAAAATGGATACCGGTACTTGGACCGATCCTATTTCTTATTTTGCTGATGGACGGTTGCGCCCGATGGTTGAACTTGGTGTCCGACGCGGAGAACTCGACCAACGAGACATCGAATTGACTGAACGGGTCATCGAAGCTCTACCGGACATTATGGGACGTGCGGCAGATGACAAGCCGGCGCGTATCCACGGTGATCTGTGGAGCGGCAATGTGATGTGGACCGCTGATAGCGGACATACTGAAGCCGTACTCATTGATCCGGCGGCTCATGGAGGTCATCGAGAAGAGGATCTGGCTATGCTGCACCTGTTCGGGATGAGCTACTTGACGCAGATTATCGATGGGTATCAATCCACGCATCCGCTAAAAGCCGGATGGCAGGATCGCATCACTCTTTGGCAGCTCTACCCCATTGCCGGACATTGCGTGTTCTTCGGCGGTGGATATGTGAACGAATATCGTTCCATGTGCCGCTCGTTGCTGAAATAATAAGCAGTCATCAGATGGACAAAAATGGCTGTGGTCTTACTACAGAAAAGTAAGGACCACAGCCATTTCCAATCCTCGCTCAGCTCAGCGCGTCCTTCAACTTGCTGAAGAAACCACCCTTCTTTTGACCTGTCTGCGGACGTGAAGCTTGCGCCACATGGCCGGCATCGGCGTCATGCAGAGTGGAGAATCGTTCGATGAGATCACGTTCTTCATCATCCAGCTTGGTAGGGATCAGCACGTTCACATGAGCCACGATATCGCCGCGTTCATCGCTGTTGCGCAGATTGGTAACACCCAAGCCCTTCAGCGTGACGGTATCCTCCGGCTGACATCCCGCTGGAATACTCACCGTCTGCTTGCCGTCGAATGTTTCGATGGTAAGGTCATGCCCAAGCACGGCCCAGCTCATCGGCACCTGAATCCAGCAATGCAGGTCATCGCCATCTCGGGTGAACTGCTTATCTGATTTGATACGAATGTCAATATAGAGATCGCCGGCGGCACCACCGCCTTCACCTACTTCTCCTTGAGAGGCGAGCCTCAAACGCGCATTGTCGTTAATGCCAGCGGGAACATTGACGCCAACGTTCCGCGTGGTGCGCACGCGGCCGTGTCCCATACAACTGGGGCACGGATTCGAGATAATGGTGCCATGCCCCTCGCAACGTTCGCACGGCGCTGAGGTCATCATCTGACCGAGCATAGTGCGAACCACCTTCTGCATGAATCCTTGACCATGGCAATCCGGGCAAGTAATGGGCTGCGCGCCGCCCTGAGCACCGGAACCACCACATTCCTGACACAGGGAGAACGTATTGATCTTCACATGTGCCGTGCCGCCGAATACCGCCGTCTTCAAATCGATGGTGGCTGAAGCCAAGGCATCTCGTCCTGGCTGAGTCCGTGGTACCGGTCCTTGCGATCCCGCTCCGAATGCAGAGCCAAAGAATGTGGAGAACACATCTCCCATATCACCGAATCCGCCGGAGAACCCTCCAGCTCCCGCATTGGGATTGTTCGGGTCCACACCCGAATCATACATACGGCGCTTATCCGGATTGGAGAGCACCTCGTAGGCGTTGTTCACTTCCTTGAACTTATCCTCGAACTCCGGACCGGCAATATCGGGGTGGTATTTGCGGCTGAGCTTGCGGTACGCCTTCTTGATCTCATCGTCGCTTGCGTTACGGTCTACGCCCAGCGTCTCGTAATAATCTGCCACTTGGTTCTATTCCTTTGTGTTCATTTGGTCCGGAGTTATTCTGCCACAGCCCACAGTCAGCAGATGGCTCGAATACATGTCGGAGGGTCGATTCGATGGATTACTGATTGTTCATTGCTTCGCCCGCATCCCGTGCATATGTACGACGTCAATCCTGTGCGCCACCTTCGCTGATGAAATCCGTCAGATATCGCGCAACAGCCCTAACCGCTGCCATGGTCGTCGCATAGTCCATATGTGTAGGCCCGATAGAACCCACAAATGCAACGGGCTCAGTACGTGATTCAACCTGTTCTTCTGCGAAGCCCGACCGATCCTGTTGCGGCTTTCCGTCGGTCGTCACCACTCCTCCGCGCCCATACCCGCCGCTGACCACTGAAGCGTGCAGGAGCTGTGGGCTGTGGCTCTCCGATCCAATGGAAACACCCACGCCTGAAGGTGTTGTTTCTTCGCTGAGATTGCTCATCAGTTTCATGAGCACCACTTGTTCTTCCAACGCATCGAACAACGGCGCGAGATCAGTCCATGAACGAGAATGAGCCAGATTCGACGTGCCGGACATATACAACTCACTGGCACGCTCATCGAGTGCCATCGACTCGAAAGCACTCGCAAGATCGTCAGCTACGGAATGGACGGAATCGTAGCCCACCGATGCACCGATGACTCGCACCAAGTCGGCAGCTGCGGAAAAAGACAGTCCATGGCATTGATTGTTAACCGCTGCACTCAGGTGCGCGATATCCTCTGTGGAAGGCATAACGGACACGGTCAATCCATGTTGAGCTACACGCCCGGTATCAGTGATTACCACAGCCAATAACGTAGACATGGATACAGGGACCATCTCCACGTGTCTAAGCGTTGCTTTAGCTAATGATGGGGACGCTACTACGGCTACCTGCCCCGTGATTTCCGAGAGCAGTCTTGCCGCACGTTGTAAGGCATCCTTAAGACTGACGGAGCCGGCCAAAAATTCTCGGATACCTCTCCGCTGCGCCTCACTCAACGGCACCACCGTAGCTAGGCGGTCCACGAAATATCGGTAGCCCTTTTCCGTGGGCACACGTCCAGCAGAGGTATGCGGTTGGATAAGGTAGCCTTCATCCTCCAAAGCCGCCATATCATTGCGGACCGTCGCCGAGCTGACACCCAAATCGTGTTCACGGGTCAACGCAGTGGAGCCAACCGGTTCCTGAGAACGGATGTAATCCTCCACCACGGCGCGCAGCACCAGCATGCGCCTTGATTGCGTCATGCGCGCCTCCTTTGTAGATATGGATATATGGGCCTATTGTTCATGCGAAGTATGTTCCGTGTTCACTCTGCCCACCCTTCGGCGACACGCTGGACATGCAGTATTACTGCATTCGGTGTGTCTTTGTACGCTAGACGCTTTACGAAGCTCGCCAATGGCCTAATGAGTATTGTATTAGCACTCATTGGATTCGAGTGCTAACACGTTCATCGACGGCGAATGAATGTTAATTGTGAACGCTAACAGCACACAACTTACCAAAACACGCCAAATATGCACCACAAACGTCTTCTTCCGACGTTAACATGGGAAACGCAATGTGAGGGCGTCGTGCGCCCGGCACAAGCCGGATACGCGGCCCGACCAATTGGAAGGAAAGTAAATCCATGACCGAATTCAAGGAGACCGAGCTCGACGAGCGCGCCATCGCGATGGCAAAGGTCCTTTCGGCTGACGCGGTTGAGAAGGCTGGTTCCGGCCACCCCGGTTCCCCCATCTCCCTGGCGCCTGTCGCCTACACCCTATACCAGCACTTCATCAAGCACGATCCTAACGATCCCAACTGGGAAGGCCGCGATCGCTTCATTCTTTCCGGCGGTCATGCTTCTCTCACCCAGTACGTCCAGCTGTATTTCTCCGGCTACGGCGTGACCTTGGACGATCTCAAGCACTTCCGTGGCGGTGCCGATACCCGCACTCCGGGTCATCCTGAGTACGGTCTGACCCCGGGCATCGAAATGACCACCGGCCCGCTGGGCCAGGGCTTCGCCTCCGCCATCGGTTTTGCTTATGGTGAGCGTTTCCAGCGCGGTCTGCTTGATCCGGAGACCCCGAAGGAAGACTCCCCGTTCTACCACAAGATCTGGGCCATCTGCGGTGAAGGCGATATTGAGGAAGGCATCTCCGGCGAGGCCGCCGCTCTGGCCGCCAACCAGAAGCTCGGCAACCTGACCGTGATCTTCGACGCTAACCGCATCCAGATCGAAGGCGACACCAATCTGGTGCTGGCCGAAGATGTCCTGAAGCGCTTCCAGGCCTACGGCTGGTACACCGATGAGTTCAGCTTCATCCAGCCCGATGGCTCCTACAAGGAGGACATCGAAGGCCTGGCCGACGTGATCGCCAAGGCCGAGGCCGCCGCTCCGGACCAGCCGAAGCTCATCAAGGTTCACTCCTTGATCGCATGGCCGACCCCGGGCAAGACCAACGATCCGTCTTCCCACGGCTCCAAGCTCGGTGCCGAAGCAGTTGCCGGCCTGAAGAAGGTTCTCGGTTACGATCCGGAAGAATCCTTCCACGTCGACGAAGAGGCTCTGGCTCACGCTCGTAAGGTTGCCGAGCGTGGTCTGGAAGCTCACAAGGCTTGGGATGAGAAGTTCGACGCTTGGCGCAAGGCCAACCCGGACAAGGCTGCCTTGTACGATCGCATCAAGGCCGGCGAACTGCCGGAGGGCTTCGACAAGGCCATCGATGACCTTGAGGCCACCTTCGAAGTCGGCAAGGGTGTCGCCACCCGTGGCGCTTCCGGCTCCGTGCTGAACGCCATCGCTGCCGTCATGCCGGAACTCTGGGGCGGCTCCGCTGATCTCGGTGGCTCCAACAAGACCGATCTGAAGGGTGCCGCCACCTTCGCTCCTGCAGAGTGCGCCACCAAGCAGTGGCCGAACTGCAACGAGTTCGGTCGTCAGCTGCACTTCGGCGTACGTGAGTTCACCATGGGCTGCATCACCAACGGCATTCTGCTGGGCTCCCACACTCGTCCGTTCGGTGGCACCTTCTTCATGTTCTCCGATTACGAGCGCTCCGCCGTCCGTCTGGCCGCCCTCATGGAGATCCCGAACCTCTACGTCTGGACCCACGACTCCGTGGCCGTCGGCGAAGATGGTCCGACCCATCAGCCGGTTGAGCACCTCGCTTCCTTCCGCGCCATCCCGCAGCTTGAGGTCATTCGTCCTGCCGACGCCTTCGAGACCGCCGAAGCTTACCGTTACTTCTTCGAGAAGAAGAATACCCTGCCGGGTGCCATGGTGCTGACCCGTCAGGGTGTGCCGGTTCTCGCTGAGACGGCCGCCAAGGCCAAGGAAGGCGTCAAGAAGGGTGCTTACGTGCTCGTTGACACCGAAGGCACCCCGGACGTCATCATCATGGCTTCCGGTTCCGAAGTCCAGTGGGCTGTCGCCGCCGCCAAGACCCTTGCTGAGAAGGGCACCAAGGCTCGCGTGGTTTCCTTCCCGTCCATGGAATGGTTCGAGGAGCAGGACGCCGAGTACAAGGAGGCCGTGCTTCCGGCTTCCGTCAAGGCCCGCGTCTCCGTCGAGGCTGGCGTTGCCATGCCGTGGTACAAGTACCTCGGCTCCTATGGCAAGCCTGTCTCCATCGAGCAGTTTGGTCTGCAGGGTGACGGCGCTCAGAACATGATCGACCTCGGCATCACCGCCGAGCACGTGGTCGAGGCTGCTGAGGCTTCCATCGCCGAGGCCAACGCCTGATATCAAGCTTCAATAGCTTGAACAAATAAGTATTTCGGCTCCCCCTCTTCAGGGAGGGGAGCCAATAACAAGGAGAAAAATATGACTGAAGCAACTCAGCGTACGTCCGACAACGGCGTTTCCATCTGGCTGGACGATCTGTCCCGCTCCCGCATCGAGTCCGGCTCCCTGCAGGACCTGATCGCCAACAAGAACGTGGTCGGCGTCACCACCAACCCGTCCATCTTCCAGAAGGCCCTGAGCCAGGTCGGCCCGTACGATGCTCAGCTCAAGGAGCTCGGCAAGGTTGACGTTGAGACCGCTGTTCGCGAGCTCACCACCACCGATGTGCGCAACGCCACCGACATCTTCCGTGAGATCGCCGAGAAGACCGACTTCGTCGACGGCCGCGTTTCCATCGAAGTCGACCCGCGTCTGGCCCACGAGACCGAAGCCACCGAGAAGCAGGCTGTTGAGCTCTGGGAGAAGGTCAACCGTCCGAACGCCATGATCAAGATCCCGGCGACCCTCGAAGGTCTGCCGGCCATCACCGCCACCTTGGCCAAGGGCATCTCCGTGAACGTCACCCTGATCTTCTCTCTCGAACGTTACGAGCAGGTCATCGACGCTTACATCGAGGGCATCGCTCAGGCTGCTGCTAACGGCCACGACCTGAAGCACATCGGCTCCGTCGCTTCCTTCTTCGTCTCCCGCGTGGACACTGCTGTGGACAAGCTGCTGGAAGCCAACGGCTCCGACGAAGCCAAGGCTCTGGAGGGTAAGGCTGCTGTGGCCAACGCTCGCCTGGCTTACGAGCTGTTCGAGAAGAAGTTCGCCGAGGATCCGCGTTGGGCCGAGCTGGCCGCCAAGGGCGCCAAGGTTCAGCGTCCGCTGTGGGCTTCCACCGGTACCAAGAACCCGGCTTACTCCGATTGCAAGTACGTTGACGAGCTGGTTGCTCCGCACATCGTCAACACCATGCCGGAGAAGACCCTGAACGCTCTGGCTGACCACGGCAACGGCGCTCCGTCCATCGAGGGCACTTACGAAGAGTCCCACGCCATCATCAACAAGCTGGCTGAGCTCGGTATCAACCTCAAGGACGTCACCGACAAGCTGGAGGCCGACGGTGTCGCCGCCTTCATCAAGTCCTGGGATTCCGTGCTGGCTGACGTGCAGTCCGGCATCGATCGCGTGAATGCCTGAGACTGATTTGAGCTGATGTGTCTTACGGCATATCAGTGAGTTTCGAAAAGGGTTCCCAACCATAGTGGATTATGGTTGGGAACCCTTTTCGCGTACCCGGCTTGCGTACAAGAGAAACCCTGCTGACATGGGCTTCTCGTTGCTCGCACTCAACTCCCCTGAATATAGGACAGGAAAGGTTATAGTCTTTCCAACCATGCCTTCATACGGCGCAGTCCCTCGGCCGTATCCTCGGACGTGCCGACGTACGAAAGCCGCACATAGCCACGCCCGCGCGAGCCAAAACCGGAGGCGGGCGTCACCACCACATGGGCCTCATTCAGCAATCGAATGGCGAAATCACGATCGTTCATGCCGGTGGCCGCGACATTGACGAGAATGTAGAACGCACCATCCGGCACATCGCAGCTTACCAACGGCATACCGGCCACCGCTTGCGCCACCGTGTCTCGATTCGCCCGGTAGGCCGCCTTCATCGTAGACAGAATATCGGCAGACCCATCTAGAGCAGCCACGGCACCCTGCTGCAGCGCACCCGGCACGCAGGAAACCACGTTCTCCTGCATCACTGTCATCTGATCGATGATGGATTTCGGTCCGAACGCGCACCCGATACGCCAACCGGTCATGGCGAAGGTCTTGGAGAATGAGTCGACAACGACCGTGCGCTCCTTCATTCCCGGCATCGCGGATATGGACAGACAGTGCACATGGTCATCGTATACGAACGCCCGATACACCTCGTCGCTGATCACCCATAGATCATGCCGGCGCGCCACGTCGGCAATGGCGGCCAGTTCATCGGGGCCGATGATGGCTCCAGTGGGATTCGACGGCGAGTTAAGCAGCAATGCCTTGGTTCGTGGCGTAATCGACGCCTCAACATCCGCGGCTCGCATGCGGAATCCGTTGTCTTCATACAGAGGCACCGGGACGACGTTCGTTTGTGTCATTTGTGCCTGACCGAAATAGTTCGCATAACCCGGGTCAGAAATAAGAATGTCGTCTCCGGCATCCAATGTGGAGATCATGGCCAGATATACGGCCTCCATGCCACCGGCAGTCACGATGATCTCGCTGTCCGGATCGTAGTCGGTGTCGTCTTGAACGTTGCGATACCGGCACCAGGCCTCGCGCAGCGCCAATGTACCGCGATTGGGAGTGTAGTGCGTATCCCCATGAATCGCCGCCTGATACGCCGCATCGATCATCGGTCTTGGCGTATCGAATCCTGGCTCCCCCACAGCAAACGAAATCACATCCGGCACCCCGGCCGCCAATTCGAACATCTCACGTACGCTGGGATACAGCGCATCTTGTGCACGGCGTGAAATAACAGGCATCCCCAACTCCTCCTGACATTTCATGGATAGGCATTTACCCCGCATTGTATCCATGACGGGGTTTCAGATGCGTGTGATGTTCCATGATCGCAATGTCTGTACGCAAGTAGGGAATGACCACAACGTGAGTCCGGAGAGACCGCGGAAACCGGAATATCTTGACCGGAACCATCTGAAGCTGGTACGTTCGCGACTGGTTCCATACAATACGATGAAAGAACGATCGCGCCATGTCTAACTCGCCTAATCCGATTAAGCATTTGACCGTACACCAACGTCTATTGATGACATTCACATTCTTCTCAATGTTTTTCGGTGCAGGCAATCTCATCTTCCCACCATTTGTGGGAGCGCAGGCTGGAATGGCTACAATCCCAGCCGCTATCGGCTTCATCGTCTCTGCAGTCGGTCTGCCGATTTTGGGGGTATTGTCCGTTACTTTTGCCGGCGGCTTCGATAAGCTGGCTGGCCGCGTCTCCCCCAGATTCGCACTTCTGCTAGGGATCGCCATCATTCTGACCATTGGTCCTTGTTTCGCCATTCCGCGCACAGCCACCACCTCATTCGAAATGATGGTGGCACCGTTTGCGCCAAATGGCTCCATATGGTTCGCACAGCTCATCTATTCCCTATTGTTTTTTGCATTGTCGTTTATATTTGCCCAGCATCCCGAAAAATTATCCAAGGTATTAGGCCGGTTCATGGGGCCATTGCTACTGACCCTTATTGCGATATTGTTCGTAGCTTGTCTGGTACACGGTATTGATCATGCTGCCATTCCTGCAGGCAACTATCAATCGAGCCAAATGGCACGCGGATTCTTAGATGGCTACCAAACCATGGATTTACTGGCGGCTTTGTACTTTGGCATCGTGATTTCCGCAAATGTTCGTGCATTACGCATCGAAGATGAACCACAGGTGCAACGCGAAACCGCATTCGCGGGCCTAGGCACCGGCATATTGCTTATTCTTATTTACGGAGTGCTGAGCTATGTGGGCGTGGTATCTGGTTCCATCGCAATCATCGATCCGGAAAGCGATACGGGCGCGACCGTCTTGACTAATCTCACGTCGTCAGTATTTGGCGCAGAAGGTACGGCATTTCTGGGCGTGGTGTTTGTCATCGCCTGTCTCAACGTGTGTACGGGTCTGATCTGCACGTGTGCCACGTACTTCCACACCAAGTTCCCCACCGTGGCAGGACGTATGGTGAGTTACCGAACCTGGCAGCTGATATTCACGATGTTCAGTTTCGTAGTATCGAACGCTGGGTTGAGCCTCATCATCAAGGTGTCCGTGCCGGTACTTTCGGCACTGTATCCGATGGCGATCGTGCTGGTACTGCTCGCCCTGACACATCGGGTATTCACAACACGATTCCCGCGCGTGTATTTCTGGACCGTGCTGCTGGTCGGCCTTGTAGCGTTTGCCGGATGTGCAGCATCGCTGGTCACTGTGTTTGGCGGTTCTCTGCCATGGCTGGAGTCTGCATTGAACCTGTTGCCACTGCAAAGTAAAGAACTCGGTTGGCTGACGCCTGCAGCTATCGGCGTGGTAATCGGTGTCGGTGATTCACTGATTCGAACGCAACGTGAGCAGAAGTTCTGTTAGTGTACTGGCTCCCCTTCAGCGAGGGGAGCCATCTCCATATATATTCAATAATTGAAATCTCACGCAGCTTTGGCGGCAGCCTCGCTAATGCAACGAATGGCGTTCAGCGTACGCGGATATCCGAGGTAAGGCATGCACTGGGAAACAACGGCAATAAGAAATCGCTGCTCATTGCCCACACGCAGATTAGCACCTGCATGGGCGGTCAGTTGCGGCTCGCAGCCGCCCTGTGCAGCGAGGAAGCATAATGTAATCATCTCGCGCTGGCGTACATCGAGTCCTCCGCGCGTGTAGTAATCACCAAAGCAGTTATCGGCCAGCCATTTATTGATGTGTCGGGTCTCTTCCGGGCCGGTCTGCGCGAATCCACGCATATGCGCGCCGAAGATGTCAATTTGTGATTGTTCACCGGCGGCGGCACGTGTCTCTGGTGTGGTAGTGGACTGGCGTTCCAACGGCAGATTCACTCCGCGATCGGCAAGGAGATGATTGACGATGCCGAGGAACGGCAATACTCGTCCGAAACCGAGGTAGGCGGTAGCTTGATAGACGATTTCCTTGAGCTGGACCGGGGTCAGACCGGCGTCCAACGCCTTGGGCGTCATCAAGGCAAATGCTTCATGTCCTTGACAACCTAACAGTGCAGCGAGAATCGCCATCCAACGGGTCCGTTCGTCCATATCCGGATGGTTTGCGCCCGGCTCGTACCGCACCTCATCATCGACGAAATTGCCGAAGAACTCGACTAATTCAGGATCGCTGGCTGCGAGCGTGGTGTCAGCGAACAACGATTCGGATCCCTGTTTTTGATTATCAGACATGGTGACTTCTCCTTTTCCTCAACCGTCCTGATATCTGGTTTCAGCGTATGAGCCGGCCGAAATCGGGTCAAATGCCTGAATCGCACCGTACGATATAAGCGTCGGGCATAGTCTGGAAAGCATCATCGAAAGCAAACGTTCAACAGTGGAGCCGGCCCGTTACATCCAGTGAGATGGTGGCAAATAGTCACCCGATACGCTGCTAAGGTACGCAACGTATGCGTTTGTTCGCCCCGCGCAAGGATTGCGTGTCTGCGACCGACGCTGATACCGCAATCGCTGGCATACTGCATCGCGCGCCACCATCGTGCGTACAGCATGTTGCGCACAGATAAAGGAGCACATTACATGACCTATCAGCATAACGCCCCGTTCCGCGCGGATGTGGTCGGCAGCTATCTGCGTCCGGCTGAGCTCAAGGCCGCACGTGCCGACTTCGAGGCCGGTCGTATCGATGAGGCAGCGCTTAAGGCCGTCGAGGATAAGGCCATCACCGAGCTGGTGGCCAAGCAGAAGTCCGCCGGCCTGCATGTGATCACGGACGGCGAGTTTCGCCGTGCTTACTGGCATCTCGATTTCATGTGGGGTCTGCAGGGCGTCCGCCGTGGCACCGCGCCCATCCAATTCAAGGGTTCGGACGGCACCGCCGTGGTCGAAGCTGCCGGCGTGGTCGGTGAAATCGGCGGCGAGAACCACCCGTTTGTAGAGCATTACCGCTTTGTCAAGGCCTTGGAGGATGAGAACACCATTGCCAAGCAGACCGTGCCCTCCCCTGCCCAGACGCTATTCGTACTCCAGCAGGGCATAGCCGAGGATGCTGCAAACCCGTATGCGGACAACGATGCACTCGCTCGGGCCATTGCCGACGCCTACATCCAAGTGGCACATGACCTGTACGCAGCCGGCTGCCGTACACTGCAGTTCGATGACTGCACGTGGGGCGCGTTCGTGTCCGAGGACTTCAAGGACACCGTGTTCGGTGTGGATGCCAAGACCGTGCAACGTCAGTACGCGGCCGTGAACAACGCGGTAATCGCCGCCATGCCAGAGGACATGGTAGTCACCACTCATATCTGCCGCGGCAACTACCAGTCGCAATGGTTCTCCGCCGGCGGTTACGGCCAAGTGGCGGATGTGCTCTTCGGCGAAGAGAACGTGTCTGCTTACTATCTGGAATTCGACGATGACCGTTCCGGTGATTTCGAGCCATTGGCCAAAGTATCCGGGGATAAGAAGGTGGTGTTGGGCCTTATTACCTCGAAGAAGCCGGAGCTTGAGGATCCCGAGACCATCAAGGCGCGTATCGCCGAAGCCGCACAATACGTGCCGTTGGAGCGTCTGTGCCTGTCCACGCAGTGCGGTTTCGCTTCTACCGAGGAGGGCAATCACCTGACCGAAGACCAGCAATGGGCCAAGATCGCCCTAGTCCGTTCCATCGCGGAAGAGGTATGGCCGGAGCGTTAAGCGGACAGTCCACTGGGATTTTGATTATCAATAATTCCAACGGTTTTCAAGGATGTTTTAAGTAGCAACCATATTTAGCAACCATTCTTGTTCTTAAAATCGATGTCGTTTATTATAGCTGGTTTATCAGTGCATATAAGCGAACACGCCGATGAAAATCAAGAAAAACGGGGTTTGTGGGCTACTATACATGAACACATAAAATGAACCCCCGGCGTTAAAACCGGGGGTTCATTCATAGAAGAAATATTTATGAGTTTTCAATTTACATTATTTGAATATCAGATATCAGATAAAGTAAAACCACGGGGTCGAGGCCGTGGTTTCATTTTGTTTGTTTTTAATTATATCAAGCCAATATAAGACATACATAATGATTTGATTAGGGGTACAAGTCATTACAATTATTTAATATCATGTGAGCATTGTTTTATTGCATGCCCCCTGTTAATCATTGCATGGTTTTTCAAAAACTTATTCAAACGGCCACTGGTGCCCCTGTTAGCATGAGCATGAAATGATACCTGTTTTACATGAACGGCGTTCTATGACCCCTTTTTGTGAGTTTTAGGACCGTGTATGAATGAACCCCCGGTTTGAACGCCGGGGGTTGGTATCAATTACTGAAACTGTTTGTTGTATAGAGAAACTTATAAGTTGTTAGTATATATTCCTTCACTTACTTTTGTAATATCATGTGTGCATGGTTTTATTGCAACCCGTTTTCAATAAATTGAAAAAAGAAAAATAAAAAGATAAAATGACACGCGTCCAGCATTTTCAGCACACGATTCAAACACAACCATCATAAATTACGGTGATGAATGTAATAGTTGCGAGAGTGGTAGGGCGTTTTTCGCCGCTGCGTTCTTAAAGCTATCCAGTAGTTAATATAAGTGCGTTCAATGCCTGTCATTGTTAGCATTTTTATTCACTGCTGTTTATGTAATTCATCTATTCTATTTATTGGTTTGTTTGTTTGGCTTTTTTGTGGATATAAAAATAAGAAACCACTTTTAAAGCGGTTTCTTACTTATTCATACATCACTATTGCATGACATCTAATATGACATTCGAGTTGACATCATAGTTGACATCTGAAAAGGTCGAATCCCATATAGCTATTTGATAGTAATCCAGTCGTAAGATTCCATCACTTGACTTAATTCATCAAACTCTTTTTTGTCATTGAATCCATAATAATTGGATGTTTGAACATTGTTTGTAAGCTCGTTTTTGATTCTTGTATATAGATTTTCAAGAAACTTAGTGGCTTGTTTGTATTGTTCTAATTCATCATCATCAGGTTCATCATATTCATCAATGTTTTCATAGTAGATGTTGATTTCATCACTCATCCATTCCATTAGTTCCTTGATGGTACTGGTTTCAAACCATGACAAATCTGATTCATCAGCTGGTATGCTATCATTCCATCCCTCATTATTGTCAATGATGGTTTGAATGACATCATCGTACTGGTCGTTTTCATTATCATTTAAGTGTTTGTTTTCTAACATAACTTAATCCGTTCTCTTGTGTTTATTCGTTCGTAGTTGTTTTCAATGTTAGCATGTTTTTAATCGTGCGTATAAATCTTGTGCATGATTTTTTGTGCTACATTATTCAACTGGCATGATGTGAGTTTTATTCCCATAATCACATGTTGAATATGTAATAACCGCCCAGGTATTTACCTTGTTGGTATGAATATGTTGATATGTGAATCTTGTCAATGGTTGCCGTGTTGTTTATATCCGATTCAAGTGGATTGCAATATACGCCGACCATGTTGCAATTAGCTGATTGGTATATTGTGTTTCTCATTCCAACGGTTGGTATTATGTTCTTTTGTAAGTCGACTGGTAGTTTGTTAAAAACCTCGATGTTGACTTTCTTTCTTAATTCAGAATCACGCCATGTTGACAATGCTGTTTTTGTCGTATCAATTGCGAACAGTTCAGGATTGTTTGAATATGAATATATTTCAAATGTCAGTGCTGTTTTCTTACTGGGGTCGCTTGCTTTATCATCAGTGTTCAATCCATATGGCATTGATACAGCGTATTGTTTGTTATCTATAAGAACTTTACCACCGCCACTGTTATTCAATATGGTTTCATACCATTCGCTTTTATTACCATTCTTACTGATATCATCTGCAATCTGTTTCATTCCATCCGCGTTGTATCTGACCCCGTTCAAGTCATAATAGAAACCATTGCAATCAGTTATGTTATTGCATATGCCATTAGCAATGGCATGATTGGTTTCTATGAACAGCGCCGTTGTGAGCACGGTCAGTGTTGCAATGAATGCAATTGTTAGTGTTAGTATCTTTTTCTTTTTCATGCATACCGCCTTTTATTTTCTCTTTATCAATCCCATTGGTTGACCTTTTGTAATGATTTGTTCTAACACTTGATTAGCTGTTAAACCGTTTGTAGCCCCCTCGTAAATCAGTTTCTGCCATGTTGGTTTTGTTCGGTTGGGGTAGTACTCGATTGCTGTTAGCATTAATTCATAGTCAGCATTGAATGTTTGAGCTAACAGTGTTGCACTTACCATTTGTGATGGTTTGTCTACATTTGTGGACTTTTCTTTTTTGTTTCTCATTTTTGTTTGTCCTTTTTGTCATTGGTTGTGTTTTCATGTTTGATTTCTCTTGCACGGCGTAGCATTCTGAAAATCGTTGCTTCTGATTTTTTGAACTTGATACATAGATCACAGATATCAAAATCCTTGTTTTCTCTATAATCCAATGCTTTCAATGCGTCCTTGTCAGTCCATGTTGGTGGGCGGTTGGTTGTCTTACCTTGTTCATGGGCTTTTTTACGGCCTGCTTCTGTTCGTTCAATAATCATGCGTCGTTCAAGTTGGGCTATTGATGCCATGATTTGTAAGTAAGTGATTCCAACCTGTGTGCTGGTGTCAACGCCCTCTTTAAGAGCTATGAGCGTTATATCCCTTTTATTCCAATCATCAGTTATGTTCACTATGTCTTTAAAGTTTCTACCTAAACGGTCGAGTGAGTGAACAATAACGGTGTCCCCCGGGTGTAATGCAATCTGTAATGTGTTGAAACCGGGGCGTTGCATGTTTTTACCACTCACTGATTCATCTGCTAACACATGTTCAGCGCCTGCCTTTATAACAGCGTCCTTTTGATAATCAAGTGAATAACCATATTTTGTTTGTTTGTTAGTTGAAACTCTTATATATCCATATTTCATATAAACCCCCTTAAAGTTGTGTTTAAGTTTCAATTATTAAATATCAATCAAAATCCATACATTTTTGATATTTTTGAAAAAAATAAAGATTTTTCTGTAAAATCATGTGTTTTATGATTAAATATTGTCTTTTATCTATCTATCAAATGTTGTAAACTTTTGATAGTGCTATTTTTGAACCAAAAACAGTGTTTGATAGATAACCTGCTGATAATTCATTTTCATAAATATGTTTGAATGTGATATTATTGATTACAACTTGAAACAACGGCGTCCATTGAATTGGACTGGTCGGATTAAGATAATGGTTTATACTGTTATTGAAGAGGCCTGTTTTAAGTTGTTAGTATAATTTCATAGCAATGGTGGAGCACGCCGGAGTTCTTGTTTTATAGAACAGGTTTAATTGGTGAATCCCTGACAAATCCCATAAAAGTAAGTTCAGGCTGTTTTTCACATCAGTGCGAAAACTGAATGCAAGTCATTGATACAAACAATTAATTCTAACAATTGTTTGATTGATAGGCGTAGGATTTTGAATGGTTCAAGAATTGTAATGGATGCCTGTAAAAGCGGACGATTGTCTTAAAAGTAGCTCATATGATTACAGCGTTTGAATCAGCCTGTTAGAAACTGGCATTGAATAGTTTGTTTGTATCTGTTCTTGTTAGTGGTAATCCGAAACGCGGGGGCTTGCAATCAATCGGATGGTCGATGGTGGTATATGTGTTGGTTGTAAGTAGGACGGTTGTTAAAATCAGCCAGGCGTGTAGAGGTACAAGGCGGAGCCGTCCATTAAAAATAAACTGTATCAATGCAATCATTGATAGCGTGTAAATCCAACAAGAATAAGACGCTGTTGGTAGACCTTTTATTACTTATAGATATATATATAGTTATGTGTTAGTGGTTAACAGTGTTGTTAGCATTCATCATTCAAGAACAGTAGGACCAGCATGGACCTTTACGCGGCCGTTTCAAAAAAGCCTGTAAGCGCCCATGCTGGCCTTTTCTTTATCAATCCATGTCATTAGTCGTGTCAGTGTGTGAACGCCGTTCTATGACCCCTTTTTGTTCGTTTAACATGGTATCTATGTTCATTGCTTGTTCTATGCCATAGTTCAAACTTGTCATTTCGTGTAGCATGTTGTTTTCAAATCGTTCCGCCGTTGCTTTCATCATGGACGCTGTTAAGTGCGTATAGTATTCGGTCATGGACGGGTTCATATGTCCAAGGATTGCTTGTGCTATTTGAATGTTTTCGCCTTGTTCTGCTAATTGTGTAGCTGCCATGTGTCTAAATGCATGCAATCTTATGTATGTTGGTTTAGTATCATCATGTAGCATAATTCGATGGTATTCATCTTGTATTCTTTTCCATATGTAAGTTAGATTGTTATAATCAAACGGTTTGTTATTCTTGATGAACAGTGCATGCCTTGTTTCATTTTTCATGTATTCATCATTCAATTTAACAGGTAGTGAAACCGCGTTTTTATGTTTATTGGTTTCATCAAGTATTGCTTGTTTGTACTGCCTGCCAATTGGTATTGTTCTTGAATGAAAATCTGTTAGCTTACCTTTTGTTCCTAATTTCAAATAGTAAGCGCCGTTTTCTTTTCTTAATTGTGTTGATACTGTTAAACTACTATCAGCATAATTCAATGATTCTTGTGTTAATCCTATTAGCTCACTGGCTCTTAATCCTAATGTGAGCAATAAAAACATGTTGTAGTATTCATGGTATTTACATTGCTCGTAAGACAGCATATTGATGATACCTTTTAATGTTAGTATTATCTGATTTGTCTTATCTATTTCCAATGCACGAGTTTTGTTATTATATGCTGGCTTGTTAACACTGTTTGTAGGATTGAACTGGATATAACCGTTCTTAATTGAATATTCAAATAGTGCATGTAATAACTTATAAATCTTGTTCTTATTACTATCAGTTGTTTCTAATTCATTGAAATACTTGTTTAAAGTTTTTGAATCAACACTGATATCCATATCTGATAAATATGGTTTTATGTGTTTCTTATACATGTTGTTAGTGTTCTTATAATGTTTTTCACTAATTTCATGCTTTTTATCCATTGATTCCAACCGCTCATAAAACACAAAATCAATGGTATGTACTGGTTTTTTTACCGGTACTGGTTTCTTAACTACTGGTTCATCAACACTGATTTTGCCCAGTTTTGCCACTCGTGCGAGTTGTTTTTCTATACAACGCTTTTTGTTATCATCGTAAACATAACGCCATGCGCCGTCTTGTTTCCATTTACAACACCATTGTATTCTTTTGTTATGCATTGTTTGGAATGGTTTCATAGCAACAAGTTTAGCAATCATTCAAGACTGCATGAAACTATGGAACCACTGTTATTGCAATGATTCCATAGTTCCACTGGACTGTCCGTAGTGACGGCCTGAGCGAGGTGAGAGCCGAGCGAAGGTAATGTTGAGACTCGCCGGAAGGCGAGTCCGTAATTGCTGGGCCAAGCCGTTAAGCAGATGGTCCGGTGGACCGTCTGTAGGCGAGGCTGAGCAGCGACAGCTGCGAGGTAATGATGAGTCCCGCTGAGAGCGGGTCTTCAGTTGCTGGGCCAAGCCGTTAAGCAGACAATTTAACAACTGCAGGTTAGGTTTGGCTCCCTCTCCGAGGGGAGCCAAACCTAACTCAAGCCTGCCAATAGTAGCTGAAGAAGTTCGCAATCTTGGCGGTGGCGTCCTTAAGTACCTCGATACGGGGCAGGTAAACAATACGGAAGTGATCCGGCTCGCCCCAGTTGAAGCCTCCACCGCGGGTGATAAGGATACGCTCGTCGTGGAGCAGGTCAAGGGCGAACTGCTCGTCATCGCGGATATTGAACTTTTTCACGTCGATCTTCGGGAAGATGTAGAAAGCGGCTTTCGGCTTAACAGCGGTGAGCCCCGGAATCGAGTTGATGGCGTTGTAAATGTATTCGCGCTGCTCATATAGACGGCCTCCGGGCACGATGTAGTCGTTGACGGACTGATGGCCGCCGAGTGCCGTTTGCACGATGGACTGCGCAGGCACATTCGAACAGATACGCATATTCGCCAACATGTTGAGGCCTTCGATATAGTCCTTGGCGATGCGCTTGTTGCCGGAAAGCACCATCCAGCCCACACGGTAGCCGGCGATCATATGCGATTTGGACAGGCCGGAGAACGTCACGCAGAACAAATCAGGAGCAAGCGACGCAATGGACGTGTGGGTGAGCCCATCCATGACCAGACGATCGTAGATCTCGTCAGAGAAAATCATGAGCTGGTGCTCGCGTGCGATATCCACGATCTCCTGCAGCACTTCTTTCGGGTACAGTGCGCCGGTAGGGTTGTTCGGGTTGATAAGCACAATGGCCACCGTACGGTCGGTGATCTTGGCGCGAATGTCGTCAAGATCCGGATACCATTCGGACTGCTCATCACATACGTAATGTACGGCAGTGCCGCCGGCCAGATTCACACAGGCAGTCCATAGCGGATAGTCGGGGCTGGGAATGAGCACTTCATCGCCATCATCCAGCAACGCAGACATACACAAATTAATGAGCTCACTGACACCGTTTCCGGTGTAAATGTCGTCGATGGTGACATTCGGCAGGTTCTTGAGCTGCGCATACTGCATGATGGCCTTGCGTGCGGAGAACAGTCCCTTGGACGGCGAATATCCTTCAGTATCAGTCAACTGATGCGCCATATCGTAAACGACTTCATCCGGTGTACGGAAACCGAACGGCGCAGGGTTGCCAATGTTCAATTTCAGAATATGTGTGCCGTCCGCCTCCATACGGGCCGCCTCGTCCACCACCGGACCTCGCACATCATACAAAACATTGTCAAGCTTATGTGACTTACCGAATGTACGGCGGCGACTTGAAGGGATTTCCGTTTCCAAAGGGCGAGTATCAGAAAGTTCATTATGGTTCAATTTCAACGCCTCAGTTCTTGTATTGTTATTTGTTGTGATGATATCGTTGTCACGATTAGTGGTGACATCGTTGTCACGCCCGACAAGTGGCGCATCATGCAGCAATCGAGGAGAGGATTCCTCGCCACGCAGCCAGCTCGCGTCTACATCTAATTCCCCGGCAAGAAACAAAAGCACATCCTCGCGCGGTACGGTTTTGCCGGATACGTATTGGCTGATGTGACTTTTCCCCATTTTCACGCCGCTATGCTCAGCCGCGCGAACAAGATCAACCTGCTTTAACCCACGGCTGTTCATCGCATTGCGCAGGCGTTCCGCGAATACTGATGCGCTCATATTGTGCCTCCAACCGAAGTTCAATTCCTTGCGTTGAACTTCGGTTCAAAGCATACGCCTAGTTCAATATAAGTTCAATAACAAGCGTGTAAACACGCATAACCTCGTCACAAGAATGGTTCGATTTCTTGCCGCGATGGACATGTCGCGGGTCCGGATCGCGTGACGGAAATTGCAGCAGCAACGTTGGCTATGCGTACCGCTTCATAGAGTGAAGCGCCGCGAATGAGTTCTGCGCTCATCACCCCTACATGGCAATCGCCTGCTCCGTTAGTATCGACGGCATGCACATGATGGGACGGCACCAATCGCGCACACTCCCCCGCTGCGGCACTCAGCCATGCGCCCGAAGCTCCAGCACGAAGAATCACTGGGGCATTCAATCGTTCACTGAGCGCAGTGCAAACGGTTTCGGCATCTCGCAGAATCGCGCCGGACAATCCTAGACGACGTCCCAGTGCCAGCCCTTCCTCATAGTTGCAGGACCATATAGGACGATGGACAATAATGGCATTCAACAGCCGGTCTTCCGCTCCCGCTGCCACCGAAGATGGATCGAATACGGTGGTGAATCGATGGGAAGTGTACCGTTCGAGGAAAGCGAGCAATCCTCGCGAGGTGGGATGCGCAAACGTGTAACCGTTAATATGAACGATGTCTGTGTCGGCTGGTTCGATGCCATTGAAGCATCGTTCATCACCCTGGGTCTCAGCGCCTCGCACTGTTACGAACGTACGCTCAGCGCGCGCATCGGTCATGGCCATGCAAATACCGGAATCACGAGTTGAATCAGTCAGTCCGATATGCGCGATACCGTCGTCGGCCAATGCATTCCTAATCTGCGTAGCCCATGGACCAGTGCCGATGATACCACCGTGCGCCGCTGCGACGCCCATTTGACGCACAGCATGCAGGATATTGAAACTGGATCCTACTCGGGCCACGGCTTCATCGGCGAAGGCATCACCTCCAGGCTCCGGCACGCGGTCGATGCGCATGGTCAGGTCAACAAGCATCTGACCTAGACTGATGACTCGCCCTGTGGCAGGATTGTCACCGCTCATACTCATCCCTTTCGGACAGCTCCAGCAGTCGTTCGGCCACAGCGGCAAGATCCAAACCGTTCACTTCTTCCACTGTGCGAGCCAAATCAGTGGGTAAGGCGCCGGCTCCATGGCACGCGCCAAGAATTGCACCGCTGATAGCGGCAATGGTGTCAGTGTCGCCGCCTAAGTTAGCGGCCACGACCAGAGCATCATACGGACGCTCAGCATATCGGGCAATAATTGCGCATGCAGCAGGTACGGATTCATTGGCCTCTACACTGGTGCCGATTAGATCACGCAGATGCTGGGCGAACATATCATGATCGTAGAGGTCAGCGGCGTTATCGCCTGTATGATCTCGCGCCCAATTGATGGCCCACCGCGCACGAGCAATCACCGATGCTTTTGCGGACCAATGGCCTGCATCAAGCCCCTCGAACTGTCTCATAGCTAAGTATGCAGTCACAAAATTGCAGGCCAGAAGCAAAGCTTCCACCGGAGCCGCCCCATTGATGCCATAACTGACAGCCGCAGCGACCAGCATGGTGGACTCAAGCCCTTGTCTGGTGTTATGCGTCACGATAGAGGATCGCCGCGCGATTTCCGCCAGATGCGGCCCGGGTCTATTGGCAATGCCAATAGGGCATGCACGCATAGCACCGCCGTTGGTGGTGCCGAGAATACCGGTTTGCTCTACTGCGACACCAGCTTGGAACTGTTCAAGAGCTCGTTTGGTAGAGGGGCCCAGCAAATCCAGTGAGCCCTTGGCTTTCATATCCGCTTCCCAATTCAGCAATGCACAAGCATACTGACGAATGTCAAGTTCACCGTTGCCGTCAATGAGCTGATTGGCCAGCAACAACGCCTGCTCAGTATCATCGGTAACGCTGCCGGCTTGCATGTTCGCAGCAATGGGTTGCCGGGCGGATGCCTCTATGAAAGTGCGAATAGGCGCATTGCCATATTCTGCACGAATTGTCTCCGGGGACATGCTCTGTGTGGGCATGCCGAGCGCATCGCCGATAGCGAGACCCAGTAACGCCCCCATGGCATGATCATGCAAGGAACCAATCACCATGTTTCCTACTGTAGTCGGGATTCGATCCATTGGGCCACGCCGTCTTCGTTATTAGGCGGACAGACTTCGTCGGCGATGGCGAGTACCGCCGGATTGGCGTTGGATACGGCTATTCCCCTACCGGCCGTCTGCATCATCGTTATGTCGATGAGATCATCGCCAAATGCGACTGTCTGTTCGGCAGGTATATCGAATCGATCACAGACAAATCGCATGGCATGCTGCTTGTTGGCTTCGGGATTCATAAGCATCCACATAACGCCTTCGCTCACCGAAATCTCAAAATCGTCCGGTATGAGCGGGTGCAACAAATCCCATTGATCAGGTTCAGGGAAAATCGTAATCTTATCAGCTACGCCATCAGGTACATCATGAAAGTCGGTGTATCGAAAAGTCTGTGTTTTCCAATAAACGCTAATGTCAAAATTGGTGTATCGCACGTCGTCCATTACGATGCCGATTCTCAGCTCCGGAATGGCACTCAACAAATCAAGACAGACTTCACACGCACGGCGTGAGGGAAACCCGATTTTAATCAGGCTACCGTCATTTGGAACCGCTCCAGAGGTGAGCGTGTCGAAGTTGGAATGTGCCGGATCAAAATCAATGAGTGCGCCATTCAGATAGATCACGGCATCGACCGGCAGTTGCTCGGCGAATCTCAATCCTGTACTGACCGGACGTGCAGTGGCAATGACGAATCGAGAGCCCGCGTCATGCGCACGCTCAATAGCGCGGATGCTACGCTCGCTGATGTCACGATCCTCGAATACTTCGGCGTCATGAAGCAGTGTGCCATCAAGATCAGCGACAATCAGTGGCGGTAGCGTATTAGCCAAGGGATCGGGCTCACGAGAAGTATTGCGGACTGGATTATGCATGGTGTCTGTCCGAATATCATCATGAATCGTCATTACAACAGTCCTTGGCAATATGAACGAACGAGTTCTGCAGAATGATGGAGCTTGGAATGTTCTTCTTCAGTGAGTTCAAGCTCCACGATCTCATTGGCACCGTTGGCGCGCAGTTCAGTGGGCACTCCCAGGAATACATCATGCTCGCCATATTCGCCATCGAGCAATGTGGAGACAGGTACGATACGCCGTTCATCCCACAAGATGGTCTGTACGATTCCGGCTACGGTAGAAGCGATGCCAAAGTTGGTCCCTCCCTTGGCCACAACGATCTCGTTGCCGCGCATTCTCGTCTTGGCCTCAATTTCAGCGGTGGATACCGAGGCGAAACGATCCTGATTATCCGCAAGGAATCGGGCGAATGGTTTGCCCCCAAGCGAGACGGTGGACCATGCGGCGAATTGCGAATCGCCGTGCTCGCCCATGACGAAGCCACCCACGTTGCGTGGATCCAAGCCTGTTTCCTCTCCAATAATGGTTTTAAGCCGTGAAGTATCAAGCGCGGTGCCGGTGCCGAGTACCTGCGTACGAGGAAGGCCGGACCTTTTCCATGCGTACCATGCCATCACGTCCACCGGGTTGGACACCATAACAATGACACCATTGAATCCGGAAGCCATAACGTTGTCCACCACTTCTCCGACCAAGCCGACTGTAAAGCCAAGTTCGGCAAGTCGTGTGGAATTGGCCGGTGGCTTGCGGCCCACGGTGATGACCACGATGTCTGCATCCTTGCAATCCGAATAATCACCAGTGCGTACCTTCACATGGCGATCCTGGAACTCACTGCCATCATCCAAATCATGAGCCTCTCCCAGCGCCTTTGCATCGAAATGATCAATGAGCACTAATTCATTGCACAATCCATGTGTAACAATGCCGAATGCCGCGGTGGCTCCCACCTGCCCTGTGCCGACGATAACGACACGGTTCCTGTTCATAGTAACCATCTCATGCTCCTTCCTGAACACTGCTTCAGCCTGACACAATAGTACCGGCCAGCATGGTGCTTGACGGCCGGCAAGCACCATGACGTCAAAAAAGCTGCGGCCCGCAACCGAAAGCAACAGTTGCGGGCCGCAGCTTGATAAAGCCTCTAGGTATTGACTGCACAGAAATCAGCCAATATTGAATTTGGTCATCATATCCAGACCAATAATCAAGGCCACCCACAGCAGGGCGATGATGACGGTCCAACGATTCAGGTTCTTTTCCGCGACGCCAGAGGTGCCGGCATTCTGGGTAAGACCGCCACCGAACATATCGGAAAGGCCACCGCCCTTGCCCTTATGCATAAGGATGAGCAACGTCAGGATGAAGCTGAGCAGCACTACGATGATTTGCAGCGCAATCTTAAGAGCGGTCACAGGGTACCTCCGAATCAATAAAACCAATGTATTAGCTTAGCGCATACGTGGGAGAAACGTCGTATTGTTATCGCCCTTGTGTGGATTTCAATACCAGACGAGCGATTTTCGCCAATTCATCAACGTCCAGAGCAGCCCCTCCGATAAGGAATCCATCCACATCGGGCTGGGAAATAAGCTCCGACGCGTTCTTGGAGGTTACTGACCCGCCATACAGAATACGAACGGCATCGGCGACATCAGCGCCGAAGGTTTCTCGCAGATCCTCTCGAATGGCACAGGATGCCTCCTGCGCAGACTGAGGAGTGGCAACCATTCCTGTACCGATAGCCCATACCGGCTCATATGCCACGATGAGTTTCGAGGTTTCCTCATCGCTGAGGTCACGGGTAACATCGCGCACCTGACCGACGGCAAAGTCAAGCTCAATTCCTTGCCGACGTTCTTCGAAGCTTTCTCCGACGCACAAAATCGGCTGCATCCCGGCAGCAAGCACCGCACGCACTTGATCGACGATATTGGCATCATCCTCCGGGTGATATTTGCGTCTCTCGGAGTGCCCGACGATCACATAAGAGCATCCGAGGTGGGCTATCATATCAGCCGAGACATCTCCGGTAAACGCGCCTTGAGTGGTTACGGATACCGACTGGGCGCCATAGGTCACGCGTAACCGATCCGCTTCGACCAACACCTGTACGCTACGCAAGGAAGTGAAAGAAGGGAATAGCGCGACCTCACAACGTTTGAAATCAAAATGCGCGTCACGTAACAGCCATGCCAGCTTTTGCACGAAATATGTGGCCTCAAGATGATCGAAATTCATTTTCCAATTACCGGCCACCAATGGAATGCGTTTGACTGTCATATGCCCCTCCTCTCAACATCAAAACTCCCCTTCTGAAGGAAGGCATCACTATAGATGGCCGAGGAAAGTCCAAACCTATTCAGGACTATCCTCGGCCATTCAGCGATCTGCATCCTTTCAGATAAGGGGAGCCGCTGTATGCAAACTACTCAAGCACCTTGAGACCCGGGAGCTCCTTGCCCTCAAGGAATTCGAGGGAAGCGCCACCACCGGTGGAGATGTGAGAGAAGCCATCCTCCGGGAAACCGAGGTTGCGCACTGCGGAAGCGGAGTCGCCGCCGCCCACGATGGTGAAGGCACCAGCCGCAGTGGCGTCGACGAGACCCTGAGCCACAGCCTTAGTGCCAGCAGCAAACTCCGGAATCTCGAACACGCCCATCGGGCCGTTCCACACCACGGTCTTGGAGTCCACGATCTTGTCGTGGAACAGCTTCTGGGAATCAGGCCCAATGTCCAGACCCATCTTGTCTGCCGGGATGGCATCGGCAGGGACGACCTCCGGAGCGACCGGGGTATCGCCGGCCGGGAAGCCGGGGTTCACGACGATGTCGGTCGGCAGCACGAGCTCAACGCCGTTCTTCTCAGCGGTCTCGATATAGCCCTTGACCTTGTCGAGCTGATCCTCTTCGAGCAGGGAGGTGCCGACCTCGTAGCCCTTGGCCTTGAGGAAGGTGAACACCATACCGCCGCCAATGACCAGACGGTTGGCCTTGTCGAGCAGGTTCTCGATCACGCCGAGCTTGTCGGAGACCTTGGAACCGCCGAGCACCACGGTGAACGGACGCTCCGGGTTCTCGGTGGCCTTGGACAGGGCCTTGACTTCCTTCTCGACCAACAGACCTGCGGCAGCCGGCAGATCGGCGGCCACATCGTAGTTGGAGCCCTGAGCACGGTGGACCACACCGAAGCCATCGGAGACGAAAGCCTCACCGAGGGCGGCGATCTTCTTGGCGTAAGCGGCACGCACCTCAGCGTCCTTAGAGGTCTCCTCCGGGTTGAAGCGCACGTTCTGCAGCAGCACCACATCGCCGTCGTTCATGGCGGCAACCTTGGCCTGAGCATCCTCGCCATAGGTATCGGATGCCAACGGAACCTCGATGCCGAGCAGCTCGCCGAGGCGGGCGGCAACCGGAGCCAGGCTCAGCTCAGGGACGACCTTGCCCTTCGGGCGGCCGAGGTGAGCCATCAGAATGACCTTGGCGCCTTCTTCGCGCAGGGCCTTGATGGTCGGCAGGGCGGCCTTGATACGACCGTCATCAGTGATGGTGGTGCCGTCCAGCGGGACGTTGAAATCAGCGCGGACGAGAACGCGCTTGCCCTTGAGATCTCCGAGATCCTTGAGTGTCTTCATAATATCCTTTCCTTGACGGATTTCACGTCAAAGTGGCCAGTTTTGCCACTTTGCATATTACAGGCATTTGAGAACAAAACCATGCACCCGCTCAAACAAAACACCGGATTCAATCCTGACGACTGAATCCGGCGATGTTCACGATGCAATGCCCCTTGCGCGCATGGGTCACCTACCTAAATAGATGGGCGCATGCGCACGTTTCACTTACCTTCGGCGGCACGGGCCTTTTCGGTCTTTTCCGCAAGCTGCAGCAGACGGCGAATGCGACCGGCGATTGCATCTTTGGTGATTTGCGGTTCGGCTATCTTGCCGAGCTCTTCAAGGCTCTTATCTACATGATCGATGCGCAGCTGACCAGCCTGACGCAGGTTGTCAGGAATGTTATCCCCCAATACCTCAAAAGCGTGCTGCACCTTCTCGCTAGCCTCGGCAGCGGCCTTTGCGGAACGACGCATGTTGGCGTCGTCGAAGTTGGCCAGACGATTCGCCTTGCCACGAGTTTCGCCATCGGAACGTTTGCCGGTCCACTCACGAGCCGAACGGGAAGCCCCCATCAGCTTGAGCATGCGTTCAATGGCGTCCGGGTCCTTCAGCGTAACCCGCTCGGAGCTGCGCAATGTGCGGTGTTTCGCCTGAATGCCAAGACGGCGAGCCACACCGCACAATGCCATGGCGGCTTCCTCGGACGGGCAGGCAATCTCCAAGAAGCTCGCCTTACCGGGATCAGAAAGGAATCCACGCGCCATGAAGGCTCCACGCCATGCCGCTTTGATCTGAGCGATGGAACCATTGACCACTTCAGCCGGCAAGCCGTGAACCTGCTGCTTACGGCGATCAACCAAGCCGGTCTGCAGAGCAAGAGCCACTACATTGCGTGTAACGAGCACCACATACGTTTCTACAGGGCCGTTCTGCGTCTGTCGCGTAAGATGATTGATCTCAGCCTCATGCCCGAATACGTTGCGCAAGGTGTTGCGCAACCACTCGGCCGCATCAAGCGAAGTGAATACAGCCTGTATAACATAAGCGTTCTGTACGGGACGCAATCCGCCGCCAAAACGAATCATCGCAGCGGCTTGCGCTTTGATAGCCGCCGGTGAATCGCCTTCAAAAGCGGCCAATTCGCTTTTGACATCGTCCAGAAGAGCCAAGATCCAACCTCCTACAGTCCCGTTCTTCTCAATGCATCAAGCGCCTCGGCTTTGTTGCAGTCGGAAGCCATCGGCTTACTGTGATACCTAATCTCGTGGACAACTAAACCCGTTTGACATATAATTCGGGCTCTGTTTTCTCGCACTGTGAGCAATCTAATCAATTGCTATAACGAATGACGTTTATGCAGTTCCCTTGCGGAAACAGAAACGTTCAATCCATGCAGACGGAGTCGACGTGCCAGCTCCTCACTCATAGCCACCGAACGATGCTGGCCACCCGTACAACCTATGGCAATAGTCACATAGTGCTTGTCTTCCTGGGCGTACCCTTCCAGAGCCGTTTCGATTGCCTTCTCATAGGCATCCAGGAATTCCACGGCACCCTTGCTGGAAAGCACATAATCCGACACCGGCTTGTCCAGCCCATTCAGCTCCCGCAATTCAGGCACCCAGAACGGATTGGGCAGGAACCGCACATCAGCTACGAAATCAGCATCAATGGGCATACCGTATTTGAACCCGAAGCTGAATATGTGTACGGAAACGGTAGCGGGACCGGATCCGAGCATCGCATCATAAAGCTTTGTGGAAAGCTGATGAATACTCAAATTACTGGTATCAATAACCCAATCGGCACGTTCTTTAAGATTGTTCAGCAACTGACGTTCCTCAAGAATGCCATCGATCAAACGATTCCCATGCTGCAACGGATGCGGCCTGCGAACAGATTCATATCGTTTGATCAGCACATCGTCACTCGCATCAAGAAACAGTATGCGGGTTTTCACTCCGAGATCATCGAGATGGCTCAGCACCGCCACCAGATCATCGAAATAACTGGAGCGCACATCAATCACCGCAGCGAGCTTATGGACACCTCCATTGGCTCCCGAGGTAGTCATCATATCGACCAATGGGATGAGCAACCGGGGCGGCAGATTATCCACCACATACCAGCCCATATCTTCCACACAATCGGCGGCATGGGAACGACCGGCCCCAGACATACCGGTGATAAGCAACACCTCAAAATCGGCTGCTGGAGACGTTTGCTTCACCGGCATGGAAGCCGCATGCCGAGATTCCGTCTGAGTCTCCCCTATCGATGGCACGCTCGACGTTGACGCCGTACGCACAGATGCAGATTCATTCATCACAGAGCCTCCTCAAGAGCTTTGCGCATGGCTATCTCCAGATGATCGTCTTCGGTGGTTGTATCTTGCAACCGCTGATCAGCGTCGCTGGGCGGATCGGTATCCCAAATACCGGTCATGAGCAACACCTGCACCAAAGCCTGATACAACAGCATTTCCTCACCTCCGATGGCGCGCCCACCGCGGTTTCTCCACGCTTTCATGAGTTTGGTGGGACGTGGATCATATACGACGTCCAGCAGCAAACCATGCACGGATGCCGTGCCGTCAACCAGCATTTCAGCCACACCATCGGCAGCATGACCAGGAATCGTATTGATGGCGTATTCAGCTTGGCCTGCAACGGCTGTAAGCGCTGCAACATCATCTAAGCCGATTTCGTCATAGGGATGGTTGGTTTTGATGAATTTGTCGACCACATCATTCAAGCCAGGGTTTTTCCCGGGATGCCGTGCCGCTACGGTGACATGTCCGATTTCCGGCATCATCGCGCAGGCCGCCGCAGCTGAAGTGGCGGTATTGCCGTTGCCAATAATCAGTGCGTTCAGACTCCGGTCTGGCTTATGGTGTTCGCCGAATTCACGATTGGCATTGTCAAAAGCCAGTTGAATACCAACAACATCCGTGTTGTACAGCCGAATACCGGGTTTGCCATGAGGCCATCCCTGATCATCATAAGTTGCTTTTGACCAATCAAACACTGCGGTGTTGGCAATGTGAAGCTCTTTTGCCCATAGATTCGAGGGGATACCATACGGTTGGATGGTTTTCTTCAACGGCATGGTGAGGCTCAGACCAGCCCACGAAGGGTCGAGTCCTTTCAGGAAAGCATCGAGATCGTCTTCTCCTACTTCATGCTTGTCATAATGCCATTCTGCGAGACCGAGCGCTTGATAGGCGGCATTATGCAGTACGGGGGAAAGCGAATGTGCGATGGGCTTGCCGAGCACCGCGCAATGATGATTGGCCATATCCTCTCCTTCTTAACTCTTCCCATGCTAGTCGACTTCCGAACTTGCGCTGGTACATTTAACCGTCCGCACACCGTCACGGAATCATTCCTCTTGTCGGGTCTCCACATGCAAAGCGTTGTACAGCGTCTCGGCCTTGGCATGGCCGATGCCTCTGACCGCTTCGAAATCCTCCACACTAGCTTCTCGCATGGCCTTTACGGATCCGAAGTGTGCGAGTAGACGCTTCTGGTAACTTTCGCCGATGCCGGGAATATCGTCCAGCGCGCTGCGCAGAGCGCCTTTGCGCCGCTGCTGGCGATGGTAGGTGATGGCGAAACGATGGGATTCGTCACGCACGCGTTGCAACAGATACATACCTTCAGATTGACGTTTGAGGATGATCGGATAGTCATCGTCCGGAACCCATACCTCTTCAAGTCGTTTGGCCAGACCGCAAACGGCCACATCGTCCACACCACAATCGCTTAACGCCTTGGCCGCCGCCATGACCTGTGGTCGCCCACCGTCAACCACTACGAGATTCGGCTTGTAAGCGAAATGCCTCCGGTTGGTGTTTTGCTGGACGAGCATGTCTACGTCATCCGAAGTTGCTTCCGAATGCTCGGATGCACCCTGCGACGGTGCCTCAGCATCTCGGAATGATGCCTGAGCCGTAGCGGCTTGAGCAGCCCGCTCCTCGGCGTCAATGCTCTCGCCTGAATCACCAGCGATATTGCCATGGCGAAAACGCCGGGTCAGAGTCTCGTAAAGAGCGGACAGATCATCCACCGCGCCCTTGCCGTCATTACCTCGGATGGCAAACCGGCGATACTCGGATTTCTTGGCTATCGCATCTTCAAACACCACCATTGAAGCTACTTGGAATGAACCGTCTACGGTATTTGAAATGTCGTAGCACTCAATGCGTAATGGCGCTTCAGACAAGCCCAAAGCCTTGGCCACATCATTCATGGCCTGAGTACGGGCTCCCATGTCTGAGATACGACTCATTTTTGCCCGCGCCAAAGCCTGCTTCGCATTGTCGTTGGCACGATCCATAAGCTGTTTTTTGTCCCCTCGTGCAGCCACTCGAATCGTTACCGCTCCCCCACGCAGCCCGGTCAGCCAATGCTCAAGTTCTCGGCTGCGCGATGGCTCGATGGGGACAATGATCTCACGCGGTATGGGAGCTATCGGAGCGAGTAAATCGGCACGGCCTGTCACTTCCTGACGAGTGTTGCGCTCTCGGGTGGCCTTGGCACGCGACAGCGCGTCGGTCGCGGTAACGGTCTGAGTGGATCCGATGGCTTCTCGCCTAGCGGAGATCGTAGTCCCCTCGCCTTGCGCACCTTGCGCCAAATCATCAGCTCCAGTCGCATTCGCATACTCCGAATACACCTGAACGATGAAATCGGCCATAAGGTCGCCGTCCTCGATATCTTCGACGCGTTCCACACTCCAGTTGCGCTCGCCACGAATCGATCCGGCTCGCACATAGAAGGCATGAACACAGGCTTCGAGCTCATCGCCAGCGAACCCGAATACGTCTGCATCCACATCCTGATCTAAGACAACCGCGTTCTGCTGGACCACGGTTTCAAGCATCTGAATCTGATCGCGCAAACGTGCGGCCTTCTCGAATTCAAGTTCAGAGCTGGCCTCCTTCATCTCACGGGTAAGTTGAGCTATATACGAGCGGCCAAGCCGGCCGGTCATAACTCCTACAAGCTGTTCAGCCAACCTACGGTGTTCATCTGCTCCAATCCGCCCGATGCATGGCGCGGAGCATTTGCCTATGGACGCCAACAGACACGGACGGCCGGTGAGTTGGGCTTTGTGGAACACGTTGGTGGTGCAGGTGCGCACCGGGAAGGTACGGAGTAAGCGGTCAAGGCTATGTCTAAGCTCCCAGACCTTGGCGTAAGGACCAAAATACCGGGTATCACGGCGCTTGCGTGATCGGGTCACCCAGACCCGTGGAATACGCTCTCCTGTGCTTACGGCTAGATACGGATAGGTTTTATCATCACGGAACTGCACGTTGAATCGAGGATCGAATTCCTTGATCCACGTGTACTCCAGAGTCAGTGATTCCAGCTCAGTGGCCACAACGGTCCATTCCAAGCTACGCGCCGTAAGTACCATGGTCTGCGTACGCGGATGCAGTAAATACAACGGTTGAAAATAATTGGTGAGCCTGTTGCGCAGGTTCTTGGCCTTGCCGACATAAATGACGCGCCCTTCACCGTCACGCCATTTATAGACACCCGGCTTGGCGGGAATATCGGAGGTCTTCGGTCGGAACAGGTCACGGGAGTCGCCCAGCAACGGGGCCCCGTTCACATTGACCCGAGCCTGCACTCCCCCAGCTGCCGCATCGTCCGGCCCGCCATAATTCGCTGTGACGCCGTCCATCAGAGCCATGGCGGTCTTGCGCCACTCATCCGGACTATGCCGTTCAATATCGTTCGTCACAATCCTTCCTTTTCATCTCACACCGTTTTGCGGGACGGATTGGGAGGGGAAGACATGCGTTGCAAGACCGTAGGCTTGGCCGAACGGCCTTGAGTGTGTCGCACAACGCATGTCTTCCACTCCCAAGGTCAACTCAGATCGAAGGGTTAGAGCATCGTCTTCAGGAACTTTCCGGTCCAGGAGTCCTCGCATTCAGAGACCTGTTCCGGGGTGCCCTGAGTGACGATGGTGCCGCCTCCGTCACCGCCTTCCGGACCTAGGTCGATCAACCAATCCGCTTCCTTGATCACATCGAGATTATGCTCGATGACGATAACGGTATTCCCTTTGTCCACCAAGGATTGCAGCACCTTCAGCAGCTTGTTCACATCCTCGAAGTGAAGGCCTGTGGTCGGCTCATCGAGGATGTACACGGTTTTGCCATCAGACCTGCGCTGCAGCTCGGTGGCGAGCTTCACTCGCTGCGATTCACCTCCCGAAAGCGTGGGGGCGGGCTGCCCGAGCCGGATATAACCGAGGCCCACATCTACCAAGGTCTTGAGATACCGGGAAATGCCGGTGTACGCCTTGAAGAAATCAGCGGCCTCTTCGATAGGCATGTCAAGGATGTCAGCGACGGTTTTGCCGTTGTAGGTGACTTCTAACGTCTCACGGTTATACCGTTTGCCGTGGCAGACCTCGCAGTCCACATACACGTCCGGCAGGAAGTTCATCTCGATCTTGAGCGTACCGTCACCATGACAGGCCTCGCAGCGACCGCCTTTCACGTTGAAGCTAAAGCGTCCCGGCCCATAGCCACGCACCTGCGCTTCGGGGGTCTTGGCGAACAGTGCGCGAATCTTATCCCAGACACCGGTGTAGGTGGCGGGGTTGGATCGTGGTGTGCGACCGATGGGGTTCTGATCCACATGGATCACTTTGCGCACCTGATCGACGCCTTCCACACGCGTGTGCTTGCCGGGCACGATGCGTGCGCCGTTGAGCTTGTCCGCAAGCACCGGGTAGAGAATCGTATTCACCAGCGAGGATTTGCCGGAGCCGGAAACACCGGTGACCACAGTGAGGACCCCAAGGGGGAAGCTCACGTCAATATTCTTGAGATTGTTCTCACGCGCGCCGACCACCTTGAGCACCTTGGTCTTATGTACCTTGCGCCGATGGGCAGGCACGGCGATCTCACGCCGGTGAGCGATGTAATCGCCGGTGATGGAACGCTTTGCCTCGATGAGATGCTTGGCTGGGCCTGAATAGATGACCTCGCCACCATGTTCGCCGGCACCGGGACCAATGTCCACCACCCAATCGGCTTGACGTATCGTGTCCTCGTCATGTTCGACCACGATGAGCGTGTTGCCGAGGTCACGCAAATGATGCAATGTCTCGATGAGACGTTCATTGTCGCGCTGGTGCAGGCCAATGGACGGCTCGTCCAACACGTACATGACACCGACCAGACCGGAACCGATCTGCGTGGCAAGACGGATGCGCTGTGCTTCACCGCCAGAGAGCGTGGCGGCAGCACGAGACAGAGTCAGGTAATCCAAGCCGACATCGTTGAGGAAGCCGAGACGTGCTTTGATCTCTTTGAGCACTTCCCCGGCAATCATCTGCGCCGCGCCTTCGAGCTTCAATTCATTGACCCATTCCAGTTCGCGGACTACCGGCATGTCACACACGTCGAAGATGGACTTGCCATCCACGGTGACCGCCAAAACCTCGGATTTGAGCCTTCGTCCGTGGCATACCTGACAAGGCACCTCGCGCATGTAGGACTCGTAATATTCGCGCATAGACTGCGAATCGGTTTCATCATGACGACGCATCAGCGTGCGTACCACGCCTTCGAAACCGGTGGAGTATTCGCGCAATCGTCCCCAACGATTGCGGTAGGACACGTCCACCTTGAAGTCATGGCCGTATAGGATGTCATGCTTGACATCGTCCGGCAGATCCTTCCATGGAGTCTTCATGGAGAAGCCCATCTCGCGGGCGAGTCCTTCGAGAATATGACCATAATACTGGGACGTCATCTTGGTGCCGCTCCATGGCTCGATGACGCCTTCAGCCAAAGACTTGTCCGGGTCGGAAATGATGAGGTCGGGGTCGATTTCCAGCTTGAAGCCCAAGCCGGTGCATGCCGGACAGGCGCCGTAGGGCGCATTGAAGGAGAACGTACGTGGTTCGATTTCATCAAGCTCCAACGTATGACCGTTGGGACAGCTGCGGTGTTCGGAGAACGGTTGACGACGAGCCGGGCTGTCTTCCTCCTCGTCCACGAAATCGATGACGATGCTACCATTTGCAAGCTTCAATGCAGTCTCCACCGAATCGGTGAGACGCTGCCGAATACCGTCCTTGACCACAAGACGATCCACCACCACCTCGATGGTGTGTTTCTTCTGCTTGGCGAGTTTGATATCGTCGGACAGCTGCTTCATCTCACCGTCGATAAGGGCACGGGCATATCCGTCGGAACGCAACAATTCGAGCATGTCCACGAACTCGCCTTTGCGCCCTTTGACCACAGGGGCCAGAATCTGGAATCGCGTACGTTCCGGGTAGTCCAGTAATGCGTCCACGATCTGCTGCGGGGTCTGCGACGCCACCGGCTCACCGCATTCAGGACAATGCGGTACACCGGTGCGCGCGAACAAAAGTCGCAGATAATCGTAGATTTCAGTGATGGTGCCAACCGTGGAACGCGGATTACGGTTCGTGGTCTTCTGATCGATGGAAACGGCCGGGCTCAGTCCTTCAATAAAGTCAACATCCGGCTTATCCATCTGCCCTAGGAACTGACGGGCATATGCGGACAACGACTCGACGTACCGGCGCTGGCCCTCGGCAAACAGGGTGTCAAACGCGAGTGATGATTTACCTGAGCCGGACAGGCCGGTGAACACCACCATGCGATTGCGCGGAATCGCCAAATCCACGTTTTTGAGATTATGTTCGCGAGCGCCTTGGATGGTGATCTTGAGATCATTGGGAATGTGTGAGATATCCGCCACAAGCGCCCCATCATGCTCCACGAGCGGTGCTTTCCTGATCTCCCTTGACAGGAACGAGTCGCTGGTCATCACCTTTTCGACGACGACCTCGCCGTTTCTGCTTTTGGTCCGCCGTGCAACGTCGTTCTGCGTTGTCGCCACAGTCTCCCCACTTTCCGTCAATGCTTACTTTCACGCACGCCTCCGGAACATCTATTTTTCTGGAGGCGTGCATGCCAAGTCTGTCCCAAGGATACCCGATTCCCCGACAATATTCGAACACACGTTCGACAATATGCCGGTATGCGTCGTCTTACGCTGCAGCCATTTAGCGATGCTCGGCAAAGACGCATTGGTCTCGTTGGCGTCAACCCTGGGCGATAATGAAGTAAAAAGTCACCTTTCACCCTGTACGAAGATGTTCCGATATTGTTCATCCGTAAACGTACATGGTACATAATTCATATAGAGGAGTTGCAATGATCGATGGGTTCAAGAAGTTTATTGCACGGGGGAACATGATCGATATGGCGGTCGGCGTGGTGATGGGCAGTGCGGTCACTTCAGTGGTGAATGCGATTGTGAGCAGCCTCATCAACCCACTGATTGCCATGGTGTTCGGCAAACCGGATATGAGCGGGCTGCTAACGTTCACGTTCAACGGCGCTACGGTGTCGTTGGGCGCGATTTTGGGCGCTCTGCTCAATTTTCTGGTGATTGCCGTGGCCGTGTATTTCTTCATTCTGGTGCCGATCAACAAGCTCCGCGACATGTCCGATGCACTGCTGGTGAAGGCCAAACTCAAGCAGGAGGCTGAAGATGCGGCCAAGAAGCCGCAGATCACGCCCGAAGCGCAAACCGTGCTTCTACTGACCGAAATCCGTGATCAGCTTGTCAGGCAATCCAAGTCGTCGCTCCAGTGAGATTCATTTCATTCGTCGATTGTGTGTAATCACATTCCGGTGACATTTGAGCTGGAAGAATCAGATGATATGAGACAATTCATTTCCCGTTGGTTGGTGTTGACGATCGCGGCAGCCGTTATGGTCGCCGTATTGCCCGGTATGGAGGCGGTGGGCGAGCCGCCGATTCTTGGCGTCGCTGCGTTCTCCCTGTTCATGGCATTGATCAACGCGTCAATCAAGCCGGCCGTGCATATGCTCGCTTTGCCGATCTCCATCCTGAGCCTTGGCCTGTTCGCGCTGATTCTCAACTGGCTGTTCATGGAGCTCGCTTCTTATCTTGCGTTTTCCTTGTTTGATGTGGGTGTGATCATCCATGGCTTCTGGTGGTCGGTACTTGGCTCGGTCATCATGTCGATGGTTTCCAGCCTTGTCAGCAGCATCATCGGCGAATAGCAACCTCAAATGCTTGGAAATGCGGGTCGCTGCCCCATTGAATACGATTGTGCGCATGCTCCGAATCATATTCGAGGCATGCGCACAATGTAATAGCCAACTCGATTTATCGGTTAACTCGACTTGAGCGCGCTGAGCAACGCTTTATTACTCAAGCACCGCGCCCTTCTTCTCGGGAATGAAGAACATGGTGATGAACGCGATGATGTAAATAGATGCGATGGTGGCTAGGGCGAAGCCGAAGCCATGGCCGGTGGCGATTGCCGCGATGGCAACCGGTCCCAGGCCGCCGCCGATGAAACGGCCGGTGTTGTACAGGGCGGTCTGGGCGGTGGCGCGCAGCTCGGTCGGGAACAATTCGGAGATGAGCGCGCCATAGCCGCCGATCATACCATTGGCGAACATACCCATAAAGAAGCCTCCGATCAGCAGCGTGTTCGGATCCTTGAGCTGGCTGTATATCACCACCATGATGGCCGCTCCGATCTGGAAGATCCAGAACGCCGGGCGACGGCCGAGGTGGTCGGCGAGGAAGCCGAACACGGAGATACCGAGCATCATGCCGAGCACGGTGACAGCAGTCCAGATGCCGGTGGAGGTCAAGGAGAGGTTCAATTCGGTGTTGAGATAGCTGGGAAGCCAAGTCATGATACCGAAGTAACCGCAGTTCTGTACGGTGCACAGGATGATGATGGCGATGGAGAAGCGCACGCGTTCGGGCGTGGAAAACAGCTGACGAATAGAGCCATGCTCTTTGGCGGTCTGCCGGTGCTTGAGGTAGAGCGGCGGTTCGGGCACGAACACTCGGATGAGGATAGCCACGATGGCCGGCACAATGCCGATGGCGAACAGGCCACGCCACCCAAAAGCAGTGAGAATCGGAGCGCTTAGCAAGGATGCGAGCAGCACGCCCACTTGGAAGCCGAGTCCCACGCCGGAAGTCGTCTTGGCTCGGTTGGCCGGGCTGGAGGCCTCGGCGGCGATGGCCATACCAATGCCGAATTCAGCGCCGATGCCCACACCGGCGAGGAAGCGGAACAGCGCCATGAGGAAGAAGTTCAGCGCGAACGCCGAGAACAATGTAAATACGCCGAAGAAAATCACCGAATAGGTCAGCACGCGGATACGACCGTACTTATCTGCCAAACGACCGAAAACCAATCCGCCCAAGAATGCGCCGGCCAGAGTGATGGTCGTCAGTGTGCTTGCCGTGGTCTTGTCAATGTTGAAGCTGGCCATGATTCCGGACATCGCAAAGCCCAGAATCATCAGATCAAGGCCGTCGAGCGCATGCCCAACCGCCGAAGAGAATACAGCCAAACCGGCATAGTGCTTCATGCCGCTGGCCTTATCCACTGTCTCTTTGTCTGCCATAAACATGGCTATCCCTCCGCTCTTCTCGTTACGGTTCGGCGGAAGATTGTAATGGATAAGGTGAACAGAAAGCGAACAGGGTATGTTGGGGTGATGTCGTGAGTTCCGTCGAGCACGGAAGCGTACGGCCTTAGCCCTCCGTGCCGGTTTCCTTGTCCTTACGGCGACGCTCCAGCATGTAGTAGCCGGCATAGCAGCAAGCGACGAACGGAACCATGCAGTAGAGCGTCGATCGTTGCGTTTCGTCGAGTACCACGAGCACAAGCGCACCGATGCACATGACGATAGCCAGCCAAGGCAATACGGGGAAACCGGGTGCCCGGTAGCCGAGCTCAGACACGCTATGCCCCGATTGCGCCCATTCACGCCGGAAACGGATGTGGCACACGCATACGGAGAACCACACCACAAGCGTAGCCAGACCGGAAACGGCCACAAGCACCAGATACACCGTGGATGCGGCAATCACCGAAGAGAGCAACGCCAGCAGCGAGCCGGCCATGGAGAACAATACGGCCCACACCGGCACGCCATGGAAATTAGTCTTGGCGAAGCGGACGGGAATGAGACGCTCCTTGGCCAGCGACCAGACCATGCGCGAGCACACGTACAGGCCGGAGTTCGCAGCGGAAAGCACAGCTGTCAGGACCACGAAATTCATCACGTCTCCCGCAAACGGCATACCGATTGACTGGAATACGAGCACAAACGGACTGGTCTCCACCCCTGCCTGATGCCATGGGATCAAGGCGGCCATTACTGCGATGGACCCGATGAAGAACATGGCTAGACGAAACACCGTGGTGTGTACGGCTTTCGGGATGGCGCGGCCAGGATCTTTCGTCTCGCCGGCGGCTACGCCCACCACTTCGGTGCCGGAGAATGCAAACACCACGGTCAGTAACGTAGAGAACACGGGAGCGAATCCGTTGGGGAACCAACCGTCTGATACAAAGTTATTGAATAAGGGCGCATGGTCGTATCCGCTAATCGGTATTGCGCCGAAAATCGCCAGCAGTCCGATGATGATGAACGCCACGATGGCGAACACTTTGATTGAGGCGAACCAGAATTCCGCCTCGCCATACAGCCGAACAGACAGAATGTTCAGGGCGAACACCACGATGATGAACGCGGCCGACCATACCCATGAAGGCGAATCGGGGAACCAGCGTTGCATGAGCAGCCCAGCCGCCGTGAATTCACTGGCCAACGCCACCGCCCAGTTGAGCCAGTAGAGGATAGCTATGGTGAACGCGCTGCCAGGGCCGATGAATCGCTTCGCATACAAGTGGAAGCTGCCCGCGTACGGCATGGCCACGGACAACTCACCCAAGGAAACCATCACGCAGTAAACGAGTAGCGAACCTACACCGTATGCCAGAATCGCGCCAAGCGGGCCTGCCTGATGAATCGTATAGCCAGAGGAGACAAACAGACCGGTACCGATCACACCGCCCAAGGAGATCATGGTCAGATGACGGGATTCCATTTTCCGTTCAAGACCAGTGTCACTGGTCGTACCGGTTGCGTCGTCTGCATTCAACGTCCCGGTAGCGGGCGTGACCTTTCCGTCGTCCGACATGCCTTCAAACTCCTTCGGTCATGGATGGTTTGTGCGGATGGACTTCCCCATGATAGCCGGACATCGGCCTAGACGGTGAATCATATGATGCTCTATCACGTACTTATCGTTCTACCGCCAAGCTTTGAGTACGTCAGGCGGTATTTGAGAGGCGTCAAAACGATAGTGGCCGGTGACGGTCATGTGCTTTCTGAACGCAAAATAATCGTTTTCGCGCTGCTGTTGCCCCATGTTATGGATGACATAGGGCAGCCCAGTCGCATCACGTTTGCCGGAAATGATACCAATGTGTTTGGTATGCGAGAACACCACGATGTCGCCGGCCTGCCACTGATCTTTGTCGGCAGGATCATCCGTCAGTTTCCGCGCATATTTGGCGAAGAATGTATCAAGCACACCAGTACGGCGGAAGTCGATATTCGGATCCGGATTCGGTGCCACCGTGGCATAGGAAGACGGATCGGCTGATATATCAGCATCAACCATGGCCTTAAGGTCATATCCGGCTTCTCTAAAGGCACGCCAAATCACGTCCGTGCAAGCGCCTCGATCATCCGGCGGATATCCACCTTGGTAATAACCGTCGTCATATTGAGGCTTGTTGGCCGCATCCGCTAAAGCGCCGGCGAGGATATCAGAGTAATCGTCTTTGCCGTTGGCATTGAAATCAACCGGGCTGGCCTGTCTGGGATACTGGCGCTCCGCTTCCTGCCGAGACATGATCGAGGTATCGTCAGATTTGTTTGCGCCGGCAGCTGCGATGGTCTCAACGAGACTATTGCCAAGTGGCCGCCATGGCAACCCTGTCATGTGATGGACAGCAAATGCTCCTGCGGTACACAGAAAGGCAATCAATGCAATGGCAACGCCCGCGGCGACTCGACGCTTGATTCTGTGCTGTCCATCACGAGACATACTGCCATTCATAGGATTCATATGCTGCGCCATCATACGTCCACTCATTCATTTGGATCAGCCATCGTCACAATTGTATGCGTCCCATTTGCTCCTTACACGGTCATCTACAGTTTGCACACAATGCGCATATTACTTTTCTAAACAACATGTTGTTATAGACGTTCGCAATAAAAAGACATCATGTTGATTGACTATTGAATGTTGAAACAAAAAACTCCCCTCATAGAGGGGAGCGCATATGTATCCAGCGTCTTGTGCTGTTAGAGCTCACGCAGTTGCGCTGCGATCTGTACAGCTTCCACGCTGGCCTCCGCCTTGTTCCGAGTCTCCTGCCATTCAGTGGCAGGCACGGAGTCAAGTACGATGCCAGCGCCCGCCTGTACGCTCGCCTCATGGTCGCGCAGGAACGCGGTTCGAATGGCGATGGCCATATCCAGATTGCCGGAGAAATCGAAATAACCGACAGTACCACCGTAGATGCCACGATCCGCAGGTTCCAACTCATCGATAATTTCAATGGCACGAGGCTTAGGTGCGCCGGAGAGCGTGCCCGCAGGGAATGCAGAGGTAAAAACATCAAACGCGGTCATGGACGGGTTCACACGGCCAGTTACTGTGGAGCAGATATGCATAATATGGCTGAAGCGCTTGATATCCATCAGTGATACGACTTCGACCGTGGTCGGATCGCAGACGCGGCTGAGGTCGTTGCGGGCCAGATCCACCAGCATGATATGTTCGCTACGTTCCTTCGGATCGGCAAGCAATTCCTTAGCGAGCTTCTCATCCTCCTCCGGTGTGGCGCCGCGTGGACGCGAGCCGGCGATCGGGAAGGTCATGGCATGGCCGTTGTCCACCTTGATGAGAGTTTCGGGGCTGGAGCCGATCACATTGAAGTCACGCCCTTGCGCATCGGTCAGCGCCATGAAATACATGTACGGACTCGGATTGAGAGTGCGCAACACGCGATACACATCGAATGGATCGGCCGGTGAATCAATGTCGAGCCGTTGGGAGATGACTACTTGGAACACGTCGCCATCAATAATGTGCTGCTTGGCCGCTTCCACCGCATGTTCATAATGGCTCTTCTCCGTACGGAAACGAAGCTCAGGCTGCGCAACGGTCTCGTCCAGCACATTAACGCGTGCCTCACCCAACGTCGGTGTGGCCGCATCGCGCTGCATTTGATCGAGTCTGACAATGGCTTCATTGTAAGCGGCATCCGCACGCGTAGGCTTGTCGTCAACGTTTACCGCATTGGCGATCAGCCACACGGAACCAGATACATGGTCCACCACAGCAATATCCGTGGCCAATGCGAGCACGGTTTCCGGTTGTCCGGTCTCGTTGGGAGCCTCGGCACGCAGTGTGGGCTCCCAGTGACGAATCGCGTCCCAGCCCACGGTACCGACCAATCCACTGGTCAGATTCGGCAACCCCTCCACATGCGGAGCTTTCAAGGTTTTCAACGTGGCATGAGCCACTTCAACCACATCGCCGGTACGAGGCACGCCTGCCGGCACCTTGCCGAGCCAATCAGCCTGACCGTCATGCGAACGCAACTGCGCCATCGAATTGACGCCAATGAAGCTGTAGCGGCTCCAAGTGCCCCCGAATTCCGCTGATTCAAGGATAAAGGTGCCGCTACGGCCGCCGGCGAGTCGTTCGTAGAAGCCAACAGGTGTCAGCGAATCAGCAAGCAATCGACGCACGATCGGAATTACACGATATCCCTCGTCGGCCAGCTCATGGAACTGTTCGCGACTAGGCCAGGTCGCCCCCCATTTCAAATGCTTGACGCTGCATTCGCTCATACGAATCCTCCTTTGGAAAAGCTGTATCGACAAGACGCCGAATCACCGGTCGGCAGGACGGTGACCCTCGACTACAGGCAACGGACCGCCTTCGAGGAAGCAGCTGCGCTTGCCGGTATGGCAAGCGGCACCCACCTGATCAACTTCCACCAGCAATGCATCACCATCGCAATCAAGTGAAACACCCTTGACGTACTGCACATGGCCTGAAGTATCACCCTTACGCCAGTATTCCTGTCGTGACCGGGACCAGAAGGTCACCCGTCCGGTCGTCAAAGTACGACGCAACGCCTCATCATTCATATACCCAACCATCAGCACTTCACGGGTGTCGTATTGCTGCACCACAGCCGCGACCAAGCCTTTGGCATCACGCTTGAGCCGCTCGGCGATACGCGGGTCCAACGTTTCGGTATTGTCGTACGCAATGGTTTCGGTGGTTGTATTCGTCATTTCCTCTTGCATTTCATGTTGTTATTTCGTTTCAGCACTTTCAGCGCACGGTGTAGCCGTGCTTCCTGAGCTCAGCCTTGACATCGGCGATGGTCATGATGCCGTAATGGAACACAGATGCGGCCAACACGGCATCGGCACCAGCTTCGATGGCAGGAGGGAAATCTTCGACTTTACCCGCACCGCCGGAGGCAATAATTGGGATCTTGACTTCCCTGCGTACGGCACGGATCATTTCCAGATCGAAGCCTTCTTGCGTACCGTCGGCGTCCATGGAATTGAGCAGAATCTCCCCCGCGCCCAGTTCTTCGGCGCGCTTGACCCACCAGATGGCATCGATGCCAGTGGATTTACGGCCTCCCATCGTGGTGACTTCGAAACCGGATTGCGTGTGTTGTTCGCCTTGCTCACGACGGGCGTCCACGGAGAGTACCAGCACCTGATTGCCGAAACGGTCCGCGACACGGCTGATCAGCGAGGGGTCGTTGATTGCCGCGGTATTGACTCCTACCTTGTCCGCGCCACAACGCAACAGAGAGTCTACGTCCTCGGGCGTACGCACGCCACCGCCTACAGTCATGGGGATGAACACCTGTTCTGCGGTACGCGAGACTACATCAATCATGGTGCCACGGTGCGAACTGGAGGCGGTCACATCAAGGAACGTGATCTCGTCTGCGCCTTGCCGATAGTATTCGGCAGCCAGCTCTACAGGATCGCCGGCATCCTTAAGGTTTTCGAAATGCACACCTTTCACCACACGACCGGCGTCAACGTCCAGGCACGGGATGACTCGTACCGCCAACGACATGCTGCTCTCCCCTGTTCGGCTTTGCATTAACGCCTTTCAGCCTACCTATCTCACGTTACATGGCTGCGGTCGTTTCTGGAATATGAGAATCGATACGATTGCGCGTCCCGCGAACCGGCACATAGCGTGAATGCGCTCCATGCCTGGATTGTGGGAGAATATGCGATGGAATATCCGCCAATTCAAGGAGGTTGTGATGGCTGTGGAAAACAGCAAGGTGCTGATCATCGTGAACAACTGGGGCATCGAGGAGACCGAACTGACGCGTCCTCTACGCGATCTCAAGGCAGCCGGCGCGCAGGTGACACTTGCCGCCACCACCATGGACCCGTGCGAGACCGTCCAGCATGATCGTTATGAGGGCGAGACTCTCACTCCAGACGCGCTGCTGTCGGATGTGCAAGCCGCTGATTATGACCTACTGGTGGTGCCTGGCGGCACCTGCAACGTGGATCGCATCCGCGTCAATGAGGATGCTATCACGTTGGCACAGGAGTTCGCTCATGAGGGAAAGCCGATTGCGGCTATTTGCCATGGAGCTTGGCTGTTGGTAAACGCTGGTCTCATCGCCGGTAAGACCGCGGCACCCTGCCGCTATATCGCAGCCGACATCGAGAATGCAGGCGGTTACTACGTTGATGAACAAGTGCATGTAGATGACGCAAATGGATTCCGCCTCATCACTTCCCGCAAGCCCGATGATTTGGATTACTTCGTGGATGCGATCAAGGATGCACTGAAGTAGGAGAACTCCTCTCGCGAGACAAACACCGTGGAAGATGAGATGGGGACGGTTCTGCGCACACTGTAATCCCTTTCAATCATTCGGAATCACAGTGATCGCAGGACCGTCCCCATTATGTATGCCACCATTTATATCTAAAGTGGTTATATCTAGAGTGGAAAAGCAACTCGGACGAAATCGCTTCCCTACCGCTCTTTGGCGGCAAGCTGACCGCAAGCACCGTCAATATCCTGACCGCGAGTATCACGCAATGTAGCGGTGATGCCGGCGGCATGGAGAATATCCAAGAACCTAGCCTCATCTTCGGGTTTGGAGGCCGTCCACTTGGATCCTTCAATCGGATTAAGCGGAATCGGATTCACATGCGCCCAATTGTCGCCATAATGATTCAGCCGCTTGGCCAGCAGCCGTGCATGTTCGGCCTGATCGTTGATGCCTCGCATAAGCGCATATTCGATGCTCACGCGACGTTTGGACGCAAGCCAATAGTCGTGCGCGGCATCCAGCACCTGTTCAGTGTTGAAGCGCTTGTTCATCGGCACGAGTTCATCGCGCAGCTCATCGCTCGGGGCATGTAACGAAACAGCCAACCGCACCGGGATGCCTTCTTCGGTAAGTTTCCTGATGCCGGGCACTACACCCACCGTGGATACGGTAATGTTACGTGCCGAAATACCGAATCCTTCCGGCGGCATGGCAGAAATCTGACGGACTGCAGACAGCACGGACTTGTAGTTGCCCATCGGCTCGCCCATGCCCATGAACACGATGTTACTCAGACGCCCGGGGCCACCGGCGACCTCACCGTCACGCATCATCTTGGCGGCCACACGCACCTGCTCCACGATCTCCCCCGCAGACATGTTTCGAGTCAGGCCGAGCTTACCGGTGGCACAGAACGGGCATCCCATGCCACAACCTACCTGAGAGGAGATACACAGCGTGGTACGCGTCGGGTAGCGCATGAGCACGGATTCGATAAGCGAGCCATCGAACAGTTTCCACAATGTTTTTATTGTGGTGCCTTGATCGGCTACCTGCCGGGTTACTTCGGTAATGAGCCGGGGAAAGAATGCAGCCGCGGCGTCATCGCGCTTTGCAGCTGGGAAATCAGTGAATTCAGCCGCATTCACATCACAGTGACCATAGTAGTGGTTGGCCAGCTGCTTGACACGGAACTTGGGCAGACCCAATTCGCCGGCACATGCGATGCGTTCTTCGGCGGTCATATCCACGAAATGCAGCGGAGGCTTGCCTCGCCGAGCATGATCCTTTGACAGTACATCGCGGAATGCCCCTTCGGTACCGCCCGGAGTAATACCGGTTTCCGGTGTTTCTTTCGGTGTCGCAGTCATACGTTCCTCATCCTGTTTCTTGGCTTACGCGGATGCAGGTCCGCGGTTGATACAACATTTCCCAATGCGAAAGCCCGATTACGCGGCCAATACGGGCAACGGAATCGGGCATAGATCATGTCGCATAATCGGTAATCACAGTCCGGTGATCCATAGCAGCACGCAGGTGAAAGGTGCGCTCATGAGAATGGAATCGACACGGTCCATCACACCGCCATGGCCTTTGAGCAGATGGCCCATATCTTTGATGCCGATATCACGTTTGAGCATGGAAGCGCATAAATCTCCGAAAGTGCCGACTGCACCGATGAGGACACCGGCCAGAATCGGCACCCACCAGCGCGTTGACCATGTGGAGGCTTCATATGTACATGCAAACACGGCAAATGCGCCTGCCATGGCAAACAACATGGATCCGATAAGTCCTTCGACAGACTTCTTCGGTGAAATACGCGGACTCAGCTTATGCTTGCCTAACCATGCTCCGGCGAACAGCCCACCGGTATCCGAAAGAGCCGGCAGAAACACCAGCATAATCGCATGTGCCACAGGGTGTTCGTTGAATGTCAAGGAAATAATAATGCAGCTGGCCAAGAGCGGAATGTATAACACCGTGAGCACGGATACCGCCACATGGCTGAGTCTGGAATGATGCTGTTCGCCACCTTCATGGTTAAAAGAAGATTCCAGCCGTGCGCTCGCATCCGTGTTGGACAGCTTGCCGGCAACCGCCAATGACAGGCGGTTGCCGAAGCTGAGTTTTGCGCTGGCTGCAATCGACACGAGCATAATCGCAATGACGATGCTCAGCGACATGGTGATGAGATGGTACGGAGAGTAGTAGGTGGCGATCAACGTGAATGCAGAACAAATCCACAGCATGATTACCGGTATATGAAGGCCTACGGTGGCGAAATCCACACGAAGCTCCCATAATGCCAAGATCATGAATACTACGACCAGCAGTACGAACAAGTCGATGCTGAACAATAGACAACCGACAATAATCGCAACAAGCACTACGGCCGTGCCGATAGCCTGAGGCATGTTACGCCCGGTCTTTTTGTTGATCTGGTCGAGGGTTTCCTCAGCCTCTGCTTGGAGTTGTTCGTTGTATGCCATAATGCTCCGGACCCGGTCTGACGATCAGACCTCCATGATCTCCTTCTGCTTGGTTTCCAGAAGGGCATCGATCTCATCGGTAACGGACTTGGTGACCTTGTCCAGATCCTTGAGCAGACGATCGCCTTCATCCTCGCCCATATCACCATCCTTGACGGACTTGTCAATGGTTTCCTTGGTCTTGCGACGAATGTTGCGCACGGCCACCTTACCGTCTTCTGCCTTGGACTTGGCGAGCTTGACGTATTCCTTGCGGCGTTCCTCAGTCAGCTCCGGCATGGTGAGACGGATAACGTTGCCATCGCGATTCGGGCTGATGCCCAGATCGGAGTTTCGAATGGCCTTTTCCACAGCGGCAATCTGAGAAACATCGAACGGAGACACAGACAGCATACGCGGCTCAGGAACGCCGATGGAGGCGATGGCCTTCAGCGGGGTCGGAGCACCATAGTAATCAACGGTGATGCCGTTGAGCAGGGCGGGATTGGCGCGGCCGGTACGAATGCCGGCAAAGTTTTCCTTGGTGTTCTCGACGGTCTTGGCCATCTGGTCCTTGGCCTGATCGATAAGAGACATATTCAGCTCCTTTGTGTTGAGATGTTCGTCCGTGAACGTTTGAGTTATTGTTCTGTCCGTGTATTCGATTGTAGGCGATACCGCTCCTGCAATCACTCGGCCACACGCGACTCGGCCGTGGAAACCAGCGTACCGATCTCCTCACCGACAAGGGCGCGCGTCACATTGCCTTGTTCTTCAAGTCCGAAGACGCGAATGCGCTTCTTGTTGTCACGGGCCATGGAGAGCGCAGAGGCATCCATCACCGCCAGATTGTCCACCAACGCTCGGTTATAGCTGAGCGTCTCGAAGCGCTTGGCATCGGAATCTTTACGAGGATCGGCGGTATACACGCCATCCACACCGTTCTTGCCCATAAGCACTTCGTCGCAGTGAATCTCCAAGGAGCGCTGGATGGAGACGGTGTCCGTGGAGAAATACGGCATGCCGGCACCGGCACCGAAAATCACCACACGTCCCTTTTCGAGATGACGGATGGCCTTAAGCGGAATGTACGGCTCGGCAACCTGTCCCATGGTAATGGCGGTCTGCACGCGAGTGGCTTGCCCTTCCTGTTCCAGGAAATCCTGCAGAGCCAGACAGTTCATAACCGTACCAAGCATACCCATGTAATCGCCGCGAGAACGATCGATGCCCGCCTGTTGCAGTTCGGCACCACGGAAGAAGTTGCCGCCACCGACCACGATGGCCACCTGAACGCCCTGCTGCACAGCCGGAACGATTTCCTCGGCGATACGACGAACCACGTGGGTATCGATACCGACCTTGCCGCCGCCGAACGCTTCACCGGACAGTTTGAGCAGAACCCTGCGTGGCTTATCGTTATCAGTCATGTTATGCCTTCCTTCACCGAAAGTGCCCAAATATTCGTAGACTAGCGTATCGGCTTACAAAGACACCCTCTGCATCGACACCCCGACATAGGAGACATAAGGAAACGCCACCCGGCTTTCCATAAGCCGCGTGGCGTTTCCTTCAACAAAAATGTGTCTGACGTTACGCCGGACACATTTCAGCGATTAGCGTGACCCGTCAGGTTCACTCCTCTTCGCCCTTGCCGACCTCGATGCGCACGAAAGCGGTGGCGGTGCCGCCAACTTCCTTGAACAGATCGCCAACAGCCTTGGAAGGATCCTTGACGAACGGCTGCTCAAGAAGCACGACTTCCTTGTAGAAGGCGTTGAGGCGACCTTCGACGATCTTGGGAACGATCTTCTCCGGCTTGCCCTCGGCCAGAGACTTCTCGGTGGCCACACGACGCTCGGATTCGACCACGTCAGCCGGAACGTCTTCGCGGGTCAGCCACTTCGCGCCCATAGCGGAAATCTGCAGGGCAGCTTCGTGAGCCACAGCAGCGCCGGCCTTGTCGGTGGCGATCATGGCCACGATGCTCGGCGGCATCTCAGCGGACTTCTTGTGAGCGTAGATCTCGACATGCTCACCGGAAATCTTGGCGTACTGGCCAACCTTGACATGCTCGCCGAACAGGGCGGCGGCCTCTTCGATAGCCACCTTGACGGTGGAATCGCCAGCCTTGGCTTCGAGCAGAGCCTCAGCGTTTTCGGCATCGGCCTCAACGGCGTAGCCGAGAATCTCATCGCTGAACTCAACGAACTTCGGAGTCTTGGCCACGAAGTCGGTCTCGGAGTTCAGCTCGACGGCGTAACCGGTCTCGCCGGCGGCGGTCTCGACGACCTTGGAGGCGATGGTGCCTTCCTGAGCCTTGCGGCCCTCACGCTTGCCAGCTGCGGCGATGCCCTTGGCACGGATGATTTCCTTGGCGCGAGCGACGTCGCCCTCGGCCTCGGTGAGAGCCTTCTTGACGTCCATCATGCCGGCGCCGGTGTCTTCACGAACCTGCTTGATCAGTGCGGCGGTAATTGCTGCCATTGATTGTTCTCCTTATAAGAAGATGTTGCTTACCCGTAGACGACGATGGGAAGCGCTGTGGTATTCAGGCACTTCCCATCGTAGAGCATCACTCGGCCTTTTCGCCCTCGGCGTTCTGGGCCTCAGCTTCAGCAGCGGGAGCCTCGTTGGTCAGAAGTTCCTTCTCCCAAGCTGCCATCGGCTGCTCAGCGGTTTCGCCAGCGGCCTTGGCACCCTGGCCAGCGCGCTCCAGCAGGCCTTCGGCGACGGCGTCGGCCATCAGGCTGGTGAGCAGCTCGATGCCGCGAATGGCGTCATCGTTGGCCGGGATCGGGTATTCGACGGAATCCGGGTCGGCGTTGGTGTCGACAATGGCGACAACCGGGATGCCCAGCTTGTGAGCTTCCTCGACGGCCAGAGATTCCTTGGTGATGTCGACCACGAACATCGCGGACGGGGTGCGGTTCATGTTGCGAATGCCGCCCAGCTGCTTGTTGAGCTTGTCCTTCTCGCGCTCGAGCAGGAGGAGCTCCTTCTTGGTCAGGCCGGAGCCGTGCACGTCGGTGAAGTCCATTTCCTCAAGTTCCTTGAGGCGGTTCACACGCTTGGAAACGGTCTGGAAGTTGGTCAGCATACCGCCGAGCCAGCGCTCGGAGACGTACGGCATGTTCACGCGGGTGGCCTGGTTGGCGATGGCTTCCTGAGCCTGCTTCTTGGTGCCGACGAAGAGCACGGTGCCATTGTGGGCTACGGTGGTCTTGATGAAGTCGTACGCCTTGTCGATCATGTCGAGCGACTTGAACAGGTTGATGATGTGGATGCCGTTGCGCTGGGTGAGGATGAACTGCTTCATCTTCGGGTTCCAGCGGCGGGTCTGATGGCCGAAGTGCAGGCCAGCCTTCAGCATGTCGCTCATAACGATCTGAGCCATGGTATTACTACCTTTCATTGTCGGTTCTTGCCTGGTCATGCGCACCTGCGTGCAGTCCTTGTCCCGCTGGAAGCGGAATCCGGACCGACCGACACAGGCCGTCGCGAGCATAACGCGTATTTGTTGTGCGCCGGTAGACAATATTGGTTGGCTCCAAACGCCAGCGACTGCGTTCGTTGCCGGGGTGGCACACGAATGTTGAGCCTAGCACAACCCCGCGAATAAAGACATGGCTGCGGCAGGCTCTACGGTAACGTCGTTCAGCGGTTGCGCATCTGCTTCAGAGCGGCGCGACGCTCCTCTTTTTCAAGGCGATCAAGATAGACATGGCCGTCGAGGTGATCGCATTCATGCTGAAGCATACGTCCCATCAGACCAGTTCCTTCAAGCACTACTTCATTGCCATCCAAATCGATGCCACGTACACGAGCGTAGTCGGCACGCCGGGTCTTGTACCACAGGCCAGGAACCGATAGACATCCTTCATCGCCGTACTGTTCGCCACGCGTCTCCTCCAGCACCGGGTTGAGCACATAGCCGATTTTGCCTTCGATGTTGTAGGAGAACGCTCTCAAGCTCACGCCAATTTGATTGGCGGACAAGCCAGCACGTCCTGGGTCGTTTACAGTCTCAAGCAGATCGTCAACCAATCGGCGCACGGCAGGGGTGATTTCACGGATTTCGTCACAAGGGGTGCGCAGGACGGGGTCGGGAACGACCCTGATCTCACGGATTGCCACAGATTTACTCCTCGTTCTTTCCACTGTCCTCAGCCGCGGCATGCGCTCCGGTCTCATCCGGCAATGCCGGTTGGCCATCCTCATCATCCTCAGCCTTGGACTTCTTGATTTTCTCCGATACGCTAGCAATCGAATCCGACACGCTCGTCTTGACTTGCTCAGAGGCCTGCTTGACCTGTTCGGAGGCTTTTTTGACGGTCTCAGACGTGCTATCGATGATCTTTGCAGTTGCCGGCAACGGCTTGTTGGAAGGCTTCGGCGCGTAAAGCTCGTCCTCGATGATATCGGCATATCGCTGCAGTACCTTCGGACGTACAACCTTCATACTGGCGGTCAGCGTGCCACGATCCTGACTGAATTCCTCATCGAGCACGACAAACTTGCGTACGGATTCGGCACGGGAGACGTTAGTGTTGGCCTGATCGACGAACTGCTGAATGAACGCCCGCACGGCATCGTTGTCACGAGCCTGCTCCAGCGTCATATCAGCGTCCAGTCCCTGGCCAGCAAGCCACGAGTGCAACATCTCTGGATCAAGTTCGATCAGTGCCGAAACGAACGGCTTGCCGTCGCCCACCACTACCGCATGAGCCACTATCGGGCAGGTGTCGATGATATCCTCCATCGGCGCAGGACTGATGTTCTTGCCGCCGGCGGTGATGATGATGTCCTTCTTGCGACCGGTGATATAGGTGAAGCCACGATCCTCAATACGACCGATGTCCCCTGTTTTGATCCACCCATCCGCAGTCATCGCCTGAGCGGTCAGCTCGGGCTGCTTATAGTAGCCGAGGAACACATTCGGACCGGTCAGCTCGATCTCATCGTCTTCACCCAAACGCACACCCATACCGGGTCCGGGCTTGCCGACCGATCCAACCACGTTATCATCCTGCCAATTGACTAACATTGGAGCGGCGGTTTCCGTCATGCCATAGCCTTGGATAAAAGTGATGTCGTCCATGCCATTAAAGAAATGAGCGAGATCGACATTCAGCGGCGCGCCACCGCATGCAAGCCATTTCAGATTCGGGCCGAGAGCGGAACGGACCGATTTGCCGACAGTGCTCATGAAGAAGGAATGGCACAGTCGTTCAGTCAGAGGATGCCCGGCACCGGATTGCTCATCTTTGCTCCAACGAACAAAATGCTTGGTGGCCTGCGCAAAGATACGGCCTCGGATACCCGCGCCAGCTTTCTGCGAAGCAGCGTTGTACACTTTCTCGAATACGCGAGGTACGCCAAGCAGATACGTAGGCTTGAAACTGCGGATATCAGCCAACAGATGCTTAGCGTTCGGAATGTATCCCACAACACCGCATCCCCCGAGGGCCACATACTGGATGTATCGGGCGAAGCAGTGTGCCAAAGGCAGGAATAACAGCAGACGATTATCCTCATAAAGCATGTCACGGAGAATCTCATAACCGTTGAGCACGATATGGGTGTAATTACGATTCGAGAGCATGGCCCCCTTGGGCTTGCCCGTAGAACCGGATGTGTACACCACAGTGAGCAGGTCGTCCGCCTTGACTCGGGAAATGGCCAAATCAAGTGCTTCATCGGATACGCCATGACCGAAATCAGCAACCGCGTCCAGCCCATCGGCTTTGAAGTTAAATACATACTTCAACCCCGGATGGTTACTTCGAATCTGTTCCAGGGTCTGTGCCCGCTGGAAATCACCGGCGAACGCGATGACGGGGTCAACCTCTTCGACGATGCCAGTCGTCTGCTTCGCGGAGTCGGTTTCATACACGGGCACCACTACCGCGCCGATGGCGGCACATGCAAAATCAACCACTCCCCACTCATAGCAGGTAGGCGAATAGATAAGGACCATGGTTCCAGCTTTGACGCCCAATCCCAGCAAGCCCTTGGCCACCGTGCGCACACGAGCGAGCATCTCGGTTGCGGTGGCACCATGCCACTGATGAGTGTCGTCATCCTGCCATTCGGCGATGACGTCATCCGGCGTACGGGCGGCTCTGCGGACCAGCAGGGAGAAAACCGTGTCTTCGTCCGTGGTCACGTATCTGGGTTCTTCGACATGTTCACGCATGGTCTCCACTATAGGCGGACCGGTCTATGACGGCACGGCGGCTTGCCGTCAATCAGCCCAGATCCGCGTACACACACATCCATCGCGATCCGATAAAGCGCAGTTTGAGATTCACACGGATGTCTTCTTTGCCGATCATGACGAATACTGCCATTTCCAAAGTGTCCTTGCTGATGTTCGTGCCGTCGATAAAAGTGGGCACCACCGGCAAATAGCAAAGCTTCGCTTTGAGTTCCGGATGTGTGAGCATATGGGCATCCAGCAGATACTGCATAGTCTGCAGCCGGTCAAGGCACGGCTTGGTCATCGCTCGATTCAGATGGCTCAGTCCCAGTTTGCCTCGGATGACGTCGGTAGCCGTACATGCCAATCGGCACGAAGCCATCGCCATCGTGTGGCATTCTTGAGCGTCCAACCCGCCGATGAAAGTGGAATGAAAATGATACCGGATTGGACGATCCGACGATTCCAGCACAATATAGCCGTCATAACCTGGCAGCGGCGTACGCGAATTCGTGTTATGAAAATAGTCATCGTAATCCATGACGACCTCTAAATTCCCCCTCAAGCCTTACCTACGTTGGTAAGTGCTGAGAACTACATCACCACGAATAACGGTCCAAGTCAAATTGCGCGAGCGTTCCTTTCCCTGAAGACGCCTCAACAAGGACAGAAGGGCTCCAGCATATGAACACATACACCAGAGCCCTCAACGGTTTCAGGTTTTGACGAATCGCCACGTTCAACGGAACCAGCGAAACACCCAGCCTGCTACTTGAATAATCCTGCAGCTACTGCGCCATATGAGGAGTAACCACCATACCGCAACGCTGGAAATTCTTCACATCCACGTATCCGGTGGAGGCCATGGCACGCTTCAAGGCACCAATGAAATTCGTTTTGCCATCGGCCTGATGACTCGGCCCGAACAGGATCTGCTCCAAGGAGCCGACCGTGCCAACCGTGGTGCGGTAGCCACGCGGCAATGTTTGATGACGAGCCTCGGCACCCCAATGGGTACCCTTTCCGGGCGCTTCGGTGGCCCGTGCGAGCGGAGCGCCAAGCATCACCGCATCAGCGCCAAGAGCCAACGCTTTGACGAAGCTACCGGAATCTCCCATACCGCCATCGGCAATAACCTGTACATAACGGCCGCCGGACTCATCCATGTAATCACGGCGAGCTTCCGCCACATCCGCGATGGCGGTAGCCATCGGCGCATGGACACCGAGAGTCTGGCGGGTGGCAGATACGGCACCACCGCCAAAGCCTACCAGCACACCGGCGGCACCGGTGCGCATCAGATGAAGCGCTGCAGTGTAGTTAGCGGCACCGCCCACAATCACCGGCACATCAAGGTCGTAGATGAACTTCTTCAGATTCAATGGCTCCTGACCCGAGGAAACATGTTCCGCGGAAACCACAGTGCCACGAATCACGAACAGATCAACACCGGCATCAACCACGGTAGAGTAGAACTGCTGCGTGCGCTGCGGAGATAGCGATCCTGCCACGGTTACGCCAGCTGCACGAATCTCGTGCAGCCGCTGCGTAATAAGCTCCGGCTTGATGGGCTCAGCGTATATCTGCTGAATGCGTTCGGTGGCCTGCTCGGCAGGCAAACCGGCGATTTCGTCAAGCAACGACGTCGGATCGTCGTAACGAGTCCATAAACCCTCAAGGTCCAGAACGCCAAGCGCGCCCATCTTACCCATAGCTATGGCGGTAGCCGGGCTAGTCACTGAATCCATCGGAGCGCCGATCACCGGCACATCGAACTCATAGGCATCGATCTGCCAAGACGTGGAGACGTCTTCGGGATCGCGGGTACGACGAGACGGGACGATGGCGACATCGTCAAGTGAATAGCCGAGACGGCCCTTTTTGCCCAAACCGATTTCAATTTCCTGAGACATGGACTCAAGCCTATTGCCGGGGACGGACGCGACGCCTTCAAGTGTCCACATACTCGTATCCATCGGCCCCACGTTACAAACATGCGATATGACTAGAACATCTTCACACCAGCTCTAGGGAGGAAACATGGCCAAAATCAAGGTCGAAGGCACTGTTGTCGAACTCGACGGCGACGAGATGACCCGCGTTATCTGGAAGGACATCAAGGATCGTCTGATTCTGCCGTATCTCGACGTGAATCTCGATTACTACGATCTGGGCATCCAGCACCGTGACGAGACCGACGATCAGGTGACCATCGACGCCGCCCACGCCATTCAGAAGCATCATGTGGGCGTCAAATGCGCCACGATCACTCCTGACGAAGCCCGAGTCAAAGAGTTCGGACTGAAGAAGATGTGGAAATCTCCTAACGGCACCATACGCAACATTCTGGGTGGCACCATTTTCCGTGAACCCATCGTGATGAGCAACGTGCCGCGTCTGGTGCCCGGTTGGACCAAGCCGATCGTGGTGGCCCGCCACGCGTTCGGCGATCAATACAAAGCCACTGATTTCAAGGTGCCGGGAGCCGGACAATTAACCGTCACCTTCACCCCGGATGACGGATCTGAGCCGATTCAGCATGTGGTCTACAATTACGGTCCGGATGGCGGCGTGGCTCAGGTGCAGTACAACGTGAACGATTCGATTCGCGGCTTCGCGCGCGCATGCTTCAACTACGGTCTCATGCGCCACTACCCGGTGTATCTATCCACCAAGAACACCATTCTCAAGGCCTACGACGGTCAGTTCAAGGACATCTTCGCCGAGGTCTACGAGACCGAGTACAAGGATCGGTTCGAGGCGGAGGGGCTGACGTACGAGCACCGTCTTATCGATGACATGGTAGCCAGTTCATTGAAGTGGCATGGCGGCTACATCTGGGCGTGCAAGAACTACGACGGCGATGTGCAGTCTGATTCCGTAGCCCAAGGCTTCGGCTCGCTGGGCCTGATGACCTCCGTGCTCATGACGCCGGACGGCCAGACCGTGGAGGCCGAAGCCGCACATGGCACCGTGACCCGCCATTATCGTCGTTGGCTCAAGGGCGAGAAGACCTCCACCAACCCGATTGCCTCGATCTTCGCTTGGACCGGCGGTCTTAAGCATCGCGCTGATCTGGATGGCACTCCCGAAGTACGACACTTTGCCGAAACCTTGGAGAAGGTCATCGTGGATACCGTTGAAGGAGGCCAGATGACCAAGGATCTCGCCATGCTCATCGGCCCTGACGAACCATGGCTCGACACTGAAGGATTCATGAACGCATTGGACGAGAACCTGCAGAAGGCATTGGCCGACTGACGCTGTTTCTTCCCGACCCCCTATCCTCAGAGTCAACGCGAAAACGCAGAGGATAAGGACAGATCGGCTTACTCCCCTGATTGTTCCCGGATATATGACGATTTACGCCATATGCCCGGGACTTTTCATATACCGGCGACTACTATCGTTGTTCAGCCTGTTGTTTCGACATCCGTTTTCAGGATTTCAAGGAGGTTCCGTCTGCCTATGGTGTCTGCACGCCGCCCATTCACTGTTCTTATTGCAGTCCTTGCATCCTGCGCGACGCTGTTGTCGTTGACAGCATGCGTTTCCGGCTCCGACGCCGGAGATATCAAAGGCAACTCATCCACAGTGACATCATCCTCTGCGGGGTCGGTAGCGCTGTTCACTCCTTCCGACGGCATCACGTTAAATCAACAGACACCGCTCAATAAATGGGCCAAACTGGTGCCCGACCTAACGAAGGCTTTGGTCGAAGCCGGAATGGAAAAAGGCAACATCTCCCATAAAACCTCGGATTCGCTGGATAAGCAGAGTCGAGCCATTCAGGATTTTGTCGTCAACCATCTTTCCGAAACCGGCAGCTCCAATGATTCCAAAATCACCATCGCTCCGGAAAACATGACATTGCTTGTAGCGCCGGTGGTGAAATCGGACGCTTCGACCAGACAATACGGCGACTACGTCAGTCAGGAGCTGACCACCAACGACACCAGCGAAGAAGGAACCGATAACGACAACAACGCGACCTCGCACGAATCAGGTGAAGTCGACGGCGGAGCAACCACATCAGACGATGAACAATCCCAGGCAGCAGATCGTCTGGTTTCCTCTCTGAAGCTGGCGCAGGAATCCGGCATGCATGTGATTTTGCTGGGCAACAGCATCACCGGATATGAACCGGACGCATTCGTGAAATTCTCCGACGCGCAGACCATCGGTAAGATACAGGCCGAGAAGGTGAAGGCCAAGCTGGAGCTCGATAAAGCGAGCAAGGACAATCCGAAACAAATCGAGGTACTGCTGCCCTATGAGACCAAGGACGACAATGGGAAGGCTGCAGACACCACATTCGCGCAAGAAGCGTTCCAAGGTGTTTGGAGCGTGCTTGGCGCCTATTATCAAAAAGGTGTCATAGAGAGTCCGTCTGGCGCGTTGGATGCCGATTCCACACAGGACGATTGGCAAAACGTCGCTTATGATGCCTCACAGGACAATGCCGTTGCCGATACACTCAAAAAACGGCTGGCAGCCAAGTCGTCAGCCTCGTTGACGCGCATTGACGCCATTATCGCTATGAACGACTCCGTGGCTTCTGATGTTGTTACCACTCTCGACGATATGGGATACACCGGTTCCGCCGCAGACATCAACCCTCAGATCACCATTTCCGGCATTGTGGGCAATATCACCGGCAAAAAGGATTTGTCTCGTCAGGCCGTACCTGATCCGATCAAATCCCCGGAGAAGGATAAGGCCGGTACTGAAACCGATGGTTCCAACACCGACGAAAGCACAGCCAGCAAGGATCGTGATTCTCGATGGCCACTGGTGACAGGATACGGCGCTTACGTATCTGTCATCCCTTCCATCGTCAACGGCAAGCAATGGATAACAGGGTTGGAAGATCGTCAGGCGCTGGCATCTGATATCGCCCAAGCATGCACGTTGCTGAACACGGGAAGCACACTCAAATCCATGTCCGTCGTACACAACACTACGGTTGCAGGGGTCAAAAAAATACCGACAATCAGTGAGCCAACCATCGCCGTCAGCGCCAGCAATCTCAAAGCCGAGCTCATTGACCCCGGTTATATCTCTCTGGCCGACGCCGGATTGTGATTTGTTTGTCTTGGATCTTTTGACGTAGGCAATTGAACCGTTCTTTGATCAGTCATCTTGATCAGTCATCTTCGAGATACCCACTGTTCCGCCAGTCAGAAAGGAGAGAAGCCGAAAGCGGCTTTACGGCAACACGACGTCTCGACGCGTACGATTCAGGATCCAGATAATCGGCGGTTCCGCGTTTCAACCCCCAATGCAGACATTGGTCGTCACAATGATCTGAATTACCCGCAACTACGCCTATGGTCTGGCCACGTGTGACCGATTGTCCAGCCGATAGTTCAGTTTCTGCAGGCTCGAACGTTGAGGTAATCCCTCCCCTATGACGTATGCTCAGCACTGTTTTCCCGGCAACGCTTCCGACGAAACTCACAACACCTGCTTTCGGTGCGACAATCGAGGTTCCCGGCCCGGCAGTCAGATCTATGCCACGATGCCCGGCCGACCATGGATTTAGCGGACGTTCGAACTTCCTCATAATCTGTGTAGGAATAACGGGCCAGATATATGCCGCCTCACATGATCCGACCATCTGATGTTCGAGTGCAGCCGAATCGGTAAAATCTGCAATGGAATAATCTGCCGTTCCGCTCACCAGCATGCCATCTCTACCCTCATAATGTGAATCGACGATCAGCCCTAATCCCAGAGCCAGAAGCAACCCCATGGCTGTTACTACGGAGATGACCGCATCCATGCGACGTTTACGCTGTTGTTCCGCTTGTCTGCGTATATAATCTCGCCACTTTGCAACTCGTTGCGCTTCATCGCGACGCCAATCAAACCACGACATGTCTTTCCCTCCTACCTTGACATATCCGTATATTCACCGGCTTTTGCGCCGGTTATTTCAGATTGGCTGACGACAAGCACTACTGTCTACCCATATCGACCTATGTGGTTCTAGCTTCCGAAGTTATCCACATTGCACGTCTCGACGATGCCTGAGCGTTTCCTTTGACCGATACGCATATTGCAAACCGTCGCACAATGGTTCAGCGCGTAATACAAGCAGGGGCCCTTGCTAGGCCGTGAAAACACCCTCTAGGACGAGGTAATTCGGCGGCCAGAGAGCTCCGTAAAAGGAGATTTTGAGGAGATGGGTAAATTTATTGACTATTATTGACTACCAAGGCCATTTTGGTCGGACGGAAAACTATCTGAGACGACGAAACCCCTTGAAAATCAAGGGGTTTCAACTGGCTCCTGCGACTGGGCTTGAACCAGTGACCGTCCGATTAACAGTCGGATGCTCTGCCAACTGAGCTACGCAGGAATATTCAATTTTCCCCAACCGATTACCCGATCAGGAGAGCTCCTGCGACTGGGCTTGAACCAGTGACCGTCCGATTAACAGTCGGATGCTCTGCCAACTGAGCTACGCAGGAATATT
>NZ_PGLQ01000001.1:650612-730927 GCF_002802865.1 Bifidobacterium scaligerum
AGCTCCTGCGACTGGGCTTGAACCAGTGACCGTCCGATTAACAGTCGGATGCTCTGCCAACTGAGCTACGCAGGAATATTTCCTCATGCGCAAGATTCCTCTCGCGCACAAGTCATATATATTACCTATCTCGCAGGAAAAAGCAAATTACGTGTATTCAGGGCATGTCGCGCGAAATTACGCGGTATGGCACGCTTACAACCGGCACCGCCGCAATCCCGCAAAGAACCTCCCTACATACTCACCTTGGTCAGAGGCATAGCCGAATCGATGGCGAAATCGGGAGCGCTGGGTGCCACGCCGACCTCCACGAGGTTCACGCCGAGCATGGCCACCATGGCACCATTGTCCGTGCAGAGTTTGATTTGTGGAATGCGCACCTCCACGCCGTACTTCTCACCATATTCCAAGAGCTTGGCCCTGAGTTGCGAATTGGCGGAGAAGCCACCACCCACGATAAGCGTGTTGGAATCGTATTGTTCGCAGCCGCGCATGGCCTTGCGGGCGAGCACGGTTGCCACGGAGTCGGCCAAGGAGGCACATACATCGTTTACAGGGATTTCGCGACCAGCAGCCTGTTCGCTTTCCACCCAGCGCGCCACGGCGGTCTTGACGCCGGAGAAGCTGAAGTCGTAGGGGTGGGCGGCACCGGCCTTACCCTGAGTCAGGCCTTGGGGCACGCGGATGGCATGCGAATCACCGTGTTGTGCATGGCGATCAATATGAGGGCCACCCGGATAGGGAAAACCGAGCAAACGTGCAACCTTATCGAAACACTCCCCCGCAGCATCATCCAATGTGGTGCCCACTACGTCAATCTTGCGGGGCATATCTTCCACATGCAACAATGACGTATGGCCGCCGGAAACAATCAAAGCCAGTGTGTCTGGCGGGAAAGCGCCGAACTGCAATTGCGTAACCGCGATATGCCCGATTACATGGTTGATACCGTACAGGGGCTTGCCGGATGCCCATGCGAGGGCCTTGGCACCGGAGACGCCCACAGCGAGGCAGCCGGCGAGTCCGGGGCCGGCGGAGACGGCGATGGCATCCACGTCGGCAAGAGTCATATTCGCATCGGCGAGCGCTTTGGAGACGCATGGTACGAATGCCTCGGCATGAGCGCGAGAAGCGATTTCAGGGATCACGCCACCGTATCGCGCGTGTTCCTCCATGGAGGAGGCTACGACGTTGGAGAGTAGCGTACGCCCCTGCACAATTGCCGCCGCGGTTTCATCACAGGTGGATTCGATTCCCAGTACGATTGGTTCGCTCATGATTCCTTACCGTTCTGTTCTGTATGTTCGGCTGTATGTTCGGTCTTGTGCTCGTCTGCACTGTCGTTGTCCGGCCCGGTCTTGTCCGCAACGTCATCCGCGCCAATGTCTGCTCGTTGAAAGCCGATGATGCGTGGTTCAAGATCCAATGCCATAACGTAGGCATCGATACCTTCAGGCTGGTAATAGCGTTTGCGCACGCCGATTCGTTCGAATCCGAGCCCTCGGTACAAAGCGATGGCCGGTTCATTGATTACGCTGACTTCCAGTAGCATGCGTCGTGCGCCTTGGATCTTGGCTCGTTCGATGAGGGTTTCCATCAATGCCCGGGCAATCCCTTGGCGTTGATGGACGCGCCCGACTCCTACATCCATGATTTCGGCATCTTCGCCGTCGTACCAGTAACCGGCGAATCCGCGTATAGAGCCAATGCCAGCGTCAATGGCATCATCAACGCCATCGCCAATAACGTCGAACACGTACGTTCTGTCCGGCCCAGTAAGTTCCTCACGTACAGACGTCTCGCTCCACGCATGGTTGCCGAAAAGTTCGACCTCCAGCGCTCGCATGGCGGCAACGGCTTCCTCGCGGTCGAATTTGTTTACATCGACGATCATCAGGCGTTACGCTCCACACCATCATGACCAAGCACATGCTTAAGCGGGGCCGGCACTTCGGCGTCCGGACGGCGCAGATACAACGGTTCGATCAGAGTGTCCGGCGATTTCTTGTGATTGAGTTCCGCTTCGGCGGCGAAAATGCTGAGTCCCTGTTTCCCCTGGTCAAGCACGGAATCGTCGATGATGTCGCCGACCGATTCGATGCCGCCTAGCTCGGCCGCGTATTTTTGGGCACCGTGACCAATTACGTCGACCACCACGTCGCCTTCGACGGTCGCACGATATGCGCGCACTGCCTGATTGACTCGTTCGACGATGAAGGCCGGGTAGTCAATGTCCATGCCGATCAGCGGCTTGGCGACGTCCGTCTCGTCTGTGCCCTTGTCTGCGACTGGGCTCGGGCAAAGTTCGAAGTACAACTGCTTGCGTCGAGCGTCATTGATGGCGAGCGTGAGCACATGGAAGGTTTGGGGGCTCTCAAGTGCGTCCGCCTTACCACGGCGGATAAGGTTCCACTGCGCCTGCGGTTCAAGCACGTTCTGGCCAAGCAGCTTCGCACCGGTGGCGAACGCCAACGCCTTGGCTGCCACGATACCGGCGCGCAAGCCGGTGAACGGCGCAGGGCCGACGCCCACCACGATCTCATCCAAGTCGGAGGGCTTGAGACCGGCATCGGTCATAGCACGGGCGATGTTGCCTTGCAGCTTTTCCACATGGGTACGCGAATCGGTTTCCACAATGGGTTCATGCCCGGTCACGCCGACCGTGGAACCGAATGAGGTGTCAATCACCAGCGTATGCGTCACCATGCAATCCTCCTGCGTCACATCGGCCATCGGCCGCGAAAAACCCTTACGAGTCTACAACCAACTCTCTAGGAATCAGAGTGCGAACGAATCCCAGCGTTCTCCCACCGGCACGAATGTCACGCTACGTTCGCCATCACCGGTGAGTTCGCCGCTCGCATCCATAATTTGAGCGTCCTTCAGCGGGCGGTCGATGTGAATCTCCAACCGTTCCGGGGCCAATGCTGCAGCCATCTGCTCGCCCCATTCCATGAGTACCACGGTGTGTTCGCCGGGATCCTCCAGTTCCTCGTCCAGTCCTAGCGACTCTAGTTCATCCAACAGCCGACCGACTGCGTCCTGTCCAGGCGCATAGGACACACCACCGAGACGGTAGGCGTCCACGTGCACCAAATGCACGGGGGTGCCGTCTGCGAATCGTCCATCAAGTTCACGAGCAATGGTGAAGGTGGGCGACACGATAGGTTCAGTAATATCAAGTCCTGCACCAAATCCCTGTGCGAACGTAGTCTTGCCCGCGCCGAGCGGCCCGGAGAGCAGCAGCACGTCGCCTCCTCGAACCCGTTGCGCCACCTGACGGCCCAGCTCCTGCATGTTCTCTCCGGTCAGTACCGGCACCGTGATGTTCTTCGCGCCCATTGTCTCTTCTCTCTTTCCCGTTCTTTTCCGTCTTCTTCACATCAAGGATGGCGACGTCTTTCACGTCACCACTAACGACCTTTACGACCGATGTCTTCAATGCACCGTTCCAGCGCATACATCGGATCTCCGCCGTTCGATTTGCTTTGTTCATCCGCCCATGCCAGCATCCGTATGCAATGTGCGAGTCCTGCAGAAGTCCATCCCCCAAGTTGACGCATAGCATTTTTCAGCACCCATGGATTCGTCTTCGCCTCAGCCTGCGAAATGGCTCCTGACCTCACTGCGGACGCCTTGGCTATCGTCCTGAGTTTCATGGCGAGCGCACCAATCAACGCTATTGGATCAGTGCCTTGTTCCACGGCGGCGCGCATCATCACGATGGCTTCGGCGGTGTGTCCTTCTACGGCTTTGTCCGCCACGGCAAAACCGGTGACCTGCGGGTTGGCCGTCAGATACTGGTTTACTCGCTCCAAACCGATCGGATTGTCGTCGAAGTCAAAGCACAGCTGCTCACACATTGCAGCCAGTTCTCCGGTTTTGCCTCCGAGTACGGAAACGAGCTGCTGCGCCGCCATCGGTTCGATGCGACGTCCGCGTTGTTCGAACTGCGCGATGGCAAAGTTGAGCTGCGCATCCGGTTTCTTCAGATCGGGAACGTCTTCCTTGTGAGCGCCGGCCTTGACCAACTGGTCAAGTATGCGCTTGCCTTTTGCGCCACCCTCGTGTTGACAGATCACCACACTGGAGTTGGCTGGATTTTTGATGGCCTCCTTCGTATAGGCCACGACTGCTTCGGCAAGCTTGTCGTCCGCATTCTGCAGGTTGACCAGTTTGACTACAGCCACGTCCGATAGCAAGGATGGGCTTACGGCTTCGTCGAAGGCGTACTGGTCGGCACCGGTGGCGTCCAGTTCGATGAGTTCGGCGTCCGGTCTGGCTTTGAGCGCTTTGGCGCACAGCTCCTTGACGCGTTCATTGTTGAGGTATGCATCTCCCCCGGGCACCACCGTTACCGGTACGTTCGCTGCTGATCTGGCCATGCGTCCATCTCCCCACACAGCTTGGACAAGCTATGTCTGCAATCGCATTGCACGTGGGTGATGACCAAACTGCAAGCAGGAATGCCAGCGTCACATAAGCAACCCTGGGTCAGTCATAGGCTTCATCCAGTAGAGTGTCGATTTCAGGGAAATGCTGGGGGCTGGGCCGCCAGACGGGGTGGCCGGCGGCGACCACCCAAACCGGATGATTCAGTGTGTGCAGGTTCCTGTATGGATCGTCATTGAGTACCACAAAATCAGCGAATTTGCCGACCTTCAACGAACCGGTTATGTCGTCAATGCCGAGCACGCGCGCATTTACTTGCGTGACGGCGTGTATCGCCTCCTGAGGCGTGAATCCAGCGAATCGCACCAACAGTTCCAGCTCACGCCATGTGGCATATTGCGGCACGAAGGTCATGCCTGTGTCGGTTCCGACACCGATGACCAGACCGGCTTCATGAGCTTGTTTGGCACCGGCCACCATGCCTTCCACCACGGCTTTGGAGTTTTCCAGTTGGATATCCGTAATACCGGTTATGTCTTGTTCGATCATCGTAAGCGGCAATCCGGCGGATAATGTCGGCACCAGCGCGCAATAGCCACGCAGAGCATTCGGATTATGACGGAACAACGCAATCAGCTCATCGTCCAGTATGCTGCCATGTTCGATGGTGTCTACGCCGGCGCTCAGCGCACGACGTACGCCTTCCGGACTTTGCGCGTGCGCGGCTACGATGATGCCGTGCGAGTGTGCTTCGTCGCAAATGGCGCGCATCTGTTCCACGCTCATTTGTGGACTGCCGGCCTCGCCTATCTTCTGTGCATCGGTCACGCCGCCGGTTGCCGCAATCTTGATCACGTTCACACCGTGTGCGATATTGGCTGCCGCTGTTGCACGCGCCTCCTGCGGCGTGGCGCTAGTCAAAGCTATCAACGGTGCGCCATGGCCTTCCGGGATCGCCAGCAACGGCCCGGAAGACAGAATACGAGGTCCTGGCATCTCCCCCGCCTTGATGCGATCTCTCAGAGCTGTCACCTCATAGCCCACGTCGCCGAGCGTACGAATCGTGGTGACGCCGGATTCCAGTAACGTCATGGCATTGGTTTTGACCAACGTATCCAGATAAGGCTTGCCGAGCGGCGAATGCACGAACTTGGAAACCATGCGCTGTCCTTGAGGCGTGGCGAGACGCGGATTAAGTGGTTTACCTTGCGCAAACAGGTGTGTATGAAGATTAATCAGGCCTGGCATTACGGTTTTTCCGGTACCGTCAAGATAGTGGTATTCCTCGGGAATGCTGGTTTCGATACTGGGCGCGATTTGTTCGATGCGTCCGTTCGCCCCCACTAGAATGGTCATGTTGTTGCGCACGCTACCGGCCGCGTCTGCCATGACGACATGCACATGCGACAGGGCGAACGGTTCGACGATCGGATTGTACTGATATTTGCGCGAGAACTTCATGACCTGCTCCTTTGACTGGCCGACTGTCACGCTCCACTGTAGCGTCCGATGTGAAAGACTCGCGGCCGTCACGACTCACTCCCGTAAGTTCTGCACGATGCCTTCAACGGGCAGGAGCGATACAAACGCAGGAAGTATCGGCTCAACGACCGTCCGTGTCTGGATTGAGCAGCCGACGCGTCTCCCGCCACCAAAGCATCATGCGAAGACGACGGGTTGAACCGAAATGCCGGCCAGGCAAATCCGCATCAGCATCTTCCTGACCGCACCGCCGGACGACACGAACCGTGAATACAGCGAGCGCCGCGAGGCCGCCTTCCGCCGCCAGCATCAGTACGGCTCCGCTCACTCCGTCCGGCCAAGGCAGCACAGCCCAATCGCTGGCTCCGATCAGCATCGCCACTTGTTCCATGATGAGCGTACCCAACGATGCGATCCATGCGAATAGGCCCGCCAACCATGGTGCACACCATGCGCAGAATAGTGCCATGAGCCCGGTTAAGGTGGCGAAGCCTACGAATGGCGAAACCAGCAGGTTTGCAGGTATGGACAGTAACGGCAACTCGGGTTCCATCAGTATCTGAATAGGCAGTGTGAAAATCTGTGCTCCCATGGTCATTGCCGTCATCTGTGCAATCGGCTTCGGCAGCAGTCGGTGAAACGCGTCACTCAAAGGCTTGGCGAATAGCACAATGCCGATTACCGCGGCCGAGGAAAGCGCGAATCCGTAGCTTCGTGACATGTCGGGGTTGACTATGAGAACGATGATCACCGTCCAGCTGAGGGCGCTTACCGATTGCGAGCGTCGCCCTATGCCATATGCCGCAATACCCAGCAATCCCATGATGAGGGCTCGGGTAACCGAATCACCCGGAAACATCAACAATGCGAGCAACACGTATGAGCATGCCATCAGCATGGCACTGACGCTTCGTGTGAGCAGCAATCTCATACACGTCCTGCGTACCATATCGGCAAGCAGTACGAAATGTCCGCCGGAGACTGCCATGAGATGCATAATGCCGGAGCGTTGGAATCGTTCTTCCAATGTACTGGAGTAAGTCTCATTGATGGCATTCGTGTGACTCGTCGTCGGCATGTTAGACGAGGTTTCATATGCCGGAGCGTCTGCCACGCCTACGTAATCCTGCCCGAGCACACCCATGGTAAGACCGGGGACCAATATTCGGCCTTGATCGGAAAGTCGTTCGGTAGCATGGAAGAACGACTGCTGCATATGTTCTATTGTTGCGCGATACCATGGCGGTTCTTCGACTTGTGCAACCGCCGAGCCGTCTTCCACCAACAGCCATAACGGCATGCGACCGTATTCGGACTCCTGCAAGGTTCCGCTCAAATGGTAGACCGCTCCCCTATGGATTATCGAACAGTGTTGCGCTGGCATATAGACACGCGCTTGGGCGGAAGATCGCTGCATTGTTGGCTTGACCTGTTCACTGCGGGCGGAGGGAATGGCCGTGTCCGTACTGATGCCGTTGAGCCTCACATCCGCTTGGCAAGCGTATTCACGCCGGTCGGAGGCTACCATCGGCGCAATAACGGTGGCTCGTACTTGTGTAAGAGTGCCATGGTTCCTGGCCCATACCGAAGCCGAATCACGCCATGCCACGCTATCCGCCGCAATGGCGGTAATGCCGCCGATACACGCCACAGCAAGACATACCGCCACTGTGCCCATCCAGCGTGTTCTCAATCGCATTGCCATTATCAGCACTACTGACAAGATGATGGCAATCGCCGTCATCACATGTGTCAATGCGGTGGCGGAAGTAGATATCGCATTGTTTATCGCAGTCTTCGCGGTCTCGGGCTGAGCCGCTGTGCTCCACTCGTCGAAAGCAAGATGGGCGGAAAGACTCGCAGACCATAAAGTCAACGCCACCGGCAGAAGCCGCCAGTCACGGCTTCCCTGTTCGCGTAGCATCCAATCCATCATTCCTCCTCAGCGCACTGTTACCTGTCCGCGAATTTTCTCCAGTGTTTTGGATCCGATACCTTTCACATCAAGGAGCTGATCCACGGAGCCGAATCGTCCGATGGCCTTACGATGTTCCAAAATGCGTTCTGCGGTAACCGGACCGATGCCTTTGATAGTCTGCAATTGTTCGGATGTGGCGGTGTTGAGATCGATACGTCCATCCTGCTGTGCCGGGGTTGCATCCTCGTCTAATGTCTGGCCTGTTTGGTCGGCGTCACCGTTTTGCACATCGTCGTGTCGTTCGGCTGCCACCGAATTGTCGTCACCATCATCGTTGTTATCGCTGCTGTCGTTGCCATCATCGTTTTCACCGGAAGCCTGTACCGTATTGCCGTCGGATGACAGAACGGAAAGGTTCATCGCCTGTTGCGCCAGAAGTGTCAGACTTACGCCAAGCGAAGCGACCAGCAGCAGTATCACCACCAGCGCATGATTGATGGCGAATGTGAGCCGCGGCTTATCCCTGTTACGCCGTGCTGTTTCGTCCACAGTATCGGCTGGCCGCACGCCGATCAGTGCGGAAAGCGATTGTCGGCCAGAAAACGCCGATTTCGCATCCTGTTCTGGCCGAATGGATCGTTGTGGATCAATCATCCTTGATGATTGCTTTCGGGAAGGCAATGGTACGCGGTGTGCGCTATGCGCACTGATGCGTATGGAGCCGTCCTCCATCGAATGACGATGAGGTTTTGAGCCGGGCGGAGCGGTCTGGTTCTCGTTTCGATGAGTTTGCATACGACCTGACAGTGCGTCGAGTCGTGCCGCTGCATGCGTCACGCGGACGGATTGAGTCGAACGGCCGCCGGTGAAGAGATGAAAAACGCCCATACACTCCAAATTGAGGGGTGTATGGGCGTTTTGTCTAGCCGGAATGAGGTATGTGGTTCCAGCTTATGAACTTATCCACACTGATGCGTGTCAGTGTTGAGCTGGCCCGTATCAGTCATCTCGATGCCGGAATGCAGCTCAGGTTTGGCCGAAGCTTATTCAGCCGGCACGATGGAAACGATCTTCGGTGCCTTGACGATCACCTTGCGCGGCTCCTTGCCGCCAAGACGTTCGGCTACGGCTTCCAGAGCCATCTTCTCCAATTCGGCCGGGTCAATATCGACTGGTACTTCAAGCTTGGCACGGACCTTGCCCTTGATCTGCACTACGGCGGTCACGGTATCGTGGCCCACGTAGCGCTCGTCGGCCACCGGCCAATCGGCTGCGGACAGGGATTCGTTATGGCCGAGCTTGGACCACATCTCCTCGCAGATATGCGGGGCGATCGGGGCGAGCATGAGGATCAACGGCTCTACAGCGGCACGCGGCACAGCCTTCAGCGAGGTCAGGTGGTTGTTGAGCACGATGAGCTTGGCGATGGCGGTATTCGGGCGCATGCCCTCCATTTCTTCGGTCACCTCGGCGATCGTGTTGTTGAGGAGCTTCAGGGTCTTCTCATCCGGAGCATCCTCGGTCACATGCGCCTCGCCAGTGGTCTCGTCGATCACGTTACGCCACAGACGCTGCAGGAAGCGCATGCCACCCACCACGTTGCGCGTGTTCCACGGACGGGACTCGTCCAGCGGGCCCATGCTCATTTCGTACAGACGGAACGTGTCAGCACCGTAGTTCTCGTACATATAGTCCGGGGTCACAATGTTCTTGAGGGATTTGCCCATCTTGCCGAATTCACGGTTGGCGTGTTCGCCGTTCCAGGTGAACGTCGGCTCGCCGGAGGCATCGGCCGGGCCTTCCACAACCTCATCGGCCGGCACGTACTGGCCGCGATCGTCGGTGTACGCGTAGGCCTGAATCATGCCTTGGTTGAACAGCTTGTGGAACGGCTCGGCAGAGTCCACATAGCCCAGATCGAAGAGGATCTTGTGCCAGAAGCGAGAGTAGAGCAGGTGCAGCACGGCATGCTCCACGCCGCCGATATACAGGTCCACACCACCTTCGTCACCGGAGTACTTGTTGTGGTTCGGACCCATCCAGTAGTCGAATTCATCCTTTTCGACCATGTGGGCCGTGTCGGTCGGATCGATGTAACGCATGTAGTACCAGCAGGAACCGGCCCAGTTCGGCATGGTGTTGGTGTCACGGTAGTAGGTCTTCGGACCGTCGCCCAAGTCGAGCGTGACCTTGACCCAGTCCTCGTTGCGGCTCAGTGGAGCCTCCGGGTTGGATTCGGCGTCCATCGGGTCGAAAGTACGCGGCTCGTAGTCCGGCACATCCGGCAGGTTGATCGGTAGCGCGGAGTCCGGCAGCAGGTGCGGGGTGCCGTCCTCACCGTAGACGATCGGGAAAGGTTCGCCCCAGTAACGCTGACGGGAGAACAGCCAGTCACGCAGACGGTAGGACACGGTGCCCTTGCCGACACCTGCGGATTCAAGCCACGCGTTCACCTTGGCAATGGCATCGTCCACCCGCAGACCGTTGAGGTTCAGAACATCACCTTTGGCCTTGGTGGCATCCACAGCGGAATTGATCACGATGCCGTCATGAGAGACGAACGGTGCCTTGCCCTCATAGTTGTCCAGCGAATCGCCGGATTCCGGCAACGGCTGGACGGTGTAGATGACCGGCAGACCGAACTTGACAGCGAAATCGTAATCACGCTGATCGCCGCCCGGCACGGCCATGATGGCGCCGGTGCCGTAATCCATGAGCACATAGTCGGCGGTGAACAGCGGCAGCTTCACACCAGTGATCGGGTTGATGGCATACAGGCCGGTGAACAAGCCGGTCTTCTCACCGGCTTCATCCACACGATCCTTCGCGGTCTTGGATTCAGCGGCGATACGGTAAGCCTTCATGCCTTCGGCCGGAGTGGCGTAGCCGCCCTTCCAGTCTTCCGGCACGTCAGCCGGCCATTCCGCAGGTACGTACTGGAGCAAATCATGTTCCGGGGAGACCACAGCGAACGTGGTGCCAAACAGGGTGTCGGGACGGGTGGTGTAGATTTCCATGTCCTTGACGCCGTCGGTGGTGGGCACCTCGAAGTGCACGGATGCGCCATGGGACTCACCAATCCAGTTGCGTTGCATGATCTTGACCTTTTCGGGCCAGTTGATGCCGTTCAGATCCTCGATGAGGCGGTGGCCGTACTTAGTGATGCGCATCGACCACTGACGAAGTTCACGCTGGAAGACCGGGAAGTTACCACGCTCGGACTTGCCTTCGGCGGTGACCTCTTCGTTGGCCAACACGGTGCCCAGGCCCGGGCACCAGTTGACCGGGGACTTGGAGATGTAGGCCAGACGGAAGTCGTTCAGGATGTCCTGCTGCTCGGCTTCGGTCAAATCACCCCAAGCCTTGCCATCGTGTTCGTGGCCGGGAATGGCTTTCTCGCCGGATTCGAATTTGGCGACGAGCTCGCTGATCGGGCGTGCGGAGCCCTTGGTACCGGACGGGTTGATGGCCTCATCGTCATACCAAGATTCGTAGATACGCGAGAAGATCCACTGAGTCCAACGCACGTAGCCAGGGTCGATGGTGGCGAAGGTACGGCGGTTGTCAAAGCTCAGGCCCATGCGGTGCAGCTGACGGGACATGTTGGCGATATTCGCCTCGGTGGTCACGCGCGGATGCTGGCCGGTCTGCACGGCGTATTGCTCCGCAGGCAGGCCGAAAGCGTCATAGCCCATGGCGTGCAGCACGTTTTCACCCTTCATACGGTGATAGCGGCTCACCACATCGGAAGCCAGGTAGCCGAGCGGATGGCCGACGTGCAGGCCTTTGCCGGACGGGTAGGGGAACATATCCATGGCGAAATAGGCGGTACGACCTTCGGCGTTGCGACCGTTACCGTCTTTCAGATCACCATTGACGTTGGCCGCCCAGAAGGTGCCATGCTCGTCCCAGTACTGCTGCCATTTGTTTTCGATATCCTGCGCCAGTGCGGCGTTGTAGCGGAAGCTGGGCTCTTCGGTTTGCGTGCTCTTCTCGTTGTCACTCATAAACAAGCAAAGTAGCCGCGCAACTGGACACGCTATTGCCGTCACTCGGTGGTCGAGTCAGCATCCGAGACGATGGCCTGAGGATTGTCGCCTGTCGTTGTTTCAAGTCCGGTGTTGTGACGGAGCTCATCCTGTGCCGCCGTCAGACCACCATCGTGAACCATGTTCTGCAACGCTTCGGCTATTTCCTCGGCAAGTTGCGAATCGCCTTTCCCTACCGCGATGCCGTATCGCACAGCACCCCGATCTTCGAGCACCGTCATATACTGCGGCCCGTTAGCCGATCTCAGGCCGGACAGCACAGCAGAATCGGCAACGATGGCATCCGCCGAGCCCACCTGCAATGCCGTGACGCATTGCGCGTAGCTGCTTCGGGGCTGCACAGTCGCTTCGGGATGGTTGGCATGAAACAACGCAACGGTTTCATCGCCCTTTACTGCGCATATAATGCGATCAGAGAGGTCGCGGCCAACAGCTGATAAGTCACCGCTCACATCATCATCGCCCCCGATGAACTTGTCACGGTCATCGACGCGGACCAGCAATCCCACCCCTGTCTGCAGGTATGGTCCCGCGAAGTCGACTTGGCTCATAGACTCATCGGTTACCGGCCAAGATGCCACGACCATGTCCACCTGGCCATCATCCAGCATGGCGAATCGGGTTTCCGGACGTACCTGCTTGAAGATGATCTGCTTGTTCGCATACCCGAGTTTGGCAGCCACATATTTGGCGACCGTCACATCGAAACCTTCGTATTCGCCATCGTGCCATGCGCCGATTGCCGGTTCATCGGCCGCCACGCCAATGGCGATGGTGGGGCCCTCTGGCGCGCCGGACACCGTACTGACCTGCACATGGCCGCAGCCGACGAGCGCCGGAGCATAGACCAGTATCGCCGTCACCGCAGCGGCTAGACGGATACGCAGGCGGCTTGCACGACGAAAACACTTAGGCATCGGCGTGCATCACTTGAACATACGCGAACGGGTGAGGAACCATGTCACAGCCACCGAAAGCGCTATGGAAATAAGGATGATCGCCAAGAATCCCCATGATTTATCGCTCAGAGGCATACCGAGCATGCCTTCCTGGAAATTCATGCCGTACATGGAGAAGATCAGTGTGGGAATCGAAAGCGTGATGGAGATGATGGTGAAGATGCGCATCACGTTGTTCAGGTTGTTGGACACGATCGAAGCGAACGCATCGGTCATGTTCGCAAGAACGCCGCTGTAGATGTTGGCCATCTCAATAGCCTGCTTGTTTTCGGTGATGACGTCATCGAGCAGGTCTTCATCGTCTGGGTATTTCTTGATGCGCTGCAGCGTGGTGAGTTTTTCCATCACGATTTCGTTTGATTTCAGTGATGTGGTGAAATACACCAATGTTTTGGACAGTTCCATGAGCATTACGATCTCACGATTCTGCATCGAGTGGCGCAGCTTCAATTCGAGCTTGTCGCTCTCCCGATCGATGATGCGCAGGTAACGCAAGTACATGGTGGCGTTGCGATAGAGGACCTGCAGGATGAATCGTGAGCGCATATACGTGTTGAATCCACGAATCGTACCTTCCATGAAGGGGTGGAGCACGGGCGTGTCTTGCATGCAGACGGTGATGATGAGGTTTTCAGTCAGGATGATCGACAACGGGATGGTCTCGTACCAGTCGCGCCCACCGCGCTCCTCCACGGTGGGGATATCCACGATGATCATCGTATAATCATCCTCGACGTCCACACGTGAACGTTCCTCGTCATCCAACGGGGCACGCAGATCTGCCAGGTCGATGCCGGTCTGGGAGGCGACGGTGGCGAGCTCCACATCGGTGGGTTCGCTGAGACATAGCCATGCGCCGTTTTCCGGTTTTTCGATCTGCTCCACTTGGCCGTTGATCGAGCTGAAGATTCTCAGCATGATGTTTTCACCCGCCTTTCGCGCTTTCCAGTGTTCTATCGCTGTACGGTCTAAAACCGAAATTAGTCTAGACCCACCGGGCGAACTTATGGCGAAACCGACATCTTCAAACGGCTCGCCCACGTAGTTTTACGGGAATTGCACGGGCGTTCTCACCATGATTTCAAGACCATTTCAAAGCCCATGAAATCCATGGCCACAGATCACCAGACGATAGGTTGCCAATCCGGTATTGACGGACCACGAAGCTCGGCGGGACCGTTCTCCCAGTCTGCATTGTTCGCGATGGGAGGCGCCGTGTTGTATTCCTGCAGTTCGAACAGGGGCTCGTCGACGTCACGGCCATTGACGGTGTGACGCACTTTGAGCCGGCACCAGCAGGCGTTGCGCATGCCTCCGAGTGCGTTCATGCCATCTGGGTTCAAGTCAAGCAGTCTCGTAATAGTGGCGGTAATCCATGAACCATGACCGACCAACATCATCGTTGTGGGCGTCGTGCCCGCATAGCGAGGATCCTCAATCAACTCCCGGACCGCTTTGGCACCACGTTGCCCCACATGGGCCCGACTTTCCACACCGTAACGGGTCTCTCCCCCGGTGTGCTGCTTCCATGAAGCGTAGGCCGCCGCGTCTATGGACTTGATTTCTTCCCGGGTCAATCCTTCCCATTGGCCGAAACTCCGTTCACGCAACCGTTCGTCCAGAATGACGTCAAGGCCAAGCAGATCAGCGAATGCATGCGCTGTCTGCTGCGCACGGAAGAGATCGGAGGAAATGACCACCATGCGACGTGCGGCCGCCGGAGCTTCACGGTATTGGCCAAGATCAGTGCGTTCGGCCGCGCTCGCCGGTGGCTGCGCGATCAGTTCGGGATGCGCGGCGCATGCACTGACTTTCGCCCAATAGAACTGACTGGCGAGCGCATATCCGCTTTGGTCGGCCTGCCATTGGCCGACGATGTCCAGCGGCACGTCGATCTGGCCTTGCAGCCGGTGCGCGAGATTGTATGCCGTGCGCCCGTGACGCAACATCACCACTTCATCGATCATGTGGTCTCCTTACCCGTTATTCTTTCATCTCATCACAACCCTTGGAGACCAAATCGTTTGTATGTGCGCGCGATTGACCACCACCCCGCGAACATACAAACGGTTTTCCCGGTTCGAACCTTTGTATGTGCGCGCGCCCTTCGTTCGTCACGCGAACATACAAACGGTTCCCTCGGCGATCCGGCTGCCGTTCAACGTCGGCGTTGCCGCGTGACGGTCCTGCTCCTCTACAATGGCGTACGTGGAGATTAACGAACAGACGTGGACGTTTATTGCCGAGCATCGCCATGACGATGTGCGTGAGCTGGCATTGCATGCCAAGCCTGATGCTGCCGTTGATGTGCCATTTGCTTTGGAGCAGATTTCCGGATGGCAGCGGGCTTGTGTAAAGCTTCCTAACTGGGCCGCGCGTGATAGGTTGATCTACCCGCCCCAGGTGCCGATGGAGCAGTGCTCCTCCCAGTTCACGGCACGCTACAAAGCACAATTGGCAAGCCGACTGATGGAAGAGATCAGACATGCGCCCATCGGCATGGATGCGCCCGGGACGCCCATTGAGGCCCAAATCACCGGTGCCGAGACAAATCCCGATTGGTCAAATAGTTTTGGCGATCTATCGCCCACCACTCTCGTCGATCTAACCGGCGGTTTCGGTGTGGATTGCTCCTATATGGCACCTGTGTTTGATAACGCCGTTTATGTGGAACGCCAGTCGAACCTATGCGAAATCGCACGGCATAATCTCCCGTTGCTCGGTCTCGGTTCGACGCGGATCGTCAACAAAGATTCCATCGAAGTGTTGAATCGCATCGATTCCGCTTCGATGTTTTTCCTTGATCCGGCCCGCCGCGATAGTCATGGTTCGCGTACGTATGCGATAGCCGACTGCACTCCGGATGTATTGGCATTGAAAAGTCAGCTTCTCGCCAAAGCGCCTTTGGTTATGGTCAAACTCTCCCCTATGTTGGATTGGCATAAGACCGTGGCCGATTTTGCCGGTTCGGTGCATGAGGTGCACATCGTATCCGTCGGCAACGAATGCAAGGATCTGCTACTGGTGCTGAAACGTGGCATTTGCAATAAGCCTCGCGTCGTATGCGTCAATGACGATCAAGCATTGGAGTATCGTGCAATGAACGACGAAACCATTGACGTCGGTAGCCGAGGACAGCATGAACAAGAAACCATCGCCGATGTTCCGAAAGCCAGCTATCTTTATGAGCCTAACGCCTCGATCATGAAAGCAGGATGCTTCGATGTTATCGAACAGCGTTTTCCGGTTTCCATGATTGCGCCAAACAGTCATCTGTTCGTTGGCAGACAACGTGTTGATGATTTCCCCGGCCGATCGTTCGCTATCACCGCAGTGGGAAGTTTGAATAAAAAAGAGTTGAAACATACGATTTCAGGGCTTACTCATGCCAATATCGCCGTGCGCAACTTCCCGATGTCCGTTGCCGCGTTACGAAAAAAGCTGAAACTCAAAGATGGCGGCGACGCCTATCTGTTCGCCACCACCGATGCGTATGGACACCATATCATCATCGCCACGAGAAAGGCCTGAAACCACATAAAAAAAGCCGCTCCGCCAAGTGCGGCGAAGCGGCTTCACAGATTACAGCTGCATGTAGAGCTGCGAAACAATCAATCCTTGACGATGGTCTTACCGGCGTTCGGGCCAGAGGCCAGATTCTGAATCTCGGTGACTTCGAGTACTGGAATCACGGCCGGCTTCTTGGTGCCCTTCTCCTCAGCTACCTTGACCTGCGCCTCGTAGATGTCGTCATCGGTGTGCAAGGTCACAGTGCCACGGAAGCGGTAGCCCTGCTTCTTCTCCAGATTGGCGAAGGCAACGACCAGCGGGGACCCGTTCTTCAGGTTCTCGTAAGTCTGGCCTGCGGTACGCTCGTGGTAGGCGATGTGGGTGTCGTCCAGTACGAACAGGGACATCTTCGGACCGAGATCCAACTCGCCGTCCTGGGAAATGGTGGAGACAAAGCCGAGGTTGTTGGCCACGAATTCCTTGATTTCAGGGGTAATGACTGCCATGGCAAGTCCTTTCTTGACAAATTGATACCTATATAAGATTAGCGAATATGCGCTCCATCCGCCCGCATGTTCGCTGTGAGTAACCTCACCTTATGCTCTTGTCTCCGTTGCTTTGGCCGGCATTATCCGGCATATATCTCATGCATCACCCTTTCACAGCAAAAAACACCACTTCCGCCGATGACAGACACTCGCCACCTCCTTGTCTTCAATTTTGGCCGGCCGTACCCGTAATCTATGTGCGGAACGACAAGGAGCAAGGCCGGGGTGCATTATGGGTATGGTCGAACGTTTCAGTAAGCTGCGCAGCCGCTGGTCCCGTTCATTCCCCCCGAATCTGGCACGTCTTATGCTGCTCGCATGTGCTGCATTGTGGGGAGGGAGCTATCTTCTAGCAAAATTTGCCATGGAGGCGATTGCGCCCCAATGGCTGATGACCCTGCGCATGACCGGTGCCTGCCTATGCATGCTGGCATTGTTTCATAAGCACATCGTGCCGTATCTGACGCCGAAAATCATTATTCCGGCATTGGTGGTGGGACTCACCTACTGGGGCACGATGGTTACGCAAACCATCGGCCTGCAGACTATCGAACCGGGACGCAGCGCGTTCCTGACTGCCGCCTACTGTGTATTGACGCCGTTCGCCACGTGGATCGTCTCGAAAACACGACCTAAGATCATCAATCTGGTGGCGGGCGTGATCTGTTTGATCGGCGTGGGTTTCGTGTCGCTCAAACCCGGCGGGTCCTTGTCGTTGAGCATAGGCGACTGGCTGACCATCGCCACCGCAATCATCTTCTCATTCAATCTGACGTGCCTTGGCGTATATACCAAACGTTTTGATCCGATAGCCGTAACGTTTGTGCAGTTTGCCGTTGCGGGCGTGCTGTTTCTGGTCGGCGCGGTGTTCACCGAGCCGGCACCGAATGCCGGCTGGCTGGCCCCCTCGGTGATCGCCAGCGTACTGTACCTGTTCCTCGGCGCCACGATGAGTGCGCAGATCATGCAGAATATCGGCTTGGCCCATGTACCGGCCTCACAAGCCTCGATCATCATGTGCACGGAAAGTCTGTTTGCCGTGTCCTTCTCCGCCTTGTTCTGGGGCGAACGCATCATATGGAGTTCGTTGGTGGGCTTCGCACTGATTTTCGCAGCTGTGCTCATGTCGGTGATCAGACCGTCCAAGCATTCGTTGCATCGTAACTGAGCGACGGTTGCCGAGTGACCAGGCAACCGACCGTTACTGCCCGGTTGTGAAGATTTTGAAGGTCTCGTGTAAGCATTCCGTTATATTCATCGAGCCTTCAGGAACCTTGGAGCCCAACCGTATAGGTTCGTGGGTGTGAAGAAGTTTTTCCAAGGTCTTTCCCTTTCCTCGATCGTGGCAGGCACCCTTGCGGCTGTCACCTCGTTTCTGCTGGCAGCGCATATCGGCATTGCCGGTTCGGTAATCGGCGCGGCAGCCAGCTACATCATCTCCTCTGTGGCCACGAATATCTACAAGAACGTGATCACTGCCTCTACCGAGAAATTCCAGTCGGTTTCAAATGATGACGAGCATGACAGCAGTGACGATGAGGATGCGAGCCCGACGCCGACGGACCGGCCACGCGAGGAGCATGATTCCGTCAGCTCCGCCGATGCCGGTAACACTCACGAAGAAGGACGACAAGTCACTTCCTCATCAGATACAGCGGAATCCGACGACATTGACGCACGCGCCGCGTTGGCCGTCGAATCGTTGTCTGTACGGAAGCCTCGCGAAATAGTGTCCAATCGAACGCAGGGACACACGTATTCGGTCAACGAGCTCCGCAAGAAACGCAAGCCGCGCAACACGACGCGTACAGCCGTCATTGTGACCCTGGTGTCTGGCTTGCTCGCCGTTGCTCTAACCGCGGGCATCATTATGCTGGTCACCCGCGGCCAGGGCACGGATCACGTCGTACGCGACTGGAGTACTCCGACCGTCACCACGCCAACGCAAACGGATACCGACACGCAAACCGTTACGCCCAATTCCTCCAGCGACGATCTGAACCAGAGCGGCAACAGCGCGTCGCAGGATTCCACATCTGGCAACACCGGGAGCACCGGCTCGGACTCTTCGACATCATCCGACACCAATACTTCCAATGATTCAAGTACATCTACAGGCAACAGCGATTCCAGCGGTACGACGGACACGAACTCAGGCACCAACAGCGGCAGCACGTCAAACAAAACCGAAAGCTCCTCGGGCTCATCGGATTCGTCCTCTGACAGCAGCACGGACTCGGAAACCAACAGTTCCACCTCCGGCGGCACCGGCAGCACCGGCGGTTCAAACTCTTCCGGTTCGTCCAGTTCAACCGGCTCTTCCAATGGTTCGAGTTCAAGCTCCGGGACCTCGTCCAATACCGGTGAGGCAAGCGGCACTGGTGTTACGACCATTCATTAACGGATTAGCGATTTACCGTCATATCTTCTGCCGCATGCCGCGATAGTCAATGGATATCGATATCGTCCTGTGTCCGCTACGACACCGGTTGCCAATCCCGGCGGCCAGCTTTGACATGGGGCAATGAGAGACTGGGACACTATGAGCACTATTACTATGAACACCTCTGAAGGTAGCATCACCATCAACCTGTTCGACGACAAGGCTCCGAACACCGTCGCCAATTTCCTTGGCCTCGCCACCGGAGAGAAAGAGTGGGCGGATCCGTACACCGGCCAGCCTTCCCACGGCAAGTTCTACAACGGCCTGACCTTCCATCGCATCATCAAGGACTTCATGATTCAAGGCGGTTGCCCGCTCGGCACCGGCACCGGCGGTCCGGGCTATGAGTTCGATGATGAGATCGACCCGAGCCTGAAGTTTGATCGCCCGTACCTGCTGGCCATGGCCAATGCCGGTCTGCGTCGCGGGCGTGATGGTCAGATTCACGGCACCAATGGCTCCCAGTTCTTCATCACGACCGTGCCGACCCCGTGGCTGGATGGCCACCACACCATTTTCGGCGAGGTCGCGGATGATGCCTCCAAGAAGGTAGTGGACGCCTTGGAAGCGGTCGCCACCGATCCGATGGATCGTCCGCTTGAACCGGCTGTGATTCTGTCCATCGATGTGGCCGAGTAATCGAAGCTCGATAGAAGAACATATCCGGCCGTCAATCAAAGAAGGAGAGCCGCTTGACTGCATCTATGATTTGCAGTCAAGCGGCTCTCCTGTTGTTTTGTCTATTACCTCTTCTTGCAGAAAGGCAGAGCTTACTTCATCTTGCGCAGACGCGGCTCAGCGGATTCCTTGGCACCGGTGATGCGGTAAACGTCAAAGACTCCTTCGATTTTGCGAACGGCAGCCAGCAATGTATTGAGGTGCTGTGGATCAGCCATTTCGAAGCTGAACTGGCTGGTAGCCACACGATCGGAACCGGTGGCAATCGTACCGGAGATGATGTTCACTCCATGATCGGAAAGCACACGCGTCACGTCGGACAACAGATTGCGGCGATCCAACGCCTCGACCTGAATCTTGACCATGAACAGACCCTTGGTGCTGGTCCACTCGACCTCAACAACACGCTCGGGCTGTTTGCTTTTCAGCTCGATCATGTTCTGGCAGTCGGTGCGATGCACGGACACGCCCTGATTGCGGGTGATGAAGCCGATGATCTTGTCTCCCGGTACCGGCATGCAGCAGCGGGCGAGTTTGATCCACACATCTCCCACGCCTTTGACGGACACGCCAGTCGAGCTACTGGAGGTCTTACGTTCCACCGGTTTGAGCGGCAGAACCTCCTGCTCCACCTCTTCATCCACCTCGTCGGCACCGGCATCCTTGACCAGATGCGAAATGACGTTCTGCGTGGAAACCTGACCGTCGCCGATGGCGGCGAACACCGCATCCGCGTTCGGGAAATTCAGATCGTCGGCCACACCGACCAAAGCTTCGGGAGTGAGCAACGCATTGATGGGCAGATTCCGCTTGCGCATGGCGCGCGTCAGCTCGTCACGACCTTCCTCAATGGCTTCGGTACGACGCTCCTTAGAGAACCACTGGCGAATCTTATTACGAGCTTTCGGGCTTTTCACGAAGCTCAACCAGTCGCGCGAGGGACCGGCGGTGTCCGACTTCGAGGTCAGGATCTCCACTGTGTCGCCATTGTCGAGCATGGTATCCAACGGCACTAATCGACCATTGACACGCGCGCCCATCGTACGATGGCCGACTTCGGTGTGTACGGCATATGCGAAATCCACCGGTGTGGCTCTTGCCGGAAGAGACACGATCTTGCCTTTCGGCGTGAACACGTAGACTTCGGCGGACCCCAAATCCTCTTTCAACGAACCGAGGAATTCATTGGAATCCGGGGTTTCGCTGGTCCAGTCGGCCAGTTGCTGAATCCACTTGAGATTGTCAGCCTCGGAAAGCTCCTGATGACCGGCGTCACGCTTGCGATCAGCCTTGTCGGGAGAAGAGAGCGCACGTCCGGCCTGGCCATTCTCCTTATATTTCCAATGCGCAGCAATGCCGAACTCGGCACGACGATGCATGTCCCACGTACGAATTTGGATTTCGACCGGCTTACCGCCAGGTCCCACCACCGTAGTGTGCAACGACTGGTACATGTTGAGCTTGGGCATGGCGATGTAATCTTTGAATCGGCCCGGCACCGGATTCCATCGCGCATGGACGGCACCAAGTGCCGCATAGCAGTCCTGAATGGAATCGACGATGATGCGCACGCCCACCAAATCGTAGATGTTCGCGAAATCATGACCGCGCACGATCATCTTCTGGTAAATGGAAAAATAGTCCTTCGGACGTCCGGTCACATACGCGCTGATATGTTGCTCGTCGAGATCCTCATTGATTTCGGCCAGAATCTGCTTGAGATACACGTCACGTTGACCGGCACGACGTGCCACCAACACTACAATTTCATTGTAGATTTTCGGATATAGGACTTTGAAGCTCAGCTCTTCCAGCTCGGTTTTAATGGCATTCATACCAAGCCGGTTGGCCAATGGCGCATATACATCGAGGGTTTCACGCGCCTTCTTCTGCGCAGATGAGGTTTTCACATAACGCCAAGTACGAGCGTTGTGCACGCGATCAGCCAGCTTAACCACCAAAGTGCGCACGTCCCGGCTCATGGCCACGACCAGTTTACGGATGGTCTCCGCCTGAGCGGAATCCCCTACTTCCAGCTGACTGAGCTTAGTCACGCCATCGACCAGACCGGCCACCGTGTCCCCGAATTCGGCACGGCACTGCTCAAGCGTGTAATCGGTATCCTCCACCGTATCGTGCAACAAGCCAGCCGCCACTACTACCGGCCCCATACCCAAATCGGCAAGTATCTGAGAGACGGCCAGCGGATGAATGATGTACGGCTCACCTGATTTGCGACGTTGCGTGGAATGTTGAATCACTGCACGACGATAGGCGCGGTCAAGAATGGATAGATCCTCATCGGGGTGATGAACCTGACACACCTTCTTAATTGGCTCCAGTGGATTGAGCGGATCAGCACTGATCTCACAACCCAGCTTACGGGCGGCGTACTGCTCGCCATCAATCTCCGACATACCAGACACCTCCCTCGTCTTGCAAACATTGTAACCGCGATACGCAGTCACTTGAACTCATGCCCGCTTCTTTTCGAACACCGAGCTTATGTCCGACACTCGGCACAATTCATACACGACATACACGATTCCTGAACCGATAACCGACCGCAGATAGCCGATGGTCTGCACCATGCAAGCCATGGTGCAGACCATCGAGAATACAAACAGTCAGGATGCCACGCCGGTCGAGCCGAAGCCGCGTTCGGCACGGTCGGAGCCCGGCAGAATCTCAGCCGGCACGAATCGCGCCTCGACATACCGCTGAATCACAAGCTGAGCAATACGATCGCCCGGATGGAAAACAACAGTATGTTCGGGATCGAGATTAATCAGCGGTACCTTGATCTCGCCACGGTAGCCCGCATCGACGGTTCCCGGCGCGTTGAGCACAGTGACCCCCTGTTTAACCGCCAAACCGGAACGCGGATGAACCAACGCCACATAGCCCGCCGGCAGAGCGATGGCCACACCGGTAGGGACCAAGGCCCGTTCAAACGGTTTCAGCGTCACATCGACAGTGGTGATCAGGTCGGCACCGGCATCACCGGCATGCGCATAATGCAACTGCGCCGGGTGCTCCGGGTCCAAAGACTTGACCAGAACTTCAGTGGATTCGGGCTCGTTGTAGGTTTCGTCGAACGCCATCAGGCGGCGCACTCCTCACACACCGGCTGGCCATCCTCGTCTGTATAGGCGAGCTGGCTACGGTGCTTGACCAAGAAACACTGCGAGCAGACGAACTCGTCACCCTGCATCGGAATGACGGTCACCGAAGAGTCTTCGTTGCTCAGATCTGCACCCGGCAGCTCATAATCCTCGGCAATGGCGTTCTCATCGTCATCGATGTCGCTCGAGGAGTTCTGCGTGGACTTCCCCAGCGCCTGCAGCGATTCCTCGTCCTCGTCCTTGTTGCGGGGGGAATCATAATCCTGAGCCATTATGGTCCTTTCGTCGTATGCCCTCTACGGTCGGCGTCATTGCATTGCGCCGTACTCGCCCATAGGGTACACGATTCGAAAAAAAACGCATTACACCAGCATTGCTCCGTAAGTTCAAAAGACCTAAAATAGGCGGAATTTCAACGTTTTCTAGCGGTACGACGAATTGTATATCGGCGCGTCGCGTCGCGGTATGGAACCTGTGTCAGTGGCTCTTCGAATCATGCCCCTTTATATCTCGATCTGCAATGCACGCCATGGTCATCAAACCGCAATGCTACTCATCTTGATCTTTGCATTTCATATGATGGCTGACTGGCAGTGAGATTTACTGTCTATCTCTAATATTCATAAATACGCCTGTCGTCAATGAAGACGGTTCAACTCAGGGTAGCTCCCGTTTTCGGAAACGACATGCACGATTCCGGTATGAAACCGGCAATCGAGGGTTGAGGGAGGTTCATCTCATGTCATCGAAGAAGAAGACGATGGCCGTCACGGCGGCCGTGCTGGCAGGCGCCACGCTGCTCGCGCCGAACACGGCCATGGCGGCGGATACAGCCACGGACACGGGACAGGCCGCGGCGGACGCGGTCGCGAAGGCCAACGAGTCCGCCGCCCAAGCCAGACGGTCCGCGCTTGAGGCCGCGAACCAGGGCGTGACGGACGCGCAGGCGAACGCCACCCAGGCGGGCGTCCAGTTGGATCAGGCGCAGGCCAGCCTCCAGTCGGCGGAGGCGAATCGCGCCCAGGCGCAGGACACGCTCGACCAGGCGACGGCGGGCCAGCAGACGGCCCAGACGGCCCTCGACCAGGCGGCCGATGACGCGGCGAACGCGGCCGCCGGGATCAGCCAGGCGCAGCAGGACATGACCGCCGCCGCGGAGCGCATCGACAAGGCCACGCAGGTGCTTGAGGACGCGCAGCAGGCGCAGTCTCAGGCGCAGGCGGACCGTGACGCGGCGCAGGCGGCGAAGACCCAATCCGAACAGGCTGTGGCAGACGCGCAGGCGAAGACGGACGCGGCCGCCACGGCCAAGTCCCAGGCGCAGACGGACATCGACAGGGCGGATGCGGACGCACGGGACGCGCAAGCGGACATCGACAAGGCGGACAAGGCGGATCCGGACGCGGCGAAGACCGTGTGGGACCAGGCCCGGGCGGACGCGGACGTGAAGCAGTCGGCGGCGGACGCGGCGAAACAGGACGCGGACGCGGCCGCCCAGGCACTGTCCCAAGCCCAGGATGCGCAATCCGAGGCGCAGACGGCGAAAGAGCAGGCGGACGCGCTGGTGCAGCGTCTTCAGGACGCGCAGGACGCGGATCTGAGTGAACTGCGCGCCGCGTTGCAGGCCGCGAAGCAGGCCTCCCAGTCGGCGGACGCGGCGGTCCGCGCCGCCCAGTCGGCCAAGGATCAGGCCGACGCCGCGAAGACGGCCGGCCAGGCGGACGCGGCGGCGAAGGCCCGGACGGCGGCGGACGCGCAGGCGAAGGCGGACGCGGCGAAACAGGTCGCGAACACGGCCGCCAGCCAATTGGCGAAGGGTTCGCTCGGCTTCTTCGAGTCGAAGGGGGCGAGCGGGGCGGCGAAGACGCTGCAGGACGAGCTCAAGGACCCGGAGAACAGGGACTGGCTGACGCTCAACGGCTCGGGTTCGGCGACCACGTTGGACAACATGCTCGCCGCGTTGGACCTGCTGGATCAGGGCAACCGGATCCGGGCGAGCCTGGGTCTGCCGGAGTGGACGGTGGACGACGAGCAGACCGCTCTCGCCCAATTGGCGTCCGACTACAACCGGTACATGGTCAACGAGATGGGCACGATCGTGCACACGTACTATTCGGGAGGGCAGAACCTGTCCGCGGGCATGCCGAATCCGTGGGCGGGCTGGTACGACCAGGAGAAGGCCGTGTGGGACGCGGCCGTCGCCAGGGATCCGTCGCTCGAACAATACAAGTACAACGGCGGCCTATACTACGTGAACCCGACGCTCTACAATCAGGTCGGCCACTATCTGAACATCATCAACCCGAACATGACCGCGTCCGGTTTCGCGCACACGACCGGCGCGCACAAGGGCGACGGTACGGTCAACGCGCACAACTTCGCGTATTCGTCGGACACGGCCGTGTCCGTCGCCGAATACCGCCGGCAGATCAAGGATTACAGGTCGGGATTGGAGAACGCGCCCGCCGCCTACCAGGCCGCGTTGACGCAGGCGCGCCGGGCGGCGCAGGACGCGCGGACCGCGGCCGACGCGTTGGCGTCCCTCGAACAGACGGCCCAGCGCACGGCCGCCGCGTTGCAGACGGCCCGGCTGGACGCGGCCGCGAAGGCGGAATCATTGCGCCGAGCACAGCAGGCGTACGATGACGCGGTCGCCGCCCTGGACGGGAAGAACACCGCCCTGTCGGATGCGAAGGCGGACGCGGCCGCCAAGCAGACGGCGTTGGACGAGGCGAACACGGCCGTGGCGGACGCCCGACGGACGGCCCAGACCAAGTCGGACGCGTACGAGAGCGCACGATCGGCGGCGGAGTCGGCCCAGGCGAACGCCGGCCAGGCGAAGGCGGCGTACGATCAGGCTGTCGCGGACAAGGCCGGTCTTCAGGCCGCGCAGAACCGTCTGGCCGCCGCCCAATCGGCGAAGACCCAGGCCGAGTCCCGTCTCGCGCAGACGGAACAGGCACGACGCGAGGCGCAATCCGAACTGGATGCGGCCAGGACGGCGGACATGCAGGCGGATGTCACGCTCACGGCCAAGCAGACGGCGTTGGACGAGGCGGATACGGCCGTGGCGGACGCCGAGAACGCGTTGACGGCCGCGGAGTCGGATCTGGCGGACGCGCAGTCCCGTCTGGACTGGTATACGAACGCGCCGCAACGATTGCAGGACGCGGAGAACGCGTTGACGGCTGCGAACACGAGGCTTGCGGCCGCCCGCACCGCGTTGGATGAGGCGGACGCGGCGGTCACGGATGCGCAGGCCCGCTACGATTCGGCGTCTGCGGCGAAGATCCAGGCCGACGCGGCGTTGGCGGCGGCCAAACGCGTGCAGGCCGCCGAACAGGCCAGGAAGGATGCGCAGGATACGTTGACAAGGCGAACCGTGAGCTCGCCGCCAAGCAGGCGCAGGCCGAGCAGGCCCGGCGGGCGCTTGCCGTGGCCGGCGACGCGGTGGCCGACGGGCTGGCCTCGACGGGTTCGGATGCGATGCTTCCGTTGACGGTGATGGCGATCATGGCCGTGGCGGGCGCGGGTTGCGTGTTCGTCCGCTCGCGTCACGCACGCCATGTGGACGGCTGGGACAACACCATCGGCTGAACCATGAACTTGCAGGCATGAACCTGTAAGGAGAAGAGGACCGGCACGGGAATCATCGAGTCTTCGTTGACTCGCGATTCTATGCCGGTCCTCGGTTTGTTCACGGTCGGCCACGGGAAGCCCTGATATCCGAACGGCTTTTGGCGGCGCGATACACAATTTGCAATACTGGTAAAGTTCGACACGTGGGGCATACTGGGAAGAAGTAATGTCCGTGTAGCGGAAAGTGGTGTGCATATGCCTGGGGATCGGCTTGAAAAGGCCCGTTTCGAGCGCGTCAGCAAGGAGGGGGACCTCGTCTTCTCCTTTGGCGGCCATGAACTGGTCATCAGCGTGGACGACACGCTTGAACGAGCGATTCTCGAAGCCAAACAGGTGCGCAGCGAAACACAGGATATTAATCAGGTTCATCAGCAGTCCACACTGCCGATCTCCCAAATCCAAGCGTTGATTCGAGCCGGGGCCTCCCCCGCCAGAGTGGCCGAGAAATACCACATCAGCGAAACATTGGTTCGTCGTTTCTCGGCTGCGGTGGAAACCGAGAAACAATACGCGATCGAACAGTTCCTCACCGTGGCCGCGCCAAAAGACAGCAAAGTGCGCACTATCAGCGAACTGGTGGAACGCACGCTGGCCTCGGCAGGAATCGGCATGGAATCAGTAACATGGAAATCCACTCGTCGAGGTCTTGAACCCTGGCGCATCGTGGCTATCTTCACTTCGGCAGGTCGTGAAATCCATGCGGAGTGGACATGGAATATGCACGATAACGCCGTGATGAGTCTCAATAATGCCGCCCGCATGCTTCTAGGAGAACAGCATGCGGCTTCCGGCAGCGGTGCAGGCAAACCGTCATTGCCCGAATTACCCGGTGATTCTGTGCGTTCGGCGCGCATCGAACGCACAGTATCCGCATGGGCAATGCCTACGCCATCCGCTTCAGCTTCGCGGTCAGGTGATTCACCGGCGATTATATCCACCGGTTCGATGCCGCCAATCGATATCTCTTCCTCTGGATCAATTCCGCCTATTGGGACTACAACATCATCGGCAGCCAGCCTGACTTCATCGTACGGTTCTTCCGCCGTCGCGCCCGACCATGCAGGTGAAACTGCTGCCGCTGCCAACTCCTCCGGTGTCCCCTCAGCAGGATCGGAGAACACCGACCAAGCAGCGGGCGTCCCTGCTGTTGCTCCTTCTGACGCTATCTCTGATAAAACAGTACGCCAAGGTCCCAATGCACAATTGGTCGCCACAGAACAGGATCGGGTGCATGAGGATTCCAAACCAGCTCAGGATACGCCTGCCAAACCGGCCAGACGTAGGTCCGGACGATCGGCGGTTCCCAGCTGGGATGAGATCCTATTTGGCGACTGATTTCACGCCATATCAATCAAACAAGGAATATCCATCTCCAGCATGGTCTGTGAACCATGCACGCTGGGCAGATGCGTGGCCTTGTCGCTCTGCGTACGCGAGTCAACCAATGTAACGGCATCAGCGGCCTGCACTATCACATCACCCAGCATCGGTTTGACGCGGTCGGCCACCGGTCCGAAAAGCCCGTCGGCAATCGCCTGCTCCCGAGTCCTTACCAAGGCGATGTCACCAAGTCTGTGATGCCAACGCGCAGCGATGTCAGATGGATCAGTATCCTGCTCGGCATACAGCATCAATGATCGAGGCTCACCGCCCACCAGTCCCACACCTTGCTGCAATTGCGGCTCTTCGGCGATATCAATGCGCTGGCTCGGATCGGTCTGCACCATGCCATGATCGGCGACGATTACGATCAACGTCCCGGTTGGAGCACTGCGACGCAAAAGAGCAAGCTGCGCGTCGATATGCTCGAACGCGGCCACCCAATGCTCGGAATTCCAGCCATAATTATGCCCCACCTTATCGGCGTCACGAACATACAGGTACGTCAGCCCCGGTTCGCGCGCGGCCCGTGCGGCGGCGAGCACTCTGTCGCGCGGAGTCACGTTGGCTTGATAATCGGTACCACGCAAGGCGGCCTCGGTCAGCGGAGAGCCGGCAAACTTGGGTAGGCCCGAACTTGTGACGCGCACACCGCAAGCAGCCAAAGACTCGAATACGGTCCGTTCCCGTTGCAGTTCATGCGGGTCAATCATCGCAGGTACGGGAATATGAGGATTGGCCGGCTTCGGAGCGAGTGCATCCTTGAACTGAATGAGCTGAATAAGCGTATGGCGTTCCGGTTCGAGCTGTGTGTATCCGGCCATGGCGGTGAGTCCCGGGCAGGTACCAGTACCAAATGCGGCCATGGCCGCCACGGTCGTACTGGGCGCGCAAGTGGAAATAGGTCTTTGATTGACGCGGTCGTTCATCAGGGACCGCAGGTACGGAGCGTGCCCAAGACGCATGGCAAGATTCCAGTAGCCGAGTCCGTCCACCAGCACTATGATCGCGGATTTGACATCCGGAAAACCAAGAGCATCCTGACATGCTTTGGGATCGGCATGGACCTTGGTGGCGATTGGATGTCCGATTGCGCTTGACAGCGCCGGCAACACTGCCGACAGGTGCAATGCCCCTCCACGACCGCCATGCTTACCTGCAGAAGTCCCGTTTGCGCAAACGGCATCTCCATAGGCTGCAGTGGGGACCAAGCGCAGCAGTTCATCCATATCCGGCGTTTCGACAGTCATAGGCTTTATGGTAACCCCATCGCCCCCACAGCGAATGGTTCTCAATAAGAAACGTGTAGGGAAAACTCACAAAACAATCCATTTGCGCAGCATCACAATTCGCTATATTCCACTATTCCGGCCGTTTTTCCTGAGTAATTCGCCAGATAGAATCCTCGCGCCAAACTGATTGAGCATGATTCACGGCGGGGAGTGCAACGGCACTGCTAATATGGGGCAAGTTTGAAAGGGAGTTCCATGGCATCACACCGCAAACCGTCCGTGCAATCCTATGACCCGCGTACCGTCAAGGAGCATATCGTTGAGACGCCGCTCAATGAGGAAATGAGCAAGTCATTCCTTGAGTACGCGTATTCAGTGATTTATGCGCGCGCGTTGCCGGATGCGCGCGACGGCATGAAGCCGGTGCAGCGCCGTATCGTCTATCAGATGGGTCAGATGAATCTGAACCCCGATCGCCCGTATATGAAGTCCGCCCGTGTGGTGGGCGAAGTGATGGGTAAACTGCACCCGCACGGCGATTCCGCGATCTACGAGGCCATGGTGCGCTTGGCTCAGCCGTTCGCAATGCGCCTGCCGCTGGTGGATGGCCACGGTAATTTCGGCTCGCTTGACGACGGCCCGGCAGCCTCCCGTTACACCGAAGCTCGTCTTGCCCCGGCCGCGCTCGGCATGAACGCCGATATCGACGAGGACACGGTTGATTTCACACCGAACTACGACAACAAGCTCAAGGAACCGACCGTTCTTCCGGCGGCGATTCCGAACCTGCTGGTCAATGGTGGCTCGGGTATTGCAGTGGGCATGGCCACGAACCTCGCCACGCATAATCTTGGCGAGGTGGTGAATGCCGCCAAGTTTCTGATGGCTCATCCGGAGGCCACGCTTGAACAGCTGATGCGCTATGTACCGGGCCCGGATTGGCCGACCGGCGGCACGATTCTTGGCCGTGACGGTATCCGTGAAGCCTACGAGACCGGCCGTGGCACGCTGACTACGCGCGCCACCACGCATGTGGAGCATGTGACCGCCCGCAAGCAGGCGATCGTAGTGACCGAGCTGCCGTACATGGTGGGCCCGGAAAAGGTAATCGAGCGTATTTCCGACGGTGTAAAGAACCGCAAGCTGGAAGGCATTTCCGGTGCGTTCGATCTGTCCGACCGCCATAACGGTACCCGTTTGGTGATTGAGATCAAAACCGGTTTCGATCCTCATGCCGTATTGGTGCAGTTGTTCAAACACACGCCGTTGCAGGACAACTTCGCCATGAACAATGTGGCACTGGTGAACGGTCGTCCACATGCGATGGGCTTGAAGGAGATGCTGCAGGTCTGGATTGATCACCGTCGTGTGGTGATCCGCCGCCGGTCCGAATACCGCAAGAAGAAGGCTCAGGAGCGTCTGCACTTGGTCGAGGGCCTACTGTTGGCCATGCTGGACATCGATGAGGTGATTCAGGTGATCCGCACTTCAGATGATGCGGATGCCGCAAAGACCCGTTTGATGGCCGTGTTTGATTTGGATGATGTGCAGGCCCAGTACATCCTGGATTTGCGCTTGCGCCGTCTGACCAAGATGAACCGCATCGAGCTGGAAGCCGAACGCGATGATCTGAAGAAAAGCATCGAGGAGCTCACCCGTATTCTTGCTTCCGCTGAGGCATTGGATCAGGTGGTGACCGACGAGATGGATCAGGCCGTGGCCAAGTGGGGCTCCCCACGCCGCACGGTGCTGCTCGACGTTGATCCGGACGGCACGCTGACCCCGGTGGCCGCACATGGTTCCGGCACGTCCGAGCTCGCCAAATCCGCTCTGGAGGCGGCCAAGTCCGCCGCCACGATCTCCTCCGCCGCAGCCGATGTGGCCGCCGCCACCAAGGCCGCGAAGAAAAGCGGCGAGGAGAATGTTCTAGCCGGCGCATTGAAGATTGAGGATGAGCCGTGTGTGGTGATGATGAGCGCCACCGGCCTGATCGCCCGTACCACGCCGAGCGCATTGGATGTGTACCATGCACGTTCCGCGTCCGATAAGCGCCAGCCGAACGATCAGATCACCACAATTTTCCCGACCTCCACGCAGGCGACGTTTGCGCTGATCACCTCTGCAGGCCGTTTGGTATTGGCCCATGTGGTCGATTTGCCGGCACTGCCCGCTTCCGAAACGTTGACGTTGACCGGTGGCGTACAGGCCGACGAACTGATTGGCATGACCGAATCCACCGATCCGATTCCAGGAGAACACGTGGTCACCGCCATCGCCATGGAACAGCCGAAAAGCAACGATAATGGCGATGCCGATGCTGCAAAGTCCGCACCGCTCCCCTCACTGGCCATTGGCACACGCAACGGCGTAGTCAAGCGCTGGAACCGCGAGGCACCCACCACGATGGACTCCTGGCCTGTCATCGATCTGAAGGAAGGCGACGAAGTGGTGTTCGCTGCCACCGCCGAGGACGACGACCGTCTGGTGTTCATCTCTTCCGATTCCTCGTTGCTGACCTTTGAGGCGAAGAATGTGCGTCCACAGGGCCGCACCGCAGGCGGTATGGCCGGCATCAAGCTGGCTGCCGGCGCGCATGTGATGGCGTTCAACGTGGTGCCGGCCGGCAAGGTGGCATGGACGTACGAGGAAGGCGAAAACGGGTTGAGCTCGGCCTCCGGTGCCGTGGTGCTTACCGTGGCCGGCGACGAGGACGCTTTGCCCGGTACCGAAAACGGTGCCGCCAAGGTAACGCCGCTCGAAATGTATCCGACCAAGGGCCGCGCCACGGGCGGCGTACGCTCGCAACGCTTCTTAAAGGGTCAGAACACGCTGATTCTGGCATGGGTGGGCCTCTACCCGCTCAATGCGGCCACATCATCCGGAACCGCGGTGGAGCTGCCAAAGCCGGATATGCGTCGCGATGGCTCCGGCGTGGATCTCGCCGCCCCCATCGCCTTCATCGGCTGAGTGTCGGCACTCCCCCCAACACGCACAAACCTCTTTCCACTATGGAAAGTGATACTATTTTCCACAACGGAAAGAGGTTTGGCTATTCGGCTATACAGCAATCCGCGCGAAGGGGGCCGTCATGGCAAATACGCAGCAGAAGCAACAGACACAACAACTGTCTGAACACAAACCGGTCAACGGCCAGCAGCAGGCACTTGCTGCATTCGACGCCTTGCAGACGCTCGACGCCGATCGCGCGAAAATCGCAACCGGCTATGCAGCTCTCCGCACATCCAACATCGTGTGGATAGCCATCGTATTCGGACTGCTCACATTCACGTATTGGTTGATCCCTCAGGCATGGTTCAACCGGTTCAGCCTACCGTGGAATCCCATATGGCTTGTGGCTGCTCTGTTTGCGATAAGCTTGCTGCTTCTCGCTGCAGCCATCATGCTCAATAGCCGACGTCAAGGCATCGCTCCGCAATGGCTGGCACCGAAACCGGCGATACAGAGCCGCCGCTATACGATTGCGGTCGCCGTGCATTTCTTCGTTAATTTCATTCCACCGATTTTGGCGCTTGCCGTAGGATTCACCACCACCGCATGGTGGTCAGCCGTGGCAGTCACATTGGTTGGCGCGGTTATCAATGGCGCCATGGAAGCGTGGGAATGTGACGAAATCGTCCGCGCATTACAGCAGCGCACCGCTCCAGATCCATCCGCCTTTGACTCTTTAGCGGAGGCGCATCATGACATCGGATAATCCGCAGCCGATATTCAACGAAGTCATCCACGCTCCAATTCGATTGCGCATCTGCGGTCTGCTCGACACGTATGGCACCATGCGATTCGATGTGCTGCGCGATACGCTCGAAATCAGCGACGCCACGTGTTCCAAAAACCTCAAAACACTGGCCGAGCATGATTACATTCAGCTTGATAAGAAAGCCGGCGAAGGCGGTAAAGCCTACAAAGTCACCTGGGTCAAGCTCACTCGTGAGGGTAAGCAGGCGTTTCAATCCCATGTAGCCGCTCTGCGACAAATCGTCGCCGGGCAGTAGCAGTTCCTGACCTTCCTGAGCCAGCGCAAGCCATCCCCAAAACCGCTACCATGCGCATGGCCTGGCGCAAGCTTACCCAAAAACATCCACGCGCCACCCAGCACACTTAATCCGAGGCATCTATGCAAGCCATCTTCTACAAGGATTTCCAACAGCTCCGTCATAACACCGCGATGTTGGCCATCGCCATCACCGCCATTGCCATGCCAATGCTCTGCATCGCTGTGATTCCCATAATCGGCATGAATGGCAATACAGCGAACGCCCTGTACCAGTTCGCCATCATCACATTGGGCATATGCCTGGCACCTACGCTTTCCATCGATGCCATCCGCAGCGACCTCGCCAATGGCACCATTCTCACCGTGCGAGCCTGCAGCCGTCCGCTGCGCCAATATGTCATCGCGCAACTGGTGTGGGCGCTCATCCCCATCACCATTGCGAGCGCAATACTCACCGCATTCGCCTATGCCGTTGCTCCGACGCTGCGCTCGGCAATTCTTACTCCGCAAGGTATCGCAACAGCATGCGCGCCAACGCTCATCGCATTCGCGCTCTATCTCTGGTCCATTTGCATCAAAGGAAAGGCTTTACTCATGACCAGCTCCACCCTCGCACCTAACAACGACACTATCGGCACCGATCAAGTGCCGACCATCCGTATCACGGATATGACGTTCGGCTATAAACGCAGCAAACCAGTGCTGGAGCATATCAATCTCGACGTGCCGGTCGGCCAATCGCTGGGCATTCTGGGATACAACGGCGTGGGCAAAACCACCCTGTTCGGCATCATCACCGGCTTGCTGTGCCCGCAGCACGGTTCCGCGGCAATCAACAGCAATGTATTCCATTCGATGCGCGAAGTGTTTCAACTGAGCGATTCCGGCAACCTCTCTCCTACGATGACCATCCGCGAAAATCTCAAGTTCCGTTCGATGCTTTACGCCGCACACGAGAACCCGCATCCTCTCGACATGCAGCATCTCAACGAACTGCCGATGGTACAGGCGTTTGAATTGGGCGAGCATCTCGACAAGAAGGTCAAGGATCTTTCCAGCGGCCTGAGGAAACGCGCAGGCATCGTGGCTGGCATGCTGTTCAGCCCGAAGCTGATTCTGCTGGATGAGCCAACCAATGCCGTGGACCCGATCACCCGGCAGTTGCTGGTCGATTTGATGAAACAACTTAAGGCGAAGGGACGCACGATACTGACCATCACGCATGATTTGGAATACTGCTGGGAGGTTACCGACCGCATCATCATCCTCGATAACAAGCACCTCGTCAAAGATTGCGATATCAGCGATTTCCCAACCATCGACGCATTCAAACAGGCCGCCACACTTGGCCGCGAACGTAGCAATGTGAACTTTGGCATCAGTAAATAGTCATCAAAGGAGTCTTTTTATGAAAGCAATGCTTTGGAAAGATTGGATTCTTCTACGCAGGAACCCGTTATATTTGGCATTCGGCATCGGTCTTTGGCTGTTCATTCCGGTGATGCTCGCTATGCTCTCCGTGAGCGCTCCTGCGGACCCCACCACTATAGATGGATTATCCATGGTGCAGACGTTCGCACCATGGTATGGGTTCCTGGGCAGCGAATTGGCGATATGCACGCTGATGGCCAATCCCAATACGATGGATATGTCGGCTTCGGTGGAAGTTGACGGCACTCTGGAGTCTTGGCGTGCCTCCGGCCGTTCGATGCTGCAGTATTGCATAGCCAAAAGTCTGTTGCCCATTCTTATCGCCGAAGTCATGTCGATGAGCATTTTCGGTTATCTGGCGTGGGGCGGATTGGTTCACTGGAATAACAATGCAATCCTCGAAATCGTGTGCATTATTCTTACCCCAGCTGTGATTGCTTTCGCCGGCGAGCAGATCCTGCTTGCCTCGCATGCGGCCTCAGTTGGCTCATTCTCGGTAATCTCACTGGTTTCCTCCGCGCCAATGCTGGTATTCATAATCGTCATGCTGATGACGTCCGCCACTTGGGCACTGATCGCACTGGTTGCATTCGGCATCCTTGCCATCGCGCTCAGCATTATCTCCGCACACCGCCGTTACCCTACGACGTTGCGGCCCATTCTGTAATCACACTCCTGTGACCAGCCACATTGCGGCCTAGACTAGGCGAAGGGTTCTGGATAGTACCGACATCCGGAACCTCTGCCATACCTCGGCCTACACTGGGCGACATAGGAGGTGCCTTATGAAGTTACTGGTCGCCGCTTCGAATGAGCCACTCGCCCGCGCCATTCGCGGCACGTTGCTGGGCGCGCAGCATGAGGTCGACCAGACCGGCACCCGGGAAGCGACATTGCACGCGATTATCGCAGCACAGCAAGGACAGGTTGTAGCCAAGGATGAAGTCGATGCCAAAGCATCGGGCGACAATCAAACTCAGACTGCACAAACTGGCGCTCCGGCACAAACCACTGCCTTAACGCAGTCCCAAACCGCAAATGATGCCGATGCAGCACCCGTAATCCCTTATGATGCGATTGTGCTCGACGAGGATCTGGTCGAACCGCCGCACAATGTTTTTGTTGCGGAGTTGCGTAATACTGACCCCTCATTGAAGATTCTGTTGCTTGCCACCACCCCGTTGAGCCGCGCGACCGGCGAGGGTAATCGTTGGCGAGCACTGCCGCATGAATACGCGCCCATCGAGCCGAATCAATCAGCTGAACCAGCGGCATCATTCGAATCCAATGAGTCCGGCGAAACCAGCGAAACCAAAGCACAGGCAAACGCCAACCAACCGGATGCCGTACTGCGCAAGCCGTTCTCCGATACCGAGCTGCTGTCATATATCAGCGCGCTCGCCGCCGACTCTCCCACTATGATCATCCGCGGCAATCTCACGTTGGACACCACCCATCGCCGGGCCTACTATGCGTCTACACATAGTCCAATCACACTCTCCCGCTTGGAATACAGTCTGCTGGAGGCATTGGTCAAAGCCGATGGCAAGTTCGTGAACACCAAGGAACTTGTAGGCCTTGTGGGCGGTCCGTATTTCGAACAGCAAGGTCTGCTGCGTAACGCATTGTATACGTTGGATAAGAAGCTCACGCGCGCGGGTCTCATCATGACCCAGCGCGGCTCCAATTACCGCATTCGGTAGCGCTCGCAAACGACTATTCGTAACCGAAAAAAAGTTGCTTACGAACAACTTATTCGTAAGCAACTTATTTCATGAGGAAAACAGACTACCGCCTCACAGTTCGGGCACGACCTCAATCTTGAGGCCTTGCATGCTGAGCGCGTATTCCATCGCTTCGTTGATCTGGTCAAGCGGGAATACGTTGGTCACCAAGTCCATGACTGGCAGACCACGGTCCTTGGCTTCCTTGAGGAACTCCTGCGCCTCCAGCCAGTCGCCGGCCTGGTAGGTCCAGGAGCCGGTGAGCTTGATTTCCTTCTGGCACACGTCCAGATGCGGGTTGTAGGTGGCGTCACCGGTGTTGGTGAAGAAGCCGACCTCGCAGTAGGAGCCGCCACGGCGAATGTACTTGAACAGGGCTGCGGCCGCTGCGGGCGAACCGGTGCACTGGAAGCCCATTTCCGCACCGAGGCCTTCGGTCACTTCACGCACGGCGTCGGCCGCGGCATCCACGGAATCATAGTCGGAGAAGTTCACGGTGGCGGTGGCACCAAGCTTCTTGGCCATCTGAAGTCGGGCTTCCTTGGCGTCCACGGCTACGATGTTGCGGATGCCGTAGGTCTTGAGCAAGGCGACCAGCAGTAGACCGATCGGACCGCAGCCTTGGACCAGCACATGGGAGCCATGCTTGAAATCGTAGATCTTCTTGGCTTCCTCCACAGCGTGCACAATCACGGCGGCCGGTTCGATCAGAATGCGCAGGTCACGGTCCGGCATGTCGTTCACATTGAAGATCACCGCACCCGGATTGCACTTCATGTAGTCGGAATACCAGCCGTTGAAGAAGTGGTCCTCGCCAGGCATGAGTCCGTGGATTTCGCCGTTTTCACACAGGTGAATCATGTCGGCGCGGCGCTTGCAGATGGCGCAGTGACCGCATGGGCGCAGACCGGTGACGATCTTGTCGCCCACTTTGAGCGGCTTGCCGGAGTAATCCGTGGTGACGTTCTTGCCGAGCTTCACGACTTCGCCGGTGGCTTCGTGGCCGAGCACGATGGGAGCGAATCCGAACGGGTCGGCACGGTATTCGGATTGATCGGTGCCGCAGATGCCGCAGCCTTCAACGCGGACGAGTACCTCGTCATCGTTGATTTGCGGCAGTGGGAGCGTGCGCACGTCGATGTGCTTGGGCTCCGTCAATACAGCAACACGGCCTTCTGCGGGAATGGTTGGTTCGGACATTGTCATAACTCCTTTGTGATGAGGGAATGCCTTCACTTGGCTATATTAGTCCGATTGCCCCGCAGAACACCGCATCAACACTTGCGCAACACGTTTCTCGCTTTCTCGGTTCCTTTCCATATGCGCCTACTAAGATGCGGCACACTATCGATTCAGCGCCGAGACAGCATATACGGGAAGATAATCCACTTGTCCAACGGTTTTCACGTTTGATTCTGCGAGCACTATGCCTCGCTTCATACCGTAGTTCTCGGTGGCGAGCGCCTTATTCAAAGCGCTGTGCCGCGTGTAGGTCTTGCCTGATTTCACCTCAATCGGCATCACTGTGCCTCTCGGATGTTCGACAACGAAATCAAGCTCTCCGATCATGTTGTTCTTGAAATAATACAAGTCGAAGCCGTGCGCCTTCAGCTCCTGCGCCACCACGTTTTCATACAACGATCCGTAGTTGATATCGGTACGATCATTGATAAGGTCACGAACCACGTCCATGCCGCACATGCAGGTCAACAGACCTATGTCACTGAGAAACAGTTTGAATAGATTCGAACGTTCCGCCAGCATCAACGGGTAACGCGGTTCGTCTACGTTGTATACCGGTAACGCAACTCCTGCATCTACCAGCCAAAGGAACTCCTCCTGATAGCGCACATATCGCGCCCCAGATCCCACGCTCGTTACCTTGAATCGTTTGTTCTGTTGATTGAGCTCGCTGGGAATCAGATCATAGATTCTGCGAACGATCCGAGATTGTCTGATGCTTTCCGTGTATTGCGAGATATCTTCCCGATAGCGGGAGATGATGTTCTGTTGATATACGCGCAACGACTGCACGTTATGTTCATTTACGAAGTTCGCGACGGCTGCTGGCATCCCACCGACAATGAGATATTCATGAAATAGTGCAGTCAGTCGCCGATGCACAGCATCGTTGATTTCGCGTTTTTCTTCAATCGCCTCATGCACTTCTGCAAAAACATTGGACGGCACACCATTCGCCCAACAATATTCCTCGAAATCCAACGGATACATGGTAATCGAATCAAGATATCCCACCGGCACGGATCGAACACTCTTTAGTTCCACTCCCAGCAACGAACCAGACAGCACGAAGTCATAGTCATCAAACTGGTCCACCAAGAATTTGATCTTGGTCGCTACTTCCTTGCACTGCTGTATTTCATCGAGAAAGACTAGCGTCTCGCCTTTGACGAGCTCATCATCCGCATACGCCGAAATGGCAAGGAACAGGTCTCTGGCATTATGTGCAGCATTAACGGCGTCTCTCGCATCCTCATTGTCGATGAAATTCAGTTCGACGACATGCTGATAATTGGCCCTGCCGAATTCTCGGACAAGATGCGTTTTACCGACCTGCCGTGCACCGTCCACCAGCATGGCCCGCTTAGCGTGATGTTCTTTCCAGAACAACAATTGCGACATGGCTTTTCTTCTTAACATGACACCCGCCTCAATTTGAGTATGCACATTACAGAGTAGTTCTGATACCAGCTAAAGAACATTATAGAATGTGTTTGTGCTTATGAATTGCACATTATAGGCATAATCAACATCATGAATGTGCACATTATAGAAACAATTGATGCATTCATAATCAATCAATCACATTCCGGCATATGTCGTAACGGAGACTACAGATGAGCGTAAGAACGCAAAAAGACTGATATCACGCTCGCACCAACATGTCTGACTACATTCCTTCCGGAATGCGCTTATCGCGCCAATAATATTCCTGATCATGCTCGTTGATTTCACGCAGCACTCGGCACGGGCTGCCGATCGCCACCGAGTTGGCAGGAATGTCTTTGGTCACCAGACTGCACGCACCGATGACGGAATTGTCTCCGATGGTGACGCCCGGCAGCACGGTGACGTTCGCTCCGATCCACACGTTGCGCCCAATATGAATCGGCTCCGAGAACTGTGCCAGCTTTTCGCGCAGGTCAGGGCGAATCGGGTGGCCGGTGGTGACGAGCGTGACGTTCGGACCAATCATTGTATGGTCGCCGACGAAGATCTCGCCATCGTCCACGAGCGTCAGATTGAAGTTCACGTACACGAAACTGCCCAAATGGGTCGAGCAACCCCAGTTGGCGTGAAACGGCGGCTCAATCCAAGTACGCTCCCCCATCTCGGCGAAGTATTCATGCAACAGCTGATTTCTTTCCGGCGAGGTAGCTGGCAATTCATTGGTTTTACGCAGCATATCCCGCTGCTCCTGCTGAGCGGCATCCATCAGTTCACTGTTCCACAAATACACCTCGCGTGAGTGCAGCACATCCAAGACTTCCTGCGGCACGTTCATACGATTGCCCCCCCTGCTTCATTGCGATTATTGAGTCTATATCCGAATCCTCTATGGCTCGGATTTCTCTTCATGATAGCCGAGTGGCACACGCAACATCTTCAGACTGCGCCATCGGGTCAATTCGAACAAATATCCACATAGATATAGAACATATGTTCCATACCTATGGAAACGACTGACTGTACGGAAGTTGAGGTGGACGGCATGGCTTGGAGATTAATCACGTACGCATGCGGACATCAAGAATGCATCAATGTGGACGCCCATACGTAATCGTGGAGCAGCACGTACGCAAGGCGGAGCAATCACCATGCGCGGCATGCATCGGCAATGCCAGCCGGCAGGACAACAGAATGGATGGTTTCTGCGCATTATGGGGCAGCAAAACGCAATGCGGCCGAGCCGAACCGATTCGTCGGCGAGCGCTCAACCAAGTGGATGTTCTTGCCGCCCACACCCGCTTCGAGAACCGCGACGCCTTCGCCGAACTACACAAACAGGTGCTCCACCGCGACGCGGCCGACTGGCGGATCGAACACAAAAACGATGCCATCAGCATCCTCGCACAGGATATTGAACTGTAGAGTTATGAGAAGCATATCCCCGCCGACTACGTGGGCCTGACCAGTCTCAGCGTGAGCATCCTGCTCGGCGTCATCGGCAACGCCGTCACCGAGCAGGTGTTCGGCCATCTCAAGGACGAGTTCTACACCGGCCGCGAGTTCACTTCCTTCGAGGAATTCAAGGCCGGATTGGACGCATACATCGTCCACTGGAACACCAAACGAAGGCAGGAACGACTTGAGGGACACACCCCGGAGGAATTCCGGAGCATGTCCCTCACAGCCTGATCAGGTACCCTGAATAAACCACGTCCAACTTTCGGGGCGCAGTTCATTCTTCGGCGGGTTGGCGGAATTGGACCGATGCCGGTATTTTTCGGAAAATAGGCCGGTGTTGTTAGTTCCATCCTCCGACGAGTTCGAGGCAGCAGTGGCCCGTTACCGAGTGTCCTCGGTAGGTGCCGACCACTTGGCTTGCGCCTTCGTATTTGCGCCCTGAGGGGTTCGGCGAAGCGATTTCCTGTTCGTCCATGATGGATGTGACGGTGAGTCTCGCTTCCCATTCAGGGATGGAGATGGTCCATCCGGTTGGGTATTTCATGCCGGTCACAGGACTTTCCCACACGTTGAAGGAGTCGCCGACCATCGGATCCACGCCGGCGGAAGATTGGGTGCCGTCCTCATGCAGGACGCTGGCCCAACAATGTTCGCTGCCCGTGGCCAGTTCGGTTACACCCCATAGGCTGATCACGTCGGGATCGTTATCGAAGCAGAGGTTCATCCACAGCCATTTGCAGTTGTAGCCGTCCTTGAGGCTTCTGCCTTTGGGCATGCCGGCGAACTGACGGTCCATCCATACCATTCCCTCCACCTCGTGGCGCTGGCCGTCGAGAGTGATGACGCCTTTGGCAGCCATGTGCGGGAACGAGTATTGGTAGTTGGCCACTCCGGCGATCTGGAAGTAGCCGGTACCGAGACTGTAGAGTGGATATCCGGTGCCGTGCAGGTCGAGGTAGATGGATCCGTCCGGCATGGCCGATGCGATGCGCATGTTGTCGAGGTCGCCTTCGATGACGTCCTTGTCGGTGTGGATGTGCAGTCCCTGGCCTGCGACCTGTCCTTGCCTGACCTTGTAAAAGCGGTCTTCGTGACGGTAGATGCGTCCGGTCTCATCGGTGATGGACAGCACGCTGTTGATCATGCGCACCGGCAGGTATTTGGAGAACTGCAGGACGCTGACGTGGTACATGAAGTCAAGGGTGTGGCCGCCCGTCTCGAAATGACCGACCCAGAACCATGAGTTGCCGACTTTGTCGGTGCGTATGAATGTGTCTTGGATGGGATCCACCAGCGGTTCGGTGCCGTGGTGGAAGGTACGGATGTTGTGGGTCAGCGAGTTGTTCGTGGTGTTCATCATGTCTCGTTTCGTTTTGGTTCCGTGTCTGTTGATGCGTTGTCGGTTCGGTCACTGTCCGACGAGAGTCCGTTTCGTCGTGCCTCGGTGCGTTCGAGTCGCCAGAAGCGCTGTGACGAGGGCGGCCGCGAGGATGACCGCGATGGCGGCGAATGCCAGCGTCGAGCCGAGTATGGATTGCGCGTGTCCGGTGGCGGTGGGCGCGAGGGTGGTGGACAGCGCGGAGATGGATACGATGAGGGCTGTGCCCATCGAGGAGGCGATCTGTCCGACGGTGTTGGTCACGCTTTGCGCGTGCCCGATGTTTTCGTTGTCGAGTGCGTTGATGCCCCAGGTGTTCACCGGGGTCATGGCGAACATGAGTCCCGCGTAGAGCACGGTATAGGCGCATGCCGTGAGGATGACCGAGGCGTCCGCGCCGAGCAGAGCCATGAGCACGCCGCCGATGGTCATGACCGTCAGGCCGGGCAGGGCGACCTTGCGGATGCCGTATTTGTCGAACATGCGGCCTGAGACGATACCGCAGCATGCGCCGATGAGGGCGCCGGGAAGCATGGCGAGCCCGCTGGCGGTGGCGGATGCGCCGAGCACGGTCTGGATGAACATCGGCACCATGACGTTGCAACCCATGAGGGCCGCCTGCATGCATGCCACGATGATCACCGAATGCGCGTAGGTGCGGTTGGCGAGGATTCCGACGCGCAGCATCGGTTCCTTTGTCTTGAGCTGTCGGCGCACGAACACGGCCACGAGCAGCACGCCGACGACGATCAGCGAGACGGTGAGCATCATGTTGCTGGTGGACGTGAACGTGGACAGCCCGTACAACAGGCATGCCAGACCGACCGAGGAGAACAGCACGGAGACAAGGTCGAACGCACCCGGTTGGAAGCCGTCGAAGTTACGCAGGTAGACGGCGGCCAACGCGATGACGATCAGCGAGACTGCCGCCATGATGACGAACAGCGTGCGCCAGCCGAACGAGTCGATGATCACGCCGGAGACGGACGGGCCGAGCGCCGGGGCGAAACCGACGACGAGTCCTGTGATGCCCATTGCCGTACCGCGGCTTTCCTTGGGGAACACGAGCAGGATCACCGCGGTGACCATCGGCATGATCGCGCCGGTGCACAGGGCCTGCAGCACCCGGCCGACCATGAGCAGGGGGAAGGTCGACGCGAATGCGGCGACGAGACTGCCGGCCGCGAACAATGATATGCATCCAATGAACAGTCTGCGGGTGGAGAAGCGCCCCATGAGGAACGCTGCGAGCGGGATGACCATCGCCTCGACCAGAGAATAGCCGCTGGACAGCCACTGAACGGTGGTGGAATCCACCCCGAGGTCCTTCATGATGGACGGCAGCGCCGGCGTGACCACCGACATGTTGAGCACGGCCAGCAATGTGCCCATGAGCAGCACGATGACCATGATCCATTGTTTTCTGTTGATGCCAAGTTTCACAATAACACTCCGATAAACAATAGTCATTGATTATTCAACGAGCATCAATTATTATCGAAACGCAACGGATGACAACCACTGATATGCGACATTTCTCGCTTATTCGACGATTCGCCTGAATCGTCGAATAACACGCGGCTTATGGACGGAGCAGGAATGACGCTACCAGCAGGACGAAAGGAGCATGGTGACCGATCTGCGCATCGTCAAAACCCGCAAGGCAATCCGCGAGGCGTTTCTACGCCTACGGGCATCAGGAGTTCCGGTCTCGAAGGTCAAGGTCAAGGACATCTGCGACCTTGCGCTCGTCAACCCGAGCACGTTCTACAAGCATTACCTCGACGTATACGACCTCAACGACAAGCTTGAGGACGAGACCATCGACGCGATGCTGGAGCATTACCCCGACAAGGACAAGATCCTGTCCGATCCACCCGCATTCCTCAATGGCTGGAGACCGGCCATCGACAGCCAGATCGACGATCTGCGCGTCCTGTTCGCAGGCCGCCCTGAAGCCATGTTCCGCAAAATCGAATCGATGCTCGTCGAACGTTACTCCGCCCGAGCAGTGAACGAGCGCGAGCGCATCGCCGCCGTCTTCTCCATCGCCGGGGCCCTCCACTCGCTTGGCCTGCTCAAGCTGGAAGGCGGACAAAGCGACGACGAGATCATCGCGGCGGTCGTCGAAAACCTCAACGCCATCGCCGCTCGGATCCCCGACGGACGATAACGAACATCCCCTATACGAATCAACGGCATCATCACACGGATACTCTTTAATCATCTAGTCAATCATCATGGAACAGATAACAGAACATCATCCCATCCCATCGTCGGCATCGCGATTCGCCGCATCGATACTGACCGCGCTGGTCTTCGTTGTCGCACTGAATCTGCGAGCTCCGCTCACATCCGTCGGCCCGCTGCTGCCACGGATAGGGGCGTCCGAACATCTCAACGCGACGATGCAGGGCCTGCTCGGCTCGTTGCCCATCCTCGCGTTCGCCGTCGTCTCCCCGATGGTGCACCGGGCCGCCGAACGCCTCGGCATCGAACGCACCGTGCTGGCCGCAATGGCGTTCCTGACGCTCGGCATCGTGATCCGTTCGGCATGTGGCACCATCGGATTGTGGGTCGGCACGCTCGTCATCGGTTGCTCGATCGCGGTGGGCAACGTTCTGGTGCCGGCCATAGTCAAACGCGATTACCCCGGTCACACATCACTTGCCACCGGCATATACTCCGCATGCATGACCGGTATGGCCGCGTTCGCCTCGGCTGTGACATTGCCCCTGTCCGATGCAATCGGGTGGCGGGGCACGCTCGGCATCTGGGCCATTCCCGCCGGAATCGTCACGCTGCTGTGGTTATGGCGTTCACGGGCGAATGCGCAAAGGACGAACCCGGCTGCGAAGACCGCCGCCGATGCGCAGCCCCGCAGCCGACAGAGTACGGCATCGGAGACCCGACTCCGCGTCTCCATGTGGAAAAGGCCGGAGGCATGGGCCGTCACCCTGTTCATGGGGCTGCAATCTGTGAACTATTACGTGTGCGTCACCTGGCTGCCCACCATCGAGGTCTCCTTCGGCGTGCCCGCCGACCGGACCGGCTGGCATCTGGCGGTCTTCCAGCTCGTCGGTATCGTCATGGGACTGCTCATCCCCGTACTGTTGAAGGGCGACAGCCAGGTCGCCGCCGTTGTCGTCGCCAGCGTGCCATTGGCCATCGGTGCGCTCGGACTGGCATTCGCACCGCAGCTCGATCTGCTGTGGATCATCGTCGCCAGCATCGGCTCGGGATGCTCTCTGGTCGTGGCACTCTCATTGATCGGATTGAAGACCTCGACCACCGAGGAGACGACGCAACTGTCGGGCATGGCTCAATGCGTCGGATACCTGCTCGCCGCAGTCGGTCCCACATTGGCCGGAACGATCTACGACATCACCTCGGGATGGCGGACGGTGCTCATCATGCTGGCCATACTAGCCGTCGCGCAGACCGCCATCGGCATCATCATCGGACGGAATAAGGAAGCGGGGCGATGACCATACTCGGCGAAACACCCTACGACGCAATGGTACTAGCCAGGTCGGTGGGCTACTATCGCAATCGGCGGCTGATCCTTGCCGGCGTAAACCTCACCATTGCCACCGGCGGACGATGGGTGCTGTTCGGGCCGAACGGAGTGGGAAAATCCACACTGCTGGAAATGATCGCGATGCGCGCCTACCCCAACGTCGGCGAACTGCGCGTCTTCGGGGACCGAACAGTCGCGGGCTCGGACCCGGAGCGCCGTCGCACCCGCGTGGCCATCGTCTCGGCAGCGTTCGGGCACAACATCGGGTCGGGAATGAACCCGCTCACGGTCGTCGCCTCGGGGATTCCACGAGGAACGAAGGATTCGGCTGACGAGGCATACGAGAAGGCGTACGCAATGATGCGCCGGCTCGGCATCGCATATCTGGCCGGCAAACAGTGGCGCAACCTGTCCGAAGGCGAACGCACGAGGGTGATGATCTCCCGCGCGCTCGTCTCGCCGGCGGATCTCCTAATCTTCGATGAACCGACCACCGGCCTTGATCTGGGTGGCCGCGAAACGGTATTGCGAGAACTGTCGGCGCTGGCCTCGCGAAGAGACGAGCGCACGATGCTGCTCGTCACGCATCAGGTGGAAGACATCCCCGCCGGATTCGACCATATCGCGATGATGGGCCGAATGATGGAACACGAGTGCATGACATACCTCGACACGCATCCGCGCATCTACGCCACACTTGACGGCAACACGACACCGGGAACCATCACATTCACCGGGCCACTTGACGAAGGACTTACCGACGAACGTCTCGAATCGATATTCGGCGTCCCGCTACACGTAGAGCGAACCGGGCAGCGATGGAGAGCCTCGCACCGGCTGCGTTTCGCATGAGCGGTCCGAATGAACGCCTCGTCGTCGGTTCCAGTGCTCCTCAGTCATTATGCCGCATCCGACTGGGGAGCACTGGAACCGACGCGGACACAACCGGGACACAGCGACCGCGGAAAACAACGAAATCAGCAGCAATCAGCGAAATCTCACGAAAGTCGTCAAAACGGCGTCATTGCAACGAAAACGCACCTAATGAAGTCCTCGGAAACCAGCGAAGCAACCCTTCAAACCAGCAAGGGTCACTCAGCCATCTAGTACAAGTAGCTTACTCAGGACATCTGACGCATAGTCACATCATTCATTGAGGCCCAGCGAAAACTGGATGCGTTTTATTCCGTCAATTATGTTGGATAGCTGTAATCGACTGTAGAATCTCAACAGATTGGAGTCATTTCAATGACCTACATTGAAGATTTACCTGCATATGCTTCGAGCCGAAGTGGTAGCGAGACGCAATGGTGCCAGTCTTCCCGATCTCATTAACGCTTTTTGTCGAATACGTTGCCGAGGCCAGGCAAAGCGAGATTGAAGCTGCAGGTAAAACACTGCATCCGCTCTCTACGGATTCCGCTCTACGCACCGATACTGACTTTGATGCTTTCGAACGTCAAATACTTGACGACGACAAGAACTAACTTCGTTACTCTTATAACAAATTCACACGCCATTGCTCTCCAAATACTAGCTGCTCCTGCATCATGCATTAAGTCAGCACACCATGCCCGCTCGTGAAAATATGCATTTGAGTGAGCAATGACTGCCGAAGAAACAAATATATATATTCTGTAATAGAGCTATACTCAACGGACGAAATTGACGCCGCGCTCTCCAATGTTGTAATCTGGTGCGGTTCTCCCAAGTCAGCTGACTTGAGCGGGCCATTGATGACCTGTACACATCACCGGGAGGACGCTGATGAACGATAAGACCGCACCATTCAAACTTGTATGTCTGATTTGTGGCAAATCGATTAGTCTTCTTGACGCTGATTTATTCGACGAAGATTCGAACGATAAAAGCTTCTTGCCTAATGGCGCGATGGAGCTATGCTCATACGGACATTACGGCACTACATTCTTCGACCCTTGCGATGGAACGCAGGTTGCCGCTCTCATCTGCGATGAGTGCATGGAGGAACGCAGCAGCCGACTTCTCTATATCAACAAACAACGTCAGCTCAAACCATTCGACATCGCAATGAAAGAACTTGAGGAACGATGGAAGGCCGAGAAAGCTGAACGCGAAGCAAATCCCGTTGTCCCTCAATTTCTCCCTGAGGAGCGGCAAGTGGATGAGGATGGCTACCCGATTATCAACGAGGAGTCTTTCCGCACAATGCTCCCGGAAAAACCATCAACGAACAATTAACCGACAACCTCCCACCAACATAATCGGCACCATCCAAATACGACAGGAACAATCATGACTAACGGATTCACCGCACCTTTCTACTAAGCGACTATTGCCTAGTTCGAAAGGAACATCACCATGTCTCGAACATGGAAAGACCGGCCATACCGAATCATGGAGGCCGAAGCCAAGCGCGCGGGATATACGCACAACACATACTGGCTACTCCCCTATAGCGTATCGCGAGAACCTGTACCTGATGTAACGTCATATGCTTATGCCACCAGCTGCAACGCGCACATTCCCGCACGCCGTATACGAGACTATCGATGGATTGAGGATGATTGGATTCCCGATTACGGAGCCAGCCACCGCGTTCGCAAAGCACTCAACGCCGCACCCATCGCAGCCAACAACGGCTACGATATGCGCGACTGGGACGATCCCATCGCATATCAGAGACGACGACGCTGGATTATCGGAGAATGATCGATAATGTGTGCTGTGCTCGCAACAACTCGTTCGCGAGCGCAGCACACTCCTACCAATGCAGCAAAAGAACATAACTAAAGATAAGAGGCTGATATGTTTTCCGATTTTGTGAAAACATATCAGCTCCAGTCTTTTAAGACTCCGATAGAGTTCGATTGCCGCTAGTTACTCGTTCCGCCACTTTCCTCACAATCATCAATGTCGATGGTGAATGTCTTTCCGAGCGCGGTGCAGTAGTCAGCCAGATAGTCGAGCAGACTAGCCCGGCTAGAACCATCTTCAGCCTTCCACAGCTCCGAGGCGGAGATGCCAGTACGTTTTGACATCTCTTCCAAGTTGATGCCAGCTTGTTCACGCATGGCAACCATGAGCTTACAAATCTGCTGTTGTTTCTCAAGATTACGGCTTGCCAAGGAATCCGACTCTCTGCCAGACTGAGCAAAGTCTTTTCTCAACTGTTCAATCTCAGTCTTCGAATCCTCCGCTTTCTTCTTTCGCTCTTCCTGATCCATGCGTTCAAGCTCATCCGAAGAGGGCATCGGACCAGGAAGCAACGGAGCTCCAGGTTCAAGCATCCATTCAGCGCGGTCTGCTTCTTCGCCCCACTTGTCCTCTAGCTTGTCCGTAACAGGGAAGCCTTTATCTGTTACAAATACAATCGGAGAGCCATCAGGGCCTTTATCGCCCACTTTCGGCCAATCCTCTGGATACGTCCAATGTTCGATCACAGACTCACAATCCGTCCAAATACGTTCCGGCGCGATGTCGATATCCCCCGGCCAGCATGCTGTGCAGCCAGCCACATGCACCTTATTGAAGAAATCCACATCCTTTAATTTGGCAAAAGCGGGCCAATCCAGATATGGATTCATGTCGAATACACCGTGACGCCCGTCATTGAATCGCACTTCGATCCAATAGTCTTCCAACGGGAGCGCTTCGACTACTTCAGGAGTTCCGCCTGACCAAATCTCACTAGTGTCAATTACCCTATGTGCATATTTGTCATAGCACCGCACACCGGAGCGCTTCGGGGGTTTCGGATCCAACCTTTCAGAAGGGTTTTCAGACGCCTGCACATAATCACGACTATGCTTCGCAAGATAATGCATATACTCACGTAGCTTGCTTTCCAAAGTCGCGCTCTCCATGAGCATTGCTTTATTGGCCCGATACCAAGTCATCACACCGACCGGTACTTGAACAATCACGTTATCCGCCATAGTTGCACCTCAATTACACTAATCCCATAAATCGTAAATGTTGTCGGCAATCCAATGCCAGACGCGCTGTGCTTCAACACGGATACGTTTAGCGATCTCCTCGGCTTCTTTCATGCCGAAGACCCGGCAATATTCGCGGTAACGTGAATCCGCTCCATACGGAAGCCATTTATCCGCTAACGCAAGCACATTGGACGCGTACTCTAAATCCTCACGCCATGCACAGTAAGCGATTCCAAGCTCTCGCACCGACAAGCGTTCTTTGTAAAATCGCGGCTTATCCATCCGCTCCAAGAGTGCCCATCCCGGTTCAGAATCCAGCCATCGTTCCAAATCCGCATCATCGCGTTGTATCAGCCATCGAGATTTATCGTCATACCCCTGAGGCCTGCTCATGCATCGTTTTCCCATTGCGGCAAGCATTTTCGACATGCGCAGACTTTCCTTACGGCCCAAACCCCAGACGTCTTCGTCGGTAAACCCATCGGTTCTCAGCTGTTGAATCCGATACCATTCCACGCGAGCATCACTGTACCGTTTCATTATGGGGTCAACAACAATTCCAAACGCATCAGTCGCCTTCCACAGCGCTTTCCCGATGGGTCTCGGAATAGCTCGCAGCATCTTCGTCAGCTCACCATTACCGTTATTGTTGTTCCTGTTGTTTCGGCTATTGGCCATAGGCGGCTCCTCTCTGAACTTGCAATACTGCGATTAATAAGCATACTGCGACTTAAAACATTAGTTCGAGGCCGACGCGGCAATACACCGCGCCGACCTTCTTTCTACCCTAAGGAGAGCTTTGCCATGCTCACCAATTCCGAATACTATCACACATCAAACCTATATGTGAACCACATTCACATTTGATTTTTTGGAATTTCAGTTATACACTCACAATATAACCTGTGAATAGGGTCACACCAAGTATAACAACATGGGAGTCACAGTGGATATGGAACACGACAAGCCTGCGAAGTGGTCATTCACCGAGAACACGCTCTCCTCCGCCGATATTGCCCGTATGGCCGGCGTACGCCCATCCGCAGTATCGAACTGGCGCAATCGAGAAAACAAGAACTTTCCAAAACCCGTGGACTCCAAAGACGGCCGTCCCCTCTTCGACTATGACGAGGTGGCAGCATGGCTCACCAGCAATAACATCGCGTTCGAAGACACTCGTATGGAACAGGCCGCGTGGTCGTTCTTTGACCGTTGGCGCAACCAAGCCGACCCCATGGCAATGATGTCGCTGCTCCTGTGGTCGCTTTGCGCTCGTAGTGCAGCCAACAGCCTCCACTGCGAGGTCGAATGGCAAGCATTCCTTTCCAAGGTCGACGCCGAGCAATCATATACGGATGCATGCCAGCAACTGGTCAACGTCTTGCTCAACGCATACGACGGCAACTCCACCGCAGCAGCCCGCCTCGCCCTAACGCCACCGTCCGAAATCGAACAGCTGCAACCGGATGAACTAGCTGAACTGCTTCACTTCGCAAACAATCTCTTCGCCCTCGGCACCGACAAAATGAATCAACTCGTATCGATAGTGCTTGAACGCACCATCATCAGCCAAGGACGTATGAGCGGTGAATTCGGATGCCCGAAATCACGCGTATCGGTTTTGCTAGCCAAACTTGCCGCTGCGCACATTAACAAACACGAGTCCGGCAAACAATCCATCATCGCGTACGATCCCGCATGCGGCATCCTTGAAAGTCTGCTTCAATTGGGCAGCATCATAGACAAAGACATCAACACACAGCAGCCTGCAGTCGGAGATAATCAACAAAGCAATAGCGAGCGCACCATCAAATTCCATTGCGCCGATATCAACGTTCGCACATCGACCATTGCCGCACGCCGGTTCCTTCTTGCCGATCTCACAGGCGTTTCGCTTGATATCCATACGCAAGATTGCCTTGTGCAGGATTCTTCTCCTTACACGCGAGCAGATGTCGTTGTATTGGAGACACCGTTCGCCCTGAGATGGGAGCCGAATGACACGGATCTGCGTTGGCGATATGGTATGCCCACGAAAAACGATTCAGCTTTGGCATGGGTGCAGGATGCGCTCGCACATCTTTCCGACGTCGGACGCGCATTTGTCGTAACCTCTGGAGGCCCATTGTTCAGGGCAGGTTCCGAAACCGATGTGCGGCGTGCTCTAGTTGCCGCAGGATGCGTGGAGGCAATCATCGCTTTGCCCTCCAACTTGTATGTCAATACGTCGATCCCTACGTTCCTCTGGGTGTTGACCCCTCCAAACAAAACCCGCGATACGGTGAGCATGGTCAGCATGACTGTAGAAAGTGATGCATATGGCGTGCAGGATAAGCCAATCGAATGGATGGAGCAGACACTGAAATGGTTCGCGCATGGTTCTTTGCTTCCCACGCGTCCTCTTATAGCTCAAACCGTTCGCTCGATTGAATTGTTAGGCGATCCGCAGGTCAATTTGTTGCCATCGCAATGGCTCGACGCAGACAAACAGACCCCGGACGAAATCGAACTTACCTATACGCAGCAGCAGGATGCTCTGACACCTATGAACGTTCTGGCGTCCAAGGCTTTTGAGACTTTGCAGCAGTTTGACGCACAGGGTTTGGATTGCCGTGGTATTACCACTGTCCGCTTGGGAAGCATCGCCACGATAAGGCAAGGGGACTATAAGCCAGAGCGCAAGTCAGGGTATGCGTTGCACGAACAAGTTACGCCGGAAGATGTGGTCACTCCAGACGATGTGAGCGCTCATCAACTGCGAGAGTTGGATTCAACGCAGGAATCTAAAGAAGGCAACAGAATCACCGTAAAGAATGATATTCTGCTGATTTCCGGCGAACTTGCCAAAGCTGTGGTGGATGAATCTGGCGGACGCCGCGTGCATAAAAATGTGCACATCGTCAGATTGATGGATGAGCAGCGCTGGAACCCACAATACGTGGCAATCATGGCAGAAGGTACTTGGAGCCGCGATCGGCAGACACCTTCCATATTTGTTAAAGGCATTCGACCGGCTCAATTGCAGATTCCTGCACTGCCTTTGGATCAACAGAATCGTGTAGTCGCCTATGCGCACGCTGTGGAAACACTGCGGCAGAGCGTGGAACTATACCGTACTCAACTTGATACGGTAACTAGCGCCATTCGACACGGTGCAGCTATCGGCATGAATGCCCGCAAACAGTCAAAAAGCGACCAGGAACAATGAAGCGTTCACTACTGTGCGTATATGCGTTCTCGTTACCGGTAATCATGGGCTTTGCCATCGACACATATATCAATGCCGTTCGCAGCAGCAGCAAGACCGTTCATCGCGACGAGACTCAAACCTCAAATTTGAGCTCTTCTCCCCTAATCAGTCTCGATGAGGCTATCGAAATGACTGGCTTACAGAGCGAAACTATTCAGACTGGCTTAAAGGAACGAAACGTTCCTCTCATTATGCATGGCAACCAAAAGTTCTATCCGCAAGAAGAAGTGCTGCTTCTGCAGAAACAGCTTCGGTACAACAAACTTGAGGCACTGGATGAGCTTGACGAATTGTTGGAAAGGTGGGGATTGTGATTGACTACGGCAGGCATGGCGGCTGCATACGTCGAGTTTTGCTCGATACCAATATTCTCGTCAACTCCACTGCACGCAAATGGATTTACGCCTTCTACCGCGAAGACGCTCCATTCGAACCTTATACCAGTCGTCAGCTTGTCGGCGAAACCAGCATAGTGTTAGCGCGAATACGTAGAGAAAAGTACAGCAAAAACAGGCAATGGAAAATCCCGGAAAAGGAGAACAACGTACTCCCAATATTGCTCAAAAACATTGCGGAACTTACTCCACGTACAGATCGTCGGCTTACTCGCGATAGTTTCATAGGTTCCGACCGCGGCGACATGTTCCTACATTCGATAATGGTATGCAACGAATGCAGCTGCCTAGTGACCAACGACAGGAAACTCTATGGATGGCTCAGTGATGCGCAACGAGCAGAATTGGGGTATGAGGTCATGACCGCAGACATGTTTCTATGCTCTCTAGCCGAAGATGGTTCGACATTGCTAAAGACTCTCAACTATCAGTTCGAACAGTATGCTTCTACCAACGCAACGCCGTATTCGCGCATGGTATCAGACCTCAAGCGCGCGCAATGTCCAACGTTCGCCAAGCTCATAGATGGCATGGCGCAACCACCCCACGCTCAAACCAACACAACAATAAAGGAGCATCAATCATGACCAGCAACGCACGAATTCTACATATCGGCAATGTGGAGCCATTCCGCAAAGATTTGTTGCATCAAGACAAGCCTCAGGCACTCAAAGTTCTTGAAGAAGCCGCCGAAGTGGTGGAAGCCTTCAAAGACTGGAACAAGCACGGTCAAACATCTGAGCAACGTCATGATTTGATTGACGAATGCGCCGATGTAATTCAGGCAACGACTAATCTCATGGCCGCCATGAACTTCACTGACGATGAAATCAGTCAAGCCATTAAAGATTGCTACGCACGAAATGCCGCGCGAGGCCGCATGACACTGTAAGAATCGGAAAACAACATCATCCGCCGGCCCTTTTCCTTGTCTTCCTCATCATCTCTTCTTCTGTAATCACGGCCACAAGCAACATCGCGGACATGAATCGGGATTAGCATCGGGCGCAATAATCGAACATTATCAACGCAATGGAGGATCACACCATGAAGATGCTCACTGTCGGACCAAAAGACATCTACCAGTTTGCCACGGTCAAAGAGTTCACGAAAGAATTCAAGCTCGGCGCGAATGATCTGGTGGTCAGCATCGGCATGATTTATGACGCATTCCTGAAGCCGTATCTCAACGGCGCGAACGTGCTGCTGGTGGACAAGTACGGCAATCAGGAGCCGACCGATGTAATGATCGACGCCATCATCCAGGATGCCGGCCAGTTTAGCTACAACCGTATCGTTGCCATCGGCGGCGGTGCGGTGATGGATATGTCAAAGATTGTGGCTGTGGCCGGCGGTGCCAGTATCGATGATGTGATTGACCATCTGCCGGACTTTAAGCGCAAGGTTGGACTGGTTCTCGTGCCCACTACCTGCGGCACCGGCAGCGAAGTCACCGAAATCGCGGCCATCAATCGCACACGTCTCGGCTGCAAGGCGGGCATCGCAGGCCCGGAGATGTTCGCCGATCATGCCGTGCTCATCCCTGAACTGCTCTACGGTCTACCGGACCATGTGTTCATGACCAGCTCCTTGGACGCGCTCGTGCATTCGGTCGAGTCCACGCTCTCCCCCAACGCCACACCATATACGCGCCTGTTCGGCTACGAAGCCATGAAGATGATCGTCAACGGATATAAGGCGATCGTCGCCGCGGGACCGGCCGGCAGCAGCGAGCGTCGCGCCAAGCGCAATGAACTGATGAATGATTTTCTTATCGCTTCCGATTACGCTGGCATCAGCTTCGACACCGGCGGGTGCGCTGCCGTGCACGCGTTGAGCTATCAGTTGGGAGGCAAGTATCATGTGCCGCATGGCGAATCGAACTATGCGATGTTCACCGGTGTGCTGCGCAACTACATGGAAATCAAATCCGATGGTGAGATCGCGAAGCTGAACGCCGTGCTCGCCGAGCTGCTCGACTGCGATGTGACGAACGTGTATGACGAACTCGAAACGCTGATCAACCAGTTGCTGCCGAAGAAGGCGCTGCACGAATACGGTGTGACGCGCGAGGATCTGCCGGAGTTCACGGAACGCGTGATGACCACGCAGGCGCGACTGATGCGTAACAATTTCGTACCGCTCGACACCGCCCGCGTGCGCAAGATTTTCGAAGAGTTGTACTAAAAAGCCTAGCAACAGTAATAGTTCACGGAGGGGCTCCCGAAAATACTCTGCTGTTTATCTGCGGAAGCCCCCAAAAGCGATGAGGCTCCTGCGAACACCGAAGTCCACAGGAGCCCCACTCAACCATTAATGAGAATGGTTATCAACACACCTTCCACATCCAATTGTGCGGATCCTCGATCTCGCCCAGCTGAATGCCAAGCAACTGGTTGCGCAGAGCCACGGTCAGCTCACCAGAGCCACCGTCAGCAACGGTGACGTCGAACTTCTCGGACTTGAAGCGCCCGATCGGGGTGATGATGGCGGCGGTACCGCAGGCGAACACCTCGGTAACCTCACCGGACTTGATGTCTTCAAGCAGCTGGTCCAGAGCGATCATGGTCTCGACCACATCATGGCCATCGTCTTGCAGCAGCTGGATGAGGGAACGACGAGTGACACCAGGCAGAATGTTGCCGGTCAAGGACGGGGTCTCCACGTGGCCGTCCTTGTGTACGACCATCATGTTCATGCCGCCGAGCTCTTCGAGGTAGGTCTTGGTGGCAGCATCCACGAAGCAGACCTGCTCGCAACCATTTTCGATGCCGGTGTACTCGCCGAGCAACGAAGCCGCATAGTTGCCACCGCACTTGGCGAAACCGGTGCCGCCAGGGCCGGTGCGGAACCACTTGTCTTCAACCCAGATGCTCACGGGCTTCACACCACCCGGGAAGTACGGGCCGGAAGGAGAAGCGATCACGCAATAATCCACTTCCTGCGGGGCACGCACACCAAGGAACGGCTCAGAAGCGAACATGAACGGACGCATATACAGCGTGTACTCACGACGAGACGGAACCCAGTTGGCATCACGCTTGACCAGCGCAGCCACAGAGCCGAGGAAGTCATCAATCGGCAACTCCGGCAGGTACAGACGCTTGGCGGAGTTCTGGAAACGCTCGGCGTTTGCGTCCGGGCGGAACAGCCAAGTGGAACCATCGGCATGACGATATGCCTTCAGACCTTCGAAGCATTCCTGTGCGTAGTGCAGCACGGAAGCACCCGGATCCATCTTCAGCGGAGCGTACGGCTCAACGCGACGATCAGACCAACCTTCACCCTTGGTCCAGGTCATGTGGGTCATGTTATCGGAGAACACCTGACCGAAAGCCGGCTTATCGATGAGAGACTGACGCTTCTCATCAGAGGCAGGGTTGTCGTTAGGCAGTACGGTGAACGGTTCGGTGAGCTTATCGAGCGCCGCCGGATCGTGATGCGTGTTTTCAGTCATTGCTAACTACTTCTTCTTGACTTTGGCGGGACAAACCGCCGATGGGGTTATGCTTGTGCGCTTGTGGCGCAGGCTCTGTTGGATACTTTTGCACACTGTTGCCTGACGAGTGCAGGAGCGTTCACATGGTGAAAACCGGTACGCCGCGTCTGCGATATCTCGCGCACAGTACCATTGCTCGGATTCAATTCCGCAAACAAATTCCACGACAATTGCGGCAAAGCGTCGTAATCAAGGAAGCCCGCGCCATTCATACAGGCGCGGGCTTCCTACAACTATCTTGCACGCTACGCGCATAATGCACGTATGCAAATCAGCTGCAATACGTCAACTTAATGTTGACGATTGAACTCACTTGGCGTCGGCAGCCGGAGCAGCATCAGCAGCGGCAGCGTCAGCAGCCGGAGCAGCAGCCTCGGTGGACTCGGCGGCATCTTCCGGCACCTCGACGGTGACGACGGACTCTTCCGGATCCTCAACGTCCAGCTCAACACCCTCGGGCAGGACAACGTCCTTGGCGAAGACCTTGGTACCATCGGTCAGGCCGTCGACGTTCACGACGATCTTCTCGGGCAGGTTGGCCACATCGGCGCGGACCTTGAGCTCCTGAATGTCCACGAAGGCCACAGCAGCGCCCTTCGGGGTACCCTCGACGAACACCGGCACCTCGACGTCGATCTTCTCGCCGGCCTTGACCTCAAGGAAGTCAATGTGCTCGATGATGCGCTTGACCGGGTTCTTCTGCACGTCCTTGACGACAGCCATCTTGGTCTCGCCGCCGAAGGCGATGGTGAACAGAGCGTTGGTGTGACGCAGAGCCAGAGTGGTCTCGCGCATCGGCAGGCTCACGAAAGCGGGCTCCTCGCCACCGGCGTAGATGGTGGCCGGGATCTTCTTGGCAACGCGCAGACGACGGGCAACGCCCTTGCCGAACTCGGTACGGGCTTCACCCTCAAGCTTGATGTTGGTAGCCATAACAGGCACTCCTTGTATTTTTCCGGTGTTACTTATCGTTTTGTCTGTTTGACGCCACGACGCGCCGCAGAACACACCCAAGGAGGTGAAATTTTACGCCGAGTCGATAACGGAAGAAGCGGACTCTTTCGGGACCATTTCTTCCCTCGCCAAAGCAACACGCTTTGACTCGGGCCTAAGTCGCACGGTAAACCGCGCTCCCCTCGCCTACAAACAGCCCACCGGGCTGTCTGCTTCACGGCTCAGCCTTGCCAAAGCAACAGTTGACAAGTATATACACCATGGTCAGACATGCAACTTGGCTACAATAAAGAGTGCATCTATCGTGGGGGGAATCGAGGCCGCAATGCAGCGCATCGCCAGAAATGTCATCATTGCAACAGGAGCCGCAGCCGCAGTGCTTAGCGCCGGCACTTTTGCTATTGCCGATTTTATGGTTCATCTTTCGCTCGATAAACGATGCACCGGCTGGATGGAAAAACTGATGTCCCATGGGGCCGCGGCCGATTATCTTCAGACGCCCCACGCGGATGCCGCCGAAGAGTATGAAGCGGCACAATGGTTCGCAGACGCTAAGCAGCCAGTTACCACGTTCAGCGAGGACGGCTTGAAACTGCACGGATGGCTGTTTGATTCCGATTGCGTCTCCCCCCGCCCGCATCTGTACGCCATCTGCATGCATGGATACACCGGCACTCCCGCCGAGATGGCGAAATATGCGCATCGATTCGCACGACTTGGATTCACCGTACTGGTTCCGGCGCAACGTTGTCATGAATTGAGCGAGGGCAGATTCGTAGGCATGGGTTGGCTTGAGCGTCGTGATCTGATGTGCTGGATTCGACTGATTGTGGAAAGCGATCCTGAGGCTCGCATCTTATTGGATGGCATATCGATGGGCGCGGCAACGGTGATGATGGCCGCAGGCGAACCTGATTTGCCTCGCAATGTGGTAGCTGCCATCGAGGATTGCGGCTATTGCTCGGTATGGGAGCAATTCCTCTATAACGCAAAGGGCATGTATCATCTTCCCCGTCGGTGGATGGCCGTACCGACGGTGGCCGCCATGAGCCTCATCTCGAAGCATCTAGCCGGATACGACTTCAAAGAGGCTTCCAGTATCAACGCTCTTCGACATACCACGATCCCGATGATGTTCATTCATGGCAGTAACGACACGTTCGTCAATCCGGTTTTTCTTGATCGCAACTTTGCGGCTTGCTCAAGTATCGACCGTGAACGATTGCTCGTTCCAGGTGCCGCCCACGCCATGAGCGCCAGCACTCATCCTGAACTGTATTGGCGCCGTGTCACGAATTTCATTACACGCACATTCAAACTGTAGAACCATAAAAAAACTCCCCTCATCGAGGGGAGTCAATATCGCTTCAATATCAGGCCAACAATGTAATTGTTTGCGTAATGCGTGCGGCTTCTAGGCGCACCGAAGGAAGCGGTACGCAGGGTACCGCGACTGAGGAGCGACGACGAAAACGCTCCATTACGCGAGCAATTCCTTGACGGCGTTGATGACGGCTTGCAAACTCTTCTTCGCGTCGCCAAACAGCATCTGCGTGTTGTCCTCGAAGTAGAGCTCGTTCTGGATGCCAGCGTAGCCCATGCCGCGACCGCGCTTCATAACGACCACGTTCTGGGCCTTGTCCACGTCCAGAATCGGCATGCCGGAAACCGGAGTGCCAGGACGACGTGCAGCAGGGTTGGTCACATCGTTGGCACCGACGACCAACGCCACGTTGGCCTGCGGGAACTGTGGATTGATCTCATCGAGATCGACCAGCTCCTCGTACGGCACATTGGCCTCAGCCAGCAACACGTTCATGTGACCAGGCATACGTCCCGCCACCGGGTGGATGGCGTAGGAAACCTCAACGCCATGAGCCTTGAGCAGTTCACCCAGATCGGCGAGTTCACGCTGAGCCTGTGCCTGAGCCAGACCGAAGCCGGGCACGAAGATGACCTTTTCGGCGTAGACGAGCTGGACAGCCAGATCATCGGCCGTAGTCTCCTTCATGGTGCCTTCCGGACCGTCGCCGGCCGCTGCGGCTCCGGAACCTCCGCCGAAGCCACCCGCGAGAACAGACAGCAGCGGACGATTCATAGCCTGCGCCATGAGGATGGACAACGTCACGCCAGCGGAGCCGACCAAGGCACCAGCCACGATGAGGGCCACGTTATCGATGGCCAGACCGGACATGGCCACAGCCGTACCGGTGCAGGCGTTGAGCACGGAGATCACGACGGGCATATCGGCACCGCCGATCGGAATCACGAAGACCAAGCCATAGCACAGCGCGAACACGGTGGTCAGCACGGACCACAGCAGTCGCTGTTCGGGCTGGACGCACAGCATGACCAACGAGGCGATGGACAGGACCGCGAACAGTACATTCCAGATGCCTTTGCCCGGCAGAGCAAGCTTCTTCACCCACTTGATGCCCTGCAGCTTGCCGGCGGCGATGAGCGAGCCAGTGAAAGTCACGGAGCCGATCAGAATGCCGAGGCCTGCGGTAATGAGCACCACGATGTCAGGCGTGCCATCCTTGGTCAGGATGTCGTTGAGGGCCACGAGTGCGGCAGCACCGCCACCCACCGTGTTGAATACGGAGACCAGCTGTGGCATATCGGTCATCTGCACCTTCTTGGCGGAGACCACGCCGGCCACCGCACCAATGAGGATGCCCACAACAAGCACCACAACGGCAATGGTGTTGATGAAACCCTTGGCGAAGAGCACGACGAACGCCATCAGCACGGCGACGACCATGCCAAATGCGGAAATCTGGTTGCCCTTGCGCGCGGTCTTCGGGGAGTTCATGAAATGCAGACCGACCACGAACATGACGGCCGAGAACAGGTAGACGAACCATGCGACGATGTCGATGGTTCCCACGGTTGCGGAGGTCATTACTTCGACTCCCCCTTCTTCTCGTTCTTGTTGGACTTGAACATCTCCAGCATGCGATCGGTGACCACATAGCCGCCGACCACATTCATGGTGCCGAGCACTGCGGCAAGGAAGATGAAAACGTAGGCGAGCGGCGAGTTGGCTTCCGCGGCTACAATCACCACGCCGACGATAACAATGCCGTGGATGGAATTCGCGCCGGACATCAGCGGCGTGTGCAAAGTGGCAGGCACCTTGCCGATCACCTCGATGCCGATCAGCAGGGCAAGCACGAACAGGGTGATGGAAACGACGAGAGTAGGCATGATGTTCCTTCTTCCTCTTCCTTAGTTGCCGGCCTGATTGGGTTCGACTGCATCCGGCTGCGTCGCGACTCGACCGGCAACGACCAATGCGTCATCAAGCTCTTCGCTCAGATCCTGGCCGAGCTTGCCGTCGCGCACGAAATGGACGAGGATGTCGGCCACGTTGCGCGCAAGCAGGTTGGATGCGGTGGTGGCCACGCCCGAGGCGAGGTAGGGAGCGCCAATCAGCTTGACGCCGCCTTCCGTCACCTGTTCGCCGATCACGGAACCTTCCACATTGCCGCCAAGATCGGATGCCGCACAGTCTACGATCACGGCACCGCGATGCAATCCCTTGACGCCAGCGGCGGTGAGCAGCACTGGAGGCTTGCGACCGGGAACCTTGGCGGTGGTGATGATGATGTCGAAGCCGGCGGCCTTCTCATCGACTGCGGCCTGCTGAGCGGCCTGCTCTTCAGCCGTCAAGGCGCGAGCATAGCCGCCTTCGCCCTGTCCTGCAGAGAAGTCAAGTCCAAGGTCCAGGAACTTGGCACCCAACGACTCAACTTCTCCCTTGGATGCGGGGCGCACGTCATAAGCGGTGACCACTGCGCCGAGTCGACGCAGCGTACCGATGGCCTGAAGTCCGGCGATACCTGCGCCCAGCACCAATGCCTTGGCGGGGCGGATGGTGCCTGCTGCAGTGGTCATCATCGGCAGGAATGAGCCGTAGGCATCAGCTGCAGCGATGGCGGCCTTATAGCCCATCACGGAATTCTGCGAGGTCATTTCGTCCATGGACTGAGCGCTGGACAGCTTGCGCGGCAGTTTTTCGATGCCGATACCCACCAAACCAGCCTGTTCGAGTGCAGCAATGTAGTCGGCATCGGTGAATGAACCGAGCATGCCGATCACCCACTGTCCGGCCTTCAGGGACGCTACGATCTCCGAAGAAGGACGATCCACGAAGCCGAGCGCATCGGCTTCGGCCATTACTTCATTGCGGCTGGCCACCTTCGCACCAGCCTTTTCGTAATCTTCATCGGTGTATTCGGCGGCAATGCCGGCACCCGATTCAATAATCGAGGAGATTCCGCTCCTCTTCAGCCGGGTGACGATATCCGGCGTCAGTGCGACGCGAGATTCCGTTGCCGACGTTTCATTGAGAACGCCGAACACCACGGTGGCTTCTTGGTTTTGCGCCATGAGAGCCCTTTCTTTTTCGTTGCTCAAAACGGACATAACGTCCATCGGACATAATTATCCGAAGGTAAGTGTAGCCGAAAGCTACGAATCCAAGGCATACAGCAGGTGATTTTGGACAGGGCTCGGTTGAAGCATCACCGCAAAACCTACGGTTACGTAGGGTTTTCCTACGGTTGCGTAAGGTGACGAGTTCTACTGCGCCTATTACAATTGGCTGGTTGAGAAGCGTTCGCCTTATCGGCCGGACGACACTGAAAGGTTTACAGGAGTAAGACTTGTCGGTTATCAATTCCTTTACGCAGCACACCATCAACCTCACCCGAAAAGCGCTCCGGTTGGGATCCGACTTCGTTCACCCGGTTCATGACGACACCCCGGATGAGCCCGATTATCTCTCGAATGCGGATGTTCCCGCGGAGACGGACATCGCCTTGCCTCATACCGACGATTGGGACGATGGTCATATGACCGTCACCGATATCGATCCGGTTACCGGACTACTGACCACCTCCACTGAAGGCAACCCGCCGCTGGACGAGGGCATGTCCATCTATGATCTGTATGCGGATCGTGCCGCACGCATGGGTGATGAGCCGCTCTACACCTATAAGGCGGGTGACGAATGGACCACCGTAACCGCCAATGAATTCCTTGCCGATGTACGCGCCGTGGCCAAGGGTCTGTTGCACTATGGTCTGAAGAAGGGCGATGGCGTCGCTTTCATGTGCCGCACTTCTTACGAATGGGATTTGACGGATGCCGCCATCATGGCTTGCGGCGGCGTGCTGGCCACTATCTACGACACCGATTCCGCCGAACAGATCCGCAACATCGTGAACAATTCGGATGCCCGTCTGCTCATCGTGCAGGACACCGCCATGCGAGACAAAGCAGACGGTGCCGTGGAGGAATGCCCCTCCCTTGAGCACATCATCACGATCGAGACCGGTGGACTCGACGAGATCAAGGCGTATGGTGCCGGGGTTTCAGATGAAGAACTCGATGAGCGCATCGATTCCATCAAAAAGACCGACCTGTGCTCCATCGTGTATACTTCCGGTTCCACGGCTGCGCCGAAGGGCGTGGAGATGACACATGAGCACTACTGCCAGACCGCGCTGAATCTGCCCGACTATATGCCGGACCTGTTGCACGACAAGAAGAACACCATTCTTCTGTTCCTACCGCAGGCGCATTCTTTCGCCCGTGCCATCAACTATATTGTGGTGGCGTCCAACATTCACATCTATATCGCCACCGGCATCAAGACGCTCATCGCCGACTTGCAGGTGGCCAAGCCGTCCATCATGATCGTGGTGCCCCGTGTGCTGGAGAAGGTGTACAACGCCGCCTCCCAGAAGGCCGGTCATGGCCCCAAGGGCGTGGTGTTCGCCTCTGCGGTGGTGGCCGCGCAGAACTATATGAAGGAGATTTCCGCAAACGGCAAGGCCGGTGCCCTGACCCGCACCAAGCGCGCCGCATTCGATCCGGTGGTGTACTCCTCGTTGCGTGAGGTACTGGGTGGCCGCGCAAAGTGGATCGTGGCCGGCGGCGCTCCGTTGGATCCTGAACTGCTCGCATTCTTCCGCGGTGCCGGCGTGCCGGTCTACGAAGGTTATGGTCTGACCGAAACCACTGCCCCGTGTGCGTTCAACCCGCTGGGCACACCGTTCCATGCCGGGTCCGTGGGCATCGCATTCCCCGGATTCTCGTTGCGTATCGCCGAAGATGGCGAGATTCAGGTCAAAGGCCGTGCCGTCTTCCCGCGTTACCACAAGAACGATGAAGCCACCGAACTGTCCTTCACCGAGGACGGATGGTATGCCACCGGCGATCTCGGCCGTATCGATAACGACGGCTTCCTGTACATCACCGGCCGCAAGAAGGACCTGATCATCACCGCAGGCGGCAAGAACGTCTCCCCCGGTCCGATCGAAGAGGTCATCCAGCGTTGCGAAATCGTCTCGCAGGCGCTGGTGCTGGGCGACAAACGTCCGTTCATCTCTGCGCTTATCACGCTGGATGAGGAGGCGCTGCGTCCATGGTTGGCCGCCAAAGGCTTGGATGAGAATATGTCCATGGAGGACGCCACGCAGAATGCCGCGGTACGCGCTGAGGTACAGAAGTGGGTCGATCAGGCCAACGAAGGCGTTTCCCGTGCCGAATCGGTGCGTAAGTTCATTCTTTTGCCCGAAGAGTTCAGTCAGGAGAACGGCCTGATGACCGCCTCCATGAAGGTGATTCGTCCGAAGGTGATCAAGCGCTACACTACACTGCTGAACACGCAGATGTACGTGGCTCGCAAAAAGTAAGCCCAGTAAATAAATATGGGTGAGGTACGAAGTGCTGTATCTCACCCATAGCAATGCAAAACGGTGTCGCCCCGCTTTCGGTAGGAAGCAAGAGCGACACCGTTTTGCATGTAGACAATGTTTAAGGCTTAAGCCGCAACAATCCGGGCAATCCCGAACATCCTTTTCGCTGTATGCCGTACTGAGGAGCGCCTTCGACGCATCAGTTGTTGACAAGATGTGCGATGGATTCGAGTGCCAGCTTGTAACCGAAGAATCCCATGCCAGTGATGGTACCGGTAGCGACTGGTGAAATCACGGAGCGTTTACGGAATTCATCACGCGCGGACGGATTGGAGATATGCACTTCCATCAGCGGCAGTCCTGCGTCACCAACCATATGCGCGGCGTCTGCCAGCGCATAGGAATAATGGGTGAATGCCGCAGGGTTCATCACGACCGGTGTCTTCTCATCGGCAGCCTGATGCATCCAGCGAACCATCTCCGCTTCATCATCGCTTTGGCGTACCTCGACGTCAAGCCCCAATTCCGCGCCCCAAGACGTGCACAGACGTCGTAACTCCTCCAAATCCTGCCGGCCGTATACGTCCGGCTGACGCACACCAAGACGTCCAAGATTGGGCCCATTGACAACGATGACTTTGGTCATGATCGCTCCTTTGATCAGTGGCAGAGTTGGGTGGAATAATCTCCCGCTAAGAAACCTGTAATGAGGTTTTCTGAGTGACTCATCTCATGAGAAAAGAGCCACTCAGAAAATGATGTGTAGAACAAAACAGAGACGCAACTTCGATGGCCGGATCAGTGCTGGATCCGCTCGAATGCTTCGCGCACGGCATCGGCGGGCGGATTGTCGAGATGCACCACATGTCCGATGGAATCGAGCACCACGAAACGCAGCTCATTGCCACGAGCCTTCTTGTCGCGATGCATCAGCGCAAGCACATCATCGAACGAACCGTCATGCCATGAGGTCGGCAGTCCCAAAGAGGCCAGCAGCGTACGATGGTAATCCACCAGATCACGATCGATATAGCCCAAGATGCATGCGAGCTCCGCCGCGTACACCATGCCTACCGCCACCGCGTTGCCATGCCGCCAGCGGAAGTGTTCCAGTTTCTCGATGGCATGTCCCAACGTGTGTCCGTAATTGAGGAATTCCCGCAGTCCTTTTTCCTTCAGGTCAGCGGAAACATGACGGGCTTTGACGCTCACCGTACGCTCGATAAGTTCACAAACCACGTTCTCCAACGGTGTACCCAGAAAATCGGCACCGTTGAAAGCGCGCAGCTCATCGGCATGAGCCTCCAACAACGAAAGAATTTCGGGGTCACCGATGAAGCCGGACTTGGCCACCTCGCCCAATCCTTCGATGAAGATGTCGTTAGGCAGTGAGGCCAAGGTCTTGGTATCGGCCAATACGCCGGCCGGCGTATAGAACGATCCCACAAGATTCTTGCCCTGCGGCGTATTGATACCGGTTTTGCCTCCGGTGGAGGCGTCCACCATGGCCAGCAGCGAAGTTGGGCAATTCACATACCGCACTCCGCGCATCCAAGTAGCAGCGACAAAGCCAGCCAAATCAGTAGCGGCACCACCGCCGAGTCCTACCACGGCGTCGGACCTGGTGAAGCCTTCTTCGCCGAGACGTTCCCAAATGCCGTTGGCCACGGCACTGGTTTTACCGGATTCGGCATCGGGAATCACGATATCGGACACCTCATAGCCGCTTTGACGAAGCAGCGCGCGTGCTCGATCGGAATGACGCTGTACCGGCTGCGTATGAATCAACGCAACACGCACCGGCTTGTCTCCGAGTACATCGGCCAAATGGTTCATCGCGCCTTGTCCGATGGCCACATCATATGGATCAATCGAAGTTCCGGTAACATGTACGGTTCTCTGCGAAACCATATCAATCACCTTTCTGGCCGCTCCCTGAGGGGTCATGCCACGAGTATGTACATGAACGTTCGCAACCGAGCGGAATACCGGATCGCGTTGGGCGAACAGCATCTTCCAGCGGGCGTTGGCATCACCATTGAGCATGGGACGGCCGCCTCCACGGTTCGCGCGTTCCATGGCCTCCGCAGGATCTGCATCAAGGTAGACCACACGTCCGCCATCTTCGATGTACGAAGCCAACGCATCCTGAGTGGATGCCGTCATTGGGGCACCGCCTCCCAGGGAGAAGATACCGTCGAAATCCTCCAGATAATCCGCGATGAGCTCGGCTTCGACTTTACGGAACGCCGGTTCGCCATAGCGCTCGAAGTATGCAGGAATTTTCATTCCCACTTCACGTTCGATCTCTACATCGGCGTCGGCGAATGGCAGATGCATGATATGCGCTACCTCTTTGCCGACGCGGGTTTTGCCCGCACCCATCATACCGATGATGACGGCGCGGGGACGTATAGCCTTGCTCACCTCATGTGCTCCGGCCAGGAAGCGAGATACTGCTCGCAATTACGACGTGTCTCCTCAACGCTGTCTCCGCCGAACTTCTCCAATGCATACTTGGCCAAGGTCAGCCGTACCATGGCCTCGGCCACCACGGCGGCGGCGGGCACGGCGGTCGAATCCGAGCGCTGGTTGATGGCGGCGGCGGCTTCTCCGGTCAGCACATCCACAGTACGAAGCGCTCTGGGGATGGAAGGAATCGGTTTCATGGCTGCACGTACGCGAATCGGTTGTCCATTGGACATGCCGCCCTCAATGCCACCGGCACGGTTGGTCAACCGCGTGATATGTCCGTCTTCTCCCGGCACCATCTCATCGTGGGCCGCAGAGCCGGGACGCACCGCTTCCAGGAAACCATCACCGATTTCCACACCCTTGATGGCCTGAATACCCATTACGGCACCGGCAAGCGCCGCATCAAGACGACGGTCGGATTCCACGTACGTGCCCACACCGGCAGGCATGCCGTAGGCGATGACTTCAATAACACCTCCGACGGTATCCGCATTGGACTTGATCTCATCGATACGCGCGATCATGCGCTTCTCGGCGGCCTGGTCCAAGGTGCGTACCGGTGAAGCGTCAAGCGCGGCTACATCATCAGGGGTGGGCAGCACGGCGTGGTCGGCATCCTCAACGCCGGCGCCGCCAATAGAAATCACATGGGAGACAGTGCGTACGCCCAGTGCCTGCTCAAGGAACTGGCGCGCCACCTCGCCCAAAGCCACACGGGATGCGGTTTCGCGCGCGCTGGAGCGCTCAAGCACCGGACGGGCGTCATCGAACCCGTATTTGCGCATACCGGTCAGGTCAGCATGGCCGGGACGGGGACGGCTTAGCGGAGCGTTGCGCCCCTCACGCGGCAACTCATGGTCGAGCGCATCCGCACTCATGACTTCAGTCCATTTGGGCCATTCGGTATTGGCGATTTCGATGGCTACCGGCGAACCCAACGTCAACCCGTGACGAACGCCAGTAAGCAGTCGTACTTTGTCCTGTTCGAACTTCATACGCGCACCACGGCCATAGCCGAGACGTCGACGGGCCAATGCCGCAACAATGTCGTCCGTGCTAATACGAATGCCAGCTGGAAGTCCTTCAATCATGGCCACCAGCGCTTCGCCATGCGACTCCCCTGCCGTCTGCCAACGCAACATAGCGTTCTCCTCTTTCGTCGGTCGATAACTAGGGGATAATGGTAAGCCATGCCATACCTGTTCACGTTGCCCGGTCTGCTATGTGGGCTCGCCTTGTCCATTGAAGATCTGCGGCACCGCCGCGTACCGGTGATCTGGATGATGATCGGCGCTATACTCCAGCTTGTTGCAGATTTCGCCTACGGTGTGTGGACGAATGACTTATTTGCGCTGTTGCAGGCCTTATTGTTCGCCGTGCTGTGTGCATTCATTCAACTCGCTTTAGCGTTGGCGGCACCGAAATCGCTGGGCTTCGGCGATGTGACGGCCATGATTCCGATGGGATTGGCAGTTGGTTTGCTGGGGCTGACTTACATTGTGGTCTGGTGGCTGGCGATGGGTGCATGCGGACTGCTGTGGATTGTGCTGTGGACCAAATTCGATCCACAGCGCAGTACGGCATATGCAAGGAAAATCCCCTATGTTCCGGCGATACTGGCAGGAGCGACCGTCTCGGTTGCCTTGGCCGCTATCGCGTGACGATACGGAATCCTACTGATTGTCAGCCTGCCATTGACGCAGCTCAGCCACATTCTGTTCATGTTCCTCTGCCGTAACAGCGAACTTCGTCTCGCCGGTGTTGAGGTTCACGGTGCAGAAGTACAGCCAATCACCATCTTCGGGGTGCAATGCCGCCTGAATGGCATTGTCTCCCGGGTTGCTGATCGGCGTCGGCGGCAAGCCCGCGATCTTGTAGGTATTGTAGGGGTTCGAATCATCTTCAATCATGGCTGTAGTGACCTGCGCCGGCTTCACGTCATTGCCATAGGCAACGGTGGAATCCATACCCAAGGTCATACCTTGTTCCAGACGATTCTCGATGACACGCGTCACCTTGCCGTAATAATCTTCTTTGTTGACTTCCGCCTCGGCGATAGATGCGATAATCATCACCCGTTCACGCTCGGAGCCGGTAGGCACCCCCAGCTCATCAAGTTTGGCGATACGCTTGTCCACCATGGTCTTGAGTATTTCCGAAGCGTCTTTCATGCCTTTGACGTTATAGGTACCGGGCTCGAACCAACCTTCAAAGCTTCCCGCTGCTTCATCCGGAAGAATTCCCTTGCCTTTATTCTTGACAATGGCATCGAAATCGCTCTGGTCAATGCCTGAAAGCTGCGCGGCCGAAGCGATCACGGCGGAAGCACGTTCGCCAGGCTTGACCTCAAGGAAACCGGAAGCCTGATTCGGATCCGACAAAATGGCAATCACATCTGAAGCCGCCATATGCTGCTTCAACGCGAAGGTTCCTGGATATAGCGTGACATCGTTGGCGTCCACCACGCTGGTGAAAGCCGCAGTGGACTTGATGATTTCGGCTTTCAACAGGTTATTAGCGACCTCGGCTGCGCCTTCCCCTTCAGCAACAGTGAACTGCACCTCGCCGTCACCGGGCCCCGGATAATCCGCGATGGCCGTGGTCTGGGTATGACTATCACGCCATGTGATAACCTTGCTCACGCCAGCATATCCTATGCCAATAAGCAACGCCGCTATGATGACGGCAATGATGATGCCGCCCATCTTTTTACGTTTGCGCTGTGCGCGACGTTGACGCATCTCCTTGCGAGATTTCGGTGGCTGAGGCGGCTCGGAAACACCGCCAGCCTCATCTCCTGAGGAAACCCAGTGCGCGTTGTCTCCGAAAAAATCATTAAAATCATCAGACATGACCGGTACCTCACTGTTCCCTTGCGCGGTCAAGCGCCGTCTGCAAAATCACCACTGCCGACTGCTGATCCACTACCGGCCTATGCTTGTTCGAGGACCTATGTGCCTCAAACAACTGACGATGCGCGCTGACTGTCGTCAATCTCTCATCCACCAATGATACCTGCGGAATCTGGTGTTCCTCCTCATAACTGTCTTCGCTCTGCGTCTCAAGCCTTTTACTGAGATTGGCCGCCCAACGACGTGCCTTTTTGGCGCTCTTGCCTTCAGTACCGTCCATTTGCAACGGCAAGCCCACTACAACGTGAGTCACATGCTCGTCTTCTATGACGTCAAGAACCTCATCGATAGCAAAGAAGTAGTCACCGCCGACATGAATATTGCCGGCGGGGTGTGCAAAGGTAAGCTCCGGGTCGGACAATGCAAGTCCGACCCGAGCATTACCGAGATCAACGCCTAACCAGACCACGGGCTTGGTCAGGCCTTCTGCGCCTCGTGCTTGAGCGCTTCGAGGGCTTCGTCAATCTTTGTGGCATCGGCACCACCGCCCTGGGCGAAGTCCGGCTTGCCGCCGCCACCGCCGCCGAGGATCTTGGAGGCTCCACGCACCAGATCGCCAGCCTTGATACCGGCCTTACGCGCAGCCTCATTGGTAGCTACGGCGACCATCGGCTTGTCATCGGCGGAAACACCGGCAAGAGCCACTACCGCCGGCGCATCCTCACCGAGCTGGCCGCGCACGTCCAGCACCGTCTTGCGCAGTGCATCGAACGAGCCGAAATGACCCACGTTCTTGACCGCAGCCTTGACCGGCGCATCGGAATCCTTGGCAGCAGCCACCAGTGCAGGAACAGCAGCCGCAAGCTGGCCCTCGTACATGGCAGCAAGACGACGATCGGCTTCCTTGAGCTTGGCCAGAAGGGTGTTCACTCGTTCCGCCAGCTCATCAGGGCGAGCATTGAGCTTGTCAGACAGCTGGGAGACCAGCGCATGCTCGCGGGCGTTGAAGTCGTAGGCACCCTGACCCACGACGGCATCCACACGACGCACGCCCTGGCCAATGGACGCCTCGGACAGGATGTTGACCATACCGATCTTGCCGACGTGATCCACATGGGTACCACCGCACAGCTCACGGCTCCAGCCGTCCTCACCGATGGACACCACACGCACGATGTCGCCATATTTCTCGCCGAACAGGTGCATGGCACCAAGGGCGATGGCGTCGTCGAACTTCATTTCCTTGGTAGTCACCGCCAGATTGTCGCGCAGCTTGTCGTTTACACGCTCTTCGACCGCGGAGATCACGGACTTGGCCGGGGCCTTGGACCACTGGAAGTCGAAACGAAGCCGGTTCGGGGCGTCTTCGGAGCCGCGCTGGGTGGCCTGCGGGCCGAGCTCCTCGCGCAGCGCCTTATGCACCATGTGGGTAGCGGTGTGAGAACGGGCGATGGCACCACGACGGTTCAGGTCGATGTTGGCGTTCACCTCGGCACCAACCACCAACGTACCTTCAGTCAGACGGCATTGGTGGACGATAAGGTCCTTGATCGGCTTCTGTACATCATCGACTTCGAGCACGGCACCGTCGTCGGAGAGGATTTCACCCTGATCGGCAAGCTGGCCGCCAGCCTCCGCGTAGAACGGGGTACGGTCAAGGATGACTTCGATGTTGGCCGGACCGGTGACTGCGGGTACGGAGCCCTTGCCCTCCTGCATGATGCCGATGACCTTGGCGCGAGCGGACATATCGGTGTAGCCGAGGAAGTCGATCGGCTTGGCCAGGGTCTTCTTGAAATCGTCGTAGACGGACAGATCCACGTTGTGACGCTTCTTGAGCGCGTCGGCGCGGGCGCGGGACTTCTGCTCGGCCATCAGTTCACGGAACTTGGCTTCATCCACCTTCACGCCCTGTTCAGCCGCCATTTCGAGGGTGAGCTCGATCGGGAAGCCATAGGTATCGTGCAGCTTGAACGCGTCTTCACCGGTCACGGTCGGCTCGGAGGAATCGCTCTTGGCCTTGTTGACGGCAACGTCAAGGATGGTGGTGCCGGTTTCCAGCGTACGGCGGAAGGCATCTTCCTCACCGTATGCGGATTCGGACACCTCATGGAAGGTGTCGTTGAGCTCCGGGTAGCTGGCTTCCATCGCAGCCTTGGAGGTCGGGAAGAGGGTCGGCAGCACCGGATCAGTGACACCGAGCATACGCATGGAACGCACGGTGCGGCGCAGCAGACGACGCAGCACGTAGCCACGGCCCACGTTGGAGGGACGTACGCCGTCGGACATGATCATCAGGGCGGAGCGCACGTGATCGGCCACAACGCGGAAACGCACGTCGGCGTCCGCGTCCTCGCCATACTTCAAACCGGACAGGCGCTCGGCGGCCTCGATGACCGGGAAGACCTCGTCAGTCTCGTAGATGTTGTTCTTGCCCTGCATCAGGTAGGCAAGACGCTCCAGACCAGCACCGGTATCGATGTTCTTGTTCTCAAGCTCACCGACGATATGCAGGTCGGTCTTGGACTTGACGTTGTCGACCTCGTAGTTCTCGAACACGAGATCCCAGATCTCGATGTAACGGTTCTCGTCAGCGATCGGGCCGCCTTCCTTACCGAATTCGGGACCGCGATCCACATAGATCTCAGAGCAGGGGCCGCCAGGGCCGGGGCCACCGGTGGTCCAGAAATTGTCCTCCATGCCCATCTTTTGAATGTGCTCGGGGTCGACGCCTTCGTTGATCCACAGGGAACGAGCTTCGTCATCATCGGTGAAGGTGGTCATCCACAACTTCTCGGGATCAAAGCCATAGCCGCCCTGATCCTGCGGAGTAGTGAGCAGCTCCCATGCGTAATGGATGGCCTCTTCCTTGAAGTAATCGCCGAAGGAGAAGTTGCCCAGCATCTGGAAGAAGGTGCCGTGGCGAGTGGTCTTGCCGACTTCGTCGATGTCAAGGGTACGCACGCACTTCTGGTTGGAGGCCATGCGATGCTTCGGCGGGGTCTGCTCGCCCATCAGGTAAGGAATGAACGGCACCATGCCTGCAATGGTGAACAGGGTGGTGGGATTCGGAGAGATCAGCGACGCCGAGGGCACAACAAGATGGTCGTGCTTGGCGAAGTAATCGAGATATCGCTTTGCGATTTCCGCAGTGCGCATGGCGGGATGTACTCCTTGTTGGTTTTAGGCACAATGGCCCGGTTTGATTTGGGGAAAGAATTGTTCGACTGGGGCGGGATCAACACCGAATCGTCGGCATCTTATGCCGATCGGCTATCTTGTCCGCTCGATGTATTGGCGGTTCAGCTCGTCCTCGCGGGCTCGACGTGTGGTGTTGAATTCGTTGATCAGGCCTTCTAATGTTCTGACCGCGACGTGTTCCTGATCGGGACCGAGCAGGAACTGGCGAGCCTTATCCGGCGTATTGGCCTTCACATAGGCCTGCGCCTTGGTGACGGCGACAATACCGACCGCCATTCCGAGCCCGACCCAGAAGATGCGTTTGAACATCACTGCTCCTTTACGCTGTCCGAAGCGGTTTTGGTGACACCTTCGGCGAGGAAGGACTGTGCGGTTGCTTTCAGCGCATATACACTGGAGGCAATCTTGATCACGGGCTTGCCAAGGAAGGAGCCATACAGGTCAGTCAAAGCTCCAACGTTATTGGCGGTAGTGGAAGCCGCGGCGGAAATCTTATTGACATCCTCAAGCGACTTGTTGACCTGTCGGACAGTGGTTACGCCTTCATCCAATGCCGGAATGGCATGTTCACCGGATTCCTTGACGGTCTGCGCAATCTGATCGAACATCTTGCCCAACCTGATCAGCGGATAGATCATGAATCCGGCCAGTACTGCAAACGCGATGGCCGCGATCAGGCCAGCGATCTCTCCGACTCCCATTGTTGCCTCCTTGAGGTCACATTTACTCGCTCAAGGGTAGCACTCCTCCCCTATTTCCTCGGCATATCACAGTCAAATCCCGTTATTGCAGTCGTTGCCTTGCATCAGCAAAGCCTCCAGCCGCCCTGTCATTGACCATATGACACGATGGTCAGCGCTTGCGCGAACGGCTTGTCGGTATCGAAATCGATACGAGTGACCGATCCATTGGCCGGACGCACGCTCAGATCAAGACCAGGACCACCGAACCGATGGCCGAGGCTCAGCAGGGTATTGCCGTGCGAGATCTGCAGCACATCGTCACCATCCTTGAGTATCGGATTGGCTGCGATCAAGGCAAACGCACCTTCCACGCGAGTCCAGTACTCCTCATCAGATTCCGCATCATGGAATGGATCAGCTTCCTTAAGAAAGTCGCGAGAAGCCGACAGACCGAATTTCTCCACGATTTCGTTGTAGGTCTTGGCTCCGTGAGGGGCGCCGGCGGCATACCAAGCCATGGCCATGTCAAGACCTTCGTAATAACCATAGAACTGCTCGCGAAAATGCATGTCAGCAATCAGCTCTGGGCGGGGATTGCCGGCGGACTCATTGATATCGAGAATCGTCTGTGCCGTTTGCTGCGCACGAGTGGTATCCGAGCAGTAGGCTGCCGCAAAACGAATCTTCTTGAGATGTTCTCCGGCTTTGACGGCATCGGCAATGCCGGATTCGGTCAGCGGTGAATTGGACCATCCCTGAAGACGGTTGTAGCGGTTGAAGTACGTCTGTCCGTGACGGACCAGATGAAGATGAAGCATCATGTTTTCTGATTATGCACCATTGCGCGGGTTTTGGCACATGGAATATGCCGCTTGGCAGATGTTTTTCGAGAGTATCTTACGGTGTTATGAGCGCATCAGTTGTTGGTCCAACATCGCGAACCGCATCAATTGCTTCCCCTGCCCGCACCGCACCAGCCGTGCGACGTCCAATCCATTGGCAAGGTATCGACGGCCTTCGCGCGCTGGCCATCCTTGGCGTCATCGCCTTCCACACGCGTCCCTCCCTGTTGCAAGGCGGCTTCATCGGGGTCACGTTGTTTTTCGTCATCACCGGTTTTCTGGCCACACGATCGGTGATGAACGCTGTAGATACAACAGGTACTTTTAACTATGGGCGGTATCTGCTCAGACGCATCACACGCATCTGGCCCGTATTGCTCTCGACCATCGCCATAGTGCCATGGTTGGCTTGGCTATTTGCGCCCAGCCTCCTGATCAAAATCGTCACGGACGCGCTACCCAGCGCGTTATTCGCCAGCAACTGGGTATACATCTTCCGTAAGGTCCCCTATTTTCAGGCTGCGGGACTGCCATCCCCTCTGACCCACCTCTGGTTCCTAAGCGTAACGATGCAGTTTTATGTAGTCTGGCCCCTCGCGATGTGGGCATTGGCCAGAATCACCCGATCTAAATGGATACGTTCGCTGGTTGTCGTAATCGTCATGCTGAGTTCAACCACCGCTATGTACCTATTGTTTGACCCGTCCAGCACCTCCCGCGTCTATTACGGTACCGATACCCGTTTGGCTGAGCTTGCGGCAGGCGGATTGCTGGCCATATGGATGGCTTCATCGAATACGACACAGCATCACGATGTCTCAGCAGGTTTCGGACGATCACGGATACCCGTCATTGTCCGAAACCTGGGTGGTGGCTTGGCGCTGGCAGCCATATTGGCGAGTTTCTGGTTGGCGAACGGATACGTCGCATACATGTATCAGGGCGGCTATCTGATCGCCGCCGTGGTATGTCTTGCTGCTTTGGCCTGCGCGACGGACGACCGCTCATTATGGCCGAAGATATTGGGATGCGCACCGCTGCGATATATCGGTTCGCGTTCGTTCTCGCTGTATGTCATACATTATCCGTTGCTGCAATTCATGAATCCCGCGACGCGTACCCAACCGTTGCCATGGTGGGGTTGGCTGGTGGAGGCGGCCATTATTCTTGTAGCGTCTGAACTCTTCTACCGGCTGGTTGAGGCCGTTCGCGCGCCAATGCTCTTGTCACGCAGCCGTCATGCCGTGGCTGTGCAGATACCACGGACCGGCTTACGACCAGGAGCATGGATGCTGTCAGCCGTTGCGGTAGTCACTGTGATCGTGCTGACTTGGGCTCCGGTCGATTGGCAGGGCATCGCTCAGTCTCGTGCCGTGCAGCTTCGTCCGGAGTTGGCGAACACCGCACGACCAGTCAAGCCTCGGCATCCCTCGCCGTCCACCGCGCCCGGAAACAATGCCCCATCATCATCCAGCACCGATGGCGACCAAAGCCATGCGCAACCGGCGGTTCCGTCCATTACACCTATAGCGGAAAAGGTGCCGAACAATTTGGATATCACCCGATATACATATGATCCCGCCACGGAAAGCTGCAGTGCCGATATGATGATGATCGGTGATTCAGTCACCTCTGGCACCTCGGACGCCATACAAGCGGCATTTCCGAACGCTTTCATCGACGGCCATCCCAATCGTCAACTGTCGCAGGCCACCGATGTCTTGCAGCAAGATGTCGCCAGCGGGCATACCGGCAGCGTAATGGTGTTTGGCCTGGGAACCAACGGAGTCATCGACAGCGAGGAGCAAGTACAACAACTCATCGATCAGACGGACGGCAAGCCGACATACTTCATCACCATCCGAATGCCTTATCCATGGCAGGAGAACAATAACAACACCATGCTGCGCAAGGCGGCCAGCAAGAATCCGAATGTGGGCATCATCGACTGGCACGCCTATAGCGAAGGACATCCCGAATTTCTTAATGACGATGGCATACATCCGACCATGACCGGTGCATATGCCTACGCCACGATGATTCGTCAAGCTGTATGCGGCCAATAATGAGACGACGTATGCGGCATGATTATCGTTACCGGACAGGTCTTATCCGGTAACGACGGTCTTCCATTCGGTGTTTTGCAAAGTCCAGTTTGTTGCGGAATGTTGCGGAATGAGCATCAGAGGCCCTTCGTGACCACCTCCACGGCCTCATCCGGGTCGTCCGTCGATATGAAAATATTGCTGTCGGCCGAGGCTATCATGCCCGCCCCGGCGACGGTACCCTCCAACCAGTCGAAAAGCCCTTGCCAGTAGGCTTTGTCGAACAATACGACCGGCATGTCGGCCACCTTGTGTGTCTGCACCAATGTCAATAATTCGAACATCTCGTCCAACGTGCCAAAACCTCCCGGACAGACGATCACGCCGGAAGAGTATTTGACGAACATTGTCTTTCTCACGAAGAAGTACCGGAAGCTCATCCCGAGGTTCACCCACTGGTTCAGCCCCTGCTCGTGTGGCAGCTCGATGCCCAATCCCACCGATTTGCCTCCTGCGAGCGCCGCTCCCCTATTGGCCGCTTCCATGACGCCCGGCCCGCCGCCGGTGATGACGGCGATGTTGCGCTTGGCGATCAGGCTTCCCATACGCCGTGCCGCTTTGTATATCGGATCGGTGCGTTCAGTCCGTGCCGATCCAAAGATGGAAACCGCAGGACCAAGTTCAGCGAGCGCGCCGAAGCCATCCACGAATTCGGATTGGATGCGCAATACCCGCCATGGGTCCATATGCAGCCAGTCGGTGTCTGCATCGGCCTTCAACAGATTGGCGGTGGTGTTATCGGTCGGAATCATCGGACCTCGCAATATCACCGGCCCACGGTGATAGGTGTCGCCCAGTGGCGAGGCGTCCTGTACGTTCTCGATCACCGTTTCGTTGAGATCCTCGACATCGGCCGACGCATCGGTCTGAGCCTTGTCCGTTACAGGCGCAGTCTGCTGTATTTTTTTGGTGTCCTGCTGCTTATCGTTGTTCTTTTTTGCTTTTTTCTGCTTCTTGGCCATTGTTGTCTCCTTGGACATCTGACTATTGGTGGTGTCGCATCGTAGCGATGTCATTGCGTATCACCGTGGTTCACCGGTACGGGTTGTCCTCGCGAATTCCTTGGATTGATGATTGAGCAGCACACCGGAGATGCACGCGGAGATCAAGGATCCGACCAGCACGCCGAATCTGGCTTCGGCGGATAACTCAGCATTCGAGTATGCCAAGGACGCGATGAGGAAGGATACGGTGAATCCGATGCCGCAGGCGCATGCGGTGGGAATCATATCGCGTACGGTGAGTCCTTTGGCCATTTTCAGTCCGCCGATATGTGTGGACACCCAAGCTGTGGCAATGATGCCCAACGGCTTGCCGATCACCAATGCCACGATCAAGGCGATAACCAGCGGCGACATCATCAGCGCAGGAGTGAGTTCGGCGAAATGCACTCCTGTCGCGAACAGCGCGAAAACCGGTAAGGCAAGCAGTGCGGAGAACGGTTGGAGCTTGGAAGCATACCGTTCGGCGCGCGGCGTGAGCTCACCATGTATCTCGCGCGCGGGCGTAGACAGACCTACCAGAACGCCGGCCAATGTGGGGTGTATACCGGCTTCGAACATCATCACCCACGCCAGAAGTCCCACAATGGCGACTGCCGGCCACGGCACTTTCTTCATCCGCACCAGATGCGCCCAGATCAGCGCACAGACCGCGATGCCGATGAACCAATACCATGCGTTGACCGAGGAGAAGAACACAGCGATCAGAATAATGGCCAGCAGATCATCCACGGTGGCGAGCGTCAGCAGAAAGGCGCGAATCGAACCGGGCAAGCCTTTGGCGAATAGAGCAAGCACCGCCAGAGAAAACGCGATATCCGTGGCGGTGGGAACAGCCCAACCGTGTGCGAGATCAGCAAAAGGAATGACACTGCCCGTAGTGGTAAGCACCACACTTCCTGCGTCTCCCGGCCCGTACGCGGAAAATAGGGCTGCAACGGCTATGAACAATATCGGAGGAGCCATCATGCCTCCCACCGCGCACAGCATGGGCACGGCGGCGGCCTTCGGGTTAGACAGGGATCCGGTGGTGAGTTCTTGCTTGAGTTCCAAACCGACGGTCAGGAAAAAGATGGTCAGTAATCCGTCTTGGGCCCAATGGCCGATCGGCAAGTTGATATTCGTATATGGAATACCGATATACGTTTCCGCTATGCTTTCGAACAGGTGGTAGGTCAACGGCAGATTCGCCGCTATCAGTCCGACAAACGCACAGCTCAGCATGATGAGTCCTGAGGCTCGGTCGGAGGCGGCAAGCCTGGTGATGGACGCCCATACGCCTCGTTGTGTACCGGTGACCTGTGCCATCGCCGCTCCTTCCGACTACTTGCTTTCCCCTAGGACTGCCTATCCATAGTACGTCAGCGACAGCGTATGGTTATGCCGGGGGCTGAGCGCTAGCTCCCCGGCGTGATTTCCGACTATTGTCTGCCGGCTAACGCGCTTTCCATGTTGTTCAGTACACGTTGCAGCAAAGCCGTAGGGCACGCGAGATTGATACGTTCGAAATAGTCGCCGGAATGCCCGAACAGCGAGCCTTCATCGAACCAGACACGGGCTTTGAGGCGCATGAAGTCCCGCAATGCATCAGGCGTTTCGAATCCGAGCCCACGGCAGTCCAGCCATGCCAGGTATGTACCTTCCGGCTCGATAAGGCGCACGCCATCCACACGAGCAGCGAAATCCCGTACACAGGAAAGATTGCGTTCAAGCACCGTCATCAGCTCGTTCAGCCAATCTTCGGCATCATTGTAAGCGGCTTGACATGCCACAAGTCCGAAATGACTGACAGTGAGACCGGCGATATTCTCTGCCGCCACGTCAAATCGACGCTTCAGCGATGGGTCGGGGATGATCACGTTCGAGCACAGCAGGCCCGCCAAGTTGAATGTCTTGGTGGGTGCAGTGAACTCGAACAGATGCGAATGATAGCGTTCTCCCAATGTGCCGAACATCGTAACCGGATGTCCCGGGTATGCGAAGTCGGCATGAATTTCATCGCACAACAGATACACGCCATGTTTCAGGCAAATATCACCAATACAGCGCAATTCCCGTTCACTCCACACACGGCCAACCGGATTGTGCGGATTGCACAGCATCATGGCCGTACAACGGGGATCAGCGGCTTTAGCTTCCAAATCATCAAAATCGATCGCATAACGGCCTGCCGCCTCATCCAGCACCAATTCATTGTCCAGAATAGTCAAACCATTGTGTTCGGCGGCAAACGTGAATGGGTAGTAAACCGGTCTTTGAATGATGACCTTGTCTCCCGGACGTGTAACCGCACGCAATGCGGTGTTCACGGCCGGCATAACGCCATCGGAAAGACTAATCCATGCCGGGTTCACATCGAAATTATGACGCCGACGCATCCAGCCGGTTACGGCTTCAAAATACTCGTCCGGCGCATAGTCATATCCGAATACATCATGTGTGGCAGCCTCCACCAACGCTGAAACAATTTCCGGTGCCGGCTTGAATTCCATATCTGCTACGGATAATGGAATCACGTCACGAGAATTCGGTCCCATCATCTCTTCGATCTCATGCCATTTGATCGAAGTGGATCCATGACGTTCAAGAATCGAGTCGAAATCGTATCGAGACTGTTGCATCTTTGCCACCTCCCCGTTTCCTTCCCTTCGGGCAATAATCGGCTGCCAAGGCAATCGAATTCGCCAGAATGGATTCCGAACCACGGCAATGCGCGGAATCGGCTTGTATTCGTGAATTGGAAAAGCCTCGAAAGCATTTCGCTTCCGAGGCTTTATCGTGCGCGAGACAGGATTCGAACCTGCGACCTGCTGATCCGTAGTCAGCTGCTCTAATCCGCTGGGCTACTCGCGCATA
>NZ_PGLQ01000020.1 GCF_002802865.1 Bifidobacterium scaligerum
GCGAGACCATGCTGTATCGCGGTATAGGCAGGCTTATTGACGAGGTGAAGAAGATGACTGATATTCCCGTGGCCATTATTACCAACGGCTCGCTTTTCTCTCTGCCCGAAGTCCGTCAGGAGGCCTTGAGAGCTGATGCAGTACTCCCTTCGCTCAACGCCGGCTCAGAAGAGCTGCACCAGAAAATCAGCCGTCATGCTCCGGGCTTTACCTTCAGGCGTCACCTTGAGGGGCTTATCGCCTTCAGAAAGGAATACACCGGCAACCTCTGGGTTGAGGTGATGCTCCTTGGAGGAGTCAACGACACCGATGAAGCCTTGAAAGATATTACCGGTGCACTTGCTCAAATCGGCCCCGACATGGTGCACCTTGTCATTCCAACCAGGCCCTCAACCGAAAAGGATGTCCTGCTCC
>NZ_PGLQ01000021.1 GCF_002802865.1 Bifidobacterium scaligerum
ATGATCATCCCGTCGTTGATCAGCCCGTTCGGCCTGTATCTGATGTGGATCTTCAGCGAGCAGGCCGTGCCGACCGAATTGCTCGAGGCGGCCCGCGTGGACGGCGCGAGCGAGTTCCGCACGTTCTGGACGATCAGCCTGCCCCTGCTGGCGCCGGGTATCGTGACGACCGCGTTGTTCACGATCGTGGCGACGTGGAACAATTACTTCCTGCCGTTGATCATGTTGAAGGACGCGGACTGGTATCCGCTGACGATCGGTTTGAACCAGTGGAAGGACCAGGCGTCCACGGCCGGTGGTCAGGCGATCCAGAACCTGGTGATCACG
>NZ_PGLQ01000022.1 GCF_002802865.1 Bifidobacterium scaligerum
TGATCGATGAGGGGGTAGACCTGTGCAGCTCGTTAGCGGGGCGCACGAAGTCCCCCCGGCCAGTTCCTGGCCCGACTCGGGTGGGTGGTTTCGGCGGCATCGACGGTCTCAAAGAATTCCTGACTGACAACGAAGTCAAGGTCATGGTGGATGCCTCCCACCCCTTCGCAGCAGCTATGCACGGCCACGCCGCTCAAGCATGCCGCGACCTCAACCTTCCGCTGGCACGGCTGGCACCACCAAGCTGGCGTACCCAACCTGAGGCAGCGACCTGGCACTGGGTTGACGACCACGACG
>NZ_PGLQ01000023.1 GCF_002802865.1 Bifidobacterium scaligerum
CACGAGACAAGCTGGCAATCATTGACTATAAAGAAGTAGTACAAACACGCTCTTGAGTTCTCAAACCACCACCACGCGCAAAACAACCCGGATACCCATCAAAAACCATTGGAATGGAAGGAATCCGAACCGCTCAGCGGCAGCGAATGAATAACTTACACGACCCCGGCCCCGAACGCAACCCCACCCCCGGCAAACACCACGGAAACCCTTGCAAACACT
>NZ_PGLQ01000002.1:0-34102 GCF_002802865.1 Bifidobacterium scaligerum
GAGTGCGCGAGACAGGATTCGAACCTGCGACCTGCTGATCCGTAGTCAGCTGCTCTAATCCGCTGGGCTACTCGCGCATGTTGTCGTTCAAACAACTCGATTTATAATACACGTCATCTAGCTTCATGCAACTCAGTGTCACTTACGGCGTGTCCCCAGTAATATCAACGGTTTTTGATTATTCACGTCTATAACGATCGATCACTATTGCGCGAACATTCAGCGATGATCTGCGGAATGAGCCTCTGAAGCGTGCAGCATTTTGGGCGCTCCAATACCTTCTACCGCATCGCGATCAACCACCACTCGCACGATATCTTCCATACTGGGAAGGCGAAACATCGTATCCTGCAGCGTGTGCTCGATAATCGCGCGCAAACCGCGCGCGCCTATCCCCTGCCGTATGGCAGTGTCGGCTATCGTCCGAATCGCCTTGTTGGTAAACTGCAGATCCACACCATCCACGGCAAACAGCTTCTTATACTGCTTGATCAACGCATTCGTCGGCTTCGTCAATATCGCAGTCAAATCATCGGCCGTCAGCTCATGGAGCACGCTAATCACCGGCAAACGCCCGATGAATTCAGGGAGGAGTCCGAATTCGGAAAGATCATCGGCGTTGACCTGTTCCAGTAAATCTCCATCCGAGACCTCTTCCTGTTCCCAACGTGATGAGAATCCCGTTTCCCGCCGTCCCAAACGTTTGCGGACAATATCCGCGAGTCCGACGAATGCGCCGCCACAGATGAACAGCACATCTCGCGTGTCCATTTGCACGGTGTCTTGATCCTTGTGCTTTCGAGTGCCTTCCATCGGCACTGAAGCGATAGTACCTTCCAAAATCTTGAGCAACGCCTGTTGCACGCCTTCACCGGATACGTCGCGCGTAATCGAGGTGTTTTCGCCGGTTTTCCGGGCAATTTTGTCTATTTCATCGATATAGACAATGCCGTGCTGCGCTCTGGCGACGTCACCATCCGCGGCTTGCAACAGTCGCTGGAGCACAGTCTCCACATCATCACCTACATACCCGGCCTCGGTCAATGTCGTAGCGTCCGTGATGACGAATGGCACATTCATCACTTTGGCCAAGGATTGCGCCAGATAGGTCTTACCCACGCCTGTGGGACCGAGCAGCAGAATGTTTGATTTGGCTACTTCCACGCCAGCCAGCGGATCGTTGCGTTGCCGGTCGAGAGACGTCGCGCCGTGCACCGGCGATCCGGCAACGCCGCCATTGCCTTCGGACTGCGCCCAACGCGCCGCGGACTGGGTGAGCTCCATATTCACACGCTTGTAATGGTTGTACACGGCTACGGCCAATGCCCTCTTGGCGTCTTCCTGACCAACGACATATTGGTTGAGGTAGTCGAAGATCTGTGTGGGCTTGGGTAGGCTCAGCGCATTGACCTGCGCGTCTTTGATGCGCTCTTCCGAAATGATGTCCAAGCACAGTCCAATGCATTCGTCGCAAATGGAAGCGTTGGGGCCAGCCACCAGCTTTCTGACCTGATGTTCGGTTTTACCGCAGAACGTGCAACGTGGAATGTCTTCGTTGTAGCTCACCACACGTCCCATACACGTCTCCTTTGCCTGTGCGCAACGCGTTAACACCCTAATACCACAATACCCCCGGCCCAAGTGGTCCGGGGGTATTTCAGCAGTATGATGTGAACGTTCTCAATCGCCACCGATCATGACGATTACTGACGGTGCTCCAGCACCTCGTCCACCAATCCATATTCCTTGGCCTCAGGAGCTGTCAAGAAGGTATCCACTTCGATATCACGACGAATCTTCTCGACATCCTGACCGGTATGCTTGGCCAGCGTGTTTTCCAGCCATTCGCGCATGCGCAGCATTTCCTTGGCCTGAATTTCGATTTCCGTGGCCTTGCCGAATCCTTGATCAATAGCCGGCTGGTGAATCAGTACACGAGCGTTCGGCAGCATAAGCCGCTTGCCTTTGGCACCGGATGCAAGCAGGATAGCCGCAGCCGAAGCAGCCTGACCGAGGCATACGGTCTGCACGTCCGGCTTGATGTACTGCATGGTGTCGTAGATAGCGGTCATGGCCGTCATCGAGCCGCCGGGCGAGTTGATGTACATCATCACGTCACGGTTGGGATCCTGAGATTCAAGAACCAGCAGCTGAGCCATCACATCATCGGCCGAAGCATCATCAACTTGCACGCCCAAGAAAATGATACGATCCTCGAATAGACGAGAATAGGCATCCTGTGTTTTCATGCCGTACGGGGTCTTCTCCACGAACTGCGGCATAACGTAACGGTTGGAAGGCATTGCGGTACGCTGCACCTGCGCTTCGGCACGTAACGCGGCTGGCATGAAGCCCACAACCCCCTGACGGCCGGCCAGATGCTCGGCACGGCTTACGAACTTCGCTTCTTCACTTGCCATGGCTGTCACTCCCCCTTACGATCGTTGCCGATAGTGTCCGGCGTGGTCACCAGCTTGTCCACGAAACCGTATGCCAAGGCTTCTTCAGCGGTAAACCAGTGGTCGTATTCGTTGTCACGGTAGATCTCCTCAACCGTGTGACCGGTCTGTACCGCGGTCAGCTCGGCGAGGGTCTTTTTCATATCCATGATGAGCTCGGCATTGATGCGCACATCGGTAGTAGTACCGCCTATGCCTCCAGAAGGCTGATGCATCAGGACCCGGGCATGCGAAGTCAGATAACGCTTGCCAGGCGTACCGGAACTCAACAGGAACTGGCCCATCGATGCGCACATGCCCAGACCCACTGTAGCCACATCCGGCTCGATGAGCTGCATCGTGTCATAGATGGCCATGCCGGCAGTGATGGATCCACCCGGCGAATTGATGTACAGCCAAATGTCCTTCTTCGGATCCTCGGCGGCCAGCATCAACAGCTGCGCGCAGATGCGGTTGGCCATATCGTCCTTGACTTCCTCACCCATCCAGATGATACGGTCCTTCAACAGACGGTTGAAAATCGGGTCCACGGGGCCGGCCGATGCGTCTGCGCCCGCCATGGCCGGTAAGGTCGCAAAGGTATTGCTCACCTTGAATCTCCTTAACTTATAACTCGAACATTGTTCAGACTACCGCCTTGAAGCGACGGAAGACCACTTATATCCATGATTTCGGCGGCCAGCGTAGGAAAAATACGACTTACCGGTCATTCCATAGAGTCAAGCACATCATCGATCAGCAGACGCTCCTGCGCTTGATTGCCCACGTACTTCAATCTGGGAAAACGGCGCTCGGCATTGGCGGGACTGGCATCCGCCGCACGGGCCACATTCGATTTGCTCACACCTCGCGCCACGCTCTTTTCCGCAAGGCGGTCCACCAATGAGTCAGCGACTTGCCGCATCCGTTCCGCCACCCACAACTGTGCGATATCCTGACTCAGGCCATAATCTTCAGCCAGTTCACTCGATGCCTCCTGTATGGCCGCCCAGAGCACCATAAACGGTTTGCGGTAATATGCGATCTGCTCAGTCAACGGCTCATGTCCCAACGCTTCCAACGCTTTACGATCTTCGGCATTCACGGACATATGTAACTCCCCTCATTTTTCACGCATCGACAATGCGTTACCGCTGCGATCGAGTGAGCAGCCACTTCGAAACCAGCGCAGACACGGCTACGGCACATCCTACGGGCACGAAGAAAGTGATGGGCGATTCCGTCAATTCCATAACCAGACACATGGCCATCAACGGCGCCTGTTGGGATGCGGCCAACAACGCAGCAGCTCCAATCAGCGCGCATGCCGTTACCGAATCGACAGGAAAAGCAACTATCCATACAAGTCCCAGCAACGCTCCCAGTGTCGAACCCAATGCTATACCGGGTTGCAGCACGCCACCCGACGCACCGGAGCGAATGGTCATCAGGGTGGCGAAAGCCTTAGCTGCAAAAGTCAAAGCGAGTATGCCCGCAATCGCTCCCACGTGATTCATCGTCAGTACCGTGCCGGCATTGGGCGCGAATCCTGTTCCCCACCCATTGGCCAAGGAATCGATCCAAGAGTGGACTCCGGTTCCGGTAGAGGCCGTTCTACCGGTGGTGGAGATCTCATTCGCCAACAACGTCCACGGTGAAGCGGCAGTCGAGGCCTGCGATTGCACGGCACCGGAGTCGCCAGCGATTTGCGGAATAAAGGTGCTGAATCCAAGTTGCGCGGCGGCACGACCGTTCCCCATGACCTGAGGCACGAACACCGCCAACAGTCCGGTGATCAAGCCAGCCAAGGGCATCTGCCAGAGGATGCCCTTACCGTCAGGCTTATGAGATTCCGCCCAAGACGAGCCCTTTCGGAACAGTGCGCCTGCCGCGCCGCAAGCCATACCACACAGCAATGCGAACAGCATCAGACTAGGCGTTGATTCAGGCTGCATGGCGGTGATGTCATAAAACGTGTGGTGACCTTTGATCAGCGTTGCCGTGAACGCGGCCACCGAAGACATGCCGAGTCCGAATGCCGCTTTTTCCAAGGTCACATCAGCAAGCAGGATCTCTATTGCGAAAAACATGCCAGCCAACGGCGCATTGTAGACGCCGCCGAGGCCTGCGCCGGCTGCCACGGCAACCACCATATGCCGGTCGATGCCGTGCTCGGCGTCGAGATGGAACAGGTCGCAGAATCGTTGGGCAAGCATGGCACCCAGCTCGCGCGGGGCCACTTCTCGGCCGATGGAAGCGCCGGTGCCTACTATGAAAATCTGTAATACCACATGCAGCATGGTCTGCCAGATGGGCATTTGGGCTCCACTGACGGCCTTCTTGACCGACGGCACCCTGGTGGTCTTGGTACGTAGCAGGTACCAAATCACGCTCGCGAAAGTCAATCCGAGCGTCACCGAAATGACACGACGAACGGCAGGTACGCCGAATGGACCAGGCTGACCTGCACCCTCAACGTATCCCAGCATGAGTTTCTCAACACCGTAGAGCAACAGGGTCAGCAGACCAGCCCCTGCACCGATCAGCATTCCCAGTATCACGGTTGCGCCGGCAAGCCATCCCAAACGCCTAGCATTGGCGTTTCGCACAACGTTCCCCATCTCATCTCTCATTTCCTCTTTACCCTCATCGAGGGTATTGCAAAACATACCGGGGGAAACAGTCCCCTCATGCATCAGCGCTACGTACCAAACGAAAAGGCCCGGAACCATAATGGTCCCGGGCCCGACAATCACGACATCACACCTGCAGCTGGCAGATGCAACGGCGAATCATGCTCACTCGGCGTTCTCGGCCTTGTCCTCATCGGACTTGGACAGCTCGTCAGCCACAGCGGCAGCGGCGGAAGCAGCCTCCACGGATTCGGCTTCCTCATCCTCAGCAGCTTCACCGAGGAAGGCGGAGAGGTCAACGGCCTCGCCGTCAGCGGTGAACTTGACAGCGCGCATGCCGGCCAGCAGACCCTTGGAGCGGCCAACTTCCTGCACGGCGGAACCGAGCTGGCCGTTCTTGATGATGGCCTGAATGAAGGCATTCGGATCCATGCCATACTGCTGGGCGATGGAAGCGAGGAAGTTGAACACGTCGGCCTGAGAGACCTGGACATCCAGCTTCTCAGCCAGAGCGTCGAGTACCATCTGATCGCGCAGATCCTTCTCGACGGTCTTCTCGGCCTCGTCCTTCTGCTCCTTGGTGGCCTTCTCCGGATCCGGAGTCATGCCCTTGAGGTGCTCAGCGACCATGTTGGCCTTGACGCCCTTCGGCACCGGAATCTCCAGACCTTCCTGCAGCTTGGCGATAAAAGCATCGCGAGCCTCGGTGGCCTGACGGCCTTCGGCGTCCTGAGCGGCGGCCTTGCGAATGTCGGCCTTGAGCTCATCCAGCGTGTCGAACTCGGAAGCCTCGGAGGCGAACTCATCGTTCAGCTCCGGCAGTTCCTCGGCCTTCACGGAGTTGACCTTCACCTTGACGGTGGCCTTCTCACCCTCATGCTCGCCAGCTTCCAGCGTGCCTTCGAAGGTGGTCTCCTCGCCTGCGGACAGGCCGTCCAGAGCTTCATCCAGACCATCGAGCATGGTGTTGGAGCCCAGCTCGTAGCTCACACCCTCCTGAGAGTCAACGGTTTCGCCGTCGATTTCAGCAGTCAGGTCGATGTTGGCGAAATCACCCTTGGCGGCCGGACGATCGACACCCACCAGAGTGCCGAAGCGCTGACGCAGGGATTCCAGACGCTTGTCCACGTCCTCATCCTTGACCTCCGGCTTGGAGATGGCGATCTCCATGCCATCAAGCTCGGGCAGCTCGATATCGGGACGACGCTCGACGGTGGCGGTGAACTTCAGCTTGGTCTCATCCTTGGCGGAGGACGGCACATCCTGCACATCGAACTCCGGCTGGTCCATCGGACGAATCTTCTTCTCCTCCAGAGCCTTGGAGTACAGCTCCGGCACGGCGTCGTTCACGGCCTCGCCGGCGACGGCGGCAAAGCCGATACGCTGATCGATGATCTTGCCGGGCACGTGTCCCTTACGGAAGCCGGGCACGTTCACCTGCTTGGCGATTTCCTTACGAGCCTTGTCCAGATACGGGTCGAGCTCTTCCGGTTCAACGGTGACGGTGAGCTTCACCTTGGTGGGCTCGAGGTTACGAACGCTGATCTTCACGCTAATGACTCCTCAAAAGTCGTTATTTTCCTACAGTCTGCCGTTAGGCAACCTCTATATGATAACGCCACTTACGGACGGTGCAACTAGCTTCACCTGCCATTGTCTGGCTCCTTGCCCCCGTAGAAACTCTGCTATGTCCACTTCCTGCGGGTCTTCGAGCCAGCACAGGTTCCGCAATATCTGCGGCTTAAGCACTATTTCCGCCGGTGTTCTCGTATCCTGTGCGATTTGATTGACCACTCGGCGCACCCGTTGCAAACGCTCATATCGATCAGGATGCCGCTGCTCCCACAGTTTCATCGAACGAGGGGCATTGACTACACCACCGTCCGTCGGCTCCGGGGCTGGCATGCTTGGCCACTGATTCGGCTTCAAAGCCATGGCCCGATCGATTGCCAGCTTCCATACCTTCGGTTTCACGGCCCGCTGAATGGGAGCGTATCGCTCGAACATCTTGTCCTGCTCGGTGCCGGTACGAATACGCACGCGTTCGTTCAACGAGCGTAGTGCCCTGAATTGAGCGGCGTTGTGCGGCTTGGCCTGAGCAGCCTCGATAATCGACGAGTCCGTCAACAACAGGGTCGGGGCGATATCATACTGACGAGCAAGACGGTCACGTTCCTCCCATAGGGATTTCGCGATGGCAAGTCCTTGCGGATCCCGGCTTAATTGAGTGATGCGCGAAACCCTTAGCCAAGGAATCGGATGGGGCTTGCGTCCGGCAAGACCTTCTGCCAGGGCATAAGTGAATTCCTCCTGCGCCCACTCATCCTTTCCGTTTCGCTTCAAATCAGCACGCATCAAGGACTCAAGTTCAATGAGCACTTCTACATCAAGTGCCGCATAATTGCGCCAGTCTCGCGGTAGTGGACGATACGACCAGTCAGCTGCGGAATGCTCTTTGGCCAAGGTGATACCAAGATAATGTTCGGTCACGGCCGCCAACCCGAATCGGTGCAGGCCCAGCAGCCGCGCCGCAATTTCCGTATCGAACAACCGTTGTGGGGTCAGACCGATATCCGCGAAACCGGGAAGGTCCATCAGTGAATCGTGCAGAATCCACACCGCATCGCCAACGGCATTGTTCAATTCGTTCCAGTCCGCGCCTTCGCGGCTCAGAGCCACGGGATCCAACAGAGCTATGCCGGCTGACGACCTTTTGAATTGAATCAGCCAATCCTCATGCCCATATCGGAAACCGGACGCACGTTCGGCATCAGCCGCGAGCGGACCATCCGACATGGCCAACGTCTCGCAATACCGGTGGTAGCCATCCAACGTAGAGATAACGTCAGGCACTCCCCCTCGGGGTTCCTTGAGCAGCCGGGGTTCGGTGTCACGGACGTCACTCAACGTCATGTTCCTCCTGTGGGCGAACGGTCGATTGAATAAAAGCGGCCCACGAATTCACTTGTGTGCCGGCGTCCATCGTAGCGCCCGCCCCGGTCCCGTCAAGTGGAGTCCACGATGCACGAATCTCACAGCCGGCATGTGGCTCGCCACCAAGGTTGCCGAATGCCGTATTGCTGGTCACCGTCACCGTACCGGCAAGAGTGCCCGGTTCAGCCCGGCCGATAATGAAATCTCGCATTGACTCCCATATCATGGAGGGTGTCAACGCATCGTTCTCCACCACATCAAGCGGCAACTTTGCAAAGGCCACGCATCGCCAACATGAGTCCCATTCCTCCCGTGGCTTGCGCGCATACAACAACATCAACCATCCTGCGGCCGGGTACACATTGCATTGCCCCCGAAAGTCCGCACCTATGTCACGAGCGGCATCCGTCATCGCGCATGACGTAACTTCAAACTCTACGCCGATACCGAAATCCGCCAATGTAGCAGGCACAGGAATCTCGCGGTAGATCACACCATCGCGATGTGGCATGACTCTAACGGATTCAACGGCAGACCACATTACGTCCGGCACACCATGAGGACGTACAAGGTGCTGCGGCTTGCCAGCTCCATCGCCGGATCTCATTGCCGCAGCCCCCGCTGGAAAAGCGAAGATCTCAGCCATAGTTACAAGGCTAAGGTCAACACGCCGGAAACACGGTATTCACGCGCGGGAGTCAAACCTTTTCCTGCGCGTGAACCGTATGCCATGCTCACTTGAGCCGAGGTACCAACGTCGGTATCGGTGCGGCTCAAGATATTTAGTAGACGGTGAAACCGTGATCCTTGAACTGATTGGCCACACGTTCACGAGTGGCGGCGTTCGGCCCTTTCTGATTTTCGAGCGGATATGGAATACGTAGCTCATGCCACTTCGGCCGGCCAAGTTGGTGGAATCCAAGGACATCGATATGCTCCACGGCATCGCCAAAGCTTTCGCAGATTCTGGCTACGTTCTCGACATTCTCCTCGGAGTCAGTAAGGCCTGGCACGAGCACGAATCGCACCCAGATCTTCTTGCCGGCCTTGGCCAGACGCTGGCCAAAATCGATAGTGGGCTGAAGTAGACCGCCGGTGACCTCGTGATACGTCTGCTCATCACCGGACTTGACGTCGAGCAGACACAGGTCGATGTCGTCAAGCATCTCATCGGTGTAATTGGTGTTCAAGAATCCGGAGGTGTCAAGACAGGTGTGCACACCCATCTCCTTAGCCGCATGGAAAACACGCGAGACAAAGGCCGGTTGCATCATAGATTCTCCACCCGAGAACGTAATCCCGCCATGCGTAGCCTTGAACAGGTCCTTATATCGATCGACCTTCTTGATCATGGCATCGAGGTATACGGGCTTGCCATCGCGCATTTTCCACGTATCCGGATTCTGGCAGTATTGGCAACGCAACGGACATCCGGACATGAACACGGTCATACGTGTGCCGGGTCCATCCACGGAAGTGTTGATATCCCATGAGTGAACAAAGCCGATGTCTCCGGACTTCAAGGCGGCAATACGATCACGACGATCGAGTCCTATAGGTGATTCAAAGCCGGACAGACCTCCCATAAGAGTCTGCGAGGCGTACGTCTTGGATTCACGCAACATATGGCGTGTTGTGGTGCGGAACTGGCTATCGGGCATCATTGTCCTCCTGTTCCCTCAAGTGATGCTGTGACTTGTTGGTTCCTGATGAATGCATGATCGGTATCCGGAAACCATGCGGATACCGTTATAACGTGTGTATGCTCCTCCCGATGCTTGTTATATCGATGTGAGGCAACGGCAACGCATCCGAGCGGCACCATGGCAAATGCCATAGGTTCGAGAGGCAAAGGGAAGGGGTGGGACGAATCCCACCCCTTCATCGTTCTACCGTGTTTACACGGTCATCGGCTGGAATCAGTCGGTGACAGCGCCCTGGTGGAAGGTACGGGAGATGACGTCGAGCTGCTGCTCCTTGGTGAGCTTGACGAAGTTCACCGCGTAGCCGGAGACGCGCACGGTCAGGTGCGGGTACTTCTCCGGGTGCTCGACAGCATCCTCCATGGTCTCCTTGCGCAGCACGTTGATGTTGGCGTGGTAGAGGCCGTGACCGTTGCCGGCGTCGAGGATGCCGACCAGGTTGCCGATGCGCTCTTCCTCATCGCGGCCAAGGCCATCAGGAGTGATGGTGTTGGTCAGCGAGATGCCGTCGAGAGCATCGTTGTAGTCGATCTTGCCGACGGAGAACATGGACGGCAGCATGCCGTGGGAGTCCATGCCGTTCTCCGGGTTGGCGCCCGGAGCGTACGGGGTGCCCTTCTTGTGGCCGGACGGGAAGGAACCGGTGTTCTTGCCGTACTCGACGTTGGAGGTGATGGTCAGGATGGACTGGGTCGGAACCGCACCGCGGTAGACCGGCAGGCGCTTGACCTGGCCCATAACCGTGGACACAACCCACTTGGCGATGTCATCGGCGCGATCATCGTCGTTGCCGTAGATCGGGAACTCGCCGTCGGTACGGTAGCCGACGACCAGATCGTCGTCAGCGCCCTCGACGTACTCGTACTCGTGACCTTCGAGGTTCTTGGCCTCGGCGTTGGTGATCGGGTACACCTTGGCGTACTTGATGGCGGCCAGGGAGTCGGCTGCGATGGACAGGCCAGACATACCGCAACCGAGGGTACGGTACACTTCCTTGTCGTGCAGAGCCATCTCGATGGACTCGTAGGCGTACTTATCGTGCATGTAGTGGATGATGTTCAGGGCCATGACATAGGTCTCGGACAGCCACTCAAGAGCCTTCTCGTAGTTGTTCTTGACCTTCTCGTAGTCCAGGGAGCCATCGGCTTCCGGCTTGATCGGATCGATGACGCCCTTGTCGATGACCTGCATGCCGGTCATCTCATCACGGCCGCCGTTGATGGCGTACAGCAGAGCCTTGGCGGAGTTCACACGTGCGGCGAAGAACTGCATCTGCTTGCCCACACGCATCGGGGAGACGCAGCATGCGATAGCGGCGTCGTCGCCCCAGTGGGAACGAATTTCCTTGTCGGACTCGTACTGGATGGCGGAGGTATCGATGGAGATCTTGGCGCAGAAGCGCTTGTAGCCTTCCGGCAGCTTCGGATCCCAGAAGATGGTGATGTTCGGCTCCGGGCCAGGTCCAAGGTGCTCAAGGGTCAGGGTGTTGAGCAGACGGAAGGAGGTCTTGGTGACCAGCGGACGGCCGTCATCGCCGAAGCCGGCGTCGGACCAGGTCGCCCAGTACGGATCACCGGAGAAGATGGCGTCGTAATCCTTGGTACGCAGGAAGCGCACGATACGCAGCTTCATGACAATGTTGTCGATGAGCTCCTGAGCGTCGGTCTCGGTGATCTTGCCGGCCTTCAGGTCACGCTCGATGAAGCAGTCGAGGAAGGCGGAGTTACGGCCGAAGGACATTGCGGCGCCGTCCTGAGACTTGATGGAGGCCAGATAGCCCATGTAGGTCCACTGCACGGCTTCCTGAGCGGTCTGTGCCGGACGGGTCAGGTCGAGGCCATACTCGTTGCCGAGGTTGATGAGCTGCTTCAGGGCCTTGATCTGCTCGTCGTGCTCCTCGCGGAAGCGGATCCAGTGCTCGATCTCCGGCTCGGTGAAGTCGTTGCGGTACGGCACAGAGTCCTTGTCACGCTTCTTGAAGGCGATCAGCTTGTTGACACCGTACAGGGCCACACGACGGTAGTCGCCGATGATGCGGCCACGGCCGTAGGCATCCGGCAGACCGGTGAGAATCTTGTTGTGGCGAGCGATCTTGATCTGCTTGGTGTAGACGCCGAAGACGCCATCGTTGTGGGTCTTGCGGTACTTGGTGAAGATCTTCTTGATCTCCGGATCCGGCTCCTTGCCGGCCTCGCGAATGGCCTGCTCGACCATACGCCAACCGCCGTTCGGCATCATAGCGCGCTTGCAGGGCACGTCGGTCTGCAGACCGACGATCACGTTGTCAACCTCCGGGGAATCGATGTAGCCAGCCGGGAAGGCGTCGATGCCAGCCGGGGTGTGGGTATCCACATCGTAGACGCGCTGCTTGCGCTCTACCGCCAGGTAGTTGTCGTCGAGGTACTTCCACAGGTGCTTGGTCTTCTCGGTGGCAGGTGCCAGGAAGGACTCATCACCCTCGTACGGGGTGTAGTTCTTCTGGATGAAGTCACGGACATCAATATCCTTCTGCCAGTTGCCCTCGGTGAAGCCTTCCCACGCCTTTGCGTCAAGCTCCTCCTGGGAGACGGCTGCATTTTCTACTGCGGTCATGTCACTCCTTTAATGGGGTTGTTGGTCTCGCATCTTCACGGAACCATTGACTCTTAGTGTAGTTTGCCCATCCTTGGGAAAAGCTGAAATAATGAGTGAACTATCTCACATTCGGCTGTGAACGTTACCATGTCAACGGTTCCGCGACCATATTCGCAGCGATTCACCGCAATTCCTGGCTCGTTGCAGCACTCGTCATATGAAAAACCGTCCATGCACAGGTGTGCATTTGGACGGTTTCCCATTATGTGGCATTATCAGCTCAACGGTGGTAGCGGTCACCGTTCCACTGGCGATCCTGCTCCTCCCACTTGGCATTGCGGTCCACTACTATGTCCCAAGCGTGTTCGGCATCTTCCTTGGTCTTGTATGGACCCATACGCTGCTCGATGGGCGAAAGCGGCCCGAACTCGGCCTTGCCTTTGACCGTATTGAAGTACCACTGCTTGTCGTTGTCAGCCATGTCCCGGCTTCCTTTCCAAATGTGGATCGATATTGATACAGCCTGTTCGCCAATTGCACACGTCATACACGCGGGTTGAAGACGAGTCGCAACGAAAACGACTATTCGCGGAATGCGTTAGTTACCGGCAGACGACGGTCACGCCCGAATGCCAGGGCGGTGACCTTTGGTCCGAGCGGATACTGACGTCGCTTCCATTCGGCGCGATCCACAAGTCGCATCACCGTATCTACGGTAGCTTCGTCAAAGCCGTCGGCGAGCAGGTCGGCACGTCCATGAGCATGTTCGATATATGCGGCGAGCACTTTATCGAGCAGAGCATACTCGGGCAACGAGTCAGAGTCCTTCTGACCAGGACGGAGCTCTGCGGAAGGTGCCTTTTCGATGGAGGAAACCGGAATCATCACACCGTTCTTCAGCGGTACGCCCGAGGAACCGTTTTCATTGCCCACAATATTGAGACCACCGATGCCTACGCCTGCAGCCGCAGCCTTGTTGCGCCAACGGCTTACCTCCCAAACACGTGTTTTGAGCAAATCCTTAATGGGCGCATATCCGCCCACGGCATCGCCATAAATGGTGGAATAACCACAAGCCAACTCGGACTTATTGCCGGTGGCCACCGCAAGCAGACCACGCGAATTCGAACTGGCCATCACGATCACGCCGCGAATACGAGCCTGCAGATTTTCGGCAGACACGCCTTCAAGATTCAACTGCTTCTGGTAGGCATTGAACAATGGTTCGATGGGTTGCACTTCGTAATGGGCACCGATATTGGCGGCGAGATCAGCGGCATCATCCTTGGAGCCATCCGAAGAATACATGGAAGGCATGGAGATGCCCCACACGTTCTCTCCCCCGCACGCGTCGGCAGCCATGGCGGCCACCAGCGCCGAGTCGATGCCGCCGGAAAGACCGAGTGTCACACCCGTGAAGTGGTTCTTGGTCATGTAGTCCTTGAGACCAAGCACACAAGCGGTATAGATCTCCTCATCCTTATCGAGTTCAGGCACGATCAGCGCCTTGCCTTGATGGTCAGCAGCCGAATCGAAGTCCCAGAAGGTGAGATCCTCCATAAACATGGGACTGCGTTCGAGCAATTCACCATCGGCGTCCACCACGAAGCTACCACCGTCGAAAACAAGATCGTCCTGACCACCGACCTGATTCAGATAGATGACCGGCGCATTGACCTCGGCGGCGCGCCGCTGAGCAAGTTCGAAACGCGTATGAGTCTTGCCTTCTTCATACGGTGACCCATTGATGGTCAGCAACACGTCAATGCTCTTGGTAGCGAGGTCAGCCACCGGGCCACCATCCTGCCAGATATCCTCGCAGATGGCCACACCGATGCGAGCGCCATTCATCTCCAATGTCACCGAGCGGTCACCGGCACTGAAAATACGGAATTCGTCAAAGACGCCATAGTTAGGCAGGAAGTGTTTGTCGTAACCGGCCCACACCACGCCTTCATGCAGCACCACCAGACGGTTGCGTGGCTTGCTGGTGGTATGGTCGGTGCCTACCGTGCCCACGACTACAAACAGTTCGCCAAGTCCTTCGGCGTTAAGCTGCGCGGCCAGTTCGTTGGCCTTGTCCCATGCGGCTTGGCGGAACGTGCGTCGCAGCGCCAAATCCTCAATTGGGTATCCAGTAAGCGTCATTTCCGGGAAAACCACCACTTGAGCGTTGCCCTGAGCGGCTTTACGGGAAAAATCGAGCACTTTGGCCGCATTGGCATCAAGAGCGCCGACGCAGGTATCTATCTGAGCGAGTGCAAAGCGTAGCTGTGTCATGATTCCCCAGTGTAGTGCGTTGTCTCGGCGTGAACCGTACGCACGCGTGCCACAAGGCACATTAACTCAGCTCATGCAGTACTCGCAAAGCGGCATTGACATAGAAGTTCACAAACGTCGGAATCGATTCGTCCAATCCCACAAAATGCGGACTATGCCAGTCAGCGCAGCCTTCCTGACCGTTGGAGCCGACGAAGGCGAAGACCGGCAACGTCACCTTGGCAAACTCGCAGAAGTCCTCCCCCGCCATCGATGGACGAATCGGCTCCAGTTGCGCATAATCATGCACATCCGCTGCCACGACCTTAGCCAATCCTGCGTCGGAGGCCAATGGATCCTGGAAATCATCCCACATCACATCCGCGCTAATGCCATAGGCCTGCGCAGTATGCTCTACGATTTCCCTGAAGCGGCGTCCTACCAGATTGCCGTCCTCTTTATGGAAATACCGCACCGTACCCTGGAATCCAGCTTCAGCAGGCACCACATTCCATACATCGCCGCCATGCACTTCGGTAACCGAAAGCACCAGCGGATGGAATGGAGTCACGTTACGGCTCACAATGGTCTGTAGAGTCAGAATCATGGTGGCCAACGCCTCAATCGGACTCGTACCTTTGTACGGATACCCTGCATGCGAACCGGACGCATGAATATCCACACGGAACTTCACACATCCGGCCATCATCGGCTCGACGCCGATAGCCAGTTGTCCGGGAGCGTAATTGGGATTGTTATGCGTGCCGATGATGGCTTCCACATCGTCCACCAAACCGGCGTCGATCATTGCACGCGCTCCCTGTCCGGTCTCCTCACTGGGTTGGAAGAGGATTTTGATGGAACCGGCGAATGCGTTGCGATGTTCCGCTAGCCAGAATGCGGCTCCAAGCAATCCGGTCATATGCAGATCATGGCCGCAACCATGCATTACACCATGGTTCACCGAGCTGAAGGCAAGACCAGTGTCCTCCACAATGGGCAGGCCGTCAATATCAGCTCTCAGTCCGATGCGTGGACCTGGCCCGCCTTGTCCTTCGATAAGCCCCACCACGCCGGTTTCCATCGGGTTGGGCAAGATATCGATACCATGCGCCTTGAGCTGGTCAGCAAGATAAATACTGGTGTCGAATTCTTTGAAACTACGTTCTGGATGAGCATGCAGATAATGACGTATGGAGATGAGTTCGGGATCGAGGTCGATATGTTCACACATGGTTGCCGATTCTAGTAAGACCGATGAAAAGTGCATGAATACGCTCATATTGTGCGAGGATCTTCCGCCGGCAGTTCAACGGAAGATCCTCGGTGAAGCGGTGACGTATCGCATTTATACGCTGCGCAATATTATTGCTGGATTATTGCTGGCGTTTGAGCAGCCGCTTGGCTATGGCATTGGCGAGGCCCTGCACCACCTGTACCAGTACGATCATGATGATGACCGCTGTCCAAGTGACCGTCTGGTCAAACTTCTGATAGCCGTACGCGATGGCGAAGTTACCGAGACCACCGCCGCCGATGTACCCGGCCATGGCGGACATGTCAAGTACACCGATGAATAAAAAGGCATAGGCCAGAATAAGCGGTGCAAGCGCCTCAGGAATAAGCACTGTGCGGATGATGGTCAATTTGCTGGCGCCCATTGCCCGGGCCGCTTCGATCATGCCTGAATCAACAGGCACCAGATTCTGTTCAACCAATCGAGAAGTGGCGAACGTGCACATGACGACCATCGGGAAAATCGCAGCCACCGTACCGATGGAGGTACCGACCACGACGATCGTCAACGGCTGCATGGCAGCAAGAAAAATGATGAACGGAATAGGTCGCACGATATTGACGATGATGTCGAGAACACGATAGACTACGGCGTTCTCGAACAGATTGCCTGGACGGGTACCGTAGAGAATCACGCCGAGTACCAGTCCGAGGAAACCGCCGATTACCAAGGTGACCAGCACCATTGTCAGCGTCTGTCCTATGGACTGGAACAGCAGTGGCTTCAAAACGCTCCAGTCGCTACGCGGATTGGCCAGAACAATCATGCCTGCGCTCCTTCAGTGGTTTCTGATGTATGGTGACCGTCATTACCGTCAACGTGTCGGTCGTTCACCGTCACATGTTCCGCCGGCGCATATCCGGATACGGCGTCGGCATACGATACCGGATGACGGGCGGTACCGAAATCAATGACGTCACTGTGCTCGGCAAGTTCGGCAAGGAATGTATCCACTTGTGCATCGTCACCGGCGAACTCATAGGTAATGGCACCGATTGCAGAGCCACGGACCGTATCGATGCCGCCGTAGAGCAGGTTCGACGCAATGCCATGCTTGGCAATGAGACCGGAGATGTTCTGGCCGGAAGCCGGCACCTTGCGGCCATGCTCATCACTGACGTCTTTCTGTCGTATAAGCACGGTGACGATACGACCCGGCCATTCGCCATGCAGTCTCTCGACTCGGTTTTCCTCCGGTAGTCCGGAAAGGGCGGTGGCGATGAACCGCTTGGTGACCGGCTGCTGTGGAGCGGCAAATACGTCGTATACATCGCCGGATTCCACCACTCGACCCGCGCTCATCACTGCAACACGGTCCGCAATCTGTTGGACCACATTCATCTGATGGGTGATGAGCACAATGGTGATGCCGAATTCTTTGTTGACACGTTTCAGCAGTGCAAGCACTTCAGTGGTAGTCTCCGGGTCGAGGGCGCTGGTGGCTTCATCAGCGAGCAGTATCTCCGGATTGGTGGCCAACGCTCGTGCGATGCCTACACGTTGCTTCTGACCGCCGGACAGTTGCGAAGGATATTTGTCCGCATGCTCGCTCAGACCCACAAATTCAAGCAATTCTGCTACACGACGGTCCTGATAGTCCTTGCGCCAATGATCAAGCTGTAACGGATAAGCAATGTTCTGCGCCACGGTTTTGGTGGAGAACAGATTGAACTGCTGGAAAATCATGCCGATTTTCTGACGAATGGGCCTGAGCTTGGCTTCGCTCAAAGAGGTGATATCAGTGTCCAGCACATGCACCGAGCCGCTGGTGGGACGTTCCAATGCGTTGATGAGACGCACAAGCGTGGATTTGCCGGCACCTGAATAGCCGATGATGCCGAAAATATCACCTCGATTGATGGTCAGGCTTACATCATTCACGGCGCGGGCCAAGCCTCCCGCATGTCCGCGGACTTTGAATTCCTTGACCACATGATCGAACGTAATGATGGGGTCGCTCATGGGTTCTCCCTGTGTATTGTCATTGATTGGCTGACGTCATGATGCCGGACGGAGGGAAACCTATATGCTTCCTTCCGTCCGGCACGGTTAGCTGTATGGATTGGTATAAGTGCTACTGTATGCCGGACCTGCCGACGAAAACACTACTGGGCCTTGGCATCCTTCTCGATATCCGCAAGGAAGCCCTGTAGCTCCTTGGCGCTGAACTTATCGGCGAAGACCGCCGTACCGCCAGAGTTCTCCTGAAGGGCATCAAGCACATCCTTCTCATGGAAGATATCGACAAGCTTCTTGTAGGTCTCGTTGTTCACGTCCGCCTTACGAGCCACCCACACGTTGATGTACGGACGGGCTTCTTCGGATTCAGCATCGTCCTGATAAATGGCATCCTTCGGATCGAGACCTGCATCAGCTACATAGTCGTTGTTGATGACACCGGCGGCGATAGTCGGATCCTTCAACGTCGTAGCCACCTGCTCGGCCTTCAGCGGGGTCACCTTGACTTTGCTCTTGGCTTCGTCGATGTCGGCCGGAGTAGAGAAAGCCGTCCAGTCACCCTTAAGGGTCACAAGGCCAGCAGCCTTGAGCACACCGATGGCTCGGGCCTGATTGGTTTCATCGTTCGGGATGGTGACGGTGTCACCCTGCTTGATGTCGTCAATGCTCTTGACCTTGGTGGAATATACACCGAGCGGGTAGATGGCGGTGCCGCCGATGGGCTGAAGATCCTTGTTGTTACTCACATTGTAGTTAGCCAGATAAAGCAGGTGCTGGAATTCATTGAGATCCAATTCACCGGAATCCAGTGCAGGATTCTCGGAAGTGTAATCCTGGAAGTCGACGATATCTACATAGATGCCGGCCGCTTCCGCCTTCTGCTTGAACTTGACCCATTCCGGGTTGGTTGCACCTACCACACCGATCTTGACCGGATTATCCTTGCTGCCCTTGGCCGCGGCCTCATCGGCACCGGCGAAAGCGCGATAGCCAAAGAATGCGGCCACGGCGATAATGGCTACCACTACAACGGCAATAATCGTATTGCGCAAAGTGTGGTTCACACGTACCGGTTCGTTGTTGTTGGCCGGGGACGCCGGCTGGGTTGCTGTTGTCATTGGATTTCCTCTCTCTCCAAAAATTGTTGACGAGTAACACCGTAGCGTGCTCGGACCGGTCATACGGCGAAAAAAGGGCAAATGCCATATAGGTGTCTTTTATGACGAGTGCACAATGGCATCTGCCATCACGGTTTAATAACGCGTTACAGACAGGTCGAGAGGAACTTCGACAATGGAATACGTGACTATTGACGAACCGCACCATGACATCAAGGCCGTATTTTTCGACATTGACGGCACGCTTACCAGTTTCGTGACTCATACCGTTCCCGTCTCCACCGTCGAGGCCATTCACCGCTTGCAGGCTGAAGGAATCAAAGTTTTCATCTGTACTGGCCGCGCACCATCACAAATGAATGTCGTGCTTGACACCATGCCAGTAACTTTCGACGGCATCGTGGCATTCAACGGACAGTACTGCTTTGACAACACAGGCTTCTTCGCCTCACAGGCAATTGATACCGATGACATTCGCATTATCATCAACTGGTTGGCGGCCCACCCGGAAGTGGTATGCAACTTCGGGGAAAAAGATTACGTATACTTCAATCATTCGAACGAACGGTTGCAGGCCACATGGAAGAAATTGGGGAAAACAGCGCCGACACGGTACTTCGACGATCCCATGCCGCGTGCAATCACGCATGAGACCTTCCAGATCAGTCCATTCATCGCTGCCGAGCAGGAGGCAGAACTGGTGAGCCTTTGCAGCAACATCCGTGGAGTGCGGTGGCATCCGGATTTCACCGATCTGATTCCTGCCGATGGCGGCAAGCCACGTGGCATACAACGATTCATGGAGCATTACGGCATTGCGCGAGAGCAGACTATGGCATTCGGCGATGGTGGCAACGATACCGACATGCTTGCGTTTGCAGGCATAGGCGTGGCTATGGGTAACGCTACGGCTGAGCCCAAAGCTGCAGCTGATTACATCACCGATGATGTCGATCATGACGGTGTACTCAATGCGTTACTCCATTGGGGAGTGCTGAAGGATTGAGCCGACAGTAACGAATTCATTCATGGATTCGTAGGTCAATGTGCTGCATTCATGTACCGTATGCGACACAACGATTACAAAAAGGCCTGGGATTTCTCCCAGGCCTTCTCTATGCGTTATCGAGACTGATAGACGCTATGCACAGAGTGCATCACTCGTTGTCGCCGGCGGTAGCGGCGGTAGCGGTGACAGCACCCTTCTCCTCGGTGTTCACGCCGGAGTAGATCCAGTCGGTGTAATCCGGGTGATCGTAGCCGTTGTCGACAGCGAACTGGAAGGCTTCCTCGCGGAAGGCCTCAAGCTCAGCGATCTTGTCGGCGTACTTCTCAGCGTCGATCATGCGCAGAGCCTCAGCGGTCAGCTCGTAACGATCGATGCGGTTGACGCGAACCATGTCGTACGGGGTAGTGGTGGAGCCCTCTTCCTCGTAGCCGTGGACGTTGAAGTTGTCGTGGTTCGGACGATCGTAGATCAGGCCGCGCACATCGTGAGCGTAGGAGTGGTAAGCGAACAGCACCGGCTTGTCAGCGGTGAAGATGTCAGCGAACTCCTCGTCAGTCAGAGCCTCGTCGTTCTCCTTGGCGGACTGCAGGGAGAGCAGATCAGCGACGTTGACGACCTTGAACTTGATGCCCATAGCCTTCAGCTTGTCGGAAGCAGCCATGATCTCCTGAGTCGGAACATCGCCGGCAGCGGCAAGCACGACCTCAGCCTCATCGTTGGACTTGGCGGTGGAAGCCCAATCCCAAGCAGCAGCACCCTTCTCAAGCTCAGCGCGAGCCTCGTCCAGGGTCAGCCAGGTGGCAGCCGGCTGCTTACCAGCGATGATGGCGTTGATCTTGTTGGTGGACTTGTAGCACTTCTCGGCGATAGCCAGCAGCATGTTCGCATCGGTGGCGAAGTAGATGCCGATGACGTGATCGTTGTGGAAGCACTTGTTCAGAAGCAGGGAGGTGACACCCGGATCCTGGTGGGAGAAGCCGTTGTGATCCTGACGCCACACGTGAGAGGAGACGAGCAGGTTCATGGAGGCGATCGGCTTACGCCACGGAATCTCGCGGACGGTAGCCTCAAGCCACTTGGCGTGCTGGTTCAGCATGGAGTCGATCACGTGGACGAAGGACTCGTAGGAGCTCCAGATGCCGTGACGACCAGTCAGCAGGTAAGCCTCAAGGAAGCCTTCCATCTGGTGCTCGGACAGCTGCTCGACGACCTGGCCGGAGACGTGCATGTGCTCGTCGACCTCGTCGGAGATGTAGCCGGCATCCCACTGCTTGTTGGTGACCTCGTAGGAAGCCTGCAGACGGTTGGAAGCGGTCTCATCCGGTCCGAAGATACGGAAGTCGTGCATGTTGCGAGCGATGATGTCGCGGGTGTAGGCGCCCAGAGTACGGGTGGCTTCGAGCTGGCCCCAGCCGTGGCCGTACTTCTTGACTTCCTTGACCTCGTAGTTCTCGAGCTCCGGCAGATCCAGATCCTTACGGATCACGCCGCCGTTAGCGTTCGGGTTGGCACCGATGCGCAGCTCGCCCTTCGGCATGAAGGCCAGAACGTCGTCCTTGACGGCACCGTTCTCGTCGAACAGCTCCTCCGGCTTGTAGGACTCCAGCCAGTTCTTCAGAACCTCGAAGTGGGCCTCGGTATCGCGGGCGGAAGCCAGCGGCACCTGGTGAGAACGCCAGGAGCCCTCGGTCTTCTTGCCGTCGATGTACTTCGGGCAGGTCCAACCCTTCGGGGTGCGGAAGATCAGCATCGGATAGAACGGACGGTGGACGTTGTCGGTCTGAGCAGTGGCCTTGATGTCGCAGATCTCGTCCCAGATGGTCTCCCACAGCTCGGCGAAGCGACGGTGGATGGACATGTGGTCCTCATCGTCGAAGCCGGCGACGAACTCGTACGGCTCGTAGCCCATGCCGTGGAAGAACTCGTGCAGCTCTTCGTCGGAGATGCGGGACAGGATGGTCGGGTTGGCGATCTTGTAGCCGTTGAGGTGCAGGATCGGCAGCACGATACCATCGGTGCGCGGGTTCACGAGCTTGTTGGACTGCCAGCCGGTAGCCAGCGGGCCGGTCTCAGCTTCGCCGTCGCCGACGATGGCCGGGACGAACAGGCTCGGGTTGTCCATGATGGCACCGTAAGCGTGGGACAGAGCGTAGCCCAGCTCACCACCCTCATGAATGGAGCCCGGGGTCTCCGGAGCGAAGTGGGACGGGATGCCGCCCGGGTAGGAGAACTGACGGAAGAACTTCTGCAGACCAGCCTCATCCTTGGTGATCTTCGGGAAGGTCTCGGTGTAGGTGCCATCCAGGTAGGACTGGGAGGTACCAGCCGGGCCACCGTGGCCCGGGCCCATGATGATCACGGTGTTCTGGCCGTGGTCAGCGATGAAGCGGTTGATGTGGCCGATGAGGAAGTTCAGGCCAGGGGTGGTGCCCCAGTGGCCCACCAGACGGTGCTTGACGTCTTCGCGGGTGAACGGCTCCTTCATCAGCGGGTTGCTACGCAGGTAGATCTGGCCGATGGAGAGGTAGTTGGCGGCGCGCCAGTACTTGTCGACGCCTTCGAGGGCTTCCTCGGAAACCGGAGCGTTCAGCTTCTTCCAAGGGGTGCCAATAACAGGACTCGTCATGTGTACTCCTGTACTCCTGCACGGTATCGTGCGATTGATTATTTCTGTTCGGTCGCGGGCCTCGATTCCTTGCGGTATCAAGGCTTTCCGTTCCCAATCAATCGTCATGGTACGAGGACAACACGACTTTTGAACGATTTCTTGCGGGTGTGTTCGAAAATGTTAGCGAAATATCACTATTTGTTCGTTTCTTTGAGGCGATTGTCACTATTACCAAAAGACGCGCAATGGCCATAAACGGCGGAAACACAAGGAAAACCGGCATTATCTCCACTCTTTTCACGTTCGATTTAACCGCGTTAATATCGGCGTGTTGAGCCTAAGCACCCTCTTTTTTGTGCGTATTCCGCACATTCGCGGCGCGTGTCGGGCTTGTCTGCTTTGCCGGTGATAATCAGGAATACTGCAACCTCGACAATCCCATGAACGTTAGGGGAATATCAATGGCAAATGGTCCTGTGCTCGTCGTCGATTTCGGCGCCCAGTACGCCCAGCTCATCGCCCGCCGCGTACGCGAAGCGGGAGTCTACTCGGAATTGGTGCCTCATTCCATGCCCGTAGACGAAATCCTAGCCAAGGATCCGAAGGCGATTATTCTCTCCGGCGGACCGGCATCCGTGTTTGAACCAGGTGCTCCTTCCATCGACACCAAGGTGTTCGAAGCCGGCGTACCGGTGCTCGGCATCTGCTATGGATTCCAGGTTATGGCCTACGAGCTTGGCGGCAAGGTGGACAAGGCCGCGCTCGGCGAGTATGGCAAGACCTCCGCAGTAGTTGATGACGCATCCTCTATTTTGGCTGATTCTCCGGCCGAGCAGGTCACATGGATGAGCCACGGCGTGGCCGTCGAGCAGGCTCCGGCCGGCTTCGATGTGCTCGCCCACACCGAGGGCGCACCGGTGGCCGCCATGGCGGACGAGTCTCGTAGGCTCTACGGCGTGCAGTGGCATCCCGAGGTCAAGCACTCACCGCTCGGTCAGCAGCTCATCGAGAACTTCCTGCACCGTTGCGCCGCGCTACCCAATGATTGGAACGCCTCGAACATCATCGAGACCGAAGTCAAGAAGATTCGCGAAAAGGTCGGCGACGCCGAGGTGATCTGCGGATTGTCCGGCGGAGTGGATTCCGCTGTTGCCGCAGCTTTGGTGCACAAGGCCATCGGCGACCAGCTCACCTGCGTGTTCGTGGACCATGGTCTGCTGCGCAAGGGCGAGGTCGAACAGGTCAAGCATGATTTCGTGGCCGCCACAGGCATCAAGCTCATCACCGTAGACGCGGCCGATGACTTCCTGACTGCCCTCAAGGGCGTCTCCGAACCGGAGCGCAAACGTAAAATCATCGGCGAGAAGTTCATCCGCACCTTTGAGAAGGCCCAGCAGCAGGTGCTCGAAGAAGCCGGCGCGCGTGGCAAGGAAGTCAAATTCCTCGTGCAGGGCACGCTATATCCCGACGTCGTCGAATCCGGCGGCGGTGACGGTGCCGCAAACATCAAGTCCCACCATAATGTGGGAGGTCTGCCTAAGGACATCAAATTCCAGCTCATCGAACCGCTGCGTACCTTGTTCAAGGACGAGGTTCGCGCGATCGGCACCGAACTCGGCCTGCCCGATGAGATCGTCTGGCGTCAGCCGTTCCCCGGCCCGGGCCTCGGCATCCGCATCATCGGCGAAATCACCAAGGAACGCCTCGACCTGTTGCGCGAGGCCGACGCCATCGCCCGTGAGGAACTTTCCAAGGCCGGCCTCGATCGCGACATCTGGCAGTGCCCGGTCGTACTGCTCGCCGACGTGCATTCTGTGGGCGTTCAGGGCGACGAGCGCACCTACGGCTCCCCCATCGTGCTTCGCCCGGTTTCCTCGGAAGACGCTATGACTGCCGATTGGGCCCGTGTACCATACGACGTACTCGCCACCATCTCCACGCGCATCACCAACGAGTGCCGCCAGATTAACCGAGTGGTGCTGGATTGCACTTCGAAGCCCCCGGCAACCATCGAATGGGAGTGAAATGCTCTGACGGAGCGTTAGCTTCGTTGTGGAACATTCGACGTACTGTTGTACGCCTTCATGTTCCACGCCTCGCTACCGCACACATCAGAACATTTCACCTAATCAGATGATGTCCTCGGCCATTGTGCCTAGAGGACACACGCATCATTCGATTATTCAAGTGAAATGCTCTGACGGAGCGTTAGTAGATGCCGTTATTCGCAGAATTGATTTCTGTGAATAACGGCATCGTCGTTATATGAAGGCTTATACGGTTTTCGTGAGTGACAGGGTGAATTCTGGAAGTATAGCGTGTTGTCCTAGGTCCTCTGACGCGGCGGGAACCTCCAAGTTGCTCACGAGTACGCAAAAGTGCCGTTCCTCCTGAGTCGTACCAAATTGGACAACTTAGCTAATAAGTACTTAAAACTCAAGAATGGCTTTATTCCAACGTTTTTACAATAATATGCCATGTTCCCAATATGTTAGTAAAACGTTTGACTTAGCTGTTGTGGCAAATAAACATGGTACAACGTTGCAAACTGATTGTTTTCCGGAAGATGTGGCAAAGGTTGTTGTCATACTGAGTAAGAATTAGTGGACGATCTGCTTCGAGGATTGGAGAACACCTATGACAATGCCGACATGGGATCAGACGTTGTTCCCTATCATGAAAGAGCTTGCTGGAGGTGAAGTACGCACGGCGAAGGAGCTACATGAAAAAGTGATTGGAGTATTTCATATGTCAGTGGATGAGCAAGGGGAGACTCTAAAAAGCGGCCAGCTGCGTATTTCAAATCGTGTCGGTTGGGGGTTAACCCATTTGCACAAGGCAAAACTCATCGAAAACGCTGAGAAGCGAGGATCTTATCGGATTACCGAGGCTGGAAAAGCGTTCTTGAACACGCATTGCGACGGTTTCGCTCGTGAACAGCTGGAAGCCGTACCGGCATTTGTCGCATGGAAAAAAGGGTATCAAGGCAAGAATGTTGAGGCAAAGATATCCCCGATATTCAACCATGAGGACGTTAATACCGCTGCCTCTGATGATTTAACTCCAGAAGACCTTATGGAAAAGGCATCGGAGCAGCTGAATGAGACTCTTGCTTCAGAGCTACTTGATCGCATCATGGCAAATGATCCCTATTTCTTCGAGCGTTTGGTAACAAAGTTGGTATTGGGTCTTGGATACGGGGATTTGTCGCAGACCTCCAGTGAAGTTACGAAGAAGAGTGGAGACGGTGGTATCGACGGCGTAGTCAGATTGGATAGGCTCGGTTTGGACTCTGTTTACATTCAAGCCAAACGTTGGAACAGCGATCATGTGGTTGGACGACCTGATATTCAAGGTTTTGTGGGGGCGCTAGTCGGAAACGGGGCTCAGCGCGGTGTGTTTATCACAACTTCACGTTTTTCGGAGGAAGCTCGTCGTTATGCTGAGGAAAGCATGCGTTCCAGCAATCTTAGCGTTGTCCTCGTCGACGGTATGACGTTGACAAAGCTGATGATTGAATACAACGTTGGAGTTAGCGTAAAAACCTCCTATGAAATAAAAGCGGTGGATAACGATTTCTTCGATAATGAGTAATGAAAACTAGATTGAAATCCATGTGACTGCGTACTGCTTGTTGCATATCGCGTTGGGATTGGTTATCCGGTATAATTCTTTCGTTTACGACGATGTTCGGGAAGGAATACCGCCTTATGCGTCAGGGCTTCGACAACGAGAAGTATATTGAGCTGCAGTCCGATAACATTCGAAAGCGCATCGCACAGTTCGGTGGCAAGCTGTATCTGGAATTCGGAGGCAAATTATTCGATGACTACCATGCCTCTCGCGTGCTTCCGGGCTTCGAGCCAGACGTGAAATTCCAGATGCTCAAAAGCATGGCACACGATGTGGAAATCGTCATCGCCATCAACGCCAACCACATTCAACAAGGCAAGGCTCGTGGCGATCTCGGCATCCCATATGACGAGGATGTATTACGACTGATCGATATTTTCCGCTCCCACAACCTCTATGTAGGTTCCGTAGTACTCACCCAGTACGCCGGGCAGCCGGCCGCCGACACCTACCGTCACCGCCTCGAACAGCTTGGCGTCACCTGCTATCTGCATTACCCGATCGCCGGCTACCCACATGACATCGAACACATCGTCTCCGAGGACGGATACGGACGGAACGACTACATCGAAACCAGCCGTCCGCTTGTTGTGGTCACTGCGCCCGGTCCCGGATCCGGCAAGCTCGCCACCTGCCTGAGTCAGCTCTACCATGAGCATCGCCGTGGCATTCAGGCCGGATACGCCAAGTACGAGACCTTCCCGATCTGGAACCTGCCGCTGAACCACCCTGTCAACATCGCGTACGAGGCCGCCACTGCGGATTTGGACGATGCCAACATCATCGACCCGTTCCATCTGGAAGCACATGGAGAGACCACCGTCAATTACAATCGTGATGTCGAGGCGTTCCCCGTACTCAAGGCCATGATGGAACGCATCATGGGCGAAAGCCCCTATCAGAGCCCCACCGATATGGGCGTAAACATGGCAGGGTATGCAATCAGCGACGATGAGGCTTGCCGTGAGGCCGCAAAACTTGAAATCGTACGCCGATATTTCACCGCATGCGTGGATTTGAAACGTAGCGGCACCGGAGAAGAACAGGTCGAGCGTCTGCTGTCGATTATGAAAAAGGCCGGCGTGGATGAGAACCTGTCCCCTGCCCGCTCCGCAGCCTTGAACAAGGAGGCATCCACCGGAGCGCCTGCCGGAGCGATGGTATTGCCCGACGGCCGAGTCATCACCGGCAAAACCGGAGTGCTGCTCGGCGCGGCCAGCGCGCTACTGATGAATGCGCTCAAAGCCGTCACCGACGTAGACCCCGAGCTTCCGGTGATTGACGACAACGCCATCGAGCCTATTTGCCGGCTGAAAACGGAACATCTCAACAGCGAAAACCGACGGCTGCATTCCGACGAGACATTAATCGCGTTGTCAATCACCAGCGCCACCAGCCCCGAGGCCGCCCGAGTGATCAACGGTCTTGAACAGTTGCGCGGGGCCGATGCCTTCTTCTCGGTTATCATCTCCGCAACAGACGAAGCGCTGTATCGCAAACTCGGCATTACTGTCTGCTGCGAACCGAAATACGAACGAGTCAGCCTATACCATAAATAAAGTTCAGATAGTCGAGGACACCATGGTCCACGACTATCAACCAGCAAACAGGAGTCAAGCAGAAGCCCAAATAGAGGCTGATAACCCAGTCCATCACATTCCCCGAACATTCAGTCTCTGAGCATCACGCGTCCGAACCTCGGCACCAATAACTGTCGTGGTCTATTGCTGTAATGCATGCGAGAAAGAGTGGTTTGAGAGGTAAGAAGAATAACAGTGACATCTGCAACGCATGGACGGTTCATCGGACTCGATGGCATTAAAGGATTCGCTCTCATCGGCATCATGCTGTATCACTGCATGCAGCAGCAATTGCCCGGCGGATTCTACGGCGTCGATATGTTCTTCACCGTATCCGGATTCCTTATTGCGGCCAGCCTGTTCCGCTCGCTTGCTGCCAAAGGTTCAATTAACCTCGAACGGTATATTCCCAAGCGTGCGGTCAGGCTCTACCCGGGACTCTTGTTGCTGATTCCGGTAATCGTCTCCGTCGGATGGTTGTTTGACAAAGACATGCTGGTCTCCATCCGCAATCAGGTCATCACAGTGCTGCTCGGATGCTATAACTGGTATGCCATTGCGGGCGGGCAAAGCTATTTCGATCAGATGAATCCGCAGGTGTTCCGCCATCTATGGTTTATCGGCGTACTCATGCAGTTCTATGTGATCATCCCATTGATTGCATGGTTGATGTGGAAAATCCGGCGTACACATCTTGCCTCATTGATTCCGCTGGCGCTTGCGGCCGGTAGCGGCGCAGCTATGTGGTATCTCTACGTGCCGGGCGCAGATCCGACCCGAGTGTATTTCGGCACCGATACTCACGGCGTGGGGCTGATGCTTGGTGTGGCTCTCGCGTGGTGGGTCACTGCTGATCAACGTCATCAGCTGCACAGCGATTTCCCCGCCACGCGCATGGCCCGTTCCGGTCGACGCAGTCTTGGTACACATACTGCGCAACAGCACATCTCGCTTGAACGTCATCTCTGGTACGCCGTTGCGCCGCTGTTCGCTTTTCTTAGTCTTATCGCGCTGATTTGCATGGCCGTCCTCGGCAAGCAGGACGCGTTCGCGTTCCGGGGCGGCATTCTCCTGTCCAGTCTGCTCTCTGTACTGCTTATCGCCGGCACAATCTCACAGGACTCATGGATGCAAAGCCTTATGGTGTTCAAGCCATTGGCTGCTCTCGGCAAGTATTCGTATGGCATTTATCTGTGGCATTGGCCGCTGTGGATTCTTTCCGGTGCGATGGCTCCAAAGATTTTCAAAACGGCCGGTCCATGGACTTTGGTTATGACCGCAATACTCACCGCTGTGGCAGCGACCATCTCCTGGCTTATGGTTGAAAAACCGGCCGCCAGGTATTCCGCATTGTTCGTGCTTGTCCCCTACCGTAATGTGACGGCACTGCACATCGTGCGCGCAATTATTGTTGACCTGATCGTAGTAGTCTCCGTGTTCGGCACCATACAGGGCATGGTCAACGCCCCGGATAAAACGGCCATGCAAATGCAACTTGAGCAACAAGCCCAGCAACTTGAAGCACAGCAGAAGGCCAATCATGAACTGATTCGCAAAGCGGTGCCCGCCCCTCCCAAGCCGAAGCATGAGATGCCCACCGGAGACCAGATCACCGCTATCGGAGATTCAGTCATGTTGGCCTCTTCCGATGGTCTTTCCTCGGTGTTCCCCGGTATCAATACCGATGCCAGCGTCTCTCGTTCGATTATGGTAGCCCCGGAACTACTCGGCAACGATCTTACGGCCGGCACATTGCGCCAGTGGGTACTACTGGGATTGGCCACCAACTCCGCCATTACCCCCGATCAGCTTGATCAGATCCACAACATGATTGGTCCTGATCATGTCCTTGTACTGGTCAACGCCCATGGCGATCGTACTTGGATTCCACCGACCAATCAGGTGCTTGCGGACTATGCCGCCGCTCATCCGGACGATGTGCTGCTCGTGGACTGGGATGCCGCAGCAACAGCGAATCCACAGATACTTGGTTCAGACGGCATTCATCCGACTATCGGCAGTGATCTTTACGCGCAAACGGTCAAGCAATCCATCGCTCAATGGATCAAGGCCGGCCACTGAGCTGCAGTCCACCGTAGGACGAATACCATCGAGATCCTAGCAAATATCGATCTGAGACGAGGATGCGCAAGACATGCCTCTATGGTCGCGTGCTTCGTGGTACGCCCGGTGAACATCCGGCAACGCGGGCGTGACTTCCCCGTCGTCAAGCACAGCTAGACTGAAAAAGCAGTTCAGACCACACGTTGGGAGTAATGGTGAGCGCAATCCTCGAAGGAAAGCCTGATAAAAACCTGATTCTCGTTACGGGAAGAATTCATCCGAAGCTGGCTCAGGACGTTGCCGATCAACTTGGCATCGACGTTCTGGAAACCACAGCGTATGACTTCGCCAACGGCGAGATGTATGTGCGGTACACCGAATCGGTGCGCGGTGCCGATGTATTCGTATTGCAAAGCCACTACAAGCCTATTAACAAGGCCATTATGGAACAGCTCATCATGATTGATGCGCTCAAGCGTGCCTCCGCCCGTTCCATCACTGCCGTATGTCCGTTGCTTGGGTATTCTCGTCAGGACAAGAAGCATCGTGGTCGCGAGCCCATTTCGTGCCGTCTGGTGTTCGACCTGCTCAAGACCGCCGGTGCGGACCGCATCATGTCTGTGGATTTGCATGCCGCACAGTCTCAAGGCTTCTTTGATGGACCTGTCGACCATCTCATCGCCATGCCGGTGCTGGTCGACTACATTCGCGATCGTTTCCAGGGACATCTGGATAATGTGGCAGTCGTTTCACCGGATGCCGGGCGTATTCGTGTAGCGGAACAATGGGCACAGCGCCTTGGCGGTGGTCCACTTGCTTTCGTTCACAAGACTCGTGACATCACCCGCCCGAATCAGGCGGTCGCGAACCGCGTGGTCGGTGACGTGGCCGGCAAGGATTGCGTACTGGTCGATGATTTGATTGACACCGCTGGCACCATTGCCGGCGCATGCCACGTACTTCAGGATGCCGGTGCCAAGTCGGTGACCGTGGTGGCCACTCACGGCGTGCTTTCTGGACCAGCCATCGAACGACTGAAGAACTGTGGAGCGCGAGAGGTCGTGCTCACGGACACCGTTCCGATTCCGGACGAGAAGCGTTGGGATGGTCTTACCGTGCTCTCGATCGCCCCTCTGCTGGCCAGCGCCATTCGCGCCGTGTTCGAAGACGGATCGGTGGCCGAGCTGTTCGACACGTATCCTGAGCATCACGGCCAGGGCTTCCTGTTCGCATGATCTCATGTGCTGGAATGAGCAAGACATTATCTCTCGGTTCTGCGCAACACGACTTGCCGATAATGTCTTGCTCATTCCAGCACATATGGTATAAATAAATATTTGTGGGTTGTAAGGCCCACCACTCCCCCATGGTGTAATGGCAGCACACGGGTCTTTGGAACCCTTTGTCTTGGTTCGAGTCCAGGTGGGGGAGCTCGTTGACGGTCGTCCGGACATCCGGGCGGCCGTCTATTGTTTTGAGATGATTCACATTACTGGTATTCCAAACGAAGGGAATGTGTCCGTTATGGCATTATCTGCCGCCATTGTGCTCGCCGCCGGCGAAGGCACACGCATGCGCTCCAACAAACCGAAGGTGCTGCACACCTTCGCCGGAAAAACCTTCCTGAATCGAGTTATGGATTCAGTCGCGGCACTGGAGCCGGACACACTGGCCGTTGTCGTGCATTTCCAAGCTGAACGGGTGTCCGAAGCGGCGCGTTCCTACAATGAACATGTCACCATCGTCAATCAGGATGATATTCCCGGCACTGGCCGTGCCGTGCAATGTGCGATGGCGCAACTCGCCGATCAGGGTCAGCTCAACGGCCCAGTACTGATCGCAGCTTCCGATATGCCGCTACTGGACAGCCGCACGCTGCGTGAGCTGGTCGATTTCCATTCTGCTTCCGGCAATGGCGCCACCGTACTGACCACCATCCTTGATGATCCCACTGGGTACGGCCGCATCATCCGTGACCGTGAGGGCAATGTGCTGCGTATTGTGGAGCAGAAGGACGCCAATCGCAGTGAACTGGCAGTCCAAGAGGTGAATACCTCCGTGTATGTGTTCGACGCGGCTTTGCTGGTGCAGGCCATCGCCGATCTCAAATCCAATAATGCGCAGGGCGAGTTCTATCTCACCGACGCCTTGGAAACCGCCCGCTCCGCCGGCAAGGTCGGCGCCTTCACCGCACCCGACCCGTTGACCGTCGAAGGGGTGAATGACCGCGTGCAGCTGGCCGCCTTGTCCAAAACATACAACCGCCGCGTCTGCGAACACTGGATGCGTGAGGGAGTGAGCATTCTCGATCCCGAGACTACATGGATCGAAGACGACGTGCAGATCGGCCGCGACGCCACCATTCTGCCCGGCTGCTTCCTGCAAGGTCACACGGTAATCGGACAGGATGCAATCGTCGGTCCCTATACCACGCTTATTGACGCAGTGGTGGATGACGGTGCCACTGTTGAACGTTCCCGCGTTCAGGAGTCGCATATCGGAGCCCGCACCAACATCGGTCCTTGGACTTATCTGCGTCCTGGCAACGAATTCGGCGAGGACGCCAAGGCCGGCGCATTCGTGGAAATGAAGAAGGCCCATATCGGCAACGGTACCAAGGTTCCTCATCTGAGCTATATAGGTGATGCTCAGCTCGGCGATCACACCAACATCGGAGGCGGCACTATTACCGCCAATTACGATGGCGTGCATAAGAACCGCACCGTCATTGGTGCCGGATGTCATGTCGGCGCCGGCAATCTGTTCGTGGCTCCAGTCGAGGTGGGAGACAATGTGACCACCGGTGCCGGCTCTGTGGTACGTCACGCCGTGCCCAACGACACGATGGTCTACTCCGAAAACACGCAGCATAACGTCGAGGGCTGGAAGCCCGCTTGGGAGCGCTGAATCGTGCCAGCATTGCAAGACTCGATCAACACGGTCCGTGTGGCCGCCGAAGCTGCCGACCGTGTCAAGGCCACTGATATCGTGGCCTTCGATGTAGCGGATTTACTGGGTATCACCGATATCATGATGATTGCCGGAGCCTCCAACGAACGCCAAGTTCTGGCGGTAGCCGAGGAAATCGAAAAAGATCTGTATCTCAAATGCGGCGGTCGTCAGCCGCGTTCTCGCGAAGGCTTGACCGAAGGCCAGTGGGTGCTGCTCGACTATGGTGATTTCGTGATCCATATCATGCATGAGGAATCACGCGAGTTCTACGGTCTTGAACGTCTGTGGAAGGACTGCGAATCCATCGATCTGCAGCTCGCCCATCCGGAGCACTCGCTTTCCGACGCAGTTCGCGACAACGAGCCGATGACCGCCATCGACTGACAGGAAACACGAATGGCAGCACAACATGTTCGCTCGATCTTTCTGATCCGTCATGGACGCACTTCCTACAACGCCGCGCACAAGCTGCAGGGGCAAGTGGATATTCCGCTGGATTCCGTAGGTGAATGGCAAGTACGTCAGACCGCTTCAGCGCTGAAAAAGCTGTATGTAGACACGCGTCCGCAAAGCGACCGACGCATTATCGTGTGTTCGGACCTGTCGCGTGCGCATGCCACCGCGCAGGCCTTTGCCGATGTGCTGGGCGGCAGTGAAGCAGGCATCGAGGTCCATGATGAGCCACGTGTCAGAGAACGCAGTTTCGGTGACTGGGATGGACATGCCGTAAGCGAATTGGCGGAGCGTTATCCCGAGGATTTTCGTTCATGGATGGAGCATCGTGGCGGCGAGCTCAAATACGGTGCCGAGCCGAAAGAGCATGTCGGCTCACGCGGCGTTGAAGCGTTGATGGATTGGTCTACCCGTGCCGGTGACGATACGGATCTATTCGTGTTCTCGCACGGCGCTTGGATCGCTCAGACATTGCAAACACTGTTGGGATTGAGTCGCATCGATTCAACGTTCGCATCCGTCGTTTCCATGCGTAACGCGCATTGGGTGCGATTGGTGCCAATGGACGTCAGTGAGACCGCACCGGATGGTACGGTCCGCCAGTCCACGCGATGGCGGCTGATGGACTACAATCACGGACCTGCCATCGCCGATACGGATGAGTGGGAGCGGGAACGCTGAAAAGCGTTGCGATCATTGGTGTGTCGCACTGTTGCACGGCCATTACGCAACGCGCGACACACCGATAGTTGCCTGTTTCGGACCTCCGGGGTAATGTATACGAGGTCCGAAACGGACCGATAACTGAATTACGGGGCTATAGCGCAGCTGGTAGCGCATCTCCATGGCATGGAGAGGGTCAGGGGTTCGAATCCCCTTAGCTCCACA
>NZ_PGLQ01000002.1:34109-404201 GCF_002802865.1 Bifidobacterium scaligerum
ATTACGGGGCTATAGCGCAGCTGGTAGCGCATCTCCATGGCATGGAGAGGGTCAGGGGTTCGAATCCCCTTAGCTCCACAAAGAGACCACGGTCTCCCCCGATTCCAACGAATCGATAACTGAATTACGGGGCTATAGCGCAGCTGGTAGCGCATCTCCATGGCATGGAGAGGGTCAGGGGTTCGAATCCCCTTAGCTCCACAGATTAAAGGCCGGTGCTTATTAGTACCGGCCTTTTGTTGATCCATCACCATGATGATTTCTCTCACAGAGCAGCCGGTGAATCACGACACCTGCGTAAACGGTAACACTGATTCCCCTGTCGAAGCCATTACAATGAGGGGTGGTCCTGACAGTGTTATTTATCAAAGGAGACAAACATCGTGACCGCTACCCGTGTATATATCGCCAGTCCTGAAGGCGCCAATGGCCGCAACGTCGTGGCCTACGGCGTACTCAATGCGCTGACCTCGAAGTACAAGACCATCGTGTTCCGTCCAGCAGTATCCAATCATGATGATTTCACACCGGTACTGCTTTCCGCTTCAAACGCCGGCCTTGGCGTAGCTCTGTCTACCGGCCTCGACGTGCACAAAGTGCGTGCCGATAAGGACACCGCTCGCGGCGACATCATCGGCGCCTTCAATGATGCGATGGACGTCGCCCGTGCGGATGCAGCGTTGATCGTAGGCACGGACAAGTCACACGTGAACGACCCGACCAGCTACGAATTCAACGCCAATGTGGCTGCGGATTTGCAGGCTGGTGTCTTTCTGGCCGTATGCACCATCGACCGTTGGCCGCATGAGCTGGACGAGACCGTTCAGCTGTCCATTGAAGGCATGGAAGCCGCCGGCAACAGGGTTCTCGGCATCTTCGTGACCGGGTGCGAGCCGCGCCATGCCGTATCCGTCAAGGAGACATTGGCCAAGTATGGACTGCCGGTCTGGACGATTCCGCAGGTGTCCTTCACCGACGCCTCCTCCAAGGATCTCGCTTTGGAGACCTTCCGCAAGAACGCCCCCACTGAGGAGGTACTCGCGGCCCTCAACGTGGATATAGAGCCCCCAACCACCCCATACGCGTTCCAGTTCGGACTACTGGGCAAGGCCAAGACCAACAAGAAGACCATCGTGCTGCCCGAAGGCGAGGAAGACCGCATTATCAAGGCGGCCGATTACCTGCTGGAACGCGAGATCGTGAACCTCATCATCGTTGGCAACAAGGAATCCATTCTGGCCCGAGGCAAGGAACTCGGTCTGAACTACCTTGAGCGCGCTCGCTTCCAAGCCATGGACGACGAAAATATTCTCAAGCCGATGGTCGCCAAGCTGTGCGAGCTGCGCGCCAAGAAGGGTATGACCGAAGAGCAAGCACGCAAGCAGCTGACTGATGCCAGCTACTTCGGCACCATGCTCGTGGTGCTCGGCTACGCTGATGGATTGGTGTCTGGTTCCGTAAATTCCACCGCTAACACCGTGCGACCGGCTCTGCAGGTTATTAAGACCAAGCCTGGACAGAAGCTAGTGTCCGGCGCATTCCTCATGTGTTTCAAGGATCACGTGGCCGTGTTCGCCGACTGCGCCATCAACCTGAACCCGGATGCAGAACAACTCTCCGAAATCGCCCTGCAGTCCGCGGAGACTGCACGCGCTTTCGGCATTGATCCGAAGGTCGGCATGCTCTCCTACTCCACACTCGGCTCCGGCAAGGGCCCCGATGTGGATGTAGTCGAAGAAGCCACGAAGCTGCTCAAGGAGAAGGCCCCGGATCTGCCGGTTGTCGGTTCCATTCAGTTCGATGCAGCCTGGTCCCCCACCGTCGCTGCCACCAAGGCCAAGGGCAACGAAGTGGCCGGACACGTCAATGTGTTCGTCTTCCCGGACCTGTGCGCCGGCAACATCGCGTATAAGGCAGTACAGCGCTCTTCCGGAGCCCTCGCCATTGGCCCGGTGCTGCAGGGTCTGAACAAGCCGGTCAACGACCTGTCTCGCGGCGCTCTAGTGCAGGACATCATCAACACCATCGCCCTGACTGCCATCGAAGCCCAGTGACCATTCTGCTCCATCAACTAATTGCCTAGGTAGCATTTCTGAGGCAGAGTGGAAAGTTTGGGGATGCGATGCGGGACCGTAAGCTTGGCCGAACGGCCTTGAGTGTGTCCAGCATCGCATTCCCAAACTTTCCACGGTCCAATTGCAATCAAATATGCAATGCAGCTCTTTCTTATGCAAAGAACCGCATTTTGTAGCAACTAGCGAGTAATCTAATCAACGGTAACCCGCGTATTCGCGGGACTGAAATATATCACAATGGAGGATGCCCACAATGGCGAAAACCGTCCTTGTCATCAATTCCGGTTCCAGCTCGATCAAGTACCAGCTGGTGGATCTCGAATCCGGCGAAGGCCTTGCTTCTGGTCTGGTCGAGAAGATCGGCGAGCCTGTCGACGGCCACTACAAGCACGAGTACAACGGCGAGAAGCATGAGCTTGAAGAGCCGATTCACGACCACGAGCAGGGTCTGAAGCGCGTGCTCGGTTTCTTCGAGGAGTATGGCCCGAAGCTGTCCGACGCAGGTATCGTCGCCGTCGGTCACCGTGTGGTGCAGGGTGGCTCCATCTTCCCGAAGCCGGCTCTGGTTACCGACAAGACCATCAACCAGGTCAAGGATCTGGCTGTGCTCGCCCCGCTGCACAACGGTCCGGAGGCCAAGGGCGCTGAGGTCATGCGCGCCCTGCTGCCGGATGTGCCGCAGATCTTCGTCTTCGATTCCTCCTTCTTCTTCCAACTGCCGAAGGCTGCCAGCACCTACGCTCTGAACAAGGAGATCGCCGATCAGTACCACATTCGCCGCTACGGCGCTCATGGCACCTCCCACGAGTTCATCTCCTCCGTGGTGCCGGAAGTCGTCGGCAAGCCGGCTGAAGGTCTGAAGCAGATCGTCCTGCACATCGGCAACGGCGCTTCCGCTTCCGCTGAGATCTCCGGCAAGCCGGTTGAGACCTCCATGGGCCTGACCCCGCTTGAGGGCCTGATGATGGGCGGCCGTACCGGTGACATTGACCCGGCTGTGGTCTTCCACCTGATCCGTAACGCCCACATGAACGTGGATGAGCTGGATGCCCTGTTCAACAAGCGTTCCGGCATGATGGGCATGACCGGCTTCGGCGATCTGCGTGAGGTCCACCGTCTGGTGGCCGAAGGCAACGAGGACGCCAAGCTGGCTCTGGATGTCTACGTGCACCGTATCGTCAGCTACATCGGCAACTACACCTACCAGATGGGTGGCTGCGATGTGATCACCTTCACCGCTGGTGTTGGCGAGAACGACGACATCGTGCGCAAGATGGTGTGCGACAAGCTCGCTCCGTTCGGCGTCAAGCTGGACGAAGAGAAGAACGCCACCCGTTCCAAGGAACCGCGCGTCATCTCCACCCCGGACTCCTCCGTGGTCATCGCCGTGATTCCGACCAACGAGGAGCTGGCCATCGCCCGCAAGTCCGCTGCCATCGCCGAGGCCGGCGAAGACACCTACGGCAACAAGTTCGCCAAGTGAATCAACTACCGCTGATTCGCTAACAGAAAGACCCTGATGAATTCCAACAGGATTCATCAGGGTCTTTCTCTAATTATCGTGGACTACTCCCCCAGCATGCCGTTCCACATACCGACGAAGTCCGGCAACGTTTTACGCGTAGTTGTCACATTGACGATTTGTATGCCAGACACCGCCAGTCCGATCATTGCGGCAAACGTAGCCATACGATGATCAGCGTACGATTCCATCACCGCGCCGTGCAGAGATGCCCTTGGCACCGGCGTAATTTCAATGCCATCAGGCAGCTCACGGGCTACTCCCCCGATACGCCTGATCTCGGTGACCAGCGCTTCAAGCCGATTCGTCTCATGCCCGCGCAGATGTCCAATGCCAATCATGCTCGTTGGCTTATCGGCAAATACAAGAATCGCTGCCAAGGATGGTGCGATCTCGCCGGCTGCAGTCAAATCGAAATCGTCAAGACCATGGATATGCCCATCTGACGTCACTTCACAGTAACGAATGCCGTCCTGTTCGGGAAATACGACCTTTGCCCCCATACGCTCCAAATAACCGGGCAGCAGTCCACCCGGTTGAGTCGTTTCGACCGGCCAATGCGGTACACGCACGGTACCACCGGCAATCAGTGCAGCTCCTAAGAACGGTGCCGCATTTGATAGATCCGGTTCCACAACCACACGTTCAGGCAACTGCAACGCACCCGGTTTTACCGTCCACACACGAGCGTCTTCGTTAGCGAGCGCATGGCCGCCGGCACCATTCACATCGGCGACGGTCATACGGATGTGTGGCAGGCTTGGTGTCTTTTCACCCGTATGCTGCAATGTCAATCCGCCGGACAGACGGGATCCGATCAACAACAATCCGGAAATGAACTGCGAAGAGCCGGAGGAATCAATGCTCACTTGGACGTGATCTGCAGGAAGCACAGCAGGTGGAGTAATGGTAAACGGCAACTTGCCGATTTCACCGTGATAATCGACAGTTGCGCCAAGCTGTTCCAGACCGTCAAGTACGGGTTTCATCGGACGTGCATATGCCTGTTCATCACCGTCAAAATGTACTGGTCCATCGGCGAACAGTGCGAGTCCGGGCACAAAGCGCATCACGGTGCCGGCCAAACCACAGTAGACATCAGCATTCCCATGGAATCGACCACCTGCAGGAGGCGTTACGGTAACGGTTGTTTCGTTATCCGGATCGATATCGCAACGCACGCCGAGAGAGACGAGCGCTCCCATCATAAGTTCGGTGTCCCGTGAGCGCAGCAGACCGACGAGCGTAACCGGCTGGGAACCGAGAGCCGCAAGGATGAGATATCGATTGGACAGCGATTTGCTGCCAGGGATGGTGACGGTGGCGTCGAGTGACCCGTTCGCCGTTGGTGCGGGCCATAGTTGGAGATTGTTCGTTTCACTCATGTGCTTTATCGTATCGGTTTCGGTGAAAAACGACGACTGTACGTCCGCTTTCGCGTTATGGTTGATGGCATGAGGGTGATTGAGCGTTTCTGCCGAGGCAAGCGAGACGATCAGTCGTTGAATGAGGATGGGCTGATTGTCACCGATGATTTCGCAGCCGTGGTGGATGGTGTGACAAGCAAAAGCGTACGCCATGTATGGCAGCCGAGCGGCGGAGTCGTCGCGAAAAATATATTGCTGAACGCTATCGCCGGATTGTCCGCGGACGCATCAATGCGGCAGGTGCAGGCGAAGCTGGACGCATGTTTGCGAATACAGTACGGCACGGGTGCCGATGCATCGTTGTTTGAACATGAACCGTGGGAGCGTCTGCAGGCGAATGCAGTCGTTTACGGTACGTATCGGCACGAGGCGTGGCTGTTCGGCGACTGTCAGATCATGGTGAACGGCGTGCAGATGCCAACGGTGAAACGTGTAGATGAGCTGCTCGGCGAACTGCGATCATTCGCCGCTCAAGCGTTGACGCTGCAAAAGGAAAGCTGCGTATCTATGGATAGCGATGAAGATGTCCGACCATCCGACAGCGCCAATGGCCCGGACATACGAACACGTCAGGTCAATGATCCGGCTCGTGACATGATACTGCCGTTTCTGCGTCTGCAGTCGCAGTTTGCGAACAAAACCGGCATGTACGGATATTTCGTTTTCGACGGATTCACCGATCCAACGTATCCGATTCGCACGGTCCCAGTGCACCCCGGCGACGAGGTAGTACTCGCCTCGGACGGTTATCCTCTGCTACGACCGACACTTGCCGAATCGGAACGCGAATTAGATCGTCTGCGCCATGACGATCCGCAACTCATCCGAGACTATCGCACTACCAAAGGTTTCGTTCCCGGTCAGGAATCGTTCGATGACCGCACCTACATGCGATTCATCGCTTAAGCGTCTGCTCTTCACCTTTGAAGTTGTTGCTTACGGCTTAGGGATCCTGACAGGGGATACCGATGAGTGCACACCAGAGGCCGTTCTCCGGCTGTGGTCATCGAATCAAATCGGATGCATCACCTCAAGCCGGGTAAAAGCAGAATCCCCTATTCCCTATGCGGGAGTAGGGGTTTTGGTCGGGCTAGCGGGATTTGAACCCACGACATCCTGCTCCCAAAGCAGGCGCGCTACCAAACTGCGCTATAGCCCGTTTGCCATTGTCTAAATCACTGAGCCAACGGCACAAGCCATTATTGTACCGCATGTACGGACTACGACACGTTCAAAACCGAAATAAGGGTAGAATGTCATAGTGAGTCGAGCGGATCACACGGCAAATGCATGCACGAAACCTGCATACTTCATGTTGTCGGCGTGCCTCAATGCCGCAAAGACATACTGCTGAACTGACGTAAAGTCGTATTTCAGCCGAGTTCGACGAGAAGTCCATACCAGGTTCCATCAGTCGGCTGGACGGACTGCCAGTCGAAAGACGCCCGTATGGGCCGGATGGATATGAGGAGGAGCACGCATGGGAAGGCACCAACGCGCCGAAACCTACGGTTTGGTCTCATTCCTGTTTTGCGCCGCGATAGGTGCCGTATCCATGAACGCATATATGGAATATGCGCCGGCCATTTGGCAGCTCACTCAACGTCGATTCATGGTCTGCTCGGGCATTGTTGCCGGCTGCGGCGTCATCTCGTTCATTATCGGTTATGCCAGCAAATCCCGTTCCTTGAATCTCAACAACGGATGGTTGGCACCGATTCGCCGCATCGTGGAGATCGTAGCTCTTTCAGTAGTGTATGCCGCCACGATATTCCTCTCCTCGTTTGCATTGATGGGTGCCGTGAACGACATGATGGGCAACGCCATTTTTGCCGGATACATCTCCAGCATATGCGCAGGTTTTTCCGGCGTCGTGGGTTATATGACGTTCGTCCAGGCTGAGCTTATGAACGCCAAAACATTGGCCAGCCTATTGCCGTTCTTCGTTATCTCCGGTGTAGCCACCGCAGGCATGACCACCGACGACCCCTACTGGTATCACAACAACTTCTCCCAGCTCGGCGACCGCACCACATTCGCCGCCCGCATGTTCAATTCAACGCTTATGCTGGCGGGAACCTGCATCATCATCGTCAGTTACTTCGCCATATCCGAACTAGTGACCACCGAACGCCTACAGCGACTCTGGCACGATCGCACCAACAAAGACCCGAATCGCGGCTATGATATCCCACATTTCATGGTGCGTACCACCATTCTTTCGGCGCTACTTACCATATCCGGCTTGGCATTCATCGGTATCGGCGTATTCCGATACACACCACACAATCTCCTGCACAATATATGCGCCAAGGGTCTGCCCTTCGTCATGTTGATCCTGTTTGTGTTCCTGCCATGGCTTGCGCCGCGTCTGTCCAAAGCAGTGATGGTCGCCTCCGATCTTGCGGCATTGGTGTGTGCAGGATTCTGGGCCAACATGATGATGGGCCACAACACGCTCACTAACGTGGAAGCGCTGGCCGGTCTTATGTTCTTGGGGTGGTTCATCGTCTTCTCACGCCAGATCGCGGCCATCGAAGCCGATCGAGTCGCAGCACAGTTGCTCCACGCGCAAATGCTGGAAAACGGTTTGACGGACACCCCTGCGGGCACTCCGATTGAGTCGCGTATCGCAGCGGATCGCTAGATTTCCGCCATAGCGGCGCTCTCTTCCCTACTTCCCCGTTTCCCGATACAAGTGCCTTTAATACACCATAGCGGGAAGTCGTAAACGCAGTCTGGGAACGAACTACGCCATCGTAAACTGCTCGTCGGCACAACAGGATGGGGTCCGTCACAGCATTGATAGATAGCCGCGACGGACCCAATCCATATTCGAAACTCAGCCCGGTCAATCCGTCGCGGAACCAAACAACTTCTTCTTCGGCTTCTTGGCACTCATCAGCATCAGGAAGCTTCTGGACGGTGCGGTAATCATGAATCCGGCCTCATAACTCAACTCCGGACCATTGGGATTATGCGTGTCCACGATGAGTTGCCATTTGCGGCCATACCGCTCATCCGGCAACGTGAACATAATCGGCTCATAATGCGCGTTGAAGATCAGGATGAAATCGTTATCGACCATACGGTTGCCGTACCAATCGACTTCCGGAATGTCGGAACCATTGAGGTAGATCATCATGGAGAATGCATGCGTATTCTGCCAATCTTCCATATCCATGATGGAACCGGTATGGTCGAACCACTCGACCTGTGGAATCGTATTGGAGTCATCTCCCGGCTCACGACCAGTGAAGAATCGACGACGATGCAATACCGGATGGTCCAAGCGCAAATGAACCAGACGGGAGACGAATTTCAGCATCTCCTTCTGATCCTTGTTCAAGTTCCAGTTGGTCCAGGAAATTTCGTTGTCTTGACAGTAGGCGTTGTTATTGCCCTGCTGGGTGCGGCAGACCTCGTCGCCCCCGCAGATCATCGGAATGCCTTGGCTGAACAATAACGTGGCGAACATGTTGCGCATTTGGCGTTGGCGCAGATCGTTGACGTCAGGAATGTTCGTAGGACCTTCCACACCGCAGTTCCAGGACCGGTTGTTGGATTCGCCGTCCCTGTTGCCTTCGCCATTGGCCGCGTTATGTTTGTCGTTGTAGCTCACCAAATCGTTGAGCGTAAATCCATCGTGCGCGGTGATGAAATTCACGGACGCTACCGGTCGGCGGCCGTTGACCTGATACAGGTCGGAGCTGCCCATAAGTCGTGAAGCGAATTCCGGCAACGTAGACGGCTGCGAGCGCCAGAAGTCGCGGACGGTATCACGGAACCGACCATTCCATTCGGACCAGCTGGAGGGGAAGCCGCCTACCTGATAACCGCCGGAGCCCAAATCCCACGGTTCGGCGATCAACTTGACGCGAGAAATAACCGGATCCTGTTCCACGATGTCAAAGAACGCAGACAGCTTGTCTACTTCCTGGAACTGTCGGGCCAGAGTGGCCGCCAGATCGAAGCGGAAGCCGTCCACGTGCATTTCGGTGACCCAGTAACGCAGCGAGTCGGTGATGAGCTGCAAAGCGTGCGGCGAACGCATCAGCAGCGAGTTTCCGGTGCCGGTGGTGTCGAAGTAGTGCATCGGATCGCCGTCCACCAGTCGGTAGTAGGAGGCGTTGTCAATGCCCTTGAAGCTCAAGGTCGGGCCCATGTGGTTGCCTTCAGCGGTGTGGTTGTATACCACATCGAGAATCACTTCCATACCGGCACGATGATAGGCCTTGACCATGGATTTGAATTCGTTGACCTGCTCACCGCGTTCTCCGGAGGAAGAGTAGGCGTTGTGTGGCGCGAAGAAGCCGATGGTGTTGTATCCCCAGTAGTTGGACAGGCCCTTCTCCTGAAGGAACGAATCGTTGACGAACTGATGGATCGGCATCAGTTCGATGGCCGTGACGCCAAGCTTCTTCAGATACTCGATGACGCTTGGATAGGCAAGACCTGCATAGGTGCCACGAATATCCGGCGGCACATCCATATTGAGGTTGGTCAGACCTCGCACATGGGCTTCGTAAATAACCGAATCATGGTAGGGAATGTATGGATGCTGATCGTTGCCCCAATCGAAATAGGGGTTGATGACAGCTGATTTCATGGTATGCGATGCTGAGTCCAGCGTGTTCATCGCTGAATTGTCGTCGGGACTTCTGAACCAGTATGAGAACAGGCTTTCGTCGCCGTCGATATTGCCTTCGATCGCTTTGGCGTATGGGTCGAGCAACAGCTTATTGGGGTTGCATCGAAGGCCATGTACCGGGTCGTACGGGCCATACACACGATAGCCGTATCGTTGTCCGGGCTGAAGTCCGGGAATATAGTTGTGCCAAACATACGAGTTCTGTTCGGTCATTTCGATGCGCGTCTCGTTGTCTTGTTCGTCGAACAGGCACAATTCCACTTTTTGGGCGACTTGCGAATACAACGCGAAATTCACGCCGGCACCGTCATAACTGGCACCCAAGGGGTACATTGATCCGGGTCTGAGCTGCATAGTTTCAGTATCCCACTTTCTGATATTGCCGTTGCGTTTGATTGATGAAGGTTAGGCAAACAGTGTTGGCTTATCCGTATCCGAATGCTTGGCGATGAGTCTTCTCAACGCCTCATGCTGAATCGCGATCATCGAGTTTGACGCGGTGATGCGCGTGGCGGTCAGCTCGCTCCATGGAATCCATGTGGATTCCACATGTTCATCCGGGTCCATATGACGCTCTTTGTGCCGGAATGGCCCCAGATGCAGCACCATGATATGCGCCAATTCATCACTCATGCCCTCTGAGGAATAGAAATCTCCGATATAGTCGACACCCATGGCATCACGGTCCGGGACCACACCGGTTTCCTCGGCGAGTTCTCTCAACGCCGCGTCCAGTATGTCTTCGCCCTCGTCCATCAGTCCTGCGGGAAGCCCGTAGGCGAATATATCCGATCCAACACGATATTCGCGTTCGATAAGATATCGATCGGTGGACATGTCATGTACAAGCATCACCACGCAGGGTGCGTGACGTACTACCTGACGATTGATCTCATGGACCCCACCTTGCTTATCGCTCAGGGCGAGCGTCATATCGTCCACATGGAAGACACGACCCGTGTATACGGTTTCGCTACGCACCACTGAGGCTGGCACATCCATGTCGATGCCGTCTGAGGAAGCATTCAACCTGCGATCGAGCTTACGCTCCAATCGCTGCTGCTTATCATCACCCACCATGCTCTCTCCTTAGGCAAACGTTTTCATTATTCTACCGCAGCAACTCATTATTCCTCTGAAGTAATGGTCAGTGTCCACGGATCGGTTGTCTCATGAATCCACTCGACTTCTGGTCTTTGCCCTGTCGCCTGTTCGACGGCCAACGGGACATCCTCGATCGCGTAATTGAACCAAATGGATTCAATCGCGGCATGCGGCGTGTTGATCAGGTTCGGCCGAAGACGAGCATCTCCCGCGCCAAGCATTATGGCATGTGCGCGCATTCGTGCTTCATACCGGGCTTGTTCAATGGCATCCGTCGCCGGATGATGTCTCAAATCGCTGGTCACATACACGTCCACGCCGGCTGCGCGAACCTCATTGAACAGCGAATCACCTGAGCCCGGCAATACGGCAACTGTTTCCACTGATTCATCAAGATCACCGCATACCTGAATCCCGAGCTTGGTAGTCATTCCGCGAGTATTTACCGCGTTGAATACGCTGAGCGCGAAATCCTTAAGAGATACCGGTTGCGGCAACCGTCCGACCCGCCCCAATCCAGCCATCGCGTTGGACTGCGGATCATCGATCGGAACCAAAGGCCGTTGATCGATCAGGCCGAAAGCGTCGGCCGCCGCCTGACCGACGCCACGTGGCGAGGCATCAGCGTTAGTGTGCCCCACCCATAATCCGCATCCGTTCTGGTAGAGTCTGCGCACTATGTCGCCACGGAAACCCAAGCCACCGGTCTCATGCACGGCACGAAAATACAGAGGATGATGGGTGACGAGCAGGTCTGCTCCGGCTTTGATAGCTTTATCTACTATCGAGGATGTCGGATCCGCCGCAAACACGATTTTGTGGACGTCATGACTCAAATCGCCTACGATCAGGCCCGGCTCATCCCATTGTTCGGCGTAACGAAGCGGGTAGAGGGTTTCAAGGACGTCAATGACTTGCTTGAGATTCGGCATATGCCACATTGTAGTGGCCCAGACTGCGAGGCACGGCCAATCCGAGAAGGCGGCCACACTTCACAGCCTGGAACTACTGGGTTACGAACACGGATGGAATGGCATCAGTGCGCAGCGAGCTGCCAGTCAGCACCTATGCCGCAAGACACATCCAATGGCACGGCAAGCTCCACGGCATGTTCCATGGCGTTTCTGACCAATGCGGTAACCTGATCAGCCTCCCCCGGTGCGACTTCAACCACAAGTTCATCATGAATCTGCAGAATGATGCGGCTCCGTACATCAGCCTCCTGCAAAGCCCGTGAGGCCTGAATCATGGCAATCTTCATGATGTCGGCCGCCGACCCCTGAATCGGAGCGTTGAGCGCCGCGCGTTCGGCCGCGTCTCGCGCCACTCGATTCGTGGATTGCAAAGCCGGGAAGTATCGCCTCCGGCCAAACATGGTTTCGGTGTATCCCTTGCTTCGCGCAGTGGTAACCAACGATTCCAAGTAATCATGTACCTTGCCGAAGGTCTCGAAATAGCGGTTCTTCAATGATTCGGCTTCACGCGGAGCAATCTTCAGCTGTTGAGCCAAGCCATAGGTACTCAGCCCATAAGCCAGACCATAGCTCATGGCCTTCACATGGCTGCGCTGGTCTCCAGTGATCTCCTCAACCGGAAGCTTATAGACCATCGACGCCACATATTTATGGAAGTCCATGCCGGATCGGAATGCCTCGATAAGTGCTTCGTCTCCCGACAGATCAGCCATGATACGAAGTTCCACCTGTGAATAATCACAGCTTAGCAACGATTCGTAGCCGTCTCCCGGTACGAAAACGCCGCGAATTTCACGACCGGCAGCGTTCCTGTTAGGGATGTTCTGCAGGTTAGGGTCCACAGAGCTGAGCCGCCCGGTCGCCGCAACCGTCTGCTCAAACGTGGTGTGGATACGCTCATCCGCAGGGTTGACGGCATCGATCAGACTTTGCACGATCTGCTTGAGCTTGTTGGTTTCACGATGCCGAAGCAAGGCACCGAGGAAACCATTCGCCTGTTCATTGTCCACGGATCTTATGTACAGATCCTGCAACGCTGAAGCATTGGTGGTATAGGATCCTGACTTGGTTCGTTTCGTGGGCTTCAGGCCGAAGTCCTCGAACAGCACCTTTTGCAGCTGCTTGGGGCTCTGCAGATTAAGCTGGCTACCGGCAAACTGCCATGCCGTCTCCTGAGCGAAGCGGGCATCCTGAGCGAACTGGTCGCGCATGCTACGCAGACGTACTGTGTCGATTTTCGCTCCGTCTCGCTCCATCTCGAACAGTACGCGAGAGACCGGCAACTCGACTGCGCGCATCAGCCAGTATTGCTCACGCTGATCAATGATCGGGGCGAGTGTGCCAGCCAACTCGCGAATGATGGACAGATCACGCAGTCGCTGTTCATCCGCGTCAGGTTGCGTTGATTCAGCATCGAAATCCAGCATCCCCTGCGCAGGTTGAGTCTCCTCGTTCACCTGAATATCAAGAAAATGCTCAGCAGCCTGAATGAGACCATCGGCATGGAAATCCGGCTGCGCCAAATAACCGGCTAGCTTGGTGTCGAACAACGGCAAATCGAGATCCAGATGAGCCGCGGCAAGCAGGTGCAGCAACTCCTTATACCCATGTACGATGATGCGGCCGTGTTCTTGGCTCAGAAATGTATTGAGCGTCTCATGCAGTGCTGCCTCGCATGGGAGCGCGATCATAGCGGCGTGTTTCCCGGCTTCAATCGCGAGCGCCTGCACATGAGAGCGACCGGGGCGGTCATCGCCCCAAGCGGCAAGCGTCCATGCATGATGGACGTTCTCGCCAACACTGATGTGAGTATCGTGGTCGGAGAAATCCATTGCCTTGAATGTCGCGACATCTTCGCTCACGGCGATGTCGTGGCGATGTTCATCAATCCATGCATCGAACTGCTGCACAGTTGATATCGCGGTGTTGTCCGGCAGATTCAGGGCAGGTTCTGCTTGACTCTGATTATCCGACCGTCCCTCGCCTTGATCAGTAACAGTCTGTCCGCCTCCGGTATTGAAGGTTTTCAGTACACGCGTCTTGGTTCTTGCGCCAAACTCAAGATCCTTGAACAAGGTGTCAAGAGCGCCGGCATCTATCGAGCCAAAGGTCAGGTCGTTCAGTGCTACGCCGAGATCGATGTCTCGTACCAAAGCGTTTACCTTGCGATTGAGCATCACCTGATCGATGTTGGCGCGCAGGGATTCGCCCTTCTTGCCACCGATTTCATCGGCATGTGCCGCGATGCCCTCCAGTGAGCCGTACTGATTAATCCACTTGGCGGCGAATCCATCGCCCACGCCCGGTACTCCGGGAATGTTGTCGGCGGTTTCCCCCCTCAGTGCAGCCAGATCCGGATATTGTGCAGGCGTCACCTTGTATTTATCGATGATGGCCTGCGGATCCATATGCTTCAGATCTTTGAAATGGTGGCCCGGGTAAAGCACGGTGACATTGTCGTCCACAAGTTGGAAAGCGTCTCTGTCGCCGGAAAGCACAAGGGTGTGATACCCTGCATGATCTCCCATTGTGGCGAGCGTGGCGATAATGTCATCGCCTTCATAGCCCGGCTTTTCGATATAGGTGACGCCCAATGCCGTAAGCAGCTGTTGAATCAGCGGCAGCTGGGTAAGCAGCTCTTCCGGTGCCGCCTCACGGGTGCCTTTGTACTGAGGCAGCAACTCGTTGCGGAACGTTCCGCCCTTGACATCGAAAGCCACGCCAAGCAGATCGGGCTGCTCGGCATCGATCACTTGGGCCAACATGGTGGCAAAGCCCCAAACAGCATTCGTGGCTTGCCCTGTTGAGGTGCTGAAATTATCGACCGGCATGGCGAAGAACGCGCGAAAAGCTAGGGAGTGGCCATCCACTACCAATAAAGTGTGCTTGGAACTTCCGGAATTCAAGGTCACAGTATCAGTCATTCTTTTCTATGAAATACGTAAGCCCCGCATGAAGCGGGGCTTGATGGTCAACTATCAGCGCTCATCCGAATCTGAAGGCTTCGGATCACCATATTTGGCGATGATGGCAAGCGCGAGACGCTTCTTCGGAATACGCTGATCCATGGAAGTCTTCTGAATCCAACGGAATGCACCCTGCTCGGAGAAGTCCGCCTTATCCATCAGCAGCCCCTTGGCACGATCCACAAGCTTACGCTCTTCAAGCGTGTCCTCAGCCTTCTTAAGCTTCTCCTCGGTTTCACGCAACTGGTCAGTGGTTTCCTTGAGTTTACGCTCGCTGCGCTCAACGTTGTCCAGCAGATCGTTGATTTCGGCGAAACGGCCCATCGCCACTTCCAGCGTAGGCAGCAGTTTGGATTCCTCATACGGCTTGGTCACATAAGCCATGGCTCCTGCACCGGTGGCTTTCTTTACCAAGTCGGTCTGGGAGAATGCCGTGAGCATCACCACAGGGGCGATGTTTTCATCGCAGATGATACCAGCAGCGGCGATGCCATCCATGCGTGGCATCTTCACGTCCATGCACACCACATCCGGACGGTACTTGCGCGTCAATTCGACGGCTTCCTCACCATTGGCGGCCTGTCCGACCACCTCATAGCCGTTATCTTCCAGCATAGCCACGAGATCCATACGATTCACGGCTTCGTCTTCGGCCACTACAACCGTACGCGGGCCGTTTGGCGTCTTGGCTTCAGCTTCGACTGGTTCATCCGTGCCAGCAGCTGCCTTCAGTTCCTCGTCGGTTAGCACCTCGTCGATGTCGATGCTCGGTTCCTCGGACTTCTTCCTCGCAGCCATGCCAGCCTCTTTTCTTCGACTAACTAACAAAAAGCCTCACCACAATGCGGTGAAGCTCATTACAAAGTGCCCCCGGTGGGACTCGAACCCACACTGCGCAGATTTTGAGGCTGCTTCCTCTACCAATTGGGATACAGGGGCGTGCTTGGCACTCTGAAGAGAGTAACACAAGTTACAGACTGTCACTACAAAGACACGCGCTGAATCGAAAAAACATACAGACAGGATATGTGATTTCGTCGCATGGTTTTCCTACAAACCAACAATGTACAGGCTTACAATGGAGCCGGTTGTGATGTGCGCCAATGTAAGCAATGCGCACGACCGTCATCGAGGAGGGGCATATGAACAACACGACCTATCGTTCTTTCGATCCTTGGCGTCCGTCTCCGGTTAAGGAAACCGTTCGCAAACAGACCACGGAAACCCATTATTTCAATATCGATGAGGTTTCCTACGAATCCAATGACGGCAAGCAATTCACTCGGTACTGCATTCAACCAAACAGTGGCGATGCCGTAGCGGTATTGGCCGTGACCGACGACGGACGCATTCCGCTGGTGGAGCAATACCGCATAGCGAGCCATCGCTGGACGTTGGAGATTCCTGGAGGACATGCCAAGAATCGCGACGAGCAGCCTGCCGATGTGGCGCGCCGCAAGCTTGCGGACGAGGCCGGATTCACGGCCGCACATCTTACTCAATTTGCGCGCTTCCTCAATACACCGAGCTACTCCACGCAGCATACGGCCATTTTCTATGCCACCGGACTCACACCTGCCGATCGGCAGTCGATCGGGCCCGAGACTCCACGTTCCGATGTTCGTCTGGTTTCTGTAGATGAGGCGTACCAGATGGTGATTAACGGTACTATCGTGGACGCCAAGACGATTATCGCCATTCTCAGACTGAAAAGCGGCAGTCTGGATAATGTAACCGACTGAAGCAATCAATCAGCCAATCAGTGTCAATCAGCAAAGATTACGCTTTTGCGGCACTGACGTCCGCAACTCGTTACGTGCATATACGAGAAGGAGGTTCCCACCCGATTTGGGGTGGGAACCTCCTTCTCATTCACGCTCTATGACGCGTTTGACGATTCCTCAAGAATCTCAGTCGCAAGCGCCGACGGTGTGAACGTAGATGGAATCGGTGCGGCCCGGCTGGTGATCGCCCTGAGCGGAGCTCAGGATGACGATCTTGTCACCGTCAACAACCTTACCAGCGTCCTTGAGGATCTTGTCGGTGAAGACCATGAGATCCTTGCGGGACTTGTCGTGGTAGTCTTCCTCGGTCAGGAAGGCCTCGGTACCCCAAGACAGAGCCAGCCAGTGGAAGGTGTGCTCGTTGTTGGTGATGCCGTAGATCGGAGCGGCCGGACGCTCACGGGACACACGGTGCACGGTGGAGCCGGTCTGGGTGTAGGCAACGATGGCCTTGGCGTTGAGCTTGTCAGCCAGATCAACGGCAGCGGAGGACACAGCGCCGGTGGAGGACATGTCCAGGTTCTTGAGCTCCGGAATACGGTCGAAGCCGTGATCGGTGGCGTAGCCGGAGATGCGGGACATGGTGTCCACAGTGACTGCCGGGTACTTGCCGACAGCGGTCTCGTTGGAGGTCATGGTGGCGTCGGCACCGTCGAGAACAGCGTTGGCGCAGTCAGAGGCCTCTGCACGGGTCGGGACCGGGTTGTTCACCATGGAGCCGAGGACCTCGGTAGCCACGATGACCGGCTTGGCGTACTGGCGAGCCAGCTCGATGATGCGCTTGGTAGCCAGCGGAACCTCTTCCAGCGGGCACTCGACGGCCATATCGCCACGAGCGGCCATCACACCGTCGAAGGTCTTGACAATGTCTTCGAGGTTCTCCAGAGCCTGCGGCTTCTCGATCTTGGCGACGATCGGGATACGGCGGCCTTCTTCGTCCATGATCTCGTGAGCGCGATCAATATCGGTGGCGAAACGCACGAAGGACATGGCGATGATGTCGGCACCGGTGCGGATGGCCCAACGCAGGTCAGCCTCATCCTTCTCGGTCAGAGCAGGCAGAGAAACGGCAACGCCCGGCAGGTTGATGCCCTTGTGGGAGGACACCGGACCGGCCACGACGACCTTGGTGTGCACGTTGTTGCCCTCGACCTTGGTGACCTCAAGACGGACCTTGCCGTCGTCGATCAGAATCGGGTCGCCCGGGTGGCAATCGCCCGGCAGACCCTTGAAGGTGGTGGAGGTGATGTGCTCGTCACCCTCGATATCGTCGGTGGTGATGACGAACTCCTGGCCAAGCTGCAGCTGAACCTTGTCCTCGCCCTCGGCGTTCTTCTTGAACCAACCGCAGCGGATCTTCGGGCCCTGCAGATCGACAAGCGCGGCAACGTTGCGGCCGGTTTCCTTGCTGGCCTTGCGAACGTTGTTGTAGACGCGGAGGTGATCCTCAGGAGTGCCGTGGGAGCGGTTCAGACGAGCAACGTCCATACCGGCTTCAACGAGCTTGAGAAGGTTGTCGTATTCCTCGGTGGCGGGACCGATGGTGTCAACGATCTTGGCTTTACGCATGAATGCCTGCCTATTCTAATTGTTGAGTTCCGAGGCCGAAGGCCTCACTTGCCGAAAACCAGTTTACTAGCGCTCACAGCGATATGCCAAGTTTTTCTCTCGGTGTGTTGTGAGCGCTCACATTGTTGCGGATATTAGGTTTTCAGGTTCTATTTTCCTGATTATTTCAGGCTTTCTTACCGGATTCCAAAGTCTTCATCTTGATGACGGATGCAATTGACGCTCCACCGATTGCTACCACAATCACCGCAAGGGACAACCACGTAGGAACCTCAGGCACCCAATGCACGCCATGGCCGCCGTTGATGAACGGCAGCGTATTGCCATGCAGCGCCTCCATGACCAGTTTGACTCCGATGAATCCGAGTACCACAGACAGTCCGGCAGGAAGGTAGACGAGCTTGTCCAGAAGCGCACCCAGCAGGAAGTAAAGCTGCTGAAGACCGAGCAGCGCAAACACGTTAGAGGTGAACACCAGGAACGGATCCTTAGTCAAGCCGAAGATCGCCGGAATGGAATCGAACGCGAACATCACATCGGTGGTACCGATGGTCAGGAACACGATAAGCATCGGAGTCCAGTAGCGTACACCGTTTCGCGTGGTCCTCAACTTCTCACCATCGTAGTCATCGGTGATCTTAATGACTTTACGCAATGTACGAATCAGACCGTTTTCATGATATTCCTCATCGTCATCGCCACCGATCACCAGCTTGACAGCGGTATAAATCAGGAAAGCGCCAAAAATGAAGAACACCCACGTGAATCGGGAGATCAACGCCGCACCGATGAGAATGAAGATGCCACGGAAAATCAAGGCGATGGTGATACCCACCGACAACACATACTTCTGCAGCTGTTTGGGCACTGCGAAATTCGACATGATGATGACGAATACGAACAGATTGTCAATGGACAATGAATATTCGGTCAGCCAGCCGGAGTAGAACTCTATGGCCGGCTTCGATCCGGCGAAGAACCAGATGCATCCACCGAAGATCAGCGCCATGACCACAAAGAAAGCGATATGCTGCACGCATTCCTTGGTGGACGGCACATGCGGACGTCGGCCGATGACGAATAGGTCGACGATGAAGAACAACGCAAGCACCACAAAGGTGATGATTTCAAATGCAAGAGGGGTTTCTGCCATGATTCACTACCCTAATTTATGGAGTTGACGGGCGGGCCGTTCCGTTACCGTTGATTGGTGGAGGGCCGGGGTATGTGCACCTCCACCTCCGCATCGCAGCGTATTCAACCGCAATCACGATGCGGATGGTTATGGGATGTGCTGTAAGACCGTAGGCTTGGCCGAACGGCCTTGAATGTGTCGCACGGCACATCCCATAACCATCCGCAGGTCAATCTTCACGGAACCTAGAACCTACTTGTTTGCCTCGGTCATTTGGCGGAGCTCCTTTTTGAGGTCGCGGATTTCGTCGCGCAGACGGGCTGCAAGCTCGAACTGGAGCTGTTCGGCGGCAGTGTGCATCTGTTCAGAGAGCTGACGGATGAGATCCGCCAAATCCTGAGCCGGCAATCCAGCCTTGAGGATTTCCTCATGACGCTTGTCGGCTTCTTCGGCGTTCATGGTGGGGACACCCAGATGCGTGTTGCCGGCTTTGCCCGCATTGCGATAGCCACCCTCAAGCAGGGTCTGCGTGTCCACATCCTCCTTGGCGAGCATATCGTTGACATCACTGATCTTCTTGATCAATGGCTTGGGATCGATATGATGCTCCTGATTGTATGCCATCTGCTTGGCACGACGGCGATCGGTTTCGTCGATGGCCTTGCGCATGGCATCCGTAGTCTCATCGGCGTACATGATCACCGTGCCGGAAACGTTTCGCGCAGCGCGGCCGATGGTCTGAATCAACGAACGATAAGAGCGCAGGAAGCCTTCCTTGTCAGCATCCAGAATGGCGACCAGCGAGACCTCCGGCAAATCCAATCCCTCACGCAACAGGTTGATACCGACGATCACATCGATCTTGCCTTCGCGCAGCATACGCAACAGTTCCACACGACGCAATGTATCCACATCGGAATGCAGATACTCGACTTTGATACCACGTTCCAGCAGATAATCAGTCAGGTCCTCGGCCATCTTCTTAGTCAGCGTGGTGACCAGCGCACGTTCGTTCTTTGCCACACGATCTTTGATCTCAGCCAACAAATCATCAATCTGGCCTTCGACCGGACGCACGTCGATTTTCGGATCCAGCAGACCGGTCGGTCGGATGATCTGTTCCACTACCCCATCCGACAGACCCAGTTCATAATCGCCTGGAGTGGCGGAAAGATATACCGTCTGCCCTACTCGCTGCAGGAATTCCGGCCACTTGAGCGGCCGGTTGTCCATGGCCGAGGGCAAACGGAACCCATGCTCCACCAATGTGCGTTTACGGGAGGCATCGCCTTCATACATAGCACCGATCTGAGGAACCGTGACATGGGATTCGTCGATGACCAACAGGAAATCATCCGGGAAGAAATCAAGTAGCGTGTGCGGCGGAGTGCCTGGTGCGCGACCGTCGAAATGCCTTGAATAGTTTTCAACGCCGGAGCATACGCCCACTTGGGTAAGCATCTCCAAATCATACGTGGTGCGCATGTTGAGACGCTGCGCCTCAAGCTCCTTGCCTTGCTTATGCAATTCGGCAAGACGATCATCCAACTCCTCACGAATGGTTTTGAGCGCACGTTCCATACGTGCCGGTCCGGCTACGTAATGGGAGGCCGGGAAAATATGGACTTCGTTTTCCTCCGCGATCTCGTCGCCGGTCAATGGGTGCAAAGTGGAGATGCGATCGATCTCATCGCCGAAGAATTCAATGCGTACCGCCAGCTCCTCATAGACTGGGATGATTTCCACGGTATCGCCGCGCACACGGAATGTTCCGCGAGTGAAGGCGATATCGTTCCGTTTGTATTGCATGGCGACGAACTGGCGCAATAGGTCGTCCCGGTTGATCTCCTGCCCCACCTTGAGCAGCAGCATTCGACCGGCGTACTCTTCCGGAGTACCCAAACCATAGATGCAGGAAACCGTAGCGACGACCACGCAGTCTCGGCGGGTCAACAGGTTCGCCGTGGCTTGGTGGCGCAAACGCTCCACGTCGTCGTTGATGTTGGAGTCCTTCTCGATATAGGTATCGGTCTGCGGAATATAGGCTTCCGGCTGGTAGTAGTCGTAGTAGGAGACGAAATAGCTGACGGCGTTATCCGGCATCAGTTCGCGGAACTCTGCGCACAGCTGTGCAGCAAGTGTCTTATTGGGTTCGATAATCAGCGTCGGCCTCTGCAAACGCTCGATAAGCCAAGCGGTGGTGGCGGTTTTGCCGGTACCGGTGGCACCCATCAACACCACATCGTTTTCACCATTCTCGATGCGTTCGGCCAGTTCCTCGATGGCCTGAGGCTGGTCACCAGACGGCTGGTACGGCGATTTGACGACAAAAGGTTTATCCGCACGCTCAATGTTGAATCCCATGGGATCAATCTTAAGGCCATCCCCGAAGACTATGATGCATGAACCTGCGAGCGAAAACCTCGGTAGATATCATCCACTTGGGCCATCATGCGCTCCATAGGCTGAGCTGAATCGATAATGATGTCCGCAATCGCCCGGCGTTCGGATTCGCTGGATTGGTGTCGGATACGGCCCTCGGCCTGTTCAGGACTCATGCCGCGTTCTTCAATCATACGTTCAAGACGCATGCATACCGGCGCCTCCACCGTAATAATGTGGTCGAAATTAAAGGGAATGCTGTCGATGACTTCGGCGAGTAACGGCACATCATGAATGATGATGTCTGACGGGCTGCATGACCGTTCTTGTTGGGCGGCAAGTTGATAGATGAGTGGATGCTCGATGGCATCCAGCCGCTCCCGCGCCCCCGGCTTGGCATGAGCGCCGAAAACATGGTCGGCCATCCAGGAACGATTCAGGCTACCATCCGACAGCAACGCATCCGGTCCAAAGGCCTCGGCGATTTGTGCAATGGCCTCTCCCCCGGGCTCAACAATCCGATGCGCCAGTGCATCATAGTCGATAATCACCGCTCCCAACTTCGCAAAACGCGATGAAACCGTGCTTTTGCCCGCTGCGATCCCGCCTGTCAGTCCAATTCTCATATGGACATGCTAATACGAAAAACCCGGCCCATAAGGACCGGGTTCTCATTACGCACTAAGCGTCAGCAACAGCTCACTTGCCGAGCAGCTGGTCGCGCAGAGCGGCGAGCTGATCGGAATCGGCGAGAGTGCCGGTAGCCGGAGCAGCGGAAGAGTAGTTGGAGGTCTCCTCGACCGGCTTCTCTTCCTTCGGGCCCTGACCGTCGGCGGCAGCAGACTCGGCTGCGTTCGCCAGTTCCTTGGCCACGAACTCCTTGTGCTCCTCCCACAGCTCGTGAGCGGCAGCATACTGAGCTTCCCACTCCTCGCGCTGCTTCTCGAAGCCAGCGATCCACTCGTTGGTGTTCGGGTCGAAGCCTTCGGGGTACTTGTAGTTGCCCTGCTCGTCATACTCGGCCGGCATGCCGTAGATAGCCGGATCGAAGTCCTCGGAAGCCGGATCAACGGAATCGTTGGCCTGCTTGAGGGACAGGGAGATGCGGCGACGATCGAGATCGACGTCGATCACCTTGACGAACACAGTCTCGCCCGGCTTGACCACGGTCTCCGGGTTCTCGACGTGACGGTTGGCGAGCTCGGAGATGTGCACCAGGCCCTCGATGCCGTCCTCGACGGAGATAAAGACACCGAACTGGACGATCTTGGTGACCTTGCCCTTGACAATCTGGCCAGGAACGTGGGTGCGAGCGAAGCGCTGCCACGGATCTTCCTGGGTGGCCTTGAGGGACAGGGAGATGCGCTCACGATCGAGATCGACGTCGAGCACCTCAACGGTGACCTTATCGCCGACCTTGACGACCTCGGACGGGTGATCGATGTGCTTCCAAGACAGCTCGGAAACGTGAATCAGGCCGTCAACGCCGCCCAGATCGACGAAAGCGCCGAAGTTGACGATGGAGGACACGACGCCCTCACGGATCTGGCCCTTCTTGAGCTGGGACAGGAAGGTCTCGCGAACCTCAGACTGGGTCTCCTCCAGGTACTGGCGACGGGACAGGACCACATTGTTGCGGTTCTTGTCGAGCTCAAGGATCTTAGCCTTGATCTTCTGACCGATGTACGGGGACAGGTCACGCACACGACGCATCTCAACGAGAGAAGCAGGCAGGAAACCACGCAGACCGATGTCGACGATGAGGCCGCCCTTGACGGCTTCAATGACGGTGCCCTCAACGACGCCGTCGGCTTCCTTGATCTTCTCAATGTCGCCCCAGGCGCGCTCGTACTGAGCACGCTTCTTGGACAGGATCAGACGGCCTTCCTTGTCTTCCTTGGTGACGACAAGAGCCTCGATGGTGTCGCCGACTTCGACGACCTCGTCCGGATCGACGTCCTTCTTGATGGAAAGCTCACGGGAGGGGATGACACCCTCGGTCTTGTAGCCGATATCCAGGAGAACTTCGTCGCGATCAATCTTGACGACGGTACCCTCAACCAGATCACCATCATCGAAATTCTTGATGGTGGAATCGACTGCCTTGATGAAGTCCTCTTCGGTGCCAATGTCGTTGATGGCAACCTTGGCGACTTCAGTGTTGTTCTCTGCCATGTAAATACTATGGTTTCTCAATAGATGGATGGATAATTACTCGATATTCAATTATGCTTGCATGCCCTTTGAGACATACAAGCATTCAGAATACAGAGAGCTATAGCCAAGAAACCATTGCAATACAAAGGCGTGTCGCGCATTCTCTTTTTGCACGTGGCCACCGGCGGGCGAGGATGTGCATGCCTCGACACACTCAAGGCCGTTTGGCCTCGCTCCGGTGCGTGCTCGCAGAGCTTAGCACACACCTGCGCTGCTCACAGTCGAGGCATGCACATCCTCGCCCACCGGCTTCGCGCTATACATTACGCAAGTCGGAGGTGTCTGGTCATGGTATGCGTTGCGGGGCCGCAGGCTTGGCCGAACGGTCTTGAGCGTGTCGAGCAACACATACCATGACCAGACAGCAGTCAACTCACAGGGAGCGTTCGGCCATTTCCACTACGTTAGCCAGCAGCATGGCGCGAGTCATCGGGCCTACGCCACCGGGGTTCGGCGTGTAGGCAGAGGCCTTGTCATAGCAGGCCTTGTCCACGTCGCCCTTGATACGATAACGTCCGGCTTCCTCGTCGAAGACGCGGCTGACGCCGACATCGACCAGCACCGCGCCCTCCTTGATTTTATCTGGGGTCACGAAGCCAGCCGAGCCCATGGCGGCCACGATCACATCCGCGCGACGCATATGATCCGCTACGTCCTTGGTACCTGTGTGACACAAAGTCACCGTGGCGTTCACAGCATTGCGAGTCAGCATCAGGCCGATGGTACGGCCAATGGTAATGCCGCGACCCAGTACACATACTTCTTTGCCGTTGAGGTCGATATCGTAGGCTTCAAGAAGCTCGATAACACCGCGCGGCGTACACGGCAACGGCGTGGTGATATCGCCGCGCACATGAAGCACCAGCTCACCAAGATTGTATGGATGCATGCCATCGGCGTCCTTGGCAGGATCGATGAGATCAATGATGGCGTTCTGATCAATGCCTTTGGGCAACGGCAACTGCACGATGAAGCCGTTGCAAGCCGGATCCTCATTGAGTTCACGCACCGCGGCGGCGATGTCATCAAAAGAGGCATCAGCCGGCAGGTCCTTGCGGACGGAATTGATGCCGATTTCCGCACAATCCGCATGTTTTCCGGCTACATACTTGACCGAACCTGGATCCTCACCCACCAACAGCGTCCCCAGCCCCGGCGTCACGCCCTGCTCCTTCAACCGGTTCACACGCTCGGCTAAATCGGCTTTAATCGCCGCAGCCACCTGCTTTCCGTCAATTCTCGTAGCCATAGCTCCCCTTTCGCTTCTTCGTTGCGGTGATTATTCGAAACGATAGGCTATCGTTAGAACAAATCACATGCGTTCATTCGTCCATAGCTGAGGCAAAGAAGGCGTTCCATGGGAATTCGATTCATGCATTGCTTGAGGTATGCAGCCGCTGCCCTGAGCGTCACGGCTCTTCTGACCGTCACGGCATGCGGCACCGAAGAGAGCACGCCCGCCGATTCCAACAAGCAGCAGACGGCCACCGAGCAGACCAGCCCGATTACGGTGGTCGCTTCGATCAATCAATGGGGCGCTTTGGCCGCGGAGCTTGGTGGAGAAGACGTGACCGTGACCTCCATTGTGAACACCACAAATGTGGACGCTCATGATTTCGAGCCCAAGACCTCGGATGTGGCGAAACTCTCCAAAGCGCAAATCGTAGTCGCCAATGGTGCAGGATACGATTCATGGGCCACCAAATCGTTGACCTCGTCGTCGAACATAGTTTCCGCGGCCTCCGTAATGGGTGCCGTAGAGGGAGACAATCCACATCTGTGGTTTTCCAAAGATGCACGCGTCGGCATGGCGGAGGCCCTTACCGACGCATTCAGCAAGACGCTGCCCAGCAAAAAAGCAGAGTTCAAGAAACGCCTCAAGCTTTGGAAACAGTCTGAGCAGTCTATGGAAGACTGGGCGGATGACTTCATGAAAAACCATACCGATCTTGCCTACGCCGCCACCGAGCCAGTGGCATACTATCTGATGGCCGACCTGGGATTCAAGGACTCCACCCCCAAAGGATACGCGCAGTCCACTGCGTCAGGCGGAGAGGCCGCTCCAGCCGATCTGCAGTCGTTCCAGAAGATCATCGAAGACCGAGACATCGATCTGCTTATCAACAACACGCAAGCCGCCAACGAAGCGACCAATCTCATCACCGGCGCCGCAGGACGTTCCGAAGTTCCGGTGGTGAAGGTGTCCGAACAGATGCCGTCCGACTCCAAGACCTTGGATGCATGGATCAACCAAATCATCAACAGCATTGTCGACGCCGTCGACCCGGATTATGGCTGCGACACCGATCAGGACGACGAGTCCGCGGACGGGACGGACGCCGACGACGCCGATAAGACCACGAGCAGCGATGACAAGTCCGGGTCCTCATCCGCCGGCGACACCAGTGGCACCGGCGAGAAATCCAACGACAGCGCTTCAACGGAACCGGATTCCTCCGACGCCACCAACGCCGACGAGGAAGATCAAGACATAACCTATATTCGCGAATGCAAATCTTCATCGTCGAATACGTCCACCGATGAGAACAGTAGCGGCAGCACAAACAACGACGGCTCGGGTGCTGACGCCAACAAGGACGACGCTCAATCCTCCGGCGACGACCAGCCCGATCCAGGTAAATAGCCGATAGTCGGGAACATCCTCGGCACTCGGCATCACACAATCGACAACCGAGACGAGAGACCGAGGGACGATGCCCGTTGTTGAAGCACACGATTTCACGGCAGCATCATCGTGGGCAACATATGCTCGTCCACATGGGAACAACACTCTATTGAGAACGATTGTCAGCATCATTTGACACAATCGCGCATATGAGCAAATCCGATTGCATCGTGTTCCGCGATGCCGCTGTACGACGTGGCGAACGCATCATCTGGCAGCATGGCACATTCTCCATTCCCTCGGGGTCGGTGACCGCAATCGTAGGCACCAACGGCACCGGCAAAACAACCATGATGAAAGCCGAGCTGGGGCTGCTTCCCCTTGCCGCCGGAACGTTAACCGTTTTAGGCAAACCCGCCGGAAGCATGAACCATCAGATCGGATATGTGCCGCAAAGCTACGCCTCAGACATCGATTCCAACCTCACTGCCGAACAATCAGTATTGCTGGGCCTGACCGGCACCCGTTTCGGCATTCATATGATCACCAAGGCACAACGGGCCAAGGCTCGCGAAGCGATGGAATTTACGGGCATCGCGGACAAGGCCAAATACCGTCTTTCGGAGCTGTCCGGCGGTCTGCGCCAACGTGTGGCCATTGCACAGGCACTGGCATGCGATCCCAAGCTGCTCATGCTTGATGAACCACTGGCCAACCTTGATCTGGCCAGTCAACGCTCCACTGTTCACGTGCTCGCCAAACTCAATCAAGAACTCGGTATGACCATTCAGGTGGTAGCCCACGATCTCAATATGCTGTTGCCGATCCTGACCGGCGCGGTATACCTGCTGGACGGCCATCCGCATTATGCGGACATGGGAAAGGTGCTCGACTCCGATCTGCTGACGCATCTCTACGGCACGCAGGTGCAAGTAGTCACCACCCCTCAAGGCGACATGTTCGTCACGCCCACACCAGACGAGCCGCGAAACCAGACACAGGACATGCACTCCGCCGACGAAGTGGCGCAGATGCATCACCACGTCCATGCCAGCACAAGCTCCGATCGGTAAAACGTCGCCGGGCAGATATCAACGCAAGGGAAATCCTATGAATGCCATTGATTTTTCGTTTGATCCCGAATGGATGGATACGCTGATGGCTCCATTCATGTCCAATGCCTTCGCAGCCGGCTTGTTTATCGCGCTGGCAGCCGGCGTTATGGGATATTTCACCATAGCGCGTCATTCCACGTTCGCGGCACATGCACTGGCGCATATCGGCCTGCCAGGAGCCACCGGCGCAGTACTGCTAGGATTGCCGGTCTCGTTAGGCATGGGCGTATTCGCGTTAGGTGGGGCACTCGTTATCGGCGCATTGGGCAAACGCGTCTCCGAGCGCGAAATCGCCACCGGCACCGTATTGGCTTTCGCCACCGGCTTGGGTCTGTTCTTTGCGCGTCTGTCCAGTTCCGCATCACAGCAAATGCAATCGATCCTCTTCGGTTCGATTCTGACCATAACCACTGATCAGATCATCGGTTTCGCGCTCTTCGACGTGTTGCTGTTGGTTCTTCTCGCGGTAATCTACCGCCCGCTGCTGTTCAGCTCACTCGACGAACAGGTAGCGCAAGCCAAAGGTGTACCGATTGGTCTGATGAGCGTAGCGTTTATGGCCATTATGGCCGGAGTGATCACCATCGCGGTGCCGGCCGTCGGTACGCTGCTGATTTTCGCTCTGGTAATCACTCCGGCGGCAACCGCCAATATTCTCGCAGGCTCCCCGTTCAAAGCCATGGTGATCGCAAGCGTACTCTGTCTGACCTCAATCTGGCTGGGACTGGTGCTTTCCGCGATGTTCCCCGCTCCCCCGAGCTTCATCATCGTGACGTTGTCCACCCTGTTCTGGGCAATCGCCAAGGGAATCAACACTCTGAAGACTCGTTAAACCGCCGCGATACCGTCGCTCAACGTTACTGTCGAATAACCAGCGCGTTGGCGATAGCGGCGATACCCTCACCACTGCCGGTGAATCCCATATGATCGGTGGTGGTGGCGGTCAGCGAGACGCGGCATCCAACCGCTGCGGAAAGCACAGTCTCGGCTTGCGTGCGACGAGTGCCGATTTTCGGGCGATTGCCGACAATGGCAACGGAGGCGGAAACCGGCTTATACCCGTTGGCCGTCAGATAAGCCGTCGTCTCCTTGAGCATATCCGCACCATGCATGCCGGCACCATGAGCCTCCGCGCCTACACCGAACAACGATCCGATATCCCCAAGCCCGGCGGCGGCGAGCAACGCGTCAATCAATGCGTGGGCGGCGACATCACCATCGGAATCCCCCTCGATGCCTTCATAATATGAAGCTTGCAAAGGATCTGCGTCCTCAGGCACCGGCCAGAGCAACCCAGCCAGCCAAAGCGGACGTCCCGTACCGGGAGTCGCAAAGCGATGTGCATCAAATCCCTGACCGATCATCATATTGACGATATTGGCTTCTGCCACATCAAGATTCATGACGAGTTCCTTCCAGTACAGACGCGAGCACGGTACAGACGCAAATAAAAAAGCCCCGGTCATCGTTTCCGATGAACCGAGGCCCATACATCACTTCTTCTTGGATTTCTTCTGTGCCTCAACACGGGCCAAAGTATCAGGAGCCGCTTCTTCCGGCTCGGCAGTGTGATGTTTTTCATCGCCTGGCTGAGCGGGCTCGTACCCCAGATTCACATCAAGCAGCCGCTGGGCCTCAGTCTCGTCGATCTTCTCCGACAATGCGATCTCCGAGGTAAGAATGGCACGAGCCTTGGTCAGCATACGCTTCTCTCCGGCGGACAGACCATGTTCATCCACATCACGCTGAGCCAGATCCCTCACTACTTCGGCGATTTTGTTGACATCGCCCGTGGCAATCTTCTCGACGTTCAGCTTGTACCGGCGAGACCAGTTCATTTCCTTTTCGATGATCGGCGTGCGCAGAATCTCAAATACCTTGGCCACTTCCGAAGCGGAGACAATGTCTCGTACGCCTACTTTTTTGGCGTTATCCACCGGAACATTGATCACCAAACCGTCGGATGAAAGCACCGACAGCTGCAGGTATTCGCGCGTCACACCTTTGACAGTCCGCTCGGTGATGGCCTCCACCTTCGCTGCCCCATGACGTGGATAGACGACCATATCGCCGACTTTGTAAGACATGTACCCTCCGAGAACTGTTCGGCTTACACACAAAAACTCGATTGATTATGCCATGAGGCCAAGACCTCGTCATTGAGAGCGCTCACAAACCGGCAACACGCCGTAAGTGGCGCAAATTCGCCATTTTTTGAGCCACAATACGGCATTTTCCACTCGACGCACGTAGACTTTGGGACATGGCTAAAGAAACGAAGATCAAGGAAGATACCGTCACCGTGCCTGTCGCCCAAAGCGAACTTGACGCGGTCAGCAACGCTGAGTTCTACAATCCCCATGCGGTACTCGGCGGGCATCTCGGCACCGGCAAGCATGCGGACACCGTCACCATTCGAGTGCTCCGTCCGCTGGCCAAGTCGGTGACCATCGTCACCCAAGATGGCGAATATGCGATGACTCACGAACACAACGGCGTGTTTGTTACCACCGTTCCTGCCGCCGGCACCAAGAAGGAACCGACCATTCCGGACTATCGCGTCCGCACCGAGTGGGAGGACGGCGAAGTGCTCGTCGAAGACGATCCCTACCGCTATCTGCCCACGCTCGGCGACATGGACACCTATCTGTTCGGCGAAGGACGTCATGAGAAGCTTTGGGAAGCTCTTGGCGCACATGTGCTGCGTTTCGACGATCCGATGGGCGGAGCCGATGGTACGCCCGGCGAACAGGTCACGGGCACCGCTTTCTCCGTATGGGCACCAAACGCCCACGCCGTACGCGTGGTCGGCAACTTCAACGCATGGGATGGCCGGCGTCACGCCATGCGAGCCTTGGGGTCCTCCGGCGTATGGGAGATCTTCATCCCCGGTGTCGGAGCAGGCGAAGCTTACAAGTTCCAGATTCTCAACGCCAATTACGTGTGGGAGATGAAGGCCGACCCAATGGAACGCCAGCACGAGGTTCCGCCGAACACTGCTTCCATCGTCACCGAATCTACCTATGAGTGGGGTGACGACGCCTGGATGCAGCATCGTCGTGCGACCAACCCGCACGATGGCCCAGTCGCCATCTACGAGGTCCATGCCGGCAGCTGGCGCAAGGGCCTGACCTACCGCGAACTGGCCACCGAACTGGTGGAATACGTCAAGCAGGAAGGTTTCACGCACGTCGAGTTCATGCCGCTGGCCCAGCACCCGTTCTCCGGTTCTTGGGGTTATCAGGTCACCGGCTATTATGCAGTAGACTCCCGCCTCGGCTCCCCCGATGACTTCCGCTATCTAGTGGACCAACTCCATCAGGCCGGCATCGGCGTGATCATGGACTGGGTGCCCGCCCACTTCCCGAAGGACGCTTTCGCTCTCGGTCGATTCGACGGAACCCCGTTGTACGAGGATCCCGACCCGTTGCGTGGCGAACACCCGGATTGGGGCACCTACGTATTCAACTTCGGCCGTCGCGAGGTGCGCAACTTCCTCGTGGCCAACGCCCTGTTCTGGCTTGAGGATCTGCACATCGACGCACTGCGCGTAGACGCCGTCAGCTCCATGCTCTACCTCGACTACAGCCGCGAACCCGGCCAGTGGAGGCCGAACATCTACGGTGGCCGTGAGAATCTGGAAGCCATCGACTTCCTCAAGGAAGCCACCGCCACAGCGTACAAAAACAACCCGGGCATCATGATGATCGCCGAGGAATCCACTGCATGGCCGGGCATCACCGCCCCCACCTCCGCCGGCGGCATCGGCTTTGGCTTGAAGTGGAATATGGGTTGGATGCACGATACGCTGCAGTACCTGCACGAGGAACCCATCAACCGCAAATGGCATCATGGTGAGATCACCTTCTCCATGGTGTACGCGTACTCCGAGCATTACGTACTGCCGATCAGCCATGACGAGGTCGTGTACGGCAAGGGGTCCGTATACGGCAAGATGCCTGGCAACGGCTGGCAGAAGTTGGCAGGGGTCCGCTCCCTGTTCGGATACCAGTGGGCCCATCCAGGCAAGAAGCTCTCGTTCATGGGCAACGAACTCGCCCAATGGGGTGAGTGGAACCACGATGCCTCTATCGACTGGGATTGCCTGAATTGGGAGGAACATCGCCAGATTCAGAAGTATGTGGCTGACCTCAACGCCTTCTACAAGGCCAACCCGGCCCTGTGGAGTCAAGATTTCGACCCAGCCGGATTCGAATGGCTTACGAGCGATGACGCCGACCACAATACGCTGAGTTTCCTGCGCATCGGCACCAAGGGCGAAACCTTGGCTGTGGTAGTCAATTTCTCCGGTGAAGCTTGGTCCGACTATCAAGTGGCGCTGCCCACCGGCGGTAAGTGGACCGAAGTGTTCACCTCCGACGACGCTGCATACGGCGGATCGGACATCCACAACGGCACGTTCGAAGCGGTTGAGGGCGAATACCATTCACGCCCGTTCTCCGCGAAGATCACCGTTCCAGCACTTGGAGTTGTATTCTTGAAGCCAGAAGACTGAACAGGTCAAGGCTGAAAGGTAACTGTTTATGCTCAATACCACAGCGCGTCAGAATACAGCGCCGCGCACGGTGCTGGTGGTCGAGGACGAGCCCACGCTCGCCACGGCCATCGCCCAGCGCATCACCGCCGAAGGCTGGACGGCCCGCGTAGCCGGAGATGGCGCATCCGCCGTCCAGGCCGCTGCCCAGTTGCGCCCTGATCTGGTGATTATGGACATCATGTTACCGGTGATGGACGGGCTTGAAGCCACCAAGCGTATCGTCGCTGAAAGGCCTGTGCCGGTGCTGATTCTCACCGCTCGCGACGACGAGGCCGATAAGGTTATCGGCCTCGGAGCTGGCGCAGATGACTATATGACCAAGCCGTTCTCCATGCGTGAGCTCATCGCCCGCTGTAAGGCGTTGTTGCGCCGCGTGGAGCGAGCCAAGGTCATAGCGAAGAACTCTGAGAACGAGAAGATTCTCGATTTCGGTTCCATGGTCATTGACCCTGCTCAGCGTATCGTCACCATGAATGGCGAACAAGTGCATCTGACCCCCACCGAATTCGATCTGCTGGCCACTCTGGCGCGCAGGCCAAAATCCGTGCTCACAAGGGAAAAGCTGCTCGAAGAGGTCTGGGACTGGGTGGATGCCTCCGGTACCCGCACGGTGGACAGTCATGTCAAAGCACTGCGCCATAAACTCGGTGCCGATACGATTCGTACCGTGCATGGCGTCGGGTACGCCTTCGAGCCGCCTGCCGCATGAGCAAGCAGCAACCCAAACCCCGGCTTGACACCGTCAAAAGACGTGTCAAGCCGGTCGATTTTTTCTCTTCGCTCAAGCTTGAATTGAGCGCTCTGATTGTAGTAGCCACAGCCATAGCGTTCGCCATGTGTTGGTTCCTGCTGAAATTCGGATGGTCCGGTTGGATCGCCATGCCGTTGACGCTGATCGTGGCTTTGGGCATCACTTATTTCTTCTCCCGAGGTATCACCGCTCCCCTACGCCAGATGCGGGATGTAGCCGAAGCTATGGCCGAAGGCGATTACACCGTGCGTGTAGACATCGATCAGGATCGTCATGATGAGGTCGGCCAGCTCGCACGTTCCTTCAACGCAATGGCCGGAGAACTTGAACATGCCGACAAGATGCGTTTGGACATGATCGCCAACGTCAGCCATGAGCTACGCACTCCGGTCTCCGCCTTACAAGCCATGGTGGAGAATATGGCCGACGGCGTCACCGAGCCGACACCGGCTAATCTGGAGAGCATTCTCACCCAGACTCAACGGCTTTCCGACCTCATTGCGTTTCTGCTTGATCTGAGCCGCATGGAAGCCGGTGCTGCAAGTCTGAACATCGAACAGTTCAACTTCGCCGAATTCCTCGACGAGACCGTGGAGCCCTTGGAAATAGCCGACGGAGGGCACGCTCATGACATCCATCTGGAGGTTCCCGGCAACATCATGGTGGAAGGCGATCAGGATCGCCTTCGCCAGCTGTTCACCAATATCATCGCCAACGCACTCAAACACTCCGCCGACGGGACGACAGTTCTCATCGAAGCTCACGAAGAAACCGACTACGGCACCGTCGTGACCAATGTCGTCAATTTCGGTTCGCAGATCGCTCCTGCCGATCGGTCGAACATCTTCCGACGTTTTGTCACCGGCAAGGCTGGTCCGGGCACAGAATCCGGAGGCACGGGACTGGGACTGTCCATTGCACGCTGGGCTGCGCAACTGCACGGAGGCACTGTCCGCGTGGTGGACGATGAACGAGGAGCCGACTTCGAAATCGCATTGCCGAAATACCATATTTCGGCATCCTAGCGTTGTCTCTTTTGCCGCCTCATAACAATGTGATGATATCTGTTGTTTTGCCCCTCCTCCTACGATATTCGAACGGATGTACTAATATTGTAGGAGGAGGTGAGCACTCATGAACGAATCGGCATACGCGTTACAGTCTCAACATGCCATGTCGTCCCGCGCCACGAACCACACGCTGTATCTGATGCAGATGGCCGGAGATTCCATGATGAACGCCGGCATCCGTAATGGTGATCTGCTTATTGTGGATAAGTCTGCAGCTGCTCATCATGGCGATATCGTGGCCGTAGTATTAGATGGCGAGATCGCCATTAAACGTCTGGCTGTCACGCCACATACCACATTGTTGCGCGCCGATAACCCCTGTTTTGCCGATTATGCAATGCCCGATGGCGCAGCCCCAACGATCTGGGGTACAGTCACTGATGTCATTCACCCGTTGCAATCGTCATCGTATCGGGGCACCACGGCATCCGCCAGCACTATCGCTCCCAGCACACTGATACCCTGCCGTCGCAGCGCATAGGCGCATTCCTTCAGTGTGGCGCCTGTAGTGACAATGTCGTCCACGAGCACCGCCCCGTCACCTGCGCCATATGCCTCGATACGGGCATTTGCAACAATGTGACCGGATACACGCTGCATCCGCTGGGCCGGAGAAATCTGCTGCACTGACTTTCGTCCACCAGCCGTGTGGACAAGCAGACGGCTTACACGCGCATTGATTCCATCGGATCGAAGCGCCGACGCAACGGCATATGCCAGCGGAAGTGTGTGATACCGTCCTCTACGTCGTATCGAGGCAGACGATGAGGGCACGGGAATCACCGCAACAGCAGCATTGCCGTCATACACATTCGCTGCTCTGTCCAAGCAATGCAACAGACCGTGTTTCGTCACCTCGGCGACGACATGCATCAACGGGGTATCCAATTCCACATCGTCATGGTCTTTCCATCCCAGCACCGCATGACGCACCAGGCCTTGATATATCGCCGCCGACCAGACTCGCACCATCGGCTCGCCGCCTAGTATGCGCTCCCTGCAACCGGAGAACATATGCAGGCAGTCCTCGCATAACACGGTATCCGGTCTATCGCAGCCGGCACATCCGCGAGGGAACAGTACATCGCGCACCATACCAACCGCTCCATGCCACACATGTCGCGTATGGCGCGGGTCCGGTATCGATGCGGGGCACATGGCATATCACCGCTCTACACCGAACGTATCCAGACAGGCCAGCAATGCATCCATCAGCGCCAAGGTATCCTGCGGCTCACGTACCATGATGCCTGCGGCTCCGGCGGCGACCGCTGGATAATCGTTGCCGTCTGCGGACATACGGTCTCCCACGAACGCAATCTCATTGGTTTCAATGGACAGCATTTGCGCCAATCGACGTACCGCATATGCTTTGTCCAGCCCATACATGCTGACATCTACGCTGGAATATCCTCCGGCACGTACTCTCAGATCCGGCAAATCACTGCTGACCGCACGAACCAACGCCTGTTTCTTGGTGTTGTCAATGTCCCAAGTCCGTTTGACTTCTACCGGAGCGTATTGGCCCAGTGCCGAAAAAGTGATCTGACTTCCTCTGTTTTCAATGCGCGGCCCCCAAACCTGTTCCTCCCACAAGCCAAGCGCCCTAGCGTGCTTCTCCAAACTGGACCGCACGACGCGCACCGTCTCAGCATCCAAATCATGTGCGTATATCAAAGACCACTGCGAGCCGTTCCACTGGTAATATCGCGAGCCCGACGTGGGCATGACATGCAACTGCTCCCGTCGAGCCTCATCGCCGAGCTGGTCCAATACCTGAGAGGTGACCACTTCCATGCTGCCGCCGGAAATCAGCGCTATCGGAATCCGGTCAAGCAAGGAGATGAACCGTTGCGTCATCTCCGGAGCCATTGGTCGTTTGGAGCTGGCAAGCGTATTGTCCAGATCAAAGCCAAATACCTTGACGCGCGCGCATACGTTATCCAGATCAAGCTCGGTCCAGTGATGCACCATCATCGCGTCAAACCCCCTTGTCGGTATCAGCCATTGGCCCTTTACCAATGAACCTATCCTAACGCAAGTTGCCTGTGCCTTGGCCTATGGTGGAAACCATGCTTCAGCCACCTTGGACCAATCACGTATATCGGAACCGGCATGGACGGGGTATGCGGACCCCGATGTTCGGCACACGTCTGCCTCGATATCGCACTCGTACCGGCATGTTTGATGATATGGTGGCGGCACAGGTGCGTCGACTTCATGAGGCTTGGCCTGAGCTGATACGTCCGCTCCAGTTCGCCGTCGAAGATGTGCCGCCTTCTGATCCTGCCCCTTGGCAATCCGAGCCCAGCATGACCTCGCGCTGCTTCCCCGCAAGCCACGGCATTCCAGCTCGCGTTGTGCTCTATAGAATGCCATTACAGACCGAGACACGCAGCAAGCTTGAATTGCAGCTGGCCATACGAGATGAAATCGCAGCTCGCGTGGCTGAGCTTTACGGACGGCGGCCCGAAGAAATCGATCCAGACTGGGGTCTGTGATCATCACCCATAGTTCGCTGGCCAGTTAGCCGACGGTCAGCGAACTATGGCATCGTTGGCTCGTGCCCAAACGTACGCTGTAGACGGCATCAATGAGGACGCATTGACCATCGCCAACCCGGCAACGGTTCCGTCTCCCAGACCATCATGACCCAAGCGCACACCCCAAGCCACGGCACCGGATTTGTCTTCCAATCGCAGTGCGGCAACCGTATCATGCTGAGACAAATCACCGACTGCATCGGACCATGCCGAATTGGCGTCAAGAGTAATATCCCTGTCGTCTATTTCCTTGCCGGTCTCATCGTAAGCGGTTATTGTCACCGTCTGTTTCACGTTGGTGACATTAACCAACGTCACGTCGGCGTCTACATCATTTGCAAGAGCCAGACCTGAGTAGGCGGCAGGCTCGGCGGCCTGTCCCAATGCGAAATCGGCCTGACCATTCTCGCCGGAGCGGACGGCCCGCACCGAAAACGACAGAGCGTCCTCAGCGGTGGACAGTACGCCCAGCGCACCGTCTGGCGCCTTGCCCAGATCTACAATCTGGACCTTGCCTGCCTCGACCTCGACATTCTTAGCAGATACCAAACCATGATTCGTAACCCATGAAAGCGTGGTTTTTGTTTGCTCATGAGCAAACAGATAAGCGGTAACCGCATCGCCTGAAGCAATTGCCGGTACTGCTGCGGTATCGGACTCGGCAGCTAACGGCACAGCGAAATCCGAGCCTTGCGAAGTCAAACCGTCCATCGAAACCGTACGCACCATAGCGGCGAGGGGAGTCTCCTTGCTTGAGACTGTAACGTACAGACCGTTTTGCTTTTCCGCAGCCGCCGAAAGATCGACGGACGTCTCCCCCTTTGCGGGCACCGACACCGTCGATTGGGTGGATAACGCCATTTTTCCAGCCTGTTCGCTACCCCATGCCATGATATCCACGGTGGTCGCCTTGGCAGAGGGATTGACCACCACAAGTTGCTGTGTAGTGCCGGTGCCGGTGCCGGTAAGCAGGAAGGATCGACTCAATGCGGTAGCCGTGCACGATGCGGCGGAAACTCCCTTGAGATCGCCCTCATCCGCCCAGGAGACAACAGTACCTGCCGTTCCGGTTCCTTGCGCTGCCTGCAGCATATGCGTATCGATGAGTGAATCGGACTGAGCATTGGATTGAGTGCCGATTTTCACATCCGCATCATCGCTGGGATCGCCGTCTTTCAGCGTTATGCTCGTATCCGAGGCGTTAGCAGTGCCGAAAGGCGCTACCGTTGCGCTGTATACCGAGCCAAAAGCCGCAAACCGCTCCTGAGTGCTCAGATTGCCCGCCGTTGCCTGAAAGGCGCTGTCGCCATATGTACCGGTATCCGCCAACTGCATCGGGGCCGGGCAATAGCTTTCTATCTGAGTAGTGCTGACGCTCTGGCCAAGCGCATTGTTTTTTGCCCGCACCGTATCCACCCATGCGATTGGCACCGGCAAGATCATCAACGCGGCGAATGACGCCAACAGCACCAGCATGGTGATGGCGCCCAGCACTGCGGTATAGACCCGAGAACGCCGTGAACGACGGGTAGCGTTGCCTCTGCTCATGCTTGCTCCTCCAATCCACGGGTAAGACGTCTACGCGGCACGGCTACCAGGCAGTACAACACCACTATCACCGCCAAGCACGCCAACCACGCATAACGCCAGGCACTTTGCTGCGCACGCTGCTGCCACGAGGTATCCACGTTCTGCTCGGAGTAGGAACGTAGCGTCAGCCGATAATAGCTGCCAGTATCCGTGGATACCAATGATTGAGTGCCCTCCGTTGCCGCGATGTTGGCTTTCAGCTGCTCATACGGCGAACTGTCCGCCGAGCGAGAGTCGGGAACTACGTATATGCCGCCAAAGCCTAATTCACTGATTGTCGCGATGGCCTGCTCATTCGGATTGGATAGCAATGTAGCGCACACCTGAGCCAGCTGTTGATCAATCTCATCCGGTTTTCCATCAAGGGCACGTACCCTTTGCACCGGCGAACTGTCGATAAGCTCACCGCGGGAGGTGCGCATAATCGAATAGTTGACACTGTTGCGTGTCTCGGCACTCACGGCAAGTACCCGGTGATCATCTCCCGAGTTCAAGTAATCAGTGGTCACCATCGGCAAACCATCGCGAGAAACACCGAGCCCGCCGTCTGCATGACGCTCCAAACCGAACCAGCATTGCACTGCAACGCAACAAGCCAGAACCACCGCCAGCAGGGCACGTCCACAGACAATCAATCTACGGGTACGGGCTTCATCGGCACGCGTGCCGGCATCATCGTACGCCGATGCGTGCAAGGGGTGGAATCGTTTGACCGCACCTCCCGCCACGAGACAGGCACAGGCAAGGAAGCCGAGAATCATCAGCGCGATACCGGGCTGCGCGGACCCGGCCACCACACCGTCATCATCCACAGCAATGGCTACCCGGGCGGAGACCAGGGCGAGCGCTCCACCGCAGACGATGAGCACCCACATCAGTCGTGATGCGCGTAGCGCAAACGGCAGGACCAGCGAAGCGATAGCCAGCAGTGTCATCAATCCGAAGAGTACGGCAACTGCTATGTCGGATGCCGCCCCCTGTGCAAGACGCCAGTCCAAGGCACGCTGCACCGATTGCAACAAGCTCATGGAGGAGGGCTCACCATTCAACGCCGACTGCGGAATCGTGATGTCTGCGAACAGCTGCCGCCACATTCCCTGATTCGCATAACGGACGGCATTGAGTATGGTGGGAGCCACCGCGAACGCGGCAGGCAACGGGATAAGCAGCAGCATGGCATGCTTACGACGCACAAACACAAAAAACACCGGGAAGGCCACGATCAAGGCAAGCAGCAGTTGGGGTTCAGCGGCGATCGGCGGGATGAAACACATCGCGCCTATGGCTGCAGCCTGTACCGATGGCCGAGGCACTAACGGATCTTCCGTGTGGTACATGCCTACGGCACGGAACACGAAAGCGAACGCCGCCGGAAGGAACACCATCACCGTAAGCATCGGCATATTGGCCTGCGCATACCAACCGAACATAATGCCGCTGGAAGCCCATAACAGGCCGCCGAGTACACGCACCACATCAGAACGGGTGAATATGCCTGCTAACGCCCAGAACGAAAGCGCACTCAATGGTGCCGCAGAGAACAGGATCAGCGACAATGCCGCGGCAACATTACCCAATGTGACCAGCGAAGCCACCATAAGCACCAGCAACCAAGGAGTGGGAGGGGCGGGAATACTTGCGCCGAACACCCACTGCGTGGTGGCCGATTGCACCAGCTGCCGATAACTGGCACCGGTCGGCAGCAATACATCCGAATATATCGATCCACCGGAGAACACGGCCCGGAACACAGGCCAGTGCAATGCCGCCACGGACATGAAACACACCAAAGCCATGGCCAGTGCACCACTCCAGCGACGAATCACGCGGGTGCGCAGATGGGCACGTTCCAAAGGACTGAGCAGCACCACATCCCGTTGGCTCAGGAAGGCTTCACGTCGATCGTGGAATTGCCGGATCTGCTGCTGATCTGCGCTGAGCACCTGCAGCGAAGACATCGAGACCTTTGACTGTCTTGCGACGAGCCGTCGCGAGCGTATAGCACCGGGAATAGCGAACAAAGCCAACCAAGGCAGACACAGTTCGACCCACGCCCGATACGGCTTCTTGCTGAACAACATGGCGAGCGCCATGCCAAAGCTACGCAACAAACGCCACAGCCACAGCACAATCCATGATGACATGGCTTTATCGGTGTACAGGTATCGCTGTTGCGAACGAGTCACGGCCATAGCCGGATTGACGACATGATCGGGATTCACAGGTTCTCCGTTACGAGTACGGACACCCTCGTAACGAGCGCGACGGTGAGCGATCTGCGCCTGTGGAACCACCACCACACGACCGCCGCTCAGACATACACGACGGCAGAAATCTATGGATTCGCTGTATGTGGTCATCCAAGGGTTCACGCCACGCAGCCTGATGAATTGTTGCAAAGACACCAATGCGCCAGCCAAGGACACGGCAAATACATCTTGGCGGCCGTCATACTGTTCCTGATCCGGTTCGCCGTCCACCACCAGGGAATGCACGGCATGCCTGCCGGCATACATACCGACATCATGCAGATGTTCACCATCCCAATCGCACTGTTTGCATCCCAGCACCGTGGCACCCGGAGTGTTTCGCCATGCTTCAAGCAGACGCTCCAGACAGGCGCTGTCGCTGGGTCTTGAATCGTCATGCAGCAACCAGAGCGCGCGGGCACCAGCGTCAAGCTTGGTACGGTCCAATGCCCGTTGCACGGCGTCGCCGAAGGAACGCGCGCCTCGCACCGATACGACATGAACCGTCACCTGTTTGGACTGCGGCATACGCGTTACCGGTCCGGACGGCGAAGGAATGACCTCAAATGCACTGGTTTCTTCACGGCCCGTACGCCCCGAGGCATCGGCGATGATCACCTGGGAAGGCAGTGTAAGCTGCGTGAACAGCGCTTCCAACGTGCGTTCCAAGAAACGCATATCGTTTTCGACAGTGACCACGGCAGCCACGCCCTCGTCTACATCCTGTCTGTGCGTGTACGGACGATTGGCCAGAGCCTGCGCCAGCGCCTCGCGAATATCGCTGTTACCTGTCGGATTCATAACCCCCCAGTGTACGCACCGTATATGAAAGAGCCTTCCAGCTCATGCCTGTTCTCGGTGCTCTCTTTTGTATCGGCGGCGTTCGCGTTCGCTCATTCCGCCCCAAATACCAAAACGTTCATCGTGGTCGATGGCCCATTGCAAGCATTGTTCCCGCACCTCGCATTTAGCGCACACCCGCTTGGCGTCACGGGTGGAACCACCCTTCTCCGGGAAGAACGCTTCAGGGTCGGTCTGCGCGCATAATGCCTTGTGCTGCCAAGAGACATCCCCATCCGGCCTGAACAGGCCCCACAGTTCACGTAACGGCTCTTCGGCTGAATCGTCGACCACACCCCACATGCGATTCTCCTTGCCTATTGAGCTTTTCATACGGACTAAATTACACACATGTGACTTCACATTTGTCAAATGCCGTCTCGTGTCATTACCTGTTTTTTCTCTTATCTGTGCTATACACGCTCTGTGCACGAGAACAGTCCGGCGCACGGCTGCAAAACCATGTTCCATGTCACGACGCGCGAATGATATTGTGCCGTTCCTGCGCAGGAACACCACACTGCCAAGGTATTCGGCAGACACTGTGTAAAAGTGGCTTTCAGGCAATCGGCATTAAAGGGAGGTTTGCATGATGCAGGAATCAGGTGGAGCGGATCCGCAGAACAATCCGCCGAGCTTTATTCCCGCAGGTGCCCGACGTACACGCCCTTCCGGTCAAGTTCCCCGATCCTATGCCCCGGCCAATGGGGCACGCACCCGGCACAGTGCTTCTGATCACGCCAATCTCGCTTCGCATACAGCATCGGCCGCCGGCGCATCGAGCACAACCGGCGGCGCAATTCCTCCCAGCTTTTCACCCAACGCCAGTCGAGCCGGACGTCTGGCCGGCTCCCAAACATCGACGAAAGCCGACCCTGTACACGCATCTCAATCCAGTATGGCCCCTTCATCGCGATCAGGGACCCGCGGCATGCCGAACAGCCAACCTGATGGGGCTATGCCACGCAGCATTCCGCCCGCAGCCGCCCGCCGGTCCTCTAGCTCAGCGAGCAACATTGCACGCGTCCGTCAAGCCTCTTTACCCGCCGCCAAGCCACAAGCTTCCCTGAAGCAGGCATCGGCGACAATCGGCAGAGGGTACGGATCCTTATCCTCTGCCGCAACGCCGCGCAAGCGCCATGCCGCACGAATCACAGCCTGCGCAATCGCCGTATTGCTGGCGACGCTGGTGCTTTCCGTATTCGGCGCATGGAACTGGGTGAACGGGCGACTCACCAAAACGGATTGGCTGACCGATGCAGCCGACACGCCGGCACAGACCTGGCTGATCCTAGGTTCCGATGAGCGCGACGGCTCTACCCAATATGGCGGCGTAGAGGATATCTCCGGATTCCGCACCGACACGATTCTTGTGTTGATCAAGCCAAAGAGCGGGCCAAGCTCACTGATTTCCATCCCTCGTGACTCCCTGATTAACATCGACGACCAGTACATGAAAATCAATGCCGTGGCACAGTTGGTGAGCAAACAGAGCCTGGTGAGCACAGTCGAGCAGATTTCCGGACAAAAAATCGATCATGTGGCGCAGGTCAAATTCGGCGGACTGCAGAACGTGGTAGACGCTTTGGGCGGTGTGGAGCTGTGTTACGACCAGGATGTGCAGGACGCCTATTCCGGTCTCGACTGGAAAGCGGGATGCCATACCGCGAATGGTGCGACCGCCCTGTCATTCTCCCGCATGCGTTACGCCGACGTACAAGGTGACTTCGGCCGAAACGCCCGTCAGCGTCAAGTTATCTCCGCCATAGTCAAGAAGGCCTCCAGCGCTTCGACATTGACCAATCCTTCCAAGGTGTTCAAAGTCGCCGATGCCTCGATGAATGCGTTGACCGTGGATGAAAAAGCCACTCCATTCACTTTGCTATCCATGGCGTTGGCATTCAAGGACGCCACCGGCTCTTCAGGTATTTCGGGCAGCGTGTACTGGTCAGATCCGGATTATTACGTGGATGGTGTGGGTTCATCGGTGTTGCTTGACGACACCAAGAACACGGAACTGTTCAAGGAATTAGCCTCCGGCACCCACAAGGCTGGACAAGTAGGCAATCTCGCGGACAACAGCTGATAGCGCACGCTAAGCGATTCAAACAGGCACCCATGTGTCTTTGCAGGTATGCTCAGGTATGCTTCGGACACGAGCGGGTGCGGACGCCGCCAAATATATGTGGATAACTCGTCAAGCTGGGACCACATTCCCCGTTTCGGCTTGCGCCGGAACGCCGGCACATTCACGCTGAATGTATGAACCGCAACCATCGAACGAGATTCCGTTCCCGTACACGTCGCTCCCATAACCCGGCGAAGCAACGCGCTGGTAGGCGAACACGAGCAGAGCGCCTCATGGTGTTCGCCACGGTATGTCCGCTTGCAGCTCAAGTGTTGATGATCATCATCATGGCAATCCATGGGCAGTGGCTGTTCGCAGCGATGATCGTTCCCGGCGCGATCGGCTATCTTGCTTCCATGCTCTCATCCGTCTCCGTGGGAAAACACTCATCGCAGTCCACGCTTGCCCCAGCGCACGAGCACGTTCCTTCCGCAGAAGCAATCACCGGCGAATCATCTCATGAACCTCAGTCCATGGAAGCCGCACCGACATGCACTGTCGAAGCATTGTTGGATTTTGACCATCTGCCGTGGCGCACCATCATCGGCTATTGGACGAATCAGAGTCATCCGGTCGACCTCGCCGTACCCATTGGCATGACGGCTCACGGTCCGTTCATCCTTGATTTGGCGAAGCAAGGGCCCCATGCGCTGGTTGCGGGAACCACCGGATCGGGTAAATCGGTGTTGTTGCAGAGCTGGTGCCTTATGCTAGCGGCGAAGAATCGCCCGGAACTGGTGAATTTCGTCTTTCTGGACTTCAAAGGCGGTTCGGCGTTTCAATCATTGGAGCAGCTGCCACACACTGTAGGCAGCGTCAGTGATCTGGATCTGGCACATGCCGCCCGTGCGCTGCGTGCGTTGGAAACCGAGCTGACCCGTCGCGAGCAATTGGTCGCTACGGCCAAGGCATCCTCAATAGACGATATGCCATCACCTCCTGCACGATTGATTGTGGTTATCGATGAATTTCATGCGCTCAAGGATCGGCTTGCGAATTACATAGACCGTCTGACCCGTATCGCATCGCTCGGTCGTTCTTTGGGAATGCATGTGATTGCATGCACCCAGAATCCGATAGGTCAGGTCAATGCCGATATGAAAGCGAACATGTCGATAAGTATTTGTTTGCGAGTGCGTGATCGTATGCAATCCATAGAGCTGCTTGGCGACGGCAGAGCCGCACGGATCAGTCCATCAGCACCGGGAGCTGCGTTCTGCAACGACGCCGAAGCGGTTACGGCGCTGCGATGCGCTTCGATATGCGATATCGGACGAGTGCAACGACACATCGGATGGGCGTCACGCTTCATGGACAGCCCCGCACAACCGCTGCTTTTTACCGCTCCCCTGCCCCGTAAGGTATCTGATCAGACAAATGCAACCATGACTGGTATAGCTTCAGACCATATCTGGTTCGGGCTTGCCGACAACGGCATCACCCTCGACAATGCTGAAATATCGCTGCACCGCGGCAATGTCGCCGTTATCGGAGCTATAGGCCGGGGCAAAACCACACTGTTGAATGTACTCGCCAGACATGCCGTCAGCGCATCAGGGCTCGTCGTATATCTGTATATCGCACAGCGCAATGGGCGGATTGTGCAACGACTTCGCGCCGAAACCTCATATGACGCATCGCCGAATGTGCGTATGCGAGATGTACCGAAACCGCCGCACACGGTATGGATCGTTGATGATGCCGACGACCTGCTTGATCCGTTCAACACTGCGACGGAAGCGCTGACATTCCGCCGCGCATTGGCGGATAGCCAGATCAGCGTAGTGTTCGCCGTCAGCGCACCGAAGCTCGTTCGTGTTCCCGAGCACTGCACCACTCGGATAATCTTCCCGTTCGCGGACCGCACCACGGATCTTATGACCGGGATTCCAGCGGATCTGCTGCATCAATTCGGTGCGACTGATATGAATATCGCCGGACGGGGCGTATTCATCGATGGCGGCACAGCCTGTCTGGTGCAGTGCGCCGCACAGAATCTGTGACTTTCTCAAGGCAACCTCTTGAAAAACCGCTCGGTTCGTGGTTTCCTTGTTACTGGACTTTAGGAATAACACCAGCCACGGGGCTTTTAAGGGAGGCAAGCAATGAGCAGCGCTTTTGATTGGCGAGCCAAGGCCGCATGTCGTGACAAGGATCCGGAACTTTTCTTCCCTGTGGGCAACACGGGTGCCGCTTATCAGCAGATTGAAGAGGCCAAAGCCGTATGCCGCACCTGCAAGGTGATCGACGCATGCCTCAAGTGTGCGCTGGACACCAATCAGGATTACGGTGTCTGGGGTGGTTTGAGCGAGGACGAGCGTCGTGCTCTGAAGCGTCGCGCCATGCGCGCCCGCCGTTCGCAGGCCATGCAGATGCAGATCTGATTCATTGTCGCCAGTCGCGTTATCCGACACTGACAGCATACGGAAATCGGGGATCCTTCATACTGGAGGGTCCCCGATTTCCGTTATGGGCAGTGTGGGCAACATAGGTAAGCCACATAATAGTGATTGCTTGCTTTCGCCGTTCTTGATGGAGCAAGGGGCAATAAGCAAGCAATCACAGATGCTTAAAATACCGTGTTCGATCACTCCTCCTGAGCAGCCCGAAGCTTCATATCAAGCACCACACGGGTACCGCCTTCCCGCCGCGGCTCCCAATGCACCGAACCACCGAAATCGTTGGTCACGAACGTATTGATGATTTGTGTGCCCAGACCGGAACCGGAGGATCGTGCCAAGCCGCCTTGCTCTTCGGAGCCCAGACCGGAACCATCGTCTTCCACCACTACATTGAGATTCGGGCCGGAACGTCCAACGGAAATGGTGATCTGCCCCTCCTTGCGCCCCTCGAAACCATGCTCCACGGAATTGGTGATAAGTTCTGTCAGCACCAACGACAACGGCGTGGCGTCCTGCGCCGGCATCATGCCGAACTTACCGATGAATCCGATGGAGATATGCTGGTCCTTCATAGTGGCCAAATCCACGGCCATACGCAGCAGGTTGGAAATCACCTTGTCAAAATCGATGATCTCATCAGCGGTCTGGCTTAAGCCCTCGTGGACCATAGCGATGGTCTGCACGCGGCGCTGCGCCTCTTGCAGTTCCTTCTTGACCTCCTCGGATTTGGTTTTACGCGCCTGAAGACGCAACAAGGCAGATACGGCCTGCAGATTGTTCTTCACACGATGGTGAATTTCGGAAATCGTAGCGTTCTTAGTCTGCAGTTCCTGCTCACGGCGTCGCAACTCGGTGACATCGCGACATAGCAGAATCGCCCCGACACGGCCATTGTTGTCATATAACGGCAGCGAGCGCATGGAGACGGCCGACCGGTTGGCGTTCAATTCAGAGTCCACCGCCGCCTTGCCGGCGAGTACCAGCGGCAAGGTTTCAGGAACCGGATCGTTTTCCTGAAGCAGCTGGGTGCCGAGCTCGCTGAGGTAATGGCCCGGCATGGTGGTCAACAGACCAAGACGACGGAAACAGCTGATGGCGTTGGGAGACGCATACCGCACTACACCATCCATGGTGAGAATAATGAAGCCATCCGCCACTCGTGCGATATGGCGCTGGCTCATCACCGCATCCTGATAGGGGAACTGTCCGCGTGGGATCATCTCATACAGTTGCTTACCGGCATTGATGCTTTCGGATTCGTACCGGCCATTGGATTCACGGGTGGCCATATTGGTCTCCCTCACCACCAGACCAAGCGTCTTGCCATTGTGCCGGACCGGAGCATACACATTGCAGACCGTAGCCTTGCCCACGCTGCGCAAGACGGTGGAACGGAACACGACGCTCGACTGCATGGCGGCGTCCAGTTCGCCGGCCATATCCTCGGGCATGATGTCCCCCACCACGTCTTCGGCGCGCAGCGTCATCACCGTGGAGGGACGGCATTGTTCCGCCACCACATATTTACCGTCACCGTTCTGTACCAGCAGCAACAGGTCGGCAAAGCTCAGGTCGGCGATGACCTGCCAGTCGGCGACCAAATGATGAAGCCATTCGCGGTCCTCATCGTCGAAATCAGGACGTGTTGCGAGGATATGTGAAAAATCAGCCATGCCTTCTATCATACGCAGACGAACGGTCTCAACCGAACCGTTGCCGTCAAGATGTCATTGACTCATACACCTGAGCAGACAACGTCGCAATCTGTTGTTGCGCCACTGAGGAAACCACGCCTGAGGTCATGACGACCATCACATAATCATGATCACCGCCACCGGCATCCTTACCCCAGATAATGGCAGCATCATTCTCAACACCAGGCAGCTCACCGGTTTTATTGGCCACCTGAATACCGTTGGGTACACCGGCCGGGATCTTGGAGCGGCGCGTCTGTCCGAGCAACAAGTCGAGCATGGACCGGCTTGCCTGTTCAGATACCAGTTTTCCTTGGTAAAGCTCTTTGAGGAATCGGCCGCAATCGGCGGCGGATGTCCAATTCTCGGTACCGGTGCCGTCCGTTCCGGTATCAGCGAGCGCACGTAGCTGACGAGAATCCCGGAATCCGTATCGGGCCGCGGTCTGTGTGACTCGTTGCATGCCGGTGGCCATATCGCCATCGCCAAGCATAAGTACCAGCTGATTGGTGGCCGAATTCGAGCTAACGGTAATCATCTGGTTCATCAGCATATCGATGTCTTGTCCGTTGGTGTTCAATGTCCCCTGCTCGATACCGTCCTGAACGGCAAGCATGACGTACAGTTTGATCTCTGAAGCAGCGGCCATCGGCTGATTATTGACGTTGACGATTGCGCCCGTGGCCAGATCTTCGACATAGACGGACCACGTGCCACCGTTGTTCTGGACTGCTGTATCGACTGCCGACTGCACGGCGTGGATACGATTTGAAGCTTTCTGCAATGTTGCGTTTGGCGAGGGGACAACATCGCGGTCTAAGGTGTCGGAGCGCGACCCCTCAGCCGCGTTCTGATCCGACTGCGTATGTCGTTCGGCCGATTCGCGCGTATCGGCGGCTGATGATGCAGGAGACTGGTTTTGGTCCGCCGAATCATGCGCGTATAGCACGTACAGGCAACCGGCGCCGAGCGCCAAAGCCACAAGCAAAGCCATGACAATAATCACAATCACATGGTTTTGTCTCTTCATGGCTGCGCCAACCGGCCTGGCATGTTTGCGTCCGGTCTTGTGTGATTGCGGATGAGACTGGATACGTCGAACCATGATTCTCTACCGTTTCACTCATTGATCCAGCGTGCTGTCCACACTGGCCAGCACTTTGCTCATAAGTTCCGCAGCTACCGCTTGCCCCTGATTCTGTGTAACCACCGACACCGCTGCCTTATGGCCATGAGCTTCTACCACGGCAAAATAATTCCATGTATTCTGTATGCCCTGTCCTCGATGGGCATGTACCGTCATACCTGAGGGGATCACCACTCCCTCGGACGCGATATCCACATTCATCAGGTCCGATGCACCTTTGGCATCGACAGCGGCCAACATGCGCGTAGCGTCCTTGGCGGAAGAATAGTTCTCGTATCCGGCGTTGCTGGCGGCCACATCACCGTAATCACGGTTGAACGTTGTATTGCCGTAACCATTCGAGGATGCCCAGGAATTGACGCTGGACCATCCGCCCAACGCTGCTGCCGCGGCATTGCCGGCACCATTATCCATGTCGCTCATCATCACACTTGCTTGGGATTTGGCGTTGTCATCGCCATTGGATTGAGCGGCGAGATAAACCGGCAGGTACAGGCCGGCGGCTACGAACTGGGTTCCAGCCTGTGTGGTTGCGGCGACGGTGGCATCCGCGGCATCGGTATCATCATCAATGACCAGCGCCGCCACGGCAACATCTGACGATGAATACGAATCGGCAATGTCAGACAGCTGGCTGGATGTGATTACCGGCACTGCAGGTTTGGATTCCTTACCGGTCTCTTTCTTGGTGTCGCTCTTGGATTTGTCTGCTCCCTCGGAATCCTCGGATGTGTCTTTCCCGCTATCGGTTTTCTTTCTGTTCTTGGAAGAGCTTCCTTTCGAGTCGGCAGAGTTATCGCTCTGCTCGTCGTTCTCCACTGATTCAGCCGAGGACGTCTGCGCGGTCTGTGTCTGGTCGGATGAGCCCCACACGCCCATGGCATGAGTGATGAACAAACCGATCGCCAGCGCCACCGCGCAGATCGAGACGAGCAGAACTACTATCAGCGCATTGCTGCCCTTGTTGGTGCCGTCGACGTGTCCAGCCCCAACAGATTGCACCGCTGCGGGGATTGCCGGCGTATTGGTCGAGATATTGGACGGCGACGATACGCTCGAAGCGGCGGTTGCCGGCATAGGCATCGGCATGGCGCCTTGAGCGGTGGACCCCGACATATTTGCCGTTGATTGTCCGTTCGCGGCATCCGGATTCATCAAGGTTGGCCCATCACCTTCAAAGCCCGGCATCGGAGGCGCGGAGACGCTGCCGGAAGGGCGTTCCAAAGGAGATCCGCACTGCGAGCAAAAGGTGTCATGCTCATTGTTGGCAAATCCACATTCCGTGCAGTACACCATGTTGCTCTCCCTTTGCTCCCCGCGGACCGATAAATCAATACCCTCATCGTATCGCCGCACGTTCTCTTGTGGCTGCGCGGTCCCGATTTTGCGCGCAACGGCAATGCCACCTGTCCGGAGAGTACTGTTTTCGGTGAGGAATTATTGACAAAGGCAAAAGTTACGCTAACGTAGGTTACGGGAACGTAAGGAAACGTTTGCTCTGGTGAAACGAGGGCCATATGGCATCAGCAAGCAGCGAGGCACACGCCTCCACAACATCGTCCGGAACACAATCCGAGCCGACGACTCCTCATGGATTCAAGCGTATCGGTCACACGTCAGACCCCAGCGTGGAAGCAAAACGTCAGGCCGCCATCGAGGCGCGCGAACAGGCGTTGCAGGCCAAGGCGGACGCAATTCGTGCCAAGGGGCAGTTCAAAGCCGAGACCATTCGCGCCAAAGCCGAGGAGAAGGCACGCCGCGTACTGGCCAAATCGGAAAACCATGCCTTGAAGGTAGAAGGCATAGCCCCTGCGGAAGTGGCACGCAAGATTCGTCTGGACGTGCACGGTCGGCCTAAGCCGCTCATGCGCGGTTGGATTCACGCCATAGCCTCTCCCCTATCGTTGGCCGCCGGTATCGTACTCATTTGCCTGGCACAGGGTGCAGGACTCAAATGGGCGTGCGCGGTGTTCATGACCGCATCATTGGTGTTGTTCACAAACTCGGCCTGCTATCATCTCGGCGATTGGAGCCCCCGTGTAACCGACGTATTGCGCCGCATCGACCATGTGAACATCTTCCTGCTCATCGCGGGTACATACACACCGGTCTCGTTTGCACTGGAACCGTTCTGGCGTAATTTCATCATCATCTCAATGTGGGCGTGCACAACGGTGGCATTGATTATCCACGTCATCTGGATCAATGCGCCTCGTTGGCTGTACACCGTGGTGTACATCATCTTCGGCATCTACGGGCTGGCCTTCATGATGCTGTTCTGGAATTCCCCATTTGCCGGTCCGGCAGTGGTCATTCTGCTGTGCTCGGGCGGCGCATGCTATATTCTCGGCGCCATCGTCTATGCCCTGCGCAAGCCTGATCCTTGGCCACGCGTTTTCGGCTTCCATGAGATTTTCCATTGCGGCACCGTCGCCGGATACGCTTGCCATATGGTGGCGATTTACATGGTGATCGTGTCATTGTGGAGCTGACCGGCACTTGTTGCACGATGATGGGTGGCACCTACCAAAAAGCCTCTCCCCGCCGGGGAGAGGCTTACCAGCATCACAAGGCCGTCAGGCAAGCGGCTTCGCAGCCTTGACCGTCACGGACAGTTCACGACCGTTCGGCGCGGTGTAGGAGACCACATCACCAACCTTCGCACCTTCGATGGCCTTGCCGATCGGCGAATCCGGGGTCATGATGTCATAATCGGTACCGGCCACAATGTCACGGCTGCCCAGCACATAGGTCATCTCATTGCCGTTGAGCTCGATGGTGACCACGGAACCGTTGCCTACCGTGCCTTCCGGGGCATTTTCGATAATCTTGGAATCACGAAGCTTCACAGTGAGCTCGGTGATGCGGCCCTCATTCTTGCTCTGAGCCTCACGCGCGGCCTGATAGCCGCCGTTCTCGGACAAATCGCCTTCGGCGCGAGCCACAGCGATCTTGTGCGCGATCTCCTCGCGCAATTCGCCTTCGCGGTACGCAAGCTCTTCCTTCATCTTGTTGTATGCTTCCTGCGTCAGCAGGTAGACCTTATCTTCAGCCATATTGTCCTCCTGAACCATGGTTGAAATCAGTTGAAACTATTCGTATCAAACTCTTGTGCACATGCTGTGCAATATGCAAAAACGCCGGCAAACACCGGCGTTCCCTTATCCGACGCGAATCGTCAGCGGGTGGAAATGATGTCGATGACGAACACCAGCGTGTCACCGCCGCCAATGCCGGCCTGCGGAATGCCGCGAGAACCATAACCATACTCCGGCGGGATGGAAACCACCAGACGCGAGCCCACATTATGGCCGGGAACGGTCTGATCCCAGCCCTTGATGACCTGGCCGACGCCGATGCCGAAGCTGGCCGGCTGATGACGAGCAAAGCTGGAGTCGAACGGCTCCTCCTTGCCCCACACCACACCGTGGTAGTTCACCGTAACGGTATCGCCACGACGAACCATCGGGCCATCACCTTCGGTCAGCTCCACGACTTTCAGTCCCTTCGGGGCCTCAGGAGCGGGAAACTCAATGACGGGCGTGGTACCGAACTCAGCGTTCACGTTGGGCATCTGTTCTGCCATTAGTCCTCCTTGTACAAACGCAACGCGCCCTACAATAGCACTATTGCACGATTGGATGAAACGGACGATACCGAAATTTCACGGGTTTCTTTGCAAAACAATCCACCGGCGTATCGCCACTATCAGTGGCTAACGGCCAAGTGCCGAAAACATCATTACCAGCACCGCAATACCGGCAATGGCCAAGACCAATTGCACCGCCAGCAGGCCGAAAGCCAACGCCTTGCGCTTGGCAAGCTTGACTCCGTACAACTGCGCCAGCAGGAAGGCAATGAAGCCAAAGACAGCATAATTTGCAGTAAGTGCCATGACATCACCGTTGGCAAGCACCACGCCGTTCAACGGCTGGTCCAATGAGTTCATCAACGAACTCATCACCAGCATGCCCCAAACGCCATATGCGATGGCACCCACTGCGGCGTATACCCACGGTCTGACTGATTCCTTAGTGCGCACGGTCAGAGACTCGGCGCACCACAGCAAGGCAAAACCAACGACATACGAGAACGCCACCGCGACAAACACCACCGCAAGCGTCCAAGGCAGCAACGCCGCCACATTGCCGATCATGGACAGATAAAAGCCTGAGCAAGCGATGGCACCAACGGTCAGAGCAGTGCCTACCATAATGCCTTGGGCAAGCATGGTGGGCAGCATGCCCGTTTCGACTCGTTCGACTTCGGTCCAGCGTGAAGCCATGACATTCCTCGCTTCTCATTGACGGTTCATTACAACGTGGAACAGGGTAACGTGCGTTTGTTTCGAAACAATCCGCCCGTTCACAATGAAGTATAAGAAGCCATAAGAGGATTATGCCGTGCATCCAATTTCAGGTGCCTCCGGTGGGCTGTCCGTAGGCGAAGGGAGCGGCTATGCCGCGACGGCTGAGCGAAGCTCGGCAACCCGCAAGCCGCATCCGTCTCGGGGTGACGTACAATGGTACGGTTGGTTTATCCAACGCCTCCGTGGCGAAATGGTATACGCAGTCGACTTAAAATCGATCGCTTCGGCTTGTGGGTTCGAGTCCCATCGGAGGCACCTTACTGCGCGAGTAGACGACGCCCATAATCGAGCACAATGCCGTCCAACAGGCCATGCTCACTGGCCACATACGAATCGATGGCGGTACCATGATCGGCTTTGGCGGCCTCACTGACCCGTGCAAGCACACGATTCCAAACCACCGCGCCGCCGCCGACCACATCGATACGACCCGGGTGAATGGTCTTGTATTCACTGCGTTCGGCGCGAGTCATGTTGAGGAACTGGTCGTCCACCGCATATGCCGCGTCCAAACTCATCCGATGTCCGTCCACCAGCGTGTGGTCATATTCGGTCAATCCCATGGCCAAGGCGGTCATCGTGGTGACGGTGCCGGACACGCCGATGATGGTACGCGCTTTGCCGGCATCCACATGCGCAAACGCTTCATCGATATGTCGATCGATATCCTCATAGGCTTCCGCGATTTCGCTCTCGGTCGGCGGATCGGTTTTCAGATGGCGTTCAGTCATGCGCACGGATCCGATATTCATGGAGAACGCACCTTGCACTTGCGTGGTAGGCGCACTGACTCCGTCACCGCCAATGACCAGTTCGGTGGATCCTCCTCCAAGATCCACCACCAGATACGGCGCTGGCAAATCTCCTCGGTTGACCACCGAAGTGGCGCCCAAGAAGCTGAGGTCCGCCTCTTCGGTACCGGGGATGACCTCGGGGCGCACACCGAGAATGGATTCGATGCCGTCTTCAAATTCTTCACGGTTCTCGGCATCACGCGTGGCGGACGTAGCCACGAAACGCAATCCGTCCACCGGATGCTCAGCGAGTACTCCGGCAAATTCACGGGCCGCTTCATACGCGCGTTCCAAGGCTTCCTCGGCGAACCGATGGGTTTTGTCTACGTCCTGTCCCAGACGAATTACACGAAGAATACGCGGCACGATAGTGTGCATGCCGCCGGCGTCTACTCTCGCGATTTTCAGCCGAATCGAATTGGTACCGCAATCGATGCCCGCTACGGTTACGCATTGCTTGCTCATGGTTCTCTCCCTGACTTTGCAGTGTATGTTTCCGCTCACTGATCGAGATTTATGCTTCCAACGTGCAACGGCAAACGGTGGGATCGAATTCGTCCTTGACGCGTGCAAGCACCATGTCTCCAATCGGATTGGAGCCCGGTCCCATCACCAGACTCTGGGCCAGCAACGCATGGAGGCACTTGACACGTACGGGCATGCCGCCGGCGGAGGTACCTTCGATATGCTCCTCGCTATCGCCGAGGCGACCGGCGAGTTCATGTCGGAATGCCAGATACAATTTGTGGGCGCGTTCATAAGCCGCCCGCACATCATCCTCGGCGGCGAGCATGTCATTGTATTGCTGCATGACGCCTGCAGCCTCCACATGAGAAGCGGCCTTGACCGCTTCCGGTCCGGTCAAGTAGCACGTAGTGGGGAAAGGAATGCCTCCGGGCAACACCGGACGCGTAATCACGGCCAAAGGACGGCCACATACGCAGCGGGCTCCCACAGCCACCATGCCACGGGGATAGCGGCCGAGCTGACGGTTCACCATATCGATGTCCTGTTCGGTCGCCGGTTCGGCAAGTACACGGTCTACGAGGGCCTTGGCTTGAGCGGTGATGTCAATGGTCACTGTTGAGTGTCCTTCCCTGTGTTCTGGTCAGTGTTTTGCTGTTCAGTATTGTGATCGGTGTTATCTTGCCCATCTTGGCTGCTCTGGTCGTCAGATTCGTTCGATGATGAGCTTTTATGGTCGTCCGAGGATGTCGTGTCTGATGAGTCTTTGCCGGAGGTATCGTTCACCGGTTGGTCCGCCTGTTGGAACGCGTAGGCGAGTTCCTTATACCAGGGCAGCACTTTCTTGTCGGTTCCGCTGGACGACGAGGAATCACCATCCGTGTTCTGCCCGCCTGTGACCGCCTCAGGATGCAGCACCCGCACCGCCTGTTCTCCAGGGAACACGAAGCCGAGACGCTCACGCGCTTGCGCAGTGATATAGGCTTTATCATTCCAACGCTTGATATCGTTCTCCAAATCCTGTTTTTTGGCGATCAGCGAAGCTTCCTCACGCTTCAAACCGTTGAGTTCGGCAAGATTCAACGCGTACGTATGGAACGTAGCAACTAACTGAATGGTGCCAAGCGCCACAATAAACAATGCCACGAAAAATGCTATGGGCCCTGCACTCAGCGTTCTGCGAGCCTGCACCTTGCCATTTCTGCCCGAAGCCGCGGATTTGCCGGTCTTGTCGAGCGCTCCGGACTTACCAGACATGCCGTTTCGGGATTGCTTGCTCATGACATACGAAAATACCCGCCGCATTCGACTGAATGAATACGGCGGGTATTGCAATCACAGGAACATCACACCTTTACAGGCGTTTCAGTTCCTTGAAATCACTTAGCCAGGTACTTCTTGCAAGCCTTGAAGGCGCTGTAGCCGGCGTACTGAGCGGTGGAGCCGAGCTCCTCCTCGATCTCCAGCAGGCGGTTGTACTTGGCAACGCGCTCGCCACGGGCCGGAGCACCGGTCTTGATCTGACGGGTGTTCTTAGCAACGGCCAGATCGGAGATGGTGGTGTCCGGGGTCTCGCCGGAACGGTGGGAGACCATGGAGGTGTAGCCAGCGGTGGTGGCCAGCTCGATGGCGTCGAGAGTCTCGGTCACGGTACCGATCTGGTTGAGCTTGACCAGCAGGGAGTTGGCGGCACCCATCTCGATGGCCTTGGCCAGACGAGCCGGGTTGGTGACCAGCAGATCATCGCCGACGAACTGCAGACGATCGCCCAGCAGCTTGGTGATGGCGGTCCAGTCTTCCCAACCCTCTTCCTGGAACGGATCTTCGATGGAGACGATCGGGTACTCCTCGATCAGCTGCTCGTAGAAGTCGAGCATGTACTGGGAGTCGCGGTCGTCACCCTCGAAGTGGTACTTGCCGGTCTCCTTGTTGTAGAACTCGGAGGAAGCGACATCGAGGGAGATGCCGATCTGCTTGCCGGGCTCATAGCCGGCAGCAGAAATGGCGTCCATGATGTAGTTCAGGGAGTCCTTGTTGGACTTCATCTTCGGAGCGAAGCCGCCCTCGTCGCCAAGGCCGGTGTTCAGGCCTTCCTTCTTCAGGACGTTCTTCAGGGTGTGGTAGACCTCGACGCCGGCACGCAGGGCCTCGGAGTAGGTGTCGAAGCCGTACGGGGAGATCATGTACTCCTGGATGTCGGTAGCGAAGTCAGCGTGAGCGCCACCGTTCATGATGTTCATGTTCGGCACCGGCAGGATGTGACCGTTGGTGCCACCGATGTAACGGTACAGCGGCAGGCCGGCGGACTCGGCGGAAGCGTACAGGGCGGCCAGAGAGACACCCAGAATAGCGTTGGCGCCCAGCTTGCCCTTGTTCGGGGTGCCGTCGAGCTCGATCATCAGGTCATCCAGAGCGCGCTGATCAGCGGCGTCCATGCCGATGACCTTCGGAGCGATAACCTCGTTCACGGCCTTGACAGCGTCGAGAACGCCCTTGCCGCCGTAGACGGACTTGTCGCCATCGCGACGCTCCCAAGCCTCGGCCTCACCGGTGGAGGCGCCGGACGGGACCAGGCCACGACCCTCAGCGCCGTCCTCGGTGTCGAGGATGACCTCGACGGTCGGGTTGCCGCGGGAATCGAGAATCTGACGCGCGTACACGCTTTCAATTACTGCCACAACTACTCCTTAAAACGGTTGTGTATCTAATGACAGTCTTAAGAGTAGTGCGATTTGTGGACGTTACGCACAACACGCCCAAAATTTGGTGTTAGCGCTCACATTTTGAGTTCACATATTGCGTTCACATATTGCGTTCATGTGTTGCGCTCGCACATCGTCGCCATTGCTGTGTCTTGACATGCCATGCACACCACGACACAAATACCGATGGCACCGGCGACGCCCCACCGCCGGTGCCGCCCGTTTTTCATCGAGCCGCATTCCCATTGAGATACTCGATTTCCCCCTGAGACAGACGCAGGTCCACCGCTTGGAACGAATCTTCGATCTCATGTGGATTGCGCGCGGAGGGAATCGTGAACAGATACGGGTATTGTGCCAGCTCCCAAGCAAGCGTGATCCGCTGATACGAACAGTCATGGGCCGCGGCGATTTCGCGGAAACGGTCGAACAGATGCTCGTTGAAAGGATCGAGGAACCCACCGAGCGGCGACCAGCAGACAAAAGCCAGTCCCAGTTTGCTACAGGTTGCCATCGTGTGTTCAGGATCTCGATGAACCGGTGAGAACTGGTTCTGAACCGCCACAAGACGGCTTCCCAGAATGCGGTGAGCAGTTGCGATGTCTGCATTACCGATTCTGGAGATGCCGACGGTTTTGGCCACCCCCTCATCCACAAGCTGTTTGAGCGCACCCATCTGATCTTCGTAGGGCACTTGCGGATCGTTGCAGTGCGAGTACAACAGATCGATCGCATCCACACCAAGACGAAGCGCCGATTCCTTGGCGTTGGCGATCATAGTCTCCGGACGAGCATCTGCTTGCCAGCCATAGTTGCCTTCACTGTCGAGCGTGCGCAACCAGCCGGTTTTGGTAGCTACAAGCACCTCGTCCCGAGGACCGTTCCAACTGGCGAGCGCGTCACGAACCAGATATTCACCGTAGCCCATATCATCTGGCTCTCCAGTACCAGGCTTGCTGGGAAGATAGTAGGACCAAGCGGTATCAAGGTAACGCACACCGGCATCAAGGGCGGCATGAATGGTCATGATGGCTTGCTCTCGATCAGCAGGTCGCCCCTCGATGGCGAGCGCCATCGTGCCCATGCCAAGGCGAGGAATACTGAATCCAGCCAACTCGGCTACCTGGGATGGATAAGGGGGTTCCGCGGCGACCGCATCACCCATACCGCCGCGCATTCCATCCTTCATTGCAAAAGCATCATCACTCATGCATGCCATCGTACCCGTACCACAGTCCCATCCCACTGTGTGGGCATGGCTGTCGTCTCGCGCCCCATGATTCATGGGCCGCGAGACGACATTAGCGTTTACCAGCCGACGGCTTCCATGCGAGATCATCGAGCAGCTGATTGGCCCATAGCACTATCTGGTCGGAGCTCATCGGCCCTTGACCAAGGGATCCGTTGAAGGGTGCGGACACCAGAAGCTGATGGGTGACCGGACGATACTGGGCACCCTTGTAGATGCGGGCCATGCGCATCTGTACGGATTCAGGCATATCGATACGGCCGATGCGTACGCGGTTGGATTGAGCCAAAATCTCCGAGACGCCGAGTTTGCGGGCCTTAAACTTCAGACGCGCCACGTCGAACAGGGTCTCGAATTCCACCGGCGGCTTGCCATAACGGTCAGTGAGCTCCTCCTGCAGATCCTTCAAATCAGCCTCGTTCCGGGCGGAAGCGAGCTTGCGATACGCTTCCAGACGCAACTTGTCTGAATCAATATATTCCACCGGAATGGACGCCTCAATGGGCAGGTCCACGGACACGGCGATCGGCTCAATGTTCTCTTCGGGCTCCTTGTATTTCTCCACGGCTTCGGAAACCATGCGCACATACAGGTCGAATCCCACACCCTCAATATGGCCGGATTGTTCATCGCCGAGCAAGTTGCCGGTGCCTCGCAATTCCAAATCCTTCATAGCCACATCGAATCCTGAACCGAGCGCAGTGTTTTGTGCGATGGTACTCAAACGGTCATGCGACTGTTGAGTCATCGGCTTGGCCGGGTCATACAGGAAATAGGCATACGCGCGTTCACGGCCTCGTCCCACACGACCGCGCAGCTGATGGAGCTGAGAAAGACCGAAGCGATCGGCATGATCCACGATCAGTGTGTTGGCATTGGAAATATCAAGGCCGGTTTCGATGATCGTGGTGCATACGAGCACGTCGATGTCGCGGTGCCAGAAGTCACGAATGATCTGGTCGAGCTGCTTCTCCCCCATCTTGCCGTGGGCGATGCCCACCTTGGCTTCGGGCACGAGTGTATGGATCTTGTCCGCCACATGCGAGATATCCTGCACACGGTTATGCACGTAGAACACCTGACCGCCGCGCAGCAGCTCGCGACGTACAGCCGCGGTGACTTGCGCATCCTCGTAGGCACCTACGTACGTGAGCACCGGCAGACGGTCTTCAGGAGGCGTGGCCAACGTAGACATTTCGCGGATGCCGGTCACGGCCATTTCCAGCGTGCGCGGGATAGGGGTGGCGGAGAGGGAAAGCACGTCCACGTTGGTGCGCAGAGCCTTGAGGGTCTCCTTGTGTTCCACGCCGAAGCGCTGTTCCTCGTCGATGATCACAAGGCCCAGATCCTTGAACTTGATCTTGGGGTTCAGAAGCTTGTGCGTGCCGATGACTACGTCCACCGTTCCTTCTTCAAGGCCGGCAATAGTCTCGTTGATTTCCTTGGTGGTCTGGAAACGGCTCATGGCTGCCACATTCACCGGGAAGCCTTCGAACCGTTCGGAGAATGTCTCGAAGTGCTGCTGCACGAGTAGCGTAGTAGGCACGAGCACCGCCACCTGCTTGCCGTCCTGCACTGCCTTGAATGCGGCGCGCAACGCGATTTCGGTTTTGCCGAAGCCCACATCGCCGCAGATGAGACGGTCCATCGGTACGGGTTTCTCCATATCCGCCTTGACCTCGTCGATGGTGGTGAGCTGATCGGCGGTTTCCTGATACGGGAAAGCGTCCTCCAATTCCTTCTGCCACGGAGTATCCGGGCTGAAGGCGAACCCGCGGGCACGCTGACGTGCGGAATACAGTTTGATCAGGTCGTCCGCAATTTCGTGAACATGCTTGCGAGCTTTCGCTTTGGTGGCCGCCCAGTCAGAGCCACCGAGCTTGTTGAGCTTCGGGGCTTCCGCACCGATGTACTTGCTGACCTGGTCGAGCTGGTCGGTGGGGATGAACAGCTTGTCCGCAGGGGCGCCACGTTTGGACGGAGCATACTCGATGACGAGGTATTCGCGAGTAGTGCGGTTCGCACCGGTGCCGATGGTGCGTTGGCGCATCTCTACGAACCGTCCGATGCCATGCTGTTCATGGACCACGTAATCACCGGCCTTGAGCTCCATGAGATCGATGGCTTTACGACGACGCTTCGGTGTCTTGGCCACGGCTACCGCCGAAGTACGCCCGGTAAGGTCACGCTCGGTCAGGAGTGCGACCTTGGCGGCACGGTCCACGAATCCGTCGATGGCGCGGGAACGAATGGTCTCGAACGTTGTGATGCCGGTAGTGTTGATGGCGCGCTTGAGTCTGGCAAGCGTGCCCGCCGCGGCGGCGGTGATGGTTACAGCGAAGCCGGCATCGATGAGTCCTTCGATACCTCGCGTAGCTTTGGCCTCATCGCCTCGGAATTCGGCCGGATTCTGCGCGTCAAGCTGTACGTGGCCGGCCAACGTAGTGTCAACGCCAAAACTGGTGAGACGAATCACCTCATGTGCGGAATATTCAAGGGAGCTGATGGTTTCCTCGAAATCCAGAAAACTGGCCTCATCGAAGCTGATGGGCGCTCCGGCACCGTGCCCAGATGCAGCCACATGCCAACTGGCGGCAAGGAACTCGTTGGCGGTTTTGGCTAAGTCCTCGGCTGACCGACGCAGTTTCTCCGGATCACTGAGCATGATGACAGCGTGTTCGGGCAGCAAGGCGCTCACCGGCTCCAAATGGTCCACCAGCGCAGGCATCAAAGATTCCATGCCTTCCACCGGGATGGCGTTGGCAATGGATTCGAGCATATCCTCAGCATTGGGGATCGAGCCTATCAAGGCTTTGGCGCGTTTGCGTACGGCGTCCGTGAGCTGCAGTTCGCGGCAGGCCGTAGCCCAAATGGTGGCAAGCCCGGTACCGTAGGTGCGCTGGTCGGAGGCGTGGAATTCCTTGATGGTGTCGATTTCGTCACCGAAGAACTCGATACGCACCGGATGCGGTGCAGTAGGCGGGAATACGTCAAGGATGCCGCCACGCACTGCAAATTCACCACGATCCATCACGAGGTCTACTCGCGTATATGCATTCTCGATAAGACGCTTGGCCGCCTCATCCAGCGCCAATTCCTCTCCGGTCGTGAACACCAGCGGCTCCACGTCACCCAAGCCCTTGACCACAGGTTGGATGAGAGAACGTACCGGCATCACCAATATGCGAATTGGACCGAACATCGGATCGGTTGCGCTGGGGTGTTTCAGACGACGGAATACCGCCATGCGGCTGGCCACAGTGTCCGCACGAGGGCTCAGACGCTCGTGCGGCAATGTTTCCCAAGCTTCGAGTTGAGCGATGTCGTTCGGGTCGCCGTCATACCAGGAACGCAATGCGCCTACGGTTTCTTCGGCCTCACGCCCGGAAGCCACAACCAACACTACCGGTTTGCGCTCGGTGTGGTGATTTCCCGTGCCATCCGAACCGTCTTCGAAACCGCTCATACCTTGCGCGACTGCGGTAGCGAGCGCAGGACGCAGACCTTCGGGGATGCCGACGGTGATGGACGGGTCGGCAGCCGCTTCTTCGGAGGGCTGCACATCACCGGATGCCACTCTACGAAAAACGTCATCTTGCATCAGATCGTGCAGCATGCCGGTCAGCGAACCGTCGATAGGTTCACCGTTGAGTGCTGCAGACGGCAGGGATGACTGTTGAGAGGAACGGGCGTCAGCGGCCATTGAACTTCTCCTGGGTTTTGGCAAGCCCCTTGAAGATGATGTCTTCAGCGGCATCAGCGCCATCAGCCAGGAAGTCAGGCAGCTGTTTGCGCTGGTCGGGGCCGAATCCGCCGAGCACCCAGTTCACCGTGTTGTCGTGCGCGTTGGGGCCACGCTTGGCATGACCCACGCCCATGCGCACTCGTGCATACTTCGGCGTGCCAAGGGACCGATCGATGGATTTGATACCGTTGTGGCCACCTGCAGAACCACCGGATTTGACTTTGATGCGACCGAACTCCAAATCCATGTCATCATGAATGATCACGATATGATCGGGATCGATCTGATAGTAGGCGCTGATGGAGGCCACGGCGTTACCGGAATCGTTCATGTAGGTCAGCGGCTTGGCTAGGAAGAACTTGATGGTCCGCCCGTCGAGATTCATGGCACCCTTGCCAAGCATGGCCAGTCCTTTATGGTCGGCGAAGTGCACCGACCAACGTTCGGCCAGCAGGTCGGCGGTCATGAAGCCCATATTATGCCGGGTGTCCTCATACTTCTTGCCCGGGTTGCCCAGACCCACGATCAGCCAGAAATCCGATGCCATATCCGCTCCTTTACTCGGTCAAACCGTACAGATTGTACTCAACGCCGCCGCCAAGGATGTTGGCGGTCCAAATCCGGCACGCATGACTGCACGTCTGCCATACGCCAGTGCAATGCGCACTACAGGTCGAGATACCAATAGGACATGTCTCGCATGGTGCCGGTCGAATCGGTTGCGGCTGCCGGCATAAGACCGAACCGGGTGAATCCGAACCGATTCATCAGGGCGATGGATCCGGCATTATCGGCGAAAATGATGCCGCATGCCTTACGCATATGGCGGCTGCGGGCCTCGTCCAGCAAATTGGACAGAAGGAACGTGCCCACGCCTTTTCCCTGCCATTCGGGGGCTATGTAGTAGGCCAGATCGGTGACACCGTCATAGCCTGCACGGTTGTAGAACACCGACAATGCGCCGAAGCCCACAACCGGTGAGGCCGTATCGAACGTTTCGAACGGCCCGGGCAACCCATCCGGCTCAGTCGATTCATCTGTGGCTTCCACCACGAAAACGCCGTATGGGGGCTTATGCGATTCCAACCACTCACGGCGCTGTTCAAAGGTGCGCGGTGTCAGGTCGGCGGTGGAGCCGCCGGCCAGTACGGAAGCATTGTAAATATCGGTGATCGACCGTACATCCCGCGGTTCAGCTGGACGAAATGTGTACGCCATAGCAGATCCTTTGCCGTATGCCTGTGGCCCGTCCCTTATATGAGGGACGGGCCACAGGGAGCATTGCATTACTTATTTATCAAGCTCAAGAGCCTTGTTGAGGGCTTCCTCAAGCTGCTGCTGCGCCTTGCCATAGGCGGTCCAGTCACCGTTCTTCATGGCGGACTGACTGTCTTTCATGGCCTGCGCAGCATCATTCAGCGCCTGTTGGAGTTCGGCGCTGCCTGTACCGGAACTTCCACCGGACTGCCCGGATTGATTCTGCTTGTCGGATTGATCGGTCTGCCCGGATTGGCCAGACTGATCAGCCTGATTATCGTCGGACGAGTCGGCCGAACCAGATGAACCAGTGGAGCCAGTCGATTCCGATCCGCCCGCGTTTTGCGCGTCGCCTGCAGAAGCACCGGAATCGCCACCGAATACTTGATCCAACGCCTCGTCAAGCGTGTCGGCAAAGCCCACCTGATCACCGAAAGCAACCAGCGTCTTCTTGAGCAGCGGGAAGGACGTGGCACCCGAAGATTTCACATACACCGGCTGCACATAAACCAGTCCGCCACCGAGCGGCAGGGTGAGCAGATTGCCACGCACCACCTGCGTATCACCGGACTGCAACAGGTTGAGTTCCTTGGAGACATCCGCATTGGCGTTGAAGTTGTTCTGCGCCTGTCCAGGACCTGGCACGTTGGAATCCTTAGGCAACTCCTGCAAACGGATGGTGCCGTAATTCGGGCCTATCTTGCCTTGCTCATTGCCTGCATCAGAATCGACGGAAAGGAATCCAGTGAGAATCTCACGGGTCGACTGTCCTGCCGGAATATATGTGGACGTCAACGAGAAGATAGGCTCTTCGGTGCCGCCGGTCTGCAACGTCAGATAGTAGGGCGGCTGCAGAATGTCCTGATCCTGCTGCGCCTGTGATTCGGTGGGGTCCACCGGTGTTTGCCAGAAGTCTTCGCCGGAGTAGTACTGGTTGGCCGAAGTGACATGATACTTGGACAGCAACTCACGCTGCACCTTGAACAAGCCCTCCGGATAACGCAAATGGCTCATCAAATCGCCGGAGATCTCGCTGAGCTGATGGTATTGGCCGGGGAAGATCTGTTCCCATGCTTTGATCACCGGGTCGGAGACATCCCATACATACAGGTCCACGGAACCGTCGTAGGCATCAACGGTGGCCTTTACCGAGTTGCGGATGTAGTTCGCCTGCTGTGATCCCAGCGAGGAGACCGTATCCGAGGAGACCGTAGTGGAATCCTGCGTCGAGGTGCCGAGGTTGGTCATCTGCGAATACGGATAGGCGTCGGAGGTGGTATAGCCGTCCACGATCCACTTGACACGACCGTCGACCACCGCCGGGTATACACGACCGTCGAGTGTCAGGTACGGAGCTACCTTGGCAACACGCTCCTTGGGAGAACGATCGTAGAGAATCTGCGATTCGCTGGTCACGCGGTCGGAGAAGAGAATCTGATCTGAACCAAAACGAATGGCATAGAGGATTCGAGAGAACAGATTGCCTACGGACGGTCCGCCATCACCCTTGAACGTGGTGAGCGCGCCTTCCGAACCGGTCGGGTAATCGAATTCCCAAGCCTGCGTACCTTCAGGAGCGCCGACAATCGAATATTCAGTGGTGTTGGGAGAGAAATAGATCCGTGGTTCATACTCCTCGGAATCGGCGAGCTTACCTTGTGTGGGAATGCCGGATTCGAAGAACTCCGGCTGACCGTCCGCGGTCACCTTGTTGCCGTAAGCGGCCACGACGCCGTAACCATGCGTGTAGACAGTATGGTCATTGACCCAGTTGCGGTTATCATTGCCGTCAAGATCCAGCTCGCGGGCGGCGATTACCGTATCTTGGGAGACGCCGTCGATTTCGTATTTATCTACGGCAAGCGTGTCTGCGAAGGTGTAGTACTGCTTGGACTGCTGCAACTGTTTGAATGTGGGGCTGACGACCTGTGGATCAAGCAGACGAATCTGCGCGGTGGTGTCCGCTTCCTTGGCCAAGGCACCCTGCTCGCCCTTGTTGGTCACCTCATACTGCTCGGTTTTGAGCTTGTCGAGACCATAAGCGGCACGCGTGGCGTCAATATTGCGCTGAATGTACGTGGATTCCATTTCCTGCGCATTCGGATTCACGCGGAACCGTTGCAGCAGCATCGGCCATGCAACGGTCAGCACCATGGAAATCACCACCACCGTGGCAATGGAAATGACCGGTACACGCCAGGCTTTGAGCGCCGCGGCGGCACGAACACCGATCGAGGCCTGGCCTTCCAACGCATGCGAGCGCATAAGCCACACACCCAACACTACGCCGAGAATGGCGGTCAAGGCGGCCATGATGAACGTAACCGGAATATTGGCGTGTACGGCGGTATAGGAAGCACCGGTGATGCGCGAGCCTTGCACGGTGAGCTGGTCGAATACGCCAATCACCTGACGGGCGGCCCAGGCCAGCATGTTCAGGATCAGCCAGATGCCCAGCTGACGGCGTGCTCGCTTGGTGATGGCGAACAGGCCACGGCCGTGCACCGGCATGGTGATGCGGATGCCTCCCATAAGCACATGGGTGATCAGCGAGAATACAATGCCTACGCCTAGTAGCATGGCCGCGGCCGCCATCACGAGTTTCAGTCCCGGCAACACGAAGACATAGAAGCCATTGTCAAGGCCGAATTGAGGGTCGTTGGTGCCGAAATGCTGTGCATGGAACATCAGCAAAATCTCACTCCAATTGGAGTTGAACTGAGAACCGAAGACCACACCCACGATGGCGGATATCGCCACGGCCACACGACGCGCCGTCTTCGAACTCACTGATTTGCCGACTTCGATCACATCGCCGTTAATACGAATCGTAGAGCCGTCGGCGGAATCAGGGCGTGCTCGAATCGCCAGCCAGGCGGAGACGAAACCGGTCAATGCCATCAGCAGCGCATACGCCACCCACAAGCCCACCTTGACACCGAGCTGAGTCCACACCACCGACTGGAAGCCGAGCTGTCCGTACCACATCAGATCGGTGATGAACCGGGACAAGCCGAAGAACAGACCGACGATGATCACCAGCGCCAGCACCACACCGATCAACACCTTGGATCCGCGTCCTGAACCAGCGGATCCGCGATGAGGCTCCAGACGGCGCGTCAGCCGCGGACCGGAAGGCCCGCGCGGAGGGCGGCCAGAACCGCTGCCGCTTGTATCACGCTGCGAGTTCGCGGGACCGTCCCCATCGGCCTCGACATTGAGAATGATCGGATCATCATCGTTCGCATCGTCTCGGCGGGAACTTCCGCCATTGCCGAACAGGATTGAGAAAGGATCGTTAAAAGACATGTTCTCAGCCTACAGACAGCCCCCGAACGGTAATTATGCCGCCAGCGCATAGGGTGCAGTCTCCATATGTCCAGCACAGTTTCAGCGTTTCGCCTATTTTCCGACGTTCTCGACAGTTGCGGATGCAAGCAAAACGCTACAGAACACGCCATGGCATAGGCTAAGAGGCATGAGAAGAACACGACCACAGCATCTGCATGCCTCGCCCACCCTTCGCAGGGCCTCACATATCGGCACGATAATCACAGCCGTGATCTGCACACTGGTAGTGATCGTTGCCGGCACGTTGGCCTATGGATGGCATACCGGCGCACTTGACGCAGTGCTGGGTCGCCACAAGCCCACGACGTCATCGGCAGCCGGCACAGCCGGTGACGCAGGCGAATCATTGCAACGTTCGGCTTCCCCTACACCGGCGCAGAAGGACTCTCCCAGAACACAGGCAGAACGACTGGTGTCGGCTATGTCGCTCGACGAACAGGTAGGGCAGCTCGTGATGGTGCCGCTGTTTGCTGGTACTGATCCATCCGCGCTATCCACGGCGATTGCCGATTATCATGCCGGTTCCGCACTGATGATCGGCAACTGGACCACTGGTACGGAAGGCGTCAAAGCCGCTACGGATCAGCTTCAGCAATATGCGCCGGCCAATAATCGGCTCATCATCGCCACTGATCAGGAAGGTGGCCAAGTACAGCATCTGACCGGCAATGGATTCGACACCATGCCGTCCGCGACTGAACAGGGAACAATGTCTTCCGATCAGTTGCGCACCGCCGCCAAAGGCTGGGGCTCGCAACTGTCTGCCGCTGGAGTGAATGTGGATCTGGCTCCGGTATTGGACACAGTGACCATAAATCGCGCCGCGAATGCGCCGATCGGCGCGCTGGATCGCGACTTCGGTCTAGATGCCACCGGCAATGCGTCGCATGGTACGGCGTTTATTCAAGGCTTGCGGGACGCCAAAGTCGAATCCACCATCAAACATTATCCGGGACTGGGTTCAGTGACCGGCAATACGGATTTCACCACAACCGGCATTGTGGACACGGCCACTACGCTGGGCGGCGATGAAATCCGTGCCTTTGACACAACGATTCAACAGGCCTCCCCTGCGATGGTGATGATGGCATTGGCCACGTATCAGGCCATCGACCCAGATAACCCCGCCGTGTTTTCGTCCACGATCATCACACAACACCTGCGCACGGATCTGGGTTATGACGGCGTGATCACATCCGACTCATTGTCGGCCGAAGCTTTGAGCGGATACGACACCACCCAGCTTGGCGTGAAGATGGTCGAAGCCGGAGGCGACCTTGCCTGTATTGGCCAGACTGACTACGTGGAACCGATCATCCACGGACTTCGTACCCGTGCAGCCGAAGATCAGGATTTTGCCAAAAAGGTGACGGCATCCGCAGTGCGCGTGATGACGCTGAAAATAGAAATGGGTCTGGCCCGATAATCCCCCGACGTTTCGCAGTCACAGCCGCAACAGTCAACGGCCGCGTTATCAACGGCCGTTACTCTTGTGCATCCTGTGCATACAGACCGTGCTTGCCAATATACTGCACCACGCCGTCGGGTACCAGATACCAGACCGGTTCGTTATGCTCGGCACGACGGCGGACATCGGTCGAAGAAATGGCCAAGGCGGGAATCTCCAGTGTATCCACCTTGCCCTCAGGAAGAGTCACTCCGTCCGGACTGGAATATCCGGGCCGTGTGACGGCGACGAAATGGGCGAGATCCCACATCTTCTCCGCATCCTTCCACTGCATGATCTCGGCCACCGCGTCGGCACCGGTGATGAAGAACAATTCGGCGTCCGGATGCTGTGCTCTGATGTCGCGCAACGTGTCGATGGTGTAGGTCACACCAGGGCGGTCGATATCCACTCGCGAAACGGTAAACTTCGGATTTGATGCCGTGGCGATCACCGTCATCAGATACCGGTCTTCCGCGTTGGTCACATGTTTGTCCAACTTGAACACAGGCCTACCGGTGGGAACGAAAATGACTTCATCGAGATCATATACCCAAGCCACTTCGGATGCGGCGACCAAATGTCCATTGTGAATCGGATCAAAAGTGCCACCCATAATACCTATGCGCAGACGCGTATGCCAGTTACCCCGCGCGGACAGTCTTCCTCGATTGTGAATGCCGGATTCAGACGACCGCACCGACAAATCGGACATCCGGCGTCCACCCTGATCGGTCGCTGCCTGAGACACAGCGACAATTTCCGTAGGCTCATCCACGCTCATGCCTGTCCGCCTTCGTCGGCCACCTGAGTCTCCTGCTCAATTTGGTCGGCGGTGGGATCGGAATCATGCGCATCAATCTTGCCCATATCCTCATCCCATTCGTCCTGCACCACGCGGCGAATCTCGGCAAATGTAGGCAGAGGGAAGTCAGGCTGATAAAGGCGACGCACTTCAGCCACACGCTCGGTGATACGAATCAGCGTATCGGTCATGCCGTCGATGTCGCCACCGTGTTCCATCTGCGTGTATTTGCCGATATAGCCTTCCATCAGTTCCATATGCTCACGCACCGTGTGCAGTTGAGTCTCACTCAGGTCCACGACCTCGGGAGAATCTGTTTCCGGCCAACCGATGAGCACGGCATCAGCGTATTCAAGCGAGGCACGCTGCGCCGCGGAAGCGATGCCGTCTTCGATCTGCACCAAAAACACGTAACGAACGATGCTCAGGCGTTCGGCGGCAATCTTCAATCCCAGCTTAGGATCGTTCAGATCCAGATCGGATCGCAGATCGGTGATGGCGGGCTGTGCCGCGTTTTCAGCGGCTGCGACGGTCGTGTTGCCTGTCATGTTGTCGCCTGTGTTGCCGTTACCACTCATGCTCGCACCTGCCCTGTTCCGTAGCCTATCCATTTGGTCGTGGTCATTTCACGCAATCCCATAGGGCCTCGGGCATGCATTTTTTGCGTGGAGATGCCCAGTTCTGCGCCGAAGCCGAATACGCCGCCGTCCGTGAAACGAGTGGAGGCGTTGACCATGACCACTGCCGAGTCTATACGGTTGGTGAACTGTTCGATGGCCGAGTAATCCTCGGCGATGATGGATTCGGTATGCCCGGTGGAGTGTCTGTTGATGTGGGCAATGGCCTCGTCCAACGAATCGACCACCTTGACGCCCATCTTCAACGCCAAGTATTCGGTATCCCAATCCTCTTCGGTGGCATGGTTGAGCTCGATGCCCTCGATGGCGGCACCTTGAATGATGTCATAGGAAATCGTGTCCGCCTGCAGTACGACGTCTGCCTGCGCTAGAGCCTGGGCGATAGCCGGCAGAAAATCGGCAGCCACGTCTTTATGGATCAGCAGTTTTTCTGCGGCGTTGCACACGCCGACACGCTGAGTTTTCGCATTCAAAACGATGGGAATTGCCTTGGCAAGGTCGCCGGATTTATCGATGTAGATGTGCACGTTGCCGGCACCGGTTTCGATAACGGGAACCTTGGAATTGCGCACGACGGCTTGGATGAGGCCGGCACCGCCACGAGGCACCAGCACGTCGATGTGTCCGCGTGCCTCCATCATGGCGGTGGCACCCGCACGGCCATATTGATCGACGGATTGCACCAGTGCGGCACCGAAACCGTGCGACTCAAGTACCGGGGCAATAACACCAAGCGTTGCGGCGTTCGTGCGTTCCGCAGCATGACCGCCACGTAGCATCGCGGCATTACCTGATTTCAGACACAAACTGGCCACGTCAACGGTGACGTTCGGGCGGGCCTCGTAAATCATGCCGATGACGCCCAGCGGCACACGAGACTGTGTCAAGCGCAGACCATTAGGCAGATTGTAGCCACGCACGATCTCCCCCACGGGGTCAGGCAATGTGGCCACATGACGTACACCTTGCGCCGCGGCGGCCACACGCGGCACATCGAAAAGCAGGCGGTCGAGCTTGCCGGCATCCATACCACTTTCCTTGGCCTCAAGCATGTCCAGAGCGTTGGCCGCCTCGATGTCTCCGGCATGCTCATCCAATGCGTCGGCGATAGCCAGAAGCAAATCATTCTTGGACTCGGTGTTCGCCCTGGCAAGCGATTCCTGTGCACGTGCGGCCTGATCGGCCTGACCGCACACCGCGCGGAACACTTCAGGACTCAATGCTTCACTCATAACAGACAAGGGTAGCTCACCATGCGGCACATCGCTTGTTTCGGCTCGGTTTTAAGCATAGAAAAGGCTCCCTTTTCTGGGAGCCAGTATGTCATCACGGCTCAAGCCGAAGCTTCAGCGAGCCGATCAGTGAATCTGATCGAGTTCCGGGTACAGCGGGAAGTCCTCTACGAGCTTATCCACGCGAGCTTTCAGGGTTTCCACATCGGCAGACGGGCCGGCGGCGAGAGCGGTGCCAATAATGTCGGCCACCTCCTCGTATTCCTTCGGTCCGAAGCCGCGGGTGGCCAATGCGGAAGTGCCGATGCGCAGACCGGAAGCAACCGAGGCCGGACGCGGGTCGAACGGCACGGTGTTGCGGTTGATGGTGATGCCGCACTGGGCGAGCAGGTCTTCGCCCTGCTTGCCATCCATCTCAGAGTTGCGCAGGTCAACCATCACCAGATGCACATCGGTGCCGCCGGTCAGCACGGAGATGCCGTTGGCCTTGACGTCGTCGGCCATCAGACGATCCGCCAGAATCTTGGCACCGTCGAGCGTGCGCTGCATGCGATCCTTGAAGGCCTGAGTGCCGGCCACCTTGAAACTGACGGCTTTGCCGGCCACCACGTGCATCAGCGGACCGCCCTGCTGGCCGGGGAATACGGAGGAATTGAGCTTTTTAGCATACTCCTCCTTGGCCAGGATGAAACCGGAACGCGGGCCGCCGAGCGTCTTGTGGGCGGTGGAGGAGACCACGTCGGCGTACGGCACCGGGCTCGGGTGCAGGCCCGCAGCCACCAGGCCGGCAAAGTGGGCCATGTCCACCCAGAACTTTGCACCCACCTCATCGGCGATCTCCTTGATGGCCTTGAAGTCTTCGATACGCGGATAAGCGGACCAGCCACCGATGATCATGGCCGGGTGCACTTCCAGCGCGCGCTGGCGGATGATCTCCGGATCGATGCGGAAGGTCTCTGGGTTCACGCCGTAGGCTTCGGCATGGTAGAACTTGCCGGAGAAGTTGATCTTCATGCCGTGGGTCAGGTGGCCGCCGTGGTCAAGAGCGAGACCGAGCACAGTATCGCCGGGCTTGACGAGCGCCTGATAGACGGCGGCATTGGCTTGAGCACCGGAGTGCGGCTGCACGTTGGCGTATTCGGCGCCGAACAGCTTCTTGGCACGTTCACGGGCGATCGTTTCGATCTGATCCACGAACTCGCAGCCACCGTAGTAACGACGTCCGGGATAGCCTTCGGCGTACTTGTTGGTGAGCACGGACCCCTGGCACTGCAGCACGGCGCGAGGCACGAAGTTCTCGGAGGCGATCATCTCCAAGCCGTTTTGCTGACGATGCAGCTCATCGTCGAGCAGAGCGGCGATTTCGGGGTCGGTCTGGCTGATGGGCGCATTGAAAGCGTCCGTTGCGGTCTGGGCGAGGGGTGAAGCGGTCATTTCACGTTCCTTTGTCGGTCAATACAACAACCCGCTTGAGCGGTTGTGCTTCAGTGTAAGACGGCAATTGCTTCCACGACATTTCCGTCTCATGTCTGGGCCGGTGTTCGATGGCATTCCGCATGCTCCCAGCCACAGATATGCCATAGAGCATTGGCGGGCGCAGTTTCCAATTTGCGGGAATCACCGTGGAGCCGCCGCAAAACATCACACGATACGCATGATGAAGCCAAACCGTGCTTGTCGTCCACCATTATGCGGGAGAGGTTCCGCCGTTCGACATGGGGCACGATACACTGGAACAGATTCATTTCTCCCCTGCAAGCTAAGGATTTCATCGTGGCATTCACCTTCCACTCCACCCGCAGCACGACAGATTCGCTGACCTCCAAGCAGGCGATTCGAAAGGGCATTGCCGACGACGGCGGCCTGTTCGTCTCGGACGCGCTGGGGTCCAAGAAGGTTGAGATCGCCGATCTTGCCGGCAACACCTATCAGCAGATCGCGGCCAAGGTACTCGGCGCGCTGCTGCCGGACTTCACCGCCGAGGAGCTCGCCCAATGCATTGCCGACGCCTACGGCTCCCAGTGGTCCGATGAGCGTATCACCCCGTTGAAGCCTCTGGGCGATGATTACATCCTCGAACTGTTCAACGGCCCGACTTCCGCATTTAAGGACGTGGCGCTACAAATTCTGCCGCGTTTCATGGCGCACACCACTCCGGCCGACGGGGACAGCGACGAGAAAATCATGATTTTGACCGCCACTTCCGGCGACACGGGCAAGGCTGCGCTGGCTGGTTTTGCGGACGCTCCGGGCACCGCCATCACCGTCTTCTATCCGGAAGGCAAGGTGAGCCAGGTGCAGGAACTGCAGATGACTACGCAGTCCGGCGCCAATGTGAATGTTGCAGCCGTGGAGGGCAATTTCGATGACGCCCAGTCCGCGGTCAAACGCATCTTCGGCGATAGAGTCCTGGCCGAGCGACTTGCCAAGGATTCGCATGTGGTGCTTTCCTCCGCCAACTCCATCAACGTGGGTCGTTTGGTGCCGCAGGTCGTCTATTACTTCTCTGCATATGCCCAACTGCTCGCCGATCAGGTGATCAACGTTGGCGATGAGGTTGAGTTCGTGGTGCCGACCGGCAACTTCGGCGATATTCTCGCCGGTTACTATGCCAAGCTGCTCGGCCTGCCGGTGAAACACTTGGTGGTGGCTTCAGACAAGAACAATGTACTGTTCGAGTTCCTGACCACAGGCACCTACAACCGTCAGCGTCCGTTCTTCCAGACCATCTCCCCTTCGATGGATATTCTCATTTCCTCGAATCTGGAGCGTATGCTCTACTACTTCTCCGAGGGCGATACCCGTCTGATTTCCATGCTGATGAACGATCTGAAGAATTGGGGCACGTACGAGATTCCGGAGCCTTTGCTCGCCAAGATTCGCCAGCTGTTCGGTTGCGGTTGGGCCAATGAGGATCAGGTGCGTGAGATGATCGCCGACTGCTGGAACAAAAACCGCTACGTGATTGATCCGCACACCGCCTGCGCGTACTTCGTGGCCCAGCAGATGCCGCGCGATCCGCTGACCCCGCGTGTGATTCTGGCCACTGCAAGCCCGTACAAGTTCCCCCGCGTGGTGAACGAGTCGCTTGGGTTCGACGCCACCGGCACCGATTTCGAGTGCATGGATGTGCTCTCGCGCGAAACCGGCACCACCGCTCCGGCGGCATTGCGTGGACTGGAGAGCGCCGAGGTGCGTTTCGACACGGTCGTACCGATCGAAGGCATGGAACGTTTCGTGGCCAACGCCGCCGAAGCGCTGTGAAGTAAAACTCAGTTTTCTTAACGAAGACGATTGAGGGGGAGCCCAGGCGTGTTGCCGGACTCCCCCTCAGCTGTATTACACCCGGTAATCCAATTGAAGAGACATCATCATATCAAACATAGTAATTTGTTTGATATGTTTGATATGATGATATTGATATGTACGAGTATCCGATGATGGAGGCGAGCATGTGGACGGAAGAAGAAATCGATGCCCTGCTGAACCCCCTGCGCTCGGCACAATCGGATACTCAATCCATTGAAATCAAGGAAGCTGCAGGAGGTTTACCTGCTTCTCTGACCGAAACCATTTCCGCATTTGCCAATGGCACAGGCGGCACTATCATTCTCGGCATTTCAGAACACGACGGCTTCTCCCCCATCCAAGGCTTTCAGGCGAAACCCATTGCCGAAGCATTGGCACAGATGTGTCGGGATAAAATCACTCCTCCCCTGCAACCACTTATCGACATAGCAACATATCGCGATTCCGCTATTGTTATCGCGGTTATTGATGAAATTGATCCGCTCAGCAAACCCTGCTATATCCGTACTCGAGGACGCTACAGCGGCTCTTTCATCCGTGTTTGGGACGGCGACCGCAAACTCAGCCATTACGAAATCGACCGTTTGCTGGAAAACCGGTCACAACCCACGCATGATCGAGCATTAGTTGCAGACGCCACCATAAGCGATCTCCTACCTGACTTGCTGCAGTCCATTCTCGTTGCACGGCGAAAGCAAAGCCCACGCATTTTCGGCAATCTCTCCGATGAAGAAGCTCTTCAATCGTTAGGAATAGTAAAAGTTGACAGCACTGGTACACTTCGGCCAACCGTGGCAGGTCTGCTGGTTGCCGGCAATTACCCTCAGCAATTCATGCCACGGGTAAATATCACGTTCACTTGCTATCCGGGATATGACAAGGTTTTTGCAGGCGGGGTGAAGTTCATCGACAACTGCTCGTTTGACGGCCCAATTCCGGAAATTCTCGACAACGTATTGAGCTCCGTAAGAAAGAACATGAGAATCGGCGGCGTATTGGACGGCCCGTTCCGCAAAGACACCTACGAATATCCTGAGGATGCGGTGCGCGAAGCTGTAGTCAATGCCATCATGCATCGCGATTACTCACCGATGGCCCAAGGCGGGCAAATTCAGGTCAATATGTACAAGGACCGATTGGAGATACTCAATCCGGGTGGGCTTTACGGCGACGTGACGTTGCAGTCCCTCAGCAGCCCCGGAGCCACATCCACTCGCAACCAGACGCTCGCCAAACTACTGGAATGCACCCCGTTCCACGGTGGCATGGTGGCGGAGAACCGTGGCACCGGCTACAGCCTCATCAATCGTCTGCTGCAAGACAACGGCAACGGCGAGCCGGAAATCTACAGTACATTGAACATATTCTGCGTCACCTTCCGTTCGGCAGATACCTCCCACCTGCCAGACAGTCGTAGAGACCCGAAATATGCAACATGGTCGGATCGCCCTGATGTTGATTACAGCGCCAAACGAGGTTTATCCCACGGAGAATCGGCCACCACACCCCGGCCGAAAATCATCCCCTTCCCACAAAGCGCCGTTCACGGTGTCGAATTATCGAATCAAGAGATGTATGACAGGTACGCAAAAGGCGTTCCCGGATTGGACGAGGCCTATGCGCGCATTCTCGGCGTTCAGGCCAAAGCCTTCGCGGGCAGTGGCGAATCCACTTTGGAAGAAACACTGATTCAGCTGTTGACGGTACGTGGAGTAGCGCAAACACCCGAGTTGGTGAAAGCCACAGGAGCCCCGCGATCAACCGTCACCTATCAATTACGCAAAATGCTGGATAAAGGCATTATTGAACGTACGCAGCCAGCGAGAAGCCCCAAACAATCGTATCGGCTGAAGACCGCATAGGCGAAAAGAGTCCGGGATCTTTCAAAGAAAATACCGGACTCTTCGGCATCGCTTTACGCCCTATGCAGAATCACAGTTCTTTGGCGCTCCAGATGCGCAGGGAGACGCGGTAGGAGACGATCAAAGACAGGATTGCGATGACCGCGATCACAATCCAGCCGATTGGTGACAACGTAATTGACGTGGACAATATCTGCGAACGCAACCCGTCAGGCAACAACAGCAGAATGATCTGCGCGGCGAAGAACAGGGTTATCGCACCGGTGAACAGCCTCGAGTATGCCTTGGTGAAATCGCTGCAGGAGTAGAACACCGGAATCACTATGGTGGCCAGTATTATGAAAGAAGCCATGGCGAGCGGCACGACTGTGGCGAGCGCGCTCAAGCCTATGCCGAACCACAGTCTGGACAATGCGATTTCAATGCCGAGTTCCGCAAAGCAAATCACGAACAGCACGCCGGCGGAACAGTAGCGCATATTGACCTGCGTGCGTCGAGATACCGGCATTACGCCAATCATTCGAGCTGAGGCCAACTGATTGTCACTGTTGAATTGGAATAATACGGCGATAGATGCAATCCAGTACATAACGGTCAGATACGACATAACCGTGAGCGGCAGGCCTGATTCATCCTGCCCTGATTGCCAGGTGAACGCGGTGAATACCAGCGGGGCCAGAAATGCGATAACGTTCGTCACCGCGGAATTGCCAGTGAGGGCAGCGAAATCCATTCGGACAGCGATACGCTCGGCACGCATATGAATACTGTTATCTGCCATAGATGCCATCAGAACTCCTTAGCGAGATAGATGCGCGACGAAACGGCGAACGAGACGGCTGCAGTAACGGTTGCCAGAAACACTCCACCCAGAGCCGGCCACACCACACCTACACCCGACGTGATCTCGGCCAACGACACCATCCATGATATGAGAGCGTCAATCGAAGCCGGAGCCAGTTTGGCGAACAGTGCGAATACAGCGGCTATCGCCGCGCCGAGCCCAATGCAGATGAGCATCATCGTCAGCAACGCCTTCTGATACGTGAACCGGTAGCACAGTGGAATCAGCACCGATTCAAGCAGCGCATACATCACGACCGCAGTCAGCACAGATATTGCCAGCGCTGAAAACTGAATCATTCCGGATTCAAATACCATGCCAGCGCCAACGCAAACCGCAACTTCCAACGCCAGTATCAGTATGCATGCGCCGACCACGAGATACCGGCCAATCACCTGATGGATACGACGAACGGGAATGACACCGTTCATCCAATTGTTCTGACCCTGCTGTTCAAAAGTGAACGCGTTAAGCGGCAACAAGGCGAGCATCGCGAAAACACCACCGATAGCGGCTCCGGGCATATAGCTGACGCCGCCCGAGGTGCTTCCGAGCAGTATTATCGCCGCGGGAAACCCTATAAGCAGCACCAGTATCGAGAACACACCCTGTGAAGTGATTCGCCGCACATCCAGTGCAAAGGCACGCCGTATCCCAATCATCATGCCACCTCCATAGCATGTGCGACGTCACCCGTATTGGTCAGGCGGATGATGTCGTCAATGGAGGCAGATTCGGCGGTGAGAGGCGCCATCCAATGCAGCCCGTCTTCGGCTTTAAGCCCGGCGATTTTGCCGAGATCTTCGGCGCGCACGAGTGCGTCGAAACCAGTCTCATAGCGATGTATACCGACCGCAACGCCCTTGACGTCAGGCGCAAGGTCTTCCGGTCCGCCTTTGACCAGACGGAAGGATTCCTCGAATTCGTCCTTGGGACCGGTGAAGTAGAGTGTGCCACGCGTGATGTAGGTGATGAAGTCGGCGGCACGCTCCAGGTCGGCGGTGATATGGGTGGAGAACAGCACGCTACGTTCACCGTCCGCGATGTAGTTCTGGAGGATGTCCATGAGCTCATCGCGGGCTAGCACGTCGAGACCGCTCGTGGGCTCGTCCAGCACCAGCAGTTTGGCGTCATGGCTCAGTGCCACGGCGAGCATGAGCTTCATCTGCATGCCACGGGAGAGTTCCTTCACGCGCTTCTTGCGGTCCAGGCCGAAGCGTGTGAGATAGCCGTCGAAAGCGGCGTGGTCCCATGCCAGATACATCGGAGCCATGGCCCGTTCGACCTTGTTCACCGTCCAGGTCTCGATGAAATAGCTGGAATCGAACACCACGCCGAGATTCTCCTTGACGTTTTCCTCATCGGCGATATTATCAAGGCCGAGCACATGGATTTCGCCGGAATCGCGATGAATCATGTTCAAGATAAGTTTGATCAGCGTGGATTTGCCTGCACCATTCGGACCAATAAGACCCATGATGTAGCCGGCTGGCAAGTCGAAGGTGATGTCATCCAGCGTGAAGCCGGAATCATAATGCTTGGTTGCGCCGGTGATGGATAACGCCATCGGCGATTGATCAATGGTCATAGCAATGCCTTGCCTTTCATCGGATAACACGCAATAACACATGCACGTCATCCATGTAACTACCCCTCAGTCATACTTCGCACAACAGCTCCCCTAACAAGGGGAGCCTAGGAAGGAAGTTTCTGGTATTCCTCGGCGAGCATCGTTTCCAAATCATCAAGCGAAATGTCGGCGGCTTTGGCTACGCGGACGGCTTCGACAAGGTTCGTGAGGGCCTGGGCTTCCAGCTGATTGCGCATCAGCTCGTTACCCTTGTCCATTACGAACGTGCCTTTGCCTTGGATGTTCTGCACCACGCCCTCATCGGCCAGTTCGTTGTACGCCCTGGTGACGGTAAGTACGGAGATGCGCAGTTCCTTGGCCAGCTTCCGCAGCGAAGGCAACGCCTCCCCCGCTTTGAGTTCGCCATTCAACACACTCGCACGGATTTGGTTCTTGATTTGCTCGTAGATGGGTTCACCGGACACGGATGAGATGATCAGTTTCACCTATGCCCCTTTCGGTTGTTTTTTCGTTTATAGCGCTCGCAGCTGTTTAGCTGTTATACAACACAGTATAACTGTTATACACAACTGTCAAGGTGTGTTATATAACAGTAGAACAGTGAATTGCGATCGAAAAGCAATGCTTGCGCAGCAACGCATGAACACTTGGCGAACAATGCCCGTATCAAGTCCATCTGTCCACGAGTCGAAACATAAGGCATGCCTACAATGACAGCGGAAAGGGGCCTGATATGCCAAACAACGTTGTTACCTTGCGCGCAACAGAGCCAAATGATTACCCATACCTTGAAGCTTGGTGGAATGACCCGTCCGTTGCGGATGGGTGCCGCATCACCACCGATACCATCCCACGAGAACGAGTGGACGCCCAGTTCCACGGCTGGAGTGACACCGACGACGATCACCGATTCGGTCGGACCGTGTTGGACCCAGGCGGCATGCCTATCGGGCATATCGCCGCATGGGACTGCGAAGATCCGGAACGTGACGCCACGATGGGTATTCTCATCGGCCCGTATTTCCAAGGCCTTGGCTACGGCAATCAGGCCATGAAACTCGGCATTAGGCTCGCCGCCGACCAACTCAAAGCGAAGACCATCACCGTCAAGGTCTGGTCATTCAACCTTCGCGCACGGCATATGGTTGAATCTCTGGGATTCAAAGAAGTCTCCCGCAAGTCCGAAGTCGTGGAGCGAGATGGTCATGTCTATGACGAGGTCGTCTACCGCGCGCCGACCGCCACGCTGCTGGAACGCATCGCCTCCGAAAAGGTGGAACGTCAGGAAGGCGAGGAACTGGAACGTCAACGGTTCGAGTCAAACCGCAGCGCAGATCTGCAATCGATTTTCTAACAGTTCCCTTACATAAATAAAGCCGTCAGCATCACATTTCTACGATGCTGACGGCTTGCTGTTGTTTTCGGCAGTCACATGCTACAGGCGTGGCGCATCACGGAAGTCGTGGAGCACGCCATCGGCAACGCGTGTGATTTCAGGCCAGTCGGAGGCCGAGGAATCGTCATACATGGCCCAAGCCTGCATGCCAGCCGACTTGGCGGAACGAATCGCCACCAGCAAATCTTCAAACACTGTGCAGTTCTCCGGCTTCACTCCGAGGCGGCTTGCAGCCAACAGATACACATCCGGCTTGGCTTTACCTACTCCCCCGGCATCATCCACCGAGACGATCGTATCGAAGTATTCGCTCATACCCAGATGATCAAGAGCCGCGATACGCAGCTGCGGCATCAACGTGGTTGCAACACCCAAGCGCACGCCGGCAGCCTTGAGCTCGCGTAAATAGTCCATCGCCCCCGGCTTGGCTTGGACCGTGGTGCCATAAGCGGTGCGAGCCATCTCGTCCCATTCGGACATCAATGCCTCGGGCGTATCCGGCAGACCAAAGCGAGCGATGGTATATTCGGCAATCTGCCTGAACTGCATGGACGCCACTGTAGACATGTAATCATCCGGCACATCAATACCACGACGGCCCAAAAAATCGATGTCGATCTGATTCCAGACGCCCATCGAATCAAGCAGAGTACCATCGAGGTCGAAGATGGCGGCTTTCACAGATTGCAACTGAGCCATTGCTCTCCTTTTGCATTTTGCAGTCCATAGAACCAATCAGAGTGTCGACGAAGCAAGCAGCTCACGAGCATGGTCGAGGGAGGCTTCGGATTCACTGCCGGAAAGCATACGGGCCACTTCATGCACACGTGCGTCATCACGTACCTCATTCACAGTGGTTACCACACCCACAGCATCATCATCGGCATCCGGCGGGATTTTGGTCACCACGAACTGCGCGTCCGCCCATGAAGCCACCTGCGCCAAATGTGTGACGACGATGACCTGCGAAGTTCTGGCGAGACGGGCGAGACGGCGTCCCAGTTCCGCCGCCGTCTTGCCGCCCACACCGGCATCGACTTCGTCAAAGATGAATGTCATATCGGAAGTCGCGGCATCACCGAAGCTCCCGGAGGTGGACTCACGTTTTTTTTCTCTCTCACCGTCCGCACCGGCATGCATATCTGCCGCCGACAGCTCCAAAGCAAGCATGAGTCGGCTCAATTCGCCACCGGACGCGCTCTTGCCCATCGGCAGCTGCGGCGAGCCTTCATATGGCGTGAACAGGAAGGCGATATCATCACCACCATTCTGGTCGAGCGCCCGCTCCTCTATCGCTTCTCTCTTGCCGCCCCCTGTCGTCCCCGAAGTCGCGCGCGGCGTAACGCGAATTTCCAAGGACGCGCCTGCCATGGCCAGCGACTCCAACTCGGCGGTGACCCGTGCGGCCAGACGCGCGGCCGAATCCGCACGAACCGCACTCAATGCATCAGCTGCCGCAACAGCAGCACGATACAGTTGTTCACGCTCCGCTTCCAACTCCGCCAACTTCTCCGGCGAGGCATCCAGATCCTCGATTTCAAACGCAGCTTTGTCGCGCCAAGCCACCACGTCGGCGAGAGTTGGCCCCCAACGCCGCGTGAGTTCGCCGAGTTCATGAATACGCGCGTTGAGCGTGTCCAAATCGGCATCGCCGAAGTCCTCGTCCAGATGCCCGGAAAGCGCGAACACCACATCCTGCAGTTCGGCGTTCAATGATTCCAGACGATCCGCCAGCTCGGCGAAATCGCCAGAAGCTCGAATGCCACGCAACGCCTGGGCCGCCTGCAACAGCAAGTCGGAAGCACCGGCGTTTTCCGAAGACGAATCGTATTCAAGCTGCGATGAGTCCAATGAGGCAAGCGCCCGAGAGACACCCTCAGCGATCTCAGCCGCGTTTTCGATGCGGTCACGCTTGGCCTTGAGCTCCTCATCCTCGCCGGGATGCGGATCCACCTCGTTGATATGATCCACGGATTCACGCAGATAATCGGCGCGCTGCCGGGCGGAGGATTCCTGCGAGCGCAATCGGGCCAAGCGCTCGTCCATTGCCGCGAGCGCACGCCACGCCTCGCGATAGGCGTCCAGTTCCGCATCATCGCCCGCAGCTCGGTCCAGAAAGTCGCGCTGGCGTGAAGGCGAGGCGATTTTCAATTGTTCGGCCTGACCATGAATCGTGATGAGTTCGCCGGCGACCGCGACGAGTACGGATTTCGGTAGGCTTTTGCCGCCCAGCACGGCACGAGAGCGACCGGCAGCACGCACGGTGCGCGAGAGGAACAACTCTCCATCTTCCGGTTCTACACCGGCTTCCCGCGCGATAGTCGCCGCAGTCGAATGATCGCTTACTGCAAAAATCCCCTGCGCCCATGCTTCGCTGGCTCCAGCCGAAACACGACCCGCATCTGCCGGACCGCCTGAAATCAAGTTGAGCGCGGACAGCAGCATGGATTTGCCCGCACCAGTTTCGCCGGTGATGGCGGTCATGCCCGCAGCCGGAGTGATGGTAGCTTCGCGAATCGGTCCAAGATTACGGATATCGAGCTCTTCAAGCATCAGGAAGCCACCTTGCCGGACAAATCCGCAGGAAAAACATGCCCATGGCGCGGCGCATCTGTTTTACCCGCTTCCGCGCGAGCATGTTCACGCCAGCCGACCACGGGAAGATCGAACTTGGACACCAGACGATTCGTGAACGGCACACCGGACAGTCGCGCCAATCGCAAGGTATCGCGTGATTCACGCACGACGACCCGCGTCCCCTGCGGCAACGCCCGTTGACGACGGCCATCACAGCAAATCCACCCTTCAGACATCGATTCGTCCAGAATATCGATGGTGAAGGTCGAGCCGGAACCGATAATCAAAGGACGCGCGAACAGGGCATGCGCCGCCAGCGGAATCAGCTGTAACGCCTTGACATTCGGCCATATGACCGGTCCTCCTGCGGAGAAGGCATACGCCGTGGAGCCGGTCGGCGTGGACACGATCACGCCATCAGCACCGAAGGAATTCATCTCCACATCATCTACCCGGATAGACAGCTCCACCATCTTGCCCCGGTCAGCGCGCTCCAGCGTGATGTCGTTCAAAGCCCAGTCTTCGATAGGCGTGCTTGCCCCCGGCAGCCAAACATCCACGTGAGCGATCATGCGCTCATCGATCGAATAATCATGGGTGGCCACACGACGAATCGCCTCGTCAATCTGGAAGCTTTCAAACTCCGCCAGGAATCCCACGTGGCCCATGTTGACGCCAAGAATCGGCACTTGCGTGCAATGCACCAGTTCGGCGGCACGCAAAATTGTGCCATCGCCTCCCAACACCACGACGATTTCGGTGTCATCGGACACACATGTCGGCCGCATTCCGAAATCGGGTGCCTCGGTGTTGTCGATAATCGTGACCTCGAATCCGGCCACACGTAACTGACTGACCGCTTCGGCCACTACGGTGCCGGACTGCCTGAGCCGGGTATGCGTCACCACCACCGCATTGCGCTTGGCCATAGCATCCTCCTGTCGAATCGGTAGCACATGCCACTATTCTAACCACAAACACCCCACTTATCGTACATGTGTTCGAATATTCATGCCGTATCGGGACGCACGTCAGCCACAACCAGTCGGAAATCGGCCATAACGACCGACTCTTGTTCCACCACTTCGCCTATCGTGGAGCAACGTCGTACAATACAGACGGCATAATCATCGTCGCGTCAGCGTCAACGTCAGTAACGAACAGTGCAAAGGCAGGACATTCATGGCCAACGACTTCGACGAATCCTCCTCGAATGAGGAGTCCTCGCAAGGACTCTCATGGTGGTATTCGGCCGATCCGATGAGCCAGAACAAGGAGATCAAGACCGCTCGCCGTATCCGCCGCATATCGCTTGCGGATCGGCTGCTCACCCATCCGGGCCGGCTTGTCCATCCTGTACTTCTGCATACTCATCGCACTGGTCACGCTGCTGTTGCTATTGCCGTTCTCCACTCATGACTGGGTGTTCACCAATTTCCCCGTAGCGTTCTTCACTGCGGTTTCGGCACTGTCCACATGCGGCATCCCTGTGGTGAACACCGCCGAATACTGGTCTATGTTCGGCCAGGTGGTCATCCTCTTTTCCATCCAGTTCGGCGGCTTGGGCGTCATGACGTTCGCCTCCATCGTGGCGCTCGGGGTGTCCCGACGACTCAAGGTGTCGCAACGCATGCTCACCGCCAGCGAGCTGGGCACCACCAAGCTTTCCGAAATCAAAAGCGTACTCACCGTGGTGTTGGGTACTTCGATCATCGCCGAAGTCGTTACCTTTACCCTGCTGCTTCCCGAATTATTCCGCGTCAATCACGGACAGATCGGCCGGACGCTGTGGCAGGCATTGTTCTACGCTGTCTCCGCCTACAACAACACCGGCTTCACACCGGACGCCACCGGACTTCATGTGAACCGATGGGGTGTCGGATTGCCTATTCTCATCAGCGCATTCGTGGGCACGCTCGGTTTCCCGGTAGTGTTGAACATCGTGCAAAGTGTACGCCGTAGGCTTAGCCCCAAACGATGGACCCTGCATACCAAACTCACCTTGGTCACCACCGGGATTCTGGTGCTTACCTCCCTCGCCTGGTTCCTGCTGGTCGAATGGGGTAACGTCGCCCTCTTCCCCGCGGACGACCCTGGTATGAAGCTCAGGCGCGCATTGTCCGCCGCGGTGATGCCTCGCTCCGCAGGATTCGATATCTCCTGGGTACCGGAAGTAACGCCTGAGACCAAGGTCTTCATGAGTCTGCTGATGTTCATCGGCGCCGGCTCTTCCTCGACCGCCGGTGGCATTCGCGTCACGACGTTCGCCGTGATCATCCTTATCTGCGGAGCCTCGTTCACCGGTCACCGTGACGTGGTCGTGTTCCGTCGTCGCATTCCCCGACGCATACAGATGACCGCCGTGTCGGTAACCACTGCGTGCTTCGCGCTGGTGGTCGTCGGCGCTACCTCGTTGATGTTTGTGACCGGGTGCGATTTCGTGGACGCCGTGTTCGAAGCGTGTTCCGCATTCTCCTTGGGCGGCTATTCCGTAGGAGTGGCCAGTGCCGGCAATCCAAGCAGCATGTTTATTCTCGCCGGCGAAATGATCGTCGGCAGACTCGGACCGCTTACCATCGCGTACGCGATCAGCAGACCGATGGCTCCCGAACCGATCCGCTACCCGCAGGAGAACATCATCGTCGGCTAAATACGGTCAATCATCCGGTCGGAATAAGGTCAGACCAGGTCAGACCAAGCATCACACTCATCACCACCAAATATATAAGGAGACCAATCACATGGCAGCACAATCACATGGCAGCAAAAGCAGTAAAAGCGTGCTGGTCATTGGACTGGGGCGCTTCGGCGGATCGGTGGCATCGACTCTGGATCTTATGGGTCAGGATGTGCTTGCCATTGACAAGGATCCGGAAATCGTGGCGCGCTGGAGCGCGCATCTGCCTACCATCCAAGCCGATATGACCGATGTGATGGCCATCGAGCAGATCGATGCCTCCCAGTTTGATACGGCCGTCGTGGCCATCGGCGACAGCATCGAGGCATCCGTGATCATCACCGGCAATCTACTGGATGCCGGAATCTCCGACCTATGGGCCAAGTCGGTCTCGCAAGAGCACGCGCGTATCCTGCAGCGAATCGGCGCCCGCCATATCATCAATGCGGAAACCGACGCCGGCAAGCGTGTGGGTCACCTGGTGGCAGGCAACTATCTGGATTACATCGAAATCGATGGCCCGTACACCGTAGTGAAAATTCACACCCCGTTGTATGCAGTGGGCCGCAGCATCGAGGACGTGCAGGTGCATGACAAGTATGGCGTGACCGTGGTAGGAGTCAAGGCCCCGGGCAAGGAATTCCAATACGGCTCGAAAGAATTGATCATGCATCGTAACGATGAATTGATCCTCATGGGCAAGCAGGACCAGATCGATCATTTCATCCAAGGCTGATAACGGCTGAGCTGCGTCGTGCGCAAAGCACCGGACACCGGCACGGCCGGCGTTTTGCGCACGACATCCTCTACCTGAATACCGTATGAATACTCAATGAACACATGATGATCACATCGTGAACGTTCGTGCAATGCCATATTCCGGTCTTCCTAGGGTGAAGAAAGGGGGCATAAGCACATGAACGATCATCCACAGACTTGTATATCAGTACATGGCGGAACATACGGGACCATCGCGATCAGCCAACATTCACAACTTGAGGACGGCGTACGTTTCCGGACCATGCTGGTTACCAGCGAACTTGAGGCAGACGAAATCAACGGTGATGAATTAATCGTCGCCAATGGCGCGGTGCGATGTACCGGCGATGTTACCGTACCGACTATTTCCGGCCGTGGACAGCTAGATATCGGCGGCAACATCGTTTGCAATCAGATGACATTCACCGGTACCGTGCATTGCGAAGGCGATATTCGATGTAACGGAACACTATCGGTCAATGGCTCACTCAAAAACGCACAGCATATCAGCGCACAAACCGTGCATCTCAATGGGGTCCTGCACGGACGTGACATCGCAGGTCAAGAGCTGGAAGTGCAACCATTGCGCAGCCAGATGTTCTCCCGATTCAATATGAACGAATATGAATCCGGCCGCTCTGCCGCCACCATCAATGCCTCTACCGTACGAGCACGAGGGCTGACCTGTCGTCTGATGCATGCCGATTCGGTCACATTACGCGAAGGCAGCACTGTGGAGCATGCCACATGCACCATCTCACTGGGCACTGATCGCACTTCCAGCGTTCTGCTGATGGGGCATAATTGCCGGCGGGTTCATCTTAAAACGGCGTAAAGCAGATACTCCGCATTGCCATGCGTACCGGCGATAGGACTGTCCGCGGTGGCCTGCACATCCAAACCATGCTGTTGCGCACACTCCACGACGTCAGCCAGCGCCTGTTCGCGCAGCACCTGGTCTTCGACAATTCCATTTTTCCCTAATCCCTCGCGACCTACCTCGAACTGTGGTTTGACCAGCAGTACGATATGCGCGCCAGGGGCTGCGATCCTCGCGATAACCGGGATTACATAGGTCAGGGAAATAAACGAAACGTCCGAAACGATCATTTCAGGGGCGAAAGGCAAATCATCGGATTTGACCTCACGTATGTTGACGCCGCTCATTTCGATCACGCGATCATCATTGGCGATACGCTGGTCAAGCTGCCCATGACCTACATCCAAGGCGATGACTTGCGCCGCACCGTTACGCAACAGGACTTCCGTAAAGCCGCCGGTGGATGCACCGATATCAAGGCAACGCAGTCCACGCGGTTCAGGCAGTCCTGATGAGGCGAACGCGGTAAATGCGCCGATCAATTTGTAGGCGCCCCGGGAGACGTAATCGTCTCCCTTGTCGACGGCAAGTTGATTATGACCTGCTTTGACCATGAATGATGGTTTGGTGATGGTCATGCCATTCACACGTACATGACCTGATTTGATCAGCCGTTGCGCCTTGGCCCGAGATTCCACCAATCCGGAAGCAACCAACATCAGGTCAAGCCGATCCAACGGAGTGGATGAGTCAAGCGTCTGTTCGCTCATGGTAATCGCCATTCCTGGTTTCAACGGGCAAAGCACATCGCCGAGGGCATCGTGCACCAGTGCGGATTGATCGCCCCTGCCTACAGGTGTCGCCGGTTACCTACGCAAGGTATCCAGTTCACGCCGCAGCTCAGCAAGCACGTCACGATATGTGTCGAGTTGCTGTTCGACAGGCTGATGCTCGATGCCCTCAAGCCTGGGGAATCGCTGCATAAGTGGCATGCGCTCCCCCGGCTTGTGATCAATCGATTGTTGCTCTGCCATCGATCAATGTTCCAAGGCAAAAGCCGGAACCGACGAGGCATCCAACGATGCCTCACCTTTGTCGCTGGCCTCCCACGCGGCGCACAACGCGGCGCGCAACGCGTCCACACTGGTCGTATCGCTGGCATGCACGCTGCCGTTTTCAAACCATGCGCATTCGCGACGGCACTGCCAAGTACCGTCCTCGGCTCGCACCGGTTCAGGCTGCACTTCCAGCAGACCACGCAAATCCGGGCTCACGAACGTGGGACGAAGATGCGCGGGGGCAAGCATGAGTTCGGTAGGGTTGGTGACGCCGGTCAGCACGGCCAACGAATCATAACCGCCTCGATTGCCGGCTTCAATATCCGTGTCCAGACGATCGCCGATGGCAATCGACGCGTCTTTGGCCACGAGCTCATGGCCTTCCGCGGCATTCAATTCCCGGGCCTCGTCATACATGAATGATTCAGGCTTGCCGGCGGATGCCACCGGTTCGACGCCGGTGGCGGCGATCACGGCACGAATCATCGAGCCGCATCCGGGAGCGATACCCAGTTCGCGCGGAATAGTCAGATCACGGTTGGTGACGAAGTAGGTTGCGCCGGCCTCAACCGCAAACGCGACATCAGCCATCATCTGCCAAGTCATCTGCGGATACCAACCCTGAATCACCGCATCCGGATGATCTTCCGGACCATTCACCACGGTCAGACCGTTACGGCTCACCTCTTCACGTAAATGTTCGGCACCCAATACCAGCACTTTGGCGCCTTTTGGCATCGCTTTGGCAACCATGCGGGCGGCCACCACCGAAGAAGTGATGACCTGCCACGGCTGTACATCAAGACCGAAACCTTTGAGCTGATCCGCGACTACATGCTGGAACCGCGAGGAATTGTTCGTCGTGTACTCGATGGTCATGCCCGCCTGCTCGGCGGCACGAATCGAGTCGGCGGCGTGATCCACCGGGTTCTTGCCCCGATACACCACGCCATCCAAGTCCAGCAACGCCAGCTGATAGGCCTCAGCCAGCGGTCGGTCTGTTCCTTTGAGGAAACGAGTCATTCCCGATGCTTTCACTCTGCGGGCTGTTCAGTCGGTTCGTCTGCGGAATCGTTCGTCTCATCCGTAGCGTCTTCATCCGATTTTGACGACTCAGCGGCTGATTCGTCCTCAGATGCACTCTCAACGTCCTCAGCGTCCTCAGTCTCGGATTCGTCCGCTTCGGCTTCAGGCTCCGGCGCATACTGGGCGTCTTCGGGATCGATGCCCAACTTCTCCAGCACCTCGGTATCGTCGGTGATATCAGCCAGATCGTGGTCAATCACCACATCGTCGCTGTTCTCATCGATTTCCTCATCGGCGTACTGATCCTCAAGGCGATCCAGCAGATCGTCGAGCTTCATGGCCTCATCGGAGCGTCCCGCCTCTTCCAGGAAATACTGTTCGGCCTGCACGGCGCGCATACGATACTCGCCAGGAAGCCCTTGGGAGCGGGCCACAGTGTGGGCCACTTCAATGGCCTTGTCCCACAATTCCAAATCGCCCAGAGCGCCGGCGTAAACCAGGAACATTTCGACCTTGGGAGCGCCATGCAGCTGCTTGCCTTCATCAGACAGCGCCATTTCCACGGCCTTCTTCGGGTTGCCCACGCCACGCTCGCAGTCGGCGATGAACGGCAGGTAATCCAGGAAGCCATTCATACGGTAGGCGGTACGGAACTCACGCAACGCCAACTTGTAGTCGCCCTGACGGTAGGCTACAAAAGCCAGCGTCTCACGTGCGAAGTCGATACGGGAGGCCTGACGGGCAACCCATTTGGCATGTTCGAGAGCCGCGGAGGGATCGGTCTCCTCCAGCGCAAAGGCCGCAAGAATATGCAAGCCGATGTTCTCTGCGTGCTCCTTGGACAGGCCGCGCAGACGTTCCTTCTCTTCACGGGAGAGCATCGACCATTCCATGCCCTTTGGCATCTTGGGCTCATCGGGGCGGCGAGCGGTATACGGGTCCTGCGAGGGGAAGCTCATCGTACCGTCGGAGTTGCGACGCGGACGGCTCATATATTCGCCGCGCTTCTGCTCGCGATACTCGCGCTTCTCCTGGGCGGTGAACTCGCGACGCTCACCATCACGGCGATCATCGCGGCGGAAATCCTTACGGTCGTTGTCGCGACGGAAGTCACGACGATCGTCACGATGGAAGTCACGACGATCGTTGTCACGCTTGAAACCACGGTTGTCACGTCGGTCGTCGTCGCGTCGGAAGTCACGACGATCATTATCGCGACGATCATCGCGGCGGAAATCCTTACGCTCGCCATCGTGACGGAAGTTGCGACGCTCACCGTCGCGATGGAAGTCACGACGGTCGTTGTCGCGATGGAAGTTGCGACGCTCACCCTCACTGTGCTGGTAGCGCGGGTTTTCGCCGGCATCGCCGTCACGACGCGGCTTGAAATCGCCGTCGCGACGTGGCCCCTTGTGGAAACCACCGTCACGGCGGAATCCGCCACGCTCGCCGTCCTTGCGGAAACCACCCTTGTGGAAGCCACCGGACTTGCCGTAAGACTTATGGAAGCCACCACGGCTGTTCTCGTTGCCTTCACCATCTCGACGCGATGCGAAACCTTCGCCATCGCGGTGACGAGGCTTGAAACCTTCACCGTCGCGACGCGGCTTGAAGCCGCCCTTGCCACGGGATCCGCCGAATGACTTGCCGCCGTTGCCACGCGGCTTGAAGCCCTTGCCGCCACGGTTGGACGGACGACGATCTCCGTACGACTTGCCGGAACGTTCGTTTCCTTCTGCCATCTACGATTCCTTACTTGTATTTACGTTACTGGAGTATTGATGAAAGTGTGAACACTGACGATGTCAGTACTTGCCGTCAGTGCTTTTCGACCGCGCCGAGCGCCTTCTTGCCGCGACGGATGAGTGCGAAACGGCCAGCGAGGAAATCATCCTCAGCGAGTGCACGCTCCTCATCCTCGACGCGATTGTTGTTGAGATACACACCACCGGACTTGATGGCGCGACGCGCCTCGGAAGCGGACTTGAACAAACCAGCCGACTGGGCGGCGTCGATGACACGATCACCCGGTTCGGCGGACGGGAACACATGTTCGCCGTTTTCGTCCGCCACCTTGAAACCATCCAACACGGATTCGAGTGTTTCCTCATCGATATCCGCAAGATTGCCGCCACGGCCGAACAACGCGCCAGACGCGTCGATTGCAGCCTGCGTGGCCGCCTCGCCATGCACGAAACTCGTAACTTCCCAAGCAAGGGTCTTCTGTGCCTCGCGGGCGCCCGGATTGGTTTTCGACTCCTCGACCAGACGTTCGATCTCCGCCTTCGGCAGGAAGGTGAAGGCCTTCAGAAGGCTTTCCATCTCCACATCCGGGCGGTTGATCCAGAACTGGTAGAACTTGTAGGGGCTCAGCATCGTGGCATCCAGCCATACCGCGTTGCCCTCGGACTTGCCGAACTTCTTGCCCTGAGCATCGGTGATGATCGGGCTGGTGAACACGTTCACATCCACGCCACGCACCTTGTGGATCAGGTCAAGACCGGAGGTCAGGTTGCCCCACTGGTCGGAGCCGCCGAGCTCAAGCGTGCAGTGGTATTCGTCGAACAGGTGCAGGAAGTCGTTGCCTTGCAGGACCTGATAGCTGAACTCGGTGAAGGAAATGCCTTCCTCGGAATTCAGACGACGTGCCACTGTGTCTTTGGCAAGCATGGTGCCCAGACGGAAGTTCTTACCGACATCGCGCAGGAAGTCAATAACGCTCATTTGCGCGGTCCAATCATAGTTGGACACGAATCGCACCGGATTGGCACCCTCAGTTTCCAAGATGCCGCCGATCTGCTTCTTCAGACGCTCAGCCCAGCCGGCCACAACATCCTTCGGGTTCAAGGTACGTTCGCCGGATTGGCGCGGATCGCCAATCAGACCGGTGGCGCCACCGACCAAAGCAATCGGATGGTGTCCGGCAAGCTGCAGGTGACGCATGTTAATCAACTGCACCAGATTGCCGATGTGCAGCGATGCGGCAGTCGGGTCGAAGCCGCAGTAATAGGTAATGGGCTCGCCGTTCAATGCCGCTGCGAGTCGATCCCGGTCCGTGGACTGGGAAATCAACCCGCGCCATTCCAGTTCCTCAAGCAGGGTGTTGAAACCCGCTTCCTTGAAGTCGGTGACGTGAGCCATAGCTGTACGCTTCTCCCTATCGAATTGTGCGATTGAACATGCCTGACTTGGTTTTCAAGCGCCTTCCAGTCTCGCAGAACACACCGACAGTGACGCATCCGCGGGTTGCCCCGAGCACTTCCGCGTTTTGTGCTTAAGCACCATTTGTCGACATCACTTGACATCGCTTAATGTCACTTGACGCCACGATGCAGTCTCTCCATCATCTCGCGCAGCTGCTGCAGCGTTTCATTGTTGCTGCTGGTCTTGAGTCTTGGGAACGAAGCAATCATGCGACGCTGCTGACGGTTGAACATGGAATCCGCCACGTCACGCACGCGCAGCATGAATTCAGCGGATATCTCCTTGCCGTTTTGCCATGATTCACCGACCTTCTCCCCCACTTTGCCCGGCATGCCACCGAATCGCTCGGATGCCCCGTCCATTACGCCGGAGGCCATATTCGCAGCGTTGGAAGCCATGGTGGATGCCATGGAAGAAGCTGCCGAAACCATGTTGGAAGCTGCGTCAGCGGCACCGGAGACCATACTGCCCGTGGCCCCGGAGACGGCATCGCCCACTTTTTCACGCATCGCATCGCCGTACTTGGTTGCTTTGGCCATGGCGATCTTGAACTGTTCGAGGCTCTGCTCGAAGTTCACTATGCCACATACGGTGATTACGGTGTCGACGATAGTGGCCGCCATAAGCAACAGGGACAGCGTATGAACCGTAGACAGCGGCATCAGCGCCGTGACGCGCGCCACTTGGGGTTGCACCACATCCACGATCGCCACGCCTCCAACGCCAAAGATCACGGCTCCTAGCAGGCAGATCCGGCCTTGGATATTGAAGCGAAAATGGGAGTAGTCCCACCATCTGGCGTGGAATAGTTTCTCCATAGCCCAAGAAGTACCGTATTCAAGGATGGAGGCACCGATCATGGAAATCAGAAAAACCGCCAACGGATTGTGCACATTGCCGAGTACTACCACACCAGTCACCGCTCCGGTACCGTATATCGGGCACAGCGGTCCGTTGAGGAAACCACGATTCACCCAACGGCGTTCCTGGCAGGAGACGAGAATCGATTCATACACCCAGCCCACGAAGCTGTAGAAAACGAACCAGAGGAACAGATACTCAATAAACAGCATTACAAGCGTTCACCAGCCCGGGAGCCCTCATGGCGAGAACGACGTGCCTGCAGCGCAGCGCGCAACGGTTTGGTCGGCAAAGCTTTCTTATGGAAACGCCCCATCGAAAAGGTCTCACGGGTGGCGGAAATCTTGTCCGCCAACGTCACCAGATATCCCTCGATGTGCCGAGGAGGAATCGGGGTCATTGGGAACATGTGCTTTTCGATGCTGTCCCGTTCGATGGCATTGAGATCGAAATCCTTCAGGGCGTTCATCAGTGCGGCATGTCCGTGAGTGAATCCGTGCCAACGGTGTTCGCCATTATCCCAATCGTGCCAGTCGTACAGGAAATAATCGTGGAGCAATGCCGCACGAATCAGGGACCGGACATCTACGCGATGCCACAGATGCGCACGATCGGCCATCCACACCGCCAAGCATGCCACACGAATGGAATGCGCAAATGTGGTGATATTGCCGTGCTGGTAGCAGCAACGCTCGATTTGCATATGCTCGTGTTCGAATACGTCATGCCCATGTTTGGCGACTAGTCGTTGAATCTGCATACGTGTGAGCAGGCGTCCCACGGTATCTGGCTCCTCAGCATCGATCAATCTGGCGTACGTTGTTCGCTGCCGATTGTAGGACAAGCACGGAACGGTTCGTTCTCATCCTTGAGGAGGATTCTGCGATCAATCGGTTCCCTCTCGCTCCTTTTTGCGAATATGACTCACTCAATGCCGCTAAGAGCAACATATTCCCAAAGAGAGCTGATCTTTTCGAGAAAAATCGTGCCGTCCGTCAGCGCTGAGTCGCCAAATATCGCTGATACGCGCGGAATCCGCCGTCGAGGCTTGCCACCTCGTAGCCGCGGTCAGCAAGAATTTCAGCGACTTCTTCGCTCCACCAGCCTTCGGCACAGTACACGATGACCTTGCGATCCTTCGGCACGTTTTTGAGCACATGCGCCAGCGGATCGAGCGGGGCGTTGACGGCACCTTCGATTGGATGCGCTTCTACATCCGCCGGTTCTCGAAGGTCCAGCAACGTGACCGTTGATGGGTCGAGAGCCGCAAACTCGGCCGGAGTGATATGGCCGAAAACCGGCTCCGCTTTGTCGGTATCCGGATTGTTATGCAATGCGATTGGCATGGCTGTTGTTCCCCCTCGTGTTTTCGGCTCCCTATTGGTGAAGGGGAACCGAAAACACTATCAAATGGCGCAAGCCGGCTGAATGTAATGAGCCGGATCGATGTCGGTGATGGTCGGATGCTCGCCGCATACCGGACAGTCCGGCACATGCTTGGGCAGCGGCACTCGACGGATATTCATCGTCAGCGCATCGACGGTAAGCATGCGTCCCACCAACGGTTCTCCCACACCCACGATGAGTTTGGCGGCCTCCGTGGCCTCGACACTGCCGATGATGCCTACCACGGCACCAAGTACGCCTGCTTCCTTGCAAGTTGGGATCTCTCCGGCCGCCGGCATATCTCGAAAGATGCATCGGTAGCACGGGCCTTCACCAGGAATGACGGTCATAACCTGACCGGAGAATCCCACCACGCCTGCATGAATGTATGGCTTGTTCGCCAATACACAGGCATCGTTGATGAGGAATTTCGCCGCAAAATTATCCGTGGCGTCAATCACCAGATCATATGGCCCGATGAGAGAAGCAATATTGCTGGCGTCCACCAGCTCGTAGTGTGTATCGATCTGTATGTCCGGGTTCAGTTCGCGAATAGCCGCTGCAGCCGACTCCACTTTAGGGGTGCCGACTGAGGCGGTGGTATGCATGATTTGACGCTGCAGATTGCTCAGGTCAACCACATCGCCATCAACCAGGCCTATGCGTCCCACACCGGCAGCGGCAAGGTACAGGGCGACAGGTGAGCCGAGACCGCCGGCACCGATGATGAGCACGCTGGAGGCCAGCAGACGTTTCTGCCCTTTGACGCCTACGCCCTTCAGAATCAAATGACGGGCGTAGCGTTCCACTTGTTCGTCTGATAATGCCATGTCAGTGCAGATATCCGGTAGTAGGACTGGAGGGGACGGCCTGACCTTCGGTCACTTTGCCAAGACCGGAGAGGTAGGCGGCACGGCCGGCGTTGATGGCGTTCTTGAACGCCTCGGCCATCAACGGAATGTTGCCGGCGGAAGCTACGGCGGTGTATGCCATGACCGCATCGGCACCCATTTCCATCGCATCGCAAGCCTGGCTCGGGCGGCCGATGCCCGCATCGATGATGACCGGCACATGCGCGTTGGCAATGATGATCTCGATGAAGTCGCGCATGCGCAAGCCCATGTTGGATCCGATGAGCGAACCCAACGGCATCACGGCCGCAGCACCGGCTTCTTCGAGCTGGCGGGCCGCAATCGGATCGGGGAACATGTACGGCATGACCACGAAGCCTTCCTTGGCCAGCATTTCGGTGGCACGGATGGTCTCGGCATTGTCCGGCAAAAGATACTTGGTCTCGTGTTCGATTTCGACTTTGACAAAGTCAGTGTGGCAGACTTCACGGGCAAGTCGCGCAATGCGTACGGCCTCTTCTGCGTTGCGCGCGCCGGACGTGTTCGGCAACAGGGTGATGCCTTCGGGAATGTAGTCAAGCACACTGTTTTCGGTGGTTTGCGCACGGCGCAACGCCATCGTGACGATTTGTGTGCCAGCATGCTCCACAGTGGCCTTGATAAGGTTCAGGTCGTAACGGCCGGACCCCAGAATGAATCGGGACTGGAATTCGTGGCCACCAAGGTTGAGCGGCTTGTCTTCCACCGGCAGCATCGGCGCTGCGGTACCCACGGGATTGACGACTGTCGGCTGCGGCGGCAGGGGCGTCGCCTCAACAGATGCTTCAGTGACCGGGTTGATGTTCATAATTGATTCCTTCTTTGGATTAGCTCTCAAACCGCATACGTACGAAAAATGAACTACTTGGTTGGTGTCTGTTGTTGTTCGTATGAAACTTGCGCTCAGCCACCCTGAACGAACTGTACGATTTCCATCACACACTGGTCGTCCAACATGGTTTCAGCACGCTTTTCGCGCGGGATAATCTCGCCGTTGAGTTCGATGGCTACGCGCTCGGCGCGGAATCCATGCGTTTCGAGGTAGTCGGCTACGCTGACCGGCGCTTCGAGCGTGACCTGCTCTCCGTTGACCTGCATGTAAAGTTCCCTCCAATATTGAAAAAGGGCGCACGAAACGAACCGTACCTTAAGTGGTGCGCCCATTCATGAACCCAGTCATGCGACCATGCACGATCTATGGCATTTGGATACCACAAGACGCACACGGCTTAGTTATATGCACGAACTTCAAGTGGAGAGCCCAACAAATCGTAAACCAACGATTCCTTACGGCGGCATGACCCGCGTCAAGTTCCCCGGTCGAAGCTTCGCTTCCTCTCAGCCTTGCGGCTCCCGTTCGTTACGGTTCCCAAGTGTAGGGGCGGCGCGTGACATACGACGACATACAAAATCGGCTCCCCGCTGTCGGGCGGAGAGCCGAAACGAGGGCGAAGTCGTTGTTAGAACGTGCCGGGAGCCTTGTAGGCGGAGCCGTCGGAGGTGGAAGCCGGGAAGAGCTTCAGCTCCTCGACCTGTGCCTTGGCATCAACGATCTGCTCACGCACACGGCCGTAGGCGGTGCCGCCCTTGCCGTTACGGGAATCGACGGAACCGTGGCTGGAAAGCACTTCGCGCACACCCGGGGCCTTTTCGGCCGGCAGGAACGCGGCGAAGGTGTCGATGAAGTCCTGATCAGTCAGGTCCCACAGCTCCTGGTCACGGCCTTCGGCGATCTTGACGCATGCGCCGGAAAGCTCGTGGGCGTGACGGAAGGGCACACCGTTCTTGACCAGCCATTCGGCGATATCGGTGGCCAGAGCAAAGCCGGTCGGAGCTTCCTCTTCCAGACGGTCGGCGTCGAAGTGCATGGTCTTGACCATGCCGGTGAAGGCGGGCAGCAGCACTTCGAGGGTGTCCACCTGGTCGAACACCGCTTCCTTGTCTTCCTGCAGGTCGCGGGCGTAGGCGGTGGGCAGGCCCTTCAGGGTGGCGAGCAGACCGGTCAGGTCACCGATCAGCCGGCCGGACTTGCCACGGGCCAGCTCGGCGATATCCGGGTTCTTCTTCTGCGGCATGATGGAAGAGCCGGTGGAATAGCCGTCATCGAGCTTGACGAAAGCGAATTCCTGGGTGTTCCAGATGATGATCTCCTCGGAGAGGCGGGAAATATCCACGCCTGTCATGGCGGCCACGAAGGCGAATTCGGCCACGAGGTCGCGGGAGGCGGTGCCGTCGATGGAATTGTCGGTTACGCGAGAGAAGCCGAGCTCACGGGCCACGGCTTCTGGGTCGAGACCTAGGGTGTTGCCAGCGAGCGCGCCGGAGCCGTACGGGGAGGCGTTGATGCGCTTGTCCCAGTCGATGAGGCGTTGCACGTCGCGAATCAGCGGCCAGGCGTGGGCCATGAGCTGATGTGCCAGCAGCACTGGCTGGGCGTGCTGCATGTGGGTGCGGCCCGGCATCACCGTACGGCCGGCCTTCTCGGACTGTTCGATCAGCGCGTTGACCAAGTCAAGCAGCAGACCGGCGATCACGCGGGAGTGACGGCGCAGCCACATGCGAATCAGGCAGGCGATCTGGTCGTTGCGGGAGCGGCCGGCACGCAGCTTGCCACCAAGCTCGTCGCCAGCGATGTCGATTAAGCCGCGTTCGAGTGCGGTGGCTTCGTCTTCGTCATCTTCGATCGGGGCGAAAGAACCGTCGTCTACATGGCGCTGCAAGGTGTCGAGCGCGTCCTCCATGCGCTGCAGTTCGTCGGCGGTGAGCAATCCGGCGCGGCCGAGCGCACGGGCATGGGCACGGGACCCGGCGATATCGTCGTCAGCCAGTCGCCAGTCAAACTGTGTGGACTTGGACAGACGGGCCAGCTCCGGGGACGGGCCAGACGTAAAACGACCACCCCACAGGGCCAGATGTTCGTTGTTTTCAGGCATGAATCACTCCTTAATACGCTCTAGGAAGCTTCGCAAAGCTACATATCAGCTGCAAGCAAGGCTATCAGCGCGCGGCTACATCCTCGATGCATTGCAAATTATCCGGCGGCCTGTTGCTCCATAAGATTACTTCATACATTATTCATGAAGCTGATGTTGCGCGAGAGACTCAGGCAAGGCTACCAGCGCGGGGCCGTATCTTCGTTCGTCTCGTCCGAATCAATGCCGTAGCCGCTTTCCATGATGCGGTCTTTTGGCGGTGTGGACGCATGTGCAATGTGGAACTGCCCGAATCGTATGGCACAACATGCGCTTTCAGGGCATTTCTCGGTATTGTGCCGGACTCCTTTGCGGCATGAAATCCCAGGTTATCGAAAAATCAAGGATTGTGTTGGTACGTTTCCGCAATTTCGTATCTGCACGCCGTTTGTGACGAGATCATTTGGTACGACTGCCGATTAGCCCTGAACTGCGAAATCGTACCAACTTTTGGCCTATAGCCCCGGCTTGGGATGCCAACACATCCGCGCATACGACGAAGCCCCTTCCGCAGGGAAGGGGCTTCACGTCAGGCTCAGCTATAAAGCTCGAATCACTCCACGGTGTTGCTCGGAACTTCGATGCCGTTGCCGAACTTGACGTCGCGGGCGGCGGCCACGCGAGACGGCAGACCGTAGATGTCGATGAAGCCGTTGGAGGACTTGGAGTCGAAGCTGTCACCGGAATCGTAGGTGGCCAGGTTGTAGTCGTACAGCGAGCTGTCGGAACGACGACCGGTCACCACGGCGCGGCCACCGTGCAGGGTCATGCGAATCTCGCCGGAGACGTACTTCTGGGTGTCCTCGATGAAGGCATTAAGCGACTGGGTGGCCGGGGAGAACCACTGCGCATCGTAGACCAGCTCGCCCCAGCGCTTGTCGATGTCGCGCTTGATGCGGTGCTGTTCGCGCTCCAGACAGCAGTTTTCAAGTTCCTGATGGGCGGTGATCAGAGCCACAGCACCCGGGGCCTCGTACAGCTCACGGGACTTGATGCCGACCAGACGATCCTCGATAAGATCGATACGGCCGATGCCCTGAGCTCCGGCGCGGCGGTTCATCTCTTCGATGGCCTGCAACGGGGTGACGTCACGGCCGTCGATCTTGACCGGAATGCCCTGCTTGAACTCGATGACCACTTCATCTTCGACCGGCGGGAAGGCCGGATCATCGGTGTAGGAGTAGCAGTCCTTGGTCGGACCGTTCCACGGATCCTCCAGGAAGCCGGTCTCAATGGCGCGGCCCCACACGTTCTGATCGATGGAGTACGGGGACTTCTCGGTCTGAGTGATCGGCAGCTTGTGCTCCTTGGCGAACGCGATTTCCACATCGCGGGTCAGCGCCAGATCACGAATCGGGCTGATGGCCTTCAGGGTTGGGTCAATAGAAGCGATGGATACCTCGAAACGCACCTGATCGTTACCCTTGCCGGTGCAACCGTGGGAGATGGTGTCTGCACCGAACTGGTGGGCGGCGCGCACAAGGTGCTTGGAGATCAGCGGACGGGAGATGGCGGACACCAGCGGGTACACACCTTCATACATGGCGTTGGCCTTGAGGGCCTTCATGCAGTATTCGTTGGCGAACTCGTCACGGGCATCGACCACGTATGCCTCAACGGCACCGCAGGCAAGAGCACGCTGCTTGATGGTCTCCAGGCTTTCGCCGCCCTGGCCGACATCGAGGGACACAGCCACAACGTCCTTACCGGTGCGCTCCTTCAGGTACGAAATGGCGACGGAGGTATCCAAGCCTCCGGAATAGGCCAGAACAAGACGATTGTTGTCTGCCATGAATTCCCTTTCCTATTAAGTCAAAAACAAACTGATGCAAGTATATACAGACCTATGCATATTTATGCACGGCGTGTTGGGGTTGGCTGGCTCAAGATGCGCCTACAGCGCATCGACCTGGCATCAACTCATTTCGAGGCCAACGTCAGCAGCCAGTCGCTACGGGATGCGGCGGCATCATCATCAGCGCAGATCACCATAACGGTGTCGTCTCCGGCTATGGTACCGAGCACGCCATCCAATGGCTGCTTGTCGATCACCGAAGCCACATACTGCGCCGCCCCGGATGGCGTATGAACCACCACCAGATTGCGGGCGGCGGCAACCGAGGTTACCAGTCCGGAAAGCACGCGCGCCATCTGGGCTTCGCCTCGTTGTCCGACTTCATCCCCATCTGCCGCAGGGGCGGCACCACGGGCCACGGCATACGCCACTGTGCCATCCTGCAGACGGGTTTTCACCGCATGCATTTCGTCGAGGTCTCGGCTCAACGTGGCCTGAGTCACCGCTATGCCCTCATCGATCAGGATTTTGGACAGCTGCGACTGCGAGGTGATGATATGTGTGGCCAATGCCTGCTCGATGGCGCTGAGCCTTGCGGCCCGGGTTGCCGGTCGTTGCAGGGACGGAGTGCCTTCACTCATGCGAGCAGACTTTCGTCGCCACGAGCCTTGCCGGTGAGCCATGTCAACAACGCTTTCTGAGCGTGCAGACGGTTTTCGGCTTCATCCCAGACCACGGACTGCGGCCCGTCGATCACATCGGCGGTGACTTCTTTGCCGCGATAGGCGGGCAGACAATGCTGGAACAACGCGTCCGGCTTGGCCAGCGCCATAAGTTCCGGATTGACCTGATAATCCCAGAATGGCTTGGAGCGAATCGCATATTCGGCTTCCTCGCCCATAGATACCCAAGTGTCGGTAAAAATGCAGTCGGCACCTTCGACAGCGGCCTTGGCATCAGTAGTCACGGTGATAGAACCGCCGGTTTCAGAGGCGATGCGCTTGGCGTCAGCCACGATGTCCGGACGAGGCAGGTATCCGTAGGGACCGGCCACGCGTACGTCCATACCGGCCACCGCGCCACCAAGCAGATAGGAATTGGCCATGTTGTTGGCCGCATCACCCAAGTATGCGATGGTCTGGTTCTTCAGGTTATCCACACCGCCACGATGCTCGGCGATGGTCTGGAAATCCGCGAGAATCTGGCAGGGGTGGAAGTCGTCGGTCAACGCATTAACCACCGGATGGGTGGAGTACTTGGCCATCTCTTCGACACGGTCCTGTCCGAAGGTGCGCCAGACCACGCCATAGGCCATGCGATCAAGTACACGGGCGGTATCGGCCACCGGCTCGCCTCGGCCCAGTTGAGAACCCGATTTGTCGATAACCAGTGGATAGCCGCCGAGTTCCGCTACGCCGATGGAGAAGCTGGATCGGGTACGGGTGGAAGGCTTGTCAAACAGCACAGCCACGGCCTGAGGACCGGCGAACGGCTGCTTGTAGAAACGATTCTCATGGAATTTGATGGCGAGTTCGAGAACCTGCTTCTGCTCCTCGTGCGAGAGATCATCATCGCGCAACATATGGCGCAGTTCTGGGGTCATGGTCGTGCTCCTTACTATGAAAGTACAGACAATTACAGCTCCGTCATCCTGTTTTCGCTGGAATGTCCTTCGTTGAAAAGCGGAATACCGGAGGTGTGAGGAAATCAGTCGTCAGGCAGATCAGCGGGAACGTCTTTCAGTACAGCAACCGCCTGTTCCACGTCCTCGGCGGTCACGATCAGCGGCGGTGCGAAGCGCAGCGCATCGGGAGCTACGGCATTGACGATGAGTCCGTGTTCGAGGCAGTAATTCATCACCGCATGAGCGCACAGATGCTTGAGTTCCACGGCATCGAGCAGGCCACGGCCACGTACCGAGACATACAGCGGATTGCCGGTGGACATAATGCCCTCGCGCAACTGCTTGCCACGTTCTTCCGCATTGGCCACGAGATGTTCATCCTCAATCACGCCAAGCGTGGCAAGAGCGGCCGCGGCGCCCAACGGGTTGCCCGCGAACGTGGAGCCATGCGAGCCAGGAGTGAACAGCGCCGCAAGCTTGGCGCCGAAAGCAATCATGCCGCCCATCGGGAAGCCACCGGCCACGCCCTTGGCGAAGGTGACCATGTCAGGCTTTACGCCGCCGGCAAGATCCTCACGTTGGAAAGCAAACCAGGAACCGGTACGGCCGATACCGGTCTGCACCTCATCGATGATGAGCAACGCGTGATTGATGTCGCAGATCTCACGCACAAACTTGACGTAATCTGCACCAAGCGGTTTCACACCCGCCTCGCCTTGGATGAGTTCCAGAATCACCGCGGCAACCGGGCCTTTGCCGTAAGGTCCCATACCGGTCTGCGCGAAAGCGTCATGCAGGGCGATCTTGTCTGCGGCGCGCACGAATTCGATGTTCGGCACGAGCGGATCATAGGGCTTGCGGATATTCGGCTTCCAAGTGGCGGAGAGCGCGCCCATCGTACGGCCATGGAAACCATGGGTCAGGGCAATGATGCGTGCAGGCTTGCCGCCCACAGACGGCAATGCACCCGGCAGAGTGCGACCATAGAGCTTGGCAAGCTTCAGGGCGGCCTCGTTACCTTCAGCACCGGAGTTGCCGAAGTAGACCTTGGAACCTTCGGGAGCGCCGGCAAGCTTGACGAGCTTAGCGGCAAGCTCAATCTGCGGCTCTGATGCAAAGTAGTTGCTGATATGGGCCATACGACCAGCCTGTTCGGCTACCGCCTGAACCCACTTGGGATGCGCATATCCAAGCGAGTTGACGGCGATACCAGCAAGAAAGTCCAGATATTCGTTGCCGTCCACATCCCAGATGTGTGCGCCCTTGCCGTGATCCATCACGCGCAACGGCGTGCCGAATACGTTCATATGGACTTGGGAGTACTCCCCCAGCCATTTGCTGTCTTCGGCACCCAATGTTTCCTTATGTTCAGTAGCCATAGGAGCTCCTCATTTCCAGTCCGTCCTCCGGGACGACCATGGTGCCGATACCAGCGGAGGTGAATATCTCATTCAGGATCGAATGCGGCTTGCGGCCGTCGATGATATGGGCTTGAGGCACGCCACCATCAAGGGCTCGCACGCAGGCCTCCATCTTCGGACGCATACCAGATTCCAGATCAGGCAGCATATCGCGCAGATTCTCCACACCGATACGGCCGATCAACGAATTCTTGTCCGGCCAATCGGCATACAGGCCGTCCACGTCGGTAAGAATGATCAGCTTGTGGGCACCGACGGCAGCTGCGAGAGCGGCTGCAGCGGAATCGGCATTCACGTTCAGAACCTCAGTGGCATCCTCCTCGTTAGGGGCCACTGAGGAAACCACCGGAATACGACCGGCCGCCACCAGATCCTCCACGGCGGAGGCGTCCACGGACACCACGTCGCCCACCAGACCGATATCGGTAGGCTTGCCATCGATAATCGGCTTGCGCTGCATGGCCGAGAACAATCCACCGTCTTCGCCGGACAGTCCAACTGCCAGCGGACCATGCGCGTTGATCAGACCGACCAGCTCACGCGAAACCTTGCCTGTCAGCACCATACGTACCACATCCATGGCTTCAGGGGTCGTGACTCGCAAGCCGCCTTTGAACTCGGACTTGATGCCCAACGCCTTGAGCATATGCGAAATCTGCGGGCCGCCGCCATGCACCACAATCGGATGCAGACCTACCTGACGCAGAAAGACCATGTCTTCGGCAAAGCAACGCTTGAGGTTTTCGTCCACCATGGCATTGCCGCCATATTTGACAACGATGCGCTGACCGGCAAATTCCTCAAGCCAGGGCAACGCCTCGATCAGCACCTCCGCCTTCTGGTCGGCGCGTAGATCGGTATGTACGTCGAAGTGGAACCCAGGTCCCTTCAATTCCGTAGTCATTCCTAATTATTCCTTGTCTTTCATCCCCACGAAGGTAAGGGTTCTTGGTGCTGGCATCCGTTATGAGACCGTAGGCTTGGCCGAACGGCTTTGAGTGTGTCATGCAACGGACACCGGTACCAAAACCAGACAGCTTTCGCGGACTCAGCTTTCGTAGTCGGCGTTGATATGCACGTACTCATGGGTCAGATCGTCGGTCCAGACCGTCGCCTGAGCGTTCGACCCGGTGTTGAGGTCAATGTCGATATGAACCTCACGCGGCGTCATGTCCACTTCGCTGCGGTCTCGGCCAGCGCCACCGTTCTCGCAAATGCGCACGCCGTTGACATCCACGGTCACCTTTTCGGAATCGTAGGGAGCGACATCTTCAGGCACGGTGCCCAACGAGCTCACGATACGACCCCAATTCGGATCATTGCCGGAGATGGCGCACTTCAGCAGATTCGACGCGGCCACAGCACGACCGCAGGCCAGCGCCGCTTCCTCGCTCGTGGCACCGGTGACGGTGATGCGGATGTCATGAGAGGCACCTTCACCGTCACCGATGATCTGGCGGGCCAACGAAGCACAGGCCTCACGCACCAACTTGTTGAATTCGTCCTTGTCCGGCTCCACACCGGAAGCACCGGAGGCAAGCAACAGCACCGTATCATTGGTGGACATGCAGCCATCCACGTCGATGCGATTGAAGGAGTGCTCGGCGGCGACAGCGAGCGCGGCCTGCATCTGACCGGCGGAAACCACGGCATCCGTGGTGATAACGCACAGCATAGTAGCCAGCTGCGGAGCGATCATGCCAGAGCCTTTGACCATACCGCCGATTTTCCAGCCGTTGGAACCGGTCAGCTCGACGGTTTTTGGCTTGGTATCGGTGGTCATAATCGCATGTGAAGCGTCGGCACCAGCCTGAGCGGTGTCGGCAAGATTTTCATAAGCCTTGTCCGCACCTGCAAGCACATGGTTGAGCGGCAACAGCTCACCAATCAGACCGGTGGAGCATACTGCCACGTCTTCCGGCGCGGCATTGACCAGTTCGGCCACTTTTTCTGCGGTAGCCCGTGACTGGGCATAGCCTTCCTGACCAGTACAGGCGTTGGCACCACCGGAGTTCAGAATCACAGCCTTGACATGGCCATCCGCCACAATCTTGCGGCTCCACTGCACCGGCGCGGCACAGAAACGATTTGAGGTGAACACTCCAGCTGCGGCATCAAGCGGGCCGTTATTGACGACCAGCGCCAAATCCTTTTTGCCCTCAACTGCGGAAATACCCGCGACCACGCCGGCCGCGGAGAAGCCTTGTGCGAATGTGACGCTCACGGTGCTACTCCAATCTTGGTCAGGCCTGCATCCTCTGGCAGTCCCAATGCAACATTCAGTGACTGTACCGCTTGACCGGCAGTACCACGGTTGAGGTTATCAATAGCTGAAAATGCGTACAGACGCTGAGACTTGCGATCGACCACGACTTGCAGATGAGCTGCGTTGGAGCCGATCACATTACCGGTCGCCGGCAACATGCCTTCCGGCAGCAACACCATGAAGTCTTGGCCTTCATATGCCTTGGCCCATACTGCGCGAATATCCTCGTTGCTCATGGCCAAAGCCTTCTCACTCAAGCGGGCGGAGACTGTTGCCAGAATGCCACGGGACATCGGTGCCAGAATCGGAGTGAAACCAAGTGTGAATTCACTGGCAGCCGCGGCGTTCTTACCGGCGGCATGGGCGAAGTTCTGCAAAATCTCGGGAATGTGACGGTGCGTGCCACCCACTGAATATGGCAATGCTGACTGCAATGCTTCCGAGGCGAGCAGGTTCGTGCGCTTCAGATTCTTACCGGCACCGGAATATCCGACCACCAGATCAGCCACGATATCGGTCGGTTCGATCAGACCTTCCGCAATGCCTGGCTGCAGTGCCAGCGTGGTCGCCGTAACATTGCATCCGGGACCGGCGATGCGCTTGGTACCGGGCAAGGCCTCGCGCTGACGCACGTATTCACCGGCCTTATTTTTGCCGGTGATGAGCTCCGGCATGCCATACGTCCAGTGCTCGTAAAAATCACCGCCGTAGAACTCATCCCATGCACGGCGTTCTTCTAAACGGTGGTCGGCACCCAAATCCACCACCACGGCATTCGGGTCCAACTGGGATGCCAACTTGCCAGAAGCTCCATGCGGCAAGGCAAGGATAATCACGTCATGGCCGTTAAGCACTTCCGGCGTGGTGTCTTCCACAACCAAACCGGCCAGCTGCGGGATATGCGGCATATGTTTCGCCATGGAATCCCCCACCGAGGAATGTCCGGCCACACAGGTCACCTCAAAATCGGGGTGTGCCGCCAAAATACGCAACGCCTCGCCGCCTGCATAGCCCGTGGCACCCGCCACCGCCACTGTATATTTCGCCATACTCATCTCTTTTCAACTGATGGTTCCCGCACGAGTATACGCGATTATGCAGACTATTGCATAGTTATGCAATAGGCGTGTTGACATACGGATATACGGATACACGGATACACCAGAGCGAATACAACAATGGCGCACGACAAAACGTGCGCCAGAAATCAATCAGGAATCAATGCGGCCGAGCGGCTACACATCACGCGGAAAGAGAGTCGCCAGTGGAGCCTGTACCGCCGCCATTGCCCAGCATCTGCTGCAACGCTTCCTGATAGAGCGCCGAAGGATCGACACCATTCATCGTCAGCCAGATTACAGCAATGGTGTACAGTACGTTGATCACCAAAGCGGCCACCGCCAGGCCGAACCCCTTCACATGGAAGGTACGGGTTCGCCACATGGCCACTGCGCCCATCAGTCCGGAAAGCACCGGGACAGGAAAGAACAAGGCCAATACAAACGAGATGATCGCATACGAATCCCAATGACCGTACAGAGGATTCTGGTTGGGATCATTCATATCGATGCCGCGGTAGTAATGCGGCTGATATGTACCGTTTTGCACACTGTTTGGCGTATTCGCCGCTCCCCAACCGTATGAAGGACCGGTTGAGGAGCCATATCCGGAACCATTGGTGTAACCAGAACCGTTGGTTGGATTCTGTGATCCGGGGTAGCCGCCGGGATAGTAGTTGGCAGACGACTGCTGCCGAGCAGTACCGGTGCTGCGAACGTCGCCCGGCGCCGCTTCGGCATTCTGTTTGCTGTCGGGTTCAGGAGCGCCATAAATATACGGGTTGTAATGAGGCCCGTACTGGCCAGCCATGGCACCGTATTCAGGCTGCTTGTACTGCCCGTACTGCGGCGTGTGCTGTTCCGACTGGCTCATGGCGCTCCTTCATGGTTTCAGATATCGATAAGGCTCCCCTTCTTCTTACGTTCCGAAAGGGGAGCCTATATAACTCAGGCTCGCAACTGGGCTCCGAGCTTGGTGGCCTCGGCTACGATGTTCGCGCGAATCGCTTCGCTGTCTTCGGCGGACAGCGTCTTGTCCGGCGAACGGAAGACCACGGCGTATGCCAACGACTTCTTGCCTTCGCCCACCTGTTCGCCGGTAAATACGTCGAACAGTTCGATAGATTCAAGGTTCGCGCCGGCGGCCTTGCGAATCACGTCTTCCAGCTGAGCCGCAGTGATGGAATCGTCCACAGTGAAAGCCAGATCCTGTTTGACCGGAGGGAACGTGGAAATCGGCTTGGCCTGTACCGGCTTGCCGTCCAGCGTGGAGAACAGATCCGTGAGGTTGAGCTCGAATGCAGCCGAATGCGCAGGAAGACCCAATGCTTCATTCACGCGCGGATGCAACTCGCCCACCCAACCGACGAACACACCGGACGCCAGCACACGGGCGGCGCGGCCCGGATGCCACTGTACCGGCACCTTGCTCGCCTCAGGCTGATCGAAGGTAAGCTTGGCTCCCAAACGGCCATCGATACGACGCACTGCTTCGACCGCATCCGACCAATCGACCGGGCGCTTGCCACCCAGCCAGCCGGAATCCTCGGCCAGGCCGGTCAGAATGCCAGCCACATGGTCAGGCTGATCGGGCAGACCGGCATCAAGCGCGGCGAGCTGCTCGTCAGTCGGCTTCACGCCACCCGGCAGGGCCGGAATAGCGGGAGCCTCGGGATTCCACAGGTACACGTGGCCGAGTTCGTACAGGGACACGTTGTCCAAACCACGGCGGATATTGCGCTGCACAGTGGTGGCCAGCGTCGGCAGAATCTCACGACGTAGGTACGGACGATCGCCGTAGAGCGGGTTGGCGATCTCCACGCTGACCTTCTTGGTGGCTTCAGCATCGTAACCGAACGCCTTGTAATCGTCATCACCAACAAACGGGTAGCTCAGCGCCTCAACCATGCCGTACTCGGCCAACTCGTCCGCAACGCGGCGACGACGGAGCTGATCGGCGGTCAGACCGACCAGTCCCTCGACCGGAGCTGGAGGAACGGTGACCGGAATCTCGTCATAACCAACCAGACGAGCGACTTCCTCGACCAGGTCGCACGGCTGGTTCAGATCCGGACGCCAGCTCGGCGCGGTGACTGCGAACTCACCGTTGCCGCCGCCGGCCACCGTGCAGCCGATATCGGTGAGGATGTCGGAGATACGGTTGATGTCCAGATCGAGACCGGCCACACGAGCCACTTCGGACGCCTTGAAATGAATCACCTTGGCGCGAGGCGTGTTGTTCACATCGTTGGGGTACTTGCTGGGCTCGCCATTGCCGTACTTGGCCAGCAGATCCGCGGCCATCTGCGTGGCAGCCGGCTGCAGAGCGGTATCCACACCACGCTCAAAACGACGAGACGCCTCGGACGGAATCTTGTGGCGACGGGCGGAACGCGCAATCGTCACCTGATCGAAGTGCGCGGCCTCCAACAGCACATTCTTGGTCTCGGCAGTCACTTCACCGTACAGTCCGCCCATCACACCAGCCAGACCGAGGATACGGGACGAACGCTCACCATTCGGGGAATCGGTGATGAGCAGGTCCTCAGGGCTCAGCGCATGCTCTTTGCCGTCCAAAGTGGTGAGCTTCTCACCTTCCTTGGCGCGACGGACCACAATCGGGCCTTCGAGCTTGTCCAGATCGTAGGCGTGCATCGGTTGACCGAGGTCGAGCATCACATAGTTGGTCACATCCACTGCCAACGAGATGGAACGCATGCCGGCACGAATCAGCCGGCGACGCATCCAGTTCGGCGTCTTGGCCTTCGGATCGAAATCACGCACGATGCGGGCGTAGTAGCGGTCGCAACCTGGAACACCGTGAATCGGGTTGTTGTCATCGATTTCGATGTCGATATCCACCTTCGTGCCGGGCTGATAGTCGGCCGGCTCCGGAGCCTTCTCGTTCAGTGCGATGGCCGGATCGGTGTATGCAGCACCGGTGGAATGGTGGTATTCACGAGCCACACCACGGTAGGACAGCGTGTAGCCACGGTCCGGGGTGATGTTGATCTCCAGCAGCGGCTGATCAAGGTGCAACAGGTGCATCGCATCCTGACCGGGCTTCAACGCCTCGTATTCCGCGGCAGAGAAGCCGTAGTCGCGCAGCAGGATAATGCCGTCATGGCTGTCGCCCAGACCCAGCTCACGCTCGGAGGCGCACATGCCGTTGGAAATATGACCATAGGTCTTGCGCGGTTCAATTTTGAAATCACCGGGAAGCACGGCACCCGGCAACGTAACGACAACCTTCTCGCCGGCCTTCATGTTGGGCGCACCGCAAATGATGCCGCGCGGCACTTTGTTGCCGTTCTCGTCGGTCTCGTTCCACTCGTCGCCACAGTCCACGTGGCACCAGTTGATGATCTTGCCGTTCTTCTGCGGTTCGGGGGTGGCGTCCACCACGTAGCCGACCACGATCGGGCCGGTCACCTGAGAGGCGTGAATCTCCTCTTCCTCAAGACCAACCTTGACGAGATCCTTGGCAAGCTGTTCGTAGGTCAGGCCCTCGGGAACCTCCACATGGTCCTTGAGCCAATCGATATCGATCATAGGCATGGGTAACTCACTCCCCCATCACAAACTGTTCGGCGAAGCGCACATCGCCTTCGACCAAGTCATGCATATCGTTGATGTCGCTACGCAGCAGGAGCGTACGCTCCATGCCCACGCCAAACGCGAAGCCGGTGTACTCGTTCGGATCGATGCCGGCGGACTTCAGCACGTTCGGGTTGACCATACCGCAACCGCCCCATTCGAGCCAGCCGGGACCGCCCTTCTTGTCCGGGAACCACAGATCAAGCTCAGCGCTTGGCTCCGTGAACGGGAAGTAGCTCGGGCGTAGACGGGTCTTGGCTTCCGGTCCGAACATGGCCACGGCGAGCTTATCCAGCACACCCTTCAGATCGGCCATGGTCAGATGCTTGTCCACGGCGAGCGCTTCGCACTGATGGAACACCGGCGTATGGGTGGCGTCCAGCTCGTCGGTACGGAATACACGCCCCGGGCTGGCGATGTACAGCGGCACGCCACGGGTGAGCAGCGCACGGACCTGATCGGAGGAGGTCTGGGTACGCACAACCATATTGGAGCCGACGAAGCCGGCGGCATCCTTGGCCTGATTGCCTTTGACGTAGAACGTGTCCTGCATTTGGCGGGCCGGATGATCCGGACCGAAGTTCAGGGAGTCGAAGTTATACCATTCGGCTTCCACCTCGGGGCCGGAGGAGATCTGCCATCCCATCGAGATGAAGAAGTCCTCGACATCTTCCATCAGCTTGGCGAGCGGGTGGCGGGCACCAAGCGGCTTACGGTTCACCGGCAGCGTCATGTCCACGGTCTCGGCGGCGAGTGCGGCATTCTCCGCGGCTTCCTTGAGTTCGGCTTCCTTGGGCCCGAATGCGCGGCCGAAGTCGGCGCGCAGCTTGCCCATAAGCTTGCCGGCTTCCTTCTTCTCGTCCTTCGGCAGCTTTCCGATGGCCTTACTGGCCTGGGTCATCGCCGAATCAGCGCCGGCGTATTCGGTTCTGATGGCTTTCAATTCCTCCAACGTGGAGGCATTCTGGATTTTCGCGATGCCTTCGGCAACCGCATCGGTCACCTTCTGCGCATCGAATAGCGCTTCTGCCACGAGCACCCTTTCCTTGTTGTCGCTTTCCATGCCGCCCAGCTATGCCTGCGAACATGGGTTTTCCAAGCAATGTCCAACATCACATTGTCACGATATGACTCGACATGACCCCCGGGGTCCATTACTCGATCAGTCAAAAACACGAAGACCCACAAGACTGCAGGATGCCCCTATACGTGGAGTCATAATGAAGCCGCACGCAGACAATACAACGTTCAGATCGTTTCCCGACCAGCCATCGCCAAGCTCAGCAGCATCACCGCAGCCGAAGTGCCGAGGTTCAACGACTCGGCCTTGCCGTAGATCGGAATCGAAACAATACGATCGCACTGCTCCAGAATTGCGGGTTCCAAACCACGTGCCTCATTGCCGAACAGCACGGCCTTGCCTGAGGTCACCGAGTCCACATTCGCCAGCACCTGAGGCAGACTTTCCGGCTTGCGCCGCTCGGTACCATATACGTCGGCAGCCCAGACATCCAGCTTACGATCGGCAGCCCAGCCGAAGAACTCCTCGGTTCCCATTCTGAGCACAGGAATATGGAATAGCGATCCGACCGTAGAGCGTACAACCTTGGGGTTGAGCGCATCCACACAGTCGTCAACGAAAATCACGGCATCGCAACCGGCGGCATCTGCCGCACGAATCACCGTACCGGCGTTACCCGGGTCGCGCACCTGCCAGAATGCGGCGATCTGAGGCCTCTCCCCCAATTCAAGATCTTCCGGACCGGTATGCATCGCGCGCGCGTTGCCCACGGCGAGAATGCCCTGCGCATCCTTGCTGATCTGCCGAATCACCTCGCCTGTGCAACGATGCACGTAAATAGTGGCATCCTGCGATTGCTCCACGATCTTTTCCAGCGTGGACGAGATAATACGCGGATGCTCCAACGCCTGCGCGACCTCTACATAGAGGTCCTGCACTATGTCCGGCCGCCAGGCCACCGCCTCGCGCACCGCCTGCGGACCTTCGATGAGAAATCGTCCGGACCGCTCACGGCCTTTGGCGCGCGTGAGATCCGTGATGCGACGCACACGGTCCGACTTCGGATTATCAAGAATCTGGGCATTAATCGGCATAGGCCTTAGCCTACCGCAAGACCATCATGATCATTGTCAGCGTACGTTTTTCCAGAGTTTATTCCCCTACTTCTGCAGGAACGTACGCTGAGTGAACCTCAGTGTACGTTCCCTAAGATGAGGAGCGGTATAGTCTGGAAAAACGTACGCTTATCCGTCTATTGGACATGTCTCCGTCGGAGGTACTTCCGTCGGTGTCGGACGTGCCTCACGCACCGTGCAACGGGGAATGCCAGTTTCCGGTGGCAACGGCGATGCCGACGGCGGTCAGCGGAATGATGATGCTGACGACATACGAAACCCAGTCAATGGTGTGCAATTCGGAGACACGCGCCTGACTGCGCTCGGCATCTCCGCCAAAACCGCGTGCCTCCATGGCCGTGGCCAATTTGGTGGCGCGACGGATGGACAACACCAACAGGCCAAACGCCTGGGAGAAGATGCGCACCACCGCGTTGCCATCCCCCAAACCGCGGGAGCGACGGGAAAGCCCAAGAGCTCGCCAATCCTCCTGCAGCAAAGTGAACATGCGAATGCCGGCCAGACCGCCGTACACGAATCGGGGCGAAAGATGCAGAATCTGCACCAAGCCATCCGCAAGATCGGTGGGATCAAGACCAAGCATGAAAATCACGCTGGGAACCGCAATAGCAGCCACACGCAGGAATGTTGCAGCGGCGATATACAACGATCCGTCACTGATGGTCACCGCACCCCACGAGCAATAGATCGTGCCACCGGTGCGACCGTACATCATGATGGTGATGAAGCCGAAAAACGCGCCCCACCACACGGGCCATGTGCGTCGTATCACCGTGAGCGGGTTGATGCCGCCGATCCACAGCAGAACCAGCACTACACCGAACTGAATGGAGCCGGAGACCACATCCAGCGTGAAGAACAATGGCAGGCTCATCATCAGCGGGCAGATAAAACGACTGACCGGGTTGAGTTTGGCGATGAACCATGATTGCGAAGCCGGTTTGGCCTGCTCATGCCGCTCTTCGGGAGGAGTCACGGCAATGGAGAGGCCTGTAGGTTGCGTTTCAGATGCGCTACTCATCGCACTCTCCTTTCATCTTTCATCAGTTGTCGTTGAGGCCATAGTCGCAGCCTCCTTCGAGGCCATTGTTGATTCGGCTGAATCGTTACCTTCGCGATATGCCGAACCATTTGCCGTAGGCTCGAATTGGATGGGAATCGCACCCAGCGATTCGACCAACGGCTCATCATGGGTGACCATGATCACCGTGCATCCGAGGTCTCGAATACCGGCTATCAGTTTGACCATTTCAGACCACGTGCGGAAATCCTGACCGAACGTCGGTTCATCCATAATCAGAATGCGCGGCGCGGCGGCCAACATGGAAGCGACGGAAAGCCTCCGCTTTTCGCCGCCGGACAAGGTGTAGGGGTTGCCCGGCGCGAATCGGGTGAGATTCATACGCTCCAGCATTTCATCAGCGATTTGATAGGCTTCCTCTTGGGTTTTACCCATCGATTTCGGCCCGATAGCCACCTCATCACGTACCGTGTTGGCGGCGAACTGGTGCTCAGGCTCCTGAAACACCATGCCGATGCGTCCCAATAGCTGGCGGCTCTTCCAATGGAACGGCTCCAGACGATCCGGCTTGGGAGCGAGACTCTGCGCAATGCGAACGTGCCCGGCCAACGGCTTGAGCAAACCGGCCAACGTCAGCGCCAGCGTTGATTTGCCGGCACCGTTGGGCCCCATCAGGGCATATATCGAGCCCGGATAAAAATCAAGATTGATTCCGGTGCCGAGTGCGCTGCCACGGCCGAAACTCAAATCCCGGCATTGCAATACCGGCTCATCAGGGTCAAGAGAGACGTTCAGCGCCGAGGATGAGGCCTGGAAATGAATGCCGTCTTCCTCACGGACATGACCGGCACGGAAATCCGGAATGGCGCGGCCCGGCACCCAGGCACCACCCTGCGCGAGCACATCGCCCATTGCGGAGAACACCTCATCCGGTGTGCCGTCTGCGAGAACACCGCCTTCATGATTGTCACCATCGCCCGAGGCCCCGAGCACGATCACACGATCCACCAAGTCAAGCCACACATCGATATGGTGTTCGACCACCACCATGGTCTGACCAGTGGATTCAACTACATGCTTGACCGCCTCATGGACTTCCTTGACGCCTTCGGGATCAAGGTTGGCAGTAGGCTCGTCGAGCAACAGGAGACCCGGTCTCATGGCCAGTACATCAGCCAATGCCAAACGTTGGCGCTGTCCGCCAGACAAATGGCGGGTGGAGTGGGTCAGTTCCAGCGATTCAAGGCCGACAATGTCAAGCGCCTCGCGGACGCGTCGCCATGTTTCATCACGTGGAATGCCGAGATTCTCGCAAGCGAAAGCGGCATCATCACCGGCGCGTTCCAGAATGATCTGCGAATCGGGATCTTGCAGCACCAAACCGGCTTTGCCACGGGCCGCACGGACGTCCAGTCCGCCTATGGTAAGCTCGCCTTCGCTTTCACCCTCATCATCACTGCCCAAGACACCGGCCATCGCCGCCATAAAGGTAGATTTGCCGGCACCGGATGATCCAAGCAGCAGTACACGCTCGCCAGGGCGAATCGTAAGATTCACGTGGCGTAATGCGAAATCCTTACGAGTAGAATGACGCCAACCCCAGTCGCGTGCTTCGACACCGACTGGGGTTGGCTGTTCAAATTGCGTACGGTTGTTCACCGATCAGACCAGCGCTTTCGTCCTACCGGACTCAAAACGATCCAGCACACCGGTGGCAGCGATGGCGCGCTGCACGAGCCACATGAGGATACCGGCGATCACGGCACCGGAAAGCACAGTGGTGAACAGGTAGCCCAAACCGTAAGCGCCGAAGTAGCCGCCCTCGGTACCGACGTAGCCGCCGACCGGGGAGAACTCGTACAGATAGTTGCCGAATCCTGCGAGCGCACCGGAAAGGGTGACGGTCAACGGGTTCCACTTGCGGTAACGCAGAGCAGCAAAGATGATCTCAGCGAACACACCCTGCACCAGGCCGATAATGATGGAACCGCTGATACCGAACACGCCGCCGGCACCGATGATGTATTCGATGCAAGCCGCAATCAGCTCAGCGTAAATCGCAGCACCCGGCTTGCGCACGATCACTGCGGCCAGAGGACCGGCGAACAGCCAGAATGCGCATACCAGACCGCTAAAGCCCGGAAGCAGCGCATCCAAAGCGGTGGTCGGAATCTTGTAAATCAAATCCCAACCGGCGAAGATAACACCGGATGCAACAGCGATGATGGAAGCGACGACGATATCCACGACGCGCCACTTGTAGTTGGCCTTGGCAACGGCTTCTGCCATAACAGTGCCCTCTCTCTCATTTCGCGCAAGCCATGACGAGTAACCCACGCGGACTTAGTTCAGGCACGGGTAGATAAGAGTGAAGAGCGACAATTCCGTGACGAACGGCATTACCCGGTCACGTTCCATCGGTCGAGACTGACGTCTCCTCTCAGCCGCCCTAACCGGCAGCTCCCGTGTCAACTCCCCGACTATAAAACAACCCGTCGCCAAAGGCAAGAGTGTTGTCTCAAACCAATGGCGACGGGTTTCGTAGGATGTGGCTTTCAGTCAGCGGCAATCGTCAGCGGCGCTTGCGGCTGAAGGAAAGCACGATGCCGGCGAGGAATGCCATCAACGCGGACAGACCGGCGATACCGCCGACCGCGACGCCGGTGGAGGACAGCGGTGTCTTGTTCGGCTTGGCAGCGGAACCGTTGTTATCGGTCTTGTCGTTGCCCTTGTCGGTGTCATCATTGTCGCCGTCGTTATCATCATTGTCGCCGTCGTCCGGATTCGTGGTGGAATCCGCGGTGACGGTGACCGTCGCGGTGATGGTGAAGGTGACGGTCTGCGATTCCTCGGCATCCGCAGCGGCGGCAACGCCGGAAGCGTCAGCTGGCACCGTGACCGTGCCGGAGACGGTAAACGTTCCGACTTTGGCCAGCAGCGCGGTATCGATGTCATTCCACACCACTGCGGCAGCGAGTGTATCGCCGTTCGACCATACGACATCCGTCTCGGCAGGCAGCTGCGGCATCACACCGGCCTTTGTGGTCACCTCGATAGCGCCATCGTTCGCCAGCTTGGACGGAGTGGCCGGGGTGACACGCACCTGGACGCTGACTTCGCCTTCCCAGCCGGCGACTGTGCCCGTAAGCTCGTAGTCGCCGCCGGCCAGCGCCTTGTACGCGTCCGACTCGGCCCACGTGACACCCACCTGAGAGTCAGTGCCATTGGACCAATGCGCAGTCAGCGTGGCAGGCAGGTCGGGAGCCTCACCGGATGCCGTGGTCACCGGATCGGCCGGGGAATCCACACCGGTGATCGTCGCCGCAACGACGGTGACGGCTACGGTAACCGACTGCCCCTTGACGGAGCCGGTCACGGTGAATTCGCCGGCCTGATCCAGCTTCGCTTCGTCGTACGTATCCCAAATGATGGCCTCGGATGAGGTCTCGCCGTTCGACCACGTCACCACAGCGGTTTGCGGCAGCACGGGAGCGACCTTTTCGAGCGTGGAGACACCGGCGGGGCCAGCAGCTCCAATAACCTTGGCGGCCTTCACCTGCACGGTGAACGGCACATCGCCACTCCAGCCGTCCACACGGCCGGTCACAGCCACGTCGTGCGCGGTACGCGGATGATTCCAGCCATCAGGAAGGGTCAACGGCACGTTCACAGTCGAAGTCTTGCCATCGTTCCAGATCAGTGTCGCCTTGCCGGTGGCAGTCGGCTTCGGATCCGTATCAGCGGCGGTGGCGACTTCGATGGATTCGTTGGATGGGGTGACAGCGGTGATGGCACGAGCCGCGACGTTCACCGTAACGGTGACGGTAGCCTTCTTACCGTCGATGGTAATGCCCTTGACGGTACCAGTCACGTCGAACTGGCCTGCCGCTGCATACCGGTCGGCGTCGATCGCCTTCCACGTAACAGCCTCGGTGGTAGTCGTGCCATCGGACCATGTGACGGTGGCCTTCACTTGGCTCAGGTCAGGCTTGTTGGTGGCGATGGTGTCCACGCTGGCGGCAGTCGGCTCGACCTTGACGACCACGTTGGTTACAGTGACCTTCACGGCCTTGGAGGTCACTCCGCCCACGGTTGCGGTGATTTCCGCAGTGCCTTCGGCGAGGGCCTTTATGTTGCCGTTTGCATCAACGGTAGCGACCTTCTCGTTCGAGGAGGTCCAGGTCACCTTCTGGTCGGTGGCGTTGCCGGGCTTGACTGCGGCAGTGGCCTTTGCGGTACTGCCGATGGCCAGATCGGGCGAATCCACGGCGACGGTCACATTCGTCACCGGCACGGCTTCGACAGTCACTGTTGCGGTCACCGGGAAGGTGCGCGTGGTGATTTCCGTCGCGCCTTCGGTCAGACCGGATGCGTCGGACGGAACAGTGACGGTACCGGTAGCGGTGAACGTGCCGACCTTGCCCAGCAACGCGGAGTCAATGTCATTCCATGACACAGCCGCGGCGACCTTGTCGCCGTTGGACCAGACAACGTCCAGCTTGCCTGGCAGCTCGGGAGCTACGCCCGTCTTGGTGGTCGCCTCGACCTTGCCGTCGTTGGCCAGCTTGATTGGAGTGGCCGGCGTGACATGAACCTTGACGTTCACCTTGCCATCCCAACCGGCGACTGTGCCCGTCAGCTCGTAGTCGCCGCCGGCCAGCGTCTTGTACGCGTCCGACTCGGCCCACGTGACACCCACCTGAGAGTCGGTGCCATTGGACCAATGCGCAGTCAGCGTGGCAGGCAGAGCGGGCTTCGTGCCGGAAGCGGTCACCACTGTGTCAGCCGGGTTGTCCACACCGGCGATCGTCGCGGCGGTCACCGTTACCGTGATGGTGACGGTCGCATCCTTACCGTCGATCTGCACGCCCTTGACGGTGCCGGTCACCTCGAAGCTGCCCTGCGCGGCGTACTGGTCGGTATCGATGGACGGCCATTCGATCTTTTCGGCGGAGGTCTCGCCATTCGACCATGTCACCACAGCGGTTTCGGGCAGCACAGGTGCCACCTTCTCTTCGGTTGAGACGCCGGAAGCGGTTGCGCCCGTGGCCGATGCGGCCTTCACGTGTACGGTGAACGGGATGTCCGCATCCCAGCCGTTCACGCGACCAATGACAGCCACATCGTGCGCGGTGCGTGGGTGGTTCCAGTCGTCAGGCAGCGTCAACGACACATCCACGGTCGAGGCCTTGCCGTCATTCCATGTGAGCGTCGCCTTGCCGGTGACGGACGGCTTCGGATCAGCGTCGCCTGCCGTCTCCACCTCGATACGGGTGTCCGACGGCGTTACTGTCGTGATCACTCGGGCAGCGACGTTCACCGTGACGGTAATCGTCGCGTCAGCGCCGTTGATCTGCACGTCCTTGACGGTGCCGGTCACCTCAAAGGTGCCCTCAGCGGCGTACTGGTCGGCACCGATGGCAGGCCAGGTCACGTCTTCGTCCGTAGTCGTGCCATCGGACCACGTGACCTTCGCCTTCACCTTGCCCAGTTTGGCATCTGGCGCGTTCGTAGCGATTGTGTCCACGACGGTCTCGGTCGGCTCGACCTTGGTGGCCACAGCATTGCCGACGGTCACCTTGACGGTGACGGAAGCCTGATATCCGTCCACATTCACCGTACCCTTGACGTTGAAATCTCCAGGCTTGGCGAAGGCGTCGGGCTTGATCTCATCCCATACGACATCAACCGTCTGTGTATCGGAATCACTGCTGGACCAAACGATCGTGGCCTGCTGGGGCAGCTGATCGGTCGGATCCACACCAGCCGGCGTGGACAGTGCGGTCGTATTGACCGTGGCCGACTTGATGGTGGCATGGTTGACGATGATCTTCTGCGTGGCCTTCACGGCGTCCGAACCATCCACGATGCCGACGAGCGTGATGGTGCCGCCCTTGGGCCCCTGCCACGTGTTCGGCATGTCACCCCAGTCAACAGGCACACCTTCACGGGTCAATCCGTTGTCAAGTGTGACCTTCACCGTACTCGGCAGCTTGCCGGTCGGATCAGTGCCGGCTTCGACAGTGATGTCGGCCAGTGTTTCGACCGAGGCAATCGTCGCGTTGACAATTACATACCGTCCGGCATCGTTCTGGATGAACTTCTTATCATCGGCGATGGTGCTCTGGCCGGGGTTCTTGGCGTAGGTGCCGCCGGTGATGTACTTCGTGTATGCCTGATCCTGATCGAAGGATGCAGGGTTCACGTCGAAATCGCCGCCGGTGATGGCGAGCTTGTTGGTGCCGGCGAGGGCGGAGATCGCCACGGTGGAGTCCTTATAGGTGCCGCCGTTGACGGTCAGCGAGGCGCCGTCTGCCTCGGGAAGAACGAAGATGGCCGCCTTGGTAACGGAAAAGTCACCGCCGTTGACGCTCAACGTGCCTTCTACGGAGGCGACCGGCGCACCAGTGCCCTTGTATGTGCCGTCCTCGATGGAAAGGCTGCCGCCTTTGGCCACGTTGAACATGGCGTGCAGGTCATCGTTGTCTTCGTCGGCAGCGACCGAGTTGGATACGGTGCCGTTGCCGGTGACGGTCAGCTCGCTGCCGTCCTTGACATCGAACGTGAAGCCGGCAGTGTCGACTGTTTTGCCGTTCAGGTCAAGCGTGACGTTCTTGTTGACAGTGACGTCGGCGCTGAGGGTGGCGTTGTTCAATGCCTTGACGGTCTCACCGTCGACAGCGGCGGAAAACGCCTCGTCGAAGGTGCTGTAATAGCTGAAGGAGCCATCCGCGTGGGCGATGCCGGCCGGAAGCTGGGCAGGGGCATAGGACATGCCGGTGTTGTCTTTGGTGAGGATGCCGCCTTCGAGCGAATCGCCGCTATTCACGTACAGGCCATATTTGGCCGTACTGCTATTGCCTTCCACGGTGATGTTCTTGTTGGCGGCCTGTCCGAGGCTGGAGGTGAGTCCCACGCCCACAGTGCCGGCGAAGGTGTTGCCCTTGACGGTGACGGTATCCACATTACGCAGCCAGGCACCGTACACTTTGGCCGAGCCCGACGTGTTGACCGTGTTGCTTTCAATGGTGAGGTTCGTCACGCCGTATTCGCCGTTCGTCGCGGCGGTCCAACCCATCACGAAGAAGACAGAACCATCGGTGGAGTCGGCGTTGCCATTGAGCACATTGCCCTTGATGGTCACGTTGGTGGCACGCGCATCAGCAGTGCCGGCAAAACCGATTACTTGCGCAGCACCACTGGTGATTTTGGGCATGTTGAAGGTGTTGTCTTCGATGGTGAGTCCGTCGGAAGTCTTCTGGACATAGATGACTACCCACCCGGCGCTGGTCAGATCGAAGGTGTTGTCCTTCAACACAATGTTCTTGTTGCCGGAACCGTTCACGTTGATCAGCGGAGCGCCAGTGCCGGTGAAACGCACACTTTCTACGGTGACGCCATTGTTGCTGCCATTCGTGCTGGAGAACTCGATGGTGCCGCTCATGGCATGACCGTTGCCGTTGATGGTCAGGTTGGTTTTGCCGCTGATGACAATCTTTTCGGCGGTGTCGTCCTGCAACGTGATGACGTCACCGTCGCCTGCGGCCGTGATGGCTTCGGCGAGGGTCTTGTACTCGGCGTTGGTGCCGTCAGCCTTGGTGACGATGGCGGCCACATGCAGTTTGGCGCCGAAGGTGCCATCGCCGTTGTCATTGACGACGTAATCCTTGGCGAGTTCGCTTTCAGTGGGCTTCACGTTGAACGTGCCGCCGGAGATGGCTACCGACGGGGTGCCGCTGGTGCTGGGTTTGAGGTCGCTTACGCCCTGCTTGTTGCCAGAGGTGAACGTACCGCCGGTGACGGTGATCTTGCCGTTATCGAGCGCACGCAGTGCGTAGCCCTTCTCGCTGACGACCGTAACGTCGCCGCCGATGGCGGTCTCGCCCACATCGCCCTTGGCGTCCTTGATGCCGGAAGCGCCAATCGGGAACATCGGTGCGGTGATGGTGCCGCCGGTGATGTTCGCTTTGTGGTAGGTCAGCACGGCGTAGAAGTTCTCGACGGGCTGGGTGATGGTGCCGCCGGTCATGGTGAAGGTGCCCCAGTCATCGTTCTTGACGGTGATTTTGCCACCGGTAAGCGTGCCGCCCTCAAGCGTGAAGGTGGCGCCGCCGTTGGCTCCATAGGCGTTGGCGGCGGAGTCGCCGTCATTGTCGGAACTGCTGTACCAACCGTTTGCCACCAGGCTGGAGCTCATGCCGGTGTTCGTGTCGGAGAACTTGACGACGGATGGAGCCTTAACGCTCATCGTGCCAAAGTTCTTCAGCACGTAGTAGGAGTTGCCGCCCGAGTTGGCCTTGTCGGTAGCCGGGTCGTAGGTGCTGGCCTCGGTGGAACGGGTGTAGTTGCCTCCGGCGAGGGTTGCGGTGGCACCGCCGTAGTTGACAACCGCAGCCTTGGAATGGGAGACGTTGTCAACGGTGCCGCTCTTCGCCGCGGAGGAATCCGTGACCGTGAGCATGCCCTTGTTGACAATGGTGTGCTTGCCGTCCTCGTTGGTGAGCTTGTGGCCGTTGAGATCGATCGTGACGTTCACACCGGCCGGGACCACGACGGATTCGGTGGCGTCGGCGATCAGCGTGATCGTATCGTTCGCGCCGGCCTTGGCAAGAGCGTCGGCGATGGACATGTAATATTCGCTGCCGACCTGCGCGACGGCGACATTGCCGGTGATCTCATCGGCTTCGCTCGACGTGGCACCGGTCACAGCTGCGGTGAGGTTGTCGTCAACCGTGAATTTGCCTTCGGCCGGGGCCTTGCCTGCGCCCGCGCCGTAATCGGCGACCAGAGCGTAACCGCCCTTGGGCAGTGTGGCGTTCTTGACCGCGTTGTTCTGTACGGTGCCGCCTGCGCTATCGACAAGGCGGCCGACAAGGCCTGCTGTGCTGGATTTGAAGCCGGAGACGGTCGCGTTGGCGACTGAATTACCGGTGATGGTCGCATTGCCCTGCGCGGCACCGATCAGGCCGCCCGCATCCGAGAGCGTGGCCGAAACCGAGACGCCGGTCACGGTGTTGCCGCTGACGGTGGAGCCGTTCTCGCCGATGTATCCGGCCAGACCACCGACTTTCTTGATGCCGGAGATGCCGTTGCCGCCGGTCTGCGTGACTGAGCAATTCGTGATGCTGGCGTAAGCATAGGCGACGATGCCGCCCGCGTAGGAGGACGACCAACCCGTTGATTTGATCGTCACACTGCCCTTGACGTGCGAGTTCACGATCGAGGTGTCCATGAGATTCGCCACGATGCCCGCGGCGCGAGTGACGCCTGTCACATCCACGTTCTCAACGGTGAGATTCTGGATGGCAGGGACCTGCTGGTTGCTCGCATCGACGAAATACAGATTGTTGACGGTACCGAACAGGCCGCCGAATGTGTACTTGCCATCCGTCACGGACGTGGCCTTGGTGACCTTCAGATTGCTGATGGTGTGTCCACCGCCGTCGAAAGAGCCGGCGAAATCGTGAATCGGTGTCCAATCCTCGTTGCCCAAATCGATATCCGCGTTCAGCTTGACGTACTTGCGGAAGTACGGTCGGTTCGGCGTACTGTTCTCCGTTTTGTTGTTCACCGAATCGCGGAACGATGTGAGCGCCGCGAGATCGTTGATGAGATACGGGTCGGTTTCCGTACCAGAACCCGTCGCTCCGGTGAACGGTACGTCGCCGATCGTGTCAGCGTCCACCTGCGCGTCAACGTTTGCGTTGTCGTCAGTCGTTTGACCGTCCGACTGATTCGTCGCGGTAGTGTGATCAGTCGCCTGATTATCGGTTTGATTGGCTTGATCGCCGGAATCTGAATCCTGAGCCGGTTGCGTATCAGCGGTTTGTGTGTCAACCGTTTGCGCGTTGGTCTGCTCGGATGTTCCTTGATCCGCGGGATCTTCGGCATACGCCGCTGGAATACCGAAGCCCAGCACGGCAGCTGCCGTCACCGATGCGGCACCTACCTTCAATCCTTTATATACATCGTTGCCCATGGGCCTGAACCTCTCCCGTCGTAGCGATGCGTTCGCAAGGTGCAAAAGCATAAGAGCGCCCGGAATTACGAGCCATCCTTGGGCTGCGCAATAGGGGCACACTTAGGGGGTAAGTTTACCGGAAACGCATGAAAAAAGCTCTTCCGCAGCGCGTTGCAGAAGAGCTGTAATGAGAACGAAAACAGGCCGGAATAATGCCTCTACTTATCTGCCTTGCCGAGCTTGTCGAGCAGCAACGCTTCGGTGATGACGTTGTCCTTAAGTCCCGGCAGAGAGATGGACTCGTTTGGACTGTGCGCGTTGGCTTTCGGGTCCTCCGGACCGGTGACCAGTACCTGAGCATCCGGGAAGAGACGCTGCAGCTCGGGAATGAACGGAATGGAGCCACCTTGCCCTTGATTGATCGGGGCAACGCCAAACGCCTCCTCCATGGCCTCCAACGCATCCTTGGTGGCTTCCGCATTCGGATCCATGGCCCATCCCATGCCGTTCTCGCCGGCCTCAACCTCCACTTCGGCACCGAACGGCGCGGAACGCTTGAGATAATCCATCAACGCGGACTGAGCTTCCTCTGGACGCTGGCTCGGCGCAGTGCGCAGAGAGAGACGGAATCGTGTCTCCGGGCTGATCACATTGAACGATCCCTCGACCGGCTGGGCGTCGAAGCCAATCACCGTCAAGCTCGGCTTGGTCCACAAACGGGAGGCAAGCGAACCGGTGCCGGCGAGCACATACCCGTCGACCACTCCGGCGTCGGCTCGAACGCCAGTTTCATCCACATCCTGCTGCAGACCGCCTACCGGCTCTTCAGAAGCGACACCGGGCACCGCCAGTTCGCCATTCTCGTTGTATAGCGAAGAGATAAGCATCGCGGCGAGTGTGTTGGAATCCAGAATCGGGCCGCCATACTGACCAGAATGCACCGGATGCTTCAGGCCACGCACAGTGACGTCCACCGTAGTGTTGCCACGCAACGAAGTAGTCAGAGAAGGAATGTCCGCCGCCCAATTGCCTGAATCGGCCACGATGATCACATCTGCGGCGAACTCGTCCTTGTGTGCGGAAACGAAGGGGATGAAGCTCGGCGAGCCCATCTCTTCCTCTCCTTCGATGAATACCTTGACGTTCACCTTGAGATCGTCGCCCAAGGCTTTCAATGCGCCGGAATGGATGGCGATGCCGCCGCCATCGTCAGCCGAGCCGCGTCCATAGAGACGGCCGTCGATCTCGGTCGCGACGAACGGGTCGGTATTCCAAGCGGAAGCGTCCGGCACAGGCTGCACATCATGATGTGCATACAGCAGCACGGTAGGGGCGTCCGGCGAGACGATACGAGAACCGATGACCTCCCATGCGCCCGGAGTGCCGTCCTCGTTCGTGGCCTGCACCACTTTGGCGTCCACACCCACCAGCTTGAGCTCATCGGCCACGAATTCGGCGGAACGCTTCATATGTTCGGCGGTGATGCCTTTGGCGGAAACCGACTGCAAAGCGATTTTGCGCGAAAGCAACTCTACGATGCGATTCCAGTCGGATTCCACGCGCGAACGGATCAGATCGGCGTCCAGCGTGCCGGCGTCAGGTGCGGTCATATGCCCTCCTCTATATATAACGGCGTCATTGCAGCGGTTATGGTCCGCAAACACCACTTGAACAGTGTCTGAACGTCACCGTAACCTCAAAGCATGACATGGAATCCGTTCAAGAAGAAGGAAGAGGCTCAGGCTCCCGCTGAGCCGGCCGTCACCAAAACCAATCCCAACGGGCCGAAGGGTCGCCCTACTCCGAAGATGAAGAAGGCGCAGGCCGCCGGTATCCGTCCTCTGGTTCCCGCCGACCGCAAAGCCAGCGCCAAGGCCGCAAAGGCACGTCTGCGCGAGCGCGAGAACGCCGAATACGAAGCCATGCAGAAGGGCGATCTCAACCACATGCCCAAGTCGGAGCGTCTGCCGTGGCGTATTTATATCCGTGATTACGTGGACGCCCGCATCAATCTCGGCGAATGGTTCATCCCGGTGATGATCGCCGTGCTCATCGTATCCATGGTGGTCACATCCGTATCGCAAAACCCGTGGGCGAACATCGTCATGATGGTGATCATGTACGGCTACCTCGCCGCCATCATCATCGACGTATGGCTGATGTGGCGCAAGCTCAAGGCCAAGCTGATCGCCAAGTACGGCGAGGCTTCCGTGGCCAAGGGCTCCCGTTCCTTCTCCTACGCTTGGAGCCGCTCCATCCAGATGCGTCGTTGGAGGCTTCCGAAGCCGCGTTACGACAAGCGCGGTCATTGGCCGCAGGATTAATCCCCTCGTTGCCGTCGTGCGCGGACCAACATTCTGCGCGCAGAATCATCAACCAGTGATGCTGCCGGCGTAACACGATATGGCTCCCTATGATGGGAGCCATAGTTGTTTTTGCGCACATACGAATACGTACACGAGTCCTGCGGGCATGCCGGGCAACCCGGATAATCCGCATTCGATCAAGGAGGATGCATGAGCGAACAGTTCGACGTGGCGATCATCGGAGCCGGGCCCGGTGGATACTCCACCGCCCTTCGCGCCGCGGAACTGGGCATGAAGGTGGCGCTGATCGAACGCGACGCCACGGTGGGAGGCACATGCCTCAACCGCGGATGTATTCCCTCCAAAGCCCTGATCACCGCAACCCACACCATCGACACCGTGCATCGCGCGGCCGAATTAGGCGTCAACGCCTCCGTGGACGGCATCGATTTCGGCACGCTGCGCGACTACCGACTGCGCATGGTGGACACCATGGTCCGCGGTCTCTCCGGTCTGTTGGCCCACCGCGGCATCACCGTGTTGCGTGCCTGCGCATCCTTCAATGCCGATGAAACGGATGCGGACGGCCGCCATATCGTGCATCTGCTTCCCTCCCCCGGGCAGAATGCCATTCAGGTCTTTCACAAGGCCGACGTACCCGAACCTGCTGGCGAAGCGCTGGATATCATCGCCGCAAATGTAGTACTTGCTACCGGGGCCTCACCCCGTCCATTGCCCGGCAACCCGTTCGCCGGAGCGCTTATCGATTCCACACAGGCGTTGGAGCTAAACGAGTTTCCCTCTTCGGCGGTGATTATCGGCGCAGGGGCCATCGCACTGGAATTCGCTTCGATGTGGAATGCGGCCGGCTCGAATGTCACGCTGCTGATTCGCAAGGACCGCGTACTGTCCGCATGGGATCGCCGTTCCAGCATGACCCTGACCCGCGAGCTCAAACGTCATGGAGTCAATATCATTACCCGCACCCATGCGACTCATGTAGATGTGGGGGCGAATCTTGGAGCCACCGTGCATTACACCCGTGAGGGTCAAGACGGCGAACAGACCGTTTGGGGCGAGATCGCGTTGGCCGCCATCGGACGTACGCCGCTTACCGATTCGGATTGGGGTGTGGACCTTATGGATGGCGGATACGTCATCACCGACGCTTATGGCAGGACCAGCAAGCCAAGAGTCTGGGCCGTAGGCGACGTGACCGCCGGACACGCGCTTGCTCATCGCGCCTTTGAGCAGGGCATCGTCATCGCTGAGTCGCTGGCAGGGCGGTCTGTCAAGCCTGTGGACGAAGACACCGTGCCGCAGATCGTCTTCTCCTCCCCCGAAGCCGCTTCGGTGGGGCTGACCATCGAACAGGCTCAGACGCGCGAAGACCTTGTAGAGGTCAAGGAAACCGTCTACCCGATGTTAGCCAACGCCCGCATGCTGATGAGCGGCCGGGCGGGTTCGCTCACCGTCGTTTCCGGTTGCGATGCCTCCGATCCGGACACTCCGAGGGTGTTGGGCGTACATATGATTTCGCCAATCGCCTCGGATATCATCGCTGAAGCCGAGCAGCTGGTAGGCAACCGAGTGCCGCTCGCAGATGCCGCCCGACTCATCCATCCTCATCCCACGTTCAGCGAGACGCTCGGTGAGGCATTGCTCAAGGCGGACGGCCGGCCGTTGCACACGCGATAGTCTCGGGGAGTATCGGCAAGCCGCGGGGACAGGCCCGAAGCCAACCTATTGCCAAGCCAAGAATCGTGCTATATGCGCGGCAGACTGGACCAGCGCACCTGATACAGTATTGCGCAGTGTGTTTCGTCCCAGCAAAAGGAAGAAGTGATGGCGGAAAAGGACGCTAAGCCGAAGAAGCAGAGCACGATCAAGCAGATCATCCAGATTTATAAGTTCACGGCCAAGGAAGACAAAGCCCTGCCTTGGCTCGAAGCCGGCGCTTTCCTGCTGCCCGTGGTGTTGGGCGTGATTCTCGGCCTGCTCTTCAAGTGGAGCTGGTTGACTTGGATCTTCCTGATGATCACCGCTGTGATGCTCGGCATCCTGCTGGCCACTATGATGCTTACCCGCCGTGCGGATATCGTGGGTTATAAGCAGATCGATGGCAAGCCCGGTGCCGCCATCGGCGTACTGAGCAATATGAGCAAGGCCGGTTTCAACTTCCCGCAGGAGCCGGTGTGGATCGATCCGAAGACGAAGGATGCCATCTGGCGCGGTTCCTCCATGAACGGCATCTACCTGATCGGCGAAGGCGATTACGGCCGTGTGATGAAGGCGATGGATCGTCAGGAGCATGAGATCAAGGGAGTAACCGCTGGCTCCGCCATCCCGGTGTACCGTATCAGCGTAGGTCATGGTCCTAAGCAGGTGTCTCTGGACAAACTGCGTAACACGGTCACCAAGTGCAAGACCTACGAGCCGACCAATCACAAGAACGCGCTGGCGGCAAAGATTCACCCGCGCCGTCGTTTCCTGTTGACCAAGGCCGAGCTGGACATTCTCAACGATCGTCTGCGCACGCTGCAGGCCAAGAAGGGTTACGCCATTCCCAAGGGCATTGACCCCAACCGCCCGCAGAAGGTGTCCCGTCGCGCGATGCGTGGCCGCTGATCGCGAGTCATCAACCTTTGCAGGCCCGGCTGCTTCCCTCATGGAGGCAGCCGGGCCTTTGTCATCGCCGCATATCGTCGAAACTATTCCTGCATCCATAACACAGACCCGCCATCAGTGTCGTCCGTCAGCCCGTCCTTCCAGCTTTCCCCTTCCCCACTGTCCACGTTACGGACGAGACTGACGACCCCTCCCAATAACCTACGACATATATTTCCGCGAAATATCGCGGTTCAGTAGCCCTCGTCAACCAAGCCGAAACATTCTCGTAACCCAAATTACGACCCGGCGAAACGCGCGATTTTACGATAGAGACCGTTACATTCCATATGAAAGGAGCGGTCCCGTGACCGAACTCAAGACCAAGGAAGACGCCGAGGCCCTTATCAACAAGGAAGGCATCGAGTATGTCTCCGTTCGTTTCACCGATCTGATTGGTGTTCAGCAGCACTTCACTGTGCCGGCTAGCGAGTTCCTGAAGGACGCTTTCACCGACGGCATGCCGTTCGATGGTTCCTCCGTGCAGGGCTTCCAGGCCATCAACGAGTCCGATATGAAGCTGGTGCCGGATGTGGCCACCGCCTTCGTCGATCCGTTCCGCAAGCACAAGACCCTCGATGTGGCCTTCTCCATCGTCGACCCGCTGACCGACGAGCCGTACTCCCGCGATCCTCGTCAGGTTGCCGGCAAGGCCGAGGCTTACCTGAAGTCCACCGGTATCGCTGATACCGCATCCTTCGCTCCTGAGGCCGAGTTCTTCATCTTCGACAAGGTTCGCTTCGAGAACGGCATGAACCGTTCCTTCTACGAGGTCGACTCCATCGAGGCTCCGTGGAACTCCGGCGTTGATGTCGAAGAAGACGGCACCCCGAACATCGGCTTCAAGAACCGCGTCAAGAAGGGCTACTTCCCGGTTCCGCCGATTGACCACACTCAGGATCTGCGCGACGACATGGTCGCCAACCTGCAGAAGGTCGGTCTGATTCTGGAGCGCTCTCACCACGAGGTCGCCGGCGCTGGCCAGCAGGAGATCAACTACCGCTTCAACACCCTGCAGCACGCAGGCGATGACCTGATGAAGTACAAGTACGTCGTCCATGAGACTGCTGCTCTGGCCGGCAAGTCCGCCACCTTCATGCCGAAGCCGATCGCCGGCGACAACGGCACCGGCATGCACTGCCACCAGTCCCTGTGGAAGGACGGCAAGCCGCTGTTCTACGACGAGAAGGGCTACGCTGGTCTGTCTGATCTGGCTCGCTGGTACATCGGCGGCCTGATCAAGCACTCCTCCTCCGTGCTGGCCTTCACCAACCCGTCCCTGAACTCCTACCACCGTCTGGTTCCGGGCTTCGAGGCTCCGGTCAACCTGGTGTACTCCGCTCGTAACCGTTCTGCCGCCATCCGTATTCCGCTGGCTGGCACTTCCCCGGCTGCCAAGCGTATCGAGTTCCGTGCTCCGGATCCGTCCTGCAACCCGTTCCTCGCCTTCTCCGCTCAGCTGATGGCTGGTCTGGACGGTATCCTGAACCACATCGAGCCTCCGGAGCCGGTCGACAAGGACCTCTACGAGCTGCCGCCGGAAGAGCACGCTGGCATCAAGCAGGTGCCGAGCTCCTTGGCTGAGGCTATGGATGCTCTGGAAGAGGACCACGACTTCCTCACCGCTGGCGACGTCTTCACCGACGATCTCATCGAGACCTGGATCGGCCTGAAGCGCGATGAGATCGATCAGGCTCGCCTGACCCCGACCCCGCTTGAGTACGAGCTCTACTACCACATCTGATAGGTAGCACTCAGAAACGTTGCAATGACTCCCATTCCCCTTCCGAGGGGAGCCAAATGGGAGTCGTTGAACGCAGAACAAGACCTTGTGGAACTCGGTTTCACAAGGTCTTTTCATATTGGTATGAACTTCAGCCAGGAATTGCCGCATCCTCAACGGTCAGAACAGCGGGTCCATACCTTCCCCGGGCTTGGCACGATGCGGCCGCGGACGACCTATATGACGGGCATATACATACCATTGCCCGTCTCGATTCTCCATACGCGCCTCGAATTGTCCGCTTTCAAATCCACGACGTTCACCGTTACGAATCTTGAGTACCGCTTTATTGGCGGCGGCACGGTTCACCGATTTGCCGACCTCATACCAGCCGGGATGTGCCTTCAGCCATGCGGCCAAGGCTGGACCGTTGCGCTTGATCTGCGGACGCGAATCCTCCAGTTCCGCATCCAGTCCCTTGCGCCGGCATTGCTGAAGGAAATGCGCCGCATCCAGCGGGTCATCAAACTGTACCCTGATCGTCGTCTTTCCCATAGATGGTTAGTATACCTCGCTGCGAAATGTCACTGATTCGCTGCGGGTACCTCCAGTAGTCGCTCCGCCAAAGAGCAGAATGTAACGCCGATGCCGTCTGTGCGCAGCGCACCGTCGGCGTCAAGCACGGCAGGACGTCCGGCCTCACCGGTTTCACGTACTTCGGGAATCAGCGGCAACTGGGCCATCAACGGCACCTCGTAGCCGAGCGCTTCGGTCAGCTGATCGGAGACACGCTGACCGCCGCCGGCACCGAAAATCTCCAACCGCTCGCCGTTATGTTCGTAGTAGCTCATGTTCTCCACTACGCCGCGCACCTTCATCGGCACCTGCAACGCCACCAGTCCGGAGCGCACAGCAATATCCGAAGCGGAGGGCTGAGGAGTCGTCACCACCACCAATTCGGCGTTCGGCAACGCCTGTGCCACGGAGATTGCCATATCTCCGGTGCCAGGTGCCAGATCAAGCAACAGCACGTCAGGCTGCCCCCACCATACGTCGGACAGGAACTGTTCCAGAGAACGCTGTAACCGTGGCCCACGCCACAGAATGGCACGGTCTGCGCCAGCGAACATGCCGATGGAGATTAACTTGACACCCCATGCGGTCACCGGCATGAGCATGCCGTTCAGGTTGGTCGGCTGGGTGTGCACGCCGAACAGTCGAGGAAGAGAAAAACCGTAAATGTCCGCGTCGATGGCGGCGGTATCGTAGCCGAGCGCCGCAAAGGTGGCTGCAAGGTTCGCTGTGACCGACGATTTGCCTACGCCGCCCTTGCCGGAGGCGATGGCGAAGATACGGGTCTTGACGCCCGGTTTGCTGAACGGGTTCTGTTTGCGTTCGGCTTTCAAATCGGCGACCAGATCTTCCAGTTTGTCCCGGCTCATTGACCTGACTTCGATATGCGGCGTGAGCGCGGCATCCGGGTATGAGGCCACGGCACCGTTGATCTGATTGGTGATGGTCTGCGACAGTGGACATCCTTCGACCGTAAGCTCGACATGCACGGTGACGTCGTAGGCGGGATTCGCATTTGACGGTTCAGCGGATGGAACCGCGTTAATGGCGGCGATCATGCCCAAATCAGTCACGGACCGTCCAAGTTCCGGGTCAATGACACGGCTCAAACGGTCGTAGATGGCAGCTTCAATCTCACGGGTATCAGTCATGCATCCTCCTTATTGCCGCGTACCAGAGTAGCGTGTGCCGCGCCGGCATGCCAGAGTCAGACTTCTCCGGTTTCCAGCAACTGCGCGAACTGGGCTTCATTCAGCATTGGAATGCCGAGCTCCTCCGCCTTGGTTGCTTTGGAACCGGCGTTGGCACCGACCACCACGTAATCGGTTTTCTTGCTCACCGAACCTGCGGCCTTGCCGCCGCGCTCCAGAATCGCTTCCTTGGCGGAATCACGCGAATAGCCTTCAAGAGAGCCGGTGACCACAACCGTCTTCCCTGCCAAAGTCTGCGGCAACGTGCTTTTCTCAGCTGCATCCAATCCCACGCCTGCCGCCTGCCATGCGCGCAAGGTTTCTCCTCGCCAATCACCGGGTTTACGGGCGTCGGCGAACCAGTTCACCACCGATTCGGCGATTTCCGGCCCCACGCCGTCAATTTGCGTCAGGTCCTCCACGCTTGCCGACTCGATCGCTTCCAGCGAGCCCAGCGACGAAGCGATCAGGCGTGCGGTCGGCGGACCAAGGCGACGAATGGACAACGCCACCAGCACACGCCACAGGTCAACATGACGAGCCTTGTCCATCTCTTCGAACATCTTGCGTGTGTTCTCGCCGGGACGCACATATACCGGCACTTCCGTGGTGCCGGTGCGCGTGGTCTTATGGTCCACACGCACGATTACGGCATCGGCGGGCACATCGTATTGCGGATATTCCTGCTGTTGCGTCGCATCAGTGCCAGCACCAGACTCGTCTGCCGACGCACGTTCGGCGAGCTGCTTGGCGGTAAGTTTCTTCGCCACGGTCGGCAACGTCCAGAACGCAGGCACCCGATGCCATAGGCCGGAGCCACCCACGTTCTTACGCACCTTCTTCTTGCGCCCATTCGCGCCGACCACGTCATGCACTTCCACAATCGACGCTTCGCGCCAGACGTACACATCCTTCAGGTCGGCGGCGGTCAAGGCGAACAGCCCGGCCTCGCTCGATAGCACCGGTGTCTGCACGGGAGGCAGTTCCAGCCCTGCGACCGGTTCGTACGGTTCGGGTTCCTCACCGGCAGACACGAGGATTTCAGTGATGTTCGGCGCGTAGGTCGCGGCCGAATCCGGCCGGTTCTCCTCCGGATTGGTCAGTGCGATGGCGGATTGTTCACCCAGATGCTCGATGTCGAAGGCCTTGCGCGAGGCGAGTGAGATCACACGCTCGGTCAACTGTGCCGGGCAGCTTTCCACGTTCAGGCAGCGGATATCCTTATCCCCCTCTTTGGCGGGAGCCAGTTTGGCACCGCAGGACGGGCAATATTCAGGCATCACGAACTCACGCAGCTGGTCCTCGCGCCCCTTGCGGCGCTCCAGCACCGGGCCCACAAGCTCAGGAATCACATCGCCGGCCTTACGCACCACTACAGTGTCTCCGATGAGAATGCCTTTGCGCTTGACCTCGAAGGCATTGTGCAACGTGGTACGCGCCACGGTGGAGCCGGCCACATATACGGGTTTCAGAATGGCCACCGGGGTCACGCGGCCGGTACGCCCCACCTGCACGATGATGTCTTTGAGCTCAGTATTCACCTCTTCGGGTGGGTATTTGTATGCGATGGCCCAGCGCGGGGCACGCGAAGTGGCACCTAACGTACGCTGCAGAGTCAAGTCGTCTACTTTGACCACAATGCCGTCGAGCGCATGCTCGATATCGCCACGATGTTCGCCGTAGTAATCGATCATATCGAGAATCTCATCGAACGATGAGACGGCACGGTTGTGCGGTGAAACCGGCACACCCCATTTTTCGTACAATGCGTAGGCTTGTGACTGATCGGCCACCACGTCATGCGTACCGCGCGGATGATCGGCTCCCCAGTCAAGCCGTCCAAGACCGTGGGCATAGAAGCTCAGACGGCGGGTAGCGGTGATACGCGGATCCTTCTGCCGCAGCGAACCGGCGGCAGCATTGCGCGGGTTGGCGAAGGGCGCACGACCGGCATCCTCCTGTTCATTGTTGAGCGCGCGGAAATCATCCCAGCGCATGAACACTTCACCGCGTATTTCCACAAAATCCGGAATATCTTCCTTGGGCCCGCCAAGGTTGACGGGGATGGAACCGATGGTACGCACGTTCAGGGTGATGTCTTCGCCGGTGACGCCGTCGCCACGAGTCAGGCCTTGTTCCAGCACACCGTTACGGTAGATGAGATTCAGCGCAAGACCGTCGATTTTGACTTCGCAGCTCATCGGCAATGCTTTGCCTTGCGGCCAGTCGAGGTCACGGATCACCGAATCGTACCAGTCCCTGAGCTCTTCGATGGAGAACACGTCATCAAGGCTCATCATCCGGCTGGGGTGACGTACCGAGGCGAAATCGTTGGAGAATGTGCCACCGACTCGATGTGTGGGACTTTGCGGATTGTCCAACGATGGGAACGCGGCTTCGAGCTTTTCGAGACAGCGCATGCGCGCATCGTAAGCGGCATCGGAGCTAACGGGCGCATCGTCGATGTAATAGGCGATCTGGTCGGATTCCACCCATGCAGCCACTTTGGTCCACAATCGGGTGGCAGACTCGGAATCAAGCCCGTTCACGTCAAGGCGGTCAAGACGCATGGCGTCGTCATCGGTGGCCGTCAATGCGGCAATCCACGGCAACGAGCCCGGCGCGAAACGGGTTATGCCTTCATCCGGGCGAATCTCCGCTTCAGCGCCATCGTCAAAATCCCATGCCAACTGTTCAATGCTCATAACCGCCTATCCTATCGGAATCAGTCTCGAATCGATCGAGAGCCGGCCTTGTCCTCATGAGATGGGCACCGCCGACAGCGAGTCTACACGCTCAGCGAGCGCAGGAACTGGCCCTGAATCACGTCGATGCCGTCACCTTCGCCATCGTTCATGCGAGCGGCTGCCACCGACAGGGTGCGCGCCGGCACGAACATGCCCTCATCCACGCATACGCGGGCCGCATCCCGCACGATGGTCGCCACCTCGGTATGCGGCCAAACCGGCAAATCATGCATATTCAGCACATGAACGGCCTCGTCCACGGTCTCAGGCACACGAATGCACTGCGAATCGGCGCGAGCGACCAGCTCCTGCAATTCGCTTTCCAACGAGCCGATGGCCCCGGAAGCGATATGATCGCTCATGATGTATGCCGCAGCGGCCGTGTCGAAACGGTCGAGCATCCATTCGGAGTACGCGAAGCGATAGTAGGCGAATGCGGCATCGTCGCGGTCCAAGGCCACGCGCAACGCATTCAGGCATGCGGCACGTGCCGAATCCCAGTCTTCGTTGCGAGCCAGTTGGATGGCGAGCTTCAAATGCGAGAGCGGGTATGCGGGGGCATAGGCCACCATCCGGTTGAGGTGTGGAATCGCCGCCGCCGCGCCTTTGATCTGACTGAGCACGTCGGCCAGCTCCATATGCGCGTAGAACAGATTGTCGGTAATGAGCACGGTATGCTCATCCGGGGTGGCGAACAGACGGTTGTATACCACACGTTCGGCGTAGGAATTGAAGTACCGTGGCACGCCGCCACTGGTCGAAAAGACATAATCCATGCGTGCCACCGCTTTCTCGGCGGCATCGATAGCCTGATCGACCTGCCCGGAGAACAGGAGATCGCGCGCGCGCAGACGTTCCTTATCCAGCCCGTCAGCAAGGGTGAACGTGAAGTCCGGTGTATCGTTGCCATCAATCAGCGCGCTGGTCACCTGCGAGGCCAGACCGGTCAACTCGGGATCGCAGATCGATTCGATCACACGCATGGCACGCTGAGCCTTCTCCACTGAACTCATCGTCTGATTGCGTGCCAGATCATGGAATTCGCTGACTCCATGCTGCAGCAGATCAATGCGCTGGATGGACAGTCCCGCACTGTTCTTTGCGCCGAGCACCCGAGCCGCGGGTTCGCTGAAGCGACGGTCGGCAAGCTCCGGTTCCTCCTGGGCCCCGACCGGGGAGAATCTGCTGTCTGCCAGATCGAAATCAGCGTTGATGGGCTTCAAGCCGCCTTCACCGTCCACATCCATCACTGCACCGAACATGCGGTAGGTCTCTGTCGGATTGTCCAATCCGTCCGTATCGAGCCGCTTGAGGAAGGCGTCACGGGTGAAAGTGACGGTGACCATGTTGCGCACGGTAGGATTGCGGCGCAGCACACCCAATGGATCATTGTTCGCATCCGCGTCGGCGTCCATGGAGTCGCCGCCGATCACGCTGCCGTCGCTGCCGATGGCGCCAAGACCGATGGCATTGTCATCGTCCGAGGCACTGAACGACATTTCGTCGATGTCCAATCCACGCATCAGATCCTCGAACTGCGAGTCGATGGAAGCTGCGTTCTCACGCTGATCTTCCGCATGCCGGTCCGGCTGTGCATGCGCTTCGGCCGACGAGCCGTCACCCGCCAGCCCACCGGTCTGTCCCTCAGCTTGCTCCGCGGCTTGACTATCCGCAGATTGTTCCGGCAAAGCCGTCTGTCTCTCCGCGTTTGGCAAGCCTGAACCGGCTCCGGCTGCTTCCTCACCGGATGCCGTCTGTCCGAAGGACTCCTCGTGGGAGATCGGACGAGTCGGATCCCCATGGAAGTCGCCATCTTTAGGATCCGCCTTGGAACCGGCACGCCCCAATCCCAAATCGCCGCTGCGCAGATGTTCGAAAGCACGCAACGCCTCGCTCATCATCGCCTGAATCGCCGAATCCTGTTCCGCAATGGCCTCTTCCAGACCGATGGAGTCAATATGCAGCGAAACCTGGCGCACACGCTCACTGGTGCCAAAGCTCAATGCTGCCATCATCAATCCGATGCGCAGATTGTAAGCAGAGCTCATTGCGGCACGTTCCGCTCCACTCAGCGCCCGCCATGTACGACGAGTCACGTCATATCGGCTGTCGGGCATCATCGAAGTGCCCGCAGTGGTGAATCCGATGGCCACTTCGCCGCTATCCAGCCGGGAGCGGAACTCCACATCAAAGCGGTACGGCAACCGCAATCGGCGCAACAGGGCGGACAAGGTCTGCCTGTACACCCACTCGTCACTGCTGTTCGTATTCGGTTCCGGCTCCACACCCGGTACAGGATTGGTGCACGGGTCCGGGAATTCCTGACGAATCCGATCAGCCGTATCGGCGGCGGTATCGATCAGGCTGAGCACGGCATGACGCTCGTCGTCACCCTCGTATGGCTCCAGCGCCATAATCGCCGGATTCTCGATCAGCTTCATATCGATCTGCGCGGCCTGAGCGCGAGTGACCGTGTCCTCCGTCAAAGGACGTCCCAGCGAAGAGCTGCGTTCCAGCCATGCGCTCACTGCGGCAAACCGGTTGAGATTGCCTTCGATTTTCAACGACTTGAGTACCTGATTGAACGCCAGAGACTTGTCCCAAGTAAAGAAGTAGCTGTTCGAATAGCTTGCGGTGTACAGGTGCAACGGTTCGGCACCGTGCACGGCCTCAAGACCGGGCAGTTCGTCCAACGCGCCGGCTTCACGCATCAGATCGGCGAAATGATCCTCCAAGCCTGACGCGCGCATGCCATGGGCCCGCGCTTCCAGTGTGTCGCGTACCGAGCGGCGAATCGCCCCGATGGGGGCCTCCCGGTTGAGGCGACGGAAAATATTGCCCGATCCGAAGCCGATAAGCAGCCCGTTGATCTGCGGCAACATGTATGTGGCGAAGAAACCGATGGCCAACGCATCCCGATACTCCAGATCATGACGCATCTCACGCGGCAGATCGGCACGCATCTGCTCCAGCGTGTATCGATTCCCTGATTTCAGCCATGAGGCCAGCCAAACCATGCGGCCGGCGTCATCTCGCCCCACCATGCCGCCGGAAACCACCTTCACACCGTCCTCATGCGAGCCACGATGAGCAAGGTTGCGCATGGAATCGCGAGACATGCGCGCAATCGCAGCGCCAAACGAACGCGGCTCACTCGTGCTCAATCCCAGACGACTGCCGTCCGGCAGCATCATGTCCTTTTCCTTGCCGAACATGAATCGAGGCTGCATGTTCTGCACATCCATATTCGGTTCGGAGCCGGCGAATACACGGCCATACGTGTCGGCAAAGGCCACCTGCGCGAAGTGATCGGCATCGGTGAACACGCCTAGGCTAAATCCGCGCCCCACCGTGCCGGGCAACTGCGCCCATCCCAGCGACAATCCGTCCGGAACATTGTCGAACTGTGTAAACACACGACGCTTCACCAAGGGGCTCAAGGCAACCGCGTTCTTGGTCAATTCATCGACCACACCGCCCTGATGCTTGCCGACGTTGCGCAGTGCGTCGCCGAACGGGTTCGAAGCACTTCGTGGCTTGGTCAATCCCAGATCGACGGCGAGCGCGTTCATCGAACTCCTCAGTCCGTTCAGGAATGCGGCGCTCCGATGATGAAAATGATTCGATTCGCGTTTTGGCATGATTCTCATTGTCTACTGTTTGCCCGACATACCACCTGTCGTAAAGCTTATAGAATAATGAGGTGCATTACGAAGACCACTCCCCTTCTCAGCGACCCCGGCAATCCCAGCGACCCCGCAGCTTCCGTCTGCGTCGGTTATTCGCAGCCATAAGCGTGCTGGCCGTTATCGCCATCGTGGAGTGCGTGATGTTCAATCTGCCGTTCTGGCGCACGTTGGGCGCCAGTACCGACACGAACGCCGTGCATAACACGCTGGGTACGGGATTGTCTCGTACGAACGACGGCATGCTGGTGATCACCGATCCCACTCATGCTTATCTTGAGTTAACGGCGGATGGCACTTCAGGCTACCTGCGCGTGGACACCACCAGTCAAGAGGCAATCGATAAGGCTTATCAGCGTGCCGAAGCCGAGTCCAAAGCCAATGGCGACAAAGCTGCGTCAAGTCCGTTGGGCGCCATTCATGTGCGCGTCGATGTGGCAGACGCCACTGGGCGGGCGACATCGTTGAGCCCGGGTAGCGAGCGCAGCCATTATCTCAGGGCGGATGGCAAAGGCCGGGTACGCGTCTGGATTCAGGAGGCCAAGGGCTCCGTAGTGCCGATCGGCGACGTGCGCGCCAATGTGCGTGTGCCGTTTGCCATCAGCTGGATGCGCATCGGCGCGATGGCGATGCTGTCACTGGCTTTGGCGCTGTGGCGGCCGGGCTCACGACTGTGGCGCATACCGTTCGATCCGGCGAGTGGCCGTCAACGGCTTGCGTTCGCCGGCATTATGGCCATCCCGGTGGTGGTGCTTGGCGTTGCCATCGTGCAGCAGCTGGCATATGGAGCGGCACCGGTGTTCCATGTGGCCGGAGGTTATACATACGATTTCAACCAGTATGGGCATACGGCGGATTCACTGATCGCCGGACGAACATGGCTGGATCTTCCGGTGCCTGACGCGCTGGCGGCCACTGCCGACCCGTATGATGTGACCACCCGTTCCAAGTTGCTGGCTCAGGGTGTGACACCTCTGTACTGGGATTACGCGTACTACCAAGGTCACTGGTATTCGTATTTCGGCGTGCTTCCGGCAGTGGTGCTGTTCGCGCCGTACAAGCTGCTCACTGGGCGTACGCTGCCTACGGCCGCGGCGGAGCTGTTCTTGATGCTGCTGTTCATTATCTTCTTCACGTTGCTGGTACTGCGTGTGATTCATCGTGTGATGCCGAAAACCTCTTTGGCGGCTGCCAGCCTGATCACGCTGTCCTGTCTGTTGGGGTCACAGCTGGGTTACATGCTGTACCGCACGAATTTCTATCAGGTGCCATTGGCTGCATCGTTGACGTTGACTTCGTTGGGCTTGTGGTTCTGGATGGGTGCCACTACTACGCACCGTCCAGTACTGCCCAGCGATCGTTGGCAGGTCGGGAAAACCGCGCCATTGTCGCTGCCGCGGCTGGCGCTTGGCGCATGGTGCATCGCCGCGAATTTCGGCTGCCGCCCTACGTTCACGCTGACCGCATTATTGGCATTTCCGACGTTCTGGCCGCAGATTCGCGCCATGGTGTCAGAGCTGAAGTCGGGTAAGACGAATCGTGTTGCAGGGATGCGTATGCTGTATGCGCCTTTGGCCATGATCGTACCGGCGCTTGCGATTGTGGTGCCGTTGATGCTGTGGAATCACGCCAGATTCGGTTCGCTGTTGAATTTCGGCAACGCCTACCAGTTCAGCATCGCCGATATGACCAAGTATGTGACGCCCACGGCAAGCGTGCCCGTCACCGCTTGGTATTACCTGTTCCTACCGATGCGGTTCACTGCGGCATTCCCGTGGGTGGCGGCCAGCGCCGCGCCGATGCCGGAATGGAGCTACTACGAGGTGATGTCCGGCGGATTGTTCGTCACGATGCCGTTGCTGGCGCTGTCGTTGATTCTGCCGTTCCTGCGCCGTCTGGAAATGCATGGCATGCGCGCCTTGTTGCTCTCTTGCCTTGGGCTGGCCGGCGTGATCATCGTGTTCAACAGTGCCGTAGGGGGTCTCGGCTGGCGGTATACCGCAGACTTCGCCTATCTGCTGGCTTTGGCCTCGATTCCGGGGCTGTTATGGTTGGTCAACGGCCGTGAGCCGAGCACGTCGCTGGCCGGTGCGAATGATGCGGCTTCCGCAGATGGCTTTGCCTATGTCACACCGTGGCGTTGGCTGATGCGTTGGGCGATGCTGCTGGCGGTGCTGTTTATGATTGCGGTGAGTGTGCTCAGCTGTCTGATGCAAGGCCGCAGCGATGCGCTGATCAACAACAATCCCACGCTCTGGCATGAGTTGCAGGCGTGGTTCACGTTGCTGTAATCGGCCGTGTTACTGCCGGCTGTTGCATCAGTCGAACAACTTACTTTGCCGACGTTTCCGCCGACGACATCTCCTCGTACTTCCGGCGAATCAGGTTTTCGTAATAGGTCACGGCTTCATTCGGAGTCCCGTCGAACACGATGCGATGATCGTCAAGAACCAGCGTACGGTCGATGGCGTATTCGCTACGGCGAATCATATCGGTATCGTGCGTGGCGAAAATCACCTGCTTGTCGTAACTGAACAATGCGCGGGCCACATGCGCGGTACCGATCTCGTCAAGTCCTTTGCTCGGCTCATCGGCCACTATCGTGCTCGGGGCGAAGCTCAGCGCGGCGGCGATGGCCAGCAGATGCCGTTTCTCGGAGTCAAGTTCGCTGGCTTTGGCGCGAGCCACCTGAGCCAGGTCGAAATGCGCGAATAGGTTGCCTATGCGCGCATGACGTTCCCCTTCGGCAATCTTATGCTTCTTCAACGCTTCGGAGACGGCTTCACTGATGTTCTCGGCACGGTAGAAATTGTTCGGGATCTCCTCGCGCCGAACCTTGCCTACCAAATCCTCGATGCGCTTGGCGTCCTTCTTGACGCTGGGATCAAGCCGCTCCTCGCCGCCGGAAATGGTTACGATGCCGGAAGTGGCTTTCAGCGAGCCGTCCACAAGACCGAGCAGCGTGGATTTGCCGGCTCCGTTAAGACCGATGATGGCCACGCGCCGCTCGGTGATGGTCAATGATGTGGGTGCGAGACCTACATGCCCGTCATCATAGGTGTGCCCTGCTTGGTCGAGCGTGAAGGCCAAGGATGCCGGACGTGGCAGCTCTTTGGACTTGAAGAAGAATCCCATGCGGCCCATTGTATCCCCGCACGCTTTCCCTAAGCACCTAACTGTGCGGCGACTTCCTCCAGAACCGCCCTCACATTATGCTCGAACTCCTCCGGTTCAGGCAGCAGGGAGATCGCCAAATAGCCATTGGCGGTCATATCGAAGAAGTAGCCGGGCTGACCGCTGATCCGATGATGCTCGATAAGGCCCAGGATCAGATCGTTCTCATCGATAACCGACGGCACACGAAGCAGCACGTTCCAGCCGCCTTCCGCACGCAGCACACTCACCAGACCGTTGGGATCGGCGGCGAGCAACTCATGCAAACGTGTCAGATTGCCACGTACGCGTGCGGCGGTACGTGCGGTCTGCCCGGGTGCCGCTGCCAGCAGATCGGGAATCATCGCGGCGATGATGTCGCTCATCGGCAGATAGTCGTCGGCGATAACATCCAGCCGGCGTTTCGCTTCGGCCACGTCTTCGGCCGGGCCGGATACCTGAATCCAGCCGACTTTGGCGTGCGGCGCGGCGAGCATTTTGGAGAACCCGTCCAGAGCGAAGGTGAGTACATCTTGCTCGCCAGCGAGCCGCGCGTTGCCGGGGAATGGTTCGAGACTGTAGTCGTAAAACACTTCGTCCGCGATCAGGGCGATGCCGTGGCTTTGGCACAGACGTACCAGAGCCTCGCGTTCGGAAGGTTTGACGTATGAGCCGGACGGATTGTTGGGGTTGATTACTATCAGGGCGCGGATTCGCGCACCTTCCGCACTGTTCAGCAGGTCGGCGATGGCGGCGGTGTCGATGAACCAGGAACCGTCGAACTGAAGCTGGTATTCGACCGTTTCCACGCCTTCAAGCCGTGCGATGGATTCGATCAGCGGATATCCCGGTTTGGGTGCCAGTACGGCGTCACCGGGATCGCACAGCAGTTTGATTAACCACGAATAGGCCTCGGATGTGGAGCTCAGCAGATACAGGTCGGATGCATCGATTGTGTGGGCGTCCGTGCTGAGGAATGAGGCCAAAGCCTTGCGCGCACCGTGAGGTCCGCGCGGGTCGGCGGTGTAGATGCTCGGTACCAGCGCCGGAGCCAAACCGTGGCGCGTAGGGTTGGAGTCGTTGAGCTTGCCAAGTGCGATGCCGTCCGCCTTGGCCTGTGCTTCGGCTGCGGCGATGGGATTCGGGGCGCTGATGTCAACGCGGGAGGAAAAATGCACGGTCATAATCCTCCACGATAGAACCTGCCATTCCCGGCCGACGCGTTCCGGAGTTCGTCCGTATGCATATCCGCATGCATATCCGCATGCATATCCGTATGCATATCGAGCTAGGACGACAACGCCAGCGTCCCGGCAATACTCCCGATGAGACGGCATCGGCAGCCGTCAACGATATGCGTAGCACAAGCAAAAAGCTCCCCTTGACGTCAAGGGGAGCCTCGATAGACAATGCGCTTAGTACAGTTGCATCAGAGTTTCAGTATTGCCGCGATCACTGCTGCTTGGTGCTGGCGTAGTAGGCGGCACCAACGATGCCAGCCTGATTGCGCAGCGTTGCCGGCACGATCGGCGTCTTGATATCCACGTACGGCAGGAACTTCTCGCTCATACGGCTCACGCCGCCGCCGACCGTGAACAGGTCCGGGTTGAAGTACTTCTCCATCAAACCGTAGTACTTGGTCAGACGCTTGGCCCACTTCTTGTAGCCCAGTTCCTTCTGCTCGCGAATGGCGGAGGAGGCGTACTTTTCGGCATCCAGATGCTTCTCGTCAAGAATGATGTGGCCGAGCTCGGTGTTCGGAATCAGCACGCCGTCATAGATCAGCGCGGTGCCGATGCCGGTGCCCAACGTAGTGGCGATGACCAGACCCTTCTGTCCCTTGGCGGCACCGTACTGCACTTCGGCGAGACCTGCGGCATCGGCGTCATTGACCACTACGACAGGACGGCCGCATGCTTCGGAGAACACTTCGGTAACGTCCACGCCGATCCAAGACTGGTCAAGATTGGCCATGAAGTCAAGCTTCTGGCCGGGCTTGATCGGAGCCGGGAAAGCGATGCCCACCGGCGCGGATTCCGGCACTTCGAAGTGGTCGAGCTGCTGCTTGACCACAGCCGCCACGGCCTGCGGGGTGGAAACCTCCGGGGTCAGAATCTTCAAGCGAGGTGCGGCGAAATCACCCTTGACCAGGTCGACCGGCGCGGCCTTAATGCCGGAACCACCGATATCCACGCCAAAAGCCTGAGCAGTTTCAATCATCGTTGACCTTTCCTTTCCCAACTTATTGAAGGATTGACTGGTGCCCCTAGTGTAACGCCGTGCAGCAAGCGACACCAAAGTTCGAGCCCACATGTTGCAACCGTGTGCAAGCAGCTATAAGCGAATCCCATGCAAAAAGCCATACGGAATACAGCAGGGACGTGCGGAAATGTGACAGAGCACACGAGACGCAAATCGCGCGGCGTACCGGTCAAATCACTTCGTCGCGCGATAATGGGAGCCATGGCAGAACATACACAACTCATTGATGCAATCAACATCCGTACCGCCGTGCGCGCCTACGACAACGAGCCGATCGACGATGATACGGCCCGTCAACTGGAGATGACGCTCCAGCCGTTGAATCTGATCGCCGATCTCAATATCCAACTGGTGCGCGATCAGCCGAAGGTGTTCGCCGAGGCCAATGCCTCCGGTCATCTGACGAATGCAGCGAATTATCTGGCCATCGTCGGCCCGAAAAACGATGACGAGGCCAAGGAACGTGCCGGCTTCTATGCCGAGCGCGCGGTATTGGCCGCCACGTTGCGCGGCTTGGGCACGCTGTGGGTGGCCGGTTCCTGGGATCGCGCCGAAGCCGCCCGCCACTGCCGCGTGACCGGCGCTCAGGAGCTGTATCTTGGCGTGGTCATCGGACACCCGGAGAACCATCTGGAGTATCAGGCCAAGTCATACGAGGAGCTCGTCGAAGCGCAGCGTACGCATCGATCCACCAAGACGTTCGAGCAGTTCACCGCCGGCATGCAGCAGGATGAGCGCGATGCCGCTCCGGCCTGGTTCAAGTCGGGCGTCGAAGCTGCGATGAAGGCACCGAGCGCCATGAATCGCCAGCCGGTGCTCTTCACGTACAATGCCGCGGACGATACCGCAGCCGCACATATCGATCCTGCCGCGGGAGACGAGCACTGGGCGCTCAACGACCTGGGCATCGCCAAACTGCATTTCCAGATCGGTGCCGGCCAAGGCCAGTGGGCCTGGGGCGACGGTGGCCTGTTCATCCATAAGTGACGGCTACCGCTCAGCAACAATTCCCGCGAATATGTACCACTGACCAACACTGAGCGGTACATATTCGCGAAAGGTGGATATCACCTTTGAGAGATAGGCGACGCGATAGATATTCCTTTTGGAAGCGATAGATATTTCTTTTCAATATGTATCGCTTCCTTCGCGAATATGTACCACTGACCGCCGCTAAGTGGTACATATTCGCGAAAGGTAGGCGACGCCTAGGGACTCCTCTACTGGGGGACTCCGCTATTGGGGATGCCGTCAGGAGATCCGCTACTGAAGCGGCGGCATGGGCTTCCAGTTGGGATCGTGCATCAGCTTGCGCGAATCCCACCAGCCCTTGGCGATTTTGACCACGCCGGTGCGCACATGCTCGCGGTCCACCATCACCAGTCGAATCAGCTCCTTGGCGGCCGTCAGCGCGGTGCCGAGCGCGAACAATGCGGGACGGAAATCACCGTATGTCATGAAGTAACGGGCCATGTAGCCGCGGTTACGCATGATGTGGTAACGGTTCATATCCGACGTGGAGTTGAGCTGACGCACACCGGCGATGTCCCAGTTGCCGATCTCGCGGGTGCGGCGCAGAATCACGTCCGGCACCACAATCGGGTTGGTGACCTTGCTGGCACGATAGCCGTAGATCGTGTCATCCCAGTAGATGAAGAAGCGTGGATCGGGCAGGCCGATCTCCTTGACCACGCGACGGCTGAACAGGCCGCCCTCGAAGCACAGGGTGTCCATTACACGGTATCCGGCAGGACCAAACGCAGCCGGGGCGATCGGGTTCGGAATGCCCAGCGGCACGATGAAATCGTACTGCCAGTAGAACGGACCGCCGTCATAGTCGAATCGTGAGCCTTGAATCACCTCGTGGCGCGGCGTCCACTTGGCGAGCTTGCCGATGGCATCCGGCAGCACGGCCACATCGTCATCCATCACCCAGAACCACTGGGCACCAAGCTCATATGCCTTGGCCACACCTGCGGAGAAACCGCCGGCACCGCCCAGATTCTCGGTCTGCGGCGCGTATACCACACGGCGTTCGTTGCCGGACCGGTCGGCCACGGTGGTACCCCACTGGGCGGTCACCTTGCCGGCGAATCCAGCGACCATCTCGGCGGTCTCGGCGGAGTTCTCGTTGTCCACGATGACGATGCGCCATGGGGCCTGTTCCAGCGCCAGAATCGAATCGAACAACACTTCCAGCAACTGCTGGCGTTTGAATGTGGTGACGATCAGGGCAAGCTTCTCAATGCTGTGCTGTGCGGCGTGCTTTTCACTCATGGGTTCCATTCTAGGCACAGCCTATGCACAGCTGCGCCACGATTCGTAAGAGTCAGTTCGAACGACGACGTTTCAGGTCGAAGATGATCACCGATGCCACCGCCATGCCGATGCAGAACAGGGCCAATGCGCCGACAGCAGCACCGGTGTTGGCCGGAACGGTCGGCCTGCTCGGCTGGGTTGGATTGCTCGGCTTGTTGGGTTCGGGATTCGGATTGGGCGTCGGCGGCGTGACGGTGCCGTTGTCACTGAACTTCGGTTCCGCGGTAACCGCGAACGTCGGCGTACCGTCGCCGGTTTCCGGCACGGAAATCAGGAACGGGTCGCATCCGTATCGTTGATTCGACTCGGCGGCATTGGTGCGGGAGATCAGATACAGTCCCGCATCCAGATCAAAGAATGTGGTACGTCCGGTGGCGTCGGTGACGCCGGTCGCACTGTACAGCTGATGTTCGGTGGCGTAGGTGCCGATCTGCTTGGCCGCAGCGTTCAGCTCGGACGAGGTGAGCGTGGTCCAATCCTCGTCGAACCGTTCGAAAGCACTCACCGTGTGGAAAGAGCGGACGGTACCGTCACCGTCCAGTTCGGCGGAGGCGATGCGAACGATGGCATAGGTGTCGCCGGCAAGTGCGGATTGGTCTGCGGTATCGCGATTCCACTGTGCATCGATGGTGATGCTGCCGACGGTTGCGGCCTGCGCGGTGTGGACCGGCGCGATAACCGAGGCGAACACCATCGCGCATATCGCTGCGACAAACGCAAAGAGCATGTCGTTGCGGCGCACTGCGATGCCTCGTTGCACATGATGCGTGTCTGCCATATCTGGCTTCTCCTTTCCGCTTCTGACATTCAGTTCTTACGAAACAATGTGATGGTGAACAGTTTCGACTCCCCTGCTTCAGGGAAGCATTCATCATCGGTTGGGCACGTGAAATCGGCGGGCGACGCTCACTCACCGCGAGCTGTGCCGTGCGACGATATGCCGTTCGCTGCGCCACCGGTAGATGCGCCAACCGATGAGCAGCGTGATCAGACCGAGGGACGGCAACAGGTATTGCAGAGGAATGTCCACGTGGAACGTGGGCTTGGATTCCTCGGCTTGTTCTGGGGTGTAGGGGATGCGGTGCGCCCGCACGAGCAGTCGGTGTGTGTTCACCGCGTATGGTGTGCAGGTGATCAGGGTCACGAGGTCTTCGCCTTCTTCGATGGCAAGTTCCTTGGTATCGGTGGGCAGCACCGTGGTGATCCTATCGACCTGATACGCGTACGTGTCTTTGAGAATCTTGATGTAGAAACGGTCGCCCTTCTTCATCAGATTCAAGTCGGTGAACAGTTTGGCCGTAGGTAAACCGCGATGACCGGAGAGTGCCGCATGCGTGGTCTCGCCGCCGACCGGCAGCGAGGTGGGTTCCAAATGGCCGATGCCGGACTGCAGCACTTCTTCGGAAGTGCCGTGGTAGATCGGCATGGTTTCCTTAAGGCGAGGCACGGTGATGTAGCCCATCATGCCATCACCGTTGAGGTTCAGCAGTTTGTTGTATTCGCTGCTGGTGACCTCGGTGTTCACGGCTGCGGTCAGCGCATCCGTAGCACCTGCATTTTCGGCGGCTAGCCGTTGGTTGTAAGCGTGCGCGGCATCCAGCATCTGCTGATACTGCTCATCGGTCAACGAGTCCACGGCGGCGTCATAATTGCCGACCACGCGTGAGGCGTTGCGCATGATGAGGAAGTTGCTGATCGTCGGGTAGAACAGCACGAGCAGTCCTACGGCGATAATCAGCAGCGGCACGATGCCGCGCAGCTTGTTCTTCATGAATCTCCTGTTACAGGGTGTGCGATCTCGACTGTTCCGGCTCCCCTATCATAGGGAGCCGGAAAGCGGATCTCAGGCAGTGTGCTTGGAGGACTTACGGTTGGACTTGACGTACCAAGCCGTACCCAGAGCCACAATCAGCACGCCGAACACAGTGAACAGGACGGTGCCGATGCCACCGGTGGACGGCAGGGTCGGGTGATTACCCGTGTTCTGGTTCTGGACCGGGATGACCGGCGGCTCGCCCTTGATGGTGTGATCCTTCTTGTCACTGCCGGTGTAGACAACATTCCAAGAGGTCAGCTTGCCGGTGCCGCCGTTGGTGGTAGTGCCATCGACTTTGCCATTGTCGGTGTCATAGGTGGCGGAGATGACGACCTTGATCTTGCCAGCCAGCTTGTTGTAACCGGCCGGAGCCTGGGTCTCCGCGACCCAGTAGGTGCCGGCCTTCAGGCCGCCCACTTGGATGCGACCATACTTCGGGGTGACGAGTTCATCGGTGTAGGTAGCGGTATTGGTGCCGTCCTGCTTGTCATCGCCAGCGTACTGGGCGACGGCCTGCTTAGTGCCGTCACCCGCCTCAGTGATGTCGAACTTCAGAGCCTTGTCCGCAGCCGTGCCATTGTTGTCGGCGTACACCTTGAAGGTGGCACCACCGAGACGCTCGGAGGACTCGTTGTAGAGCTTGCCGGTGTACTTGTCGATGGTGAAGCCGAAGGTGTGCGTGCGCACTTCGCTCGGAATGGAGGTACCGGTGCCGGTGTTGGACGGGTTGTTGCTGTACTCGACCTTTGCCTCGTTGGTGTTGCCGTCCTTGCCGATAACGGCGGCGGAGTTCAGCTTGGCGGAGTACTCAACGGTGATGGTCTTGCCGGCATCGTTCTGGTGCTTGGTGCGGAAGTCAATCATGTTGATGCCGATGGAGGTGCCGTCGATGGGGTTGCCGTCGGCATCCGTATGAGAGACAGATACGGTGTAGTCGGTGCCCTTCACCAGAGTCTTGTAGGTCTTACCCTGATCAGGATTAATGCTGCCCAGAATCTTGACGACCGGTTCGAAGGTATCCTTGGTGGCCTCATTGTCGTCAGAACCGAGCAGCGTCAAACCCTTGGAGAGGGTATCAGAGAAGTTGAAGGTGTAGCCGAGGTTGTACTCATGCATGTCCGGCACCTTGGAGGTCAGCTTGTAGTCGACCTTGTCGCCGATCTTGTTCTCGGAAGCGTGCTGGTTATTCACGGTCTTGTCGACGGTCGGGAACTCGTGCTTGAGCGAGATGGACACGTTGTGGTCGGTGTCGGTGAGGTTCACGAGCAGCGCCTGATACTTGCCGTCCTGTCCGACCTGAGCATCAGCCGGGGCGATGATGTAGTAGCCGTTGGCAAGGGAATCGAAGGTGTAGGTCTTATTACCGTTGGCACCAGTGCTGGTCTTGTCAGGGGTGACATTGTTGGCTGCGGCCCACTTCTTCGCAAGGTTCGCGAAGTCGGCGCGCTGCGCCTCGGTCAGGGAGTTGATGTACTTGACCGCCTGCTGATCGACCGTCACCTTGGTACCAGTCGTATCGGTGTACTCCACGTAGTTGGTGCCCGGAGTCGTGGTGGTGTCGTCACTGGTGAAGAACGGCTTCCAAGCATCGTTCAGCTTGTAGGCCACTTCGTCGTTGTTGGTGCCAGTCACCGTGGCGGTGAACATCTGGTACAGCTTCAATTCGCCGGCGAAGCTGGTGCTGGTGTTCACCGTGATGGTACCATCGGTACCCGCCGCATTGGCGGTGAAAGTTCCCAGTCCGGCAATGCCGAACATGGTCGCAACGGCGATAATCGCTGCTGCGAACTTCTTGATCAGTGCTTTCATCACTGTTCCTTTCTCCTTATGTTTTCGTATTTTTCGGCTATGAGTCGGAAAGTACGAGATAACTGGACATTGGGTTGCCCGTCACCCGGAGGTGACGGAAATCTTGATCATTGCGAGACGTGACGTCCTCGTCTGCGGGAAGTGCCGGAACCGGAACCGTCACGCACGTACCATGCAACGCCGAGTCCGATCAGAATGAACGCCATCAAAGCGAACATCCGGGTGCCTTCGCCGCCGGTATCCGGCAACGGGAACGTGTTGGTCACCGTGGCGACGTATTCCTTGTTGTTGTTGGCGTTGCCGGTGCGCTTGGTGCCGTAGGTGACGGATGCCACATAATCGGCATCGGCAGGCGTCTTACGAATCTCCTTGCCATCATCATCGTGGGTGATGATCGCGGTTTCGGACACGGTGTACGTGTAGTAGCGCACGATGTCGTTGCCGTTCGCATCCTTGTCCACCCGGGCGACCGGAAGTCCGGTGACCTTGGTGCGCCAAGTATCCGTCCATGGCGAGGCGCCGTCCTTCGCGGTGAGTCGTACCGTCCACGGGTTGTCTTGCGGCTTTCCGGAATCGCATCCACCGTCGTAACAGGTGATCCCGTCAGGCGTTATGACATTGCCGTTCGCATCGGTATAGTGCGCGGTGATGGTCAGCTCAACGGCATCCGGACGAGTCTTGCTGCCGTAATCCCTCCACACCTTCTGCAGCGTGAGGTCCACGGTCTGGCAACCGTCTTCGCCACAGGGATCCTGACCGTCGTCGGGCTCGGGGGTGAGGCCACCGTTGTTGTCGTCCACCGCCTTGTCGAGCATGAGCACGGCCTTGGCAGGGGAAACATACGCATCCATCGCCTTCGACGTGGACATGTCCTTGTCACCGGTCTTCGGACTCCGCTTGATCGTCGCATCCTTGATGCCGACCCATGTGGCCGTTTCGTCGCCGGCCGCACCACTGGATGCGGTGGCGGAATCATAGGCGTTGATGATGTGGTAATACTCAACGTCCCAACGGTCGAGACCGGTGTTCAGCGTGCCGTCACCGGTGTCGATGACTCTGCTTGCAAACGGCTTGTCGCTATCCGCAGCACTGGGCATTGCCTCGCCGGCTGCATCATCGTGGGTGCGGTAGATACGGTAAGTGTTGTACTTGCCGTTATCATCCTTGCCGAGGATGTTGTTCTTGCTCTCGAACTTCCAATTGGACTTGAGTGTGGTCACGGCGAACGGATCGACCAGTCCGCTGGTGCCGCGGATCGTATCGGCGTAGGTCATCGAGTTGCCCTGCAGCACACCTTCGGTATTGAGGCCTGCGAAGCCGCCCGCATAACCGGTGGCGAGCTTCTCCTCACCGTTGGAGTCCTGCGTCGCTCCCCCGCCGAATACGTCGTAGCCGACGGCGATACCCTGCACCGAAGAGTTGGTCACCTTGGTGCGGTTGCCCTTGATAAGCGTGACCTTGAGGTTCGTACGCAGCTGATCCTCGTCAACGCCGCTCTCGCTGCATGGCAGTTTGACGGTCGAGTCGCCGATGGTGATGATCGCCAGGTCGGTCTGTTGCTGGTTTTCGGTACTCTTCTTCGACAGGCCGACGCTGATCTTCAGTCCGAACAGGTTGACGTACAGCACATTGCCTTCCGCCAGCACCTTGAGGTCGAACACATCTTTGATAGCGGGGAACCATGATCCCAGATCGATGACGCCGAGGTTCTGCAACTGGGATGCATAGAGCAGCTTCAGCAACGCATTGACGACCTTCAGGATTACGTCAAGCAGTACCGAACTGACCTCAGTATCAACCAGGTACGCCATCGTCGTTTCACCGACGAAGCCGCCGGCGATCTCGCCGCTGGACACCTTCTTGAGGTCGGCGACAGTGGAACGGCTGACGCGCGCCAGATCGGCGTATCCGGCGAAGCCGCCGGCTACTTCGCGTCCGGTTGCCGCGTCGGTGCCGGCCGCATACTTCTCGCCCTGGTGGGATACGGCGACCGTGAAACCATTGGTGATGCCGGAAACCTTGGAATCGTCCACATGGGAGCCCCAGATATCGAGCACGCCGGCGGTCGCGCCGAGCAGTTTGCTGACCTGCGCATTATCGACGTCGAGCGTACCGGCCTTGCCGAGATGGCCGACGAAGCCGCCCGCGTAGTTGACGCCGTTCACGCTGTTGAGGTTCGTGACCGTGCCGAAATCGACGGTGCCGTTGATAAGTCCGCCGCCGAAGCCGCCGGCCGCACCGGTGTACCGCTTCGAGTCGAGGATGCCCTGCTTGCTGGCATCGTGGGCGCGGATTTGGATGCCGTCAGCCACACCGTTCACCTCCGCATGGTAGATGTACGGGCGGAACGCTTCGAGCGCGCTGATATTGCCGGCCTTGATCAGACCGAGCAACAGCTTGGCGCTCTGGTCGGAGCCGGCAGTGCCGTCAGTACCGGCCACGGACGCAACGGCGGTGGTGTCGGCCTGGCCGAAGAAGCCGCCAGCGTACTGGCCGCCTTCCACACCACGCAGACCGTCAACCTTGAGCGTATCGGTTGCTGATGTGCCACCGTTTTTGCTGCCGGCCACAACAGCCTTCATCGAACCGGCGAAACCACCGGCCGCTCGGGCGTACTTCGTCGTGCCGTCCACAGTGTATGCACCTTCGACGGTGAAGCCCCATGCGGCGGCAGACTGCTCGTCCTTGACCGAGGAGACGCTTGCGCCTCGTACGGTGGACACAGTGGCCTGCACCACCTGCGCCAAATCATTCGGCGTGGAGATCACCGCGTCAAGCAGCTTCTGCAGGATGCCTTCGGAGGCGTTCGTGTTCACTTCGGCCACACCTGCCGCGGTGATCAGGCCCGCGTAGCCGCCGACCGCGTTCGTGCCCTTGACGCGACGCAGGTTGCTCACATTGCAGCCGGTAGCCGTATAGTCCTTGTGCGTGGAGCCGATGGTCCAACGGTCGTCGGACTTGTCGGCGTCCGAGAATGTGGCGTCACCCCAGATCTGCGCGCCAGAGGCATAGCCGACATAGCCGCCGGCGAAGCCGTTCGTATGCGTGATATCGGTGCCGGTCGCCTCGACGGTCATACCGCGGCGGTAGCCGATTACGGACGAGCTCTTGACCACAGGCACGAATACGTTCAGAGCGCTCACGAGCTTGCTCAGGTTGGCTTTGATAAGGCCCAGTACGTCGATTGTGCCGAATTTCGCGGCACCGCCGGATTCCATTGAGCCGGCGAAGCCACCAGCTGCGCGCATGGCCTTGACCTGCTTGGTGTCTTGCGCCAGACCGTTGGTCACGGTGCCGGAACGCATCAGACCGACGTATCCACCGGCCACACCGCCTTGGGAAGCGTTGGCGTTCTGGTCGTAATCGGTACGGCCGGCGACCACGTTCGTACCGTAAATATAGGTGTCGATAGCCTTGTTGAGGTCATCGCGCGAACCGATTTTAAGCAGTTCAGCGAATTCCTTGCCGTACCCACCTCGCGTACCAACGGCATCAGCCCATGCCTTCCAAGTGTCGTAATCGAGGTTGCGCAAGGGTCCGGTGACCTGCGTGTTCTCATCAGTCGGGTAGGCCACGCCGAGCGCACCGAGCAGGTTGCCGACTTCGATCAAGCCGAATAGCAGACTCAGGCTGCCGGTTTCGGCGGTGTCGGCCGCCTCCATGAATCCGGTATAACCGCCGGCGAATTCAGCACCGTACACGCTGCGGATGCGGGCAGCGGATGCAGTGCGCAGGGTGCCCGTGTAATGGTTGTTGCCATCGTTCTCGCTCTTCCAGGGCGCGTTGTTCATGCCCCAGATGTGGCCGCCTTCATCGTGGCCCACGTATCCGCCGGCCATGCCGCGCAGAGCGTTCTTGTCAGATGCCGCCTGAGCGCGGACAGCGCCGCCGCAGGGCACGGCGTCAGTGGATGAGTTACGGATCGTCGGCACGAAGTCCTGCAACAGGGAGGCGAACGTACCACCGGCGCTGACGAGGCCTTTGAGAATGGTGAACGTCGAATCCTCGTTGCCGAGCACGTTGGCCACGTCGCCGGGCGCGATGCCGCCCGCATAGCCGCCGGCAGTGATCTGGCCGATGATATAGGCGAAGTTATGCGCGTTCGAATCCTGAATATGGCCGCCCATGATGCGGCCCGCGAAACCGCCGGCCTCACCGAGCGGGTTATCGGCACTGCCCGCAGTGGGAATGCCATTGCCCAGCTCGGTGTTCTTTTCGCTGGTGTCGCTGGCGATCACCGCATAGCCTGCGGCCGCGCCGGTCACGTCGGAGTGTTCGATGGTGGAGACGACGACGGAAAGCACGCTGGTCACATCGGTAAGCGTGATGCCCTTGCCGAGCAGCTGGATGCCCTTGCCCACGGATGCGGCGGAACCGATATCCATGAATCCGATGTAACCGCCGGCGTAGCGCTTGGCGGAAACCGCGTAGGCACTCTGCTTGGCATCGAAATAGGTGCTGCCGTCGGTGCCTTCGAGAGCTTTGGGCTCAGTGACCTTGGTGTAGCGCAACTGAGTCACATCACTGTGCGAGACCTGCACGCCGGAACCGTAGCCGATGTAGCCGCCGGCCGAGCCGGACGTGGAATCCGTAGCATCGATGCGATCGGTGGAGACCACAAGACCAGGATTGTTCAAATCGCTCGGATCACCACCGCTGATCTTCTCGACGGTGGATGCGTCGGAATGTACGGAAGCGTAGGAGATAAGCGGCACATATCCCTGCACGACCTGCAGCAGGCTGGAAGCGTCAACCGTACCAAGCTTGCCAAGCAGACTGATGCCGCCGTTGCCCGCAGAGACGAGCGCACCGGAGACGACCTTGCCGCCGAATCCGCCTGCATAGGCACCGCCGGTCACATGATCGATATTGACGACCGCCGCGTATCCAGCTGCGGTGACGGTTGTCTGCACAGTAGCCAACGTGGTGTCGTCAGCGAGTTCCTTGTCGGTGAACTGGTTCACTTTTCCGGACTGGAAATTGCCGGCAAAGCCGCCCGCGATATCGCCCTCGACATAGCCGCCGTTGACATAGGATACGGTCGCGTCCTTGTAGTTCGGAATCAGGTACGGCACCGCGCCAAGCAGGTCATCGACGGAAAGCAGGTTGCTGCCGACGAGTGCGTCCAACACGGGCGTCTTGCCGTCCTTGTCGCCCGCGTCGGCGTTGTCGACCGCATCCGCGAGACCGCCGGTGGTCGAGTATCCGACGAAACCACCGGCCACGCCGTCCGACTTGGTTTTGTCAGCGGTGACCGATTTGAGGCTCAGCACATGGCTTTCGCGGGTTTTGGTGGAGTTGGCCTGACCATAGAAGCCACCAGCCGCAAATCGGTTTTTGTCGCCGTCGGTCACACCGGTCGCCTTGACCGTAAAACCGCTCGCGACACCGGTGACATTCGACTTGTTCACCTCGACTGACGAGTATTGCGCTACAGACAGAAGCCCGGAGAGTTTGATCAGGTCGAGCACATTCAATCCGGTGGCACCGACCGCCGACCCCGGTCCAGAGAAGCCGATGAATCCGCCGACTTCGCCAGTGGCAGACAGGCTCGCCAGATTCGTAAGGTTCACGTTCGTCACGTCGCCGCCGGTGGCGCAGCCGATCGCACCGCCCGCGTAATAGTCGCCGGCGGAAACGGTCAGACCGTCGGCCGGACCGGTGACTTCGACGTTCTCGACAAGGAACGTGGCGAATTCGCCGAGCTTCTTCAATGTGTTGGTATCGCCGATCTGCAGCACACTGTTCAGCAGTCCGGCCACCATAACCGGCTGGAGGCTGCCGGCAATGCCGCCGGCATACGATTTCGCGGCGCTCACCTTGGCAAGTCCGGTAACTGTGGTCGTGCTGCTGGCCGGATATACACGGCGCGGATGCAACGTCGTGTCGTATTTCCAATACGACAGCTTGTTGAGGTTGGTCTCGCTGGAATCTCCGATCGTGACGCCTGAGCCAAGACCAACGATGCCACCGGCATAATCACCCTTGGATTCGACGGCAATCGCACCGTTCATTGACAGACCCACAATGGCGGACGGCTTCACACCGGCAACGGACAGGAGTTCGCCGGCGCTCGCACCGCTGCCGTCACCCAACAGGTTGGTGACCGCCTTGACGAGCTGCTTGAGCAACGATCCATTCGTGGCGTCACCGCTGCCGAGCTCCAATCCCCAACCGACGGATGCGCAACCGGTGAATCCACCGGCATATGATGTAGTTGCGGTTACCGTCGTACTACCGGTCATCGTGTCGTTGACCGCATATGAGTTGGCCATCGCGCCGGAGAAGCCGCCCGCGTAGTTCGCCGCGGTCACGGTCACACCACCGGTGGCGGTGAGTGTGCTGTTTTCGATGAGGCTCTGCGGGCGCAATGCGGACATGAGATCGACACCGAGCGAATTGAGCAATCCACCGACGTTGCCGTTGCGTGATACGCCCGCGAAGCCGCCGGCATAATCCGAAGCGAGCACGGTGAACGCGTTTTGGCTGGTCACCGACGAGTTCTCAATGATTGCACCGATCTGCGCGCCGACGAAGCCGCCGGCCTGCGGCTTGTCAGCGCTGCCGAGCGTCGTGCCTTCCTTGAAGTTCGTGACGGTGCTGTTCGAGATGACCGGATTGTAGTAGCCGACCGGAACCAGCGCGTTCAAGCCAAGCGTGCCGTTGAGCAGCCATGTCACCAAATCGCCGAGGCCGAGGAACGGGATGACGTTGAGAACCTTCGCCAGCAACTTGGCGAGAGCATCCACAATATCGGAGACCACGTCGTACCGGGTTGCGCCTTCGACGTATCCGGCGAAGCCGCCGGTCATATTGCCCACGCTGGAGACCTTGACGTCTTCCACTGCACAATTCGTGACCTTCACATCACCGTAGATGCGGCCGGCAAAAGCACCGGTTGCCAAGTTCGAGGGATTGTCCTTATGCAGGGACAGCAGATCCTGAAGATCCAGATCGACATCGACTTTGCCGAACGTGATGAGTTTCAGCGCAGTCAACAGCCCGTCGAGCAACAATCCGACGGCCGTAGTCAATGAATTCAGCAATGTTGGCGGCACATACGCTTCAGAGGCGTTGTTCGTCACCGATACATCGCTGAGTTTGACGTTTGTCACCGTCACCGTACCAGAACTGGCCAGGCTGCCACCGGACAGATTCGTGTCTGATGTAAGCGACGAGAAGAAGCCAATGCCTTGCTGCTCATTGACGTTCATCTTCGGTCCGGCCTGCTCGACCGTCACGTGCGAGATCGTCGGGCGGGCGGCAGTATCGTTCACGCTCACGCCGTCGGTGCCGAGCGTGCTCCATAGGGTACCGGCGGCGGTGTCCTTGCTCATCGCGCCGATCATCGTGCCGAGAAATCGCAGCGGACTCCAGTTCGTGTTGGCCGCATCGGCGGCATTGGAGCTCAGATCGATGTCGCGGAAGATGATGTAGTTCTCGGTGTTGGTGTATTTGAGACCGGTGTTGGGACCATAGGTCTTGTCGGTCACGTCCAGTCGATTGCCGGATGCATCCTTGACGAAATATTTGGTGCGTTTGTCGCCGACGAGGATGCCGCCGCCGTCATGGTCGCTGAATGTGCCGTTGTGCAACGTCTGATTGGAGGCGAGATCCGCGTCGCCGTCGTACGCAATCGACTCTGCCTCGCTGTCGACCCATTCAAGTTTCGGCACAATTGACGTTCCCGTGTTGGTGAGCGTCTGCTGAACTTTATAGACAGTACCGCCTGTGACCGCCTTATCGGAGCCGATGGCGCGCAACTGCTGCTCGTTGCCGATGAGGATATAGGTCTTGCCGTTGATGGTTTTGGTGACCTGACCGGCGAAGTCACGACCACCTAACGTTGCGGCTGCAGCGTTCGTAGCATTATCCGCAGCGTTACCGTCTGCGGCATCGGCATCCGAGCTGTCCGTATCACCGGCTTGCTCACCATCGGCGTTGTCTGATGCGGCGTCGCTGGACTGACTGTCGTCGTTTGCCGTATCCGTGTCAGTTCCGGCGTTTCCAGAGGCCTCGCCAGAATCCGCAGTGGAGTCAGACGAATCAGGAGTCTGATTGGCACCTGACGCGTCACCGGACTGATCGGAGTCAGTAGAACCGGCATTGCTATCTGCGCCATTGTTGTCATCAAGGATGGTTTTGGTGCTGAACGGGGTTTGGGAATCCGTGGAGAATTGATCAATCGTGCGAGTCGTTGCCGCAGTGGCATCAGCATGCGTACCAGTAGTGCGTTTCAGCGCTTCGGCCGCAGACACAACAGCGTTATCAGTGACTACGGTTCCATTGGAGATTACGGTCACACCCGAAGACGAACCGGAGACCACGGTACCGGTGGAGGTCTGTGCATATGCGGTAGGAATTGCGCTTGTCAACATCATTGCAGAGGCCACGATGCTGGCGATGACACGGACACCCTTCCAGGCATGCTTCGCCGGCTCCGTTTTCATGGAGCCCCGGGACCTACGAGAAACCGGCCCTACGCGCATTTTCTCCACCTCTCCTTACTGCGGAGTCAACGATTCGGGAAAGTGATTTATATGAATACCCCCTTACCACGACGAGCAATTAGACAAATAGGCATAAATTGCCCTTTATTACCACATGTTAACTAAACATGACATTCAGATACGTATAACGTGGGATTTGAGGTATTTCTTTATATTTTCAGCATTAACGCTGTTAATATGCACATGCTTGTTATCGCTCACAGCACAAACTTTGCACAAAATGAAACAATGCTCACACTGTAGACACGCCGAAGCGTTCGGGGGCACATACCACCTGAAATCGAGGGCGTTCCGCGCTGTGCCCGCATGCCATATATACCCATATTCAGTCAGCCACGCCGCGACAACCAACAATCCGCCGGATGCCTCGTGGGGATGTGTTGATGAGATACCTCGTTGGGCACTTCACACATGGTCTACATACAGCATTGGCTCATGCGTTGCATAGGCCCTCTCGATTTACGCTCATTATGAAACATCGCTTGCTTCAGTCCTGCATATGGCGTATGAATAAGCCTGTCAGTTTCAGGGAAGGTGCAATTCCTTACTGGCGGTAACCGGCACCCCGGGATTCATAACGGGGCAAGCAGGAAGCCCGCGACCCGCAAAAGCGGCTGATCCGGTGAAAATCCGGAGCCAACGGTTACAGTCCGGATGGAAGAAACGAGGACTCAATATGAGTGTATCTTCGCGTATCCGCATGCAATTCGTTCGTTCCGTCGCACCTGCGGCCGAGGGGGCTGCTTCCGACGCTTCCAGCACTGCCAAACTCGGCTCTCACAATACAGGTGTGGCCGATTCCGGCCGTTGGTCCACCCGGCGCATCGCCATGTACGCGCTGTTCGTGGCGTTGGCAATGGTCACCAGCTTCATCGAGTTCCCGATCACGCCCGTGACCTGGCTTAAATACGATCCTTCCGGCATCGTATGCCTGATCGCCGGCTTCGCATATGGCCCATCCGCCGCAGTCATCGTTTCCGTACTGGGCTTCGTGCCGCACATGTTCGCCGACCCGTGGGGTTCCTTGATGGCGGTGCTGGTGGCCCTGTGCCTTTCGGTTCCGGCTTCGCTGATCTACCGCAAGGTTCGTTCCCGCAAGGGCGCAGCCCTTGGCATTCTGGCCGGTGCCGTGTTGGCTATCGTTGCCGCGCTGCTCGGCAATCTGGTGGTCACCCCGATTTACGCGCATATGTCGTACGCCGCAGTCGCAGCAATGATTCTGCCGATTCTGCTGCCGTTCAATGTGGCCAAGATGGCGATTCACGCGGTGGTGACGTTCCTGATCTACAAGCCAATCTCCAACCTGCTCGCCAAGCAGCAGTGATCGTATGATCGCCGTCAGCGCGGCCGGCCGTCATACGATCACGCCGACGGCGATAACTCCGAAAAGACACTATGTATGCGGCCGAACCAAACTGCCGCGTACATAGTGTCTTTTCATGACCCCAAACCGGCGTTATGCACGCGGCATGCTGGTCCGGCCGCATACATAACGCCGAAACGTACGATACTTACAGAACTTCGAATCCAGCGCGATCCCAACGCACGCCCCACACAACAGACAGTTAAGGTATTATGCCAGCCAATCGTTCCCACTCCCCCGCCATCGCCGCCGAGCTCAACCATATTCGATTCAGCTACGACCACGGTGCAAGCTGGGCGCTGGACGATGTTTCACTGACCATTCGCGCCGGCGAACGCGTATGCCTGGTGGGCCCGAACGGTTCCGGCAAGTCCACGCTGGCCCGACTGATCGCCGGGCTCACCGCACCCGACGCCGGCGACATCACGCTGCTCGATCATCATGTCGTTGCCGACGTCACCCCGAACGCAGACGAATACCGTGCGGCACGACGCGGCATCGGCGTGGTGTTCCAAAATCCCGAAGACCAGCTGCTGACCACCGTACTTGAGGATGATGTGGCCTTCGGCCCGGAGAATCTGGGGCTCGATCGTACCGTTATCGCGACACGCATTCGGCAGAGCCTCGACGCCGTGGATATGTCGAGCGTCCGCCGCGCCGACCCCACGCGCATGAGCGGCGGGCAACAGCAGCGTGCCGCCATTGCCGGCATGCTGGCCATGAACCCTGCCATGCTGGTGTTGGACGAACCCACTGCCATGCTCGATGAAACCGCTCGCGCCGAGGTGATGCGCGTGCTGGACGCTTTGCAGCAACGCGGTACCACCATCGTGCATGTGACGCATCATCCGAATGAGACACGCCATGCCGATCGTGTGATTCACATGGAATCCGGGCACATCGCCGAAGATGCATCCGGTCAAGCCACCGCGCAGTGCCCGGAAACGGGTGTCCTCACACCGCCCCCCGCTGCGGACGATTCCTCTACCCCGCTGCCGGTTCTGTCGAACAGCAGCACGCCACAGAACAACGCTCCCATTATTCGCGTCTCGCACCTGACCTATCGGTATGCGGACGGCGAGCGCCCGGTAATCGACGATCTGTCCTTCTCGATACAGCCGGGCGAAACCGTAGCGTTGATGGGCACTAACGGCTCCGGCAAATCCACGTTGGCCCGGCTGTTATGCGCGCTGGCCAGACCGGAATCCGGCACCATTGAGGCGGCCGGCATTCCCGTGGTGCGGCCGAAGCCCGCTCATCGCAAGCAGATTGCCCAGTTGCGTCGCCGTGTGGGATACGTGATGCAGCATCCCGAGCAGCAGTTGTTCGCGGAGACGGTGGCCGAGGATGTGGCGTACGGTCCACGCAATCAGGGATTGAGCGACGCCGATGTGCAGCAACGTGTGCGCGAAGCCCTCGCGTTGCTGCACATCGAGCATCTGGCTGATCGCTCACCGTTCGACCTGTCCGGAGGACAGCAGCGGCTTGCGGCCATCGCCGGCGTGGTGGCCTGCCGGCCGGATGTGCTGGTGATGGATGAGCCCACAGCAAGTCTCGATGTACAGGCAAAGGCTCGTATTCATGAGTTGCTTCATACGCTCAAAGAGCGCGGCGTCACGATGCTTATCATCACGCACGACCGTGCAGAGGCGGAATCACTAGCCGATCGCGTCGTACGCATGCCGTCGCCGTCCGAAGCGCAGTCATCACCATCTATCCAACGCGATGCCGCACCGCAGTCCAAGACGGACCATCGTTCGCCGGTTCATCAGTTGGATCCTCGCGTGAAGATGGTTGGTTTTCTGGCTGCGATGTTTACGATGTTTGCGGTCAACACGCCCGCGCAACTCGCGACGGGTATCGCGTTCACGTTGGCGGTAATGATGGCCGGACGGCTCAATCCGATTCGTCTGCTTGCCACAATCCATCCGATTCTGGCATTGATGGCGGTAATGAGCCTATGCAATCTGGTGGTGGTGCGCACCGGCACCCCGCTATTCACATGGGGACCGCTAAGCGTGACCGATGACGGCGTGACCATTGCGGTGCTCTACACATGCAGATTCGCACTGGTCATTATTCTGGGTGCGATATTCCTGACCACCACCACGCCCACCGCCATCACTGACGCGTTCGAGGCGTTGCTGCATCCATTTGGCAGATTCGGCTTGCATACACAGGAAATCGCATTGGTGATGAGCTTGGCGCTACGTTTCATTCCTACGCTGACTGACGAGACCCGCTCCATCATCGATGCGCAGGCGGCCCGTGGCGGTTCCATCGAAACCGGCTCCCTGAGCCAGCGCATCAAGGCGATGAGTGCCATCATCGTGCCGGTATTCGCCGGAACATTGCGTCATGCCGACAATTTGTCGCTGGCGTTGGATGCGCGCTGTTATGAGGAAGGCATCGTTCGTACTCATTGGCGGGTGTTCGCGCCTTCCGCGCGCGATGCGGTGTTCGCCGTGACGGTCATCGCCTATATCGTCGCGATCGTGGTGTTGTAATGCTTCATGGCTGCAGTGCAGGTTGACGCGCCCGACGGGTATGCTGTTGGGGTTATCGAAACGTAAGGAATTTCTATGGCATTGACCAAAAAGCAAACCAAGCAGCTGCGCGCGCTGGCCAACTCCCTGAAGCCCCTGTTTTATGTGGGCAAGAATGATCTGACGGAAGCGGCCATCAATCAGGCCGATGAGACCATCGAGAAGCACGAGCTCATTAAATGCGCCGTGCAGGACGGTTCCGGCCTGACCGCCAAGGAGGCCGCCGAAGAGCTGGCCGCCCAGCTGGATGCCGAAGTGGTGCAGTCCATCGGCAATCGCTTCGTGCTCTACCGTCGCTCCCAGCGCAAGGATGTGGAGCATATCAAACTCGTGCGTGAATAAGACGACGCGCGTAGCACAGGCAGGTGTTTATGGCTTCCCCGACGGGAAGCCATTTTTTGTTTGGTCTGCCCGTGCTGTTCCTATCTTCAGCAAAACGTGAGATTATAGTGACCAGCAACGATTCGATACCGTTCGCCTAGAGAAGGGACCCAACGATGAGCGACAATCAACAACCGTACGTACCCGCCCCGGAAGGGCAGCCGCAGAACACGCAATCCAACGCCACGCCGAATACGGCGTACACCGGACAGCCGCAGAACGGATACCCCGGATATGAGGGCTACGCGGCACCGCAACAAGCCGCCTATGGACAGTCGGCAGCAGGACAGCCGGCGTATGGCGAGCCAGTAAATGGCCAGAATGCTTACGGACAGCCGGCGGCTATCAGCAGCCGCAGTACGGCGCTCAGCCAACCAATCCGTATGTGCAACCGCAGCAACCTCCATATGGCCCCGCAGGAGCATACGGCCAGCCACAATACAGCCAGCCACAGTACAATCAGCCACAATACGGCCCCCAGTATGGCCAGCCCGTCAACCCGTATACTCAGCCGTATTCGGCACCGCAATACCCTGCCGGATATGCCGCCAAATCCAAAATGGCCGCCGGATTGCTGGGCATCTTCCTTGGCTCGCTGGGCGTACACAACTTCTATCTGGGATACACCGGCAAAGCCGTCTGCCAGCTGCTGCTGACCTTGGTCGGCTGGATCATCATCGGCCTCGGCCCGATTGCAGCCGCCATCTGGGGCTTGGTGGAAGGCATTCTAATCCTGTCCAGCCAGTACGGATCGCCATGGCATAAGGATGCCAACGGTCAAGAGTTGACGGATTAATCGACCCGAACCGATAATTTCACCACGACACGCCGGTCATGGACTCAATATGACGTCCATGACCGTTTTTGTTGTCCACTTCACCATCAAATCACACATTCTCATTGTTTGATTGTTTGTTCAAATGAACACGCTTATACACAGCACAACAAATCCTCCCAACACCGTTACCGGGAGGTTAATACTTTATATTTTGGCTTTATTTCACCATTTTCAGTGTTAGGCTTAGGAACCAGTACAAGCCAATGTGCACAATATCTTTCACAAATCAGAAGATATTTGATGTGCGTTTAATTTTTGAAACGAACATCTTTGGATAGTACATCCGCGTGCAGTTCACCCTGAGCTGCATCCATGAAAGGACATCACCATGGCGGAAGCAAAAGTTATCGTCGTCGATCCCAGCATGTTCGGCAAGACTCCGGAGGCGAAAACGGCCAAGGCCAACACAGTGGCCAAAAGTTTCGGCATCAGCGATCAAGCGCTGAACGAAGTCGAGTATTTCAAGAGCCAACTGACCAATCACAACGCCTGGGATCTGCCATTCATGGGATATGTGAACGAGGATGGCTACGGCTACGCCTACGTTCCGGACGCCGCCATCACCATGAACCCGTATTGGGATGCCCACAAGGCATTCCTGGCATTGCCGGAAGATGTACAGACCGCATTCGCCATCCGCATGCTGTTCACGCACCGTCCGGTCGACCGCTACGGCGCCGCCATGTTCCTGCATTACCAGCGTGATTTCAAGGTCAATTTCGAAGGTGCCGGCGCCAACAAGTGGTGAATCGGCGAAGCACCGATCTCTTCATTGCGAATATGTACCACTGAGTTCGGTTCAGTGAGTCTTTTTCGCAGAAGATGCCCTTCCCTCCTCCCCTTTCCCGCGAATATGTACCGATGAGCGCAACTCAGTGGTACATATTCGCGGGAAAAGGGAAGGAGGATATCGACGTTGACGCCACTGACCTTGACAGCGGCCTTTTGTGATTATTAACGTCTCACCAGATTGATCAGTTCCTGTTGCCGGGCATAACGGGACACATTGTTGAGCGCAATGCGAATGATCTGGTCTGATGTAGAAGCGAGATGATTGCCTCCAGCCACATGAGGCGTGATCAAACACCGTGGTTCATTCCATAACGCGCTGTTTTCCGGCAACGGTTCCGGTTCCGTAACATCGAGCGCTGCACCACGAATCATCCCCTGATGCAGTGCCGCAGCAAGCGCGTCGTTATCAATGGCGTCTCCTCGACCAGCATTGATCACGATGGCCGTGGGCTTGAGCAGGGCCAGACGCTCGGCATCCAACAAATGATGCGTCTGCGGCGAGCGCGGCACGGCAAGCACCACCACATCCGCCAACGGCAGCAACGCGTTCAGGCGTTCGAATCCATACATTTTCTCAATGCCGCGAGCCGGCACATCCACATGGCGGCGTACGCCGAATGTACGCATTCCTACGCCTTGCGCCAGCTGTCCGAAGTGGGAGCCGATATCTCCCACACCAATGATCAGCGCAATGCCGCCTTCCGGGCTGAGCACCGGTCCCACATCGGACCAATCTCTTCTATTCTGGTTGGCGGCATACTGATTGAGGTTCTTCATCAACGCCCACATCATGGCGAACATGTGCTCGGATACCGACTTGCCATATGCGCCGCTGGCATTGGTGATCATCGTGCCTCGCGGCAGCATGCCCGGACGAGTATAGGCATCCACTCCGGCGCTGAACGTCTGCAACCATTCCAAACGCGTATATTGCGGTGCTTCAGAAACCGGGAAATTGCCGATGATGGCAGTGGCCGCACCGCGAAGCTCCTCGGGAACCGAAGCGTGCCAAACCATATCCGCGCGATGGCTTTCATCACCGACGAAACGCTGCGGCACATCGCGTGCGGCCTTGACGAAAGCCTGTCGTTCCACTTCGTTCAGCGGCAGACAGTTGACGATCAGCTTGTGCGAGTTTTCAATTCCCATGTGTCACCAACCTAGGCCGCAGGGCGGATAATGCGGCTCTCCCCTCTGCCCCCTCGCGAATATGTACCGCTGACGATACCTCAGTGGTACATATTCGCGAGATCTGCGAGACGGGTACATATTCGCGAGAAAGGAGCGGGACGTCAGCGGTCACGCGATCAGCGGGAACGACGGGCGCGAATGCGGAATGCTGTCGCCAAGCAGCACCAGCCGATCACGCAGATCACGATCATTGTGGCGAAGGTCCATGCGCCGCCCACCGCAGTGGCGTGGGCGAACTGTGAGGTGCCTTCTTCGCCCGCACCGGCCTGTGCCACGGCCAAAATCGTGGAGAACAATGCCGTTCCGGCAGCACCACCAAACTGCAGGCCGGTGTTGAAAATGGCGTTGCCGTCCGGACGGAGCTGATGAGGCACTTCGGAAAGGCCGCTGGTCATCACATTGGCATTGCCGATAGCATAGAAGAAGCCGAAAATGAAATAGAAACCGGCCAATAACGCAGGCGTCAGATGCATGGAAAAGACGAGCATCAGTACCGGTCCTGCAATAGCGATGCCAAGCGGAATAAGAATCGGTCGAACCGCGCCGAATTTGTCGTAGAACCAGCCACCCACCGGCGCGCAGACGGCGCCGATCAAAGCGCCGGGCAACACCAGAGAACCCGCTACGAACGCGCTGACACCAAGCGAAAGCTGAGCCACGTTGGTGATTACATAACCGTAGCCGATGGCAACCAGCGGCAGCAGCGTATAGGCAACGGCATGCAGCAGCACGGCCGGGTCACGCAGCACGCCGAGACGCAGCAACGGCGAGAACGCACGTTTGGAGCTTACGACAAACAGCATCAGCGAGCCCAGACCGATGATCAAGCTCACCACGGCCACAATACCGGATCTCAGGGCCGCTCCCCCGCTCACGGCCGCACTGACAGCCACGCCGCCCTGATTGAGAGCAAGCACCAGACCAACCAGCGCGATGATGATGGAGCCAAGCTGAATCGGATCAAGATAAGCCGCTTCGGTGTCCGTACGCTGCTCGATGCAGGCACAGCCGATAATCGCCGCAATGATCATCAGCGGAATCGCGATGACGAAAATGGCTCGCCACGGCAGCACACTGGTGACCGCGCCGCCCACAGTCGGTCCGATGGCCGGCGCCACGGTGATCACCAGTGAGCCCACACCCATCAAACGGCCGATTTTGGAACGCGGGGACTGTTCAAGAATGATGTTGATCATCAGTGGCGTGGCAATGCCGGAGCCAATGCCCTGAATGATACGAGCCACAATCATGAGAGGAAACACCGACGCGACAATCATGATAAGCGAGCCGACCAGTCCCAGCGCAACGGCTGCAAGAAAGATGGTCTTCAAGCGGAAACGGCGTTTCAGGAACGAGCTGATGGGCATCGTGGCGGCCACGGCCAACAGATAGATGGTGGTGATCCACTGCACAGTAGCGGTGTCCACATGGAATTCGCGCATCAGCGCGGGGAACAACACGGTCATCACGGTTTCAGTCAGAATGCCGATGAAGGCGAGCGAACCCACAGCTACGATGGCACCAATCAATTTCAGCGGAATCTTCTCGGTATTCAGTGCACGCGCCTGCTCAGTTTCGGGCATGGAAAACTCCTCTACGTCCTTGGTTACTCAAAATGGAATGTCAGGTTTACCAACCGGCGTATGTGTCTCTACGCGCCCTCTGACAGGACCAGAACAGGTTCCGATGGCGCGCCCCGTTTATAGCCAGAATGCATTTTAAGCCCAAAGCCGGACTCATACAGCACCACGTCGCTCATACTTCATGGGCCACGATCCGAAAAAACGCTGTGGGGCGCGGCCCGGAGAGTCAGGCCGCGCCCCACAGCGCGATGAAAGGAAGAAAAAGGAGAGAAAAAGAAAGGTGATATTCAGTTATCGCAGTATTCAGTTATATGTTGTCCGCTTCCGCATCTCAAAACCTTCGGCTCGCAGCCGTACGTCTTGAGACGCGCAAGCAAGGCCTATTTCTTGTCACCCACCGCCATCACGGCGCGCTGCAACACCACGAAGACGAGGATCATGAGGCCGATCACAATGGTGGTCCATTCGGCCGGCACGCCAAGGTCGGTGGTGAGCGGGTCGAGGATGGAGCGGACCAGTGCGCCGAGCACGGAGCCGAGCACGTAGCCGAAGCCACCGGTGATAATCGTGCCGCCGATGACCACGGAGGCCACGGCATCGAGCTCCCAGCCCACACCCACGGTGTTCTTGGCGGAACCGATGTTCGCGGTGTACACGATGGAGGCCAGGGCGGCCAGCGTAGCGGAAGTCAGGTAGATGATGTACTGCGTGCGCTTGACCGGCAGACCCATGAGCTCGGCAGAGGAACGGGAACCACCAATGGCGTAGATGGTACGACCGGTGCGAGTGTGGTGCAGCAGGATGTAGCCGAACACCACTACCAGCAGGGCGATGATCACGCCGACGTTGATGGTCAGATCGTGGGAGATCTTGGGCTGGTCGATGATCTTGATCTCGGCGGAGATGATGTTGAAGTTGTTTCCGTCGGGGAAGGTCAGCGAATCGGTGGAGATGATGGATGCGAGACCACGGGCCAGGAACATCGTCGACAGCGTGGCGATGAACGGCTGCATGTTAAATTCCTCGATCAACGTGCCGGCGAGCAGACCGAACACGGCACCGATGAGCAGCATGATGATCATGACCAGGACGGAAGGGACTCCGGCGTTGGCGAGCTTGAGGCCGATCACTGCGGTGATGGCCACGATAGCGCCCACGGACAGATCGATGCCGCCGGTCAGGATCGGCAGGGTCATGGCCACGGCCAGAATGATCAGGTAGGCGTGGTCGATGAACAGGGAGGAGACGAAGCCCAGACGCAGGTAGGTGCCGAACAACGCCTGACCCATAATGATCATGAGGATGAAGATCACCACGGCCGCGAGGGTCGGAATCATCTGGCGATCGATCTTGAAGCCCTTCTTGGGAGCCTTCACTTTGTTTGCCGTAGCTGTTGTCATGCTGCCACCGCCTTAGCTTGAGCCTTGAGCGCACGCTTACGCTTCATTTCAGCGCCCAGGTTATGAATCTTCGGAGCCTGCATCACGCAGATCACGATCACCACGATGGCGAAGAAGGCCGGGGTGGCCTCGGCGTTGATGCCCAGGGTGATGATGGTCTTGCGGATCATGGCGATAATCACGGCACCGACAGCGGAGCCGGCGAGAGAGAACTTGCCGCCGAGCAGCGAGGTTCCACCGATAACGACTGCCAGGATGGCGTACATCTCTAGGTCCTGACCGGTCTTGACCACATCCACGCGCATCACGGATGCGGTGGCGAACAGGCCGGCGATGGCCGCGAGGAAGCCGGAGATGGCGTACACGAGGAAGAGGATCTTCTTCGGCTTGATGCCGGTCATGCGGGAGGCTTCCTGGTTGATGCCCACGGCCTCGATCATCATGCCCATGGCGGTCTTGCGGCACAGCAGGCCGACGAGGATCACGATGACCACGGCGATCACGAAGTTGGCGGGGATGCCCAGGATGAAGCCGTTGGCGAGCCACTTAAGCGGTTCGTTGCCGGCGACGGCGGAGGCGTCCGTGTTCTGGCCGGAGGTGATCACCTTGGCCATACCACGGCCGGCGAGCATCATGATCAGGGTGGTGATGAACGGCTGGAGGCCGAGCAGGGAGACCAGCGCACCGTTGATGCAGCCGATGATCAGGCCGACGGCCAGGGCGATGAGGATGGAGACCCACACGTTGGTGCCGTTGGACAGGGTCTGCATGGCCGCGGCGCCGGCCACCGCCATCACGGAACCGACCGAAAGGTCGATGCCGGCGGTGGAGATGACCAGGGTCATGCCGGTGGCGATCATCAGGTAGCGGGCGGATTCCTGCAGCATGGTGATCAGCGGGCCGGCCAAGCCGCCGGTGTTGTTATTCCAGCTCAGAGCGAGGAAGTCATGCTGGAAGATGGTGCAGACGATGACCAAGAGGATGAACGCAAGCACCGACCAGGTCAGGTTGTTGCTCAGAAGCTTCTTGACGAGGGCGTTGCCCTCTTCCTTTGCCTTTTCAGCCATCTCATGCCTCCTTTCCGGTGTTCACGTTGGTGTTGGCGATGGTTTCGACGATGGTCGCCTGAGAGACGGTATCGTCGTTTTCGATTTCTGCGATCTTGTGGCGATCCTTGAGGACCTCGATGTCGTCGGACAGGCGGACCACCTCTTCCAGCTCGGAGGAGATGAAGACTACGCCCATGCCCTTGGCGGCTAGGTCGAGCACGACCTGCTGGATTTCGGCCTTGGCACCGATATCGATGCCTCGGGTGGGCTCGTCCAGAATCAGCAGCTCAGGGTGGGTGGCCAGCCAGCGGCCGATGAGGACCTTCTGCTGGTTACCGCCGGAGAGGTTCTTGATCGGGCGATCCGGGTCGGCCGGGCGAACGTTGAGTTCCTTCATGTACTTGTCGACGATGGCGTCCGCTTCCTTCTTCGGAATCGGCTTGAACATGCCACGGGTCGCCTGCAGGGCGATGAGCATGTTCTGGCGGACGGTCAGGTCGCCGATGATGCCCTCGTCGCGGCGGTTCTCGGTGGAATACGCGATCTTGTTCTTCAGGGCGGTGTACGGATCGGAGATGTTGACCTGCTTGCCGTTGAGCTCGTAGGTGCCCGAATCCGGCTTGTCGGCTCCGAACAGGAGGCGGCCGAGCTCGGTGCGGCCGGAGCCCAGCAGGCCTGCAAAGCCAACGACCTCGCCGGCGTAGATATCGACATCCACCGGATTGATGGTGCCCTTCTTGCCCAGACCCTTGACGTCCACGATCGGCTTCTCGCCGGACTTGATCTCGCGGCGGGCCTTCTTGGCACCGATCTGAGAGAGCTCGGCGGCGGACTTGCCGATCATCATGCCGATCAGCTCGTCGCGCGGGGTGTCCTTGGTCATGACCTCCTTGATGAACTTGCCGTTGCGCAGGATGGTCAGACGGTCGGTGATCTCGTAGATCTGATCGAGGAAGTGGGAGACGAAGAGGATGGCCACGCCCGAGTCACGGACCTTGCGCATGATCTTGAACAGGTCCTGTACCTCGTTGGCATCCAGGGAGGAGGTGGGCTCATCGAGGATGAGCACCTTCGCGTTGATGACCATGGCGCGGGCGATGGCCACGAGCTGCTGCATGGCGATGGAGATGGAGCTCAGCGGGGTGTGCGGGTCAATGGACTCCAGACCCATCTGGGCCAGGTAGGTCTTGGCGGCCTCGTGGGTTTTCTTCCAGTCGATACCGAACGGACCACGCTTTTCGTGGCCCAGCATCACGTTCTCGCCCACGGAGAGGTTGGTGCACAGGTTCACTTCCTGGTACACGGTGGCGATGCCGGCGTTCTGGGCATCCAGGGTGCCGTTGAACTGCTGCGGCTTGCCGTCCACCAGAATGGTGCCGGCGTTGATCTTGTACACACCGGTCAGAGCCTTGATCATGGTGGACTTACCGGCGCCGTTCTCACCCATGAGGGCGTGGACTTCGCCTGGGTAGAGGGTCAGATCGACACCGTCCAAAGCCTTGACGCCCGGGAATTCAATCGTGATGCCCTTCATCACGACGATAGGGGTTTTGTCTGTCATGTCTTTGCCTTATCGAGAAGGGGTTTGTTATCGTTTTGTGATATTTGAGCCAGACATGAATGATGGTGTGGAGGAAGCGGTTCCTCTCACACCATCAATATGTGTTTGGTTCAGTTATCAGTTGTGTTGCTGATGGCCTTCAGTGGCGGATCAGTAAGCGCGGGAGCCGTTGTCCAGAGCTTCCTTGGCACTGGCGGCGTCGAAGGTCTTGGACTCGATCTGGATGTCCTTCTCGACGGTCTTGCCATCGAGGTAGTCCTTGACGGCCTGGGCGGTCTCCTTACCGAAGATCGGGTTGTACTCGATCACGTAGGAGAGGTCGCCGTCAACCAGAGCCTGCAGGGCGTTCTTGGTACCGTCGATGGTGATGATCTTGACCTTGCCCTTGAGACCGGCGGCGTCCACAGCCTGAGCGGCACCGAGGCCCATCTCATCGTTCTGGGCGAAGATGAACTGCGGGTTCTCGGACTTGTACTTGTCGAGCAGGCCGGCGGTCACGGTCTTGGCCTCATCAGTGGACCAGTTGGCGGACTGGGACTCGAGCACCTTGATGTTGGAGGCGACCTTGTTGGACCAGCCGGTGCCACGGTCCTTCACCACGGACAGGCCGGCGGGGCCTTCCAGGATGAAGCCGTTGGCGCCGTCCGGGAAGTTCTTGTTCACGAACTCGGCTGCCTGCTCACCGGCCCACTCGTTGGACGGGCCGATGTGGGAGACGATGGCCTTCTTGGCCTCGGCGTCCTTGACTTCAACGTTACGATCCACGGTGAAGACCGGAATCTCGGCCTCGGCGGCCTTCTTCAGGGAGTCGTCCCAACCGGAGTCCTCGGTGGAGGACAGGATGATGGCGTCCACCTCATCGTTGACGAACTTGTTGAAAGCCTGAATCTGCTTCTGCTGATCGTTGTTCTGGGTCGGCGAATACTGCAGTTCGAAGCCGGCATCCTTGAACGCGGCCTTGATGTCGTCCTCGTTGGCGGTACGGAAGCCGCCCTCAGGACCGACGGCCACAAAGCCGACGACCTTCTTGCCAGAATCGCTACTGCCAGAATTGCTGGAACCGCAGGCGGCGACGCTCACAAGCGCGGCGGCGGAAGCAACGAGTGCAATGGCCTTCTTCCAATTCTTCATGAATACTCCTCCTCGAGCAGTTTTCCTCTGGATGATCGTTCATCCACATTGATGGAGCTTCTTTGATGTTTTCCATCGACAATCTCTAGTATGGTGTGAACGTTCTCGATGTTCAATCGTGAGCGATAACAGTTTGGTAACGGGTCCATAACAGTTTGATAACAGTCCTTCAAAACCGCATCAAACCGCCGTTTTGCATCGCATATGCACGCCATAATAGTGAGTGGCTGCACGGAGGCATTCACCGTCCGGGTACCGAGCGGCAGAGCTGCCGTGTATAGATAACACACCACCGAACAACGACCATGTGCAGGAATGTACAAGAAAGGTGAGCTATGGATACCGTATTTCTGATCATCAAGCAGGTGGAGGGCGTCAAGTCGCTGGCCGGCGTGGCAGCCAACATCGGCGAGGCAGCCAAGCTGCTGGCCAAGTGGGAGCCCGACTGCCCCGACAACTTCAACTTCCTGGGCACCAAGGAGGAGTATGGCGTGACCCGCCACCTGTTCAATATCCCGTTCAACATGGAGTACCTCATCTACGAGGTGCCGATGAACTCCGAAGTGCCGGCCGAATTGTTCAAGAAGGAATACGGCGGCATCTGATCGCAATCGCATCAGTCATACGCACCTACAGCTGCAGCTACAGGTGTATAGGCGAAAACGGTCTGTAGGAGCGATACCCAGCACGGCATCGCTCCTGCAGGCCGTTTTCTTGTACATTGAAGCCGCCCGCCTTATCGTGTTTCGCGCTTGTCATGCCGCCGAGCGCACGCCACGCAGCTACTGTGCGCCCAACGCGGTGACCTGACTGTCGGCGATGGACCACGAACCATCCAACGAGCCGGACACAGAGCGTACGATGCCCAGATCATCAAGCACCGCAAGTCGGCGATACTGGCTGATCTGCCCGGCCGCCAAGGCCACGACGCGGTCATCCGGCAAACATTGCGTTTTCGCGGGCCCGGGAGCGGTCTGCCGATACCCTTCCTGTTGACCGTTGGCGTTCTGCGGCACTGCGATATACACCAGACTCAGGTCGTCGTAGAAGGTCAGCAGCGACACGTTCTTCGCCACACTTACGGTAGCGGCCGTTCTGGCCAGTCCGGTGACCGTGTCGGCATCATTGCGAACGACACCAGTGACCACTACGCCGCTCATCGTCTCCCCGGATACGGCCACGGCCAGACGCGAGCCTTCCGGTGAAACAGTGACGGCCGTCACCGAGCTGTCCGAAGCCAGCCACGGCATCGACAGTTCAGTTTCCTTACTGCCTTGCCGCACATACAGATTGCGGCCATCCGCGCTCACCGCCCAGACTTCGCCGCTAAAACCCGCTGTGATCGAACGCATAGGTGTACCATCGAACATCTCCCCGCATGACGCTCCGTCCTTGGTCAGGCATTCGACCACGTCATCGCCGCGCAATACCGCACCGCCCACGGACGCGGAGAACGCCAAGCCTTCGGCATCGTCGAAACCGTACGCCTCTCCCACGCGCAACGGGCTGGAGCTGGCGAGCGAGACCACATGACCGCCTGTCAACGTATACACATTCACTTTGGGCACATTGACGTCAAGCCGCACATTCTCGTCGGCGTCCGAGTAGTCCACGCCATCGCCGGTGATTTTCAGCGAATATTGTGTATTGCCGTCTCCCAAGGTCAAGCGAATACGATGCACGAGCATGGCGCGCACTTCATTCGGCAATGAACCCATCGCTTGGTTCAGTGTCACGACAGCCGTGCCATTATGTATCGGCACACTATCCGCAGTGATTGCCACACCGTGCATATCCTGCTGTTCAACCGCCCCCGCTAACCAGTCGGAAGCGCGGGACAGCACTTCGCCGACCGCACGCGCACGCCAATTTCGCCAGCTGAGCCAACGCACGTCCGGCACCAACTGGCTGCCGGAGGAACTCACCTGATAGACGGACACCTGACGGAAGATCTGTTCAAAATCAGCTGAGGAGACCACCACACCGTTTTCCAACGAGGAGATGCGCCACTGACCTTTGGTTTTGATCAACGTATAGTCGATCTTACTGGTTTTCGCAGAGTCGTCAGGCGTATATACACCATGCGCATCGAGTGTGCCGACCACTTGCAGACTCACTTCGACGATCAACGAGCTTTCAGCCCCTTGTGGAGCGCTCATCGTGTTGGCGCGACGGCGAAAGTCAGGCGTGCCGGTGTATATGACAGCCGAGGCGTCACCATTCCAACCACCAGCCGCAGACGAGGTGAGGAATTGCTGGGCCACACGATATCCGTCGGACTGTACGCCGGCGGGCATGGCATCATAGAATCCCTGGACGATTCCCTCCGGCTGAGCATCCTGCGCGGGACCTTCCGGGTTCGTATAGACACGTTGCGCCTCCTGCTCGTCAGGGGCGAGCGTCTGTACCAGACCAGAAACCGGCAACCCCAATGGACTGGCACAGGCCGCAAGACCGATACAGCAGGACATGGCGGTCAAAGCGGCGACAGCCAGACGCCAGATGCGCGTATTGCGTCTATTCCCTCTCATAGCGGCCGTCCCATCATCGTGTCATGCGATTCCTCACGCTCAGCCACCACGTTGCTGGAAGCCACGCCAAATCCACCGATCACACCCATCTGATCGCTACGCTCCGAAGCGAAGTTCATCGGCAGCTCGGCATCCAATATCTCCCCCTTGTCGGGGTCGCGCGGCAGCATCACCAGGAACCATGTACCCGAGCCTTTCACGGATCGGACGCGAATAGTGCCATGGTGCAGCAGCGCGTCGGTCATCGCAATGGATAATCCCAGACCCGTACCACCGGTCATACGCGAACGGGAGGGATCACCCCGCCAAAAACGGTCGAAGACATGCGGCGTCTGCTCCGCGTCCATGCCCGCGCCGTAATCCCGCACACTGATGACCACAGCCTTTCGATTGACCGCCAGACGAACTTCCACCGGCCTACTATCGGCGAAATCCACGGCATTGGCCAGCAGATTACGTACGATGCGAATCACGCGGCGAGAATCAATCCGAGCCAATACCTGCACGTTCGGCAGATCGACATGGATCGGCACTGATCGCGCCGCAGCTACGCCGGACACCTGTTCGGCAGCGGTCTGTATCGACTCCCTGACGTCGGTTTCCACCAAGTCCAGCGCGGCATATCCGGCATCGTAGCGAGAGATCTCCAACAGATCGGCGAGCAGATCCTGGAAGCGACTGATCTGGCCGGACAACAGTTCCACGGTGCGTTGGGCGGCTGGATCGAACTCGTCTTTCTTCATCTCCAGCAGATCAGAGGCCATACGCATGGTGGTCACCGGTGTGCGCAGCTCATGACTCACGTCCGACACGAAGCGTTTCTGGGCCACAGTCGCCTGTTCAAGCTCGTTGATTTTCTGATTGAGTGAATCGGCCATCGCATTGAACGAGCGTTGGAGCACACCGATCTCGTCATTACGGTTCACGCTCACACGCGTGTCCAGATCGCCGCCGGCCAAGGTTTCGGCAGCGGTCGCCACATACTCCACCGGTCGTACGATGCCACGGATCGTCAGCCACATCACCACTCCGATGGCGACGCTCAGTAGCACACCGACCAACAACAACGTAAGCTGAATCTGCATCAGCGAACGCTGCTGCAACGTGTACGAATAGATGGCGAAGAATTCCAGATTGCCGGCCACACCGAATTCGAGCGTAGTACCAAGCACGGCACCGGGCGTACCGTTGCCGTTGACCGATATCGATGATTCGATCGGCAGCTCTATAGGCTGGTAGAACACGTTGTCGTCCACATCGGAGGCCACGGCGGAACGCATGTCGTCGGAAATCAACGGCTCATAGCTCGGTTCGGTCGACACCGGAATGATCGAACGGGCCGAGCTGGAATCCCGGCTCCACAGGTATACGCCCACCAGGTTCGAGGAGCCGTCCGATTGCATCGCCGAAGCCAGATCGTTGACCAGCTGTTGGATCTGGACGGTAGTGGCCACGTCCGCCGCGTCCAAGCTGGTCTGCGCCTGCTGCACCATATTCGAGTAGTCGGAACGCGACTGCGAGGTGATCTGCGTGAGCACCGAGGAGCGCACGGACACCATCGAGACCATGGAGAATACGATGGCCACGGCCAAGGTCACGATCACGGTCATCGACACCGTGCGTGCCTGCAAGGACCGACGCACTTCAGCGCGTCCATGGCGCAGCAGGCGACGAAAGCTGAAACGGCGAGGCGGCTTGACGGCGTCCATCACATCAGACTTCAGGCGTTACGAACTTGTAGCCGATGCCACGCACCGTCTGCACGATCTGCGGATTCTCCGGATCATCCTCCACCTTGGCGCGCAGACGCTGCACATGCACATTGACCAGACGGGTATCGCCGGAGTTCTCATACCCCCACACCTTTTTGAGCAGCGTGGAGCGGCTGATGGCTTCGCCGGCCGCAGCAGCCAGCACGAACAGCAGCTCGAATTCCATCGGTGTCAGGTTCAAATCCTTGCCATGCTTGGTGGCGGTGTGCTCCAGCCTATCGATCACAATGGCACCGCGTTCCAGATGATTTGTCTCACCGCGCGCCGCATTCGCATTGCCGCCGCCGCTCTCCTCACCGTCTGCCGCCACAGGGCGTGCGATGCGGAACCGGGCACGGATGCGCGCCAGGAGTTCAGCCACTTTGAACGGCTTGGGTACATAATCGTCGGCTCCAGCCTCAAGACCGGCCACCACGTCAAGCGTGTCCGACTTGGCGGTAAGCATGATGATCGGCACGTTCGAGGTTTCGCGGATTCGCCGGGCCACTTCAGTGCCGTCAAGCCCTGGAAGCATGACGTCGAGAAGAATCAGATCCGGCTGGACGGTCGGGAACATTTCCACGGCCCGCAAACCATCCATGCAGGTCACGGTTCGGAATCCCTCGTTTTCCAGCACCAAAGACAGCATCTCGCCGATTGCCTGATCGTCGTCCACAATGAAAATGGTCGCCATTGCCCGCCCTTCATCGAATATCCGTCCGCTCGCGTATACCACCGGTGAGCGAACACCGCTGTTTCTTCATCATGGAACGTTGTGAGCGCTCTCACCTACGTTCCTGTTACCAATCCGTTATACTACTCCCCTCCCGGCTTCGGAAGCTGTCCCTGCTGACCTTGAAGGTTTCCCGCATGGGTTTCCCTTTGGCCTCCCACTTGACTGTCGCCATGTAGAATGGGGCGGATCTTGGCCAGACGCTGACGCACCTCATGCTCATAGCCGCGATCGTTGGGATGATAGTATTCCGTGCCACGCAGCTCTTCGGGCAGGTATTCCTGAGGAGCCACGGCTCCCGGCCAGTCGTGCGCATACCGGTAGCCTTCGTGATTGCCCCACTCTTTCATCAGTTTGGTGGGCGCGTTCCTCAAGTACAGCGGCACCGCGCCGATATGCCCGGCGTCCACATCCGCCAACGCTTGATTGATGGCGTTGTAGCTGGCATTCGATTTGGGTGCCGTCGCCACGGCGATGGTGGCTTCCGCCAAAATGATGCGCGCCTCGGGCATGCCGATCAATGCCACAGCCTGTGCGGCCGCCACCGTGACCTGCAGTATCTGAGGAGCCGCCAGTCCCACCTCTTCGGCCGCGGCGATCATGATGCGCCGGGCGATGAACCGCGGATCCTCACCGGCCTTAAGCATGCGAGCTAGATAGTGGATGGCGGCATCCGGATCGGACCCACGCATCGATTTGATGAATGCGGAGATCACATCGTAATGGTCGTCACCATCCTTGTCGTATCGCACCGTGGCGGTATCCATCACCTTGGAGACGACTTCGGGCGTGATGATCGGGCGGCGCGCGCCTTTTTTGCGGGCCGCGTCACCGGTGACCGCGCCGGCTGCGGCTTCCAGTATCGTCAACGATTTGCGTGCGTCCCCCCCGGCCATGCGCACGATATCCGCAATGGCTTCATCGGTGGCCTTGACCTCGTTCTTCAGTCCGCGTTCATCTGCTATCGCCCGAGTGACCAATTCCGTCAATTCGTCCGGCTCAAGGGATTCGAGCTTGACGACCACCGATCGGGACAGCAACGGTTTGATAACGGAGAAGCTGGGATTTTCGGTCGTGGCTCCGATGAAGGTGACATCGCGGTTCTCCACGGCGGGCAGCAGCGCATCCTGCTGGGATTTCGAGAACCGATGCACCTCGTCAATGAACAGTACCGTTTCCTTGCCCGAAGCCACTAACCGTTCATGGGCGCGACTCAACACATCGCGCACGTCCTTGACGCCGGAAGTCACCGCGGACAACTCCTCGAACACGCGGCCGGACTGGCCGGCCACGATGGTGGCGAGCGTCGTTTTGCCCACCCCGGGAGGGCCGAAGAGAATCACCGAACTTGGGGCCGTCAGGCTCCCCCGACTGGCCGGATTGGCCAACCGACGCAGGGGGCTGCCCTCACCGAGGACATGCTGCTGACCGATCACCTCATCCAACGTGCGCGGACGCATGCGTACGGCAAGCGGACGGGTCACGCCTTCCGGCGCATCCGTGGCCCCAAACAGATCATTCTCAGTCATGTTCATCACTGTACGACATCGGTCGAACATCCGTTCGATGCACTAACGGCTTAATTGCCGACCTTGTAGTCGTAGAACACCACCTCGCCACTTTCCTGCGTGACGTCCAGATCAACCACACCTTCGATGGCCCAATCATGATCGCCATCGGAGTCATCGATGATCTGGCGGACCTTCCACGTATGCTCGTCACGTTCATGGGCATCGTCCAGCATGAACAGCTTGGGCGAACGGGCGTCCGCGCCGATGCCCACATACTCGTGCTCGTCGTAATAGTCGTCGAGCGCATCCTCCCACTCGCGTACGCCATAGCCCCAATCCTTGTCGAGCGCGCCCAACGTGTCGGGATCATCCAAATCCATGAGCTGCACACGGCGGAACAGGGCGTTGCGAACCAGCACGGTGAGTCCTCGGCGGTCCTCGACCACTTCGTCGCGACGACCCGGCGCGGCAAGCGAGGCAGCCGCCTCGGACGCGCTGGATGAATCGGCCCCGGCGTTCTCCCACTCGTCCACCAGCGAGGAGTCGATGGAACGCACCAGCACACGCAGCCAGGCGATGATGTCTTCCAGCTGCTCGTCGCGTTTCTCGGGCGGTACGGTGCGGGCCAGCGTGCGGTAGGCATCCGACAGATAACGCAACAGTGTGCCTTCGGAGCGGGCGATGTTGTATCGGGCGATGTAACCGGTGAAGTCGGAGGCGGTCTCCACCATGTCGCGCACCACGGATTTGGGGCTTAGGAAGTAGTCGTTGGCCCATGGCACGTCATGACGATACTGATCGAACGCAGCGGTGAGCATGCCCTCCAGAGGCTTGGGGTAGGTGATCTCCTGAAGCTTGTCCATGCGTTCGTCGTAGTCGAGACCGTCCGCCTTCATATCGGCGAGCGCCTTGTCTCGTGCCTGACGTTCCTGTGCGCGCAACACCTGCTTGGGGTCTTCCAATGTGGCTTCAGCCATGGAGATCACGTCAAGCGCATAAGTAGGCGATTCGGGGTCGAGCAGTTCGAGCGCCGCCAGCAGGAATGGGCTGAGCGGCTGGTCGAGGGCGAAGTCGTCCGGCATATCGAGCGTCATGTAGTAGTTCTTGCCGCCATCGGCGCGGTCCTCGGTTTCGATGACCTCCGTATCGAACAAGGTCTGGAAGATCTCGTCGGCGCGCTGGTGCAAATGATCCTTCTGCTCGGGGCTTTGCGCGGAGTCGTCGATAAGGTCGTCAACGCGCGCCCGAGCGTCGCCACCTTGCTCGACTTCGTTCAGCACCATCGAATGCGTGATCTTCAGATGCGGGACCAGCGTTTCCGGGGCGGCGTCGATAAGCTTGTCGAACGTGGATTGGTTCCAGGTTACGAAACCTTCAGGCGCCTTCTTGCGCTTGACCTTCTTGAGTTTCTTCGGATCTCCCCCGGCCTTGGCCACGGCTTTGGCGTTCTCGATCTCGTATTCGGGAGCTTCGGCGATCACCAGACCTTCAGTGTCGAAGCCCATACGCCCCGCACGCCCGGCGATCTGATGGAATTCGCGTGCCCTGAGTCTGCGCATTTTGGTGCCGTCGAATTTGGTCAAGGCGGTGAGCACCACCGAGTGAATCGGCACGTTGATGCCCACGCCGAGCGTGTCCGTGCCGCAGATCACCGGCAGCAGGCCTTGCTGGGCAAGTTGTTCGACGAGTCTGCGGTAGCGCGGGAGCATGCCGGCATGGTGGATGCCGACTCCCGTACGCAGAAGCCGTTGCAGAATCTTGCCGAACGCGGTGGTGAACTTCACACCTTTGATGGCCTCGGCGATGGCCGTGCGCTGCTCTTTGTTCGAGACACCGGTGGAGGCGAGCGCCTGAGCGGTCTCCAACGCGGCGTCCTGCGAGAAATGGACCACGTAAATAGGAGTTTCACCGTTGCGGAAGGCCAGTTCCACGGTTTTCTCCAGCGGGTCGAGCGTGTACTCGTAGCTCAGCGGCACCGGTCGGGGCGCGTCGGCGATCACATCCACATCCGGAGTGTCGTTGAGGTCGGCGAGCTTGTTGGCGATGGCGTCCACGTTGCCCAGCGTGGCACTCATCAGGAGGAATTGGGTCTGCGGCAAAGTCAGCAGCGGCACCTGCCAAGCCCAGCCTCGCTCCGGGTCACCGTAGTAGTGGAATTCATCCATAGCCACAAGCCCCACATCCGCATGGACGCCTTCACGCAAAGCTTGGTTGGCGAGGATTTCAGCCGTACAGCAGATAATCGGCGCATCGGCATTGATATGGCTGTCGCCGGTGATCATACCTACGTTGTCGCGGCCAAACACTTCCACCAGATCGAAGAACTTCTCGGAGACGAGCGCCTTGATGGGGGCCGTGTAATAGGAACGACGGCCGGTGCACAATGCGGCGAAATGCATGCCGAGCGCCACCAGCGATTTGCCGGAGCCGGTGGGTGTGTTGAGGATCACGTGGTCACCGGCGAGAAGGTCCATGATGGCCTCCTCCTGATGCGGCCACGGCTCAACGCCTTTGACGTCCGCCACCCAATCAAAGAAACGTTCGTAAATGTCGTCGGCCGTAAGGTTGCGTTCACGTTCGTTGCCGTCCCATTCGGGGGCGAGCCGCCCTAAAGAGCCATAATCCTTCTCGTCAGTCATGATTCCCTAGCTTACTAGCGGTCCGCATATCTTCCCCATACCTCCACGACCTCCACGCTCTTCCATGGCGCGGTTTTCCCCGCGCGTCTACGCGCCGGCGAGGCGACGACGGGCTTCGGCCGGGTCCACATTGGCTTCCAGAGGCGGCCAGGTCATGTTCATGTTCTTCAGCGTGGTGCGCAGCAGTTCGGACACCACGGCCCGGGAATACCAGCGGTTGTCGGCGGGCACCAGATACCACGGGGCTGCGGCTGTGCTGGTTTTCTCGAATACCTCCTGCCATGCGTTCAGGTAATCGTCCCAGCGTTCACGCGCATCCAGATCAGAGACGTCGAATTTCCAATATTTGGTGGGATCTTCGAGACGACTCAGGAAATGGCGCTTCTGCTCCTCACGGCTGACCACGAGAAAAATCTTGATGATGGCACAGCCCGAGGCGGCAAGATCATGTTCGAAAGCATTGATGAGATCGTACCGTCCACGCCACACGTCCTCGGGGTACGTGCCGTACACGTGCGGCATGACGATATCTTCGTAATGAGAACGGTCGAACACGGCGATCCATCCAGGGTCGGGCAGCTCGCGCTCCACGCGCCACAGGAACCCGTGTTCCAGCTCCTCGGCCGTAGGCTTGCCGAAACCATGGTAGTGGATGCCCATCGGATCGCCTTGTCGGAATACGTGGCGTACGATACCGCCCTTGCCGGAGGCATCCATACCTTGCAGCACGATCAGCAGCCGGCGCGGTGAGCCTTTGACGCCATTGGCGTACATAAGCCGTTGGTAGCGGGCGATCTCGGAAGAGCTCAGATCGATGAACCGTTCGCCGTCGAACTTGTCGCCGTCGAATCCGGGAGTGGAATCGCCGCTCACATCCTGTACCCGTATACCGTGATGGAACATGAGCCGTTGCGCCGGCGGCAGTGACCATACGGCACTCAGCAGTTCGCTGGATTTCGCCGCGTTGGCAAGCCGTTCGGCCACGGTTTCGCTTTCCTCGATCATGCCGATGCGGTCTTCGGCCTGTTTGAGCGCACGGTCGATGCGTTTGCCTGATTGCTTGCCCGGTTTGCCGCCGGATTTGCCGGCTTTGCCATCACGTTGCGTTTTCTTGTCGTCCTTGACCATGGAAGCGATTGTACCGCCTTCCGCTCCATTCACTGCGAATGATCACAGGCGCTGGATTGCGGAAAACCCTTAGAATAGAAAACGGGATCAATCGTATCGGCTATGTGATTCAAGCGCGAAATATGGGATGCCTCAACAATCCAAAGGAGCGAATATGAACTGTCCTCATTGCGGCACACCTTGCGAGCCGGGCACTCAATTCTGTTCCGAATGCGGCGGACCGTTACTCACCTCAATCAACGCGGGCGGCACATACGGGACGAATGCGTCGAACGGGCAGCCTTCGGCCGTGCCGGCACCGCCCGCACCATCCATGTATCCCCAGCAATCCGGCATTCCAACGCAACCGATACCGGTAATGCCGGGTTTAGGCGATTACGCCGCCAGCGGACCTGCATATCGCACGTCGGCCATGTCACCGATTCCTAACGCTCCGGCTTCGTCCGCCGCCGGACCTGCACCCCGTACGACGCGCAGGAAAACAACCGTCATCGTCGCTATCGTCGCCGTCCTATGCGTGGCGACATTGGTGCTTTCCTCCGCGCTACTGTGGACGACGTTCACGAGCAAGTCCAACACGACATCATCGGCACAAACGACGAACCCGCAATCCACCGGCTCCGATTCGTCCGGCACTTCCGACGGCGATACGTCAGACTCCTCGAATTCAACCGATTCCGATTCCTCCGACTCATACGATTCGTCATCGTCGTCATCGTCGTCGAAGAAACGCAAGAAGCAATCCGCCGATTCCCAAGACTCCGCGACGAAGAACGATTCCGGAGATTCCAAAACACACGGCGATTCCACTGACTCCTCCGATTCCGAGCCGCCCTCCTCCACGTTGAAGCCGTATGCCAAACGCAATTTCACCATTAGCGTTCCGGAAAACTTCCAAGAGGTCGGCGGCACCAATGAGAGCCCGGGATTCACATTCGAGGGGTCGGGAGTGGAGATTCTGGCCGGAACCACCACCAATCCCGGCCGTTCGGCCGCCGAGGAGCTGGACGAACTCAAAGCCCGGGCCGCAGTGGACATCACCTACGAGCTCAATGCCGACCCGTCCATATACGTCAGTTATGAGAAGGACGGCGACATCTACTACATCAAGGAATGTGTCTCGGCGAACAGCATCATCAGCGTACAGATCAGATACCCGAAAACCGCTCGCGACTATGGCGATCCTTTAACGGAAACTGTGCCAGCCACCCTGCAGTTCACCGAATAGCGATACCGCGCGATGCCCCCCCAAAAAAAGAACTGTCCGCTCTACTTGTGGCGACGGCGCACGGCGGAAACAGCGACTCCGATGAGTACAGCGGCCGCTGTCGCGACGCCCGTCACGATCAGGGCGTATCGCTGAGCCACATGCACTGTGGCGAGGTCGGGGCCAGCGGCAAGCGCGGAATGTTCGCCGGCGAGCGCGTCGGAAGCCGGATGATCGCCCTTGTCGGCGTACTGCGCATTGACGACTTCCGGCCCGCTAATCGCCGTCTGGTCGGCGGTCTCCACCTTGACCACATCGCCCTGCTCGTTAAGGGTCACACGGGCGCACAGTGCCTTGGCCCAATTGATGCGCTGCCATCCTTCGCTCGACTGCCATAATGGATAGCCGGAGTCGAGCGCGGTGGCCTTAAGGATGGCGTTACGCTGGTCGGCGTGCAGTTGCGGATAGGCGAGACGCAGTACGTCCGCCGCGCCTTTCGGTGCCGTGAACTCTTTGCCGGATTGGGACATATTTTGTGGGAAGGTGTACGTCATACGGGCTGTATAGACGCGTACGGCGGAAGACTGGTCTTTGACTGGCTCGGTGGCCACCGGGTCGAGGAAGTCATTGGTGTAGCCCCCGGTGCCGTTGGCTTTGAGGTTGGCGATGCACTCGGCCAGCGTGGAACCGTGGCCGTCCGCCGCACACCGTTCGGTCAGATAATCGCGCAGCTGACGGGCGGCAGGGATGATGGACGTGGCGAATTCGTTGTGCCAGTATTGTCCATTCTGCGCCGAAGCGCCAATGCGCCCGCCCATGATATCAAGCGGATAATGCACGCCGAGTACGATGCGATTGTTGCCCGCTTCAGAGGCCCGCGCCATGATCTGTGGAGCAAGTTCAGGCAGAAGACCAGCCAGCGCGATGCCCCATGAGTATGCGGCCGTGGTGTGGCCGGATGGATAGGAGCTGTTTTTCTGTAGGGTGGAGTAGCCGGGAATGTGCTCTCCCCAGGAAGGGGCCTGTTTGATGTCAAGCGTGGCGGGCAGACCGGCCAGGTCATTGGTGCCGTTGAATGTGCTGCGGGACCGGTCCAGATACGGTCTGGGATGCATGGCCGCACGTTTAGTCTGGAATGTTGGTGCCACGTTGAATGTGAAGATGTCGGAGACCAGCCCCAGCTTGCCTTGCTGGAACCCTTCCTTCATATACGCGCCGAGCACCGGGCCAAGGGCGTCCGGCATGGTCTCCTCGCCTTGCAGGTCAGAGTCGATCAGGGCACGCTTGCGTTGGCTGTTCAACCCGTTGGTATCGGTTTGTGCGGCACCCTGATGGTTGATCTTGACGGCAAGATCCTGATCCAGCTTCATGGTGTCCACGTCGAGTACCTTGCCGCCGTGGGAGGCGTCCTTGGGAGCCTGCCAATAGTTCTTCTCGTAGTCGGACAGCAACGATACCCAGTCGGGATCCGGCAGGTTGGTCTCGGTGACGCCCGACGCAACTTGTGTGGCCTGAACAGTTTGCGCGGCCTGAGCCTTGACCGGAGTCATAACCGGCATAAGGCCCAACGGCAACGTTACGGATACCGCAAGCGCACATACGCAAACGGAGGATAGGTTGCGGAACAGCTTCATGTGTTCCAACCTATCCTCCGTACAAGTACGTAGCGCACGCGACAGTCAAACACTCAGTGAACTCTTCGTGCCGGCTTAGCACATGGCTAGCGTATCGCCGTCAGATCTTGGAGTGGCCTCCGAGATTCGTGTGTCCTTTGCCGATGTCGTTGCCGTGTTTGAACGTGCGCTCGACTTTCGGCATGGGGTCGACATGACCAGTGCGATCGCTGTGCTCTTCCTCACCGCCATGCGCCTTCAGTTCCTTCGGCTTGCGCTTTTGCTCGGCCTTACGAAACACCGGAAACTCGCCTGTTTCCGGATTGATCTGAGAGTCAGGCTGCGTGGGGTCGTACCCTTGCTCGTACTTGGTCTTACGCCAGTTGCGAATCGAAGCGTTGGTACCACGGTGATGCACATGATACTTACGCGGCGCACCGCCGAACGGCAGTTCCTCGACCTCTTTGGCCACGGCGATCTGGTTCACGTTGGAGGCATCGCCGGCAGCGATCGGCGCGACTGGCTCAGGTTCGGCAGGCGCGGCCGTACGCTGTTGCATACGCTCCGGCAGCCATTCGGCAAGACGCGACAGCAGCCAGCATGCGATGAAGTAGATCACCGCGGCCATGACCAGCGTCTGCAGAATGTTGAAATACATCGAGCCGAGTCGGCGCGATTCCTGCAGCAGATCGGTGTACATGATAATCGAACCGAGCGCGGTATCCTTCAACACCACCACCAGCTGGGTCACGGCGGCCGGCAGCATGGCATAGACGGCCTGAGGCACCTCGATCTCCATCAGGGACTGCGATTCGGTCAATCCCAATGCCAGCGAAGCCTCACGTTGGCCGTTGGGCAGGTTGCCGACGCCGGAGCGCACGAGCTCAGCCACCACGGAACCGTTGTACAGCACCAAGGCGAGCACCACGGCCCAATATGAGGGGCTCGGCAGGCCGGCGAATGCGAACCACCGCCAGAAGAAGATCATGAGCAACAGCACAGGTACGGCGCGGCAGAACTCCACGATAATGGCGGATACGCCACGCACCAGCGGGTTCGGCAGCAGTCGTCCAATGCCGAAGACCAGACCGAAAATCACTGCACCGATCACGGCCACAACCGTGGCCTTGACGGTCATCCATAGGCCCGGCAGATAGAAATCGGTCCACGCCTCACGTTCCACGGCAGGCTTCCACAGCTCCCAGCTGAGCTGGTTCTCACCGTCCGGCGGATTGTGCAAACGCATCAGAATAAGCACCACGAGCACGGCGACGATGAAGCCGGCGACCCAGTTGGCGGTGCGGATAATACGGCGGCCCTTGGGACCGGGCGCGTCGAACAGCACGGAATTCGAAGTATCGGCCATGACGTCACCTCCTCACGGCGAGCTTGTTGGACAGGTACGTGGTGAGCATGCCGATCGGAATGATCAGAATCACATAACCGAACGCGAAGATCAGGAAGATCTGGATGATCACGTCCGGTCGGAATTCGATCATCTCGCTCATCAGCGACGACGTCTCGGTGGAGACGGATGCCGCGGCGGCCACGGTGGAGTTCTTGAGCAATGCGATCAGCGTGTTGCCGAGCGGTGCCACAGAACCACGGAAGGCCTGTGGCAGGATGATCTCGGTGGCGGACTGCATGAAGCCCAAGCCCAACGCACGTGCGGCTTCGGCCTGACCGAGCGGCACCGTGTTGATGCCGGAACGCAGCGATTCACACACGAAGGCCGCCGTGTAGAGGCTCAAGCCCGTAACGGCCAGCCAGAAGAAATTCGTTGCGAAAGTATCGGAGAAGCTGAGTTTGAGCTGCGCATAGGCACCCAGCACCATGAACACCATGATGATGGTCAGCGGCAGGTTCTTGAACAGCTCTACGTAGGCGCTGGCCACCGCGCGCAGCGAGGAGATCGGCGAGATGCGCATGACCACGAGGATCACGCCGAGCACCAGCGAGAACAACGCGCTCCACAGCGTCAGTTCGATGTTGACCAGGAAAGCGCCCAGCACATCGTACTGGCTGAAGAGTTCCAGGAATCCGTTCATCAGGCGTCCTCCCCCTCGCTCGGCGTGGGCGGGTTGTAGCGCACATCAGGCGTGTAATCGGTACCTGCGGTGTTGTCGGCCACGGCCTTCTTCCACGAGCCGTCCTGAATCATGTCCGCGATGGCGTTGTTGATCTTGGTGGCGAGCTTCGTATCGCCCTTCTTGATGCCAACGCCGTAGTATTCCTGCGTGAACGGCTTGCCAACCACACGCAGCTTGCCACGCGAGGCGGAGGCGAGGCCAGCCAAAATGATGTCGTCGGTGGTCACCGCATCCACGATGCCGGAGAACAGAGCGGTCGCGCATTCGGCGTAACCGGGCTGTTCCATAAGCTGCACTTCGGAGGCGAACTTCTCCTTGACGGTGGCGGCGGATGTCGAACCGGTCACGGAGCACAGACGTTTGCCGTTCAAATCCTCAGGGCCGTTAATGGACTGATCATCCTTACGCACCAGCAGATCCTGACCGGCCACGAAGTATGGGCCGGCAAAGGAAACAGCCTTCTTGCGCTCGTCGGTGATGGAGTAGGTGGCGAGAATCATATCCACGTCACCGTTCTGGAGCATGGCTTCGCGCTGCTTGGACGGGGCTTCCTTCCAGATGATCTCATCCTCGGAATACCCAAGCTTCTTGGCGATATACTTGGCCACATCCACATCGAAGCCCACATAGGTGCCGGACTTCTTGAAGCCAAGACCCGGCTGGTCGAATTTGATACCGATGCGGATCTTGCCCGCCTCGTCTTGGCCGCACGCCGCAAGCGACATGGTGCAGGCCACGGCGGCCAATGCGGCGACCACCCGCATGACCCTCCGTTTCATGGTATTGGTAACAGTCATATTCGTATCGTCTCTTCCCTTGCTTCCTCGCTATCGTCCCCGGAATCAGTGGGTGAGGATCTTCGAGAGGAAGTCCTTGGCACGATCGGTCTGAGGGTGCTCGAAGAACTCGTCCGGCGTGTTCTGTTCCAGAATCTGGCCATCGGCCATGAACACGATGCGATCGGCGGCCTTGCGAGCGAAGCCCATCTCATGGGTGATGCAGATCATGGTCATGCCTTCATGGGCAAGCTCGACCATGACGTCCAGCACCTCATTGACCATTTCCGGGTCGAGGGCGGAGGTGGGCTCGTCGAACAGCATCACCTTCGGGCGCATGGCGAGCGCACGGGCGATGGCCACACGCTGCTGTTGACCGCCGGAAAGCTGGGACGGCATCTTGTTGGCCTGAGAGGCAACACCCACACGGTCCAGCAGATCCATGGCGAGCCGCTCGGCTTCCTTCTTGTCCATATGACGCACCTTGATGGGGGCGAGCGTCACGTTCTCCAGAATGGTCTTGTTGGCGAACAGGTTGAAGGATTGGAACACCATGCCCACTTCGGCACGCAAGCTGGCCAGTTCCTTGCCTTCCTGAGGCAGGGGCTTACCGTCGATGCGAATGTCGCCGGAATCGATGGTTTCCAGTCGGTTGATGGTGCGGCACATCGTGGATTTGCCGGAACCGGAAGGTCCTACGACCACGAGCACTTCACCCTTGGTGACCTTGAGGTTGATGTCCTTGAGGACGTGGAGATCGCCGAAATGCTTTTCGACGTGAGTAAGCTCGACAAGCGGTCGGCCTGCGGACTCATTGCCCGGCACCAGCGGCGTCACGGGGCGCGTTTCTTCTTGTTTCTCTGACATAAGCGGCCAGTATAACGGCACTGTGTTACCGAAATAACACCAGCCGGACATGGAATGGTCACTATGTGAGACAAAGGCCAAGACGCGCGGCGGACGCGCTCAACTGCCCCGGTTTGCGGTCGTGCGGTGAGATCGTTCAGGCACGAGGTCTGCCCAGTGCGGAAACGCACTGTACGCCGGGAATGTCCGCGAAGATGGAGCCGTCCACCACGAGTTTGGACGGACGGATGCCGGAGCCCAGATACAGCTTCGGGATCGAGAGGATGTGCTGGTCCACGAGCAGCGGCCAGCCGTCGGGCAGACCGATCGGGGACATGCCGCCGGATTCCATGCCGGTGGCCTCCACCGCCGCATCAATCGGCGCGAAACTCACCTTGGACACCTCCAGCGTGTGCTTGACCACGCCGTTCAGATCGGCACGCGTATCCGCCGTGACGAACGCGGAGGCGAATTCCGGCGGTGCTTTTCGAGTCTTGTGCGTATGAACCACCACCACATTGCCGGTGATCTCGAACGGGATACCGTACTTCGGGCACCATAGGTCCGTATCCGATTCCTCGTCCGTATTGATGGTCACGCCTAGAATCTTGGACTCCGGCACGCCGGCCGCCACCAGTGCGTTGAGCTTGTCAAACACCGGCTTGGCCAGCAGATCCCCGTCATGCCAGTCCAGAATCTCCAACGTCATATGCATTCCCCCTCGTGCCGCACTCACATTTATGGCATCCGGCTGCATACTTTCGCAAATCCCTGGTTATCAGCAAAGACAGCCTAAGAACAGCCTAAGGACCATGCCGCCGGTTTCAGTCATTCCCTGTTCATGGGAATACCGCCTTTGACAGCAATATAGCGACGGCACGATGGGGCAACACCGTTGCCCTTATATATATTGCTTATGGCCGTTTATCTATGGGCCTTTGTCATCGTGCAACGGTTTCTTGCCCAAAGCCCGCAAGATCCAAAAACCATTCGTCATGGGATACGACGATCAACGCGCCCGGATATTCGGCCAGCATCCGCGCCAAAGCTTTTTTGGAGGTCAAGTCAAGATGGTTGGTCGGCTCATCCAGCACGATCAGCTGCGGGCCGGACGGCAGCGCCAAGCACAGCAGCAGCTTACGCAGTTCCCCCGGCGACGGCCGCCCCGAGGCCAGCAGCCGGTCCGGGTTCGCATCGAGCCGCGCATATGCGTTCAACACCTGTGCTCGCGTCTCGGCCGGTAGCGCGAACAAACGATTCATGGCATCGTTCCGATCCTCATCCGTAGTGTTCTGCGCGATAGTCAGGCGTGGCACGTCAACCGCATGAGCAAGCAACGCTGCCACCAGTGACGATTTACCGGCTCCATTCGGTCCGGTCACGGCCACGTGATCGCGTGGACCGATCGAAATCGCCGGAATCATGAGCCCCGTTGCCGTATCACCATTCTCAGGCAGCGAAATACGAATACGATTGCCGGTCTGAATCGCATGGCACAGCGACGGCATCGGTTCGTCGTCTCCAGCCGTTTCTCCAAACCGAATCAGGCTCGGTTCGAGCCGAACAATCTCGCGGCAATGCGCCGGCTTGATATCCATCCAAATGGTGCCTTCGTATCGTTTGGCCGGCGACGATATCTCTTCCGTTTGTCGCTTCACGGCGGCAAGACGCCCATCCAACTGGCTGTAGGCGCGAGTCACGCCCCGATCAAGCCCGGTCATCTTCGCCAATTGCCGGCGATTACGGGCATCGTGATCCCGCCTATCGATACGTTCACCGTGCTGTTTGCGTGATTCCACCTGCTGAACCTTGGCGAACCGTTGCGCTTTCACGGCTGCCAAACGACCGGCTTCCCGTTGCAGCGCATCCGCACGCGCCGTGTCCGCGCCGTCTCGTAGCGCAACCTGCTGCGAAGCCTCGGAGTATCCGCCCCGGAGTGTGGTTACCACCGTCATATTGCGCGAACTCACATGGCGACGTTCGAACATCACGCAACGCACGCACGTTGCATCGATCAACTTCACATCATGCGAAACCGCAACGCCTATGCCCCGATATCGGCGCATTGCAGCGATGATGTGCTCACGCGCCTCGGCATCGACGTGGTTCGTCGGCTCGTCAAGGATGAGCGCATCCGGCCGCATTGCCATCGCGCAAGCAATCTGCAATCGCTTTTGCTGTCCGCCGGAAAGCTGCGCATACCGGTACGGCCAGTCGTCGGCCACACCCAAGTCATCGCGTATGGCAATCGCCTCAGGCGACCAGTCAACGGCAAAATCCTCCAGATTATCCGGAGCGACAGCCGTGTCTTGCGGACAATACCCGATGATCATCCGTCGCGGATCAGGCGCGACGGTTCCTGCATCAGGCAGTGCATTACCACGCGCGATCGCCATCAGCGTGGACTTGCCAATGCCGTTGTCTCCTAACACGGCGGTCCAGCCGACGGGAAACGCCACGTCCACGTTCTCGAACAGAGGTTCCGGAGCGTGAGGATACGTAAAGGTGATCCCATTCATCGTAAGCATTGCGGGCTGCATGATTCACGCCTTTCTTGCAGGCTTCGCCATACCGACCGAGACCAATGATAACGTGACGGCATAAGCAGCGGCCGACATACATATCAGTCATACATATAAGTAATGGGCCTTCCACGGTTCACAACCATGTAAGGCCCATTACTTAAGTTTTCGCAGAAAACTGAATAATGCGTATGGCACGCGAAGCGCGCCGAAGGAAGCGGCACAAGGGTACCGCGACCAAGGCCAACGCAGCTAATGCTGTATTATTCAGTCTTCGTCTTCGTCCGGGTCGTAATCGACACCGGTTTCGGCGCGCTGCTCGTCCGTGATCGGAGCCGGAGCGCCGGTCAGCGGGTCACGACCGCCACCGGCCTTCGGGAAGGCGATGACGTCGCGGATGGTGTCGGCACCGGCCAAGATGGACACGGTACGGTCCCAGCCGAGAGCGATGCCCGCGTGCGGCGGAGCGCCGTACTTGAAAGCCTCAAGCAGGAAGCCGAACTTCTCCTGGGCTTCCTCCGGGGAGATGCCCAGCACGTTCAGGACGCGATCCTGAATATCGTCGCGGTGGATACGGACGGAACCGCCGCCCATCTCCTCGCCGTTGCAGACGATGTCGTAGGAGTCGGACATGGCGTGCTCCGGATCCTGGTCGAACTTGTCGATCCAGTCCTTGCTCGGCATGGTGAACGGGTGGTGCATGGAGGTCCACTTGGAGTGGCCGACCGCCACATCGTCGTCGTCCGGATCGTCGGTGGGCTTGAACAGCGGGAAGTCCACAACCCAAGTGAAGGCGAACTTCTTCGGGTCAAGCAGACCCTCGCGACGGGCGAGCTCCACACGCACGGCACCCAGCAGCAGCTGGGAGGATTCACGGGAACCGGCGGCAAAGAACACGGCATCGCCGGGCTCGGCACCCACGGCCTCACGCAGACCATTGCGCTCTTCCTCAGACAGGTTCTTGGCCACGGGGCCCTTCAGCTCGCCGTCTTCGGCAAAGACCACATAAGCGAGGCCCTTGGCACCACGCTGCTTGGCCCACTCCTGCCAAGCGTCGAACTGACGACGCGGAGTTGCGGCACCGCCCTTGAACACCACGGCACCCACGTACGGAGCCTGGAACACGCGGAACGGCGTGCCCTTGAAGTATTCGGTGAGCTCGACCAACGGGTTGCCGAAGCGCAGATCCGGTTTGTCGGAACCATACTTATCCATGGCTTCCTGCCAAGTGATGCGCGGCAGCGGCAGCTGGACTTCGTAACCGGCGGTCTTCCAGATGGCGGCGATAACCTTCTCGGCCATGGCCATCACATCCTCCTGATCCACGAAGCTCATCTCCATATCGAGCTGGGTGAACTCAGGCTGACGGTCGGCACGGAAGTCCTCATCACGGTAGCAGCGGGCGAGCTGGTAGTAGCGCTCGACGCCGGAGACCATGAGCAGCTGCTTCAGAAGCTGCGGGGACTGCGGCAGAGCGTACCAAGAACCCGGCACCAGACGAGCCGGCACCAGGAAGTCGCGAGCACCTTCCGGTGTGGACTTGATGAACGTCGGGGTCTCCACCTCAGTGAAGTCCATCTCCTCCAGCGCATGACGGGCAGCCTTGGCCATGTCGGAGCGCAACTTCAGGTTGTGCTGCATGGACGGGCGGCGCAGGTCGAGGTAGCGGTACTTCAGGCGTACGTCTTCGCCGGGAAGCTTGTTCTCGGACTCGTTCTCCAGGGCGGTGGACACCTGGAACGGCAGGGCGTCGGACTTGGCGAGAATCTCGATGGTCTCGGCCACGACTTCGATCTTGCCGGTAGCCAGATGGGTGTTCTCGTTGCCGTCCGGACGCAGGCGCACCTCACCGGTGACCTGGATGACGAACTCGGAGCGCAGCGGGCGGGCCATGTCCTCGTCGTAGATGACAACCTGCACCAGACCGGTGTTGTCGCGCAGATCGATGAAAGCCACGCCACCGTGGTCGCGGCGACGATCGACCCAACCGGCGAGGGTGACCTTCTGGCCGACCAAGGCCTCGGTCACGTCAGTGGCATGATGTGTTCTGTAAGCCGTCTGGCTCATTATCTTGTTTCTCCTCGATTTGACTCGAATGATTCGAAAGGGCTCGAATACGTCAGATTTCGACGGATTGCTGGGCAACCACAGTATCCGGCTCCCACGACGTGCAATCGGCGGGCACCTGCTCACCGGTGACGATGTTCTTGACCTCATCTCCGGACGGTTCGGCACCTTCCTCACCGTCTGCGGCAGAAGCCGGGAACCATACATAAGGAATACCGAGCTTGTCCGCGTACTTGATCTGCTTGCCGAGCTTGGCAGCGGTGGGTGCCACATCGGTGGCAATGCCACGGGCGCGAAGCTGAGCGGCGATGCGGTTAGCGGCCGGACGATCCTCCTCATTCCACACGGCCACGAGCACGGCGGCCGGCGAGACGCGGCTGGCATGTGCGCCGGCGGTGTGCAGCATATAGGAGACCAGTCGGCTCAGGCCGATGGACAGACCCACGCCCGGATACTTGCGATTGCCTTGGGAGGCGAGGTTATCGTAGCGTCCGCCGGAGCAGATGGAACCAAGCGATGCCGCGCCGTCGAGGAAGGTCTCGTAGACGGAGCCGGTGTAGTAGTCGAGTCCACGGGCGATCTTGAGGTCTGCGATCACGGAGCCGGGGCGGATGGCCGCGGCTTCGTCCACAATCATGGCAAGAGTGTCGAGACCCTGACGAGCCAACACGTAGGCGTCGGACTCTTGAGCGATGCCGTGCGCGGCGCACAGGTCATCGAACTTGGCGGCCAGCTCAGCACCGTCAGCTGCAGTCAGGCCGGCCAGTTCGAGGCATGCGCGGGCCTGATCCTCGGTGGCGCCGCAGGATTCGACCAGCAGCTTGACCACCTCGTCGGCACCGATCTTGTCGAGTTTGTCGATCTCGCGCAGCACGCCTTCGATATCCGTCAGACCCAGTCCACGATAGAAACCTTCGGACAGCTTGCGATTATTGGCATGCACGGTGGCCTTGGGCAGACCGAATGCACGAAGCTCCTCCAGCGCGGAAACCATGACCAGCGGCAGCTCCACCTCGTAATGGTCCGGCAGATCACCGGCACCGATCACATCGATATCCGCCTGCACGAACTCACGGAAACGGCCTTCCTGCGGACGCTCTCCACGCCATACCTTCTGAATCTGCCAACGCTTGAACGGGAAGGCAAGATCTCCGGAATGCTCCACCACATACCGGCTCAGCGGCACGGTCAGATCGAAATGGAGACCCAGCCGGTCCTCAATCGGCGTGTCCGACTCATGACCGACCTCTTGCAGACGGCTCAGCAGATAGATCTCCTTGCTGGTCTCGCCCTTTTTCAGCAAAGAAGCGCCGGTTTCCACCGCTCGCGTCTCAATGCCGATGAAGCCATTGAGCTCAAAAACCTTACGAAGCGTGTCGATGACACGCTGCTCCACAACACGTTCGGAGGGGAGCCACTCCGGGAATCCTGATATTGATGCACCTTTAGCCACGAAATCAATATAATAGGTGAGGGTTGCGTCAAAGACTTACCGATTTGCCGCCGAGACATCCGGCTAATCGGCATAGACAAGACGCTTCCGCTTACTCACTCTACGCTTTAAGGAGCTGGCCATGGCCGACGAGACTGTCACCGAAACCGAGAACACCGCCGTAAGCGAAGGACAGGCAACAATACCCGCAACCGAAGCCAGTGCGGCCAAGCCGTCCCCCGCCTCGGTTCCGAAGCCGCACGCGCCGTCCCCCGCCGCTTTCGCCCATAAGACCCCCGCAGCGGCACCGCGCGCTGCCGCCCCCACCACTACGCCGGGCGCCTATGCCGAAGCAGATGTCAAGGCCGCCGAAGCATTCGGCCGCGTGGACGACAACGGCACCGTATTCGTCAAGGACGGCGAAACCGAGCGTGAAGTCGGCCAGTTCCCGGATGTGTCCAAGGAAGAGGCGCTGGCCCTCTATGCACGCCGTTTCCTCGACCTCAAGGCGAAGCTTGATCTGCTGGCCACCCGTCTGAATGCCGCAAACATCAAGCCGCGTGAGATCGACGAGTCCGTCAAGCTGCTTGGCGAGGAAACCGCCGAGCCGGCAGTCGTGGGCGACATCGCCGCACTCAAGGCACAGTTTGAGCAGCTCAAGGCCGCCGGCGAAGCCAAGAAGGCGGAGATCGCCAAGGCCCGCAAGGCCGCTCAGGCCAAGGCAGTCGCCGAGCGTACCGCCATTGTGGAGAAGGCCGAAGCACTGGCCGCTTCTCTGGGCGACAACACAAACTGGCGTTCCACCGCCGATAAGTTCCGCAACCTGTTCGACGAGTGGCAGAACCATCAGCGCACCACCGTGCGTATCGACAAGCCGGAAGCCGAAGCGCTGTGGAAGCGTTTCTCCGCCGCTCGCACCACCTTCAACCAGGCTCGCCGCAAGTGGGCTCAGGCTCGCGACAACGAACGCAACCACGCCAAGGAGGTCAAGGAGGCGATTATCGCCGAGGCCAACGAGCTCAAGGACTCCACCGCTTGGGGCGAGACCTCCCGCAAGTTCAACGATCTGATGGACCGTTGGAAGAAGGCCGGTCGCGCCGGCCGCAACGAGGACGACGAGCTGTGGGCCAAGTTCCGCGAGGCCGCCGACACCTTCTTCAACGCCCGTCAGGCCGATCGCGATCAGATGAACTCCGCCGAAAAGGAAAATCTGGCCGCCAAGGAAGCCCTGCTGGTCAAGGCCGAGGCACTGGTTCCGGTCAAGACCGAAGCCGAGGCCAAGAAGGCCCGTCAGGAGCTGGCCAAGATTCAGGAGGAGTGGGATCAGATCGGTTACGTGCCGCGCGACGACATGCGCCGCATCGAAAACCGTCTGGACGCTGTGGACAAGCAGATCAAGGCCATCGAGGACGCCGCTTGGAAGCAGACCGATCCGGAAACCGATGCCCGTCGTTCCAGCTTCGAGGAGCAGCTCAACGCTCAGCTGACCGAGCTCAACGAGAAGATCGCCGCCGAATCCGATCCGAAGAAGAAGGCCAAGCTTGAGGCTGAGAAGGCCACCAAGGAGCAGTGGCTGAACGCCATCAAGTAAGTGACCGCTCCGCTCTGTTGCCCTCTGCCCCGCGCAATAGAGCGGAGCAGAGGGTCATCACCGAGAGAGCATATTCAATAGCAAACAGCCGTGTGCAGTTCGTATTGGTTCGGGTTGCACACGGCTGTTTGCATAGGTACCGGCACCATTGCGTCGCCCAGCTCTTCATTCCGCACCCTTTGTATGTCCGCGCGATTTCAATACCCTGCGCGCACAGACAAAGGAATTCGGGAGCAAAAGCGTTTGTATGTGCGCGCAGGTCTGGTTGTAACCGCGCACGTACAAAGGAATTCAACGCAATCAGCATGTCACAGAAGCGCATTCGCCCCGTCTTGCGTGCGTCTCATGCATCATGCCTCATGTCTGATGCCTCATGTCTGATGCATCAGCTTCGTGTATCCGCTCCGCCAGCTGCGATCGCATGCAAATCAGGGTGCGCTCTTAAATATTCGGTCAGCGGCTGGTTGTACGACATATCCAGCTCCACATAATTGGAACCGGCCGTGAATGCATGATAGCTGTCGCCGCCTTGGAGCAAATACGAGTTCGATGCCGCGATGATCAGATCGTCGTCCTCGATCGCATGCCCGTCAATAGTCAGATTCGTGATACGAACAGGCGATTGATGATACTGCAATATGCTCTGCGATTCGCTCTTGGCCGCTGACGGCGAGCGCGACAATCCGGAGGCTTCGTCATGGTCCGTTAAGGACGCCGCTTGATGTTGCTTCTGATCTTCGGCAGCGCACGGATCATCCACTCCCCCACACGTAATCCGTCGGAATGACACATTCGACGAAATACCGATCCATCGGCTGCGTATCTGCCCATCATCGCGATAAAACTGTTCGGCCAGTATCGCCTTCAGATCGCTTCCGGTGATCGTCTCATAAGCGGCGCGGAATTGCAGCGCCATCAGACTGTCCACTTCTCGCACTGTGACGATGCCATCACCATTGGTATCCAATGTATCGGTGCGCAAACTGCCGTTATTTGAGAAACCGATAACAGGAATGCGGTTTCCGGCATACACGCGTTGCATCACGGTTGCGCGGTTCGCATCCGCAATCAGCATACCCAACTCACCTTTGGGCCTCGTATCGGACTGTTTGAAGAAATGAGTGCCAGTCGCCAATGTGCCGACAGCCATGTCTCCTACATTCGCCGCGAATGATTGCGCATCTGCATAGATCTGTCGGGCCTCAACAACACCATGTACCGTCTGTCCGGCGCTCATCCAAGCCGCCTGGCGTGGATGCGAGTCCATTCCGGTGATATCCAACACGCCATCCGTTCCCGTGGACGTGGCACCATTACCGATATCCACATTCACCACTGTTACTCTAGCCCCAAGCCCGTGGCCGGTGATGACGAGATCCTGTACGGCCATATTCCGCCCATAGCTGCCAGCCTCGTAGATCGGAGCTCCGGCGGAAGTTGTGGCGGATTTGACGGCATGGGTATGCCCTGCATATACGAGATCCACGTAACGGCCAAATTGTTGCGCCGCTTTCGCATCATCATGGATCAACGCCACTACCGCGTCCACCGTTCCTGAGCGTTTAAGCTCGCCGGCCACACGGTTGACTGCGTCTGCTGCGCGCTCGCTCAAATCCGCGTCCTTTGTGATTTCGGGAGTGGCCACAGATCCTAGCTTGTCGGTCAAGGCTCCGATGAAGGCTATCCGTTTACCGTTGACGTTACGAATCGTATAATCCTTGACTCTGTCAAGACGCCCTCCAGCCCGCTTATTCGACGCTGACGTATTGGCGCACAGCCAATCAATGCCATACGACGGATCAGCGATACGCTGGTTGAAATCATCCACGCCACGATCGAGTTCATGGTTGCCTACTGCGGAAATGGTCAGGTTCCATGAACGAGCCATATCCAGTGTGGGTTTGTCCTGTTCCACTGCGGACTCGTATGGGGAACCGCCTACCAAGTCTCCGGTGGAGACCGGAATCATATTGCCGGGATTGTGGTCACTTGCCACGGCGAAGGCGGCGGCATTATCCGCACCACGTTCGATATGCCCATGGAAATCGGTGATATCGGCGATAGTGACCGTACGTGTACCACTGGCTGGATTGTTGCCGGCAAAAGGAACGACTGCTGAAGCACCGATTGCATTGGGTGCGATGAAACCCGCGAGAACGATCGATATGATGATGGTGAGAACGGCCCCCGGCCGTCTGCCGGACCACATGCGCCGGCGATTCATGCCCTTGCTCACGCTATTCAATGTAGGTACGGCGATTAAACGGTTTTCCGCGCGTAATCAACACTCAAGTAAACTCTTAGCGACTTCTTTGTGGATTATGGACTCGCATGCCGTTGAACCCGCACACGTTGTCCTTTCGCCGTCCAACATGCCTCTGCCATCACTCGCATATCCCGACTGTTACACTTCCCTACCGTGAACGCAGCGATTGAAACAACCAACCACATCCGCACTGTGGCCGACTTGTTCGTGGAATGTCTGGTCAACGAGGGCGTCGAAACGATGTACGGCATCCCCGGCGAGGAGAACATCCCGCTCATGGAAGCCATCGAACGTGACGGACGCATCCGATTCATCCTGACCAGGCATGAGCAGGGAGCCGGCTTCATGGCCGCCACGCAAGGACACCTGACCGGCAAGCCCGGCGTCTGTCTGGCCACGCTTGGCCCTGGCGCGCTGAACCTCACCCTGCCAGTGGCGCAGGCGAATGCCAGCACCACACCACTGGTGGCTATCTGCGCGCAGGGCAACCTGTCCCGTCTGTATAAGGAATCGCACCAGATCATCGATTTGGTCAGTGTGTTCCGTCCGCTTACGCAGTGGACATCGATGATTGTGGAACCGGCAAGCGTGCCGGAAATGGTACGTAAGGCCTTCTCTATTTCTCAACGCAACCGTCCGGGTGCCACCTGCCTGATTCTGCCGGAGGACGTGGCGGAAATGCCGGCTCCCGAAGATACCCACCCGCTGCCACTGCCCAATCCGATGAGCTTCGCCCCTACCGAGGACACTATCGCTCGCGCTGTCAGCATCATCCGCGGTGCCAAGCACCCGATCATTCTCGCCGGCAACGGCGTGGCGCGTGGTCATGCCGAAAACCGTCTGTTGGCCTTGGCTGAACAGCTCAATGTGCCGGTGGCCACCACGTTCGAAGGCAAGGGCGTGATCTCCGACCGCATTCCGCTGGCCCTCGGCGTGGTGGGCTTCATGCGCCACGACTACGAGAACTTCGCATTCGACGAGTCGGATCTCATCATCGCGGTGGGCTTCTCCATCCAACAGTTCGATCCGAAAAAGATCAACCCGAACGACGACAAAACCATCATCCATATCAACACGTTTATCGAAGATACGGACGCGCACTACTCCACGGCTCTGAACATCATGGGCAATATCGATGCCACGTTGCAAGCGTTGATCGCCCAGCTCAAAGCCGAGCGCGTGACGTTCGGCGTCTCGCATCCGAAGATTCACGAGCTGCTGCAAACCGAATACGATTCGTATGCCAACGATGATTCATTCCCGATGAAGCCGCAGCGCATCGTGGCCGACACGCGTCGCGCGATGGAAACGGATACGGATATTGCGCTGGTGGATACCGGCGCGCTGAAAATGTGGATGGCACGTCTCTACCCCACGTACTACTCCAACACTTGCGTGATCGACAATTCCTTGTCCACCATGGCCTGGACGCTGCCGGGCGCAGTGGCGGCCTCACTGGAGAATCCGGGCCGACCTGTGCTGGCAGTGATGGGTGACGGATCGTTCATGATGAACGTGCAGGAGATCGAAACCGCTGTGCGCGTAGGCGCTCGCATGGTGATTCTGGTATGGGTTGATGAAGCGTACGGACTGATCAAATGGAAGATGGACATTCACGACGGTTCCCACGAATACGTGGACTTCAATAATCCGGATGTGGTGGAGCTTGGCATGAGCTTCGGCGCCAAGGGCCATTTGATTGAATCCGCTGACCAGCTCTACCCCACGCTGCGCGCCGCCCTGCGCTCGGGCTCCGGCATCGACATCATCGCATGCCCGGTCGATTACTCCGAAAACATGAAGCTCATAGAAAAACTCGGCGAGGTCGACTTCAGCGGCTGAGTTGACCGATGGGTGGTTGGAGACGTATGTTGCGGCACTCTCAAGGCCGTTCAGCCAAGCTTACGGTCTCAACGCACATCTCCGCCATTCATCTTCTCATAGGAGGGTCTTTAGACACCATAGATAACTAATAGCTGCAAGACCGTTCTTGCAATTGTCAAAGCGCCTCGGTTCCGTATGGAATCGAGGCGCTTATGCTTATGTGTTGTCAACTGCGATTATTCAGCGGACTGTTCGCCGGCAGTACCGGCATCGGACGTATCGGAGTCTTCAGCGACCGGAGCGTCGACCGGCACCGGCTTATTACCTTCGCCGCTCTCGGCATCCTTGGCTGCACTCTCGGTGGCCTTGTCCGGTTCCTCGAACGTCTCACCCTTGAAGGTGAACTCGCCCAAGATGCCTTCGCCTTCGGCGTCCACCACCACGCGCTGGCCGTCGGAGAGGTCTCCCATCAGGATCTTCTCGGAGATGGCATCCTCGATATCGCGCTGGATCACACGGCGCAACGGACGAGCACCGAGCAACGGGTCGAAGCCCTTCTGGGCGAGCAGATCCTTGGCGGCGTTCGTCAATTCGAGCGACATATGACGGTCGAACAGACGATCGTTGAGCTGCTTGACGTCGAGATCCACGATCTGACGCACCTCAGGCTCAGTGAGCTGCTTGAAGACGATGATGTCGTCCAGGCGGTTCAGGAACTCAGGGCGGAACTGCTGCTTGAGCTCGCTCGACACCTGATCCTTCATACGCTGGTAGCTCGACTCGTTGTTGGCCCCCAGATTGAAGCCGGTGTTGGCGGCCTTGGCGATGTCACGTGTACCGAGATTGGTCGTGAGGATAATGATGGTGTTCTTGAAGTCCACCTTGCGGCCTTGGCCATCGGTCAGATGGCCATCATCCAGCACCTGCAACAGCGTGTTGAAGATGTCCGGATGAGCCTTCTCAATCTCATCGAACAGCACCACGGAGAACGGCTTGCGACGCACCTTCTCGGTGAGCTCGCCGCCTTCCTCGTAACCCACATATCCCGGGGGCGCACCGAACAGACGGGAGGCCGCGTACTTCTCGGAGAACTCGGACATATCCACGCGGATCAGCGCGTCCTCATCGTCGAACAGGAATTCGGCGAGAGTCTTGGCCAACTCGGTCTTACCCACACCGGTCGGGCCGGCGAAGATAAACGAACCGGACGGACGCTTCGGGTCCTTCAGGCCCACGCGGGTACGGCGAATCGAACGAGACAACGCAGAAACCGCCTCATCCTGACCGATGATGCGCTTGTGCAGCTCGGCCTCCATGTTGAGCAACTTCTTGGACTCAGCCTGAGTGAGCTTGAACACCGGAATGCCGGTGGTCGAGCTGATCACTTCGGCGATCACGTCCTCGTCCACAACCATCTTGACGTCGGATTCGCCTTCACGCCAAGAATTCTCCTTGGCCTTGCGGTCGGCTTCCAGCTTCTCCTGGTTGTCGCGCAGAGTCGCGGCCTTTTCGAAGTCTTGAGCCTTGATGGCCTCGTCCTTTTCGGCGGCCACCTTGGCGATCTTCTCATCCAACTCCTTGAGCTCGGGCGGGGCGGTCAGACGCTTGATACGCAGACGAGCGCCGGCCTCGTCAATCAGGTCGATGGCCTTGTCCGGCAGATGACGGTCCTGAATATAACGAGATGAAAGCTCTGCGGCGGACTGCAACGCACCATCCGTGATGGTCACATGATGGTGGTTCTCATAACGGGAACGCAGACCCTTGAGGATCTCGATGGTTTCGGCGATTGTCGGTTCGTGCACCTGAATCGGCTGGAAACGGCGTTCAAGTGCCGCATCCTTCTCGATGTACTTACGATACTCGTCCGTAGTGGTGGCACCGATGGTCTGAAGCTCGCCACGAGCCAGCATCGGCTTCAACATGTCGGAGGCACCCAACGCACCGTCAGCCGAGCCAGCACCGACGATGGTGTGGATCTCGTCGATGAACAGCACGATGTCGCCACGGGTCTTGATTTCCTTCAAGACCTTCTTCAGACGCTCCTCGAAATCACCACGGTAACGGGAACCGGCCACCATGGAGCCGAGGTCCAGCGAGTACACCTGCTTGCCCTTTAGTGTCTCCGGCACATCGCCCGCGTTGATCTTCTGGGCCAAGCCTTCCACCACAGCGGTTTTGCCCACACCGGGCTCGCCGATCAGCACCGGGTTGTTCTTGGTGCGGCGGGAAAGCACGACCATTACTCGTTCGATCTCGTTCGTACGACCGATCACCGGATCAAGCTTGCCTTCGGCAGCTTCCTGCGTCAGGTTGCGACCAAACTGGTCGAGAATGGCGGAGCCGGACTTGTTCTGCTTGTCCGCTACGCCGCCGGCGTTGGCCAGATCGCCCTTGCCATCGGATGAACCAGTGCCGGAGTTGCCGCGAATCATATCAATGGTGGCGCTTCTGAGTTCGCCCAGATCGACGTCCATCTTGATGAGCACCTGGGTGCCCACGCCTTCGCCCTCGCGAATCAGGCCGAGCAAAATATGCTCGGTGCCGATGTAGCTGTGGCCGAGCTGCAGCGCTTCACGCAGCGAAAACTCCAACACCTGCTTGGCGTGCGGAGTAAAGGGGATGTGCCCGTTCGGAGCCGCGTTGCCTTTGCCGATCATTTCCTCGACCTGCTTGCGGGTGGCATCAAGCTCCACGCCCTTCGAGGCGAGCGCCTTGGCGGCCACGCCTTCGCCCTCGCGAATCAGGCCGAGCAGCAGGTGTTCGGTGCCGATGTAGTTGTGCTGAAGAGACCTTGCCTCTTCCTGCGCCAACACGATCACGCGCCGTGCACGGTCGGTAAACCGTTCGAACATGCTTGTCCTTCCTCAATTAACATTCCGTTTTACTCTACCGATTCACAGTGACGTTTATTCAATAGATTTCACGAATTCCGCTATCAGAGGGAAAGAAACGATATGCTTGGGATAGATGCACCCATCTGCCAAAGGAGGTCGTTATGAGTGACATGAGCGTCAAGTCTGACATTGTTGTTGGCGTCGATGGTTCCGACGAATCGTTCGCAGCTCTGAAATGGGCACTCGAAGAGGCGTCGTTGACCGGCCAACATGTCAATGCCGTTTTCGGATGGACGCACTCGTGGGATATGGGCTCCGAACCGGACAGCGACGAAGCCTGGGCCAAGGTCCGTCATGATATTGCCAATGAGCTGCGCCGTTGGGTGGACCGTGCCAGCGCCGGCATCGATTTCGACCCGGCCGATCTGAAACTCACCTCGGTCAAGGCCTCCGGCACCGCTGCTCTGCTGCAGATTGGCCACGATGCCCAACAGATTGTGGTGGGTCGCCGCTCGCTGGGCCGTGTGGCGCGCTGGTTCCTGGGATCTTTGTCTGCTTCTCTGGCCGAAGAGGCCGAAGTGCCGGTAACGGTGGTACGCACCGTGCGTGGCGAGGAGGAATCCGTAACCGATGCCATCGCCAGCGCGCTGACGCCCGGCAATGATCCCGTACACTATGTCGAGCCTGGGCCGGCCTCCCCGGTGCCGGTTCGTCCTGTGGTCGTAGGCGTAGATGGCTCTCTGGGCTCGGAGGGCGCGTTCCGGTTCGCGGCAGAAGAAGCGCGACTGCACGCCGTGCCGCTTGAAGTGCTGTTCTGCTGGCAACTGAAGGATTTGGGAGTGATTCCCGGTTACGAGAATGCCGTGCCTCCGGTGGATGCCGGCCAACGCCGTGCCGAGGAGATTCTGCTTGATCTCATGACTCGGGTCGAAGTGCCCGAAGGCGTGGAAGTCAATACCCACGCCTTCCATATCCGCGCCTCGAAGGGTTTGATCGCAGCTTCGCGCTACGCCTCTCATCTGGTGGTAGGCTCACGAGGACTTTCCGGCCTCGACGCGCATTTCCTCGGCTCCGTCTCCCGCCAAATCGTCAACTTCGCCGAGTGCACGGTGACCGTGGTGCACTGATTCACCGATCCCGAGAATATACCGCGCTGAGTTACCCTCACCGCGGTATATTCTCGGGCATCAGGCTCTTTTCGAGAATTTACCGCGCTGGCAACGGTTCAGTGCAACTATTTCTCGAAATCAAGGTTATTTTCGAGAATTTACCGCGCTGAGAGTGCATGCAACAAGCATCAAACGGAAGTCGTATCAATTCCGGGTTAGGACGACTCACCGAGCCCAATAGCTTATTGAGGGTTCACACCATTTGCCGAACGGTACGAATCAGTGAACTCTCCATCCGGTACGCATCATCTTTATCAAACCGGCTCCGACACAAATCGATTGTCCATTCGAACAGGTGATACGGATTTCATGCGGATTGTGGATAAACCGGCAAGCTGGAACCACATACCCTGATTCGGCTTGTCTGAGGTGGTCTTGACGTTTTAGCGTCGAATCATGAAGCAGCATAAAGGAGTATCGGCATTATTGCATGCGGCCGAGAGCGAGCGGCGATGCGCCATCGGAGACGGAAAAGCGCTCAGCGATGCCCTGAGACGGCGCGTCCAAGCCGGGGAAATCGTGTCGCCGTATCCCAACCTGTTCGCTTCGGCACTGTACTGGGCTTCGCTGAATGCAGAGGAACAGTCGCTGCATAGCATCCGTGCGCTGTCGAAGTTGCATCCAAAGTGGGTATTCGCCGGGTTGAGCGCCGCATGTGTCTATGGTTACGAGCATTCCTACATGCTTCATGATGGAACAGTGCATATCGCCTGCACCGGTGGCATCACCAAAAGAGACTCCAAACGGTTGCATCGCATCTACATGTCATCGATTCCGCGTTGGTGAAACGGCAACATCCTCATTACTTCGCCGGCACGGACGCTCATCGATTGCGCGGCCCTTCCTTTCGATCGTGCACTAGCCGTGTACGATTCGGCGTTACGATACGGGCACGTTTCCAAGACAGAGGTCAGTACCCTCATGATTCAGACGAACTGCGATGATCAGGCCGTGAAGAAACTGCTGGTTCACGCCAATCCGATGAGGGAAAACGGCGGCGAATCATGGGCGTATGCGCATATCATCGAACTCGGTTACGCTGAACCGTTATTTCAGATCACCTTTGATAATCCGAATAATTATGCAATGCCGTATCGCGTCGATTTCTGCTGGAAACTTGCCGATGGACGCATCATCGTGGCTGAATATGACGGTATGGCCAAGTATGCCGATACCAGCAATCCACACCGTGCGAATCTGAAAGCGAAAATTGCATATGAGCGGCGGCGCGAACAACATCTCAAGGAACAGGGGGTCACCACAGTTGTTCATTTATTCAGCGAAACGGTAGACAACAAACAGCTTCTAGACTCCACACTTATGAATGCCGGAGTGCCCAAGATCCAATAATCACACATAAATTCGAGACCATTGAACACCGTTCGGGTATAGACGAATAACTATCCAGGTTGTCAAGCTCGTTCACATAACAGTGAGGTAGCCGTGGTTCAGACGATGAAGCTATTCACGGCTTATCGCTGCCGCTTAGCGTCTCTCACCGCGGTAAATTCTCAAAGAAAACGGCTATCCCGAGAATAAGTTGCACTGAGTCACCGTCAGCGCGGTATATTCTCGGGCATTAGGCTCTTTTCGAGAATTTACCGCGCTGAGGGTAACTCACCGCGGTAAATTCTCGAAAATCACCGTGTAACGCTACTTCTCGTCCGAGAGCTTCTCCGAAGTGGAACCGGCATCAGTGTCGTCGTAATCGATACCGGCATTGTCGATATTGTCGGCACGGCTTTGACGCAGCTGCTCGATCAGATCAATGACGGTTTCGAGTTCAGGAGCCACGTCGTCGGACGGCTCATCGTCGTCCTCGTCCTCTTCATCATCCATATCGTCATCGTCCGCCACGGTGTTGTTGAGAATATCCTCCTCCGTGGCCTCATCGTCATCTGTGCCATCGATATCATCTGTGCCAGAGAAATCGCCGTTATCAGCATCATCGGCATCGAACTTATCGGCAGCCGTAGCATCCTCTTCCGAATCGTCTTCAGCCCCAATGACATCAACAGCATGCGAATCCGAATCCACAACCGCATGCTCGGCATTATCATCGGCACTACCGGAGGCAACAGCTTCATCCACCGAATCGTCATCTGTCACAGATCCGGCAACTGCAATTCCATCATCTACAGCTGCGGCCTGCGCCACCTCACCGCCGTCATCCACAGTGGTTTCGGCCGTGGTTGTTACCACAGCATCAGCCACGGCAACAGAATCGGCATTGTTCTCAACACCATCAGGCTCATCAGCAACAAGGCCACCGGTCTCGCTCTCATTATCGCCATCATCCGTCTCATGCGCACGTGCAAGCTTCAACACGTCCTCGGCATCCATATCAGTAACTTCATCAGCGGCTTCCGCACGCTTACGCGACGGGGATGCCACCACATCGATATGGAAATCATCGAACGCCGGCTTGGACTGCACCCAGATATGGCTCGGCTCAGGAGGCTCAATCTCGGAGTGCTCGCCACAACCGTGATCCAACGAAACCACACGTCCATCATCCGGGCTCCATTTGTTGGCGCATACGCCGAACATGCGGTCCAGTTCACCGGCCAGCGGCACAAAGAAACCACAAGTGGAGCACAGATTGCCATCTGCGGTTTTGGTACTCAACGCCTTCGGGCCGCGCGGACCCTCATACCAGCGCTGCGCCGCCTGGGCCCGGCCCAAAGGGCTCAGCACATGACGTCTGGTGAGCCGAAACGTCTGCACCGCATCGTTGACGTCCTCAAGAGAGGATTCCGCCACCTCCCCCGGTTCCATACGCTCGTCATCCGGGTCGGTGCCGATGGAATCGGTAGGAGCCAGATCAGTCGGCTCCAGACGATCCTTCCACGGAATCCACTTGGGCGGCATCAACGCATCTTCAGTGGGTATCAGCGAGGATTCGTTGACAGTCCACGAATCGAGTTCCTCATCGTGGTACAACGTCACCGACCACTGCCAGCCTTCATATCCGCGCACATGAGCCGCGAAGCGGAAATCGGTGACGTGGTCTTCCAGCGCCTGGGCGACGACGAAATCCCCCACCTGCTCGGGCTCGTCGGCCACTTCGAGCAGCACGGCACGTGCGATCGCGCGCGGGTCCGGACTTGCGACGGTTTCGGTGGTGTCAGTCATCAATCCAATCAGTCCTGTACGTCGAATTGATCCGCCACGGCACGCAGCAGCGTGGCCAGCTTCTTGCTTTCGGCGGAAGAGGGGTAATGATGGCGACGCAGCGTGTTACCGGCGGCGTCGAGCATCTTGATCAGGTCCTCACAGATGGCAGCCATGTCGTCCGGCTTCGGCCGAGTGGCCTTGACCAAGCTGGGAGCGGATACGATCAGCTTCACCCCCATGGCCTGTGGCCCACGACGGCCATCCACCACGGAGTATTCCACCTTGGCTCCCTTGCGCAGCGTAGTGGCGCCAGCAGGCAGGGCCTGAGCCGGCAGGAACACATCCTTGCCTTCCTCATTGGTGATGAAACCATAACCCTTGGCTGCGTCAAACCAACGAACTCGACCGGTGGGCATTCTCGAACCTTCCTTAATCAATCCTGATACGTCTATGGTAAACCGAAGGTACAGTCTACCTCACAGGTCTTGACCTCACGCTTTGGGCTGAGTCGTCGCGTTTTTACGCTCGCCGGAGAACCAGGAGGTTTTCTGCTTGGCCGGCTTGGTTTTCGTATTCTTAGATGCCGGCACAGGTGTCTCGGCCACAATCTGTTCGATGGGCAGAATCACGGTGAATGTCAAGCCACCGCCTTCCGTGGCCGTGGCGCAGATGAAACCATGATGGGCCTTGACTACGGATTGCGCGATGGAAAGCCCCAGACCGGTGCCGCCCTTCTGACGAGCACGGGATGGATCAGCGGTGTAGAACCGTTCAAATATCTGGGAGCGGGATTCGTCCGGCACACCGGGACCGTGGTCGATGAATCGCAACACCGCATACCGGTAACCGGTCTGCATGGCGTTGCCCACCTCCGCAGCATCGATAAAGCTTCTCAGAGAAGCGTCCGTGGCGGGCATGCTGGCGAGGCGACGCGGGTCGATGGCTGCGGGAATCACACCCAACGCGGCTTCTGACGGCGAATCCACCGGAGTGTACCGATGAATGTTGCCCACGATATTGGTCACCACCTGGCGCAGTCGGGACGCGTCTCCCGGAAGGACCACATCGGGCCACTGCCCCTCAGCGGTTGTCAGACGAGCCGGATGAGTCAGGTCCTGGGCAGGTTCCAAGCGTATGATCTCATGCGTAATGGCTCGTTCCGGGTCAAGCGCGTGCAAATCATCCACCGCGTCGGATACCACCGAGGAAAGCCGCACCGTACCGGTTACATCGATTCCACGTCCTTCGTCAAGACGTGCAAGCGAAAGAAGGTCTTCGACCAGCACGGTCATACGCTGACTGGATTTCTCGATATGCTCGATGGATTCGTCGGCGCGTTCCAGCGCTCCCGGCATATCACGCTGCATCTTGTACAGCTCCGCGTACCCGTGGATAGCGGCCAACGGAGTGCGCAATTCATGGCTGGCGTCCGAGACGAACCGCTTCATTTTCTCCGTGGTCTCCGCCTGTTCGTGGAAACTCGATTCTATTCGGGTCAGCATGGTGTTCAGCGACGCCGCCAATGAGCCGACCTCCGTGTTCTCCGGCGCGGAGGGAATACGCTGGCTCAAGTCTCCGGCTGCGATTTTCGCCGCAGTTTTCTCCATACGCTTCAACGGCGTCATCGTGTGCTGGATGATCAGCGTGGACAGGGACCCGCCAAGCAGCACGACGGCGATACCGACAAGTACGCAGTACCGGGTAAGCGTGTTCACGGTATCGATTTGATCGGCCAGAGACAGGCCGATGTACACCACACCGCGAACCTTCTTGCCATCCTGAGTCGGTTCGGTCCATTGCAACGGCAGAATACGCCATGGCGCGCGCGCTGTGGACAATGTGGAATGGCTGACGTTCGCGGATGGATTCGCCAACATTTTGGTTATCGTGCCAGAGGAATCCGTACTGTCTGAGCCGTTCGAGCCACCCGATCCATCAGAACCGCCGGACTCGGAGCTTTGGCCGTCGTTGGTTTTGGGTGCCGCGTTGTTGTCGGTGGTGTTCTCCCGTACCTGAACAATTTGTTTGGCCACCGACTGGGTGGTGAACTGCTTGCCCAGCGTGATGCCCGAGGTATCCCCATAGGTGGGCAGTATCGGCACGGAGACAACGCCGTCCTGCATCTGCGGCATCAACGGTGTGATCACCAACGGATTGCCATCCTCATCTTTGGTGCCGTCGGTGTACTGAATCTGCAGGAAGTATGAGTTCGGCCCGGAATTGTCGTTGTTGGAGAGCAAATCGATACTCTGGAATATCAAATCTTTCTGCTGCACAAGCTGGGTATCCGTTTTCTGCAGCATATAGTTGCTCACCAACGCACGAATGGAGAACGAGATCACCGTCACGCCGATCAGCAGCACGGCGATCGTACAAGCCATGAGCTTGCTACCCAAGGACACACGGTCCAAATGCCGCATCACTACGTTCTTTTTGCGCTCATGATGTTCCTGAAAATGGGTGGCAAATGCAGGCATGCCGGCACCATATGGCCCAAACTGTGCCGGCTTATCACGCGGCCGACCGTCAGTTGCGCTTTGACGCGCACATGCGTTGGTGTCTGCTGGCTTATCGGAATTACTCATAGGACCGCTTCGTGCAGAGAAAAACGTACAGGGGCACCGTCGGACGATTCGACCAGTGATGATTAAGGCTCGGCCAGGCGAATCCGTTCGACTTATGAATCGACTAGTTCTTCGGCTCGCGAATCATGTAGCCGATGCCGCGCTTGGTTTCGATCAATGGCGTCACCTTATGCGTTTCGCCGTTCTCGTCGGTGTACGTGATGCCGTCCACCTTCTTACGCAGGTAGGAAATATAGGATTCGACGATGGCCGCGTCCCCGCCCCAGTCGTACTGCCATACATGATCGAGGATTTGGGCCTTGGACAGCACTCGGCCTTCATTATCCATCAGGTAACGCAGCAGCTTGTACTCGGTGGGACTCAGGTCAACAGTCTGCCCCGCACGGGTTACGTCATGGGAATCTTCATTGATCTCAAGGTCGGCGACGCGGATAATCGGATCATCTTCGACCTGTTCACGGGTCCGCCTGAGGATGGCACGGATGCGGGCCACCACTTCTTCCAAGCTGAACGGCTTGGTCACATAATCGTCGCCGCCCACGGTCAGGCCCATGATCTTGTCTTGCGTATCATCACGAGCGGTCAGGAAGAGCACCGGCGCATCGATACCCTCCTGACGGATACGACGGGTCACGGTAAAGCCGTCGATATCAGGCAACATGACATCCAACACAATCAGGTCGGGCTGTACCTTTTCAATGACCTCAATCGCTTCGGAGCCGGAAGCTGCGGTATTGACCTCGAATCCGGCGAAATGCAATGAGGCGACGAGCAGTTCACGAATGGACGGCTCGTCGTCTACAACAACAATCGATGCTTCAATAGGCTTACTCATGCTTCCTAGAGTGTCGCGCCCGTCTGGGTGTTTCCTGAATGTCATCTTGGAGTTCCGTCTTGGTGGACTTGGCGATCTTCTTACGATGGCGAATCAGCACGGTCACCACGATGATGAGCACCAGCACGGCCAGTGCCACGCCCATCGCAATCACACCAATTCTCACTGCAGACGAAGATGTAGACGTCTTCTTGGATTTCGCGATCTGATCCATCAGCGCAATCGCGGACTGCGACCAATTCGGCGTACTTTCCATCAAAGGCTGCTGAGCGACTGCGGACAACTTATCGACCGTGTCTTTCTTTTTGAGCCATTCATCGGAGTTCTTCGACACAGCCACCACCAGATTGCCGTCGTTCGAAGCCACGGCCAGCATCACTGTATTCGGCTTGGGATCAGTGGATTCCAACACGTTCTTGGCCCAATCCTCCGGCGTCTGCTCACTGTTGAAGCTGGACAGATACAGCAAATGCACATGCACACCCGTATCTTTTTCGGTTTGGGCGATGGCGTCCGAGACTTCCGCGGCATGCGAGCCCAGCAGATTTTCGGTATCGGTGATGTTCTCGGTGATGGTCACGCCGTTATCGTTGCCATCATTGCCGGTGCCGGAATCATCCCCAAAAGCGCTCGGAGTTATCCACATAACGCTCATCATCACCGCCACCAGTGCGCAAACGGCGAAAACAAGCCACTTTGCGGCTATTCGGCGCCCCTCAATGTAGCGCTTGGTCGAAGCTGGAACCACAATAGTCGTTTTTTCCTCTGCCCAATTCGTCTGTGACATATGCTCAACCTTAGCGTCCGGTATTGGCAATGGAGCTGCATATGCCGTATAGAACGGCATCGGTGACGATATTGGCAGTGTTCCGGAAGGCTGAGTATCCGCCCAACCGACGGTTCTCCTGCATACTACGGGACAATCGAATCGGCAACGGATACAACAAATACAGCAGATACAGATAAGGAAAGGAGCAACGATGCCCCAATATCAGGTGGATTCGGAGCGAATTCAATCATCCTCCGCCGCTGTGGCAGGTTCCATGGCACAGATCCGGCAAGCGGTGAGCGGCATGTATGCCAATCTCAATACGTTGCAGGAGGCATGGCGCGGATCGGCGGCCACGCAATTCTCTGCCGTTGTAGCACAGTGGCGTGCGGCCCAACAGCAGATGGAAACCTCTTTAGAGGCGATTCAGCATTCGCTGACGCAAGCGTCCGCGGTCTACGCCGATGCCGAAGCACAGGCGGCAAGATTGTTCGCCCATTGACCGGCATCGTACGAATAATCGTACGAAAAAGTGGAGGAGACTCCCACAACGAGAGTCTCCTCCACTTACTGTTTAGGCACTACAGTGAACGGTCCGAATCAATTTCGGCCGTTCAGCTGAACTTTCAATCCGCTTGGGATCAGTAGCCCATGTCAGCGCCGGCGGCCGGGGCGGCGGCCTTCGGCTCCGGCTTGTTGGCAACGACAGCCTCAGTGGTCAGGAACAGACCAGCGATGGAGGCAGCGTTCTGCAGAGCGGAACGAGTCACCTTGACCGGGTCGGTCACACCGGCGGCCATCAGATCCTCGTAGGTGTCGGTGGCAGCATTGAAGCCTTCGCCGTCCGGCAGGGAGCGGACCTTGTTGATCACCACGTCGCCGGACACGCCAGCGTTCTCGGCGATCTGCTTGATCGGGGCCTCGATGGCGCGGAACACGATAGCGGCACCGGTGGCCTCCTCGCCGGTCAGCGAGGTAACAGCCTCATCGGACTCGGCCTTGGCAGCAGCCTGGACGAGGGCCACGCCACCGCCGGGCAGCAGACCTTCCTCGATGGCGGCCTTGGCGTTACGCACAGCATCTTCGATGCGGTGCTTGCGCTCCTTGGCCTCAACCTCGGTGGCAGCGCCGACCTTGATGACAGCCACACCGCCGGCCAGCTTGGCCAGACGCTCCTGCAGCTTCTCACGATCGTAATCGGAATCGGTGTTCTCGATCTCAGCGCGAATCTGGGCAACGCGAGCGTCGATGTCTTCCTTGGAGCCGGCACCCTGCACGATGGTGGTCTCGTCCTTGGAAACGATGACCTTCTTGGCGTGGCCAAGCACGGAGACGTCGATAGAATCGAGCTTCAGGCCCAGCTCATCGGAGACAACCTGAGCACCGGTCAGAATGGCCATATCCTGCAGCATGGCCTTACGACGATCGCCGAAGCCCGGAGCCTTGACGGCGCAGGACTTGAAGGTGCCACGGATGTTGTTCAGGATCAGGGTCGGCAGAGCTTCGCCGTCAACGTCCTCGGCGATGATCAGCAGCGGCTTGCCGGTCTTCATGACCAGCTCGGCAACGTGGACGATGTCCTGCTGGGAAGAGACCTTGCCGCTCGTCAGCAGGATGTACGGATCCTCCAGCACGGCGGTCTGATCGTCAGCGTTGGTGACGAAGTACGGAGCGATGTAGCCCTTGTCGAAGCGCATGCCCTCGGTGAAGTCGAGGTCCAGACCAAAGCGGTTGTTGTCCTCAACGGTCACAACGCCGTCCTGACCGACCTTATCCAGAGCCTCAGCGATCTTCTCGCCAACCTCGGGGTCAGCGGCGGAGATGGTAGCAGTAGCAGCGATCTGGTCCTTGGTCTCAACGTCCTTGGCAGCTGCAACGAGCTCCTTGACGATGACCTCGGTGGCCTTCTCGATGCCACGGCGCAGGGCGATCGGGTTGGAACCGGCAACAACGTTCTTCAGGCCCTCGTGGACCAGAGACTGAGCCAGCACGGTCGCAGTGGTGGTGCCGTCGCCAGCGACGTCGTCGGTCTTCTTGGCGACTTCCTTGACCAGCTCGGCGCCGATGCGCTCGTACGGATCCTCAAGATCGATCTCCTTGGCGATGGACACACCATCGTTGGTGATGGTCGGAGCGCCATAGGTCTTGTCGAGCACGACGTTGCGGCCCTTCGGGCCCAGCGTGACCTTGACGGTGTTGGCGAGCTTGTCAAGGCCCTCCAGCATGCCCTGACGGGCTTCCTCATCATAAGCAATGATCTTTGCCATGGTTGTGTGTTCCTCCAAATGGCTATGTATACCGGTTATCACCCGTGGTAGCCGACCCGTGATCACCGACCGTCAGCTGCCGATTATCACTCTCGACCTCCGAGTGCTAACCCAGACATTAGCACTCTCACCCGCCGAGTGCCAACATACGCTTGCGCGATTGTGCTCTCGGCATGAAAAGATGCTTTGATCTGCACAACGCCGCTTTCGCATTGCCGCTTTCGCATTGCCACTTTCTCGGGCAGGTAACAGAAAACCCCGGCCGCTTATGCGACCGAGGTTTCATGTACACATCCTTGCATGCGCTGGGTGTCAGGCTTGAACCTCACCGGAGGACAACTTCACCACATCCTTCGCCTGGGTTCCCTTGCCGGAGGGAGCCGGCGTATACTCCACGCGGTCGCCCTCATGCAGCATCTTGAACTTATTGGTGCTGCCGTCATCCTTGATTTCCGCGTAGTGCACGAAAACGTCCTCGCCGCCGCCGTCCGGCTGGATGAACCCGAACCCTTTCTTGGCAAGGAAGAACTTCACGGTACCTTGTGCCATACTTGATCTTTCCTTTATTCTCATAAGGTGTCGCGACACATACCTATAGGGAACGTAGAAAGAACCGCATCGCGCTCCCCCTACCTCACGACTAAGCCACGATTGTACAGTGACGAGGGAACAATCGTCATCAAGCCAACGGAAAAATGATCAAAATTCGTTCAAATTCTCACTTTTCCGACCATTGTCAGCGCATGCCCGACGACGTCCATACCAACCATTGATATCCCCGCACCGCCTATCAACGCGACGGCCGCCAACAACGGAACCGGCTAGTTGAGCAACACCACCGTAATCGGCACATCAAGCCCCTGAGCCTGTTCGACCGTGGCGATGCCAAGCGTAGAGGCCACATCCTCGGCAGTGGCCTTGTCGGCTTCATTCTGATACCACACCACCGTGGTCGCAGGCAGAGTGGAACCGGTCGGATTGCTCGCCTCAACACTGGTATATCCGGCGGTCTGCAATACATCGGCCTTCTGACCTGCGTATCCCGTCACTCCTGTGGCATTAATCACACGGACCTGAGTGGCCTTGTTCACCACAGCCGTGTCCTGAGCATTGTTGGCCTGATCGTTGGTCTGAGAAGATTGGTCCGTGCCATCAGTGCTCTGGTTGGACGAATTCGAGGAATCAGTGGAGTCGGACGACTGATCGGACTTCTTGCTGTCCGTACTGTCACCCGCCGTGGAATCCGTAGCGGAATCCTTCGTGGAATCACTGCTGGAATCATTCGAGGATGCCGTCTCGGAAGTGGACGGCGAAGAGGAGATGCCGAAGAATGCTTTGTATTCGCCAGACATCCACGCCCATGCACCAAAACCGCACAATGCCGCCACCAAAACAACAATGACGAACGGCCGTACACGAGCCCCCACAGAACGGGGACCACGATGAACGCCGACAGGACCCCGGGGAGGATTATCGAAAGCATCCCGCTGATATGAGTCGTAGGTTTCGCCTTTGCGCGCCATGGCCGCCCTTCCTTCCTGCACAACTACCCACGTAGTGTAATCGGCACCCAGCATGTTGGTCCACTCCACCACGCCCCATGCACCGGATATGCACGTTTGACTACAGTAGTGAACCATGATCAAACCACTCAATGAACTGGTCGAATCCGGATGGGCGCACGCGCTGGCTGACGTCGAGCCGAACATCCATCGCATGGGAGATTTTCTACGCGCCGAAAACGCGGCCGGACACCCCTGGCTACCGGCAAGCCACAATGTGCTGCGCGCTTTCACCATTCCGTTCGACTCCATCAAGGTGCTGATCGTGGGACAAGACCCCTACCCCACACCGGGGCATCCGGTAGGCCTGAGCTTCTGTGTGGCACCGGACGTGCATCCGCTGCCCAAAAGCCTGGTCAATATTTATAAGGAGCTGGTGGATGATCTCGGCGTTCCCATGCCGCCCAACGGCGATCTGACCCCTTGGACGCAACGCGGTGTGATGCTGCTCAACAGATGTCTGACCGTAGGCGTCGGCCGCCCGAACTCGCATCAGGGCAAGGGGTGGGAAGAGGTCACCGAAGCCGCAATCCGTGCACTGAATGCCCGCACGGACGCCGAAGGACATCCCAAGCCACTGGTGGCAATTCTCTGGGGGCGTAATGCGCAAAGTCTTGAACCGTTGCTGACCAATGCGTTCATCATCAAATCCCCTCACCCCAGCCCGCTGTCCGCATCACGCGGATTTTTCGGATCCAAGCCATTCTCCCGAGCCAATCAAGCGCTTGTCAACATGGGAGAGGAACCCATCGACTGGCGTCTCTAGGCCGCCCGAGCAGCTCAGTTTAACGGCGGATTACGGCGAATGCATACCGGGCCCGTACTGAGGGAGCCTTCTTTCTCACAGCGCTCCGTCAGCGCGAGTCGTTACAGTGGTGGGCATGACTTTGTTCCCCACGCAACCGAATCTCCCCCCACAGGCAACCGGCATGAGGCCGCTCAACGTGCCTGCCCCATCACCATCGGCGAACGCATCCGCCCCCGCGTTGAGCATCGATGACGCCAAGCGCGCCCAGATGCTGGCCGATATCATTCGGGCGCGTTTCGCTCAGACGCTGGTGGGCCAAGACAATCTGCGCGAATCGCTGATCGTCACTTTGGTGGCAGGCGGTCATATCCTCATCGAATCAGTGCCTGGACTGGCGAAGACCACAGCTGCGCAGACACTGGCAACCTGTGTGTCCGGTTCGTTCAAGCGCGTGCAGTGCACCCCTGATCTCATGCCTTCCGACTTGGTCGGCACTCAGGTATTCGACTTCGCCTCCCAGAAGTTCACCACACAAATCGGCCCCATTCACGCCAATTTCGTGCTGTTGGACGAAATCAACCGTTCCAACGCCAAAACCCAGTCGGCCATGCTGGAGGCCATGGCGGAAGGCGCAACCACCATCGGCGGGCAACGCATCCAACTTCCCAAGCCGTTCATGGTGATCGCCACCGAGAACCCTATCGAGGAAGAAGGCACCTTCAACCTGCCTGAAGCACAGATGGACCGTTTCATGATGAAGGCGGTCATGACCTATCCGAACGCCGATGAGGAAGCACGCATGCTCGCCATGCTCACCCGCCGAGGTGCCGACATGATCGGCCCGGATACGTTGACCGGCGATCGCATCACAGTGGCGGACGTCGAATTCCTGCGTCAGGCCGCTCGCCGCGTACATGTCGCCGATGCGATCATGCGCTATGCCGTCGATATCGCCGCCACCTCACGCGGTGCCGGCACTCATCCGATCAAGGGGCTGTCTGCACTGGTGCGTCTGGGCGCTTCGCCGCGCGCCACCATCGCCCTGATTCGTATCGGTCAAGCCAAGGCGTTGCTTGCCGGCCGTGACTATGTGGTTCCGGAAGACATCAAGGCTTTTGCCCACGAAGTGCTGCGCCATCGCATCATGCTTACTTTCGAGGCGTTGGCCGACGGCGTAGTCAGTGATCAGATCGTTGACAAAATCGTGGAAACGGTCCCGGTTCCGTGAGTTCCGATTCCGTACGCAGAAAAATCGAGGCCCTCGGCACGCAATTGAATCTGCCCACCGTACGCAAGGCATTGGGTGTGCTGGAAGGCGAACACGCATCCGGACGCCGTGGTGGCGCCGGAGACGTGCTGGACGTTCATGCCTATGAGCCGGGCGACGAATCACGTCTGATCGACTGGAAGACCAGCGCAAGACAAGGTCGCCCGATGGTGGTCGAACGAGAGCGGCTGTCCACGTCCAGAGTCTGGTTGTTGATGGATGTGGGCCGTGAGATGACCGGCGCATGCCCTTCCGGGGAGAGGGCATGGCAGGTGGCGGCGAATGCGTTGCGGATGTTCGCTGCGTTGTCGCTGCGCCGGGCCGATGATATCTCTCTGGTGTTCGGCGACGAGTCGAGCATCACGCGTGTGCCGTTCAACGGCGGTTTCGCGCAATTCGAGCGCACGCTGGACAAAGCTTTGGAGCGCGACTGGGACCATCGGCGCAATATTGATGCATTGCTGGAGTATGCGCGTCGCGTCAAGGACCGTGACGCATTGATCGTGTTGGCCACCGACGAGCATGCGTTGGAGGAACGGCATATCGAAGCCATACGTCGCATTGCCCGCACGCATCCGATGGTGCTGATCGATGTGGGTACGTTGAACCCGTTCACGGTTCCCGCCAAAGGCGAGCGCCGTATCGTCACCGATGGCGTGAGCCCTCGTCGGATACCTGCATTCTTGCGTTCCACAACGGCCGCTGCACAGGTTGATACGCATCGCGCCTATATGGCGACGGCGTTGGAGAAGGAGCTCGCCAAGGCCGGCTCCCATATGATTCATGCGTCTTCCAGCGAAGACATGTTCCGCCGTTTCGTCCGACTGGTCAGCGCGGCGTTGGCCCGCACCACGCGCAACCGGCTGGGGCAGCTGCCTGAATTGAGCGGATTGGCGGGCGTGCAATGATTGAACTGACCGATACGAGAATCACGAATATGCCGACGAATGCCGTCACGCTTGCCGATGAAATCGGCGATCTCAAACCGGTGGATTCCCTGGCCTTGTCCGGCCCGCTGATCGCCGTGATCGCGGCATGCCTGTTGACCGCAGCGGTTCTGATCGTATTGACGGTATTGCTTGCCCGCCCTGCGCGACGGACAAGATCCAGTGCTCCGTCTCGTGGCGCGCACAGCGGCAACGCCTCGAAGAACGTGTGGCGCACACGTATCGATGACGTCGTGAATCGGCATGCGGCCGGCGATCTCGACCGCGCCGAAGCCTTCGCTGAATTGGCGGCCATCGCCCGTCAGTTCGCCAGCTCGGCTTCAGGACGGCAATTCGAGTCCAGTACGCTCACCGATCTGACCTATCTGACGCGCACGCCCGCAAACCGACAAAGTCTGGATACGCTCAAACAGACCATCAGCGCCTTGTATCCGCCGGAATTCGCCGATGATGACTCGTTCCATCGGCAATCCGGTGAGGTCAGTGTGCAGCAGGCTGCTCAATGGGTATCCAATCTGGTGGAAAGGTGGCGTTTCTGATGCTTGCATGGCATTGGCCTTGGGGCTTGCTGGCCGGCACATTGGCGGCGCTGGCGTTCATCGTGTTGGCTTTTGCGTTCGCAAGACGCAGTCGCACCGGCGAAGAGCCCGTATTTTCACTGGACGATGATCTCAATACTGAGTATGCGTCACGCATGTTCCGTCAATGGCGTGTGCTGAACCGTCTGAGCGTTGCACTGATGATTGTGGCACTGGGATTGGCTGTTGTGCTTATCGGCCGCCCCAGTCAGGTGGATTCGGGAGACGAACGTGCGTCGAGCCGAGATATTGTCCTGTGCTTGGATGTTTCCGGTTCCACGCTCCCCTATGATCGGCAGGTGATCGACACCTATCTTGAGCTGGTGAAGCATTTCGAGGGCGAGCGAATCGGTTTGAGTATTTTCAATTCGACGTCCCGCACGGTATTTCCGCTCACGGATGATTATGCGCTGGTCACTGATCAGTTGACGGCCGCGAGCAAAGTGCTGAAAGGGGTCGAGTCGCAGGACGATATCGACAAGATGTCCGATACCGAATACCAGAGCATCGCCCGATGGCTTGAGGGTACGCAAAACCGCAAGGATGCCACTTCATTGATTGGTGACGGCGTGGTTTCCTGCGCGGCGATGCTGCCGGGGTTCGCCTACGGCGATGCGAATCAGACCAATGCGGAGCGGGCTCGTGCGGCCTCCATCGTGCTAGCCACCGACAATGTGGTGTCAGGTACTCCGACATACTCGCTCTCTGAAGCGTTGGACTTGACCAAGCAAACCCAGATTACGGTGGACGGACTGTATTCCGGACCGAAATCCAGCGAAAACGATCAGACCACGCGCGATATGCGGTCAGCGATCGAATCCCACGGCGGGATTTTCCTGACGCAATCAAGCGGAGCGTCGGTCAACGAACTGGTCAGGGATATCCAGTCACGACGTGACACGGACGCGGAGAACAAGGCGCAATCCGCCATGACGGACGCCCCGGGGCTGTGGGTGCTCGCGTTGGTCATCATATTGGCGTTGTGGATCGTATGCGCATGGAGGTTGAAGCGATGACCGGATTCACCTTCTCCCCTGTTTTCGGCTGGCTCATCTCGGGAATCCTCGCCGCTGCACTTGCTTTTATGGCCGTGACGGAAATCGTGTTGTTCGTGCGCCGACGCGCCAACAGCGACGAAACCGTTGTGGCGGCCATACGACGCACGCTGATGCTGCTGATCGCCACGATCATGGTGTTGACGCCGAGCACGGTGTCTTCGACGACCTCCCGCGCGGTCAATGCCACGGATGTGATCGTGGCCGTTGACACCACCGGTTCCATGGCTGTGGCGGACGCCCAGTACGGTTCGGATCAGACTGTCACCCGCATCGAGGCCGCGCGCGACGCAGTACACGGGCTGACCGACGCTTACCCCGACGCCAGTTTCGCAGCCATTCGATTCGGCGCTTCGGGCACGCTCGACGTACCGCTCACACCAGACGTTCCCGCCATCGACAATTGGGCGGATACACTGGCGGTAGAGTCCACATCCACGTCATCCGGCTCCAGTCTGGATACTCCGATCGATCAGCTGCTGGTGACCGCCAAGGCGATTCGTGAAGCACATCCCGATGACGCCATCATCCTGTATCTCATCAGCGACGGCGAGCAGACCTCGAATGTCACGCGCCGCACCTTCTCCTCGCTACGCCAGTATCTTGACGATGGATTCACCATCGGCATGGGATCGACTGCAGGCGGCAAGATTCCGATCATCGCCGATGGCGTCAGCGCCGGTGATTCCAACAACACCGGGCAATGGGTGATTGATCCGGATACCGGCCAGCCGGGAGTCTCCAAGATGGATGAGGACACGCTCAAGGCGATCGCCGATGAGATCAGCGGCACCTACGCGGCGATGAACGCCACCACGACTGCGGCAAACGCGCTCTCAGCCAAGGCTTCGAACCAATGGAAGGTGACCACCACGGTCAAGGAACGCACGCGCGTCACGTCAACGCTATGGCCGTTGGCCATAGCGTTGACGGCTCTGTTGGCGTGGGAGATCGGCGCATGGCTGGCAGCTTCAAGGAGGTTCCTATGATGAACAGCAACGTTGATATGCCGCGCCGTGGCATATCTCGCGCTCCGCTTGGCGTACGTATCGCATTGGCGATTGTCGCCGTACTGTTGATCGTCGTGGCCGGTGTGGCTGCAGTGAATCTCTCGGCCTCCAGGTCGTTCAATCAAGCCACCAAGTCGTTAAACGCCAACATCAAGGCCGCACAGGATGATTCCACGGATATCACCACGTTGCATGCGCAGCAACAACAGACCGATGCTCAGTTCGCCGAAGCCGGACGTATGCGCTCGTTGCTGCTGCCTTCAATTCGCGACGCCATTGACGCGAATGCCGATATATCTTCAAAGCTGACGAAAATCACGCTCAAGCGTGCCGAGGCGCAAAGCAACGGCACAGGCACCGACAACGCTCAGGCGCAGCAGCAGACGGACTCCTCCACCTCCCAGAGCAAGAAGGGCGGTTCGCTCACCGAGGCGCAGAAGAAGCAGGTCGAAGAGCTGCTCAAAGCCAATCAGCAATCCACCGACACGCAGTCCGACGCCACTTCCTCCGAGTCCTCCGAGCAACAAGCCACCGAGCATAAGGGCACAGGTGCGACCAAACCCTGGTAGTCCGGCCATCTTGTACGTCACAATGTATGTCATACAAGGGGTATCGATGAGGCCAATCTGCTGGTTCCGTCGATACCCTTTGTGACATCGTTGCCATATTCCACAGCATGAACTTCCTCTGTTTGCACCATCCACATCATTTGTGCATAACTTAGGCGGAAAACGGCAAGCTGGAACCACATACCTCGGTTCGGCTGGACAAGGCTCATGCCCAAGCCGTTAGCTGGTCCTATGACCATGTATCGCAACTCATACGCCGCTACCGCGCCGCCGCCCATTGATCCGTTCGCCGGCCTCGCCGGCAATTCGTTCACACCATTCGGGTATGACCAATGCCCCTGCCATGACGCCGTGGAGCGCAGCCGCAATCTCATCGCCGTCCATCAGCGATCCACGTTGACACAGTCGGATAATGCCACCGTTGTGGCATCCCGCGCGAAAACCATCGCTTGGACCGGCAAAGCCTCCGATCTGTTTCGTACCCGGATGGACCGTGTCGTGCAGTCAATACTGCTGCTGGATCAGGATATGGCGGCTACCGTCGCCATCGCTCAAAGGTAGCCGATCATGAGCGAGCAGAACGATTGGTGGCAAGTGGAGTCGTCGGTATACGGCGGCGTGGGCTATGCTCCGGCACAGGTCGCCGAATACACAGCTTTGGCCAAGGCCTTGGACGATGAGGCAGATGGCTTTGCGGCGCTATCGAGCGCTTGGGGATCGGTGGCGTTGCAGCTCCAGTCACATCGCAACAGTACGCCCATGTGCTCCACGCTCATCAGCGGGAATCCATCCATGACCCTTCCGGGGCATGAAACCCTCGACTATGCGACGCTAGGAGAGCGTTGCCACATGCATGCGACGGCGTGCCAGCAACTGCGCGACGATCTCTACGCCACCGCCAATCTGCTGATTCGTGCGCACAGCCTGTATTCCGAAACGGAGTTGGCCAACCGGCGCGCGTTCACCGAATTGTTGCAAGCCGGCATACAGGCCGCTCCGGTGCACGGTCTCATCGGGCTCGGCGCGGTGGCCACAGGTGGTTTGCTGGCAGGCTGGGGCATTGATGGCAAGCCCGATCCGTCGTGGATGTCCACGTTCACTTCCCCGCTGCAGGAGGGGGCCATCAGCGGCATCGGCGCTCTGGTGGGAGGCGTGCCGATAGGCAAAGGCGTGGCCCATACCGATGAGGTCAATAAGGGTGCCGGCAAAATCGCCAGCGTATCCGGACCGGTCAAGGACATCATGCAAGGCAATCATCTCACCGTACGCGAGGTCACCACCGACGTCGATGTGGTGCGTGCCAGTGGAACGGTCAGCGAATCGATGGAGAATCTGCGGCGATTGGCGGAAGAGCGCCTCGGCAAGGTCGATCTGGGCAGCGGACTGGAATATGGCACCATAGCCATTCAACGATATGAACGCGGCGACGGCACGAATGCCTGGCTGGTCACCATTCCCAGCACGGACGGGCAGCCGGACTCTCCATTCGGTTGGGAACAGAATGTGGAGCTCATGAGCTCCGATCAGGAACGTCGACGCAGAGCGGATAGCGCACGGATGGTCGTCGAGGCCATGCAACAGGCAGGCATCGGCACCGATGAGCCTGTAGCGATGGTAGGCCATTCGCAAGGCGGAATCGTGGCGGCGACCATCGCTTCAGATTGGGCGGATGACTACACCATAGAGCATGTGGTCACCGCCGGCTCTCCCGTGGCGAATCATCCGATTCCGAGCAGCACGTGGGTCACCAGCGTGGAAATCGATGATGAGTTCGTAGCCGCGCTGGACGGTGCCGCCAATCCGTCCACCGACAATTGGCTGACCGTCAGCGGGCATGTGTCACCCGCCCCGGCTCCGACGGAAAGCACCGTGGATGAGGATGGCGCATGTACTCCAGGTGCTACACGCATTTACGGGCTTACACCTTATGATGCCGCTCCGGTCGCTGGCGGCGCCACCGACGGCAAGGAGATCAGCCATTGGCTCAAATACCATCAGGCCGCCTACCACAATGCCCTTGATATCGGGTCTCCGGCGGTCGAGCGCCATGAGCAGCATTTCCAAGACACCATTCGCGGTGAATTGAAGGAAACCCGCTATTTCGAGGGTCGCATGACCAGTACCGCCACACTGGCCCCGGACTCCCCCTCCTCCGAGATCCAACCGTTCGCCGACTAGTCGCCGCGTTCCGGTGCGGATAGGTCGTTATCAAAAAACAGGTCGTCGATATCGGCGTATCGCGGCAACGCACCCATCAGCCGCTCAACGCCTGAATCATCTGAATCACCTGAATCACCTGAATCATGAGTTAGTCGGTGTGATCGCAACGGACAGCAAGGCATCCGCAGCATCGGAGTTTGTGGCACGCTCCACCGTGGCGGACAGATGAAGGTGCATGGCCCCGGCCAAGGATTGGGCTACCGCGAGCCCTAGGCCTGACCCTTTGGAGCCGCGGGCGTCATCCGCCTGATAGAAACGGTCGAACAGCCGAGCAGTATCGATGCCGGCGGCGGCTTGAGCGGCAATGGGGTTGGAGAATGCAATCACGTCGCCGCGTTGCGTGATGACCGGTGCCCCGGCGCCATGTCTTAACGCATTGGTGACGAGATTGTCGATAATGCGACGCAGCGCGGTCCGATCAGCTTCCAGCATGAATCGCTCATCGTTAAATTCGAGTATCGGCTCCCACCCACGCTCCTCAAATTCGGGATAATGCCCCACGAGCACCTCGGCGATCAACGGCTGGACGGCAACCGGCTCAATATCAAGTATCTGATCAGGATCAGCGGCGCGCGCATAGGAGAACAATTGGTCAAGCAGATCTCGCACGTCATCCAACCGCTGCAACGCCACCTCCAAGTGGCGCTCGCGATCGGACGCCGGATGGGGTTGCATCTCGGTTCCCGGATTCCTTGTTGCCTGGCTACGGGCATCTTCCATCGCCAATTGAATATGCCCCTGCGCTCCCATAAGCGGCGTACGCACATCATGCGCAAGCGACGACAGGTCACGCTGGAATTCCTGCGCCTTGACCATCGCAGTGATCCGTTCGGTCTGGATCGTATCCAGTTGCGCGTTGATCGCCCGGGCAAGTTCACGGCTCGACCCGTCAGGCAGTTCCACGCTCAACCGTGCATTGCTCTCTGCCGGACGTTCGCGCAGGAAGCGCGCCATCCGCCGTATCTCGCGCCCATACACGGCCGAGCCGATCGCGATCCCCACGACCAGCCCGGCCAGCAGTCCCATCATCACCATGTCACCGATTGTCAGCACACGTCACGACGGCGGTTGATGAGGAGCGTCGCGCCGACAGACAGGATGATCCAGCCGGCGAAGCAGACCAGCGCATGCGCCCAGACCGGCATGCCGAGCGATGCGCCGCCGGCCGTCGTGGCGAACAGTCCGGTGCCATCGGTGTACAGCTTCACGTTGTTCGACGGCAGCCACGGCGTCAGTCGCGCCATCCACGGCAGATACATGGCGGCCGACGACAGGACGATGTTCGCCAGCGATCCCAGGATACCCGCGCCAACCAGCACCGCGGCGGCGACTCCGAACGCCTTGCTGCGCACAATCATCGTCAGCGCGACGACGATCAGCACGAACGTGACCACGCCAAGTATCTTGAGCCCGCAGAATCCCAGATAGACGCCGACACGTTCCGCGTGGCGGAACCGAACGCCGAGCGCAAGGCACGCCAACTCCAGCGAGGCGATCGCCACGACCATGTTCCATACGGTCAGCAACGCCGCCAGCACCAGTCGCCCGGCGACATAGCCCGACCTGCCGCGCCGTCCGGCGAGCAGGTTCTTGGCGAAGCCGGCGTCCCAGTCGTCCATCACGGCCAGTACGGCGAGCACGGCGACGAACATGGCCAGCATGGAACCGCCGCCCAGTCCCGAGCTGGACAACATCGCGGTATGTGAGTCCATCACGAGTCCGGACGCCGTCAGACCGGCGGCGTTGGCCGTAACCGTGACGCCGTCGGCATCGGTCTGCGTAGCCCCGGCGGCACCGCCAAGCAGCACCAGCGTGACGAGCAGGCCGGCGGTCAGCAGCACCGACAACACGGTGACGACCCAGAATTTGCGGCCGTGGATGAGGCGGTACAGGTCGGAATGCAGCAGGTTGAACATCATCGGTCCCCTTCCATACGGGCGTCGTCCATGAGGGCGACGAAATAGTCCTCCATGTCACGCGATTTCGCGGACAGTTCGAGGACGGTCTGGTTGGCGTCATGCAGAACGCGCGAGACTTCGGCCGCGTCGAAGCCGCCGGAGATAGTGATCGAGCCGTCGGGTTCGGCAGTGAAACGCACTGGATTGGCGCAGTCGTCTGCCAGCCGCTCCTCAAGAATCGCGAGTGCGGCGGCGGTGTCGGCGGTACGTACGGTGAGGCTGTCTCCGCAGTCGGCCTGCACCTGTTCGGCGGTCATCTCGCGCACCATGTGGCCGTTCGCGATGACGCCGTAATGAGTGCACATACGTTCCAGCTGGTCGAGGACATGCGAGCTGACGATAATGGTGATGCCACGCTGCTGGTTGAGTCGTACCAGATAATTGCGCATGCCCCGCGCCCCTTCCGGGTCGAGGCCGTTGAATGGCTCGTCGAGCAGGAGCAGGTCGGGGCTGCCGACGAGGGCGAGTGCAATACCGAGACGCTGTTTCATGCCAAGTGAGAATCCTTTGGTCTTTTTCCGACCGGTATTGCCCAGACCAACCTGGTCGAGCAGGGCATGGCAAACGGGTTTCGGATCGGCGACTCCGAAGGCAAGCGCCTGCGCCATCATCGTGTCGAATGCGCTCATATGCGGCAACAGACCAGGATTTTCGATAAGCGCTCCGACACGCTGCACTCCACCAGACCTGTCGGCTGTTGCGGTGGCCATATTGCCGAACAACGTGATTTCGCCGTCGCTCGGCGTCGCAAGCCCTGCGATCATCTTCATGACCGTCGACTTGCCGGCACCGTTTTTGCCGACGAATCCGTAAATCGCCCCTTGCGGTACGGTCATGTCAAGCTTGTCGACCACTCTTTTGCCGACGTACTGCTTGGCAAGCGAGCGTATGCGAATCGCATCCATCGTGCGTTCCTTTCCCGTCCATCATGCGTTGATGGGACTTACCGTACGGAATGGTTCTTGCGCAACGCTCACGCAGTGCTCGCGCAAGTCTTACGAAATCCTTGCGAAAGTATGACGCACCATCAGGCATTGTCGTGAAGCCGTTTGTATGTGCGCGCGATTTACGACGGCCGCGCGTACATACAAAGGATTTGGCCACATGAATCCTTTGTATGTTCGCGCCCATGTGCCGATTTGCGCGTACATACGAAGGATTCTCACGCGGCGCTCACATATCAAGCTTGAAACCGAGCCCCCAAACGGTTTTGATGTACGTTTCGGTGCCAGAAGGCTTCAATTTGGCTCGAATCTTGCTCACATGCGCGGTGACGGTGTTGTCGTCCACCATATACGGCTCGTTCCAACACAACTCGTATACCTGCTGTTTGGTGAAAACCGCATTGGGATGGGTCATCAGCAGTTCGATAATGCTGAATTCAGTGTTGGTGAGCGCCACCGGCTGCGCATCGACGGTGAACACATGGGAGAACGGGTCAAGAGTCCATCGTCCGGCAGTGACAGCATGGCCTTGCGCACCGTCCACGACCGCAATGTTATGCGCTTCCCCGCTCTGCCGAGATGATTGCCCTTTCCGCGGCACAGACCGGGAATCGCCGACGCCGCCTTCCGCCGGAGCCACGGGCGTCTCAGCACAACGGCCATATCCTCGGCCGCGCAATTGGGCTTCGACACGCACGACGAGCTCGTCCAGATCGAACGGCTTGACGAGATAATCGTCGGCACCGAGCTTCAGCAACGTCACGCGATCGGCCACGGTGTCCCGCGAGGAAATCACGATAATAGGCACGCCCGCGCCGCGTTCACGGAGCTCGGCTATCAACCGCTCTCCACTGAGACCTGGAAGCATGAGATCAGTGACGATGCAGTCGTATGCGCATAATTCGTCAGATCCTGCAGCATCCCGAATACCGCAGGAGCCGGCACCCCGGTCCAACAGCAACCGCGCCTCTGAACCGGAATATGCGGGAGTGCAGGAGCAACCCGCCTTCGCGAGCCGTGTGCAGACCACCTCGTTGATATCCGCATCATCCTCAATGACCAGTATTCGCGCATTGTCCATAATCACTCAAGCGTACAGCCACCGCTGCTCGACGGTCTTATTCCCGCCCGCCAAGGTACGACACCACCGGTTCACGGCTGGAAGTACCCTAGGAGATTATGAAGCTTACCGACATTTCCCCCGCAATCGCACTGACCCCGCTTGACGGCCGTTATCATAACGCCACCGCTCCGCTTGTGGAATACCTGAGCGAGCCTGCTCTGAACCGCGAACGCATGCGCGTCGAGGTCGAGTGGATGATTCTTCTGGCCAACGGATTCGAAGGCAACGGCAACCAGCCGGTCGTGGACGGCGTCAAGCCGTTCACCGAGGAAGAGAAGTCCTTCCTGCGCGCCATCCCCGAGGATTTCGGCGCCGAAGGCATCGCCGCCCACGCCGCCCACGAAGCCGTCACCCACCATGATGTGAAGGCTGTGGAGTATTACATCGACGATCAGATCGACAAGGCTCCGGCCGAGCTGACCAACATCAACGACGCCTTGAAGACCTTGGTGCATTTCGCCTGCACCTCCGAAGACATCAACAACCTGTCCATCGCCCGTTGTGTGAAGAACGCGATGGAGAACGTCTGGACCCCGGCGTTCAAGGAGATCATCGACCACTTGGCCGAAAAGGCCGAGGAATACAAGGATAAGGCACTGCTCTCCCTGACCCATGGTCAGCCGGCAACCCCCACCACGCTCGGCAAGGAGCTGGCCGTCTATGTCTACCGTCTGAACCGTCAGTTGAAGAACATCGAAAACCAGGAGTATCTGGGCAAGATCAACGGTGCCACCGGCACGTTCGGCGCTCATTTGGCCGCCTGCCCGGATGTGGATTGGATCGCCGTCTCCCGCGAGTTCGTGACCAACCGCATGGGACTGACCTGGAACCCGCTGACCACCCAGATCGAATCCCACGACTGGCAGGCCGAGCTCTACTCCACCGTCTCCCATGCCAACCGCATCATGCACAACCTGTGCGTGGATGTCTGGATGTACATCTCCCGTGGCGTGTTCGCCCAGGTGCCGGTCAAGGGTGCCACCGGTTCCTCCACCATGCCGCACAAGGTGAACCCGATTCGCTTCGAAAACGCCGAAGCGAACTTCGAGATCTCCTGCTCGCTGCTCGACACGCTGTCCGCCACCCTTGTGGAATCCCGTTGGCAGCGCGATCTGACCGACTCCACCACCCAGCGCAACATCGGTTCCGCGCTCGGCTACTCCCAGCTGGCCCTGTACAACCTGATGGGTGGCCTGAAGTCCATTCACCCGAACGATCATGTGATCTCCCGCGAGCTGGACGAGAACTGGGAGGTGCTTGGCGAGCCGATCCAGACCGCCATGCGCGCCTGTGAGCTCAGGAGCCTGCCCGGCATGGACAAGCCGTACGAGAAGGTCAAGGAGCTCATGCGCGGTCACGAGATCAACAAGGAACAGGTCGAGGCGTTCATCGACCAGCAGTCCTTCGATCCTGAAACCGCGGCGCGTCTCAAGGCTTTGACGCCTGCTACATACACGGGTGTGGCTTCCAAGCTCGTTGAGTTCGACCGCTGACCCGTTTGACGAAACCGGCTGACAGGCACGAGTCCACGCGGCACTCCGCAGGGCTTGTGCCTGTTCTGCTTTCAGCTTCCTATAACTCTCACGTCCCGGACTTTTCGGTCCAGGTTGCCTTCCCATCATCCAATCCGGTATAAGGCAGGTGCGACACCGATCCATGGCCAGTGAACATCAGTCCCCAGCGGAACGACACATAAGCGCAGCGACACCGTCACCGAACACCGAGCGGACGGCGTCGGACGGCCCGTTTATCGAAGACGTGCCCCCACGTCGGACACATGATTTTGCTGATTTGACCCGCGCTGCACTCTCACTGCTGATGGCCGCGGTGGTTATGGTATTCGCCGTATACCTGGGCGGCATGACGCGCGGCGTGGAAGACGACGCACACACCGCCGCGCAGGCCATCAACTGGCTGGCGGATTTCCCGTCCACCGTGCTCACTCAGCTGGCCACCATCGTCATCGTGGTTATTGTGCTCGGACAGTTATTGCTCACACGCGCATGGCTGGAAGCTGCGGTCTCGGCACTGTCCATGTTCGCCGGATATGGCGCGGTATGGGCGATTTCCGTATTGATCAGCGGCCTCCATGACGCCACGTTATCGATGGCGTTGGTCTCGGCCGCCACCACATTCGGCTCCACATTGCTACCGGATATCTACGCGGGTATGGCCGCGTTTCTGACCGCCGCCGGCCCCCGGCGCATCCGCTCCTCGGTGAAATGGAGTTGGAACATACTCTATGCCACCGCTGCGGTGATGGTGGTGCTTTCCTGGCATTCGGTCACCGGCATGCTGGTATCGATGGCCGCCGGACGCACGGTAGGCATGCTGATCCGATTCCTCATCGGCACACAGAACACCGGCGTATGGGGCAACGAGTTGATCAACGCGCTCAAGGGTATCGGCTTGGATCCGGTTTCGCTGATTCGCCATCAAGACGCGCCCCTTGCCGGGCATGGCTCACTGGCGGCCACCCTTGACGACGATCTGGCTGAAGGCTCACGCATCTACGACTTGGAGACTACGGGAGGACGTCGTTTCATCGTCTCCGTACTGGACGCACAATCCCATTCCGTGGGCTATCTGAAGCAATTATGGGACTGGGTGCGGTTCACCAGCGTATCCATCAGGCGAGATCGTTCGGTACGTGAATCCGTGCAGCATCATTTCGCGATGCTGTTGGGCCTCAATGCCATCAAACTGCCCGCTCCCAGCCCGTACGGCATGGCCGACACCGATGAATCGGCCATTCTGGTGCTTGATGCGCACACCATAGGTTTGCCGGCGAATTTGCGTACGCTGACCAAGGCCGATGCCGTGGCGTATATGCGTTACCTGTCCGTGGCCAATCGACGAGGATATACGCATCGACGCATCACACCGAACACGTTGGCCAGACTCGACGACGGCACCCGGGTGATCGCCGGCTGGCATAACGGTGACAATGCTTCAGCCCCCGCGAACATGGCGCTTGACAAAGTGCAACTGCTGGCCCTGTTCGCCGCATTGATCGGCGTGGACGACACCATCGAGGCGGCGCATGAGGCTTGGGGACAGACCACGTTGACCATGCTGGTGCCGTTTATCCAGAAGGTCGCCGTGCCTTCCGCCACACGCGCGTTAGGCACATGGGACAAGCAGCTGCTCGCCGACTTGCGTACCCGTATCAACGCGATGACGGACGAGGAACTTGCGGAGAACACCGAACCGGTCACGCTCGCCCGCTTCTCCTGGCGATCGATGTTGACCATGCTGCTGATCATCGTGGCCGTAGTGGTGGTGTTCACGCAGCTCAATCCCGAAGAGATCATCGCCGCGATCAGGAACGCGAACCCGATCATGGCATTGGTGGTCATGGCGCTTGGCGTATGCGGTTGGATCGGTTCGTCCATTTCGCTGGGTGCGTTGATGAACCGCAACCGACGCGATACCGTAGGCGTGTTCATGAGCCAGGTCGCCGGCGGATTCGCCACCGTGTCCATGCCAGCCGGCGTGGGACCATCGTTCGTCAACCTTCAGTTCCTGCGCAAATCCGGCTACCGTAACACTCAGGCCACGGCTATCATGAGCGCCGCACTGGTGGTGTATTACGCCGTGTATTTCACGATGCTGGTCATCATCGGCCTGTTCACCGGTCGCAATACCTTCACCGGATCCATTCCGACGAACACGTTGGTGATTGTGCTGGGCATCGTGGTCGTGGTGCTTTCGGTGACGATGATGATTCCGCCCGCACGTCACTGGGTGACTCGCCGCCTGATGCCCTTGGCGAAGAACTATGTCAATCAGCTGCTCGATGTGCTGTCGCACCCGCAGGAGTTGACGGCGAGCTGCCTCGGCGCCCTGTTCCAGAACATCACCACCGGTCTGGCGTTCTGGGCGGCGCTATTGGCTTTCGGACAGGCCGCGAATCCGATCGAGGTCACTTTCGTGTTCATGCTCGCCTATGCACTGGGTTCGGCCGTGCCCACACCCGGCGGTTTGGGCGGCGTGGAGGCCGCGTTGACATTCGCGTTCGTGGCATTCGGCGTTCCCCAAGGTGTTGCGCTTTCCGCCACGTTGCTGCATCGTGTGGTGTTCTATTGGCTGAGAATCCCTCTGGGAGCCGCTGCGATGAAATGGCTGGACAACCATAATCTCGTCTGAACGGACGCTTAGGAACCAGTTCATTCCGGTTTACCCCCTTTCAGAACTCGTTCAACGCCTATTTCGACGTACAAAACGGGTAAAAAGTTGTGAAAACCCTTATAAATCGCGGGTTTCGGCAGATTCATGCGCTATCATCATGTGATGACGCGGACAAGCGGCAGTGCTTGTCCCCTGACCCAAGAAGGATGCTTTATGGCATACAACAAGTCTGATCTCGTCTCGAAGATCGCCCAGAAGTCTAACCTGACCAAGGCCCAGGCTGAGGCTGCTGTCAACGCCTTCCAGGATGTGTTCGTCGAGGCTCTGAAGTCCGGCGAAGGCCTGAAGCTCACCGGTCTCTTCTCCGCCGAGCGTGTCAAGCGCGCTGCTCGCACCGGCCGCAACCCGCGCACCGGCGAGACCATCAACATCCCGGCTTCCTACGGCGTGCGCATTTCCGCCGGCTCCCTGCTGAAGAAGGCTGTCACCGAGTGACCCTTCGCTCATAGCGAGCATTAACAGAGACGACAACGAATGGACCCTGACCACGATGGTCGGGGTCCATTCGTATGTGCTGCATGCTCGAAAGGCTACGGAGTCTGCCGGCCAATCAGCCCATCAGCCAACCGGAATGGCAAGTGATGCGGTACGACCGCCGTCGCTCACCGTGAGGCCGACAACATCACCAGGGGCGGCGGTTTCAGGAGCCTGTACTACAGCGAGCGCTTCACCATAGTAAGTGTCCGTCACGCCGGTCACGAAACTGCCGGTATTATAGGGGGCCGCACAACCGAAACCAAGCAGGATGCCGCCCTTGACCGACGCGCGCAACGTGCCTCGTTCAAGGGGTTTGGTAATGCCGTGCTCATCGGTGTACCGTACACGTACAAAAGCAAGATGCCCGGGAGCGACGGTTACCGGTTCGTTGGCGGCGACTGGCCCAGCATGACCGTTACCGCACGATCTGCCGGCACCCGACCACTCGACTTCGGCGGCCAGCATAGTATGTTCGGACGCACTGGTCAGTGACGTACGCCCGATTTCATGGCCGGAAGCATCGTAGGAGACCGCTTCGATTATGCCCGGCCGCCAAACGACTGCGAATAGCGCGAGGCAGGTATCGTTCAGTTCCTTGCGATCCACTTCCTTGCCGTTGATCAGCAATGCCACCGATGCGGCGCGCGCGTACACTTCAACATTGGCTTTGGCTCCCTCGCAGCCGTTCCAGCTCCACGAATCGCGGGCACCGGTCATCTTCCACGAACTGGGCGAATGCTTGCGATCGGTATGATTGACCGGGCTGACGGCAATGTACGGACCGGGTTCAGCTTCCAACGCCACACGGGTATACAGCGCCTCGCCGAGCGGTTTGCCAGTCAAATCGAGGCGTCCGGACCCTGCGGTCAGCCAGCCGAATTCAATGTTCAGACTGGCGTAATCCTCATACTCCCAAGCGCCTACGCCGGCTTCACCAAGATAATCGATTCCGGACCATACAAAGTCGCCGATAAGACGCGGATTGTTTTTGACGAATTCACGGAACCGGTAGGCGTCACTGCAGAAGGTCTCAGAACCGAGGATGAGCCGGTCCGGGTACTTCTTCAAATCATGGGCGTACCGTTTGATGCCGTAATTGTAGCCCGCAATGTCCATCCGTGCGAAGGCATCGCGCGTAACCCAATCGCACATGGGCAGAGTGGCCATGGTTTTCATGAAACCGGCACCGAGTTTGCTGGTCATGGCATTGAAGAACTCACTGCCGACAACGTTGCGCTTGTGCACCATTTTCCCGGCGGCGCGACGCTTTTGCGCGACTGCGGCTTCTTTGGCGGCTTTGTTGTCCGAAAACTGACCGATGCCGATGGACGTGAGGAAATTAAAGAAGATGTTGATGCCGCAGGTCACCGGACGGATCGGGTCGAGGCGGTGCAGAAAGTCGGTCATGTCGCCGGCGAGCGCAATTCCGCGCTTTTGGGCGGTCTCCCCCACCTCGTTGCCGGTGGAGTACATGATGACACTCGGATGGTTGCGGTCCTTGACGACCATATCCGTCAGGTCGGCCTTCCACCACTGGTCGAAGTAATCCACGTAGTCGTGTTGGGTTTTATGGATGTACCAGTGGTCGATGTATTCGTCCATGACGAGCATGCCGAGCCGGTCGGCCGCGTCGAGCAGGGCCTTGGAGCAGGGATTATGGGCGGAACGGATGGCGTTGTAGCCATTGGCTTTCAGCAAGGCGATTTTGCGTTCTTCGGCATCCGCATAGGCGCAGGCGCCGAGTATGCCGTTGTCGTGATGGATGCAGGCACCTTGGACGATGACGCGCTTGCCGTTGATGGTAAGACCGTCACGTCCCCAGGCAAGTTCGCGGATACCGAACGTGACGTCTGTTGCGTCGGTGATGGTTGGATCAGTGGCGGAAACGTAAGCAATGTGCGCGGCGTACAGGTTCGGTTCGTCCGGCGACCACAGGCGGGCGCCCGGAATATCGAGGGTGATGGTGGCTTTGTGCTCGCCGTCAGCAACCGTTTGAGGGGGCGACTGGATGGTATCGCCGGAAGTATTGGAATAGTCATCTCCGGTCACGTCGAACGTGCCGGCGCTTACCGTTGGGAGTTGCTCAATAGCGATGGAAACTGCACCGGGGGCGGTGGTTTCTACAGTGAATTCGACTTGTGCCGGCTCGGTGCCATTCGGTGAGCCTGAGCCGATGGAAACGGTGCGTACGGATACGCCGTCGAGCTGAATGTGATCGTGTGGGGCGATCCATAGCGTCACCGGACGATAGATGCCGGCACCGGAGTACCAGCGGGAGTTGGGCTGGTCGGCGTTGCGCGCGATGACCCGGATCTCGTTCTCTCGGCCAACGATGAATCGGTCGGTCACGTCCACTGTGAAGTTCGTGTACCCGTACGGGCGGAATATGGCCTGTTCGCCGTTGATCCAGACTTCGGCATTGTGATACACGCCTTCGAATTCGAGAATCATCGTCCGGCCGGCAAGCTCAGGGCCGGGGGTGAACCGACGCACGTATTCATAGTCCCTGCCCTCGAACCATCCGGAGTTCACCCCACTGACCGCAAGCGGGGTGCGCGCCTCGCTGATCATCGCGTCATGCGGAAGCGTCACCGGAACAAACGCTTCATCCGAGACGTCGAGATGGCGGTAAGACCAATCGTGATTGAATTCGATGGCGTGCATGAGGGCTTTCGTTTTCTCTATGTTCTACACAGTGTCGAATACGGCGGCATATTACACACTGTGGTCAATTGCTCATGATGCGGGGATATAGAACAGCATATTCGCGCCAATCCATAATACTTCTAATACCCCGCAAACCGCAGCAGCGAAAAGTCCTCCTGCGGCAGACCGTTTCAATATGGTCCACAGCGTGAAGCGGCCGGGACAGGTGCCCGGAGGAAACACCCATCCCGGCCGCAACCGGAGGAAGAGGAGAAGGATAGAGCATCAAGCAGGTTATCAGGCCAAATGCAGAGGCATATCGACTGTCAACCTATGCTCCTTGTTGAAAAACCGATTTGTTCTAAGTAGTGGATTAACCTCACTTTCCGCTTCTTTTGCTCTTATAATTTTCAGGGTGAAGTTTCTCGTCCTTGGCTCGGCGCAGAGTCATAATGACTCCTAGTACTACACCAGCTGCAACAATCGCATCCACAGCATATACTCCAAGACGCCACGGTGAAGTTCGGTAATACATCTTTCCACCGGGAACGAGATTATTGGTCTGTGCGGAGTTGGCCATAGTGTATAGCGTATTTTTCACCGCACGACGAAGTGCGGCCTTGCCTGTAGCTGTGCCGGTTGACGTGTATTTGCCCGGGCTCAGCGTCTTGTCAATCATATGCTGATCAACGCCGGCACGCACCATACGGTTCACCGCAACATTGTCGTGCGGGCCGTTGCCTTGATCGTAATCAGTGATGACAAATCCTTGGAAGCCCCACTCGTTGCGCAGCACATTCGTCATCAGGTTGTAGTCATATGCAGTCCACAAACCACCGATGCCCGACCAACCGCTGGTCATCATACAATCAGCAGCCCGCATGGTCTTCGTGGATACGGTGCCCTTGTCATCGGAAATATACTTGATGGTTTTCTTCGCTTCCTTAACCGCGATCTCAAACGGCTTCAAGTAAATCTCGCGTACAGTCTGTTCTGTAGCCCATGAAGATGGAATCCAAGAGCGCCATTCTTCTTGCTCGATCATGGCGAAATGCTTGAGTGCACAATACGTACCTTTATCGCCAGCACCAGAGATAACCTGCGCGGCCATCTTACCGGAAACCAACGGATCCTCGGAATAGTATTCGTAATTGCGACCCGAGAACGCGGACCAATGCATGTTCACCGCAGGTGCGTACCAACCACCACCATTTATGAAGTAGTTTTCCTCTCCGACTGCGGAGCCCATTGCATAGGCGAGCTTGACATTGAAGGTTTGCGCCATAGTCGTCTCCGATGGGAATGAGCAGGCATTCACCCAACTGTTGCCGGAGTTGTCGTTCAGCGCTAACCCCTGAGGGCCATCATGTTCGGACGTGGCCGGCTTGCCCACGGAATCAAGTTCACCAGATGCATAACCGTTGGCGAACAGCGCAAGGTTAATCTGATCGTCGTTATAGTCAAGCTGATCAAGGAGATTGTCCCACCGCTTGTCGTAATAGCTTAATCCTCGCATGTTTGACATGGTTAAGCCGTTGTCTTTGCCAGATGCGGGCGCATCTTTCTCAGCGACGTAGACTTTGCTGTCTTTGTCGTTGCCGATGGTCGGATCATTATCTTCGTCCCATTCACCATTGCCGAAATTCTCGCTAGTGGCATACCCGTAATCCAGCCACTTCTTGACAGTGTCACTGGCTTGCCGCGTTTCGTCGGTGGGTGCGGAAGGCTGCGTATTGTTCCAATCGGCGCGGGTAAGGATGGTGACATCGTGACCAACCGAACTATCGGTCATGTACTGGTTGGCATGTTCAAACTGATTCGACGCGGCAACATATGTTGCATTAGGATTCTCTTCAGTCCGAGCCGGCGTATCTGTCGTCGTGCCATCATCTTTGAGTTGCGACTGCGCGGTCTTCTCGGATTCGCGAATATTGCCGTCCTTGCCGTTGTACCAGACTGTTTCAGCGATATTGGTTGTACGCTCATCGAGGACATCATGACTGTCGGCGCGCAGAGTAATGGCATAGTCACCCTTTTCCAACACATAGGAGCCGGTGGTGCCATTACCATTGGCATGCGTATAGCAGTAAGACGCCATATCCTCTTTATCAAAGGTCAGGGTGACGGTTTCAGACGCGCCAGGCTGTAATTCTTCGGTCTTGCCAAAGGCAATAAGGTTAGCCGTCGGCTTTTCGATGGAATTGTCAACATCGAACTGCGTATAGGGTGCTTTATAGTAAAGCTGCACAACCTCCTTACCGGCCACATCACCGGTATTCGTCACCGAAACGTCAACCGTGATGTCATTACCGGAATCATCATATTTGACAATTTCCTGTTTGAAGGTGGTGTACGACAAACCATAACCGAACGGATATACCACACCGTTATCGCGGTTATAGTAAGAGTCAGCTTCTCCCGCTGGCAGGTTTGAGGATGTGAAATATCCTACATCAGAAGCGGTTTCATACCAGCGATACCCCATATACACACCTTCTTCGTACTCACGGAAGGGTGCTTTAAATTCCGCACCGCCAAGATACTGAGCCAGCCAAATGTTTCTGGTATAGCTGGTGTTTTCATAATCCGACATGCCTGTGCCATTATCGAAATTGGCATATGTTGGACCGGTGGTCAGATCGGCAACGAACGTATCAACCGTACGTCCTGACGGGTTGACCGTACCATTGAGGATTTTGCCAAGCGATTTGAAACCGAGTGCACCAGGAGTGGCAATTTGCAGAATCGCGTTAATCTGATTGTCATCCTGCAATTCAGGAACCTGCATAGTGTTTGTCGAATTCAATACGACAACCACGTGTTTGCAGTTTGTTTTCGCGTAGTCGAGCATGTTACGCTCCGCTTGCGTCAATGCAAGTTCATGTGGGGTTCCATCCTCATACTCCAACGAATACAGGTCGCCGCCCTCGCCGGAAACACGTCCGATGAATACGATGCCGACCGTATCCTTGCAAGTTGACGCCACCGATTTCAAATCAGCAACATCGTATTCGGTAATGTTCAGCCCACTGCCAAGAAAAGCCGTCTTCCCGCCTTCACCACTGGACGCCTTCGGTGCTACTTCGATAGTGGCGGCCTTTTTCATCGCGTCCACAAATTTGGTGTTCACGTTGTTGAAGGCTTCCGTGATGCCTTTTTCCGCACTGTAAACGTAATCGGAAGATGTATTGGTGCTGCCCGATCCGGAACCGCTCATCACCGGATTGAGATAACGATAGCCCATAGGCGTAACCGCTGTGGTTGATTTGAGCGGCAACGTGCCATCGTTCTTCAACAACACTTCACCTTCATCGGCAATCTGTTCGGCAATCACCGCACTGTTCTTTAACGCTTCTTCGGAATTGGAAGCATCAAAATCGTAATAAGAAGCGTTCCACCCCGAAGTTCCCTTGGGATTGGAATATGCTTTCGCTCCCTTACCGAGGAATGCGTCCAGTGACGGGGTGAAATAGTTGGTGACAACGGTCAGTGCAACCGCAAAAATCACGAACACCGACATGATCGGGATGACGATGGCACGGAATATTCCTCCGCGCATCCTGAGTTTCTTCTGCTTCATTGCATATCTCCTTTACTTGTGTGAAATACGGTGTCACCGAGCAATAGAGCCCGATTTATCGCTGCTTGAAAATCAGTTTCATGATTGGGTAGAAGACCCAGAACGAGAGGGTGCAGTTGATGATCATGGTGATGAGGTCGGCGGCGGTGGCACCGGCTCCTCCACCCATCACGTTGATGCACCATCCGTAAAGCGGGGCTTTGTACAGGCCTTGCAGGGCGGCTGCGCCGATGGTGATGATCACGTAGGCGAGCACATACCAAGCTGCGGCCTTCCATACGCTGCCGGTGGATTTGAAGGTCACTTTGCGCTGGGTGATGAAGTTGATCACCTGCGCGATGGCCATCGTCAGTTCCACGGCCAGGAAGTAGGCCAATCCGCCGCCGCCCGCGATGCCGGCCGCATCGGTGGTGCCGATGGCTCCGGCGGCATAGTCGAACACGTAGTATGCGCTGCCGTCGAAATTATGACCGACTGGAAGCACTTGGAAACTCGTAGCGACCAACGGGGTCAGACCGAACAGCCATTTGAACACCGGCATCAATACCAGTTGCAGTACCGTGACCGCATTGCACACGATGAAGAACATGATGAATTCGGCGATGCCATGATGTTTGGCGTCGAATCGAGCCCAACCGCGCCGTATGGCGCCGACAGGCCCGCGTCCACCTACCGCCACCGTAGACTGTGCATCTTCATTGGCTGTTGTCATTGTTCACCTCCTTGACCTGATCATGAACGAATTCAAACTCAAGAAAATCGATGGAACCGGAGCCGGTGTACCGCAAATACAGCGGACAGGAATGCATGTGGATTTCAACTGGTTTGTTTTGCGCACTCCCCGCCGTGGTTTCGATGCCGTTCGCCCCGTCCGCAGGAGGCAATGACGCTTCCGCCCGGAACGTCTGCCAGCCATCGGCCCTGTTGACGGTAATCGGCACCGTGGAGACAATAACCGAACCAGCCGGATCCAAGGAAACCACGAACGCTCCCTTGGCCCCTCCCCCGCCGCGATGCGCGCGAACAGTCGCCGAAATGCCGTTCAGAGGCCAAGAATTACCGCAATCAAAGTATTTGAATCCAGCCACCGCACCGTCACGCATGTTAGCGATGTACTGACGGGCTGCAACCGGACCGGCTTCGGCCTTGGCGTCACGTTCGTCCTGTGTGAAATAGGGATGTGCGGCCAGCCGTCTGGCCGGATGCGAGCCGTCGTACCGGCCGGCACCGTCCTTGCTCCATAGGTTGCAGGCGATGCGGGCCTCATACTTGCCGCTTCCCCGCAACGGCCCGCCATTCAAGCCACAACTCGTGACTTCGGCTTGAGCGAACCGCCATTCACCGGTTGCAGCATCAAACGTGGCGTCAAGCCGTTCGGCACAGGCCTGACGGGCGTAGGAGCTGCGATTGGTCTGGCGATGGTAGAACGTGTAGAAATCATTGCCGATGCGCAGCATGCCACCGTGCGTGTTGCCGGTGTAGTTCGAGGCGCTGGATTCGTCGTCATGTCCAGGCAAACCGACATCGCCTATGCTCACCAGCGTGCCGCCATAACGGAATCCGTCAGTCGGAGAATCGGAAACGGCATAACACAGCTCATGATTGAGCCGGGACGAGTATACGAAGTAGTATTTGCCATCCCACTTGCGCATCGAAGAGGCTTCGAAGAACTCATGTCCCGCGAACGAACCGGGCCCGGTTTTAGGGAACAACAGTTGTTCAGGCGTGCGAATGGTCACCATGTCAGATTCCAGTTCGAGCACATAACCACCGTCGAAGCCCAGTGAGCGGAAACCGGTGACCGCGGCGGGCACGGGAGTGTAAAAACCGGAGTACAGATAGACACGGCCGTCATCATCCACGAACACGCCCGGGTCGAAGGGGAAGGAATCGCCTTTGCGTCGCCCCCAAATCGTGCCGTCCGTGTAATGCACATGCCCATAGAACTCGTACGGGCCGGCGGGCGAATCAGCCACCGCCACGCCCATCAGCCCCCAGAAATCAAAGGCATAGTACAGGTAGTAGCGGCCGTCAGGGCCAACTGTCACATCCGGGGCGAACAGGAGCCGCAGACCGAAACTGTTCTTGGGATCCTGACGCTTGCGGTAGATCACACCCTCATAACGCCAGTCAGACAGGTCATCCACTGGCGCGGACCAGCAGACATAGTCGTTGACGCAGAACATCGGAGCGCCGAAACGGTCATGCGAACCGTAGATGTACACGCGATCACCGAACACGTACGGCTCGGCATCGGGGATGTACTCCCCTGCCGGAAGATACGGGTTGAAGGCCTGACGTTCCACGATGCGCTCCCTGTCGAGTCCGAAGATGCAACGGATTCAGCAATGAATCTTGATGATTCCATCATCGGGGAAATGACGGCTCAGGAAAGGGCAATTGCACGAACGGTTGGCTTATTGCACGAAATCATCGAGGAATGAGTACGGTCAGGTCGAACCAACCGTCACGTTTGGCGATGGTCAGGGTGCCGCCGTATGTGCCGGCCGTGTGACGGATGCTTTTGAGACCGAACCCGTGGAATCGCTTGTCCGCTTTGGTCGTGGAAGGCAGGTCACTGTCCGCACCGCCGGTCAAGCCATCGCCATCGGCTGGACCGCCGGCCGCATCATCGGACTGCAGATAGTTCTCCACACGAATCAGCGTGAAGCCGTTCACATCCGAAACCGTCACGTGAATCAACCGGTGCGAGGCGTCCGTGATTCGTCGCTCATATTCGATGGCGTTGTCAAGCGCGTTGCCGAATATCGTGCAGATATCCATCTCACTGACCCGGTTCAGCAGCGAGCCGTCCGCCACACAGGTCAATTCGATGCCGTCGCGCGCACATATCAAACCTTTGCCAGTCAGCATCGTGTCCAAAACCGCGTTTCCGGTTTTGAAGCGAGCCTCGTACTCCTTGATGCCATGTTCGATATCGTCGAGATATTCCTCACGTTTACCGGGGTCGGACTCACGTCGCAGCACGGCAATCTGATGCTTTAAATCGTGATACTTATGATTGATGACGGCGATGCTTTCCTTGGACTGCTGGTACTGCGCATACTGCATCTGCAATACCGTTCGCATCGAGTCGAGTTCACGCCGGGCATGGTTCTCACACAGTTGGACATGGAAAGCGTAGAGGAAGGCCACGCCTCCGAGTCCGACCAAGGTACGGATGTTGAACACTTCGGTGCCGATGGTGCTGGTGAATGGTGTGGCGGTAGACACGTAGCTCAGATTGCTCAACGTAAACGTCGTAATGGCGATAATGGCTGTCACTGTGAGGTCCCGCCCACCCACATCCAGCGCCGCAGCGTTCTGTCCGCGTTCCAGCAGCACCACCACGGCGAACACCGCGCCATACATGACGATGAGGAACGGGAGTTCAACCCATGACGCACGCGCGGGCCAGCCATATCGTCCCGACAGATAGTAGTACAGCTGCCATTCGAGCGAAGCGGCGAACTCTGCGATCACGAACGCGCGCATCATCCAATACAGGCAGGTCGGTGCGGAGCAATCACAACACAGACGAATCGTCACCAGCATGATGGCCAACGCCACGGCCATTCCGGGCAGCCACAACGCCACCGGCACCATGCCGATACCGATCTGCACCGCCACAAGCGCTGCCAACGAGCCGATCAGCACACCGATTTTTCGTACATCCGGCATGGTGCGCGTCACCAGGAGAATCAACGTCACGCAAGCCAGCCATTCGGCGAGCGCCGTATGCGTTTTCGGGATGTCCGGCACTGCGCCCACCGTATTGACGACATCGGCCGCTGCGATGATGCTGAGATCCACGCCGATCATTTGATCACGTTTCCCAAGTAGGCAGTAAGTGCGGTAAGCAGGTCACGCTGTTTGGCCCGGCTGACCGGAATGCGTGCTCCGCCGCCGATCACAGCGCTTCCGTCTTCCATGCCGCGCACATGCGCAAGATTCACCAGAATGCCTTTATTGCACCGGAAGAACGATTCGCCAGCGAGTTTGTCCTCGACTTCCTTCATTGAAGAGGCGGTGGATTCGAATACTCCATCGGCCGTATGGTATGCCAGCCTGTGGCCGCTGCTCTCGATCCACAATATTCGGGAGATCGGCACGCGCATGGTGCTGGATTTGGAGGTGATGACCAGATATCGCTCTTCCGCACGCGATCTGGTCTGCATGCGGGAGATGGCGCGCCCGAGCCGTTGCGTGAACGCGAAATACGAAATGGGCTTCAGTACATAGTCCAGTGCGTCCACACGGTAACCCTGAATGGCGTATTGGGCCATATTGGTGATGAAGATGATGACCACCTGACCATCCACTTCGCGGATACGTTCGGCGGCGGTCATGCCGTCCATGGACGCCATTTCGATGTCCATCAGAATGATGTCCCATTCGGCGCGATAGTTCTCCACGATGTCTTCGCCGTCGGGGAACACCGTAATGTCGAATCGTTCGTGGATTTCCTCGCTGTAGCGGTCCAGATATTCGCGCAGAGTCTGTGCGTAAGCGGATTCGTCCTCCACAATCGCCACACGAATCATATGCCGCGTCTCCTTCGCCGCTGACCAACCATGTACCGTATCACTGTAATGCACGATGGCCGGCAGCGGCAGCACAGACACTCAGCAGACGTTCAACGGCCGAGGATCGCCATAAGATGCTCGAATTCGGCAGTGGCTTCAGCACTGAACGGGTCCAGAAGGATGGCTTCGCGGCGTTCGGGGGCGGTTACGGTCAGGTGAGTCCAGTCGGCGGAGAACTGGGCACCTGAGGCCAGAGCGGCTTCCACGAACCGTCCGCGCAAGGCAGCACGGGTGTCCTGCGGCGCTTCATGCACCGCGCGTTCCACTTCGTCACGGGTCATCAACTGGTGTAGCTGTCCACGTGAAACCAGCGAATCATAGAGATGTCCGTTGGCCACGTCATGGTAGTCGAGCTCCAACTGTTCCAGCTGGATAGCGGTCACGTCCGGACGGCGGCGACGCAACGCCTCGAACACCCGACGTTTGGCGGCCCAGTCCACACGATCGGCAAGCGCCTCGTAATCATGCGCCTCCAAGGCCTGCAGCACACGGTCCCATTCCCCTAAAATTACAGCCGTCGGCGAATCTGTAGCGACATCTGTCGCATGCTTCATCATCGACGTACTGACGGCAAACGCGGCGTCCATCGCCTCACGATGATCAGCTACGAACAGGGCGACCGCATGGAAATATCGACGTTGCAATGCGAGCGCGCTCACCGTTTCTCCCGAGGCGAGCGTCAACGCGGCATCCGGTGCATCCAAGAACCGGCTGACCGCACGGTTGGCGGAGGCCGGGTCGATAAACGCCCAATCCTCGAATCCGGACGGCTTACCGCGGCGGAACGCCTCTTCGATGACGCACAGCACGAGATGCGTCACCACAAGTTTCATCCATGTGGCCCATTGCGAACGGTTGGAGTCGCCGATGATCACATGCAGACGACGGAACGCGTCGGGGTCGGCGTGTGGCTCGTCACGAGTGTTGACCATCGGGCGCGAGCGTGTAGTGGCGGAGGAAATCGCTTCATCCAGGAAGTCAGCGCGCTGCGTGATCTGGAAACCATCCGGGGTTATGCGGCCTGCGCCCGTGTACAGCTGACGGGTGATCAGGAACGGCAACAGCTGGTGCTCCACGGCTTCCAACGGTACAAAGCGGCGCACCAGATAGTTTTCATGGCAGCCGAAAGCATGGCCGGCCGAATCCACATTGTTCTTGAACACGTGAACAGTGGCATGCTCGCCGTATGTTTCGCGCAGTCTGGTCTGCGCCTTCAGGGCGAGCCCGCGCATCACCCGCTCGCCGGCAAGATCCTGTGCCAATGCCTCATGCGGGGCGCGCGCCTCGGCAGTGGCGTATTCGGGATGGGAGCCGACGTCGAGATAGAGTCGGGATCCGTTGGTCAGATAGGTGTTGGTGGAGCGGGAGCGGGAGACGATGGGCTGGAACATGGTCATGGCCACCTGTCCGGCATCCACAGGCTTTTCAACTCCGGTCACTGCCACACCGTATTCGGTTTCCACGCCGAAAATACGGCAGAACCCGTCCATCTCAGCGGATGGCACGGGTTCTGTGGCGTGGAGGGTACGAGTACCGCTATCACGCAGTTGAGGCATCACTCGCCGCCTTTTTGCACGAAGCTGTTGACGTATTCCTCGGCATTGGTTTCCAGAGTGGACTCAATATCGTTCAGGATGTCGTCCAATACGTCGGACTGATCCTGAGACTGGTCCGCACTTTGGGGAGCGGATTGGGCGAGCACGTCGTCTTCGTGGGTTTCCTGTGTCTGGGATTGGGGCTGTTCGAATTGCTGTGGCATGAAGGTCTTCTCGATGTTTTATTGGTAAAGGCTCAGTAGGGACTATTTCAGATACTGCTTGAGTTCACGACCGATCAGGCCATTGGTGGCCACCACGTCATTGTCATGACGCCAGTGGATGCGTTCACCGTCCCACCGGCTGAGCGTACCTTGCGCTTCCCATACCACCACGGTGCCGGCCGCGATGGCGGGAATGTCCCACACGTGCAGCATCGGCTCGAAATAGGCGTCGTACGTACCGTCCGCCACCTTGCACAGATCAAGGGAAGCCGGCCCCACACGCTTGATATCGGCCGGGCGTCCTGCCAGCGACGAGGCTACTTCCAATGCGCGGCGGGATTCGTCGGGAATGAAGGACATGCCGTAGCTCAACACGGAGCCATCCAGCGACGAGGTCATCGAAGGAACAACCTTGTCTCGCTTCTCACCCACCGTAGTCTTGTGGATACGTACGGCACCTGCGCCCTTGGCCGCCAGATACGTGAGGCCCAGAGCCGGGGCATGCACCACGCCGATAATGGGTTTGGGCTCGTTGTTCTCATCGAATTCGAACAATGCAGCGGTCAGCGTCCATTCGCTCATGCGACGCAGGTAATTGATCACACCGTCGATTTTGCCGATGTACCAGTAACGCTGGCCGGGGCGGCTGGAGGCCGGGCGAGTGGTCCAGAAGCCATCGAAATGAGCGATGTCCGCAAGACGGGTACTCATGAAGCGCAGGATCTTGCCGTCAACCTCAAGTTTGGTGCGGGAATCCGCGACCTTGACGTCACTCGGCTGCGCAATGCTACGCGGATTGAGCTGGGCCTGCAAGGCATGCTGGCCAGCTTCCTCAAGTAGGCCGGCGACTTTGAGCGCCAGGCCTCGCAGATACTGTGGAGTCTCTTCGCGTGTTTCTTCCATAATCCCTCAGTGTATCTTTACCGGCTGCCGTACGCCAATGCTTTGAGCAGGTCGATGGCGTGTTCGGCAGATTCCATCGGCTTCGCACAGTGCGCTTTGTCGAAGGCGAGTGGATTGGAGATGTCCAATGAGAACAGTCGGCGGTCAGGAGCTGCCATGTGCCCGGCATTGCCGTAGAACTCCTCGGAATCGTCGTCGTTCATGGTTTCGGGCTCGCGGGCGGTGAGTCTGGACCAGCTTACGGCGGCCACTTCCGAGCCGAATCGACGCACCAGCATGGCTCGCAGCCATGCACGGGTGTTTTCGGGAGGTTCGGCGGCGGCAAACGTCACCTCGGCGGATGTGTTCACCCGTTCGGTGCGGGGCACAAGCTTGGTAAAAACGCTGTCTTCGGGGTCAAGAGCGGCCCACTTGAGGTCGATGACCTGTAGACGTGGGTCCGCCCATCCGTAGGCGGCATCGGCGGTTCCCGAACGGACGTCGGATACGACAGACACGTCATCATCCGCGCCAGCAATATCACGGCCGACGTTCGCCCCCTTGACGATCTTCCTACGCAGCTTTTCCAGCAGTTGCCATTTCAGCAGCCATTCCACGCGGCTTGCCTCGCCGGTCATGTTCAGTCGCTCATCATCAGACGCATGGCGTATGGCGGCCACGTCGGCAAGGGCCTGTCCCCACATCGCCATTACGGAGGTGGTGGGCTTGTCCGGCCATTGAGGTTCGCCGGCGGTATCAGTACCGTTCACGAGCGCCGCCACCTGATATACGGCCTGCCGCAGTTTGAGCTGAATCAGCCAAGCCGTGGTTTCGCCGCCCGATGCCAGAGGCAAGACGGCATTGAGACCCAAATCATGGGAGACGGTATGCATAGCCTCGACCGGATCGGCCAGTTCCAATCCATCCAGGAAAGCGGATACGTCAAAACCGGCTTCATCGGCATGCTCCAGCAGCCACAGGAGCATGCTGGTGGTGCCCAGTTTCAGAACTTGAGGCACATCCATGCGATTGGCGTCGCCCACGATCACATGCAGGCGGCGACAATCATCCGTCGAGTGCGACTCGTCGCGCGTATTGATAATCGGACGCTCGAATGTGGTCTGCAGACCGACGCGCGCATGAATGTAATCGGCTCGTTGGCTCAGCTGATAGCCGGCCGTTTCGCTGCGTTCCCCCAGTCCCACACGCCCCGACCCGGCATAGATCTGTCGGGTGACGAAGTGCAGGGTCATCAGACGGCTGACCTGATCGAACGGCACGGCGCGATTCATCATGTAGTTCTCATGCGTACCCCAGCTTGCGCCTTTGCCATCCACATTGTTGCGGTGCAGTTCAATCGGCTGGCCGGTATCGGCCCTGGCCCGCTCACACGCCTGCTGCATCAGCAGATTGCCGGCATGATCGTACTTCACCGCTTCAAACGGGTCCGTGGTCTCCGGTGCCGAATATTCCGGATGTGCGTGGTCGACATAGACGCGTCCGCCGTTGGGAGCTATTACGTTGGTGATGTTGAGCTGCGGCGCGTCGGTGAGCATGTCCGGACGCGCGTTGGCCCGTTCCAGACGCATGCCGCGCGCATCGTTGACCGGATCCTCCTGCCGGTAGTCCCATCGGATATTGCGGCTGTGCTTGTCTGCCGCCGCACTGACCACGTCGAAGGACAATTGCACCGGATTATACCGACCGGCACCCTTCACCGACACCGCGTATTCGGTTTCGGTGCCCATCACCCTCCGTACGGTCATGCCATGCTCCTTGCCTGTTCGTCGTTCAACTTGCCGTCTGATGCTACTGTCTGCATGCACGGATGCGACGTATCGGATCCATACCGTTGATCAGCGCCCACTGTACAGGGTCCACATCCACCATCGAATCACTGGACTCGCGATATTCGTCCTCCACCGCGGCGGCGAGCAATGGCACGGTGATGGCCACGGCTTCGCCCGATTCGATGGACTGCTTGACGGCGCGGGTTTTGGCGCGGTCCACCACGTTCTTGAGCATGGCACCGGAAACCACGTCCTTCAGATACAAAGCGGACCATTGGCCGTCCTCACCCTGCACATCACAGAGATGACGCCGTTCGGTGGCCTCGTATATGTCCTGCACCAGCACCTCGGACAGGGCATGGGCGTCCACTCCGGCTTCCAGCGGCAGATCATCGGTCAGGTAATGGTTCACGATGGCCACGGCTTGGGCGCGAGAGGGCCGCCCCACACGGATTTTGACATCCAATCGTCCCGGCCTCAGTACCGCGGGGTCGATCATGTCCACACGGTTGGAGGCACCGATCACCATCACATTGTCCAAAGTTTCCACGCCGTCGAGTTCGGAGAGGAACTGCGGCACGATGGTAGTCTCCACATCCGAGGAGACACCGGAACCGCGGGTTCTCAGCAGCGAATCCATCTCGTCGATGAACACCACCACCGGTTTGCCTTCAGCGGCACGTTCGCGAGCCCGCTGGAAGATGAGTCGGATGAGTCGTTCGGATTCGCCCACATACTTATTCAGCAGTTCCGGACCTTTGACGGAAAGGAACACGCCTTTGACCATGCGTTCGGCATCGCTGACGATTCCGTCACCGTCCACATCGTATCCACCTTCGCATAGGGCGTTCGCCACGGCCTTGGCGATCATCGTTTTGCCGTTGCCGGGAGGTCCGTACAGCAGTACACCTTTCGGAGGCTTCAAGTCGTAACGCTCGAACAACGCACGATGTTGGAATGGCAGCTGCACAGCGTCACGTATGCGGCCGATCTCCTCATCCAAGCCGCCGATGTCACGGAAGGTAACGTCCGGCGTCTCTTCAAGTACCAGATCACGATCGCCTTCTGCCGGCAACAGTTCGATGGCCATCCTTACGGACGGGTCCACAATCACCCGGTCACCTTGATTGACGCTTTGATGTGCAAGCGCAGTAGCTCGTCGAACAAGTACAGGATTGCCGGATGCGTCAGCGACGATGATACGACCGTCGTCAAGTGGCTGGCGAACGGTGCGAATCTGACCGACGGTGTCCGCGTCCCGCTGTTCCACCAATACCAGCTTCTCGTTGAGCATCACCGTGGCGCCGGCAACCAATCGCGCGGCATTCACATTAGCCGCCACAGGTACCACCATGCGCCGGCTACCGGAGATGACCTCCGCCGAAGCATGCTGGATGCCATCGTCGTCGGTCCGCGTGGAGTCCACCTTGATCATGGTTGCGAAGGTGAGCGGCGGCTGCGCCAACTGGGCAAGCTGCGACTTGGCTTTGGTGAGTTCCTTGCCGGCTCGGGTGAGCGCTTCGGCGAGCGCATGGTTCTTGGCCATGAGCCGATCATTGAGTTCGGCGAGATCTTCGGTTGCGGTCATGTATTCCTTCTTGGCGCTTGAGGCCGAGCGTATCGGCGTGGGCTGCGCCGACGATCGAATCCCATTCACTCGGACTCGTGAGCCGACTTCCTGCTACGCAACAGCGTACGCACTTTGCGTGCGATGAGCCAGACGATGATCACAATCACCGCGCCAATGACCACATCCTCGAACACGCCGAGCGCTCCTTGGATGGAGCACCACTGGTCGCCGAGCAGATAACCGGCGGAAACCAGAATGGTGTTCCATACAGCCGAGCCGAGCAGGGTCCATCCGGTGAAATGCAGGAAATTCATACGATTGAAGCCGGCCGGAATGGAGATCAATGAACGGACCACTGGAATCACACGACCGATCAGCACCGACCATGTGCCGTACTTGGTGAACCAGTCGTTGGCTTTGCCTACGTCCTTACGGCTGACGCCGGGAATCTTATCCGCCGCACGGTTGATGCGATGCAGCCCCACCCAACGGGAGATGCCGTACAGCATCCATGCGCCCAGCACCGATCCCACGGTGGCCCAGATAATGGCGGCCGGTAGGCTTAACGTGCCTCGTGCCGCGGTGAATCCGGCCAGTGGCAGGATCACCTCCGAGGGAATGGGCGGGAATACGGATTCCAATGCGATGGCAAGCGCCACACCGATTCCCCCGACGGTTTCCATCAGGGTGATCAGCCAATCGGTGATGGTACCGATCAGTCCACCTTCGGATGTGGTGCATATCGGTGCCTCAGCGGCAAGTACGCCATGGGACACGGCAATGACAGCAGCAGAAAAACTCATAGGGGGCATTGTCCCAAGGTTTTTCGAGAATCGAAGGCATGACGCAAGAAGATGTGCATTTTGTTGACAACTCGGAAACCGGACTGCATGACCTGCATGGTTTTGGCATGGACTCCGACCAGTCACAGACAGATGAGCATGGGATGCCGCTCGCCCCGACGCTGGCCAAGCCGGGACTGCTGGTGATGGATGTGGACTCCACGCTCATTGACGAAGAGGTCATCGACGAGTTGGGAGAGGCCGCCGGCTGCGGTGAGGAAATCGCAGCCGTGACCGAACGCGCGATGCGTGGCGAGCTGGAGTTCTGCGATGCGTTACGAGCCCGTGTGGCGTTGCTGAAGGGCCTGCCGGTTTCCGTATTCGACACCGTGCACGACAAACTACACTTCACCCATGGCGCATTGGAGCTCATCGACACCCTGCATGCTCATGGTTGGAAAGTGGGCGTGGTTTCCGGAGGCTTCCATGAAGTTGTAGACCGATTGGCCGCCGAGGGACATATCGATTATTGGATCGCGAACCGTCTCGACGTGGCCGACGGCAAGCTCACCGGCAAGGTGCTGGGCGATATCGTATGCAAAACCGTGAAACTGCACGCATTGAAATCATGGGCGGAACGTCTTGGCGTGCCGATGAGCCAGACCGTGGCCGTAGGAGATGGAGCGAACGATATTCCGATGATTCAGGCCGCAGGCCTTGGTTTGGCGTTCTGCGCCAAACCGAAAACACAGCTTGCCGCTGACGATGCGATCAACGTACGCGACCTGACTCGCGTACTTGATTATTTGCGCTGAACTGACTTCGGTAAAATTTTACCGAGTATTGCTGCGCCGCTTATAGTGAGGGCATGACTGCTGTGGACGCCGAACAATTGACGCTTGCGGGATTGGCACCGCGCAAGCGGCGTAAGCGTGCGCCCGCAGAACATGTTCCGGCTGCGGAATTCCCGATTGCCCAAGTGGTACTGGACGTGCAGGCTTTGCATCTGGGCCAGACGTTCGACTATCTGGTCGACGAGAAGGACGATGAGGCCGCCCGGCCCGGTGTTCTGGTACGTGTACGGTTCGGCGGTCGGCGGGTCAGTGGCATCATCTGGTCTCGTGCAGCTGATTCTGGCACTCCTCGTTCATCGCTGCGTTATCTCGATCGGGTGTTGAGCCCGGATGTGCTGGTGCCTGATTCGATGCGCCGTGATATCGGGTTGATAGCCCTCGCCTACGGCGGGACACGAGCCAATATCCTCCGTTTTGCCGTGCCTCCACGAGTGGCCAAAGTGGAGACCGAACAGCGTATGGCCGCTTCATTCGCCCGTCCGGTAGGTGGTGCTCTGTCGTTTGCGCAAACTGAGACCAGAGCCGACGCTGGAGACAGTATTCAGTCTGCAAGTTCTGCCGGCACTGGATTCGCCGGCCGCGGCTTGCGATCCGACGACATGTCCAAATACGACGCCGATGCGCCGTTTTCTGTGGCTGCCAGCGTACGAGACGGAGTGGAACAAGGGTATCGACGCATTGCCGCAAGTTACGCCAATGCCAGTATGCTCAAGGACGCGTTATCCGGACAACGATTTCATTCCTTGGTGTTCGATGCCATGCCGGGAGCTCGCCAATGGCAACGCGATATGGCATGGATGGTGGCCAGTGCGCTCTGCGCCGGCAAACAGGCCATAGTCGAGCTTCCCACCATGCGTGAGGTAGATGATCTGCTGTTGACATTGCGCAATTATGGACTGGTTCCCTTTGCGCCGGGGCCCACCGGAGGATGGGTGGGCGATGTGGCCGTGCTCAACGCGGAGACTATGCCATCCGCAGACCGGTACCGTGCTTACCTGGCTGTGGCATTGGGACAGGTCAAAGTGGTGATCGGCACACGATCGGTAATGTACGCGCCGGTCGAAGGACCGGCCTTGTTCGCCATTCTGGAGGATGCTGCCTATCAGAATATGGACGGTATGATGCCCTACCCGCAGGCACGTGGTGTCATGCGGCTCAGAGCGAAAGCACATAACGGTGTATTCGTGGCTATGGCACAGGCACGTACTGCGCAAAGCCAGTGGGAATGCGACACCTCCGCGCATACGGTAGAGACGCCGGTCAGCGGTTTTTCCGTCGATATTCATCCATTGGCCTCTCCACTGAAAGACGCCACGCCTTGGGTTCGTTGGCTCAACCGCGATGAACTGGCCCGACTGGCTGATCCCTCCATCGGCGCGCGCGTACCGCATACCGCGGTGCGTGTGCTGAACAAAGCACTGGAAACCGGTCCCGTACTGCTTTCCATTCCGCAAGACGGCATCGCCGAGACGCTCAGCTGCGCGCATTGTCATAAGCAAGCCCGATGCGCAAAGTGCTCAGGCCCTTTGCAGCTGCCTGCCGATCGTCAGGATCCCACTCCACGATGCCGCTGGTGCGGTGCCGCCGCTTTGCATTGGCAATGCCCCGAATGCAAACACGAACGCATGCGAGTGGTCCGTGTGGGTGCTGCCGGAACCGCAGCCGAACTATCCGGTCTTTTCCGAGGGGTGCCAGTAGTGCTTTCCAGCAAAACACAGGGACTGGTACGCGATGTGGCGTGCCGCCCCGCCATCGTCATCGCCACACCGGGTTTCGAACCTCGCGTGCGTCCGATCAGCGCCGAACAAGGTTCCGGCGGTCATGAATACCGAGCCGTGGCCATTCTGGATGCATGGACCAGTTTGTACGACCTTGGAGTGGACGCACGACTGGATACGCTTACCGCATGGATGCGTGCGGTAAGTCTTTGCGCACCTCGGTCACGGGGCGGCCAGGCACTGATCCTCGGAGAGACCGATCCGGTCATCGCGCAATCGTTGATGCTGTGGGATTCCAGGATTCTCGCGACTGATGATCTCCAAGAGCGCAAAGCCACCGGCATGCCGCCCACTGTGGCAGCCGCCTGCGTATGGGGGCGTAGAGATGCGGTGATGACGCTGATGGACCGTATCGGCGTTCTCAGCGGTGATTGGGCGGTATGCGACGACATGCCAGCTCTGCTTGGGCCGGTACCGATCGCCCAGCCGCAGACCGTGGATGCCCGCGAGCTTGAGGCTACAGCCGATCGGGTGAAGGTAGTGGTCCGTGTCCCGCAAACGCTTCGTAGCGCATTGGCGGAGCGTCTGCACCGGGAGACCGCCCGCCATGTGGCTGCACGCGAGCCCGGCGAGCTCCGTTTCCGCATCGATCCTAAAGACCTGATTTGAGACGGACTCAATCCGATTCGGTATGACGGGCACGCATAACAGCAAGGGCACCTGCCAAGTCGGCCGGATAATGGGATTCAACAGTGGTCCAAACCCGAGTACGCGGGTGACGGAATTCGAGTTTCATGGCGTGCAACCACTGACGTTCAAGGCCGAGGGCTTCAGCAAGCACCGGATTGGCGCCATACATGGGATCTCCGCACAGCGGATGCCCGATCGAGGAGAAATGCACACGAATCTGGTGAGTGCGTCCGGTCTCCAGATTGACGCTTACCAGTGTGGCCTCATGCCCGAAACGCTCCATCACATCCCAATGGGTCACTGCCGGTTTGCCGGCAGGCGTGACGCAGAAGCGAAAATCGGATACCTTGGCACGCCCGATCGGAGCCTCAATGGTGGCCCTATCCTGCTTCAATACTCCCTGTACCAGCGCATGATAGGTTTTGCGAACCTCGTGTTCGGAAAACTGCCGACGCATTTCGGTGTATGCCAGATCCGATTTGCACACCAGCATCAGGCCGGATGTTCCCACATCGAGACGGGAGACGATGCCTTCACGCCCCGCAGCACCATATGAAGTGATATGGACGCCACGATCACGCAATGAGCCAAGCACCGTAGGGCCCGTCCATCCCACGGAAGCGTGGGCGGCCACGCCTACCGGCTTATCCACCACGACGATATCGTCGTCCTCATAGACCACGGCCATATCGTCGGCAATAGGTTCCGGCTCGACCTGTTCCTGAACCAAATCGAATTCTACGGTCTCCCCCGCCGCCAGCGTGCTGGATCGAGACACTTGCTTGCCCAATATGCGGGCCTGACCATCGTCAATCAGATCGGCGGCTTTGGAGCGGGATATACCCAGCATTTTCGCGACGGCTACATCAAAACGTTTGCCGACCAAGGCGTCCGGCGCAGGAACCATACGGCTCATAGGACGTCCGCCTTCGAATCGGCACTCCCGTCCTGTGAGTGTTCTTCGGTTGCCGGTTCCAGATCCTTCTCGCTGAACGGTTCTCCCATAAGAATCAGCAGGACCATAACCACCCCGGCCACAACAAGGTAGATATCCGCCACATTGCCTACAGACCAGCCGTAGTTGAGGAAATCCACAACCTTGCCGTTCAAAAAACCATCCGCATACATCACTCGGTCGATGAGATTGCCCAACGCTCCGGCAAATGCCAGAGCAATGATCATGGACCATTTCATCGAAACCGTACGCACGCCCAGTATCGCCATGGCCACACAAGCAACCAACGCCACAAGGCTGATCATCCACGTGGCACCTGATCCCATGCCCAGTGACGCTCCGGGATTACGCACTAACGTAAACGACAACAGACCGGGAATCACTCGGACCGTCTGCCCTCCGGATAGCGCCGCCATTGCCCACGCCTTAGTGAGCTGGTCGACGATCAACGCGATTGCCGCCACACATGCAAAGACGGCCACGCGGGTGCGCAGCCGTCCCTGTTGGTTCGTCATACGACCGTACCTGCCTACGCTCAGTCGTTCTTGGACGAGGTCTGGTCGGCGTAGTTGTTCGACTCGGACACCTGAGCGGCCAGCTGGCCGAGGTATTCGGTCAGACGAGCACGGTATTCGGTTTCGAACTGCTTGAGGCTCTGGATGTTGCCCTCCACGACCTTGGACTGGTTCTGGAGGTTGTCACGAACCTGCTGAGCATACGTATCGGCGGCGTTGCGAGTATTCTTGTCATACTCGGCGGCACGCTGCTGCACTTCCTTCTCGTAGTTGTCCGCATCCTCGTGCTGGGTCTTGGAGTAGTTGTCCGCATCCTGACGAGTCTTGACGGAATAAGCATCCGCCTCGGAACGAGTGTTCTGCGAGTAGGTCTCGGCATCCGCATGGGTCTTATCGCGGTAGGCGTCCGCCTCGCTACGGGTGCGATCGGAGTACGTATCCGCCTCGGAACGAGTGCGAGTGGAGTACTCGTCTGCCTCGCTACGGGTACGATCGGAGTAGTTGTTCGCCTTGGTCACCAGATCGTTGTAACGGTTCTGGCTGGCCTCGGTGATCTCCTTGGCCTTGTTCTTGCCCTTTTCCACATACTGGTCGTGCAGCTGCATGGCCAAGGTAAGCATGGCGGTGGCGCGCTCCGGCTCGGTACCCGGCATAGAGGCAGCGCCGGCGATCTTCTGCAGGGAGCCGGTCTCGGTGCTCGGCTCGACCTTGGAGACCTGAGTACGCAGCTGGTTCTCACGCTGCTTGGCTTCTTCCAGCTGACGAGAAAGATCCTGAATCTGGGCGGCCTGCTGCTGGGCTGCGGCACCCTGCTGCTGGGCTGCGGCACCCTGCTGCTGGGCGGCAGCGAGTTGACGCTGGAGCTCTTCGTTGGCGGCACGGAACTGGTCGCGCTCCTGCTGAATGGCGGCGATCTTCTGGCCGACGGCTTCCTGATTGCCGGAAGCCTGAGCCGCCTGAGCGGTGAGCTGGTCGATCTGAGCGTTGAGCTGGTCCACTTGACCCTTAAGCTGCTCGTTCTGAGAGGAGAGCGCACGGTTGGATTCTTCGGCCTCATTGAGCTTGGCGTTAGCCAGCTGCGCAGCCTGATCACCGCTTGCCTGAGCGGCCTGCTGCGCCTTTGCGGCGGCTTCCTTCAAACCGGCGTTCTCAGCCTGCAGCTGCTGGACCTGACCATTCAACTCGGAAATCTTGGCATTGAGCTTGCTCACATCCGGACCCAAAGACTGGGTGGCCTGACCGCCGGCTACCGCCTGACGGCCCAGAGCCTCAACCGTTTCCGTAACCTGATCGAGGAAGTCGTCGACCTCGTCGACATCATATCCTTCCTTGAATCGGACCGTTTGGAAGGTATGCTCCCTAATATCCTTCGGCGTCAACAGAGCCATAAATCTTGCACCTCGCTTTGGGGCATTGCCCGCACTTACGTTGGTCTCAAATCAGAATGCTATCACGACCCCATCGTTTCGGGGCATAAACAGTGGTTTTTGTTGCATATATCAGACCAAAAACCGCTTTAGTGGTCCTTCGCATCATCACCGCAATGCATGTGCCCGCAAAACGTTGCAGGAAAAGGCCTTAGAAGATCACCAAAACAATATTTTCGAGTACCACCAGAGCGAAGTAGAGCACGATAAAACTCACATCGAGATAGATACCCCCCAAAGGCAGGGGGCGAATGTACTGACGCAGCCATCTCAACGGCGGTTCGGTAATCGAATAGACTACGTTGATCAGCTGGGCTACGACGCCGCGCGGATACCAGTTGCGTGCCAGCACCGAAACCCAATCGAGAATCATACGGATGAAGAGCACGGTGATATAGGCGTTGATCAGCCATGCAAGCACACGGCCGATGATGGCGAAAGTCAAAGAAAGCATAGTGCTCACAGTAACAATTGCGCGCGAACAGTATGCTTGAAGCACAATGAACAACAGCCGACTCCCCGCTGGGAATCGGCTGTATGTACAAGCTGTATGAACGATATACGGCTCAGTCTGCGAACAGATCGTGCGCCGAGGACGGTTTGGACGGTTCCTCCACCTTGATGTTCACCTGTGCTGGACTGAGCAGGAACACCCGGGGAGTAACACGTTCCAGAGAACCGCGCACACCGAACACCACGCCGGCGGAAAAGTCCACAATGCGATACGCCACGGCTTCTGCCACGCCGGTCAGGTTCAACACGACAGGCACGCCGTCACGTAACGCACGACCAACCAGCTGCGCATCCTCATACGACTTCGGATGAATGGTGGTGATTCGATTCACACGACCGCCGGGGAACGGCTTGGTATTCGAGGAAGGTGTGGAAGGAGCGGTCGAAGCCATCGGCGTCACCGCATGATCAGAGTCGAAGGCAGACTTGGCGGCCGGCTTCTGCTCGTCCTCCTCCTCGAAGTACTCGTCGTCATCATCCACAACATCGCTCATACCCAGATAGGACATCGCGTTTTTCATGAATCCTGCCATGGATCAGTCCTTTCAGCGCAGGAAATCGGGAATGTCGAGATCGCCGGCGGGATCATTGACCGTAATGTTCGGCTGTGCGGAAGTCGGGTTGTCGAACGGCAGCGAAGTTGGAGAAACCGTAGGGGCCGCCGGCATAGCAGGAGCGGCTGCAGGCTGAGCCGGAGCGGATGCGGGCTGAGCCGGAGCGGATGTCGGAGTCTTAGGGCTAACCGCAGCGGGCTTCGCCACCGGCATCGGGATAGCCGGAGCAGCCGGTTCGTCCTGAGGAGACACCGGATCGAATCCAGCGGCGATGACGGTGACACGCACTTCGTCGCCGTAAGCGTCGTCCAAGGCGAGACCCCAAATGATCTGCGCCTCCGGATGAATGGCCTTACGCACCAGTTCAGTGGCGGCGGAAGCTTCCTGCAACTTCAGATCGGTCGGACCAGCGATGTTAATCAGGGCGCCATGCGCACCCTCGATGCTCTCTTCCAGCAACGGGGAGCTGATGGCGATCTCGGCCGCCTGAGTGGCGCGATCCTCGCCCCGCGCCGAACCGATGCCAAACAGCGCAGTACCGGCACCGCGCAGGATGGAGTTCACGTCGGAGAAATCGACGTGAATGTACGAATTCATGGAAATCAGATCGGTGATGCCCTGCACGCCGGCCAGCAATGCCGTATCCGCGGTCTTGAACGCCTCGATGATGCCGATGGAACGATCGGAAAGCTCCAACAGACGGTCGTTGGGAATCACAATCAGTGCATCGACTTCCTTGCGCAGGTTATCGATGCCGTAATCTGCGGAAGCGGCACGCTGTGGGCCTTCGAAGCTGAACGGGCGAGTGACAACCGCGATGGTAAGAGCGCCCTGCTGGTGCGCGGCACGCGCAACAATGGGGCTTGCACCGGTACCGGTACCACCACCCTCGCCACAGGTGACGAACACCATGTCCGCACCCTTAAGGGACTCTTCGATATCCGACTGATGATCCTGGGCCGCCTTCGCACCCTTCTCCGGATCGGCACCGGCGCCCAGACCTCGACTGGTCTTGTCAGACAGGGAGATTTTCACGTCGGCATCGGAGCGCAGAAGATCCTTCGCATCGGTATTCACCGCCACAAATTCAACGTTCTGCAAGCCTTCGGCAATCATGCGGTTAACGGCGTTTCCACCGGCTCCGCCGACGCCGACGACCTTGATATTGGTCTTGTCGTTGAACTCTGTCTGCGCGATCTCGCTCACGTTTGGCTCCTGTCACTTCACGGTTACACCCAAGAGTAGCGCAAACAGGCTACTGCCGGGGGAAATTTCACACGCCCAAAAGCGCGTGTTGTGTGTATTTTTTTCGTGGTTTGCACGCCCAAAAGCGCCTTATGCATGTCTTGCTGCATCTGGTCAGTAGCTGGCATCCATCGGATCATCACCGAACAAGGTCTCCCGCTCCTCATGTGTGGTAGTTCGGGAATCCAGCCATCCGTAGGGCAGATGCACCTTCTTGGCGAACCTCACTCGGCCTCGCGGCTTGTCGATGACACGGGGAGGGTATTCGATCGTCGGGTCGAGACGATCGATCTGACGGTTCACGTCATCCAACGTCTCGCATTCCATGAACGCCTTGCGCGTGGAGCCTCCGACTGGGAAGCCCTTCAAATACCAAGCGATATGCTTGCGCAGATCATGCACAGCCATCGTCTCATCACCGTCATAGAACTCGGTGAGCAATTCGGCATGGCGTCGGATGATCCGCCCGACCTCGCCAAGGTTCGGATTGATGCGCTCGTCGCTGCCCTCGAAGGCATTCTTGATATTGGCGAACAGCCACGGCCGGCCTTGACAGCCGCGGCCGATAGCTACGCCGTCGCATCCGGTCTCGCGCACCATTTCCAATGCGTCTTCGGCACCCCAGATGTCTCCGTTACCGAAGACCGGAACATCAAGATGCGCTTTAAGCTCGCCGATACGCGACCAATCGGAATGGCCGCCATAGTATTCCGCAGTAGTTCGGGCATGCAAGGTCACGGCCTTGGCGCCCTCTTCTTGCGCAATGTGGCCGGCTTGAAGGAAGGTCTCATGATCATGATCGATGCCGACGCGAATCTTCGCGGTTACAGGGATGCCCGCCGGTTCGCATACGGCGACCACACGATGAATGAGTTCGGTGAAGATGTCGGTTTTCCAAGGCAACGCTGAGCCGCCTCCACGGCGGGTGACCTTGGGCACCGGACAACCGAAATTCAGATCCACGTGATCAGCCATGCCTTCATCAACCACGATGCGCGCAGCCTGCTCGGTGATGGACGGATTCACGCCATACAGCTGCAACGAACGGATTTTCTCGCTGGGTGCAAACCGGCACAGGCGCAACGCTTTGGGATTGCGCGCCACCAATGCACGGGCGGTGATCATCTCAGCCACGTACAGGCCGTCTGGACCATATTCTTCGCACAGGACGCGAAACGGCCAGTTGGTCACGCCTGCCATGGGCGAGAGCACCACCGGGGTCGGCACGGTGATGCCGCCGAGCTGTACGGGTGCCATATGCACCGGCTCTGCCGGTCGGACCGGCGCATCCGTGCGCGGATCAAGGTTATCGGTCTCGCGAGGCGCGGTGATTACGGTTTCGGGGGTATCTGTCACGTTGCTTTCTGTCTCCTTGGCTCGCCTTTGCCATATCGAGCCGTGAACACACAGGAATCCCAGTGGGTCTTTCTATACACGAAATGAAGGTCGACTTGCAGAATATTCCACAACGCACGCCGCAGCGTGAGCCGACTGAGGGGTAGCCCGGCCTCCACCGCTCTGGCGATGGCCTTCGACTACCCCTCAGTTTCGCGTTACATTTCCGCTTCCGACGCTCAAGAAGAACGGAAATGGCAGGTGGATCAGTACAGGCCGCCGGCCTCGTTGATCTTCACCGAATCCGGCCAGGGCTCGCCGCCCAGAGCAACCGGCTTCATCGGCACGCGGGTGCGCTTTTCACCGATACGGGCTGCCACATAGTCAGCCACCTTGTCCAGTGCGACGCGCTCCTGATTCATCGTGTCACGATCGCGAATGGTAACCGCCTGATCCTCAAGCGTATCGAAATCGACAGTGATGCACAGCGGAGTGCCGATCTCATCCTCACGACGGTAACGACGGCCGATGGCACCGGCCTCGTCGTAGTCGATCATCCACTCGTTGAAGCGCAGATCAGCCGCCAGGTTCTGCGCCACGCTCTGCAATTCCGGCTTCTTGGAGAGCGGCAGCACAGCGGCCTTGACCGGGGCGAGCCTCGGGTCGAGACGCAGCACGGTACGCTTGTCCACGCCGCCCTTGGTGTTCGGGGCCTCATCGACGTCGTAGGCGTCCACGAGGAAGCACATCAGCGAACGGGTCAGACCTGCGGCCGGCTCGATCACGTACGGTACGTACTTTTCGCCGGTGGCCTGGTTGAAGTAGCTCAGATCCTCGCCGGAGTGCTTGGCATGAGCGGACAGATCGAAGTCGGTGCGGTTGGCCACACCTTCGAGCTCGCCCCAATCGGAGCCCTGGAAACCGAACTTGTATTCGATATCCACCGTACGCTTCGAGTAGTGGGCCAGCTTCTCCTTCGGATGCTCATAGTGACGCAGGTTCTCCGGCTTGACGCCAAGGTCCAGATACCACTGGGTACGGGCATCGATCCAGTACTGATGCCATTCCTCATCGGTACCGGGCTTGACGAAGAACTCCATCTCCATCTGCTCGAACTCACGGGTACGGAAGATGAAATTGCCGGGCGTGATCTCGTTACGGAAGGACTTGCCCATGTTCGCGATGCCGAACGGCGGCTTGGAACGGGACGAGGTCATCACGTTCTTGAAGTCCACGAAAATGCCCTGAGCGGTTTCGGGACGCAGATAGTGCAGGCTGTTCTCATCCTCGACTGGGCCGAGGTGCGTGCGCAGCATCATGTTGAAATCACGCGGTTCGGTCCACTTGCCACGGGTACCGCAGTCGGGGCACACAATATCGGCCATACCGTTCTCAGGCAGCTTGTCGCCATGCTTCTCGGCATAGGACTCCTGCAGCTTGTCGGCGCGATTGCGCTTGTGGCAGTTCAGGCACTCCACCAGCGGATCGTTGAATACGGCGACGTGGCCGGAAGCGACCCACACCGGGGTCGGCAGGATGATGGAGGTATCGACACCGACCACATCGGGGCGGGTGACGACCATCGAACGCCACCATTCGCGCTTGATATTGTCCTTCAGCGCGACGCCGAGCGGGCCGTAATCCCAAGCGGAACGGGTGCCGCCGTAGATCTCGCCGGCGGGGAACACGAAGCCGCGACGCTTCGCAAGGGATACGACTTCATCAAGTTTGGATTGAGCCACAATGCACCTTCTGGTTTGAACGGTTTGGGGACTTGGTTACAACCGCTTCAGAATAGCGGCACTCCCCTACATCCCCGGCGATAACTAAAAATGGTGATGACTAAGAAACCTGATCATCAGCGGCAGGGTCGGGTCAACGGCTCCCACGGTTCGATCTCGACCGGTTCGGACTGGGCGACGGCCAGCGTGGCATCATCGAGCATGTCCTTGCGGATGATGAGCTCGGTGACGAACTGGTCGAACCAGGCGTCGGAGGCCACATAGTAACCGTCCTTGCCGTTATCCTTGCCCCAGCTGTTTTCGATCTTCCAACGGTTCGGCTTGCCGTTTTCGTCCAGATTCACGCCGGTAAGCGTCATGGCATGATTGCTCGGACGGTCGCCGTACTCAAGGCCGTCCGCCTTGTCGAACGTGAACTCGGTACCGAACAGCTGGTCCACACGCACGGTGTCACGGTCGAAAACGCCTTCGCCACGCAACGCGAACTGCATGCAGTCACAGGCAAACCAGATCGGGTGTCCGGCGGCGATCTGATCGACCGCGGCCTTCTTGAACACCTCCAACGGCACGTTGACGAATTCCATGTCTCCGGCTTCGATCACGTTTGCCGAATAACGGATGCGGTAACGCCTGCCGAACGGGGTACGGCTCATCGGCGCATTGGATATGGTCACGAAATCGTTGACGTCCACCGGCACGTACTTCTTGTAGAACTCCATCGGCGTAATGCCGATTTCGCGAATCTGCTTGCGCTCGTCCTTGCCGGATTCGCCGGATTCTGACTTGGCCTGTCCGGCTTCGCTCGTTGTGCTGGCCTTGTCATCGGCCTTACCGGCACCATCCGTATCGTCATCATCCTTGACGCGAGCCAGAAAATCAAATGTCGCAGGCGGCTCGCCGAGCGCAATCGCACAGATGCGATAGACGGTGGCCATATCATCACGCTTGGTTGCACACAAAGCATCCATCGGCTCTCCGGCAGCGTGACGGCGACGCAGATCAGCGGCGAATTCACGCAACTTGGTGTTGAGATACTGCTTGAACGCGTCCGAATCGCGTGAGTTCGCCGATTCGGGATAAGCGGACTTAGGCACCAGAGCATACTTGTTCACCAATGCGGCGAACATCTGCCACCAGCCGCCATCATCCGAAGGACCGGCATTGATGCTTTCGAACACACGGGAATCGGTGGGCTCATCCAGCGTCTGCAGCACATATTCCAGATACGTGTTGGATTTCTCGATGGCGTCCCAGAAGAAGAGATACGTTTCAGAGAATTCAAAATCCTCAAGATTCCAGTGATGCATCAGCTCATAGCGCAGCGTGTTCAGCGATGCGAACATCCAGCATCGGCCGGAACGTTCCTGATTGGTGATCGAGCCCTGCTTGAGCTCAACAGAGAAGTCGCGCGGCAGGGACCGCATCCCCTGGTAGTCGGTGGCGGCGGCGAGCACGCCGGTGGACACGGCGGCGTTGGCGGCCACGAGATTGGCCCGGTCGGCGTTGAACGCGCGCGAATAGTCCTTGAGCTGCTCGATATTGACGGCGGATTGATCGGTCATGGTTCTCTCCCAATACATGTAAGGCTCACGCAAACGGTTTCATCCTACACGCGTCGAAAGCCGGTTCGGCCTATTACCACGGCGGCGAGCGACGCGCCAGAGCCAACGGCCGCAAATCAACGGTTCTGCGCAATTTTGTGACGAAATTGTCGGTGTTCAGGCATACGTTGAGCCTTGTAATGCAGGGGGACCCGCGTCAACGGCGGGTTGAGAATGGCTTTGCGCCTGACCCTTTGAACCTGTTGGTTAAGACCATCGTAGGGAGCAGTGATATGAGCAATGATTCGCACGTACATTGTGGTACATCCATCCATCATCCGACCGAATGCGCTGATGAGCAACACGAAGGCGGCTCACTCGATCTGGCCCCATTGAGGGAATGCATTGCGCAGGCGGTACGCGACGTGAAGTCCAAGACGCCGCTGGCGCAGTCGTTCACCAACTTCGTGACCATCAATCTGGTAGCCAACGCTCAACTCGCCGCCGGAGGCACGGCGGCCATGAGCTTCCTGCCGGACGACGTCATCGACACCGCCGCGATTTCCGGCGCTGACTACATCAATGTAGGCACGCTGCTGCCGTTCTATAAGGATGCGCTGCCACAGATCGCCCGCGCATTCCACAAAAACGGACATCGGTGGGTGCTTGACCCTGTGGCGGCCGGTATCGGCAAGACACGCACCGAGATTCTGCGCGCGTTCCGTGCCGCTCCCCCGACGATCGTACGCGGCAACGCCTCGGAAATCATTGCATTGGCGACCATGTGGGGTCTGATCTCACCGGATGAGGCAAGCCGCCCCGCAGGAGTGGAATCGGTAGACGACGTGGATGCCGCGGTCGGACCGGCCAAAAAACTGGCACAGTTCCTCGCCGACGCCGCACCTGACCATCAGGCTGCCGTAGCGGTTTCCGGCGCGGTCGACCTCGTTACCGACGGCGCACAGGTATACCGGTTGCCCGGAGGCAGTGCGTTAATGGCCAAAATCACCGGCGCCGGATGCTCGCTGGGCGGTGTGACCGCCACGTATCTCGCTGTTGCCGAACCACTGACGGCGGCTTTGGCGGCCTCACTGTTGTACAACCGCGCAGGTGAGATCGCCGAAGCCAAGGCCGAAGGCCCGGGATCGTTCCAAGTGCATCTGCTGGATGCGCTGTGGAACCTGACGCCCGAGCAGGTGTCCAGCTCCCCGATCACCGTCGGGTAAACGGCAGCATTCCAACGGTATTGCAGATTCCCGCACGTTTTCTGCATGTATTCCACTCCCTAAAGCTTTTCGTATAGGGAATCCCGAATTTCAGCGATAAACAAGCACAACACACAACAGACTTCCTATATATCAATCAAAGGAACAAACCCATGAGCAACGAATATCCGTACGCATCCATGCGTGACTCGTTCGACCTGTCCGCGTACTTCGTGGTCGGCCCCGAAGACTGCAAGGGTCGTCCGCTGACCGACGTGGTGGATCAGGCCCTGCGTGGCGGCGCCACGTTCCTGCAGCTGCGCGCCAAGAAGGCGGATGCCTCCGAACTGACTTCGATGGCACAGGACATCGCACAGATCATCGAGGACAACGGCAAGTCCGATTCGGTGGCCTTCGTGATCGACGACCGTGCCGATGTGGTCTGGCAGGCTCGCCGCAAGGGCATCAAGGTGGACGGCGTGCATATCGGCCAAACGGATATGGAGCCGCGTGAAGCACGCGCGCTGCTGGGAGACGACGCCATCGTGGGTCTTTCCGCCGAGACCGAGGCGCTGGTCAAGCTCATTAACGAGCTGCCGGACGGCTGCATCGACTATATCGGCGCGGGTCCGCTTCATGTCTCCACCACCAAGCCGGAAGCCTCCGTGGGCGGTAATGACGGTTCCGGCAAGACTTTGGACGCCAAGCAGATCGATACCATTTGCGCAGCCTGCGACTTTCCTGTGGTGGTCGGAGGCGGCGTAACCGCTGCCGACATGGACATGCTGGCGCATACCAAGGCGGCCGGCTGGTTCGCGGTCTCCGCCATCGCCGGTGCCGATGATCCGGAAGACGCAACCCGCGCAATGGTCGAAGGCTGGAAGGCCGTGCGCGGCGAGCAGAAGCATGGCTACGCGCCCCGCATTGTGACCCATACCCCGGCTGCGGACACACAGGCAGCACAGGAAGGCACTGCACCGGCCGGCAGCGAAGCCACCGAAAAGAAGTTCACCAATGCCAAGGAGGCCAAGGAAGCCGCCAAGCTCGCCAAGCAACAGCGTGTGGACATCGCCGCCCGCGGTTCCAAGCAGCGCGATAAGGCGCATATCCGCAAGACCAAGCCCGTGCATTTCGAGAACCAGTTCGGCTCCTACGATCTTGAAGTGCCGTACACCGAGATCAAGCTCTCGGACACCCCCGGCGTCGGCCCGAACCCACCGTTCATCGACTACAACACCGAAGGTCCCAAGTGCGATCCGAAGGAAGGCCTCAAGCCTCTGCGCCTCGATTGGATCAAGGACCGAGGCGATGTCGAGGAGTACGAGGGCCGCGCCCGCAATCTGCAGGATGACGGCAAGCGAGCCATCAAACGTGGTCGCGCCACGAAGGAATGGCGCGGTCGCACGCACCAGCCGATGCGTGCCAAGGATCATCCGGTGACTCAGATGTGGTATGCACGCCACGGCATCATCACCCCGGAGATGAAGTATGTCGCCGAACGCGAGAACTGCGATGTGGAGCTCGTACGCTCCGAGCTTGCCGCCGGCCGCGCGGTGATGCCCTGCAACATCAACCATCCGGAAGCCGAGCCGATGATCATCGGCACCAAGTTCCTCACCAAGCTCAACGCCAACATGGGCAACTCCGCCGTGACCTCCTCCATCGATGAGGAGGTGGAGAAGCTGACTTGGGCCACCAAATGGGGTGCCGACACCGTGATGGATCTGTCCACCGGCAACGACATTCACACCACCCGCGAATGGATCTTGCGCAACTCCCCCGTGCCGATCGGCACCGTGCCGATGTATCAGGCACTGGAGAAGGTGGAAGACGACGCCTCCAAGCTCAGCTGGGAGCTCTTCCGCGACACGGTGATCGAACAGTGCGAGCAGGGTGTGGATTACATGACCATTCACGCCGGTGTGCTGCTGCGCTTCGTGCCGCTGACCGCCAACCGTGTGACCGGCATCGTATCACGCGGCGGCTCGATCATGGCCGAATGGTGTCTGCAGCACCATCAGGAAAGCTTCCTGTACACCCACTTCGACGAATTGTGCGACATCTTCGCCAAGTACGACGTAGCGTTCTCGTTGGGCGACGGTCTTCGCCCCGGCTCTCTGGCGGACGCGAACGACGCCGCGCAGATCGCCGAGCTGATGACCTTGGGCGAGTTGACGCAGCGTGCCTGGGCCAAGGACGTCCAGGTGATGATCGAGGGGCCGGGACACGTACCGTTCGACACGGTGCGTATGAACATCGAGATGGAGAAGGCGATCTGCAAGGACGCCCCGTTCTACACGCTAGGACCGCTGACCACCGATACTGCGCCCGGCTACGATCACATCACCTCCGCCATCGGCGGCGTGGAAATCGCCCGCTACGGCACTGCCATGCTGTGCTATGTGACGCCGAAGGAGCACCTTGGTCTGCCGAACAAGGATGATGTGAAGCAGGGTGTGATCGCTTACAAGATCGCCTGCCATGCGGCCGACATCGCCAAGCACCATCCGCACGCGCAGGATCGTGATCTGGCCATTTCCAAGGCTCGTTTCGAGTTCCGCTGGCTCGACCAGTTCAACCTCTCCTACGATCCGGATACGGCCATCGCATTCCATGACGATACACTGCCCGCCGAGCCAGCCAAGATGGCGCATTTCTGCTCGATGTGCGGCCCGAAGTTCTGCTCGATGGCCATTTCGCAGAACATCCGCAAGCAGTTCGGCGGCGCGGCCGCGCAGGAGCAGCTGGTGGCGGATACGTTGGCCGGCAAGATTCCCTCCGCGCAGGAGGCTCGTGGGGCGATGACTTCCCCGGCCACCGCCAGCGCAGAGGACATCCAGGCCGGCATGGCTGAAATGAGCCGCAAGTTCCAAGAGGGCGGTTCCAAGCTGTACCAGAGCGCGCAGTAACATAAAGCCGACCTCATATCAGAAAGGAATCATCATGTCTACGTTGCCGCCTGTACTCGCCATCTCCGGATCGGACTCCTCCGGCGGCGCCGGCATGCAGGCAGATCTGAAGACGATGATCGCCTGCGGCGTGTTCGGCATGAGCGCCATCACTGCACTCACCGCGCAGAACACCACCGGCGTGCGTTCCATTCAGGACACCAAGCCGGAGATTCTTGCCGATCAGATCGACATGGTTTTCGAGGATATTCCCCCGCTGGCGGTGAAAATCGGCATGGTCTCGGCGACGGACATCATCGACACCATCGCCGACCGTCTGACAGCCCACCACGCCACGAACATCGTACTCGACCCGGTGATGGTGGCCACTTCAGGTGCCAAGCTCATCAGCGACGACGCCATCGCCGCGCTCACCGGCCGTCTGTTCCCGATGGCCACGGTGGTTACGCCGAACATTCCCGAGGCCGAGGTGCTCACGGATGCGCTGATTCACGATCAGGAAGACATGGAGGCCGCGGCGCGCCGCATCGTTGACAAGTTCGGCTGTGCGGCGCTGGTCAAGGGCGGCCATGGCACCGAAGACGCCAACGACGTGCTGGCGGAAACGGACGGCACTGTGACTTGGTTCGAGGAGACACGTGTCGACAATCCGAACACGCACGGCACCGGTTGCACGCTGAGCTCCGCCATCGCCTCGTATCTGGCACAGGGCGACTCGCTGCCGAAGGCCATCAAGCATGCCAAGAAGTATTTGACCGGCGCGCTGAAAGCTCAGCTTGATCTGGGGCACGGGTCCGGCCCGATGGATCACCTGTGGAAGTACCGCTGAGAGGACGAATCATGGTTCTTGACCGCAATGCCGTGAAGCAGGAAGTGCCGATCGACCCCGAAACCGGCAAACCGTATCTCAACACGGTGGCTGCCATTCAGGTATCCGCCGCAGGTGTGGGTTCGGAGGTATCTCCATATGTGTCTCAGGCCATCGAAGTGATTCGAGAATCAGGCCTGCCGCAGGAGACCAACGCTCTGTTTACCAACGTGGAAGGCGATCTGGACGAGGTGCTCAAGGTGGCCGGCGAAGCCGCCAAGAAGCTCGCCGAACAGGGATACCGCACCTCACTGGTGCTGCATATGGATATCCGTCCGGGATTCACCGGCCAGCTGACCGAGAAACCGAAGCTGGTAGACGAAATACTAGCCTCAAAGCAGTAACTCGGCTCCTCTCTCGACGTCTATAGAAAGGGTTCTGGGCCTTTCTATGGTCGGAATAGGCCCAGAATAATTGGTACGCCCATACCCAGAATCGATCTATGGTGATGGTTGAACACCGTTCACAATGTGGCCGCAGCCGGGTAACCTGCGGAAGCGCACCTATAGTACTTCTCTGACGTACGTGGGCAATCTCACAACGATTGTCTATCGTGGGTGAATTCAAGATTTCGACCGCGTCCGACGCCCATCCCACACAATGGGAGGACGACCGGAGATGCAGGACGGGGTCAAGAGTTCGCCCGTCGGCAATATACCGTTGAGCGGTTGCCGTCGGGCAGGATGTAGAAGAGGCGCTCATTATGACTGCTGCTGAACAGCAGATTTCTCGCAATTCCACGGCCATGGACTCCACGCAGGCGCGTGAGGCCGTCGGCAATCGCGCTCAGGTAGAAGAAATTGTTTCGCGCATGGATCGTGCGCATGAGACCCCGATGTTCTATCGCATCGTCGCTCTGGTGGCGGCCGGTATGTTGATGGACAGCATCGACGTATATATCGGCAGCGCCGTGGCCTCCAGTGCGCTGTCTACCCACTGGTCCACCGTGGCTCAGAACTCCAGGTTCATGTCTGCTGGCTTCTTGGGCCTGTTGGTCGGCTCCCTGTTGGCCGGCTTCGTCGGCGATCTGAAGGGTCGCCGCACCGCCTACCAGATCAACCTGTTGTTGTTCGGCGGATTTACCTTCCTCGGCGCGTTCGCCCCGAACATGACCGTTCTTTCGCTCTGCCGCCTTGGCGCGGGTCTTGGCCTCGGTGCCGAAATCGTAACCGGCTTCGCCATGGTCAATGAGTTCGCTCCGATGAACCGCCGCGGCCACTGGTGCGCGATCGTCTCGCTGGTGGCCAACTGCGGCGTACCGATCGCCATGCTGCTGTGCGCGTTCATTATTCCCCGTTGGAGCTGGCGTCCGCTGTTCGTAGGCATCGGCCTAGTGGCCGCTGTGATCTGGTGGCTGCGCCGCGACATCCCCGAATCTCCGCGCTGGCTTGCGGTACATGGTCGTTACGACGAGGCCGACGCCATCGTCAAGCAGCTTGAGGCCAACGGCTCCGAACCGGCCGCGACCGCAGCTACCGCCAATACTGATTCCGCTCGCAACGCCGGCGGCCGTTCCCTCGGCATCTGCCTGCTCGTGGCCATTGTGGCCGTAAGCGCCACCAACGTGTGCTCCTACGCCTTCACCTCTTGGGTGCCGACGATTCTGGTCAAGCGCGGCATCAATCTTTCCGCCTCGCTGACCACCTCCACAATGATGATGCTCGGCGCCCCGGTGGGTTGCCTCATCGGATCCCTACTTATCGACCGCATCGGCCGCAAGCGCACCATTGTGCCGGCATTCCTGTTCACCGGTGTGTTTGGCATGCTCTACGCTTTCCAGACCTCCACCACCGGTGCCATCGTCGTGGGCTTCCTGCTCATGATGTGCCTCTACGTACTCATGGCCTCCGTGGTGGCCGTGTATGCGCCTGAACTGTTCGCTACCAAGGTGCGCTTCCGCTGCGTGGGCGTGGCCAACGCCATCGCCAAGCTGCTCAACGTGCTGATGCCTATGGTGGTGGGCTGGATGCTCGTCTCGCTCGGTGCCACGTCCATCTTCGTGTCCATCTCCGTGATCGCCATTGCAGCGATGCTCATCGTCGGTATCTTCGGTGTGGAGACAGCTCGCCGTTCAGTGAACTGATAACCAGTTCACTACCGCTTGTAGAGGGATATTCGTAACGGGCTTGGTTGCAACCATTCGTGTTGCAACCAAGCCCGTTTTATTGCCTTATTATGGAACTGTCAGCATGCCGTTTTCAATGGAGAGGAGACATGCCATGACCTCGTCAACTCCTCTTGAGCATCCTCGCAAGCAGCAACACGGGCGAAAACGCCTCATACGCATTATCGCCGGGATAATAACGGCGTCTCTGCTCATCACCGCGGGCGGCATGTGGTGGACGACTGGAGAAGGGAAGATCATTGTCATGAATCTGTTCAAGCCGGCCGCACGCCCCGCCACACAAGCCGCAGCCGACAGCGTCTCGGCATTCGCCTACCAATCCTCGCCGGAATTCCTCACGATGAAATCCACCCAGGACTCGAACGGCAACGTGAACTACTCCCCCACTTCGATGTGGATGGCGCTGGCAATCGCCGCACAGGGGGCCGACGGCACGACACGTTCGCAAATGGATGATTTACTGGGCACGAAATCGTTGAGAACAGACGATTATCAGTCGCTATTACGCTCCATCAACGGACGGTACAACGGCTCGAAATCCGAGATGAGCGCAGCCAACTCATTGTGGGTGGACAGCCAGTACACACTGGCCGATGCTTTCAAAGCGACCGTTAAGGGCTCCTTCGACGCGAACATACAATCGTTGCCGTTCAACGACGCCGCGGCCAAGCAAATGAGCCACTGGATCTCCAGCCATACCAAGAATGTACTGAAACCGAACATCACACTGCAAGACAAGGAAGTCATCTCCATCATCAACACCGTGTTCGCGGACGGCCGCTGGAAAGACCCATTTGAGCCCGAGGAGACCACGAGCCAAACCTTTCGCGGCGAGGACGGCGACACTGAAGTGCCGATGATGCAGCGCCTGTTCGATGACATGGTCTGGGCACACGACAGCGATAACGACACGTGGCAGCGGGTTTCAATCCCGTTCGACAATGGCGGCTCACTGACCATACTGCTGCCTGCAGCCGGCCATTTCGACGAAATCGCTTCGGACACGGAGAAACTACGATGGGCGATGAGCACATGCCTCGACTCGGAATATGGCTGTACGACTGACGCTCCCGCCGGATGGGGCGTCGCCGCCGAAGCCGTAATGGTCGACGTATCGCTGCCGAAATTCACCATCGACAGCACCTTCCCTTCAGACCAGACCATAGCGACGTTCAGACAGCTGGGACTTACTGACGCGTTCATGCCCGGCACCGCCGATCTGAGCAAGATGACGGGATCAGCCTCCGACGATCTGTCCATCGGGTCCATCATTCAAGGCACACGCATCGAAGTGAACGAAAACGGTGCCAAAGCGGCGGCGTTCACCAAGATGGGCGTCGAGGCCGCCGGCGCACCGGCCGAGCAACAGTTCGTGGAATTCACCGTGGACCGGCCATTCCTCTACGCCCTGACCACGCCAGATACCATCCCGCTGTTCATCGGCGCGGTGCGCAACCTGTGAGTTAAAACGCAAACGGCGTTGTGTTGAGCCCATCCTTCCGCGGATGACCTCAGCACAACGCCGTCAGACTAATGCCGTCGAGCTATTGGCTATTTGGCCAGGAATTCGTTGGTGGCGAAGTCCTTGGTATTGGGAGCCTCGTGGATCACGTTGTCGTGTGAATCCGTGTAAGCGTCCTCTTCGGCCAAGAAGTCGAAGTACTTCTGCGGCTCGACAAAATCATTGGTGCCGAGCACGAACGAACCGTCCTTGATCTTGGCCGGGTCGCCCCAGTACTGGCCATCGACGATGGTCTGCATGCTCTTCTTGACGAAGTCGAGCTTCAGATTCGCCTCGGGTGCCTCGTCTACCAGAATCTTCGCGGCATCATCCGGGTGCTCGTAAGCGTATTCGTAGCCCTTCTGGGTGGCCTGCGTGAACTTCTTCACCAGATCAGGATCGTTCTTGATGGTCTTCTCATTGGTGATCACGCCGATGGCGTCCGCATTGCCGGGCACACCATAGTCAGGCTCGGTGAAGCAGTTGAGCGCCGGACCGTACATTTCGGCCTGTACGCCCTCCCAAGTGGCATAGAAACCACCGAAATCGGCCTTGCCGGACTCAAGCGTCTGGAAGGTGGACGTGCCGACAGTTACCTTGTCGAACTCGCCCTTGCCGCCGTCGGTCTGAATCATACGGCGCACCACGGCGTCGGACTCGTTCGAGCCGAACGTGGCGAACGTTTTGCCATCCAGATCCTTCGGGGACTTGATGGCAGTGTTCGAGGCGAGCGCGCACCAGATGGCGCTCGGCTTCTGCTGGACCTGCAACACCTGCTTCAGGGTCGCGCCCTTGATGTTGTACATGCCTACATTCGTAAGGTTGGACAGCGCGAAGTCGGCGTTGCCGTTGTTCACGGCCTGTTCCGCGCCGGCCTGAGCGACGGCTACGATATCCACGTCAAGGCCTTGATCCTTGAACCAGCCCTTGTTCTTGGCCACGTAGACGCCGATATGGTTGGTGTCCGGTGCCCAAGACAGCATGAATGTGACTTTCTTGAGGCTTTCGCCGTTGGAATCGGATGCATTGTTGGTCTGTCCGCATGCGGCGAGACCGATCGTCATGGCAATGGCGCCCACGAGGGCGATGGCCTTGTGCGCAAGGCTGTGCTTCATGATGAATCCCTAGTTCGTTATCTCTCAATCGTTCTCTGGGTGGTGCTTCGAGCGGATAATCGGCAGAGAACGATAGGAAGGGCCTGACAATCCGCCCGACCGACGCCCCGACCGAATTCCCAATGAAGCAAGAAAAAGGGAAAGGCCGTTTGCCACACGCCGGGCAAGCGTTTGTCATTATAGGCGGAAGGGTAGAAGGATGGCCATTGGGCTGGTACGAATCGTTATCTATGCCGGTATCTATGCCGGTTCTGATATCGAATGGAGCGTATTCGATCTATCGAGATCAAGCTCTATGGATTGCCAATGCCGCAGTGATGGTAGCGATAAATTTCTCATAAGTCAGCGTTGGACTTGGTTCTGAAACTTCGCCGCTATCCGGGTCCGCATACACCAACCAGACAGCCTGATACAGGTTCGATGCACGCAACCTTTCGCAGAGAATTCGGAAACGATCCAGATACGATGCATCTTGGAACACCGGATCAACGGGGAACAGCGATGGCTGCGCAGTCCTTCCGGATTCACGACTTTGCAGACAACTTCTGACAATCATGACATAGCCCAGAGCCGGAGGCATAGAATCAACGCCATAGAGATGCTCGGTAAAGGCAGCATGCGAATCAGTCGCGCTTCCTAAGGCTTCCTCAACACGATTGTTCGCGTTGTTACCGAACGAGCTGTTGATAGATTTCAGTTCGATGGCGGCGACCAGGTCGTCCTTTCCGTTAAGCGCAACGATATCCCAATCCTTTGAGCGGCGGTACCAGCCTGGCAGCCTCAATTGATATGCATGTCCATGGAAGATGTCCTCTGGACGGAAGCCTCCAGAGATGAGGTCCTCACGAATCAATTCGGCAAGTGGATCAAGATGCCGTCCGGACGTGGACTCAGCCCTATGCCCGCGATCTACGTCTCCAGCGATTCTCTGTCTTTGGCCTGCTTCAGCAAGCATACGATACATATGCAAAACCGCTTCTTTAACATCGTTTCTCACGATAAACCTCCCAGATACGCTTGTCGTGCCGATGCCGTTGCCAATTCCCGATCATCAGTATCGAACGCACACGCCAACGCGTCGCGCGTTTTCGCCGTGATGTCCCTATACCGAGGGACGTGCAGCAAACGTAGGTATTGTGCTTGAAAACGCAACGTTCGTCCGCGCATTTTCACGCCGAGACAATCGATGAATGTCTTGGTTTGCTCGCTCATTAACAGTCCACCAAGGACTCGTAAATCCCATACATCGCTGGAAATCCAATAGCAATTGTGGTGAGGGTATTTACCATAGCTCAGAATCGGATCCGGCAGTGCTGCCATATCGGGCATCAGCAGAAGATCACGATGCATCAGTGTCGGATTCAGCTTATCGATGGTCCGATACCAAGCCGATGCGTTTCGTTTGGCGATATGTCGTTTGGTGAGTTTGGCTCGATTCTCATTAAAGTAGGCCTTCATAATCGGATAATTGTCAAGGTCCACCAGAGAACCATCTGGATTCCACGGATTGACGAGCCAACGTTGCTTATCGATGTGACGCCGATGGTCGCGCATATAGAACAATGGCAGCATCCGGTCCTTTTCCACGAGGTTTGGATCATCCGTTATGAAGACCGCGTCACAGCCAGTGGCTATTCCGATGCCAAGATTCACACCCGTTGATTCCAGTTTGGGCAGCCGCTCCTGAGCTTGCATCACGAATCGCATATCATCAGGGGCTCCCAGTGGGAACATGTCCGATGGATATTGCGGTTTGCGTGCGACCGTCGCAGAGAATCGAGCCGAAGCGATGTTCGACGGGGAACCCAGCCACGCAAGTAAGGAAGATACATCTGAATCGGTGAAATCCGTCACACAATCTGCGTATTTCAATGATGAGGATGGGCTGGATTTCGTAATGAGGGTAATCGCCGGATAGGCATCCACTTCTTCAACGAAAGCGTCTACACCATGCATGCGAACCAATGTATCGAAGTTCGCTTCGGTAGCGACTTTCTCTCGAAGACGGGTACCGTATTGGTTTTGCAACCATCGGTCAGAGCATATGAAACAAAGCCTGCCATCCGGTTTGAGAGCATCAATGCCATGATCGAAGAATCCAACATAGATATCAGTTCCGGCAGTCATCGAATCATTGACAGCCATATAACGATCACGTATGGCGGCATCCATATCCGTAGCTCGTATGTAGGGAGGATTGCCGACGACCCAATCCGCTTTAGGAATCCGAGAAAGCAAGAAGTCCGCATTGTTGATCCAGCAGTCGGCCAAGTCTTGTGCAATGTCGTAGGGGCAACCGGAATCCTGCAGCATGCGAATCGAAGTTTCACGGCAACTAGCTGTAGCCTGCGCGTCGATGTCGTATGCTCGTACAGCATCGGACAACTGCGCCCATTCCTCTTTCGTTGCAGGATGAGAATCCGCGATGAGCCGTCTGATAATCTCGCTCAGGAACACGCCATCCCCGCAACTCGGTTCTACGACCAAATGTTGGGATAACAATCGATCAGAGCCCTCGACATACCCGGCCATGTCGAGCATAAGACCTGCTACCCATGGCTTCGTGTATACGACTCCGGCTGTTTCCTGATTCATCTGTCCCAGTGTATACGGCGTCCGGATCGGCACGTCAATCGATTCGGCTGTTCACTGATCGGCGTCCGGATCGGCGTCCTCTCCTACCGGGCCGAGCAACAGCCGTTCGCTCAGGTTCACGGCGATAAGCAGCAAGCAGGTCATGGCTATGATCGTGAACGTCGCGGAGAAGATCAACGGCGTGCGGAACGAGTTGTACGCCGCCTGCAGCCAGATGCCCAATCCCCTTCGCGCGCCCAAATACTCCGCGGTGGAGGCCGTGGCGAAAATGTAGGCTGCGGTCACACGAATGCCGCCATAGATCTGCCGTGCGGCAACCCTGAGCTTGACATGCCACAAGGTCCACGCACGGGTAGCGCCGCAGGTGAGTGCCACATCCGAGTAGAATTCCGGTACCGCTTCCAAACCTCGTACCGTCTGCACGGCCACAGGGAACAGGCCGAATACGGCGGTGATCACGATCTTGCCGTACGTTTCGAAGCCGAACCAGATCAGGAACAGCGGGGCGATGGAGATCAGCGGCATGGTCTGCGCGGCGGCAAGCAGCGGATAGAACGCCGCGTTGAACGTACGCGAGCAGTACAAGCCAATGCCGATCAGGATGCCGAGCAATACCGCGAACAGAAAACCGACCACACCCTCGTAGGTGGTGACTGCGGCCGCCGGTCCCAGTGTGGGCCATACTTCGACCGTGGCCTGCGCGATCTCGCTGGGGGCCGGAATCATCGTGGAGGGAACATGTCCGATTCTCACCCAGGCCTCCCATATGGCGAGCAGCGCCACCACTGCGATCAGGGTGGGCACGTGACTGGTGAGACGTTTTGTGAAGGACATGATTCACCTTGCTTTCCAGCTGCAACCGGTGCGTGGAGCAGTAAGGTGAGGAGCCTGCGCGCCGCCGGTCGAGCGTTGATGGACACATTTGCCGTCCAACAGTATAAAGCCCGGGTACGAATCATGTTCCTGATGGCAAACATGATTCGCACCCGGGCTGTGCTTGTGTGAAGGCCGGCTAAGCGGCCTGATGTCGGAGCCGATCGATTATCGACTCCGACAGATCAATGGACTACCTACTCCAGTCCGATGGACTTCAGGTGGTGCAGCTTCAGCGACGCCACCTTGAGGGAGCCGGATTCGGCTTCCAGCTTGATGGCACGCGGGCCCTCAGCGGCATACGAGTAGAAGCTCAGCACCTGATGACCGCCGTTGACGTATACCTCGACGGAACCGCGATCGACGAACACGCGCAGGTCCAGCGTATCGGCGGCGAGCTCGGCTTCGCTCAACGGTGCGGTACGATAACCGCGATCGCCGTACTTCATGGCCTGACGGTCCACCACCACGCGGCCGAGCTGGTCGTCATATGCCACATACGTGCACGAACCGTCCTGGGTGGCGTGAATCTTCAGACCGGCGCGTTCGGCGGTGGAATGGGCCAGATCGATGGTCATTTCGATTTCCACGGCTTCGGCATCATCGGAGATGACCTTCTCGCCATCCATGTCCAGCGTGATCTCACCGTGGTCGAACGTGTCTTCGCGTAAAGCTTCGATCTCCCTGACCGGAGCGGTGACCACATCGCCGTCCTTCCCCAGAGTGATCTCGCGAGGCAGGGTCAGCTGGCCGCACCAGCCATCCTCCTGCATCGGAATCGGCTCGACGAACGGGCTCAGCCAGCCGTAGACGATCTGCCGTCCGTCCTCGCTGCCGTCGGCAACGTTGAACGACTGCGGCGCGTAATAGTTGTGGCCGCAATCCCACAGACGGAACTCGGTTTCCGGCTTGAATTCACCGCCCGGCTCCCAAGTGCCGATCATGTAACCGGCATTGTTCACGTTGCGGTTCATGAAGCCGTGCTTCTTGGCACCCATCGCGGAGAAGCCGATCACCCACTTCTCGTTGCCGTCCTTGTCGTGGATCGGGAAGAAGTCCGGGCATTCGAGCATGAACACATCCGGATCCGGATGTTCGAACAGCACGCGCTCGTAGGTCCAACGAACCATGTCGTCGGAGGAGAACAGCCACATCTGGCCGCGCTTCTCGGCGGAGGAGACGCCGAAGGTCATGTACCACTTGTCACCGGTCTTCCACACCTTCGGATCACGGTAGTGGTGGTCCACCTTGTCGGTCGGGCAGTCGATGATCATGCCCTGCTTGGTGGCGGAGGTCAGTTCGTCGTTGTCCGGGGTAGCCAGCATCTGCACCTGCCAGTCGCCGCCGGTGTTGTCATGGCCGTTGGCCCAACGGTGACCGGTGTAGTAGAACTTAAGGTCTCCGTTGTCGTCGATGACGGCGGAACCGGAGAACACACCGTCCTTCTCCTGCTCCAGCGAGGGGGCGAACATGATCGGCTCGCGCTTCCAGTTGACCATATCGGTCGAGGAGACGTGGCCCCAGTGCATCGGACCCCACTGGGTGCCGTACGGGTGCAGCTGGTAGAAGACATGCCAACGGCCCTTGTAGAAGCACAGACCGTTCGGGTCGTTGATCCAGCCGCCGTTGGAAGCGATGTGATACTTCGGGTACCAGCGGTTGTTGCGCTTGGCCGCCAGCGCGGCGACACCGGCCTCGGCTTTGGCGAGTTCTTCGGCATGGTCGCGGATAGGGGTGAGCACGGGATTTGCAGGGGTGAAATCAGTCATGGCACGTCCTTGTGAGGTTGGGGTTTGCGACGAGGAGGATTGAGTTGTACGAGAAGAGCGAGGAGGGAAGGCAACCGGTTAGGGGCCAAGCCCACCGGTCGCATAGCGCTCGGAGATGATTGGGCGGCGCAGGAAAGGGGAAAACCACGCCGCCCAAATATCCCAGCTACCTTGCAGCCGGACCGCGATGCGCAGCTGCATGACGCGGTCCATGCGGATTCCGTTATCAGGCCGCAGCCTTGCCGGCTTCCATGGCCTTAAGCTGCTTGTCGGTGTAGAACGGATCACCGCCGACGTCCTGATCGTCCTTCTTGATGACGAAGAAGCCGTAGATCAGGGCCAACAGCACGATGCCGGAGATCATCCAGAAGGTGATGCGGACACCCATGTCGTTGGCAGGCATGAGCTCCTTCATGTATCCGTGCAGCACACCCAGCGGGGTGGAGAAGACGATCTGACCGATCTGCGAAGCGATCTGGAAGCCGACCATGTACAGCGTGGCGGAGAGCTTGGTGTCGAAGTGCAGGGTGAAGTAGCGGAACGCCGGCAGGCAGAACAACGGCACCTCGATGGAGTGGAACATCTTGACGATGGATACGGTGATCGGGTCGTGGAACACGCCGCACAGACCGATGCGGGCGAACATCACGAACGCGCCGAGCAGCAGGGAGTTGCGCACGCCGATCTTGCGCATGATAATCGGGACCACGCCCATCATGGCGGACTCAAGGAACACCTGGAAGCTGTTGAGGGTGCCGTAGGTGGCCTGGCCGATCTCCGGCGTGGAGAACAGGTTGCGGTAGTAGACCGGGAAGAACTGCTGGTCGAACACCACGTAGAAGGTGTTGGTGAAGAGCATGAACACCACGAGCACCCACAGGGTAGGCATGCCCAGCACAGAGACCATTTCCTTGAACGACGGTCCGGACTTCTCCGCCTTGGGATCGGCGGCGGCCTTGAGCTTGTCACGCTGTTCGGCGGGCACCCAGAAGGCGTAGATGAGCAGCATGCCGAAGCCGCAGGCGGAACCAACCCAGAAGTTGATCAGCGGGTTGACGTTGAACAGGAAGCCGGCGAACAACGCCACGATGGCGTAGCCGAAGGAGCCCCAGGCACGAGACTGTCCGTATTCGAAGTTGAAGTAACGAGAGTAGCGCTCGGTCACGGCTTCAAGCAACGAGCATGCGGCCATGAATCCAGCGGACAGGACGATGGAGCCGATCACCGCGCCCGTCCAACGGGTAGCCCCGCCGGCTTCGATCATCGGGGCGTAGACGAACTGAACAAAAGGTCCGACCAACGCTGCGATAGCAGAGGTGACGATCACCAGCTTGCGCTTGATGCCGAGCTGATCCTGAATGGCACCGTAGGCAAACATGATGACCATGGTCGCGGCGGAGTTGATGGTGTAGACGAGGCCGGCCTCACCGTCGGTCAGGCCGATGGATTCCAGCCAAACGCGGAAGAAGGACCACCAGATGCCCCACGAGCAGAAGAACATGAAGATGCCCAGGGAGCTCTGCAGATAAGAGGGATTTCTCCATGCAGATTTGGATGCACTTGCCATAATCATCCTTTGATTACTACTACTTGATTGTTTATCGCTCCGTTGCTTCGCTTTGGCCGCTGCGCCTTTGCTGAAGTTTCTGTTGCAGTAGCAATTATGCGGCGTCAATCGATTTACGTCAATCGATTGACGTTTACGGCGTGTCGCCACCGGTATGCCAAAATCACCATTGGCCAACAGCCGGCACGAATGTCATACAGCGTGCCGGCGGCGGAACGGCATGATCAGCGCACCGATTCCTTTTCGATCAGCGTGCAGTGAATCTTCGCCGACCCCACGGCGTCAAACGGCGGCATCGCCGCCGTGGTCTCAGGCAGTTCAAGGTCATGCAGGGAACGGTCTTCGATCAAGGAGATCAGTTTGGCTGCAGCCCAGTATCCCATTTCGAAGTGAGGCAGTTCGATGGTGGTCAGCATCGGCGAAAGCGTTTCGGCGAATACACGATGGTTGTCCACGCCGACCACGGAAATGTCACGCCCCACGGTCAGGCCGCGCCGAGCCGCGCATTCATAGACATACCACGCACGGGCGTCGTTGAAGCAGAAGAAGCCATCGGGATGTTCGGCATCGAACAGACCTCTTACCGCCTCAAGCGCCGGACCGTTGTTCAGCACATTGACCACCAGACGCTCGTCAAACGTACGACCCGCATCTTCCAGCGCCTTCCTATACCCCGCCAAACGCCCCTCCTGGGCGATCATCAATTCAGAGCAGCCGACATAGGCGATACGTTCGCATCCCGCGTCAATCAGCCGACGGGTGGCATCGTATCCGATACGGAATTCATCCGGCTCCACGCTGGGAATCAAGCCTTCCTCATCAGTGGCGTCCACCAGCACCAACGGAGTGCCGCGCAACGATTTGGGAGCTTTGGTCACACGGTTCGACATTTTGGCATATAGGAATCCGTCAGTGCCGTACCGCTTCAGCGCGGCGATCTCCTCGTTCTCACTGGCCTTGCCGTCCGTGCTGACGGTGATCAGCATGTACCCCAGCTGACTGGCGGCACTTTGCGCGCCCAGAATTATGCCACCTGCATAAGGGGTGGTGGCCACTTCCTCACTGATGAAGCCGAGAATGCGGGTGCGGCCGGTGCGCAGCGAGCTGGCCAGAGGATTCGCACGATAGCCGAGTTGTTTGGCGATGGTACGCACATTGCTTGCGATCTCGCTTTTCACACGCCCTTCATCGCGATTGTTGAGTACCAGCGACACCGTGGAGACGGATACCCCCGCCTTGTTGGCAATCTCCTTCATCGTAACCATAACGTCAAACGATACACCCTAGGAATCGTCTTGTCCGGCAGTGAAACCCGACAGCCATGGGCACAAGCCGTATCGGCCAAGATGCCCCTGTATCATAGCCGGTATGCGCAACCCCCATGAGCATTCCGCAGCAGGCACCCACTCGCCTGATGCATCGGTCTTGTCAGTTCCGTCGGCGGTGCCAGCTTCATCGGGCCGGGCAGATATCGGCAACCGGAATCGGACACGAATCATCGCCTGCGTCGATACCGGTGTGGACGACGCGCTGGCATTGGCGTACCTGCTTGCCTCCCCCGCATGCGAGCTGGTTGGCGTCATCGCTGGATACGGCAATGTGGATGCCGCCACAGCCATACGGAACACGAACGCCGTACTTGCACTGTTCGGCCGCTCTGATATCCCCGTATATCAAGGCTCGACGCACCCCTCGTGGGCTTCATCCTTTATCCCGGACGCCGGGTGTGCGCAGTTCCACGGACCGGACGGATTGGGTGGCTATCTCGACGGTCGTGCGACCGCAACAACCACCAACGCGGCTGCCAGCAATACGAACATGACGGCTTCTCAGGCCGATGTTGACGGCGGCATCGTTTCGGTCGGCGGATACCCATTGGGCGACCCCCATGCGAATCCGGCGCATCCTTACGCCCTGCCGCTTTCAGCACAACCCACTTCGACACCACGATCTGAAGTACAGGGAACCGACTTTCTTATTGGGCAGGTGCGGCGATACGGACATAACGTCACGGTTCTGACCACGGGACCGCTTACCGATGTGGATGCGGCACTCACCAAGGCGCCGGCTATCGCCGAGAAGCTGCATCTGGTGATGATGGGAGGCACGCTCACCCAACCCGGCAACTGTTGGGACACGGTGGCCGAGACCAACATCATCCAAGATCCTGAAGCCGCGAATCGCGTGTTCCATTGCGGTGCGGATATCACGATGGTCGGGCTTGACGTCACGCACCAATGTCTGCTGCCTCAGACCGCCGTCGATCGATGGACGGCGACAGGCACGGAACGCGGCCGCTTCCTCGCCCGACTCGCCGACTTCTCCATCGCCGCGAACCGTCAGGCGGATCCGGCTCTGTTCGCCGACGGCATGCCATTGCACGACCCGCTTGCAGCAGCCGTGGCCTTGGACCGCACGTTGGTCGGATGTCTTGACATCGCGATGCGCGCCGAAACCAGAACCGGCGATTTCGCCGGCGTACGAGGCCGCACCACCGGCGATCCAGTCGGTTTGGTCACTCCGTCCATGCCACGCATCCATGTGGCGCTCACGGTAGATGCCGCACGATTTGTCAACGACTTCATCGATCGGTTGACCGGCCTTTGCCGGTAACCCGGCTCGACGGCGTGAAGTAAAGGACAGTCCACCGGACTGTCCTTTACTTCACGCCCCCAGCAAGAACGGACTGCCTCCGGCAGACCAGCATCACCTCACCGAACGCTACCGCGCCCGGCTCGGCGGCGCGAACGGACAGTCCACCGGACTGTCCTTTACTTCACGCCGCCAAAACGTCGATCACGGTGGATGTAGTGATCGATGGAGCGCCAGAGGACTTCACGACCGCAGTCAGGGAAGAGCTCGGGCACGAAATCCAGTTCCGCATAGGCGGCCTGCCACGGCAGGAAGTTCGAGGTGCGCTGCTCGCCGGAGGTGCGGATCACCAGATCGCAGTCGGGCACATCAGGCAGATAGAGATGGTCGGCGAGCATCTTCTCAGTGACACGGTCGCCGGAAATCTTGCCGTCGCGCACCTCTCGCGCAATCGCCGCGCAAGCATCGGCGATCTCCGCGCGTCCGCCGTAATTGATGCAGAACACCACGTCGATGACCTTGTTGTTCTTCGTACGCTCCTGCGCGACTTCCAGCTCGTCGATCACCGACTTCCACAGCTTCGGCCGGCGGCCGGACCACCGTACGCGCACACCCCAGTCGTCCATCTGCGCCACACGACGATGAATGATCTCACGTGAGAAGCCCATCAGGAATCGCACTTCCTGAGGCGAACGCTTCCAATTTTCAGTGGAGAACGTATACAGGCTCAAATACCGCACGCCCGCCTCGATCGCACCGGCGATGGTGTCGAACACCACCGGTTCGGCGGCCTGATGGCCGTTGGTGCGAATCAAGCCTCGCTGCTTGGCCCATCGGCCATTGCCGTCCATGATCACGCCCACATGCCGGGGCACTTTGTTCTTCGGGAAATCGGGGATACGGCTGGGATCGGAAAACGGTGCCGCGGGGATATCCAATGATGTGTAATCGACGTTCTCAAAAGCCATACTCATGAATCTATCAAGCGCAGCGAACGAATCGGCCGCTCCAGATAATATTCTCCCCAATCTTCAACCAGTTGACGGCATACGGTCTCCAATGGCGAGCCGTCCAGCACGGCCCAGTCGCCACGGGTCAAAGCCTCGAATTGTCGCAATGCGAGCGGCGAGACGCGGCGCGCATCGGTGGTGTGGTCAGCTTCGCACATCACGCCACCGGCCGCAATGGACAGATACGCCCCTGTCTGCCTGCCGCACACCACGCAAGCATTGAGACGCGGCGTCCAACCGGCCAGCGCGACCGCGCGCATCACATATGAGCCGGCGATGGCATCGGACGCGTGGGCGTGCTTGGCCAGCGCGTTGAGCGCGCCGATCACCAACCGGTATTGGCCGCGATTCTGCTCATGCTCCACTCCCACAAGCTTGTCTGCGGTTTCCACAATAACGTTGGCGGCCTCGTACGCGTCATAGTCGGCTGCGATGGCGGCACCGTATGCGGCGATGGATTCCGCCTGCGAGACCACATCCAGAGAGCGGCCTTCGGCGATCAGCACATCCACGCGCATGAACGGTTCCAGTCGTGCCCCGAATCGTGATCTGACACGCCGCACGCCTTTGGCCACAGCACGGATCTTGCCGTGCCCGGCGGTAAGCAAGGTGATGATGCGGTCGGCCTCGCCGAGTTTCGCGGTTCTCAAGACCACGGCCTCGTCACGGTAGAGCGGCATAACTATCTCCCTGCATGAATTCCATGAATCGGTATACGAGTCGGCTGCCATCGACACAGCTCAGTACACGAACAGTCCCCAGAACGCGAAGAACAGCAACACATACAGCATCGTAACCGTGACCAGCCAGAACAACACACGTCCAAGCCGAGTGGAGGCAAGTACCGGTTCGGCACCGGTGATGATGCCGCGCACCGCCCCTTTGCGCGGCGGCCATTGGATAAGTCCGCGCATTGAGGCGACCTCGATCAGCCGCATGAACACACGGGACCATGCCCAGATCACCATGATGGACACCACTTGGATCACCGGCCAGCTCCAGTACATGACGCCGGGTTCTTCGCTCGGCGCCGCACCCCAGGCAAGATGCACCACTCCCATGATCACCTGCCCCAGACCGGCGAAGAAAACCAGCAGCGTGGCCATGGTGGTCAAGGTCAAGGTCAGCAGCGCGTTGCCGAATCCATGCGCAAAGCCAAGCGCACTCGGCTTGCCGGCAATCGCACCGCCATGTCCATGCCCGTCACGTGCGTCACGTGCAGCACGCCGCCATCGCGCCCGCACACGCAGTACACGTGCCAAAGCGATCAACGCGAGCACCGCCGAAGCACAGAGCAGCAATAGCATCGTCACGTGAATGACCAGTCCGTATACGGTGCCGACCGGCCGCGGCTGCAACGCGCCGGGCAGTCCGATCGACTGGTAGAGATTGGCTCCCGCCACCCGTTCGCTGGTCTGTTTCAACCCTCGCGAGGTTCCTACGGACCAATCGATCAGGTCGCTCACATAGGCGTCGGCGAACGGCGTTCCGGATTCGGATTCGTCGCCGAGACGCAGCACATGATTGGCGACCGGATAGCTGCGCACAGTGACGTCCCAATTGTCAGCCTGATGCGCTTCATGCAGAATCGCACGTACGCCATCCACTTGCGCGGTCATCACATCCTTGGAACCATAGGCAACATACGTGGGGATTGCATAGGCCGTGGGATTCAAGGTGTGGATATCGAGATTGCCGAGCCCCAGCATGCCGGTATCGGCGCTGAACACGCGCTGGACAATGGACTGGTAACCGTCATGCGCGCCGGCAAGCGTGAAATCCTGCGTGACGAAGAATCCCAAGGATTGCCGGGGAGAGAACACCATCGGACTCAAGAGGATCTGGAAGGCGATCTTCGGATCGTCGGCAAGCAGATATGAGGAAATCCATGTGGATTCGGAGGTGGCATAAATGCCGACCTTGGAGTCATCTACGCTGTCCAGCCCGCGCAGGTATTTGATGACCTGATCGTATGCCTTTGCGGAAGCCGGATAGTCGCGGGTGATGTCGGTGGTGTTCCATACCGGCTTGTCGAGCACGGCGGTGACGAATCCGGCTGAGGCAAGGTCTGTGGCGACATCGCCGAATGAGTTGTCGCAGGTGCCGTAACCGGCTCCGTGCATGAACACAACGGCGGGCAGCGTGCCGGTCGTGTTGCCCGATTCGGTTCGGGGCTCACGAATCAGCACCTTGACTGCTTGGACGCCGTTCTCGCCCGCCGTATTGCGCACGCCGGTTTCGTTGCTTAAGGACCCATCTCGCGCAATGTTCAACGTCACGTATCGTTCGGTGACTTCGTAGGTGCCTTTGGTCGGCAGAACCTCGCCGGATGAATTGGCGAAAGTGACGGCAGTATCGTCGGTCAGAGTTGCCATGGTCTGTCCGGTGGGTTCGATATTCCACGGCACGGTGGTCAGATTCGAAATCGTGACGAGAATGCCGAACAGTATCACGAAGATAGGCAGACTCACCATCAACCGATGGCCACGGGTCCATGGCTGGGATGTTGGTGATGATTCCTGATTCGACACGCAGCCCATTGTAGGCACCGGCCCTACCCTGCTGCGTCGGGCCGTTACGTTGGCGGCGAACAACTGGGCTCGCCGCCGGGCATCTTGCTGCGGAAAAAAGAAAACGTCGGATCGGGTCAGCGGTTCGGGTGCTGGATCGGCACGACAACCGGGCCGGTGGAGCCGGCAGGAACCTGTCCGTCCGCTTCCATCTGGGCGGCGATCTCTTGGGCCTTGGTGAGCAATGTTTCCACGATCTGGTCTTCAGGCACGGTTTCGACAACCTTGCCCTTGATGAAGATCTGGCCTTTGCCGTTGCCGGAAGCCACGCCGAGGTCAGCCTCTCGCGCCTCGCCGGGTCCGTTGACGATACAACCCATCACGGCCACGCGAATCGGCGCGGTCACATCCTTCAATCCTTCGGTCACTGCGGAGGCGAGCTGAATCACATCCACTTGGGCGCGGCCGCAGCTCGGGCAGGAGATGATGTCGAACTTGCGCGGACGCAGCCCCATGTACTCCAAAAGCTTGCAGCCCACCTTGACCTCTTCGACCGGAGGCGCGGAAAGGGACACGCGAATCGTGTCGCCGATGCCTTCGGCAAGCAACGCGCCAAAAGCAAGGCAGGATTTGATGGTGCCCTGCCAGGCGGGACCGGCTTCGGTGACGCCGAGATGCAACGGCCAGTCGCCTTTAGAGGCAAGCAGACGATACGTTTCCACCATGGTGATCACGTCATGGTGCTTGACGGAGATCTTGAAGTCATGGAAGCCCACATCTTCGAACATATGCGCTTCCTTGAGAGCGGAAGCTACAAGCGCCTCAGGGGTGGGTCCACCGTATTTGGCGTAGAGCTCCTTGTCGAGCGAACCGGCGTTCACACCGATGCGCAAGGAGATGCCGGCATCCGTAGCGGCCTTGCAAATGGAGGGACCTACTTCGTCGAACTTACGGATATTGCCGGGGTTCACGCGCACCGCAGCGCAACCGGCATCAATGGCCTGAAACACGTACTTGGATTGGAAGTGAATGTCTGCGATAACAGGAATCGGCGACTTCCGGCAGATCTCCGGCAAAGCGTCCGCATCGTCCTGACTGGGCACTGCGACTCGAACGATGTCGCATCCGGCTGCGGTCAGTTCAGCGATCTGCTGGAGCGTCGCCGGCACGTTGGCAGTGAGCGTATTGGTCATCGACTGCACGGAGATGGGCGCGCCACCGCCAACCGGCACCGGTCCGACCATGATGCGACGCGACTTGCGCCGCGGATGTAATGGCGATTCGCTGGTCAGCTCGATCGGATTGCCGGTTTTGCGGAACGGTTTGTCAATGGGTTTTTCCATATTCAAGGTATTCATCATTGCTTGTCTATCAGATCGTCGGCCAGACGACGTGCTTCCAATTCGATCTGGTTCATTTCCTCCACGTCCGCAAACAACGGATTGCCACGCAGTTCAGCATCCATCTCGTCAAGCACCGCTTTGACAGTATCGACAATGCCGAGATATGGCAAGCGGTGATCCAGGAACGCGTGAACCGCCTGTTCGTTGGCGGCATTGAGCACCGCCGCATGCTTCTCGGAAGCGCTCAGGCAATGCCGTGCCAGCTGAACGGCCGGGAACGCCTCGTCATCCAACGGCTCAAATGTCCACGAAGCGGCCTGTGTCCAATCGCATGCCGCCGCCACATTGTCCATTCGCTCCGGTGCGGATAGTCCCAAAGCGATGGGCAGACGCATGTCGGGCGGCGAGGCCTGACAAATCGTGGCACCGTCAACAAATTCAACCATGGAATGCACGATGGATTGCGGATGCACGGTCACGGCGATACGGTCCGGGGGTATGTCAAACAGACGGGATGCTTCGATGACTTCCAACCCTTTGTTCATCAGGGTCGAGGAATTGATGGTCACCACCGGCCCCATGTTCCATGTGGGGTGATGCAGCGCCTGTTCCGGGGTGATCTGAGCCATATCGGCACGATGCCAGCCACGGAACGGCCCGCCCGAAGCCGTAACCACCAGTTTGGCGACTTCGGCATGGGTACCGGAACGCAGCGACTGCCAGATTGCGGAATGTTCGGAATCCACCGGATTGATTTGGTTGGCACGCACCTGCGAGTCAAACAGCAGATGGCCGCCGGCCACTACGGATTCCTTGTTGGCCAACGCCAACTGGGATGAGGCTCGCAACGCGGCGATGGACGGTTCAAGGCCAATGGAGCCGGTGATGCCATTGAGTACGACATCCGCACCAGAACCGGCCATCGCGACAACCGCCTCGCGGCCGGCGCTGACGGCAACATCTTGCGCGCCGGCCTGAGCCAGGGCCTCGCGCAGTGCGGGAACCTTGGCCTGGTCGAATATCGCCACCCGCGGCACATGGAATTGCGCGGCTTGGCGGGCGAGCAACTCAACATGCGCTCCTCCGGCGGCAAGTCCTGTGACGACGAACCGTTCAGGATGACGGCTGATAACATCCAGCCCTTGAGTGCCGATAGAACCGGTGGAGCCAAGAATCACCACCGTAGAGGTGCGGGTCACGCTCAACGTCCCTTCTTTGTCGAATCGTTCAGAGTGGGGAATGACAGGTCCGGAATCTCCGTGTCAAGATCGCTGCTCATCGGGAACAGCATCGCGAACGGGTTGGCGGCGGCGCTGTCATGTTTCGGTTCCTCGGGCTTTGCCTCAGGCTGCTCAACCTGCGACTCGGGTTCAGGTTCAGCGACAGGCACGGCAGACTTGTGCTCCGGAGTGTGCTCGACAGGCTGCACCGAAGCGGAGGAACCGGCATAGGCATGTGCCGGAGCAGTGGTCTCGCCGGCCGAGCGGTCGGCCGAGGAACCTGCCGGAGCGGCAAACGGCGCAGACGGAGCAGCCACCGGTGCGATGGGCTCGGGAAGATCGCTGAGCTTCAGCTGCGGCGAACCGAGATCCGGCAGCTTGGGAGTGAACGACTGGGTGTTCACCACAGGAATCTCCTGTGAAATCTCTGCCATATGGGCCAGCGCGGCCAATGAAGAATCACTCTGACCGGCATTGTCGGTATGGGCATCGAAGATGGACGATTCTTGTGTGGGCTGCGACGGAGCGAAGCTCACCGGTTGCGTTGCGGTGGATGGTGCAGGCACTGCGCTCGGTGTCGCAACAGGCTCGGCCGCAGGCGTCACGGGTGCAATCTTGTGTTCCGGAACAGGTCCCGGATGGGCCACCGGCGGCTGTGCGGCAGCGTACGGCGTGCCAGCAGACGCAGATGACGATGTTGCCGTCTGGGGAGCAAAGGAGGGAGGCACTGCAACAGGGGCCGCCACTGGGGCCGCCGCGGCAACGGTTGCGGCGGGTGCCGCCGCTACCGGCGAAGTCGGAGCCGGGGCTGCAAACAGATTTCGCTCAGCCTGATGCAGCGCGTCAAACGAATCATCATGGTCCGTTGCAGGAGTGGCCGTAGGACGGACATCCGCAGCAGGCGGCTGCGCCCCAGCCGCGAACAGCGAGGGAACACTGTCGGCGTTCGCAGACGGTGCCGGGACGGAAGCCGACGCAGATGGCGTCGACGCAGGTTCACCGGAAACATAGTCGGCCACGCGCGCATAGGATTCCAATCGGCTGAGCAGCTGCACGCAGGAATTCAGGAAGTAATCGACCTGACGTTCGTCATAGCCGCGCTTGCCTTTACGCTGCGTGAACACCACATTGTTCACCGTGTTGGCATTCAAATCCGCCAATGCGCGCACATCCGCTTCGCTCACGCCGTCAATGCCCAGAGACGCGGCTGCTTTGTCGACAATCTGATCGACGAGGCGGTCCACCTGCTTCTTGTCGTACGAAGGCTGCTTGGGCGCTCCCGGCTTGAACCGTTCACGTTCGGCACGTTCCGCGTGGGACTGCACCTCACGATACAGCTTCTCCGTCGTGGCTTTCCATGTCACGCGGCCGAATTGCGCGATCTCCCATGTGGTCTGCTTGTCCACAACCGCTCGCTCCAGCCGGCCGAGCGCGGCATCCACCTGAGCGATAACATAACCGTTTTTCTTCACATCGAAGGAAACGTCCTGAATGTCATGCTGGGTGAGCTTGACGCCGTCACTGTCATACAAGGCATGGGCTCGCTCCAGAAAAGCATCCACCTGCTCGGGGTCGTAACCCCACTTGCGCTTGCCTGCGCGGGCGATGCCCGTCTTAGCGTCCCCTTCACGAAGTTCCTGCGCCATCGGCTCTTCAACCTCCTGCTGGATAAATACACTCCAGCACAACTTTACGTGACTATTGCGACGCAATCCGTCGGCTTGGCCCAATCACGCGACCCGCCAAGACCGTAAATCATCGGTCGGCATCGGTTCCCGTGTCGTTCTTCGCATCCTCCCCGTCATCGCCGTCGAGCAGCTTGGAGAGCTCCGCGTCCCAATCGATGGCATCCGATGCCCCCTCAGCGGAGGGATGGACTGGGCCGGCACCAGAACCAGCCGCATTGGAACCAGCCGCACCAGCGACGGCACCGGTGCCCGCACCGGCACCTGAACCGTCCGCCGCCAATACCGGCAACAGGTCGGGGTGCGCCCATTTACCATCGCGCGCATCGGAGCCTTCGGCGGAGGTGATCATCTCCCACAGCCCTGCGGCCTCACGCATGCGCTTGGGGCGAAGCTTCAGGCCGAGCAGACTTTCGAACGTACGCTCCGCAGGTCCTCCCATGGCTCGTTCGCGACGCATCATCTCACGCAGCTGTTCGATATGCGGCAAATGCGCCATACCGGCACGCCATACCACGCAATCAACCCAGCCTTCCACCATGGCCAGCAACGATTCAAGCGAAGCGAGCGCCTCACGCTGTTCCGGCGTATCCGGAATACCGACCTTGGTAAGGTTCACGGCACCGGAGATGGATTCCGGATCCATCGACACCGCATCGCGCAGCTGCTCCTCCATGGCATCCAAATCGATGGAGATGCCGCGCGCATATTTGCCGATCAGCGCCTCGAATCGCGGCATCAGCCACGGCACGGATGCATACAGCCGGGAATGGGCCATCTCCTGCAGGGCGAGGAATGAAAGCACTTCTGATTCCGGAATGCGCTCAGTGGCACCGAATCCGTTGAGCGCGTCCTCAAATGCGGCTGCTTCACCATCCGCATCGATACGCACATGATCCGCGTCCTCGGGCATGTCCTTCTTGGCGGAAGTGAAGCCGATCGGAGCCCGATGCGCATCGGCGTTGGAGGATGGGACATCACCGGCGGATGCTTCATCCGCCGGTCGATCACCATTGAGCAATGCCGAGTATTCGATGGCGTTCTGCGCGATCAGCCCGCCTGCGGGGTTCTTCAGCAATGCAATGCCCTGATCGAAGCTGCCATGCACTTCGCGGCTCAGATCGCCGGCCGCATGGCCCAATTGCATGGCGAACGAGGTATTGCCGAGCAGCTTGATCAATTGTGCAGGATCCTTCATACCGTCAGGAATCGGAATCGGAACCGGCCCGGCGAACATGCCGGAGATCTCACCTTCGCCCAGCATGCCGCCCAATCGGTCTGAGATCACTGATGCGAGCGCCTCATTCATCGACTCGGCCACGGGTGCGGCGAATTTGGCCCACTGGTCGATGGTGCCTTCCACCCAAGCCTGACGAGTCAGCACATCCGGCTCCCCCGGTGCCGGGTCGAAGGCGCAGGCGGTGTCCAGCCACAGGTTCGCCTCGCTCATCGCTCGACGCGCCGCCTCACCGTCCAACGCGGATACGCTGGAGCTCGATCCTGAAGCATTGGCACGTTGCAATGCCAGCGACTTTGCGAGCTTGACGTTGATCGGTCCTTCCTCCACGGTGCGCTGCATATCGCCCATGGTGTTCAATCCGCCGGCGGTGAATGCGGCCATCATCTGCTGCACTTCACTGGGGTCAGGCAGACGGCTGGGATCCTGACTCATCAGTTGCTCGCGAATCGAATCCGGCAACTGGCTGATCTGCTGCCAGGCCATTTCGCCTTGAATCGGGCCGAAGCATTTGATCAGCCATTCGTGAATCGCGTTGTCATCCATGCGCATCCTTCTTTGCTCAGCGGTGTTACCACAAGTGTAGGGGGTTGTCTCGCCGTTCGCTGCCGGCCAAGCCCGAAAACGATCGAGTCTGCGTTTTCCTTCCGGCGGATACATTACGCATACACTGTTGCGTATGGTTGAACGTCTCAAAGGTTTCCTTCACCACATTCGCGATTATTTCGCAGCACGGTCGATACGCCATCTCGCCGGCCTGTTCGCTGTGGTACTTGGCATGGTGATTCTGCTGCTGCCCAGCTCTTACGTCATCGAAATGCCCGGTCCTACGCAGAATGTGCTGGGCAAGGCATCCGGCGAAGAGGTCATTGCGGTACAGGGCAAAGGAGTGACTACCTATCGCGATTCCGGCAAACTGCTGTTAGTCACGGTCAGTGCCTCAGGCGTACCCGGATATCCGATCATCAACGCACAGGCTGTATGGGGATGGGCCAATCCTCACGTGGAGGTGATGCCCCAGGAGGCAGTCGTGCCGGTGGGGCAGACCGCCGATGAATACCGGCAACAGATCGACGACGATATGACCGGCTCTCAGGATGAGGCCAGCGAGGTGGGGCTGCGTTACGTCCGCGAGCATGCGCAAGAACTTGGCGTAGATGCCGATGCTCTGGCCAAGGCCAAGGTGACCATGCATGTTGACAGCATCGGCGGCCCATCCGCAGGCATGATGTATACGTTGGGACTGATCGATAAGCTCACACCGGCCACGGAAAGCGGAGGTCTGACCATCGCAGGCACCGGCACCATCGACAAGCAGGGCAAGGTGGGCAGCATCGGCGGCATACGGCTCAAAATGCTCGGGGCCAAACGAGACGGTGCCACATGGTTCCTGGCCCCTGAGGCGAACTGCTCATCCGTGGTCGGCCATGTGCCCGATGGACTGCGCGACGTGAAAGTCTCCACACTGGACGAGGCGTATCAGGCATTGGTCGCCATCGGCAAGGGGCAGGGCGATGATCTGCCGCACTGCACCGCCTGAGAAGCCGCACAAACCATGCATGCCGCTTCCGCCTTTCATTCCTCTGCCCACATTGCGAAGTTTTTCGGCCGAGTTAACGCATTTGTTCGCCAAGACTTGCTAATGTGTCCCCTGTGAATCAAACCGCATCACAAAAGGCTGAAGAATTCGGATTCAAACCCGGCGACATCGTCCAGGAATGGCTCTGGGACGATGACGTGGACGACTCCGTGCGCGCACAGATCGAGAAGCTCACGGGCGAGGAACTCGTAGACGAGGACTACGACTCCGCCGTGGATGGCGTCATCGTGTGGTGGCGTGACGGCGACGATGAGGACGAACTGTCCGACACCATCGTCGATGCCTATTCGGTACTGGGGCAGGATGGTCCGATGTGGATTTTGACCCCCAAGCCTGGTCGTCCCGGCGCTCCCGGCTCCTCCACCGTGCAATCCGCGGCACAGACTGCAGGCATGAACGCAGCCACGCCGTTGACGGTCAGCCCCGATTGGAACGGCATTCGTCTGCGCGCCTTCGGCAAAGGCCGCTGACCGGTCCGGGCAAGTCACCACGACCATAGGTCATCGTCAGCCCATAAAACCGTAAGGACCATAGGCGTACGCCGTTACGGACGTTCAGGCCACCTCGTGAAGTCGAGATGTGACCTGAATAATGTGATTTTGTGTGCGTTTCAGCGTGTCGCTGTGCCGCCCATACGGTACTGTGGTCACTTGCGGGCGATTAGCTCAGTTGGTTAGAGCGCCACCTTTACACGGTGGATGTCGGGGGTTCGAGTCCCTCATCGCCCACAGTTTTCAGTTCATAGAAAGCGCGAAGGCCTCCGTTGCTGTGCGCCATATCCATCTTTGGTTTTCGCATACGAGAGTTGCAGACTGTCTTCCGCACGCGTAATGCCCACATACATGAGCCTTCGCTCCTCTTCCAGCGCCTCTGACGACTCAGGCGCTCCAAACGGCAGCAGTCCTTCGGAACAACCGATCAGGAACACATGCTTGAACTCCAGACCCTTTGCCGCATGAATCGTGGAGATCGTCACGCCCGGGTCGTCATCTTGCCTCATGCCGGACGGATCCAATCCCATGGCCTCCAGCAAAGCGCGTTTGGAAGCCATTTCATCGGCCAAAGCCGTTGACTGCCATCCTGAATCCCGACGCACCCGGCATTTGATCCCCAAGGCTCTCAGCGCCGAAACGAACGCCGCTTGCTGCGCGTTGATGCGCGTCAGGATCGCGCAATCGGAAGGCTTCGCTCCCTGCGCGATCAGACGAGCTATGCGCGCGGCCACTCCTTGCGCCTCTTGCAGATCGGTGTCATAGGCGATTCTCCCTACGCGGCGTCCTGGCTCCCGGGCCGAAACAAGACGGAGATAATCACCACGATCCGGTGCCGAGGCAAGTACCCGATTCGCCAAGGTCACCACTTCCGGAGTCGAACGGTAATCCGTATTGAGATTGATATCCGCGGCCAGCGGGCCGAATTCCTCGCCGAATTGCAGCAGATCCCAACTGGATGCGCCAGCGAACGAATAAATCGTCTGCGCCGGATCCCCCACCACGCAGATATTGCGATTCAGCACCCGATCGTCCTCGGCTCCCCCGCCGAGCCAGAGTCTCAATAACCGATGCTGCAACGGAGAGACATCCTGATACTCGTCGACGGTCAGCCATCCGATCGAAGCACGTATGCGAGCGGCCTCATCGGGAAAGTCATCCATGATATGACACACCAGCAGCAGAATGTCATCAAAATCAATTTCCCCTCGGGATGTCTTCTCCTGCTCGTACGCCGCATAGACGTCAGCGAACTTCGCCGGGTCAAGACCTGCCGGATTCTGGCGGCCAACCATCGCGGCGATACGCGCATAATCGTCAACCGGCACCAGCGAGATCTTGGCCCAATTGATTTCGGCAAGTACATCGCGCACGATCAGCGGATCGATATCCGCAATCGCCGTGGCGCGCGTGATCGCGCGAGATACTACATCGCGCTGATCCTCGATCAGATGAGGGAACGGCGCTTCGCATACGTCCGTCCATACCTCATTGAGCTGGCGCAACGCCGCGGAGTGGAACGTCGCCGCGGTCACGCCTCGGCCGCCTCCCTCGGCGAGGCCACCGGTCGAACCTGCCACACCGAGCTGTTCCAAACGCGCACGCATTTCCGCCGCAGCCTTCACCGAGAAGGTCACGGCAAGAACCCGTTCGGGCTTCCACGCCCCGGTGGCACAGGCGTAGGCGATGCGTCTCGTCACCGTTCTGGTCTTGCCGGCTCCGGCTCCGGCGATGATGCGCACAGGTCCGTGCAGCGTGGTCACCGCCTTGCGCTGTTGATCGTCAAGCCCTTCAAGAATCCCCTGCACCTGTTCCATACCTTCCATTGTGGCATGGAAACCGTGACGCGAACCGTCCATACGTCTTACAGAACGTGTCACGAAGACACGGCATGTATTAGTGTGGAAGGGTGATGAAACGTAGCGAATATATGTTGGCGGCGCTTGCCTCGGCGGTTCTGCCGAATCTGGGAGTGTCCGGCGTGCGCGCGAACGTACAGCCCAGCGCGACCGATGAAGCCAACGGCATCGATCAGACCGTGGTTCAGGACGCCTCTGGCAAGTCGTACGACGTATATGCCACCACCACCAAGGAGGGGCGGTCCCGTCTGATTCGCCGAGTGAAGGCCGCACAGACCTTGGATGCGGCGCGAGAGCCCGGTGGACTCGGCTTTGAGCTGGATCATGTCATCGCTTTCGCCCGGGGAGATGTTTCGCAGCCGGGTCAGACCGCCACCGCACAGGCGCTCGGCCGGCAAGCCCGGCAAGAGGATGAGACGCCGCGCGCCGCGAAGAAGCCCGGTCCCACCGGTGAAACCACCGTGATGGTGACCACGCATAACGATGGCGAAGCGCGTTCGCTCGATTTGCTGACTTTGGATGATTGCACCGCCGTCGGCACTGCAATCGGAGCCATTCATCGGCTCTCCCCCGCATTCCTGTCCGCCGCCAAATACCCGGTGTTCACCACCGGGCAGATTCGTGCGCAGCTGACTGCATGGATTCGCCGACTACGCAATGCGGGGCATGTGCCGACCGAGATTACGGACAGTTGGGCACGCATCATGGAAACCGAAGGATTGTGGTCCTTCACCACATGCACGGTGCATGGCGGTTTCAGCGACGGTGACTTCCTGTTCTCCAACTCCACCATCACTGCGGTGACCAATTGGCAGGACATGCAGGTGAACGACCCTGCGCGCGATCTGGCGTGGATTTTCGGCAAACTCGATGAGAACCACCGCAATGCCGTGCTTTCCGCATACGGACGCATGATGGGCTCCCGGCTCGACGATCTCATCATGCTCAGGGCCAACCTGTGGCTGCAGATGGAGCAGGTGGGCGATTTCATTCAGGCGCTGAATCGTGCGGACAACGACCGTATCGTCCAGTTCAAGGCTCAGGTGGAGCGTCTGGCACATCAGCTGGGCGTTATGCGTCATGAGACCGCCACCACGGTTCCGGCCGCGGGGGCGGCGGCCAAGCCCGGCTCCCCCTCCACCATCACCGTAGGCGCATTGCTGCAGGACCAGCAGCGCCCTGCCTCCGCACAGCCGCAAGCTTCGCGTTCCGCTTCCGCCACGCAAACCGTGCAGCCGGCCGCTACACAGCCGGCATCCGCCACGCGACCGGTCTCCCCCATGCAGACCGCCGCTACGATTGCCCAGCCGAACGATGATACGCCGGATCCGGATAAAACCGGTTCCGCTGAAATCGTGGCAGCCGGAGACGTGGACGTGACCGGTGCCGAGGCAGCGGATCGCACCGACAATCATCCACAAACCGCCATGCCCTACAGCGCGTCCGACAAAACCGGCAGCAGTCGGGTCCAGACGCCGAACGCCGTCGAGTCCTCCGCCGCATATACCGCGGCCGGCTCCTCCTCTGTGACGATCACACTGAAGGAGCTTATCGACATGAACGATGCGCAATCCGGCGCGGTCAAGGAAGCCAAGGCCAGCGGACCCGCAACAGGCACCATCGACGCCACCGGCACCGCAACGGGCACTCGACGTGCGGCGAACGCCACCACCGATGCACGCCCCACGCAACCGGTCAATGCGACTACCTCCAGCAATCTTTGGCACGGATCGCATAGCTCTCCCGACGCGCAGACCACGGTAATCCCACTGTTGGAGCGCGAGGAGCGCGCCCTGCGCGATGCACGCGCCGGACTGGACGGTTATGACAGCGAGGGCAACCCGCTGTCCAGGTAAGCGTCATCGGCCCTGCGAAAGCCTCTTCCCATTGACGGGGTACAGCATCTTTCCCGACCGTAACCATTCAAAGAACAACTCAAGGAAAAGGAACACAATCATCATGGATATTGAACTGGGCATCCAGAACGTTGCACGTCCGGTGAATTTCAGCACCGACGACTCGGCGGATCAGGTTGGTGCCGCCATCGCCCGCGCCGTGAACGACGGCGAATCGATTGATCTGACCGACGATAAGGGTCGTCGTATCATCGTGCCGGCCAAGGCGCTGGGCTACGCCGTCATCGGCTCCGAGACCAAGCATGCCGTGGGCTTCGGTGCACTCTGATATCGCACTCTGATATCTTCAGACCGCTTCCGCTCACAACATATGTGAATGTGCGCTGATACCCGACTGCGGAACACCGCAGGGAGTACCAGCGCACATTCGTTTATGTCATAGCGACGCTATCGACAACAACTCACTGATCGCAAGACCAGCGCAAAACGTCAGAATACGACGGCGGAGACGATGGTGAGTGAAACCAGCGAGAACAAGGTGCTCACCAGTACAAAACCGACGGCGTAGTCGGGCATGTTGTTTTTCCGGCCGGTGAACATCGCGATCGTGGTCATCGTCGGCAAGCCGGCAATAACAGTCATCATCAATATCATGTCATGGGTGACCGGCAGCCACGGGCAGACGGCGGCGAGCGCGGTCAGCAACGCATAGAATCCGAGCGGGAAGGCGATCATCTTGGTCACCAATCCCACATACAATTCGTAGCGTTTCAATACGCCCCACCAGCGCGTCAGCGCGAACAGGCCACCGAGATAAATCAGCGACATCGGCGTGGCCATGCCTCCGATGGTATGCAACGGTTTCAAGATCAGTTCGGGCACGCGTATGCCAAGCAAAATCAATGCCAGCGCAATCATCACACCGATGAAGGCGGGATTCACGAAACGCTTCGCCAGATTCAGCAGGTCGTCGCGCAATGATGCGAACGGATTCGTGCGGTGAGGGGCGAGGTGTTCATGATCGGACACCGGTTCGCACAGCCATACGCCGTATGTCCACAGCAATGCCTGATCGACCAACGACATCAACGCCACATAAATGGCACCTTCATGCGCAAACAGTGCCATAACCAATGGAATGCCGATGAAACCGGCGTTGCCGAAAATCAGCGAAGCTTGGAATATATGGCTGCGGGAACCATGCAGACGCAGCAGCCGTGCCACGATGGCGAACGCCAATATCAGCAGACCATACATGATGGCAGTCAGCAGCATCACGCCACGGTTGGCGAACAACTGTGCGCGATTCGTACCGTCCACGGCGTTCGAGAACACCAGCACGGGGATCAGCACGTTAAGCAGCAGCGAGCACATGCCGTCAAGCGCCACCTTGCCGTAGAACCGCAGACGCACGCACCCGTAGCCGACCATCAGCATGATCAGGAATCCGACCAGTTGGCCGATCATGACGCCGAACTGGCCCATGTCCATCTCCTCCTGTTTCTCTTACTCGTAGTATTGCGATTGCGGTGCTCGTATTGCTCGTGATGCCGATACCGTATCCGTTGGCCGTTAGGCACCGGTCCGCCGGAGGTCAAGACCGTTGCGCACCCTGCGTACGACGTTGCCCAAGAACGTTGCCCAGCAGATACCGCAGGAACGGAATCGTGGTGACGAACGTCATCATGTCGGCGATGGATTGGGCGACCACCACGCCGGTCAGGCCGATGAAATACGGCAGGACAAGCACCAGCGGTGCCAGATACAGGCCGGTGCGGCATACCGCCAGGAATGATGCGATACCGGTTTTGCCCATGGTCTGGCTCATCATATTGCCCATCATGTTGACGCCGTTCGTCCATGCCGTCAAACATTCGAAGTGCAATGCCGCCACGCCGACCGACACTACGGCAGGATCGGAGCGGAAGATTTCCACGAGCTGAGGCGCGCCGACCCAGATCGCTATGGACAGCGCTACCAGCACGCCGGTGGCGAGCCACACGCAGAACCAGAATCCTTCACGTACGCGGCTGAATTTGCCGGCACCGTAGTTGTATCCGCATACCGGTTGGAAGCCCTGCCCGAGGCCGACGATCACCGAGTTGACGCCGAGCATAATGCGCATCACGATGGCCATGCCGGCGATCGCCGCATCCCCGAACGGGTTGGCGGCAATGTTGACGCAAGTAGTGGCGATCGAGCCAGCGGACTGGCGGACCAACGAGGGAAGGCCGCCGCCGAGAATCTCGCGCAGCAGCAGCGGATCGGGTTTGAAATTGCGCAGCGAAAGCTTCAATACGCCGAATCGCGCACTCATGACGACGAGAATCACGAAACTCACGCTCTGACAGATACCGGTGGCCAGTCCGGCACCGAAAATGCCCATGTCCAGCACGAAGATGAACAACGGTGCCAACATGAAGTTGAGCAGCGATCCGGTGACCAGACCGATCATGCCGAACGCCGATTGACCTTGATAGCGCAGCAATCCGTTCAATGCGAAGGAGCCGCACACGCATGGTGCGGCCACAAGAATCGGTGTCAGATATTGCACGGCATATGGTGCGATGGTCTCCGTGGAGCCGAGCATCACGACCAGAGGGCGCAAGGTGGCCAAGCAGATGATGGCGACCACAAGACCAAAAGAGAACGCCGCCACGAATCCGATGGCCAGCAGTCTGGATGCACGCTCGTTGTTGCGTTTGCCGAGTTCACGGCTCATCGAATTGCCTGCACCGTTGCCGCAGAAAAAGCCCAGCGCCTGAAGAATCGTCATGATGGAGAAGGCGATGCCAATGGCTCCGGATTGCGCAGTGCCGAGCTGCCCGATAAAGAATGTGTCGGTGAGATTATATGCAGTGGTCACCAGATTGGAGATCACCGCCGGCACGCTCAACGTCAGGATCAGGGAGGGAATCGGCTGTTCGGTCATCTGCCGGTATTTCGCGTCTGCCGACGCCCGTCGTATTGCCTGATGCACCTGAGTCTGAGCCACGGTCGGTTATCCTACTCGCACATGCGGCCACGGCATCCCCCGCACCCGAATACCGGCCGCGCCCGCTCTCCCCAATGTCTGCTTTTTGCTCGGCCGGGTGTACCCTGATCAATCAAACGCTTATCAGAACGCTCACGAGCGCCCACCAAAGGTCCAGTACACAGATCGTCCGCCGACAGGTTCCATTCGCCGCGCCGCCTTGCTCAATCCGCGGCATAAGGAAGATGCATGAATTCGGGCACTTTGTACCATTTGACGGGGTAGCCGGCACCATGGGCGCAGAATACGGAATCTGGCGTATTGTCCAGATCCGATTCGGGATCATATGCGCACTCGCGAACCACGCGTTCCTCGTCATGGCAGGGGCGGTAACCGCCGAAGGTGGCGGAGAAGCGGCCATGACCATGCGTATAGCGGTTCACGTCCATCGCGTAATCGCGCATTTCGGAAACCGGTGCGGTTCCTTCGATCAGTGCATAGGAACCATCCTCCGTTGGCGGGTCGAATGCGCCGCTCATCCGTTGAATGTCACTCATGGCCCGTCCGATCATGTCCGCCGGCACTTCCAGACGGAACTGGTACCAAGGTTCCAAAAGCCGGCAATTCCCGATGCCGGAGGTATCTGGACGCTGATCCACAGGCGTGGACGGATGACCACTCACCCCGGCGTGCAACTCCATCAGCCCTTGGCGGATCGCACGATATGTGGCCTGACGGAAGTCACCGCCCTCGGTATGTTTGAGATGCGCCTTGCCGGCCACCAGAGTCATCCGAATATCGGTCAATGGGGCTCCGACCAATACGCCAAGATGCTCCCGTTCTGTCAGATGCGTGAGAATAAGCCGCTGCCAGCTGCGATCCAACTCGTTTTCCGACAGCACTGACGAGACGACAATGCCGCTGCCCGGCTCGCCTGGTTCCAGCCGAATATGCGCTTCGGCGTAATGCCTCAGCGGTTCGAAATGCCCTACGCCTTCAATCGGCGCGGTAATGGTTTCCCTATAGAGAATGGAACCGGGACTGAACTCCACGTCCAAACCGAATCTGGAGTGGAGCGTCTGCTGGACGATTTCCAGCTGAACGGCACCCATCAGCTGCACATGAATCTCTTGCAGACGCTCCACCCACACCACATGCAGCAGAGGATCCTCATCCTCCAATTCCCGCAACGCCGCGATGACCTTGTGCAAAGTCAAATCATCGAATGCCGGACGGCGCGCTATCGGCTGAGAGGCCGACGCCGGTTCGTCGCCGCTCTCATCAGTGACCTCGCTTGACGATTCGGCGCCATGATCAGCGGCCTGTGCCGCCGCTCCTTCGGGCAGTACGGTATAGGTCAGCACCGGCTGCAGCGACGGAGATTCCGCATTCGGTTCCGCACCCAATCCTTCGCCGGGGAACGTACCGTTCAGACCGGTCACTGCACATACCGCTCCCGCCGGCACTTCGGTAACCGTTTCGAATTTCGCACCGTTATATACGCGCACCTGATCGATCTTCTCGGATTCGTCTCCGACATCGATCACCTCTTTGGCTTTCAACGTTCCACCGGTCACTCTCAGCCAGGTCATACGGTTATGCTGCGCATCATGCGCGATTTTGAACACCCGCGCACCAAACAACTCCGGCCATTGCGTCTCGGCCGTGAACTGCTCCAAACCATCCAGGAATTCCTCGATGCCATCCAGCTTCAGGGCGGAACCGAAGAACACCGGGAACAGGCTACGCGCAGCGATCATCGACTGCACACGCCCCACCGTCAATGCGCCGGATTCCAGATACTCATCCATCGCCTGTTCGTCCAACGTGGCCACGTCCTCAGCCGCATCCCCGAATGGCACGATCCGGCCCAGCGGCTGCACGTTTGAGGTCTGAGCGTCTCGCGTAATCGCAGGCAACGCGAACACCGCATCACCAAATCGCTGACGCAGCTGCATCAGTATCCTGTCGCGATCGAAGCCATCCGTATCGCATTTGTTGACGAAGATGAACGTCGGCACTTCATATCGTGCGAGCAACCGCCACAGGGTTTCCGTATGCCCCTGCACACCATCCGTACCAGACACCACCAGAATCGCATAGTCCAATACCCGCAGCACCCGTTCGGTTTCCGCACCGAAATCGACGTGGCCCGGGGTGTCCAGCAACGTCAGACGCATATCACGATGCTCTACAAGCGCCTGATGAGCGAAGATGGTGATGCCACGAGCCTTTTCCAACACATTCGTATCCAGAAAAGCATCGCCGTGGTCCACTCGGCCCAGCTTGCGAATCTCACCACTGCTGTAGAGCAGCGCCTCGGACAGCGTCGTCTTACCGGCATCCACATGCGCCACAATGCCAGCCACAATCCGCTTCATACAGCCTCCTTCCGCACTCGTGATGCAACAGTCGATGCAGTTAGCATAGCCAGGCCGTGTCGTCCAGACAACACGCCATGACGATCAGATCGGCCCAACGCCACAGTTCTCAAATCAACTGCACACCAATATATCTGCATCATGAAGACCCCGGTAAATTTTTACCGTCCACCGTGCCGTGCCGCTACAATAAGTCGAAGCATCGTCCCCACGGCAAGGAGCACCAGTGAGCACTTCCAATATTGGCGTATTCGGAGTCCCACCTACAGACCACGAATACGAGAGCGGCACCGCTGGCCCCCTCACCAATTCGATTCAGCGTATAACGGATGATCGCGCCGGTTTCCCACTGAACTATGTGACCCTCGATCTGGAAACCACCGGCCTGTACCCGAACCGTTGCGCCATAACGGAAATCGGTGCCGTTCGCGTACGCAACGGCAAAATCGTGGACCAGTTCCAGCAGCTCATTAACCCCCGTCGCCCGATTCCGCGGCAGATCACTGCATTGACCGGTATCAGCGACGCGATGGTGGCCAATCAGGATCCCATTGACGATGTGCTCCCCCAATTTATCGACTGGCTGGCCGAGCCATTGGACGGATCCACCCCTGAACCGATTGTGGGTCATAATGTCAGCTTCGATCTGCGGTTCTTGGAATACAATGCGCAGCATGTAGCCGGTATCCCATTTGCCTGTATGGATTATGACACCATGCAGATCAGCCGTGTGCTGTTCCCGGAACATCGGCATCATCGTCTGGCCGATCTGATCGTGCGATTCGGCATTGCCGACAACGAGGAACACCGTGCCTTAAGCGACGCCATCCAAACCCAGCAATGCTTTGAATGGATGCGCGGCTACACCACCTCGCACCGGGATCTCTCCCATCTTGGATGGCGCATGATTCCCTCCAAGGTCAGCGCCGAAATCTTTGACCATCAGCTGGTACTGCGCTAAGCAATCGACGAGCCGCCCCTAGCCGTTCAAGCTTCACATGCCCGACTGGACCCACAGTACTGAAACTTATTAAGACCAGAATACAAGGTAAAGAGTGGTGTAAGCGCCGCCGACTGGGGTCGGAACACCCGTCTCGGCGAATCCATCTGTGTGAGGTAATCGCTTCGCAATATCGCTGCATAGTCAGAGCGATTGTACATTTTACACCATTCTGACTTTACATTTTCCACCACTTCGGTGGTACATTTTCCACCGCCTGAACTGTAGGGCTGTTCTAAAGAACCCACGATGCTTAGACTCGCAGTCAATCCGATCAGGCTCCGAGTAACGTGATCGGCACCACGTATACACCTTCCGGTGTTTTTCTGGCAAATACACCATTGCCAACAATCACCATAAGGAAGGATGGCTCTTGCTGCTGCGAGTAGGGGTTGGCCATGATGGTATCCCGCACTTTGATAAGTGAATCTATACCTTCCTGAGCTTTGTTCTCACCGAGCTTGATTTCGACTGCAGCCCATCGGCCATCCGCCAATTCAATAATGGCATCTGCCTCCAGACCCTTGTCATCGCGATAGAAATAGACTTTAGGACGCTCGATGCCAACCCAAGCAGAGGTATAAACCAGCAGGTCACGAATCACCAGATTTTCGAACATGTCTCCGAAGACCTGACCATTAGTCAGCAATCGAGAAGGATTAATACCCAATGCCGAAACCGCAAGTGAAGGATCCACGAAATAACGTTTGGACTTCACACGCATTCGGTTCCGCGCTTTGATAGGAGCATCCCAACTCGGCAATTCCTCAATAAGGAATTCACGAATCAACATGTCAACATAACTGGTAGTAGTGGATCGAGCCGGCTCAGCGTCAGATGCCTCGTCAGCCGCATACAGGTCTCGGCTCAACGTTTTTACGGTCGCGGCTTTCGTGTTGTTACGGGCCAGAGACATAATGATGCGTCGTGTCAGTTCCGGGTTTTTCCCCATTCGAGGCGCATTATCTTCGCATACAGCTTCAAGATACTGCTGCGGAATATATAGAGCGCTTTCAATGTCGCTGTCTAGCGAGGCCGGCCAACCTCCGCGGCAAGTCCACTCCGCGATTTGCGCCAATGACGTTTGTGTGGATGCAGGTTCGAAATCCCCCTCAAACAATCCCCGCAACGAGACCGTACCTGTGGAAAGACTCTGCTCATACAAGCTCATTGGACGCATACGCAAATGAGCAATCCGTCCGGCTCCGCTATGCTCATACTGCTCCAATGGAGGAGCGCTTGACCCAGTGAGCAGGTATTGTCCGGCACGATTGGCTGTCTGATCAATTGCATGACGGACGGCATCACGTACAGCAGGAACAGTCTGCCACTCGTCAATCAGGTGTGGCTGATCTCCGATAAGCGACATGGTGGGATCGGCTTCGGCTAAAGGACGAACACGATAATCATCAAGCCCGGTAACACTATTGGCATGCGACAGCGCGCACCATGTTTTGCCGCACCATTTCGCACCATCGATCTGCACTGCTCCAAACACGTTGAGCATTTTCAAAACAGGCGCATCAAGCAGCCTCGGCCTGTATTCATCTGGCTTGAGCGTCATATCCCCGACCCTATCTTACATTTTACACCATTTTCATCTTACATTTTACACCATTCTGACTGTACATTTTACGCCACTTTGGTTGTACATTTCCACCGTCTTCTTTGACGCAGCACAAAAAGAGGCAAATCTGCTACAGTCTCATATTGTCGCAAAGCTATCTCTCGTGATTGATACCGAGGATGGTGAACGTGGTTCTTTTCATGAAACGGTGAGGAGCACTGATTATGCCTACCATGAGTTTCGAGCAGCATTTCGCAAAAGCCAAGGACGATCCTATCGCGCGAGAGGAAATCGAGGAGGAGAGCCGTCGACTTGATGCAGCCGTGGCGCTTATGCGTGCACGCGAAGAAGCAGGACTCTCCCAAGAACAGCTTGCATCGCTCTCGCATATTTCTCGTAGCACCATTAACCGAATCGAGAAAGCTCGAATCAGCCCATCCATCCGGACCCTTGACGCACTTGCTCAGGCTATGGGCAAACGTGCATCCGTCATCATCTCTTGACCGTTGCGTCCCGCGACCACAGAGGTCACCCGCATTATTGATTGGTAAGGGCGGCGTAGTTGGCGAAGAGGAGGGTGAGGCGCTCGTCGTTGGAGCGGCAGGGTTTCTTGGCACCAAAGGCCACATCCACCACCTTGTCCAATGCTTCGTGGGCCTTGCGCAGGTCGACGGGCATGAAATCTGGATCGTACAGGTCCGCCAATGATTGGCCGGGGTGATTCGCACGAGCCGCCAGCACTCCCCTACCCGCTTCGATGACTTTGATACGCATGTCGTCAGAAAGTTCAGGTAGCGGCAAATTATTCCAAACGACTGTGTTAGAAAAACGACATCGGGATTCAAGTCGCCCACCAACGGTCTTCTGCCAAACCATGAACATACTGGATTCGATGATTGCAAAGGCCAATCCTTTGGGATCAATGCAGGTATAGACCATATCGCCAGCGATAATATCCGGTGTATACCAATCGCAGGTCATATATTCACGGTCTTCGCTGAACACTTTGGGAATCGCGAGATAATTGGTGTCCTGCTGATGATCATCTCGGAACAGCCAAGGTGTGGTCCTATGCTTGTAAGCATCACCCTTGACCGGCGCATTTTCGCGATATTCACGACAAGCCTTTATTTTTTCGCGTAAATAAGATGAATTTCTCAATTCATTCGGCTCAGCATCATTCAGCCACAGGCACCATCGCCCAATATTATTGATAAGCTCCTTACCCATACGGAATGGACGTACATACTTTGCTGCAACGGAATCCGACATTGCCTTGTCATATTCCTCGCGAGTATTAATGATGAGATTGCCGCCATCCAACGGCATCGACCCCGAATCGACCAGATTAAGCATCGGAGAAATCGGCCCTGCCTTCTGACTACGCTTGACAATAAATATGTCCGGCCCGTCAATCAGATAGGGATTGATATGTGATGCCCTGATTTCAATGGGGTCACCATTTATTTCCATATATTCAAATAGCCTTAGGGGGGGGGGCAAGTCTTTCGCCGGTATCTTTGCGCATACCAATAATCACTACATGAACATGCGCAACATCGGTGGATTGCGCATCCCATGCGAACGTGCGATGAGCGAACGCGATATGCCATCCGTCTGCGAACAGTGGCTTGAACAAGGATGCCACAGGCTGTCCCTGAACAACAGAGTTCGTGGACACAAATGCGAACGCCGAATCCGATCGAGTCAAATACTGTGATGCCTTGCGATGCCATCCAGTCGCATAATCCAGGTACCCGTCGTAATCCTTGCCCCACACCAGTTTCATATCCTCAGCGGTCTGGCCGGTACGTGAGATATGCCCGATAAACGGCGGGTTGCCCATCACATAGGAGCACTCGGCACCCGGCAGCAGCTCGTTCCAGTCGTATTGCAATGCGTTCGCCTGTACGATGTTGCCGGAATCATGCAGTGGCAGATGATTCAACGTCTGACCGGCGATATCCTCCGTATCATCCAACGCCTGCTGTTCGGCGATCCACAGCGCGGTCTTCGCCACGGACACGGCGAAGTCGTTGATTTCAATGCCGTGGAACTGATCGATACGCACCTTGACCAGCGAACCGGCATCGGAATCCTGACCGAAATCCACATACCCCTGCCCATGCAAACGCGCCGCAATCACCTTGTTCTCCAACTCACGCAACTGGAGGAACGTTTCGGTCAGGAAGTTACCGGATCCACAAGCCGGGTCAAGGAATTTCAGACCGGCAAGCTTATCCTGATACTTCGTCAGACGATTCAGCCGAGCTTGCTCGCCAATGGTCGAATCATCCAGAATGCCGTTAAGCTCATTCTTCAAATCATCCAAAAACAGCGGATCGATAAGCCGGTGAATGTTCTTCACCGTGGTGTAATGCATGCCGCCCTTGCGCCGCTGGTCATGGCTCAGCGTCTCCTCCATCAGCGAGCCGAAAATCACCGGACTGATGTTCTTCCACGAGAAATGCTCGCCGGCATGAATCAACGCGTCACGAATCTCATCGGTGAACGGCGGAATCTCAATCGAACCACGGAACAAACCACCATTCACATACGGGAAGTGCTTAAGCTCATCCTCCAGATACGGGTCGCGCTCGGATTCCGTGGTATCAAGCACCCGGAACAGATCGATGATGGCGCGACGCAGATGCCCGGCATCATAGGATTTCACGTAATCGCTGAAACCATCAGACGGGAACAAGCCCGCATCCTCCGCATAAAGCGCGAACACGAGACGCACAGTGAGCAGAGCAAGGCTGTGATGCGACACCGGATCGTCAGGATTCACATATTGAGCCGCCAACGCGTTATGCAGATTCGCCACCAGCACACCCGCATGCTCGGAAAGCTTCTGCTGCACCACCACACGGGAATGGTCACGGGAGAAAATCCGTCGCAACATATCCACATGTTCAGGCAACTGATCCAACGTGAACTCATCCACCGGAGCACCTGATGCCAGCGGATCGGTCTCCAAATCGTAGAACCGGAAACGATTGAAATTACACGTGCACAGCACGGACGGCTTCAACGAGAACGGCAACGCCTGCGCATACCTGAGCGCCTGCTGCACCGGAGTCACCGGCGTACCCTGACGAATCTCCGACTTATCCAAATCAACGCTGCTGCTTTTCTGCTCCACCAACAGCCGAGCATCCGGGCACAACACATCGATGAACCCGTTGCCCACCGTCCGGTATTCGAATTTCGTTTCCGCCAACGCATTCTTGCGACCAAGCACATTGCCCAACAGGTCAAGCCAAAACGTCTGCGTTTCCTGCTTCTCATCACCACGCCCAGACCACCGGTTCACAAACTCCTGCGTCACCTGCTCCAGCGTCGTTGCCATAGTCACTCCCGAATCTCTGCGTAATCAGCTTTCTCAAGTGTATCCACAACAAAATAGCCTTTCGCGACTTGGCGAAAGGCTATTTCAATGGAACGTCACGCAGCTGAACTGCAACGCGCTAAAGCTATCAGGCGAGACCGGAAAGCTTGTTGATCAGGTCAGGATCCCTAGTAGCACCCTTGTCGGCGGAGCGGGCGAAGGCGGCGTAGGCCTTCAGGGCCTGGGAGACCTTGCGGTCGCGGTGAGCCACGTAGCCGTCTCCGGCTTCCAGCTCGGCGCGGCGCTCAGCCAGCTGCTCGTCGGTCAGCTCAACGTTCACCGAACGGTTCTCGATATCGATGTTGATGATGTCGCCGTTCTTGATGAGCGCGATCGGGCCCTTGTTGGCTGCCTCAGGAGCGATGTGGCCGATGGCCAGACCGGAGGAACCGCCGGAGTAACGGCCATCGGTGAGCATAGCCACCTGCTTGCCGATGCCCTTGCCCTTGACGAAGGAAGTCGGATACAGCATTTCCTGCATGCCCGGGCCGCCCTTCGGGCCTTCATAACGAATCACCAACGCCATGCCGGGCTTCAGGGTGTCATCCAGAATCACCTTGATGGCTTCTTCCTGGGATTCGACCACCAGAGCCGGTCCACGGAACTTCCAGATCTCCTGCGGCACGCCGGCGGTCTTCACCACGCAGCCGTCAGGGGCCAGGTTGCCACGCAGCACGGCGAGGCCGCCCTCGTGGATCTCCGGATGATCGATGTCGTGGATGGCACCGTTCTGGCGATCGGTATCGAGCGTGTCGAACAAGGTGGTGTGCGTCCACGGCTCCGGGGAGATGATGTGGCCTGGAGCGGCCTTGTACATCTGCTTGGCTTCCTCGGTGCAGGTGTCGCGCATGATGTCCCAATCGTTGAGCTTCGCCTCAAGGGTCGGGTAGTCGATGGAGTGTACGTTACGGTGCAGTTTGCCGGCGCGGTCGAGCTCGCCCAGAATGCCGGTGATGCCGCCAGCGCGGTGCACGTCGGAGATCTCCCACTTGCCGGACGGCGAGGCCTTGCAGATGCACGGCACGGTATGGGAGATGCGCTCGATATCATCCAGCGTGAAGTCCACGTCTGCGGACTGGGCCATGGCCAGAATGTGCAGCACGGTGTTGGTGGAGCCGCCCATGGCCACATCCATGGTCATGGCGTTCTCGAAGGCTTCCTTGGTGGCGATGGAGCGCGGCAACACGGAATCGTCGGAGTCGCGGTAGTACTGGTTGGCGATCTTGACCACCTGCTCGGCGGCGCGCTTGAACAGATCCTTGCGGTAGGAGTGGGAGGCCAGAATCGTGCCGTTGCCCGGCAGGGCCAGACCGATGGCCTCGGTCAGGCAGTTCATCGAGTTGGCGGTGAACATGCCGGCGCAGGAACCGCAGGTCGGGCACACGGTCTTCTCGTAGTTGAGCAGATCCTCCTCGGAAACGTTATCGTCTGCGGAGGCGTACATCACGGAGATCAGATCAGTGTTCTTCTTGACGGTGCCGTCGGCCAGCACGGTGGTGCCGGCTTCCATCGGACCGCCGGAGACGAACACGGTCGGGATGTTGAGGCGAAGGGCCGCCATGAGCATGCCCGGAACCACCTTGTCGCAGTTCGGGATGCAGATCAGGGCGTCGGCGCAGTGCGCGTTGCACTGGTATTCCACGGTATCGGCGATGATATCGCGGGAAGGCAGGGAGTAGAGCATGCCAGTGTGGCCCATGGCAATGCCGTCGTCCACGGCCATCGTGTTGAACTCGCGCGGAATGCCGCCCGCTTCCTTGATGGCTTCGGAGACGATGCGTCCGACCTTGTTCAGGTGGACGTGACCGGGCAGGAACTCGTCGAAGGAGTTGGCGATGGCGATAATGGGCTTACGGCCCATGTCGTCGCCGCTGACGCCGGCGGCACGGTAGAGGGCTCGCGCGCCTGCGAAGACGCGGCCGGACATGAGTTTTGCAGATCGCATTTCAGTCATGCTTCTATTCAAGCCCTTGCGAGGGACACGCGTTTTGTCAAGAGTCGAATAGTGGAATTTTCAAAAACGTAACCTTTTTCACACCATCTCACGACACTTCTCGCCTCACAAACTGGTAGAAGAACAACCTCGATCCGCGATTGCCGCGAAGTCCCGGCGCAAGGCTAGACTTTGTTCGGTTGAGATAGATTTTCCAACGTTTGGAGACACATACTTATGGCAGAAGAAACCGAGGTTAAGGGTAACGAGGCGTTCGGCACTGACCCGCACCCCACCGGTCTTGCAAATCCGCCGATTGACGACCTGATGAAGCACGCTGACTCCAAGTACGCGCTGGCCATTTTCGCCGCCAAGCGTGCCCGCCAGATCAACTCCTACTTCACCCAGCTGAACGAGGGCCTGCTGCAGAACGTCGGCCCGCTGGTCGAGTACCAGAACAACGAGAAGCCGCTGTCCATCGCCTTCCGCGAGATCGACGAGGGTCTGCTTGAGGAGACTCTGGGCGAGGACGACGCCAACGAGGGCAACTGATCTACGGATCTACCGCCGCTTTCGACTGTGGCCAACCACAGACACGAATCGCAGACGTGAATAAGAGAAGGGCTCGCGCCACCGCGCTGGTTGGCACGGGCCCTTCTCTCGTATCCGCTTGACCCGCCGCCCCGCTCACACCGGGCATGCAACAGTTTTCATAATTGAATATCGCGATAACTGAACAATCACACACCATAACCAATACGTATCATTGTGCTTCGTGCCCGATTCGGCGCGGGGCGATAAGTCCTGACACGAAAGGGATGATATGACAGAAGAAAAGCGGCTTATCTCAGCCGAATCCGTTACCGAAGGCCACCCGGACAAGGTCTGCGACCAGATTTCCGATGCCATTCTTGACGACCTGCTGGCCCAAGACCCCACCAGCCATGTGGCTGTGGAGACCTCAGCCGCTACCGGCGTATTCCTGGTCTTTGGCGAGGTCACGTCCGAAGGCTACTGCGACGTGCAGTCCAAAGTCCGTGAGACCTTGCGCAATATTGGCTACACTTCCTCTGAAGTCGGCTTGGATGCCGACTCCTGCGGCGTTATCGTGGCGATCACCGAGCAGAGCGCCGAAATCAATCAGGGCGTAAGCCGCCTGAATGCCGAAGAAGAATCCGCTGCCAGCCGCGAACAACGCTATGAGGCGCAAGGCGCCGGCGATCAGGGTGTGATGTTCGGCTATGCCACCGCCGAGACGCCCTCACTGATGCCGTTGCCGATTTATTTGACCCATCGCCTCGCCTTCCGTCTGACCGAAGTACGCAAGTCCGGCGAAGTGCCTCACCTGCGCCCGGATGGCAAAACCCAGGTGACCATCGAGTACGACGAGCACGACAATCCCGTACGTTTGGATACTGTGCTGATCTCCACCCAGCATGACCCCGAGGCGACTCACGCATGGCTTGAGGCTCAGCTCAAGGAGCATGTGATCGACCCGGTACTCAAGGAAGTGCTTGGTGACAAGGTGCCTTATGAGGGCTACCGTCAGCTGGTCAACCCCACCGGTTCGTTTATCCTTGGCGGCCCCGCTGCCGACGCCGGTCTGACCGGCCGCAAAATCATCGTGGATACCTACGGCGGTGCCGCACATCACGGCGGCGGCGCATTCTCCGGTAAGGATCCCTCCAAGGTGGACCGTTCCGCCGCCTACGCCACCCGCTGGGTCGCCAAGAACATCGTGGCCGCCGGTTTGGCGCGCAAGGCCGAAGTGCAGGTGGCCTATGCCATCGGCGTGGCCGATCCGGTATCCATCAATGTGGAGACGTTCGGCACCGAGCGCGACGGCGTGACTCGCGGCCAGATCGCCGCCGCGGTGCGCAAGGTGTTTGATCTCCGCCCTGCAGCCATCATCGACGAGCTCGACCTCAAGCGCCCGATCTACCTGAAGACCGCCGCTTATGGTCACTTCGGCCGTACCGATGTTCAGTTCCCGTGGGAGCGTACCAATAAGGTCGAGGAACTCAAGGCTGCGATTGCCGCAGAGTAATTTCAGCCGGCACCAACAATAAAGGGCTTCCTGCTTCGTATGGCAGGAAGCCCTATTGCTTATGCTAGGCGAGCATCTCTCAGCGAGCGCCGTTCTCCTTATTGACTACTTTGCGCCCCTGCACCCAGACAGTGCGAACATTCTCCGGCACAGCCAGATTCATGATCTTCTGGAAGATGTCCGAAGCCGGCTCGTTCGGCTCAAAGATAGGCAGCCGAGCACCCGGATGCCGTGTATCAACCACTTGGGCGTCCCAAGCATATCCGGCTTCCAATCGTCCGATCGGCAGCCCCAGCGATTCTCCGCCGCCGGCGGTGGCCAGATAGAACGCGTTGCTCAGTGTCAGGGCACTGCCTTCCACACCACGCTCCTGCGCCGCCAAATCACGGTTCACGCCGGTTTCCAACATGCGTGAGGAAATCATCGCCTGACGAATCGCACCATACAGGTCCGGGTTATAGCCGCCGGAGATATCGCTGCCCAACGCCACATGCATGCCTGCCGCCAAGTAGCGCCGAATCGGTGCCACCGCACCGGCGAAGAACGCATTGGACAGCGGGCAGTGCACGGCGATCGCACCGGTTTCAGCGAACACACGCATATCCTCTTCGCTGGGATATACGCTGTGCGCCAGAATGCTACGGTCGGTGAACAGTCCGAACTCGCGCAGCATATGCGTGTCGCTTCTGCCGTAACGCTCGTAGGCGTAGCCATGCTCCCAGTCGCTTTCGCTGCAATGGGTTTGAATGTAGGCGTAGGTCTTGTATCGTTCGGCCAGTTCACCCAGTCCACGCAACGCCTCGTCGGTGCAGCTCGGAATGAATCGCGGAGTGATGACCGGGTAGACGCCCTGAACGCTGTGTTCGTTCAGTTTGGCGACTTCGTTGATGAATCGTTCGGTCTCCTCGATGGCAGCCTGAGCGGAGGCATCACGGTAATACTCCGGATTCGCCTCCGGATCGTCCATCACCACTTTGCCCACCAAGGCACGTTGACCGAGCCGCTCAGCCCCCTGAGCCAACACCAACGAACCATTGCGATGCACGGTTGCGTAATAGGATGCCGTGGTGGTGCCGGTGGAGAGCATGCGAGTCACCAAATCCTCATACACCGTGTGAGCGAAGGACTCATCGGCGAACTTGGATTCCGTAGGGAAGGTGTATTTGCCGAGCCAAACCTCCAACGGTTCATCCAGACCGGTGCCGTCCTGCGCCCACTGCGGCGCATGGACATGAAGGTCGATGAAACCAGGCAGCAGGTAGGACCCGTCTGCGATGGACTGATACGTTCCATTCGCCTGCGCTTGGGCCTTTTCGCTCTGATAGCATTCATCACCGGGCTCAAGCACGGATTGAATCACACCGTGCTCATCAATCACAAACAGCGCATGTTCGAAATATCGAACTTCATCACGGGTTTTCGACGTGAATCCCGATCCTTCGATAGCCAGCGATATCGTCATCGGCAATCTCCTTTGGTACGTTGGCATGTTGGCAATAAACAAGAAGGCTCGCAGCCAACTGGAAAACCGGTGGAGTAGCGAGCCTTGACGAGCAAACCGAACTGTATCGAGTATCAGTTCTGGCTGTAGATCTTCTTGCGGAAGAGCAGGAACACGATCAGGCCAAGCAGCATCACGCCACCGCCGATCAGCAGCAGGTTGGCGTAGCCGGCGGCCGCACCGGTGGCACCGGTGATGCTGGAGCCGGCCAGCGACTGCGAGCCCATCAGACCGCCGATGACGGTGATGCCGATGGATGCGGTGACGTTCATCACCAGATCATTCATGCCCACGCCGCGGCCGGACTCCTCCTGCGGCAACGTATCGATCACGGTGGAGACCACCGGAGAGTACAACAGACCGACACCGCAGTAGAACAGGCATGCGGTGAGCGTCAGCGCTAGGAAGCCGGCGTTGACGGCAAGAGCGGCGGCCACGAAACCGGCGATCATCAGGCATGCCGCGGTGATCAGTGCCGGCTGACGGCCGATCTTGCCGATGATCCAGCCGGAGGAGGTACCGACCACGGCCGCGCATACGAATGCCCACACGATGTAGGTGGACACCTGTGCGGTGGTCATGCCGTAGACGGACGTGCCGATGGCGTTGAACAGCGGGGAGATGCAGTAGTTGGTGAAGTAGAACACCAGAATCAGGCTGATGGCAGCAAGCCAACGGGTGTTCTTGAAGAACTCCGGAGTGATGAACGGGTTGGCGGCCTTGTGGATGTACACGGCGAAGATGGCGAACAGGGCCACGGCCACGGCCAGCATCCACCAAGCCATGTAGGAGAAGAACAAGGTGAGGAAGGCGCTGGCCAGACCGAAGATGGTGAAGCCGATCCAGTCAACATGCTCGTTACCGCCCTGACGGCCCGGCAGGTTCTTCAGCAACGTCGGCAGGAAGAAGATGGTCACCACGGGGATGAGGAACAGATACTGCCATGCGATCGAGCTCAGGATGCCGGCCGCGAACACGCCGATGGAGGCGGACAGCTGGTAGGCGGCGGTGTACAGGCCGAAGAATACGACCTTAAGCGACGGCTTCAAATACTTGGTGGCAATGACCAGGAACACGGAGCCTGCCACCTGCTCGCCGGCGGTCTGCAGAACGCGGGCGATGATGACGGTCCAGATGTTCGCGGTGAAGAAGAAGTTCGCCACGAAACCGAACACGGAACCGACCAGCAGGGTCACCAAACCGGCGACGACCAGACGCTTCAGGGAGACGAAATCACCGAGGGAACCGTAGATGAAGCAGACGATGCCGAGCACCAGCGAGGGGAACGCGGTGATCAGCGAAGCCTGGGCCGGAGCGCCGACGTCTTCACCCACCTGGCTGAACACCAGATTGAAGCCCTGCAGACACAGGGTGCCGAGGATGAAGGTGATCAGCAGCAGAATCAGGGCCTTGATGGCCATCTTGTTGCTGGTTTCCGGATCGGTCCAAGGATCGGCAACCGTGGTTGAAGTGGTTTGTGTCATTATTTGTTTTCCTTTATTGCTTTCTCTCTTTTGGGGAAGACTGAGTCAGACCGGCTCTCTTACGCGTTCTTGGCGAGCGCGGTGATGCGGGTCATGAATTCGTTGAGGAAGCGCGGTACATCGACATCGATGGCGGCCTTCATGGTTTTAACCGGGTCGTTCATGCGCGTGTTGTCGCCGATGGTGCGTCCGCGGGTCGGGCCTTCGACATCCACCTTCATGTTGATGGGCAGCGCGGTGATCAGCGTCGGGTCCACGGCCACGCCCACGGCGAGCGGGTCATGCAGTCCGCAGCCGCCCAGATGCGGGGATGTGGTTTCGTAGGCCTTGATGTAATAGTCGGTCATATCGGCGAGGAACTTGCCGGCCTTGGTGTTCAGGTCACGCCAGATCTGGGTTTCCTTGTACGTCAGCAGGGTCTGCAGCGTAACGTCGAGGCCGACCATCGTGGCGGGGGCGCCAGAGCGGAACAGGTAATCGGCGGCTTCGGGATCCTGGGAGATGTTGGCTTCTTCCCAACCGTTCACGTTGCCGCAGACGGTCAGGGCACCGCCCATCAGCACGATCTTGCCGATCTCGTCCTTGATTTCCGGAGCCTTCTTCAAGGCTGCGGCAATGTTCGTCATCGGGCCGGTGGGCACGTAGGTCAGATCCTTGCCGTAGGTTTTCACCGCGTCGATGATGAAGTCCACTGCGGATTCGGTTTCCGGTTCCCGATTGGAGTCGGGGATCTCCACGTCACCAATGCCGTTCTTGCCGTGGATGAGAGCCGAGATATCGAGCACTTCAAAGGAATCGGTGGTGCTGGAGTGCGGGATGCCCTTGTAGACCTTGACTTCCGGGTGCCCCAGCAGATCGGTGATGGCCAGAGCGTTGCGCACACCCTGATCGAGCAGCACGTTGCCGTACGTGCCGGTGATACCGATGAGTTCGACTTCCGGGCTGCCGAGCGCGTAGGAGATGGCGAGGGCGTCATCCACACCGGTGTCAAGATCGAGAATCAGTTTCTGAGCCATAGGAGTGCCTTTCCCGTGCTGTCATCATGGTCGGATGGCCATTGATTTACCTCGTTAATAGTAACGGGGCGATGTACAGCGGGAAGGTTCCGGGCGTGGCACAGCATGTTAATGACGGATAAACGCAGGAAGCCTAGCCGCCCATACGGATATGGGAGCTAGGCTTCCTACGTAGCGCGAGGCTATATTATTCAGGCCTTCTGCACCTCGACGGCAAGCTCGTCGCCGGCCTTGATGTCGAGGGAGGTGGCGAGCGTTTCGTGGGCGATGAGGTCCTTGAACTGCTCGGCCTTGGCCACATCGGCGGCCGGCACGGTGAGTGTCAAGGCGATGCGGTCGGAAATCTCCAGACCGGCGTCCTTACGGGCGTCCTGCACAGCGCGAATGGCGTCACGGGCGTAGCCTTCAGCCACCAGATCGTCGGTCAGGGCGGTGTCGAGAATCACGAAGCCACCGGTCGGCAGTGCGGCGGAGACGGAAGCCGCGGCTTCAGCAGCGTTCTCCTCTTCCACACGGTTGATGAGCTCGTACTCGCCAGCTTCCAGTGCGACTTCGCCGTTCGGGGTTTCCACCACCGGAGCGCCGGAGGCATCCACATGCCACGCACCGGTCTTGGAAGCCTTGATGGCGAACTGCACCTGCTTGCCAAGACGCGGACCTGCGGCACGAGCGTTGACCTTCAACTGGTGCACGATCTTCAGACCCTGAGAGCCGGCGTCCTCCATCGTGCAGAACTCGATATCCTTCACGTTGAGCTCGGACTTCAACACCTCGACGTACGCCTTGACGTCGTCCACGTCCTCGACCACCACGGTGAGCTTGGACAGCGGCTGGCGCACGCGAATCTGGGAGGCCTTGCGCAGGGACAGGGTGCCGGAGACGACCTCACGCACCTTCTCCATGGCATTGACCAGCTTCGGATCATCGACCAGCACACGGCCCAGTTCGGTGGTCTCACCGGTCTTCTCGTCCGTGACATACGGCCAGTCGGCAAGATGCACGGATTCGCCGCCCGTCAGTCCTCGCCACACAGACTCGGCTTCCATCGGGGCGAGCGGGGCCAGCACGCGCATGAACACCTCAAGCACGGTGTACAGGGTGTTGAAGGCGTTGGCGTCCTCGTTCCAGAAGCGGTCACGGGTGTTGCGAATGTACCAGTTGGTCAGCACGTCGATGAAGTCGGAGGCAGCATCGCAGGCGTCGGAAATGGCGAACTCGTCGAGGGACTTCTCCACTTTCTCCACCAGTCGGCGGGTGCGGGCCAGCAGGTAGCGGTCCATCTCCGGCAGGTTCGCGACCTCGTCGGCGGTGAGCTGACGAGCATCGAATCCCTTGCCGCCGTTGGCCGCGTTGGCGTACAGCGTGAAGAAGTAATAGGAGCTCCACACCGGCAGCATGACCTGACGAACCGTGTCACGGATGCCTTCGGCGGTGACGATCAGGTTGCCGCCGCGCAGAATCGGCGAAGACATGAGGAACCAGCGCATGGCGTCAGAGCCGTACTGGTCGAACACACCGTTCACATCCGGGTAGTTGCGCAGGTGCTTGGACATCTTCTGGCCGTCGGAGCCGAGCACGATGCCGTGGCAGATCACGTTCTTAAAGGCCGGACGGTCGAACAGGGCAGTGGCCATGACGTGCAGCAGGTAGAACCAGCCGCGGGTCTGGCCGATGTATTCGACGATGTAGTCGGCCGGGAAGTGCTGTTCGAACTTCTCCTTGTTCTCAAACGGATAATGGAACTGCGCGAAGGACATGGAGCCAGACTCAAACCAGCAGTCGAGCACATCCGGAATGCGGCGCATCGTGGACTTGCCGGTCGGATCATCCGGGTTCGGGCGGGTCAGGTTGTCGATCCACGGACGGTGCATGTTGATGTTGCCGTCCTTGTCGCGCGGGTAGTCGCCGAAGTCGTTCTTCAGCTCTTCGAGCGAACCGTAGACGTCCACACGCGGGTATTTCGGATCGTCGGAGACCCACACCGGAATCGGAGAGCCCCAGAAGCGGTTGCGGGAGATGGACCAGTCGCGGGCGTTGGCCAGCCACTTGCCGAACTGGCCATCCTTCACGTTCTCCGGAATCCAGTTGATCTGCTGGTTGAGTTCCAGCAGGCGCGGCTTGATCTTGGTCACGGACACGAACCAAGAGCTCACCGGCTTGTAGATCAGCGGGGTGGCGCAACGCCAGCAGTGCGGGTAGGAGTGCACGTAGCTCTTCTCCTGGAAGAGGATGGCGCGCTTGTCCTCGTCGATCTGGGCGAGCGGGCCGTCGCCGGCACGCAGGTTCCTGAGGATCGGCAGGTTGGCGTCGAATACGAACATGCCTTCGTATTCCGGGCACTGGGAGGTGAAGCGGCAGCCGGCGTCGAGCACGTCCGTGCTCTTGATGCCCTTGGCGTTGAGCGTGTTCATATCGTCTTCGCCGTAGGGGGCCTGATGGACCAGGCCGGTACCTTCGACGGTGTCCACGTAGTCGGCGGTGAAGATGGTGTAGCCGTTCGGGCCGGGCACATTGCCCTCGGTCTCGGCCTTCTCGCCCGCGAAGTACGGGAAGACGGGCCAGTAGCGGCGGCCGGCCAGCTCGGAGCCCTTGAGCTCGCGCACGACCTCATAGTTCTCGCCGAGTTCCTTGGTGTAATGGGCCAGCAGGTCCTTGCCGAGGTAGAACTTCTTGCCGGCGAACTTGCCTTCGGTGGGCTGGACTTCCACGTAATCGATGTCGGCGCCGACCACGATGGCGAAGTTCGTGGGCACGGTCCACGGGGTGGTGGTCCAGAAGACGGCGTAGGCGTCTTCATCGCGCAGCTTGACGGCCACGGAAACGGTGGTGTCCTGACGATCCTGGTAGACGTCGGCGTCCATGCGAAGCTCATGGGCGGACAGCGGCGTGCGATCCTTCGGGCAGTACGGCAGCACGCGGTAACCCTGATAGGCCAGGCCCTTGTCGTACAGCTGCTTGAAGGCCCACATCACGGATTCCATGTACGGGATGTTCAGGGTCTTGTAGCCGTGCTCGAAGTCCACCCAACGGGCCTGACGGTGCACGTAGTCCTGCCATTCACGGGTGTACTTCAACACGGATGCGCGGCAGGCGTCGTTGAACTTGTCGATGCCCATCTTCTCGATCTGGTCGACCGAGTCGATGCCGAGTTCCTTCTGAGCCTCAAGCTCGGCCGGCAGACCGTGGGTATCCCAACCGAACACGCGATTGACCTTGCGGCCCTTCATGGTCTGGTAGCGCGGAATCACATCCTTGGCGTAGCCGGTCAGCAGATGGCCGTAGTGCGGCAGGCCATTGGCGAACGGCGGGCCATCGAAGAACACGAACTCGTTCTGGGAGTGATCACCGGAAGGGTTGCGCTCCACGGACTTCTGGAAGGTGTCATCCTTGTCCCAGTAGTCCAGAACGGTCTGCTCCATGTTGGGGAAGCTGGGGTTCGGCGCCACGTTCGCGGTTTCGCCGCCCTCGTTCGCCTTGGGATATACGTTTTCGCTCACCGTAAATCTCCTGTATTGTTTGCATTCGCTGGTCCTGCGGCAGCGACGCAACAGTTCCATTCCGGGAGATTCGTTTCGGGTAATCCGTTCGCAAGCAGTATGAGCCGTCGCAAAATGGCGGCCGATACCTCGCAGCCGGAAAACCGTTCACGTTTCCTTACCGGAACGACTGCATTCGTCGTTCCCGCTACGAGGACGATGAGGACGTCTGTTTTCCGCCCACACCGCGGTACCACCTCGCTTGCCGCAACGCATTCGACCGATTCGAAACCCACAGCAGTGATTTCCGAGCCGGCTGTCTGCGCGCAACCGCTTGCGTTCGGCTGTTTCGGGCCGATCCCGTCGGTTCTACTGGGCGGCTTGTTGCAGCTGTTGATATGATGCTGCGCTCACGCCACCGTTCTTCCGAAGGCTCCCCGCTGATAACGGATCACTGCCTTGACTTCGGTTGCACATCCTAGCACGGCGTAGTGCCAAACCGTTCTGTTCGGGCCAATCGTCGTCGATGCATGAAACGATGGACTCGCATGATTATCGGCGGGTGTTATTCAAGGAGGCTGTTATGAAAGGCTGGCCCGGAGAACCGGATATGGATTATGACGTGCTGGTGGCGGATGGCGAAGCGGCCGTCAACGCCGGCAAGCCGATCACCGACGTGATTTTCGATTTTGGCAATGTGCTCATTTATTGGGATCCCGCAGCGGTACTCGTACCCCGATACAGCAAAACCACCATCGATGAGTTTCTGGACAACGACATCTCCGGCTTCTATGATGTCAACGACCTGATGGACGCCGGCATGGCACCGGAAGAAGCCATTGCGATCATGCGCCGGGACAAGGGAGACAAGTGGGCCGACATCCTCGCCTACTATATCGACAACTTCCGTGATTCACTGACCGGTATCGTGCCCGGAGCCCGCGTACTGGTCAACGATCTCAAGGCCGCCGGCGTCGGCGTTTGGGGACTGAGCAACTGGGAGGCCAGCCTGTTCCATGTCGCCGAAGAGCAGTGCGACATTATCCAGCAACTCGACGGCAAACTGGTTTCAGGCTTCGTCAAATTGCGCAAGCCGCACAAGGAGATCTATGAGGCGGCTCTTCACCAGTTCGGCATCAAGGCGGACGGCGCATTGTTCATCGACGACAAGGCCATGAACATTGTGGGATCCAACGCCGCCGGCATTCGCGGCGTACGCTTCCGGGATCCGGTCAAGCTGCGCGAGCTGCTTATCGCCAACGGGGTGGATATTCCCGCCGTGCAGTGATCATGCAGTGACCAAGCAATGACTGCAACGGTGACACTGTTTGCGGCGTACGCCTCGCAGACAACGTCACTGTCGCAGTATCACTGTCCATCTCAATCCCATGTATTCATGGCATATTCGCGGCGTTCCGTCACCGCGCGGAACGCTCTCATATCCGTAAAGTATCTGTAAAGGAGATTCATGCTCAGACTCGTATTCGCCGGCACGCCCGACGTGGCCGTGCCATCGTTGCAGGCGTTCGCCGCGGATCCGCGTTTCGATGTGGTCAGTGTCATCACCCGCCCTGATGCACCTACCGGTCGCGGTCGTAAACTCACCGCCAGCCCGGTCAAAGCGGCGGCATTGGAGCTCGGAGTGCCGGTTATCGATCTCAAACCCCGCTCCCCCGAGTTTCTAGAGGCGCTGCACGCACTGCACGCGGATATCGCCGCAGTGATCGCCTATGGCAACATTCTGCCGAAAACCGTGCTGGATGCAGTGCCGATGGGCTGGTACAACCTGCATTTCTCCAACTTGCCCAAGTGGCGTGGTGCCGCCCCGGCCCAACGAGCCATCTGGGCCGGCGATGCCACAACCGGTGCCGACGTGTTCAAGGTGGGCGAAGGTTTGGACGATGGCCCAATCGTGGCTTCAATGACCATTGATCTCAACGGTCGGGAAACCTCCGGCGAGTTGTTGGAGCGTTTGGCTCGTGAAGGCGCGCCAATGTACGTGGAGGCTTTGGCGTCTGTGGGAGATGGCACGGCTACGCTGACACCGCAGCCAGCGGAGGGCTTGGAATACGCCCATAAGATCACCGTGGAAGACGCCCGTATCGATTGGACGGATTCCGTTGAGGCGATCGATCGTCAGATTCGCGCCTGTGCACCTCATCCCGGCGCGTGGACCGCACTGTATGCCGATGGCATCGGTACCGCCGATGGCGGCTCTGACACTGATACCGACGCCAAGCCGCCGGTGTTGCATGTACTTTCCGCACAGCCGGCGGATGTGACCAATCCTCAGACGCCTGAAAGTCTGCTCCCCGGTGCAATCAAAACAGGCAAGAAGAACGTCTGGGTGGGCACCGGTACTACGGCATTGGAGCTCACCCAAGTCAAGGCACCCGGTAAAAAAGCCATGCGCGCCGCCGACTGGGCTCGCGGCGCCCGCCTGTCCACCGCGGCTTGTGTGCGGTAGTACAGCAGCGACGCGGAGACAGCACGGCGATCTGTACCGTGCCCCATGCGACTCTGCAGACCGTGCGTTACCGTGACAATGCGCTGTACATACCGTGAAGGCGGGAGTCGGACTCACACTGCACTATTGCAGTAGTTTGAGTCCGGCTCCCGCCTTCATCGTATTCATCGCATCATCGGACGCGTTACTGCCGCCCGTACGCGATGGTCACGATTGCAGACCGTATTCCTCGGCGATAACAGACCACAGTTCGTCGGCGGCACGTTCGACAGTATCGTTGACGATCGTCACATCGAACTCGGATTCAGCGGCGAGCTCCACCTTGGCGGTTTCCAGACGGCGAGCTTGCTGTTCGGGGGTTTCGGTGCCACGCCCGGTCAGGCGGCGCTTGAGTTCTTCAAAGCTCGGCGGGGCGATGAACACATACACCACTTCCAAATCGAGTTCGCTGGCCCGCTGGCGTACGCGACGGGCCCCCTGCAGATCGATTTCCAGAATGGTGGGGATTCCGGCGGCCAAGTGTTCCTCCACCGGCTTCAACGGCGTACCGTAATGCGCCATGCCATGTACCACCGCGGTTTCCAGGAACTCCCCCGCCGCTTCTTTGCGCAGGAATTCCTCTTCGCTCAGGAACCAGTAGTTCACACCGTTCACTTCGCCAGGACGGGCCGCACGGGTGGTGGCGGACACGGACACCCATACTTCAGGGTGATCGGCGCGCAGTTTGGCTTCCACCGTACCCTTGCCCACGGCAGTGGGACCGGACAGAACGATAAGACGACCAGCGTGAGTGTGCTCAGTCATGGCTTCCTTTCACATTGTCGGCGATTTGTGGCCGGCGAAAAACAGGCCACGGCAATATCGCACGATACTGCCGTGGCCATCAATCGTTATCGTTGTTAGTCTTCGACGCCTTCATTTGTGGCTTCCATCAATGCCTGACGTACATCCCAAGCAATCGACTCGGTAGCCTGGCTCAATGCCGCGATATCCGGGCCATGCGAAGCGATGAAACGGGACACCGTGACCAGCACGTTGCCCTTGGTGCCACGGAACACGGTTTTGAGATCCTTGGCCTCAGCGCCTTGCCAGCCATAGCCCGGGGACAGAATGGGACCGGTGAACTTGGAGGGGTCCACACCGGAATCCTGCATCCACTGGCCGATGGTCGCTCCGATGATCAGACCGACCGAACCCATGCCTTCGATGCCGACATTATGCTTCTGCGCGGTGGAGGCGATGCCGTATGCCACGGTATGACCCTTATATTCACCACCCTGACGCAACGCTGTCTGCAAGCTCATGCCTTCAGGGTTGGAGGTCAGTGACGCGATGAACACGCCACGGCCATTCTCCAGCGCCTCGGTAATAAGGCCATTGAGCGAACGGGCGCCGTAGTATGGCAGCAACGTGATCGCATCGGCCAGCAACGGCGCGCCCGGCTTGAAATAGGCATCCGCGATGGCGGAAATCGTGGTGGACAAGCCACCGTGCAGACAGTCCACGATAGTGATGACGCCCATCTGACGAGCGGCGTACAGCACTCGTTCGAGCGCTTCAAAGCCTTTCGACCCGTAGCGCTCGAACATCGTCGTCTGGAATTTCACTGCGGCGGCCCTGCCATTGGCCGCCTGCAGCATACGCATGGAGAAGAGCTCGGCACCTTCGGCGTCGACGTTATACCCCCAGTCGGTGAGGAGTTTGCGGTGAGGATCGATGCCCACGCACAAAGGCCCGTATTTTGCCATCGACTGGCTCAGCCTCAAACCGAAATCGGACCGCTGAGCCTTCAATTCCTCACCACTGGGTGTACTCATCAGAACTCTCGCCTCTCCAACTCGAACAGCTGCTTCGAATGATCCTGAATGCTCATGATCTGATAATCATTATGCTTCACGGCCTCGATAGCCAGCAGTGCGGCCTGGAACTCGGTGATGGTGGTGAACTGGGGCAGATCGGCCGCAATGGCGGCTGCGCGGATGGAGTAGCCATCCGAGCGGGAGCCACGCGAGTTCGGCGTGTTGAGAATCATATCGATCTTGCCGTCCTCGATGAGCTGAACCACGTTCTTGCCCACAGAGCCCGCAGCGTGGTGAACCTCGACCGGAGCTTCCGGATCGGAATCCACACGGGTGCTGATCTTGTCCACGATGCTTGAATCGATGCCGTAGCGGCGCAGCACGGATGCGGTGCCCTCGGTGGCCCAGATCTTGAATCCGAGCTCTTCGAGACGCACGGCGATCAGCGGCAGCTGACGCTTGTCGGTATCGTTCACGGAGATGAACACGTTGCCATGGGTCGGCAGACCGCCGTCATAGGCGGCGAGCTGGCTCTTGGCGAAGGCGTGCGGGAAGTCGCGGTCAAAGCCCATGACCTCGCCGGTGGAGCGCATCTCAGGTCCCAGCAGGATGTCCACGGTCTTGCCCACCGGAGTGCGGAAGCGCTTGAACGGCAGCACGGATTCCTTGATGGCCACCTGCTGGCCGGGGTGCATCACGCCGCCGTCGCCCTTGGGCAGCAGCAGACCGTTCTTGCGCTGGTCGGCGATGGTCTCGCCGGCCATGATACGGGCTGCGGCCTTGGCCAGGGCCACGCCGGTGGCCTTGGATGCGAACGGCACGGTGCGGGAGGCACGTGGGTTGGCCTCGATCACGTACAGCGTGTTGGCCATGAAGGCGTACTGGACGTTGATCAGGCCCTGCACATGGCAACCCTTGGCGATGGCGTAGGTGCCTTCCCTCAAGCGACGAATCTGATCGTCGGACAGGGTGGACGGCGGCAGAGTGCAGGCGGCGTCGCCAGAGTGCACACCGGCCTCCTCGACGTGCTCCATAATGCCACCGATGTACAGTTCCTCACCGTCGAACAGCGCATCGACATCGATTTCGATGGCGTCCTGCAGGAACTTGTCGATGAGCAGCGGGGAGGGCAGACGACCGGAAACCACGGTATCGGCCTTGGCTTCGGCCAGCGCACGATCCACGTACTTGGTCAGCTGCTTATCGTCGTACACGATCTCCATGCCGCGGCCTCCGAGCACGTAGCTCGGACGGACCAGCACCGGATAGCCGATGCGGTGGGCGGCTTCCATGGCTTCTTCGAGGCTCAGGGCGGTGCCGTAGCGCGGAGCGTTCATCTCCGCCTTCTTCAGCACTTCGCCGAACAGCTCACGGTTCTCGGCCAGATCGATGGATTCCGGCGTGGTGCCGAGAATCGGCACACCAGCGGCCTTCAGACGCGCGGCGAGCGAGAGCGGGGTCTGGCCGCCGAGCTGCACGATAACGCCCTTGACCGGTCCCATCTTCTTCTCGGCCTCATAGATCTCCAGCACATCCTCGAAGGTGAGCGGTTCGAAGTAGAGACGGTCGGACATGTCGTAATCGGTGGACACGGTCTCCGGGTTGCAGTTGACCATGATCGTGTCGTAGTCCTTGCCGAGCTCCTGCACCGCGTGCACGCAGGTGTAGTCGAACTCGATGCCCTGACCGATGCGGTTCGGGCCGGAGCCGAGGATGATCACTGCCTCACGCTCACGCTTACGCAGCTCGGTCTCATCGGCGTAGCAGGAGTAGTAGTACGGCGTGACCGCGTCGAACTCGGCGGCGCAGGTATCCACGGTCTTGTAGACCGGGCGAATGCCGTAGTTCCAGCGCAGCTCGCGGATAATGTTCTCACCTTCGTCGCCGAGGCCACGCAGATGTGCGATCTGCACGTCGGACAGGCCTGCAAGCTTGGCCTTCTTCAGCAGCTTCGGGGTCAGATGCTCGGCTCCGCGAACGGTCATGGCCATATCGTTGATGAGCATGATCTGCTTCAAGAACCACGGGTCGATCTTGGTGGCCGCGTACAGCTCTTCGATGGTGGCACCGCCCCAGATGGCGCGCATCAGCTGCAGGTAGCGGTGTTCGGTCGGCACCTTGGCGGCGGCGACCAGTTCGGCCACCTCCTCAGGCGTAGGCTTGTCGCCATCCCAGTTGAAGCCCATGTGGCGCTTGTCGATGGAGCGCATGGCCTTGCCCAGAGACTCCTGGAAGTTACCGGCCAGGGCCATGGCCTCGCCCACGGACTTCATCGAGGTGGTCAGCGTCGGGTCGGCACCCGGGAACTTCTCGAACGCGAAGCGCGGCACCTTGGTGACCACGTAGTCGATGGTCGGCTCGAAGGAGGCCGGGGTGGACTGGGTGATGTCGTTGCGAATCTCGTCCAGCGTGTAACCGAGGGCCAGCTTGGTGGCGATCTTGGCGATCGGGAAGCCGGTGGCCTTGGACGCCAGAGCGGAGGAACGGGAAACACGCGGGTTCATCTCGATGACGATGATTCGGCCGGTCTGCGGATGGATGGCGAACTGGATGTTGCAGCCGCCGGTATCCACGCCCACGCCGCGGATGATGGCGATGCCGATGTCACGCAGCTTCTGGTATTCGCGGTCGGTCAGCGTGAAGCAGGGGGCGACGGTGATGGAGTCACCGGTGTGAACGCCCACCGGGTCCACGTTCTCGATCGGGCAGACGACCACCACGTTGTCGTTGCGGTCGCGCATGAGCTCCAGCTCGAATTCCTTCCAGCCTTCGATGCCCTCTTCGATCAGCACCTCATCGGTGGGCGAATAGTGGATGCCGGCACCGGCGATGCGATGCAGCTCCTCCTCGTCGTGCGCGATGCCGGAGCCAAGACCACCCATGGTGAAGCTCGGGCGGACCACCAGCGGATAGCCGAGTTCCTCGGCGATGCGGTCGCATTCCTCAAGCGTGTGAGCGATGCGGGAGCGTGCGGATTCGGCACCTGCCTCGTCCACGACCTTCTTGAACAGCTCGCGGTCCTCGCCACGGTCGATGGCCTCCAGAGAGGCGCCGATGAGCTCGACATTGTACTTCTTGAGTACGCCGGCCTCGCCAAGCGCCATGGCGGCATTCAGCGCCGTCTGACCGCCAAGCGTCGGCAGCAGCGCGTCCGGACGCTCCTTGGCGATGATCTGTTCGAGGATCGGGGTGGCGATCGGTTCGATGTAGGTGGCGTCGGCCATCTCGGGATCGGTCATGATGGTGGCCGGGTTCGAGTTGACGAGGATGACGCGGATGCCTTCCTCACGAAGGACGCGGCATGCCTGGGTGCCCGAGTAATCGAACTCCGCAGCCTGACCGATCACGATCGGGCCGGAGCCGATGACCATCACGGATTTGATGTCGGTGCGCTTCGGCATATCACTTACCTTCCTTGATGTTGCTGTTGGCGCGAGCATCGCGCGGATTGTTCTTCATAAGTTCGCAGAAACGGTCGAACAGGTAGGCCGCATCGTGCGGGCCTGCCGCGGCTTCCGGGTGGTACTGCACGGAGAAGGCGGGGATGTCCACGCACTGCAGACCCTCAACCACGTCGTCGTTCAGATCGATGTGGGAGACGAACACCTTGCCGTACTTGCCGTCCTCGAACGGAGCATCCACCGTCTTGCCGATCGGGGCGTCCACTGCGAAGCCGTGGTTGTGGGCGGTGACCTCCACCTTGCCGGTGGTCACGTCCTTGACCGGCTGGTTGATGCCGCGATGGCCGAACTTGAGCTTGTAGGTGCCAAAGCCGAGTGCGCGGCCAAGCAGCTGGTTGCCGAAGCAGATGCCGAAGAACGGATAGCCGGCATCCAAGACCTTCCTCAGCAGTTCGATTTCCGGACCGGCCTGCTCCGGATCGCCCGGGCCATTGGAGAAGAACACGCCGTCCGGATTCAGGGCTTCGATCTGCTCGAACGTGGTGGTGGAGGGCACCACGTGCACGCGGCAGCCGCGCTCGGCCATGCGGTGCGGGGTCATGCCCTTGATGCCCAGATCCACGGCGGCCACGGTGTACAGAGGCTCCTTGCCTTCGTACTCACCGCACGGTTCGATGGTGTACGTCTCCTTGGTGGAGACCTCGTCATACAGGCTCAGGCCCTGCATCTGCGGGGTGGCCTTAACCGCTTCGAGCAGAGCATCAACATCGCGCAGCTTACCGGAGACCGGATCGAGCAGCGCCTCGCCGGAGAAGATGCCGGCGCGCATCACGCCGGCGGAACGAAGGTGACGCACCAGCTTGCGGGTGTCGATATGGCTCAGACCAACGATGTCATTCTTCTTGAGGTCGTCGTCCAGGCTGCCTTCGGCGCGCCAGTTGCTCACATTCGGAGAGGGATCGCGCACGATGTATCCGGCAACCCAGATACGGGAGGATTCCGGGTCTTCGCTGTTGACACCGGTATCGCCTATATGAGGGAAGGTCTGCACCACGATCTGACGATCGTAGCTGGGATCGGTGAGCGTCTCCTGATATCCGGTCATACCGGTGGCGAACACGATCTCACCGGTCGTCTCGCCGAGAGCACCATACGGCTCTCCCACATATACCTGTCCGTCTTCCAAAACGAGGACTGCATCGTCCTGGTCATACGTCGGAATTGCGATGGTTCCGGACTCGTTCTGGCTCACCAAAACCCCCTTATGTTTCGTCGGGTATTCGTACCAAGGTTAACGGCCAGCGCAGACTCACACGCCGCGGCGCGTAAGCTTCGGCCCGCCGACCGGGCCACCGGCGTTACAGCCGATGGGAAGCGATGGGGAGCGGTCATATCCGCTCATAAAAAAGCCTCCCGTATGGGGAGGCTTGAAAAAGAAAAACTAGTCTACCGTCGGCTGATTGTCAGCAGACGGATCGGACTGAGCGGCAGGGTCATTACCGGACTGATCGGCGGCATCATTATTCTGATCATGCTGCGCCGAATCCTCGGTAACAACGGAATCCTTATCGGCACATACCGCAGACAGCAGACCGTGGATGAAAGCGGGCGAATCGTCATCGCACAAGGTTTTGGCCAATGCCAGAGCCTCATCGATGGCCACCCTGTCAGGCACCTCGCCGTTGAACAGAATCTCCCATGTGGCGATACGCAGAATATTGCGATCGACCACACCCATGCGACGCACCTTCCAGCCAGTGGAATGTTCATCCAAAGTCCGGTCGATGGTGCGCAGATGATCGGCCACGCCACGCACGATTTCGATGGCGTATTCGGGAAGCGGGGTCTGGGCACCGGGGTGTGCGATGCGCTCATCCAACAGGGACAGGATGTCCTGGCTCTTTTCATCGGCCTCGTACAGGGTGTTCAATGCCCTCTTGCGCGCGGTGGAACGTGCCATGCTTCTAGTCCTCCAGTTTTACGGGTGATACGGGAAGGATCAGTTCTCGCGGCCGGTGTAGGAGCCGTCGGTGGTGTTGATCTTGACGCGATCGCCCTCGTTGATGAACAGCGGCACCTGGATCTCGGCGCCGGTCTCAACGGTGGCCGGCTTGGTGCCAGCGTTGGAGCGGTTGCCCTGCAGGCCCGGCTCGGTGTGGGTGATGGTCAGGACCACGGAGCCCGGCAGCTCGACGTTCAGCGGGGTGCCGTCGTGGAAGGAAACGAGGCAGTCAGTGCCTTCAAGCAGGAACTTGGCCTTGTCGCCCACGAGGGTCTTCGGAACCATGATCTGGTCGTAGGTGGTCATGTCCATGAACACGAAGTTGTCGCCGTCCTCGTAGGAGTACTGGAGGGTACGGTTGTCAACGGTCTCGAACTCCATCTTCATGCCGGCGTTGAAGGTCTTGTCCACGATCTTGCCGGAGAGCACGTTCTTGATGGTGGTGCGCACGAAGGCGGGGCCCTTGCCCGGCTTGACGTGCTGGAACTTCAGGACGGTCCACAGCTGGCCGTCCAGGTTCAGGACGGATCCGTTCTTGATGTCGTTAGTAGTCTGTGCCACGGTATTCACCTATTTTCAAATTCGACTCACTGGGGCAATGCCCAAAAATTGCCTTGGCAATTATGCCACAACCGGTATACAGCAGCGCATCCCAGCGTTCCCGCATCCCGCACTATGCTTTTTCTTCCCTCCCGTCCCCCGCTGCGTCTGCCGCTTCTCCTCCCCCTCTGCCGCTCCTTCGACCTCCCGCACCAATGTCCGTCCCCTCACCCATCCATGCAGCCCCATCCGCCATCCCTGCCACTCCTTCGTGTGTTCGCGCGATTAACGAGACCCACGCGAACATACAAAGGATTTCGGTCCCAAATTCCTTCGCATGTTCGCGCACTACTCGTTAATCACGCGAACATACAAAGGAAAAGATCGCCGCAACATAATCACTCGGCCCGGCACACGGCACCGTCACACAGCACCGTCACGCAGTCAATCGCACGTTTCGAGACATATCGGACCGGCGAGTTATCCACATTCGCAACGCGACACGCCGCGAAAACAACAGTTATCCACATACCCCGGATTGGCTTGCCCCAAGCGCTCACCATGCCCATCATGGCCATATGAACACACACCACGCCATAGAACGACTCTGCAACGATGCGGAACGCCACCGTCGCTGTTTCTACCCGTCCACCGAGGCGGAGCGTCAAGCCATATATACCCGACTGCGCAACGGCATCCTGGTACGCCCGCATAGAAACATCTATGCCCGCCGCACCTACTGGGATGCGATTCCTCCGCCGGAGAAGCACCGGCATATCATACGAACACTATCTCAGCAATATCCGCAAAGGGTGTTCGCGGACATCAGCGCCGCCGCCATATTCAATCTGGAATACCACTGGAATCTGCATCAGCGCCAGACCATATTCATTGCTGCGTCAAACGGCAATTCCGCTCGCGTACATGGCAATGTTCAACGCGTATTCGCAAAGAATCCACCCATCTGCAGCGTTGTCCGATATCAGAGCAGCGGACGTCTGCGCACCGTGCTCCTCCCGAACACCACCACGGGACCCGCAACCACAGCACCCTCACTTCCAGCCAATGCCGTAATCATCGATAGGGTATCCGTCACGTCTCCGGCACGGACACTGGTCGATTGCGGACTGCACTACCCATTCACGCAAACAATCGCCATGTTCGACTCCGCGTTACGACGAGGCATCGTAACGCGAGAACAGATACTGGAAATCTGCGACACAATGCAGCGTGATTGCGGGCCGGTGCAACGGCTGCTCTACTATACGAACCCGTTGAATGAAAACGGCGGCGAATCCTTTTGTTACGGGACCATCATCGACGAGGGATTCGCCGTCCCCGAACTGCAGCACGTCTTCATCGCCCCACAATCCCCGCAAGGCACCTTACGAGTCGATTTCGTATGGCACACTCACGACGGAAGGGTCATTGTCTTGGAATTCGACGGGACAGACAAGTATGTCAACCCTTCCATGACGAACAAACGCGGCATCAGGCAAGTCGTGCATGACGAACGTCGTCGCGAAGATTTTTTGAAGCAAGCCGGTGTGACCACAATCATTCGTGTCAACTATGCCGAGGTGGAACAACGAACCCCTCTGACAAGAAAGCTTCTCGAAGCCAATGTTCCTATGGCCCGAGCCCATCCGTTTTATGAACGATATACCGACGTTGCGGGCCGCGTGTGGTGACCGCGGTAACGGGCATGCATCGCCACCGATGCAAATGCACAGATACGCCGCATGACGAAGCGCTTTCATCTCCGCATCCGTTTGTATGTTCGCGCGATCGACGGACCCCACGCGAACATACAAAGGATTTCGGCCTCAAATTCCTTTGTATGTTCGCGTATCACCCGTCAATCACGCGAACATACAAAGGAAAGGAGTAGCAGCTCCATGGTAGACAAGCATGTCACTCCGGGCTCTTCAAAGCACCAACCATGTCGATACGGTCAAGCGCTCGGTTGGTCGCGAGACTCACCAGCAGCGTAAAGGCGAGCGCCAGCGCCGCGGCACCCGCATAGCAGAACCAAAGCACGTTCGGCACGATGTTCATGCCCGGCAGGTCCAGCTGGCTCACGAGGAAGCCGAGTAGCGCACGTCCGCACGGCATACCAATCACAATGCCGATGGCGCTCAGCAGCAGCATCTCCTTGTTCACATACCCATGCACCTCGCGCTTACGAAAACCGAGCACCTTGATGGTGGCCAATTCGCGTTCGCGTTCGGAGATGTTCGTGCTGGCCAGCGTGTAGAGCACCACGACGGCCAGGATTGCGGCCATGACCACAATGAAGCCGATCATGATGAAGAACAAGCGGAAGCTCTTGGAGAAATCACGCTCCTGCTTGGCGGAACTCGTCACCGACAGGTATTCACTCTGTTCGGCCAGATCATCCGCAAACGCTATTTGTGCATCATCGTCGCCTTTCACGTTGATGAGGTCGGCGTTCGGCGCATAATCCGCGTCAAACATCTGCTCATACGTGGACTGGGACATGACTACCAGATTGCCGGTGTAGTACTGAGCGATTTCGTGCACGGTTGCGTCGGCGGTGTTGGCCATCTGATCGGTGAGGTTCACGCTGGAACCGGCGGCGAGCGCCAACTTGCGTGCGGCATTGGCGGTGACGATAACGCCGTCATCCGCAAACTTCAGTTCGATGGGTGAGCCATCAGTCGTTTGCAGGTTGATGTAGCCGTCCGTTGACTTGCCGTCCGGAATGACCATGAGCTGCGCGGTGAGCTTGGCATCGTCTGCAGTATTGCCAGCGCTCCCGCCCTCCTGCGCCGGCGCAAGCGTGACACTGCCGAGCTGCAACGGCAACGTGGACTCCACATCGGAATCCTTATCCAGGTCGGATTGCGCCTTCTCGTGATTGGCCGCCGAAGTCACGGCCATCACATCGTATGGTGCGATTTCACTGTGCTGGCGCGGCATGAGGGTCAGCGCCGAGCTGCCCATGCCGAATCCGGCGGTCATCAATGCCGTGCAACCGAGCACGCCGATGATAACCATCAGCGCACGGGACTTGTAGCGGAACAGGTTTCGCGCAGTCACTTTGCCGAGGAAGCTCAAATGATTCCAGATGAATCCGATGCGCTGCAGAACAATGGTCTTGCCTGCCTTAGGCGCCTTGGGACGCATCAATTCGGCTGGCTCCAATCGCAGCGAACCTGTGCAGGCCGCCATCGCGGCACCGGTGATGATGATCACGAACAGCAGTATGCCGCCTAACGCGAGTCGCCAGTCCACCAGCAACGGATAGTTCGGCAGCACATACATATTGGTGATGATTTTGCGCGTGAACGCGAATGGCAATCCAATAAGACCCAGCACATCGCCAATCAGTCCGCCGAACAGGCATGCAGCGGCCGCATACACTACGTACTTGAGCATGATTTCGTGGCGCGTGTAACCAAGCGCCTTATAGGTACCGATAAGTCCGCGATCCTCCTCAATCATGCGCGTGATGGCGGTCAGGCTTACCAAGAGCGCGATGATCAGGAACAGTACTGGGAACATCGTGCCTAGGCGCGCGATCATTTCGGTTTGGGTTTTGACATCCTCATAACTGGTCACGGCGCTGCGGTCGCTGATGATCCATTTGGCTTTCGGCATGGCATCAACCGCGTTCTTGGCTTGTGTTTCCGCTTCGGCGATCTTCTGCTCGGCGGCTGTTTTGGCCGGCAATCCGTCCGGCAATGCCTCGATTTTGGCTTTTTGCGCATCAATGGATGCCATGGCCTTGTCCAGTGCGGCTTGATGCACAGCATCCGTACGCGCCTGCTCGCGCTCGGCCTGGATGGATTCGATATTGGAGACTGCATCATCAACGGTGTTGAGGTAGTCGTTCTCATAGGTGTTCAACGCTTTCGCGCCAGAGACCGCAACAACCACCGAAGTATAGGGACTCTCAGCATTATTCAGCGCTTTTTCGGCAACGAACATTGGATAGACGGTTTTCGCACCGGAGACCAAAGCCAGTGGACCGCTCGGGTTCACGATATCGTTCGGGTTGATCACGGTGCCGACAATGGTGTATTCACCATCCGCGAACGTGCCGGACGTCGAGGTTGCGGCCGTGGACGTGAGCGAATCATCGGGCGTGAACGTCAGGGTATCGCCCAGTGCTTTGTCGCTGTCGTTCAGGTACTGTTCAGTGACTGCGATTTCGTGGGCCGACTTCGGCAGTCTGCCATCCTTGAGATATGGCTGTTCAACACCCTGATTATTGAGGGTGGTGACGGTTGCCGAGGATTGTTTGCCGTCGATAGTCGTGGTCACGCTGGCGGTATGCTCGCCGGAGACCTTGGCAACGCCGTTAACCTGTTGCAGTGCGGCGATATCGTCATCATCAAAGCCGAGGGTGGAAATAATGGCCACGTCGTGCATCGATGTGGAGTCAAAGAATTCGTCCAAACCGGCGCGAATGTCCTTGGCGATGGTATTGAGACCGCCGAGCATCATCACGCCGACCGCCACGATCACCAGCATGGCGGCGAAGCGTTTGCCGTTCCCGGCGATGGCGCGCCACGCGTCTTTCCAAAGTGCTGTCTTCTTCATGACTGTTCCTTGCCGCTCTCCTACCATTCGATGTCCGCGATAGGCGTGGGATTCGGATTCTTCGTGATTTCGGTGACTTTGCCGGAGCGGAAGCGAATCAGACGGTCACCCATCGGCGCAAGCGCGGAATTATGCGTCACCAGCGCCACGGTGATGCCATGCTGCCGGCAAGAGTCCTGCAGAAGCTGCAACACTTCCTTGCCGGTGTTGTAGTCAAGTGCGCCGGTCGGCTCGTCGCACAGGAGCAACTTCGGGTTCTTGGCGAGCGCACGTGCGATGGAAACGCGCTGTTGCTCGCCACCAGATAGCTGTGCCGGGAAGTTGGCGAGACGCTCCCCCAACCCGACTTTTCTTAAGGTTTCGCGCGCATCAAGTGCGTTCGGGCAGATCTGCGAGGCAAGCTCCACGTTTTCGAGCGCGGTCAGATTGGGTACGAGGTTGTAGAACTGGAAGACGAAGCCCACGTCGAATCGACGGTAGTCGGTCAGTTGGGATTCGTTAGCTTTGGTAATGTCTTTGCCGTCGATCACCACGGAGCCTGAGGTGGCTCGGTCCATGCCGCCCAGAATGTTCAACGTGGTGGATTTGCCAGCGCCGGATGCGCCAAGAATGACGGCAAGTTCGCCCTGTTCGATGTCAAAGCTGGCATGGTTCAATGCCAGCACTGCGGATTCGCCGCTTCCGTACTGTCGCACTACATCATGGAATTCAAGGAAAGCCATGGTATGTCAAGTCCTCTCTTGCGATGGCTGTATTCAATCATTACATCCTTGGCTCTCAAACGCTCTAGCCAGAAGCCACCAGCAGTAGCTGGTTGAGAACCGGATGCAGACCGATGCTGTTGGCGCCATGCATCGCACCTCAAGAAATACATCACTATGTTGGGTAATAAAATCCACGTAATACGGCATTGTGTTGGGTTTCTACCTGAAAACCGCAGTATTACGCGAAAAACACGATACGATGTTGAGTTATTGATTGGTATAAAATAACAGCAAGAAGAGGCGCATATGGCCAGACCGAAAACAGGTGAGCAAAGCGCACCTGAGAAAATGCAGGATGCGTTCTGGACACTGCTGGAGCAAAAACCGTATGCGCAAATCACCATCAGCGATGTCACGCGAATGAGCGGCTTGAACCGCAGCGCGTTCTACTACCATTACGGCAACATTCCTGAATTGGCAGACGATGCCATCGCCTCGATTTATGACGATCCGGATATCACCGCGTTTATCGCGCATATCATTCGGCAAGATGAAGGCATTGACGCACTTCGTGATTACGCCATTGCCAACATTATCAATCCGCAGCGGGTTGCCAGCATCCGACGGCTAGCGCTTATCGCCGGCCCGCATGGCTCCACAGGACTGGCCAATCAGCTCAAAACCCATGTCATCGAAATCTGGCTGTCAGCACTCGGCTGCGATTCGGCTGCGCTCAATCCAGGTCAGCGCATCATACTGGAATTCGCATCCAGCGGCATACTCGGCGTCTTGGCCAAAGCACCGGAGGCATTCACACCGGAGAATATCGAATGGCTAAGTAGTTCGGTATTACCAACCATCGTCGCCCAGCTCATCAATTCGCTGAAGGACAACGGCAGTACATCTGCGCAGTCGTCACGCGCAGTTACTGCCTGAATAAGCCGAAAAACCGGCAGTAACTGCGCACGGGTATCGTTCGAGCGCGCAGTTACTGCCGCAACGACCCTATCCATCTACAATGGTGGCATCACATCAGCTGCGAATGGGGACCAATCATCATGGAATTGCGCGTGCTCAGGTATTTTCTGGCGGTGGCCGAGGAAGGCAATATCACATGGGCGGCGCAGTTGCTGCGTATCTCCCAACCGACGCTTTCCCGGCAGTTGAAACAACTGGAGGAGGAGCTCGGCGTCACCCTGTTCGAGCGCGGCAGTCATACCATCACACTGACCGAAGAAGGTCGACTATTGCGCGACCGTGCGCAAACCATCGTCTCCTTGGCAGATAAGGCGGAATACGAGCTCAAACAATCCAGCTACGAATTAAGCGGTGACATTATGGCCGGTTGTGGCGAGGTACGTGCCATGACCTTCCTTGCCGATCGCATGGCAGCGTTCCGCACTTTGCATCCCGGCGTGCGCTTCCATGTGGTCAGCACCACTGCGGATGTGATTCAGGATCAGCTTGAACAGGGATTGTTGGATTTCGGCCTGCTCGCCGACCCGGTGGATACCAGCCGATATGAATTCCTGCGCACCAATATCACCGAACATTGGTGCGCGATGATACCGGACGGCCACCCTCTGCAAGCCCAAGAGTCCCTCTCACCCGCCGATCTGGCCAATGAGGCGCTGATCCTGCCCGCGCGCGAGCCGGTGCGCCGTGTGGTGATGAACTGGTTCGGGCCTTATGCCGCGCATCTCAACATTGCCGGCACATGTAACCTACCGGCCAATGGCGCGGCAATGGCATCCAGCGGTCTCGGACTGTACCCGTGCCTTGACCTTGGCACCACCTATCCGGGAGTGCGCGGGATACGTCTTGCGCCACCGCTGGAAAGCAGCTCGGTGCTGGTGTGGAAGAAGCAGGGAACCGCATCCCCCGCGGCGGCAGCGTTCGCCAAGTTCCTGCAAACCATGTGAACAATGCCTCGACGGCATGCGATCGCATAAACCATAGGTATTAGACGGCACCTGAACTCACGCGGTTCAATGATGGCAGAACACCACCAAGGAGCCATCATGACAACCAAAGCAGCCGACATTCTTGAACACGACCGCACCGGGAAGCCAGTCAACCCATACGATCCCGGCTACTGCGCCATCGCCACCATTATCAAAGAGACCAAACGGCTCTGCGTCGAGCTCAACACCGGCTATCACGAACCGCAGGAGACACACACCCTGTTCGAACGCATCGTCGGCCATCCGGTCGACCCGTCTTTTCGTTTGAATCCCCCGTTTTACACGGATTTCGGGCACAATATCGAAATCGGCCGAGGCGTGCTCATCAACTGGGGCTGCACGTTGATGGATCGCGGCGGCATCACCATCGGCGACGGTACGTTCATCGGCCCGAACGTGCAGCTCATCACCATCAACCACAGCAAGAATCCGATGGACCGCGCCACCACCATGAGTCTGCCCATCACCATCGGCAAACGTGTGTGGATCGGCGCGGGAGCCATCGTGCTGCAGAACGTGACCATCGGCGACGGTGCCATCGTGGGCGCGGGCGCAGTCGTGACCCATGACGTGCCAGCGGGAAGCATCGTGGCAGGCAATCCCGCCCGCGAAATCGGGCGTGTGTGAGCACGACTGCGCTAACGCCAATCAGTGACGCATCATAATCAGCATCATCTTGGAAGCTTCCTCGGCGTAGACCGCGTGCGGCAGACGGGTCGGGAAATGCAGGATGCCGCCCGGCTTGAGGTCCACGGTCTTGCCGCCGCCGGTCACCTTGAGATGCCCTTCGAGGCACTGCACCAGCACCGGCATGGCGGCGGTGTGCTCGCTGAGCTCCTGGCCTTTGTCAAAGGAGAACAGCACCACATTGGCCCCCTCCACCTGCATCACCGTGCGGGAGACAGTGGCCTCCGGCTGGACTTCGACCAGCGGATTCAAGTCATCGATGAATTCCATGACCATCGGATCAGTGTTTTGGGCTTTGATTGCGTCAGTCATACCAGGCTCCTTCAGTATAGGCAAGTTGCCAATTGTCAATGTTGCACACGGCTTCGATGCCATGCACAACCTACGTTTGCGATATTGGACTTAGGTACCAGCTTAGTCTCGCAGTCCAGGTTGCGGGTATCAAGCCTTGCGCCGTACCACAAACGCGATGCCGGTGAGCGCATCACCATACGTATTGAATACGCGGCGCATCTCGAACACGCGCGCACGCAGATCCGGGTGCATCAGCACATTGCGCATGATGCGCAGCACGCCGCCGATGCCCTCGTCCGCCAGATTGCGGCGCATTTTGAGCAGGGCCATCGGCTCCACGCCGCTCCACAGCACTTCGAATCCTTCCGATTCCAGTACAGCTTGCCATTCGGCCGCGGTCAGCGGACGTGCGTTGACCTTGATGGCGCGGGCCAGATCCTTGCGAATCGAATCCTTGATGGATTCGTCCAAATCGTCCGGCGCAAGACCCATTTCATGAATCGCATATACGCCGCCCGGCTTCAGGATGCGATGGGCCTCGCCGATGATCGCATGCTTGCCGCGTTCGGACTGCATGGTCAGCATCGCCTCGCCAATCACCACGTCCGCCGATTCGTCCGGCAGGCCGGTCTGTGCAGCGTCGGCATTGATGCATGTACCGCCCACCGATGCAGCCAGCGGACCAATGATCTTCACCACCTGTTCGTCCCGGTCGACGCCGGTGTACCCGGCAGGGCCAGCATTCAGAATCAGCCGAGTAGTGCGGCCCAGCCCCGGCGCGAACTCCACCACGCGCTTACCGGCGATCGGCAGGTGCGCCAGCATGTGTTTGGTCAGCTTCTCGCCACCTGGCCTGAGCACACGTTTGCCAAGCTGGGCCAGCACCCAGTGGCCCTGCATATGTTCCGCTCCACGATCGGCTTGAGGCAGCTGCGATGATTCAATGGACGTTGCCGACATAGTACTGTTACGTTCGTTCATAGGCCTCAAGCATACGGAATCAATCACAGACGTAACAGACTGGTTTTTCAGTGTCAGATGTGATATGTACTACAGGCACTCTGACTGTTCTGACAACAATCGTACCTAGATTCATAGCTCATAGGCATTGCGGAGCATGAGCCGCAAGTATTGGTAATGCATCATTCCCAGCGATTCAATGGAGGCGCAATAGGCCTTGCAACGAGTCTGCGTGAAAGGAACGATTATGTCTGACGTCAATACCGATACTGCTGCAATCACGCCGCTGAATCTGCCGAAACGAACGCTGGGCACCGGAGCCGCGGCACTGGAGGCGTCTGCAATTGGCTTGGGCTGCATGGGATTCACGATGAGCTGGCCGCCGTTCCTACCACATGATGAATCGATTCGTGTGATTCGTGCGGCCTATGAGATGGGTGAACGGTTCTTCGATACGGCCGAGGTGTATGGCCCGTTCATCAACGAGGAATTGGTGGGCGAGGCATTGGAGCCGTTCCGTGACGACGTGGTCATCGCCACCAAGTTCGGTTTCGCCTTGCACGGCGGGTTCGGCGAGGATGAGGGTTCCGCGCAACTGGATGCTTCCGGCCGCATACAACAGACCGATTCACGCCCCGAAACGATTCGCAAAGCCGTCGAAGGCTCGTTGAAGCGACTGCGTACCGATCATATCGACCTCTACTATCAGCATCGCGTGGATACCAAGATGCCCATCGAGGATGTGGCCGGCGTGATGGGTGATCTGATGGCTGAAGGCAAGATCCTGCATTGGGGCCTGTCGGAGGCCGCGCCCGCGACCGTGCGCCGCGCTCATGCTGTGACGCCGGTGACCGCCGTACAGAACGAGTATTCGATGTGGTGGCGCAAACCGGAAGAGGAGCTGATGCCGATGCTTGAGGAGCTGGGTATCGGTCTGGTACCGTTCAGCCCGCTCGGCAAAGCCATGCTGGCCGGCAGGTTCACTGCCTCCACCCGTTTTGCGGATGACGACTATCGCAGCCGTATCCCACGCTTCTCCCCCGAACACATGGCGCACAACATTCGCATGAGCGAATATGTGCAGTCGCTGGCGGATGCGCGCGGCGTCGCTCCGGCGCAGATCGCGCTCGGCTGGCTCTTGGCACAGAAGCCTTGGATCGCGCCGATTCCCGGCACCAAACACATCGACCGTCTGCGTCAGAACCTGGGTGGCGCGGCCGTCACGTTCACGCCCGGCGAGTTGGCCGAGATCAACCGCACGCTTGACTCCATCACCATCGAAGGTGCCCGTTACCAGCCCACGCAGGAAGCGCTGACGAACCACTGATTGCGGGCCGACCTGCAATTACGAGCCTGATCGTCAGCCAATCCTTTGTATGTTCGCGCAACTGACGAGTACTGCGCGCACATACAAAGGATTTTGATAGGGAAAACGTTCGTATGTTCGCGCAGGGTCCGTGGATTGCGCGAACATACGGACGTTTTGAACCTCTGGGAGGCGATGCAAACCCCTTGTACCCGCAATATCGGCGAGTACGACGGCATTCTCAACAGCAATCAGTGGTTGAAGGCCATCACGCCGACGAGCCTGCGCGGCACGTATGACTCTTCTAGGTAGGCGATCTCCTCATCCGTAAGCTTCAACGCCACGGCGTCGAGCGCACCATCCACATGGTGCGGCTTGGTCATGCCGACCACGGGCGCGGTCACCTTGGTCAGGAGCCAGGCGAGTGACACGGCGGTCATCGAAGTGCCACGCTTGGCTGCGACTTCGGCCACACGCTCGATGATCACGTCATCCTGAGCTTCGGTGGCATCGTACTTGGAATGCGCCACCTGATCTTCGGTCAGGCGCTTGCTGGCGATGGAGCGCAGCGCACGGCCCACATATTCCTCGCTGGTGCCTTCCGCGTAACCGATGGCGGTGTCGTAGAACGTGATGCCATGCTCGAAGCCGTACTTGATGATCTCACGCGACTGGTCGGCGTCGAGAATCCAGGAATGATGGCCTTTGGTAGCGTCACCGAATCCCATACAACCCATGCAGATCCGGGACACGGTCACGTCGCTGTTGCCTAACTTGGTGTATTCCACTGCACAATCCCCTTAACCTCAATGTGGCCGAACATACGATGCATCATTACCAGCGTCTTGCCCAGCCGCTCATAAGCTTCCGTAATGCATTACACAACGAGCCGCTTTCCGTGCCTAATACTCCTGATTCATACCCAGCCATGCATGTCGAGCATGAAATTCGCATGCGGCTTATACACTGGCCGCATGCAGTTGACGGTCAAACGGTTCGAAGAGCTCAGCGCGGCGGAATTGTATGAGATCTACCGTGTGCGCGTGGCGGTGTTCGTAGTGGAACAGCACTGCGCCTATCAGGAGGTGGATGAAGCGGACCGACACTGCTGGCATGTGTTCCTGCATGACGAGAACGGCATTGCCGCTTACTGCCGCGTCATCGACCCAGGCATCACATTCCCGGAAGCATCCATCGGCCGCGTACTGGCCACCCATCGCTGGCAAGGACTTGGCACTCGTATTGTGCGTGAGGGATTAAAAGTGGCACAGGAGCGCATGCACACCGATACCGTGCACATCGAGGCCCAAGCCTACGCACGCAAACTCTATGAGCACCTCGGTTTCACTCAGGTCTCCGACGAATTCCTGGAAGACGGCATCCCCCACATCGGCATGATCTGGCGGGCGGAATAGCACAAGTCCGCAGGGCGACGTTACCAGGCGGCGTAATCCGCGTGCAGTTCACGAAAGAGGGAGGCATTCAGTCTTGAATGACGTCTTCTTTCGTGTCAAGCAGCAGCTGGCCCCACTTTTCGAATTCCTTGAGGGCGGGGATGATGGCGTAACCGTTGGAGGTCAGTGAGTATTCGACGCGCGGAGGCACCTCGTTATATTGGGTGCGATTGACGAGCCCATATTCCTCAAGATCGCGCAAGGTGTTGGTAAGCATCATATTGGTGATGCCAAGCTCACGTTTGATTTCGTTGTATCGCGCAGCGCCGCGTTCACTGAGCACGTACATGACCGGCAGCTTCCATTTGCCCTCAATGGCTTTGAACGCGTAGCCCATCGCGCACGTGGGCGAGGTGATGCCGTCAGTTCCAGTGTTCTCAACATGCTTGCTCATGGTCTCCCATCCTAACATCGTTGCCATATCGCAAAAATCAGTTTTTTATTCTAAGAACGAAAAGTATATGTACTGATGCATACTGTCCTTATCAAGAACGCGGCGGCATAGCCGCGACACCATTGAAAGGAACAGGAATCATCATGACCAAGCACATTCTCGTCATCCAAGGCAGCCCGACCAAGGGCGGCAACGCCGACATGCTCGCCGACGCATTCATCGAAGGCGTCGAAGCCGCAGGCAACACCGCCACCAAGCTCACGATTGCGGATATGAATATCGCCCCATTCACCGGTTATGACCAGCCGGCCGACGATATGACGCAGGTGATGGAACAGATGAAAGCCGCGGATGGCATCGTCATTGCCACCCCGACCTACTGGATGCAGTTCTCCGCGCAGCTCAAGGCGATGATGGACCGTCTGCCGTTCGACGCGCACGACGATCTGGCAGGCAAGGAATCCGCCCTGCTGGTCGCTGGCGCCAGCCCTGAAGAGGTGCTCGCCAAGAACGTGTTCGGCTACTACCAAATGTGCTTCGGCGAAAGCCTCGGCTGGAAGATCAAGGGTTCGGTGATTGCCGCCGGCGTATTCGCCCCCGGTCAGGTGGCCGGCACCCCGTACCTCGACAAGGCCCGCGAGCTCGGCCGCGAGTTCTGATCCATCTCTTTGAGACTCGCTTAATCGCACATCATTCCAAGGAACATCATCATGCAAATCGCACTTATTACCGGCTCGGGCCGCAAAGGCGGCCTCGGGTACGAAACCGCCCGCCAGCTTGGCGAAGCCGGTTATCACGTCATTCTTGCCGCACGCCGCCCCGAGCTCGCGCAACTCGCCCAGGCACTTATTGACCAAGGCATCTCCGCCAGCTATGTGGCGATGGACACCACCGATGAGGCCAGCGTCAAGGCCGCGGCTGCGGAAGTCGACCGTCGATTCGGCAGACTCGACGTGCTCATCAACAATGCGGCATCCATGCGTGCAGGAGACTCGGTGGAGCAGCAAAACCTTACTGAAATGCGCATGGTGCTCGACACCAATGTGATCGGCACATGGAATGTCACCCAGAAGTTCATTCCGCTGCTGCGCAAGTCGGAGCACGGCCGCATCGTCAACGTGTCCAGCGGCGCCGGCTCCTATGGCGACCCGCAGTACGGTTTCCTGCATGGTTCGATGGGCATTCCCGCATCCGGCTATGGCATCTCCAAGCTTGCGCTCAACGGCTTGACCATCAAAACCGCGAAGGAACTGGCCGCAGACCGTATTCTCGTCAACGCGGTCTGCCCGGACATCACCGACACCTTCGGCTCGGGCATGTTTGGACGCCCGGTCGAGGTCAGCGCAAAAAGCGTGACCTGGGCTGCAACATTGCCCGACGACGGCCCGACCGGCGGTTTCTTCCGCGACGGTCAGCCGTTGCCATGGTGAAGGCATGACGATATCGCTGTACGTATGAGGGGTGGGGTCCGGACAACAATTTCCGAACCCCACCCTTGCGCATATCGTCAGCCGCTTATATGTCGACTCGACCCGATCAGGTCAAACCAGCTCGAAGATCGAAACGAATCAGCATCGATACGCCGCTAAGCCGCATGAGATGCCCTTAGCCGTACACGGCGATCATCACAAACCCGGCACCCAACGCAACCGATCAGAACTGAATGTAATCAACCTCGGTGTGTTCGCCGGTTTCCAGATATTTCGCCAAATCCTCAGGACCGGAAAACACCATATTCACGGCCTGCGCCACCATGAGATTTACACGGTCCATCGGAGTAAGTCCCTCACGATAGCCGAATACGGGAATTCCCCGAGAATAGGCATATCCGATTTCAAACATGGTGCCGGCATCCTCGTCCATGAGGTTGGCGATCACCGCTTTGGCGGAGTTAATGCCGCGAATATCGTCTGCGAAGCATCCTTCCGGACCGACATCTTCGATTTGGCTGACGAATCGCGGCTTGAACAGCTTGCACCCATGATCTTCCATCACCTGTTCCAGACGTTCCATGCTTTCCGTCTGTTCGGGATCGAAGAACGGGCCGGCCACGTAATAGTCGTATTCCTTATCGCTATCGCTCATGGCTTACAGTCATACCGCAGCCACGACGACCTGCATATCAAGAAGTCACTTTATGGACAGCCGTCCGAATACTGATCATTCGATATTTGCCTTAACGTATGGCAAGTGCCCGAGATCGGATTCGAACCGACGACACCCGCTTTAGGAGAGCGGTGCTCTATCCACTGAGCTACTCGGGCAACGACGTTCCATTGTACACGGCCCGTTCCCCGACGCCGCCGATGCGAACAAAACGTGCCGGTTTGGTGCGGACGACCGTCTTCGGTCCACTAAAATCGTCTTTTCCTCAAATTTGCACGATACAGTGGCAAATCGCACAAGAATCCATTCATAACCGACATACAACATTCGGGTGTGTCAGGCATACAGCAATACGGCAGGCAGGGAACGACGATCGGGAGCGCTATGGCGAAATCACCAAATGCGGCGAACAGAACCGCCATCAAAAAGCAGGGTAAAGCTTTGGTACGAGCCGCAACCACACCATCAGGCAAGATCAACGGCAAAGGAAAGTCCCGCAATCAGAAGAATCGCCCTTTGAAATCGCACTACAACACCCGAGACGCCAAGGCGAAAGCTGCAGCACCGCAACGCGGGAAACGCCGCCTATCAGGCTTTCTGGCCACGCTGTTCGCGTTGGCTGCGTTGATCTGCACCACCGCGCGCGAATTACCCAGCGATTTGCAAGAGCTACCATATGTGCCGGTTATCGTATCCGCCACGCCCTGGTTCATGCTTGCGGCGATTGTGGCGCTGCTGCTGGCGATTGTCTCGCGCCGGGTGTTCTCGGCTCTGCTGGCCATAGCTGCACTTGGACTCAACGGCTACTGGCAATACCCCTTTTTCATGTCCAACGATCCGTTGCCTCAAGCCGCATATAACGCCGTAGCCTCGTCTGAGCCAAATACCGCCGACGCATATGCGCGAGTGATGACGTTCAACGTGTACAAAGGGCAGGCCGATCCTCAGGCCATTGTGGATCTGGTCAGCGATCAGCGCGTAGAGGTGCTGGCTCTGCAGGAAACCACGGATGATTTTGTCAAACGACTCCATGCGGCAGGCATCGAACACTACTTGCCATACTCGCAGATATCCTCGTCGGACGGCGTGTACGGCAACGGCTTGTGGTCAGCCACTCCCCTAGCCGACCCGAAGGATGATGATGTGAATTCCAGCGCCTCATTCATGCCCGGCGGCACCATAGATTTGGGCGGCAACCGGATTCGCTTCGTTTCGGTGCACACCACGGCCCCGGTGCCCGGCTATTGGAGGCAATGGAAACGCTCGCTGGATGAATTGGGTCTGATGCGCGCAAATACCGATACCCGTTATATTTTTATGGGTGATTTCAACGCCACGTATGATCACACCCCGTTCCGCGATTTTCTTGGCGATCGGTTCCTGGACGCCACTCGCACCTCAGGGCATGGTTTTACCTTCTCTTGGCCCACAAACCGCTCGGGAGTGCCGATGTTCGCTGGTATCGACCATGTGGTGCTCGATCAGGGCATGCGGGCCGGCCAATGCAAAGTGGTGAAAGTGGACGGCTCCGACCACGCGGCGTTGCTGGTCACCGTGGATGTCATGCAATAGCGCAGTAACTCAGGCAACCGCAACACCGCGCAACACCGCGCAGCAAGCGCAACAACGCCAAGTTGGCGCGTGCGTCAGAATCCCAACCGGGTGCGACCGAACTGATCAAGCCAACGAAGAATGGCGCCTTCGCGCAACGCCCACGGACAGATTTCGACTTCCTGAATATTCAGGGCCTTCATAATTTCGTCAGCCACTACGCCGCCACCCACGATCTGCATCGTACGTTCAGGCGTGATGCCCGGCAATGCCACACGCTGCTCAGGTGCAATTGCGGCCAAACGAGGGATCCAATCCTCCAACTGTTCACGAGTCATAATCCACGTATCTTCGCGACCGGGCTGACGGACCACGGCACCGCACAGTCGAGCCAGAGACCGGAATGTCTTGGAGGTACCGACCGCATGGTTGGGATGCTTGGACTGCGGGAATACCTTGACCATCGGTTCCAGCACCTTGCGCACATTCTTGCGCACTTCCTCAAGCTCCTCGGGCGTGGCGGTACCGGAAGGCAGGAATTCGGTAGTCACTCGTCCGGCACCAGCCGGAACGGACAACGCCACAGTCGGTTCCTCATCGGATCCCATCGCCACTTCCAGCGACCCTCCGCCAATATCCAGCACGAGCAGTCGTCCAGCATCCCAGCCGTACCAACGACGGGCGGCGAGGAAGGTCAAACGAGCCTCGTCCGTGCCGGAGAGCACGGTCACACCTTGGCCAATCCGCTCCTCAATCTTATGAATCACCTTGTTGCCGTTGGGCGCCTCGCGAAGCGCGGATGTAGCCATAGCCAGCAACTGGGTGATCTCGTATTCTTCGGCAAGCTTCATGCACTGGTCCACAGCAGCGAGAATCGCCTCGACGCCAGCCTTCTTGATTGAGCCATCGTCCTTGAGGTACTTCATCAAGCGCACGGTGGATTTCGTACTGGCTTCCGGATCAGGTCGCGCACCGGGAGCGGCATCCACAATCAGCATGTGGATGGTGTTGGAGCCGATATCAAGCACGCCAAGGCGCGTGGTATGCGAACGCAAATTAACCATTCTTGTTGTAATCCCTTTTTCTCTATAGTCTGCGAAGACTCTTCCGACTCCCCAGACTCCCCAGACTCCTCAAGTGACCGAAAACGAATCCAGCCCGAATCCAGCCCCGCCCTATCGGCGTCTCACGTCCGGCTATTGTCAGCTTTCCAGCGTCGCCACGAACTTGCCGAGCCGTTCCAGTCCTTCGCTCAGCGCCTCGCGCGAGGCAGCGTAGCTCAGGCGCACATGCGTATTCGCGGTGGCGGCCCCAAAATCACGCCCCGGAGTCAACGCCACATGGGCCTCCTCCAGTGCACGTTCACAGAACGTCCAAGCGTCCAAGCCGGTGCGCGAGATGTTGAAGTAGGCGTAGAACGCACCGTTAGGTTCCACTTCCACCGGCAAACCGATACGCTTGAGGCCATCGATCACAATGCGCCGGCGAGCCAGCAACTCCTGACGTCGCGCCTCGCATTCGGCCAGACTTTCGGGAGTGAAACAGGCAAGCGCCGCATGCTGCGTAGGCGTATGGGCGCACAGGTAATAGTTGGTGGCAAGATCATCCACCGCTTCAAGCACGGTGGCGTCGTCCGGCAGAATAGCCCAACCGAGACGCCATCCGGTCATACCGAAGAACTTCGAGAAACTATTGCACACGATGGCACCCGGATCACAGGCGAGCACAGACTTGACTTCGGTGCCATCCGGTTCACGATCCGCCAAGTCCAGATAGGTTTCGTCCACAATTCGCCATGCCCCATGCTCGGCGGCGAATGCAGTAACATCCTTCAGCACGTTGAAGTCGATGGTGGTGCCGGTCGGGTTCGAGGGGGACGTGATCATCACGGCTTTGGTGCGATCGGTCCAGTATTCACGGCACAGGTCTGCGTTCAGATGGAAGCGCGTAGCTGCCGAGGTAGGCACATCGATAACGTTACCCTCGAACGAGCGGACAAGCTCACGATTGCATGGGTAGGAAGGATCAGCGACGATAACGTCATCACCGGGGTCAACCGTCAGAGCGGTAGCCAACAGCAACGCCGCGGAACCGCCAGCGGTTACGCAGATGCGCTTGGGATCGATATCAAGATCATGCCGGTCACGGTAAAAGTCTGCGATGGCCTGCCGCAGTTCAGGCAACCCCATGGCGGCGGTGTATGGCAACGCACGGCCGTCATACTGCTCACGCATCGCGTCACGTACAGCGGGCGGCGCTCCAAAGTCGGGCTCGCCAAGGCTGAGTTTGATGACATCGATGCCGTGGGCGATCATCGTGTCCGCCTTCTCGCCGAACACCATCGCTCGGAACGGGTTAATTTCGCGCGCCCTACGCGACATGATCGGGGACGGCGTTGTCGGGGACGTTACCACAGACGCGGGCTGCTGCACGGCTTCATTTTCCATACCTCGGTTCTATCCGGCCGTTGGGACATGACCGGATATGGTCATTCGAGCGCAACCGTCCGTGCCTCTATTCCATGCCGCCCACCTGCTCTATCATCATTGCGTAAACATCTCCTCGCCATCCCACAGCCGTATCCCACAGCCGCATCCCACAGCCGTATCCCACAGCCGTATCCCGCAACCATTCCCGCCACTCCCCTATAATCGCTTATAGTTCAACGAATGAACCAACAATGACAGCATCCGGCATCATCTCTTGTTCAAGGAGGAGCACATGAGCAGACTGAACGGCAACCGAGCACTGGTCGAAAGCGGGCAAGCCAAGGTCAACGTCGCCATTTTGGGTGCGGGCCGCATCGCACATACCATGGCGGATACGTTGAACCGAATGGCGTCGGACCCGCGTTACGCATCGTGGATTCACCCCTATGCGGTGGCGGCACGCGACTTGGATCGCGCGCAGGCGTTCGCCGACCAGTGGCATCTTGACAAGGCATACGGCTCGTACGAGGAATTGACAGCGGATCCGGATGTGGACCTTGTCTATATCGCCACCCCGCATAGCTTGCATGCCGAGCAAGCCGAGTTGTGTATGCGCGCCGGCAAGAACGTGCTGGTGGAGAAGTCGTTCACAGCGAACACCGAACAGGCTCGCGCGATGCTTGCCGTGGCCGAGGAAACCGGAATGCTGTGTACGGAAGCGATCTGGACGCGATATATGCCCAGCCGCGCGTTGATCAATGGAGTTATTGCATCCGGCGAGATCGGCGAAGTCAAGGCAGCGAGCGCCAATCTGTGCTACCCGGTTTCCGACAAGGCCCGTATGACCGATCCGGAATGCGCCGGAGGTGCGCTGCTGGACGTGGGCGTCTACCCGTTGAACTTCCTCGACATGGCGATCGGAGCCGATCATGGTCGCACGATTGATCATTTCGAGACGTCGATGTCGCCGTGGCCGCAGACCGGTGTGGACGCGCATAATTCCACTACGCTGTACTATGACGACGGCACGATGGCCGTATCCGTCAGTTCGATGCTGGTCACATCTGACCGTGGCGGTTACGTATGGGGCACCGAAGGATATCTGGTGGTCACCAATATCAACAATCCGGAAGCCATTGACGTGTATGACAATGACCACAAGCTGGTTCGTCGCATTGAGGTCCCGGCCCAGCTGACCGGATACGAATATGAGGTTGCAGACGCAGCCTCGGCACTGCTGGACGGCAGCATTGAATGTGAGGCCATGCCGCATGCGGATACGTTGCGCATCATGGAGCTTATGGATGCGATTCGTGACCGCTGGGGGATGAAGTTCCCGTTCGAGAAGTAGTCGCCATTCCGTGCGACAAGATGCCAAAAGCATGAATAGCAAGGCGAGAAGTACAAGGTGCAGCAACCCCTGAGGTGATATGACTGAAGGCATGACAACAGATAAAGCAATGGATGCTGCCACGGCAGCGAAGGTTCCAGCCTTGACGATTCGTCGCGCCAGTGCGGCCGATATTCCTCGCATCGATGATCTGCTGTATCAGGTGGCGCAGGTGCATCATCAGGGGCGTCCGGATTTGTTCAAAGCCGGTGCCAAGAAATATACCGACGATGAGCTTGTCGGTATTCTTGCCGATGATGAGACGCCGGTGTTCGCCGCGTTCAACGATGAGGGAACGCTTGTGGGGTATGCGTTCTGCATATTCCAACAGCATCCCGGCAGTCACGTGCTTACGGATGTCAGAACCCTGTACATCGATGATCTGTGCGTGGACGAACACGCACGCGGTCTGCATGTGGGTTCCGCGTTGTACCGGTATGTGCTGGATTTCGCCCGCCAATCCGGCTGCTACAACGTGACCTTGAACGTATGGTCCTGCAATCCTAGCGCCCAAGCCTTCTACGAGCATATGGGACTGACCCCATACCGTATCGGCATGGAGCAGATTCTCTGAACTGTGCATGCACGTTCATCAATGGCCGCGCATAATTCAGGCATCTGAGCCTTTGGGAATAGGACTTGGTCTTACCTCTCGCTCTACAGAGTCCCCCAAAAAAAGAGCATATTCCAGGGGATTATCCTGCTGGGATATGCTCTTTTTTGGGGGATTTATCCCAACAGACCCAGTAGATCATCCCTGGTAAGGGTAGCGATGGAAGCCGGTGTCTGTCCGGCAAGGGTATCGTCCGTTGTACCGTCACGGCCGCCGACGAGCAGCGAAGCGTCGGTGAACTGACGGGCCAGCTCACTTTTGGTGTGCTGCAGTTCAAGGATGCGCTCTTCGATGGTGTCTTTGGCCACCACTTGATATACGTTGACGTTCTGCGTCTGGCCGATGCGATGCGCACGATCCGTGGCCTGGTTCTGCGCAGCTGCATTCCACCACGGGTCGGCATGGATGACCACGCTGGCACCGGTCAGATTCAATCCGGTGTTGCCTGCCTTCAATGAGATGAGGAAAGCCGGAGTCGTATCATCGTTGAACTGATCGACCAGTTCAAGACGGCGTTTCTTCGCCGTGGACCCGGTAATGGTGTAATAGCTCAGCCCCATCGAGTCAAGACGTTCGGCGATCAGCGCGAGGAAACTGGTGAATTGGGAGAACACCAGCGCTTTCTTGCCTTCGTCCGCGCAGGTTTCCACCAGTTCGGCAATGGCGGCGAGCTTGGCCGATTGGTCTTTGGCATTCGCGTACAACAATCTCGGATCGCAGCATATTTGCCGTAGCTTCGTCAATTCCGCGAGAATACGAATCTTCGAGGTGTTGAAATCGGATTGGTCGCTATGTTCCAATTGCATACGCAACCGCTGCTCGTGAGCGGCATACAGCTTGCGCTGCTCCCCCTCAAGCCGAACGGTTAACGTGGTTTCCAGTTTGTCCGGCAAATCCGTAAGCACTTGAGACTTGAGTCTGCGCTTGATGAACACGCCCACCAAGGACTGCAGTTTGTGGGCCACACGGGCCGACTCAGGATTGACTTGAGCTGCGGCATTGCCTTCCGGCGTTGAGGAGTCCGCCGCACGTCCGTTTGCGATGGCCAGCTCGTAACGCTCGTGGAACTGCTTGTAAGATCCCAGCAATCCCGGCATCAGAAAGTCGAATATGCTCCACAGCTCGGAAAGCCGGTTTTCAATTGGTGTTCCGGTCAACGCAAACCGATGTTTGGATGGTACCGATTTGACCGCTTTAGCGATTTTCGTCGTATGGTTTTTGATGTATTGCGCCTCGTCCAAGGCCATAATCAGGAATCCGGGCAGTTTTGTTGCCTGATCGCCGGTTTTGCCGGCGCCTTGCTGCACGTATTCGTCGACATCTCGACGCAGCAAGTCATACGAGGTGATGAGTACGGTGGGCTCGGTCGTCTGGAAGGCACGTCCGATGGCCATGCGGCGTTCGGATTTGCTGCCGGAGACGACTACCGCGTTGAGTACGGGCGCGAATTTGGCGAATTCCGCCGCCCAGTTATATACCAGAGACGCCGGGCAGACAATCAATGACGGAGGGGCAGCATCATCGCCGCGCATATGCTCATATCGAGCAAGCAACAATGCTATGAGCTGCACCGATTTGCCCAGTCCCATCTCGTCGGCCAGAATGCCACCGAAGCCTTTGTCGCACAAGGTACTGAGCCATCGGAATCCCTCCTGCTGGTATGGGCGCAAAATAGGCTGAAGCGATTTGGGCACCACATAGGATGTCGGGTCGATAACCTTCATGTCGTCGATGTAATCCACGAATGAGGCATCCTTGACCACGTCGCTGCCGTCATCCGGCAGTTCGCCATCCAGCAGAAACGCTTGCCCGCCAGGCAATTCGATAACACCGGCGTTAAGATCGTCTTCGCTCAAATCAAGATCACGGGCCAGAGCGTCCAAGGTGTTGAGCTGTGCTCCGCTCAAGGCGACGAGTGTACCATCCTTCAGCTGGTGATAACGCTGCCGTCTTCGGTATGAGGCAAGCAAAGAACCGACCTCATCCGGAGGCACTTCATCAGCAATGGGCGATATTTCCACCAGATTGCCTCGTACGGACAATCCGACCTTGACCGTAGGCGGTTTCGGAGCGACAAGACGATCAAAAGACGGTGTAGTGAATACTTCGCCCATTTCCCGCAAGGAGGACAGACCCTCGTCGAACAGACGGACAATCCGTTGTGTGTCATCCTTGTCGATGATGGCAGCACCATTGCCGGCAAGCTCACGTATACTGCCGCCGACGCGCTGCCGTCTTCCCTGTACTCGTGCTGCGTTACGGGGACTGTGCGTATCGGCGGAAATCTGTTCACCAGGCAATGTGAAATATTCCCGTACAACGTCAAGCGCCAGATGCTCGGTATCGAAATCACGTCCGATGACGGCGGCGTTTCCAAAGTCATGCGCTGTCTCGACTGTGCCTTGCGCGGACATGGTTGCCCCTCTCGGCAGCAACGGCACAAGGGCATTGCCATAGCGTGCTTTTACTTCGCATTGCACGCCATGCTCATCCCGATCCAAGTAGAAGGACGGTACGCATTCGGCAGGGCTGAGCTCGGCTAATTCACGAGGGATTTCCCCCGCCTCCAGCAGCCCGGCTTCCACCAATCGTGGCAACAGGGTACGGGCGAACAAAGCAATATCCTCCGCTCCGATGACCTGATCACGTCCACCGGTTCGGAACAGTTCTTCCAGAAGACCGTGTAATGGCTGCAATCGTTTCGGGCAACGCACGAAACGGCAACCCGCAGCACTGATGCGTTGGGATCCTGCCATCATTGCAGACATGTACTGCGTCGGATTGTCAGATGCCAGCAACAGCCATGTCTCCCGCTCTCCCTCGACAACGGTTTCGACCGGAGGCTCTCCATGCAATATGTAGCCGATATCAGCTCCATGCATGGTCAGGTCCCGGCGTCGCAGGTGCAAACTCAGCTCAGGCTCGCCCTCATCCACTGGCACGAATGCCGGCTGGCCGACGAACCATGAGTCCAAGACCAGCTGCACGCCGAATCCCACGCGCAGCGAGAGTAGTCGCGCGACTTCCGAAACAGATAACGTCAGTCGTCGGTCAATGGCGATATGTCCGTAATAACGGTCCTGCTGTTCAGCGGCACGACGTATGCCGATTGCGGATTGAAGAAAGCCGAGCAGCGGGCGAGAACTGGAATCCAGCATGTCCGGCACATGCGTGAAAGCGAGTTTGCGACCGTATTCCTCGTATTCGCCGTGTGCCATGACGTCGATGAATCGCGGAATTGATTTCAGCACGTAATCAGCGCCGACCGCATCCGATCCGATGTGAAACTCGACGCTCCAGATTCCGTCCAGAAAACTCAACGTGGGCCTAAGCCATACCTGACCGGTACCGACCGTGTCGTTGGGCCCGTTATACCCATCACGATCGGCAGGACGACCGCCGCGTTTTCTGCCGAGCCGCAACGGCTGATGGTTGTCGGCGTGCTGATCGCCGATTCGACTCATCACAGCACGACGCCGAGCGGATTTGCGCTGACTTTCCTGCTTATCGACTCGTTCCATATATGCGAGCAACGACCGCGAGGGGCGAACTGCACCGGCTCCGTATCCTTCAAATCGTTGTGGTTCGTCGCAGAACTCCAAGGCAAGCGCCGCCATATGCTTGCACATGCCGTATCCGCGACCGTACGCGGGGCAAGTACATGTCCCGCCGCTTACTTCTCCGGTCTCCATATCGATCTGCACCGCAGTACGGTAACGGCTCGATGGGCTGGTGGTGCCACGCACCAAAGCGGAAAGATCAGCATAACCGGTATGCGAATCAGCCTCATATTGGGGTTTGACGAACATCGTGTCAGCTTGCCGCATAATGCCACGCGCGCGGTCCAATACGGCACGTGACACCGACGTCTTGACATCAGTACGCAATGCAGCGAACGGTATCATGTCCTCCGCCGTCACATTATTCCCCGACAACGCGCTATGTCCAGACATCTTGCCGCTTTGAAGCGCATCCGACCATGGATCCTGCTCGACAGGCGCATATCCCCAGTCGGATACCGGCTCATCGCCCCAGGAAGCTGAATCCATGTCATCCTCATTAACATCCTGCGCGTCGATATCGTCACAATCATTGACAACGTCAACGGCATCGTCATCATCATATTGACGAACCCGCCGGTTCCATCGGCGTGACTTGGCTCGTGCGGCACCGACACCATCGTGCGCCTCATCGAATGCATCATCATCGTCAGACACGTGGCCAAATACGCCATATCCCATAACCATCGACGCACCTCTTCCCCGACAAGCCATTTCCAGCACATAATCGCAGCGCATCATCCTTGCCCAATGTTTCCATCCTAGATGAATCACGCGGTAGCCTTAAACCATGAGCACAGACGATCGACCGAAGCGCAAAGCGTACGCGGGCAATGCCGCACTGGATATTTTCGAAGTGCTGTGGCGTTACAGCTACTTTGGTCATGGCCTGACCGTACGTCAGATTCTTGATCATCTGGCGCAGATGCACCGCTATGACGAAGCCGATCTGCCAAGCGAAAAAACCGTGCGAAACCAGCTCAAGCGTCTGGCCACCGCCCAGTTCCTCGGTCGTCGCATTGGGCATCTGACCGAAGAGGACCTTATCGGCATAGAGTGCGCCGAACCACAACCTGGATGGTATATGGAGGCGTTCCTTTCAGCAGCCGAAATGCGACTCTTAGCCGACAGCCTGACACTTTCGCGTATCAGCGTGGACGCCATGGACGATCTGGTCGGCAAATTGCGTGAACTGTCCGGTTCGGCCGGCGACGGCATCAACTATCTCGACCATGTTGCCACCTACACGCATATCAACAGCGAATTCCTTTCCACCATCGATCAGCTCAACCAAGCCATCGAGGATGGGCATGGCGTCACCTTCCAATATCGCGACTATGGGCCGGACGGCACATTGATCCCTCATAAAAGCAGGACCGGCACGGGTAGCACATACACGGCGGACCCGTATCAGATGGTGTACAAGAACGGCCGCTACTACCTGATCTGCCATCTGCATGGCGAGGATCATCTGCGTATTTTCGTAGTCAACCGCATCACCAATGTGAGCGCCAAAGGTCTGCACGGTAGCGTGCCATTGGAAAAGCCCGCACCTCAAGGCTTCGACGCAGTGAACTTCATGCGGCATCGTCCCTATCCCGTAGCGGATGAGCCGATACGCATCCGTATGCTTGTGCGAGGCGCATCCATGCTCAATAACGTGTTCGAATGGTTCGACGATCCACAAATCACACCGGGCACCGGCAACGGACAGTACGAAGTGACGATAGATTCTCCCGAACGAGCAGTGTTCTGGTGGGCTCTGCAATATTCGTGGGATGGGCGTGTAACGATTCTTGAACCCGATTCGCTCAAGCACAAGCTGTATGAGGCCGGAACGCGCATGGCGGCTGCGTATGCGCCTCAATCCGACCAGCGACGTCAGCAGCACTGACAGTCTCTTGGCAACGTCAATCAATATGGCCGCGATCATACGCACCTCCCTCCCAGCATGGTTTTCCGTATATTCCACGGACAGACGCGTTACGTACATCCTCCCATCGCTCATGCAAGGCGGTAAATTTTTACCGAGCTCCACGAAAACAAGCCGTTCCTGAGCATTCACGCCCCATATGCCGGCTTTTACGGCTAAGGTGGAGTGCATCGCCACTCACGGCACACAGTCAAACAATGGAGGAATAAGCATGAGCGAAGCGCGTACCGCATGGGGCTGGGGCTTGGCCAGCATTGACGCGGCAGGCAACACCTTGGACGTCTGGTACCCTGCACTGTCCTTAGGACCGGCACCTGCCGAGGCTGACCGCCCGAATCATAACTTCGGCACTCTGGCCACTGCGGAAGCAGACGCCCGAGGCATTCGCCGCATTCCGGTATTCACCATCAGCCAGCTGGACGAGCCAATCGCCAGCGCCGAGGAGGCCTATCTCAAACTCCACTTGCTGAGCATGCGTTTGGCCAAGCCGAACACCCTGAATCTCGAAGGCATCTTCACCCAGCTCAACAACGTTGTGTGGACCAATTACGGACCGTTCGCAGTCGAGGACTTCGCCCTGCGTAAGGCTGACGTGGAGCGCGCCGCCACGGACGCAGCCCAAGCCTTCGCCACTCAGGTGGGTCTGCCCGCTGCAGCCCCCGCCGCCACTGTGAATGCATTCGGCGTGGATAAGTTCCCGCGCATGATCGACTATGTGGTACCTACCGGAGTGCGCATCGGCGACGCCGACCGTGTGCGACTGGGCGCTTATCTGTCTGAGGGCACCACCGTCATGCATGCCGGATTCGTGAATTTCAACGCCGGTACACTGGGTGTCTCCATGGTTGAAGGCCGCGTTTCCCAAGGCGTGGTGGTCGGCAATGGCTCCGACATCGGCGGCGGCGCTTCCATCATGGGCACACTGTCCGGCGGCGGCAAACTTCGCAATTCCATCGGCGAGCATTCCCTGCTTGGAGCCAATGCCGGCATCGGCATCTCCCTGGGCGACAACTGCACCGTCGAAGCCGGACTGTATATCACCGCCGGCACCAAGATCACCATCTGGGACAAGGCCAAGGCCGCCGCGGGAGAGCCGCTCGAAGTGGTCAAGGGCGCTGACCTGTCCGGCAAGAACAACATCCTGTTCATCCGCAACTCGGTCAGCGGCCGTATCGAAGCTCGCTATCGCAAGATAGGTATCGAGCTCAACGAGAAGCTTCATAAGAACTGATTTCATCAGTTCTTATGAAGCTTCTCGCAGTACAGCTGCTCCCCTCACCTACGGACAGTCCACCGGACTCTCCGCCTCACGGCTCGGCATAACCAGCCACATATATGAGAAAACGCCTCATCGGTATTCCAGTGAGGCGTTTTCTCATGCCAACCGAGGATTTGCCCCGCTTGGCATATGCCCAACGAGGCAAACCATCGGCTCAATAGTCAAATTGCTCCAATGAGCCTTCTTCAAGATACATGTTCACGATTCACCCAAGGTTTTGCCTCACTGAACACCACTCAGCAGGGCAAATCCTCAAGTGAATCGAGATTTCATACGCAAAGTATTACGTACTGAGCAAATAACGCTCGCATATCAAACCGGCTTCAACCGGCATAAACATAACCAGCATCAATCCGCAGGGAAAACGATCATCGCTCCTCAAGCGGCACATAGTCACGCTCGGTCTCACCGGTGTACACCTGACGCGGGCGGCCGATTTTGGTATTCGGATCGGCAAGCATCTCGCGATACTGGGCAATCCATCCCGGGATACGCCCCAGCGCGAACAGCGTGGTGAACATGGCGGGATCGAAGCCGATGGCGCGATAGATCAGACCCGTGTAGAAGTCCACATTCGGGTACAGATTGCGTGAGACAAAGTACTCGTCATGCAGGGCAATGTCCTCCAGTTCGGTGGCCACATCGAACAACGCACGCTCGTCGGCCGGCAGCTTGGACGTATCCTCACGTTCCATGATCTTTTCCAAGTACTGCTTGGCGATGGCCGCACGCGGATCATAAGATTTGTATACGCGGTGGCCCAAGCCGGAGATCTTCTGTCCGTTCGCCTTGGCTTCGGCAACAAACTCACGCACCGACTTGCCGGAATCGCGAATCGCCTTGAGCTGGCGGAGCACAGCCTCGTTCGCGCCGCCATGCAGCGGCCCGGAAAGGGCATTGACGCCAGCTGCCACCGCGGAATACAGGTTGGCGTGGGCCGAACCGGCGATGCGCACCACCGAAGTCGAACAATTCTGCTCATGATCGGCGTGAATGATGAGCAGTCGGCCAAGGGCGTGCACATACAACGGATCGGATTCAAACGGCTCGTACGGCACGGCGAAGCACATGCGCAGGAAATCGTCCACGTAGCCACGAGCGTAATCCGGGTACAGCATTGGCTCATCACGACGACGACGGAAGATATAGGAGACGATGGTACGCACCTTGGCCATGATGATTACCGCGGCTTCATCCAACTGATCGGAATCGGTGATGTCCGTGGTGTCCGGATAGAACGTGGCCAGCGCGTTAATGGCGGAAGCCAGCACGCTCATCGGATGCGCAGTACGCGGGAAGGAACCCATGAACGTACGGAAATCCTCACCCACCATCGTGCGATGATTGATATCAGAAACGAATCGCTCATACTGCTCTTTGTTCGGCAATTCGCCGTGGCGCAGCAACCATGCGACCTCAAGAAAATCGGATTGATCGCACAACTGCTCGATGGGATAACCACGGTAGCGCAGGATGGAATGCTTGCCGTCGATATAGGTGATTTTCGATTCACACTGTGCAGTGGTCAGGAATCCTGGGTCAAGCGTCACCCAACCGTCGTTGCGCAGTTTCGAGACGACAATACCATCTGCGCCCGCGGTTGCTTTGACTACAGGCAGAGTATATTTGCTGTCATCTACATTCAGCTGGGCTGTTGCCATACTTATTGCTCCCCTTAGATACGGGCCGATGCCGACGGGCTGACCGTCCGGCTCAAAAGTATGGCTCACTATATGGCATGCGTGTTTCAGCGCAAGTTGCCGTCTCAAAAACGTGCATCACCGCACCGCCTGCACCAATAAAAAACACCCCACGGTGCGGCAACTCCCCCACAGTGTGGCAAACATCCATTATGACATTCCGCTAAAACAGCGGATTAAGCCATTTTCATTTGCCACACCGTGGGGAATCGCCACACCGTGGAGGGATTATTACACCGTGGGATGTGATTGCCGCTTGGGCAATCACAGGTTGGTGCGATCGGTGAAGATGATCGGGCCGTTCTCCGTGATGGCGATGGTATGTTCGGAATGAGCACCGCGCGAACCATCGGAGGAGCGCAGAGTCCAACCATCCTTCTGATCCTGATAGATCTCGTCCGTGGTCTTGAGGAACCACGGCTCGATGGCGATCACCAGACCCTCACGCAGCTTGTAACCGTGATGAGCACGGCCATCGTTCGGCACATGCGGATCGCCGTGCATGATATGGCCTACGCCATGGCCGCCGAACTCCAAGTTGATCGGGTAGCCGTATTCACGGGCGATGTCACCGATAGTGGAGGAGATATCCCCCAGACGGTTGCCCGGCTTGGCCACGTCGATGGCGGCGGCGAGCGCCTCTTCGGTGCACTTGATCAGTCGCAGATCTTCCGGGTCGGGATCCTTGCCGACCACGAAGCTCACCGCGGAGTCCGCAACCCAACCGTCCACGGAGATCGCAAGATCAAGGGATACCAGATCGCCGTCCTTCAGGCTGTAATCATACGGAATGCCGTGCAGTACGGCGTCATTGACCGAAGTGCAGATGTAATGGGCGAACGGACCGGTGCCGAAGTCCGGAGCGTAGTCCACGTAGCAGGATTCTGCACCCTTACGGTCCACGATCTTCTTGTGGACGAATTCGTCGATTTCCAGCAGATTGGTGCCCACCTTGGTGGTTTCCTGCAGTTCCTTGAGGATTCCGGCGACAAAGCGGCCGGCAGGCTTCATTTCCTCGATTTCACGAGGGGTTTTCAATTCGATCATGCCTGCCAGCCTACTCACAGCGCCCTACTTGCGCGGCTTGCCGAAGGTGAATGCGCGCACCACAGCGGTGACGCCCATCACCACCATGGCGCATCCTCCGAAGATCACCATGAATACGGTAGAGCTCAGCGGGCTCATCAGCACCACGAATCCGGCGATAATCGAGATGATCGCATAAGCGACCGCCCAGCCGGAGTTCGGAATGCGCCATGATTCCACCAGCGCCATCACGCCTTCCATCATCCAGCCGAACCCCACCATCAGGGTGACGAGCAGAGCCAGCGTCTGACCGGTAAGTCCATAGTTGCGTACGACAACCACGCCGCCGAACGTCAGCAAAATACCGACCAATACATCCAGCACACGCCATCCGCCCGGTAAGCCACGCTCCACCAGAGCGCTTATGATACGCACCACGCCCGAGATCACGAAGTATACGCCAAGCAGCAATGCAGCCAGAGCCAACGTTTTGGACGGCACGAGCAACAATGCCAATCCCAATGCGATGGCGGTCACACCCACCACGCCATACACCACGCGAATGGTGTTTTTAGCCCGTTGCGGAAGCCATTCCTCAATAAGACGGAATGGGTTGAAATCACCTGAATACCAGCCGGGCTGTTGTCCGAATCGATCCTGCTGATGATACGAAGCATTCTGAGAACCCGAGCCACATGATTGCCCATAGGGGTTAAACGGCTGCCCATTCGGGTTGGTGGCGTAGGGACCGTAATAGGGCTGCCCATATTCATTCTGCTGAGGTTGTGAACCGGATTGATCGGCATATTGCCCGGCCGGCCCAGCCTGGCCATTGCCGTATTGAGGAGGGTATTGACCGCCATGATTGGCGTCATAGGCACCATACTGCGGCTGATTTTGACCATTGTTCGCAGTACCGCTCGGCTCACTCATCATTCGCTCCTTACGCTCGTATGACCACGTACACAACTCCTTCGTATTTTAGACACTTTGACCAATTCACACCATGAACAAAAATGGACATATCGTCTAATAATCATTGCATGCCATACCGGAAAATCAGCTCACAGCCGACCAATCTGCCGCAGCTTCTCCCCCGCCGGCATTAGGCTGGGGGCATGAACAACACCAACGAAACACTGAAGCCGGGCATCGACCCGACTTCGTTCTCCTCCACCATCAAGCCGAACAACGATCTGTTCCGCTACGTCAATGGACCTTGGATTGACACCTATCGCCTGCCGGATGATCGTTCGCGCTACGGTTCCTTCGACAAACTCGCCGAGAACGCCGAGAACCAGGTGCGTGAAATCCTTGAAGACGAGGATTGCCCAGCCACCAAGTCGCAGGCCCTGTACCGCTCCTTCCTCAATACCGACGCCATCGAAGCCGCCGGCTTGGACCCCATTCGCGACGAGCTCGATCTCATCGACTCAGCCATCGACAAGCCGGCCCTGACGCGAGTGTTGGGCACCATCAACCCAGCCGGCGGACCTGACCTGTTCGGACTAGCTGTATACGGCGACCCGGGCAACCCGGACCTCAACATCACCCACATCGAACAGTCCGGCCTGATGCTGCCAGACGAGGCCTACTATCGAGAAGATCACTATGCTCCCGTACGCGAGGCGTACGTGACGATGGTAGCCACCCAACTGGTGAACGCCGGATACGCGCCGGCCGCCGAGATCGATGACAACGACGCCAACGATTCCGATCCCACAGCCAACGCCGACACTGAGACGTCATCCGTAGTACCAAGCGAAGCCGCACTGGCCATGGCCCGCCACTTCCTCGACGTGGAAACCCGAATCGCCGCCAATCATTGGGACAATGTAGCCACACGCGATTCGGTGAAGACCTACAACCCCACCGATTTCGCCGATCTGACTGCCACTTTGCAGCATTTCGACCTCGTCTCTTGGATTAACGCATGGCAGCGCGCATATGACGCAACCGAGGCGGCCAAAGCTCAGCCCATCGATTTCAAGTCCATTTTCGGCCACACCATCGTGCATGAGCCCAGCTTCCTGACCGGACTCGACCGTTTCTGGGCCGAAGCCGACCTGGCCGATCTCAAGCTGTGGGCTCGTGTCCATATGATCATAGGCTCTGCGAGCATGCTGTCGCGCGCGTTCGACACCACCAACTTCGACTTCTTCGGCAAGGTGCTTTCCGGTGCCAAGAAGCAGCGCGATCGCTGGAAGCGCGCGGTGAGCTTGGTTAACGGCGTATGCGGCGAGGATGTGGGCCGCGAGTACGTGCGTCGCCACTTCCCGGAAAGCGCGAAGCAGCGCATGGAGCAGTTGGCGGCCAATCTTATCGACGCCTACCGCGTCTCCATCGCCAACTCCGACTGGCTGGGAGAGACCACCAAGAACAAGGCGCTAGAGAAACTCTCCAAGTTCACGCCGAAGATCGGCTACACCAACCACTGGCGCGATTACTCGGCATTGAGCGTCTCCGCAGATGCTCTGCTCGCCGAGAACGCCAAGGCCGCGAATCTGTACGAAACCGGTTATCAGCTGGCCAAGGTGGGCAAACCCGCCGACAAGGACGAATGGCTGATGAACCCGCAGACCGTGAACGCCTACTACGAGCCAAGCATGAACGTCATCGTATTCCCGGCCGCCATTCTGCAACCGCCGTTCTTCGATCCAGAAGCCGAGGATGCAGCCAACTACGGCGGCATCGGCGCGGTGATCGGCCACGAAATCGGCCACGGTTTCGACGATCAAGGCTCACAGTACGACGGCGACGGCAAGCTCAACAACTGGTGGACGGACGAGGACCGCAAGAACTTCGAGGAACGCACCAAGGCGCTCATCGAGCAATACAACGGCTTCGTACCTCAGCAGCTGGTCGAAAAGTATGCCGACGACCCAAGCAAGGCACCACACGTCAATGGCGCGCTGACCATCGGCGAGAACATCGGTGACCTAGGCGGCGTAAATATCGCGCTCAAGGCTTACGCGTTCTCCTTAGGCAAGGCCGCAGGCACGATCACCGGCAATGGCGACGAGGACGGCTCCCCCGCCGCCATCAAGGAACTGCTCGACACCGCTCCCGAAATGGACGGTTTCACCGGTCTGCAGCGCTTCTTCCTGAGCTATGCCTCCATCTGGCGCACTAAGAACCGCGATGAGCTGGCCGAACAGTATCTGCAAATCGACCCGCATTCCCCCGCCGAGTTCCGCACCAACGGGATCGCCAGCAATGTAGACCTGTTCTACGACGCCTTCCACGTGTCTGAAGGCGACGCCATGTGGCTCGCGCCCGAGGCCCGCGTACGCATCTGGTAAGCAAGCGTCTCAGGCATATATCATCCCGCCTAATGCCGCTTATCAGATAAGCACCTCGCAACCAGCCTGCAGCTGCACATATGCACGTGCCGCTGCAGGCTTTTCTGCTGTGTATGCACGCAGCCACACGCGCCTACACAGCAATCGTCACATTTCCGGTTCTTCAGTAAAACCATCAGCATAGGATTGTTGCACGGCAAGCTGGGCGGGTCCGTCAACCACATCGGTAGGTAACGGCTGCGAGCCACTTGGTTCACACTGCACGCCGGCATCACCGAGCTCAACCGGCGGCGTTGGCGTCGATGCCGCAACAACACCGGATATGGGATCTTGAGCGTCTCCACCAGAAGGTGGATTGCCAGTACCTGTATTACCAGTGCCAGTATTCCCTGAGACCGGAGCGTTTCCGTTATTGGCGCGTTGCGTTTTTGTGAGATTCGTAGTACCGAACGTCAGATCATGACCGATATTGGTCGCTTCAAGAATGGTCCTGCTGCGCAACTCCCCTTGTTCGGTATTCCATTGTTCAGTGTTCAGTACCCCAACCGCAATAATCCGATCCCCTCGCCGTATTGATTGCAGAGCATTATTGGCCAAGGATCGAAACGCTTTGACCGTAAGCCACGCGGTACCGAATTCCTCCCATTGTCTGGTATTCGGATTCAGCCGACTGCGCGTACTGCCCATGCGGAAAGTCAGCACCGTAAAGTCACCTTTGCCGCCTTTGACCAAATCACTGGCCACAAAGCCGGTTACCGTTACTGCTGCTTGCTGGTTTGCCATGATGAGTCCTTTCCTGTTGCGCCCACAAGCGCGTATACGTCTGGACCGCCGATCAACCGCGCATCCTTGCGAACGAGGTGACCGGCGGTATGATCACTGTGCAATACGGGGCGCTCGCCGCACAAGGGCAATCGGCAAATGTGGATACTGTGACGGGGCTTGAGGCCATGTGGATAACTTTCGGTTATCCACACCACCAACACACCACCAACACAACGAAAAGCGCCACCCCGTATCAACAGGATGGCGCTATCGATGTCGAATCGTACGATTCACAACTTATTACAGCCGCTCAAGCAACGTTTCGACGGCCTGATCGGCAGGTACGGCGACCTTGTTCTCACCATTGCGGTCACGAATTTCAATCGTGCCGTCGTTGACGAAGTCACGGCCCACCACGGCGATGGTCGGCACACCAATAAGCTCGGCATCCTTGAACTTCACGCCCGGGGAAACCTTCTTACGGTCGTCGTAAATCACCTCGACGCCCTTTGCCTCCAGCGCCTCGACCAACTTCTCGGCACCTTCGAACGCCGCTGCATCCTTACCGGTGGCCACCACATGCACCTGAGCCGGGGCAATCACGGACGGCCAAGCGAGGCCTGCCTCATCGTGATGCGTTTCAGCAACGCACGCGAGCACGCGAGACACACCAATGCCATAGCATCCCATCCACACCGGCACGGCCTTGCCGTTCTGGTCGAGAACCTTCAGGTCCAGAGCCTTGGAGTACTTCAAGCCCAGCTGGAAGACCTGACCGATTTCCACGCCGCGCTCGAAGCTCAACGGACCGGAGCCGTCCGGGCTCATATCGCCGTGGCGAACCTCAACGGCCTCAACCACGCCATCAGCCTCGAAGTCACGGCCGTACACCAGGTTGTAGTAGTCAACCTCGTGTTCGTCGGCACCGGTGAACCATGCGGAACCCTTGACCACATGAGCATCCACAAAGTAGCGCAATGGCTCCTTGACGCCGGCAGCCTCAGCCTGCGGTCCAAGCACCATCGGGCCAATGTAGCCCGGCACGAGCTCAGGATGCTTCTTGAGGTCCTCTTCAGTAGCCTCTTCAAGCTCGGACGGAGCGAACTGCGCTTCGAGACGCTTCATATCGACAGTACGGTCTCCCGGCACGCCGACGACAATCAGCTCGCGCCACGGTTCGTCATGCTCCTCATCCTCCGGATGCTTGACGGCGATGACCACGTTCTTCAGAATGTCCGAAGCAGCCCATTCGCGACCATCTGCACGCGGATGGTCGGCGTTGGCGCGCTCAATCATCTTGTCGATGGTCTTGGCATCCGGCGTGCTTTCCTTGGTGGCAGCCGGAGTGTTGGAAGCATCGATTTCCGGCAGTTCCGGCGTATGCAGCGCCTCAACGTTCCACGCCTTACCGGAAGGAGCCAACGCGAAGGTATCCTCGCCGATCGGCATCGGAGCCAGGAATTCCTCGGAAGCGGAGCCGCCCATCGGGCCGGACATGGCGAACACCGGCACGTACTTGAGGCCGATGCGCTGGAACACGCGCTCGTAGGCGCCACGCTCATCCATGTACGCCTTGCGCATGCCTTCTTCGTCCACGTTGAACGAATAGGCGTCCTTCATCACGAACTCACGACCGCGAATCAAGCCGGCACGCGGGCGGAACTCGTCACGGTACTTGGTCTGAATCTGGTACAGCACAACCGGCAGATCCTTGTAGGACGAGTACATGTCCTTGACCAGCAGGGTGAACATTTCCTCGTGGGTGGGAGCCAGCAGGTAATCAGCCTGATGACGGTCCTTCAGACGGAAGATGTTGTCGCCATACTCCTCCCAGCGGTGGGTGGCCTCATACGGCTCGCGCGGCAGCAGGGCCGGGAAGTGCACTTCCTGGGCACCGATGCCGGCCATCTCTTCGCGGATGATGGCCTCGATCTTATTGAGTACGCGCAGGCCGAGCGGCAACCAGGTCCAGATGCCGGGGGCGGCCTTGCGGATGTAGCCGGCGCGCTGCAGCAGCTTGGCGGAATCGACATCTGCATCCGCCGGGTCTTCGCGCAACGTGCGCAGGAACAAAGTAGACATACGAAGGGTATTGGAAGTCATAGGTTCCAAGATATTCGCGTGAACCGACAAGCCCGCCAACCCACGACCCTCAGCTACCATCGTCCGGCAATTGCAGTGCCACATTCCGAGCAGCATCCATCGGTTCCACTCAGTCGGTCAATGATAATGCGATACCAATCACGTTCGATCAGCACCGCTCTGCAATCCGGGTCCGGACAGTAAGTAGTATCCCCCGCACGATCGTGCACGTTGCCGGTATACACATAATGCAGTCCTTCGTTAAGGGCGATTCCACGCGCACGAGTCAACGTCTCATGAGGGGTCGGCGGCACATCCTGCATCTTCCACGCCGGATGGAATGCGGAGAAATGCAGCGGCACATCAGGCCCAAGATGTTCTCGAATCCATGTACATTCGGCGTGCAGCTGAGCATCGTCGTCGTTCAGCCCCGGTATGAGCAGCGTCGTAAGCTCGACCCATACATGACCACCGTCCGGCGTACGTGCCTCATTCACCGCATAATCAATGGTGTCCAGCACGTCCTGCAAATGCGTACCGGTCACTTTCCAATAGAAATCCTCAGTAAAACCTTTCAGATCGATATTCGCCGCGTCCATGGCCGCATAAAAGTCTGGACGCGCCGCCGCACTCATGTATCCTGCGGTAACAGCAATCGGATGGATGCCCCGAGCGCGGCATTCGATCGCTGTGTCAATCGCATATTCGGCGAACACAATCGGATCATTGTAGGTGAACGCTACCGAATCAATATCATGATCCCGCGCCACTTGCGCGATCTTCTCCGGACTGGCCTCAATGCCGAGTCTATCGAAGTTGCGAGCTTTGGCAATATCCCAGTTTTGGCAGAACCGGCACCCAGAGTTACATCCTGCGGTGCCGAAACTCAGCACACTGGAGCCTGGATGGAAATGATTGAGCGGTTTCTTTTCTACAGGGTCTACGGCGAACCCGGAACTGCGGCCATAAGTATCCGAAACAATAGCACCATCATGGTTCGAACGGACGAAGCAGAATCCGCGCTGGCCGGGCCTCAGCACACAACGGCGCGGGCACAGTTCGCAGCGGGCGCGATTGCTGCCATCACTGAACTTGGTCTGCCATCGACCGATCGCGGCGCGTGGCATTGCGTCCAGCTTGGTATTAACGCTCGGCATAGGCGCTCACCTCGTACCGTTCGCATTCGATTTCCCCGTTAGCCCAGTCATAGTCAGCACCGATTCCAGCTTTGACCAGCAAGTGCGATACGAAATCATGCGGCACCGGCAGTTGCTCCCAAACCTGCGGTAAGAACGTCGCCCTGCGGCCGTGCCGGTCGGTCAAGATAAGGCCGTCTTTTCCGGGGCGCAACGTCTGTTCCAGTTCCTCACGCGAGCGCACTGGCATTGCGCTTGGTCTGCCCAGCACGGACACCTCCACATCAAGGAATGGATATTCTTCCGCAGTCACCGGGAAAAATCGTGGATCATGAGCGGCGGCATCCACGGCATGATCAGCCACGTCCCCGCCAAGCGAACGATAGGCCTCAAGCGTGCCGACGCATCCGCGCAACCGACCGTTTTCCGTTAACGTCACAAAACTGGCTCCTGGCTCGCTAAGCCAAGGATTACGGGCGATAATAGCGTTTGGGCGGTTCTCCGGAGCATCATCAAACCCGAGATGCCGGCGTATGGATGCACGGGCGAGACCGAGCAGCACATTCCGGCGCGTTTGCGGTGCAGCCGTATCAGCATTTGATTCGGCCGTTCCCGGCAATTTCCCGGATGCCACATGATTCGTCGGGATCGACATGGGATTGCCAACGGCATCGCCGTCTTGGGCAACGCCGGCATCTTGCGTGGTTTCATCATTGGCACAACTGACACAATCGACACAATCGACACCGTTGCCACTCTGCCAAATCGCAAACGACGCATAGCCCACTACTGGTTCATCTGGAGTATTCATGGCCGGACGTGGTCGACCTGCGAGCGCCACCACGGAGTCGTCGCCAGACGTACTGCGTCCCAAAAGCCGCAAATCAAATTGCGGGGTACCACGGTCGTCGTTCGAAGCGCTGCCGCCCCACTCGCCACTTAATGTTTCACAAGGTGTTTCACGTACCTCACGAAGTGTTTCACGATACGTTTCACAAGATGTCTCATGAATGATTCCATCTTGAGACGGCTGAAGTCCGCGCACCAATACGTCCAGCAGACCATTGATCGGATGCGCACCGCAAGCCCTTCGCGGATGGATCGGAAGCCGGCAGTGGGCAATATCATCTATGGTTTTCTCATCAAGCTGCCGCGCATACTCTTGAGGATGATAATGCGACAGATCCGAACTGATGATAACTACCGTCTCCGGCCCGCCCCACAACGCGCGCAAAACATCTCCCACTGCCTCAGGGCTGGCATCACCGGCGTTCAGTGGCACGATAGTCAGATCCGGACCGAATATGGTTTGCAAAAACGGAATCTGCACTTCCACCGCGTGTTCTCGCGCATGGGTCGGGTCGTTGACGATCAGCGCGGGAGCTGAGACACTGACACGCCGAGCTCCAAGCAAATTCAGCGCCTTGCGCTCGGCATCAGTGTCCACCGGGACCTGGCCCAGCGGGGTCTGCCACGTATCGGCACTCGAACATGCGACGCCACGAACGGGCACACGATGGGTCGGACCAATGATCACCGCACGCTTCACCACCCCACGCCCTCGTTCAAGCAGCGCGTAGGCGAGCGACGACGTAGTGCCGGAATACACGTATCCGGCGTGTGGCACGATCACCGCTTTCGGACAGCCTGCCGGCAGTTCGGGCTCAAGTTGTTTCATCAAGGCACGCCCGTAATCGAGCTGATGACTGATCAGCCGTTTGAGCGCAGTTCGGTCATCCGGATAAAATGACCCGGCCACAGCAGCCGGACGTATCAATCCACTCGACTTGGGTCTGCAAACATCATCGTCGGCATCATCGTTCTTGCGGAACATTTCGGATAGTCCCATAACTACCACCTCTACGAACCATGGTAGTCGGGACCTCCCCATCCAGCTATCCACTACCGTGGAGGTATCACACGGGCTCCGGTCAACGGGTAAAGAACCGTTCCAGCCTGTTGAATCGACCGGCTGGAAATACTCACATTCCGCACGGTCCGAGGCGCATACACATCAGCATCTGGGTCTACAGGTTGCTCGTTAGTCAACGTAACACCTACGCACCAAGCATCCGAACCGAAGAAATACCGATAGTCTTTGCTGGCCGAGTCTGCTATAAATTTCACACTTTCCGGAGTCTGCAGCATCAATGGCAGTACGAATAATTTATCTTCAGTAATACCTCGATTATGTGCATGATGGATACGCAATTCTTTGCACCTACCAGAGAGCAAACCATCAAAGAATACTTCGCATTTCGCTGGCTTCGCTCCGAACCTATACAAACGTTGCGGCACAATGCAATCCAAACCACAAAGATGCATAAAGTGATGTTTCTGCCAATGCACATCGAATGCGGTGCTATTAAATTCAAGGATTACATGTCGACCAAGAAAATTATCTGCATAGCATTCAGCAAGAGGGCGCAGCCGCTCAAGCATTGCGGGAATATCATCATTCCTGCGCCCCACCATCGAATGCTCCCCCTCAAGCAAGTATGTAAGCCGGAGGAACGCGATTCTTCCTCCGGCCCCGCTGTTGGGAATCCATGTTTATATTGCCCTCTGCTAGGCGACCCGTGACGCGAACGGATCTACGGGAGACTCAGCCTTTCAGCTGCTTCGCCTGCTCCCAAGACTAGGTGTTCCTTCGTGGCCACCGCAGGCAGCGGCTGCGAACATCACGGCAGAGAATTCCATGTTGCGGTAAGCTTAAGCATCAGCCCCGACCTCCGACCGGAAGAGGAGCATGGGCTAAAGCTATACTTTAAAAGTATCTCGCTCCATCACCGCAGTCAAATTGTTACGCGGTTGGTGTACTGGCATGCATTATCGGATACCCTAACTTCCATAAATGCACACAACGTAACCGCGCTCGAAGAAGCCGAGAATTAGCATTCACCCTTCTTGATAAGCTTGGTGACGGTGGCGCTACCACTGGCAAGTGGCTGGGAATTAGCATTCACCCTTCTTGATAAGCTTGCAACGAAAAGGAACAACCAATGACCGAGGCTGGGAATTAGCATTCACCCTTCTTGATAAGCTTGCTCGCATACCCAGACACGGGCGAGATTCGCTGGGAATTAGCATTCACCCTTCTTGATAAGCTTGACACGATCATGACACCCGTGTTAGTCCAGCTGGGAATTAGCATTCACCCTTCTTGATAAGCTTGCAACGAAAAGGAACAACCAATGACCGAGGCTGGGAATTAGCATTCACCCTTCTTGATAAGCTTG
>NZ_PGLQ01000002.1:404211-464717 GCF_002802865.1 Bifidobacterium scaligerum
CTTGATAAGCTTGCAACGAAAAGGAACAACCAATGACCGAGGCTGGGAATTAGCATTCACCCTTCTTGATAAGCTTGTTTACGTACCGCGCATCACAAACCCCTCGCTGGGAATTAGCATTCACCCTTCTTGATAAGCTTGGATGACACCCGTTGCCATTCGTGACGCTGCTGGGAATTAGCATTCACCCTTCTTGATAAGCTTGTTGCGCGAACGCCACCAATCTACAAGCGAGCTGGGAATTAGCATTCACCCTTCTTGATAAGCTTGACTGCATAAGCACGTGTGCAATGGAGGTGCTGGGAATTAGCATTCACCCTTCTTGATAAGCTTGATACGCACCCCATATGGCAGCGACACTGGCTGGGAATTAGCATTCACCCTTCTTGATAAGCTTGGGAGCGAAAAGCCGCGCAAGCCTCATTGGCTGGGAATTAGCATTCACCCTTCTTGATAAGCTTGTTGCGCGAACGCCACCAATCTACAAGCGAGCTGGGAATTAGCATTCACCCTTCTTGATAAGCTTGACTGCATAAGCACGTGTGCAATGGAGGTGCTGGGAATTAGCATTCACCCTTCTTGATAAGCTTGATACGCACCCCATATGGCAGCGACACTGGCTGGGAATTAGCATTCACCCTTCTTGATAAGCTTGGGAGCGAAAAGCCGCGCAAGCCTCATTGGCTGGGAATTAGCATTCACCCTTCTTGATAAGCTTGGGTTTGAATGCAGCAGCAGCCGGACGGCGCTGGGAATTAGCATTCACCCTTCTTGATAAGCTTGTGGCAAGTGCCAGCGTGTCGTCATTTGCGCTGGGAATTAGCATTCACCCTTCTTGATAAGCTTGTAAACGTGGCTGAGCAGGTATTGCCTGAGCTGGGAATTAGCATTCACCCTTCTTGATAAGCTTGCCTCGACGACTACCAGTTCGAACGGGTGGCTGGGAATTAGCATTCACCCTTCTTGATAAGCTTGATATATTATCAAGAAGGGCTATTTTTCAACGTTTTCTTGGTTTTCTACAATCAAAAAAGCGTTAGGAAATCCGGCGTTTCCTCGCTTGTTTCGCGTTTTCCAGAAGAAAAACGCGCTGCAGTCGACCATTGGTGATCACTAATATGCAGAATTCTTACCAATCCGTTGGCAGGTAAATTGTCTTTAATCATTTTGACCGTAGACCTATTACCTGCTTGCGTAGGCGTGTACCGCACATACACGGAATATTGCACCATGCCGTAGCCCATATCAAGCAACATATTTCTGAACACAGTCGCTGCATACCGTTGCCGTTTTGTTTTCACCGGCAGGTCAAACATCACCAAGCACCACATACCGCCACTGTCCTCATCACGCTTCATGATTCACCCACATATTCAGGCACTGGCAAACGATCTATCTTGCCCTCGCAATACAAGCCGAACTGCTGAGCAAAGTCGTTCAAAGAACTTGGTATCGTAAGACCAGAACCATTGAATTGCTGATTCACTGCATCAACCAGATACTTCTTTACCGGTTTCTCTTGCAATGAATTCTCTTCGCTCAGCAATGAGACCCTGTAATCGATTGCGGGCCGATACACTTCCAGCAAATCATCGGCAAGACAGAAGTAATTGCCCCGCCCATGATGGTTCACGCCAAGCGAAGGTATCAATCCAGCGGACACCACTGCTTTAATTGCGAATCCTCTCAGAACCATGTACGCATAATCCAACTGGGCATTTCTGCCATAGCCTTGCCCGGGAACCCTTCTGAACTCCTCGTCCGATGGAAACATGCGCTTCCAGTACTCACGTGCCGCATGCCCCTCACTATTAGAAGGATCCCCGGAACGCACCGAAGCTGCTATGCCTCGCAACAATCCCCCACCGTCAAGACCAACAGCATCAAGACAAGCTGCCTGACCGCGTATTTTCATCTGCACAATGCGCGCCCATGCGCTTTTCTTGCGAGGAAGCGACATACTCGATTGCGCCAACTGCCGAGCAGTGACCGTGGTCGGCAAATCGGTCCATGCATGCAACGCCGCATCCGGCACGCCTCGCCAATCGCATAACATGACTGATACACCATACCGAGCCATCTCATGCAACACGGCAGCTGAGCATCGCACATGTAAGCCGAGCAGTACTACCGCAATTTGTGCCAGCGGCACATTTACACACTCTCCTGTATCGCTCTTGACGACTCTCATTCTCCCACGCTCGTAGGAAACGGAGCCGTCAAGATCGGTGCAGTCGATTACGCGCCACTGGTTCTGCATGATTACTCATGCTTCCATCGCCACGAGCAAGGCATGTGGCTCTTCGCGGAGAATCTAAGCTCGCCGAAAGCATTTCGTCGTACAGTGCGAATTGCAGTTTCAGCAACAACATTCACTGAAGGAAGCCATCCCTGTCCAGCCACGATTTTTTGTACACCATCTGGAACTGACAAATCAGCAAAAGATTTGCTCATTCCTTCAGATGCTATATACCGTGGATGCAGTCTTAATCTGGAATTAGAGAAGAATCCATCTACCACCCAATGAGTTCCGGCAATATCCCCACCATTTAATTGTGAGAAGAACTGAAGATACTCGCCGATTTGACCGCCGGCATCTGATTCAGAAAAATCCATCTCAATCTCATCGCCAACAACCAGAGAACCCAAGTACTGTGCGTTGCCGCTTTGCACCGCTTGCACAACCCTAGCCTCACCATAGCGCATCGAAATGGACTGCGGCAGCAACGGAACAGTAAACAAATCCTCGGTCCGGGCATGGAGTAAATCAGCCTGGAATACACGAATCATGCCGTAGAAGTACTTGCGCACACCCTTGGCACCGGTCTTCCAGCATCGGTACACCCGTGCGTGATGAATCGCAGAACCAATTTCAGCGGACCCTTGCTGCACAGCGATTTGCGCTGCAGTCGAGGCAAAGAACCCAACCTCATCATCTGCGCCATAGTGGAGACCATTCACACAAATACTACGGTTCGCATCTTCTGGAAGCCCTGTCTTTTCATCAAAACCAGGCAGCCTTGTCAACGCACACCATAGTGCAGGTATCGAAGCACGCTTGATAAGCTCTACCTCCATAGCCGAGCCCAATGTCACCTTTTCCAGTGGATGGATGGTCGCATCATGAGCAATAGAATTGCCTAATGTATAACGCTGCGGTTGCATCACGACAATGCGATCACCGTCCAGCGCATCATTCAACAAATCCAATAGTCCATTCATGCCATCCAGCCATCGATGGAACGAACCATATCGTGTAGTTCCCTCGTACGGATATTCCTTCCACGAGCGTTCTCCCGGCATCAGACGGCCCACTAAACGTTGTGATTCCCGCAAAGATTCACGTTCCATCAACGTTTGAGCAGCTCCAACATTCATCAGCGCAATCACCGAAGCATCAACCGCATGGTGTCTGCGATCCAAACGAGTCTTCGCCTGTTGACCGATGAAGTGAATCTTTCCTTCAATACCGGCTGCACGCCTAGCCGCAGCAGTGACGCGTCCTTGGAATACCGATACCGCGGTTTCGCCCTTGTTGCCGTCCAAATCATCAGCCGCCGAAACTGAATTCAAGTACTTCCGAGAGTTGAAATACCAATCAATACGACGATGCAGCTCATCAGCCATCCACGCCACAGATTCAATAGAACGATTATCGATTGCAGCATCGTCCTCGGTTTGCGTGAGGCGTGCGATTACCGCCTGTTTGAACGCTTTCACCTCCCGAGGAGCATACGACTTGGGATTAAACGTAAACATCACCACACGTTTTTTGGCCTCGGCAAGGCTTACGCCACGCTGCCGGGCATCCTCGGTACGAGCCCAGACTGCGAATGGAATATTCGTTTTCATACGGTTGCATTCAGCGCACACCGCCGCCAAGTTCGTTCTCGTATTGGTGGAGCCAACGCCTTTCCTTGGCACGATATGATCCATTTCACAAGTGCTGAAAGTGATAGTCCTTCCGCAATACAGGCACTGCCCATTTTGCCGTTGGATGGCTTCCAACCTGCGCAAATCCGACTCACGGACTGTTTCTCTTTTTTCATCCGTACGAAGCTGCTCCGCCAGTGAGTCACGGAACACGGATCTACGCTCATTGTTCTTCTCATACTCGCGCTTATCCTTACGGGCAAAAGCAACTGATGAGAATGACGAACGAACATGCTCAATATTCACTGAGACAGGATTGCCCCAACGGCGTTGACAATTGACAAGGTACCGATTCACTATTTTCAGCACACGATCAACCGCTGGGTTACCTAGAGGTTCTCCAATCGGGGCTGCCGGTGGACGCCATGTATCTGTAACATGGAACAGCGTCTTGCGCGCCTCATGCAAATCATCACCAGTCGTCAACATCTGATGGGTCAACTTCTGCAAAGTGTCCACGCTATATGCCGCTCGTCCAGAGGGAAGATCAATGGAATCGAGCTTGGTCAACGCCTCATCGTCAAGGCCGTTGATAAAGTCAATTGCCGCTGCATATGCTACGTCTTCACGAACGTTATCAATGTCTACCGTGTTAGACAACAGTCTAATCATCGCCTCTTGTTCGTCTTCCGAAGCGTTTTTCCACCAAGCAACCAACGGCTTGCGGATCTTTTTATCAGCACTGTAGATCCGTTGCGGAGAAGTCATTCGCGGAGGCCGGCTGGAGATACGTTCGTCTCCATCCTCAGTAAGCGTCCCCACACCCTTAAGCTGGCTACGCTTTATCTCCATAAAATCGCATAAATCCGACCAAGTTATATCCTCCGAAGACAGCGAAATCAGCTGGTCAAAAATGCTTTGTTTTTCTTCAACAGTCAGCTTACGTGGGTCAGCGGAACCATCCTTGATTCTCAAGTTAGTAATAACGTTGGCAATACGGTATTGCTGGAATGCCAATGAAGCTTTCAACGCTCGCGGCTGGCTCGGAGCCAAAGGATCCTTACCGACCCGTTGTTCCGCTGAACCCTTGGGCGATACCGCATAAAACACGCTGCGGAATAAAGGAACCCATTCATCTCGCGGAATCCTCTGTACTGTAAAAATCTGTTTCAGCTCATTGGCATTATCTTCCTGCATCAATCGCACCGGCAGATAGCCCTCTGCATCAGGCTTCTTCGAGCCGGTCCGCCAGCGTAGTCGAGGTGCTTCAGCATACCCAGCATCCAACATGGCAACTACGAGTTGCGCGGGAGTCAGGCTGCCGCCATCTACCGCACCGACATAGAGCTGAGCTTTCTCCCTCAACTCTGCATACTGCTTTGAATACGGATTATCATTCAGCAGGGAATCCACCTGGCGGTAAGGATTACGCCAGCCACGATGACGTGCAATATGCCTCACAGCAATGGAAATGTTTTCACGTCGCAGCGCATCATCTTCGATATACCGTGAAGCCAGTTCAGATCTCACATGCCATTCCTCAAACGGCTTATCCAAAGTATCCGGTTCGATAATGGGATACTTCAGCTTGTTCAGCAACATATCAAGCCGATGAAGGCGTTCACGCCTCCTGCGACGCATACGCCTAGTACGCCGAGCGACACCTGAAATACTCTTGCGAGTAATTGCTTCTTTGTTTTTCTGCGGATCAACACCTCCGTCATGAATAACGCTCTGCGCATTCAGTACACGCATCGGCATATCCTCATCGGATACTTCTATAGCGGCAAGGCCCACCGAATTCAGGCCCACATCCATTCCAATCCTGTACCGTTTATGCGACACCTAGAACCCTTTCGCACCATAGCTACTTGCACAACATCGTTGTATGCATTGTAACTATATGAAACAGGGCGAGCTTATTAAGCTCGCCCCTAGCAGTTACCTGCTGAGCATTCAAGGTGGCTATCGAGTCCACCCTTACTGAGAATTAGCGTCATTAGTATACCTCGAATATCCGTATTCTCATAATGCACGCGTTAATCAGAACAACGCCTCTTGAGCAAAATCATCGTCGGTATTGTCCAGTGCGGTGGCGGACGGCTTGAAGGCGGCAGCACCGTCAGCGCTAAGTTGATCGCTGGCGGCGTCTGATGCTTCACGCAGGTCACCGTCGAGCATCACCGCATCCGGCGAGACCAAGAACATGCGCTCGTTGCCACCGGCCAGGTATAGTCCGTCCAACGATTCCACGCGGGACAACGCCACGTACCCCATGCCAGGCGCGAAGGTCCGACACAGATCCATGACCGCACGGTCAAGCGTCATGCCCTGCGACTTGTGAATGGTGATGGCCCACGCGCATCGAAGCGGCACCTGAGAGACGGAGGCAAGCACCGTATCGCCGTCCATCATCTCCCATGTGGCTGGTTTCATCGTAACGATATTGCCGTTCTCGAACTCCACGATCGGCCAGCCGCCTTTGGCTTCCGGAGCAAAACCACGCACAGTGCCAAGCGAACCGTTGACGAACTGATGGTCCGAATCGTTGCGAAGCGCCATCACTGCCGCTCCAGTTTTCAGCACTAACCGTTGCGGAGCGAGCATGTTTTTCTTCAGCCGATCCACCAGATCGACCGGCCCCGCGGTTTCAGCGTGGAACTCATGCTCTTCAAGGGCAATCTGGCTCAGACGCAAATCGTTAAGGCCATCAGCCTGCCGATTCACGGGGAACAGATGTACGGCGACCTGATCAACTGCAGGAGTCTTGCCCAAACGAGTCAGTAGTACTTCGCGGTCACGCTGGGTCACGCCACCGGCTCGAATATCGGTAAGCACAGTCAGCAGATCACCAGTATCCTGACGGTGCTGTTCAGTCAGGTAGCACACGGCGGGATTGAGCTCGTCCCACACCAACGATTCAGTGACAAATCCTTCGGGATTGCGTCCTGCCTTGGCGTAGCGTTCACGGGCGACAACAAATTCCGGAGTCGGTGCGATCAGATCATTGTTGCGTCCTGACACGGAGACGGGAGGCAGCTGGAAGAAATCGCCGGAGAGCACCACTTGGATTCCCCCGAACGGGCGAGGATCATGACGCACTAGGCGGCAGACCTGATCCACCATATCGAACAGCCAAGCGTGCAACATGGAGACCTCGTCGATCACCAGTATGTCAGTAGCTTGAATCTTGCGCCGACGGCGAGTTTTGATGAGCTTCAACAGATTGGCGGTCAAACTGGTGGCGACTCCCACACCACTCCATGAATGTATGGTTTGGCCGTTGATATGCGTGGAAGCGATGCCCGTAGACGCGGTGACAGCCACCTCGGCACCGTCGGCGCGAGCTTGATGAATGAACTCGTTGAGCGTATATGTCTTGCCCGCGCCGGGAGCACCGGTCAGGAAGACGTTGGCTCCGGCGTTCAAAATAGCTAGGGCTTCGCTTTGACGCATAATTGTCAAGTCTTTCTACCGCAGCGAATGATTCTCATTAAGAGAAGCGTGCATGGGATTCACGCAATGACGATCCCAATGTTCGTTTTCTACACAGCATTCCTCGCACACTTCTCAGTAAGACTCAATAAGTCTTAGTAAGTCTTATTGAGAATGACTCGCTGCGGAGCATTTACTTATTCAGCAAACTGCTGGCCACGATTTGCGCGGAGATGGCTTTGGCTTCAGCCTCGCTCGGACCAGGCACCGGTGCCATGAACGCCTTGCGATAATACCGCAGCTCATCCAGCGACTCGATGATGTCCGCGAGCGCACGATGGCCGCCGTTCTTAGGCGGACGGTTCTCGTACACGGCCGGATACCAGCGGCGGGCAAGTTCCTTGAACGTACTGACATCCACGCTGCGGTAGTGCAAATGGCTCATCAGATTCGGCATGTAGTGGTCGAGGAACTTCTTGTCAGAGCCGATGGTATTACCGGCAAGCAACGGCTTGACGCCTTCCGGAGTGAAGCGAAGCACATATTCGGTGACCTTCTGTTCAGCTTCCTCAAGGCTCAGGCCGTGCTCCCATTCGTTGATCAGGCCGGAGCGGGTGTGCATGTTGCGCACGAAGTCGTTCATGTGATCCACGGCCTTCTGGCTCGGCTTGATGATGAAGTCCACGCCCTCATCCAGCACGTTCAGGTCAAAGTCGGTGGGAACCACGGACACCTCGACCAGCTCGTCGCCGCCGAAGATATCCAGTCCAGTCATTTCACAGTCGATCCAGATCAGCCGTGAATCCTTGGCGCTGTAGGTTTCTGCATCATGGCTATCTACCATGCCCATGCCTCTTTTCGTATTTCTCCCATGAGATAAGAACAGTTCAGACTATACCGCGGCACATACATACTGCTTTTACTGCTTTCCCGGTCTTCCGTCCGCACACTTTTCGCGCGAAAAGTCTCGAAAAGCCCCCTTCAAGCCCCAATTTGCGCACTATTCGCGCGAAAAGTGCTAGAGAGGCTCTATACACGCAAAAAAGGGCCCGCATAAGCGGATCCTCTCGAAGGTAATCGAGGCGAATCAGCCCTGACACGTTCCGCAAAAAACAATTGGCGAACTTGTTGTGGCCTATTTCGCGCGATGCCGGATTGGCATGACTTGATTGCGACGGCGGACGATAGCAGTGCCGATGATTGCGGTGCTGCATGCACCCGTAAGACTCCAAAGCATGATGGTGCGTGGATCATGTTGACCGTGCGCGGGTTCCGGAATCTGTCCGGGAATGGCAGCGCGAATACCGGAGACAAGGAGCCGATGCGTGTTAACGCCATAGGGTGTGCAAGTCATAAGGGTTACACGGTCTTCACCAGGTTTGATCGTGAATTGGCTCAGATCATTGGGTTCGATGACGCTGATCCGGTCGATTTTGTAGCCGAGTTGTTCACCCATGACTTTGATGTAGAACGTATCGCCGATCTTGAGCTCGTCAAGTCGGGTGAACATCATGGCCTGCACCAGTCCACGGTGCCCGGTGAGCACACTGTGGGTGGACGGTCCGCCAACAGGAAGGCTTGTTCCGTATAAGTGCCCCGACCCGGCCGCAAGGGCAGCGTCGCTGGTGCCGTGATAAATAGGGAGGTTGACGCTGATTTTGGGAATGAGGATGGATCCCATGATGTTGTCGCCGGCATCGAGCAGGCTCATGTATTCATCATCACGAGCGGAGGCGTTGTTGCCGTTGTTCGTTGAAGTGATACCGGGTGCGCTGGAGAACGGGTCAGTCGCTTCCCCAAGGGTACGATTATGGTCGCCGGCAAGTCGCTGATTGTAGAGCTGTGCGGCTTTGATCTCGTCTTCGGCTTGAGGATAGGGCCAGTCGTTAACGGTACGTTCAGTACGGGCGACGACCTGATCGTCGCGAACGCTGGATTGAACCCGCAAAATGATTGGATATCCGATTGCTCCTAAACCTGCGAGGATAACGGTCAACCCGAACGCCAATAGGAGTGTCGACCGACGGCGTGCGTTTCGATACGCGGTCTTGAGCCGCATGGTTTCATTGTCCAGCCCGAGGATGAGCTCGTGGAACGTGGGCATTGAGCCCGTTGCAACGATGGCGGTCGTCATGATGATCCTTGAAACAGTATGTGGCGGAACGAAATGGATATGGGGATTCCGGTGGACAGGCTTATCACCAATCCACCGGAATCCCTCACGCAATGAAGAAGTCCTCATCCTTTCGGACTCCTCATCGGGGTAATATCAGGCGATGCGAGCGATGCTCTTGCGCGACTTGATCACGATGGCCGTACCACCGCCGATCAGGAGCGCACCGAGAGCAATGAACATTGCGATGCCAGCAGCACCGGTGTTAGGCAGCTGATCCTTGCGCTGAATGTTGGTAACCGTCCAGGTGCCGTTGTTGTCCTTGGCCAGACCGTAGTCGGCGAGGTCGTTGTCCTTGGCGAACTGGGCGGTAAAGATCACGTTGGCGTTCTTGTCTGCCTGGGTGGCGGTGAGGGTCACCTTGAAACCGGGCTGGTAGGCAGCAAGATAACCGTTGGGGGTACCGGTTTCCTTGACATAGTAGGTACCGGCAGCAAGGCCATCGAACTTCACAGTGCCCTGATCATTCGAAGTGGCGGCGGCGATAACGTTCTGGCCCTTGCCATTGTTGGCGTTCGCGTCGGCGGCGGAGGCATACAGGCTGAAGGTCGCGCCGATGAGTCCGTTCTTATCGGCTTCGGCGATGCCGACCTTCTTGAAGGTGAAAGCTCCTTCCTGAACCTTGACGGTGTCGCCTTCGGAGGTAGCACCGTTATCGGTGACGGTGACGGTGTTGCTGATCGGGTCGGTAACGACTGTGTCGTTCACCTTAGCGGTGTAGGACAGGACGATCACGTGGTTGGCCTTGATCTTCTTGAGACCGTCGGCGGTGAAGTTGACGGTCAGCTGGTCGGTGCCATTACCGGTGAGCGGCAGGGCACCGGCCTTGCCGTTAACGACCGTGGCGACGGTGTAGTCGGTGGTGTCGGTGAAGACAACCTTGTTGTCAGTCTGGTCGGTCACGGTGAGCGTGGTGTCAGCCGGAACGGTCAGACCGGCACTCGGGGTATCGGCGAAGGCGAAGCTGTTCGGAGCGTCCTTGGTGGCCGTGTAGGTGACCTGGTAGGTCAGCGTGGCGCCTTTGGCGACCGAGCCATCGGTAGCGCCGGCGCTGATGGTCTTGGCCGGCTTGTTGGCGGCGGAGTTCTTGATGGCGATGGTGCCGGCTCCGAACTGGTCATTGGCGGTCTTGGTGCCCACCAGGATGGCACTCGACGTAGTGGCATGCGCACCGGCGGTGGCGGTCACGTCCTTGAACAGGTAGAGACCGGGATCCTCAGGCGTGTATGTGTAGGCACCGGCCTGAGCGGAGGCAGCGTCGATGGTAAACGTCGGATCGTCCGTGCTGACCTTGGTCAGTGCCGGGTTGGCATCGGCAGCGGTGGCTGCGGCGAGCTTGTCGGCGAGGGTACGAGCGGCAGCGGAATCGGCCGGAAGCTTGCCTTGGTTGATCGCATAGTCGAGTACATCGGCATTGCCGATGCCGTCGAAGAAGCCGTTGTCGGTGACGGTGGCCTTGACGGCGGCATCTACGGCGGCTTTGTTGGTGGCGTCGGTGGTCACGCCGGTGATGGTCGTGCCGTCCAGCTTGTAGTCGGCGATCTTGTAGACGTCGAACTGTCGGCCGGCAAGCTGTGCCTCGGAACCGGTCAGCTTGATGCTGCCCTCTGCCTGCTCGACCGGTGCGGCGTTGGCCATGCCAGTCCCGAACGCCAGTCCGGCAAGTGTGGCGATGGCGGCCACACCGGCGGCAAGTGTCTTAGTGAAGGTTCCCTTCATGTTTTCTCTCCTTAGTGGGAGTGGTTGATGTTCCTCCGAAGAGGGCCTGATTATTCCGACTGCACGGACATCCCCCATCCGCGTTATGCAGACCGTTGATGTTCGGTTCCGGGTTCAGGTCCCCGGAAGAATTGGGTAGGCTCACGCTAGGGTCGGGTCGGAACAGCCGACCCATCACGTGGGATAGTGAAAAGAAGAACCGAAGAACGGAAGATTCAGATACCGAGCGGTTGATGACGTTTACGTCCCAGATCGGAGCGGCCTATGGCCAGACCTCCGGCGAAGAACGCGCAGCCGGCAAGCAATCCAGCGAGCATGTTCGTGCCCGCCGCACCGGTAAATGGCAATTTGTCGATCGGCTTGACGTATTCGTTCGTGAACACCATCGCCTTGCCAGTGATGCCGTTTGCCGCCGTGTTGCCGGTGTCGCCGGTCACACGGTCGATGGTGGTCGCTGCCTTCAACGTGTTCGTCACCGCATCATCGCTCACTGCGATGGTCACGTGGTACACTGCCGGCGAGTAACTGAACGTGTCGATGTCACTTCTCGCGTTTTCGCTTACCGTGTAGTACCAGATCCCGGTCTTGTCGAAGTTGATCGTACCGAGCGGTGCTGTCTTGCCTTTATAGTCGGTGGTCGGCGAGGAATCTGCGTTCACGCTCACCGTGCAAGCCGTAGCCTTGCCGCTAATAGGCGTGCAGTGCGCGCTATCGGGCAGCTTGGCGTCAGCATCCTTAGCATCGGCGGTGAAGTCCTTGTCAGTCTGTTGCACGGTGAAGGTAAAGCCGTTGCCGATTGCCTTCGCGCCCATCGTGTCGCCGCTCCATGCAGGTGCTTGGAATTGCGGGATGATCTTCGTGACCGCGAGATTGGCCTCCTGACCGCCCGCAGGCGGGATCGAAGCCTGATACACGTTGGTGAACGTTGGGCCAGACGCAGTGAGTGCATCATCTATCGTCGTGCTGCAGCCTGAAGTCTTGTCATAGACTGCGAGGCCGGAGGCCGTGAGCTTGTTCGCTGTGGAATCAAGTACCACCACCACGCACACGTCTTTGGGCGTGTTGTCGTATGCCCATCCTTTGGCGGTGGTGGTCGATGTCTCAGAAGCGGTCAGATGATAAACGCCGGATTCCTTGAATGTGACGGCGGCGAACTTCGCGGTATGCGAAGCCTGTTTTGTGCCGGCATCCATCGTGAACTTGTCAGTTATCGTGCCGTTGACCTGGGTTGCAACGGCGGTGCTGCCAAATTGGACATCCTTGGTTTCATCCGTCGCCTTGGTCAGACTGAAATTGAAAGGCCCAGCGGTATCGAGGCCCTTGACGGTTTTGGTGAAGGGCACCTCATACGAGGCTGCGGTCGGCGATGGTTTGGTCGGCGTCTGATCCGACTCGTTCGTGATTTCGATAGCGCCGGGTGCACCGTTCACACTCTTGATGACGAACGTGGCAGGATTATTGTCATTGTCGTCATCCTGTGTCTGCCCCGCACGTGCCGTGGTCTCGATTGTCGTCGTCCAATTGATTGTGTCGCCATTTGGTTTGGTTACCGTTTCGGTGATCTTGTACTCGTGGCCTACTTCGACATTCGAGAACTGTCCCTTCCAATCATCGCTCGTGTCAGACTGCGTCGCGGATCCGTCGGTAAGGGTGAGTTTGCCTACGGTTCGGCCATCATTGCCTGAGCTCGGATCTTGGGCGAGAGTCACACTAACCGTGGTGCCCTTGACTGGCGTAGTGACCGAACCGTCTTTAGCTTTCCATGTTTTGGTGACAGGGATGTCCACAATGCTGGTCGGCGTATCCGGGTTCGGCACCGGCACCTCGATGTAGCCACGGTACAGGGAGTGACCAGCCTGCGCATTCGCGCTAGTGACCACACCTTGCTCAGAGCCAACGCCATCATCCGTCCAGTAGACGGGCTTGTACCATTTGTCCGGATCCACATCGGAAGCGCTCTTATAAGGTTCACGCTGCTTGAGGTCGGAGCCTTTGATCTTCTCCGCGTCAGACGACATGGCAAATCCTTCAGCGTTCATCGGCTGAATGTTGTACGTACCATTCAAACCTTCAGGAGTCTTATACACGTCAGTGACGGTGAACGCACCGTTCTGGATGGTCATGTAGGCCACCTTGCTCATACCTCCGGCCTGATAATCCTTGCCATCAGCGGTGAGGCCCACACCGCCGCACGTGTTGTCACAAGAGAACACGACCCGGTCGTGCGCGGAATCATAGAAGAGGTCGGCCACTGTCATCGCCTTGCCGTAGGTCTTGCCGTCAGCTGCGATCTGCAACGCCTCACGAGCGGACTGCGGCAGTTTGATCTCCTGCACAATGTTGCCGGTGCCGTTCTCGTCCAACTCCATCAGATACATGTTCCCGTTCTGTTCGAGACCAGCAAGGAACAGACCACCGTAGTGAGCGGTGCCGCTCGGCGTGTACGCGCTGCCATCAATCTGGTATTGGTGAGCGACAAGATACGAGTCCGGCAGGAACGTGACACCTTCGAAACCAAGGTTTGCGTTCTTGTCCTTGACCGACAGTTCATCGCCGAAACGCACATCCACCCCATACTTGCTGCTGAGCTGATCGTTGAACTGGTATTCGTGAACGGCGGTCAGGTCATCGGCCACATCGGTCTTCGCGCCGGTAGCGTTATCGCCCGCTTGATCACGAAGATTCGTCTTCGCGCGCTCCGCGTTATCGAGATCGTAGACGAGGATCGAATAGCGGGGCACGTTCTTCGGCTTCTGATCGCTATTGCCGCTGTAGGAGACCTTCTCTTCGCCGTTATCACGTTCAGCTGCGGCGAACGCATACTTATGGCCGTCCGTGGCATTACGCACCAACGTGATGCCTTCGGTATCCGGACCAGACTGGCGAGTAGGGGACGACGAGTCCAAATCACTGCTCTTGGTGACGCCTGGGTAGCGCAATTGCTTGCCGCCATGAGTTTCTCCACCGACCTGGAACGTCCAATTATTGTTGGGGTCCTGCTGCCACGCGGGATTGGTCGCACTGTAATCATCCCTTGGCACCCATTTGCTGATGGCACCCGGCCCCTTGAATTCGGTGCTATCCATCGTGGGGTTCAAATCATTGTCGATAGCCCACAAAGTGCCTGGCCCGCCATCCATACTCGGTTCATAAGCCAAACCGGACAGATTGCCATCCTGATGATCGCCTTTGGTTGAACCGCCACCCTGACCATACTCGTCCACTGCATCAAGGGCCTCGGTCTCCTTCGGACCAGGCCAATCCTGCAGCTGAGCCGCAGTCGACGGGATGCCGGTATTACCACCTTCACTGCCACCACCTTGCTGATTACCATTATCTGTCGGCGAAGGTGAACTCTTCTTCCATGACCCGGTGCCCTTGTCACGTTGCCAGGTTTCGTCGGCACCAGCTTTCTTCGTCCATTGGTATGAATCACCACTGCCGCTCAGAGTCACCGAATCGCCTTTGTCTCCAAGCCCATCCGCATCGAACGTGCGATACGTGCCGGGTGCGATGTAGCCGCTCAGCGTGGCGGCGGTGTTACCCTTATCATCGGTGACCGTCCAACCGGTCAGGTCAATGGTCTGCGAGCCTTTGTTATAAATCTCAACCCAGTCAGTCGAATAGCCATTCGCACCGCACCCGTTATCCGCGCATACCTCACTGAACACGACATCACTGTCTGCCGCCTGCGCGACTGGATTCACAACACCAAAGGCCAGCGTAGTCAGCGTTCCCGCCGCAATACTTGCGGCAAGAAGCTTGATTCCCCAATTCATTTCAGCAATACGGCTCATAACCGTTTTCCTCCCATCCCCAAACTCACAACCGTTTACAAGGCTATGGAGGCCAACATGTACAAACACCCGACAAAAAGTGAACTCGCTTGAACAGCCGAAACCAGCGACGTTGCCGTCAATGTGAGCAACCGCACATCGAACCGGATCGATACTTTCGGGCAAACATCACATACCCCCGACAATTCCCCGTATTGCACCACAATCAGTGCATATTCACCTCAAAGACACTTCAAGAACCATTCCCGCAGAACGACTACATTCCCCGATATGTGGCGCAGCGCACACTGTAAGTGCGCTGCATTCCCCTGGAATGCAGCACAGTGCAACCAATGTTAGGATTCTGCACATCCGCGCCCGCATATACAAAGGGGCTCCATGCATGAAAAAAGGGTCCGCATATGCGGACCCTCTCGAAAGTGACCAGTCCCTGACCTGTTCAGCAATCAGACAGGTCAGGAATCAGATCAGTTGTTGTGGAAACCGGAGTAGTTCGGTGCCTCGGCGGTCATCACGATGTCGTGCGGATGAGATTCACGCAGACCGGCATCGGTGATACGAATGAAGCGGCCCTTCTCGGCCATCTCGCCGATGTTGTGGGCACCGATGTAGAACATGGACTGGTGCAGACCGCCGAGCATCTGATAGAGCACGGCGTTCAGCGGTCCACGATACGGCACCTCGCCTTCCACGCCTTCCGGCACGACCTTCTCATTGGAAGTCACGTCAGCCTGGAAGTAACGGTCCTTGGAGTAGGACTTCTTGCCACGCGGAGCCATGGCACCCAAGGAGCCCATGCCACGGTAGAGCTTGTACTGCTTGCCGTGCAGGAGCACCTTTTCACCCGGAGCTTCCTCGCAACCAGCGAGCGTACCGCCGAGCATCACGGAGGAGGCACCGGCGACCAGCGCCTTGGCGATATCGCCGGAGTAGTGGATACCACCATCGGCGATGCACGGAACGCCAGCAGCGCGGCAGGCCTGAGCGGCCTCATACACAGCGGTGAGCTGCGGCACGCCAACACCGGCAACCACACGAGTGGTGCAGATGGAGCCGGGTCCAATGCCGACCTTCACCGCGTCGGCGCCAGCATCGATCATGGCCTGAGCGCCGGAACGGGTGCCCACGTTGCCGCCGATGATCTGCACGCCGTCGAAAGCGGAATCATGCTTCAGGCGGGAGATCATGTCGAGAGCCAGACGGGCCTCACCGTTGGCGGTGTCGACCACGAGCACGTCCACACCGGCCTCCATCAGCGCGGAGGCACGCTGCCAAGCGTCACCGAGGAAGCCAACGCCGGCGGCAACGCGCAGACGCCCCTGCTCATCCTTGGTGGCATCCGGGTACTGCTCGGTCTTGACGAAGTCCTTCACGGTGATCAAACCGGTCAGGTGGCCTTCGGCATCGACCAGCGGCAGCTTCTCGACCTTGTGCTGGGCGAGCAGACGGTGGGCGTCATCCTTGGAGATGTTGGACGGGCCGGTGACCAGGTTCTCCTTGGTCATCACGTCCTTGACCTTGAGGGTGTCGTAATCCTCGGAGGCGATGAAGCGCATGTCGCGGTTGGTGATAATGCCGACGAGCTTGTTTTCCTTGTCCACAACCGGCAGGCCGGAGATATGGAACTTGCCGCACAGCTTGTCGAGATCGGCCAGCGTGACCTCAGGGTTCACGGTCAGCGGATCGGTGATCATACCGGATTCGGAGCGCTTAACCACATCGACCTGAGCGGCCTGATCATCGATGGACAGATTGCGGTGCAGCACGCCGATACCACCGTTGCGGGCCATGGCGATGGCCATCTCGGACTCGGTCACCGTATCCATAGCGGCGGAGAGCACCGGGGCCTTCATCGTAATCTTACGAGTCAGATGAGTGGTGGTGTCCACTTCGGAGGGGATGACATCCGTCTCGTTCGGCAGCAGCAGCACATCGTCATAGGCAAGGCCGAGCTTGGCGAAAATCGGGGGAAGGGGGGCGTACGCCGACTGGGCGTTCAATTCATCAAGGTTTGTAGCCATGTAAACACTATATGAATATGCGCTGACCTTCACGACACCTGTGTTTGATGCTTTTCGTCCGAAACCTTTTCCCGAGCCCCTTCCGCAGGCTGTTTCGGAGTCTCTCGCGTATCTTCGCCCATGGCCGCTTCCAAAGCCTCGCCCGAAACATGCTTCGCTTGCTGCCGAGCCGCCTCGCTAATCAGGTTCTCCGCACGGATCTCCGGAATACGGTGGCGCAGATACGGGTACATGGTAGCGGCCGTCAACAGCACGACAGCGATGAGCATGCCCAACGCCACATACCGTGCCCTGAAGAACAGAATCGTCAGCGATCCAAAAGCGATCAGGGCCGCCCAGCCCCAGAGAATCAGCACGGCACCACGTACTGAGTGCCCGATTTTCAGCATGCGGTGATGCAAGTGCATGCGGTCCGGGTGCATAGGCGACTGGCCTTTGGCCAAACGCCGAACAATCGCCAAGCACATATCCAGCACCGGCAGGAACAATACGAGAATCGGCAGGAGAATCGGCATGAACACCGGCAGATAGATGCTGGTGTGAATTGAAGCCGGGTCAAGTCGCCCGGTCATCACGATCGAGGCGCAGGTAATGAGATAGCCGAGCAGCATGGAGCCGGAGTCGCCCATGAACAGTTTCGCCGGATGCCAGTTATGCAGGATGAAGCCCACGCACACGCCCACCATCATCACCTCGATCATCGTGGCCAGGGAAGCGTAACTCGGCGAGGATCGGGCGATCATATATGAATATGCGGCGAATGCGATGCCGCCGATCGCCACGATTCCGGAAGCCAGACCGTCAAGACCGTCCACGAAATTCACTGCGTTGATCGATGCCACGATCAGGAAAGCGGTGATGGCCATGGACAGGCTCGGGCTGGCTGTGACCAGCGAATCACCGAGAGGCAACGAGATGATCTGTAATCCGCCCCACGCCACGAACACTGAGATCAGGAGCTGTCCGGCGAGTTTGAGCATCCAGTCCAGATCCCATAGATCGTCCGCCATGCCCAACAGGCTGATCATGATGCCACCGGCGAGAATCACCCACATCTGGTAGTTGTCTTCAAATAGGCCCGCGAGGAACGGCAACCGGCTTGCGATAATCGTAGCTACGGTAAAACCGATCAGCATGCCAAGTCCGCCCATACGCGGGGTCGGAATCGTATGCACGTCTCGTGCACGGACCTCGCCTACAGCGCCGATCTCAATGGCGACGTGGCGAATCAGCGGGGTCACCAGCCAGGTGACGCCTCCTGCAATGGCTGCAATCAGTAGGTAGATTCTCATGCGCCCAGTCCTCCGCCATTAAGGTGAAGGGCTTTGCGAATCGTGGTTTGTGAGATGATTCCCTCACGTAGGATTTCAATGCCGTCACGGCCATATGGATCGGCTTTGACGACGGTGCTGGACACATGTCCTTGCGTGGCCCCGCCATCCAAGTACAGATCCACGTCCGTACCGAACGCCTGAAACGCCTCTTCGACGGTCTGAGCGCTTTCTTCTCCGGAACGGTTGGCGCTGGAAGCCGCCAGAGGACCGGTTGCCTTGAGAATCGCAAGCGTCAGTGCCGAGTTGGGGATTCGCACGCCTTGTGTCCCCGGTCGTCCATCGCCGGCATCAGCGACGGTGGCCAACGTACAATCGGCCCCGGCCACGGCAATCGGCGAAAAAGCGCCCGGCAGGAACGCCGCCGCCAAACGATTCAACGGCGAAGGAAGTTCAAGGCCAAGCTCGTCAAGTTGTTCGACCGAAGCCAGCAGCACCTGCAACGCCTTATACCGCGGACGTCGTTTGAGCTGGTAGATGCGCGCTATCGCCTCCCGATTACGCGGATCGCAGGCGATGCCGTATACCGTATCCGTAGGAATAACCACTAGACCGCCCTCATGAATGATGCGCGCAGCCTCGGTCAGCGATGCGTCCGTGACTTTCAGCACTGATCCACGTTCTATGCCCATGTCATCTCCGTTCGCTTGTTCCATCACAATCTATCATTGCACCATTGCGCCCGGACGGTGGAAGGCAGCGACACAATTCACATCATGAGTTGGCCAACCGCATCGCCAACGGCAAAACCAATGGCAGGTTGACGATGGACTCGCCTGCGTATCACGCTACCGGTTACTACAATGAAGCCTGTTTGTTCCGTTAGATCATGGAGGATCCATCATGAGCGACGTCACCGACGCCACCATCAGCCCAACCGACTCTCACAATGTCGCAAGCTCCACAAACCTTGCGACATCGGTGAACCCGACCGTCCGTATCACCGAGCTTCCACCTGTCGAACTGCGCCGTCCACGGACCAGCGAGCGCGAAGAGATGCTCGCCGGACGTCTTTACAATCCCGCTGATCCGGAGCTCACTGCTTTGCGAGATAAGTCCGCCGATCTGTGCACCCGATTCAACGCCACCTCACGTGCCGATCATGACACCCGTACCGCCATTCTCGACGAACTGCTGCCCGGGCACGGCAAGAACCTTGATATTCTCGGTCCGGTTTTCTTCGATTACGGATGCCACACCACCATCGGTGACCGCGTGTTCGCCAATTTCAATTTCACCGTGCTTGACTGCGCCCCGGTCACCATCGGCGACGACGTGCTGTTCGGCCCGAACGTCTCTCTGCTGCCGCCAATGCATCCGCTGCGTTGGCAGGATCGTAACGTACGTCAAGCCCCGGATGGTTCGATGTACGACTACGAATACGGCAAGCCGATTGTGATCGGCTCGAACTGCTGGTTTGGCGGCAATGTGACGGTAATCGGAGGCGTGACCATCGGCGAAGGTTGCGTGATCGGTGCCGGGTCGGTAGTGACTCGCGACATCCCGCCTCACACCGTCGCCGTAGGCAATCCTGCACGTCCGATTCGCGAAATCACTGATAAGGATGCATCAGCTTTGCAGTATTACGCGCAGTGACCGTTCGCGCTAAAGAATAATTGTGGGATGCAATTGCAGTCCAGGCGATAATGCGATTGCATCCCACAAATCATATGGAAGCGACTATCTTTCCGCGAAGAGATACCGGTCTCGGCCGGTCCAATCCTTACCGGTTGCAGCGTTGACGAATCCGGTGGCCCGTGCATAGGCCACCAGTCGATCGCCTTGTGTGATGTCATGCTCCATGACGAGCGCGCCGCCGGACCTCAACAGTCGATAGGCACGCTCGATAATGCGCTCGGGAATCAACGTGCCGTCCGCCGAGCCGCCGTACAAGGCAAGCTCAGGATCCCAGTCACGCACTTCCGGCTGTTCGGGAACATCGGTTTCAGGTACATACGGCGGATTGGTAATCACCATGTCCACCGTACCGTCAAGCTGGGCCAGCGTGACCAGCGATGTGGCATCGCCTATTTCCAGCTGATAATTTGAAGCGATGGAAGGATATTGCTTGGCCGTATGCGCCAAGTTCCTTTGCGTCCATTCCGCTGTACGAGGGGACAATTCCACAGCCCATACCTGACTCCCCGGCACTTCGGTGACCACGGCAAGTCCAATCGCGCCTGAACCGGCACACAGATCGACTACACGTGGATGCATAAGCCCATGCTGGGTTATCCAATCCAATCCTGCCTGAACCACGGTTTCGGTTTCAGGGCGCGGAATAAACACGCCAGAGCCGACTTGCAAATCCAAATATCTGAACGGCGCATGTCCCACGATATATTGCAACGGTTCACGCTTAACACGACGATTCACCATGCCTTGGAATCGCGTCTCGTCATACTCAAGCGCGCTACCCATGAGTATGGCCTTATCCACATCGCGCAGTTCCGCCCCGGCCGCTTCGGCCAGCAGCAGTTTCGCATCATGTTCAGGAGTTTCGATACCAGCCTCGCGCAATCGCGCCGATGCCAAGCGAATCGCATCAATTACGGTCATCATTTTCCTCATTCGGCCGCAACGTAACATATCGACGTAAAGAGGGGTTGGCTGGGACATGTGATGTTCGACCGTAAGCTTGGCCGAACGGCCTTGAGTGTGTCGAGCATTACATGTCCCAGCCAGCCCCGGCCGAACAGTTACGGTACCGTTTTACTGCTGGTTTGCCAGACGCTCGGCCTCATCGGCCTGGATATCCGAATCGATGACGGCCTGCAGATCGCCATCAAGTACGGCATCCAAGTTGTACGCCTTGTAATTCGTACGGTGATCGACGATACGATTCTCCGGGAAGTTATAGGTACGGATTCGTTCAGAACGATCCAGCGATCGCACCTGCGAGTGACGCATATCAGCGGCTTCTGCGGCTTCCTGCTCATGTTTCATGGCAAGCAGACGGCTCTTCAGCACGCGCAGAGCGGCGGCACGATTCTGAATCTGCGATTTCTCATCCTGCATGCTCACCACAATGCCAGTGGGGATATGGGTCATACGCACGGCGGAATACGTGGTGTTCACCGACTGGCCGCCAGGACCGGAACTCATGAAGATATCGATCTTCAGATCCTTTGGATCGATCTCGATCTCATCGTCGTCTTCGTCGGCTTCCGGGAAGACGATCACACCGGCGGCGGAGGTCTGGATACGTCCCTGCGATTCGGTGACCGGCACGCGCTGCACGCGGTGCACGCCACCCTCATACTTCATCGACGCCCACACGCCATCTTCCGGGGCGGGTGTGCCCTTGGCGCGAATGGCGATCTGCACATCCTTCACGCCGCCAAGTTCGGTGGTGTTCTCGGATTGGACGACGACGTTCCAGCCTCGCTTCTCTGCATAACGCGTATACATGCGCAGCAGGTCGCCGGCGAACAGCGCGGCCTCCTCGCCACCGGTTCCGGCCTTGATCTCCATGATGGTGTCGCGCGCGTCATCCGGATCACGCGGAATCAGTGCAGTGCGCAGCTTGTCTTCCACCGTCGGCAGCTCAGCTTCAAGACGTTTGGCCTCTTCGGCGAAGTCTTCGTCTTCAGCGGCCATTTCGCGTGCCGCTTCCAGATCATCCTTGACTTGCAGATAGTCCTTATATGCGCTGACAATGGAGCCAAGTTCGGCATGGCGACGACCCAGCTTACGCAGTTTGTCCGGATTGGACACGATTTCAGGGCTGGCCATCTGCTGCTCGATCGATTCGTATTCCTCAAGCGCGGTAGCCGCCGCGGGGAACTGTTCGTCTGCCATGACGATTCCTTCCATGGTTGACATTGAAAAAAACGAAAGAAATTGAGGGGAAATGAATACAAAAACGCCAGTCCCACCGGTATTGGGCGCGCGAAAACGCGCCGAGCCGGACTGGACTGGCGTGAAGTATGCTACTTGCTCTTCTTGCCGTAGCGACGCTCGAAGCGAGCAACACGGCCACCGGTGTCGAGAATCTTCTGCTTGCCGGTGTAGAACGGGTGGCACTGGGAGCACACGTCAACGAACATGTGATCTTCCTTGCCAGCAGTGCGGGTCACGAAGGTGTTGCCGCACGAGCACGTCACCTCAACGGGGTGGTAATCAGGATGAATACCCTGCTTCATTATTGTCTCCTATGGATTCGGGGGACCCGGGTCGTCATGCCCCTATGGCAGACGTGAACCGGAACTTTTGGAAGTGTACTCTCGCGTCTGGACTGCCAAAGCCATCATTCCCGGCGAGAGTCCATACGAATGGCATCGCCTGATTCGCCGAGGACTCCGCAGACAATAATCGACCGGACAAACACGCAGCCGTCTCAGGTTTCAGATACGCCGGCAAGAAAAGTGGGGCCGCAGGGGCTTGAACCCTGGACCGGGCGATTATGAGTCGCATGCTCTAACCGACTGAGCTACGGCCCCACGTTCGCTGCGAAACAGCCAACTTGCCAAAGTGTAGCACGACCCCATGCTCACCCGCCGAGACAAGCCACGCTACTGCCTTCCCAAGCACTCCATGAACGCTACTCCATGAACGTCAGAGGACTGTCGATAAACCGCCGCAATCCCATCTCAGCCGCGCCATAGAGCGAGGGATGCGAAGCCACCGGCGGTACGAACACGCGAATCTTGGCATTGGGATAGCCCAGAATTTCGGAGCGCAGACGACCGGACAGCACGTTGGCCAGCTCATCGCCGAAATGCTCCCATAGACCACCGAGCAGCACGGTGTCCACATCCACCAGATTCACTGCGGACGCAATGGCGGACACCAATGCGTCCGCAGCCTGATCGACCACGTGGGCCACGACCGGATCCCCGGCATTCCACCGTTTGAGGAATGTATTGATGGCTTCGCTGCTGGTCGCGTCTGCCCCCTCGGTGATTTCGGCCGCTTCGACCAACGCACGACGCCCGGCGAACGCCTCAAGGCATCCATGGCGTCCGCAACTGCACAGCGGCCCATCCATAGCCACCGACAGATGACCGATTTCTCCGGCGAATCCGTGCGATCCCATCACCACTTCGCCGTCGCGCACCACTGCACCGCCGATGCCGATATCCGTGGAAAGATAGATGAAGGAATCCATGCGGTCCACCACGTTCAGGAAATTGGCCCGTTGCGTGGCATAACCCGGAATCTGGGCGATGGCCGCCATCTTCGCCTCATTGCCGGCCACCACGTCCAAGCGTCGCACCACGTTGAAACGGGTCAGATTCACGTTCTCCCAGCCGAGATTTCTGGCTACCAACAACCACATATCGTCGGTCACGATGCCCGGCAACGCCAATCCCGAGCCAACAACCCGACAACCGCGACGCTTCAATCGGCTTTCCAACGGGAAGGTCATGGCATCAAGTTTAGCGAAGATCTCATAAGGATCCGTGCCGGTCATGTCCTCGCTGATCCATTCGCGCCCCAACGTGTCGCCGTTCAGGTCAAGGGCCAAGCACCCGTAGCCATCCGTATTGATCTGCAATCCGATGCCCGCAATATTGCCACCCTGTATCTGCAGCGGAGTGCTGGGGCGTCCATAGGTTGTGGAGACTACCGGGTCTCCCTCGCATACCACGCCACTGTCAATCAGCATTGAGGCAAGCAGGGAAAGCGTAGCCTTGGTCAGTCCGGTTTCCTTGGCCAGATCGGCACGGCTCATAGGCTTCTGTGATCGCAACAGGGTGTCGAGCGTTACCGAAAGATTATGGTTACGCAGATCCTCCTGATTGATTCTGCGCAGATTTGGCATCCTCCCCAACCTCCTCACCTTCCCTTGAGTCGTAGACAGTATAAGCGACCGAGAGCGCTCTCAAAGCATTCCGCCTAGGAATAACGAGCGCCCGCGAGCTGCACCCGAATGCGCATCTTCGCGTGTTTCCGTTTGCAATCGCACGTTGCAATACAGTATAGTTTAATCGTCTAACTTATTGGTTATGGCGCGCCGTGATTATTGAGCGCGACCCTCATCGAGGAGGAATGCATGACAAGAGTACTGGTTGCCGGTGTCGATACGTCAACCCAATCCACCAAGGTCCGCATCACCGACGCCGCCACGGGCGAACAAGTCCGTTTCGGTCAGGCCAAGCACCCCGACGGCACATCCGTCAATCCGGAATTCTGGTGGGAAGCGTTCCAGAAGGCAGCCGAACAGGCCGGCGGCCTGGATGATGTGGCCGCGCTTGCCGTCGGCGGCCAGCAGCACGGCATGGTGATTCTGGACAAGCAAGGCAACGTGATCCGCGACGCCATGCTCTGGAACGACATTAGCTCCGCTCCGCAGGCCGCCGCCTTGATCGACAAGCTGGGAGCAGCGCCGGCTGAGGGTGACGAACCCGAGGATGTGACCGCCCGCGGCAAGCAGCGCTGGGTCAAGGCCGTCGGCTCCTCCCCCGTGGCCTCCTACACGCTGACCAAGGTGGCTTGGGTGGCGGAAAACGAGCCTGAAAACGCCAAGAAGATCGCCGCCATCTGCCTGCCCCACGATTGGTTGAGCTGGCGCATCGCCGGCTATGGTCCGGTGGCCGAAGGCGAGGACGCCCATCTTGATGCCCTGTTCACCGACCGTTCCGACGCTTCCGGCACCATCTACTACGACGCCGCTCACGATGAGTACCGCCGCGATCTCATCGCCATGGTTCTGACCCCGGCAGAGGGCGAGGAAGCCGCCAAGGCTCATGCGGACTCCATCATCCTGCCCACCGTGCTTGGTCCCACCGAGTCCGCAGCGGTAAAGGCCTGCCCCGCCGTGGCCGGCAAGGATGTCGAAGGCGGCTGCATCTTGGGCCCGGGCGGCGGTGACAACGCCATGGCCTCACTGGGCCTTGGCATGGCTGTGGGCGATGTTTCCATTTCACTGGGTACTTCCGGCGTGGCCGCCGCCATCGCCGAAAATCCGGTGTACGACCTCACGGGTGCCGTCTCCGGCTTCGCCGACTGCACGGGTCATTACCTGCCGCTGGCCTGCACGATCAACGGTTCGCGCATCTTGGACGCCGGCCGCGCGGCTCTCGGCGTGGATTATGACGAGCTGGCCGAGCTGGCCTTCAAGTCCGAGCCCGGTGCAGGCGGCATCACGCTGGTGCCGTACTTCGACGGCGAGCGCACGCCGAACCGTCCGGATGCCACCGCTTCCTTGACCGGTCTGACGCTGCACAACACCACCAAGGAAAACCTTGCGCGCGCGTTCGTGGAGGGTCTGTTGTGCTCTCAGCGCGACTGCTTGGAACTCATCCGCTCTCTCGGCGCTCAGATCAGCCGCATTCTGCTGATCGGCGGCGGCGCCAAATCCGTGGCCATCCGCACGCTGGCTCCTTCGATTCTGGGCATGGACGTAACTCGTCCAGCCACTGACGAGTATGTGGCCATCGGTGCTGCCCGTCAGGCCGCTTGGGTACTTTCCGGCGAAGCAGAACCGCCCGCATGGGAGCTCAACATCGAGGGCGTGGAGACCGGTGAGCCGACCGAGGCGGTCTATGCCGCCTACGCCAAGGCCCGCGGCTGAACTTCAGCACTGCGTATCATCACCCGGATTGCAACTTCAGGCCGTCGGCCAAGGATCAGCGCTCATGCAATACGCATGCGTCGTTCTGGCCGCCGGCCTTTTTGTTGCCAGAGAATCACATCGTTACGATACGGAATCTGCAGTAAGCTCGGCCGGCAATCCTGACATAGCGGATGCTCGTTACGCCATACCATGTTGCGTTATAACAGCCTCGCTATAATCAAATAGTTTGCACTATTTTGGAGAAATCACATGAATGATCGCTCACGCATGATGCTGTACGCCCTGACCGCCTTGGCCTGCGTGGTCTGGATCTGGCAGTCTGTCCAGGAATCAATGGCGGACGGCACTATGATCAGCACGTCAAACATCATCTTTTTGGTGTGCATCGGCATCGCCGCCATCTATTGTGCGGCCAATGCTCTGATGTTGTGGTGGCACCAGCCCGGTAATGACGACAAGGACGACGTACAGACCGACGATCATGACACCGACGCTAACGCCGACACTGACGAGTCCACGGAAGATGACGATTCCGAATCGCACAGCAACTGATCTTTCGTCCACCGCCGGCAAACCAACCCCAAACACAACACATCGATAACTATTTCAAGCGGCAACGGCACAATCTGGCGGTTGCCGCTTTACTATTAGTCTGGGTTAAGTAAAGAAACGTGGGTCTTATATTGCCGTCTTATTGCAATTCACCGCTGGCCGAGCAGCGGAATCCGCGTAATCAGAACGGCACTGCACACAGACACATGAGCACACATTATTAAAAGGAGCATCATGGATCCAACCACCATGGAAATCGCCATCAGCGCAGCGCTAGGCGTCGTTTGCGTCCCCTGCGGCACATTCCTAGGTCTTATTCCGATGAAGGCAGATCAGGTGACCACCAAGCAGTCGCGCGCCTCGCAGATGATGTGCTTCGTCATCGCGCTGGTGTTCATCGGCCTGCTTATCGCCGAACGAGACATGGAGACTTGGGCCATTGTGGCCGGTCTGCTCATCGGTTTCGGCATCGGCAAGATCCCTCCCCTTCACCAGTGGGCACTCGCCAAGTGGCCGTTCCTTGAACCCAAGAAGCCTGCCGCCAAGCCGAAGCGCGTCAAGAAGGCCAAGAAGAAGTAATTACCTGCACTTCACATCGCAACAACCGGCGTTATGTATGCGGCCCAACGAAGGCCCCGCATACATAACGCCGGTTTTGATGTCTTAGCCCTCACTATGTACGCGAGGGGATAGTTCCGATACATAGTGAGGGATTGGCGGCACACCAGACCCGCACACGCCGCGCACAAGTACCGCTACACACGAAAAAGGGACGCCGCATCAGCGACGTCCCTTTCGGAGGAGGAAGGGAACTACGGGTTCCTATCCTTGTGAGGTTCGATTCGTTGGAAGATTCGGACCGAACCCCACGGTTGTTATTCGATCAGCCCTTCTTCTTCTTGGAGAGCAGATCGTAAGCCACAGCGGCGATGACCACGAGGCCCTTGATGGTCTTAACCCAAGCGGCGTCCACACCCATGATGGACAGACCCTGATTCAGCACGCCCATGATCAGTGCGCCAACCATAGCGCCCGGAATGGTACCAATACCACCGGTGACGGCCGTGCCACCGATGAAGCAGGCGGCGATGGCGTCCATCTCGAATTCCATACCAGTCTGTGCGGAAGCGGAGGCCAGACGGGAGAGGGTGATGATGGAGGCGATGGAGACCAGGAAGCCCATGTTCAGGAAGATCTCGAAATCGACCTTCTTGGTGTCGATGCCGGAGAGGATGGCGGCCTTGCGGTTGCCGCCAACGGCATAGACGTTACGTCCGAAGACCATGCGGTTGAGGACGAAGTAGTACACGCACACCAGCACGCCGATGATCACGAGAACGATCGGGATGCCGCCCTGAGTGGCGTTGCCGGACATGGCCAGCAGGTAGGTGACGTAGCCGATGGCAAGGGCGGCGACCACGCACTTCAGCACCACGAAGCTCATCGGCTGGGCCGGCAGACCGTTCTTGACAGCCTTGGCACGCTTGGTCAGCTGGCTCCAGATCACCAGCACGATGGCGGCGATGCCCACGATCAATGCGGTCAGCGCATAGGGACCCACGAAGATGGTCGGCACATAGTCCTTGGAGATGGCACGGAAGGCGGCGTTGGAAACCGGGATGGACTCGCCGGCCACGACGGTGGCGAGACCACGGAAGATGAGCATGCCGCCCAGCGTGGTCACGAAGCCGGGGACGCCAACGTAGGCGACCCAGAAGCCATGCCATGCGCCGATGACCAAGCCGATCGCGATCATGAGCAGAATCGCGGCCCACCACGGTATGCCATGTTTCATGGCCAGTGCGCCGACACCGCCGATGAAGGCGACCACAGAACCCACGGACAGATCAATGTGGGTGGCGATGATGATCATCAACATACCGATGGCGGCGATCAGCACGTAGGCGTTCTGCTGGAAGAGGGCCACCACATTGTTCGGGTTCAGCAAACGACCCGAGGTCAGAATCTGGAAGACGACAATGACCAGTACGAGGGCCAGATAGATGCCGTAGGAGCGCATGTTGCCCAGCAGCAGGGACTTGAGGCTCTGCTCCTCGCCCTTCTTCGCGGCGGGGGAAACGGTTGCGGTAGACATTTGGAAATTATCCTTTCGAAGCTTCTTTGCTATAGGCGCTTGGCGCGCCGGATTCGCGAAGGCCTGCCGGGCTCATGCGCAATCGCTGCGCCGGGCTCGACAAACCGGGACGACGTCAGGCGAAGACCTGATCCTTGGGCAAGGCCGTCGGAGAAGTCATGTACTTCATCAGCTCCTCCTGATTGGTGGTCTTGGCGTTGAACACACCGGTGATCTGGCCCGCACTCATGGTGTAGATGCGATCACAGATACCTAGCAGCTCAGGCAGTTCGGAGCTGATCACCACGACGGCGGAACCGGAGTCGGCCAACTGGTCGATGATCTCGTAGATGTCGTACTTGGCACCCACATCGATGCCTCGTGTCGGTTCGTCCAGAATCAGAACCTTGGGGTCCGTGGCCATCCACTTGGCGAGCACGACCTTTTGCTGGTTGCCACCGGAAAGGTTGCCGGCCGGCATTTCGATGGTCGGCGCCTTGGTGCGGAACTCCTTGCGGTACTTCTCAGCCGTTTGCTTCTCACGGGTTTCGTCCACCACACCCAGCTTGTTGGACAGTTCCTTGAGGCTGGCCAGAGACGTGTTCTCGCGAATGGTCTTCATAAGGTTCAGGCCATAGACCTTACGATCCTCGGTGGCGTAGGCCACGCCATGATCGATGGCGGAACGCACGGTCGGGAACTTAACTTCCTTGCCTTCCACGAAGATCTTGCCGGAGGCGTTGGTGCCGTACTGACGGCCGAACACGCTCATGGCGGTCTCGGTACGGCCTGCACCGATCAGTCCGGCCATGCCGACGATCTCACCGGCACGCACGTTGAAGCTCACGTTCTTGGCGACCAGTCGGTTTTCGTCGAGCGGATGATGCATCTTCCAATCCTCGACACGGAACATTTCCTTGCCGATATGCGGCTCATGCACCGGATAACGGTTGGTCAGCGGGCGACCCACCATGTCGCGGATCAGCACATCCTGATCCAGCGGGTGCTCGGCGTCAATGTCAATGTGGCTGATGGTATGGCCATCTCGAATCACCTGCACGGCATCTGCGGAGTAGGCGATCTCGTTGAGCTTGTGAGAGATGATGATGGCAGTGATGCCCTGTTCGCGGCGCAGGCCGTCAATCAGGTCAAGTAGGTTCTTGGAATCCTCATCGTTCAGGGCGGCGGTCGGCTCGTCCAGAATAAGGAGCTTCACGTTCTTGGTCAGGGCCTTGGCGATTTCGACCAACTGCTGCTTGCCGACGCCGATGTTGGAGATCAGGGTGTCCGGATTCTCGTCCAGACCGACCTTCTTCATCACATCGTAGGCGATCTTGCGCTGCTGGTCGGCATCGATGGCGATGCCCTTCTTCTTTTGGTTGCCCAGGAAGATGTTCTCCTGGATTGACATGTACGGTACCAGTGCAAGCTCCTGGTGAATGATCACGATGCCCTTCTCCTCGGAATCGCGAATCGTCTTGAACTTGCAGGTTTCGCCGTTGTATACGATGTCGCCCTCGTAGGTGCCGTACGGGTATACGCCCGAAAGCACGTTCATCAGGGTCGACTTGCCGGCGCCGTTCTCACCGCAGATCGAGAATATCTGGCCCCTCTTGACCGTGATATTCACGTCGTTCAATGCGGTGACCGGGCCGAAGCGCTTTACGATATGACGCATCTCAAGAATCACGTCACCGTTTGTAGCCACAGTTACCTCCTCCGATAGTAATGTCCCTGTGCATGGTGAAGGCGCCGTACCGCAACGATGCAGTGCGGCGCCTCCTGTTCTGTGAGCTAGCTGCGAACCGTCATAGTCCGCGTACTTCTCTGAGTTCGTTATGCCTTACGGCTGGTGATCGGCTTCCTCCGTACGATCACAGGCCGGCATCGGCGGCGGAGATGTAGCCGCCGTCAACGAGGACTTCCTTGAGGTTGTCCTTGTCCACGGTGACCGGGGTCAGCAGCTGGGACGGGACATCCTTGGTGCCGTTGTTGAAGGTATCCGGAGCGGACGGCTCCTTGCCGTCGACGAGGGCCTTGATCATCTCAGCGGTGGCCTTGGCCAGCTCGCGGGTGTCCTTGTAGACGGTCATCGACTGCTTGCCCTGAACAATGGCCTGAACATTGGCCTTCTCGGCGTCCTGTCCGGTGATGATCGGGTAGTAGTCCCAGCCGGCGGCTTCAACGGTGTTGTAGGTACCGGTTGCCTCGGCGTCGTTCTGAGCGAGCACGGCGTCAAGCTTGGTGCCATCGTTGTAGAAGGAGTTGATGCGGTTCTCCATCTCGTTCTGAGCCTTCTGACGGTCCCAGTTGTCGATGCCGATGGACTGCCAATCGTCAGCGGAGGACGGAACCTTGCCGGACTTGGACTGCAGCACGCCGGACTTGAAGTACGGTCCGAGCACATCCCACGCGCCCTTGAAGTAGTATCCAGCATTGTTATCGGTCGGGGAACCGGCCATGAGCTCGACGTTGAACGGGCCCTTCTGACCATCCTTCAGACCAAGCTTCTGCTCGATGTACTCGCCTTGCATGCGACCGACATCCTCCAGAGAGAAGGTCGCGTAGTAGTCGACGGCGTCGGTGTTCATGATAAGACGGTCGTAGGCGATGACCTTGCCACCGTTGGCGGCCACCTGCTCTGCGGCAGCACCGGTTGCAGTGCCATCGATGGATGCGATGACCACATAGTTCATGCCGTTGTTGGCCATGTTCTGAATCTGGGAGGTCTGCAGATCGGTCTTGCCATCTGCATACTGCAGGGTGACGTCGTAACCGTAGCCTTCAAGTTGCTTCTTCAGGTTCTCGCCATCGATCTTCCAACGCTCAAGCATCTGCTCAGGCATTGAAATGCCGACCTTGACGCCATCGGAGCCGCTGCCGCCACCGGCGGTGGTGCCACGGGTTCCGCCGCCGCAGGCAGCCAGCGGGACGAGCATAGCAGTCGCGGCAAGCACGCCGAGAGCCTTGGTCCACTTATTCATGGGGATTCCTTTCGTCATTGATAGGAACTTTGTTTCCTCTTCCTTGCGGTCCAGCAGCCTTTGCTGAACCTGTAAAAAATATACCACATAGTTTTTTGGTTTAACAATTACCAATTGGCAACTTTCGCTGGAATTGAGCCATTTTTGACGTATTTGATTCGCCCGTCTAACTAATTGTGAGCGGTAACAATGACAGTTTTTCAACATTCCACTGAACTATGATGCACACGATCTCATCGTTGAGAAAAACGCGACACGCCGAAAGTCTTCCACCTCATCTACACACTTTTTCTCACATAATTCAATCAAAATCACACATTGTCAACCGCGATAAGAACATAGCACATAAAAAACGCACAGCCACCCCTCTCAAAAAACAACGTACCCCAAAAGCCCCGGGCTCGTCCGACAGACAACCGTTCGCCCCCCCCACTCAGCTCACAGTCGTTCCGAAAAACAGAAAAGCCGCCCCACGTCAAGTGAAGCGGCATACAAATACGACTCGCTGCTACAGGACCCAAACTCCCGCAAGAGCATGCAGGCACACAGCCGGTCCCGTCAGCGATTCAAAGCATTCACGAAATTCAGCAGACGGCCTCCCCCGTCTCAAACAAGGCGAGGAATTTCGGACGCCAAGCATAGCGGGTAGAGACCAACACCAATCCGGCGGCGGTCAGCAATGCTCCGATCGGCGCGGCCACAGGAGCCACGAACAACAGCACGGCATACACCGCGGCCAGCAGAATCAGCGAAAACAACAGCATTCGATGTGCGCGCATAGCAGTATCTCCATTGACGTTGCGTAGGTACGCAGAACGGGTACGGTCATTTAGTTTAATGATTTAACCATATACCTGTTTTGTTACGAACGCAAATCCGCGTCGTCTACCGAGCCGCCTGGTTTGATCCGACGCAAGTAAAGAACCTGAGATGTTTATATGACATGCGCACAGCTCCGATGCAAATCGCGCCCATGCCCCCCCCTCAGACGGACTCGATCACAGTCCTCAAACATAAAATGCTTGCCACACAAATGCAATACCGGTCAATTTGCGCTGACGTACCATTCGGGCGTGCCACGACAGCGCATTCCAAGGCTTTATACACTGTCGTACCGCAGAAATCCCTACGATCTCGGTTGGATTGCCGATAACGCCGTGCCACATCACCGCAATAACGGCAATAATGCACTATCGTGGCACACATTCCGCCCACGGCATTCGGGAGAATGAGCATAAAGCCGATCCCCATAGCAAAAATCGCAAATGCAAATAATAACGGCCGGATGCCCAACAATTGTCGCAAGGCATCCGACCGTTTCTTGACCGCGATCATCAACAAGACACGGCACTACTCCAAATGAGCACTTCACCTCTCGGATATACGGCAAGAGGGCCGCGAGCGGATTCCTCGCCGCGTACATCACCCACCATATCGCGATTCACCATAATCGACGAACCGTCCGGCTGCTCGAAATACTCCTCCACAATGCGAGGCTGTCCCAAATCAGCGGTAGACACCACCGAGCCAGTCGCCCCACGCGCCTCATCAGGCAACGCAAGCGCAATCCACAACTCATCATCGGTCTCGCGCAAGCTCAAGGTACCAGCCTCGGCACATGTCACGGCATCCGTTTCCCATGATGCAGCTTTCGCTCCATTCAGATACGTATTGGACGTCAGCATCATGGGCTGCAGGATGCTGCGATACAGCTCTTCATCGCCCAATCCCGCCTCTTCAATGCGTTGTTCGTATTCCGCGAGCGAGCGCGGATAATCCTCGAAGCAAGAGGTGCCCGCATCGGTCACGCTGACGGATCCGACGGCGTTCTGCGTCCGCTCAGGCGGCACCTCGCCTTCAACCGCCATGAAGAGGTTATTAATGAATCGGTCGTCACCGCCATAGACGAATGCTTCACCGGCAGGGGCGGTGGAATGCGGGAAGTGATACGGCGTGGACCGGTCCAGCACCTGAGTGTGACGCAGACGCCCGGCAAACAGGTTGTTCACAAACGCAGCGCCTTGCGCATAGTCGTCGAAGCTGAATTCTGAGGCAAACACGTTGTTCACGAAGGTGAGAGGGCCATGGGTCACCTCGGTCATCACGTCACGCGTGTTGCGGTAGAACACATTTGCGTCCACGATGGTGCCCTGCGCCTGCCAGTCCAGCCACATGCCCAGCACCGAATCATGTACACGATTGCCGCGTACCACGGTATCGACTGCGGCATGCATTTTGATCGCGGCGACCTCCCAGCCGAAGAACTCGCGCTTGGTACCGATTCGGTAGATGTGGTTGCCTTCAATGAGGCTGAACGCACAGCCCATATGTCCCACCACGCCGTTCTGGCCGCAGTCGAAAATCACGTTGTCGCGTACCACATGGCCACCGACCACGCCTTTCTCCCAACCCGCATGCAGAGCCTTGTACACTGCTTCCTTCTGATATTGGTAGCCGGATTTGCGGTGTGTACGCGTCGAATCGTTATCTCCGGTGGAAATCTCCTTACCGAGACTGATGGCCGAGCATTTCGCGTCATGGATCACGTTGTCCTCGATCACCCAGCCGCGCGACCAGTGCGGGCCGATCAAGCCCACCTGATCAGCGGTCGGCGGAGTATACGGGCAGGCCGCACGGCACAGTTCGAACCCGCGCACGGTGATGTAATTGACGAACGGTCGCGATGGGTAGAAGCAGGTTTCACGCACGTTGATTTCAGTGATTTCCGCATTCGGGTCGGCATCATGGAAGTTCGCCCAAATCGTAGTGCTTTCGGCATTCGTCTCGCAGTACCATACGTTCACTGTTGCGTCCGGGTCGAGCAGCGGCACGACCGCTTCGGTCGCGGCATCCCTGCCGGTATCCCAACGTTCAGGAGCACGTACCTTGTCCAACGAAGACACTTCGTAGAACGACTTGCCGTTGAGATATACATCACCCAAGTGACGGACCTCGACTTTGGGATCCGGGTAGACGGTCCAGTCACCGAACACAGTCTCGACGTACGGGTTGTACTCGCCGAAAAAGGCATTCGGGATCGCGGCACGCCATACGCCATCGCCTTCAGGCACCCATGTATCGATGCGTTCGGCACCGGTGATGACCGGGCGCGACTCGCCCTCGGCCGCACGGTAGACGATGCGGTTCGTTTCGTTTTCGCCGCCAAAGCGCGGGTCCACGGACTCCCGGTATGTGCCGGCGTGCACGATCACCTCGTCGCCGGCGCGCGCGATGGCGGCCGCCTGGCCGATGGTCAGGAACGGGTCGGTTGCGCTGCCACTGCCCGACAGGGAACCGGCCGAAGCCGAAACATGGTATTGCGTCATCGCATTGCTCCTTTGCGTATTGCTTGCACATCCTTACGGATTTTCGATAATTCCTTGAATATGGGTTTCCTGTTATCTTTCTTGCCGTTCCAGGCCGAGAAGTCACCGAGGCTCAGTTCAGAGAGTCAAAAAGGGTGATCAACGGTCCACGCTCGTCGCCGATCACCCTCTACGATCACTTTCCTTCCACCTCGGCACGTTCTTCAGGCGTCCAATCCTCAGGCACCCGGCCGATCACATGGCAGGGATTGCCCACGGCGATGGAGTCGGCGGGAATGTCATGCGTAACCACGGCACCTGCGCCGATGATGGTGTTGTCTCCGATGGTCACTCCGGGGCATATCACCACATTGCCGCCAAGCCATACGTTATTGCCGATGGTTACGTCGGCGTTATGCTGCCATCCTTCCAGACGCGGTTTCTTGGCAATGGCATGGTTCGGCGTGTAAATACTTACGCGCGGGCCGATCAAGCAGTCGGAGCCGATGGAAATCGGGCCGCCGCCCACAATGAGGAAATCCATGTTGATGAACGTGCGGTCCCCGATCTTAAGTCCCAGTCCATAATCCAAGCGGATTGGCGGACGGAAGTCCACGCCTTCGCCGGCCTCCGGCACCAGTTCGCGGAACAGTCGCTCAGCTTCCGCCGTGTCTTCGAAATAGATGCGATTGATGCGGTCGCTCATCTCCTGCGATTCGCGCGTAAGCTCGGGCAGAATCGTTGACTTGCGGTACTGCAGCCAATCGTCGGCGAACAGAGCCCTTACATCCGGATAATCACGCTTGAGCTGTTCGAGATCATGAGTCATTGACATAGCCTCCTTGCATTTGTTCAATGGTTTGACGATGTACGCTCGACGATATTGTACGGCACGCCACCGGCTCAGATACCGGCACACCTCATGTTTTCACACTTCAACAAAAAGGCACCCGAAGATTGGAAACCGCCCGAAGGTTCAACGCACCGGCCGAAGCCTTGCAGTCCATGATGCCTTTTTGCCATATTCAAATCACGATTTGTCAAATCGTGATTTGAATACGTTAGGCAAACGAGAAACCCTACGGATAGCAACGGGCCGCAAACCGGAAAAAGCCGTGCGAAACGACGTTGTTTCGCACGGCTTTTTCCGATGGAAGGAAGGAGAAAGGAGAAAAAGGAATGGAAGATAAAAGAGCTATTGCCTATGCTCATCGATGACGCGCTTTGGCACGATGCGCCTGACGTCAATCGAATCTCATAGATATAACAGACAAGTTTTGTTGTTGGGCATGCGGCCGAAACCGCACACCCAACAATGCAAACTATCTAGTCAGTCGTCGATCAGACTCACTCAACCTCAGCCAGAGCGTCAACGATGTAGTTGTTGATGGTGGCCTTGACGGACTCAAGGTGATCGGACTTGGTGGCGGCGATGAGCTCGGACTGCGGCTTGTCGAGGCTGTAGGCTTCGAGGTCGGCCAGAGTGACGTTGCCCTCGTCGATGTCCTTGCCGATGCCGGAATCGTAGGAGCTGTAACGCTCGGCCATGAGATCCTGAATGAAGCCATCCTGGTTCATCTTGTCGGCGACCAGCAGGCCTGCGGCGTAGGAATCCATACCAGCAACGTGAGAACGGAACAGATCCTCAGCGTAGAATGAGGTACGACGCGGCTTGGCATCGAAGTTCAGACCACCACGCGGACCGATGGAGCCAGCCTGCAGGACTTCCCACATCACGGCGACGGTCTCGTAGAGATCGGTCGGGAACTCATCCATATCCCAGCCGATGAGCTTGTCGCCCTGGTTGGCGTCGAGAGAGCCCAGGAAGCCGGACTCGCGAGCGACGCGAATCTCGTGCTGGTAGGTGTGGCCGGCCAGGTTGGCGTGGTTGCCTTCGAGGTTCAGCTTGAACACGTCGGTCAGATCGTGCTCACGCAGGAAGTTGATGGCGGTGGCTGCATCGAAGTCGTACTGGTGCAGCGTCGGCTCCTTCGGCTTCGGCTCGATCAGGAACTGGGCGTCAAAGCCGATTTCCTTGGCGTAGTCGGCGCACATGTGGAAGAACTTGGCGATGTGGTCGGTCTCGCGCTTCATCTCGGTGTTCCACAGGTTCTCGTAGCCTTCACGACCACCCCAGAACACGTAGTTCTCAGCACCGAGGCGCTTGCCGATTTCGAGGCTCTTCTTCAGCTGGCCGCCGGCGTAGGCGTAGATGTCAGCAAACGGAGAGGTTGCAGCGCCGGACACGAAGCGCGGGTTGGTGAACAGGGAGGAGGTGTTCCACAGCAGCTTGACGCCGGTGGCCTTCATGTTCTCTTCGATCTTGTCGACGACCTTGTCCAGGTTGGCGTCGGTCTCGCGCAGGGTGTCACCCTCGGGAGCGATGTCACGATCGTGGAAGCAGAAGTACTCAACGCCCAGCTTGGTGAACAGCTCGAAAGCGTAGTCGACCTTGGCCAGAGCCTGATCCATCGGATCGGTGTACTTGTAGTACGGACGGTGAGCGGTGCCGGTACCGAACGGATCAACCAGCTCCTGGTTCATGGTGTGCCACCAAGCAACACCGAAACGCAGCCAATCCTTCATCTTCTTGCCGGCAACGACCTTGTCGGCATCGTAGTAGTGGAAGGCCAGACCCTCCTTCGGTCCCTTGGCGCGACCGACGTACTCGACCTTGTCAACATCCCACAGACCCATTTGGGCGCTCCTTTGCAGTAAGTGGTTCAACGGATTACGGGATTAATAATAAAACCATTGAACTATGTTTGTCAAATGATTGAATTAATACGAAGCCGTTCAGCGTGTTGCCAATAAAATCAAGGGCTTTCAGCGCACCAACCAGCGCGTACGCCATCGTCTTTTGCGAAAACACCAGCATGTTCCGCATCTTGTATCCGCATCTTGTATTTGTATGTTCGCGCGACGAACGGCCACTGCGCGAACATACAAATGATTTCACCGCCAAAAACGTTTGTATGTTCGCGCAGCCCCCTTGCAGTGCGCGAACATACAAACATCTATCACGCTCCGTCCGCACCTCCCCCAATCTCATTCACCCCGGCACCCCCTATCTCTCACAAGCCTTGCGAATCAGGCCGTCCAACGTCCCCTCCCGTAGCGCCCGGTCCGTCTGCTCCCAATCAAGACCCGTGTCTTTCGCGCGACCATAGAAGAACCTCACCAAGCCAGGAAAATCAGGCCGGTATCCACAATTGCGAAAATCGCGAATGAGCTTGCCGCCGACTTCCGGATCATCAGGCCGACGTGCCTCATATACCGGAATCGCACAGGTCCGCCAAGCCCCACGCGCGTAGGCGATGCGATTGACGATCATGCCGCCGCGTGCGCCGTCGTATTTGCCAGCGGCAGCATGATCCATGACGTCGTACGTTCCTCCTTGCACGATATCTTCAAGACGAAGGCATCCGGACGCCGCATTCGCATCACGAATCCAAAACATCGAGGCGAAATTGGTCTCATCAATATCACGCAGATCACAGATACCGCGATTGTCGATTTTGTCCGTGTGCTCATACAACAATTCACCCATGGCGATGAACGGCGAAATGCCCATACCAGGTCTATGCTCCAGTTCGAGCTCTAGATCCTCCGATTCATCCAAACTCAAACCGTGCCCGCTGATGGCGCAGTCATAGGAGAACCAGTCCCAGAACATCCATTCCACGAATCGCAACGTGCTTTCCGCATGGGGTCTGAATGGATTCAAGTTCACTTCGTGGTAAAACTCACGCCTCGCTTCGGCATAGATGGCGAGGTTGTACCGCTTAAAAGCATCGACAACATCTTTGCTGTCCAGCATTACCGGCAATCCGGAATCCTCGGTAGTTGCAGTGACGGTCATGGCAAATCCCCTTACATGAAGATGCAACAATCTCGCGGTGGGCTTCGTTGCCCGCCGTGAGGCACACTGTATGGCGATATTCGATTCGCATGCAAGGAAGTACCGCGAACTTGTGGATAAGTGGATAATCAGACAAGTGAACAACACGCAAATGTGTACAACCATTTGCGACTACGGTGCATAACGCATTCATAGAACCAGTTATCCACCGCGCCGCACATCAGTTGTGCACCGTAGCCATCATCATCGAGATCGGTTCGGGCGCGTCGCAACGTCGCCGCAACATCCACGACGATATCGAAACCTCAACCGTCATCTCACGCTCGGTCAACGAGCCCGACAACAACCGGCAACGCCCAGCGCAACAAGCCAAAGCGACAAAACCGGTATGCAGGACCCCGCATTCAGACAAAGACTCGAAAGCAATATCGCAACAATCAAACAAGAATCAAATGATGATGCCGTTGCAATGGTCGACTTCATGCTGAATGATCTCAGCGGAGAAACCAGTGAATACGGCACGACGGGCGCGGAAACGCCGATCCTCATAACTCACTTCAATGCGGCGATAACGCAGCGTGCGACGTTCGCCTTGCAAAGACAAACAACCTTCTTCGGTATCGTACGCACCGTCCATAGACGTAATCACCGGATTGTACATCACCGTGATACGATCGCCAAAATCCTGATCCACAAATGCGATGATGCGTTTGCTCACACCGATCATATTGGCCGCCATGCCAACGCAACGCGAGCGATTGGCTTCCAAGGTGTCTACGAGATCCTGAGCCACAGACTCATCTTCCGGTCCCGCCGTTTCGGACGGCATACGAAGAAAAGAACGCGAGGTCATAATCGGTCTCTGCATGGCTGTCAGCCCCTTCCGTGACTTTGCGCAAGCTGTCGCGCAAGCTCCCGCACACTTCATGTTCGCCGATTCCGCCCGGAACAGGAAGCAGACCCAAACCAAGGCAGAAAAAGCAAAAAGGCTTCCGAATCATCGGAAGCCTTGGTGGCGACCCCGGCCGGACTTGAACCGGTGACCTCCGCCGTGACAGGGCGGCGCTCTAACCAACTGAGCTACGGGGCCGTATGTTTCTCACTTGCGTGAGGCACGAGTGGATACATTACCTGAACCTCATCCACATACGCAACCTCGGCGTGTCGCAACAGGTTGCTGCGTGTCGCACCATAGCGCAACAGCGCCTTACCCCAACAAATCGGCATCAATGCAACCGTTTGCTTCCCAATTGGTAATTAAGCGCTCCAAACTCGGCCCTGATGTGAACGCTCTCATATATTCACCAACCGGACAATCGATGCTGCAATTGCCGCAAATCATGCAAGCAATGCCATACAACGTCTCGCACAAACGTTATGATTCCAGTGTTTGTCGAGTAAGGAAATGATCAAAGGAGAAGCAATGACTACGCTCGCTGTTGACATCGGAGGCACCAAGATCGCTGCTGCCGTATGCGATGAAAACGATACCATTGTGCAGCGCTGGCGCGTTCCCACCCCGATGGACGCCGACGCCATCAACCAGAACATCGCCAAGGTCTACAACGAGGCCATTGCCGCCGGCCACACCGACATCCAAGCCATCGGCATCTCCGCAGCCGGCAATGTCGGCGCAGACCGCAAGACCATGACCTTCGCCGCAAACATTCCCGCTTGGATCAACTATAACCTGTCCGAGAACGTAGGTGCCCTCATCAACCACGCAGTGCCGGTCGTCGTTGAGAACGACGCGAACTGCGCCGGCTGGGGCGAATACGTGCACGGTGCCGGTCAGGGCAGCCGCAACATGGTGGCCCTCACCGTGGGCACCGGCCTTGGCGGTGCCATCGTGATCAACGGCGAACTGTACCGCGGTTCCTTCGGCATGGCCGCCGAGCTCGGCCATCTGCCCATGGTCCCGGATGGCGATCACTGCGGCTGCGGCCTGCGCGGCTGCGCTGAGCGTTATACTTCCGGCACCTCGCTGGAAAACTTCGCCAAGTCGGCCATCCGTCGTCGTCCGCAAGATGCCAAGCGTCTGCTTGAGCTGTGCGGTGGCGACATCACCAAGCTCGAAGGCCCGATGGTCTCTCAGGCCGCCCAGGAGGGCGACGTGCTCGGCTTGTACGCCTTCAACAAGATCGGCGAATGGCTCGGCCGCACGATGGCTGCAACCGCAGCAGTGCTCGATCCGGATATCTTCGTGATCGGCGGCGGTGTGGTGGCCGTCGGCGACATCCTGCTGGAACCGGCACGCTACAACTACACCCGCTTCCTGGAAGGCAGCGCTTACCGTGGTCACGCCAAGATCGTGGCCGCCACCGCCGGTCAGGACGCCGGATTGATCGGTGCCGCCAATCTGGCGCTGCGCTGAGTACACAGGTCGCTGCATAAGCTGCATAGATAACCGCATAGACCCATAAGGGTGGTTGCGCTCCCATACATACAGGGAGCACAACCACCCTTACTGTTATTTGACGTAATTACATTGGCGCTCGCCTCGGCGCTGCGACGTATCGCTATCATGGAATCGATCGCGCACAACGAATCGCTTACGACGGACCAAGGAAGGCAACGGACATGGCAGTCATCACCAATCAATCATCAGACGAGGAAAGCAACGCGGCCGTCCTCCCGGATCTGGCCGAACCGCAGATCGACCCACAGTTGGCCGAACGGTTCTCCTACTGGACCGAAATCGATGGCGACCTCGACGCGCTGCCCGCCGACCGAGCGCAGACGTTCCGTATGAACCGGTATCAGACCGCATTGTTTGATCTATCAAGATCCGAATACTGGCATGATCCCGACACCGTGGACGCCATATGCGACATCGCATACCTGCCGGATGGAGGCACCGACCAAGCAGCCGGCCAGTGCCGCGGCCATCTGCTCGACATCTATCTGCCTCATGAGGCCGCAGTGCGCGGAGGACACACCACACCGGTGTATATCGACATTCACGGCGGCGGATTTACCTACGGATACAAGGAGCTCAACCGCAATTTCAACACACATCTGGCATCGCGCGGATTCGCTGTGGTTTCGCTCAACTATCGACCGGCTCCACAAACCGATCTCAAAGGGCAACTGGCCGACGTGCAAGCTGCACTGCGTTGGTTGAGGGCACATTTGGGTGAGTACCCGGTCAATGCGGACGCACTGTTCATTACCGGCGATTCAGCCGGCGGCGCTCTGGCACTACTCACACTGGCCATCGAAAACAGTACGGACGCCGCTCGGGCGTTCGGTATCGAACAGGCTTCCGGTTTGCGGTTTGCCGGCGGCGCTCTGGTGTGCGGCGTGTATTCAATGGCGTCCGAGGCTGCAGCCAAGCGAGACGGCAAGCTCGGCATCGGCTACGACCCGTCCAAACGAGCGATGCTGGAACATATGCTCGGCGCAGAGTTCTTCGCCGGACTCGATGCCGCCGACCCTATGTATTTGACGGCTGAAGGCATCGTGAACAACATCAATCTGCCGCCACTGTTCATCCTCACATCAAGCGATGATTTCCTTGAGGCCGACGCGCTTGCTTTGGCGACCGCACTATCACGCAAGGGCGCTGATTTCGAACTGTCAGATCGCAAAACAGGCCGGCACGAAACGCTTGGCCACGTCTACCCCATCGGCATGACATGGCTGGACGAAAGTCAGCAAGCGCTCGATGAGATCGCCCGATTCTCATTCGACCGCTGCTGATAAGCGATCCGCAAAACAATCTGGACACTTTGAACACACTGTTCAGCTGGGACGACAGACGAGCAGAGGCACGTTTTCGTCCCAGCCTACGACCGGCGGCATTCCAGGCACACCGCCGGCTCGCGCCTATGCCCATCCCCTATCGGTGCGCGACATCGGTCACCACCAATTGCGGCGGACGACGAGTGGAGAAACGGAACATGAGTGCGGCGAGCGCCACACCAAGCAATGCCATACCGGCAAGCACCCACATGCTGGCGGGGAACGCCGAGAGATATGCCTGTGACTGACTGGCACCATCCGCAAGCTCCATCGCAGCGAATTCGGTGATCAACGCGCTGGCCACCGCGGTACCGATCGCTCCTGCCATTTGTTGCACGGTGTTCATTACCGCAGAACCATCCGCATTGAGTTGGCTCGGCAGCTGGTTCAACGCATGCGTCTGATCGGGAACCAGCACGAATCCGGAAAACGCCATAAATACCGCGTACGCTACGGCGATCACCCAAACGTTCCCCGTGACGGCGATGAATATCGCATCCATTATCGCGACTACGACGAAGCCAATCACGATAAATTTCGGCGGGAAATGGTTTTTCAGGGAACTGCCGATCAATGGCGCGGAAATGGCACCCACTACCGCGCCGGGCAGCAACGTCAAAGCCGCCGAAAGACTGCTCATGCCGAATCCGCGTTGCAGCAAAATCGGCAACAGGAAGTTCAGCCCCAGAACGCTGCCGGAAGCCATCAGCAAAATCATCATGCCCAGCGAGAATCCCGGATAGGCGAATACACGGACTTCAATCAGCGGCTTGCTCATCTTGAGCTGCACCAGCGCGAATATTGTCAGCACAGCCATGCTCAGGGCCAATACCAGCCAGAATCGCCAATCGCCATTCCAACTGGCGAAGAAGCTCACGGCCACGATCAGCCCTGACAATCCAGCGGCGACCAGCAGCAACGACGGCATGCTGATGCTTGCCTGTTCTTTATCGCCGGGATGACGAATCTCCGGTACCGTAGCCATGCCCAGCAGGAATGAAATCACCAGAAATGGCAGCATGGTGTAGAAAATCCAATGCCAGTTCAGGTATTCCATGACGATACCGCCGAATACCGGGCCAATGGCCGGCGCGGCACAGGTTACCAGGCTCACGATGCCAAGCATGGCTCCACGCTGTTCGAGCGGCGCTTTTTCCAAAATGATGTTGGTGATCAACGGCAATGAGATGCCGGTGCCCAGAGCCATTACCAATCGCGCGGCGAGCAGCAATGGGAAGTTGGTCGCGAACGCGCCCAGTATAGTGCCGACAGTGAAAACCGAAACCGCGGCAATGAACAACGCTTTGGTGGCGAAACGACGCACCATGAACGGCGAGGCCGGAATCGCCACGGAAAGCAGTAGCAGGTAACCGGTGGTGAGCCACTGCACCACAGATGCATCGATCGCAAATTCTTGCATCAGCGTGGAATACGCGATATTCAGCGACGTTTCCGACAGGATTCCCAAAAACGTCAAAATAGCCAAGGACACTACCGCGATGACCAATGTTGACTGCATCGGCCGCTTGCCGCCATTGGGCAATCGATCAGTCGGCTGGGTAGACGCACTGCGTTCGTTCATAGGACTCCGTTCGCCTGAAGATTGTTGCATATCAAACAAAATGGTTATCCTACAGACAAATGTTTCGTGAAACTTCACAAGTGCGGCGGTTCGTCGTTCGCCATCGATCCGGCGGACCGCCGTTCACCACACATCACACCAACGGCTCACGGGCATGCAGTTCGCAGATAACGCCGGTTTCCTGACGAATCCACTCCGCGGCCTGCAATGCCGCGATATTCCACAACGCATGCGGAATGCCACCGAAATCCGGCTGGGCGGACCAGAATGTCAGGTCATCGGGAAACGCGGTCAACACTGCGCCTTCTTTGGCAGGCATGGCAGCGCGGTACAAGCGCTTCGCCAAGGTCGCTACGAATTCATTGGCTGCCGCGAACGCGTCATTGAGATGTTGCTCGGCCACCACCGGCGGTCCAACGATCTCCCATGATTCCACATCCGAGGCATCCCAATGCGCGGATTCGCCGTCCACTTTACGTTCCAAAGTCACGAACAGTTTGGCGAACTCCGCTGAAGTCAGACCAGTAACCCGTCTGCGCGTTGCCAATTCAACCGGCGTCATTTTCACTCCCCTGCGTTGGCCTCTGTCTTATGTATCTCTATAACGGCAATTGTATTGTCTCAGGGCATACTTGACGCATGTCCCGAGACAATACAAGACAAGAAAACGTGCCACTATTTGCTGTAATCGGCTCTTTTTGAAAATGGTGGCAAGATGCCGTGTCTCCATTTGAGCGTCCAACGATTGACATGTCTGTGGGGACAAATCACCATTTCTCCAAATCCTTGAAATAAAGCCATTTGTGAATTCCAAGCCCAAAGTCACGAAAGCAAGGCCTTGTCCCAATTTCACGATAATGCCGAATTCCTGAAATGGTGGCAAACATACGAGCCCAGCAAAGCAATACACCCCCATTCCGCGCTCTGTGCGCATATGGCTGATGCAATATGGATGGTGCGAAGCCGTATTGAGGCCATATTGAGGCCATATTGAGGCCGTATTGAGGCCATAAAACACGAAGACAAGAACCTCAAGTCCATCAAAGCCCCGGACACCACATGCAACTTGCCGCCCCACCCGTGCTGCGTCCGCCACGCAACCCGTAACGAGCCCCTGCCATTCCAGCCCTTCCGATACCATGGTGGGCGGTAGTTTGACGGGGATTCGATCGTAATGTGGACAGGTATCACAACATCTGGGCCAATACATCGAACATCGTGGGAACCATACGGCCAACACGGCACCGTACCGCACACACCGCACCCGCACAAACAACACAGACAAGACTAGAAACGGCGAAATTCCAACCTTTCTAAGGAGCAACTGCAAGTGGCAGAATTCGTATTCCAGATGATCAAGGCACGCAAGTCCTACGGCGACCGCGTGATTCTTGACGATGTGACCCTGAGCTTCCTGCCGGGCGCGAAGATCGGCGTGGTGGGCCCCAACGGTATGGGTAAGTCCACGCTCTTGAAGATCATGGCCGGCATCGAAACCGTCTCCAACGGCGAAGCCACGCTGACTCCGGGCTTCACGGTGGGCATTCTGCAGCAGGAGCCGCCGCTGGACGACACCAAAACCGTGGGCGAGAACATCAAGATGGCCTTCGGACCGATCGCCGAGAAAGTGGCCCGCTTCAACCAAATCGGCGAGGAGATGGCCAACCCGGACGCTGACTTCGACGCGCTGATGGAGGAGATGGGCCAGCTCCAGACCGAGATCGACGCCGCCGACGGCTGGGATCTCGACTCCCAGCTCGAACAGGCTATGGATGCACTGCAGTGCCCTGACCCGGACACCCCGGTGAACGTGTGCTCTGGAGGCGAGCGCCGTCGTGTGGCTCTGTGCAAGCTGCTGCTCGAAGCCCCGGATCTGCTGCTGCTCGACGAGCCCACCAACCACTTGGATGCCGAATCCATCCTGTGGCTGGAGCAATTCCTGCACCAGTACAAGGGCGCCGTCATCGCCGTCACCCACGATCGTTACTTCATGGACAACGTGGCCGAGTGGATCTGCGAGGTGGACCGTGGTCACCTGTACCCGTACAAGGGCAACTACTCCACCTACTTGGAAACCAAGGCCAAGCGTATGGAGATCCAGGGTGCCAAGGACGCCAAGCTGGCCAAGCGCCTCAAGGACGAACTCGACTGGGTGCGTTCCTCCCCCAAGGCCCGTCAGGCCAAGAACAAGGCCCGTCTGGAGCGTTACGACCAGATGGAGCAGGAGGCACGCAACAACAAGAAGCTGGACTTCTCCGAGATTCAGATTCCGGCCGGCCCGCGTCTGGGTTCCACGGTGCTGGAAGCCAAGCACATCCACAAGGCCTTCGGCGACCGTGTGCTCATCGACGACCTCTCCTTCACCCTGCCGCGCAACGGCATCGTCGGCGTGATCGGTCCGAACGGCGTGGGTAAGTCCACCCTGTTCAAGACCATCGTCGGCTTGGAGCCGCTCACCAGCGGTGAGCTGAAGATCGGCGACACCGTCAAGATCAGCTATGTCGATCAGAACCGCGCAGGTCTGGATCCGAACAAGAACCTGTGGGAGGCGGTCTCCGGCGGCCTTGACTTCATCGAAGTGGCCGGCGTCGAAGTGCCGACCCGCGCCTATGTGGCCAGCTTCGGCTTCAAGGGCTCCGACCAGCAGAAGCTCACCGGCGTGCTTTCCGGTGGTGAACGCAACCGTCTGAACCTTGCTTTGACCCTGAAGCAGGGCGGCAATCTGCTGCTCCTCGACGAGCCCACCAACGACTTGGATGTGGAGACTCTGGAGAGCCTCGAAAACGCACTGCTCGGCTTCCCGGGCTGCGCCGTGGTGATCTCCCACGACCGTTGGTTCCTTGATCGCGTGGCCACCCACATCCTCGCTTGGGAAGGCGACGATGAGAACCCGGCCAAGTGGTACTGGTTCGAAGGCAACTTCCAGTCCTATCAGGAGAACCGCGTAGCTCGTCTTGGCGAGGATGCGGCCCGTCCGCACCGTCTGCACAAGAAGCTCGTGCGCGGCTGATTGATACAGTAGCGCTCAATTATTGAGCGCTTATTGAGCGAGTATCGAGCGCTCCAGCGTTTACCGGAGGTCGTCACCAATATGGTGGCGGCCTCCTTTGTTATGACGCTGGTCTCGTCCGCCACTCCTCATTCTCGGTCACTGTTCACAGTCACGCCCGCATGCCGGACATATTTCACACCTAACCGACCGTTTACCTTTCTCACAGGTTCGTTACATCCATCTGCCGGCACTCTTAACTCCGTCTGCGTAAACTGCGAAGCAGCACAGAAAATGTACGACCCACACGAATCGAGGAATCATGGCTCAGGCTGCCACCGTCACGCCGTTGGATCATTTGGTGAAGGTGCTTACCTTGGGTGAACCTTCCAGCTACCGGGAACACACCTATATCAACGGAGAAAGTCTGTACTTCCCCACCGGCCGTGTCTATGGCGGGCAGGTGATCGCCCAATCAGTAGTCGCAGCCTCTAAAACCGTTCCCGCCTCACGTCTGCCGCACTCGGTACATGGATATTTCATCGCCGCCGGAGACATTCGCCAGGATCTGCTGTTCGACGTGGAAACGTTGCGCGACGGGCGTTCGTTCTCCGCACGCCGAGTCAACGTCACTCAATCCGAGGGGTCGATTCTCACTGCGATAGCCTCTTTCCAGGAAACCGGTCAGGAAGGTGTGGAATTCGCCGATCCGATGCCGGAAAACCTTCCGGAGCCCGAAAATCTCACTTCAGCCAAAGAACTGATGCAACCGTTCGCCGAAAAGTCACCGTTCGCAAACTACTACGCCGAGAAATCGCCGTTCGATATTCGTCATGTGACGCCCACGGTGATGCTTCAGGCTGATAAGCAGTCCGCGAAACATGATTCCGGCAAACAGATGGTGTGGATGAAGGCGGACGGTCACGTTGATGTACCGCAGGTGATGCATCGTGCGATGCTTGCGCTCGGCTGCGATCAGGTGATGATGGAGCCAGTGTTGCGCCGCGCCGGACTGTCGATCTCCACGCCCGGTATTTCGTACGCTTCCATCGATCATTCAATGTGGTGGTATCGCGATATCGACATCAACGAATGGCACTTGTACGTGCAGGATACGCCGATCGCCGCGCATGGACGCGGTCTCGGCATCGCCAAGGTCTACTCGCGCGACGGCCAGCTGGTAGCCGCCATCGCTCAAGAGGCCATGGTACGCGTGCCGACGCGCTAACCTGACGCGCCAGACACAGCTGTTCAGATCCTCATCAGCATCGACTGATGCTACTGCTTATACGCTTGCGCCGTGTTCCGGGTTCGGGACACGGCTTTCATTTTCGGATTCTCCGGTCCCTCATTGGGCGGCAACTGGCACAACCACTCACCGATGATCCCGATAATCATGTCGGCCACGCAGATCACAGCCGAAACGGCGCATTCGATAATCGCGTCATGGTAGAACGGTGCCTCGAAATGGCTGATACTCATGAGAATCTGCCCGCCATACCAGCCGGCGAGCGCGGCACCAGCCAATCCAAGCGCTTTAGCTAGCACCAACGTGTACACCGCCACCGTGGGGTTCACGAAGCTGTGCGGACGCTTCTTGGGATCCGTGTTCGCATACTTGTGCACCTGAAGGGCGAGCGCCAGCACGATCACACCCAATACCGCCAGCAGACCGGCCACCACCCATGGGGCCCCGATCAGAGACAAGCCGGAGCGTTCGCCATAAACCGCCAGACCGATGCCGGCCAGCAGCCCGAGCGCGGCGGCTATGCCATACTGCCACCAAGGAGTTCGACGTGCCTTCATGTGTGTCCTTTCCGTCTGCGCCTCACAGCCGAGGCACGCACGGCGATGTCTCGCGAATCGATCCGACGCCGTTACATCAGTGTTCGTGTACTGGGGAGTTCTTTGCTCTAGTCACCCAAGTTGCCCGATAGAATCCAGTTATCCGTGAGCAATCCCACCTGCCCGGCATCCGGTGCCATCGCAAGCAGGAAGGAAACCGGATCACCACCCAGTGTGGCGTTCGGATCCATATCCATCCACGGGGCGAGTACCGAGGCATGTTCACGAGCGGACGGCCACGGCACACGGCAATGCGGTTCGTCTGCAACAACGCCTTCCATATCCACCAGATCAAGGTCGACAATGTTGTCATGCGCGGATTCCACGCTGCCAAGAGCCGCGATCAAATCAGCGGCCGACAACTTCGTCTCCACTTGTATGACGGCGCTCATGGCATCCGGTCCGTCAAAATGCGCCACATGGTACAGCGGAGAAATACCTTGCACCTGATTGCCGGGCATGCCGTCGATGGAAACGATCACCTCCCGGAACAGTCGCTCAGCATCAGCGGATGTGGAATCCATGGAAATCACCGCGCGGCGTGACACCGGTTCGGATTCCGGCTCGCACGTATAGTTGTGCTCGCCGAGCATCCAATCCTCGGAATCAAGCTTCACTGCGTCGCGATCTGGAGCAGCTGCCATAAGATCAGCTACCAATCCTCCGTGTGCACCCGCAAGTCGAGCCCCGGGATTGAGCGCATGCCACGGCACGAGCACGAAGGCGCGCTGCCATGCACGCGGGTGAGGCAATGCCAAGTCTTCGTCGGCATTGGTCTGACCATCGAAGTCGATGATGTCTAAATCAAGCGGACGGGAATCCCAATGATGTTCGCGTGTGCGTCCATGGTCGGCTTCGATCTGTTGCAAAGCGGCGAGCAGCTCATGAGCTCCCATAGTGGTTTCCAGTTCGACCACCGCGTTGAGAAAATCGGGGGCGCCGTCGGCCATACCCCACGCGGCAGTGCGGAACAGCGGTGAGATGCCAGTCACCTGAGTGCCGGGTAATCCATCCATTTCACGTACGGCGGCGCGCAAGGTGGAGCGTACTTCGCCAATGTTGCCACCCAGAGCCACCACTGCGGTATGCATATGCGTTCCCGCTTCCGAAGGCACCGCATGCTCACCGCCCGAGACTGTCGCAGACCGTGCGGCTACACCGCCCTGCGCTTCACGAGCACGGGTAATGGATACCGCAACATCATCGAAGGGCACGGTGATGGGCGCATGCGGCTTATGCACCGTCACGTCCACCTTGACGATCGGATCGATGGCGAGCAGCCGATCGGCGATGATTCCAGCCAGCCGCTCGATAAGGTCCACATGCACGCCTTCGATCACGGCCACGATCTCCTTGGCGGCGCGACCGTAATCCACGGTGTCGGTCAAGGCGTCGGAACTGCTGGCGGCTGTCAGGTCGAGGTACAGTGTGGCGTCCACCACGAACGGCTGCGCACGTTCATGCTCAAAGTCGAGCACACCGTGGGTGCCGTTGGCTCGTACGCCGGTCAGTCGAATCGTATCCATGATTGAAGCTCCTCTTGGTTGCGCTATTGCCGAGCGCTATTGCTGGACGCCGTTACCACAGCTAGGCATTGAATAGTCGACGCTATGCCTGCTGGTACCGACGCCATGCATTGCCGGCGATGACGGCGGCACGGCTCTTGGCCACGTCATGCACGCGTACGGCCCACGCACCGTGTTCGGCGCACAAGGCAGACAAGCCGGCGGTCACATTGTCGCGGTCCGCCATATCCGCATCCGCAACGCCTCCTGCGGTCAGCATCGCCGAGATGAAGCGCTTGCGAGACTGGCCGATAAGCACCGGATAACCGGTGGCGCGGAAGGTCTCCAGACCAGCCAGCAGCGGCAGATTATGCTCGATCCCCGGCTTCGAGAAGCCCAAGCCCGGATCGATGATGATGCGTTCAGGCTTGACGCCGGCAGCCAACACACCGTCCACCTGATGCATCAGCTCGTCACGCACGTCGGCAAGCACGCCATGCTCATATACGGACGTATCCTGATCCGGCGTGGCACCCTTGGAGCCGGCGAGCCATCCGCGCCAATGTTGCACGATGTATAGGCAATCGTAATCGGCCACCACATGCGGCAATTCCGCATCCAACGTGCCGCCGGAAACATCGTTGATGATCTGTGCGCCACGCTCAAGGGCAGCAGCAGCCACCGATGCGCGCGTCGTATCGATGGACAACGTCGCGCCGGCCGGCAGCAACGTCTCAACGGCACCGGTGATACGGGTGAGTTCATCGGTTTCAGACACACGCTTGGCTCCCGGACGAGTCGATTCGGCACCGATATCGATGATGTCGGCTCCGGCGGCCATCATGTCACGACCATGCTGGGCGGCCTTGGCCGGGTCCAGCCAGAGCCCTCCGTCCGAGAAGGAATCCGCGGTGATGTTGAGCACGCCCATCACCATCGTATTCGGCGCATCATGCAACGTCTGCAGATCAGTCATTGATACTCTTTCCACTATTGTCAGTCGTACTCTCGGTCTCGCATCACCTATATTGCGGCGTCCCCGGCACAGAAGCACAAGAGGCCGAAAACGCGCGGCCGATTACTTATCCAAAATCAAGCTCATGGCCTCGGCGCGAGTGGCGGGATTGCGCAACAATCCGCGCACCGCGGAAGTGACTGTACGAGCGGAGGACTTCTTGATACCGCGCATCGACATGCACAGGTGCTCACACTCGGTCACCACAATCACTCCACGAGCCCCGGCGTAGTCCACTAATGCGTCGGCGATCTGCTGGGTCAAGCGCTCCTGCACCTGTGGACGACGGGCATACACCTCCACCAGACGAGCCAGTTTGCTCAGGCCCATCACGCCGTCTTTGGCGGGAATATAACCCACATGGGCCACGCCATGGAACGGCAGCAAATGATGTTCGCACACCGAATACAGCTCGATATCCTTGACCAACACCAGTTCATCGGTGTCCACGTCGAAATGCTTCTCCAACACATCCGCCGGCGACGAATGCAGCCCGGCGAACAGTTCCTTGCATGCGCGGGCGATACGGTCCGGCGTCTCCACCAGTCCCTCACGCTCCGGGTCTTCGCCGATGGACTTCAGGAACAGGCGCACCGCTTCGCGCACGCCTTCCTCGTCGTAAGTACGGGTTGGTTCGATGTCAACAGTTTCCGTCATCTTCTCTCCTTGTGTCCTACTCTCCTACCGATCTTCTCACCGCTCATTGATTATGAGTCAGAGATTATGAGTAAGCGATTATAAGTAAGCCCGTAGCTGGTTGGGGCTACGGGCTTACTTGCATCTGTTCTGCCCCTTACGTCTCAATCGTCGAGATTGACGGACGAGGATTTCCGAAGGGGAATCACTCTCCGACCTGCATGCCGACCGAACGCTTGAGGGACTCGGGGATCTCGACCGGAGGTTTGTCCGAATCAGGACGGCGATCGTTGGATAGCCATACCGGGCGCACCGGCGCCTTCTTGATCGGAGCGAAGATCTCGGCGAGTTCCTTCTCGTTCAGCGTCTCCTTGACCAGGAGCTGACGAACCAGTTCGTCGAGAATATCGCGGTTCTCGTTGATGATGGTCCACGCCTCGGTGTGCGCGGTTTCCACGAGCTTCAACACTTCTTCATCGATGATTTCGGCGGTCCGATCGGAGTACTTGCGCGGGGCAAGACCATCCATCACCGTGGTCTGATCGTCGTCATCGGCCCACTTGATGGCACCGAGCTTATCGGAGAAGCCATATTCGACCACCATCGTGCGAGCGATCTTCGTGGCCTTCTCGATATCGTTCGAAGCACCGGTGGTGGGATCGTGGAACACGATTTCCTCAGCGGTACGGCCGCCCATTGCGTAAGCCATCTGATCGAGCAGCTGGTTGCGCGACTGGGAATAGCGATCGGAAGTGGGCATCACAGCCGTGTAGCCCAGGGCACGGCCACGCGGCAGAATCGTCACCTTCGTCACCGGATCAGTATCGTTCAAGGCTGCAGCCACCAGTGCATGACCACCTTCATGATAGGCGGTGTTGCGCAGCTCCTCCAGAGCCATGCCCTTCGACTTGCGCTTCGGGCCGGCCTGTACACGATCAATGGCCTCGTCGATGGCGCGATTGTCGATGAGCTGAGCACCGGCGCGAGCGCACAGCAGTGCGGCTTCGTTGAGCACGTTGGCCAGATCGGCACCGGTAAAGCCAGGCGTGCGCACGGCCACCATATGCAGGTCCACATCCGGCACGAACGGCTTGCCCTTGGCATGCACCTTGAGGATTGCCTCGCGGCCTTCCAGATCCGGCGCGGCCACACCTACCTGACGGTCGAATCGACCCGGGCGCAACAAAGCCGGGTCCAGTACGTCAGGACGGTTCGTTGCAGCGATGATGATGAGGTTCGTATCGTTATCGAAGCCGTCCATCTCCACCAGCAGCTGGTTCAGCGTCTGTTCGCGTTCGTCATGGCCGCCGCCCATGCCGGAGCCACGCTTGCGACCCACGGCATCGATCTCGTCGATGAAGATGATGGCAGGAGCGTTCTTCTTGGCCTCGTCGAACAGGTCACGCACACGGGAGGCACCAAGGCCGACGAACATCTCTACGAAGTCGGAGCCGGCCATCGAGTAGAACGGCACGCCCGCTTCGCCGGCGATGGCACGGGCCAGCAACGTCTTACCGGTACCGGGAGGACCATACAGCAGCACGCCACGTGGGATACGCGCGCCGAGCGCCTTGTACTTGGACGGATCCTTGAGGAAGTCCTTGATCTCCTCGACCTCGGCCACGGCCTCATCCTCACCGGCCACGTCGGAGAACTTGGTGGTGGGGGTCTGGCCTTCCAACAGCTTGCCGTTGTTCTTCTTGCCCATGCCCATCATGCCGCTGGCACCGCCCATACGGCTCATCAGGAACCAGAACAGCGCGAAGAAGATCAGGAACGGCAGAATCGAGGTGATGAGGTAGCTCATCATGCTGGTCTGCTCGATATTCGAGGTCCAGCCCTTGGACAGGTCTCCGTTCTCTACGGCCTTCGCCACCTGAGCGCCTTGCGCAAAGGTGTAGTAGAACTGCACGTTCTTGCCGTAGTTCGTGGTCTTGCCGGTGTCGGCATCCTTCTTGGTGAAGTCGTTCTTCAGCTCAAGACGAACCACCTGCTTGTTGTCCGTGATCTCGGCGTACGTGGCCTTGCCCTGGTTCAGCAGCGCGAAGCCGTCCTTGGTGTCGATGGTCTTGGTGCCGCTGCCGGTAAACATCTGGAACATCAGCACGCACATCACGACCAGCACCGCACCCCACAGCCACGGCGACTGCCACACCGGCCGGTTCTCGTTGCCGTTGGCCTTACGCCCGTTGTTGCCGTTGCCGCGATTGAACGGATTGGTGAACGGATTGCCGTTATTACGGTTATTGGGGTTCGGATTGTTGCCGTTGCCCTGCCCAGGCCCCTGGGGGAAGCTCATACGTTATTCTCCTTGGTAGACGGATGGCTTGAGGACCGCGATCGAATCGAGATTGCGGTAACGTTCGTCATAGTCCAGACCGAAGCCGACCACGAATTCATCAGGAATCTCGTATCCTGCATATTTCACGTCCACGTCCACCTCACGGCGGGAAGGCTTGCTCAGCAGTGCAAACACCTCGACAGAGGCGGCACCGCGGCGCTTGAGCTCTTCCACCAGCCAGGCAAGCGTGCGTCCTGAATCGATAATATCTTCCACGATCAGAATGTGCCGACCGCGAACATCTGTCGACAGGTCCTGACGAACCGTCACCGTTCCGCTCGACACCGTGCCCGCACCGTAGCTGGACAACGACATGAAGTCGATCTGCGCAGGAATGCTCAAAGCCTCGGAGAAAGCGACCAGCGTGTTCACGGCTCCTTTGAGCACCGCGACCAGCAGCGGGTTCTTGTCTCGGTAGTCTTCGCTCACCTGCGCGGCGACCTCATGGATCTTGGCGTCAATCTGTTCCTTGCTGACCAGCTCGTGGTCAATATCTTGCTCAACATCAGCGATTCGCATGCGCTCCATCTTGGCACACGCGAATGACGTGTTTCTTGCGATTCGCTGAATATCCACTGGAAAGATGCACAGGCCCTTGGCCATGCCAGTCGACGATCAATCGATCGATGGCCATCGTCTGCACGGCGTTCGTCTCAATGCCCATCCGATTCAGCGCATGGGCGATAACACGCTGACGAATTGCCGGATGCTCGCCGGCAAGCTTGCGCGCGTCGACAGTTAGCATCACCCGGTTCAGTGGCGCCGGCGAATCCGATTGGCCCGGCTGGTCTGACGACTTCAGAGTACCGGCCCGATCGGCGAACACCACACTTTCCGCCAACGCACGATCCGCACACTGATCCAGAAAATCCTTGTCACGACGGGCAAGTTCCGCACTTTGCGCAAGACGACGAGTGATGTCAGCACCGGCAAACCGGCAGACGGCGGGCAGCAGATCGTGGCGGACTCGGGAACGCAGCGGATAGTCGCGGGGCAACTCACCTTCCAGCGATTCGCCGTTGGTCGGATCATCCCAGTAGTCAAGCGCAAGATCTTCGCAGATACCGGTGGTTTCCTCCCGGGAGAGATGCAGCAACGGACGCACAAACATCACGCCATCGCGTCGGAACGAAGACGGCATGCCGGCAATGGCATCGATGCCACGACTGCGCAATAAGCCCATAGCCACAGTTTCCGCCTGATCGTCCATCGTGTGAGCCAGCAGTACAGCAGTTGCCTGCATGTCTCGCGCAACATCAGTCAGCGCATGGTATCTGGCCTCGCGGGCGGCGGCTTCCAAGCCCTCACCGCGCTCGTTCACGTCCACACGGCGAATTACGACCGGATTCAAGCCAAGCGACCTGCAACGTGAGGCTGCGGCTTGTGCCACTTCAGCAGAACCTGACTGCAGATCATGGTCTACGATAACCGCCCCGGCGCGCAGACCCAGCATGCCGCAAACCGTGCGCGTCACCGCGGCAAGCGCCGTCGAATCACGCCCGCCCGAACAGGCGACAAGCACCAATGGCGCGTCCTGTGCGGGCTCATGGCTACCGTGACGAGCGAACGCCGTCGATTGACGCTCCAGTCCGGTTTGTTCCAAGGCCGCACGTACCTCGCCCACCGCTTTGCGCAGTCGTGGAGTATATGGCATCACAACCCCGCAAGTTTGGTGATGAACGAGTCGATGGCGGTGCGTGCGGCGGCCATATCGTCCGGATTGTTGACGATTACGGCGAAAGCGAGCACTCCACCGTCTGTACGTGATACGTTGCCGGCCATCGAGGTTACGGTGCCCAGACTGCCTGTTTTCACGCGCAGCAGTCCGGCCACCGACTCATCCGTATAGCGGTTCTGCGCGGTACCGATCAGACCTGCGATCGAAAGACCCTCAGCTGCCGCGGTCCCCGAGCCGGCCGTCAGATTCCGCTGCTGCACAGCCACCAGAGTACGTACGGAAAGCAGGGAACCGGGAGAAAGACCCGAACAGTCGGCCATGATCAGACCATCCGTCGGGATACCGAGGCTGTCCAGCACGGATTTGACGGCCGTGGTGGCACCTTCCGGATTGTTGCCCGTATCCTGATGCAAGGCGAGCAGACGGCCGAATTCCTCGGCAAGCGTGTTATCCGAATGTCGCAACGTATAGGCCATGATCTCCGCCAACGTCGCAGAGCTTACGGAGGCGACCGGCGTCGCTTGGTCGGGTGCCTCGCCCGCTGTCGCCTGACCGTTGACGGCGATACCGTTGTCGGCCAGCAATGAAGCGAACATGTCAGCCGTATCAGAAGCGGTCGTCTGCGACAATTCAGGGTATCCAGCGGAATCGTCCGGGTCGGAGGGAGCCGGCATGTCATCCGAATACTGACGCCCTTCGTCTACCGCCATGGACGAAACGGGCGTGGCGTACATCGTATAGTCGTCCATCACCACGTCCCCGTTGCCGCGCAAGCCGGACGGCACCCGCGTATCGCCGAACAACGTGTCATCATAGGCGAGGCTCACCGTGGTAATGCCACGTTGCGCCAACGCCGCGACCGTCGCCTGGGCGAGTGTGGCAAGGCCGGCACGCCCGTTGACGTGGTTCGGATCGGACTGTCCGGCCGACAGCAGCATATCGCCATTGCCTTTGATGGTCAGCGTATTCGCGCCATCATCCGTTTGGGTCAGGAACACTTGCGTATCCAGCGTGGATGCCATGTTGAGCGTGGACGCGGCGGCAAACGCGGTAAGCGTTTTCATGGTAGACGCGGGCTCTCGTGTGGCGTCGGCCTTATGTTCGGCGGCGACCTTGCCCTGCCCATCCTCGATGACTACGGATACGTCAATGCCGATGCCTTCCGTGGCAAGCAGTTCGTCTACCAACGACGACGCAGCCGAGGTGTCAATGGCACGGGTCAGGTCCACGTCACCGACGATGCTGCCACCGGTTTTGGCTGTGACGGGACCCGCAAACGTCGGCTCGTTCACCGGCGAAAGCGTCAACGGTCCGGGAATCATATCGGTGATATCCCCGACGCAATAGCAGACGAACAACGCGATGGTAACCAGCGACGACAGTGCGACAGTCAGCGAACGTCCACGTGGCTGACGTACGTTCTGCTGATCCTCACGCCGACGCCGGCGTGATGCCGCTGTGGAAACCATCGTGCTCCTTTATGGTGGTGCCCTATGAGTACTCCGGCGACGCTTCCTGCGCACGGAGTACAGGTCAGTGCTGCAACGAGGCGAACGAGTCGAGCGTGTTAACGATCGAAAGCGCTCGCGCATCCAACAGCTTACCGCCGAGCCATGTCCCAAGTACCAACATGCCTACGCCGTTGGCGAGCGCGACCGGAATCAACACCCAATACAGTGAAGTGATCACACCGACCAGCGCAAGTATGATCGCAACGACACCGGTAGGCAGGAGCAACAGCAGCGAGCCGAACAGATAGATGAACGGGAAGAACCCTTGTGCCATGGCACGCCCTTGCGGCGAGGAGAACGGCTTGTCCATCGCAGGAACCGGATACAGGAACACACAGGAGGTGATTTCCGAAAGACCTAGTCCGCAGAACGCCGTAGCCAAGCCGATGGCCCAGATCATAAGCCCAAGCAGCAATCTGTCGGCATCGGCCCAATCGCCGGTGGCGAATGCTATTGCGACGGCGAGCACCGTCAAATAGATGATGGCGATTGCCGCATAGACCCGTACACGACCTTTGCGATCGTCCAATCCCCTTACGCCGGCAATCACTTCCATGGTGAGACCTTGGCCGTCATAGGCCAAGCCGTTGCTTTCTGCTACGGCCAACATCCAGCCGGACCAGATAAGCGCTTGCCAAATCATCATGCTTTCGCCATGTGACTGCAACGAGAAGATGATGACGAAGAACACCGGCATCACGAATATCATGGCTTGGCGCGGATCCCGCTTGAGATAAGTCAGGAGACGGGCAGAGACAGCGCCCGACACCGAATCAGGCATCCAGCCGAATGCGCCGAGGCCCTTCGTTTTCACCGTGCGTGAGGCACCCGTGGTCAGGCGTTCATGTCGGAGGCACCATGTGCACCCAGCGAAACACACCACCCACGTGAGTACCAGAACCCCGATGCGTGCCAGCAGCAGACCGACATGGCCGAAAGCCGCGTCAAAGGGCAGTTGGAAAGCGGCACCCAGCGGAGTCCATGCGGCGACTTTGGCGCTGAGAACCGCAGCAGCAGGGTCGAACGCGCTGGCGCCACTGCCATTGATCAGGAGATTCGGAGCTTGGCAAGCCGCGACGAATAATACGATCACCACAATGTAGAACACACCTTTGCCACGTGAGGATGTGATCAGCGTGGTAGACAGCGCGATGAGCAGCTTCGCCAGACTCATCATCGTGATTACCGCCAACGGTGCCGCCACAAGAGCAACAATCACGGCGCAGGCTCCGATGGTTCGGTAGGCGAACGCCCAAGCCACCAGCGATAGCAGCCCGGTGATGGCCGGCAGTCCGGTCAGACCTGAGATCAGCAGTCCGAATTGCAGCTTACGGTCAGGAATACCGTACAGGGCGAATTTGCGCGGACTCATCGTGGAGCCTTCGCCCAGCAGCATCAATTGAACGAGGCCGACCATCAGCGTCAGCACGGTGCCGACCAGCACCACGGCAACGTTCAGTATGCCTGAAGGCCCCAGGATATTGAATGGTGCGATATCCGGTTTGGGCTGGACGAATGGCGGCAACAGCCCTACACCCCAAGCGGCTGCGGCTGCACCGATGATGGTGCCGATCGCAATGACAAGCGCGATGACATATCCGACCGTTTGCCAGACGGATTTCTTCAGGGTGGCCCGGGTCAGGGCCCAACGCAGACGGACGAGAGTAAGCACCGCGGTCATTGCCGGCTCGATTCGCTTATGGCATCCGGCCCGTTCGCGGCATGCGACGCACTCGGATTCGGCGTATGCGCAGTACCGCCGTCCAGCCAAGAGATACGAACCGCGGCATGGCGTCCGCCGACCAGCTGCAGGAAACGATCTTCAAGGTCTTCGCCGGCGGCAACCTGTTCGACCGTGCCAGCCGCGCTCACCATGCCGTTATTGATCACGGCCACATGAGTACACATCTTCTCCACGAGCGCCATCACGTGCGAGGAGATGATCACCGTGCCGCCGGTATGGGCGTATTCGATAAGAATATCCTTCAGATTCGCGCTGGACACCGGATCAACCGACTCAAACGGTTCATCCAGGACCAGAATGCGCGGGCTGTGGATCATGGCGGACGCCAAACAGATCTTTTTGGTCATACCGGCGGAATAATCGGACACCATCACGTCCGCTGCCTGTGCCAGATCGAAAGCAGACAACAGGTCTTTGGCGCGTGCAAGAGACTCGTCTCGCTTCATGCCACGCAGCATGCCGGAATACACCAGCAGCTGCATACCGGTGAGACGGTCGAAAATCTGCTCGGGCTGAGGCATCACGCCAATCATGCGTTTGACGGTGTTGACATCCTGCCATACATCGTGGCCCAGAATCATCGCATTGCCGGCATCCGACACCAAAAGACCGGTGACCATATTGAGAGTAGTGGTTTTACCGGCACCATTGGGGCCTACCAAGCCATAGAATGAGCCGACCGGGATATCGAGGGCTAAGCCATTGACCGCGATCTTCTGGCCGAAGTGTTTGAACAGGCCTCGGATCGAAACCGCGGCTGCGGGATTCAGCGGCCATGGCTGTGCAGCGCTCTGTTGCGGCGGCAGCTGAGGAGACTGATTCAGCTGCGGTTGATTTGGCTGAGATTGATCGAATCGATCGGGCAAAGGCACATTTTGGGCTTGCGGCATCGTTGCTGGCGGAAATACAACATTCCCCTGACTGTTGTCTAGACTCATGACTCCACTGTAGCCCAGAACAGGCTGGATGCGGGCATTTGTAGACAGATGTGCACGGGGACCGCAGACGGCTGTTCGCTGAACGGCTTCGCCTCCGGTCCAGCAATCACGGACTCGCCTAACGGCGAGACCCAAACCCACCCTCGCTCGGCTACCGCCTCACTCAGGCTGAACCTACGGACAGTCCACTGGACTGTCCGCCTAACGGTTCAGCCAGCAATCACGGACTCGCCTAACGGCGAGACCCAAACCCACCCTCGCTCGGCTACCGCCTCACTCAGGCTGAACCTACGGACAGTCCACTGGACTGTCCGCCTAACGGTTCAGCCC
>NZ_PGLQ01000002.1:464725-632046 GCF_002802865.1 Bifidobacterium scaligerum
CCACCCTCGCTCGGCTACCGCCTCACTCAGGCTGAACCTACGGACAGTCCACTGGACTGTCCGCCTAACGGTTCAGCCCTTATGCGTAATGGGTTTCCATTGGGCTTTGGCGAAGATGGCTTGGAAGGAGATCGGCACGTAGCTGAGCATGTAGATCGGGAAGCTCAACACGTAGGCGAACAGTTCCTTATTGGTGGCACCGATCTGATCGCGTTCCACGATGATGGTCAGCGCAGCCAGAGCCATCAGACCCAGCACCGAAGTGACGATGCCACTGGACCATCCCGCCAACGACTGCACTTGACTTGCCCAGCTCACGAATCCGAACGCGGCGAACAACATGCCCAGCACCATGCGGATAATGCCCAGCACCGTGAACGGACACAGCATCAACGTGAAGTCAATGCAGGAGAAATCACGTTCACGAACCGCGCGCTTAAGCAACGCGGGACCGTAATAACGGAACACCTGCAGAAATCCCTTGCTCCAGCGCAATCTCTGACGCCAGCTCTGCGCGAACGTCACCGGCTGCTCGTCATACAGGATGGCGGTACCGCAATATCCCACGCGATCGCCATGCAGAATTGAATCCATCGTGAATTCGAGGTCTTCGGTAAGCAAATGGAATTTCCACCCCTTGTTACGCTTCATGACCTCGCGAGAGAACATGAATCCGGTGCCTCCCACGTGGCACGAGGAGCCGAGGATCATACGCGAGTTGGATAGGAACCTCGATTCACGAATGAACCACAGCGCCGAGCCGGAAGAAACCCAGTTGTCCGCCAGATTCACCGAATTGCGGTAGCTGGTCAGAATTCTGAACCCGGAGCAGAACGCCTTGTTCATCTCCTCGAAGTAATGCTTGTCCAGCTTGTTGTCCGCGTCGAATACAAAGTAGGCGTCATACCGGTCGGCCACACCGGTATCGAGCATATGCCCCAACAGATAGGTGAGCGCATACCCTTTACCGATCTGTTCGAGATTATGCCGTTCAAGCACATGGCATCCCCGCGCACGCACCACGTCAGCGGTATTGTCGGTGCAGTTATCGGCCACCAGCCAGATATCAATCAAATCGGCAGGATAAGTCTGGGCGTGAATCGAATCGATAAGATTGCCGATGACGTTCTCCTCGTTGCGGGCGGAGATCAACACGGCATAACGGTTCGTCATCGGCGCCTCGGGGAAACGCACCGGCTTGGCGAACAGGGACATCACGATGCACACGCCCTGATAGACGACGCCGGCACCGCCGACGATGACCAGCAGGATGTCAAGAACCGAGAGCAACGTCATCAGCGCCACCCCGCTCTCGGATTGTCGGACACCGAGGTAGGAGCGATGCGAGCGCTGGTTGCCGATGCGTCGTCATCATCATCGGCATCCCGCGTGTCCTGCACTCCCCTCAGCGCATTGATTCCCGTATTTCCGGCGCTTCCGGTACCGGAAGCATTGGCGGACAGCACATGCTGAGGAATCGCCACGGTTGCGGAATCATCAGCATCGGTCTCCCTGTGAGTTTCGGGAATGGCATACAACTGCTCCTGCAACAAGCGCAGCTCCTCATTCATCGGCACGCGGCTGGTCGTTCCCTTGGCCGCACGCGGCATATGCTCGCCGATAGGCTGCAGCACATGCTCGCCGAACGCTTCGGAAGCTTCCACAATCTTGGATTTCTTACCCGTAGGATCGTTCATCAGCGGCGAATCAACCAACTCATACCGTTTGGTGTACACACGGAAAATAGCCTGAATAGACGCCACCACCGGCAAGGCGAGGAACGCGCCCAAGGCACCGAACAGCGAGCCGAACGCCAACACCGCGAGGAATGCCACCGCAGCGTTGATATCCATGGTCCGCTGGGAAATCTTTGGCGAAAGAATCAGGTTCTCGATCTGCTGGTAGACGATGATGAACACCAACACGGCCACCGCATACATCCAGCCACGGCCACCCCAAGCGAACAGCACCGGCAACGCGCCGCCGATATAGGTACCCACCGTAGGAATGAACTGGGAGACAACGCCGCAGAACAACGCCAACGGCAGCCAGTAGGGCACTTGCAGCACTTCCAGGAAGATCGCGGTGCAAGCCGCGTTGATCAACGCCAAAATGGAGCGAGAGAACAGGAACGAGGATATCTGGCCTTGAGCCACGGTCCACACCAGCAGGAATCGGCGCTGCGTATTGGGCGCCAGCCACTGGCAGAAGGAACGCCGCAGTTTCGGACCGGCTGCGGAAATGTAGTACGTGGTCATTGCCACGGTCATCACGTTCAGCAGGAACGAGAACAGGCCTCCCACCGTGCTCATGGCGGTTCCGGCAAAATCCGTGACCCAAGAGGTTTGAATGTTATTGAAGATTTCCGTACCGAGGCTATTGATCTCGGGCAGCTGGAATGTGGCGTACTGATTGACGAGATCACGGATGTCGTCATACATGGCCGGCAATCCACGCACCATGGCGATCATCTGCTGGATGAACATGTTGCCGAACAACGTGAACAGCGCGCCGACGATCACTGCCAATCCCACCAAGGAGACCATCGAGGCAACGCCACGTTTCCAACCATGTTCAACCAGCTTGACCACCAACGGTTCGACGGCGAGCGCCAAGAACAGCGAGATGATGATGTCCAGCACCAGATAGGAGATGTCGCCCCATGAACGCCAGCAGAAGGTGAACGCCACAATGGCGATGGCCACATACAGCAGGGCGCGGCTGAACCATTCGGGAGGTCTGCGCGGGTCGCCTTTGGCTGGAAACAGGGTGCCGAAATCGATGCGGTTCTCATCCGATGTATCGTCTTGCCCGTAGCCGGCCGAGCCGCCTGTCATGCCCATGGCATTAATGGCTGCGGTTCCGCCGGACAGTCCCCCATGCATTCCTTCGGTATCTGCCGGTGCCGCAGTGTCCAAGGTGCCGAAATCCGTGGTAGTGGCAGTATTGAAATCAGCTGCTCCGGAGTCGATTGTTGTTCGCGCGCGTTCGCTCATGGCTCACCATTGTAGCGAGGCCGCTGAAGCTCATGCGGATTCGGCTATGCTCGCGGCATATATCCGCCGAGTACACCCGCATGCCTATTCTTATGGGTATGCTCACCGTTTCGATTATCATCCCGGCATGGAACGAGGCCGAACGTATTCGCGACTGTCTGCTGAACACCATTCGTCAGACTGTCATGCCACATGAGATTCTGGTGGTGGACAATCGTTCGACCGACAACACCTGCGCCATTGTCGAGCAATTCATTGTGGAACATCCCGAAGCTCCGGTGCGTCTGCTGCATCAGAACGAGGAACAAGGGCTGATTCCCACTCGCAATTATGGCTTGAACGCCGCAACCGGCGATATTCTGGGCCGTTTTGATGCCGACTGCATGATTCGCCCTGATTGGGTGGAAGTGGTTTCCGGCATCTTCACTGAGGATTCCGCAGCGATGGGTGCCACCGGACCGGTGATGTACTACGACATGCCTTCCCGTCACTTCGGTTTGAAGGGCGACAATTCCCTGCGCAAACGTATCTATAAGGCGGATGGCGGCCAGCCGCTGCTGTTCGGCTCGAATATGGCGCTGCGCGCCTCGGCATGGCGTCAGATTGCGAACGAGGTGTGCCGAGACAAAGCCGACGTGATGCATGAAGATATCGACATCTCGCTGCATCTGATGGGCAAAGGCTTGAAAACCGTGTATTCGCCCCGCATGATCGCCGCGATGAGCGCTCGACGCATGGATACTTCACTCAGCTCGTTCCTGAACTATATGCGTCGCTTCAAGAACACGTTCAACGCTCATCCGCAGCATAAGCGCAAGCATAAGCCGGAGATTCTGTTCACCGCCATGTATCCGGCCATGCACCTGTTCTATCCGGTGTGGCAGAAAGTGCTGAACTCAGCGGATATCAATCCTGCTGAAGCCGCTTGGATCAACGAACAGATGGAGTTGGCCGAGGCACAGGGCAAAAAACTGTATGACGAGACACCCACGGACGAGGAATACGACGAGAAGCACGAGAAATAAGCGTTCCTCTTCCCGCTTTTCATTCTCATCCCCATCTCTTCCCCTCCTCACATTGGTATCTACCATCGCGCGGTAGATCATCCATCATGTGGTCATACAAAATGGCTCTATTCCGCAGAAAGTACGGAATAGAGCCATTCTTATTTACTACACGGCGAGATGTTCACCACACCGTGAGAACAACTCGCTCAGAGAGATGAGATCACATCAGGCTCTCGTAGATGGCGAGAATGTCCTCCTCGGTGGCCTTACGCGGGTTGCCCGGGGTGCACACGTCGTTGAAGGCGTCGTGGGCCAGCGGAGCAAGGTCGGCTTCGGTGGCACCCACCTCGGAGATGGTGGTTGGGTTCTTCAGGTCCACGGTCAGCTTGTGGACGGCCTGCACGGCCTCCTCACGAACCTTCTCAAGGTCACCCGTGTAGGCGTCCTCAACACCGAAGGCATCGGCGATGTCACGGTACTTCTCACCGGTGAAGTCCTTGTTGTATTCCATAACCGGGGCCAGCAGGATACCGTTGGCAACGCCATGGGCCACGCCCAGACGGCCGCCCAGCGGGTGAGCCATACCGTGCACCAGGCCGAGGCCGACGTTGGAGTAGGCCATACCGGTGATGTAGGAGGCGTACGCCATCTGCTCGCCGGCCGGAATGTCACCGTCTGCAGACTTGGCCAGGTTCTTGGCAATCATGCGGATGGTCTGCATGGACAGGCAGTCAGACAGGCTCCACGCGCCCGGGGTGATGTAACCCTCGATGGCGTGGGTCAGGGCGTCCAGACCGGTGGCCACCTTCAGACCGCGCGGCATGGAGTCGGTCAGATCAGGATCGACGAAGGCGACGATCGGAATGTCATGCGGATCGACGGCCACGAACTTACGCTTGTTGGCGGTATCGGTAATCACATAGTTGATGGTGGTCTCGGATGCGGTACCTGCCGTGGTCGGCACGCCGAAGATCGGAACGGACGGGTTCTTGGTGTCTGCGACGCCCTCCAGGGAGAGCACGTCAGAGAACTCCGGGTTAGCGGTGATGATGCCGATGCCCTTGCAGGTATCCTGCGGAGAGCCGCCGCCCAGACCGATCAGGAAGTCGGCGCCGGAGGCAGCGAACTTCTCGACGCCGTCCTTGATGCACTCAACCGGCGGGTTCGGCTTGACGTTGGAGAAGACCTCGTATGGCAGACCGGCTTCGTCCAGCACCTTGGTGACCTTCTCAGCGGTGCCGGTTTCCAACAGCACCGGATCGGTGACGATGAAGGCCTTGGTGAAGCCGTGCTGCTTGGCGACAGCAGGAATTTCCTTGATAGCGCCACGGCCGAAGTATGCGGTCTGATTGAAAATCATGCGATAAACCATAGATGCTCTCCTTTTGAGCTCGTACCGTATCGGTATCCTTATGCCAACCGTTCATCCGTTGAACGGCCCAACGATTCACCAGTGTACCCCTGTTGTGAACGTTAACCTGAAAACACGCTGGAAGAATAACCTAAATTAAGTCATTCATTGAACTATGTCAGAGCAACCCGCGACTACGGAGGGAGGTCGTCACTGACATGTTATCGTCAAGTCACCACCCGCATAGGTCAACTACATACCAAGTCTCAAGGCATTGAATTGCCGACAAACATATCGGATGATGGGCTTACGCCAAGCCAGTGAAACACTGCGGTGACGCACCCGAATAAGATCCGCGTTTCTTTACTTAACCCCGCTTTGCTATTGAATGTGCAGAGTAAATGCAGAATCAGGCGTAAATGCAGACTAGTTCGCAGATATGCAAAAACCCCGCAGACCTTGGAATCATTGGTCTACGAGGTTTCTCATGGTGGCTCCGAACGGCGTCGATCCGTTGACCTAGCGATTTTCAGTCGCTCGCTCTACCAACTGAGCTACAGAGCCAGTGAACAGTAATCCCTTGCGAAATATACCATTCCAGCGACCCCGGCCGGACTTGAACCGGTGACCTCCGCCGTGACAGGGCGGCGCTCTAACCAACTGAGCTACGGGGCCGTGTGTTTCTCACTTGCGTGAGGCAACAGATGTATATATTACTCAATGCCATCGATTACGCAAATTACGGCGTGTCCATTGATTTTCCAACCTTTTCACCACCTTAGCTCTCCCCTAATCGAGACCATACCGCCATCATCATTTCATGAATCCCATCAATCCATATCGGTTATTGCCCTGGCATCCACGCTCTGCGATGTTGTGACTGCGCGGTACCGTATATCCGTTTGCGCCACGCTCGATACGTAGCCTTACCGGTGCCGGCCGATTCGGACATACATCGGAAAAGCATATCGAGCCGTGAACGGTAATGACGTACGGAAGGGAGATACGCATGGTGACGGGCCAGTCCCCAATCGACCAGTCAGGACGCACCCTGACCGGAAATCCGGTTCCCGATTCTCCAACCCACGCCGCTGACAGACGGATCGTTGCTGATACCTATGCCATCCCAAACGCGCCAAGTACCGCAGACGGCGGCCGCAGCACCGTACATCAATCGCATTCCGTCTGCTGGGCCGCGCTCAAGGCTGCTTTCCCCCTCACCATCCCCATCTGCCTTGGATTCCTGTTCCTCGGGGCCTCGTACGGCATTCTCATGGGAACCAAAGGATTCTCATTCATCTGGCCCATGTGCATGAGCGCCTTCATCTTCGCCGGCTCTATGGAATTCGTCACCGTGAATCTCCTGCTGTCCGCGTTCAATCCCGTCGCCGCGTTCCTGCTCGCTTTGATGGTCAATGCGCGTCATCTTTTTTACGGCCTGTCCATGCTGAAATCATTCAAAGGCCTTGGCTGGAAGCGTCCTTACCTGATTTTCGGCATGTGCGACGAAACCTTCGCCATCAATTCCACCGCCAAGATTCCCCAGGACATCGATCGAGGATGGTTCTATTGGTGGGTCACCGCGTGCAATCAAAGCTATTGGGTGGTCGGCGCTACAGTGGGCGGTCTGATCGGATCGCATCTGCCCTTCAACACGGATGGTTTGGAATTCGTGTTGACAGCGCTGTTTCTGGTCATTTTCCTCGATCAATGGCTCAGCAATGCTCATCGCGAGCATCTGGCGGCTATGATCGGCGTACTGTCTTCGCTGGCATGTCTGGTGATCTTTGGTGCAGATGATTTCATGATTCCGTCAATGGCCGTGATGCTGGTGGCGTTCATCGTACTTCGTCCTCATTTGGACATATTGAAGCCCAATACCGAAAGTGCAGCCAACGATGATGCCGTGAGCTCTTCTGACAACAACGAGATCAAGAATGAGAAGGAGACGAAGGCATGACCATGACGATATGGCAAGGCGTGATCACCATCGTGGCGGTGGTGATCGGCACCATGTTGACTCGTTTCCTTCCGTTCATCGTGTTTCCGGAATCCAAGCAGCCTCCACGCATCGTGGAATATCTCGGTGCCGTACTTCCCTATGCCATGACCGGTCTTCTAGTGGTCTATGCGCTGCGCAATACACCGATCACCACCGGATCGCATGGCGTGCCGGAGCTGGCCGCTTGTGCGGTACTCGTCGCACTGCACTGCTGGAAACGGAATATGCTCCTGTCGATTGCCGGCGGCACCATCGTCTATATGCTGCTGGTGCAACTGGTGTTCTGATCGGGGTTTGCACCTTCTGCACACACAAACAGATTCAAACCGAATACGACAAAGACCGGGCTTCTTGGAAACCCGGTCTTTGTCGTTGATATGCTATTCGCGTCTCAGTCCTGAAGCTGCTGTTCAACCCAGTCGACGATATATGGCGCGACTTCCTCGATCTGGTCGATAGCCACTTCGAACTCATGCTGGCCGCCGTACCATGGATCAACCAGATCGATCTGGCTCTCACGACCGGGCTTCGGCTTGGGCAGGTTCGGGTCGAAGCTACGATACATATGCACCTCGGCTCGCTTACCTGCAGGCAGCATGCGAAGCAACGCATGCATATGCGAGGCCGTCATCGGCAGGAACAGGTCGGTACGCTCGATTTCGTCACGCGAGATGCGGTGCGCGAAGTGATCGCGCGGGATCTCATCGCCATAGCCGCGTTCACGCAGCACACGCACGGCACGCGGGTCGATCGGATGGCTCCATTCTTCGTCGGAGACGCCACTGGACTCCACCTGCACACGGTTCTCCAGACCACGTTCGTTGAAGAAGTGGCGCAGGATGATCTCGCCCATAGGAGAACGGCAGATGTTGCCGGTGCAGACGGTCATTACGGTGTAGGGCTTGGTGGTACTCATATCGCCTTTCATCGATGTTGGCAGAACGTTGCTGTATCGGACGTTATGGAACGGACAACGGACGCTATGCGAGGTACCGCGTCACTTGGTCTTGGTCAGTAGCACGAATCGGTACGAATCGATGCCGCTCTTCGGATTGGCTGGTGTATGCCAAGCACCGACTTCGCTCTCCTGCCACAAACCGGATTCGACCAGTGCGTGCATATCCGGGGCATAGGTGTCGGCTTCAACGTTTGCGGCCAGCATCGTCACATACGCTTTGTCGGCGAAAGGCAGTGCTTCAGCGAACAGCTGGGCACCACCGATAATCCAGATCTCCGACCGGTCAAGGCCATCGTCCGGAATTGCTTCCTGACGAGCCAGATCAAGCGCGTCTTCAAGACTGGTCACCACTGTGGCTCCCGGAGCCCGATACATCGGATCATGCGAGACCACGATGTTGTCGCGGTTGGGCAGCGGACGGTACTTCATGTCCAGCGATTCCCACGTCTTGCGACCCATGATAACCGGATGCGAGACCGTGAGTTCCTTGAAATGCTTCATGTCTTCGGACAGATGCCAAGGCATACCGCCCTTAAGGCCGATGGCACCGGCGCGACCTTCCTTGTCGCGGGCTTCGGCCCAAATGAGATTCACCGAGAACGTCTTGGGGAAATCGTCACCCCAGTCCTCTTCGGTAACTTCAAGCCCGGCAGTCCCGGGCTCGGGTTCGTGATAGCCGCTACGGCTACTGTCATGCTCCATTTCGCTTACTCCTCCTGGATTTGCGGAACTGCACTTAGTGTAGTGGGTATGTCAGACGGCCGAGCCGTATAGCGGACAGTCCAGTGGACTGTCCGTAGGCGAGGTGAGGTCCCACACCACAAGTGGGACCGAAGGTTGCCGTTTGACGCGCAGCCTCAGACGGCAACAGGAGCCTTGATGGTGGGGTGATGCTGATACCCGACGATGGTGAAGTCATCGTATTGATAGTCGAACAGGGAATCGGCCTTACGGATGTCGATCGTCGGGTACGGATACGGGTCACGGGAAAGCTGTTCCAACACCTGATCGATGTGGTTGTCATAGACATGGCAGTCGCCGCCGGTCCATACGAACTCACCGGGCTGAAGACCGGCCTGCTGCGCCATCATCAACGTCAGCAGTGAATAGGAGGCGATATTGAACGGCACACCGAGGAACATGTCGCAGGAGCGCTGATACAGCTGGCAGCTTAACCGTCCGTCCGCCACATAGAACTGGAACAGAGCGTGGCATGGAGGCAGGGCCATCTGTTCCACCTCAGCCGGATTCCAAGCGGAAACGATCATGCGGCGTGAATCGGGGTGGTGTTTGATCAGATCCATCACATTGGCGATCTGGTCGATGGTGCGATTGGGATCTTCGGGGGTCGGCGCCGGCCACGAGCGCCACTGCACGCCGTACACCGGGCCAAGGTCACCGTTCTCATCTGCCCATTCATCCCAGATATGCACGTTATGTTCCTGTAGCCAGCGCACGTTGGACGAGCCTTTGAGGAACCAAAGCAGTTCGTAGGCCAATCCTTTGAAGAACACGGTTTTGGTGGTCAACAGCGGGAAGTATTCGGACAAGTCAAAGCGGATCTGCTGGCCGAACAGGGAAATGGTGCCGGTTCCGGTGCGATCGGACTTCAACGTGCCTTCGGTCAGGATTTTTCTGACCAAATCCTCGTAGGGCATCGGAATGGTCGTGTCCGGACGGGCCGGGATGCGAGTACGGATGTCAGCGAGTTGTTCTTCAGTCAAAGCCATGGGCACCATGGTGCGGCAGGGGCTCGACCGACGAACATACAGCTCCAAGCGGAACATGCTGGGGCATAATGGAGAAGTCAACACACGCCATGAGATGCCATAAGGAGGCACATTATGGGTAAGCGACTGTGGGTCGAGCGCAATAAGGACGGTTCGTGGGATGCGTTCAGCGATGACGGCGCTCATATCAAGTTCGGTAAGGATCGCGGTCAGTTTACGCCCGGCGATCTGATGAAGGTCGCTCTGGCAGGTTGTGCGGCGCTGTCCAGCCAATTCGCCATCGAGCACACTTTAGGCGAAGGAAAGGGCGCCAAGATCGTGGTGGATGGCTCCTACGATCCCGAAACCGACGCCTATACCGGCTTTGAGGAGCAGGTCGTGGTGGACGCCTCTGCCGCCGGTCTTTCGGATGAGGATGCGGAAAAGCTCAAGGAACGTGTTACGCGCCACATCGAGAAGGGCTGCACGGTGAAGCACACCTACGTGCAGGAGACCCCGGTCCGTATGAATGTGACTATCAAGCACTGATGTTGGACTCACGAGAAAAAGCTGCACTGACGGTTGCTCAGTGCAGCTTTTTCTCGAAATAAACCTGTTGCCCGAGATTTTTCCGCGCTGAGAAGAGGTCAGTGCGGGAAATTCTCGGGCATAGTCTTACTGGCGGTCGGGATCTATGGTCTTCTCGATCTCCTTGGCGACTTCCGGCTCGGCTTTATCCACCGGAATCTCCTCAACGCCGGCGATGTCCTCCAACGACTTGGTAGGCACTTCGGCCGGCGAGCTCGGCACGGTATCCAGACGGGATTCCGCAGCCTCAACATACTTGCGCGGCACCACATACACTGGGCCAACTGCATGCTGCAGCAGCCCCTGGCTGGTGGAGCCGAGCAGCAGGCCGGTGAAGCCGCCACGGCCACGAGAGCCGACGACTACGACATCATGATCGTAGCTGGCCTTAGTCAGTGCGTTCACAGCCGGACCAGACACGATACGCTTGTTGATCTTCAGGTTTGGATGCGATTCCTGCAATGGCTTGATGCGAACTTCCAGATCATCCTCATAGGACTTCATCACATCGTCTTCGCCATCCACGCCTTTCAGGTTCGGCACGGCGGAAAGCACGTCAAGTTCGGCATCCCAGCAGGCGGCAAAATCGGCGGCGATGTCCAGAGCCTTCAGACCCCACTTGGATTCGTCGGATCCGACGGCCACCTTGGTGATGGTGTTGTTCAAGTGCATCAGGTTACCATCATCATCGGTGTACGGCACCACCACGATCGGGCAGTATGCATAGGCAGGCAACGACGAGGACGTGGTGCCAAGCAACCGTTCGGCCAAACCGCCCTTACCACGGTTGCCGATGACGATCAGATTGTAATTGCGAGACAATTCGACGAACACCGATGCCGGATCACCGGTAACGATCAATGTGGCAGCTTCGACGCCCTGCTCATCAGCGATGGCCTTGGCCTTCGACAGAATCTCCTGGGCATCGGAATGCGCTGCGTTGTCATCCCCCATAGCGGTGTAGGTGGCATCGAACGAGACGGCTGCGTAGCTTGGCAGGGAATACGCGCAGACAATCTGCAGCGTGAGCCCGGCATGCTTCGCATAATTCGCGGCCCACCATGTTGCTTTATAACTGGCATGCGACCCGTCAACGCCGACGAGAATGGCCTTGTCGTTAATCATGACGACCTCCTTTGCAATTATCGCGGATACTTCCGCGCACGTTCCACAATACCCCGCGACACTCGGATATTTAGGTAGCACCAACGCGAAAATATGAAAAACGCGCCCCGAAGGACGCGTTTATCATATGCAAATCGTATATGCCGTTGGCTGAATTACATCACACGACGAATGGAATAGGCATTGCCTCCGAAGACGGACAGATCCGTGATCTGCGTGCCTTGATACGGGTTCAAGGCGTTGATGACCTGACCATTGCCAATGTAAATGGCGGCATGAATGCCGTTGGCGAGAATATCGCCCGGCTGAGCTTCGGCGATGCTGCCCACAGGGGTGCCGACAGTGGCCTGAGCACCAGAGGAGCGCGGCAACGAGATACCGAACTGAGCGAACACATACTGCACGAAGCCGGAGCAATCCCATCCGGAAGGAGTGTTGCCAGCAGCAACATACGGCGAGCCTTGGAACTGGGTGGCGTATTTGGCGAGCTCGGCACCGGAGCCGGTCATCTTGCCCAGATCGACCTGCGGAATGGCGGTACGCTGCTCGGAACGGCTGGCGGCTTCTTCAGCCGCGGTCTGAGCTGCGGCAGCCTCATCAGCTGCCTTCTGAGCCGCTTCCAGAGCAGCCTGCTTTTCGGCCGGGGACTCGGTCTGCGGCACATCAAGATTTTCGAGGCCACCCCAGTTGGAACCGTCATCAGTTGAGGTGGACGTGGATTCCGCGAGAAGATTCGTCTGGGAGGAACCGGCCTTCGGGAAGGAACGGGAAGACACCACCGTACCGCTCTGCGCAGAATCAGCGAAAGCGGCAGGAGCAACACATACACACATGGCACCGGCAGCCACTACAGCGGCCGATGTGGAAACGATCTGCTTAATATTCATCAAGACAGCACAGTAACACGGCAGGGGTATTTTCAGTGGCGAATGATCATCACAATGCCTGCGATGAGACCTATATCACAGCGAACATCGCGCGTACGAGAGCATAGAAACGACGACTGCACGAACGCGATATGCCTGTGCAACGGGGTGCAAATAACGCGAATAACCACGGATAATCAGGAAAACCGCGGATAACCGTTTACGGAATGCGGACCACGACGGTGATCTTTTCGGTCATCGCGGTAGCGAGGGCCACACTGTATCCGTTCCAACCGCCATGAACGGCCATTCCGTTGCCGACATACAGCGCCACATGATCATAATGGGCGCCACCGTTGTATCCACCGGTGTTCGCGTAGATAAGGATATCGCCCGGCTGAAGCGTACCGTCGGTGACCACCTGACCGCCGGGAACATTGACGTATTCCTCAGGCCAACCATGGAAATTGATGCCGCGGGCCGCAAGCGCCTGCGTAACCAGCGCGGTGCAATCCATGCTTTGACCGATCAGCGAATACGCGCGATCAATCGAAGCGGCGGCACCGGCGGTCACGGAGCCCGAGGCGTCGGCATAAGTGATGCTGGATCGAGAGGCACTACGGCTCGCAGCCTCAGAGCTTGCGGCCTCGGATTGAGCCTGCGTCTGAGCCTTGGCTTCCGCCTCAGCCTGGGCAGCCGCAGCCTCTTCAGCGGCCTTCTTGGCGGCAGCCGCCTCTTTCTCCGCCTGGGATTCGGTCTGAGGCACGTTCAGGTCTTCGAGGCCACCCCAGTCAGCATCGTCGTTCACATCCGTAGACACAGCTTCAGCGGTGAGATTCTTATACGCCTTGGTGTACGAGGGGAAAGACCTCGTCGAGGTGATGGTGCCCTCCTGCTCGGTCGAGGCAATGGCAGCAGGAGCAAACGCGAAGAAGCACATGGAGGCGGCAAGCACCGCAACACAGGAAGAAGCTACGGATTTGGTCTTCATAGAACTCACACCATACACGCCACACGTTAATTCGGCTTATGCGAAAGCTGCGAAACATGCTGGGGTCACTCGCATAAGACGGCGTGTCGTATTGCGGAACCGCAGAAAACCGTCCTCTAGCACACTGGCTTCAACGAGGTGGCATTGCAATGACGGTAATTAGCGCCAATCAGTGATCAGTGATATATCGATCAGAAATGCACGTACTGCAACTGACCGGCATCGGCAGCACTTAGGGTACGAGAAGAAATCACGCCGAGACCCTTCACATTGGATTCGGAAATCTCCACCGAACCGTCGGCATTGATTTTCTCCACTACGGCCACATGGCCATATGTCGCATCGGCATTCATCTGACCGGGAGTGAACACCACGGCATCACCAACGTGACGCGCCGTATTGTCCACCCAGTATCCCAGTGCAGCAGCAGAGGCAGCCCACTGACCACCATTACCGAAATTACCGCTGGTAGGTAGGCCCAACTCGGTTCGACGCAGATATGCATACCACGTGCACTGGCCCCAAGGATAGTTGTTGCCCGAGGTGCCAACCTCATGGTTGGCATTGAATCCGGCAGGCACGGCTGCACCATCCGCATCCAACAGTGCGGACACCACAGGATTGTTCGCCGTGTTACGGTTCATCAACTTGGCATCCAGAGAGGTATCGGAGTTGCTCAAGCCCCAGCCACCCTCGTTGGACTGACCAGTAGCGGCAGTAGTGGAAGAGGCTAGATCCTCTCGGGCCTCGGCGCGGGAAGCCGTGGACACATCGCTCACACGCTTGATCTGCGTGGTTGTAGTGGCCGGATCAGCCACAAAAGTATTGGTATTGTCATCGTTGTTACCGGCAAAGGCGACGACACCGGCTGCAGTGCCCACCAAAGCCGCCAGCGAGGCAGAAGCAAGAATATGGCTACGACGTTCGGCGGCGCGGGCAGCCTGACGAATGGAACGACGAGTCTGCGGGGCGATCTCGTTGATCTTCTCGGCGATGGCCGGATCAAGTCCCAACATAGCGGCATCGGCACCAGCGGACTGCGCTGCGCGCACGGCACGGATGGAATGGGAACCCTTGCCGGAGGAGAACAGCGCTTTCGCTAAGCTGAACTGCTGGCGCGAAACCTTGGTCGCTTTATGCGAAGCATGCTTCATAACTACTGATTACTCCTTGGATGGGCTCAGACAGCTCTCGGTATCTCATTTCCGGGAACCTCACATTACCGTCACAATGTTGTACTCTACAACGTACACACGTCAAGCACCACCCCGCCCATGAATCGCCCGGGCGTGTCAAACGATTTACGTCCTGCTCTATCCGACTCCGTTCGCCTAACAATCGAGCACATTCGAGCCGTATTCCGTCTCACAGACTACCCTTGGAGGCCATGACTACAACATTGCGCATTCCTGAATCCCTGAAGCCTGAGGACGGGCGCTTCGGCTCCGGCCCCAGCAAAATCCGTCCTGAACAGATCGCCGCAATTGACGCCGGTGCCACCACTCTGATGGGCACCTCGCATCGACAAGCTCCTATCAAACAGGTGGTGGGCTCGATTCGCGACGGTCTGCGAGAGTTCTTCCACCTGCCTGACGGCTATGAGGTGGCATTGGGCAACGGCGGTGCCAGCGCCTTCTGGGAGGTGGCTTGCGCCTCGTTGATCGCAAGACGAGCCGCCTTCGGCACCTACGGCTCTTTCAGCGCCAAATTTGCCGCATCCGCAGCAAACGCCCCCTTCCTGGAAACCCCGGTGATCTTCAAGGGCGAGCCGGGAACATTCCGTCTGCCTGAATTCACTGAGGATGTGGACACTTACTGCTGGGCTCATAACGAAACTTCCACCGGAGTCGCTGCGCCTATTCATCGCGTACCGGGCAGCCGCGAGGCAGGTGCCCTGACCGTGATCGACGGCACCAGTGCAGCCGGCGCATTGCCGATCGACATTGCTGAAACCGACGCCTACTACTTCTCCCCGCAGAAAGCTTTCGGATCCGACGGAGGTCTGTGGGTGGCGGTTCTCTCCCCTGCCGCCATCGAGCGCGCAGCCAGAGTGGAATCCAACGCGCATCTGGAAGGAGCCCGCCGCTGGGTGCCGCCTTTCCTGTCGCTGATCGAAGCGCTGAACAATTCCCGCAAGGATCAGACGCTCAACACCCCAGCTCTGGCCACGCTGATCATGATGGAGAACCAGATCCGTTGGCTCAATGGCAACGGCGGTCTCGCCTGGGCCAGCGCACGCTGCGCCAAGTCCGCATCCATCCTGTACTCGTGGGCAGAACGCAGCGAGTACGCCACGCCATTCGTCACTCAGGAAGATGCGCGATCCACCGCCGTCGTCACCATTGATCTGGACGAGCAGGTCCAGGCAAGCCAAGTGCTCGCCATACTGCGCGAGAACGGCATCGTGGACGCCGCCGGATACCGCAAGCTGGGTCGCAACCAGCTGAGAGTCGGCGTATTCCCATCCGTCGAGCCATCGGATGTCATCGCGTTCACCAAGTGCGTCGATTACGTGGTTGAGCACCTGTGATTCTGGGCTCGGCGTACGCCGAATCCCAACGAATTGCGATCATGCCCTTTGCCGGTGCCGAGTCATAGACAAACTGAGGTAAGTCTTAGGTCTCGGATCTGCAGAGGGCATACCTATTACTAGAGTGCGTAGATATGAAATTCGCGCCCATCATCGACCCAGCCGTCCGTAAGCCAGCGCCCAAGCCGGTGCGGGTGGATTTACGTAAGGTATTCGGCATCGGTACCGCGTTATGGGCAATGGCATTGGTGGCGGCGCTTATCGTAACGTTATTCGACGATCGTGCGGAATCCATGGTCATCATGTGTGCGTCCGGTGTGATCATCGGTCTGCTGATGTTGGTCTGGGAACATTTCGACCGGTGGGATTACCGGCGTCTGGGCCAGTAGAGCCGTAACGAAAACAAGCTCCAGCAGAGCCTCAGGCGAAGGCTCAGCAGTCTCAACATGCGCCGGCCCATCGGGCGTCAGCGGGCCACTGGCAGCATCAGGCTAAACGTGCTGCCTTGGCCGGGCACGCTCCACACAGTGACGTCGCCATGATGCGTCAGTGCCACATGCTTGACGATGGCGAGGCCCAACCCCACCCCGTCTCGCGTACGTTCGCTCTGTTCGGCTCCCCGATAGAATCGTTCGAAGATACGCCCCTGATCGCGTTTGTCAATGCCCACGCCTTGATCAACCACACGAATCACCACCTGCGTGCCGTCGGTGCTGCGCGACGCCGACACACTGACCACGCCTCCCTCTTTGGAATACCCGATGGCATTCTCGACGAGTTTGGTGAGTGCGCTGTCGATCTGGTCCTTGTCACCATTGATCACCAGATCGGCGTCTCCCTTGATGTTCAAGCGGACTCCATCTCGTTCCGCTTGCGGCTGCAAACGCTCAGCTACGGCCCTCACCTGGTCCATGACGTTCAACCGGTTCGCCGAAGACGGCGTAATCGGCTCCTGTGCACGAATCAACAGCAACAGGTCTGCAACCATATGGTTGAGCTTGTTACAGCTGGAACGCACCAGACGTGCGTCTTCGGTGACATGCTCACGATCGATTTCCTCAGATTCCAACGAATCGGCAAGCTTCGCCAATGCGGTAGTAGGTTCGAGCAGCTGTTCGGATACATTGGTAATAAAGGAATCGCGAATCTGCGCGAAACGAATCACCTCACTGACATCGGTGACCAGTACGACGACAAAACGTTCATTAATGCGTCCCACAGTGACCTTCAGCCAATTCGGCCGACGCACCGAACGCGTGTCCACATGATCGCCGCGGTCACGAGCATTGGCATAACGTTCCGGAGTCTCAGTGGTCAGGTCAAACTGGTGCCGTCCTCCTGCCCGCCGTGCCTCATGCACGGTAGTGAGCACCTGCTGCTGCACGATGGCATCATCTGACACCAGCCCCAATTGGTAAGCCTGAGGACTGCAGCGGACCACTTCATCGTTCGCGTCCACCACAATCGAAGTGCCCGGCAACAGCGATAGCAACGTAGTCGTTTCATCCGAAAGATCATCGGCGCTATCACTATCCGCCGCAGCACTGTGAATCCGAATCCGATGTGTGGCCAATCCTACAGCCATCACCACAATCAGCGCCACGAGCACCACCACGGCAACGACAAACGCAATCAACCAAGGCATCCGCATCACAGTCATAACGTCCATTCTTCCACATCGTGCATCGGCCATATAGCAAAACGGCACGCCGCGAACATGAATATCAGGTGAACAACCCAATGAACAATGAAACAACATGAGGTTGCGATTGGATGCGTGGAGATGCGCCGGGAGAACAGGAATAATACACTGGTATAGGTTGCAATACCGAAAGCATGAAAGGCTAGAGAAATGCGCGTTATTTTCAACGAGGAGATGAAGCAGGTAGCTGACGACCTCGACCACATGGCGCAGGATGTGCGTAAGGCGATCAACGGCGCCGGCGAAGCCCTGTTGAAGCAGGATGTCGAAGCCGCACAGACCGTTATCGACGGCGACATTGAAATCGACGCCCTGGAATCATCCATTATTGACCAGTGCGTCCACCTGCTGGCTAAGCAGACTCCGGTGGCCACCGACCTGCGCGTGGTGGTCTCTACCCTGCGTCTGGCTTCCACCTTCGAGCGTATGGGCGATTTGGCCCGTCATGTGGCTGAGGGTGCCCGTCGCACCTACCCGGCCTCTCCCCTGCCGGAATCCGCTCAGCCCGTGTTCGCCGAAATGATCGACTTCCTGAGCAACACGGCCGATCAGATGGTGGGTATGCTCGCCGATCGTGATGCCAAGACCGCCGAGCATGTGATTCTTGATGACGACAAGCTCGATGCACTGCATCATCAGACCTTCGAGCTGGCCCTCGCCGACGATATCACCCGTCAACAGACCGTGGATATCGTGCTGTTGGGCCGCTTCCTGGAGCGTCTCGGCGATCATGCCGTATCCGCCGCACGACGCGTGGTGTACATCGTCTCCGGCTTCGATCCGTCCAAGAAGCCGACGAGGGACGAAGGCACCGACATCGACTGATCGATAATTCAAGACCTATCCCCTAGGGGATGCACGAAAACGGCGTTCCGGTTACGACTGGGCGCCGTTTTTCTTTTTGCTTTCCGTACAGTGCCTGAGCACAACATTCATGATTCCGCGATTTTTTATTATTGTGCGCAAGCTTCATGAGCGCCCAGATGTATCAATAAGAACAAAATGGCTTATTTCCAACGATTCCAATCGCACTTCAATACACACGATATTCATTATTGAAGCTTTTCGCAGTTTTGTGCGCGCACAAACCCTTACTATTCCCTCAAAGAGGCAATTTGTGCGCAACATACGGCTCGCTGATACGCAGCTGCACACGAAAAAAGGGACTGCACATGATTTTGTGCAGTCCCTTGATGTCTTAAGCGCTAGCGCTTCAGATCACTTCTGACCCTGAGCGGCGACGGCGGCGGCACCGGCAGCAGCAGCTTCCGGATCCAGGTACTCGCCACGCGGCTTGATCGGCTTGAAGTTCTCGTCCAGCTCGTACAGCAGCGGGATAGCGGTCGGGATGTTGACCTTGGCGATCTCTTCCTCGGACAGGTTATCCAGCATCTTGACGATGGCGCGCAGGCTGTTGCCGTGAGCGGCGATCAGGACGGTCTTGCCAGCCTTCAGCTCCGGCTCAATCGCGGACTTGAAGTACGGCTCAACGCGCTTGACCACATCAGCCAGGCACTCAGCTTCCGGAACCGGGTCGCCCACGTAACGCGGATCGTGGTTCTGGGCGTACTCATCGTTCGGATCGATCTCGGGCGGCGGGGTGGCGTAGGAACGACGCCACAGCATGAACTTCTCATCGCCGTACTCTTCGCGGATCTCAGTCTTGTTCTTGCCCTGCAGAGCGCCGTAGTGACGCTCGTTGAGACGCCAGTTGCGCTCAACCGGAATCCACAGACGGTCTGCGGCATCCAGCGCAATGTTGGCGGTGTTGATGGCGCGACGCAGCAGGGAGGTGAACACGATATCCGGAAGGACGTTCTTCTCCTTGAGCAGCTCGCCACCGCGCTTGGCTTCGGCTTCACCCTGTTCGGTCAGCGGAACGTCGACCCAGCCGGTGAACTGGTTGGTTTTATTCCATGCGCTCTGTCCATGACGGAGCAGTACTAGTTTGTAAGACATACGGCCAGTCTACCGCCCGAATAGCCCAAACACGAGCATTCGTCTTGTCCACTGTGCACTTTTCGCGCGAATATTACGTAAACTCCCCCAAATACATGCCCCCTCCCGCACTTTTCGCGCGAATAATGCGTAGACCTCCCAAATACATGTCCGATCCCACACTTTTCGTGCGAATCGGATGCTGAGATTGGATATTCAAAGAACGGCGGCAACACCTACGGCTATGGCGAACAGCAGAGTCTGGCAACCGGCGGCGCCCAGCGCTGCGCGAAATTGGTGCCTGTATATGCTGAGCAACAGGCGAACGGATACCACTATGCCGGCGAACGGCAATATGCCGCCCCACGGCATCCATAGGGTCACGCAGACATACAGACCAAGCAGCCACGCAGCCACCAAGCAAGCGATGAACAGCATGACAGCACGGCGCTCCCCCAGCCGTACAGCCAGCGTGTATTTGCCATGCTGCTGATCCTCGGCTATGTCACGCAAATTGTTGACCATGAGCAGCATCGCGGCGTTCAGTCCGCAACAAACGGCTCCGCACACACCCAGCGCATCAACACTGCCGGTGAGCGCGTATTCGGTACCGAGCACTGCGGCGAGTCCGAAAAACAGGAACACGCCGACTTCACCGAAGCCGGCATATCCGTACGGGTGCTTGCCACCGGTATAGAACCATCCGGCGATCAGGCTCGCCGCGCCGACCGCGAACAGCCACCATCCTTGTGCGATAAGAATCGCTGCGACACCGGCGGCGCACGCGATTGCCGCAGCGATCACGGCGGCGGCCAATACATACTTGGCCGGAACACCGGATGCGACCAGACGTTGTGGTTTGTTGGCAATCGCCGACGCTTCATCCGTATCACGTCCCTCGTCAGTGCCGCGAATACCATCGGAATAATCATTGGCATAGTTGACGGCGATCTGCAGGAAGAGCGCGACGATCACACACAGAACGGCAACCGGCCAGAATCGATTTGTCAAGTCAGCCTGCAACGCTCGGCGCTCCAAGCATGCGGCCGGCACCGGATATATCTCGATACAGGTACCGAGCTGTTCGATACGCCGGACGGCCAGCGCCGCACCTACCAATACCGGCGCAATTGAGGCGGGCAAGGTTTTCGGGCGCAACCCGGTGAGCCATAAACGCAGATTCATGATTTCCACAGTAACCTTCACAGCGGCCCATCGTATGGACATCCATGGCATAACAACAACTCCCCGCAACGAACAACGAGGGTCGCCACGGGGAGCAGGTTCATAGGTTCATAGATTCATAGATTCATAGGTTCATAGATTGCAGGGGTGTATAGTCGGCGCTTTACCAGCACGACGCTGCCGAGAGTATTACTCCCGTGCAGCGCACAGATCATGCACCGTCAAATCCTCTCAGGCTCTCAGCGGGTAGAGCCGTAGGACTTGAAGAAGACGCTGAGCAACGCCACATAAGCCACACCGACGGTCATGACGAGAATGGCGCCAAGCTGCATGCCCATCGCATCGGAAGCCAGTCCCATCAGCGGCGGGAAGATCGCGCCACCGATCAGACCGATCATCATCAGGCCGGAAACCTCGTTCTGGCGCTCCGGCAAGTGCAGCAGACCGGTGGTGAGCATAATCGAGAACACGTTCGCGTTGCCCATGCCCACGAAAGCGAGGCCGGCATATGCCAGCCACACCGGCATGCCATCGAATCCGGCGAACAGGATAAAGCACACCGAGGAAAGCACCATAAGCGCGCCGCAACCGCGAAGAATCTGCTTACGAGTGAACCGCTGCAGCAGTACGGACCCGGACAGGCAGCTCAGGGTGCGGAATGCGAAATAGACGCTGGTGGCACCGCCAGCGACTTCAATGCCCATGGACGAATGCTCCATCAGGATCTTCGGCGCGGTGGCGTTGATGCCGACGTCTACGCCCACGTGGCACACGATGCCGAGGAAGCATAGCAGAATCACCGGGTTCTTGAGCAGCGCGAAGCAGCCGAGCACACTGGTCTTGCCGGAATCAGGAGCGTTCTCCTTGATATCGTCGAAGGCAAGCATGATGAACGCGAGAATCGCACATACCAGATAGATCGGGTACAACAGCCACCATTTGCCAAACGTGGTGGCGGCCCAACCGGCGATCAGCGGGGCGATGAACGAGGCGATGGCCTTGACGAACTGGCCGAAGGTGAGCATGCCGGCAAGTTTTTCGTCATGCGCCAGGTTGCCGACAAGCGGGTTGAGGGAGACCTGCATGAACGTATTGCCGATGCCCAACAGGCAGAACGAGGCGACGACGAAGACAAGCTGAACGGTTGCGGCCGGGATGAGATAGCCGACGATCGGCAGCAGACAGCCAAGCGCGGTGATCGCAATGGCAACGAGCACGGTCATACGGCGGCCGATACGGTTCATGAGCATGCCGGCCGGCACGGAGAGCACCAAGAACCAGAAGAAGGTCATGGTGGTGAAGATGTTGCTCACCGAGTCAGACAGCCCGAAGTCCGACTGCACGTAATTGGAAGCGGTGCCTACAAGGTCCACGAAGCCCATCACGAAGAAGGACATCATGACCGGCACGAGGACGGCGAAGGGGGCGCTGCCGAGTTTGTCGGCCTGAGCGTTCTGTGTCATCTCGTTCTGAGATGAGGCAGGCTTGAGGGTCATCGTTACTCCGATCTTGCTCTCTGGTTGCCAGGTACGCAAAAAAAGAACGACCTATCGACGAGTCGTTCTGCGGTCGGTAACGCCTCCGGAAAAACGGAGTAACGCCCTTTCTTTAACAAATCAATGATGGTAACGCCCTCTGTCGTCGCGACACGCGCGGCCACGAACCATGCCGACTGCCGCCGACTGCCTCGGCGCATGTTTCTTCAGAATAGATTTCACTTTTTAAGAGGATGCCAGAAGGACGTCAATACATGCAAAAAGGGCTCTACCATACGGCAGAACCCTTTGCGGACCTTGACTAAATCCGAAACCTCGCCAGAATCAGAAGGATCAGGAACAAAGCCCCATTCAGTTCAACGGCTTGACCAGCGGGAAGGTGATGGTCTCGCGGATCGTGGCACCGGTCAGCGCGATAAGCAGTCGATCAATGCCCATGCCCATGCCGCCGGCCGGTGGCATACCTACGCCGAGTGCCTCCAGGAAGTCCTCATCAATGTCGCAGGCCTCCTCGTCGCCCGCCAGCGCATCCTTGGCCTGAGCCACGAAGCGCTCACGCTGCACAACCGGATCGTTGAGCTCGGAGTAGCCGGTGGCCAGCTCGAAGCCGCGCACATAGAGATCCCACTTCTCCACCACGCCCGGCTTGTTGCGGTGGCCCTTGACCAAGGGGGAGGTTTCGACCGGGAAGTCGCGCACGAAGGTCGGCTCGTAGAGCTTGTCTTCATAGAAGTGCTCCCACAGGTGCTCGACGAGCTTGCCGTGGTTCTCCACATCGTCGCGTTCCACACCGAGCTTGTCGGCGATGGCGCCCAAGTGCTCCACAGAGGTGCCGGGATGCTCGGGGCCACCGTTCGGCACGATCTCCTCGCCAAGCGCCTCAGAGAGGGAGTCGTACATGCTGATCGTGCGCCATTCGCCACCGAAGTCGTATTCGGTGCCGTCCAGCAGCGTGACTTTATGAGAGCCGTACACGTCCATGGCGGTCTTCTGCACCAGCTCCTTGACCAGCTGGCCAATGGAATCGTAAGTGCCATACGCCTGATAGGCTTCGACCATCGTGAACTCGGGGGCATGCGTGGCGTCGACACCCTCGTTGCGGAAATCACGGTTGATCTCGAACACACGGTCGATGCCGCCGACCAGGCAACGCTTGAGGAACAGCTCGGGAGCGATACGCAGGTAGAGATCCAGATCGAAGGCGTTCATATGCGTGGTGAACGGACGGGCCGCCGCACCACCGTGCAGGGTCTGCAACATCGGAGTTTCGACCTCAAGGAAGCCGTGATCATCGAAAGTGCGACGCAGGGAAGCCACGGCCTTGGAACGGTTGCGCACCATGTTGCGGATCTTCTCGTCCGCAATCATACCGATGTACGGCTTGCGGGTACGAGTATCCTCGTTCAGGTCCTTATGCAGGGCCGGCAGCGGCTGCAATGCCTTGGACGCTATGGCCCACTCGGTAGCGAACACGGACAGCTCGCCGGTCTTGGAAGCGATCACACGACCCTTGAGATACAGATGGTCGCCAAGGTCCACCAGCTGCTTGAACTGCTTCAGGGAATCAGCGCCGATCTCCTTCTTGGAAATCATGCCCTGAATCTTGGTGCCGTCGCCAGCGGACAACTGCACGAAGCACAGGCCGCCAGCGTTGCGCAGGAACAGAACACGGCCGGCGATGCCGACCATATCTTCGGTTTCCTGACCGGCTTCGAGCTTGCCATCGTACTTGGCGCGCACCTCCTCGATGGTGCTGGTGACGTCCAAATGCACCGGGTAAGGGGCAATGCCGGCGTTCAGCATCATAGCGCGCTTGGCCACACGCATCTGCACCTGCTCGGGGTGCGCCAACGGACCGAATTCCTTATTGCTCGGGTCCACGGCCTCGTCCAGCGTGGCGCCAGCCTTGATCTTCTCGGTAATGGTGGCGTCCTGCTTGAGCAGCATTTCCGCACGCTCAACGGTGCTCATCTGCGGGACGGCCGGGGTTTCGTTCTCGGTATTCTCAGTATTTTCAACAACTTCAGCCATGGTTCTTCAGTGTACGCAAGACCGGCGAATTCTCTATGCAGCCAATACGACAAGCCAATATCGATACGCCGCACCCGCCGCACTGGACTTAATCGCCGAGCATAATCACCGATGCGCAACCGCCGCATAGTCACCCATTACAGAAAAAACCAATCGCAATACAGTGGGAATCAGCGTCACAATCGTTGCAATTTCAGGCGACACGCCGTAATTTGTACAATCAGACCCACATATCGTAAGCTGTACGACGTTGCCAAAACGGGCTGTAGCGCAGCTTGGTAGCGCGCTTCGTTCGGGACGAAGAGGCCGCGGGTTCAAATCCCGCCAGCCCGACAACCGAAAGGGACCTGCCGAAGAAATTCGGTAGGTCCCTTTCTCCATATTCCAACCGATGTTCCTAATACCCCGCTAAGAGCGGAGCACAAGAACCGGCAAAGGACAATCTTCCTCCGTCCACAGCCCACCCACCAGCCGAAGAGCAACCAGAAGAGAGAACCATGAAAAGAAGCTTGTTAGCGCTCGCTTCGGGCGCGTTCGTCCTCGGTGCCGCCGAGTTCGTAATGATGGGCATCCTTCCTCAGGCCGCGGCGGCGACCAACGTCGACATCCCCACCGCAGGCCACTATATTTCCGCATATGCCATCGGCGTGTGTATCGGCACGTTGATTCTGGTGTTTGGCCGCAAGGTGCCACCGAAAAATCTCATCGTGCTCTTTATGGCTATTGCATTGACGGGCAACCTGCTTTCCGCGGTTTCCGTCAACGGCCCCATGCTCATCGCCGCACGCTTTATCTCCGGGCTTCCGCATGGCGCCTTCTTCGGCACAGCCACGCTGATCGCCAAAACCCTTGCCGACAAAGGCAAGGAGGCGCAGTCCGTCGCGATGATGGTCACCGGGCAGACCGTAGCCAACATGCTCGGAGTGCCCGCCGGAACATTGATGGCAGAATTCCTCTCTTGGCGACTTGCGTTCGGCTTGCTGGCCGCATGGGCGGCAATGACGATTGTGCTGGCACTCGCTTGGATACCATATGTCGCTCCGATCAAGGACGCTGGCATCACCGGCCAGTTCCGGTTCCTTACGCGCCGTGGCCCTTGGGTGATTCTGGCCGCCGTGTTCACCGGCAACGCCGGCATATTCTGCTGGTGGAGCTACGTCTCCCCCTGGCTGCAGAAGTCCGGTAACTGGCCGTCCGGCCTGGTGCCGCTACTCATGATGCTTGCCGGCTTCGGCATGGTGGTCGGCGGACTGATCGGCGGGCATATCACCGATCGTTGGCGTCACGCCGGAACCGCTGCGCTTGGTCAGGCGATTTCCTGCTTCGGCCTGTTGATGGTGTTCCTGCTGCCCGGTAACCAGATGACGTCTGCGATGCTCACGTTCCTCATTGCATTCGGACTGTTCTTCGTCTCCGCTCCGCAACAGCTGCTGATGACCGAATCCGGACAGGGCGGCGGCGAACTTATCGCCGGTGCAGCGGTGCAGGTGGCGTTCAACTTCGGCAACGCGGTCGGCTCCATCGTGGGCGGTGCCATGCTTAATGCGTTCTCCATGCAGTACCGCTTCACCGGTCTGGGAGGTCTCCCGTTGGCCATTGTGGCCGTGGGACTGCTGGCATACTACTCGTGGCGTTGCGAGACGAACACCGACGCCATTCACCGCATGCACGAAGTCAAGGTGGATTGATTTCTACCGCTGACTACCGCTGACGGCATGCCCGCCCCCGCACCTTCCACATAGGGGAACTCGAAACATCAATGATGCTCCTCGCTTCCATAGCTCCCCTCAAACTCCGACAATCGCCTGCTGAGAGCAAACTCACAGGCGATTTGTTGTATGACGACGGCACCTTGCTCATAGACTTGCCCATAGACTGGTAGGAAAACGGGTTCAGGGAGGTACACCGTGGTTGACGAAGACGCACTGCTTCAACAATTCGCCGCACAATTCGAGCATGGCGCCGCGGATGTAGACGATACAGACGAAGACCAAGACACACCCGCCGATTTCGACGTCAACGACTTCCTTCAGGGACTGGACGACATCTTCAACCGTCACGCCGCCGCCCACGAGGCCGGCCCCTATCTGGAACAGGCGGCAGTAGACGCCGAAAACGCCGGCGACGAGGCCGGGTTGCTGACCGTACTCAACGAAACGATGGGATTCTACCGCTCGCAAGGGCGACACCAAGAGAACCAATGGATCGTGCAGCGCGCACTGGAACTGGCCGCCCGCATGGGACTGACCACCGGCACTTCCGAAGCGTGGGCCACCACACTGATCAATTGCGCTACAGCCATGCGCGCCGCCAAGCAATACGATCAGGCCGAAGACCTTTATCATCAGGCGCAGGATGTGTGCAGTCGCGCCTTCTCCCCCACCGATCGCAGACTCGCGGCGCTACACAACAATCTGTCGATGCTGTACAGCGAAACCGGACGTGCGGACCAAGCGGAGGCCGAACTACGCGAAGCCTTGCGTATCGTAGAGGAATCCAGCGTGAATCCGGAAGCGGACATCGATGTGGCCAGTTCACACACCAATCTGGCGTTGGCCCTGCTCTCCTCAGCCGGAGACGATCCCGTTAAGCTGAAAGACGCTCATCAGCATGCGGCCAAGGCACTGGACATCTACAAAACCGGACATCTGGAACATTCCGCGCACTATGCCTCAGCATTGGCTGGTTTCGCACAGGTATGCTTTGCTGAAAAACGGTACGCCGATGCGGTGGACGGGTATCGCCGGGCGTTGGCGGTTATCGAGGAATGCTACGGCAGAGACACCGATTATTGGCGCATTACCGAGGAGAACCTGCGCGAGGCCGAACGTCAGGCCGAGCAACACGTCAGCGATCTGCCTGTACCGCCCGCGCAGCAGCCTTCCGCGGATTCCGCAACTGCACCGTGCGACCACGAAAACGCTACGTCCGATCCGTCCGGCAATGCCCACAAGACTGCCGCCGGAGCCACACCTCACATAATCTGCCCGATATCCGGTCTGAAGCTGGCACGCGCCTTCTGGAAGCAGGTGGGCAAACCGATGATCGAGACGAAATATCCGCAGTATGCGAGCCGTATCGCCGCCGGTCTGGTGGGGCATGGTTCCGAATGCTATGGGTTTGACGACGCATACTCTCAGGATCATGATTTCGGCCCACGGTTCTGCCTGTGGCTTTCGGATGAGGATTATGCGGTGATCGGAGCACAACTGCAAGCCGATTACGAGTCGCTGCCTCGCAACTTCGTTGTGGATGAGCAGGGACAGATCACTTTTGTTTCAGCCGACGAGACGGACAGCAACGCCGACACACATGCCGGCGGCATGCCTTCTCCCACTACCCCGCGGGCGCAGGGAGCCAGACGACGTGATGGAGTGTTCCGCATCGGAGATTTCTTCACCGCCATTACCGGATATGCGGAGGCACCGGCTGCCGAGGCGACACATGAATGGCTGATGTTGGACGAGGCCACTCTGGCAACCGCCACCAACGGTGAGGTCTTTGCCGACCCAGTGGGATTGTTGTCCAAAACCCGTCAGGGATTCAAGAACATGCCCGAGGATGTGCGTCTGGCCTTGATTTCCAAGCGTCTCGGCATGATTGCACAAGCCGGACAATACAATCTGCCTCGATCGTTGCAGCGCACGGATGGCGCAGCGGCATGGTTGTCGATCAATGAGTTCGTGGAGGCCACGGCTTCGCTGGTGTTTCTGATCAATACCCCTATGGTGGCGGGATATATGCCGTATTACAAATGGCGGTTTGCGGCGTTGCGCAAGCTCTCCGGCTCGATATTCGCAAAGCTGCCCGATATTTGCTCCAAGTTGGAGGACGTGATGCGGCTCGCCTCGGCTGCCTGCTATGGCGGTGCCGGGTTCGGCGAGGGAGGCAAGGGCTCAGCACCGGCGGCGGCTCGCATCGAATCAATCGTGGAGCAGATCGCCGAGGACATCGTCAAGGAACTGCTGCGCGAACATCTGACCACGTCCGGCGAGACGTTCCTGGAATGGCAACGCCCGTATGTGGAGGAGCATATTCAGACCAGCAATCCGATATTGCACAGTCTATAACGAAAAGGATGTGTTTCTGCCTTGCAAGGGGTACTTCAGCTCATCTCAAAACCTTTATCTGTTTTACGAGGGGTATCACAACGGACATGCCTTACGTAAAACCGTTGAAATACCAACATGAATATATGGATTCATGCATGTCTGATACCCCTTGCACAGCAGATAGCATTTTGCAGTGGGATAAATGTACCCCTCGTAAAGCAGATAGCCGCAAGCTGATATTCAACGAGGAAAGGAATCAGCAATGAATACTCATGATAATGACGATGAGCTGCGCGAGACCATTGTGCGACATGAATGGGATCAATTTCAACGCACCAACAACGAGGGCGGAAGGGCTGCATGCCAAGGCAACTGGCCGGTGTTTCATCAGATGAGACTGGCCCAGTTCCTCACATGGGAGCGACCGTTGCTGGAATCGTATGCCGCCGACCTTGATGAGGCGGACCGCGTGGACCGCAATCTCGTCACCGAAAAATACGGTCGTATGATGGCTTCCACCGCACCGGCCGAGTATGCGGCGAATATCGAGCCGTATGTTCCCCGGCTGGATGCGGACCGCATAGCACGGCAGGAACAGATAATCGCCCAGCAAGTGTCATGGGCCGCTGATTTCCGTTCCCGATATCCCAAGTTGGGCGAGGCCATGCGCGTACTCACCACTGCGGAAGATACCGCGACCGTCACCTCGTTTGAAACCTATTTGCGCGGCGAACTGGGCACATACTCCCCTACCACATTCGGTCTGTATGAAACGATGATTCGCGAGCGCGCTGCCGCCGACCCCCAGCGCAATATTACGGAAGAGACGCTGCTCAACACGGTACGATTGGGAGGTTTTGACAGTTTGGATGAGGCCGAGGCCGCACAGTGACACGGTCGGTACAGTGACACGTGCAGTGCCGACTCAGTGCAGTGCCAGCCGAGCCGGCACTGCACTGAACGCCTAAAACTGGACCGGCAGTGTGAATAACCCCCAAAAAGCCATGGAGGTCAGCGACGTAAACGCGGCGATCGCCATGATGCCGCAGATGGCGTGGCGAGCGCCGGTGAGGCAACGGCGAGAGCGCCACCAGTATTCCAATTGCACGGCGTATGTGAGCACCAACAGTACAGTCAGCACCTGCAGTACCGCCCAGCAGACGCCGAACAGTCGCGGGAACGGCTGCATATATACCGATGCCAATCCCACGACAGTCAAGTAGCCATACACCAGCATCGTTGTTGTCGCAGATACGATGCCAAGCGACCAACATGGCCCGGCAATGCCCGGTGATGGTGTCGCGGAAGATAGTCCGGAAGCCGTATCCGATTGCGAGGTCGGAGCCTCGCTGACAGCTGCCGGACCACTCGGCCCGCTCGCAAACGGTCCTGCAACCGAATACATAAGGGGACGAACGTGCAAGGCTGCGCGCTTACCTTTGATGCGCACTCGCAAGCTGCGACGCCGTGACAAAGATGTCACTGCCACGCCAAGTCCCAGCACCATCGCGACAGCCAGCAGCACAGGACCAGCAGCCATAATGCCAACAAGTACACCAAGGGAGCCGATGATGCCGGAATCAGTGCGTTCAGGTGCCGCAAATCGCTGATGCGGTTGCACGCCGGCAATTTGCGGCGTAGTCCAAACTCCCGCCGCATTCCAAGATGCCGCATCCACGCTCGTATGGCTCACAGCGTCTTCCGCGTCCGCGCTGCCATTCCCACGTTCGGCCACTACACCGTTGATCCAGTTCTCCAACGCCTGCGTATACCCGTCTGCCAGCGGCAGGTTCGGCGTGAACAAGCCTTGTCCGGCACGCATTTGATGGTTGGCTGCATAATAGCGCACGGTGACATCACCATTACCCACCCGATGCGCGGCGGCCATGATGCGTTGCGCGCCTTGCTCAATAGGCATGGCCGTATCGTACGTACCGTAACTGACAAGCACCGGCATAGTCAGCGTTGACAGGTATCGGTCGGCATCGAAATCGGCATAGGCCAAGTCGAACGGCGCATAGTCGAGCGACATGAGCTTGGCCATATCTTTGATGACCGCTCGCGGTGCGCCCGCTTCTTTCGCGTATGCGCTGACGGCCATGGCCATCTGCTCGCGACCTTTGAATACGGGCGCAGAGGTCAACGCCGCAAAAGCTATGTCCTTGCGGGATGCGGCCAGAATCGTGGCGATCCAGGTACCTTCCGATTCGGCATATAGGCCGATGGCGTTCGGGTTCACACCGGCCGTGCCGCGCAGCACGTCCATCGCGCGGCTGTATTCGTTGGCGAATCGTGCATAATCGCGGTGCAGCACCGTGTAATCATCGTTACGCTTGGCGGGCACCAAAGTCACAATGCCAGCGGAAGCCATGGCGTTCGCGATATCGCCGAAATCCTCGGCCCCGCTGGTACCGGAACCGTGGATGAACAGGCAGGCGGGACGCAGCCCGGAAGCGTTCACCGGCTCACGCAACACGGCAGGCAGTTGTACTCCGCCGCCCATATTCACGGTGATATTGGTTTCGCGGGTCTGGTAACGCCCTTCATGCGGAATGCTGACGTTGGCGGGTTCAATGTCGGGATCGCTGGTGGCGACCGTGAGGTGATCGGTGTAAGGACGGATGTCCCAACGCGGCATCATCGCCCAGCCGAGTGTGGCGAACACCAGCAGCAGGGCCAGAGCAATCGCTATGATGCGCGCTATTCGTTTCATCCGCCCTCCCAGCTCAATAAGACTGATGTTGCGTCGGCATCAACAACCGACACGGTTGCAACATCAGTCCTCGTTCATGACCTCAACAGGTGTACTCGCATCACTGCCCAGCTGCATCCTTCCGCTGTTTTGCGGCTCCCATGATGGCCCAGACAATGGCCACGATCACCAGAATCACGCCGATGGCGCCACAAGCGACGGCCACTATCAGCTGTGGGTCCGCGGCGAACGTCGGAATCATCGTGTTCGGGAACACCAGGCCAAACACCAGCGCTGTCGCTCCGATGACAAGCCCCGATATGCCAAAGATGATCGTGAGCACACTTATTCCGCGCTTCGCTTCGGAGTTGACAGGAGTTCGCGGATACGTCTGCGAACGATTGTTGTTCGATGACGGCTGCGCAGGTGCGCCAGATGCTGACGGAGACATGGGATTGGCTTGTTTCACCTGCTCCATATGAGGTGCGGCAGATTCGGACTTGCCTTGATTGTTGTGTCCAGTCTCGTGATTCGGCTCGGCGGACGCTTCGCCGTACATCGGTATATCGTTCGCCGGAGCGATCGTCTCGTCGTGATATGGCAGCTCGCCGACGGGCAGGTTCTTGGGATCGGGCTCGTCTCCTGTGTGTGCTGGCATCGACTCGGCGTCCATAGATTCGACTGAATGGTCGACTGCGGTCTCGGTCCCGGAAGGTATGGGCTCGGTTTCGGCAGCATCGTGGGATCGATCAGCGAACGTATTATCAGCCGTTTCATCAACAAGATCAGCCACGGATTCCAAAGCAAGAGTTCGTGAATCTCCGTCATCGGGCACGGAAGCCAGCGATTCAACTACAGGAGGCAACGTTTCAGTTGCCGTACCATCCTGAACGGTAGGCAGCACTGCAGTTGCCACCGTATTGTCGGACACGGGCAATACCGCGGTATCGGATGGTTCCGTCACGGCCCCATCTACAGGAGCGATGGTTTCGGTATCGGCTACCGGTAGCGCCTTGGTTGCGGTCACGTCATCAACGCTATGGAACTGCTGGGTATCGCTGTTCATTGCTGTTCCTCCTACTTGTCCTGATCGAAGTCCTGAGAGTCGGACTTGTTTACGTGTACTGACGTTTCATCGATATCCGTCAAGGACTGCCGCTGCTGATCGCGGCTGACTTCGGTACCGTGCAGCTTTTCGAACTGCTGGAATGTATACCCTTCCCAATTCGAGACATACGTCACGTTCACCCGCGCCTCCAGAGCATAAGGCACGTCGATCAACAGTTCCGGACCGTCGAGCGGTGAGCTTTTGTAATTGTTGAGCCACTCGTATTCGGTTCCGCTCATACCCGACCCATAGGTGAGCGGAGAATCGGTCAGGAAGCCTGTTGATATTGACATGATGCTGTAGCTGCTGCTCGTGGCATCGTATTTGCCGCCGATGGCCTCGGCTATCTGATACCCGCCACGATAATTGCCGAACGCATACGAACAGCCATCCGGCAGGATGATGTGTATCTGCGAACGGTATGCGGATAAGGTGATGTTCCCGGCCGGGCAATACGATATGGTCTTCTTGCCATTCTGAAGTTCCAGCTCGTGCTCGGGATGCGTGTCGCTCCATGCGGACAGATCGAGTATGGCATGGCTGTCCTCATAACGGTCGCCCATGAACAGCACCCCACTCTTCAGTGCCGCGAACGTGTCATCGCTGGAATCCGCCACCAACATCCCAGCGGATTGCACTTCATCCATACCGTACGCGTTCTTTGAGTTGGTACCTGAGTCGAGGCTCACGGTTGCCGCATAGGTACCGGTGTCATGAGTCAGATCGTAGTAATACGAGGAGTAGGTGCCGGAGACGAAAATCATGGCCACGGCACATCCTCCTGCCACCAGTCCCAGCGGAATCAATCCGCCCGCGCGGCGACCGCGTACGCCGAGAATCACGACGATAACGCCCATCACGATACAAACCGCCGCACTCCAGATAGTGACCAGTTCGATAATGGGGCCGAGGCCAAAGCCGTTGGCCTCGATAGAGGCCATGACGCCGGCAAAGGACATGAACATCAGTCCCAGCACAATCAGCACCGTAACGGGGCCCGCCGGCTTGCGGCGTAACGATTTCGCGGGTGCCGCATCGGTCTGTGGTGCGGCGTATCGGCCGGCGGAAGCGGTAGCGCCGGCCGGACCCGGCGTAAACGGACCGGCGTATGCGTTCTGCGGAGCCGGGCCGGCAGCAAACTGTCCCATTGGCATGGATCCCAGTCCCGGGCTGTGCGAAACCGGCGGTATCGGCTGGCTATTGTTCGGCATCGGCGCAGGCGCGGCGAACGGACCGGCATAAGGTGAGGCATATACGGGAGCTCCCATCGGACCTGTGCCGGCGGCGTTCGGTGCTGCCGGCGCGGGACCAGCATACGGACTGTATGGGGCGGTCGGACCAGCCGGAGCGTACCCGGAGACCATCGGCCCCGCATACGGGGTCTGCCCACCGGCGTACGTACCAGTCGTGCCGGCAGGGCCAGTCATAGGCGGATTACCGCGCATGCCACGGGCACCGAACCCGTACCCCTCCTGCTGACGAATACCGCTTTTGGCGAGCGCCCACAGCGTGACCGCTGCAAGCACGATGCACACCCAACCGGCACCGGGAATCACCACCGCCACGGCCATGAACAGGAAGCAGCCGAGGCAGTTCCAGTTCCACTGTCCAGCGACGAGATCCTCACCAAGGATGTGCCCACCGCGCACATCCGGCAACAGGAACCAGCCTAGCGCGTACAATGCCGCGCCAAAACCGAAACACAACGTGGAAACGATCATCAGCGCACGGACCAAGGTGGGACTCCAGCCGAGCCGAGCCGCCAGACCGCTGCATACACCGCCGATCCAACGGTCGTCGCCGCGCATGATGCCGCTCGTCCTGATCCAAGCGAAGAAACGCCGCGAAACCTTGTTTGGCTGCGGCTCATAAGAATTCATAGTGGGATTGCTCATGGTTCCATTACAGCAATGATTTGTCTGCACATCTCCCCGGAAACACCCTGATTGTTCCCTGAACCTCGGTTGAAACCCCGGTATCAAAGCCCTGAACGCGGCACAATGGAACCATGACCTTTCCCATGCACACCGGTTCGCCCGGCCATGCACCCTATGGACAGGCCTCGCCATATACACAGCCGGGGCCTGCGGCGGCACCGTACGCGCCGTACGGTGCCACTTCCTCGCCTATTGCATCACCTACGATGTCGCCGAGTCCGATGCCGGTGCCGCCGAGGGCCGCGGACTCTCACGCAAACGCGCAGACGACGTCCTATTCGCAAACGACTTCGCGCCCATTGCCGCCGATGGCACCCGCACAACTGCCGTTGATGCGTCCGAAACATGGCCGCTGGCTGACCGGCGTATGCAAGGGCATCGCACTCCATTTGGGAGTGTCCGTCACGTGGGTGCGATTGGCGTTCGTTCTGCTGACCATGATGTATGGGGCCGGCATTATCGGATACCTATTTTTATGTATTTTCATGCCGTCTGGCGACCCGATTGCTGCGGCTGCAGCGGCCTCCGCAACGGTTCCGGTGGGACAGGCCCCGCTGTCACGCGGCAATGCAGGATCGGTCGGTAAAGCTGTAGATGGCAATGATGGCGATGCCGCGGCCACTCCGGAATCATTGGCAGATGCGGTCAGACGCGCCCCCAAACCGGCGCTGGTGGCGCTGAGCGGCGTACTGCTTATGGGCATCGGCCCGCTTTTGGTAAGCACCGGTGTAGACACTACGGTGATTCTGCCGCTGCTGTTCGGCATGGCCGGCATCGCGCTGGCATGGATGAACCTTTCGCCGCATGGCACGCAACTGCTTTCCATGCTGGGTGGCATTGCGTTGATCTTCTGCGGATGGGCGCTGTACGTGTCCAATGCAACATTCGTCATGGCCGCCGGATGGAGCACTTCGCCTCGGCGCATCATGCTTTCGGGGTTCATCATGCTGGTGGCAGTTGTGGTGGCGGTTTTGCCTTGGGCCAGCGCCATGCTGCAACAGTTTTCGCATGAGAAAGCACTCAAGGAACGCGAAGAGGAACGTGCGGATATGACCGCACATCTGCATGACGGCGTATTGCAGACGCTGGCGCTGATTCAGCTGCACAACCAAGAGCCGGACGTCATCTTCACGCTGGCCCGGGCTCAGGAGCGCGAATTGCGCGAATGGCTATATCAGGAGCGGTCCACTTCAGATCGCTCGGTCAGCGCCGGCTTGAAGAAAATCGCGGCGGAAGTAGAGGACGGGCACGGCAAACCCATCGAAGTGGTCATTGTGGGAGATGCTCGCCCCAGCGCCCAGACGGATGCGCTGCTGGACGCCACCCGGCAGGCGCTGGTCAACGCCGTGACACATGGCGGCGAGCCGATATCGCTGTATTGCGAGGCGGGGTCCACGCTGGTGGAGGCGTTTGTACGCGACCATGGTTCTGGTTTCGACATCGACACGATCCCGCCGGACCGGTTAGGCATTCGCGAGTCGATCATCGGCCGCATCAAACGGCGCGGCGGTACAGTGGAAATCGTGTCCAGACCCGGTTGGGGCACCGAAGTTCGAATGCATATGCCGATTGCGTTGCACGCTGCGTCGCAATCCACGGCGCAGTCTGCGGCACAGTCCGCAGCGCAACCTACAGCACAGCCCGTAGCACCACCTGCGGCACAGTCCGCAGCACCACAAGGAGAGACATCATGAGCGAAGAAAAGGCTACGAAGATTCGCGTGGCAGTAGTGGACGATCATGAGATGTTTCGCGCAGGCGTGATCGCCACATTGCGCGATTCCTTCGATATTGTCGGTCAGGCGGCGGATGTGCCAGGCTCGGTGGCGATGATTGCCCAGACCAAGCCGCAGGTGGTGTTGCTGGACGTGCATGTGCCCGGTGGTGAAGGTGGCGGCGGCGCTGAGATTCTGCTGAAATCTCGCCCTTACTCCCCTAATACGGTGTTCTTGGCGCTGTCCGTCTCGGATGCGCCACAGGACGTAGGCGCGGTGATTCGTGCCGGCGCACAAGGATACGTGACCAAAACGATCACCGGTGCGGACCTGATCTCCTCAATTAAGCAAGTACACGAAGGATATGCCGTATTCTCGCCGAAATTGGCCGGATTTGTGCTCTCAGCGTTCCAAGGTGCGGGTGCCGGTACCGGATTCGGGGTTGATGCCGATACCGGCGGTCCGGTGCACGATGAGGAATTGGACCGGCTCTCTGCACGCGAGCAGGAAGTGATGCGACTCATCGCCCGCGGATATACCTACAAGGAAGTGGCTGCCGAGCTGTTCATCTCCATCAAAACCGTGGAAACACATGTGAGTTCGGTGCTACGCAAGCTGCAGTTATCCAACCGCACCGAGTTGACACGTTGGGCCGCCGATCGACGCATCGTGTGACGATCAGTGGATTATTGTGCGCCGGCACACGGCCATGCGCCAGCAGCGGCAGCACTGTTCGGCTCCAATGGAACTTCCGGAAACAAATATCGCGAAAAAACATGTGGGCCTTCACCGCATCCATAGCGGCGAAGGCCCACATCGTATCAATGAGTGGGGTCACTCATCACTTCTCAGCGTCACGGAAACCGTTCGGGTTCTTGGTCTGCCAGTTCAGAGAAGAAGCAGCCATATCATCAATGGTCAGCTCGGCCTTCCAGTCGAGATCGTGCTCGGCCTTGGAGGCGTCGGCGTAGCAGGCAGCGATGTCGCCGGGGCGACGAGGCTTGATCACGTACGGAATTGCATGGCCAGCAGCCTTCTCGTAGGCCTTGATGACCTCAAGCACGGAGTAGCCGTGACCGGTGCCCAAATTGTAGGTGAACACACCGGGCTTCTCGATGTGGTCGATGACGGCCACATGGCCCTTGGCGAGGTCCACCACATGGATGTAGTCACGAACGCCGGTGCCATCCGGGGTGTCGTAATCGTCGCCGAAGACCTGCACGGCCTTGAGCTCGCCGATGGCGACCTTGGCCACATACGGGGTGAGGTTGGCCGGAATACCCTTCGGATCTTCGCCCAGCAGGCCGGACGCGTGAGCACCAACCGGGTTGAAGTAGCGCAGCAGCACGATGGTCCACTCCGGATCAGCCACATGCACGTCACGCAGGATCTGCTCCTGGAACAGCTTGGAGGTGCCGTACGGGTTGGTGGTGCCGCCGGTCGGGGTCGCTTCGGTGATCGGCAGTTCCTTCGGGTTGCCATACACGGTGGCGGAGGAGGAGAAGATGATCTTCTTGACGTTGTGGGCACGCATGACCTTGAGCAGCACCAGCGTGGAGTACAGGTTGTTGTCGTAGTACTCGATAGGCTTGGCTACGGACTCGCCTACGGCCTTCAGGCCAGCGAAGTGAATGACCCAGTCGATGGGGTTTTCGTCGAAGATCTTGTTCATCAGGGCTTCGTCGCGCACGTCGCCGTCGTAACGCTTGATCTTCTTACCGGTGATCTGCTCGACGCGGTCCAGCGCCACGGGAGACGAATTGCCGTAGTTGTCAACGGAGACGACGTCATATCCCTTTTCCAACAGTTCGACATCGGTATGGGTGGCAATGAAGCCGGCACCGCCCGTAACCAGAACAGTGGTCATGTTTCCTCCTTGAAGGATCTTGCCTGATCTTTATCTTCGGCTCTAATCCTACACCAAGAAGTCGCAAAAATGTGCGTTTTTGTCCGTTTTTGTGCGCGAATTTTCTGTTAATTCGAAACCGTACATTCGCGCTGTGCATATTTCACCGACCCAGCCAAGGATTGCACCCTTCAGCCACAGCATGCAAAAAGGGTTCCGCTCATCACGAACGGAACCCTTATTCGGCGGACAGAGCGAGATTCGAACTCGCGGAGGCTTGCACCTCAACGGTTTTCAAGACCGTCTCTTTAGACCACTCAGACATCTGTCCTTTTGTGCGCTTCGTTGAACCCACAAAGCGCACAATGTTCGATTATACAGGCGTGGGTCGAAAACCTCGCACGGTGTGGTCAAATTCGCACTGTGCGGCGAATCGCTCACAAGCCTGATGAAAAATCAGGCCTCCCACTTCGTCGGCTCGATGACTTCCTTGCCGCCCATGTAGGGACGCATGGCCTTCGGAATCTCGATGGAGCCGTCCTTCTGCTGGTGGTTCTCCAGAATGGCGACCAGCCAACGAGTGGTGGCCAGCGTGCCGTTGAGGGTGGAGACCGGACGGGTGTTGCCGTCCTCCATGCGCTCACGGATGTTCAGACGACGAGCCTGATACTCGGTGCAGTTGGAGGTGGAGGTCAGCTCACGGTAACGGCCCTGAGTCGGCACCCAAGCCTCGCAGTCGAACTTGCGGGCGGCGGAGGAGCCGAGATCGCCGGCGGCGGTATCGATGATGCGGTACGGCACCTCGACCTTGGCGAGCATCTCCTGCTCCATGGCCAGCAGGTGCTCATGCTCCTTGTAGGAGTCCTCCTGCTTGGCGTAGACGAACATCTCCACCTTGTCGAACTGGTGGACGCGGATGATGCCGGAAGTGTCCTTACCGGCAGCACCGGCCTCACGGCGGTAGCAGGAGCTCCAGCCGCAGTAGCGCAACGGGCCGTTGTCAAGGTCAAGAATCTCGTTCTCGTGCATACCGGCGAGAGCCACTTCGGAAGTGCCGACCAGATACTGGTCATCAGGCTCGCGCAGACGGTAGATCTCATCGGCATGGGAGTTCAGGAAGCCGGTGCCGCGCATCACTTCGGGGCGCACCAGCGTCGGGGTGATGGCCAGCACGAAACCGTGCTCTTCGGCCTGATCCACTGCCATGGTGAGCATGGCGATCTGCATACGGGCCACAGCGCCACGCAGGAAGTAGAAGCGGGAGCCGCCGACCTTCACGCCTCGACGCATGTCGATGCCGGCCACCTCGGTGCCGAGGGTCAGGTGGTCCTTCGGCTCGAAGCCTTCAGCCGCGAAATCGCGAATCTGACCGACCTTCTTGACGACTACGTAATCGTCCTCGCCGCCTTCCGGCGCTTCAGGCTCGACGATGTTGGAGAGCTTCCACATGGCGGTGGTGTATTCCTCGGCAGCGGAATCGGCCTTGGACTTGTACTCTGCCACCTTGGCGGCAAGCTCCTTGGTCTCGGCAATCAGCTTGGCCTTCTCGTCGGCCGGGGCTGCGGCAACCTTCTTGCCGATTTCCTTCTGCTGGGCGCGGGCCTCTTCAAAGGCCTTCAGCGCTTCACGACGCGTGGTATCGGAAGAGAGCACTTCATCGACGAGTTCAACGGACTCGCCACGCTTGCGCTGGGATTCCTTGACGATATCAGTGTGTTCACGGATGAATTGAATATCAAGCATGCGCCTAACACTACCGCCGCAAGCCGACACATCCTCCATGTCTCCCACATTCGACCGTCTCAGCAAACACCACCGCATAACGTGCGCAAATTGTTCATGTTCACGCAACTTTCATCGTTTGTTCCGCAGCACACGCTAACAATAGGAGTCATGCCTCAGTCAGTCATCACCGTGCTTATCTTCGCAGCCGTTCTTCTTGCGATCGCGGCCATCGTGATCTTGGTGCTTGTGCTACGCGCGCATCGACGCCACAAGCTGGCGCAATCATTGGAAAAGCGCAAGGACGACGAAGTGCAGTACGCGTTCGTCATCAATCCTTCCAAACCACAGGCTGAGGCACAACGACTGCATATCAAGGAGTTCTGCGAGGCCAAGGGCCTCAATCGCATTCGGTTCTATGACACCCAGCTCGATAAGGATGGTCGCGTCTGTGCCTTGGAAGCATTGCATGACGGTGCAGACGTGGTGATCGCGGTAGGTGGCGACGGCACCGTGCGTACAGTGGCGAGCGCTGTTTCCGGCACCGGCCACGCACTTGGCATCATCCCGATCGGCACCGGTAATCTGTTCGCCCGCAACATGGGCATCCCGGTGGACGATGTCGACGCCGCACTGACGGTGGCCACCTCTCACGGCTCACGTCTGGTGGATATGGGGCGTCTCACGCTGCTCGATCACCCTGAGGACGACCACGGCCACGCTTTCCTCATCATCGCCGGCGTGGGCTTCGACGCCGCCATGATCGACGACACCGACCCCGAGCTCAAGCGCAACATCAGCTGGCTGGCGTATTTCGCGGGAGGCATCAAGCATCTGTTCGCGCCGAAATTCCGCGGCGATCTGACCATCACCAGCGCCGACGGCTCGGCTCACACCATCAACAATCTGCGATTCCGCACTGTTATGGCCGGCAACTGCGGGCAGATTCCCGTGTTCTCGCTGATGCCGGCCGCCTCGTACGATGACGGCATACTCGATTTTGAAATCATCGACACCACCGGCGGCATTCTGGGATGGGCCAACCTGTTCGGCGACGTGGTGCATCAGACCTTGACCGGCAAGCCCGAGCAGAATCCGCTTTCCACGAATTCCACCATGGAACAGGTGCAGGGTGTTTCCGCGGAGATCAGGCTGGAGAAGCCCGCCAAGGCCCAAGTGGACGGTGACATGTTGCCGGAGACGAAGCATATCCGCTTCTCCGTGGATCGGAGGGCGCTTATCGTACGCGTGCCGGATACCTCCACGCTGAAGACCGCTCAGGTTGCCGCGGCGAATGCCACTTCTGACTTTGCCGTAACGACCAGCATTCTCGAACCGATAAAGTAGCGAAGCAACTGTTGCCGCCCCGAGTCACTGCTGCCGAGCGTCGGCGGTGACTCGGGCTACGTGCATGGCCAGATACGCCACCTCGTCTTCGCTCACGTCCGCGTCCAAGCGCAATTCCAGCAACCTGCCGATGGTGGAGGCACAGCGTAGCGCCTCCGGGTATGCATCTCGAATCGCGTTGATAATCGGTGCCGGCTCGTCGGCAAGCTGGCGATTCTGGTGAATGCGAATGAACAGATACCGCAGATGGGTGATGAATCGGCCTACGTTCACCGATTCCCGGTCAAGCGTCAACCCATATGTGTGCTCGATGATATCGAGCATTTGCTGAATCACACCGGTCATTGTATAGGTATAGGTCAAATCTCCCGTGGCGAATCCGGCGTTCACCAGATGCATGGCCAGCGACGTCTCTTCGCCGGCCGGCAGCGGTTCCGGCAATTTGCCGTTGATGGCCTGAAGCAGCGCACAGCCTTGCTCATATTCCTTGGGATACAGATTGCTGATCTCGCCGACCAGCGGGTATTCCACGACAATCCCGCGGCGTTGACGCTCAACGGCACCGGCGAGATGGTCCGACAACGCCATAACCAATGTGGTGCTTCCGGTCTCGCGCTCCCCCAACCCTGCCTGTTTCATGGCATCCACCACAATACGAATGATTTCGGGGTCGATATCCGAGAGCATTTGCGCCAGATGATCAGGGTCACGACCGTCCGAGGGAACGAAGGTCCGCACGATTTTTGAGGCATCCACACGCTGCCCGGGCTTGGCTTGGAATCCCAGTCCACGGCCGGTAAGTATCACTTCGCCGCCGTCGTCATCCTTGGCGAGTACCACGTTGTTGTTGAATACTCTGAGGATCTCCATTGCACTCCCCCCTTCCGTTCGTCGTGCCTTCACGTGAAATCTCACGTCTACAATCATCACCGCTTCAATGCGCGATCGGTTATCGTTCTACATCGATAATAGGGGTGCCGGCGGTCACTGTTCGCGAGATCCGACGCTCCGCGCTGTCCGGCCGATCGGCGATACCGGCCGGCAACGGCGTCACGGATGCCATTGCTGCAGTATTCACCACAGTCACCACCACTACCGCACTATGTCCGGCATGCCGTATCGCCGCACAATCCGCATGCAGTATCACATCGCCGGCCGAGACAACGTCGCCTTTGCGTTTTTGCAATGCAAAGCCTTCGCCGCTCATATCAGCCGTATCGAGGCCGATATGCACCAATACTTCAACGCCGTCATCCGTTTTGATGCCGAATGCATGACCGGTTTTGGCCACGGTTTTCAACGTGCCGGAGACCGGCGCGCACACAGCCATTGACTCTTGTGTTTCCGGCATCAATCCCACGCCTTCTCCTAACGCCTTGGACGCGAAAACAGGATCGTCAATCGCAGCAAGGTCCACAAGCTCACCGGAAACCGGCGCGAATACGGCATGAGGGGCGTCCGGATTCCAGAGGCGATCAGGACAGTCTGATTGCCGCGTTTGACTCATATGACCAGCTTGGTCCGCCCGATCAGTGCGGGCAGAGTCTCGCTCCGGTTCGACTTTTGATTGTTCGCACTGTTCAGACTGTTCAGACTGTTCAGACCGTTCCGACCGTTCAGACCGTACAGTTTGTCCCCCCTCTCCCTGAGACAGTCGATAATCGAACGCAACCGTCAATGTCATGGCCACGGCGAACGCAACAGCAATGGAAATCGCGTACACCCACGTACGATTGAACACCGGGATGGTCAGCAGCGAGGAGAACGCGAATGCCGTAGTCGTCACCCCTCGAATCACCTGACCGGACGCCAGCACCGACGGAAACAGCCAGCTCAACACCGCGCTGGTCAGCCCTCCCGCCGCACACCCGGAAAGCAGCCAACGATAAATACGACGATGTTGCAGATGGATACCGTACAGGCTCAGCTCCGAAATTCCACCCAGAAGCCCGGCCAACAAGGCACTCAACGACATTTGGCGCATCGCTGAATCCTTATCGCGCACAGCGAGCACAAGCACTCCGGCCGTAGCGCCGAAGCACGCGAAATTCCACACGCCCATCGGCCCCTGCACAAAGTCGTAGCCCAAGGTCTCAATGTTCATCAGCATCAGCGCATTCAACGGCCAGTGCAAACCAAGCGGCACCAAAAACGGGTATAGCAAGGGGATGCACAACGCGAACAGGAACGGCACACGCGTATTCATCCATGAGGTGATTTCCCCTAGCCCATCGCCGATCCATACGCCCATCGGACCGATGCACAGCACGGAAAGCACATACACTGCAACCAGCGAGAAAAACGGTACAAATACCAGCTGTATGCTGCCGGGAATCACTCGTTTCAGCCCGTGGTATACCACCGCAAGCACTGCGACCATGAGCAACGGCACGAACACGTTGCCGCCGTAATCATAAACTGGCATGCTCATGCCAAAAACGTTGATGCTTGCTCCCAGCCCACCCAGCCGAGGTGCCAACAGTGCAGCCATAATCGCGCCACCGAGCCAAGGATCCACGTTGAGTTTGTGCGAGGCATTCACGGCGATCATAATCGGCAGCATCACGAACATGCCTTCCCAAATCGCCTCAAGCACCCGCCAGCCATCTGCGACGTTGCCGTCCGGGCTGAAGCCAAGCGACACAATCACATTGGCCAAAGCGATGACTATCGAGGCCCCCAGCAGCACGCCAAGCAACGGACGGAAGGCATCAGAGACATAGTCCAGAACGGCGTTTGCCCAAGCTCGCGCGGTTTGTGGCGCGTGCAGGTTCACCGCGCGACCCACAATGGAGGCTTGCGGAATCGTCCCGGCAGCGGCTGCAATCAGACTCATCATGCGTTCATATACCGACCCTACGGCACCTCCGATGATGACCTGATAGCGTCCGCCCGCACGAGGAAACGCGCCAAGTACACCACGGACCGCTTCTATACGGGCCAAGTCGGCCTTGCTCTCGTCCACAAGCGTGACGTGCAGACGCGTGGCGCAATGCGTGAGTTCGCGAATATTGTCCGCACCGCCAAGCGCTTCGACGATTTGCCCGGCCATCTGCGACATGGCGAGAGATGAGGAGGCTGACTTGTCTTGCGCCGGTACCGTTTGTGATGTTGCTGTAGACGCCGCTGACGCAATCTCCATAAGCCTCTCCTCCCTCATTCCCATCACAGTGCAGTTCACGCTATAGCAACGTTCCGCCATACGGAAGTCAACGTCATTGTCTCGCATTGGCTCCCGCTTTGTCCATCTGTCGCGTTGGCCTGTCACGGTATCTCATTGCCTCGGCGGGACACGATATCTTCCGTGCCGAATCAACCTGTGCCAACGATTGCAAAATCCACGGATGCTCGGAGTGTCGCGAACGGAAAAGTCGTATCCTATTCTTCACACGTTGCGTAGCAGGGTTGTTACTTGGAAACGAGGCAAGACCTGGAGCGATGTGGAATCTGCATATCCATATGTTGTTGCGATATGCGTTTTCCACGTTGTTCCAGGTCTTTTTTGTTGTCAAGCGACTTCAAAGGCAAACGGAGCCTCACTGCATGCAGCATACGAGCCGCGAGAACAGACGCGGCTAGCCAATGGCTCAATGGCGACGAAAGGACCAAGGCAATGACGGCAACAACACCCGCATCGGTGCAGGCGGCTTCCCAGAACCATGAGGCGGATGTCGCAGACACGGTGGTAGCCGAAGCGGCAAACGCAATCGAATCCATCGAGGCAATGGAGAATCGCGGCTTCTCCTCACGATTCCCGCTGAACAGCTCGTTTATCTTCACATTCGGCGCGCTCGGCGGCATGCTGTTCGGTTTCGACACCGGCATCATTTCCGGCGCCTCCCCCCTGATCGAAACGGATTTCGGCCTGACCGTCTCCCAGACCGGCTTCATCACCTCCTCCGTGCTGATCGGCTCCTGCGTCGGCGCGCTGTCGATCGGCGCACTGTCCGATCGATTCGGACGCAAGAAGCTGCTGATCGTCTCCGCCCTGCTGTTCCTGCTCGGCTCGGGCATGTGCGCCACCGCAACCGGCTTCCTGATGATGGTTGCCGCACGTATTATTCTCGGCCTCGCCGTGGGCGCAGCTTCCGCCTTGACTCCGGCTTATCTGGCCGAGCTCGCCCCCAAGGAACGTCGTGGATCGCTCTCCACGCTGTTCCAGCTGATGATCACGTTCGGCATTCTGCTCGCCTACGCTTCCAACCTCGGTTTCCTCGGTCACAATCTGCTGGGAGTCCGCGACTGGCGCTGGATGCTCGGCTCGGCGCTCGTTCCCGCCGCTCTGCTGCTGATCGGCGGCATCCTGCTGCCGGAATCGCCGCGTTATCTGGTCAACAAGGGCGACGAACACAATGCCTTCAAGGTACTGACCCTGATTCGCAAGGACGTGGACCAGACGCAAGTGCAGCTTGAGCTCGACGAAATCAAGGCCGTGGCCGCTCAGGACACCAAGGGCGGCGTGCGCGAACTGTTCCGTATCGCTCGTCCGGCGCTGATCGCAGCCATAGGCATCATGCTGTTCCAGCAGCTGGTAGGCATCAATTCCGTGATCTACTTCCTGCCTCAGGTGTTCATCAAGGGCTTCGGCTTCCCTGAGGCGGACGCCATCTGGGTGTCCGTGGGCATCGGCGTGGTCAACTTCGTCTCCACCATCGTGGCCACCATGATCATGGACAAGTTCCCCCGCAAGGGCATGCTGATCTTCGGTTCCATTGTCATGACCGTGTCTCTCGCCGTTCTCGCCGTGATGAACTTTGTGGGCGATGTCGCCGTGCTCGCCGTGCCGACCATGATCCTGATCGCCTTCTACATCCTCGGCTTCGCCGTCTCCTGGGGCCCGATCGCCTGGGTGCTCATCGGCGAGATCTTCCCGCTGTCCGTGCGTGGCATCGGATCCTCCTTCGGTTCCGCCGCCAACTGGCTGGGCAACTTCATCGTCTCCCAGTTCTTCCTCGTGCTGCTGGATGCCTTCCACAACAACGTGGGCGGTCCGTTCGCCATCTTCGGCGTGTTCGCGGCACTGTCCATCCCGTTCGTGCTGCGGTTCGTGCCGGAGACCAAGGGCAAGTCCTTGGAAGAGATCGAACAGGAGATTTCCCGTCACTGATTATCGATTGCCATGTCTGCTTTGATGTGACAATCGCCATTGGTCTTGGGTCTTGGCCGGTATTGCGTTTTTCGAATAGTCCGAGAAGCGCAATACCGGCCTTTTGCTTGTTTGTTGCTTTGTATCCTGCTGTGTAGACTGTTTTATAGCGGGCTTTTCGACCGGCTCTTTGCCGCGTGTCGTCGCTTCTTTTTTCATCATTCGCACAAAAGTTGACAACTCTTAACATATCTGTACCCAAAGCGTTGAAATCCGTGGCACAATAGGGAAGCATGGTAGCAACAAATGCGGGCATGCCCGCCACCCCAGCAGATCTGATCAACGTCGATGAGGTCATCGGCAAGTACTATGACCTTATCCCCGACCCCTCTGTTCCGGAACAGCGCGTCATTTTCGGCACTTCCGGACACCGCGGCTCATCCCTGAAGACCTCGTTCAATGAGGCTCATATCATCGCCATTTCTCAGGCCATTGCCGAATACCGTAAGAAGGCCGGCGTCACCGGCCCGCTGTACCTCGGCTCCGACACCCACGCCCTGTCCGGCCCGGCCAAGAAGACCGCCATCGAAGTGCTCGTGGCCAACGGCGTGCATGTGCGCATCGACTCCCGTGACGACTTCGTACCCACCCCAGTGGTTTCTCAGGCCATTCTGACCCACAACCGCGCGGCCGACGGCACCCAGCGCTTCGAGGGCGAAGGCCTGGCTGACGGCATCGTCGTCACCCCGTCTCACAATCCGCCCACCGACGGCGGCTTCAAGTACGACCCGGTTACCGGCGGTCCGGCACCGGCCGATGTGACCAATGCCATCGCCGCCCGCGCCAACGAGCTGCTCGGCGACTTCAAGTCCATCAAGCGAGTGCCGTACGAGGAGGCCATTAAGTCCGAGTACGTCGAGGGCTTCGACTTCCGCGAGCATTACGTTGACGATCTGGCCAACGTGATCGACTTCGATGTGATCCGCAACTCCGGCGTGCGTCTGGGCATTGACCCGCTCGGCGGCGCTTCCGTGAACTACTGGCCGCTGATCAACGAGAAGTACGGCCTGAACATCGGCGTCGTGCGCCCCGAAGTCGACCCGACCTGGCGCTTCATGACCATCGACCACGACGGAAAGATCCGCATGGACCCCTCTTCCCCGTACGCCATGAAGGGCTTGGTTGATGAGCTCAATGCCGGCGCTTGGGACAAGTACGATCTGGTTGGCGGCACCGATCCGGATGCCGACCGTCACGGCATCGTCTGCCCGAACTGGGGAGTCATGAACCCGAACCACTACATCGCCGTGTGCGTGGAATACCTGTTCGGCGGCAACCGCCCGGGTTGGCCGGCAGGCGCAGCCGTGGGTAAGACGCTGGTCTCCTCCTCACTGATCGACCGTGTGGCTGCATCGATCGATGCCAAGGTTATTGAGGTTCCGGTTGGTTTCAAGTGGTTCGTTGACCCGCTGTTCAGCGGTGAAGTGGCCTTCGGCGGCGAAGAGAGCTCCGGCATGAGCTTCCTGCGCCGCGATGGTCGTGTGTGGACCACCGATAAGGATGGTCTGATTCCTGACCTGCTGGCTGCTGAAATCACCGCCAAGACCGGCAAGAACCCGGCCGAACTGCACAAGGATCAGGTGGCTCGTTTCGGCGAGTCTTGGTACAAGCGCGTGGACACGCCGACCACCCTTGAGCAGAAGCAGAAGTTTGCCAAGCTCACCGGCGATGACGTGACCGCCACTCAGCTGGCCGGTGAGGACATCACCGCCAAGCTCACCGAGGCTCCGGGCAACCACGCCAAGATCGGCGGTCTGAAGGTTACCACCAAGGACAACTGGTTCGCGGCCCGTCCTTCCGGCACCGAGAACATTTACAAGGTGTACGCCGAGTCCTTCGAGAGCCCCGAGGCCCTTGACAAGGTGCTTGACGAAGCCAAGCTCGTGGTCGATAAGGCCCTGAGCGAGCGATTCGCTGAACACTGAAATACTTCGGCATTCAGTGACTGAGTGTTAAACGGTAGGGGTGTTGAACCGCGATGTGTGGCTCAACACCCCTACCGTTTTAGTCGTGAAATAACACGCATGCTGCGGCTTACAGCCGGCGATGATCAATTAGCCTTGCACTCGCATCACTATGACATTGCGTATGCGTATGCGTATGTATATGCGTATGTATCAGCATGTCATAACGATGCGATTGTGATATCTGCTGGTGTACGAATATGTGGTCCACGAATATGTGATCCACGAACGTGTGATGCATAGACATGGTACGAACCGATAATGCAGCTCCTTTGCCGATGTCGTACCATTTCTCGTTGTCACAATCGCCCTGCACCCCTTCATTCTTAAAGTTGTGACAACGGGAACAGCCATTTTGCGTAAAGCACATCAATAAGTCATCGGCACAATGTCTCGATATCACCTAATCTGAACACACGTACCACGCGACCGTGCGCGACTGGCGCAACCGTGCGGTCGGCTTAGGAACTCGTCATCCCAGCACAACGCCCTCCCGATCGCACTGGATTCGTCATTGCGGCACAGCACACGCCAGCTGCTGCATAGTCTTAGGCAGCACCGAGAACGCAAACGCGGCTCCGCGCGACGCAAGCGCACGAGCTACATTAAACGCAAATTCAGCGCGTGCATCCGCATTGGCGAGACTGGCCGCCGTAGCGACAAACACAATCCACTGACGACCTCGCAGTTTGTCACGCTTCTCCTGGTCGCGCCGCCATTGCATCTTGTCCGTACGGTGATGATCGCCGTCATATTCAACTGCCACTTTTTGTTCGGGCCATGCCATATCCAGCGTTATAGCGACAGCCGATCTGAACGCGGCACCCGGAACTTCATAATTCAACACGGTTGCGGTATACCATGCGATCTCAGAGCAAGTCTTTCCTCGGACTCTTTGGGAGAATCCGAGCCCGGCATAATGAGCGTTAACGCACGTTGGCACGCCAAACGTCCCTTGAATCCCGCCAAGTCATCCACGAATCGTTTCAGATCACCATAAATCATAGATGCCGTACGCCCTCTAGCCAATAAAGGTTGCCGGGCGATTGCAGTGATTATCGAATCGCCGAGTACTATCAACGATTCCAAAGTCATGTGCGTGGCAAGTTGAGCCCATACATGAAACAAATCAAGAGCGTATACATTCTGATCCACCCTCACCTTTTCAGCTGTGGAGGCATGCTTCCAGATATGCGGATGAATTGATAATCCCCGGACTCGGACGCGTTGCTCACGCGCACTGGAGACCGTATGCAGCTCATACGAATCAAGATCGCAATCCATCGGAAGAGGAACAGATTGCAGTACTAGTGACGTGGTCATGCCGAACAGCAGCGTGGAGTTCAAGCGTTGGGCTGCTTCAGCGCAACGGCGTTGCATATCACGCTTACGCTGCTCAAGGTTCCCTCTCATAGCATCCGCATTCGCAGGTGAAGGTACAACATCACGCTGGGATCGAGAGGACCGCGCAGACTGCACTGACTGCGCGACGTAATCGTGCCGTGCCACGGGCCGGTCTTCATATCGGCCGAAAACTACCTCAGAGTCTTCCGGGGGTGGCTGTCTCATCTGGAAATTGTTCATGGCGCCACGATATCGATTTCGCACGTCGGCGCAAAGCTCATCCAAGACATGTGGTTCCAGCTTGTTGAGTTATCCACATAGAGCATGAGGAAATTACGCGGAATCAATGCCGTGCACTCATATGCGAACATGAACGCACGGAAGACGCGTCCGAATACATGTTTCCTGATTGTATCGATTGCCACGCCGCAGCCCAATGGCGGTTTGGGTGAAGTTGTACCACGGCACTTTGCCACAATAGCTTAAAACCGCGGGCTTCCGCAGTATCGTGGCAACAGAAACCGCCATTCTTCGGAAATGGCTCTTAAGTCTCGTGGTACGAAATCACGAAAAGAGCCAATTCATCAAGTCATGCCACAGGCGGAGCCCGCTACAGACCCCGCCCGCAGCACACGATAGGGTTAGATGCATGACGAATAATGTATCGACAGACGGATCCGCATTGGGCAATCCGAATGCTGAGCCGTCGCAGGGAAGGTCCAGCGGTCTTTCCATAAGCGTAATGAGCGGGACCACCCGCGAAGGGGCCGTTCGGACTGGCCGGAAAGGGAACGAAGCGTGACTATTACAGTATCGACAGACGGATCCGCATTGGGCAATCCGAACGGCCCAATGGGCTGGGCATGGGCCGATCATGCGAAGAACGCAGGTGGCACTCCCGGTCATGAGCATGACGGGCATGGCTACGACTCTGGCGGTGCCACGAACGGCACGAATCAGATCGGCGAACTTTGCGCGGTGTTGGAGGCCCTGCGCGCCCATCCCGGATCCGAACCACTGCTCATTGAGTCCGACTCGCAGTATGCCATCAACTGCTCAACCACATGGGTCAAGGGCTGGAAACGCAATGGATGGAAGAATTCACAGAAGAAACCGGTGAAAAACGTCGAGCTGATCAAGGCCATCGACGCGGAAATCTCCCGCCGTCCGGGACCGGTGAATTTCAAATGGGTCAAGGGACATGCCGGCAATGCAGGCAACGAACTGGTGGACGAGTTGGCTCGGACGTATGCGGGCGATTGCCGTTCGGGGGCGCGCGACGGATATTTGCCTATCGAAGGTTGGCAGTCGTTGTTGCATTCGGAATACGCGCATGGTACCGATGTGCCGCCGGATGTGCAACTGGTGTTGGACGGTCAGGCCGATGCGTCAAGCTTGCGTAAACCAGTCGAGTCCGGCAGTGTGGCAGCAAAGAAAACAAATGACTCCGCCGTCAAGGGCAGCGAAACACAATCGCTGGCTGATCTGTTGGCCGAGCCGGAAGGCGTGCCGGACTTTGATTTTGACATTCGCACAACCACCGCTCCTACGGATGAAGACGATAGCGATGATGCGCCGCAGAGCGCTATCGCCGACGCACAGACGCATGCTGCCATTCCAGTAGTCTCAACATCCTCAGCAATTCCGGCTGTCAACGCTCAACCGAGCGGACTGACGGTTTCCGGCACACTGGTCTTCTCCCCAGCTCCCAAAACCAGCCCATATTTCAACGGACAACCTATGCCGATTTCCGGCACCATCGCCATAGAAGGCTATGTAGATGGCGACGGTAACCTAATTATCGCCAACGCACCATTTATCCGCCGATAGTAACCAATATCACACAAACGCCTACCAAAAGCGGACACGACGGCACAACTTCGTTCATGCGCGTTAGGATAGGAATCGGACTTCACAACGCGAATACATTCGTGAAGTACGCAAGGCAAAGGAGATACGTAAATGGATAAGGCACAGCAGGATGCCCTCAAGAAGGCGGCCGGCATCGAAGCCGCCAAGCTTATCGAGAATGGCATGATCGCCGGCCTCGGCACCGGTTCCACCGTCCGTTTCCTGGTGGATGAGCTGGGTCGTCGAGTGCAGGAGGAAGGCCTTGAATTCACTGGCGTGACCACCTCCCGTCGCACTCAGGAGCAGGCCGAAAGCTACGGCATCAAGATCGTGGACATCGACGACGTGGATCACATCGACGTGACCATCGACGGTGCCGACGAGGTGGACAAGAACTTCAACGGCATCAAGGGCGGCGGCGCTGCCTTGCTGTGGGAGAAGATCGTGGCCACCAACTCCGACAAGATCGTGTGGATCGTGGACGAGTCCAAGGTGGTGGACACCATCGGCAAGTTCCCGCTGCCCGTCGAAGTGATCCCCTTCGGTGCCGGCCATGTGGTCAAGGAGTTCGAAGCCAAGGGTTATAAGCCTGTGCTGCGTCTGGACGCCGAGGGCAAGGAAGTGCGCACCGACGAGAATAACTTCGTGGTGGATCTGCATCTGGGCCGTATCGACCACCCGCAGGAGCTGGCCGAAGACCTGATCAACACCGTTGGCGTGGTGGAGCACGGACTGTTCCTCAACATGGTGGACAAGGTCATCGTCGGCGATCCGAACGGTCCGCGCGTCATGACCAACTCCAACAAGTGAGCTTTGCGAGTGTGACACTCGTACTCATTTCTCGGTAAGAGCGTAAAGAGCCGCATCTGCGTATTGCAGTATGCGGCTCTTCTTGGTTTACGGCTTGAGTCCGCAAACGAATAAAAAGAATCCCCGCAACCGCTGTGATTGCAGGGATTTCAATGCCTTTATCGCAGGTAAGACTACTTGCGCTGGTGGCGGGTCTTACGCAGCAGTTTGCGGTGCTTCTTCTTGCTCATCCGCTTGCGGCGCTTCTTGATGACAGAACCCATCTGAAGCCTCCATTCCGATTAATCGTAAAAGTTGCAACTCGCACCATACTACACGTCTTGCCCGACAGCACCAACACGTATGTTGCGAACGCCGCAGCCAGACGTATCAGGCATTGATGTCGGCGAACGCCGGACACCAAGTGCTACATGTGTCACATGGGGAATTGCTGGTAGAAGCGGTCAATCGCATCCGTGGAACCGGTGGCTTGGAACACAACAGTATCGTTCTGCCAGATGGCCACGGATTTCTTGGAATCGGAAGCGTCGGTCTTGACCACATAGGCACCGGTCACGTTGCCGGATACCTTCACGTTGCCCGAAGCGGACTCATCACCGGTCTGGGCCGCGACCAACGCATCATACTGCGTTTTGGCGCTGTCAGCGGTAGACCACTGCGCACTGATCAGCGTGATATCGTTGGTATCGGTACCGACGGCATAGGTTAGCGTGTACTCCTCAAGCGGCGATGCGGCGCTCCATGTCGCCGAAGCCTCTGCCTTGGTGCGAGCGTAGTTCAGTACGCTGTCCGGCATGGCCTTCAGCAGTTCGGTGGCATCGTCCGGCAAGGCGGTAGCTTTGATACTGGGCGTAGTAGGTTCGGCTTTAGCCGTCTGCTTCTTATCTCCGGTCTGAGTCGTGGTGTTGCCGGCATCGGCACCCTTGTTCAGGGCCCAGCCCGGCCAGACGAAAGCCGAAAGTACAGCCAGAATAATCACGACTGCAGCGGCGATAACCACCGCGATCAGCTTGCCGTGAGACTGTGTAGTCGAGGAGTTCTCAGTAGTAGTCATGCCCATGATTCTCTCACAGCCACGTGACGCTGTCGGCCTCCTAGACCGGTTCTCTCACCGTCTACGTGAATGTATCGTGCAATCCGGAAGAGCAATCCATACGACAACGGCGATGCGCCGGGGAACCAGCCAAGTCAGATCCCCTACGTTCAGTAACCATGGCAATCCTCATAACGGCTTGTTTTCGTAAGAGTCGGTAAAATTTTACCGAGATTGTGGATAGCGGTTACTGTGGAGCCATGGCGAAATCAACTGTGCAGTATATGTGTTCCGAATGCGGGTGGAGCACTGCGAAATGGGTAGGGCGATGCCCTGAATGCGGCCAATGGGGCACCGTTGAAGAGTTTCATGAAGCCCGTCCCACAACTGGAGTGCGTACTGCAGCGCCCGGGCGGACCTCACGCACGCAATCGGCATCGGTGTCTGATGTCGCACGGGCTGCCGCACGTCCTATCACCGAGATCGATACGGAAAGCGTGAAGCGACTGCCCACCGGGTTCAGTGAGTTCGACCGAGTGCTCGGCGGTGGCGTGGTGCCCGGTTCGGTGACGTTGATCGCCGGAGAGCCCGGCATAGGCAAATCGACACTGCTGCTGCAGACGGCCGGCAATGTGGCCAGGACTGTGGCAGCGAAAGGCACCTCGCAGGCCGGCGCAGTGCTCTATATTTCCGGCGAGGAATCACAGGCTCAGGTGCGATTGCGCGCTTCGCGCATCAATGCCGTGGAACCAAACCTACTGTTGGCTTCCACCACCGACCTGTCCACGGTGCTGGGGCTGATTGAGCAGACGAAGCCGGCACTGGCCATTGTGGATTCCGCGCAAACCATCGTTTCCCAAGAGGTCGATGGCATCTCCGGCGGATCCACGCAGGTGCGGGAAGTGGCGAGCGCACTGATCGACACCGCCAAAAGCATGGATATTCCCGTGTTCCTGGTGGGCCATGTAACCAAAGACGGCTCGATTGCCGGCCCTCGCACTTTGGAACATCTGGTTGATGTGGTGTGCCAGTTCGAGGGCGATAGCGAAACTGCGCTTCGCATGCTGCGCGCGATTAAGAACCGTTTCGGACCGACTGACGAGGTCGGATGCTTTGACATGAGCGGTGAAGGGATCGAAGAGGTCACGGACCCATCAGGGCTATTCCTCGGCAGTGACCCCAATGCCACCGACACGGCACCAGTGGAAGGTACGTGCGTGACGTTCACTTTGGATGGGCATCGCAGTCTACCGATCGAAGTACAGGCGTTGGTCACCAAATCCGTTCTGCCCACTCCCCGCCGTGCCGTCAATGGCGTCGACCCCAGTCGCATCGCTATGCTGACCGCCGTGCTGTACAGGCATAGCAAACTTAACCTGCTGGCCAATGACCTGTATGTCTCCACCATCGCCGGCGGCCAAGCTAAGGAACCCAGCTCGGATCTGGCGATCGTGGCGGCATTGGCGAGCGCCGCCACATCCAAGCCGATCGCTCGCTCCACGTGCGCGATCGGGGAGATCTCTTTGACTGGGCGGGTCCGGCCGGCGCCCCGCATGGAATACCGTCTGCGAGAAGCGGCACGTCTGGGCTTCGCAACCGCCGTTGTTCCACCGATGCGTAGACCGATTCATATCGACGGGCTACGTCTTGTAGAAGCCAGCACATTGGCCGATGCCCTGGAAACGCTCTTGAAATAACACATAGCGTGCACCAAACGGCTGTCGATTCATATGCAAACGAATGTTTTAGGATAGTTCCCATACTGCACAACAAGGGAGTGGAAATGACTCGAAACGACTCAGTTGGTTGTGACTTCGTTCCCTGGGCGGAGACGTTTTCACAACGCACCAATCGTTCACTGGCCGGCGCACGTCTGGTTATGACATCATCCAGCACGCAACCGGATCGTGTGTTCACGGCCCAACAATGGGGCATGACCGTCGAGCAACCTGATGCGATGCACGAAAGTACCGACGATTTTCGTTTTGACTCATCCCTGCCGATCGAGCAAATCCCAGACATGCGCAAAACCTCAGGTTTTGAGGCGATGGCCTACGCCGAAGAGCATATGCCGGTGTTGCGCGATGTCATGGACGGATTGCACGATCGAGGCATTGATTTTTCGGGAGTCCGCATCGCCGTCTGCTTGATTTTGGAGCCAAAAACCGCGATTCTGCTGCGAAAGCTGCATGCAGCGGGAGCGATCGTGGGTGTCTACTGCGGCCCGGACTCCACGGATCCGCGTGTTGCCGAACAGTTGAAGAGCGAAGGCATCATCGTGGAATCAAGCCGCGACTGGACACCGGAGCAGGCTCAGGAAGCGGCATTGCGTCTACTAGACACCATTCAGCCGAATATCATCATCGACGATGGTGCGAGTTTCGCTCGCCTGGCTTCTCTCGAACGCCCAGAACTCGCGGCAAACCTGATTGGAGTGGCCGAGGAGACGACCAGCGGCGTAAGGGCTTTCGCCGGCATGGAGGCGGCGGGAGCGCTCACCTATCCGGTGGTCGCGGTGAACGACAGCATCCTCAAAACCGGGTTCGACAACGCACATGGCACCGGTGAAACCTGCGTGACCACGATGCAACGCATTCTAGGCACCGATGCTTTCTCTGGTGCCCGAGTCACTGTGATCGGATACGGCCCAGTCGGCCGGGGATTCGCGCGGCGAGTACGGGCATTGGGCGCACGTGTGACGATCTGCGACATCGATGCCGTAGCCGCGCTCAAAGCCGTGTTCGACGGGTTTGAGGCCCGTGACATCACGGATGCGCTGCCCTCAGCTGATATCGTGATTTCCGCGACCGGTGTGCGTCATACGATCACGCTTGAACATATGCGACTGATGCGCGAAGGCACGGTATTGGCGGTGATTGGCGGCATCGCCAATGAGATCGCCTTGGATGAGGTGACTGATTTCACGCCCGCAGTGAATCGCGAGCGCTTCGATCTCAAGGTGCCGGAAGGCCCGACGCTCACGCTGCTGGCGGATGGGGATGGGGTGAACTATACCGTCGGCGGCGGCAATCCCATTGAGATCATGGATCTGAGTTTCGCCGTGCAGGCCAGTGCGGTCGCCTATCTGCTTGAGCATCAAGGTGCGCTCCCTCATCAGCTGATTCGGCTTGGCTCCGAAACGGACCGCCGTATAGCCGATGCGGCACTTAAAGCACGCGGATATCAGGCCAGCCACGCGGTGGCCGATAATGGCTACGACTGGCGATTGACGCGATTCGCGGAGAATGCGCGCGGCAACACCGCCACCAGACCGGCGCAAGCGAACACACTGACTTCCAAGGAGGACCGATGATTCCCACCGAAGCGGCAGTATGGCCCGGCAACGATCCGGAACTCGTTGACCAGGTGACGCTGTATTCAGCCAAACTGGTAATTCCTGTGACCGGTCCGGTGATTGTGGATGGCACAGTGGCCGTGCATGACAACCGTGTGATCCATGTAGGCAAGCGCCACTGGGTTATGGAGGCACTGAAGCAGGAGACTACGAAGAACGCCACGATTATCGAACATCACTGGGATGGCGTGCTGACTCCCGGCCTGATCAACGCGCATACCCACCTGCAGTACACTGGCATGGCAGAAGTGGGGCGCGGCACCTACGATCGCTTCCGCGCGTGGGAGCTGGCCTTCAACAAGGTATATGCCAAAGCGCAGCAAACGCAGCCTTGGAAGCAGTGGGCGGAGGATGGCGCACGCCAGATGGTCGAATCCGGCACCACTGCGGCAGCGGATATCGTGACCGATCTGGATGCCGCCGGGGCCCTTGCCTCACAAGGCATGCACGGCATCGCCTACTGGGAGGTTATGGGCTGGCATAACGACGAATGGCTCGCCAAGGGACGTACCGAGCTGAGTCGCCAGCTGCGCAAGATGAGCCAGGAACGGTTGCCGAATCTGGGCATCAGCCCGCACGCGCCCTACACGCTGGAATCCGAGCCATTCGTGGATCTGCCGGATATCGCACGACGGCTCAATATGCGCTTGCACATCCATTTGGCCGAAACCCCGCTTGAGGCTGGCACTTATCCGCCGGTGCTCACTACATACTCCGCCGCCGACTGGCGCGATCACGACTGGGTGAGTTACAAGCAGCTGAAAGAGGTCGGCAAAGGTGCATCCGCCATTCAGTTCGTCGATCAGCTTGGCTCTCTGGGGCCGGACGTGCATATCGCCCATGGCGTATGGGCCGATAAAGAAGATCGCAGAATCCTACGGCAGCGCGGTGTCGGCGTGGCATTGTGCCCACGTTCGAACCGCATTACCAACACCGGCAAGGACGCTCCGATCCGCGAATACCTTGAGGAAGGCAATCTGGTTGCAGTGGGCACCGACTCATTGTCGAGCACGCCAAGCCTCGATCTATTGGATGACGCCTCCATGCTGTACGACCTCGCACGCGAGCAGGGATATACGAGCGACGACCTGACGCACAGGTTGATTCGTATGCTCACGCTGGGCGGTGCCGCTTCGATGGGCATGCACGTGGGGGTCAACCGCATCGGGCAGATCAATGCGGGGGCGTTGGCCGATCTGGCGTTCTTCGACATTCCTGTCGACACGTCGTCGCCAGCCGGCATCGAAGAAACATTGGAGACGTTCATCCGCCACGGTGCAGGCACCAATCGAGCCACGGTGATTGCCGGGCGCGAGGCATACAACAACGGAGCGTGGTGAATGCTGTTGCTGTGCCGACACTGCGGCAGCACTGACACAGCAATAATGCGCCACGACGGCACGCAGCAATATTGCGGTGCCCGCGACAGCGACATAGCGACAACGTAACAACAACAAGCAAAGGAGCACATATGAGCGTGGCATTGGAGGATATGAGCGCATACGCGCGTTCGGTGGTGGAACGGCTTGGTCTTGAGGCACATCCGGAGGGCGGCTGGTATACACGCGATTGGCAAAGTCCGCATGAGGACGCCACAAGTAAACGCCCGTTGGCTTCCTTGATCTATTTCCTGCTGCCCGAGGGAGATGCCAGTGCTTGGCACAAGGTGGATGCGGACGAATTGTGGCTGTGGCATGGCCCGGCACCGGTGACGCTGGAATTGGGCGGCAACGGGGACTCCCCGCAAGAGGATGCCGGAAAACGCACGCAAATCACGTTGGGCAGCGGTATCGTCACCGATGACGCATCGGCTGGCGACGCCGCCGGTAGTCCCATTACAGGTCATGCCGTAGTACCGGCCGGCATCTGGCAGCGCACACTTCCCGGTACCGCAGATGCCTTGGTGTCCTGCGTGGTCAGCCCGGGATTTGTGTTCGAGGGGTTCACCCTCGAATAACCGGCTATAACCAACGGCAATAGGCATGCAGGCTTCACCGTAATGTAAACGTTCTAAAATTGGCGCGCATGCGCCAAACGATCGGCAATCAATATATTGCGGCGCGTATCCCATGCAGGAAGAGAGAGGATTCCACTATGTTCAACAATGAGAAAGGCTTCATCCGTGTAGCGGCCGCCACTGTGAGCGCGCTGGCCCTGGTGCTCACCGCCGCCTGCGGCTCCAGCCAGTCCAACAGTTCCACATCCGCTGATTCCAGCGACATTACGCAGCAGACCGTCACCCCGGGCAAGCTGACCATCGCCACAGGCGAGCCGGCATATGAGCCGTGGGTCATGAACGACAAGCCTGAGTCCGGTGAAGGTTACGAGGCCGCCGTGGCTTACGATGTCGCCGCAAAGCTCGGCTTCAAGAAGTCTGACGTGGTCTGGGTGCGCTCCACCTTCGACTCCGCCATCGCTCCGGGTGCCAAAGACTGGGATATGAACATCCAGCAGTTCGGCATCACCGACGCCCGCAAGAAGGCCGTGGACTTCTCCTCCAGCTACTACAACGACAGCCAAGCCGTCATCGTCAAGAAGGACGGCAAGTTCGCCAACGTCAAGTCCCTCGCTGATCTGAAGGACGCCACCATCGGCGTGATGGTCGGTACGCTGGCTTATGACTACGTCAAGAAGTCCATCAAGGACGATATCCAGACCTTCAACGATGACGCCGCATTGGCTCAGGCTCTTGACGCCGGCCAGATCGACGCACTGGTGACCAGCACCGTGGAATGCGTATACATGGTCCAGTCCGAACAGGTCAAGGACGCCACTGTGCTCGGCCGCATCGCTGGATCCGAGGACAAGAACGGCATGGGCATCGTGTTGCCCAAGGACTCCAAGCTCACCGCCGCGACTACCAAGGCCGTGGACGAGCTGAACTCCGACGGCACGCTGAAGAAGCTGCAGGACAAGTGGTTGGCCGAATACACCACTGATCTGACCGAACTGAAGTAACAAGATTCAGTGATCGTTGGCTTGGTCTGCAGTCACTTCATGGCTACAGACCAAGCCATTTTCCATTTCATGACATCACTGCATGCGATAATTCCCCTACCGCATGCATTTTCACAGCAGTTCAAGGAAGCGAGCGCCGCACATGCAATCACAGACGTCAGCGCATGAGGTCAGCCAAGTCGAGCTTGACCGCCGCCAATACCGTCTTCAGCAGCAAATCAAATCGGTTATCACCAGCCTTGTCAGCACGATTGTGTTCGTGGTGGTGATCGCCGTTGGATTGCATTTGTCCCCTGGCTGGCCACGAGTCAAGGAAACGTTCTTCTCCGGCGAATACTTCGTCAAATCCTTCCCTGACGTACTCAAAGGCCTATGGCTGAACGTCCAGGTGCTGTTGGTCGCATTGGTGGGCGTCGCGATCCTAAGCACGCTGATTGCGCTGATCCGCACCAGCCGCTCCCCCATTCTGTTCCCGTTGCGCATTCTCGCACTGATCTACACCACCGTGATGCGAGGAGTGCCCATCATCGTAGTGCTGTACTTGATCGGTTTCGGCATTCCCGGTCTCGGTCTGTTCGGCCGCATCGACCCCTCGATCCTGGGAACTATCGCCGTCATCATGGGCTATAGCGCCTATGTATCCGAAGTGCTGCGCGCCGGCTTCAACGACGTGCATCCCTCGCAACGCGCTTCGGCACGTTCCCTCGGTCTTACTGCGGGCCAGACCACCCGACTGGTCGTAATTCCACAGGCATTGCGCAAGGTCGCCCCTGCACTGATGAACGACTTCATCTCCATGCAGAAGGACGTCGGCTTGATCTCCGTACTAGGCGCAGTCGACGCCGTGCGCGCCGCACAGATCGATGTGGCCAGCACCTATAATTTCACCCCGTATGTGGTGGCCAGCCTGCTGTTCATTCTGATGAGCGTGCCATTTATTCTGCTCAACGATTGGTACACGGCACGGCTGCGCAAACGTGAGTTGAGTGCAGGCACGGTATGAGTAAAGCGATGACGATGGAAGACGCGGTGAGCACTATGAACGGAACACAAACGACAACCTCCAAGCCGGTGCTGCGGCTGGATGACGTACGCAAGTCCTTCGGTTCGACCCAGGTATTGCGCGGCATTTCCTTTGAGATCCAACCGCACGAAGTGGTCGCGCTGCTGGGCCCCTCCGGCTCCGGCAAATCAACGCTGATGAAATGCGTGAACCTGCTTGAGCAAGTGGATGACGGGCAGATCTGGCTTGGAGACACGGATATCACCGATCCGCGCGCGAATCAGGATCAGATCCGTTCGCGTATTGGCGTGGTGTTCCAGCAGTTCAACCTGTTCCCGCATATGTCGGTATTGAAGAATGTGACGTTGGCGGCTATCAAAGTCCATCATTGGGATAAGGACCGCGCCTACACGCGCGCGCTTGAGCTGCTGGATCGCATCGGCATGCGTAACAAGGCTGATGCCTACCCGGATCAGCTCTCCGGCGGTCAACAGCAGCGTGTGGCGATCGCCCGTGCGCTGATGACCGATCCGGAACTGCTGTTGCTTGACGAAATCACCTCGGCGCTGGATCCGATGCTGGTGGGCGAGGTACTCAATATGGTGGCCGAACTGAAATCCCAAGGCACCACGATTCTCATGGCCACGCACGAGATGAGTTTCGCCCATGAGGCGGCCGACCGCATCGTGCTGCTGCGCGGTGGTGTGATCGCCGAAAACGGCACACCTCGCCAAGTGATGGATGAGTCCGACGACCCGCAAACGCGCGAATTCTTCGCCTACTTCAGGCATTAACAAGCATGGGTGGCACACCGCATGTGGCGTGCCACCCATGCACACAGCAACAGATAATCCCCATCATTGGTTCGATGCCATAGGAACGAACCAATGATGGGGATTATCTAATTATCCTTATCTATATGCTCACATGGCGTGTGGGCACCCACACGCGCCCACGCGCCGTCCGCGCGCTCACGCAGTCAGTCGCTTGGTCTCCTCCACATTGCGTTTCAACTCAGCCACAAGCTCATCGGCGCTGCTGAATTTGACCTGCGGGCGCAGGAAACCGGTGAATTCCACACGCACCTTGTGTCCGTACAGGTCAATCCAATCATCGGTGATGCAATAGGATTCCACCACGCGTTCGTTGAGACCAGTTTTCTCGCTGAAGGTGGGCTTGGTGCCGATTGAGATGGCAGCAGGCCAACGTTTGTCTCCGTCCACGAGCCATCCGGCATAGACGCCATCGACCGGAATATAGCCTTCAATGTCCGTACCGAGGTTCGCGGTCGGGAACCCGATGGTGCGACCTCGCTCCTCACCATGTACCACTTCGCCTTCGATCGCATGCGGAGCGCCCAGAATGGCGTTGGCCTCTTGGATACGACCATGAGCGAGCAGATATCGTATATTGGTGGAACTCCACGCACGCATGGCCTTGGCCTGGTGCTTCTTGCTCCACGCACGACGTTCCGCTTTGCTGGCATTCGCCAACGGATCGGTGGGCTCACCCCATTCAGCAGGCATCTCCGGCTTGAAATCGCGCGGAATACGCACTTCACCTGGGCCGCGGTCATCCACTACGTCCAGTTCAAAAACACCGGTTGCAGCGGCCAGATTAGCCACATGATGTACGTCGCCTTCACGCCCCTTGCCAAAGGCGGCATCCTGGCCAAGCACCAATGTACGCATACCGAGTTTACCCGTAAGACGACCGAGGAAGAAGATGTACGACTTGGCAGCGAAGGCCAATATGTAATGAACGACAAGCACCTGATCCACGCCCAACGACTCGATACGGCGCAGTCGCTCCCGTACGCTGGTCAGAGCTTCGGCATCAATCTGCTCTTCACTAGGCTCCTGTCCTTCATGTTTGGCAGCCCAGCTATGCACAAAAGCAGGCCGAGGATCGAACAATATCACCACGGAGAAAGCATCATGCTGGTGAGCCAGCTCAACCACACGCTTGATCACGGCCTGATGTCCCAAATGCATGCCATCAAAAGCGCCAAGGGTTACCACAGCTTTTTTATCGTTGTCGAACGAGGGCCATTCAACTTCGCCTTGGGCGTCCGGAGTCAGATGCGTGATGTTCATCGTGTCGAATCCTGTCCTTTGCTATACGTGTAGCTGTTCATGTTCCTGAAAGTGTCTGCAAGTCTGAGCTATGCACTCGTGGCATCGCGTCGTGCGTCACAAGACGGCGCAATGCAAACCGCGTCTACTCTACTCGGCGGGGAATACGGTGGCGGGCTTGGCCTGATGTGAGTTCGCGCGTTCTACAATGGCCACTACATCATGCGTTTGCGGCACAATGGCCACGGTCGGCACATCGATGGACCGTGCAATACGACGGCCGAACCGCAGTTCAGCCGCTTCTCCCGGCGTAATATCCAGTGAGGGCATAGCTCCGCGCGCCGCCTGTTCCATACTCAGCGCACGATCGAGCAACCAAGCACGTCTCTCGTCACCGGACAATTCCGCAGGCGTGTCCAGCACACACTTGTTGCGAGTGACGGTTGCGCCTTCGCGATTGGTAAATGTCTTGGTTTCGCTATGGGCGCCGACCGTATGATCCCGAGTAACTGTCATGGCTTCATCGCCGATAAGACCACTGGTATCATCCGGCAAAGCAAACCGGCCGACCCTGGTACGTCTTAATCGAACCAGATGTCCACCAACACCCAGTTCCTTTCCCAAGTCACGTGCCAGAGCACGAATGTAGGTGCCGGATGAGCAACTGACGCGTACATCCACGTCCATCACCGGAACTGCTGAATCGGAATTCTGCAGTTGAGCCCAATCAGCCATCTGCAATGGTTCACCGGCGCATTCCCCAGCCACATACCCCTGACGGACAGCAAGTACGGCAAACTCACTGATATGCACCGGGCGGGCCTTCAGCTCCACGGCTTTACCTTCACGAGCCAAGTCGTAAGCACGCTTGCCGTTGATCTTGATTGCGGAAAAGGTATTGGGCACCTGTTCGATATCACCGGTGAAACGAGCCTCGATGACTTGTTGAATGGCGCTCTGCGTCATATCCGTAACGCTCCGGTCGTCGTGCCGGACATCGATGAGTTCGCCCTCGGCATCATCAGTGGTGGTGCCCATACCGAGACGAATCGTCGCCTCATAGGTTTTGTCATGTTCCACGATGGCATTCAGCAGCCGCGTGGCGTGGCCGAATGCAATGACCAGCGCGCCCGTGGCCATCGGATCAAGAGTGCCGGCATGACCAACTTTTTTGATATGCAATGCGCCACGCACCGCAGCCACCGCATCGAAACTGGTAATACCTTGCGGCTTGTCGATAACCAGTAGGCCATTGGGTTGATTCATTGTCATATCAGTACCTTGGGGTCATTACCTGTGACTCAATTTACCTGTGTCATCCATCAACGTACGTTTTCCCAGAGTAGTTCGCCCTTCATCTGGAAGAACGTACGCTGACTGTCGCTCAGCGTACGTTCTTCCAGATGACAGGTCCGGTAGCCCGGGAAAATGTACGCTCCTACTCGTTTTCGGAGTGATCCTCATCAGTCTCGTCGGACTCGGCTGCAAACTCGTCATCAGCCTCATCGTCAGGCTCGTCGTCGTGCTTGTACGGATCGGCGTCGCCGGCATACTGTGCGGTGGCGCGAGCCTTGGCCAGTTCCTCGTCACGCTTACGCGCCAAGGCCAGAATGTCTTCGATTTCGTGGGCCTCGCCGGGTACCTCGTCGAACACGAACTGCAGCTGCGGGGTCAGGCGCAAACCGGCCTTGCGACCGACAAGCGTGCGCAGATGTCCCTTGGCTTGGTCGAGAGCCTGCTGGGCGCGCTTACGTTCACCGGTTTCCTTGCCTTCATGGCCAAGCTGGGTCCAGTAGATCTTGGCGATCTGCAGATCGTTGGTCACACGCACTTCGGTGACGGTGATATTGGTCAGACGCTTGTCATGCAACTCACGTTCGATGGAGGAAGCGACAACGCGTTGAATCAAAGCCGCGATACGGGCGGCGCGGGGGTTGGTTCCTGCCATGGGCAGATTCCTTTCACAAATGACAACATATGACTCGGCTCCCCCGTCAAAGGGGAGCTGTCGTCGTAGACGGTCGAAAGCACGAATTCGGCTTGACGCCGAGACTCTTTCGAACTCACTTCGTTCGGCAGCTCCCCCTTGACGGGGGAGCCAGAAATATAGGTATCCGATTGATTATCGGATAAGGCGATGCACTACTTACGCTCGACCTCGCGCATCTCGAAGGTCTCGATGATGTCGCCGAGTTCGATGTCGTTGAAGGTTCCGAGGTTGATACCTGCCTCGTAGCCTTCCTTGACCGACTGGACATCGTCCTTGAAGCGACGCAGCGAGGAGATCTCCAGATCGTTGACCGTGGCCACACCGTTGCGCAGAATACGGCACTTCGTACCGCGCTTGACCTCGCCGTCCTGCACCATGACGCCGGCGATGTTGCCGAACTTGGAGGAGCGGAAGATCTCGCGGATCTCGGAGTGGGAGGTGACGACCTCTTCGTATTCCGGCTTGAGCATGCCCTTGAGGGATGCCTCGATATCCTCGATGGCACGGTAGATGACCGAGTAGTACTTGATCTCCACGCCCTCGCGCTCGGCAAGATCGGCGACCTGACGGTTCGGACGCACGTTGAAGCCGATGATGACGGCCTTGTCGACCGTAGCCAGGTTGACATCGTTCTGGGTAATCGCGCCGACGCCGCGGTGGATGACCTGAATGCCGACTTCGTCGGAGACCTCGATCTTCATCAAGGAGTCTTCCAGCGCCTCGACGGAGCCGGAGGAATCGCCCTTGATGACGATGTTGAGCATATCGATCTCGGACTCGGCGAACTTCTTCTTGAAGTCCTCCAGCGAGACGACCTTGCGGCGCTTGGCCAGCTGGGCGGCACGCTCGGTGGCCTGACGCTTTTCGGCGATCTGGCGGGCTGCACGATCATCGGAAGCCACGAGGAACAGGTCGCCGGCGGTAGGCACGGAGGTCAGGCCCAGCACCTGAACAGGTGTGGACGGACCGGCCGCATCCATGGTCTGGCCGTTCTCATCAAGCATGGCGCGCACGCGGCCGTAGGAGGTTCCAGCCACAATGGCGTCGCCCACGTGCAGGGTACCCTGCTGAACGAGCACGGTGGCCACGGCACCGCGGCCCTTATCGAGTCGGGCTTCGACGGTGGCACCACGGGCATCCATATTCGGGTTCGCGCGAAGATCAAGCTCAGCGTCAGCCGTCAGCAGTACGGCTTCGAGGAGCTTGTCCACGTTGATGTTCTGCTTGGCGGAAATGTCCACGAACATCGTGTCGCCGCCATATTCCTCGGGCACCAGTCCGAACTCGGTGAGCTGGCCGCGCACCTTGTCGGGGTTGGCACCGGGCACATCGATCTTGTTGACGGCCACGACGATCGGCACCTTGGCAGCCTGAGCGTGGTTGATGGCCTCAACGGTCTGGGGCATCACACCGTCGTCAGCGGCGACCACGAGAATCGCAACGTCCGTCAGCTCCGCGCCACGGGCACGCATAGCGGTGAAGGCCTCATGGCCCGGGGTATCGAGGAACGTGATCTTGCGCTGTTCGCCGTCAAGCTCCACGGTGACCTGATATGCACCAATACGCTGCGTAATGCCGCCAGCCTCACGTGCGATGACGTTGGTCTTGCGGATGGTATCGAGCAAGCGGGTCTTACCATGATCGACATGGCCCATAACGGTGACGACCGGCGGACGAGGCTGAAGATCCTCATCATCCTGCAGCTCTTCTTCATCGAGGTTGATGTCGAACTGCTGGAGCAGCTCCTTATCCTCCTCCTCGGCGGAAACAAGCTGGATGTTCCAGCCGATCTCCTCGCCCAGGATCTGGAAGGTGTCTTCATCGAGGGACTGGGTAGCCGTCGCCATCTGACCGAGGTGGAACAGAACGGTAACCAACGCAGCCTGATTGACGTTGATCTTCTCCGCCAGATCAGCCAAGGACGCACCCTGACGTAGACGGATAGTCTGACCATTGCCGTTGGGGATGCGCACACCGCCGATGGTCGGTGCTTTCAGCTCCTCATACTCATGACGCTTTGCCAGACGGTTCTTGCGTGCCTTCGAAGACTTACCGCCCTGACGACCGAATGCACCGGCTGCGCCGCCACGACCGCCGCGACCGCCGCCGCGTGCAGGACCGTTGGAGGGAGCGCCGCCGCCCTGGAAGTTATTGCCGCCCTGACCGCCGCGGAATCCACCGCGAGCGCCGCCCTGAGCGCCAGCGCCGCCGCCCTGACCCGGACGGTTATGGCCCCACTGGCCCGGACGCGGAGCACCCTGACCGCCGCCCTGGCCCGGACGGCCACGGAATCCACCACGGCCCTGACCATTCTGGCCCTGACCGGGACGACCCGGACGACCGCCACGACCGCCTTCCGCGGTCGGACGAGCCATCGGATGAGGACGCGGAATATCACCCGGAGTCGGGGTACGCATACCCTGCTTGCGGGAGAACGGGTTGTTGCCCGGACGCGGACCCGGCGTATGCGGGCGCGGAATAGCGTTTGATGCAGCACCGTTGGCATTGCCGCCATTGGCGTTGGATTGACCGGACGGGCGAGGAGTCGGCGCACCGCCGCGATTATCGCGGTTGTTCTGGCGCGGACCGGGCTGGGCACCGTTTGCACGGTTCTGGGAGGGACGACCACCGTTGTTCATACGGCCCTGACCGGGGCGTGCCGGACGGCCATTGGAATCACGGTTGTCGCGATGATCATGCTGTTCGTGACGCATCGGCGTCGGGGCAGCCGGACGGGCTGCATGTGCACGCGGCGTCGGAGCCGCCGGAGCAGGAGCCGCCGGAGCCGGGGAATCTGCCGCGGGCTTGTGCTGCTGAGGCATGGGCTTGGCAACAGGCTTCTGCGTGGACGGTGCCGGCTTAGCATCACCCTTGGCGTTGTCCTTTGCGAAAGCAGCGCGCAGACGACGCGCTACCGGAGGTTCAATGGTGGAGGAAGCGGACTTGACGAATTCCCCCATGTCCTTAAGCTTCTCAAGAACGGTCTTGCTATCGACGTTCAAATCTTTGGCCAGTTCGTATACGCGTGGTTTTCCCACTAATTACTCCTATTCTGTGACCACGCGACATGGGCGTGGTCAATTGGTGATGACGGCAAGCCTACCCTGTCTCATCGTTCGACCATGATCGTGTTACCTCGTCTCTGTGCGGGCGATTTTGCGCACACTGCGCCCACCCACATACGCCACTCAAGCATACTCATAGCGCTGGATAGCGGCATAACAGCGAGCCGCGCCCTCCATCAAAGGAAAACGCGGCTCGTGAAACGATGACGATATCAATCGGATTTCATTGTGCTGCTACCATTCGGTTGCGCTGTCCGACTGTCGCACGGTTGTGCAGTAGGCTCCCCTACTGTTTACTCGCCCTGCTCCGACTGCGCAGCGGCGGTCTGATGCTGTGCTTCCTGCGCGGCCTGTTCAGCAGCGACCTTCTTGGCATGCGCCTCAGCGGACTCGATACCGATCTTCCAACCGGTCAGCTTGGCAGCGAGACGAGCGTTCTGGCCTTCCTTGCCGATAGCGAGAGACAGCTGATCGTCATGAATGAACGCGATGGCGGTCTTGTTCTTCTCACTGATCACCTGCACACCAGTAGCCACAGCCGGGCTCAGCGCAGCGGCCACGAACTTCGCCGGATCATCGGAATAATCAACGATATCGATTTTCTCCGGGCCAAGGTTCTCCATAACAGCACGCACACGAGCACCACCGGGTCCAATCAAAGCGCCCTTCGGATTGACGCCCTCGGTGTTGGCCTTAACCGCAATCTTGGTGCGGGCACCAGCCTCACGGGCGATCGCCATAATGGACACCGCACCCGAAACCAACTCCGGCACTTCACGCTCAAACAGCTTACGCACGAGTTCGGGGTGGGAACGAGACACCACAATTTCCGGGCCGCGAACGCCACGGGCCACATTGACCACGTACACACGGATACGCTCGCCATGGCGATAGCGCTCTCCCGGCACCTGCTCACGACGCGGCAGAATAGCCTCCACGTCTCCCATGGCGACATGAACATTGGAGGAATCGGACACATCCTGCTGGATGACGCCGGTGATCAGCTTGCCCTTCTGACCGGAGAAAGCGCCGAACACCTTCTCGTCTTCCGCACGGCGGAACAGCTGAGTGATGACCTGACGTGCAGTGGCTGCGGCGAGGCGGCCGAAATCATGCGGCGTATCGTCATACTCCTCGCCCAGCTTAGGAGCAGGATGCGGATCGTCTTCAGTGGGCTCCACCGGAATCTCATCGGCCGCCCACACGGTAAAGCTGCCGGCACGTTCATCGAGTTCCACACGAGCATGCTTAGCTGCATGCGGAGTCTTGAGATAGGCGAGACGCAAGGCCTCGGCCAGCGCCTCATCCAAGGTTCCGGGGTCGATTCCTTGCTCAGCGGCAAGCTTGTGCATTCCTGTCAGGTCCAGTTCCATCGATCCGTACCTCCTATGAAGTTATGTGGCGCATGGCCTTGAATGGTCACAGTTAACTATTAGTGTAGATTTCCATGCAGACACATGCGCTTTGGTCCGAGTCAGCCCGCCGCATCGGGGCACTGGCATCCGCAGCGATACTGCTGTGTTCGTTCAGTGCATGTTCCGCTCCACGACTGTCCGGCAAAGCCGAAGCCGAACGGCAGATGAGCCCTTGCGAGCAAGCGCTCACGCTGGTGAACGGCGATTCTTGGAATGGCACCGGCACTCCAATGACAGTACGGTATGTCGCTGGTCAATCGGTACCGCTGGCATGGATTGACGTCGCCGCGTCCTGCCCCGGACGATTCGGCGAGGGGGTGCTTCGCAACGCCCAATCCAAAGCCAAGCTGGCTTCCTTGGCCCAACGACTGTCCGCTGTCGCTCCATCCTCGTCCCCCGCTCGTCTAGATGGAGTTACCGCCATGACGATGGACACCGATGTGCTCGATGCCATGGCATTGGCCGAAGACCGCGCCGGATTCGCTTTGGAAGTACTCGCCGCGCAAGGCCGGACCGCAGGGGCAACGCTTCAGCTCAGCGACTTGCACAAAAGCGCAGGGCAACAGCTGGTGTCTCTGGCGGATGGCAGCTGGAACAATGCTGGTGATACGGGATCCGGCACCCATGCCGATCCCAGACAAAAGATCTACGACATCAGTACGCTGCTGGCCAATCCGGTGACTATCAGCGACAAACCCAGCGGACAAACCGTACCGACGGCCGCCGCCATAGAAATGGATTGCGCACGCGCCGAAATCAAGGCCGTAACAGATTCGGACTCCCCGTCCGACACCACCACGTTGTCCATCCTCGCCGCACTTGCTGCCAAACATGCGTATACCGCATTCCAGCTCGGCTACCCCACCGCCGACGCCGATCTCTTCGAACAGTAACGCAGCACCACGCGGGTTATCTCACAGAAAACGAAAAAGGGTTTCCGAAAAAACTCCGGAAACCCTTGCCAGCGGAGACAGAGGGATTCGAACCCTCGAGCCGCGAAAAGCGACTAACACCTTAGCAGGGTGCCCCTATCGGCCACTCAGGCATGTCTCCACGTTGCCCAATCAAGCGCAACAGCAAAATACTGTACCACAACTTTCGGATATCGCGAACACTTCGAGGTGTTGCGCGTCCACCATCGACGTCACGTCACACAGACCATGTATGCAATCGGCTGATTATCAATCGTTTCCTGCCGGTGCCGCATCACCCGAAAACGTAACGATCACAGCGCAAATCACCAATGCGACGCCTACAATCTCACCGGCGCTCGGCACTTCGCCAAACAGCAGACCAATGGCAACAGCCATTGCGGGATTAATCGACTGCATCACGGAAAAAGCACCGGATGAAGTGCGCCGCAGCGTTATCTGCTCCACAACATAGGGAATAAACGATGCCATCAGCGAGATGACGAACAACAGCAACAGCAGTTTCAACGAACCGCCGGCGGCGAGCGCCCAAGTGGCATCCGGCTTGGGATGAAGCACATTCGCGATGGCAGGCGCGCCAAGGAATATCGACTGCACCAACCAGCCGATGGTCACGGCAATGCATAGATTGTCCAGCGAATTGCCGCCTGAAGCCACACGTCGTCCGGTGACGATGTATACGCCCCACATCGACCCGCCGATGAGAATGGCGATCAGACCAACCAGAAACGTACCTTTGCCGGAAGGATTCGCCAGTGAAATGCCGGCAAGCAACACCACGCCAGCCGCTGCGATACCGATGCCAAGTCGTTCACGCCAGCTGCGGCCGGTAATCACCGCCACCGAAAGCGGACCAAGGAATTCTATAGCCACGGCAATGCCCATGTCCATATTGCTGATGGCCACATAAAACATCGTGTTCATCAACACCAGCGAGCATCCAAGCAGCACGATCAAAGCCCATCCGCGTACGGATCGGTGGAAAAGTCGGTCACGTTTGCCCGCGCTCCACGGACGTCTCCACGCCAGCAACAGCACGGCCATGAATCCCACGCGATACCACACCGAGTACAACGGGTCAAGCTGCGTGAACGCCAGTTTGGCGACGGCAGTGGCCAGATAGATCACCAACGCCTCTCCAATGACGATCAATACAACTGGGACACGGTTGAGGAGATCGATTACCACCCGCTTCGTCTGACTCATCTGATGCATAGCACTCACGCTACTCGGCCCGTCGGGACAGCCGGCGCAGAACGTGGACACATCGAAAAAACACGGACAATGCTTTGGACAAAACCACTGGCTGACATGTTTTGGCATGCATCCGCTCGCGCCTCCGTTCGCACCTCCGCTCGCACGTCCGCTCGTACAATAAGAGGCATGAGCACCGCACCACGACTTGAGGCCGCCAAACGAGATTGGGGACATGACGAAAGCGGTTGCACAGTGCTGCATATCGACATGGACGCTTTCTATGCTTCGCTGGAGGTAGCTCGTCATCCGGAGTTGCGAGGTTTACCGGTAATCATCGGTACGGGTACGCGTTCAGTAGTATCTGCCGCAAGTTATGAAGCTCGTCGCTATGGCATCAATTCGGCTATGCCGACCGCACGGGCACGTCAATTATGCCCGGATGGCATATTCCTACCAGTCGATATGCGCTACTACCGCCATATGTCGCAACGGATCATGCATGAGGTGTTTCTAACCATCACCGATCGTTTCGAGCAGGTCTCCGTGGACGAAGGGTACATGGACGTCTCTGCGGCACTCCTGGCGTGGAAACGGCCAAGTGCCATCGGCGCATGGATCCGCACGCAGGTGGCCGAACGTTTTCATATCACTTGTTCGGTTGGCATCGCATGCAACAAACTGATTGCCAAAATGGCTTCGACTAACGCCAAACCGAATGGCATGCTGCTCATTCCCGCCGCCCGCTCGGCCGAGTTCGTACAAATGATGCCATTGCGAAGCGTCCCCGGCATCGGACCGTCGTTGGAGCAACGACTGAACGCCTGGGGTGTAATGTCTGTGGCCGATCTGGCACGGATGGATGAATCGTCGCTCGCCCGAGCCACCGGTTCCAAGGCAGCTGCGCGCGGATTATGGATGGCCTCACATGGATTGGATTCACGGTCGATCGAACCGGTACGCGAAGAGAAATCCATCGGATCAGAACGCACGTTGGCTTCGGACACGCGAAACATGCGCGTGGTGTGCAACCTTCTGCGCTCGGCATGCGATGAGGTGGCCGCAACATTGCGCCGCAAAGGATTGGTGGCACGCACCGTTACCGTCAAACTACGGTTCGCGGATCTGAGCTATCAAACACGCTCATTCACGATGGAACAGCCTACGAATACAGCCGGTGTCCTCTATCCAGAATGCGTGCGTCAGCTGCGCCTCATGATGGGAATGCCCTCCAGTCTCAAGCCCATAACGCCACCGCAGGATGCCGATTCGCTGCCGCCGCTGCCCAAATTGATCAGACTGGCGGGAATGAGCGTTTCATCATTGAGCGCGGCCGCCAACACGGCCGTGCAGCCTTCGCTGGATGACATGTTGGAAGAGGCTGACGACACTCAGGGACGAACCGCACAGGCGCGTCGGCATGACGCGGAAGCGGCGCTGGACGCTGTGCGCAAACGATTCGGGGCCGGTGCCGCGCAGTTCGGCGCATAGCATCGCCACATAACAAAAACCCCGGCACATGAATGTTCATGAACCGGAGCTCGTTGGTACCCCCAGAGAGAGTCGAACTCTCGTTGTCAGATTGAAAGTCTGGTGTCCTAACCGTTAGACGATGGGGGCGGACAACTCGTGTAACTATACGGGAGTGAACCACGGTACGCAAATCGACAGCCCTCTTCGGCGTGTCGCGCCGGAATGGTGCGGGACGAAACCGCAAAATCAGTTCATACGCTGTTCCATCCCGCCCCGCCCCAGCGTCGCCACTCAACCAAGCGCGACCGCCTGATAGGTGAAATCGTGAATCACTCGACCGGCGGCAAGCCCCTTCTTTTCGAAGTTCGTAAGCACGCGCCCCTCAAACCGCTCGCTCTCGACGAAATCCGCATGAGGCATATCGGCGGCCATATCGGCGTTGCCTTTGCCTACATGTTCAATCGGCAGGCTCACGGTCAAACGCCCAAGGTTGCGCCATCCCGCGAGATCATCCATCACCTCATGCACATGAAGCGCATAATCCTCGATGTCGGTAGCAATGCGCCAGACACCGTTCTGCGCCAAAGCGCGATGAATATCGGCGGCGAGCGCCTCCTGCACGATACGACGCTTGTGATGCTTCTTCTTCGGCCACGGATCCGGGAAGAAGGTCCACACTTCGCTGACCACGGCATCAGCCGTCACTTTGAAAAGCTCAGGCGCATTGACCTGGGCCACACGAAGATTGTCCAAGTCCTGCTTGCCGGCGAGCAGCAGCGTATGCGCCACGCCCGGATCGTACACTTCGAGCGCCAGGAAGTTGTATTCAGGATGTGCGGCCGCAGCAGCAGCCACGTTCTCCCCCTGACCGGTGCCTATTTCCACGATCAGCGGATTCTCATTGCCCCATACACGTGAGATGAAGTCTCGATCGAGGGTCACACCTTCGCGCACATCCAGAAGGTTGCCTTCCGTGATGTCCAGCAGATAACGGTCCGCATAGTTATCCCACGCACGCTGCAGACGATCGTCCAATCGGCCCGAGCGCCGCACAAAAGACAGCACCTTATGCATCGGATGCGGTGTCTGCTCCCCGCCTGCCGGAGCGTCGGCCGCGGCAACGTCGGAATCAAGTTCGCTATTGGTCATATCAGCCCTTCGTGTTTCGACGACAATCATTCGACGATAGTAATTCAACGATAAAGAAAAACCCGAAACCGTTGATATTTCAACGATTTCGGGTCATGCTCGCGGATAAGGCGAGATTCGAACTCGCGGAGGCTTTCACCTCACACGCTTTCGAGGCGTGCTCCTTAGACCGCTCGGACACTTATCCATATTGCAAAAAGCAACTTGTTTATTATGCCATAATCTTTCAATCTGGCAAATCGACGCAAACCGGTGTTTCGCAAAGCCCGTCAACACGGCCAGAGCAATGCGGACGCCGAGGCATCACGCGATCTGCTCATGGACGGAAGCGTTGACCCACTGGGTCTGTTCCACGTTGTACCCGGAGAAGATACCGATATCAAGCATGCAATCGCGGTAGTCACGACCATGGGCGATGGTGATGTAGTTGTCGTCGACCAGTCGGTTATGCGTGGGATCAAGTCCGATCCAACGTCCGTCCTGATAGACTTCCACCCAAGCGTGAGTCGCTCCCTCGCCTCCCAGCAATCCTGCGATATACCGGGCCGTAAGTCCCACATGGCGGCAGACGGACAGCATCACATGCGCATAGTCCTGGCACACTCCCTGACGTTGTGCGAGCGCCTGTTCGGCGGTGGTACGGATCGTCGTCGAACCTGGCGTATAGACGAACGCCTTGTATACCTCGTCCATCACCTCGCTGGCTCGTTGAATCGGCGTGGCCTCGTCCGGCAAACCGGCAAGTTGCCTGCCGCACAAGTCGATCATCGCCTCGATACACGGTCCGGGAATGGTCAGCGCCGAATCAAAGCGATACAGCGGCTTGTAGATCTCCTTCTTGATGTGTGCGTTGTCCACGAACGCGATGCCGGTCACCGAATAGTTGAAGACTTCGTGCGGCTCGGGAATGAAGCCGGTCATGACCACGGAATCAAACGAGTCGATGGTGGTTTCCAGCTCAACATCCGGCGTGAGTTTCACCTCCACGTCGATCACCTGCTGACGTGGACCTGTGGCGGGAATGCAACGCAACTGGAACCGGTGATCGGTAACTGGCGAGCTGAAGGTGAGCTTCATCTCATAGTCGAACACGAGTTTCTTCACAACGTCTCCTGATCTTCCGCAGAACCGGCTACCAATACTTTCTGGTACATATCATGTGGCATATGCCACCCAGCGACTTCAGACATTCGCGTACGGCCGGCGACGAATCCAACATATCGACGTACAACGGGCATACTCGAACGCCATTCGTGTGCTACTACCATACCATTGCCGTCCGTCAGCGGCGCTGTGGAGCAAAGAGAACAGGAAAACCGTTTCGGACAACCGCATACGGAACAAGCGCGTACGACAGTCGCTCGAAACAGTCACAGGGCAATCGAACAGCAAACGGCGTCAGGGGCGTTTGGCATCCATGTTCATCGAGCTCAACGATCCCATGTCCTTGATGGCCAATGCGCTGATACGACCGGAGTAGTCGTCGAGGTACTTTTTCAGCAGGTCGGCGACATTCTGGTATCCGCGTGAGGGCAGCTGGCCCACAAGCCAGCTCAACCCGTCGGCAAAGCAACTGGGCAACGGCATACCGTCAAGCACCATCGAATAGGAGGCCAGCTTCTTGAGCGGCGCCTCCATATCGGCCATCGTCAAGCCGAATCGCGTATACAGATCGATGCGCTCCAGATACTTGCCAATGAAGATGAAGGCCTTCAGCGTCGGATCGACCGACGAGTTCTCGATGCCTCCCCAGAAGGCGAGCATGTCATCAGCCAGATCGCGATGGTTGTAGAGATCCTCGGCGTTATCGGCCTTTCGCGCGGCATCGGTGATGTTCGTCATGGCGAGTTCCACATACTGCAGCAGACGCGAGCTTAATTCGGGGCGCAGAATCACGGCGTTGTTGAACGCCGCGGTCACGGCCGATCGCACCGAGTCGGGATTGGTGCCGTCATAGAGGAAGTTGCGGACGAACTCGTCGAAGTCTTCGAAATCTTCAGGCAGGTCGAGCGCATGCGCAAACGGACGGAAAGCATCCACATCCGTGTCCATCACGCGGTCATAGAACGGGAAGAATTGGTTCAACGTCGTGAACGCACGTTCGGTGTAGCGGCCAAGCCAGTACAGGTTATCGGCCTTGGACGCGGTGACCAGCGACAACGAGTGATGGCGGGACTGGCTGAGCAGGTTGGCCACCTGCACTTCGGCACCGAACTCATGCTCCACTCCGGTTTCGGGAGCCAGCACCCACGTATCCTTGAAGCCGCCGCCTTGCGAGGAGTTGACGATCATCTGCCCGGGCACCGACGAGTAGCGGGTCAGACCCGAATACCAGACGTGCGTGTTCTTGCCGGTGACCACGAAAGCACGCAAATCGCACTTGCGCGGCGACATCCGTCCGGTGGACGGGTCGAATACGTCGATGTCGCGGAACTGGATCACCTCTTGGGCGATGAAACGGCGAGGCTCGGCCTTGATACGGTCCGCCAGTTCCTCGCGGGCCTTGGCATCCAACGACGATCCGAACACCACGCCATAGCCGCCGGCTTCTGCCACGTCCTTGATCACCAGTTCGCCGAGCCGGTCGAGCACTTCCTTGCGATCGGCCTCGAACATCGGCATATAGGTCGGCGCATTGTGCAGAATCGGTTCTTCGCCGAGATAATACTTGATCATCTGTGGCACGAAGTAATAGATGGCTTTGTCATCGGCCGCACCGTTGCCAGGCGCATTCACGATGGCCACGTTGCCGGAACGGTATGCGGAAAGGATTCCCGGCACGCCGATCACCGAATCCGGGTTGAAGGCGAACGGATCCAAGTACTCGTCCGAAAGGCGACGGTACACCACGCCAACGCGATGGCGCTTGCCCGCATAGTCGAGGAAATAGACCTTGTTATCCACCACTTCGAGATCCTCCGGGAAGGCAAGCGCAGCCCCGGTTTTCTCGGCCAGATACGCGTGCTCGAAGAATGCGGAATTGTACCGGCCCGGGGTCAAGACCACGGCGATGCCCTCGGTGGACACGAAATCCATGGCTTTGCGCAACAGGCGAGGATATTCTCGATTGTCTCGAATATGCACGTCACGGAACAGTCGCGGCGAGATTCGACGCTCGATGTCACGTACGAACAGCGGATAGCTGGCGCCCGACGGAATACGCAGGTTGTCTTCCAGCACCCACCAGCGACCGTCTTCGCCTTGCACCAGATCCTCGCCGGCGATATGCGCGAAAATGCCTCCAGGAGGAGTGACACCATTGACTTGCGGGAAGTAACCGGCGGAGGTGTACACGTATTCCTCGGGAATCACGCCGTCATGGATGATGCTCTTGTCTGAATAGATGTCTTTCAGATAGGCGTTAAGGGCGTTGACGCGTTGCTTGAGGCCCTTTTCCAATTCGTCGAACTCATCCGATTCGATGATGCGCGGCACCGGATCGTAGGGGAACAGTCGATCGTGATACTCACCGTTCTTGTAGATGCCGAAACGCACGCCATTACGTGACAGCTCACGGTTGATGGCCTCGCGACGGTTCACCAGTTCATGCGCCAGCTTGTGTGCCGCTGATTCGATCATGCTGTCTGCTCCTTGCCTTTGCCGTGACTCGACCGGCCGTTTCGGGCCGTTCCATACGTCTGCTGCCACCCCCTTTCGGTAGATTCCGGCGACGCTTTGAGCGCGCTGACGCCAACCGCAAGGGGTCTTGTTGTCTGTAATCTATGCCGGGCCCGTTTCGGCAATCGCGCGGATATGTTACGGGCAGGTCACTTGGGTATGCGCGTGGGTGGGGCCCGAGTATGCACGTGGACATGATGCCTTCCGATGCCGATAGGATGGTGGGCTATGACGATGACACGACTTCGCCTTGATTTGGCTTACGACGGTGGTGGGTTTTTCGGTTGGGCACGCCAGCCTAAGTTGCGCACGGTGCAGGGGACGATTGAGAATTCCCTGCACAAGGTGCTGCGGGTGCCCGTCGATGATCCGGACGAGCCGTTGCGACTCACGGTTGCGGGCCGTACGGATACCGGCGTGCATGCGTCACATCAGGTGGCGCATCTCGACGTATCGCCGGAGGTGCTCGCCCGATGCCAGGGCCACATGGACGTGCCAGTCTGCGAGGCTTTGGCCCGCCGGCTCAAGGCCGTGCTGCCCGCGGACATCGTGATGCATCGGGTGTCCGTGGCGCCGGATGGGTTCGACGCCCGGTTCTCCGCGCTGGAACGCACGTACGTGTACCGTGTGGCCGACCGGTCGAGCGAGGTGGACCCACGGCTGCGCGGCTGTGTGCTGCGGGTTGATGAGGCCCTGGATGTGGATGTGATGAACAAGGCCGCATCTATGACCATTGGATTGCATGATTTCGGTTCGTTCGCGACGCCGAATCCCGGTGGCACCACGATTCGCGAGGTCAAAACCGCGTATTGGCGCCGGGTACCGGCCGCTCCCCTGGTTCCGGAAGGACTGGCCATGGGCGAGGCCTATCGGACGCCGTCATTGGAGTCCGGACTGCTGGTGTTCACGATCGTGGCGGACGCCTTCGCCCGCAACATGGTGCGTTCCCTGGTCGGCTCGTGCGTGAAGGTGGGATCGGGACGCAAGTCCTTGGATTGGTTCGCCGGGAAAATGGCCGAACCCGTGCGTGAGGGTTCAAGCGGGCCGATTGCGCCGCAGGGGCTGACGCTGGAGCACATCGCATATCCCCCGGACGACCAGCTGGCCTCCCGAGCCGAGGCGATTCGCGCTGTACGCACACTTCCCTAAATCCCATGGCATCCGCATGGCGTTCAAACACCCCCGTATCACAGTTCGCCCGGTTAACCGTACCGTGCGAAATATGCCGCACGCCGTGAGGGAGTGAATATCGCCGGATATGAAATTTGAGATTTGCAAGATATGAAAAGAGGGTTGGAATCGCTTGGATTCCAACCCTCCAAAATGAGCGCTGTAGAGCGGTTAACTCAGTGAGCTCACTCAGCGTTCTCGGCAGGAGCCTCGGCAGCGGCAGTCTCTTCGGCCGGAGCTTCGGTGGCCTCGGCAACCGGAGCTTCAGTCTCGGCGACCTTGGTGGCAGCTTCAGCTTCCTTCACGACAGCCTTCTTGGCAACCGGCTCAGTGACGAGCTCGATGATGGCAGCCGGAGCGGCATCGCCGACGCGCGGAGCGATCTTGACGATACGGGTGTAGCCACCCTCACGCTGCTCCATCTGCTCGGCAATCTGGGTGAACAGCACGTGCACCACGGACTTGTTGCGAATGACGCGCATCACGCGACGGCGGGAGTGCAGGTCACCACGCTTAGCGAGGGTGATCAGGCGCTCAGCCAGCGGACGAAGACGCTTGGCCTTCGGCAGCGTAGTGGTGATACGGCCGTTCTGGAACAGGCTGGTCGCCATGTTTGCCAGCATGAGGCGCTCGTGCGCGGGGCTGGAAGCCAGACGCGGGCCCTTCTTAGGTGTAGGCATTGGGTTTACTCCTTATATGTTCGCAACGCCAGGCAAGCAGGTGGGCAGATGCCCGAACATCCGCTTGCCTAGTAGCGAACGATTATTCAAAGAGGCAGGTCACTCGTCTTCCGGCGAGAAGAACGTGCCACCTTCGAGGTTGTTGGTATCGAAAGCCATCGGCGAGGACTTGAGGCTCAGACCCAGGGTCTGCAGCTTCTCCTTGACCTCATCGATCGACTTCATACCGAAATTGCGGATGTCGAGCAGGTCCTGCTCGGTGTGGGAGACAAGCTCGCCGATGGTGTGGATGCCCTCACGCTTGAGGCAGTTGTACGAACGCTGCGTCAGGTTGAGGTCCTCGATCGGGACTGCCATCTCGGGGTTGGTCTCCTCGGCTACCGGAGCCGGGCCAACCTCTACGCCCTCCGCCTGAACGTTGAGTTCACGGCACAGGCCGAAGAGCTCAACCAGGGTCGAGCCGGCGGAAGCCACCGCATCACGCGGAGAGATGGCGGGCTTGGTCTCCACGTCCAGAATGAGCTTGTCGAAGTCCGTGCGCTGTTCCACACGGGTGGCCTCGACCTTGTAGCTCACCTTGAGTACCGGGGAGTAGATGGAATCGACCGGGATACGACCGATCTCATCATTGTCCTGCTTGTTCATCTGGGCCGGTACATAGCCACGGCCGCGCTCGACGGTGAACTCGATTTCGAGTTCGCCATCTTCCGCGAGGGTGGCGATATGCTGATCCGGGTTGGCAATGGTGACGCCGGCCGGCGGGGTGATGTCCCCGGCGACAGCCTCGCCCTTGCCGCTCTTGCGCAGATACATGACCACAGGCTCGTCATATTCGCTGGTGAGCACGATGCCCTTGATGTTCAGCAGGATCTCGGTAACGTCTTCCTGAACGCCGGGCAGAGTGGTGAACTCATGCAGGGCGCCGGAAATACGCACGGAAGTCACGGCTGCACCCGGGATGGAGCTCAGCAGCGTGCGACGCAGCGAGTTGCCGAGCGTGTAGCCGAAGCCAGGCTCAAGCGGCTCGATGGTGAAGCGGGAGCGCTGCGGATTCAGAGATTCCTCGGTAAGAGTCGGACGCTGTGCAATAAGCACTGTGGTTATCCTTTCAGCTTGAACTCGGTGGTGCACTCACCGGTCAGGCGGTTTTGGATGGATTTGGTATTGCTGAGTGCTCAGACGCGACGACGCTTCGGAGGACGAACGCCGTTGTGGGCTTGCGGGGTGACGTCGGTGATGGAACCAACCTCAAGACCCGCGGACTGCAGGGAACGGATGGCGGTTTCACGACCGGAACCCGGGCCCTTGACGAACACGTCGACCTTCTTGACACCGTGCTCCATCGCCTTGCGGGCGGCGGACTCGGCAGCCATACCAGCGGCGTACGGCGTGGACTTACGGGAGCCCTTGAAGCCGACATCGCCACCGGAGGCCCAGGACACCACGGCGCCGGACGGATCGGTGATCGAAATGATCGTGTTGTTGAAAGTGGACTTGATGTGAGCCTGGCCGACCGGGATCGACTTACGATCGCGACGACGGGGCTTACGAGCGGCTTGCTTAGGCGCTGCCATTGACCCTCGTTTCCTAGTAACGAACTTATTTGTTGGTGTCCGAGCGATGGTCTGTATACATTGCCGTGGCTCGGATCGTGCCACCTATTACTTGGTGGCCTTCTTCTTTCCGGCGACCGTACGCTTCGGGCCCTTGCGGGTGCGGGCGTTGGTCTTGGTGCGCTGGCCGCGCACAGGAAGTCCCTTACGGTGACGCTGGCCTTGGTAGCAGTTGATCTGAATCTTGCGACGAATATCCGCATCGATTTCACGACGCAGATCACCCTCGATCTTGTAGTTGGCTTCGAGGTAGTCACGCAGCGTAATCAGCTGCTCGTCGGTGAGATCCTTGACGCGGATGTCCGGGTTGATACCGGTCGTGGCAAGCGTTTCCTTGGCACGAGTGCGACCCACACCGAAAATGTAGGTGAGGGCGATCTCGATGCGCTTCTCATTGGGGATGTCGACTCCGGCAAGACGTGCCATTGCGATTCCTTCTTGTTTCCGTAGGTCTTGCACCCACTCGCCCGGTTTCCCGGCACGGGCCTACGTACCCGTGGTTCAGTGTCGTTCCCTTGCGGGGAAGCACTGTGAGGGAGTGCCTTGTTTTACTGGTGCCGCTGGAGAATCTGCTCTCAGCCCTGACGCTGCTTGTGGCGCGGGTTGATGCAGATCACCATGACGCGGCCGTGACGGCGGATCACGCGGCAGTTTTCGCAGATCCTCTTCACGCTAGGGCTGACCTTCATGGTTATCCTTTACTTTGTACCTTACTTATAACGGTACGTAATGCGTCCGCGGTTGAGATCATAAGGGCTCATCTCTAGCACCACACGATCCTGAGGCAGAATGCGAATGTAGTTCTTACGCATCTTGCCGGAAATCGTTGCGAGCACGATATGCTTGTTTTCGAGTTCAACGCGGAACATCGCGTTCGGCAATGCTTCCACTACCTGACCTTCGACTTCAATCACACCGTCTTTTGCCATGCGCCTCTGGTTCCTATCCCTTGGACGAATTACTTAAGATATGTCCGAAGACACACCAACTTATAACTATATACGCAGGATGCCCGTATGCAGCACTCGGCGTGTCGCATACGGGCATCTCGTGATAAATGTGATATTCGCTTTCCGACGGCTCAGCTCAGCGCGGCGATAATCGTCTTGCTGATCTCGGCGATTTCGCCTACACCATTGACAGCGACCAGCAGACCGCGGGACTTGTAGGTGTCCAGCAGCGGAGCGGTCTCCTTCTCATAGGTTTCCAGACGCTTGGCGATGGCCTCAGGAGTGTCGTCGGCACGGCCCTGTTCGGCGGCGCGCTTCTTCATACGCTCCAGCAGCACCTCACGATCGGCGTCCAGAGCCACGACGTGATCCAGCGGGGTGCCGAGCTCGGCCAGCATCTCGTCGAGAGCCTCGACCTGTGCGGCGTTGCGCGGATAGCCGTCGAGAATCCAGCCGTTCGCGCAATCCTCCTTGGCCAGACGATCCTTGACGATCTTGTTGGTCAAGGAATCCGGAACCAGCTCGCCCTTATCGGTGTAGCTCATGGCTTCAAGACCAAGCTCGGTCTTGTTCTTGATGTTGTAGCGGAAGATATCACCAGTGGAAATCGTGGGGATGTTGAAGTGTTCGGCGAGCAGGGCAGCCTGAGTGCCCTTGCCGACGCCCTGAGGGCCCATGATGAGCAGACGCATGGTGGTCTCCTTATGTATTGGTTATTGATACGGTTGTGGCTCCCCGGTGAAGGGGAGCCATTGAATTTTGGCAAACGGACCACGAACAAGAAAGAACTGATGGTTCGTCATCCGACGTCCGTCAAGAGGGCGTCAGCCTTCCTTATGATCCACGTTCTCCAGCAGGAAGCCGGTGTACTGGAACTGCTCGGTCTGAGCCTTCGCCTGACGCAACGTATCCAGTCCCACGCCGGCGATAATCAGAATCGTGGTGCCGCCGAACGGCAACTGAGCGTTGAGGCCCAGGCTCATGATCAGCACGGTAGGAATCAGAGCCACGAACAGCAGGTACACGGCACCGACCGTGTTCAGGCGATTCATGACGTAAGTCAGGTAACGGCTCGTGGCGTTGCCGGCACGGATACCCGGAATGAAGCCACCGTACTGCTTCATGTTGTCGGCGGTCTCGTCCGGGTTGAACGTGATCGAGGTGTAGAAGAAGCAGAAGAACACGATCATCAGGGCGTACAGCGCGATGTACCACACGGAAGTGGTGTTCGCCAGATTGGAGTTTATCCACTTGACCCAAGACTGATCATCATTGCCGAACTGGGCGATCAGCGTCGGGATGGCGAGAATCGAGGACGCAAAGATCGGAGGAATCACACCGGACATGTTGATCTTCAGCGGCAGGTATGTGGAGGAACCGCCGTACATCTTGCGGCCGATCATACGACGGGTGTACTGCACCGGAACACGACGCTGGCACAGCTCGACGAAGTCCACGAAGATGAGAATGACCACCAGCACGCTGACCACGATGCCGAACTTGATCCAGTCGCCATCAGTGCCGTTGGTACCATAGCCGATCTCCCACAGCTGCGGCAGGAAGCCGGAGCAGATGGACATGAAGATCAAGATGGACATGCCCTGGCCGATGCCCTTATCGGTGACGAGCTCTGCCATCCACATGATCAAACCGGTGCCGCCGGTCATGATAAGCACCATGACCACCAGGTTCCATACGGAACCGTCGGGAATCACCTGATCGCACATGTTGTTGAACAGCGCGCCGGAACGGGCAGTGACCAGAATGGTAGTGGACTGCAGGACCGCCAGACCGATGGTCAGATAACGGGTGTACTGGGTGAGTTTCGCCTCACCGGACTGGCCTTCCTTATGCAAAGCCTCAAAGCGCGGAATAACCACACGCAACAGCTGTACCACGATGGATGCGGTGATGTATGGCATAACGCCCAGCGCAAAGATGGACAGCTGGAGCATAGCGCCACCGGAGAAGAGGTTCACCAGACCGATGAAGTTCTCCTGAGAGGTGTTGCCAAGCTTGGCCATGCAGTCGTTCACCACGTTGTAATCGACACCCGGAGTCGGAATAAACGACCCGATGCGATAGACGATGATGATGAACAGTACGAAAAGGATCTTCTTCCGCAGTTCCTTGGTCTTCAGGGCCTGGATTAATGTCCTCACCTGGGTTTCCTCCCTATAGCGTGCCCAACGCACGCGAGAATACACAAACTATCGAACGAGCATAGTCTAACGTGCCTACTTAAGACACCCTTATCTCAAGATGCTCGCCCGAATATATTGAATAACCCCTTCCACCATCTTGATGGAAGGGGTTATTCATTGAGCTGTAATAAGGCGCTCAGAGAACGAATCAGTCCTCGGAGACGGAGCCGCCAGCAGCTTCGATCTTGGACTTGGCGGAAGCCGAAGCCTTAACACCCTTCAGGGTGAATGCCACGGTGGTCTCGCCTTCGCCCAGAACCTTGACCGGAGCGTTGTTGCGAACAGCGCCCTTGGCCACCAGATCGGCCACGGTCACTTCGCCACCCTCGGGGAAGATCTCCACGAGACGGGCGATGTTGATGACCTGGAACTCGACCTTGAACGGGTTCTTGAAGCCACGAAGCTTCGGCAGGCGCATGTACAGCGGCAGCTGGCCGCCTTCAAAGCCAGGACGCACGTGATTGCGCTTGGTCTGGCCCTTAGCGCCACGACCGGAGGTCTTGCCCTTGGAGCCTTCACCACGGCCAACGCGGATGCGATCCTTGTTGGCACCCGGGGCGGGCTTCAGGTCGTGCATCTGCAGGATTTCGTTATCTGCCATAATCAGTCAACCTCCTCAACGGTGACCAGGTGACGCACGGCGTTCACCAGACCACGGTTGGCCGGGGTGTCCTCACGGACCACGGTCTTGCCGATCTTGTTGAGGCCGAGGGTCTTGATGGTGGCGCGCTGAGCCGGAGTACGGTTCACGATGCCGTGGTGCAGGGTAATCTTCAGGTTCTTAGCCATGATTCTCACTCACCATCCTTCTCATCAGCGGCGGCCTTGGCAGCAGCCTCTTCACGGGCCTTGCGAGCCTCGGCGATGCCGGCGGCACGGGCACGCAGCAGAGCGTCGGGAGCGACCTCGTTGAGGGCCAGACCACGACGGGCGGCGATCTCCTCGGGCTCCTCAAGCTGCTTGAGGGCATCCACGGTGGCGCGCACCACGTTGACCGCGGTGGCGGAGCCCATGGACTTGGACAGCACGTCGGTAATGCCTGCGCACTCCATGACGGCGCGCACAGAACCACCGGCGATTACACCGGTACCCGGGGCGGCCGGACGCAGCAGCACAGTGCCGGCGGCGTCGTGACCCTGAACCGGGTGGGTGATGGTGCCGCGGACGCGAGGCACAGTGAACATGTGCTTCTTGGCGTCAAGCTGGCCCTTGGCGATGGCGGCCGGGACCTCACGGGACTTGCCGTAGCCGACACCCACGGTGCCGTTGCCGTCGCCGACAACAACCAGAGCGGCGAAGCTGAAGGTACGGCCGCCCTTGTGGGTCTTGGACACACGGTTGATGGTCACCACGCGATCGAGCATCTCGTCGCCGCGGTTCTCCTCGCGACGGTTGCGACGCTCGCCACGGCGGCCTTCACCGCGCTGGCCACGACGACCCTTGCGGTCCTCGTTGTTGGATTCGGTCGCCACAGTGTTCTGAGTCTCTTCAGCCACTTGGGTTTCCTTCGTTTCGTTGTCGCTCACAGTGCAAGACCTCCCTCGCGGGCGCCTTCAGCAACGGCTGCGACGCGACCGGTGTACTTGTTGCCACCGCGGTCGAAAACGACCTCGGTGATGCCAGCGGCCTTGGCCTTCTCGGCGATCAGCTGGCCAACCTTCTTGGCGGCTTCGGACTTGGTGCCCTGGAAGCCGGCGAAATCAGCCTGCAGGGTGGAAGCAGAGACCAGGGTGATGCCCTTGGTATCGTCTACCACCTGAGCAACCATGTGACGGTTGGAACGGGTGACCACCAGGCGCGGACGCTCGGGGGTGCCGGAGATGCGCTTGCGGATACGTGCGTGACGACGCTTGAGAGCAGTCTTCTTGCCTTTTCCGAGAATAGCGACGCTCATATCACTTACCAGCCTTTCCAGCCTTGCGCAGGATGCGCTCATCGGCGTACTTGACGCCCTTGCCCTTGTAGGGTTCCGGAGCGCGCAGCTTGCGGATGTTGGCGGCAACCTGGCCCACGGCCTGCTTGTCGATACCCTTGACGATCACCTGGTTGGCGTTCGGCACCTCGAAGGTGATGCCTTCGGGCGGGTTGACAGTGATGGTGTGGGAGTAGCCGAGGAAGAACTCGATGCCCTTGCCCTTGGCGACGGCGCGGTAACCGGTGCCGACGATCTCAAGGGTCTTGGAGTAGCCATCGTGCACGCCCTTGACCATGCCGGCCATGATGGAACGGGCCAGACCGTGCTTGGCACGGGTCGGGCGCAGATCATCAGCCGGGGTGAGGACGATCTCGTTGTTCTCCACAACAGCGGTGATGCCTTCCGGAATCACGTAGGAATCAGAACCCTTAGCGCCCTTGGCGGTGAAGTTCTGGCCCTCGATAGTGACTTCGACGCCAGCAGGAATGGCGATAGGGAGCTTACCAATATGCGATGCCATGTTTCAGCTCTCCTTTCTCACCACACGAAGGCGACAATCTCGCCGCCAATGCCTCGGTCGAGGCATTCCTTCTGAGTCAACAGTCCCGAGGAGGTCGAGATGATGGCGATACCCAGGCCACCGAGCGGCATCGGCAGGGAGTCGGACTTGGCGTAGCGACGCAGGCCCGGCTTGGAGATGCGCTTGATGCCCTGAATGGAACGCTCACCGTTCGGACCGTACTTGAGGGTGACCTCAAGAGTCTGGCCGACCTTGGCTTCCTTAGCGGTGAAGTCCTTGATAAAGCCTTCGCGCTTCAGGATCTCGGCGATGTTCGCCTTGAACTTGGAGTACGGCATATCCACGGTTTCGTGCTTGGCCGCGCTCGCGTTACGCAGACGAGTCAGCATGTCTGCGATCGGATCTGTCATTGTCATTTGGGCTAATTGCCCTTTCTCGCTATGGTTTCCGCCGCCCTCGCGTCTGCATTATGCAAGACGTTCGGGCCGCGGACCTTCAGCGTCGATGTTTACCAACTGGACTTCGTAACTCCGGGCAGCTCGCCGCGATGGGCCTTCTCACGAAGGCAGATGCGGCACAGGCCGAACTTGCGGTAGACGGAGTGGGGACGACCGCAGACCTGGCAGCGCGTGTAAGCGCGGACCTTGAACTTCGGCTTGCCGGCCGCCTTGTTCTTCAGAGCGGTTTTTGCCATATCAGTTCTCCTTGAAGGGGAAGCCGAGGTGCTTCAAGAGCGCGTAAGCTTCCGTGTCGTCCTTGGTGGAGGTCACCACAGTGATGTCCATACCGCGCACGTGATCGATCGAATCCGGATCGATCTCGTGGAACATGGACTGCTCGGTGAGACCAAAGTTGTAGTTGCCCTGACCATCGAACTGGTGGCCGTTGATGCCGCGGAAGTCGCGGATACGAGGCAGAGCCAGGGTCAGCAGACGGTCCAGGAACTCCCACATACGATCGCCGCGCAGGGTGACGTATGCGCCAATGGCCTGGCCTTCGCGCAGGTGGAACTGAGCAACGGACTTCTTGGCCTTGGTGATCTTCGGCTTCTGACCGGTGATCAGGGTGAGGTCCTTGACAGCGCCTTCGATGAGCTTGGAGTCGCGAGCGGCGGCACCGACACCCATGGAGACGACAACCTTCTGCACACGAGCGACCTGCATCGGGTTGGAGTACTTGAACTCCTTCTCCAGCTCAGGAATGATCTGCTCGTTGTACTTGACCTTCAAGCGCGGGGTGGCCGGCGCTTCGACGATAGTATCGGTCATGCCAGCTCCTTTCCGGACTTCTTGGCAACGCGCACACGCACGGTCTTGACCTTGCCGTCACGCGCTTCTTCCTTGACGATGATGCCAACACGGGTCGGCTGCTTGGTCTCCGGGTCGATCAGCATCACGTTGGAGCGATGGATCGGAGCCTCGGTGGAGACGATGCCGGCCTGCTGGCCCTGCTGCGTGGCGCGCACGTGCTTCTTGACGATCTGCACACCCTCGACGATCAGTCGATCGTTCGGCAGCACCTGCTTAACGGTGCCTTCCTTGCCGCGGTCCTTACCGCGGATGACCTTGACCAGGTCGCCGCTCTTGATCTTGGCTGCCATGTCAGATCACCTCCGGGGCGAGGGACACGATCTTCATGAACTTGTGCTCACGCAGTTCACGACCAACCGGTCCGAAGATACGAGTGCCCTTCGGTTCGCGGCCGGAGCCGAGAATAACGGCGGCGTTCTCGTCGAACTTGATGTAGGAACCGTCTGCACGACGGGATTCCTTGACAGTACGGACGACGACGGCCTTCACCACGTCACCCTTCTTGACCGACCCGCCAGGAATGGCGTCCTTGACGGAGGCGACGATCACGTCGCCGATGCCGGCATAGCGTCGCTTCGATCCGCCGAGCACTCGGATGGCGAGGAGTTCCTTCGCACCCGTGTTGTCGGCGACATGAAGCCGCGTTTCCTGCTGAATCATTGATTCTCCTTAGCCGAGCTGGTTCTCCCCGCACACCGGGCGCGGTCGGATAAACGCACAGAACATCTATCTAACCGCGCCCGGTGGACGGCGAGCCTTGCCGAACTTGTTTTTACTTGGCGCGCTCGATAATGGATTCGAGACGCCAGCGCTTGGTCTTGCTCAGAGGCCGAGTCTCCATAATACTCACGAGGTCGCCAATGTGGGCGTCGTTGTGTTCATCATGGGCCTTGACCTTGCTGGTGGAACGAACGACCTTGCCGTACAGCGGGTGGGTCGAACGCTGCTCGAGCTCGACGGTAATCGTCTTGTCCATCTTGTCGGACACGACGTAGCCGCGGCGAACCTTACGGAAGTTACGCTCTTCAGCCATAATCACTGCTCCTTGGATTCGGTAGCGGCCGGCTCCTGGCTGATGCCAAGCTCACGTTCGCGCAGCACAGTGTACATACGAGCGATATCGTGCTTGACGGCCTTGAGACGGGCGGTGTTCTCGAGCTGACCAGTGGCGTGCTGGAAGCGCAGGTTGAACAGCTCTTCCTTGGACTTCTTCAGGAAGCCCTCGATCTCCGCGTTGGTCTTCTCGTTGAGGTTCTTGATGGAGTACTCAGCGGTACCGATTGCCATCAGATATCACCACCTTCACGTGCGATAATACGGCACTTCATCGGGAGCTTGTCGACAGCGCGGCGCAGAGCCTCGCGGGCGACATCCTCGGAAACGCCACCGATCTCGAACATCACGCGGCCGGGACGCACGTTGGCGATCCAGAACTCCGGGGCACCCTTACCGGAACCCATTCGGGCGCCGAGCGGGTGCTTGGTCAGCGGGCGATCCGGGAAGATCGTGATCCACACACGGCCACCACGCTTGATGTAACGGGTCATGGCGATACGAGCAGCCTCGATCTGGCGGTTGGTCACATAGGCCGGAGCCAGAGCCTGGATACCGAAATCACCGAAGTTGATCTCGTTGCCGCCCTTGGACATGCCAGAACGCACGGGACGGTGCTGCTTGCGGTACTTAGTCCTCTTGGGGATAAGCATTCTTGCTCACTCCTTCGTTTCTGCAGCCGGAGCGGCCTCAGCAGCGGCCTCGGCCTTGGGGGCTTCGGCGGCCTGCGGGGCGGCAGAACGGTTGCCACGGCGCGGACGACGATCGCCACGACGACCCGGACGGTTGTTGTTCTGCTGAGCCTGCTGCTCTTCGAACTCGGATTCGGTCATGTCGCCCTTGTAGATCCACACCTTGACGCCGATGCGGCCATAGGTGGTCTTGGCCTCGAAGAAGCCGTAATCGATGAGGGCGCGGAGGGTCTGCAGCGGAACGCGGCCCTCACGGTAGAACTCGGAACGGCTCATTTCCGCACCGCCGAGGCGGCCGGAGAGCTTGATGCGGATACCCTTGGCACCGGCGCGCATGGCGTCCTGCTGGGCCTTGCGCATGGCACGACGGAAGGTGACACGGTTGGTCAGCTGCTCAGCGATGCCCTGAGCGACGAGCTGGGCATCCAGCGCGGCGTTCTTGACCTCGAAGATGTTGAGCTGGACCTGCTTGCCGGTCAGCTTCTCAAGCTTGGCGCGGACCTTCTCGGCCTCGGCACCACGACGACCGATCACGATGCCCGGACGAGCGGTGTGAATGTCGACGCGGACGCGATCGCGAGTACGCTCGATGACGATGCGGGACACACCGGCGCGCTCAAGATCCTTGTTCATCTCCTTGCGGATCAGATCGTCCTCAAGCACGAAGTCACGGTAGCGTTCGCCGGCCTTGTTGGAGTCAGAGAACCACTTGGAACGGTGGTTCTCGGTGATGCCCAGACGGTAGCCAAACGGATTGATCTTCTGACCCATCTTTAGCGGGCTCCTTCCTTGTTAGCCACGACGACCGTGATGTGGGAGGTGCGCTTGTTGATACGAGCGGCACGGCCCTGGGCACGAGCGCGGAAGCGCTTGAGGGTCACGCCTTCGTCAACGAAGGTCTCCTTGATGTACAGGTCGTTCTCGCGGAACGGCTCGCCGGCCTTGTCGGCCTTCACACGAGCGTTAGCGATGGCGCTCTCCAGGGTCTTGCGGACCGGCAGGGCCGCAGCCTGAGGGGCGAACTTCAAAATGGTAACGGCGTCGGTCGCCTTCTTGCCGCGGATGAGGTCGACCATGCGGCGAGCCTTGCGCGGCGTCACGCGGACGTGACGAGCGATTGCTTTAGCTTCCATGTTCTATTCCTTATCCTTTAGCGGCGGGCCTTCTTGTCGTCCTTCACGTGACCCTTGAAGGTCTTCGTGGGGGCGAACTCACCCAGCTTGTGACCAACCATGGCCTCGGTGACGAACACCGGGACATGCTTGCGACCATCGTGAACGGCGAAGGTGTGTCCGATGAAGTCAGGAGTGATCATCGAACGACGGGACCACGTCTTGATGACGTTCTTGGTGCCCTTCTCGTTCTGCTCGTCGACTTTCTTCTGCAAGTGGGCGTCGACGAAGGGGCCCTTCTTGATGCTACGAGTCATCTTCTCGATACTCCCTTACTTGCGGTTCTTGCCAGACGGACGACGACGAACAATCATCTTGTTCGAAGCCTTCTTCGGACGACGAGTACGAACCTCGCCCTTGCCCCACGGGGAGACCGGCGGCTTGCCACCGCGGGTACGACCGCCGTGCGGGTGGTCAACCGGGTTCATGGACTCACCACGGGTGATCGGGCGCTTGCCCATCCAACGAGCACGACCAGCCTTACCGAGCTGGATGTTGGCGTGGTCCTCGTTGCCGACCTCGCCGACGGTAGCGCGGCAGCGTGCGTCGACGTTGCGGATTTCGCCGGAAGGCATACGCAGCTGAGCGTAAGCGCCATCCTTGGCGACGAGCTGGACGGAGGCACCGGCGGAACGAGCGATCTTAGCGCCACCGAGCGGCTTGAGCTCGATGTTGTGGACCACGGTACCGGTCGGGATGTTGGCCAGCGGCAGGTTGTTGCCCGGCTTGATATCAGCCTGGGCACCGGTCTCGATGACGTCACCCTGCTTGATGCCCTTCGGAGCGATGATGTAACGCTTCTCACCATCGGCGAAGTGCAGGAGGGCGATACGAGCGGAACGGTTCGGATCGTACTCGATCTCAGCAACCTTGGCGGGCACGCCGTCCTTATCCCAACGACGGAAGTCGATGAGACGGTACTGGCGCTTGTGACCGCCGCCGCGATGACGGGAGGTGATACGGCCGTAGGAGTTACGACCGCCGGTCTTGGACTTCTTGCGAACCAGCGACTTCTCAGGCGTGGAGCGCGTCAGATCGGAGAAGTCCGAGACGGACGCGTTGCGACGGCCTGCGGTCGTCGGCTTGTAAACGCGGATAGCCATAATCTAGTCTTCCTTTAACTTTTCTCGGCTAGCCTTCAGTTGCCGAAGATGTCGATCGTCTGGCCCTCGGCCACGGTCACGATCGCACGCTTCTGGGAAGCGCGCTGGCCGAAACCGGTGCGGGTGCGCTGCTTCTTGCCAGCGCGGTTCAGGGTGTTGACGTTCGTCACCTTGACCTTGAAGATCTCTTCGATTGCCTGCTTGATCTGCACCTTGTTCGCATCCTTGGCCACCACGAAGGTGTACTGGCCGCGGTCGGAACCGGCGTAGCTCTTCTCGGAGACGACGGGCTTAAGAATGACGTCGTGAGCGGGCTTGTGAATAGCGACCATCTAAATCAGGCCTCCTTCGGCTCGGTCTTGGCAGCCACGAAAGCCTCGAAAGCTTCCTTGGTGAAGACCACGTACTGAGCGGTGACCACATCGTACGTGTTGAGCTGATCGACGAAAATCGGATGAACGTTCGGCAGGTTGCGCACGGAAAGCCACTCGTTGATGTTCTCACGAGTGAAGACGATCGTGGCGAACTTGTCCGAAATGACCGGGTTCAGAGCGGCGACAGCAGCCTTGGTGGACGGAGTATCGGTGATGCCGAAGTCCACAACGGCGATGCGGCCGGCGTTGGCGCGGTCAGACAGGATGTAGCGCAGGGCTGCAGCCTTCATCTTCTTGGGGGTGCGCTGGGAGTAGTCGCGCGGCTGAGGACCGAACACGGTGCCGCCGTGGTACCACTGCGGAGCGCGGATGGAGCCCTGACGAGCACGACCGGTGCCCTTCTGTTTCCACGGCTTCTTGCCGCCGCCGGAAACCATGCCACGAGTCTTGGTGGCGTGGGTGCCCTGACGAGCAGCAGCGAGCTGAGCCACGACAACCTGGTGGATCAGCGGGATGTGGGCCTGCACGTCCTCGGCGGAGAAGCCGAAGATCTCAGCAGGGGCCTCGACGGTGCCGGTGGCCTGGCCCTTGGCGTCAGTGACGTTCAGAGTAACGTTTGCCATGGTTTATCAGGCTCCCTTCACTGCGGAACGGACGAGAACGATGCCGCCCTTGGGGCCGGGAAGGGCACCCTTGATGGCGATGACGCCGTTCTCGACGTCAGCGGAGACTACGGTGAGGTTCAGCGCGGTGGAGGTCACATGACCCATGCGACCGGCCATACGCTTGCCCTTGAGAATACGGCTCGGGGTAGCGCATGCGCCCACAGAACCGGGACGACGCTCGTTCTTGTGAGAGCCGTGAGAACGACGGTAGGACTTGAAGCCCCAACGCTTGATGGTACCGGCGAAGCCCTTGCCCTTGGTGGTGCCGGTCACGTCGACCAGAGCGCCCTCCTCGAACAGATCGGCGGCCAGTTCCTGACCAGCCTCGAACTCCTCGACGTTGTCGGTGCGCACCTCAACGAGGTGACGACGCGGGGTGACACCAGCCTTGGCAAAGTGGCCAGCCAGCGGCTTGGTCACCTTGGTCGGGTCGATGGCGCCGTAGCCGAGCTGGACGGCCTTGTAGCCATCGGACTCCTCGGTCTTCACGGCGGTCACCACGTTGGTGGACACGTCGACAAGAGTGACGGGCACGAAGAAGCCGTTCTCATCCCACACCTGGGACATGCCGAGCTTCTTGCCCAGCAGAGCCTTGCGATTAGACATAATGCTTCCTCCTCCCTTACAGCTTGATCTCGATGTTGACGTCTGCAGGCAGATCGATGTGCATCAGAGAATCCACGGCCTTGGGGGTCGGGTCCACGATGTCAATGAGGCGCTTATGAGTGCGCATCTCGAAGTGCTCGCGAGAATCCTTGTACTTGTGAGGAGAACGAATAACAACAAAGACGTTCTTCTCGGTCGGCAGCGGAACGGGGCCAACAACAGTTGCGCCCGCGTTCGTCACCGTTTCGACGATCTTCTTCGCCGATTGGTCGATGACCTCGTGGTCATAGGACTTAAGCCTGATGCGGATTTTCTGTCCCGCCATTGCCGTCCGCCCTTTCTAGCGATGTTCGTTGTACTTTACCAACCTGCTTCTAGGGCACCGGCGCGTAATGCCCCCCCATTGGACATAAGTCCACTGGCGGTCATCCACATCAGTGCGCAGTCTCCGGCATCCGCTCCCTTCGAAGCGCTCCGGCCTGCGCTCGCTTTTTTAATTCCAATTTGCGAGCCCAAATCAGGCAACTTGTTTATTCAAACATTGGGGCGGGACTAAACAGCTCAGTAAGGAATCCGGGCGTGTCGTCACTCAAATACCACCACCAACAGGCCCTCATTCCCTGTTCTGGGCATTTACGTATCTTGAAACCGTCATTTTTTGCTTCTACATGGTCGGTAAATGCCCAGAATATGCTTTATCGCGCGGAAAGACCCAGAATAAATGGTGGGGATATGTCCAGAACGGTAATCTGCCGGTTCTCCTGGCTCCTATGCCCCTCCCCCGATTCCCCTGATCAATCAATCAATCAATCAATCAATCAGTGTCAACCGACCGGCCAACCGACCGGCCAACCGGCCACATCTGCTTACTTAGGCTGTTATGATCCAATAGGTCATTCGCCTATGGCATTGGATCAATTCGCTGGCCCCGCTTCCATTCACCCGGCACCATGAATCGATTTCCATTAGCCAAAACCAATCGAAAATGATCCATCAGCGCTCATACACACCTATTGGCCCTATCCGCGACGCGGCACTCCAACGGACTCAAGCTTATGTACCAAAGGCGCTCTATCCAATGCCTCCCGGAACGAGAAGCGGACCATATCATCTACCACCAGACGGATACGTTCCTCTCGTTCCTTTTCTGCGATGATCGTCTCCGAAAGACTCCCGTTGCGGAACATTGAACGATCCGTATATTTCACACGACCATCAAGTTCGGCCACAATTAATCCACCAGCATCATTGCGCCAAGCGAAATCGACTCTATACACCGTATAGGCATCGTATGGATCCACAATTGATTCCTGTAGCAATGGCATTGCGAATCGTTCCTCCAATATGACGCCCAACGAATACGCTTCACCGCCGTTCTCGGTATGGCCGGTAGCCGGTTTCAATGCCGCCAACGCCGCTTTTCTATGCCAGCCGGGCAAGGATTCGAAGCATCGTTCAAGCTTGTCCTTATTCATCATCCGGTTACGCAGCACAGCCTCAATAACCGCAAGCGCATCAGGAAACGATTGTCCGCGAGCGCAATCGAATACCGTTCGCGCCAACGGGGTGACGCGAATACCATCGACTATCTCATAATGTTCTTCGCGTATGTAATGATGCCGCACCTTACCGTAATCATGTACGTGTTTGTCATCTACGGTACGGATATGGATAAGGTCCATATGACGGGTTGAAGTATTGACACCATACACGGCGGCAGCCGTCATATCACAGAAAATCCATCCGGGATGCATCTGCGACAGAGACCGCACGATGTGAAGATACCTGCTCCGCGCATCCAACGACAGCCAGTAATCCGGGCGCATATACAATCCTTGATAAACGCGGAGGATCGCTCCCGCTTTTTCGCGACGAACAAGCATCCTGCATTGTGAATCCGATTCACCCCACAGACACGTCTGCCGCCGTTGGGCCGCATCCAATCTTCGATCAAGTTCTTTATTCCTTCTCATAATGCGACGCTACGGGATGGCAGACGAACTGTACAGCAGATTCGGCTTATGTGGTTCCAGCTTGCATAGTTATCCACATTGGCTTCCTCGCTCGTAGGCAGCGGCACTCTCATGGCATCGACTTCGACTTGTTCAGCCGCATTGCAAGCGAGCCGAACGCACCTAGCCATGTGGGATTCGGTGGGATCCAGGACGGTTCTCATGGTTGCGTGGCGAAAGTCACGTCCGGCATCGAGCGCGAGTGATTGTGCAGCCCGATGGAGACGATTACCGTGGCTAATGTGACACAATCACTGGCCAAGAACATTCATCCGATTACCGCGCATGACGCCAATGTGCTGTACCAGCATGGCACGTTGGCGCTGTTAGTGCCGGGTCTGCTGGAAGGCACCACTACCATCGGCGAGTTGCTCAAGCACGGCGATACCGGCATAGGCACCGGTGAGGGGCTGGATGGTGAGCTCATCATCCTTGATGGCGTCGCCTATAAGATCGGCCAGTCCGGTGTCGCCGAGCAAGTCCCCTCGGATTTCACCATGCCTTTCGCCAACTCACATCGAGCGGCGTTCCAGTATCAATGCTCGCGTGAAGACATTGGCCTGGAAGCACTCAACGAACGTATCGTCGAGGCCAACGGACGTGCCAACACCTTCTTTTCAGTAAAGGTGCACGGCACGTTTAGCTTCATGAAAACCCGTGCCGTGATTAAACAGCAGGCACCGTATCCCACACTGTTGGAAGTCGCCGATCGTCAGGCCATCTTTCTGCGCCATGATGTGACCGGCACCATGCTCGGCTACTTTTCTCCCGTAATGTTCCATGGTGCCGCTGTAGCCGGATTCCACGAACATTTCCTCTCCGATGACCATACTTTCGGCGGTCATGTGCTGGATGCGGTACTCAGCCATGGTGAAATCTATAGTCAGGTATTCGATACGCTGGTCACCCATCTGCCGGTAGACGATCCCGAATACCGCAATCACGATTTCAGTCAGGACAATATCGCCGAGGCAATCACCAGCGCTGAGGGTGATACGCACGCGAATTGATACCTTATATATATGAGCGAGCAATCTTTCCCGCACAGTCAGCAACGGCCACAGCGACAGCCCGATATGCTACGCAACGTCGCACGGAATCCCCAGCCCCGACGCACCACTGCGCGCGACTGGATTCCCGATCAGCCCGGCGCTTGGGTCATGGCACTGGCACCTGCGCTCGCCGGCGCGGTCTGCGGCTCGGTATGGTCGGTCACCGAACCTGATGCCACTGCGAATGCCGGCGGATGGTGGGTGCTCTTATGCTGGGCACTGTGCTACTGCGTGGAATTCACTGCCGCACGCTGGCTGAAGTCCCATTGTGCTTCACGATATCTGCCGCCAGTGGTCGGCTATGCAATCGCCCTTGTTTGCGCTGGCATACCATTCTTAATTATGCACTTCGATGTGCTGGTATGGGCGCCGTTATATATGGTGTTGGCGACGGTTGCATTCGCAGGTGCATGGTTCCGTCGCGAACGGTCGCTATGGGCTAATGCCGCGGCGGTGATCGCTGCCAGCGTGATGGCGATGATTGCGCTTCATTATGCTGCGAACTCCCCCAGTATTCCGCAGGTTTCGCTCCCGGGCTTGGTGTTGGCGCTTTGCTTTGCCGCAACCCAGTTCGGTTCGGTGCTGTTTGTCAAGACGATGATTCGGGAACGTGGTAGACGCTCCTATGTTGCCGCCTCATGGATTTGGCATATCGCTCTGTTGACTTGGTGGATTGCAGCCGCAGGTCGCAGCTGGTATCTGGTGCTGCTTGGTGTGATTCTGCTTGTTCGCGCTGTTGCATTGCCGATGATTGCTCGATGCCGTACGATGAAACCGATGATTGTAGGCATTACGGAATGCTGCACCAGCCTGATGGCGTTCGGCTGCATCCTTGGCAACGTGCTGGTATCACTGTAGTACCCAAGGCATGCCCCCCATATATGGCAACAGAAAAGCCCGTCCTCATTGGACGGGCTTTCTTATAGCCGATAGGCGGTCAGTGCGCTCTTATGACTCAGACGCGCTCGGAGGCTTCCTCCGTGGCGGCCTCGCCTTCGCGCTCGACACGTAGCTTGTGACCTTCCGCCTGGGAGACACCGTAGTAGGCACCCACGGCGATGTCCTTCATGTCGTTGATCAGCGGGATGCGCGGGTTGGCCGGAGTGCACTGGTCCTCGTAAGCGCGCATGCCGATCTGGTCGAGCACGCTCCAGAAGTAGTCCTCGTCCACACCGCAATCCTTGAAGCTCTTGTTCATGCCGAGCTTGTTGTCACGGTAGTCCTCAACGGCCTTCGCCAGGTTTTCGACGGCCTCGGCCGGGGTCTTGCCCGGGTCGATGCCGAGGTTGATGGCGATGTCGCGGTAGCGCTCGTCGGCGATGTACTTGTTGTACTTCGGCCACGAGGTCGGCTCCTCCGGAACCTGACCGTTGTAACGGATCACGTACGGCAGCAGGATGGAGTTGGTACGACCGTGGGCGATGTGGCACAGAGCGCCAATGGTGTGGGCCATGCCGTGGCACATGCCGAGGAACGCGGAGCCGAAGGCCATACCGGCCATGGTGGCGGCGTTGTGCATCTTCTCCTGGGCGTTGGTCTTGGCGAGGCCCGGCTCACCGTTGACGGACTCAGCCAGGTTGTCCCAGATGAGCTTGGCGGCGTGCAGAGCCATGCCATCCGTGAAGTCGTTGGCATACACGGACACATAGGCCTCGAAGGAGTGGGTCAGGGCGTCGAAGCCGGCGTCGGAGGCCAGCTTGCGCGGCTGGGTACGGGCCAGCACCGGATCGACGATGGCCACGGACGGGGTCAGGGCGTAGTCGGTGATCGGGTACTTGTAGCCGGTCTTGTGATCGGTGATCACAGCGAACGGCGTAACCTCGGAGCCGGTGCCGGAGGAGGTCGGGATGCACACGAGCTTGGCCTTCTTGCCCAGCGGCGGAATCTTGAAGGCGCGCTTGCGGATATCGAAGAACTTCTCACGCACATCGGAGAAGGAGATTTCCGGGTGCTCGTAAAGCAGCCACATGATCTTCGCGGCGTCCATCGGGGAACCACCACCGACGGCGATGATGGTGTCCGGCTCGAACTCCTCGCGCATCATCTCGGCGCCCTTTTCGACGGTCTCGACGGAAGGCTCCGGCTCGACGTAGTCGATGATGCGGAAGGTGACATTGTTGGCGCGAGCACGCAGCTGGTCGATGATCTTATCGACGATGCCGAGCTGCTCCATGACCTTGTCGCACACGATGACGGCCTTTTCGATGCCGTACATGTCGCGCAGGTACTTGACGGCGTTCGGTTCGAAGTAGGTCTTGGCCGGGATCTTGAACCACTGCATGTTGTTGTTCCTCCGAGCGATGCGCTTGATGTTGACGAGGTTCACGGCCTGCACATTGCCGGACACCGAGTTACCGCCGTAAGAGCCGCAGCCCAGAGTCAACGACGGGGCGATCGCGTTGTAGATATCGCCGATGCCGCCAAGGGAGGACGGCTGGTTCCAGATGATGCGGCAGGCGTGCATGCGCAGACCGTACTCGCGCACCAGATCCTGGTTGTTGGTGTGGATGGCGGCGGTGTGGCCGGCACCCAGCTTGAGCATCTGCTCGCACATTTCGAAGGCCTGTTCCTTGGAATCGGCCTTGAGAACGGCATGCACCGGGGCGAGCTTCTCGTGGGTCAGCGGCTCGTTGTCGGAGACTTCCTTGCACTCGGCCGCGATAATGGTGGCGTCAGCCGGGATCTCGAAGCCGGCGGCCTTGGCGATGAACTGCGGGGACTTGCCCGGCACCACGGAGTTGAGCTTCGGGGTCTGGCCCGAGCCGGCGGTGCAGCCGAACATGTACTGCTCCAGCTTGGCCTTCTCCTCGGCGTTCACGAAATATGCCTTGCGACGCTTGAGCTCCTTGACCAGCGGTGCGTAAACGTCCTTATGGGCGATGATGGCCTGCTCGGTGGCGCAGATCATGCCATAGTCGAAGTGCTTGGACAGAATCAGATCGTTGGCGGCACGCACGATGTCCACATCGGAATCGACGTAGGCCGGGGCGTTGCCGGCGCCCACGCCGAGGGCGGGCTTACCGGAAGAGTAGGCGGCCTTGACCATGCCCGGGCCACCGGTGGCAAGAATCGTGGCGATACCCGGGTGCTTCATCAAAGCACCGGTGGCTTCGATGGACGGGTGCTCGATCCACTGAATACAGTTGGCCGGGGCACCGGCTTCGATGGCGGCGTCGCGCACGATGCGGGCAGCCTCGGCAGAGCACTTCTGGGCGAACGGGTGGAAACCGAACACGATCGGGCAACGGGTCTTCAGTGCGATCAGGGACTTGAAGATGGCGGTGGAAGTGGGGTTGGTGACCGGAGTCACACCGGCGACCACGCCAACCGGCTCGGCCACTTCGTCAATACCCATGACGTCGTCTTCACGAATGATGCCGACGGTCTTCTGACCGGCGAGGTAGTTGGTGATGTGCTCGCAAGCGAAGATGTTCTTGGTGGCCTTATCTTCCACGAGGCCACGGCCGGTCTCGTCCACGGCCATCTTCGCCAGTACCAGATGCTTGTTCAGGGCGGCGACGGATGCCTTAGCCACGATGTGGTCCACCTGCTTCTGGTCCAGCTTCTCGAACTCGGCCAATGCCTTCTGGGCCTTGACGACCAGAGCATTCACCTCGGCTTCGGCCACTGCCTTCTTATCTTCGGGGGTCGGCTGGGGAATCTCGACCTTCTTTGCTTCTGCCACTTGGGGTCCTCCTCGATCTTCTTGGGGTATATGGCAAAGTTCCCGGCGCAGCACCGCACCTTGCGCAACGTAAGGGACGTACCCTACCGTCCGACAAGATATTTGACTGCGTGCGCTTGTCACATCATCCTGTGACCTGAGTCACAATATACCGAAGGTCTTTCAGCCCCGCATACGCACAAAATCAACGGCGTTTCATGTTAGATATTGATCAGTATTTGTTTTATTTAGCGCGTTTTATCTAACAAAATATAACTTTTCACTCTTTTTTGACGTATTTTGTTCGATTTTTGACGAATATCACATTCAATACATCGCACACCAACGTCATCTTCTATAAGATGACTTTATAAAAGTAATCACATTCTTCGCAAATAATAAAAACATCTTTATAAAAGTTAAGCTTCAAGCAAGTACACTGATATGTGCATGCTCATCGTCTCACAAAGGGGTAGTCATGAGAGCGACGCCATCCACCGCGGTGAAACAACACAACCGCAACGCCATGACTCGATATCTGTATACCCATCATCACGTCACCAAGCAGGAACTCGAACACGGACTTGGATTAAGCCTGCCCACCATCACACAGAACCTTCGTATGCTGGAAGAAAACGGACTCATCCGCAAAGGCAAGTTCCACGAATCCACCGGCGGACGCAAGGCCCGGAACTATGAGTTCAATCCCAACCATCGAACGGCAATCGGCGTGGTGATGCGCGCCACCGGCGTACGCATGTGCGCCATCGATCTGTACGGCAAGGTGATCGAGCAGCGTCAGGATGCCCTTCCCTATCGCAATGCCAACGTTTACTACCAGCGGATCGGCGGCATCATCAACAATTTTGCAGCGGATATCGAGAATAAGCACGGCAAGGTGCTTGGCGTATCGTTCGCCGTCCAGGGCATCCTCTCCCCCGATGCCTCGACCATTACCTTCGGCACCATCATGGGCAATACCGGCTTGACAATCGACACCATCAGCCAATCCGTGCATTACCCATGCATGATGATTCACGACTCCGATGCCTCCGCCATGGCGGAACTCTGGGCCGATCCGAGTCTTACCGACGCGATTTGTGTGTATCTCGAACGCCGACCGAGCGGCGCAGTGATCGTCGGCGGCAAACTGTACCAAGGCCCCAATCATTGCAACGGCACCATCGAACATATGACACTGGTACCCGGCGGACGCGAATGCTACTGCGGTCAGCGCGGCTGCATGGACACCTATTGTTCCCCGGAAACGCTTCCCGAGGATTACGAGAGCATTCCCGGTTTCTTCAGTGTGCTCGAACAAGGCGAACGCCATCACCGCGAGCGCATGAACGAATGGCTGGACTATGTGGCGCAGGCCATCGTCAACGCACGTTCCATCATCGCCGGTGACGTTATCGTCGGCGGCGAGGCAGCACAACATCTCACACAAGACGACATCGACGCCCTCCGACATCGAGTTGTGCAACGTTCCCCATTCGGCACCATCAATTTCACACTGCGGAAAAGCTACTGCGGCGAAGACCAAAACATCATCGGCGCAGCATTGCGGTATGTGGAAGACTATGCGAACGAAATATGCGGCGTAGGCGAACATGCCTCACGGGCCGGCCGCTAGACAATCAATGCCCAAACGCCATGCAGACAAAGGTTCCCTCCCAAATCAAGAATTCCGCCGCTTAACGGCAACACGTCTACAATGGAGTCATGAGAAATCCAGCGTTGCATCGCTATGCCACTCGACCGGGGTTCTATTTCACCGAAGATGGGGGCGCGGACGTCGTAGTCCGTTCGGAAACCGCCGATCAGGTCTGGCTGTGCGTCCTTGAGTCCATTGATCAGCCCAGCGCGTTCTTCCAGGACTCCATACGCCTGTTCAACGATCCGAACGTATCGTTCCTGCAGCAAATACATGAGTTTCCGGTCTGCACACGCATCATCGAGCACCTGTACGTGCGCGAAACCTTGTTCCGTATGACCGGACCGAATTACGGTCTATGGTACGTGCACCTGCCCAAGGCATGGGACGGGATGAAATACGGATACCGTGTGGATGGCGCTTGGGACCCGAAACACGGCGTGCGATTCAATCCATATAAATTCCTGCTCGACCCATATGGCAAAGGCATCGACGGCTCAATGGAACTCGCACCGTCCGCGTTCTCCTATGAGTGCGAGGTAGTGGACGGCAAGGTGCTCGGCTCCGCTTACGGCGACATGAGCACCGTGGATTCACTCGGTCATGTGCCGGTCTCCGTGGCCATCGATGATCGCGACGTCCATAAACATGAAGGCGACCCAGAGCACCCGCATGTGCCCTGGCGTAAAACCGTAATCTACGAAATGCATGTCAAAGGCTTCACCGCCAACGCACCTTGGCTGCCCGAAGCGTTGCGCGGCACTTATGCCGGACTCGCACATCCCACCACACTTGCCTATCTGCAGAATCTGGGCGTCACTTCCATTGAACTGCTGCCCATCCAAGCCAAGCAGGACGAGCTGTTCCTGCAGGAGCATGGACGAGGCAACTATTGGGGTTATTCCACGCTGAGTTACTTCTCTCCCGAGCCTTCCTACGCCACCAAGGCCGCTCAGGAAAAGGGTGCCACAGCGGTACGGCAAGAGGTTATCGACATGGTACGCGCCTTACATGAGGCCGGCTTCGAGGTCATCATGGATGTGGTCTACAACCACACCTGCGAGGGCGGCGTGGAAGGCCCTACCGTCTGCTGGCGAGGATTGGACGATCTAGCCTACTACCGTCATCAAAAATCGAATCCCGGACGTCTGGAAGACACCACCGGCTGCGGCAACACGCTTGACTTTACGAATACACACGTCGTCACCTTTGCCGTCGATTCGTTGCGCTACTGGGCCAAACGCATCGGCATCGACGGCTTCCGTTTCGATCTGGGTGTGACCCTTGCACGCCTGGAAGGTGAATTCACCCATCATCATCCCTTCCTGTATGCGCTGCGTTCCGACCTGCTGCTCGGCAATCTGAAGCTCATCATGGAGCCTTGGGATCTGGGGAACTTCGGTTGGCGCACCGGGCAGTTCGGCATCCCCTTTGCCGAGTGGAACGATCGTTTCCGCGACACGATCCGTACATTCTGGCTGGAGGATGTGGACGGCAGCAGCGATTTCGGTCGTACCCAATTACAGGAGATCGCCACCAGACTGTGCGGCTCGGCGGACCTGTTCGCCACTGACCCCGGACGCGGCGCCACCGCTTCCATCAATTTCGTCACCTGCCATGACGGCTTCACGCTCACCGATCTGACTCGTTACCGCACCAAACACAACGAGGCCAACGGAGAACACAACAATGACGGCTCTTCGGTAAATCACTCCGCCAATTTCGGCGTGGAAGGCGTTACTGATGATTTGGATGTGATCACGGCTCGCGAGCAGGCCGCCATGAACATGATGGGGACACTGCTACTCTCGTTGGGCACACCGATGATGCTGGCAGGCGACGAATTCCGCAATACGCAGGATGGCAACAACAATGCCTACTGCCAGGACAACGACATCACCTGGCTCAACTGGGACTGGCTGTATTCGCCGCAGAAGACGCGCGAGATGCGTCGTCTGGAGACCGTGTCCCATCTGGTTGCGCTGCGCAAATCCTTGGATCTGTACCATCACGAGGATTTCTTCACCCGCCTGACGCAGATCGGCCTGTTCAAGCCATCAGACCGCGTCAAATGGTTCCTGCCCAACGGCAATGCCCCCGCCGAACGGGATTGGTTCGATCTGTCCACGAGAAGCTTCACCATGCGATTGCTCTCCAATAGTGAAGTGGACGTGTGCATCGTGGTCAATGGTGTGGACGAAGACCGGCAGTTCACCCTGCCTTCAGACAGCACATGGGTGCCGAAATGGTGTTCCGCTGAGATCAATGGCAGATGGCCGGGGCATGGCGGCGTCGTGAAGCCAAACGACGACGATGACATCAGCGTGTGGATGCAGCATGTGCAGAACGCCAGCGAAACCGTGCGCCGTCTTGCCGAAGAGGCCACGGCGCGCATGAAAGCCGAGGGCATGTCCGATGTGGATGCGGCCACGTTCGCCATGCTGCAGGAATCCCGGTCCGCTCCTACCGCTGAATTCGCTAAGGTGACGCGGCGGCGTACCGCCGACAGCCCGGAGGGCGGCAAAGAACAGCAAACGCAACAACGCGGTCAGGTCCGTCCAACTACCGCGCAAACGGTTGAGGTTGACGGCCCGCATGCCGAGTCGTCAGCGACTGTGCATGGAGGCGGCGCATCAGCTTCGGCAGAGGGCACCGTCTCCGCCGATAAGGCCCCGGTCGACAAGGCCCCGACGGCCGATGTAGTAGCGGAGTCGGCCACCAAGCCATCGCCACATGTGTGGACCATGCCGGCACTAAGCATCACGCTGATGAAGCAGGTGTGATATTCCCTAGGTTCGAGGCCTTGCGGCTTGAGTCGTGAGGCCTGAACCGTACGACTGCCTGAGCCTGGGCAAAGGCAACAGGCCACGCATACAGACCATGCATAGATGTTGGTATAGCAAAGAACCCTTCGCGGACGCATCCACGAAGGGTTCTTTGATGCTCGGTACAGTCCGAAAGCGAAATTAACGCTTGGAGAACTGCGGGGCGCGACGAGCCTTGTGCAGACCAGCCTTCTTGCGCTCCACGACGCGGGCGTCGCGGGTCAGGAAGCCGGCCTTCTTCAGGGCGGCGCGGTTGGCGTCACGATCGATGGCGTTCAGGGCGCGGGCCACGCCGAGACGGATGGCACCGGCCTGACCGGTGGTGCCGCCGCCGTCAACGAGGACGATCACGTCGAACTTGCCTTCGAGCTTGAGCAGGACGATCGGGGAGTTGACCTCACGCTGCTGCAGCTTGGAGGGGAAGTACTCCTCCAGAGTGCGGCCGTTGACGGTCCACTTGCCGGAACCCGGAACCAGACGGACACGGGCCACAGCTTCCTTACGACGACCGGTGCCGTAGCCCGGCTCGATCGCGGAGGTGCCGGTGCCAGCGCCAGCGTTGGTCTCGGTGGTGTAGTTGGTGAGCTCCTCTTCGGTCTCGACAACCTGGGAGTCGTTGGTGTTTTCAGCCATGATTCTTATCTCCTCTCAGGTTTCACTTAGCCTGCTGCGAGACCTGAGCGATCTCGAAGACCTGGGGCTTCTGCGGGGTGTGCGGGTGCTCGGCGCCGCGGAAGATGCGGAGACGGTCGAGCTGTGCCTTGGACAGACGGTTCTTCGGCAGCATGCCCTTGATGGCGGACTTGATGATGCGCTCGGGGTTCTTCTCAAGCAGCTCGGCGTAGGAATCGCGACGCAGGCCACCGGGACGACCGGAGTGTGCGTACAGTTCCTTGCCCATCTTGTTGCCGGTCAGAGCAATCTTGTCGGCGTTGATGATGATCACGTGGTTGCCGGAATCGGCGTGAGGAGCGAAGGTCGGCTTGTTCTTGCCGCGCAGCAGAATAGCAGCCTGGGAGGCAAGACGGCCGAGCACCACGTCGGTGGCGTCGATGACATACCAGTCGTGAGTCAGATCAGCTGGCTTCGGAGTGAAAGTTTTCACTGCATTACCTTTTCTATTCATTGTGTTCCGGGCTCTCGGCTGCCTGGCGTGGCTTGGTCAGGGCCGCATCCAGAAGGCGTCGAACCTCATTATCCGTGGGCTCCCTGAAAGTCCTCGATGGCGAGTGGGATAGCGCTTTGAAGGACCCCTTAGGGAAACACAACAATCCACTAGTATATCGCCGGTCTTGACATTGTCACGGGGACATCGGCGCGGCGAAAATATGAGAGGGCGGGCCGACCCATTCACACCGGGTCAACCCGCCCTTTCAACGCGTTTTCGACGCCTCAGCTGTTGAAAATCTGGGCGAAACGTTGCGCGCCAGGAGTTTCGAACAACGTTTCCAGCGGTACGACATCTCCCTTGGCGTCGGCCAGAGGCACTCGCCAATTCGGATATTCATTATTCGTACCCGGCTGGTTCTGCGCACGCTTCTCCCCCACCGCGTCAGTGATCGAAGCAGCAAGCAGCTTGCACGGAGAGCCCTTGAGCGCACGGTACAAAGCGTCAATGATATCCGCCTCATGTTCATCGCGATGCTCGGCGAACTCCGGGTCGAGGTATCCCTCCTGCACAAGCATGGCCAGCATGGCGTTTTGCTCGGCGGTGGCCGAGGCTTGGAACTCTTCGGCGGAGCCGGTCAGCAATCCCAGACGCTCGCGGATCTTGACATGCTCGTACTCCAGATATCCCGCCGCCGGCGGCATATCGTGGGTGTTGACGGAGGCCAATGCATACGGGCGCCACTGCGAGGGAGCCCGGAATACACCGTCGCGCTGCTCGAACCATTCCACAGCGCAGCCGAGGATGCCGTGGCCAGAGAGCGAATCAGCCACATATTCAGGCACTACGCCAAGGTCTTCTCCCACTACCACGCCATGCGCGCGCGAAGCCTCAATGGCCAGGATTCCCAGCATGATATCGGCGTCGTAATACACATACGTGCCATCCATGGCGCTGTGATGCGAAGGAATCCACCACAGACGGAACAGGCCGAGAATATGGTCGATGCGTACGGCACCGGCGCGGGCGAACATGCCGTGGACCATATTGCGGTACGTCTCATATCCCGTAGCTTCCAGATCCAGAGGGCTCAGCGGCGGCTGGCTCCAGTCCTGGCCCTGCTGGTTGAACATGTCCGGCGGAGCGCCGACCGTGGCTCCCTTGGCGAATCGCTCAGGATTCCACCATACATCGGCACCGAGGGGGTGGACACCCACTGCCATATCCGACATAACGCCGATATGCATACCGGCATCTTTGGCGGCCTGTTGCGCAGCGGCAAGCTGATCGGAGGCAACCCACTCAAGCCAGCGGTAGAAATCAAGCGTGTCGGGGAACTGTTGCTTGAGATCGGCGATCTCCTGAGAGTCTCGGTTGAATCGACGAATCCAGCTTTCGTCATTGTCTTCGGGAGCGCCCCACTTGTCATAGCACAGGCACCACGTCGCATATGCTTCCAGATCAGAGCCGCATTCCTGCTTGAATACGTCGAATTGCGCCTGACGCTCGGCCTTACGTCCCGCCTTGAAGATAATCCACAACGCATGCATCTTGCTGCGCCACATGGAATCACGATCAATGATCTGCGAGTCGCCGTTGAGCGGTTCGGTTTCGGCATGCAGCTCATCGACGTCATGCTTGGCCTGAGCATCCAGCAATGCATACTCGGGTACCGACTCCGGACGAATGTACGTGAAGTTCACCAATCGACGACTGACCGGAAGATAAGGCGACGGCGTCAGTGGTGAAACCGGTTCGGCGGCATGCACCGGGTTGATCAGCACGAAATCCGCACCGGTCTGGCCTTTGGCATTCACCAGCATGGTCTTCAGGTCTTCGAAATCGCCGATGCCCCAGGAGCCGGCGGAACGAATCGAATACAGCTGCGCCATCCAGCCCCATAGGCTACCGGATTTCATGGGGTCAAGCAGCTCCACATGATCAGGCGCGCTAATCAACGTAGCGTCTTGCGTGCGCCCGGCAACAGTGACATGCAACGTGTGATAGCCGGCAGGGATGTCGGAGGGAATGATCAGCGCCGCCGTGGAGACAAAGGAGCTTCCGAGATCAAACGCCTGAGAACCGTCTCCCGGCCCCACTTCGATATTGCCTTCATAGTCCTCGCCGTTTTCCAGCGTGATGGTGGCCGACGGCACGTCAAGAATGCCGGTGTTCACCAGCACCTTGTCTTCCTTGCCTACCGTATGCAATACGGTAGGCTCCACCAGACGGCTGTACCGTTCCTTCAGGATACGTCGGATGGAGGCATCCTGGGCGTCCTCGTCCTTGGCGTCAATGCCCAGAGCCGCCAGCACGGCGATGAGTACGTCGTCGGCTATCTCGTGATAGTCGTGGCTCATGCCTACGTAGCTGGTGCCGACGCCGACCAACTTGGCGAGTCGAATCAGCGGACGCGCCAGTCGTTCTTCATTCTCGGTATTCTCGCTCATAGCCCCCAGTCTAACGCCCGAAAACAGCGCCACACCGTACGACAAGCGCTACGACACCCGTCTTTGCGGTAAAATTATGACCACATGATGGTATGTGAACGCTCACATACCGATGAGAGCCACATCAGCGTCGTTGCTCGGCAGCGTGACGTACCTCAGCTGAAGGGTCTGAGGCCAACACCTCCAGCATCCGGGCGGACGTATTGGGATTCAGCGCCACTGCACGACGCACCATCGAAGACAGCACCGTCGGGGCGCCCTCCTCACGCGTAGTTCCAAGCTCCCCCAGAAAATCCAGAGTCTCACTGTCCACTTCAGGATTCTGCGCCCCCTCCAGACGCATCTTCCAACTGGTGCGCTTGTTCTTCAAAGCTGTGTCGCGCACCTGCGGCACCGGATCTTTGGTCAGTCTTCCCACCAGCCAGTTTTTGCTGTCCTCATTGGCGGCCACCGCTTGCCTCACCGACGCATCAGGGTCCTCGGAAAGCTTGACCAGCACATTCGGGAACGGCATCTCAGTGCCGAGGAACACACGATCGGCCACCGGCGTATTGGGATTGCCCGCCACGGCTTCCAACAATGCGGTGGCACGGGAGAACGCCGCCTGATCGGCACGGTCAGGCAATGGACGACGAGCAAACTCGGACAGTTCCGCGGCGTCGGTGGAATGACGCAGATGCTCATAGGTGACAGTCAACGGCTCAAAGTCGGATTGCGGCTCGGCGCTCTCGTGTTCGGGCACTGGTACATCGGTTGCTGCATTGGTCGCTGCGTTGTCCTCGGTCATGGTCTCCAGCTTAGTCAGATACGGATTGGATAAGAATGGTTATGCGAGATATAAGCCTGACAGCATGAGATCCCTGTATGCTCTCACTGGCCAATCGGCACGGGAATATTGACCATCGCCCCCGGCTCAGGCACCACGGCGGCATTGAACATCTCACGAACACGTTCCTCGAACCGATCGCATTGGTCGGCAGGCACCACGGCGGTCAGCTGCACGTTCATCGTATACGATTCATTCTCCTGAGTGGCGCCGAGCTGGCCCAGCAGCTGCTGGAATCGAGCCAACTGCGGATATTCGAGATGCACCAGATATTGGCGGGCCGTCATGATGCGTGCCACTTGCGCCGATTTCAGCGCCAGTGACGCCGCCGACGAATAGGCGCGCACCAAACCACCCGATCCCAGCAGGATACCGCCGAAATACCGGGTGACAGCGACCACGCAATCGGTGGTGCCGGACTGTTTGAGCACATCGAGAATCGGCTTGCCTGCCGTACCGGACGGCTCGCCGTCATCACTCATGCGTTCCGACAGCCGTCCATCGGCACCGCCGCACACCGCAGCATAGGCCACATGACGGGCTTTGGGATGCTGCTCACGAATCGAGGCGACGAACGCAAGCGCTTCATCCAGATCATCGACGTGGGCGGCGTCACCGATGAACTCGGACTTCTTCTCGACCAGCGCATCGTGCGCGGGAGCGGAAGGCGAGTTGAGAATCGTCTGCATAGTTCACATCCTTGATGAGTTCCGCGAGTTGGTTCGATGAGCCCCGTGCGGCAGTTCAGCGCTCGGAGACGACGACGTTATAGTCCTCTCCGGCGAAATACGCCTTCAGACATGCGATCATCTGGCGGGTGAGCTCCTTGAATGCACCGTCCGTACGCCAGCCGACATGCGGCGTGAGCACGATGCCAGGTATATGGCAGACCGGATCCGAGGCCTTCAACGGCTCATGGTCAAACACGTCAAGGGCGGCGGGGATATCGCCGCGCTGCAACCTTGCGAGCAACGCGCCGGATGCGATGACTTCGGAACGCGCGGTGTTCACGAACAATGTGCCGGGGCGCAGATGATCGAGATTGTCGGCGGTGATGATGCCACGTGTGGCGTCATTGAGCGGCAGATGAACGGAAACCACATCGCTGGTTTCGATGAGCTCGTTGAGATCGTTCACCGGCGTGGCACCTGATCGTGCGAAATGTTCGGCAGGCACGTGCGAATTCCATGCGGACACCTCCATGCCGAAGGCCCGTGCGATGGAGGCCACGGTGGCACCGATGCCGCCCAATCCGATGATGCCCATACGACGGCCGGCCAATTGCAGACCGTCTCCACCAGCCCATGCCCAGTTGCCGTCCTTGACATCCTTATCCAACGTGCCAGTGCGGCGAATCAGTTCGAACAGCAGAGCGAATGTATGCTCCGCCACCGCATGATCGCCGTAATGTTCCGCATTGCATACACGAACCTTGAGTTCGCGTGCCAGATCGAGATTGATGTAGCTGGCCACTCCGGTACCGCAGAACACGATGCATTTGACATGGCCGGCGATGGCACGCAACATGCCATCCGAAATATGGTAGCCGCCTACCAGCAGGGCATCAGCTTCAGCGAGCCGCTCGATGAGTACGGTCTCATCCGAAGTGAACTCCTCGAACATGCGTACACGGGCTACATCCTTGAGCACAGGAAATTGCGCCTTGATGGGATCGATCATCGCCCCGAGTACGGCAGGCATGACCACCAGTGGCAAATCGGTGCGCTCGGGTTGGGTTTCGTAAATCTCGGTCATGGGCACCACCATAGGCCGGCGGTGGGAGAATCGCGGCGTGGTCATCTGCGACGCTCCTCGCCGCCCCACTTACTGCGCGGATTTGGCGGACTGCTCCTGAGTGATGTTCCATTCACGTACTACGTTCTGGTCGGCACCCATCGAATAGATGACATCCCAGATGCGCTGACGAATCTGCGCATCATACGATTCATCCCAACATGCGCCGATCGGGTGATCGGACGAGATCGGACACCACTGATACTTCCCCTGATGCACATTGGCGGTAGGCACCCAGTCGATGCGGTTCACCCGCCAGGAACCCTTGACGCCCTTTTTGCCGGCGAACTGGATACGCGCGGTGACGCCCTGATTGTTCACCAGTGTCTCCGGCGTATTCGCGGATTCGGTGACGGTATTGCCCAGACCGTAGACGATCCAAGTGCCGTTGTAATTTTCAATCGGCTGCGCGCAATGGCATCCCGCGCCATAGATCACGTCGAATGCACCGGTATCGGCCAGCTCGTGGGCCTCGGAAATCTGCCAGGAATCAGCGTAATCCAGATACTCCTGCACCGAATGCATGGCGATGGCCACGACGTCGGCTCCTTGTTCGCGAGCCTTGTTCGCCTTGTCCACCGCACGTTGGATGTCGCTGTCATGATTGGGATCGCCGGCCTCGCGCAGACGATCCACCTGCCAATCCTCATCGGCGGTCATGCCGTTGAGCGATACGGTTCCGGTGACCAGTCCCAGCTTGCCGCCACCGGTTGGCGAATCGATCACCAACGGTTCGGTGGATTCCGCCTCGGTTTTGTATGAACCGGTTTGAGCGATGCCGTCCGCCTCAAGCGTATCCCACAAGCGGGCGATGCCTTCCGCCCCCTGATCCCACGAATGGTTCGTGGCATGGGTGCAGGCGGTATAGCCTACGTTCTTGACCGCATCCGCGACCTCCGGAGGAATGTTGAAAATCGGATATGCGGCATAAGGACCTCCACGTTGGGCAATGGGGGTTTCAAACTCACATACGGCGATGTCGGAAGCCTGAATGTACTGCTTCATCGGTTCGAATAAGGGATCGAAATTGAAGGCGGTGCCATCCGTGGCATTGGGGTTGGGCCCTTGGAACTGGCTCCACAATCCTTCGTGGAACAGCAGATCGCCATTGACCAGCATGGCGATGCAGTCTGTATCCGGGCAGTCCGGTGAATTGCCGTGGTGTTCGACCACCGGCTTCGGGGCGGCCTGTTGTTTGTGCAATGCACTGTTCGACGCCATGCCACCGTCAGATTGCCGTGTATCGCCACTGCCGATGGGATGCGCGGCAAGCCACACTCCAGCGCCCAGACATACGGCAAGCGCAAGAATGAACACGGCAAGCAACGTCACACGACTGGTTCGCGTGGACATGGTCCGATGCTGCCCTTGACCGGAAATATGACTCATCGTTGACGCCCCTCTATCCTTACGGACTTTTGCCGAATGCTTTCGGCACCACTCTCTTCCAGTTAAGGATACCGCCCAACGGCAGATTCGCACCAATAGGCTGACCCATACATGCTGCCGGTACCGTGATGCGCCGTGGCGACGCGACATGACGATGCGCCGTGACAAACGCATCAGACCGCTGGACCTCAGCGAATTTATGCGTTATGCATCGACGTGGCGGAAATAATATCCCAGTAGAATCGTTGACTGGAGGCGGACGGACAATGGCGTACCTCCGGCTCCGTTACTTCACGCCATATCTATCGCTATCGACGCGACTATCACGATGAATCCCTTCATCTATGCACATCTATGCGGCAAGACGCCGGCAGACAAGGTCAATGCTCTCGTCCGTAGCCGTGGACGAGAATCGCAGATATGCCGGAGCACCATAGAATTCGCCTGGACTGGGCACAATACCGAGTTCGGCAAGTGCAGCCATATCGGTCCAGCAATCACCGGATTTGGCCTTCACCCACACATACAATGCGCCGGAGGGCATTGCGGCCTGATATCCGTAAGCGTTCAGCGCATCAACCAGACGAGACAGTCGTCTGCGGTAACGAATCCGCTGGTCACGCACCTGAGCCACATCCCTCAAGGCGGCAGCCATCGCCGCCTGAACCGGGCCGGGAATAATCTGACCGATCTGCTTACGGTATTCGGCCATTTCGCTCACCAGTCGATAATCGCCGGCGATCACTGCCGTACGATAACCAGCCATATTGGACTGCTTGGACAGTGAATACAGCGCCAGAATCCCATCGGCCGATCCTTCACATACCTGAGGACTCAACGCACTGGGTGCAGCGGTAAGGCTGAACGCCTGGCTACCGGCGGCCGGTTCGTTGGATTCCACCGAGGCGGCACTGGCGCGCCAGTCCATCAACGCATAGCATTCGTCCGACAACACCACCGCTCCGATGCTGCGCGCCGCGGCGACGATGCCGGCCAGCCAGTCTGCGGTGATGATATCGCCAGTGGGATTGCACGGGGAATTCACCCACACGGCCCTGACTCCTGGCACGTGGACCCATGATTCCACATCAGCCACATCATCGACTTTCAGCACAGTGGCACCGGCCAGCTGCGTACCGATCTCGTACGTCGGATAGGAGATGCGTGGCTGGACCACCACATCCCCCTCGCCGAGATGCAACAGCGAGGCCATCAGAGAGACGCCCTCCTTGGAGCCGACAGTAGGCACCACAGCGGCGTTGATGGACTTCAGATCCACGCCGCGCAGGTCACGGAACCAGTCGTTCATCGCCTTCTTCAGTTCGGCGGTGCCGACAGTCACCGGATAGCCGTGAGCATTCGACGCATCCGACGCAGAGGCCAGCGCTTCACGAACCGAATCCGGAACCGGGTCCACCGGGGAGCCGGCGGACAGGTCCACCATGCCACCGGGCACTGCTTGAGCCGTCGCTTTGAATCCGGCGATACGCGACCAGTCGTACGGGGAGGAATATGCGTGGAAACCCATGGAAGCCCTTTCTTGTTCAACTCGTTCTTAAGATACGACAAACCCCCGGCCATACCGGCTCGGGGGTTCGATAGTGAGATAGCGGCGAGATGGCCGAGGGAGATCACTGATTCTGCGGAGGCAGCGCAGCGACCTGTTCAGGGTCCTTGCCGATCGGGCCGGCTGCGGACGCACCGCCAAGATCACCTACCTCTGCGAAGAAGCTGACAGCAGCATCCTTGTACCAAGCCCACTCGTCCGGCAAATCATCCTCATAGAAGATGGCCTCGGTGGGGCACACCGGCTCGCATGCACCGCAGTCCACGCACTCATTCGGATTGATATACAGGGAGCGGGAGCCCTCGTAGATGCAGTCGACAGGGCACTCGTCCACACAGGCCTTATCCTTGACATCCACGCAAGGCTGAGCAACAACGTATGGCATGGAATCCTCCTTGAAAGTAACGCTGTGTCAATTCTAGGCCCGTGACCGGACGCCGTCTGCGTGTCCTCTGCGTGTACGAGCACACGGGACGCACATGCGTACTTTTCGCGCGAATCGCACAGAAACATGCTCATATGAGGCCCGATAACGTACTTTTCGCGCGAAAAGTACGCCGAGAGGCCCAATTTCGGGGACTTTGCGTATCAATCGCGCGAAAAGTACGCCAGGCGGCTGGCAGATCAGCCGTTGATGGCCTGATCTGTTTCCGCAGAGAGCTCTTCAGTCAGGTCTCCGGTGCCGAGACGGGCATGACGATAGCCGTAGCCGAAGTAAATAGCGAAGCCGACGACCAGCCACACCACGAAACGAATCCAAGTGAGCACAGTGAGGTTCAGCATGAGCCACAGGTTGGCCAAGCCGATCAGAATCGGCACCCACGGATTGCCGGGAATCTTGAACGCGCGTGGCAGGTCAGGACGCCTCTTACGCATGATCGGGATGGAGATGGCCACCAACGTGAACGCGGAAAGCGTACCGATGTTGACCATATCGGAAAGCACGCCGATATCGAACAGGGCGGCGACCAGAGCCACCACGACGCCCACGGCGATCTGCAAGACTGCCGGAGTGCCATGCTTGCCGGTCTTGGACAGGCTGCGCGGCAGCAGACCGTCACGGCTCATGGCGAAAACGATACGGGTCAGGCCCAGCAACAGCACCATCACCACGGTGGCAAGACCCAATACAATACCGAAGCTGATGATCTTCGCCGCCCAATTGGCGCCTACCAGCTCAAATGCGGTAGCCAAAGACGGACTGTCTTGCTGCGCCAACTCCTTATAGGAGACCATGCCGGTAGTCACGATGGCCACGAGCATGTACATCACGATGATCAGGGCCATGCCCACGCCGATGCCGAGCGGCACATTCTTATGTGGGTCTTTGGTTTCCTCGGATGCGGTGGCCACCACGTCAAAGCCGATGAAGGCGAAGAACACGAGCGCCGCGCCGGAGAGAATGCCCGGAATGCCATAGATGGAAGGCACCATGCCGGTGGCCCACTGCCACAACGGCTGACCCATTGCGCCAGAGACAGCCGTGGAGCTCTGCACGCTGGATGCCGGTTCCGCAGGCGGAATGAACGGCGTGAAGTTGGAGGCCTTGACGTAGAAGAAACCGACGATCACCACGAAGAACACGATGGCGATTTTCAGCACGGTCATCGCACCATCCACACGGGCGCCGATCTTGGTGCCGAAGACGAGCAATGTGGTGAAGAACGCCACGATGATAATCGGGGCAATATCGATATGGAAGGAGCCGAACGTTAGGTTTGTGTTGGCATTCCATCCCATCAAGCGCATGAAGTCGTTGAGGTACACGCCCCAATACTTGGAAATCACGGAACCGGCCATCAGCATCTCAAGAATGAGATCCCAGCCGATGATCCACGCCATGATCTCGCCTACCGTGGTGTATGTGAAGGTGTAGGCGGAGCCGGCCACCGGAATCATCGAGGCGAACTCGGCATAGCACATCACAGCAGCCCCGCACACCACGCCTGCGATCAGGAAGCTGATGATGACCGCCGGACCGGCGTGGAAGGCGGCGGCCTGCGCGCCGACCGAGAAGATGCCGGCGCCCACGGCTACGGCCACGCCCATGATGGATAAATCCCACCATGTCAGGTTGCGCTTGAGCTTGCGCCCTTCCTCACCTGTTTCGGCGATGGTCTGTTCGACGGATTTCGTGCGGAACAGTTGCATAAAGCCTTCTCTTTTCTCTCAAGCGCGCCCAGGCACGCACAAAACATCGAGAAACGAGTATAGAAGAGGCCGTATGACTTGTCTATTACCTATCGGTAACCGCACTTTATCGCCGTCTATGTGCCGGCAGAGGATATGAGTCCGAAAGTTTTCCGGCTTTAGCGCTCCAGAACGTTGACACAGACCGGCTCGGGTACCAAATCGATACCGAACGCGTCATGCACACGTTGCTGCACCGCACGGGCCAACTGTTCGATGTCCGCAGCCGTAGCTCCTCCACGATTGGTCAATGCCAGTGTGTGCTGAGTAGACAGGCTTGCCGCCGCACCATCATCGGCTTTGAAGCCCTTATGGCAACCGGCGTGGTCGATCAGCCATGCAGCAGAGGTCTTGACACCCGGCGTGCCATCTGGCAGTTCGGCCGCAAAACGAGGGGCGTCCTCAGGCAGACGAGTAGTCTGGTCGGCAGGCAGAATCGGATTCATGAAGAACGAACCGCAACTGTGACGATTGTAGTCAGGGGCAGGCAAGCCGTTCGGCTCAGGAGCGATGTTCGCGGTCTCATTGAGCGCAGACAGGCGCTTGAGGTCCTTAAGAATGTTCTCTTCACGCTTGGTGCCGGCCATCGCATCCAATGTGTAGCGTGTAGGATCCTCCAGCATGCCTTTGGCGGCACGTACCTTGAGTACCGCATCGCGAATCGTCGCGGTATCCATACGGTCCCCAACCTCAACGCCAAGCGCCTTGGCGAGCTGCCCATAGCCCACTGTGCCTTGCTGCGAATGAGTCAAGACGAAGGTGACCGACAGCACCACGTAACGCGGAGTCGGGAAGAACTCATCGGCCGGCTGGCCGGGGGCCTGATACATACTGGATTTCAATGCGGAGGAACGGTATCCGAACTGCAGATCAGCCGCCGTCATCTCGCTGGTGGTCTTTGTTTTCCGATCCCACACTTCCACCGACTCCACCGATGTGGCCACTTCCTGCCCATACGCGCCGATGTTCTGCACCACCGAGGCGCCGACTGTGCCCGGAATGCCCGAAAGCCCTTCGATGCCCTCCAGACCGAGCTCAACGGTGAACGCCACAAGATCATCCCAATTCACGCCGGCTTCGGCACAGACATGCACGGTACGGTCCTCACCCTCGACCGGGGCGGCCTCATCCGGCACGGTGATTTGGCGGCGCGCGTCACGCACCACCACACCGGCGAAGGGCTCGTCGGCAATCAGCATGTTCGAGCCGCCGCCGATCACTATAAGAGGCAGACCTTTGGAGTCGGCATCTTCCACAGCTTCGATAAGCCCGACACGCGTGGTCGGTTCGATGAAGTGGGCGATGGGTCCGCCGACGCCCATGGTGGTGATATCTGCAAAGCTGGTCATGATGTTTATCCTACTGGTGTTCTAGACCATCATTGGGGGTTGACGCGTGGGTTCTTGGTAGGTGTTGTGCGACCGTAGGAATCATATAGAAGTGGCACGGCTTTGAGATGGAAGCGGAAAAACAAAAAACCCGACCATCCGGTCGGGTTTTTTGAAGCTTGATGCTCTGCGATCAACGGGTCTCGCGATGCAGGGTCTGCTTGCCGCAACGAGCGCAGAACTTCTTGAGCTCGAGACGATCGGGCGTGTTACGACGATTCTTCGTCGTGATGTAGTTACGCTCCTTGCACTCGGTGCAGGCCAGCGTAATGCCCGGACGGATGTCGGCGCTCTTAGCCATTGTCATTCACCTCTGTGTTCTAGGTCTAATGGGCGCGCCCACCATATGGCGGGCGCAATTTGTAGCGAGGAAGAGGCTCGAACTCTTGACCTTACGATTATGAGTCGTACGCTCTAGCCAGCTGAGCTACCCCGCCAGAGAGCCCCGAGTGAGAATTGGACTCACGACCTCTTCCTTACCAAGGAAGTGCTCTACCACTGAGCTATCGGGGCGTGGCGGATAGTGGATTCGAACCACTGAAGCACGAAGCGGCTGATTTACAGTCAGCTCCCTTTGACCGCTTGGGAAATCCGCCAGTCTGTCTCCCGCCTTGGTCTCACCACTTGGCTTGACCTCGTCAGGCAACTTGGCTATCTAAACATAGATTTTCCACTAATGCAAATCAACACCGCGAAATCATCTATAAACCGTTGCAATAACAGCGTTTTTACGGCGTGTCGTTTCCATTGCGCAAAGCACTGACTCCCAGCATCCATTGCTGACCTGCTAGCGCCAGCCCCTGCCGACACCCCACACGAGGGCTTTCGCGTTTCTTATAAGCGGCTCTTAAATCCTGCAATCATGCGGTTTGTCAGCATTTCGTACGGCTTGCGCAACGTAACCGGTAACGGCATGCTTAAGTCATGACTTCAGATCTTGTACATCATGGACAATCCTTCGATGATCAGCCGCTCGGCTTCGGCACACTTGCCATTCATCTCGGCAACGGCATCGACGCGGAGACCGGCGCGATTCGTCGCCCGATCACACTAGCCAATGCCTATGCCCTGCCTTACGACCCATCCGATATCAACTGGTCAAGTTCGGATGTGAATCTCTACACCCGCAACGGGCACCCGAACCAACGGTATCTGGAAGAAAAACTCGCCCGTCTCGAAGGGGCCGAGGACGCGGTGGTACTCGCTTCCGGAGTCGCAGCCCTTGCTGCTACATTCACTACGTTCCTCAATCGCGGCGATCATGCGATCTTCTCGGATACCACCTATATCGCCGCCTACCGTCTGCTTAACCAGATCCTGCCGGAGAAGTACGGCATCGAGACCTCGATCGTGGACACTTCCGACCCGGAAAACGTGCGCGCCGCCCTCCAGCCCAACACCAAGCTCGTACATATCGAAACGCCGGCGAATCCCACACTTAAGGTTTCGGATATCCGCGCCATCGCGCAAATCGCACACGAGGCGAATCCGGATATCTTGGTCTCGGTGGACAACACATTCAACTCGCCGTACAACGTACGGCCGCTTGATCTGGGCGCGGATATCGTCATCGAGTCGCTTACCAAATACATCAACGGCCACGGCGACGCGCTTGGCGGCGTGATCGCCACCACCAAAGCGCGTACCGACGAGATTCGATTCACCGCACAGGTGAACTTCGGTGGCATCATCTCGCCGTTCAACGCTTGGCTCATCAATCGAGGATCAGTAACGCTCCCCTTACGTATCCGTCAGCACAACGCTTCCGCTCTGGCGATCGCTGAACATCTGGAGCGAATTCCGTCCGTGAGGTTCGTCTCATATCCGGGTCTTCAATCGCATCCGCACCATGACGTCGCCGTCCATCAACTGGCGCTCCCGGATTCCGGATTCGGCGGCGTGCTGGCGTTCGGTTTGGACACCGACCACGAGGGCCACAATAGATTCGTCTCCAAGCTCAATGTCATCACGTCGGCCGTTTCTTTGGGCCATGATGAAAGCCTCATCGTGTTCCTTGGCGAGGACGACGAGCGCCAATACCTGTATCCGCCGGAATTCCACCGCGGTTTCTTCCGGCTGGCCGTAGGGCTTGAAGATACCGACGACCTCATTCGTGATATCGACCACGCGCTCGTCGCGGCCGGGTTCGAGGTGTAACTCCTCTCCCCAAAAGCGATACTGACGCCGCTGGCGCTTCTGTTGCCAAGACAGGAGCGCCTTTGTCGCGTCGCACTCGTTATTGCAAAAAGGCCCTGAACCGACTCGCCAGACCCTGCACTGAATCGGTGGTACCGCGGAAGGCGGCGGCAGTGGCGTTACGGGCCGTCAGCAGTATGAAATCGGACTGTTCGGGGCATCGCTCGGCAAGGATGCGGGCAATATCCATGTCGGTCTGGCTTGGCTGAAATATGAGACTGGACTTTGCCTGAGTTTTCCCCGGAGACTTTGCTCTGGCCCGTGCATGTCTTTTCGCCCTGACTCGCGCAGTCAAAACCACCTCGCGCCACGTCATGCGCCAAGCTCTGGCAGACAAATCGCCGTCATCCCGATGCGCTTGAGCCTGCGCGATAGCCGCCAGCACACGACGCCTACGCATACGACGACATAATCGCGGCACGCCCAAACACAGACCGACCAGCGCAACGGCCGCAAGCAACCCGAGCAATATGCCGCGTGCCACCAACCGCGCATCGAGATTCGATATCCACCACAGCATCCATCCGTCACCATTACCAGCGTTGCCGGCGGCATTGTTCGTATTCCGACGCGAGGCGAAACTACGGGTATCAGACGCATCAGACTGGTCAGCGGCATCACCAGAGCTATCGGCTGAATCATCGGCGGATGCATCCGGCGTCGCGGTGACGTCGGTGCCATCGCCGGAATCACTGGTGTTATCGGACGTGCTATCGGTACCGGCGGAAGCAGCATCGGACGCGGCCGATCCGTTTTCTGCGGTGGCGGGCGTCACGTCAAACGGCACCCAACCCACACCGTTGAGATACGCTTCGGTCCATGCGTGGAGCTGCTTGGACTGCACTACGAAGAAGCCGTTCTTATCACGATTGGATACGCCGGCGTTATAGCCGAGCACAATACGCGTTGGAACACCAAGAGAGCGGCCAAGTACGGCGAGCGCGGAAGCATAATGCTGACAATAGCCCGCATGTCCGTTGTCCGGATCCAAAAAATCATCAAGTACATCGAGATTGTCTCGCCCGTCGCCATCCGGCGCATCGAGCGAGTAGGTGAACGCGTTGTCCGGATTGGTGAAATAGTCCACAAGCCAGCGCATGGCACGCACCTGATCGTCATAGGTTCTTCCCTTGATGGGAATACCAGCGGCTTGCGCCTGATCGATCACGGATTGCACGTTGGCGGGCAGTTTCTCAGGCAACGAAGTGTAACGGTTCTCATGGGCACGCCTGTCGCTGGCGTCCACATACCACTGCATGCGGGCGATCGACTGATTGGCCCGTGGAATACTGCCGTTGACCACGGTGTAGACGGACAGGCTGGTGTTCTTATGCAGGAAGGAGAACACGCGGTTGGCCCATGCATCGATATCGCGAGACGAGCTCGCAGCGCCGGGAGCCCCCGACTGCGCGTCCGCATCAACGCTGGACATCGAAGCATCCAGCGGGGTTACGATTACCATGCTGCCGCCCGAGCCAAAGCCGAGTATGTAATTGTCCTTACCGAAGCCCAGCTGTTTCACAATCGTATCGTCGAATACCACGCTGGACGGCGTGGGCGCGGACGTACTATCCAGGAAGGTCGCCGTTTCGCCTTGGAAACTGCCGGCTCCCAGCCGCCATCCGTTCGCCCCCGTCACGCTGCCATCGCTATTGATCGTTGCCCTGATGACGAGGAAGTCACCGGCCGTATCGCGATGGACTTCGGCAAGACCTGTATCTGCCAGATCACGACGGGCCTGATACCAGCGCTGCAGGTCGTCATCGGTGACGTCCGTGTCACCTAACAGGACACTCTGCGCGCTTGTGATCTGGGATAGTTGACTGAAACCGGACGCTGTGGTGATGGGGTCGATGGCATTGCCGTCTGCACCATATTCGAGGTCCGACGAGGTACCGGTGGTGCGATTGTACACTGTACCGTCCTGATAGAGCAGCCAGTCGCCACCTACACCATTATCGAGGTACGTGACGTTACCAGGCACAGGCAGGAAGCGTGATTTGAGGGTGTCGATGCGAATGTCGGCGTTGACCATGAATCGTTCGAGTGAACTCGGGTCAGTCACCGCAACGTCATATCCGGTATAACCGAGCGCCGCCATGTAGGCGCCCAACGGGTTCATCATCATACGGTCGTAACGGGAAAGCTCATCTTCGCTGTTGCGACCGAGTTGGATGCCCGAGCCATAGAGCCCGGCGTCAAGCGCGAATTGACGGTCGTATCCCCATGTGTCGCCGTCGAAATTGTCGAGTGTGGTCAGGCGTAGGTAAAGACGCTTGTAGGACCGGTATGTCAGCACCGTGTCGTCCGAACCGGCGGCAATGTTGCGCTTGAGGTCGATCATCGGATTGACGGTGTTCGAGGTGAACATGCCGCCACCTTCTCCGATGGACAGGGGCACTCGGTACGCCAGTAGCGCGGCAGGACCGCTCAGAGGCAGAGTGATGGCGGCGGCGAGCACGGCAACGATAAACGGAGTGGCGGTGAGCGTCCGACCGGCATTGGTGCTGGCTGTACGGATGGTTCCGGACCGCTTCGACGAGACACGAGGCCTTCCCAGCCGCAAAACAGGGTATGACCGACCCGGATGGGCAGCGAACAAGACAAGAGGGAAGGCCGCAACGGTCAAACCGATGGCCCACAGCGGTGCCAGATGCCCCACCAACGCATAATCGGCGGCGAGCACCGCCACCGGCAGCACGACCATGGCAGGAATCAACGGCCGGAAGACGAGGAGGCATCGCACCGCGACGGCGAGCGCCGCCACCGCCAAGATGAGGAACAGGTCACTGGCTTCAGAGACCTTGAGCGGCGGCAGTTGGATGTTGAGCTGGTCGAATCCGGTGTTGATGACGTCGCCGAACAACTTCCATCGAGAGGAGGAACCGGAAGCAAGATCTGACGCAATGCCGTATTGCGTGGCCCGCGAAGTCTCTTCCTCGACGACCTGGGCGTGCGCGGCGGCGGCGATCTGCCGGAAACGTACCACAGCCAGTGCTGCTGTGGCGATCAGCACGAACATCGTATAGGCCACGAATCGCAATATGGAACGCATGCGCGTGGTGGACTGTACGGCGGTTCCCAACGCAGCCAATCCCAACAACGCAGCCGCGAACCATATCCACATGCCGTCAGGGGAGATAAGCCCGGAAAGGCCTGTGAGCGCCACGCCGAAGAATGTCGTCAGCGCGGCAGCGCCCGCGAAATGAGGCAGGAGCTGATACACCAGTCGTGGCAGTCGAACACGGCCGGCGTTGTTGGAGAACGTCCGTTGCTCGGGAATCTTGTCGAGGCCCATTCGCATCGTACGGTCGGCGGGTGAAACCGTCTGCACATCGATATGCCGATATGCAGACGTTGCAGACGGCTCTGTATCGGCCGGGTCAAGTACCGTAAGCTTGTCGGCGATCGGACTGTGCCGTAACGCCGTGGCAAGCGCTTGACTGTCGGTGCCGTCGCAGATCAGCACTTGCACCGCTCCCTGTCCGTTCGTGGCCGTTCGCACGATGGCTGATGCGCGTTCGGGAACACTTGGCAGCTCGGGCTTCTTCACACTGCTCGCGTGCGAGGGTCGCCGGTCTCCGGACGCAGACGATGCCGCCGGCATAGCGTACGGCTGCACGGCCGCGAAAAATCGTTCGAGATTTTCGCTCCCCTCGAACGTCTGCATGCCATCGGTGACAATGAGACGCTCCGTACGACCGGTATCTCGTAAAACCTGTACGTACGGCAGCAGCGCGGCGACCTCGGCATCAAGCTCTTCGACGGTCACGCCGCCCGTGTTAAGCGCCAACACAATGGTGGCGGGCACGTCTCGACTGGATTCGCGGGTCATCAATTCGCCGCGATGGGCGGTATGCCGCCAGGAGATAAGCTTCAGCGGATCGCCTGGCGCGTAGGCGCGCACACCGCCTGAATGCGCGGACTGGTCGGAGCCTACCTGTCGTGTGTTCACCACGGACGCGTCGTTCGCAGTATGTTCATCCACGGCCGGCACAATCAACGTCTGTCCTCCACCAGGGACAACCTTGCGAGCCGCAATCAAGCCCAACGGCGACGTCCACCGCACTACAGTGCTCACGGTGACGTACCAGCCGCGACGTTCGGGAAGATCTCCCACCACTCGGCTCACCACAGTACCGTAGCTGTCTCGTTGTTCGATCTGATTGGAAAGAATAGATTGGCCGATGGCGATCACACCGCACCATTGCAGTACCACCAGTACCAATGCACATACGAACACCACTACGAACGCGATGCTGGCATCCATCAGCGTGCGTTCGTCAAGCAACAGTCCGCCGAAACAGCATCCGCCTGCCGCCACAAGCAGCAATGCCCCTCCCCATGTGGGACGAATCAGACCGTGCCGCACCAGTCGGCGAGCAGTCAATCCGTGACGGCTTACGCGGCTCATAGTCACACCTTGGGCACAGAGGCGGCGGATACGATGTCGGCGATGATGTCTCGGGCCCGGTCAAGTGACCCCGAACCGAAGCCAGCGTCCCTCAACACCAGACGATGGGCAAGCACCGGTACGGCCAACGATCGCACATCATCCGGCAACACAAAATCCCGTCCATCGATAAACGCATAGGCGCGGGCCATAGCCGCCAAATGCAGGCTGGCACGAGGAGAGGCACCGTAACGGATATCTTCACGCGATCGAGTGGCTTGGATGATGGCCACCAGATAATCGGCTACGGCATCGCAGAGCGCAACCCTACGTACGGCGGCGCGAATGGCGATTGCTTCGTCTGCGGTGCATATCTGATGCACTCGGTCAAGAGGCCGCGACCAGTCCGAGGAGACGAGCATCGCAGCTTCGGCTTGTGCGGACGGATAGCCGAAGCTGGCACAGGTCATGAAACGGTCAAGTTGTGCCTCGGGAAGCGGGTACGTCCCCTCAAGCTCGATAGGATTTTGCGTGGCGATAACGAAATACGGGTCTGGCAGCACATGGGTGATGCCGTCCACGCTGATCTGGCTTTCGTTCATAGCCTCCAGCATGGCGGATTGGGTTTTGGGATTCGCACGGTTGATCTCGTCGGCAATGACGATGTTGGCGAACAACGGCCCTGGATGGAACGCAAAGTCGCGCGAGTCCTGCGAATAGATGCTTACACCGGTCAGGTCGCTGGGCAGAAGGTCAGGAGTGAACTGGATCCGGTTCGTCTCGCCGCCGATGGCCCGGCCCATGGCCCGGGCGAGCGTGGTCTTGCCGACTCCCGGCACATCTTCAAGCAGCAGGTGGCCGCCGGCCGCGAACGTGGTGACCACCAGGTCGATGACCTCGCGCGAGCAGGACAGCGAGCGTTCGAGGGTATCAGCGAGATCGGTCAGCGTGGATGGATGGGTGGCGGGCGCGTCGATCATGACAGCCTCTTTCATAGCGACTTTGGTCCGCTATCCAGTGTACGTGCGGCGCGCCCGCGGCCTCAAATACGCCAAGCGCTAAGTCCGTCATGCGCGGCGGACATAGAGGATACGAAAAGACCCCGGTCACCGGACCGGGGTCTTGGAAAGCGTGTGGCGCGTTACTCAGCCAAGAATGGCCAGAACGTCGCGGGCACCGATGATGAGGTAGTCCTCACCCTCGTAGTGCACCTCGGTGCCGCCGTACTTGGAGTACAGGACCTTGTCGCCGACCTTGACGTCCATCGGGATACGCTCACCCTTGTCGTCGCGGCGGCCCGGGCCAACGGCCAGGACTTCACCCTGCTGCGGCTTCTCCTTGGCGTTGTCCGGAATGTACAGACCGGACGCGGTCTGGGTCTGGGCCTCGGCCTGCTTGACGATGATCTTGTCTTCCAACGGTGTGAGATTAATCGACACTGTGGGTCACCTCGTATCTGCTTGTAGTTCAGTTCGATAATGCCGCGCCAGAACGCCTCAAGAGGCTGACGATCACTTGCGTTGTCCCTTTGCGCTAGGACACATGGTAGCGCGATTGTTAGCACTCTGCCAACTTGAGTGCTAACGCTGTGAGAGAAAACGACCGCTCAGTTGCCACGGCGGGCCAGAATGGAATCCAATCCCATGCCCAAGGAATCAGCTGCGGCCTGTGGCGCGTCGACGTCCGCCTGTTCCTCGGTCTTGTGGAAGGCTGCACGATCTGCACCGTCGGCGGCCTCGATGTTCACCGCCGTTCCGCTCGCCGCATTCGCCGTATCATCGGATTCGGCAGCCTGCGCGGCGGATGCCTGGGCATCGTCGGCAGCCTTGACGGCACGTGCCTCGTCGACCAAACGCTCCACGACCTCAGGCTCGGCCGGCGTGGCCTTAGACACCTGACGAGTTGACTTAATCTCCAAGCTTTCCGGAGCATGACCGGACTGGCCGCCCTTATGTTGCTCGCCACCCAAGGTGAAGGAGATGAGATCCTGCGATGTGGCCATATCGAACACATCCAGCGCACGGGAGGGGTGCACCGAAGCCAATTCAGACGTTGCATCCGACTGTGCCTGATCACGTTCGTCCCGCACGGTCAGGGATGCAGCGGAAACAGCGGCCCTTGCCGCCGATTCACCTTGGTCGGAAGCGCTAGAGGCGCCGGAAGCGTTGGACGCGCGATGTTCCGCCGCCTCAGTAGGCATTGATGCGGCGACCGTTTCGCCAGACTTGTCCGAGAGGGCAGAGTCATCGTCTGATGTTGTGGAACGGCCGGCTGCGGCTTTGCGCATTGCCTTGGCCTTGGCTTGCTCCTGTTCGGCCTGCCGCAGGGCACGACGAATCTCACGCTGCTCCATCACTTCGGTCGATGTGCCGGACGCAGGTGTCTCGTTGTGTGTGGCCGCGTCCGACGAGGCCTCGTTACGAGAGGTCTGCGGTATGGCATCGCTAGCTTGCGCATGAGCCTGGGCGATCTTCGCCGCCTCGACGCGCGCCTGATTCATAGTCTTTTTCTGTGCCGCACGCCTATGCTCATACCGCGATACCCGACGTTCCCAAAGACGGGCATGGCGGGCCGCATTGGCTCCCAGCGCCAGCACACCCGCCAGCAATGCTAGAGGAACCAGCGCGAACCAAGGACTGAACTTCAGCGGAAAGGCGGAGACAAACACCAACACCGTCACGGCAAGCAGGCCGGCCGCCAACATTCTGCGACGACGAATGGAGGCACGACGCAGCTCACGCACATGAGCGATATGCTCAGGTGTCAGCCTTGCTGACGGTGTTGATGCTGGCATTGCTGCCCCTTTCGCCTTGTGCGGCTTGATATCCCCGAACCGCTCGCCGTTTTCGGCCTCAACAATATGCAGGGACGGCGAATATCGATCCTGCCGGTGCTCGTCCACACGCTTCATGCCATTGGCCGTGCGCACAGGCAACCATACGACGATGATAATCGTCACAATCACCAGCACGATGACAGTGCTTAGTGACTCATAACCCATAGTGTCAAGAATAGGAGAGGTACCGACGAACTTGAACCTTCCATCCGGGCGTGTCGGATTCAGACCGCGTCCCGCACGGACATCAGCTTCGTCCTCCGGCGAGTCGCGAGGCGAATCCCGAACCTATATCTTCGGCGAACAGGGCGAACGTCACATGGTCACGCCACCGACCATTCACATACATATATCGTTCGCGCAGCCCCTCATGATGCGCACCGACTTTACGCACCACGGCCAGCGAGCGCGCATTGTCCGGCAATATGGCAATCTCCAGCCGGTGCAGGGCCGGTCCGAAAGGATCCCCTAACGCCCAATCGGCAAGCATGGCCAAAGCCATCGGCGCGAACCCGTGCCCTGCATAGCGCTGGTCCACCCAATAGCCCACCACACCGGTGCGCATGGCCCCATACGATATGGCGCCCAAGGAAATCTGGCCGACGATATGCATCTGGTATTCCATGGCGAACAGGGCACCTTCGCCATGCTGCTCGTTGAACCGCTGACGCTGAATCCATTGATTGAACGTGATGGAGTCAGAATGCATGGGGTCGCCCGATTCCCATGGGGCAAGCCAGTCATTGTTCCGCCAGCGCACCTCGTTCCAGTCCTCTTCATCGTCCATAGTCAACGGGCGCAATGTGATCGGAAAGGCCGGGTAGGTCAGGCGAGGCATCCGAATCTGATGTGCCGGATGAAACGCCTGCTTCAGAGACTGGTTGATGGACTGGAAAACTGACACGGCCCTTATTGTAGCCACCGGCAACATGCTAGGTTGTGCCATATGAGTGCGCATGAGCAAAACAACCGGAACGGGTCGGCTGATACAACCGCAGCGACGATTGACACGGCCTCCGTCGACAACGATCGGCCCAGTAAAACCGTGCTGCGGCATAGGGCGCTTGCACGACGGAAATTGACCACGCCTGAAGAGCGTCGCGAAGCCGGCGAACAATTGGTTCGCCATCTGTCGGGGGAATTGGCATCGGTTTCATCTCATGGCGCACCGTTGACCGTGGCCGCCTATGTATCCATGGGAACGGAAGTGGAGACGCGTCCTCTGCTGCGATGGCTGCTGGAACACGGGTGCACGGTATTGGTACCGAGGCTGGGCAGCGGCTTGGAGATCGGCTGGAGCACGCTGACCTCGGTGGATACGTTGCTGACTGTGCCGGGCAAACCTGCGGCAGACGGGGCACATACGACGCATCTTCGCCCCGATGAGCCTGCGGGAGCCGTGCTGCCGCCGGAGGCGTTGCGCGAGGCCGATGTTGTGATAGCCCCGGCACTGGGAGTTGACCCGCAGGGCTACCGTCTGGGACGCGGTGCCGGCTGGTATGATCGCGCGCTGACCTTGCGCCGGCAGGGATGTCCTTTGATTGCCGTGTGCTGGTCGTGGGAGGTCATGGACCGGTTACTGCCTACTGAACCGCATGATGTGCCGGCCGATGCAGTGCTGACCCCCGACGGCTATCGTCAGCTGCGAGACGCGCATCGGTCCGGTTCTGGTATCTAGGCCTGATAATCCATCGGCGAAGTGTCATGGCGACGACTAGGATGTGAACGGTTGTACGGCACGGCGCTATCGCGCCTCATGCCCGGCAAATATATGACTTCAACACTTGTGGAGGAATCCGATGCCTACTTATCATTACCGCTGCAAGAACTGCGGCTACGATTTCACCGAACAGCAGTCGTTCACCGACGATCCGATTACCGTATGCCCCAAGTGTGATCAGGAGCAGGTGCGCAAGGTGTTCTCGGCTGTGCCGATCGAGTTCAAGGGCCACGGCTTCTATCGCACGGATAAGTCGTCCAAGTAATCGGTCAAGTAGTCAGCCAGAGCAACAATCGCTCCGTGCCGCGCCGCTGTTCGATACGCATCGAACAGGCATTGTGGATAACTCGGGAAGCTGGAACCACATAGGTCCGTTTGGCTTGCGCTGGCATGAACACCTAGGTCACCATGGTTTACATGGTGACCTTTTCTGTACTCGGTTCCGCACTTGGCACGAACCGCATGAAACGTTCGCAGGGCTCGTTGCGGCAACGCCGTGCGCTTCGTGCCCTGCGACGATTAACTGCAGCCATGTGCGTGGGATTCGGCCTGCTGTTCGGGCTTGAAGCCGTGCTGGCCGCAGTGCAGACCGCACCTGTGGTCGTCGCTGTCGAAGACATAGCGCGAGGTGAGACGATTCAACGCACCGATGTGAGGCTGGTGCATGTCGCACAGACCGCCGCCGGGGTATCGATGGCGTCGGATTGCACACAGGTGATCGGAAAGATCGCACAAATCGAGATTCACGCTCAAGACCCCATCTCCACGCATATGGCTCGCGATGCGCCGGTAGCGCCGGCCGGGTCCACTGTTATCGACGTACGGCTGGCCAGCAGCATTCACGGGCTGATCGCGGGCGATTGCGTCGATCTCGTCTCTGCCACAAGTTGCGATAGCGACGAATGCATACTCGCCGAGAACGCGATGGTGATTCAGGTAGGCGGGGAGGCATCACAAGACGCCATGTCGGATGATGTGTTCGGCGAAGCCACTCGTCATGCAACGATGGCGATGACGCCGGAGTACGCAAGCAACGTGATGCACTGGCAGCACAACGGTGCGGTTATCGCAGTGATGCGATAACCGCGGGACGCAGCAGACGCGCAGGGCAATCATTGCTTTTCGCTGAAGATGCCCCAATGTGGCGGCAGCTCGCCGAGAATGCGCTGATCATCCTCGGCCTGACGCTGCTGGGCGGTTTGCATGTCTCCAGGTTCAAGTTTCACGCCGTCCGCATCGAAACGTTCGGTTCCTTTCATCACCACGCGTTTATGCGTGCGTGGGGTACGACGGGTAGGGCTGTACTCCGCCATGATCACTTAACCTCACCGTAGATTTCACCGATGCGAGCCACGATGCGGTCCACTTCCTTGTCCGGATTCACGAACGCGGCGACGCTCCATACCGTCATCACGTTCCAGCCGAGGGAGACCAAATCCTGGGCGGAGAGACGATGACGACGACGTGTGGACTGTACGGACATGAAGTTCGCATCATCAGTCTGAACGGCCAGCGCGAATGGCCTGTCTTTCACACTGACCACCAGCGGAATGCGGATACCCTTATCGAATCCGTACTCCACTGCGGCCTGCAGACCGCGAGCGCGCAAGCGTTCAGCGATATCACGGAACAGCACATTGTCTCCGGCGGCATCACGCAACGGCAATACCGGCCTATCGTCGAGCTGTTCGGCCCAGCTCAGCATGGTTTTGAGGAATTTGGGGCCCGACTGGTGCAATCGCTCGGCATCAAGCTCATCTGAGCCAAAGGCCGAAACGATATCGAGATGGCGATCGGCCAATGCCAGCGCATCCAGCAGCAGCTCACGACCACCATCATGCTCCAGTACACCGAATTGCTGGAGCAGACGACCGTGGGAGGTTTTCGCGTAGCACAACGACAGAATCACATCGGTGGCGCGCAGACCGGCGACGTCACGCAAGCAGATCAGACGCACATGGCGAAGGAACCGTCCCATCGCAGCGGATTTAGCGGCCAACGACTTCAGTTCGGCACCCAGACGAGTACGGAACACATCGGTCAGGCAGACCACAGCCAAACGGTAGCTGGACGGCACTACGGCGAATCCGGAGGCGCGCTGCGTAATCAGACGGATAACCTCATCGATCTCCTGCTGGCTCGATTCCACTAATCCGGAAGACATCACCGGCACGCCGTTGGCCTCAATACGGTGGAACCGCACCTCGCCACCGGACGATCCGGCGGTCACATCATATTGGACATGACCGTATCCTTCGGATTCCAGGAATGCGGCCAGGCGAGGAGCCCGGCGCGACGGCGAGGACGTCACCTCGACCTTGGGCAGCATGCCGATCAGGCGTTTGATGCTTTCGCTGGTCACCGTGGCGCAATGCGCGATCACCACGACCTGACGGGCACGACCGAGCACGGAGAGCAATTCAATGGCGGGGATATGAGCGCAGGCGTCCAGAATCGCCACATCCGCAAGCGGCGACGGCTCGGTCAGCGAGGCCAGCGTACCGGCGGAAGCCACCAGAATGGGCTTGGCCGCCGCCAGAATTTCGGGATGGTCGCGACGAATACGACTCAACGGCACATTGGCGCGTCCGGCGAGCACCGTATGCAGCTGGTTGGCTTCCTGCGTGCGCGAGAACAGCATGTCGCACAGGCGGCGCATCGATTCCTGAGCCACCATCGGACCGATGGAACGCACATGTTCCACATCGACTTGAGCGAATCGGTCGGAGGCGGTCTGCAACACGGACCCATCCTGATTGGAGATGATGGCGGAAGCCCGCACGATGTCCTCGAACACGGTGGTCCACCATGCGAGTTGGACCTCGCCACGTACCTGCTCGACGCTCACGCGGCGAGTGCGCAGATCATCAACCAGTTCATTCAGACCAGCGGCAGCGAACTCCTGTTCCAGCCGGCAACGTTCCGGCAACGTGTCCAGTGCTTTACGGTCATCCAACAGCGACTTGAGTCTGGCCTCCACGACGTTGAAATCCTCGGACTCAAGATTGCCGCCGCCCGGCGTAGTCGTGAGCACCGCGTTCAGCGCGGTCATGTTGCTCACCAAGGCTTCCTGGGTGGCAATGATCTCATCCAATTTGACAGGCAGCACCGGCCACCCGCCGTGAGGCACGAACTGATGCCACTGCTCTCCCTGCTTGGCCACCACTTTGAGCGCCTCATGCAGGTCTTCAACTTGTGCGCCTACACGGAGCAGAGCCTTGGCTTCCTTGACATGGCGACGGCGTTCCCAAAAGCCCATCGAAGTGCCTTCGGCCTTGCGCTGTGCCTTGGGTTTGGTCGCCTCGATCATCGAATCGATGTCACGCTCGAAAATCTCCGGCTGGAACACGTCCAGTACGCGCCTGAGATTCTTCAGCACTGTGACCTGACGTTCCCATTCACGCGTGGTTGGCGGCACCGGGAAACCACATTCCCGCACCGTGCGCGCCACCTGTTCGCGGGTGGCCGGCAAGAAACGACGCAGCAGATCATCGACACGCTGGTAGGCGTCCACAGCTTGCTCTTCGGTGGTCAAAGAGGCCTTGTACCAAGCGGTGTCGTCCGGACCGATAGTGAATTCGCCGAGTTCGCCGGCACGCTCCAGCTTGCCGATCCACGATTCAATGGAGCTGGCGATGCCCAAAGCACTCTGTTCACTCAGCCGCACGTGTGTAGCCGGATGCGTAGGCAATGTGGAGATACGAGCCAGATTCTGAATGGTCTCGTACGCCGACACGCCCCACTTATCGTTGCCGCCATGCAGATCACCCAGATAGCGAGTCAGGCGCGAGCGGACCCCCACCAATTCGTCGGCCAGTTGATCGAACCGTTGCGTGGCGACTCCCGGCTGGAAGCCGACCGCCGCGATCAGCTGCTTATCGATGGCGGCATTGACATGTTCATCAGCCACATCGAGCACCTGAGCCTTCAGCTCGTTGGCACCGGCAGCCTGCATAAAGGCTCGCTTCTGCTCAGCGGTACCCGGCACATACAGCACAGAACGACCACTCATCACGCAGCGCGAGGCCACGGCCAGCGCTTGTTCGGCAGTACCCTTCGGGAAAGTGCCGTCCATCACCACGCTGCGGCCGGATGCGGCCAACGATGCAACGTAACGCACCGTATTATCGACATCCCCCACCTCGTATTCGGCGTGCGGGTCCACATCAAAGGGACTGTATTGCGGCGCATCGGCGTCGTTCAACGCCGCCTGTGAGGTCTCGCTGCCTGCAAGAGCATCAAGCAGCACATTGCCGGTGGGACCGTTCTCCAACTGGTCGATAAAGCGACGGCTTTCGCTGATCATTTGCGAGGAAGGATCCATGAAGCAACCGAGCACGATCTGGCGCTCGATGTTGAAATCTGCGATGCGCTCACTCGCCTCGGCGGAGATTCTGGCGAACATGGCCGAAGTCTCCGGTGTACCGCTCTCATAGCTGGAGCCATCGAACAGGGCATCCTCATCAAGGAACACCCCCTGTTCACGCAACGCATTGACAAACGCCGTATTCAGCGCGACTCGTCCGGTGAACTGAATCAGCATGGACGGATTGTCAGCGGAGGAACTCACATCCACCGGATACAGCAGCACCGGCAACGCATTGCCCTTCCAGGTGGCCACGCCCACTACCAAAGAGAGCTCCGCCACGCCGGAGACACGACGTTTGGCGCTCTGATCATCGAGCACACGACCAACGTGACGCTCGGCCGCTTTCAGCACACCACTATCGCGGAACAGCGAATCAAGACGCACGTGGCCTGAAGCGAACAGCTGGGCGATGCCCGAAGGGTGGGCATGGGTCATTTCCAGTTTCGCCGCCAATTGATTGACATCTTCCAGCGGAGATGGCGGCTGCATGCTGCGATACTGGTCACGCCAACGGCGGATACGGTTCAGGCCGTCCGTGAGATTTGTGTTCTGGGGCTGACTTTGGGTCATTGCTCGGCTCACTTTCCAACCGCTTCACGGTATTCGCGATAACCTTGGTTATGCTCCAAGGCCTCATCGATGTCGGCCTCGCCGCGGGCTGCGAGCCAGGCATACATATCGTCATACAAATAAGGATTCATGGCGAGGAAGGCCATCAGCTCGGGGTGACGGGCGGCTTCGAACTGCACATTGAAATCCTGGGTGGTACGTGCCTCGTCAGAGGTGATGCCGGCAACTTCAATCACCGGCTCGGCGGCTTTCAATTCACCTTTGGCCACACGCTCGAACACGGATCCCGGTTCGAATGCCGGCGTATAGGTACCGGTCGTGTCGGTTTCGTCTGCTGCGGCAACGGGACGGTATGCGTCATCCGATGCGTGGTCGGGCATTGCCGCATCGCCATTCGGTGCATCCTGCGCATTTCGCGACGGCTCGTCCGACGGTTGAGCAGCCTCTGCCGAAGCATCGTCGGCTTCCTGCGCGGCTGCTTCCACCGTTGCAGTAGTAGGTTCATGCGCGTCATCGGCTGGCGCAACACCTTCAGTCACAACCATCTCAGGCTGCACTGATTGGGCACTCTGTTCGACATGTGCATCGGTGTGCGACGTCTCGTCACCCTCCTTGGACGAAACCTCGGCCTCGGTATCTGGCACAGACGGCTGAGCCAGAGCGACGGAATCGGGTATATGACGTACCACGGGATGGGCAATGGCATCTACCGGCACCACGCCAGAAATGGTCACCGGACGTGCATGCGACGGCTGTGCAGATGCCGGCTTCTGTTCCGCCGGCGTCGCATCATGAGAATCCTTGTTCTCCGCAGGTTTCGGCGTTTCCTGAGCATTCGCATCATCAAGATTCTGGGCCAACGCATCGGCAAACAGGTCACGTGGCAGGGCTGGCTCCTCGGGCTTCACCAGCGGTTGAGTGACGGTAAGTCCTTCCAGAGAGAGCTCCCCCACCTTGCGCTTGACATTCTCAGCGCTGAAAATCGCGGTCGGCTCACCGGCGCGCAAATCCAGGATGTCATCCACGGACATATCGGCGGCATCCGGTTCCTGAGGTGCCTCCCCAACGGCGTACCCAAACAGATTCGGTACCGAATCGGGTTCCTGCGGCACATGTTCGAGCTCAATGAAATCGGCAGGCACATCACCGAACTGCATACGCATCGGCGAAGATGGCAATATGAACTCGGCGTGGGGTGGCAAACGCAGCAGATCACCATTGTCTCGCACCACGTACGATCCATTGGTAGAACCAAGGTCACGGATGGATGCCGTACCGTCCTCTTTCACCTCCAGCACGGCGTGACGTTTGGACATCGACTTGGTTCGATCGGCAACATCGAGACGGGTGTTGCCGTCACTGGCAAGGGGACGTAACGGTTTACGACCGATTTCCAGACGCTCGCCCGGCTTGACATTCGCCTGGTCCACACCGTTGATCCTCACCGTCCACTCACTCACCGTGGCTGCCTCCCTCAACACGCTCCGGGCCAACATGACATAGGCCAAGTCAATACACTATGAGCCATTGTGTCATCTTTTACCGGCTTTCGGCGTATTACCGAATACGGAATCAACAACTTCCACTCATTGTCTGACGGCGATGCGTCCGGCAATTGCTTATGTTCCTTCAGTCTACTCAGTGATATCTACGCTGTGGTGCGCATATACGCATCACATAGACTCCGCATGTTGGTTCATGGAACTCACGGAAAATGCGAGAGACCCCGCAACCTGCATATACAGGTGCGGGGTCTCTCGAAAGCTGATGATTCGCGGCTGATGCCGCACAAATCACTTGAGCTCGACGGTGGCGCCAGCCTCTTCCAGCTGGGACTTGGCCTTCTCGGCGTCTTCCTTCTTGGCCTTCTCCAGAACAGCCTTCGGAGCGCCGTCGACGAGAGCCTTGGCCTCAGCCAGGCCCAGGTTGGTGATGGCGCGGACGGCCTTGATGACCTGGATCTTCTTGTCGCCGACGGCGGAGAGGATGACGTCGAACTCATCCTTCTCTTCCTCAGCAGCGGCAGCAGCCGGAGCAGCGGCAACGGCAACAGCGGCCGGGGCAGCAGCCTCGACGTCGAACTTCTCCTCGAAGGCCTTCACGAACTCGGAGAGCTCGACCAGGGTCATCTCGCCGAAGGCTTCCAGCAGCTCATCGTTGGTGTACTTAGCCATTATGGCTTCCTTTCAAATCTTGGCAGTGGACGAAGTGGAGATCCACCGCCTAATAAACCTTGTGTATTGAATTATCGAAGCATCTGATTCAAGCCGCGATGGCGAAAATCAGGCAGCCTTCTCCTGCTTTTCGCGCAGGGCGTCGATCGTACGCACAGCCTTGGTCGGCAGAGCGTTGAACAGGTACGCGGCCTTGGCCATCGTAGCCTTGACGTCGCCGGCGAACTCGGCGAGCAGCTGCGGGCGGGACTTGAGGTCCGCCAGCTTCTTGGCACCCTCAGCATCGTAGACAGTGCCGTCAGCGGCAGCACCCTTGATGATGAGAGCCTTGTTATCCTTGGCGAAGTCACGGATGACCTTCGCAGCCTCAATGAAGTCGCCCTTCACGAAAGTGATGGCGGTCGGGCCGGACAGGATCTCATCGAGACCCTCGATACCCGCTTCCTTGGCGGCGATGCGAGCCAGCGTGTTCTTAGCCACAGTGTAGGAAGTATCGCGGCCTAGCTTTTCACGCAAATCGGAGATCTGCGGAACGGTAAGCCCGCGGTACTCGGTCAGGTAGACAGCGTCAGCGTTACGGAACTGTTCCGTAAGCTGGGCGACCACCACTTCCTTTTCGGGCCTCTTCATGGCGTTCCTTCCTTAGTCGGCCGTTGACTTTTCGGGTTCGGAACGTGCTGCCGGGCAATAAAAAAGCCCTGCGCACAGGCAGAGCAACATAAGCTCGCGAAGCGAACTTGTCAGCCCTTAACGGGCTTACATCTCTCAACCTGCGCTGGCTTGGCGAACCAAACTTCGGAACTGCGCTTACGCACACTTCAACCAACGGTCTGTGGTTTACGGTCTGCTAATTTACGTGCGGCAGACGACAACAACATCCTTCGGCGTGTCGCCTCGTACAACGTCCCCGTACCCGTACGCCGTCATCACGCCAAACATCCCTCACCGTACGTTTTTCCAGACAGGACGGATTTTTCTCTGGAAAAACGTACGCTAACTCTGCCGACTCTACGCTAACTCTGCCGACTCATAGTGTGGCGGCGTACTGCGCCACCGAAGCGGTGACTTCCTTGAGATAGTCCAGCGAGCGACGCCAATGCCCAGGCACCTCGATGGAATGATTGGCGTCCGGATATTCGTGCACATGCGGGGTCAAGGCGTTGGCACGGATACGATCGAAGAACGGGTCGGCGGTGCCGGCGCAGATCAGTGGGGCGGTACCTGCGTACCGTGAACCACGCGCATGCGAGTCCCCGGCATGTTCCGAACGAATCACCTGAGCCGCATCGTCTACGCTCGGCGCTTCATCCTCGCCCACAATGTCATCGCCCACAGCCGGCACCGGAATTACGCGAGCAGACGGATCGAAATCAGCGTGATGCAGCACAGGAGTCAGCAGCACAAACGGCAACCCATAGTGCGAAGCCACATGCGGATAGGTCATCGTAGTCAACGACTTGCCGATCAGCAGCAGTCGCTCGGCTTTCACCGACGCAACCCAACCATCAATGGCGTCGTTCAACACGGGAATAACGGTGGACAGATCATCCGAAGCATTGCGCACATTCATGCGATCGATGCGCCATCCGGACTCCGCCAAAGCTTGAGCAGCCCAATACAGCAGCGGACGATCACAGTTGTATCCGGTACCTGGCATCAGCAGCACGCGCCCATGCTCCTGCCCTGCCTTGACCGTGTTCTTACGCCACGAAGTAATACTGACTTCCACCGGTGTTTTCGTCATCTTCCGCCTCGTATTCCAATCCCCTGTGTTCTATTCGCACGAAAAGTACGCAAAACGGCCTCATTTCACCTATTTCGCGCACTATTCGCACGAAAAGTACGCAGAGCGGCTCATATGCACATGCTTCCCGCACTTTTCGCGCGAAAACGCAATAGATGGATTTCAGTGTAGCTCGGCTTTTCGCACTGCGGTTTCACGATATGCACACAGGCTATAATCGGCGATGGTTCTGATTGGGTGGCTGCGCCGCACGCGCGCAGACAGGTCGATCAGGGCGAGTCGCAATTCTCGCCGGGGCAACCCACGTCCAGCACCACCCACGCAGTATCCAAGCGGTCGAATAACCATCGGCGTAACAGCACGATTTCATAGATCGGCCTCTGCGTGCCGTGCCCGCTTCTCGCGCGGACCCCGCACAACCCAAGGAAGTAGAGAGCAATGGAGAAGTTCTTCCATTTGAAGGAGAACAACACGACGGTCTCGACCGAAATTCTGGCCGGCCTGACCACGTTCTTCGCGATGGCGTACATCATCGTCGTCAACCCGCTGATCCTGTCCCAGACCGGCATGCCCTGGGGCGGCGTGTTCCTCGCCACCATCATCGCGGCCATCATCGGCACCCTGGTCATGGGCCTGTTCGCCAACGTGCCATATGCACAGGCTGCCGGCATGGGCCTCAACGCATTCTTCACCTACACGGTGTGCTTCGGCCTGGGCTTCACTTGGCAGCAGACCATGTGCATGGTGTTCCTGTGCGGTCTGATCAACATCATCATCACCGTCACCAAGATCCGTAAGATGATCATCATGGCCATCCCCGAGGTGCTGCAGCAGGCCATCGGCGGCGGCATCGGCCTGTTCGTGGCGTACGTGGGCATGCTGAACGTCGGCCTCATCAAGTTCACCCCGGGTGATCCGAAGGCCGCCGCCAAGGGCGGCGCCGTGGCCGCGACCCCGGGTCTCGCCACGTTCAACGACAAGGTGCTGTGGGTCTTCCTCATCGGTCTGGTGCTGGCCATCGTGTTCACTGTGATGAAGGTCAAGGGCGGTCTGCTGCTGGCCATCGCCATCACCACCGTGATCGGCATCCCGTTCGGCGTGACCAACTTCGGCTCCTCCGTCTCCATCTCCGAAACCTTCTCTCAGCTGCCGCAGACCTTCGGCGCCATCTTCAGCGCCGACGGCTTCCCGGCCCTGTTCTCCGACCCGGCCAAGCTGCCGCTGGTCATCGTGACCATCTTCGCCTTCTCGATGTCCGATACGTTCGACACCCTAGGCACCTTCATCGGCACCGGCCGCCGCACCGGCATCTTCTCCGCAGCAGATGAAGCGGCTCTGGAGAATGGCCACGGCTTCTCCTCCAAGATGGATAAGGCGCTGTTCGCCGACTCCATCGCCACCTCCATCGGCGCTATCTGCGGTACCTCCAACACCACGACCTACGTGGAGTCCTCCGCCGGTATTGCCGCAGGTGGCCGCACTGGTCTGACCTCTGTGGTCGTGGCCGTCTGCTTCGCGCTGTCCGCATTCCTGGCCCCGCTGATCTCCGCTGTGCCGTCCGCCGCCACCGCAGGCGTGCTGGTGATCGTGGGCTGCATGATGGCCGCTTCTCTGAAGGAAATCGATTGGGCCAACATCGATGACGCGATTCCGGCGTTCTTCGCAGCCGTGTTCATGGCCTTCTCCTACTCCATCTCCTACGGCATCGCCGGTGGCTTCATCATGTACTGCATCGTGAAGACCTGCAAGGGCAAGGCCAAGGAAGTGCACCCGATCCTGTGGATCGTCTCCGCACTGTTCATCCTGGACTTTGTATGCATGGCGATTCTGTGATGTTCATGGTCGCGAATCACTAACGATTCGCGCTACGGACTGCTACACGGCTGGGCTCCTCAATGAGTCCAGCCTTTTTTGATGCGCAAGAGGTGATTTGAAGGGTTCTGTGTAATTCTGGACTGCCGAGACCGTCAATCCCTGTCTCAGCAGTAACGGCAAACGATTGATTCTGGGATCGGGACAATACGTTGTGCCACAACACCAGTTTTGGACGATTCTGGCGAGTTGTGGCAATGCCCCTCCAACTACGGCAACCATTTTCCGCCGTTGTACTTGCCACAACAGCCATGATTAGGCTGAATGAATCGATTGTGGCAAAAAGAATTGTCACAACCTTGCCAAGCATAGGAAATCCGTAAGTTGTACCACAGCATATTGCCATAACAGCAACATCGAACGATTGATTCCAAGGTTGTGCCAGAGACTGCGCCAAACCGTTGAATCTTCGCACCAACAAACCTCGGAGAGGGACCGCTTGCGAATAAAAGCGACTACCTGCGAATACGGGAAGGTCCCGCATGGAATAACCATACGGGACCTTCTATAGCGATGAACCTTCGAGTTGCACAATTCATGCCGCCCGAAGGAACGGATCAGCCAAAGCGGCCGGAGATGTAGCGCTCGGCTTCGTCGTTCTGCGGGTTGTTGAACATCGTGGTGGTGTCCGCGAAGTACTCAAGGTGACCGGGCTGGCCCACGGCCTTCAGGTTGAAGAAGGCGGTGTAGTCGGCGATACGGGCGGCCTGCTGCATGTTGTGGGTCACGATCACGATGGTGTAATCGCTCTTGAGCTCGTTGATCAGATCTTCGACGGCCAGCGTGGAGATCGGGTCGAGAGCGGAGCACGGCTCATCCATCAGCACGACCTGCGGGTGCACGGCCACAGCGCGTGCAATGCACAGACGCTGCTGCTGACCACCGGAAAGACCGATGCCCGGGTTGTCCAGACGGTCCTTGACCTCGTTCCACAGGTTGGCACCACGCAGGGCCCACTCGACCAGATCGTCGGCGTCGGACTTGCTGATGTGCTTGTTGTTCAGGCGAACACCGGCGAGCACGTTCTCGCGGATGGACATGGTCGGGAACGGGTTCGGGCGCTGGAAAACCATGCCGACGTCACGACGCACGGATACCGGATCCACGTCCTTGTCGTACAGGTTCTTGCCTTCGAGCAGCACCTCACCTTCTACACGAGCACCGGGAATAAGCTCGTGCATACGGTCGAGCGTGCGCAACACGGTGGACTTGCCGCAACCGGATGGACCGATGAAGGCGGTGACCTTGTTGGCCTCGATGTTGATGTTCACATCCTCTACAGCAAGGAAGTCGCCGTAGTAGATGTTCTCGTGGTTGACGTCAATACGTTGTCCCATGATGATTCCTTATTTCTTTGTCTTACGGTTACGGCTTAACGCTCGGTCTTGACGGCGAAGACCTTCGCCACCAGACGGCCGATGAGGTTGAGCACCAGAACCACGATGATCAGCACCAGAGCGGCGGCCCACGCGCGTTCCATCGGAATGGTGGTCACGCAGGTGGCGTCCGCGTTGGCCGGGCAGTTCGCGGAAAGCTTGGAGTACTCCTGATAGACATACACCGGCAGCGTGGTCATCTGCCCGGAGAACAGATTGACGTTCGTGCTGGCGATGAAGCCTGCGGTCATCAGCAACGGTGCGGTTTCGCCAATCACACGCGCGATGGCAAGAATGCAGCCGGAAACGATGCCGGGCAGGGCCGTACGCAACACGATCTTGGTGATGGTGCGCTGCTTGGTGACGCCCAGAGCCAACGACGCCTCACGCAGGTCGTTCGGCACGATTTTCAGCATCTCTTCGCAGGACTTGACCACAGTCGGCAGCATCAGCAGCGAGAGTGCCACGGAACCCTCAAAACCGTTGATGGTACCGGGACCGAACGCGATGGTGAACATCGAGAACGCGAACAGACCTGCGACGATGGATGGAATACCACTCATCACATCGACCAGCAGGGAGATGGTCATGGCCAGCTTGCCGCCATGCGCATATTCGACCAGATACACGGCGCACATCACACCGATCGGAATGGAGATCAGCATGGCGCCACCCGTGATCTCCAATGTGCCGATGATGGCGTGGAGCACGCCGCCGTAACCGCCGGACGGGGTCTGGTTGCCACCGATCACGCCGGTCATGTTGTAGGTCAGGAAATTGAGGTTGAGTCGCTTGATGCCGTTTTTGATGGTGGTATACAGTACGGAGATCAGCGGAAGGCAGGCGATGACGAAGGCCAGGGCGATCAGTCCTGCCATGAACAGGTCCTTGGCCTTACGACGCTTTTCGGTGCTGGGCTTGACACGGAACTTGTCGAAGTCGATAACGGGCGCACCGTCCAGATTGCTCTTTGGCGCTTGAGCTTGTGCTTCAGTCATCATGCACTCGCTTTCTCGGTGATCTTACGGGCGACGAAGTTCACGACGAAGGTGATGAGGAACAGGATCAAACCGGTTCCGATCAGCACGGATACGCCGAGGTCGTCAGCTTCCGGATACTGCGCGGCGATGTTGGACGCAATGGCGTTGCTCTGCGAAGCCTGCAGAATCTTGAAGGAGTAGCCGGTGACGCTCGGGGAGAGAATCATCAAGACAGCCATCGTCTCGCCCAACGCACGGCCCAAAGCCAGCATGGAAGCGGAAACGATGCCGGACTTACCGAACGGCAGTACGGCAAGCTTGATCATCTCCCATTTGGTGGCACCCAATCCATAGGCGGCTTCCTGCTGCAGGGACGGAGTCTGCAGGAAGATGTCGCGGGACATGGAGGTGATGATCGGCAAGACCATCACGGCCAGCACCACGGCCACGGTAGCTACCGTACGCTGCGGGTTGGCGGCCGGGCCGGCGAACAGCGGGAACCAGCCGAGGTGGTTGGCCACCCAGTTCCAGAACGGGTAAATGGCCGGCACCAGAATCAGACCGCCCCACAGACCGTAGATTACGGAAGGGATGGCGGCGAGCAGATCGATGACGTAGCTTAGCGCAGTGGCGACCTTCTTCGGCGCGTAGTGCGAGATGAACAGTGCGATGCCGATGGATACGAAGAAAGCGATAAGCAACGCCAGCACGGAAATCAGTACCGTACCGAACAGCAACGGCAGCACGTAGCCCCAGAAGCTGGAAACCTTGCCACCGGTGAAGCTGGAGATGGTGGCACTGTTGGCGGCCTGATCGCCACCGATAAGCGGCCATGCGCGGAAGAAGAGGAAGAGGAACACGGCGGCCAGTACGACCAGGATCAGGATGCCACAGGCATAAGCAATGCCTTTGAACACCTTATCCGCCGTTTTGCCGCCGGCCGGCGCCATAACCGCCGGTGTATCTTGCGAACTCACGGATTCTCCTTAGAGGTTGGAACAAGCAACAGTCTGTAGTGGAGCGACACACGCCGTACAAACCATCATGCGTGGCCTCCCGTAGGGCGCATATGCCCTGACCCGCTTTGAGCCGCAGCCGTTATGCTGACGACTGCGGCTCAAAGACTGGCTGCAGAAATCTCCACAGCCGGATATTCAGTTATCGATCACGAGGTCAGGGCCTTGCAGCTATTGCGCCCTCACGCTCACTTGGTCTTGATGGCCTCGATGGACTTGGTGACCTTCTCGGTCAGGCTGGACGGCAGCGGAGCGGAGCCGGCGGCGTCCTGAGCAGCCTTCTGGCCCTCAGCGGAAGTGACGTAGGTCAGCCAAGCCTTGGCGAACGCACCCTGCTTGGCGTCCTTGTAGGCCGGGCACACGATGTCGTAGGAGACCAGCACGATCGGGTAAGCACCGTCGGCAGTGGTGGAGTGGTTGATCTTGACAACCACGCGGTTGTCGCCCTTGGCGGAGTCATCCAGCGGGGAATCCTCGATAACCTTGGAGCCGCCCTCAGCGGAAATCTCGTTGTACTTGTCGCCGACCTTGATGGCGGCGGTGCCGAGATCACCAACCTGGGAGAAGTCAGCGTAACCGATGGTGCCATCGGCCTGCTTGACGGTGGAGATCACGCCGGAAGTGCCCTTGGCGCCCTGACCGACCTCGTTCGGCCAGTTCTCAGACAGGTCGTAGGTCCATGCGTCCGGAGCCGCATCCTTGAAGTAGGAGACGAAGTTCTGAGTGGTGCCGGACTTATCGGAACGGTGCACCACAGTGATGGCGGTATCCGGAAGGGTCAGATCCTTGTTCTGATCGGCGATGGCCGGATCGTTCCACTTGGTGATCTTGCCGTCGAAGATCTTGGCGGCGGTAGCGGCATCGAGGTTGATGTGCTTGCCGGCGTCAGACACACCCTTCAGGTTGAAGACGATGGCGATCGGGGAAATGTACACCGGCACGTCGAAGGCCTCGCCCTCGGCGCAAACGGCCTTGGACTTGGCCAGATCATCGTCGGATAGGGCCTTGTCCGAGCCTGCCCAAGCGGTAGCGCCAGTCAGGAAGGTAGTCACGCCTGCACCGGAACCAGTGGGGTTGTAAGCGATCTTGGCGCCATCGTTGGCGGCTTCGAAGCCGGCGATCCATGCTTCGGTGGCAGCCTGCTGGGAGGTGGCACCGGCACCCTGATAGTTGCCAGTGACCGGAGCGGTCTTGGAGGCGTCGGTGGAAGTGGAAGAGCTGGAAGTGGAGGCAGTGTTGTCGCCGCAGGCAGCGACAGTGGCGAGCATCGCGATGCCGGACAGAGCGGCAAGGGAGCGAACGAAAATGTTCTTCTGCATGATTGTTTCTTATTCCCTCTATCAATTAAACACGGGCTAGATTATGAAGCCCGGTCAACTCATGACATCTACAAGCGTATGGGCGATTGAACGGACTGAGAGACGAAATCAGTAAACGGAAGATGAACACTTGCTAATGAATACGACTACGTCCGCACTACGTAGTTTGGGAGACGGTCGATCCAGCTGTCGTAACGCTTGTCCGGCCGCGCTCGCCGTATTCATCTGGATTCGCCGAAGGAAGGAACGACGACAAAGGGCGGCCCACCAGGGCCGCCCTCGCATTGTCCTATTTGTCCTATATCGCGTCCGATTTCACTCGGCAGGCGTATCGATTTTGTATCCAAGGCCGCGCACGGTGGTCAGATACTTGGGATGCGCCGGATCCTCCTCGATTTTGGAGCGCACGCGCTTGACGTGTACGTCGAGGGTTTTGGTGTCGCCCACATAATCGGAGCCCCAGATGCGGTCGATCAGCTGGTGTCGGGTCATGACACGGCCCTTGTTCTGCATCAGGTATTCCAACAGCTCGAATTCCTTCAGCGGGAAGAACACGGTTTCACCTCGCACGGTGACCTGATGCTGACCCACCTGCATGGAGATATCGCCACACACCAATGGAATATCGTCGTCCACCGAACCAGGTGCTTCTGCGGAAGCCTGATTGCGGCGCATTACCGCACGAATGCGGGCGAGCAGCTCACGGAACGAGTACGGCTTGGTCACGTAATCGTCCGCACCGATCTCCAGACCCACCACCTTGTCGATTTCAGCGGATTTCGCCGTAAGCATGATGATCGGCACACGGCTCTGTTCACGAATACGACGGCACAAGGCAGTGCCATCGATGCCGGGCAGCATCAAATCGAGCAGCACCAAGTCGATACCGCCCTTGGTGAACAGCTCCAATCCTTCTTCGCCGGTAGCCGCAGCAGACACGTCATACCCCTCACGTGTAAGCTGGTATACCAACGGTTCACGATAGGATTCCTCGTCTTCCACGATGAGAATACGTGTCATGCTGGCCTTTCTTGGGTATGTGCCCGTACGCGACAATACAAAATTTCCTGAATCCATCGTAATCATCCGTTTCCCGTTCGCCTGTTGTTTGCCTGAAGTTGCCTGAAGTACGTAATTTCTTTGCTTCGACTACACAGGTAGGTTATGGCCGAGGCGAGATTGAATCAGTCGGTTCAGCAGTGTCGCCCGTGTCATCACTTGCGTTACCGCCGGCGTCTGTCGGTGCCTGAGGCATCTCGATGGTGAACGTGGACCCCTCCCCTTCACGGGACCATACCGAAATCCGTCCACCGTTCTCCTGTACGCAGTGCTTGGTAATGGCCAATCCCAGACCTGAACCGCCGGTGGCACGAGAACGGGCCGGATCAACGCGGTAGAACCGTTCGAAAATACGATCGAGGGACTTTTCCGGGATGCCGATGCCTTGATCGACTACACGAATAATCACCTTGCCATCGTGTTCGCTGACGCCAACAGCCACCGTGGTGTGTTCAGGAGAGTAATGGATGGCGTTCTCCACCAGATTCTTGACGGCGGTACGCATCGCCTCGCGGTCAGCCATGATCATCGGCTCAGACTTGACCGACTCGTTTCCGCCTTTACCTTCTGTGGTCGGAGTTTCAGGCTGTTCCTCATCATCCTCGGATGCCGACACCGGCCGGCCGTTAACGCTCAACCGAATATCCACATGCCGCGCTTCGGCCTGCACATGATTTTCGGCGATGGCGGCACGCGCCACGTCCACCGCGGACAAGCGTTCAACATCCATCACCCCCTGCGAGGCCTGCGCACGCTGCAAATCGATGAGGTGTTGCACCAATTCGGTCAATCGCTTGGATTCCTTGGTCACACGGCCGGCGAAATACCGCACGGCATCCGGATCGTCGGCCGCATCTCCGATGGTTTCGGCAAGCAGGGCAATGGCCCCGGCCGGAGTCTTCAGCTCGTGCGACACATTCGTGACGAAATCACGGCGCACAGCCTCGAAACGACGCTGCTCAGACACATCGGCAATAAGGATGACATACAGATCGTCGCCGATATCGCCTATGCGCACGCGCAAATACAGCGTATTTGAGGGCAACGATTGCCCGGCTTCAATGCCTTTGCCGTCAAGCGGAGGAAAGATGCTGCGCTTCAACGGCAGCTGGACCTCACGCTCACGTACGCCGCCGTCGGCCGCAGCCTGGGTAAGAATATCCTCGATCTCCCGGGAATTGAGGCGTCCGCCCGATATCAACCCCAGTTGCACCGAACCTGGACTGGCATAATGAACCTGCCCGTTGCGATCGGTGACGATCACCGCCTGAGGCATCACCTCAATCAATCGCTGTTCAGTAGGCCGCACAGGCACGTCGTCGCCGAACAGCGAACGTGTGTCTTGATTCTCGGCCGCCATCTCCTGAGCAGCCGTCCGCCCGGCTGCGCGGCCCTTGTTGTAGGCGATGAGCGCGGCCCACGCCACAACAAGCACGGCGAGCGCCGTCAATACCACGATCTTCCAGATACTCATGATTCTCAAGAGTAGAACGCGGAGTATGTAGCATCACTGTGGAACTACGTAAGTTCGCCTATTGTTCATTTTTGCCTGACGCTCATTGCTCATATACGACGAATGGCCCTCCTCGGGTGAGGAGAGCCATTCGACTGTGTCAAGTTATCAAGTCGCGCCTTATCAATCGCGCATCGCTGACAACTCTATGCTCTATGCCTTGCGTTCGGCTGAGAGCTCGCGGATCGCATCACAGCTCGTAATCCTTGTCCTTGCTTTCCTTGATCAGGAACAGCGCAAGCAGGGCGAGGGCGGCCATGATGGCCATGTACCAGCCCACACCGGCCACGCCGAACTTGGAGGAAACCAGGGCCTGGGCGATGGTCGGGGCGAATGCGCCACCGAAGATGGCGGCGAGGTTGTAGCTCAAGCCAGCGCCGGAGTAGCGCACGTGCACCGGGAAGAGCTCAGGCAGGTAGGCGCCGCATGGTCCGAACAGACCGCCCATGAGCACGAAGCCGACGCACAGGAAGATCATGATGTGCGCTGCGGAATGCACGAGCAGCAGCGGGGTGAAGAAGCTGAAGATCAACGTGCCGGCGGTCACCAGCATGAGCACCTTCTTACGGCCCACCTTGTCGGCGTAGACGCAGGAGACGATAATGAAGATGGCGAAGAAGACCACGGAGGTCATCTGCATGAGCAGGTACTCGCCCTGGGTGAACTTCAGGCCCTTGACGCCGTATGCGAGGGACCAAGTGCCGAGCACGTAGAACAGCGTGTAGGTGATGCCCATGGCAACAGTGCCGAGGATGACTTCCTTGGTGTACGGCAGCAGGTCACGCAGCGGGTGCTTGGAGGTGCGCTTCTCCTCGGAGGCCTTGCGGAACACCGGGGTCTCGGACATGCGGGCACGCACGTACAGGCCGATGATCACCAGCACGGCGGAGCACAGGAACGGGATGCGCCAACCGAAAGCCACCATCTGCTCCTGGCTCAAGTTGGATTCGAGCAGCAGGTTCAGGCCGTAGGCGCAGAAGAAGCCGATCGGAGCGCCGAGGTTCGGGAAGGAACCGTAGAGAGCACGCTTGTCGGCCGGAGCGTTCTCGGTGGCGACCAGTGCGGCGCCGGACCATTCGCCGGCGAGACCCACGCCCTGGCAGGCGCGGCAGATGCACAGGATCACCACGGACCAAGCACCGATCTGGTCATAGCCCGGCAGGCAGCCGACCAGGAAGGTGGCGATGCCCATGGTCATCAGGGCGATCACCAGGGTCTTCTTACGGCCCATCTTGTCACCGAAGTGGCCGAACAGCATAGAGCCGAACGGACGGGCCAGGAAGGAGACGGCGAAGGTGACGAATGCCATCAGTGTGGCCAGCGCCTGATTGGACTTGGCGACTTCGATGAAGAACACCATACCGAAGTAGCTGGCGGCTGCGATGGAGTAGCAGTAGTTATCGTAGAATTCGATGGCCGTACCGACCATGGAGGCGGCGATGATCTCAGGAACCGAATCCTTCTTCACCGTTTTCGTCATCGCCGCAGTTGCGCTTGCAGACATGTTCTTTCTTCCCCTCATGCTGCGCGTATTCCGCCTCATTCATGCGGAAATCCGTATTCATTGAAAAAATGAAGCACAACGACCGGCATGCAGAGGAAGGGTGGTATGGCTTGTGGCCCCAGCGACATCCCCCACACATCGCTGTGCCTGACGCATGAGTATGGCGCAAGCGACGGTGGAGGTGGCGGGAACGCTCACATAGTGAACATCGCATCTATGAAACGGACAGTAGCTACAGCCGCTTCACGATATCCACGGCCAGACAGGCGGCGGTATCGGCGTACTCGGAAATATCGAACTCCTTGAACACCTCATAGTCGGTGTCTGCGTTGTCGGAAAGCGCACGGATCACCAAGACCGGCACTTCGTTGCGAGCGGCCACCTGAGCCACCGCAGCACCTTCCATCTCCACGGCATCCGCGCCGGTCAAGCGAATAACCTCTTCGACCTTTTCCCGAGTGTCTACGAAATAGTTACCCGAGGCGATAATGCCGGTGATATGGGTGATGCCGGCGGCGGAAAGCGCCTGATCGGCCACGTCGAGCAGTCGGTCGTCGGAGTGGAATTCAGTGACGGGCTCTTGGGCAGTACCCGGCTTCCACTGCCCCACCAGACGCATATCGGTGTCGAGATAGCGCAGCGTGCCGCCGAGCACCACATCGTTGATATGCAGGTGGGTGTTGAGGTTACCGGCGATGCCGGAGAAAATCACGGCATCCGGAGCGAACTCGCTGATCAGCAGCTGCGTGGTTGCGGCCGCGTTCACCAATCCCATGCCGCCCACAGTGGCGACCACCTTGATCACATGAGCGCCAAAGGAATCCACCGTGCCGGAGACGATGTCGAGACTGCCTTTGGCGATGTGGGTGACATGTGTGAGCGAACCGGCGATCAACGCCACTTCCTCATCCAGCGCGCCGATGATCGCAACGGTTTTCATACCCATAATGGTTCCTTTCGCGAAAGAGGTAGCAGATGTCCCGCCGTCCAATCCGGCAGGGGCATCGCTGAAATCGTTTACTTCCAGCGGCGAGTGGCCACAGCTTCGGCAAGCTCGCGCAACAACGACTCAGTGTCGGGCCAAGAGATGCATTTGTCGGTAATGGACTTGCCGTAGACCAGCTGATCGAGCGGCGCGGCCTTTTGATTGCCTCCCTCGATGAAGCTTTCCATCATCACACCGGTGATCCCCTGCTCCCCCGATGCGATACGCGCGGCGATGTCGCGCACCACCTCGGCCTGACGATGCTCATCCTTGCCGGAGTTGCCGTGCGAACAATCCACGATCAATCCATGGGCGGCAGCGGATTCCTGCGGCATCAGCGTACGGATCGTCTCCAGCGCTTCACTGACCGAAGCGGCGTCATAGTTCGGGCCATGGCTCGAACCACGCAGGACCACATGACAGTCCGGGTTACCGAGCGTTTTGACCACGGCGGCACGACCCATGTGGTCGATGCCGAAGAACGTATGCTGCTGGGCGGCGGCAAAACAGGAGTCGGTCGGCGCCTTGATGGAGCCGTCGGTGGCGTTTTTGAAACCGATCGGCATCGACAGGCCGCTGGCCAGCTGACGATGCACCTGACTTTCGGTGTTGCGCGCACCGATGGCGCCCCAGCTCACCGCGTCGGCGATGAACTGCGGACTGGTGGGTTCCAGGAATTCGGTGGCGGCAGCCAAACCGGTACCCAGTACATCAAGCAACGTCTTGCGGGCCAACAGCAGACCCTTCTTGATATTGCAGGAGCCGTCGATATCCGGGTCGTTGATCAGACCCTTCCAGCCGACCGTAGTACGCGGCTTTTCGAAATAGACACGCATGACGATCAGCAGTTCACCGCCGAGCTCATCCTTCAGCTTGGCGAGACGACGGGCATAGTCCAGTGCCGCTTTCGGATCATGGACCGAGCAGGGGCCGACGATCACCAGCAGGCGATCATCCTGGCCGTACAGGCAAGCGCGAATCTCATCGCGTGAATAAGCCACGATCTCCTGTGCTTCAGGCGTCAGCGGCTGATCAGCCAACACCTGTGCCGGGGTGGGCAGTACCTCGAATTCCAGCACACGACGATTGACGATGCGACTGATACCGACCTGATCCTCCCAGCGCGGCACATCCGTGGCGATAAGCGGGTTCTTGCCCTCTTCCATCGCCTCACGAATAGCCTTGAGGTCCTCCGGGCGGTTCAGCGGCCGCATGTGGGCGTCCTGTTGTTGCATGGTTTGCTCTCCTTGGGAATACTGCTCCCCAAGAATACCCAACAGTGACGGCAAGCGGCACCGACATGCACGATGGCATCCGCCTATGCAGTGTGCAAGCGACTAACGGATGCCGTGCGTCAGACGTCGTATCAGGAACGATTCTCGCCTAGCGCACGACGAGTGGCGACGGCGTCGGCGAGCGTGTGCAACAGCTCGTTGGTACGCTCCCACGGCACGCAGGCGTCGGTCACGGACTGACCATAGACCAGCTGATCGAGCGGTGCCGGCTTTTGATGACCGCCCTTCAGGAAGCTTTCCATCATCACACCGGTGATACCAGGCTCGCCCGCAGCCAAGCGAGCGGCAATCTCCTCGACGACCTCAGCCTCACGGTTCTCATCCTTGCCGCAGTTGCCGTGCGCGGCATCGATGACCAAGCCATGCTCGCTCGGACCGGACGCTTTGGAGGCTCGCAAGGCTTCCAGCGCTTCGCGAACGGATTCGGCATCGTAGTTCGGGCCCGAACTGGAGCCTCGCAGTACCAGATGGCAGTCCGGGTTGCCTTTGGTTTCGGCGGAAATCACACGACCGTCCAGATTGATGGACAGGAAGTGGTGCTCGAAAGCGGACGTATAGCAGGAGTCCGCGGCGGCCTTGATGGAGCCGTCGGTGGAGTTCTTGAAGCCCACCGGCATCGACAGGCCGCTGGCCAGCTCGCGGTGCACCTGGCTTTCGGTGTTGCGCGCACCGATGGCACCCCAGCTGATGGCATCGCAAATGTACTGCGGCGTGATCGGATCAAGCCATTCGGTAGCAGCGGGCAGGCCGAGGCTCAGCACATCGGTCAGCACCTTACGGGCCAGCCACATGCCTTTGCGGATGTTGAAGCGGCCATCGAGATCGGGATCGTTGATCAGGCCCTTCCAACCGATCGTGGTGCGTGGCTTTTCGAAGTAGACGCGCATGACGATGACCAGACGGTCTTCCAGTTCGCGCTTGACGGCAGCCAGCTTTTCGGCATACTCATGCGCGGCTTTCGGATCGTGAATCGAGCAGGGGCCTACGATTACCAGCAGTCGGTCATCGCGACCGTTGAGCACGTCGCGAATCTCCTGACGCGAGTGGAGCACCAGTTCACTCATCGCATCGGTCAGCGGCTGCTCTTTCAGGAACGCGCGCGGCGCAGGAATCGGGTCAAGCTGACGGATGTTGATATCGACCGTCTCCGGAAAGACGGCCTGCTCCCCCAAACGACGTTCGTCCTCGGAACTATCCGGACCACGAAGTGCTGCCATGCCGACTCTCCTCTCTTGCCTTGACGTATCGGTACGCATACAAAGGCGATAGTTTACCTATGGATAGCGGGATATGGAAACCACCCGGCCGTTTTGTGGACGCCCTCGCGGGTGGGTAATGGGTGCCAGCCGGAAGCAATGTTGACTGACTATGGATGAGTCATGTCAACCATTAACGATAGCGGTAATACCGCCGTAAAACTAACTTGTGAGAAGATTACTTTCCAATAGAGCAGGCGGTGGTGTCGGTAGTGATACCAGAATCGGCCCAGCCCATCGGCGTCTGGTCGATGGTCAGGTCGGAGACGGCCTTGGTGGAGGTGGTCACATCGAAGGAGTAGGTGACGGACTCGCCGGGGGCTATGTTGGCGATGCTGGCATACACTGTCTTGCCATTCAGACTTTCCTGACGGCTGTCGGTCACCGAACCGCCGGAAGTTTGCAAATTTGTTAGGCTACCGCCGGCTGGGGCATAGATGAGCGTCTTTTCCACGCCTTTGCCATATTGATCCTGATTTACACCACGAATGTAATTGGGAAGCGACCAAACCTGATCATCGGTCAGCACATTGGTCATCGTGTATTCCACATGGTAGGTCTGCGAGCCATCACCATTGCAATTGGAACGCGTGATTTTGGAAGTACGGTGGATATACCAACCCATCTTTGATGGACTCTGCTCCGTGATATACACGCCCACTTGCGGATGTTCCTCACTGCTTGGTGTCTGCGCGGTGAATCCGGCATCATTGATGGTTTTCTGCACCGTCTCATCGAACGAGTACATCGAGAAATGCCGCCCTTGGGCCATGCTGCCCATGAGTTGGGCCACCTTGGTCAGACGGGTCAGATCAATGTTGGAGAACATGCTGCCTACCGTCTGCTCGGCCACCTGCTGGAAATAGTAGTCCGTCACCGTAGAATCATAATCGATATACACCGTATTCAACAGGAACTCGGCGGTGTTGCTACCATCCAGTACACGCCCATCAGTCAGGGTGATGTTGCCGCTGATATTGGTGAGCTCTTGCAGGAACACCGGATCCACCAACAGCACACCATCCAGCTGAGTCTCGGCACCCCACGGCGTGCGTTGCCAGATGGCGCGCATGCCTTCGGCAGTGCGGGAGGTGTCCGGATAGGCAGCCAAATCACGCACGTCGAAGGACATATGCAGCGGTCCCCATGTGGTGAAAATACGACTCTCGTCACTGGTGGGATCACCTGAGCCATATGGCACGTATTCAGTGTTAGATCGGAAGTCGCCAATGCTGATCTTGCCGTTATCCGTAGTGACCAGTCCCACAGAACCGATCAGACCACCGGAGGAACGTTCCTCAGACGTGGTCATGGCCATCAGCGCATAGTGACGAGGTTCGCCGGAACCGAGGAAGTCCGGCAGAATCTGGAAGGTTTTGGACATCTGATCGATGGCATCCGCCATCTCGGTAAGTTTCGTGTTGCCTTGCTCATAGGCGCTCTTCACCATATCAATGTGAGCCGTAGGCAGGTCGCGGTAGCGCTGTACCTGCTTCTGGAGCGACGTATTCGCCGCCGTGATGTTCTTCTGCGCTTCGAGAATGGGCTGCAGGTTGAGCTGTCCGTCGCCGGAGGTCAGCTGCGAGTTCTTCAACGTGTTCAGCGTGTCCATGAACTGTGGCACCGAATCGCTGACCAGTGAATCCACCACGGAGGTCATGCCCTGTACGGTGGTGATGTCGTCGCCATATACCGGCAGCTTCGACGCCAGATTCCAGAGGCTGCCATGCGTGATATCGTTCGCGGCGGAAGTCTCAACTTGCGCCTTAGTAACCTGCTGGCTGACCGCGTCGATGTTGTTGAGATTACTCAGATCGGATACCTGCCCGAGCAGCTGCATCGCCTGTTCTTCATGCGCCTTGACCTGCTTGGCCTCGTTGTAGAGCTTCCAGCCGCAGCCACCGACCACAGCCAGCACCAGCACGAGCAGCGCCAGAATCGATACCACCCACGGCCATACACGATGCCTGTTGTGTCGTACCACCGCCATATGACTTGCCCTACGTCTGCTCATATTTCGTCCTCGTTCCCGGAACCGCTGTTTTCCTTCATATCGCTATCAATGCGCGACCACGATTCGCGGCCGCATTTACCGCCTACGTAAAACCTACGTACTCTCCCCGGCACACCAATCGCCTATTATGCCCCGAGCGGCTGAACGGATACATGCTGCTCGCTACTTCTGCACATATTCGGAACCAACCCGGCACCCGCCGCCCACACGAACATCGGAAGCGCGTAGAACGCATATCCCTCGAACTGCACATACAGGTAGATCACCAGCACAAGCCAGCACACCATGGTTTTATTCCATGCACGATTACGACCCACATGCCACAACACCATCACCACCAGCACCAGCGAAGCCAGCGCCCCGAATTCCACGAAGAAACTGGTATAAGCGCTCATAGTGAACATATTGGTAGGCGTCACCTGCGCATACCACCCTTTGGGAGCCGACGCATTGAGACCCAACCGCTCCAGCGCATGCACTGCGGCGTTGGCGCCTTCATGTGTGGCATCGGAAAGATTGCCGGCACCATACCCGAACAGAAGCCGCATCGGATGCTTCAGTACGCCGGCCGCCGGCCCCAGAGACTGCCACAGACGGGCATAGAACGAACCATCTCCGTCAAACCCAAGCTCGGCAATCGAGCTCAACCGATGATTCATGGATACGCTGAGTGCGCCCAGCACTGCCGTACCGATCAGCTCGGCACAAGCCATAAGACGTCCATGCCACGTACGCCAGGCGTTCACCTCGATAATCACAATCATCAACGCGATAATCGAATCCAGAATGATCCGTACGCCAGCGCCCATCAGTACCGAGCCTACGGCGAATACCATCACCAGAATACGCAGACGGTTCGCACGTACACGATCACGCCCGCGCAACAGCCAAATCAGCGGCAGCAGAATGCCGAACAGATGCATGCCGATATAGCTGGGCTCGGCAAACAGGAATTGTGGGCGGCCTCCTCCCCACTGCGAGGCATCCGTCAAATACTGCCGGCTCATCAGACGCACGAAGAAATCACGCACGTAAGTCCAGTCGAACATAATCGACAGCCGCTGCAATACACCCACGGCGAACGCGAACCAGTAGACGATAACCAGCAGATCCACCATGCGACGCCAAGACAGTCGCTTGATGCGCAACGCAATATCAAGCGAAATCAGGCAGGCCAGCGCACCGATCACACCGGAGAACGAGATGATCACCGGAAGCCGGTGGAAAGTCACCTGACTCCAGTCGAATACGGACAATCCGACCAGCAACAGTGGAAACAGGAAGAACCCGCGGAATCTATGCCAGACCTGCGGCAAGCGACGCCAATTAGCCACCGCATATGCCAGAAACAGCCATGGGGAAAGCGGCGTCCAGAACGGCATATACGGCCCGGCCACCGTGCCATCGATCGGCAAAGCCGCCAGAGCGGCATAGAACAGGAAGTCGGAGGCGTCGGTCAGCACCGGCTCACGATCAAGCGAGACACCGGCACGGCTGAAATCGGCTTCGACAAGGTCAGTATTGCGGGTATCCACACCATGGTTCGCTGCGGATTGTGGTGTGACCTGCGTTTCGTGTTGTGTTGCGGTTCGCAGTTCAGTACTGGTCACTGTAGTCACCGATCGATTCCCATCATTCATCGCTTGTTCTCGCCCGTTCATCAATATTCAGCATCAGCATTCGGCGATATTGCGATACCTTCATTCGTTTCATCCACGGATACTGTAGTCGAACAGTATCGGGCAGAAGGTAAAGCCATGTGAATATGGTGCGAGGATACGGTGAAAACATAAAACAGGCCCGCATCATGCATTTATCGATGTTGCGGGTCTGTCCTTCGGCCGTCGCTACTTCAGTAATGTCCAGCCAGTACCCTCAGACGGTGTACGCGTACTGGCTGGTAATCTGAGGGCGGACGGGCGCCTCTTCCACACGATAATGTTTGCGCATACTGGTGAGAATGGTACGCAACGCCTTGTTGGTCTGCTCGGCGGCAATACGAAACTTGCCATACTCCTTGCCGTGCGGATCCTCGATATCCGCAGGTTCGGGAAGCATCGGACGAATGATGGAAGAAGCGTCAATCACCGACTGCAGACGCTCCTGAATGGTCAGCCCTTTGACCAGACCGTTGCGAGCGCAATACTCACACATATTGGCAAAGTCGCCCAGTAGGAATGTATAGCGCACCGCAGTCGGAGCCAAGGTGACAATATCCTTGCGCTGATCTTTCTCAAAGCACAGAATCAGGTCTGCGGAGCGAGCCATATCCTGCGTCAGTCGGCGGGACCGAAAGCCGCTCGGCTCTATGCCCACGCTTTGCATCAGCGTGGCGCTCGAAGGATCCATCTGATGCATCGGCAGACCGTGAGTGCCAGCGCTGGAAACGCGAATCGTGGTGCCGGCCAGATATTTGGTGAGCAAGAGTTCGCCCATAGGAGAACGACATATATTGCCGGTGCAGACGAACATAATGTGCATGGGCGTAGTCTTTCTCTTCGTGTTCTGGGGCAGTAGCGCCTGCAACGCGCTACATTGCGGCCTGCGTGCAAACCACTAGCAGCTCATTCTACTCATAATCTGGAGAACATCACACCGTAACGGCAACAATATCTCTTGATCTCTTGAGCGGACTCGGAATACACCTCAGTACGCGCCACGATGGCTGAGTACTGCACCGACTGTGCGGAACAGCAGCACAACGTCTCCGGTGATCGACCAGTTCTGCACATAAGCCACGTCCAATGCCTCGCTCTCCTCCTCGGACAAGTCGGAGCGTCCTGAAACCTGCCAGGGACCTGTAATGCCGGGCTTGGTGAGCATACGCGTGGCGTACAGCTTGTTATAACGCGCATATTCCTCGGGCAGCGGTGGACGCGGCCCCACTACGGACATGTCTCCCAGCCACACATTGAGGAACTGCGGCAATTCGTCGATGGAGAACCGGCGGATGAAATGACCGACCTTGGTAATGCGCGGATCATTCTTCATCTTGAAGATGAAACGATCGGTCTGACCGCTCTCCTCAGCCAGCTTGGCCTTGAGTTCGTCGGCGTTGACCACCATCGAACGGAACTTGTACATCTGGAACGGCTTGCCACGTAGGCCCAGACGGGTCTGCTTGTAGAACACCGGGCCGCCGTCGGTCACCTTGATGGCGATGGCCACCGGAATCGTGACGATCAGAGAAACAAGAATGGCCAAGGACGAAACCACAAGGTCAAACAAACGCTTGGCCAGGCGACGAGCCGGAGTGTATTGGGCCAGCCGCTGGGTCACGACCGTAACGCCCTGCAGATATCGAATCTGGAGCTCATGGTTCGTGGTGTCCGCAGCGGAAGTCACCGTGGCGATCTCCAGGCCCATCGATTCCATACGCACGGAGAAAATGTTGTAGTTGTCGGAATAACGGTGCAATTCGTCGGCAACCATTACGGTCTGGGCATTCATGTTCACGATGTTCTGCGTCAGATGATGATCGCTGTATTCCAATACCGGCAGATAGGAGCCCCACTCCTTACGAATCGCACGCTGCAGGGCCTCAACGTCCTCCACCGATTCAATGGCATCAGTCACGGTATTCAGATGGATCGGACATACGGCCACCGGTCGATAGCTGAGCTGCTGCCGGGGAGCCAGGAACTTAAGCGTGCGAATGATGCCTTCAGGCGATCCCACGATCACCGTGCCATACGCATATTCGCCTTTGCGACGCCCCCTCGTGATCATCATGCGGGTGATCACACGCTCGATCATGGTCAGCAGCCATCCGGCAATCACCATCAGGCACAGCGAGGTGAGCGTCAGATCGAAGTTGAAGAAGTAGTTAAAGGCGCACTGCACCACCCAGCACACCACCATGCCTTTGACCAGCAGCACATTGATCTGATACCCATCGCCCATAATGTGACGGTGATATATGCCCACCGCCCGGAGCGAATACACCCAGATGAACGCGGTGATGATCAGATACACCGTGGTGTTGAGCGTGAAATCAAAGCGCGGAGTGTAAAACGGCTGCGCCTCGTCACGGATGCCGAGCACTGCAGCACTGGCGATCATGAACATGGCTGCATCGCATAGCATCAGCGCCAGATTGATGAAGAATCGCCAATACAGGACGTGAGAGATCTGCTCCTGAGGGATGTCACCGAGTTGGCCGCCGGACCGCGCGCCAGTGGTTTTGCTCCTCGAGCTAGATCGTTTGACGGAGGAGGCTTCGGTACCTCTCGCTGTTGACGACGTCTCTTCAGACATCTGCTCTTCCTTTTTTACTGCTCTCTCAACTGCTTTGCATGTAGCCGTTCGCCTTGCGAATCCCGATGAACATCATATACGTCGATACTCGGTACCGCCACAGCCCAAGTAACCAAACCTCGGTATCCGACAGCACGATAAGCATCGTGACGCTCCACGAAACCACTGGGAGGACAACACTCCTCAGCATCCTACAAGCTGCCCCCCGACGTTTTTCCATTCGCACGATGCGGACGTGCACGCCTCGCTGGTGGCATTAAACGCATGGCAACCCGGCGACGATGGCATGCTCGTGGGCACCCCTGGGCGTAGGGTATTGGCGTGAATTTTCAGGAATTGCGGCGGGACTTACCCCGAGAAGAAGCATATGTTGATGGCAAGCTGACCCATGCAGCGTTCATCTCAATCGCGATTCTCACGTTCATTACCTTCGTCGGCAACTTCACGCAACTGCAGCTGAGTTCCGCACTGCCCATCATCGTCGCCGAATTCGGCATATCCGTGACTACAGGCCAGTGGCTCACCTCTATCTTCCAGCTGGTTATGGGCGTAATGGTGCCACTGACCGCGTTCCTGACACGACGATTCTCCACTCGCGAAATCGTGATCTGCTCGATGGCCGTCTTCACGGCAGGCTCTGTTCTGGCATGGTTGGGGCCGAATTTCGTATGGGTGCTGGCCGGCCGCGTGCTGGAAGCGGCAGGTACCGGCGTGATGTGGCCGGTGCTGCAGATCACTGTATTCTCCATCTATCCGTTGGCGCGACGTGGCTTCGCCATGGGCACCGTAGGCATGGCGATGAGCGTGGCACCGGCGATCGGACCCACGCTGGGAGGTTGGCAAACCGACGCGAACGGGTGGCGCTCGATTTTCCTGACCATGACCGTAATAGGCGTGATCTCGCTGTTGGCCGCCGTGTTCAGGCTGCACAACTTCGGCTCGCATGATGCCACCGCACGTGCCGACTTCTTCTCGGTGGCGCTGTCGGTCATCGGCTTCGGCGGACTGATGTTCGGATTCACCAATTCGGAAGGCTACGGATTCGTCGCTGCGGTGACATGGGTTCCTATGGTTGTCGGACTGATGGGCATCGTGTGGTTCGTGGTGCGTAACGTGCGTCGTGGCAGGACTTACCGCGCTGCGAAGGCAGCGCAGACAGACTCTTCCGGCACACTTCCCCAGCCGCCGCTGCTGGACTTGGCCGTGCTGAAGAACCGCTCGTTCACGATTGGCACCATCACCGCATCGCTGGCGTTCTTCGCCTTCAGCTCGATTCTGGTGATCATGCCGCTCTACATTCAGACCGACCGAGGCTACACGGCCACGATGAGCGGATTGATCATGCTGCCTGGCGCGATCGGACAATGCGTGTCGCAGTTCTTCGGCGGACGTGCGATGGATCGGTTCGGCGCGCGTCCTGTTGCCTTGTTCGGTTCAATCGTGCTCACCATAGGCACGCTGGGTATGTCGTTGGTGGCCATGAATACGTGGATCTGGTGGGTGTCGATCTGCCAGTTCGTGCGACAGATCGGTATGGGATTCCTGTTGATGCCCATCACCACATGGTCGCTGAATTGTCTTGACGGTCCGGACGAAGTGTCGGCAGGCTCGTCGGTGACGAATACGGCACGTCAGATCGCCGGTGCCGTAGGCGCACCGGTGCTGGTGATTCTGATGGAGACGTTCGCCATGTGGAATCGACAAAGCGGTACCTCGTCGGTCGCAGCCTCGATTTTCGGCATCCAGTGGGCATTGCGTGTCTCCGCACTGTTGTGTTTCGCGATGGTGCTGATGGTGGCGTTCGGCGTTCGTGGAGATGGTGCCGGACGAGCTCGCGACGCTGTCTCCCTGACCGCACTGCGCCGTCGATTGCATACCGCCCGCCGATAATTACTTGACGAACGCTCAGCAGACGTTTGCCAAAGCGCGATGTACCGCACATTCTTCTGCCCATCAGCCAACCAACCGTGTACAGTGACGTGTAGTCATAGCAAGAAGAGCAGCAGCGCAGAAAGGAGCGAGATCATGACCAACGGCCATATCAATCCCGCCAACGTACCGGACATCGCCTTGAAGGACGGTCATTCCATTCCACAGATCGGCTTGGGCGTGCTGCGCATCGACGACGAAGGCGTGAGCCCCGTCGTCGAATCCGCTCTGGAGGCCGGCTACCGTCATATCGATGGCGCAGCAGGCTACAACAACGAAGCCGGCGTCGGACGCGCTCTTGCCGCAACCGGCTACAACAAAGGCGCACAACGTGAAACCTTGTGGGTCACCACCAAATTGCGCGACTCCCAGCAAGGGTACGATTCCGCGCTACGCGCCTTCGAGGACTCCCTGTCCAAGCTTCAGCTCGACTATGTGGACATGTACATGATTCACTGGCCCACCCCGTTCGATTGGCGCAGCACCGACACATGGAAGGCGTTCGTCAAGCTGCGCGACGAACGCTTCGCCCGTACGCTTGGCGTGTGCAACTTCATGCCCTCCGATCTTCAGCGTCTGTACGAGGAGACCGGCTCGTGGCCGGCCGTCAACCAGATCGAGCTGCATCCCACTTGGCAGCAGCGCGAAGTGGTGGCGTTCTGCAAAGAGCATGGCATTGCAGTGGAAGCGTATTCGCCGATGGCACGCGGTGCCGACCTCAACGCCGGCAATGGCACGATCGAACGCATTGCCGCTGCGCATGGCGTCAGTCCTGCACAGGTAATTCTGCGTTGGCATGTCGAAAACGGTACGATTATCATTCCCAAGTCCGTCCACGCCGAACGCCAGCGGGAGAATCTGGATCTGTTCGGTTTCGCACTGACGGCCGACGAGCATCAGGCCATCGACGCCCTTGACGGTCCCACCCGTGCAGGCCATGATCCGGCTACCTTCACATACGCCTGATCGCGTCGCTTTCGTTTTCGCGATCCATTCACCCACCCTGATCGATGACTCGACGCAGATCTTCCGTTCACTTTCGCAGCCGGCGTTTCAACGCGTCCGGTCCGCTTGAACGCATACTGATTCTCGCCGTTCTAGCATTGGCCATAGGCGTGACCATCGGCCTTTTGCTGCCTGAGGTCAGTTCCGATACCGCTCGTGCGGTCGGCCGATACACCGCCACCGGGTCCGCGGCAGACACACTCGCCGCCCTTACCGTCGACGACAATCAAAACTCGGCGGGCTATGATCGCAATGCGTTCGGTTTCCGTGAAACCGATACGGACGGCAATGGATGCGACGTGCGAGAAGACGTGCTTGCCCGCGACTTGACCGACATCACCTATAAAACCAGCGGCAGCTGTGTGGTGCAGTCGGGGACTCTCGCTGATCCATACACCGGCAAAACCATCAATTTCACGCGAGGACGTACTACGTCCTCCGCAGTGCAGATCGATCATGTCGTGGCATTGGAAAATGCATGGCAGTCCGGTGCACGCGACTGGGACAGCGCTCGGCGTCGCGAATTCGGTAACGACCCATACAACCTGCTGGCTGTTGATGGTCCCGCCAATCAGGATAAAGGGTCCGCCTCAGCCGCCTACTGGCTGCCCACCAACAGTGGATACCGGTGCGCGTACGTGGCACGGCAAATTGGCGTCAAGGATAAGTATGGCTTATCAGTCACCTCCGCCGAAAAGGATGCGATGCTCGCCGTCCTGCATTCCTGCCCGGGACAGGCCGTACCGGAAGACTGAGGGAAACGGTTAACGCACGCAGCCAATGCAGCCGGTACAGGTGAAGAACAGGTAGCACGATTCAGACGGGAAACATCGATCCGATATCAGCGAATACCCCGGTAGCAAAAGTAACAATCGAACGCTATACCTTATCTCTGGAACAAGGTGAAGGTAGAAACGCAAGATCATGAGCGCGAACAGCAACGACACGAATCAAGAAACACGCAACAATCAAGATCACACATCAGCCAATCAGACATTTGCCGGTAGCCCGACCATAGCCAATGGCAATCGTCACGGTCGCGGCTACGGGCGAATGCACACCATAGACAAGCGCCGAACCATTCATCCCGAGGCCACACGGCTGGGGCTCGATCACCCGGATATCAATCTGCTGGACGCCGAAGCAGTGGCACAACGGGATCGCGGCGAAGCCGAAATCGACAAGGAGCGGCGTGCAGCCTCCGTCAACGCTGCCGGCTCCAAGAAAACCGCCCAACATGGGCATGCGCTGGCCGGTATCCTCGGACCGGCATTCGTAGCTGCCGTAGCCTATGTGGATCCCGGCAATGTGGCCGCCAATATCACCTCTGGCGCACGGTACGGGTACCTTCTGGTGTGGGTACTGGTACTCGCCAATGCGATGAGCGTGCTTATCCAGTACCAGTCCGCAAAGCTGGGCATCGTGACCGGCAAATCCCTGCCCCAATTGTTGGGCGAGCGTATGGGGGACGCCGGTCGATTCATGTTCTTCGCCCAAGCTGAGGTCATCGCCATTGCCACCGATCTCGCCGAGCTGATCGGCGGTGCCATCGCATTGAATTTGCTCTTCGGCCTGCCGTTGTTCATCGGCGGCTGCATTATCGGCGCGGTTTCCACCGTATTGTTGCTGTTCGAAGGCGGCAAAACGCACCGCATGTTCGAGAAAATCGTTATCGCGCTGCTGCTGGTGATTACTTTCGGTTTTATCGCGGGACTGTTCATCGCTCCGCCGAACCCATCCGATGTGGCAGGCGGCCTTATTCCACGCTTCACCACCACGGACTCGGTGCTGATGGCATCCTCGATGCTAGGTGCCACGGTGATGCCCCATGCCATCTACTTGCATTCCACGCTGGTCAACGATCATTACGCCGGCGGCCAGGCAAAGCCTACGATCAAGCGACTGCTGGACGGCTCCAAAATAGATGTGGTGTGGGCATTGCTGCTGGCCGGTACGGTGAACCTGAGCCTACTGATTTTGGCCGCCAACTCGCTGTACGGCATGAACGGCACTGACTCCATCGAGGGCGCGCAACACGCGATCGTTTCGGTGCTTGGGCCGGTAATCGGCACGATTTTCTCCATCGGCCTGCTGGCCTCCTCCCTGAGCTCGACTTCAGTGGGAACATATGCCGGCTCCGAGATCATGCACGGTCTGCTGCGCATCAAGGCACCAATGTGGGCTTGCCGCGTGGTCACACTGGTACCTGGACTGATCGTGTTGTGGTTTGCACCGAATCCTACAGAGGCCTTGGTTATTGGTCAGGTAATTCTTTCAGTGGGTATTCCATTCGCCATCATTCCGCTAATGCGGTATACGCACAGTAAGGAACTCATGGGTCAGTGGGTGGATGGCCCGGTCAAGCATGTGTTGTTCATCGCAGTGGCTGTGCTGATCATTGCCCTGAACGTGCTGCTCATCGTGCTCACATTTCTGGGCAAGGCGTAAAGATCAGTGTGCGTTGCCGCTGAAACGTAAGCGGCGTCGCGTATGCGCCAACGCGTTGTATGTATTGCTGCGCACCTTATGCACCTTATGCAGCACATGAGTCTTTGCCGGATGCTCAACGAGTTGTGGCGCGCGCGATCACTTGGGATGTGGTGGTCAACAGCTCCGGCGCGGTGATGCTTCCCCGGATACGTCCCAAAATACGCCCGACCGCAGTCGGAGCGGTCCAATCCAAACGGGAATCCATAGTAGTGAGCGGAATCTGAAGATACGGAGCCTCTTCATTGTTGTCGAATCCGATAACCTGCACCTGATCAGGCACCACATAGCCCGATGTACGCAGAGCGGTAAGCGCGCCGATGGCCAACTGGTCGTTCAACGCCACCGCACCATCGAACGGCACTCCCGAATCGATAAGCTGCTGGGTCACACGAGCGCCCGCACCGATTGTCCAATCCTGATCGGTGGATCCGATCAACCGGGGGTCAATCGCAAGCCCGCGACGATGCGTTTCCTCGATCACGCCCCGCAAGCGCAATTGGGCATTGCCCTCCACCGCCGCAAGCAACGCGGATTCGTCATAGGCGTTGCGGGCACCTACTACAGCAAGACGTGAAGAACCATGATCGTAGAGATATCCGGCTGCGCTCGCCGCAGCGGATACATCGTCGGGAGTCACATGGTCTGCAATGCCCCACGTGGTACGGGCCCCGACCACAACCAATGGAAAATCAACGTTTAGGTCTTCGGGCGTGATGTCCTCGATCTCGCTCATCGATAGGATCATGCCGTCAGACACAGTGGAGTTGAATGTCTTCAATACGTCGCGAGCGCCTTTGGCGGATCCTTCCGCATAGGTGGTGACGTATACGGAATAATCCTGTTGACGGGCGGCATCGATAATGCGATTCGCCAGTTCAGCCAGATATGGCGGCGTAAGAGAAGGCACGGCAAGAGTGATGAATCCGGTATGGTTGCGGTTCAGATTGCGCGCAGCCACATTGACCTGATAGCCGAGATCCTTGATGACTTGCTCGACCTTGGCACGAGTCTCATCGGTCATTCGGCCGGATCCGTTGATCACATTCGAAGCGGTTTTGAGTGAAACTCCGGCGGCCTGAGCCACATCACGTAACGTGACACGTCTCTTGATGGTATTCGCGCCGCTCATTTCCACTCCGTTCCTCCGACTGCGTTCGGTATCTCCCTTATAAGGGGCACTTCGGCACCTTCGGGGAGATCTATCTGCGTTACAAGGGGCTCATCAGTGACATTCCGCCAAGTATCAGCGTTGCAATTGTACGGCTGATACTTGTCACATTCCCGCTAAAGTGCCCCTTGTAACGCAGATAGATGTTTCCCGAAGTGGAAATCGACCCCTTGTAACGCAAGTACCCTGCATCCGCATACAACTCCCCGCGGAATACAGCTGAACGGCGGCCGGCACCTCCTTACTTAGCGTTCACTGCGCATAATGAGAACACCGTTGCGCATGATGGCATAAGTCCCTTTGGCAACCGACTCGCAACGATACGCGACAACCGGTTCGCCATGGATGCCCGTAATCTCCACCGGCTGCTTGGAACGGTTGAGGTAGCAATCGAATCGCACGGCACCATCAGTGGATCGACGAACAGTGTGCAGAATACGTGCATCGCACGTCTGAGATGAATCAGCGGCTGTCTGATCGCTGGGTAACGGCAACGCGTCAGACAACAGGCCAACCAGGTGAGCGATGTCTTGGCGGTCCAGATCACACCCGATGTAGATGGCCTTTCCTGCACCGTATGAGTGAGTGGTAATGGCGGGGGTGCCGTCGAGTTCCCAGTCTGCGGCCGCGGGCCCCTGATACGTGGTGATGATCTGGGTATCCGGAGCGGTGGAGGTCACATCGTTTTGCCAGAGGCGGGTGGTCATTCCATTGGACAAGGTGATTCCAGCGGGCTCGTCTTCCGCCTCAGAGCCAAGGACGTTGAATTCCTCGGAACGAATGCCGAGCATCTGGCGTAACAGTCCGTTGCCAGCACCGGGATAGCCGCCAAGTCCGACATGGAAACGCTCATCGACGAGACCGGTGGCATAGCCGATAATCACGGTGCCGCCGGTTTGAGCGAAGTCGGCGATACGACGCGTATCCACGTCGGGCAGCGCCAGCACGGTAGGCAGGATAATGATCTTATACTGCGACCAGTCGTAGGCGAGCGGCACAACATCGGCACGGCGTCCGACATCCAAAAGTCCGCGGTACCAGTCACGCACGTCATGCCAGTGGCTGAGCTTCATGCTTGGCAGGGTCTGGCAACGTGTAGCCCATTCAGATTCGGCGCTGAACAGAATAGCCGTATCCGCATGTTCCAGTTCCGTGCCCTGCAATCCCGCATCGGACAGCGCCTCCAAAACAGCGCCAAGCTCGCATACGCCTCGGAACACCTTCGAATCCTCACCGGCATGAGGCACCATAGCGGAGTGGAATGCCTCCGCGCCCGAGGAGGACTGTCGCCACTGGAAGAAGTTGATGGCATCCGCTCCCATGGCCACATGGGCCAACGCGTCGCGGACAAGCTCGCCGTGGCGTTTGCGCATGTTCAACGGTTTCCATTGGACGGCCGATGTGGAGTGCTCCATCACGTACCATGGTTTGCCAAGCGCCAGCGAATCCATAAGTGCATCCGAACAGGCGAGCTCGTCCAAATGGGATTCACCCTCGTGGAAATAGTGGTCGTTGGACACGAAATCCACCTCGTTCGCCCACTTGGCATAGTCCATCGCGCATTGATCGGTGGAGACCATGAAATTGGTGGTGAACGGTTTGCCGGGGCAGATCTTTTCGATAGCATCGCGTTCGGCCTTATAGAAATCGAGCAGCATATCGTTGCCGAATCGCTCGTAGTCGAGTTGCTGGGCTGGGTTGACCATCGCGTCACCACCCATATGGCGAGGCAACAGGACTTCCTCGAAACTGTTCACGTGCTGGGACCAAAACGCGGTGCCCCACGCGTCATTCAACTGCTCGATCGTGCCGTACTTGTCTTTGCACCATGACCGGAACGCATGAAGGGCGTTGTCGGAGTAATCGTAGCGGTTGTTCCATCCGTACTCGTTACCCATATGCCAAGCGGTCACGTACGAATTGTTTGCGTAACGTTCAGCCATTGCGCGGCATAGGCGGAGCGCATACTCCTTGAACACCGGACTCGTCGGCTGCCAGGACTGTCGGGAGCCGGCGTTGACGATATGCCCATATCGATCTACCGGCAGTACTTCAGGATGTTTGTCATATAGCCAGATCGGCGCGGTGGCCGTAGCTGAGGCAAGGTCCACTGCGATGCCAGCTGCTCCGAGCTTGTCGATGACCATGTCCAGCCAATCGAACGTGAATTCGCCTTCGCGGGGCTCGATCCTGTCCCAACTAAAGATAGCGAGGGCAACGGTATTGACATGCGCCTCACGCATGAGACGAATGTCGTCGTCAATGACCTCATCCGGCCACTGGTCCGGGTTGTAGTCCCCGCCGAAGGCGATGCCGCGACCGGTCGAGGTCAGCAGTGCCGGCCACTTGAACGATCTTCGCTCAGTCATGGTTCTTCATTTCCTTATGTTGTCAAGCTTTTGCCTATTATCGATGGAACGAAACGACGCGATTCCCCCGGCATCTCCTGTCCTCTGCAGCCGGCCCTCGCCAGCGCTCCTCCCCCCTCCACCCCTCCTCCCGCGAAAATGGCTCACTGACGACAAGTCACAGAGACATATTCGCGAGAGGGGCTACGAGAGGGGCGAGGGGCTACGGGGGAGCCACTCACTTCCCGGGACCGGTCATTCCTTGACGGCGCCGGCGGCCAGGCCGGACTGCCAGTACTTCTGCAAGCACAGGAACGCGATCACCAACGGGACGATCGTGATCAGGGAACCCGTGATCACCAGGTTCTGGATCGCCTGACCACCGGCCGTGGACGCCTGGTCCTTCCACTGGTTCAAACCGATCGTCAACGGATACCAGTCCGCGTCCTTCAACATGATCAACGGCAGGAAATAATTGTTCCACGTCGCCACGATCGTGAACAAAGCCGTCGTCACGATACCCGGCGCCAACAGGGGCAGGCTGATCGTCCAGAACGTACGGAACTCGCTCGCGCCATCCACACGCGCCGCCTCCAACAACTCGGTCGGCACGGCCTGCTCACTGAAGATCCACATCAAATACAGGCCGAACGGGCTGATCAACGACGGGATGATCATGGCCCACGGCGTGTTCGTCAACCCCAGCTTGGCGAACA
>NZ_PGLQ01000003.1 GCF_002802865.1 Bifidobacterium scaligerum
CGAACACGAACACCACCGCGAACGGCCACATGAACTTCCAACCACGCCAATCCGCCTTATGCTTATTCACACGCACCCGAGCCGTATGCTGTCCTGCCATGGAGGGATCTGTGCCCATGGCGCTCAATGCTTGCTCCGACATGTTTTGCCTCTCTTGTTATCTCAATGACCTACCTGCCTCGTCCGGGCATGGAAAGAGCGGGGACGCTGGGGAGCATCCCCGCTCCTAATCACCATCACATCGGTATCGGTGCAGACACCTCACCGAGTTGCGGTATGAACTTACTTGACGGTGACGGTGTAGCCCTGCTGCTCACCCTGCTCGGCCAGCTTCTTGCCGTAGTTTTCGAGTGCCTGTTCCAGCGTAATCTCGCCGGTGTAGGCCTTGGAAACCTCATCGCCGTAAGAGGACTGGGCGAACGGGTTGTACGGCAGGTACTGGAACTTCTCGGTCGGCCGCTGTGCCGCCTCGGAGAGCACTTCGTTCACGTTCTGGCCACCGAAGTAGTTGTTGGTCTTCTTGTTGGCCTCGGTGGTCGGATCGGTGAAGGAGTCCGAGGTGAGGATCTTCTTCAGGGACGGGAAGGTGCCGGTATCGGCCATGGTCTGGGCACCATCGCCGTGGGTCATGTACTCAACGAACTTGTAAGCTGCGGCCTGATTCTTGGAGAGCTTGACCACGGAGAGAGCGGAGCCGCCATCCTCAGCGGAGACTTCCTGACCTTCCTCCCACTGCGGCAGCTGGGCGACGCGCCAGTTGCCAGCCTGATCGGGAGCACCGGTCATCAGGTTGATCGGCATCCAAGCGCCGATGGTCAGCGAGGCGATGGTGCCGTCGTTCAACTCACGGTTCCAATCGTCGGACCAGTTCGGGGTCTTGGTATCCACGAGATCTTCGTCGATGAGCTTCTGGACGAACTTGATATAGCGTTGCATGCCTTCGTCTTTGGTCATGTTGATGGTGATCTTCTCGCCATCAACCTTCCACGGCTGAGCGCCGGCCTGCCAGATCTGTGCGGTGAACGGCTGATAGTCATTGGAGGTACCGGCCAGGTTGGTGATGTAGGAACCGGTGGCGCGAATCTTCTTGGCGGCCTCGTAGTAGTCGTCCCAGGTCTTGATGGATTCGCCGTCAACACCGGCCCTGTCGAATACGGCCTTGTTATAGAAGAACATTTCCGGGCCGGAATCGATCGGCAGTGCGTACGGCTTGTTGTTGTACTGCAGCTTGTTCCACGGGCCGGCCGCGAAATCGTCGGCAAGCTTGTCGGCGCCGAATTCGCTCAGATCCACGAGACCATCGGTGACGGCGAACTGCGTGACGGTCGGGTCTTCAAGCATCACGACGTCTGGTGCGCCGTTGCCGGCGGCGATGGCGTTGGACAGGGCGGTGGAGGTCTTCTCGGCAGTGCCGGTGTTGTTGAACTTCACGGTGATGCCGGGGTTGGCCTTCTCGAACTTGGCGATGATGTCCTTCATGGAATTGCCGGAATCCCAGCCCCAGAATACGAGCTCAGCCTTGTCGGCATCACCCTTGTTGGCGTTGCTGTCCGAGCTGCTGCCGCAGGCTGCAATGCTGACGAGAGTGGCCACGGCAGCCGTTGCCGCGAGAACTTTCTTGATGGTACGCATGAGCGATCTCCTCCTGACTTCGAAAGCATGAAAAGCATGGAATACCACTGTGCATCCGAACGCCTTACGCGCTTGCCGAAGACTCCTGTTTCCTTGGGTGTTTACTTTGGTACACCCGTGTACCAATACCTTTATGATACACCCGTGTACCTATTTGTCAAAACGCTAGAACACGCCGAGAATTCCAACAGAAAATCATCCTGCGCTCCCCGAGCCGCTGTCGGCACGATGTGCATACACGCATGGCACAGGTCCGCGATGAAGCCATATGCCATCAAGAAGGCACCCATCACAGTTTCACGTCGAAAAACCGCCAACACCGCCGATGTGAACGCTCATATGGCGAAAGAATACATCGTGAAATCTTCACGCATAACCTTCCGCAGTCCTCTAATATGGACACGTTCCCCCATAGCTGTGTTGAGAGGAAGAAGCACATGGCGGGCCTGTCTCGTGTCACCGCGCAACAGAGGAATCCTCTGGGTACGGCCATCCGCACCCAAGGATCAGGTAAATACACGTTCGGACTAGCTCTCAGCGCCGGCCTTGCCGGACTGCTCTACGGCTATGACACCGTTTCCATCTCCGGTGCCATAGAATTCCTGCGCACCAAATATGGATTGAACTCCCTGATGGAAGGACTGGTCATCTCATCCATCATGCTCGGTGCCATCATCGGCGCGGCAACGGCTGGTTTCCTCTCCGACAAGTACGGACGGCGTCGCCTCCTTATCATCGGCGGCGCGTTCTTCTTCATCGCCGCCATTTGGAGCGCACTGACCTGGGGACCAATCGACCTTATCGTGGCACGCACGGTCGGCGGCTATGGCATCGGCCTGACCGCGTCGCTGGCAGTCACCTACATCACCGAATCAGCACCGACCAATATTCGCGGCCTGCTTTCGTTCTCCTACCAGATGTTCGCCGTATGCGGCATCTTCCTCACCAACGTCATCAATTACATCATCGCCTCGCATGGCACCAGCAGCTGGGACATCAGCAACGGCTGGCGATGGATGCTAGGACTGGGAGCGCTGCCTTCCGCCGCCTTCCTGCTGGCTATGATTGGAGCCCCGGAAAGTCCGCGATACCTGATTCAGGCGGGCAAAATCGACGAAGGATTCACGGTACTCGAACACATTCTCGGGACCGAACGGGCACGTCTACGTACCGACGACATCAACGCGTCAATTCAACTGGAACGCGAGATGTCCAACGAATTCCATGACCTGTTCCGCCCCGGTCTTCGGCGTGCGTTGGGCATCGGCATTTTTCTGGCGGTGTTCAACCAGCTTATCGGCATGAACGCCATCTCCTACTACGGTCCGGTGATGTTCTCGCAGATGGGATTCGGCGGCGACACGGAATTCCTGGCAGCGGCGAGCGTCGGCGGCGTGGAACTGGTGGCCACCGTGGTAGGCATGTATCTGATCGACACCTTCGGCCGCAAACGTCTTATGGAGATCGGTTCAGGCATGATGTGCATATTCGCTGCCTGCATATCCGTCTCGTACCTGTTGCACAGCCCCCTGTTGATGCTGATATCCGTGATGGCGTTCACAGCCGCGTTCGCGTTTTCGATGGGGCCGATTCCCTGGATCGTCATCCCCGAACTGTTCCCCACGTATCTGCGCGGCCGGGCGACAGGCCTGTGCGTGATGTTCCTGCTGTTCGCCAATTGGATGATCGCTCAGTTCACACCGATACTGATCGACGGGTTGGGAGGCGGCGTCGCATTCGCCATATTCGGTGTGCTGGATTTGGTCTGCATGCTCGGCGTCATTCTGCTGGTGCCGGAAACGATGGGACGTACGCTGGAAGACATCGAACGTCTCTGGCAGCCGAAAACCGAACTGGCCGCCGCTAAGTATGCGCTGAGCTCAGCTGATGCGAATATCCGTCATGCGGAGGCGACGCTGCGGCGTGTGGAAAACGAACGCATGCAGGCGTTGGGCATTATGTCTGCGGCACAGCATGCGCGCGTTGTCGCCCAGCAACGCGTATTCGCGCTCGAAGCGGCCGAGCGCGAACGGATCGCCGCAACACATGCGGCCGAACAGTCAGCCCAGACGACGCAGTCAGTCGCCACGTCCGCCCAGAGTCCCCAGCAAAACTCACCGCAAGAAGTCGCGCACCACACTGTTCAACCATCACGGCAACGTACGTCACAACCTGCGCGCACAGCTACGAGCGCCTCGCACCAGTTAGTGCGCAACGCCGTACCTGCGCCACCGAATCCTGCACTGCCCGCGCGGCCGCACGAATCCGCCGATGCTGATCACACCAACCGCACCGGCCACACCGGTGACGACAACCGCAATGCAGCAATGCTCAGCGGTTCAGACGCCGAAGATGCAGCTCGCGCAGCGGTCGATACGTTGGACGATGAGATGCCTGACGATCTTTCGGCATTGTTCAAGCGCTCTCGCACCTCACATCTCGACGCCGACGACGATCCTACCGGCGGCATACTGCTATCGCCGGCCATCGAAGCCGCGTGCGCCGCGCCGGCCTATACCGAACGCTTCGAGCATGAAACCGAAGACGCCCGCGAAGCCCGTGCCATCGATGCAGCACTGGATTCGCTGGACGCCTTCATCAAGGCCTGACCTGATTCAGATAAGCCGCCTCGGATTGGGACAGTCTCGGTTACGCATCCAGCACTAGCACCGAGTCGGCGATACGCATGGCAGACTCACGATGCGAGACCAGTACCACCGCACTGCCGTGATCGATAGCCATCCGACGGATCGAACGCAGGATAATCGCTTCGTTCAAGGCATCCAAACGACTGGTCGGCTCGTCGAACAGGATAAGGTCCGCCTCACGCAGGAACACGCGGGCAAGACCGATGCGCTGGCGTTCGCCTTCTGAAAGGCGATCGCCCAGCTCCCCCACTTGGGTGTTCAGCCCCTCAGGCAAAGCATCGATAAGATCAAGCACCGAAGCCTTGGACAATGCCTCATGCAATCGAGCGTCAAGGATGTCAGGCTGGGCCGATTCGATCTGCGATTGAGGCAGTGCAATCAGGAGATTGTCCCGAATCGTACCATCGAACAGATGGGTTTCCTGACTCATCATCGCTTGAATGCTGCGCCGATGGGGGGCGTCAACGTCCGGCAACGGCGTGCCGGAAAGCGTAACCTGCCCCGATTGAGGATCCCAGTAGCGCATCAATAGCTTCAGCATCGTGGACTTGCCCCGACCGGACGGTCCCTGTACGCCCAGAATGCCATGGCGGGGGATGTCAAGATTGAAGTCCGCAAGAATCGGGACGGTACCGCTGGAAGCGCCCGGATAGGAGAACGCCACGTGGTCGAGGCGCATGCCATCGTATTCGGGGGTGGCAGTGCCGGTTTCCGCAACGGCCGGAGTCTCGTCCATAATGCCGAACAGTCGGCGTGCGGCGGCAAACGTCTGTGTGAGATTCGCCGGCAGCGCACTCAGCGCGAGCGTTGGGCCAAACGAGCTGACAAGCAGCACGAATGCGGTGACCAGTGAGGGAATGTCCATCGGATTCGCTGCGGCGAGACGCAACGCCAGAACCGTCGTGATTCCCATCAGCAGGAATACCAGCAGGCCGCCGATGCCGGCGAACCGGCCGTTGATCCTGCTGAGCCGGGCATGATCACGCCACAAAGCGCGCGTACGCTCTTCAATACCATGGGCACGCTCCTCGCCGCGGCCGAAACGGATGATCTCGTCCAAGCCGCGCATATCGTCGAGCATCACATCATCCAGTCTGCCGGCCGCGCCTCGGATGGCAGGACCGAGATTATGCACACCGGTGGCGAAGAACTTCGGTACGATGATGCCGATCGTCAGATGGCTGACGATAAGCATCAACGCCATCCACGGGTTGAGCGTGGCGATTGCGATGGTGTACACGACGGTGGTGGTCGCGGCGATGGCCACCGGGCTGATGGTGTGGGCGAAGAAGATCTCCAGCAATTCCACATCCGTGGTGAGCATGGCAATCAAATCGCCCTTGCCCTTGCCGGAAAGCTTGGCCGGCGCAAGGCGACGCAACGACGCGAACGTCTTGGAGCGGAAGAGTGCGAGTAGATGGAAGGCCACATTGTGATTGAGATACTGCTCCACATAGCGAGTGGCACCGCGAAGCAGCGCGCAGACGATCATGCCGGCGAGCGCTGAGCCAACGCCCATATTCCACACCGGATGGCCGGCGAGCGCGAACCCGGCCACAATGCCGAACACCGGCAGGAATGTCGCCGCAAGATGTCCGACCGAGCCGGAAACGGAGGCCGCGACCATAAGCCTTGTCAGCGGACTGGCCTCTTTGAGCAGCCGTCCGACAACCTGCCACGTGGTGAGCGTGGCGGCGTCGGCCGCTTCGTCTTCCGCAACGCCGCGATGACCACCGGATGCAGCCACGTGCCGTTGGCCGGCAGCGGCGGAATCGTCGTTCACGATGTTCTCGATATCGGCCTGCGCGGTGTACAACTCGACGTATCGTCCGTCTGCGGCCATCAGGTCTGCATGCGTTCCGTTTTCGATGGAACGACCATGTTCGAGCACCACCACCTGATCGGCTTGTTCCGCATTGGCCATGCGATGAGTGATCATGATCACCGTTTTGCCGTGAGCCGCCGCGAGCTCACGGATGGTGTCGAGAATCATCGCTTCGGATTCCACGTCCACGCTGCTGGTGGCTTCGTCGAATACGAATACCGGAGAATCGTGCAGCAGCGCACGGGCGATCGCGATACGCTGACGTTGGCCGCCGGACAGGTTCGCGGCATCCGGTTCGATGACCATATCCAGGCCGGCCGGCTGCGCATGTACGAAGTCGGCGATGCGGGCCTGTTCAAGAGCGGCCCACAGACGACCGTCTACAGACCGGGAGCCCGAATCAACAGCGCCGGCACTCAAGGGCGACGCGGAACCGGAACCATCGCGCACTTCTCCGATCGGCAACGCCATCATCAGATTCTCGCGCAACGTACCGGCGAACAGATGACTGCGGGCACCGATCAAGGTGACCTCGCCCGCCAGCGCTTCGCCGGACAGGTCGCGGACTTCCGCACCACCCAGCGTCAGCGATCCCCGGTAACCGATCAGCGAACCGGACAGCAACGCGGCGGCAGTGGACTTGCCGGAGCCGGAAACGCCGACGATGGCGGTAAATCGGCCGGCAGGTGCGGTGAACGTCACGTCGGACAACGCTTCCGTACCGTCGTCGTACGAGAAGCCGACCGCATCGAAACGAACTTCAGGTGCCCTGCCGTCAGACGGCAACGCAGCAGTACCGTGCGCAGGTTCGGGAGCGTCAAGCAGCGCGAAGATACGCTTGGTCGAGGTCATGCCGTTCATGGCCACGTGGAAGAACGAGCCAAGCTGGCGCATCGGGATGAAGAATTCGGCGGACAGCAGGATGATGGACAGCAGGCCGGCCAGGGTGAGCGGGAAACCCGCACCGAACGGCATCAGATATTGCAAACCGTACGCCACATAGGTGAGCGGCCCATGCATGCTTGCGGCAGCCATTGCCGCAGACCATCCGCCGGCCCCGGCAGATACATGTACATGGGCGTAGCGCCACAATGCCACGCCGATGCCGGCTGCGGCACCACCGTATGCCACCACATCCATGGCGGTCAGGGAGCGCAGCTGAATCTGCAGCACGCGCATGGTCATCACGCGGAACGTCTCGGCCTTCTTATCCATTTCGGCGGCGGCCCGGTCGTCCGCATCGAAGTTCTTCAGCGTTTCAAGACCCTGCAGGTTATCGAGGAAGGCGGCCCCCATGTCCGTGTAACGGCCCCAGTATTTCTTGAATGCGCGGGCCGCGGTCATGGACACCATGCCGGTGACGATGATAATCAGCGGCGCACATAGCAGCATGGTGAGCGCGGAAGGCATGTCGATGGGCGCGATGACCGCAAACAAGGTGATCGGTGCCAGAATGGCGTAGAACAGCTGCGGCAGGAACAACTCGAAGAAACTTTGAATCTGTTCGACGCCTTCGCCGGCGGATTGGATCACGTCCGCCGTGGTCACACGAGATTTGTAAGACGGGCCAAGGGCCAACATCTTACGGTAGAGCTTGGAGCGCAGGGCCAGCTTGACCCGTTCAGCGGCTTCCGTACCAAGTCTGGCGGCGTGCGTGGTGGCGAGATAACGCACCCCCGCGCATACCAGCGCGAGCAGCACGTACACCATAAGATCGCCGGCCATGGGCAGCACATGGGAGCCGGAAACGTCGGACAGCGGCGTGGAACAGGCCGCATCCGGCGCGGTGTTACCGCATTGAGACGCATCGGGCGAGGCGACGCTCAGCAGACCATGCAGCAGCATGACCAGAGACAGCATGAAACCGATGTTGGCCAACAAGCTCACCCACATCAGCGCCACTTTGCCCACTACCAGCCGTCTTATGCCCGGCGCTATCTGAAACAGACGTTTATCGAACATGCCCGTCGTCCCTTCTCTTGCGTCAAGGCTCTACCGCACCGAGATCGAATCGATAATTCGCTTTCATGCACACGGTGTACGTTCGCTTCGTATCTCTCCGTTGCGAAGAGCGAGACGAACTGTTGCGAATAATCGCTTGATCTCGGTGCGGCAGAGCCTTGACATATTCAATGGCTGCTTGTCACCGTAGCGGAAGCGACAGGCACACGCCAGACTGACGCTGCTTCTAACGCTGCTTCTGCGCTGCCACAAGCGCTTCGGCGGCGGCCTTGGTGGCGATTGCACGCTCCTTGGCACGGCGGGCGCGGGCCAACTCGGCCTCGGCGGCCTTGATATCCGCTTCGGCCTGCTTGAGCTCGGCGGTGGCACGCACCACTTCCAACTGCGCGTTGGACTGATCGGACTTCGGCTTCCACAGTTCGGCGATCTCCTCCAAGGTCTTGTCCTTGGTCTCCGGAACGAAAGTGACCACGCCGAGGAAGCAGATGAGGTTGGTGCAGGCGAACACCAAGAAGGTGCCCATGCCGCCGATGGAGCTGATCAGCATCGGGGTGAACTGGCCGATGGCCCAGTTGGTGGCCCACAGGAACACGGTGCAGATACCGGTGGCGCGTCCACGCAAGTAGGTGGGGAACAGCTCCGGAATCATGATCCACGGAATCGGGCCCATGGAGAAGGCGAAGCAGGAGGTGAAGCACATCACGAAGATGAGCATGAGCAGCTGATAGTTGTTCGCGTAGGAGAAGGAGATGCCCAAGGCGAACAGCACCATGAAGCCGGAGCCTACGGCCATCAGCTTCTTACGACCGGCCGTATCGATCAGGTACATGCCCACCACGGTGAACACGAGCTCGATGCCGCCCACCAGAGAAGAGGCCAGAAACTCGGTGTTGCCGCCGAATCCCATGTGGCTGAACATCACCGGGCCGTAGTAGGAGATGGCGTTCATGCCGATGGCCTGATTGAAGATGGCCAGGAAGATGCCGATGAGCAGGGCCTTGCGCAGGCCGGGCTTGAACAGGTCGGAGAATTGGGCGTTGGCTTCCTGCTCGGCCTTGATCTGGAGCTGGATCTCCTCGACGTCACGACGGGCCTTGTCCGAGCCGTTGATGCGTTCGAGAACCTTGTAGCCTTCTTCCACGCGTCCGGCCTGAACCAGGAATCGCGGAGACTCCGGGGAGAACCAGAGCGCGGCAACGAAAATAGCGGCCGGAATGGCGCCGATGCCGAGCATCCAACGCCAGCCGAAGTCGATGCCCCACTCATGGGAGCCGGAAGAAGCGATGAAGTAGTTGATGACGTTAGTCAGGAAGATGCCGGAGATGGTCAGCAACTGATAGGCGCTGGTCAGAGCACCGCGGATATTGGTCGGGGCCGACTCGGTGATGTAGGTCACGGCGAGCGCCGCGGCCAGACCGATGCCCACGCCGCCGATCACACGGGCCAGAATCAGCGTGAACGGGCTGAAGGTGAAGGCACTCCACAGAGCCGCCACAAAGAAGAACGCACCACCGAACATAAGGATCTTACGACGGCCGTATTTATCGGACAGGAAGCCCGAGAAGCCGGCACCGATCACGCCGCCGATCATGATGGAGCTGATGACCAGACCCTGCAGGGCCGGGCTCAGCGAGTACTTGGACTGCAGGAAGTCGATGGCGCCGGAGATGGACACGGTGTCGTATCCGTAGAGCAGACCGGCCAAGCCGGCGCTCAACGCCAGACCTACGATATAGCGGCCGGAGCCGCGGCGCTGATGTTCGTCACGTTCGGTGACCGTCGAGATGGTCTCGCTGGATTGTACTGCCTGACTCATGCAGCATCCTCTCGTTCTTCTCTATGTTTTTCCTCTGCTTAGCGTCGGTTTCAGCTCGCACTGCAGCTCATATAAGGGAGCATCTGACAGGTACCGGATGACGAAACAATCTGTCCGGCCCCGCTTGCGAGGGTCTTGTCACGGCCTTGGTACGGCCCCGCCTCAACCTCTTGTTAGCGCTAACAAAAACCGCCAATCGAGTATGATATCGCGCTTGAGCACCCCGCGCGGCCAAACGCGCACCCGATCATCGAATTGTTGTCAAACCGTTATCGATTACGGGTGGCGCCTTTCCTTCACCCCACATCGGCATCACCCTTGTAGACAACCGACAAAACCCACCCCGCAACTTCTCCGGTACCCACAACGCGCATCTTCCTACGCGAGCGTAACCTCATGGACAGAATGGCCGGAATCGTCAACAGCCATCTCCCCGAAGACGTACGATACGTCCCTTGAACCTAAGGACCCAGACAGCCATGCTCACCGAATACACCACCCCCGGCGAATCCATCGCACTCAACGACAATCAGACCATCTATTCCCTGCTGACGGATCGACTCGAACGCACCGGCGCGGACACGGTGATCGCAGCGAAAAAGCTCGGCCCCGGACACTGGCAGAACGTCACCACCGGCGAGTTCAACGACGCGGTGACCCGCACGGCCAAAGGCCTGATCGCACTGGGCATCGCCAAAGGCGACGCGGTGACCATCTTCTCCTCCACCCGCATCGAATGGGGCATTCTCGACTTCGCACTGGCTGCGGTAGGCGCTGTGAGCGTACCGATCTACGACACCGACTCCGCCTCCCAAGCGCAGAACATCATGAACGATTCCTCAGTCAAGCTGGCCATCGCAGACAACCGCGAGCGCTTCGACCGACTCGACTCAGTGAAGGACCGTTGCCCGTCGCTCAAGCAGATTCTGATGATCGACGGCAACGCACTGGGCGCACTGGAAGGTTTCGGCGTGACCGTCTCCGACGAGGAACTTGCCGAGCGCGTGGCCAGCGTGCATATCGACGATCTGGCCACCATCGTCTACACGTCCGGCTCCACCGGCAATCCGAAAGGTGTGGAGCTGACGCACAAGAACTTCGTATCCATCACCATCGCGGCCTCGCAGGCGCTGCACGAGATGATCCTGGACGACCATCCGCGACTGCTGCTGTTCCTACCGCTGGCTCACTGCTTCGCGCGCTTCATCCAGTACGCCTCCATCGCCTCGGATGACGGCGTGGTGGGCTATCTGCCGGACACCAAGTCGTTGCTGCCGGACCTACGTTCCTTCGAGCCCACGTATCTGCTGGGCGTGCCCCGCGTGTTCGAAAAGGTGTACAACGCCGCCTCGCACAAGGCCGGCGCGGGCTTCAAGGGCCGGCTGTTCCTCAAGGCCGCCGAAGCCGCTCGCGTCTGGAGCCGCAAGGAACAGGCGGGCGAGAAGCACACGTTGGGCGAGATCGCCGAGCACGCGAAATACGAGACGCTGGTCTACCGCACGGTGCGCGGCGCATTGGGCCCGCGCATCAAGTACGTGGCTTGCGGCGGCGCTCCGCTGTCCTTGGATCTGGCGCACTTCTACAACGGCATCGGCCTGCCGATGATTCAAGGCTATGGCATGACCGAAACTGCCGCGCCGTTCGCCGCCACCCGCGTGAGCGACAATGTGATCGGCACCGTAGGCCAGCCCGCCCCTGGCTCCTCCATCCGCATTTCCGATGAAGGCGAGCTGCAGGTCAAGGGACCGAACGTGTTCCGCGGCTATCACAACCTGCCGGAGAAGACGGCCGAGGCGTTCACCGCTGACGGTTGGCTGCGCACGGGCGATCTGGCGGAGATCGACGACGAGGGCCGCATCACCATCACCGGCCGCATCAAGGACATCATCATTACGGCCGGCGGCAAGAACGTCTCCCCCATCCCGCTGGAAGAGGAGATCGCCAAGTGCCCGATCGTGGAGCATTGCGTGGTGGTGGGCGACCAGCGTCCGTTCATCGGCGCCCTGGTGACGCTCGACCCGGAGTCGCTGGCCGTCTGGCTGCCCGCGCACGGCCTGTCCACCGACACCCCGGTGGACCGTCTGGCCACGAACGCGGCGGTACGCGAGGAGATCCAGCAGTACGTGGACAAGGCGAACGCCACGGTCTCCCGCGCCGAGTCGGTGCGCAAGTTCGCGGTGCTGGACACGCAGTTCACCCAGGAGAACAAGTGCCTGACGCCATCCCTGAAGGTGGTGCGCCCGGCCGTGAACCGCGTGTTCGCAGATGTGATCGACAGCGAGATCTACAACGGCAAGCGCTGAGCGGCCCGAATGCTCAAATAGCCCAACAGTGAAGTGGCTGGTTTTCCACCGCATAGTTCGTCGGTGGAAAACCAGCCACTTCGCGTATCTGCCGCCAACCGCCGTCAGCCACCGAGCGCGTAGAGGACTTCGTCGTACTCGATGATGATCGTCTCATCCTTCTCGGTATCTTCGCCGGTTGCGCCGGAGTTGTCGGACTCCGTTTTGCCGGTCCGTCCATCACCGGTAGCGGCGGACTGCCCGCCTGTGACGGTAGCCGGTACCTGCGGCTGATGCCTGAGCACATAGGTGGTGTTCGCGTCATCGGTCCGTTCGATGCCACGCGCGAACCGCTTGTCCGAGGTGACGATCCGCCCCTTACGCCACCACCATTCACGAATCTGCCCTTTGCCGTCGTGGTGGACGGTCACCGGGTCGAGGGTGCTCGGTTTCTCGGCCCAGTCGGCGCTGATGTTCGGGTCGTACCAGAGGATGCGCACCGAAATGCCGCCCGCGTCGTCGGACGAAGCGCCTCCCTGCGCATCATCGGCGACTTGTTGCGCCGGCCCCACGCCACGCACCACGAGCTTCAGTACGGATTCGCGCCCGGCCCGTACATCATCGATGAACTTGTCGATGCGCTTCTGATCCGGGTTGAAGTACCACGGGTACGATTCGCCGCCGGAATAGCCCTGCCAGCCGTCCACGGCCTCGCCGCCGTACGCATAGCCCTGCGATTCCAGCTGCGCTTCGGTGACGTTCGGGTCAAGGGCGACCAGTTCGTCATAGATCTTCTGGGAGGTCATGCGCGTGGATCGCTGCCAGACGAACGCGCCGGTCACGATCACGGCGAACGCCAGGAACGCCGCCAGCAGCCACCACCACAGAGGGCGAGCGGTACGAACGCCGCCCGACTGACGTTTCAGGCTACAGTTCTCATTCGGCACGGGCGTATGGTTGCGCAGTGCCTGCATTGCCTTGTTCATCGCGGGCCTCCTTGCTCGGGTGATGGTTGTCGGTCGTCCAATCCATCCGTGATGCCGGTTCATACAGCACCCATCGGGTGAATTGATGGTTCCAGACTATGGCCCGTCTTTCCAAGAAGCATAGCCGCTGACATGCGCCGCATGACATCGGTTACGGCTCGGCGTGGCGAGCGCCATAGACTATGGGTTATGAAACAGGGGAACACCGGCCGCATCACCATCGCCTTGGTGGACAACGACGCGATGGCGTTGATGGCGTTGCGTTCGCTGCTGGCCCGCGAGGGGTTCGCGGTGCTGTGGACCGCGCAGTTGGGAGCGGCCGCAATTCAACGATGCATACGCACGCAAGACCGTCCGGATGTGCTGCTGGTAGACATGGCGCTAACGGATATGACCGGCGTCGATGTATGCCGGGCCGTGCGTCGCTGGGCACCGGAGCTGCCGATGGTCGGTATGACCGCTTATGACCCGGCTGTCTACCGTGACGCCGCGCTCGACTCCGGGGCGACCGATGTCATCAGCAAAGACGACATTGCGGCCATCGCCCGAATCATTCGTCATCTTGCCATCCAACATGCCGCCGCTGGACTCCCGGACAACGCCGCACCATCCACCGCACCCACCGTGCATGCCACCGGCATGGAGCCTCGGACGACAGGCGAATCGGACAGACATCCGGCGCGATCATTCGCATTGTCCGCGCAGCAAGCGACCATCATGCGGCGGTATGCGGACGGCCGTTCCACCGAAGAGATCGCCGCCGAGCTTGGCATCTCGAAAGGCACCATCTTCTCGCAGGTCGCCAGGGTGCGCGAGAAGCTGCACGCGAGGGACCGCGACGAGGCGGTGGCCCTATGCCGCCGATACTTAAGGATGTGAATCATGGGCACCATCGATTTCGGCGGCAAAGATGCTCGCAAACGTTTGCTTTGGGATGCGCGCACCCGACTGCTGCTGGCGTGCGCGGTGATTCCGGCGGCAATCGAGACCGCGTACCTGCATGCGGCGGGTGAGGCCGGCGATGTCACGTTGCTGTTCACCTTGCTCGCTACCGTATGCAGTCTGCTCATGGCACTGCTGCCGAACGTTGGCGGCTGGGCGATTGTGGCGCTCTGGGCGGCACGGTGCGTGGTACCGCAGGCCACGCCGTTTTCGATACTGTTCTGTCTCTTGATGGCCGTCACGGTCATGACGTATCTCAATGCGGGCATGGCTCTGGCCGCGGCGGTGATCGCCGAGGGGGCCACGGCGGCACGTATCTGGCTGTACCCGTGGGATTCCTCGGTATTTACCATCGTGTGCGCTACGGCCGCGTTCCTGATGGTGGCGATCTGGCTTGGCTCGATGATGAGCTGGCGCGAACAACAGGAGATTGCGGCCCAAGAGCGTGCGGAGCTCTTGCATGAACTGGCCGATCGTGAGTTGGCGATGCAACTGCATCATTCGGTGGCCAACGATCTGACCACAATTCTGCTGCTGGCCCGGCAATTGGATTCGGATGCGGTACGACGTGAGGCTCACGGCGAGACGGATGCGTCGGAGAGCATCAGCATGCCAAACGGCGGGCAGTCGGCTCCCATACATGATTCTGGTCTGGAACACACCAATCCGATCGAACACATCGATGAGGCCGAGACCATCTCCCTCATCGAACGGACCGCAACCGAATCATTGGTCAAGGTCCGCGCGCTTATCGCGGAATTGGATCGGACCGACTCGGTCGGGGCAGACACGGAATTCGCGACGGCACGGTCCTCGGCAGCCAACGGAGACGGCCGTGATTCCTCCGCAAACGGTAGCGCACCATCAGCTTGTGGCAAATCACGACATAAGCACGCAGTCCTACGACCATCGCACATCACAGAGATTTCAACGACCGAGTTGCGCGAGCTCGGCGTGACCCTTGACGAACGGCTGCACGCGAACGGACTGGTCGGCGAGACCATCATCAGTGGGGAAGAATCCTCGGAGTGTACGGATGAACGCAAGGGCGCGTTGTTGGATATTCTGCACGAAATCGTCGGCAACATGATGAAATACGCCGATCCTGCAGCGGGCTACTGCATCGCAATCACGCTTGGGGCGGGGCTGGCCACGGTGTCAGCATCGAACGGCAGCGCAGCAGAAGGTACGGCCGAACCAGCCCACACCGGCAACACTGATAGCCCGGCATTGACCGGCGGCACGGGGCTTAACCGATGCCGGCAGGCTGCGGAATCGCTGGGCGGCGAATTCACCGTCTCCACCGATGGCCCGGCATGGACGGCGCTCGTGAGATTGCCGCTGATCTGACAGCCGGCATCTCGATGATGTGGGTGAGGCACTTGAGAATGACTGTCGGGTCCGTTTTCGTGTCACAACAAGCGAAATCGGGCGTTTCAGTATTTTCGTGACAAGCGACTTCGGAACCTCGGCACGTACTCATCCCCATTTGCTTGCCACAAGATAGGAAAAGAAGTCATTCTCGGCTTATGTGGCACGAAGAATTGTCACAAAACCGCAATATCGACATTGTGGAACGATTGTGACAAAAAAAGGGCCGCTCCGGTTTCCCGAAGCGGCCTCTGAAACGCTCAGCACTCACCTCAATTGACGAGTGCGGTATCGATGCGGCGGAAGGTGAAGGAGTACGGAGGTACTTCGAACCTTCCACCGCACCGATGACGCTCCGTCAATCAGTGCTGGTTGTTGAGACGGTGGTACATCTCGGACAGCTCCAGCTCCTTCTCGAACTGGCGGGCGGTGGTGTTCTCGTCGATGACGGCGAGTTCGACACCGGCCATGCGGGCGAAGTCCTCCCAAGCCTCACGACCGACGGAGGTGGTCATGCAGGTGTGGTGAGAGCCGCCGGCGGTAATCCAGCACTGGACGGCGGTCTTCAGGGACGGCTGCGGCTTCCAGACGGCGCGAGCGCACGGCAGCTCCTTGAGGGAGCCCTGAGGCTCGACGACGTCCACGACGTCCATGAGCAGACGGAAGCGTTCGCGCTCGTCGGCCATGGAGACCACGACGGCGTCCTTCTTCGGAGCGCCGGAGAAGACCAGACGCACCGGGTCGGCCTTGCCGCCGATGCCCAGCGGGTGGATCTCCAGCTTCGGCTTGGCGATGGTGCCGATGGACGGAGAGACCTCAAGCATGTGGGAGCCCATGTCGAGCTCGTTGCCTTCGGTGAAGTTGTAGGAGTAGTCCTCCATCAGGGAGGCGCCGCCGGGCAGACCGTAGCCCATCACGGCACCGATGCGGACGAGGACGGCGGTCTTCCAGTCGCCTTCAGCGGAGAAGCCCCAGCCGTACTCGGACGGGAAGCGCTGCGGGCCAACGCCCGGCAGCTGCGGCAGAGCGCCCAGATCCTCGAAGTTGTCGACGCCGGCGGTGCAGCCGTTGGCGCGCATCATGTTGACCATGGCAGCCTCTTCCTTGGCTGCGATGAACAGGGAGTCGTACTTGGCGTCCAGCAGGGCCGGGTCAACGTCGTACCTGGCCTTGTAGTCCTCGATGATGTCCTTGACCTGATCGTCCTTGACGGCGTCGTAAGCGGCGACGAGCTCGTTGACGGCCCAGGTGTTGATGGAGGCGCCGAACACGCGCTCGGCTTCGGTCTTGTCGCCTTCGGTGACGGCGACGTTACGCATGTTGTCGCCCCAGCGCATGACCTTCATGTTGTTGGAGGCATCCCAGCCGGCGCAGGCGCGGGCCCAGGTGCCGACCTTCTCGGCGACTTCCGGATCGGTGTAGTGGCCGACGACGATCTTGCGCGGGATGCCGAGGCGGGAGACGATGTAACCGAACTCGCGGTCGCCGTGGGCGGCCTGGTTCAGGTTCATGAAGTCCATGTCGATGGTCTCCCACGGAATCTCCTTGTGGTGCTGGGTGGCCAGCTGCAGCAGCGGCTTGGTCAGCACTTCGAGGCCGCGGATCCACATCTTGGCCGGGGAGAAGGTGTGGCACCAGGCGATGACGCCGATGACGTTCGGGTTGGCGGAGGCTTCGACCATGAACTGCTTGACGCCGTCGGAGGACTTCAGGGTGGGCTTCAGAACGATCTTGGCAGGGATCTTGCCGGTGGCGTTCAGGTAGTCGACCATTTCGGCGGAGTGAGCGGCGACCTGGCGCAGCGCTTCCTCACCGTACAGGTCCTGCGAGCCGACGCCGAACCAGATTTCCTTGCCCTCAAAGGGGTTTTCCATTGCCATAATGGCTCCTTCATTTACTTCGTTGTGTGGAGTGTTTAAAAATCAGTGCTGACAGAGTCAACGGTTATTTGATGCGTGCGGCCTCTAGGCGTGGAAGGCGAAGGAGCTGAGCCGTCTAGCAGACAGTCCAGTGGACTGTCTGTAGGCGAGGGGAGCGGCTTGACGCGACGGTTGCGCGAAGCGCAACAGGTACTTCAAGCCTTCCACAACGACGAGGACGCTCCATCAAATCAGTGCTGTCCGTAGACGTTGGTGTAACGGTCGTTCAGCTTCGCAATATCCTCATCGCTGATCGGGATGATGTCGCCGAGCTGCTTGGCGGCCCACATGGTGTGAGCGACCTCCTCGGTCATGGCAGCGGCCTTGACGGCGGCCTCGGCATCCTTACCGATGGTGAAGGGGCCGTGGTTCTGCATGAGGACAGCCGGGGACTTCGGGTACTTCTTCAGGGTCTCGACGACGCCCTCGCCGATGGCTTCGGAGCCGATGAGACGGAACGGTCCGACCGGCACCGGGCCGCCGAACTCGTCGCCCATCATGGTCAGGCCGCAGGGGATGTTCTGACCGGTGGCAGCCCAGGCGGTGGCGTAGGTGGAGTGGGTGTGAACCACACCGTAAACGTCGGGCATGTGACGGTAGATGTAGGCGTGGGAGGCAGTGTCGGAGGACGGAGCCTCAGCGCCGTCGACCACATTGCCGTCCAGATCGCACACGACCATGCTGGACGGAGTCAGGTACTCGTAGCGCAGGCCGGAGGGCTTGATCACCATCAGATCGGCGGTGTGCAGACGCTGGGAGACGTTGCCTGCGGTCCACACGACCAGATTCCACTTGATGAGCTGCTCGTGCAGGGTGGCGACGACCTCGCGAACCTGCTTGACTTCGGCGCGAACCTCGGGGCCGTAATCAGCCAGAGTTGCCATTGTTGGTTTCCTTTCCAATGAGTTGGATAGACGTTTGCTGAAAAATTACTTGTCTTCGAGATCGATGGACTCGATGGCGGTGTGCTCGATGGGCAGACCCTTGGTGAAGCGGGCGAAGAAGTCCTCGAAACCGATCACGTCGGCAGCGACCGGGCTTTCAGTGGTGGACTCGGCGTCCTTGAACACGCAACCGTCCAGATAGTCGGCCAGGTTGGTGTGGTCCTCGTTGGTGTTCCACAGGTAGTTGGCGAGCACTGCCATGCCCCATGCACCGCCTTCGGCGGCGGTGGACATGACCTTGATCGGGGTGTTGAAGGCGGCGGCAAGAATGCTCTGCGCCACCTTCGGGGTGGTGAAGATGCCGCCGTGGCCCACGAGGGAATCCACCTGAACGTGCTCCTGCTTGGTCATGACGTCCATGCCGATCTTGACCGGGGAGAACGCGGAGAACAGCTGGGCACGCATGAAGTTGCCGAGGGTCATATTGGCCTCGGGGCTGCGCGCGAACAGCGGACGGCCTTCGGGCAGACCGGCCAGGAACTCGCCGGAACGGAACGGATAGTTCAGGAGGCCACCGCAGTTGTCGTCCACATCATCGGCAATGGCCGCGCGGAACAGGGTGCCGTACAGCGTACCGGCATCCACCGGGGTGCCGAGCGCTTTGGCGAACTGACCGAACAGACCGACCCAAGCGTTGAGGTCGGAGGTGAAGTTGTTGGCGTGGCTCATGCCGGCCAGATCACCGGCTGGGGTGGTGACGAGATCCACTTCGGGGTGCAGGGCCTTGAGCTTGTGCTCCAGAACCACCATGGCGAAGATGGAGGTGCCGGCGGATACGTTGCCGGTGCGCACACGCACGGAGTTGGTGGCTACCATGCCGGTGCCGGCGTCGCCCTCAGGCGGGGCGAGCACGATGCCGGGCTGCAGGGTGCCGGACGGATCGAGCAGCTTGGCGCCTTCCTCGGTGAGCTCACCGGCCGGGGTTCCGGCCACGAGCGGGGTGGGCAGCAGGTTCTCCAACTTCCACGGCTGAGCCGCCACCTCAGGCAGAGCGTCGAACTTTTCGATGAAGTCGGTTTCGTAAGTGTGGGTGGTCGGGTCGATCGGGAACATGCCGGAGGCATCGCCGACGCCAAGCACTCGCCTGCCGGTCAGCTTCCAATGCACGTAGCCGGCCAGCGTGGTGAAGTATGCGACCTTGGAGACGTGGCTCTCCTTGTTGAGCACGGCCTGATACAGGTGGGCGATGGACCAACGCTCCGGGATGTTGTACTGGAACAGCTCGGAAAGCTTCTGATGGGCTTCGGAAGTGTTGGTGTTCTGCCAAGTGCGGAACGGGACGAGCAGCTCGCCGTTCTCGTCGAAGGCGAGGTAGCCATGCATCATGGCGGAGAAGCCAATGTGTCCGATATGGGTGAGCTTCTCACCATATGCGGTTTCCACATCGTTGGCCATGGATGCGTAGGCGTGCTGCAGACCACCCCAAATCTCCTCGGTGGAGTAGCTCCACAGACCATCTTCCAGATGGGAGGCCCAGCTGTAGTCGCCGGAGGCGATGGTGTGGAAGGTGTCGTCGATGAGGACGGCCTTGATGCGGGTGGAGCCGAATTCGATGCCCAGCGTGGTCTTGCCCGCGCGAATCTTCTCGGCAATAGTGGCGACCTGTTCGGCCGCGTTGTCGGTTGCTGCCATATCTTTCCTTTGCCTAGGAGCGCTTCCGGTCCCTTCCTTGGGAGGTTTTGTTAGCGCTCACAATTTCCAAAAAACATTGTACCGATAACCCGCATTCGACACAACTTATACCGTGTCCCGAAAGATAACGGTTTGATAAACAGGCTTTCGCACCTGTCATAACCGTTGCAATTATTGGGATTCAGCACCAGCCACGGCCGTTACGGACGCCGCGGTCTCCATACACGTCGCCCCTGGACGGCGCACGACAGCCAACGATCACCGGCGAGGTGCCGGCCCAAGCGAACGACGATTCATCACTTTGGCGGGGATCAGGCCCACGCCGTGCTGACTGCTGGCGAACAGAGCCTCGCCGCCCTCCCCCAGCAGACGCAGCGTCTCGCGCATCGCGGCGACACCGAGCCCTTCGAAGTCCGGACGCACCGTAGTCAGCGGCGGGTACATGTTGTCCATGCCGGTCATGTCGTCGAAGCCCACCACGCTGATGTCTTGCGGCACACGCACGCCGTGTTCATGCAGTGCGCGCGCGATGCCCATCGCCTGCGCATCGTTCGCCGCCACCACCACCGTGGGCAACAGCCTGCCGACTCGTCCGTATTCGTCGATGAGATGATTCATATGCGCGTAGGATTCGTCCGCATCCCATGTATGGCAGCGCACGATCTGCGAGTCGATGGATTTGAGCGCGGCGAGCTTACGCCATGCGTCCAGTCGCGTATGCGCGTCTCGCCAATCGTTCGGACCGGCGAAATACAGCGCCGACTTATGACCGTATTCGGCAAGCAGCTCCACGACTTTCGTCATGGCACCCCACTGGTCGAGCCCCACCAATGCGGTACGCCGACGGTCGTCCGGCGACAACAGGCTCAATCCCTCACGCACGGTCATCTGCCCATGGGTGGAGGTCACGATCACGCGCGGCTGGCCCACTTTGGCCCGGCATGCGGCGGCGAACATCACATCCGTAGGCGTCAGGAAGATGAACGCATCCACATTCTGCTCGTTGAAGGTGTCGCAGAGATTGTCGAAATCAGCTTGGGTGCACAGCGCCTCATGCACCATCATCACACTCATGAACAGGCCATGTTCGCGGGCCATCGATTCGATGGAAGAGATGGCCGAGATGGGTCCGAAGAACTTGAGGCCGCCGGCGATCAGGCCGATGGTACGCGAACGGCGCGAGGCCAGGGCGCGGGCCGAATTCGAGGGGCGATAGCCCAGCTCGTCGATGGCGGCCTGCACGCGGGCGCGCGTAGCGTCAGAAACATCCGGGGAGTTGTTGATCACACGGGATACCGTCTGATGGCTGACTCCGGCGAGTTTCGCCACCTCGAACATGGAAGGACGCTTGTTAGGCTTGCGGCTGGTTACCATAACGACTCGAACTTTCCCGCTGGCAGTCGGCATTCGTTGCCGGCCGCGATGAACCTGATGACTCTTTTGACTTTAGCGCGATTACCTTATTTTTGCGTTAGCGCTCACACAGCCGTGTCGCGCCAAATGCGATCGACAATTTCCCACATGCCTACAGTACGCATCCACGCCGATGAACGATAGGCACACGCGACCCGCCTGCCCGCGTCCAGTCTTACACCAAGTGCCAGCTGACCCGATGCAGCAACGTAGGCCCACATTGCGCAATGGCCTCCCGATGCGCCGCAGAACCATACCCCTTGTTCTGCGCCCACCCATAGGCCGCATACCGTTCATCTCTACCGAGCTCAATCATCAGCCGGTCACGGGTCACCTTGGCGATCACCGCCGCCGTGGCCACCGAGGCGCAGTATCGATCACCTTTGACTTTGGTGACCACATCCGCCGGCACAGGCACATCCGGCGCGTCAAACGTGTTCAACGCTTTGGTGATGTAATCGCTGGGACCATCCAGAATCGCGCCAACACGGACCGAACCCGGCTCCAGGCCCGACCGCGCAGAATCGCCATCAACGCCAAGTCCCAAAGCGCGCTCGGCTTGCTCCAAAGCCCGCAAAGCCGCCACACCAAGCGCATAGGTGATGCCCCATTCATCGATTTCGGCATTGCTGGCCTGCCCTACCGCCCATGCGGCGCACCAGTCGCACAGTTCATCGAAGATGGCCTCACGGGCGTGTTCGGTCAACAGTTTGGAATCGGCCACACCATCCGGCACAGCGAGAGGAGCGGGCGCGTCGGGATCGAGATCGCGCGCACGGATCATTGCGCACCCGACCATCACCGGACCGGCAAGCGCTCCACGCCCCACCTCATCAAAACCGGCGATCAGATCATAACCTTGGCCAGCAAGCTCATGTTCCAGCTCAAGCGTCGGGGTAATCATGTGGCCTCCTTCAGTCGTGACATGCGCTCGGTCAACCCCGCACATCGCCTATAGCTCAAATCATTGTTGCGGCAGACACCATCCGGGCGACGTCAGCTCATTACACGGTGATACAGGTGCGATTCCCGGGGATGTCAGCCCTCGCAAACAACGCATACAACCAGTCAGGAACCGGACGACGAGGAATCCGGGACCTTGTCGAACACCTCATGATGGGAGTCCAACACGGAGATTCTGCTTAACGGCCAGTAGGTCAGCAATCCCACGGCCACCACATCCGATATCGGCACCAAGCCGCTATCGCCATCGTCCGTGTGGTATCGGGAGTCGGAGGAATTGGCGCGGTTGTCCCCCAGCACGAACAGGTGGTTTTCGCTCACCGTCACCGAGAAGGGGAAGGCGCTTGGGTCGACGCCCGGGCGAATATAACTGGATTCGTTGATGGCCACACCGTTGATGGTGATCGGCTCGCCGGCACCTGCGCAGGCCACCACGTCACCCGGCAGCCCGATAGCGCGTTTGATCAGGAACCCGCCGCCGATGGCGTTGCTTTGTTCGGCACTCAGCCAGTTGTTCGGATCCTTGAACACCACGATGTCCCCGCGTTTGATGCCGGAGATCTTGGGCGCGTATTTGGCGGCGATCACACGGTCCCCCGGCACTATGGTATCCATCATCGAACGCGAGGGAATCTCGTAGAAGCCGAAGAAGAAGATGCGCAGCAACAGCACGATAACCATCGGGATGCCGCACCAGACGAAGAAATCGCGCATGGTGAATCGATCGTCGGCACGGGCGTGACGAGCGACGTGCCGTCCGCGAGCAGCACGTGATGTACGGGAAACCGGCACGGCCGGCGGTACCGGGGAAGGCGCGACACCATGGTCGGCAACCTGGAAGGTACGTCGGTCACGGGCTTCATCGGCAGGGGTCTCGGCGTAGCTTCCAGAAGAGTACGGCGTCTGGTCTGCAGCAGCATCGGCCAGCTGCACGCCGTCGACATTCCAGTTCCAGAATCCGCCGTCATGCCGATCATCCTGCATAGCATCTCCTCCACCTACGCTCGTCCGCCGCCGGGCGAAGCTCTTCAGGGAACAGCCCCAACGATCCACGACTATCGCCCCAGCATACGGGGACAATACGAAATACGAATACGAGAAACGGCCTGAAACCACTTACGATTTCAGACCGTTTGCTCAGTTCAACTCGCGTATACTCGCGGACAAACTCACTTGGCGGAGTTGTCGCGGCGCTCGACGATACGAGCAGCCTTACCGCGCAGAGCGCGCAGGTAGTACAGCTTGGCGCGGCGCACACGGCCCTTACGCACGAGCTTGATGGACTCGATGGACGGGGAGTGAACCGGGAAACGACGCTCCACACCGGTGCCGAAGCTGATCTTGCGGACCACGAAGGTCTCGCGAACGCCAGCACCCTGACGAGCGATCACCACGCCGGTGAAGGTCTGGATACGGGAGTTGTTGCCTTCCTTGATCTTCACGTTCACGTCGACGGTGTCGCCGGGACGGAAGGCCGGGATCTCCTCGGCCGGCTTCATGTGCTTGGCGTCAAAAGCCTCAATAGCGTTAACCATTGTTGTTCCTTCAGTGCTGCCGCATATCAGCCCCAGGTTTGGGATCGCACGCCTCAATGATTGCATTGCCGGGCGCGATCGCTCACGTAAATCCCTTGGGTTTGCCCTTGGGAGACTTGCCGATCCGTCGAAAGTCAAGTTCGACTGGACCCACGGAGAAGCCGACTTATGCGGCGGCCTGCTTCTCGACACAGCAAAGCAGAAGTTTACGGCAGCTTGCGGACACTTTGACGCACGATCAGATTCGTGGTCAGCTCAATATGCGTAGGCATGGAACCGCCTTTGCCCTCCAAGAGTTGCATCAACGTCGTGGCGCCGAATTGCGCCATTTCTCGCACGGCATGATGCACGGTGGTCAACGGCGGCAGCAGCATGCGGCTGGTAGGCAGATCATCGAATCCGACGACGGAAAGGTCGTCGGGAATCTTCAGGCCGCGTTCCCATGCCACCGCATATACACCGGCCGCCTGCATGTCGCTGGCGGCGAAGATGGCCGTGGGAGGATTCGGCAAAGCGAGCAGCCCCCGCGCATGTTCGCTGCCGTCCTCATACCGGAACTCGCCTGAGGTCACCAGCATCGGGTCGACGGCAATGCCGGCCTGACGCATCGCGCCGCGAAATCCGTCCAACCGGGATGCAGCGGTCTGCAGATATGTCGGACCGCCGATAAAGGCGATGCGCGTATGTCCCTGCGCAATCAGATATTCCGTGGCCTCGCGCACGCCGATGTAATCATTGGACCCCACCGTAGGCACATTCTTCGGCACCTCACCGGTGGGATCGACCAGCACGGTCGGGATGCCGGAACGAGCCAAACGCTCTTCGGCCTCCTTGGGAAACTCGAACAACGGAATAATCACGCCGGCCGACTTGCGGGCCAGCACCTCCTCCAGCCAATCGCTGATGTTCCAATCCTCACTGGTTCTGGCGGAGATAATCGGCACATATGGCTTGTTCAACCCGGCCAGCACGCCGGAGAGAATCTCCTCGGACCATGGAGTATCGAGATCATCGAGCAGCAGTTCGACCATGGTGGTGGTGGTCTGCTCGGTACGACGGCGACGACGATATCCATTCTTTTCCAACAGCGCTTCGATGCGCTTGCGCGTGGCATCAGACACACCCGGACGATTATTGAGCACCTTGGACGCCGTGGACAGGGACACTCCGGCCTCTCGGGCGATTTGGGCGAGTTTGGCATTGCCGGGTTGGGAAGTCATGGCCCTTACCATAGCGCAATTGGGGCACAGCACAGCCTCTCGCAGCCCTCACGTTGACAATCCATCACGCAACCCACATCAAAGAAAAAGTTTTTAAGAAACTTTCTTTATCTTCTTCGAAAGTTCTCAATCCTTCTATAACCCTTATATTCCAACAAACACGCCGTATTTTTGATACTGATCAATTCGGTATTACAGTCACGAAATAACAACGAAGTTTCTCTTGATTAGAGAAAGTTTCCAATCTTTGTAGTGCAGCGTTGTTACCACAGGGAACACAAGAAGAAAGGACTTCCCGATGTCTTCCAACGAAGCGGCCCCGACAACAGTGGGCATTACCAACGAATCGCAGCCCAAGCTGCCTACCCGCATCGGCTGGGCGCTGGTCATCGGCCCGGCCTGCTGGCTCGGACCATACGTCGGCACCTCCGTTACCCTGCTGCCGGCCAAGATCCAGCAGCTCGCCCCGAACGACAAAGTCACCCTAGTGGCCACCTTCTCCGCCGTGGCCATGATCGTGGCCACCATCGCCAACATTCTGGCCGGCGCACTGTCCGACATCACCCGCACCAAGCACGGCAAGCGCACCCCCTGGATCGTCATCTGCTCCATCCTCTCCGGCGTGCTGCTCTGGCTGCTGTCCATGGCGCCGAACATCCCCGTGCTGCTCGGCATCTGGGCCGTTTACCAAGCTGTGCTGAACGCGGTCGTCGCCCCGATGATCGCCCAGCTTTCCGACCGCGTCGCACCGCGCTGGCGCGGCACCATCTCCTCCTTCTACGGCATCGGCATGGCATTCGGCAACTACGGTTCCGGCATCATCGCCTCCCAGTTCCTCGGCAATGTGGGCACCGGCATTCAGGTACTTGCCGCATTCGCCGTGATCGGCGGCATTCTCTCCGCAGTCATCGCCAAGGAGCCCAGCAACCTCGACGAGCCGCGCGCCAAGTTCGATCTCGACACACTGAAGCAGAACTTCATGTTCCCGACCCAGAACTGCCGCGACTACTATCTGGCTCTCGCCGGCAAGATTCTGATGGTCACCGGCCAGTACGTGATCGTGGGCTACCAGCTGTACATCTTTACCGACTACATGAAGCTGGACGACAAGGCCACCGCCAATTCCGTCTCCATCATGTCCGTGATTCTGATGATCACCGGCATCGTGTTCTGCGCCCTGGCCGGCCCGCTGGCCGATAAGTTCCACCGTCTCAAGGCACCGGTCGCCGTGACCACCGTGATGCTCGGCGTGGGTGCGTTCTTCCCGTTCATCGCCGCCGAGCCGTGGACCATGCTCGCCTACGCGCTGGTCGCCGGCATCGGCATGGGTGCCTACAACGCAGTGGACGGCGCACTGAACGTGGCCGTACTGCCCGACCCGAAGACCGCCGCCAAGGATCTGGGCATCATCAACATGGCCAACACCTTGGGCCAGGTCTTCGGCCCGATGATCGCCGCCGGCGTGATCAACATCCTCGGCTATCGCGCCATCTTCCCGGCCGAAACCATCATCTGCGTGATCGGCGGCCTGTTGATCATGATGATCAAGCGCGTGAAGTAATCGCCCATAATTCGCCCATAATTCAACAGATACATGAGCCAAGCCTCGTCCTGTACGAGACTTGGCTCCACCACTCTTTCATTCACCTCCGGTCGGATGATCGCCGATGACCATCCCCGGCCTTCTACAATCAAACCAGTTTCCCGTATCACCTAAGGACAACGTCATGAGCACCACGACTCAATCCGCAACCAACATCTCCTCCTTCGCCCCCGTCGCCGACGTTCCGCGCCGCCTGTTCGGCTCGTTCGTCGAACAGCTCGGCCGCAGTGTGTACGGCGGCATCTACGAGCCGACCCACCCCACTGCCGACGAATATGGCTTTCGCAAAGACGTGTTGGACCTCGTCAAGGAGCTCGGCGTCACCTGTGTGCGCTACCCGGGCGGCAACATCGTCTCCAACTACCGCTGGGAGGACGGCACCGGCCCGCGCGAGAAGCGCCCGGTGCGCCGCGAACTGGCCTGGCACCAGACCGAAACCAACGAAGTCGGCATCGATGACTTCTACCACTGGAGCAAGAAAGCCGGCACCGAGATCATGCTCGCCGTCAACATGGGCACCCGCGGTCTGCAGGAGGCACTTGACGAGCTTGAATACGTGAACGGCGCTCCGGGCACCACCATCGCCGACCGCCGTGTAGCCAATGGTATTCCCGAGCCGATGAACATCGCCATGTGGTGCATCGGCAACGAGATGGACGGCCCCTGGCAGGTGGGCCACATGACTCCCGAAGAATACGCCAGCCGCGTGGAGAAGGTGGCGCACGCCATGAAACTGGCCGAATCCGGCTTGGAAATGGTGGCCTGCGGCTCCTCCAGCGCCCAGATGCCAACTTTCGGCACATGGGAGAAGACCGTGCTCACCCGCGCCTACGAATACCTGAGCTTCGTTTCCGCGCACGCCTACTACTACGATCACGACCACGATTCGCACAAGCCGGAAGGTATGCGCGAGTTCCTCGCCTCCTCTGAAGATATGAAGCAGTTCATCGCCACCGTGGCATCCTGCGCCGATTATGCGCGCGAGCAGAACCACGGCACGAAGGACATCGCCATCTCCTTCGACGAATGGGGCGTGTGGTATCAGGACGTCTGGCAGAAGCAGGAGGCCGAATGGAAGGCCGCCGAAACCGAAGGACTGCACACCGAACCGTGGCCCAAGGCACCGCATCTGCTGGAAGACGTGTACAACGCGTCCGACGCGGTGGTCGAGGGATCCTTGATGATTACCTTGCTGAAGCATTGCGACCGCGTACGCTCCGCCTCTCGCGCCCAGCTGGTCAATGTGATCGCCCCGATCATGGCGGAGGAGAACGGTCCGGCCTGGAAGCAGACCATTTACTATCCGTTCGCCGAAGTGGCTAACCATGCGCGTGGCGTCGCTTATGTGCCAGTCGTTGACGGCCCGACGTTCCACACCGAAACCTATGGCGATGTGCAGGCGCTGGAATCCGTGGTGACTTGGGATGAAACCACGCGAGAAGGCCTGATTCTGGCCGTGAACCGCGATCCGGATGCCGCGCATGAGGTGTCCATCGACGTTGCGGCTCTGCCGGGTGTTGACGCCACGCGTTTCAAGGTGACGCACGCCGAGATGCTGCACGACGATGACCCGTATCGCAAGAACACCGCGGCGGACCCGCTGGCCGTGACGCCGCAGGAGCTGTCTGTTGCGGCTGACGGTGCTGCAGTGAGTTTTGTACTGCCGTCTATCGCTTGGTCGGCGGTACGTTTCACGGCATGAGTTTCTCAGTCTGCGCACAGTTTGGCAGCGGCACTCGAACCGTGCGCAGAAACCGCACATAAGCAATCAAACGAACAATGGCGGAATCATTGCGATTCCGCCATTTTCTTATGTTCTAACGTGAGATTTACCGCCAATTCTGCCACCATCTCAAAACCCTAAAGATCACCGCAAATAGCGAATATCCTGCTCATGCAAATCAAGAACTTTGGATTATGTAAATCAGCGAGTACAATTTATGCAAATCAACGATTAGAACTTATGCAAATCGACGACTAGACATACATCGATTATGCTCGTACTTTCTACGGCCCAACGTCGTCGAGGACGCAATCGGATAGGAGCAGTCCATGATTCCCCGCGCGCTTACCACCAAACTGCTTTCCTTGGCAAAGCTTTTTCCCGCGATTACATTGACTGGGCCACGCCAAAGCGGCAAATCCACACTCGTGAAAGAGGCGTTCCCTGATTATCGTTACGTATCACTTGAGAACGAGGATATACGCGAGCTTGCGCTGGATGATCCAAGGGCCTTTCTCTCCAGATACAACAACCGCGTGATCCTAGACGAAGTGCAACGCGCCCCCGAGTTATTCTCCTATCTTCAGGGTGTAATCGATCAGCGCAATGCGCCCGGCCAATACATCCTCTCCGGATCACAGAATTTCCTACTCATGCAACGCATATCCCAGTCACTGGCTGGACGCGTCGCCGTACTCCATCTGCTCCCCTTGTCCTACGCGGAAATCACCGCCGCCGGGCAAATCCCGGATACCATCGACGACTTCCTGTTCAATGGCTGCTATCCGCGTCCAGTATCGATGGGCATCGATCCGACCGATTTCTTCCCCAGCTATGTAGAAACCTATATAGACCGTGATATTCGCCTCGAACTCGGAGTCAGAAAAATCCCCGAATTCAACACGTTTCTCACCTTGTGCGCCACCCGCGTCGGCGAAATCCTTAACATCACCAGTCTTGCCAACGATTGCGGCATCAGCATCGACACCGCCCGAGACTGGCTGTCCGTACTGGAGACAAGCTTCATTGTTTTCCGACTGCACCCCTACCACAAAAACTACGGGAAACGACTCATCAAAGCGCCAAAACTCTACTTCTACGACACCGGACTCGCTGCGAACCTGCTGGGCATAGACTCGTCCGCTCAACTGCTCACCAGCCAATACCGCGGCAACCTGTATGAGAACGCCATCGCCGTCGAAATCATCAAACAATACCAGGCAATAGGCCGCGAACCGAAACTGTTCTACTGGAGAGACAGCAACCAGAAGGAAATCGACTTCATCATCGAAAAAGGCGGACGCCCGCAGTACGCCATCGAAGTGAAATCATCCACCACCTATAAGCCCAAGGCATTCGAAAATCTCGAAGACCTCGCCCCGGCGATGGGACTCGACCCGGATCACCGGTACGTCATCTACGGAGGCAACGAGACCTTCGACACCCGCCACGGCCAGGTCATCGGCATCAACGACATCAACAGGCTCGTAGGTTAATCATAATAACGAAGAAACCGTCCCTGCCGCACATGTTTCTTCTTGACCATGATTCGCTGCGGGGTCAGCCTTGCATCAGCTTGGCTACGGCTGCGCGAATGGCAGGCTCGGCGGCGGCTGGATCGCCGACGCCCGCCACCGACTGCTCGATCGGGCACATGCCGGTGCCGGCACGATTGAGAATCATCGGCACCAAGGCGCCATAGGATGCTGCCATGCCGAACTGGCGCAGGGCAGCCAACCCCGCTTCGCTCATCGTCTCGGCATACACGGCTTCGGCACCAAGCTTGGCGTAAAGCAACGCCGCACCTTTGCCCACCACACGATCGGCTGCGGAGTAACCATCCAAACTTTGCCCGGAGGCAAGCCATTGCAGCAACGGCCGCACTCCCCTGCCCATACCGGTCAAAGTTTCGGCACCGCTGCGGCAAGCCACACAACCGAGCGCAACGTCGGCCTTCAGCAAAGCTTTCGCACGTTCAATATCAGACATAATCGCCTTTCTTTATGAGGAATTCCCCACCGACGCCGCCGTCAAAAGACAAGCGGCAATCGGTGAGGAATTCACCCAGCGACATGACCTCCCAGCCGCACTAGCCACGCTTGCGATCCACGGCGAACATAACCACCGGAATCGCAATCCACTGCAGAATCAGGCCAGGCAGTCCCGTAACGATCGCGGCACCAACCGAGGCAACAGACATCTGGGCGTTACCCAGCAGATACACCGCCACGGCAATCGCAATGGCATCGACCACACGGCCGGCGACCTGCGCGCCAAACAGCTTCACCAACCAAGCGAGCGGCGAGGGAATGGACTCCGGCAAGGCCACCCCGCGCAGCAGACCAGCGAACAGACCATAGGCGGCAAGTTCGATGACCATGAACGGCACCATCGGAGCCATCGGCATGCCGGTCAACGCAAAGCTGACGATCGGGGCGAGCGCACCGGTGGCCACACCGGCGTAAGGACCGGCCAACAGGCCGACAAGCAGCACCGGCAGGTGCATCGGCAGCAGCGTTTGGCCGAGTGCGGCACCCAAGCCGAGCGTCGCACCTGCAACATGGAAGATCTGCGGCAGCGCCACGGCGGCGACGACGGCGAGCGCCGCAGCCGCGGACTGGAATGTGATGGACGGCAATGCATACGTGCGCGTTGCAGTATTGGTTCGCATAATAGAAACTCCTTGATAGACGACTGTGCGTATCGCGTCAACGCGCTTTACCGCTGGTCAAGATCGATGAGATGGTAGTCGCGCGAACCGAGGCCCATCTCCACGGCATGCTCGATGGTATGGATGCCGTGGCGGGATTCGATGCGTTCGATGAGCGGCTCTTTGTTGTCGTGCGAGACGTACACCATGTCCACACAGGCCTGATCTACGGCCACCGGGTCCAGCGAAGCGCAGATGCCGATATCCGCCATGACGGGCGGATGGGGGTTGCCGTCGCAGTCGCAATCCACGGAAAGGTTGTTCATCACGTTGATGAAGAGCATGTTGCCTTTAAGCGCATTGAACACGGCGGTCGCGGCCTCGGCCATGGCTTCCAGGAAGGAATCCTGATCGCCGCTGAACGGGTTGGGCAAGATCTCGTCCTGACCGGAATGCAGGCGTTTCTTGCCGTTCGAGGACGCCATGCCGATGGAGATGTTCTTCAATGCGCCGCCGAATCCGCCCATCATATGACCCTTGAAGTGCGAGAGCACGGCGTAATAGTCGTAATTCGGGAAGTGGGAGCCCACAATGTCGCCGGTGATGCGTTTGCCGCCCTCGACCGGGATTTCGATCTCGCCCTCCTCGTCCTGAATGTCGCAGGGGGCGATGTCGAGGAATCCATGCTCTTTGATGGTCTGCCAATGGTGTGCGCTGACGTCGCGCGTGCCGGGGTAGGCGGTGTTGCATTCCACGATGGTGCCGTTGAGATGCTGCACCAGATCCTTGATCAGCGCCGGCTGCAGATAATGCGTATTGCCGCCCTCGCCGGAGCTGAGCTTGACCGCCACCTTGCCTTGCGGCCGCGCGCCCAACGCCTCATAGATACGCATCAGGCCGGCTGGGCTGATATCTCGGGTGAAGTAGACGTTGGCGGCCATCGGATAATTGGTGTCGTGATCATGCGTTTCCACCTGATCATGCGTTGAAATTCCTGCCATGCTGTGCCTCCTTGCAATCGCTTCCATGATACGTCCGAATGCACAACAAGGCGTTTACTTACGACAGTCCGGCACCTGCCGTCGTTCTGCCCAGCAAGCTCGGCAACAACTCCTACTCTTACGCTCTTATGCCGCATGACTGGCCAATGGCATGGCCGGCGACTTGCGCCGCGCCGCCAGCACCACCATCCATCCCACCAGCAACACGCCTACGCCTACCGCGAGCCCGACGAACTGCGCCGTCCGTACATCAGCGGTGGTTTCCGCCTGTGGCGCCTTCTGATTGCGCACACGTATGCCGGAGACCAGCAACCGATGCGTGTTCAGCCGGTATGGCGTGCAGGTCATCAACGTCACTCGGTCTTCGCCTTGCGTCACTTTCAGCTGTGTGACGTCATCCGGCTTGATCACCGAAATGCGATCCACCTGATAGGTGAGCGTCTCGCCCATCACGTCAATGTAGAAGTAGTCCCCGGTGCGCACCTCATCCAATCTGGTGAACATGGCAGCCGTCACCAGTCCGCGATGTCCGGTGATCACCGCGTGCGTGGACGTGCCGCCCACCGGCAGGGAGGTGCCGTACAGGTGTCCTGCGCCTTTCGCCAATGCCTGTTGGGAAGTGCCGTGATAGACAGGAAGATCGATGGACTGTTTGGGCACGCGGATTCTCGCCATGATGCCGTCACCGGCGTTCAGCAACGATTGGTAGCGATTGTCTTTGGTCGACAATGCGGATTCGTAATCGATCAGGCCATTGTCGTCGACTTGCGTAGACCATGGGTCGCCCGCCTCGCCAAGCACGGGCTGCCCATCGTCGGCCAGCTCTGCATTGTATGATTCGGCGGCGTGCAAGGCCTTGGTTCTCTGGGCGGCTTCCAACGCCGCCATCTGCCGGGCCGTAGAGCTTGCGGTCTGCTGCGCAGTAATGCCGAATACCATCTGCATGGTCAACGGGATCGCCACACTGCCGATTGCCGCCACGATGCACACTATGGCGGCCAAGCGCATCAGCGTTCGACGTCGCCGCTCCCGACGTTGCCAGGCAATATCGTCATCGATACTGAGGATCTGATCAAAAGTCATGGGTACGCACCGTGCATGAGCACAGGCGATGAGGAGGGGCCGTCGGTTTCGGCAGATCCTCCTCATCGCGTTATCGTTGCCGCGTTACGCGCGCATCACACGACGGGCGCGACGGGTGCCGCTCTTGACGAGCAGCGTGACGCCGACACCGGAGAAGACGATCGCCGCAGTCACGAACATCGTCAGTCCCGCGCCACCGGTGAGCGGGAGCTCGGATATGTTCTTGATATTCAGCACCTGAGCGGTGCCACCGACAACCTTCGTTGAGTTGGACGGCGTCACTTCCGCCCCGTCCGCATCGCGGAAGGTAACCAGCTTGTACTGGTCCTTGGCCTTGTCATAGTTGTACGTGCGCTGACCATTCTTGTCGATGGATACGCTGAACCCAGCGCGATATTGCTGGGCGTAGCCTTCGGCCACCTTCTGCTCGTATACCGAGTATCCGCCTTCAGCCAGGCCCCAGAAGTACAGCGCACCACCCTGGCTGGTCGGCACGTTCTTGAAGTAGGTCACGTTGTCCACCTTGACGCTTTGGTCGGCGGCACGCACCCACTCGCCGTTGACATCGGTTTTCTCGAAGATGATGGCATTGCCGTCGCTGCCGGTCACGGAGAACTGAGCTCCGGCGATACCGTTGTGGTTCTTATCGATCTTCTTCAACGTGAACATGCCGAACTTGACGGTCACGGAGGCGGGAGCGGATTCCGCACCGCCATCGTAGCTGGCGGTCGCGGCGTTCGTCACCTGATTGTCGACGGCGTCCTTCGTGGTGGAGGCCTTGTACAGCAAGGTAAGCTTCTGTCCGTCCTTGCCGCCTACGTTCTTGACGTCCACCTGGGTGACGGTGCCGCTGTCGCTTGCGGTGGGGCCGGTCACCGTATAGTCCGTGTCCTTGGCGAGCAGGGTGTCGCCGGTGGCGTCGAAGTAATTGTATTTGTCATCGTCATCCGCATCGTAGAAGACTTTGATGCTGCTGGCATCGACAGTCAGTCCCTTGGATGCGGTGTCCTTGAAGGTGAAGGTCGGATCGGTTTGCCCGGTTGTGGTCGGAATAACGCTGGACACCACGTAGGTCAGAGTGTCGCCGACATTGGCGGTAGCGACACTGCCGTTCTTCTTGAAATAGGTGCCCATGTAAGCGCTTTTGGTGACGGTTACCGGAGACGCGGCCGGGTTGGGCTTGACGTTCACCACGCCAAGCGTCTGCTCTGTAGCCGGGTCAACGTTGGTGTTGACCAACGTGGTGTATGACTGGCCGCTGCTGGCAGTGAGCGCAGTGCCGACCAGCAGGTTCGTGCCGTTGCTGTCGGTCACGAAATACCAACCCTGGTCGGGTACGGTATTGTCGCCGATCTGCAGTTCGGTTGCGGTAACGGAAGGCTCATCGGAACCAAGTTTGGTGGGCACCGACAGATTATCGACGAAGTCACGCAGCTTGGCCTCGTCGCCGGAGGTGCTCAGACTTGCCAGCGCATACAGATTGCTTTTGTATCCGGTGGTGTCGATGTTGGCCGCCGTTATAGCCTCGCTGATCTTCCAATCCCATTGGCTGCTGTCTACGGGTTGCAGGCCGAACGAAGTCAGTTTGCCGTCGGCGTTCACGACCGGATCGGTGTATGCGGCGATACGATACGCCGTATACGTGCTTTGCGAGGTGTCGGCATCGGCTGCTTTGTTGAGCGTGATGGTTGATGGCGTCGCGTTTTCCGGCATGGTCAGTTCGTCCGCGTTCGCCGTCATGGCGCCAAGCGCCATACCTCCCAGGGCGGCCGCTACGGCAGCGACGCCGGCGACCAGTTTCTTGTATTGCATATGAGCCTCTTCACTCCTTCATTGGCGTTAGCTTCTTGTCGGCCACGGCAATGGTCGAACAACCCCACGCGTGTCCTGATTATGGCGGGCAAGACCCGCTGGTATATGAAGCTTGCCGCCATCACAAATTCGTTGATGAGTTGTTGACCCGCGCGTCGTTGCGATTACTGATTAAGCCCCATAGATGAATGTTTGCGTTAACAAACACTTATGATTATACATGGGATTGAGGGATGCGCAATACGCGCATCGACGATGTCTATTTGCCCGTAGGCCTTGGCATTCCAGACATTCAATGCGTCATCGAACTATGTGGGACTGAAAGATTTAAGTAGCTCAGGCCATGGCATCGTTACCACAGACTTCTATGTTTCCCCGAATGCGGGCACAGCGCCGGGCACGATGCACCACCATTGAGCACCTCACTGAGCATTCGGGATGCAACGCGAAATACAACATAGAACGCAAAAAGCCCGGCAGCATGACGCTGCCGGGCTTGGCCTCTCCCTTTAGTCACCTATCGGCGACGGCTTCCCTGCCTTCAGGAAGCCGGCAAGGAGCGAAGCGAAGATCAGAACTCGCACCGTGAATGGTCGCCAGACCATTCACCAAACAACACAGCTGCGGTCGCAAGAACCGCGAGTGCTGATTGAAGCGAAGCGAAGATCAGAACTCGCGGTTCTTGCGATAGAACTGAATCAGGCTCTGAGTGGAGGCGTCCTGGGCGGCCAGAGCCTCGTCATCCTGGGAGATGGCCGGGGTGATCTGCTTGGCCAGCTGCTTGCCGAGCTCGACGCCCCACTGATCGTAGGAGTCGAGGCCCCACACGGTGCCCTCAACGAAGGTGATGTGCTCGTACAGGGCGATCAGCTCGCCGACGGCGAACGGAGTCAGGGCCACACCGAAGATGGAGGTGGTCGGACGGTTGCCGGTGAACACGCGGGCCGGGACGATCTCCTCCGGAGTACCTTCAGCACGGACCTCGTCGGCGGTCTTGCCGAAAGCGAGGGCCTTGGTCTGAGCGAAGTAGTTGCCGAGGAACAGCTCGTGCACGTCCTGATCGCCGTCCTTGGTCGGGTTCGGGGTGTTCACGAACGCGATGAAGTCGGCCGGGATGAGCTGGGTGCCCTGGTGGATCAGCTGGTAGAAGGCGTGCTGGCCGTTGGTGCCGGGCTCGCCCCAGAAGATCTCGCCGGTTTCGGTGGTGACCGGGGTGCCGTCCCAGCGCACGGACTTGCCGTTGGATTCCATGGTCAGCTGCTGCAGGTAGGCCGGGAAACGGTGCAGGTACTGATCGTACGGCAGCACAGCGTGGGAAGCGACCTTGAAGAAGTTGCGGTACCAGACGTTGAGCATGCCGAGCAGCACGACGACGTTCTTCTCGAACGGGGTATTGGCGAAGTACTCATCGATCTCGTGGAAGCCGTGCAGGAACTCCTCGAAGCGGGCCGGGCCGAAGACCACAGCCAGGGAGGTGCCGACGGCGGAATCGACGGAGTAACGGCCGCCGACCCAGTTCCAGAAGCCGAACGCATTGGCCGGATCGATGCCGAACTCCTCGACCTTCTCCAAGTTGGTGGAGACGGCCACGAAGTGCTTCTTGATGGCTTCGGCGCGCTGAGCTTCGTCGCCCTCGGCGATGGCGCCGTTGGCGGTGAGCTCCTCAAGCAGCCAAGTGCGGGCTTCGCGAGCGTTGGTCAGGGTTTCCAGCGTGGTGAAGGTCTTGGAGACGATGATGAACAGGGTGGTCTCCGGGTCGAGGCCCTTGGTCTTCTCAGCCAGATCGTTCGGGTCGATGTTGGAGATGTAGCGAGCGGAAATGCCAGCGTCCGCATACGGCTTCAGCGCCTCGTACACCATGACGGGACCCAGATCGGAACCACCGATGCCGATGTTGACCACGGTCTCGATCTTGCGGCCGGTGATGCCGGTCCACTTGCCGGAGCGCACGTCATCGGCGAAGGCGTAAATACGGTCGAGCACCTCGCGCACATCCTTGACGGTGTCCTGACCGTCAACGATGTACTTGCCCTCATCCTCGACCGGGCGGCGCAGCGCGGTGTGCAGCACGGCGCGATCCTCGGTGTTGTTGATGTGCACGCCGGTGTACATAGCCTTGGTGCGCTCGTCCAGCTTGACAGCCTTGGCAAGGTTGGCGAACAGCTGGAGGGTTTCCGGCTTGATCAGGTTCTTGGACAGATCGAAGTGCAGATCGCCGGCCTCGAAGGAAAGCTTCTCGACGCGGGTCTTGTCCTCGGCGAACCACTTCTTCAGGCTGATGCCCTCGGCCTGAAGCTCGTCGTAGTGCTTCTGCAGGGCGGCCCACTCAGGGGTCTGGGTGGCGTCAACAGGAGGATTGATGGCCATGGATTCCATTCCTTTCATAAATGACTGGAGCGCCCACGCCCACGGCTTGGATCGCCCCGTATCACCAAACAGAATACTCACAAATTCGGACATGAACAGAACAAAAATATCCAGTGAACGGATACCCTCCCTACCAGACGGCTTTCATTGCCATCGTTTGCATCCGACTACCCCGCACAGGCACGCCACGGAATACAGCGCATCGCGCCAAAGAATCAGCTGAGTCAGCCACCAGCTTTACGACGCTGCACTACGCCGACGCCAACCAACACATCAATCACATCAATCACATCAATCACAGCCGCGGATCCACATACCGCAACATCTTCACCCCACAACTGCCACCAGTCATCCTCAGCCACCCGGCGACACTGCCGAATCACACGTCGATTGGACTTTTCCAGAGGATGTCGTATACTGTTTATCTTGTGCGCGGGTGGCGAAACGCCTTCCGCAAACCAAGCCACTTTAGCTCAGTCGGTAGAGCGGCTCACTCGTAATGAGCAGGTCGTCAGTTCGATTCTGACAAGTGGCTCGACTACCCTAGGTCGGTTCATCCGCCTAGGGTTTTGCATATAGGTTGCACTGCTCGTCCGAGGGGATGCAGCCACGCGCGAGTGGCGGAATTGGTAGACGCGCAGGATTTAGGTTCCTGTGTCTTTGACGTGTGGGTTCAAGTCCCATCTCGCGCACCTCTACAAGACCCTGCATTCCTAAGATCCCAAGCCGTGCGCGTCACGATGCCAATATGACAAGGCCGCATCGTCCACGCTGTGAGAGGAAACATCGCCATCGCTGCCGTCACGTCCGATACCGCGAGGATAGTGGTTGCCGTACCAGGGACGAGGAGGAGATAAGAGTGTCCGCCATACTTACACCCGCAGGACTGTTGCTGATCATCCTCGCCGGATACCTGTTCAAACGCTTCGGACTGTTCGGTCAAAGCGACTATCGTGTGCTGCAAACCGCCGAATTCAACATCGTGCTTCCCGGCGCAATCATCTATTCGTTTGCCACGAATCCGCACGACATTTCACTGATGTGGATTTCGCTGGTGGCCTTCCTGTTCGCCTTCATCCCGGTGGTGTGCATCTTCGTCGCTACGCGCCGGCGCAATGTGACCGACCGCGCGTTCCTGATGCTCAACGGCGCCGGATACAACCTCGGATGTTTCTGCTTCCCCGTCGTACAGTCGTTCTGGGGGCCTGGTGCTGTGGTGCCGGCAGCCATGTTCGATATCGGTAACTGCATTATGGTGGCCGCTGGCACCAATGTACTCACCCAACAGCTGCTGCACATCCAGCCCGGCAAAACGCTTGCGGAACAGCATGCCGGGTCTGCGCCCACACTGCCCTATGAGAAGCCCAAGGACCGCGACGCCCGTAGGCTCGCCCGGCATGCGCTGCTGCGCACCATCGCCAAAAGCTTCTTTGGATCCGTACCGTTCGACACTTACCTGCTGATGTTGGCGCTGACCATCGCCAACATACACATCCCCGATTGGATCGCCACGATCTGCCAACCGTTGAGCGGCGCAAACGCGTTGGTCTCCATGCTGATGGTGGGCATGTTGATGGATATGCCGCAATCCCGGCATGACGTTAAGGAAGTGCTGGCCGTAATTGCCTGGCGCGTACCGTTCTGCATAGTGTTCGCCTGCGTCTCGTGGTTCCTGATGCCCTTCTCCGCCTCGATTCGTGCGGTAATGGTGATTTGCGCGCTGGCACCGATCGCCATCTTCTCCACTCTGTTTACCGACAAGGTGCTAGGCAACGCCAAACTCGCCGGATTCTCGCTGTCGGTCACGGCCATTATCTCGCTGGTAATGATGGCCGTAGCCCATACGCTGATGGGCGTGTGATTCCTTGACTTCTCGTGGGCTACACTGCAATCGAGACGATTGGTGGACGATGGTCCAAATCGTGTAGCCCATGAATTCACATACATTGAATTCACATACAAACAAAAAATCCCGTAGCATCCAATGCCACGGGAACAACACGGGTGGGCGATGTAGGAATCGAACCTACGACCCCTTCGGTGTGAACGAAGTGCGCTAGCCGCTGCGCCAATCGCCCGAATATTTCGAGGCTTACCGGCTAACCCACCGATAAAACTCCGAGTGGGCGATACAAGATTCGAACTTGTGACCCCTTCCGTGTCAGGGAAGTGCGCTACCTCTGCGCCAACCGCCCGGGTCATCATCCGGCCGACGGTCCGGCCTTCTGAGAGCGGACAACGGGACTCGAACCCGCGGTCTCAACCTTGGCAAGGTTGCGCTTTACCAACTAAGCTATGTCCGCATGTGTTGTTTGAAGCAACAGATGAATAAGATACGCCACTTGGCGGAAAATGCATAATCCTCGCGTGTCTCCGCAGAATTTCAACGTTTTTAGCATCCTCACAATCAGCTCGGCAACATCATGCCCTCATATGCAATCAACACGTCAGATGTGACCCTGCTCACTTCAACCCATCACACGCCGTGTTCTACGCTCAACGCGAAGGAATTCTCGGATAGCACGGCGCATAATAGGCATTGCATATACACCGACATACGCACCGACGGTTAACGGCATGGCGTCATAATGCCCTATCAGACACCAACTGCCGCAGCCACTGTGCTTGATATAAGACAAGGGGAATGCAATGACCAAGCTCCTGTTTGTTGTGGGAAGCCTGCACAAGAACGGCTTCAACCATCAGCTCGCCGACGAGGCCAAGGCTCTTATCGGCGATCGCGCTGAGGTGGAGTTCCTGAACTACGCCGATGTCCCGTTCTTCGATCAGGACGTGGAGTTCCCGAACCCGCCGGCTGCCGTCAACGCCGCCCGTAAGGCCGTTGTCGAGGCCGACGGCGTGTGGATCTTCTCCCCGGAGTACAACTACAGCTACCCGGGCGTGCTGAAGAACCTGCTGGATTGGCTGTCCCGCCCGCTGGAGCCGTTCCCGGCCGAGTCCGCCTCCGTGCTGGCCGGCAAGAAGGTTGCCATTTCTTCCGTGGCCGGCCAGTCCGCCGGCGCCGGCACTCGCGCCAAGCTCAACGAAGTGCTGGGCTTCAACAAGGCCGAGGTGCTGCCCGTTGATGAGCAGGCCGGTTTTGCCCTGGCTCCGGAAGCCTGGGGCACTGGCGAGCTGGGCCTGTCCGACGAAGATAAGACCCGTCTGGCCGCCGAAGCCGACGCATTCCTGAAGTTCGTCGCAGCCTGAGCCCTGACGCTCTAGCTTCCGACCTGAGATACCCCGCCAATCGAAACCGATGGCGGGGTATCTGCGTTACAAGGGGTTGATAATAGACGCATGACACCATCATCGACGTTTCACACTATGTTTCACGCCACAACAGACACGCCTATAGGGCGAATGATCATGACAACGGATGGCAAAGCGTTGACGGAGCTCTGCCTCGAAGATTGGTGGTGGGCAGCACCTGCCACTACGGCTTCCACCACGCCTGCCACAACAGAAGCTGGAGCAGCGAATGCACTGCCGGTGTTTCGCCAAACCAAGGCATGGCTCAACGCCTACTTTGCCGACGAACACCCCACGCTGGATTCCGCTCCCCCGCTCAGCGCGCAAGGCACACCATTCCAACATGAGGTATGGGACCTCATCACCGAAATCCCCTATGGACAAACAGTCAGCTATGGGGCAATAGCCGCCGAACTTGCCGAAAGGCGCGGCGGAAGACGCATGGCCGCGCAGGCCGTGGGCGGCGCGGTAAAGCGCAACCCGATTACCATCATCGTGCCCTGCCATCGCGTAGTCGGTTCCGGACGATCCTTCGGCGGCTACGGAGGTCACCTCGACGTCAAAGCCGAACTGCTCGACTTGGAAGGAGTGGATCTTTCACGGTTCGATCTGCCCCACTAGTCAAACCACATCGAGAGACCTCAGCAGTCTCGCCCGCTCCCCCACACCTCACATATGCCGCCAAAATTCGACGATATTATTCGATTATTCGTACATGCCGCACAATTCCGCACCGCACGCACGTTGCGCCATGCCAGCAGAGCGTCGTCATCATCTCACGCCATGTCATGCACCACCATCACATCACGCCGCGCACCCCGCATAATCCCACAACCTCGGGAAAGATGCCGAGAAACACCGCCACGCATCGTTCGCCGAGGGAACATCATCGAAGAGGCGTACCCGCCAAAAACGTACAATCTTGTCGTACAAAGTTTCCGGCATCACCCTGATGGCTCGGCGCACCAAGGAGGATAAAGGAGGATAGATGACCAACATCATCGACTATTCGCGTACGGAAACGCGCTCCTTCTCCGACCTCGCCTTTAACGAAGTGGACGCATTGGTTTTCGGCACACTGATCTACGAGGATGTGGCCAATATATGCCCCGCGCTGATGCTGGATGAATCCCAGCCCGACACCGCTGCGGGAGGATCGTTCGCCGCGCGTCTGCGCGCTTTCGAGCCAAAGCATCCGCTGATCTGGCTCAAAAGGCTCTGGCACCCGGTTCTGGAATCGGTCAGCCTTGAGGAGGCCAACACCGAGCTGCATCGCTCGCTCAGCACGGAAGCCGACGACAAGCCGCATGATCCGCAAGTGGTTTCGGTACTTGACCCACAGCTGACGCATCAGCTGTTCCAGGCCGCGGCGGGCAATCCACGATTCGCGCAGGTCCGCTTGGGGGCGGTCGCCGAGCATATCAACCGCGGAGAGCAAACCCAGTTCGCAGCGGCTACGTTCCAACTGCCGGATGGACGCAGCCGTCGCGACCCCACACATAAGGGCACGTTGGTGATTTCCTTCCGTGGCACCGATGATTCACTCATCGGCTGGAAGGAAGACTTCAATATGGCCTTCCAATACCCGGTACCGGCGCAACGGGCCGCCAGCGCCTATGTGGATACAGTGGCAAGACTGTGGGAAGGGCCATTGATACTGCTCGGCCACTCCAAAGGCGGCAATTTGGCGATTTACGCGGCCATGAACGCTTCAGACACTGTGCAACGGCGTATTCGGCATATCTATTCGCTAGACGGCCCCGGCTTCCCGCCGGAAATCGTGGCCAGCCCGTCTTATCTCGCCATTCAGCCGAAGGTGACGAAAATCGTGCCGAGCTCGTCGATTGTGGGCATGGTATTCGAGACGCCCGAGCCGTGCCGTGTAGTCGCTTCCGATTCGGACGGCATCATGCAACATTCCGCGTATACCTGGCAGGTGGAGGGTGACCGATTCGTCACCGAGCCGACGGTGAGTTCCGGTTCGCAGCTGTTCAACGAGCAGCTCAATCATTGGATTGCAGCACTGACGCCCGAGCAACGCGAACGAGCCGTAGACGCGCTGTTCCGCGTGCTGCACGCCGGAGGAGCCAACAGTTTCAGCGACGTGATGCGCAATTTTCCGCTGTCGATACCCCCAATGCTGGGGGCATATGTAGGGCTTACGCCGGAAGACAGACGGCATTTGACCGAGGCCTTGGCATTGCTGATCAAGGCCTCCGCTACGAAGAACAAACGCACCGAGACAGCCCCGGCCCCGGATGACGCCCGCCCGTCAGAAGCAGCCACGAGCGACTATGCCGGCGAAGAGAGCAGCGAACCAGCAGGTCCTTCCGGAATCGACACCATATAAGGGCCCGCTTCACTGTCAGTCATTGCAATTGGACAAGGTGCGCAATATTATGAGTGGGCAACATAACTAGACAGTACGTCTGGACATGATGTCTAGACAATGCGCCAAGCCAATATGCCCAGACATCATGTCCATAACCATGTCGTCGCACCGGCACAGGCGCACGACGACGGCAGTACAGACAGGCGTCGCACTGCCCACAGCAAAGAGAGGGAGACCGCATGCCACGTCCACGCCGTGATTCCGAAGTCCTGCCCGCACGCGAACGCATGGAAAACGCGTTCTGGGAATTACTGGCCGACCGGGATTACCGTAAGATCACCGTCACCGACGTGGTGCGCGAGGCCGGCGTGAATCGTAACTCGTTCTACTACCACTATTCCGACCTGCAGGAACTCGCCGATGCCTCCATCCTGCACCAGGTGGAAGCCACACCGATTCAGCACGCGCCCGATCCAAACGGCAATCCCGAAGAGCAGTGGCGCGAGCGCGTCAGCGCCATATTGTCCGATCCGGAGCAACGTCAGCGTCTTGACCGTCTGGCCCTGCTCGCCGGCCCCCACAGCACATTGGACCTGACCGAATCCTTACGCGACTTCGCCCGTCTGCAAATGCTCAGTACGCTGGAACTCGACCCCCAGCACATCAGTCTGCAAACCGATCTCATGGTGGAATTCACCGTGGGCGGACTGTTGGCTGTGCTCCAACGCTGGCCCGAACTCAGCGGCACCATCGAGCTCGACGATCTGCTGAAGGAGGATGTGGCCGTGCTGGCCATGGGCATCTATCTGGCCATGAGCCGCGAAGACATGCTTTCCTACTGGAACCGTATTTTCGCCCAGCATCAATGGCCTGAGCTTGACGGGCAATTCCCCAAGCACACCCAATCACCATCGTTCCACGCCTAAACCCAAGCCTAAACCTAAGCCCTCATCTCCCTCGCCCTACCGAATCAATCACGCTCAGTGACTGTTCTCACAGGGCGCAATCACGCGAGGCACTGGCGTTTCAGCATCTTCAACGGAATGATGGAACCATGAGCGAAATGACGAACACTGCATCAACGTATCCGGGATCCGCCGACCAAAAGCAAGCCAATCCCGCTGGCCCGGCCGCAACAGTCCCGACCCGCTTGGAACATGATTGCATCGGGCAATTGGAAGTCCCCGCGAATGTGTATTGGGGCATCCACACCCAGCGCGCCATCGCGAATTTCCCGGTTTCCGGCATCTCGGACGGCCAGCACCCTGAACTGATTCGCGCATATGCCACGGTCAAGCGCGCCTGTGCCAGCGCCAACGAAGAGCTCGGACTGCTGGAACCGGTTAAGGCCGAAGCGATTCGCCAAGCCTGTCTGGAGATCGAATCCGGCAAATTCGCCGATCAGTTCCCTGTGGACGTCATGCAAGGCGGCGCGGGCACCTCGGCCAATATGAACATGAACGAAGTGATCGCCAACCGTGCGTTGGAGATTCTCGGCCATGCTCGCGGCGAATACACCGTCATTCATCCCAATGACGACGTCAACGAATCACAGTCCACCAACGACACCTATCCGGCGGCATGCAAACTGGCGTTGATCGATGCGCTGGGGCCACTGGCCGAAGCCACCAAGAAGCTGGCTCGCGCCTTCCATGATCTGGCGGATAAGCACATCAATGATGTGACCATCGGCCGTACGCAACTTCAAGATGCGGTGCCGATAACGTACGGTCAGGAGTTTCATGCCTTCGCCACGTTGCTCAAATCCGATCTCGTGGCCTTCGACCGCGTGGTGCCTCAGCTCGCGCAACTGAACCTTGGCGCCACGGCCATCGGCACCGGCATCTGCGCGGATCTCAGGTTCCGCAAATCCGCCATCGACCACCTGGCGCGCATCACCGGACTGCCCATTACCGCAGCCCCCGACCCTGTGGCCGCCATGACTGATATGGGTGCGTATGTAGCAACGTCAGCGGCGATCAAGAACCTCGCCGTGCATCTCAAGAAGGCCGCCGACGATCTCAGGCTGCTCAATTCCGGCCCGAGATGCGGCTTTAACGATCTCAATGTACCGGCCCGTCAGGCAGGTTCGTCCATTATGCCGGCCAAGGTGAACCCGGTTATCCCGGAATGCGTCAACCAGTGCTGCTTCATGATTTTCGGCATGGATGTCACCGTGAACTGGGCGGTGGCCGAAGGCCAACTGCAGCTCAACGCCTTTGACCCGGTGATGGTGCATGAACTGCTGACCGGCATGTCGCTGCTGACGCGCGCAATGACCACCTTCCGCGTCAACTGTGTGGAAGGCATCGAAATCAATACCGAACAGGGACGCGTCTATGCGCAGTCCTCCCCCTCGATCTCGGCAGCGCTCAATCATTACATCGGCTACGAAAAGGCCGCGGACATCGCCGCCGAAGCCGTACGTACCGGCCGAACCGTACGCGAAGTGGCCGGCGAGCGCACGGATCTGCCGGCCGAGCAGCTCGACGAGATTCTCGATCCGATTCGGCTGTCGCGCGGCCTCGGGCAGACCTGCCGCGAGCATCTCGTCTGATCATTCGCCGGTCCCTACAGTGAGTCGGCTGGCTTGGGGCCTTGCTGAACCAGCCGACTCACGTTCTGCAGACCCCCTCTGCCCCGCCGTCCGAAAAGTCACGTAGCCACGCATCCACGCTTCCTCCAAAAACGACTGTTACGGTGATGCGTATGACTGATTTTTCGAGCTTGGTGACGACTTGGTTCCACACGAACGCCGGCAAATTGATTTGGCTGTTGCTGGTGACGGCGGTGGCGTTCGTGGCAGACCGGGTGGTCAGTCGTGTCTTACGTAAGGTATTGGATCGTTCGCAGATTCCCAGCGCGTCGATTTTCATCAATCTGACGCGCACGGTGATCTGGGTGCTGGCGGCGGCCATGGTGCTGCAACCGGTGTTCGGCATCAATCCCACCACGCTGGTCACCGCTCTTGGCGTCGGCGGCGTCGCCCTTTCGCTGGGCCTGAAAGACACCATCGCCAACGTGATCGGCGGCTTCGGCCTGATGCTCGGCCGTGTGATTCAACCGGGCGACTTGGTGTCCATTCAGGGCGTCAGCGGCACCGTGGTCGATATCACGTGGCGTCATTCGATGATTGAGACTCGCGCCGGCGACCGTATGGTCATTCCCAATTCGATTCTCAATACGGCTTCGTTAACGAAACTGACTCCCATCAACGAAGGCATGGTCACGGTGGAGTTCACGGCCAAGGCTTCCAGCGACCTGAACGAGGTGAGTCGGGATCTGGTGGCCTGCGTGACTCAGGCCACGGCCGGTGTGGCGCAGGAGGGGCGCGGGCCGATCGTCAAGTTCGTCGGCTTCTCGCCATACGGCGTCACCGGTCATGTTCTGGTGTTTGCCGCGCCAGGCATCCTGCTTTCCACCGTGCGAGATCTTGCCACACGCGCCATCGCCGAGACAGGCCAACGGTATCTGGTGGAAGATGGTGGTTCGGCGGACAACGTGTGATCCGTCAAACCGCCTGACGTTGTTATTGGCACTTGCGTTGGTGTTCGCGTTGGTCGATTCATAAGCGTTTGGCTGCGAACCGCCTTGTCCTCAGCCAAACGCTTTCGCCCAGTCACTTATTGCAGCAGCGTCTATTGCATCAGCATCCAGACAGTCAATCCCACGGTGATCAGCAGATAGATGATCACACCAATATTGCCGTAGGCGGTGCGCACCACACTGCCGACCGGCAGCTGATCGGGCGCCGGATAGAATTCCCAGCTTTTGCGCTTGACAATCAACAGTACGATGCCGGCGATCATCAGACCGATCAACACCATGCCGTACAGGCCGAGAATGGCCATTCCTCCCATGCCGGCATCCGGCGAGGCGGCCATGCGCATGATCTCTTCCTCGCTCATGGTGCCGTTGAGGATACGCGGGTCGATCTGCTTGATCACCAGCGGAGCGATCAGCGAGCCATTGAGATTGATCAGCATGTGCAGCACGATGGTGTAGCGAAGACGCGACGTGCGCGTGTAGATGTATCCGAAGATCAGACCCAGACCAAACGCGTAGAAGAACTGGAACAGGTTGATGTGGAACAGCCCGAATGCGATTGCGGAAAGCACAATCGCCGTCTTCTCGCCGTATCGGCGCAGTCGGGAGATGATCTGCTTGCGGAACAGCCATTCCTCGCAAATCGGTGCCAGAATGGCGATGAATATCGTGTTGATCCAGATATCGTCTCCGGACACCAGGTCGCCGATGCGGTTCGTCGCCTGACCGTTCGTCACGCCGAGTGAAAGCACATTGCCGATAATGCTGCCCAGATACATCACCGGTATGCACATGATGAACATCTGGAGGAATTCACCCAATCGCATCGGATACTCAATGGTTTCGATGGCGGGAACGCGCTTGAGCAGCAGCAGGCTTAGCGGCATGGCCACTAGGTAAAGCGGTCCGGAAGAGACCAACAGCAACACCCACGTGGGTATGTGATCATCGAACAGCGGGGCGATCGCGTGCGACAGGGCGATGTTGAGCCCCACCCACAGCACAACCACTGCGATAAGCGCCATGCCGATCAATGAAAAGCGGCGACGGGCGATAGTGAAGAACGTTTGACTGGAAGACACCGATGACATCGGCGATGGCGACGAAGGTGCAGGCGGCACCGGAGCTCCGGGCACAGGGGCTTGAGAAGGTTGCGACGGTGTAGGGACAGGGGGCAGGGTCGGCTCGCTCATGTGAATTCCCTTCATATACGGACTGATCGGGCGTATGCGTCCCGTGTTCGCGTTCAACGCCGCGTGCAATGTTCAATGTCGGACACTCGACACTGAACACTCAGCGCTGGAAGCGAACACGGGGTTTCTCCCAATTTCAGAGTACGGCACTCTGCCCGAGCGGCCGGCAATCAGTACACATGAGTTGACACGGTACACATATGTTGAGCACCGCCCATCCGAATCGACATCGGCCAGCACCAACCAGTCCGATGGCCCGGCAGCCGATCAGCAGGCGAGCGCGGCTACCGGACGCGGCGCAACAACCACGTTGTCTCCGATGGCCAGACCGGCCGGCAATTCGCTGGCGGGCAGCTGCACAGTGACTTTCAGCTGGTTGCCCTTGTTCCATCGCATATATTCACCGGAGGTAACCACCGTATCCACACGCACCAGAGAGCCTAGGAAGTGGATGACCTCCACGTGAGCCCGCTCTCCCACGTTGGAATCATTGCGGGAGGGCAACGACAGCGTCAGGTTCTCCGGACGCACGAGCACGGTCACGGCATCGCCCTTGGCCGAGCCGGGCAGCACCGGCAGACGCTGGCCGAACACCACTGCCTCATCGCCATTGGAGGCGCCGGGCAAACGATTGGTCAGGCCGATGAACGTGGCCACGTATTCGGTGGCAGGACGCTGGTACAGGTCCTGCGGTGCGGCGATCTGCTCGATTTTGCCCTTGTTCATCACACCGATGCGGTCAGCCACCGCAAGTGCCTCCTCCTGATCGTGAGTTACGAACACGGTGGTGGTGCCGGTGTTCAGCTGGATGCGGCGAATCTCGTCGCGCAGCTGCACGCGGACCTTGGCATCGAGGGCGGACAGCGGCTCATCGAGCAGCAGCACGCGAGGCTTGATGGCCAAGGCTCGCGCCAAGGCCACACGCTGCTGCTGTCCGCCGGACATCTGCTGCGTGTATTTCTTGGCCTGATCAGCCAAGCCCACCAGTTCGAGCTGCTCCATGGCCACCTTGCGGCGCTCTTCACGTCCCATGCCACGCACTTCAAGACCGAACGCCACATTTTCAAGGGCGGTCATATGCGGGAACAGCGAGTAGGCTTGGAACACCATCGCCATCTCGCGCTTGTTCACCGGCACGCCGGTGACGTCCTGACCGCCCACCATGATGCGGCCACCTTGAATATCCTCCAAGCCGGCCAGCGAGCGCAACGCCGTGGACTTGCCGCAGCCGGAGCCGCCGAGCAACACCACCATCTCACCGGGCTTGATGTCGAGGTTGAAGTCGTCAAGGGCCCGCTTGGTGGAGCCGGGGTAGATTTTGACGACATCCTGCATCTGGATGGAGCCGCCGCCGCGTTCCGCGCTTTCCTTCAGCAACCGTTTGGCGGCTTTGGTGACGTCCTTGCCGCGCACGCCTTCGAGCGTGGCGGTGGGATCGTTCTTGAATTCGGCTTCCGTCTGCACGGGAGCCGTGGTGCTTGCCGCACCTTGAGCGGTATTGAATTCAACAGTCATAATGTCTTTGTTCTTTCCGTATTTCCGAATGATTCTGCAGTTCGCTTAGTTTTCCTTGGACTTGCGCATCGCATCCGAGATCAGGTCGAGAGCGACGAGCAACACCACGCCGAACAGCAGCGCCAGCAGCGACATGGCCGTGGAAATCTGCGAATTGGATTGGCCGAGCTGATACAACGCCACCTGCAGGTTCATACGGCCCAGCAGGGATGCCACGGTGTATTCGCCCAACACCACGGCGATGGAGATGAAGGATGCCGACAGAATCGACTGCCACAGGTTCGGGATGATCACCCGGAAGAACACCTTGACCCACGAGGCGCCGAGCGAACGGGAGGCCTCCACCAAGGTCTTGACGTCAATGGAGTTGAGTCCCACGGCAATGGCGCGGAAGGCGAACGGCATCACCAGCACCACGTAGGCGAAGCACAGCCAGATCGGGTTGGTGCTCAGCACATCGGCGGAAAGCCACCGGTAGATCGGGCCCAGGCCCACCACCAGCACGATGGCCGGAATGGTCAGCGGAAGCGTCGCCACCCATTCAATCGCGCGTTCCAGCGCTTTGGAGCGAATGTGCACAATCACCATCGTGGGCACCATCAGCAGCAGCATGATCACCACGGTCACCACACACAAGGCCAGCGAGGTGCCAAGGCCTTGCCACAGCACGGTCAGGTCCGCGCCCAACGACTCGCCGTTGCCGGTGAAGATCGCGACCCATGGGGCCAGCGACCAACGTCCGGACAGCGGGTGGCGCAAGGTAAAGATCAGCATCGAAAACAGCGGGATGAACAGGAAGCCCAACGTGACAAGCAGAATCACGAATTTGATGATGCTCTGCTTACGTACGCGGGCGGCACGCAACTGCGGCGGCTTGGTTGCGGATGCTTCGGTAGCTGCACCAGTTGCGGCAGTCGTAGAAGTTTCGGTCACTGCCAACGTCCGGCCCTCTTTTCCACAGCGTGGCTCAGCAGCATCACCACAGCCACGACGACGATCATTGCGAATGCAAGCACCTGAGCGAAGCCCTGCTGGTTCGGGTCCATTTCGTTGCGCATCGCACCCTGAATCATCAGCGGCACCAGAATCGAACGCTGGGAGAACAGGGCCGCCGCGGTGGCGTATGCGGAGAACGCGGAGGCGAACAGCAGCAGGAACGCGGAGATGAATCGCGGCGCCAGAATCGGCAGCGCCACACGGGTCCAGTACTGTACGGTGTTGCCGCCGAGCGATTCGCAGGCCTCACGCCACTGCGGACGGATGGAATCGACCGCGGGCAGGAAGATGATGATCATCAGCGGAATCTGGAAGTAGCAGTACACGGTCACCAAGCCCGGCAGAGAGCTCAGCCAGTTCGGGTTCACAGTCAGTCCGGTCACCTGCTTGATGAACATGGTGCCGATGCCGTTGATGCCGATGGTGGCGATGAACGCGAAGGCGAGCATCACGCCGCCGAACTGGGCGAGCACTGAGGAAATGGCGGAGACCATGCGGCGCATGAGGCCATTGGGCTTTGCACCGATCACCAGCGCATAGGAGGCGAGGCCACCCACCACGGCGCCGATCACCGAGGATGCGACGGACACCAGAATCGAAGTGACGAACGCGGAGACGGTGTTCGCCTCGAACAGCTTGGAGAAGTTGGCGAGCGTAAAAGCGCCGTCACGGGTCTGGAACGCACCGACCACGACGATCACGGTGGGTGCGAGCAGGAAACATGCGGTGTAGGCGAAGAACGGCAGGGTCACGGCGAAGGTGCCGAGCTCCTGACGATGCTTGGCCAGTGTGTCGGAGAGCGAGGAAGCGGACGGACCCGCGGCCTTGGCGGCGGGTCCGTTCTGTGCGATTGCGGCGGTCATGATTGATGCCTTGAATCGGTTGATCGATTGAGTCAAGCTCGAAACCGACTCAGTTGCCGATCGTCTTGTCCCAGTTGTTCTGAAGCCATTCGGTGATGCGCGTAGCGTCATCGTTGGTGTAGCTCACCGGCTTGCCTTCGATGGTGATGGCATCCTTCAGGGTGGCCTGATCAACGGTGCCGTCCTGCTTCATCGAATCAAGCAGCACCGGGTTGGCACCACCCTTGAACCACAGGTTCTGGGCATCGGCGGTGTACAGGTACTCCTCCCAGAGGCGAGCGGCGGCCGGGTGCGGGGCGTCCTTGTTGATGGCCTGGTTGTAGTAGCTCACGACCTGGGCCTTCGGGAAGGTCTTGTACTCCCAGTTCACGCCCTTGGACTTGAGTTCCTTCTTGTAGGAGGCCTGGTTGTAGGTCCAGTCCATCACCACGCCGGTCTGGCCGGAGTCGATGGTGCCGTTGGTCACATCCACGGTGGTCAGGTTGCCGGCGTCCTTGAGCTTCTTGAAGAAATCAAGGCCGGGCTGCACGTTGTTGATGTCGCCACCGGCCAGCTGGTTGACCATCAGGTAGCCGTTGAAGGCAGCGCCGGCTTCGGCGGGCTTGCCGTTGAGGGCCACGGTGCCGGCGAACTTCGGGTCGAGCAGGTCCTCAAGCTTGGTGATATCGCCGTACTTGTCCTTGTTCCAGCCGATGGACATGATGCCGGTGTAGTCGGCGTAGTAGGCGCCGTTGGCGTCCTTGTTCTCATCCGGGATCTTGTCCCAAGCCTGCACCTTGTACGGAGCGAAATCGTCCGTGGAGGTGGCGGCGATCTGCTGGCCAAGATCGAACACATCCGGTGCAGCATCGGTGCCCTTGTTGGTCTTGGCGGCGTCCAGCTCCTCCTTGGAGGAGGCGTTCGGGTTGAGCTCGGTGATCTTGATCTTCGGGTACTTCTTCTTGAAGCCGTCGATCACCTCACCGTAGTTGGACCAGTCGTGAGGCAGGGCGATAACGTTCAGGGCACCTTCCTCTTCGGCGGCCTTGACGAGGTCGTCCAGGGTGCCGAAATCAGCCAGAGAGGTGGCCTTGGCGGACTTTTCGTTCACTTTGACGGCCTTGCCGGTGGAACCGGAGTTGCCATCGGAAGAGGCGTTGGACGAACCGCAGGCGGCCATGGAGAACGCGAGTACGGCGGCAACGGAGGCGGCCGCTATCTTACGCAGGTTGTTCATTCATCATTCCTTTGTTCAACATACATCCGGACACGGCTGCAAAGCAGCCGAATCCTAGGAGTCGGGACGCTGACTTATTCCCGTTCGCGCATACTGCGAGGCGAATTCGCGCGGCCCATAATTCCAAGACACGAACGTATGCGGGTTATCTGTCCCGACACTGGCGCTCAAGTGAACTCTGCTCGCCGTTTGCGGTACAGCTGTTGAACAAAGGAAAACTGAGAGTGAATTAGTGACGATTACCGTCGATATGTCAATGCCACAGTTGACGCAACTGCCGTGGCCGGTGCAGCTGCTGCAACCACAGCCGTAAATCGCACCAAATTCGCGAATATGTACCACTGAGTCACGGTTATCGGTACATTTTCGCGAGGTAATCCCTAAATTCGCGAATATGTACCACTGAATCGGTATCAGTGGTACATTTTCGCGAGATAGGGGAGATAGGGGTTCCGAGAAAAGGTCGCCGAGATTCGGAACGATGCAGTAGAAACGCAACAACAAATGAGCCGCTGAATCGAAATTCAGCGGCTCATTGAAATTACCGTTACGCTCAGCGCAGCACGCCTTCGATCAGGCGGGTGATGAGCTCGGTGTATCCGACTCCGGTGGCCTCCCAAGCCTTGGGATACATGGAAATCGGCGTGAAGCCCGGCATCGTGTTGATCTCATTGACCACCACGGTGCCGTCCGGCGTCACGAACGTGTCCACACGGCTTAGGCCGGCACCGTCCACCGCCTTGAAGGCGCGACGGGCCACGTCACGGACGTCCTCCAGCACGCTGACCGGCAGGTTGGCCGGCACCTCCACGTGGCTGGCGGAAGCATCCATGTATTTCGAATCGAAATCGTAGAACTGATCATCCGTACCTTGGTCGAGCACGATCTCGCCCGGCCAACTGGCCTCCGGCTCATCGCCGGCCTTCGGACACAGTACGGCGCATTCGATTTCACGGCCGTCGACGCCCTGCTCGATCAGCACCTTCCAATCATGCTCGCCGGCCGTGGCCACGGCAGCGGCCAGACGATCCTGCTGAGTCTCACGATCGTCGGCCTTATCGACCTTGGTGACACCAAAGCTGGAACCGGCACGCGACGGCTTGACGAACAGCGGGTAGGCGAGGCCAGCCTCCTCTACCTTGGCGAGCACATCGGCAGCGGTGAAGTTACGCGCATCCACCATAATGCCGGGTGCGGTGGGGATTCCTGCGGCGCTGAGCACGATCTTCGTGTAGTGCTTGTCCATGCAGGCAGCGGATGCGAACACGCCACAGCCCACGTACGGCACACCCATCATCTCCAGCAGCCCCTGCACCGTGCCGTCCTCACCGTACGGACCATGCAACACCGGCAACACCGCGTCCACATGTCCCATCGACGTGAGCACATGCTGCATTTCAGGGTCGTTCAGACTCACGAAGCTGGTGCCAAAGCCGGATTCGCCGGAAGTCAGGTGAGCGGGTTCTCCCATGAAGAAGCCGTCCTGACCACGGGAAACGTCCAGCAGCACCGGGCGGGATTCAGGTGTGACCTGCACGGTGGGCAACTCGCCGCCATCCAACTTCCAGCCTCGTGGATCCTCGCCGTTTACAATCCACTTGCCGTCTTTGGTGATGCCGACAGGAATCGGTTCGAAACGCTCGGTATCCATGGCGTTGAGCACGCCGGCGGTGGAGATGCAGGAAATCGAATGCTCATCCGCTCGTCCACCGTAGAGCACCACAACACGCTTCTTGGCCATAACCATCCTTATCTTTCGACTGTGTCGACTACTGTTTTCGACTATCGCTCAGAATTCTTGTCTTTTGGCGACGTTGCGCCGCCGCCCATCCGTGTCCTGAGTGTACTCGCGCCCCGGTCCTTAAATTACTCGAATCACTCGCTTCATTCGGCGGTGATTTCGCTGCCGAACAGTCCAGCGAGCATATCGGCGCAAGAGATGCCTTCATTGAGCACACGGCTCATCTGATAAGCCAACGGAGTCGGCACGCCAAGCTCCTTGCCAAGCGCCACGACAGCATCCGTGGTCGGCACGCCTTCGGCCACGCCGTTGCTTACCTTGGTGGCTTCCTCAACGCTCATGCCCTTGCCCAGATTCGAGCCGAACGTGTAGTTGCGCGACAGCGGCGAACCACACGTGGCGATGAGATCGCCCACACCGGCCAGACCCGAGAAGGTCTTCGGATCGGCACCGGCGGCGGCACCCAGAGCGGTCAATTCGGCAAGACCGCGGGTTTCGATCATGGCGGCGGTGTTCTCGCCGTAGCCGGCACCGCGGGCCATGCCGACGGCGAGCGCGGTCACGTTCTTCAGGCTGCCGCACATTTCCAGACCGATTACGTCGGTGGTGACGAATGCCTTGAAATAGGAATTGGTACACGTCTCAGCCACGATCCGCGCATTGTCGATGTCTGCGCAGCCCACCACGGTGGCCGCCGGGTGACGTTCGGCGATCTCCTTGGACAGGTTCGGACCGGAGACCGCGGCGAACCGTTCTGCCGGCAGGTCCAAAGTCTCGCGCACGACTTCATCCATACGTTTGTTGGTGTTGCGCTCGATGCCCTTCATCAGGCTGACAACGATGGCGTTGCTCGGAATAAGACCCTTGAATTCGGTCAGAGCCACGCGTGCGAACTGGGCGGCGATGGCCACCACGATGATCTCGGCGTCCTTGACCGCTTCGGCACGGTTGCCGGTGGCGGTCATGTTACTCGGCAGCTGTTCGACGATAGGCAGACGGACCGCGTTGCGGTGATGGCCGCGAATGCCTTCCACGATGTCGGGCTCGATGGCCCACATGGTCACTTCGTTGCCGGCGTCGGCCAGCACCTGGCCGAAGGCGGTACCCCATGCTCCTGCACCTAGAACCGTTACTTTTCTTCCCATACCAATTACTCCTTCGTTCGTCGCATGGGGTGCTGCTTTTCCTACCCTCACTCGGCTATCGCCGCATTCAGTTGCACATCTCGTGCAATGCTACTCCAATTCCCCGGAGGGGAAAGGTCCACCGGTCTTCGGCCAAGGTTTGCGGCTCATCGTGCGATAATCCCAATACCCTTCGGCGGGGAAACGTTCGCCGCGCACCTCCTCCATCACCATATTCATGCGCTTGAGCACACGCCAGGTCAGTTCGTTGACGGCTTCGACTGGCGGCTCATCGCCCCATGAATCCACATCGTTGAGCAGGTCGGCGTAATCGATACGCTCGTCGTAGCACATCACCACGTTCTTGCGCGGCCAAGGCCACCAGTGATTGATGGAGGCAGCGCCCCACGTCACCGCCGGAAACAGCGGCACCTGCTTGCCCAACCTGCGCGAGGACTCAAGGGCGATATAACCTACGCCTTCCTTGATGCTCATCACCCATTTTTGCGGATCACGAGTCACCGTGCCTTCCGGCCATACCGTCAGTGGACGGCCGGAGGTGAGAATATCGATCGAGGTTTCCTCGATCTGCTTGGCCTTGCCAGAATGACGCTGGACGGGCTGCATGCCCACCAGTTGGAACCATTTGCCGATCACCGGCCATTTCGCCATTTCGGCTTTGGCCATATAACGCGGGCGGCGGCCCAAGTGGAACAGGCTCATCATCGGCACGAACACATCGAACATGGTCACATGGCTGGCGGCCGTGATGAACGGACCGGTTTCCGGCACACGCTCCAATCCCCAAGCGCGAGTTTTGCAGCTGGCGCGGAACACTACGGACACGCCGGCCAGCAGACGTTTGGTGGCCTTGGGATTCTGCGCATCGATTTCCGCCTGATTGGGCGTGCGCGGACCGGTCGGATAATAATTCGTAGGGTCCACAAGCGTGTGACGAGCGGCCAGACGTGCGACCTGTTCGTCGGATAACGGGCTTACCGCCGAACGCGGCGAGGGTTTTCCTTTGGATGCCATGCCCATCATTGTGGCACGGCACGTACCCAGCCCCTCTTTATACGTTTTCGCGCGAATCGTGCGCATAGCACGGCTGCAACGGCCATTTTGCGTACGAATCGCGCGAAAAGCACATGAAAGTACGTCAGTCGGTCCTCAGAGCACCGCGATGGCGTCGATCTCCACCAAAGCACCCTTGGGGATCATGTTGTTGCCGAAGGCCACGCGAGCCGGCTTCACGGAACCGATGAACACCTCGGCATAGCGGGCGTCCACCTCCTTGAAGTCCTCGACGTTCTTCAGATAGATGGTGGCACGCACCACATGCTCGATGCCGGTGCCGGCCGTGTCGAGGATGTGCTTGATGTTCTTCAGCGCCTGAGCGGCCTGTTCTCCGGCCGTGTCGCCCGCCAGCTCGCCCGTGGCCGGGTCGATGCCCAGCTGGCCGGACACGAACACGAAACCGTTGGCCTTGACCGCCTGGCTGTATGCGCCCAGCGCGGCCGGAGCCTCGGAGGTGGCCACCGCTTCCATCTTTTCGCTCATCAGATGCTCCTCTCTCTATGCCCATGGGCCCATCGATACGAGCTACATGGCCTGATTGATCTGGGAACGCCCCACATACGCCTGAGGCATCACCGCCCGGCTTCAAGCCGATTACGTTGCAGTCTAGCGATGTCCGCCACGTCATCGTCCGCCGATGCCCGCCATGCGGCCATTCGAGGTGCCGGGCAGACTGCCGAATCCTTAGTATGCGGCAGTATGCGGCAGTATGCGGCCGGCAACGTCGCCAACACTGCGTCTGAGTATGAGCACAGGCTTCACATACCGTGCTTTGCGCTTTGCCGGTGTGTGAAGCCTGCGTTCTGGTGGGCCCAAAGGGGATCGAACCCTCGACCTTCTGTTCCGGAGACAGACGCTCTATCCACTGAGCTACGGACCCAGACAACTCCTCTACTGTACACCATATTTCGTACGGTGGCAGCAATGCGGCAGCGACGTGGGCGACCATCGTCATCTCAGCGATCTGACGATAACCACAAGCGATTCCAAACTGATTGCACAGCGATCGGATCGACTGCCGGCAAACCACAGGCCAAAAACCCGGCAAACGGCTGCACATACCCTCGGAAAATCGCCGATAACCGTATCGCAGACTCTACAATGGGGTTATGTCGGAACCTACAGATGACTTCGAATACGAACGCCGCTTCTTCTGCCGCGAGCTGCCGGCGGAGTATGACGACGGCGATGTGCCGACTCTTATCATTCAAAGCTATTACGTGCATACCGACAACTACGCTTTACGCATCCGACTGCTCTCACACGATATCCACATTGACATGACGTCTGATCTCGATCCGCTCGCCATACTCAATCAATACCGCGAGCGTTTCTCCGAAGCGTACGTCACCGTCAAAGGCCCGTCCGTGGGCGGCACACGATATGAGGTAGAACGCGAGGTCGATACCCGCATAGCCGTCGAATTGGTTTGCCGCGGCGGCGCGGTCATCATCAAGAATCGCTATTCCGTGTGGATTGCGGAAGACGGATGGAGCGTCGATGTGTTCGGCGGGGCAAACGCGCCATTGATCGTAGCCGAAGCCGAACGCGCCACACCGGTGACCAACCTGACGATTCCCAAATTCTGCATCACCGAAATCACCGATCAGCCCCGATTCAACAACGACGGGTTGGCCGGGCGTCCGTTCAGCGAATGGGCCGACGACTTCGAACGCGAACTCGCCCAGCAGGGACCGCATTTCCAGCAGTATTTCGGCAAGAATCGCATGGCCTGAATCCGGTGCGCCCCAGCGGCCGTGCTCGAACGCACCGGATTCAGCACCCCGATCAATACATCTCAGTACATCAACGTGGCCAAGCGACGACGTGCGCGCTTCAGACGCTCATCGGTGGGCTCGGGAATGGCGAAGTACTCCAGCAGACGCTTGCGCACCGTCTCAAGATCCGCCTTGTGCCCGGCAGCCAGGAAGTCCAGCAACCTGTCGAATGCGTCCTGAATCTGTCCGCCGATCATGTCGATGTCAGCGACGGCCAGCTGGGCGTCCACATCGTCGGGAGCGGCGGCAGCCGCGGCACGCACCTCACGCACATTGGCCTGACCGGAACGGGCCAGCAGCAAAGCCTTGGCACGTTCGCGGGCGGCAAGCGCATCGTTCGGATCGGATTCCAGCACACGCTCGTATTCGGCCGCGGCCCCGGCATAATCGCCTTCTTCCGCCAGTCGATGGGCTTCAGCATGTTCCGGCGGCACCTGCTGTTCGGCAGCGCCCGCGCTCTGCGCCGCATCCGAATCAGGATCGCCAGAGTACGGAGCAGTGCCGTTCACACCGGCCTGAGCGGCGGCGGCAATGATCTTGGGAATGACTTCGTCGCACAACTGCTTCAGTTCATCATCTCCCGGCAGTCCCTGCAGCAACGGCATCGGACGGCCGCCGATCAGGGCGAACAGTGCGGGCGCACCGGTAACCTGCAACGCCTGAGCAATCGAGGGATTGGATGCGATATCGATACGGGAGAGCTGGATCTGACCGTTCAGCTTGTTCACCGCGTCACCCAAGGCACGAGCCATCGGGAACAGACGATCATCGGTCGGCACCCACAGCAGCAGCAGAATCGGGAACGTGGCAGAGGTGGTCACCATGGCCTGGAACGTGTTCTCCGTGGTGTCGATCACATAGCCGCCGGCCGCCGGCGCGCCACCGGCCTGTCCGGGCTCGGCCTTGACCTGATGCTTCAGCGCCTCCAAATCGACCGCCCCCGCGAGCGAGACTCCGGGATGGAACTGCTGATCTGCCATTTTTTGCCTCCACGTTCGTATTCGTTATGACTCCAAATATCACAACGGTGCCGGAACCGATTGTAGTTCCAGCACCGAAGGATTATGGCTTTCTATGCCCAGGCTATGCTCACGGCGTCAGCATGCCGTTCGCTTTACAACGCCTCGACCTTGACCGGCTGACGATCGGATCCCACTGCCGTGATCTGCTTGCCGGAATCCTTGAGCGGAATGTACAACGCCACCACGTTCACATAGGTGACCTTCATAGTGCTGGTGTACTTATCGCTGTTGTACAGCACTTTCTCATCGTTGGACGCGGGCTGCGATTCACGGCCGTCACCAGCGTTACGAGTCCATTCACCATTAATACGGCCCACGACCAGATCGCCGCCGTCCGCAGCGCGCATCACCCACATCTGATCGGGCACCGCGGTGAAGGTCTGCTGTTGCGTGCCGTTGTTGCCTTTTACGCCTTCTTCGACCTTCTGGGTCAACGTAGCCAGCTCCTGACGCATCACATCGTCCGCGAAGTTCGCCGCGTACTGGCTTTTGTCGCCGTTCTGCAGCACGTCGGCATATTGCGCCAAGGCATCGGCCGGAGTGGCCACCAGATTATCGTCCTTGGCGGTACCCATCTTCGATCCGATGGTAGGCACTTCGAACTTCGGCAGCTGTGCGCCGTCGAACAGTCGGGCCATGGCCACCAACTTATAGTTCTGCTGTGCCGAATCCTGGCTCAGCACCAACAGTCGCTTGGCCTGCTGATCTTCCGTGGTGGTGGTGATGTCGAATATCGTACGCGGCCAGCCGTCTTCCGTAGGGATCACGGTCTGGGCAATATCCTTGGGGATGGTGGCGTACTTGGACATGCCGCCGCCGCGTTGGTTGATGATGCCCTGGCTGGTGCGAATTTCCAGCTGCGGGCCGCCCATCACGGCCGCATACGCATCCGGATTCTTCGCCTGATCAGCCTCATCGATGGCCTGAAGAATACGCAAACGAATTTTCTTCTCCTGTGCCTCGGTCAGGTCCGGGGCGGCTTTGGCGGAAGTCGATACGCTCGGCGTCGGGATCTGGCCCTCGCATGCCGTCAGCGGTGCTACCAAGGCAACGGCGGCGAGCGCGGCCACGCACAGTCTGCTCCAGCGCTTGGTCATCGGTTCTCCTCCGTTTCCTTGTTTTCGTGGGGTTCGGGTTCGTTACGCAGACTCGGGAAGGCGAACGTGCCGGTGGAGGCCTCCGCCGTGTTCCCTTGCGAAGCGCTCCCCTGAGTCGTGCTCTCCTGTGCCAGACGCGAGAAGTACGCCTGCAGTTCGTCCGGCGTAATCACGGACGTAGATTCGTTGTCCTGTGCCGAAGACCAGTCGTCGGACTGTCCGGAGGACTGCTGATCGGCCACCAGATTACGTGAAGCGGGGTCAATGATTACCGGCGACGACGTTTCGACGGACTGCTCATTGGCGCCGAGCGAACGATCGTTGCTCACAGCCGGACGGCTTCCCCGACGATGCGACGCATGACGGCGGCGGCCGCGTCGACCCGACGCGGCGCTTGCGCCACCGGACGCCGTAGCCCACGACACGCTCGCCGTCTCCTCTTCCTGAGGCATGGTGGCCACACCTTCCACAAACCGCTTGCGACGCTTATGCGGCGGCATGGCGAACACCGATGCGGACAGTGCGGCCAGAATGGCCAGCAATCCGCCGGACAGGTAGAACGGCATCGCAAAATCCGGCACTTCGGAGCGCACCCAGTGCAGCTTGACCGTGCCCTTGGTGTTGTTTTCTCCCAAGTCCACGATGGCCACGGTGGAATCGGCCGTGTCCTTGCTGTTTAAGGACACCGATTTGGCACCGCATTTCACCGACGACCACATGTCGGAGTCTTTAAAGGCCACGGCGTTCCCGTCGCCAGCGGCATTTTGAGAACTCTGGGATGCGCTATTGCCCTTTTTGGTGGTCAGGTCGGACCAGGACGACATACCGGTAATACGGGTGTAGGCTTCGGACGACACCCAGCCGGTCACATCCTTGGACGCCCCCAGCGCCACGCATGCTTCGGCTTGCGATGTGGAACCAGCGGATTCCACGGTGATGGTCGTACTACGGTCCAATAAAGTCAACACTCCGGGATCAGTCACCACATAACGAGTCCCGGTAATGGCGGCGGATACGGTGATCTCGCTGGAGGGCTTCCATATCGTAGCGTTCAAATACCCCAACGCGATGGCTGCCACAGCAAGCAGACCAAAGATAGGCGTCACCACTCCACGCATGATTACGGCATGACGGGATGGGCGCTCGGCACCCTTATCCGGTCTTGTAGTCTGTTCTTCAGCACTCATAACTCCACCATTCTACAATCTTCACTTGTTGATTACCTTGAGAGGGCGGAAAATCAGGGTTAGTCGGTAGTCTGGTGTGTCATGCGCAAGTCTGTTGTCACCAAAATCGTAGCCCTCGCCTGCTCGCTGATCATGTGCGCAGCAGTGGCCGGCTGCTCCTCCGATTCATCCAGCTCATCGGATTCGTCCAAGTCGTCCGATGCGTCTTCCAGCAAGAACCAGATCGCCGGCGTCACCGCCACAGGAAAGCTCGGTGAAAAGCCTACCATCTCCTTCAATGCTCCGATGACCGTCTCGGACGGCTCATATGTGGTGTTGCAGAAGGGCGACGGCGACGTGATCGAAGACGGCGATCGCGTGTGCGCGCAGGGCATCGCGCTGAACGTCAAGGACGGCACCGAGCTCATGGACACGTGGACCAAGAACACGCCCGACTGCTCGCTCAAGGTGAGCTCCTCCACGCTGAACTCCACCTATTACGGTCAGATCAAGGGTGCCAAGCTCAACACCACCATCGCTTTCGGTGTAAACGACCAGAATTCCTCCGGGTATTCGTACATTCTGGCGATGACTCTGGTTTCCAAGTCCAAGGATCTTGAGAAGGCCACCGGCGAGGAAGTCAAGGACATTCCCGCCAATCTGCCGAAGGTCACGCGTGCGAAGGACGGCAAGCCCTCCATTGATATGAACGGGCAGGGTTCAGTGGATTCGTTGATCTCCCAGACGCTGATCAAGGGTTCCGGCAAGAAACTGACCGATACCAACACGGCAGTGGTCAAGTACTCTGGTTGGCTCACCGACGGCACCCAGTTCGATTCCTCTTGGACCAAGAACACCACGATCGACGCTGACCTTTATTCGGGCGGCCAGCATACGGTGATCGCCGGCTGGCAGAAAGGTCTGATCGGCCAGACCGTCGGCTCTCAGGTGCTGCTGGTGATTCCTCCGGATCAGGCCTACGGATCTTCCGGTCAAGGCTCGATTCCCGGCAACTCCACGCTGGTGTTCGTCATCGATATTCTCGCCGCGTACTGATCTCTCGCCGATACGCAGCTCATACGCAGCACAGATATCCTCGGCTCTCCTTTGCAGGAGAGCCTTCTTATTTTTACGAATCGCTATGGATTGTTATGGAGTACGTTACAGTGGGTGCCTATGCGCATTATCGTTGCCGACTGCTCGGCCGAATATTCCGGCCGACTCAACGCCACACTTCCGCTGGCCAAACGTGTACTGCTGATCAAGGCCGACTCCAGTCTGCTGATTTTCTCCGAACTGGGCTCCTACAAGCCGCTCAACTGGATGACCGCCCCCTGCACCATCAAGGAGCTCGACCCATCCTTTTCGCGCGAATCGGACGGCAAAGACGATTCTGAGCCCTCCGAATCAGACTTTTCGCGCGAATCGGGTGCAGAGAGTGCAGAGAGTGCAGAGAGTGCAGAGAGTGCAGAGAGTGCAGAGAGTGCAGAGAGTGCGGAAGGCGCGGAAAGTGCGGAGAAGGTGCTGCGGGTTTCGTCAGATAAGGGAGCTGACGTGCTGGAAGTTACGTTGTGGCACGTCTACTCCGACCAGACCTATGACCTAGGCGAGGATCCGGGACTGATCAAGGACGGCGTGGAGGACCATCTGCAGCAGTATCTTGCCGAACAGATCGAGCGTATCGGCAAAGGCGCGAAATTGGTACGACGCGAATACCCCACAGCCATCGGCCCGGTGGACATCATGGCCATCAACGCCGATGGCGAGCATGTGGCGGTGGAGATCAAACGACATGGCGGCATCGACGGCGTGGAGCAGCTCACGCGCTACTGCGAACTGCTCAATCGCGATCCCCTGCTGGCTCCGGTGCATGGCATTTTCGCCGCACAGACCATCACACCCCAAGCCCAAGTGCTTGCCAAGGATCGTGGCTTCACCTGCCTGATTCTCGATTATGACGAGATGAAGGGCACCGAGGACGACTCGCTGCGACTGTTTTAAGGCGGGGATGCGCGCGATTGGTTCTGTAGCGATCGTGATTGTGCGCGGTATGTGGCTACGTATGGCACGAGAGGCAGTTTGCAGTAGGCGGCTGCTGCTCGCGATGCGCGATTGCCCCATAACACGGGCCACGCAATACGTGATTCCCCCTATCGCATGGCCCGTCGCGGTACATGATCGCATGGCCCGTCGCGGTACATGATCGCATAGATCGCGATTATGCAATCACGTACCACGCCTCCAACCAAGTGCTCACCACATAAAGCCAAAGTGTTTGCCACATGGCCACAGAAATATGTAATTCGCCGTTTTGTGGCAAGGATGCGCGGTACGAAACCGCATAAACCGCATTATTGCGATTTCGTGGCGCAAGTGCCGTCGCGATCTGTCCGTTTCCGACCGTGCTGCGTGCCGTGCACCCGCCGCAATGAATCATATTCCGGTGTGCGGCACATCCCAAGTAACTCAAGCAACTACAGAACAGCAATAAGTAGTGATTAAGCAGTAATCGCTACGCCGATCGCAAACCACGCACACGCACACGCATATACAAAAAGGGGCTCTCTCTGCACTAGTCATCTAGTCAGAGAGAACCCCTCATGCTATTCGCTATCCAACAAGCGAAGTTCAGGCCTCCACGCCGGAGTACTGCACGTCGTGGCCGCGTTCGACCGCCACGGTGAGCTTGTTCGAGTCGAAGGAGATGAATCCATCGGTCACCTCGAACATGTGGCGATCGCCATCGGGCTCAACCACGGTGAGCGTACCCTGCTTGATCACCGTGAGCACGGGCTCATGGTCCGGCAGAATGCCCATGCCGCCTTCGGAGGCGGGAATGGTCACGCTCGACGCCTCGCCGTGCCACACCGGGTGGTCGGCGGCGACGATGTTGACCTTCATCGTGGTCTTAACCGAATCAGCCATCACGCACCCAGTTCCTTCTGCATGTTGTGCCACTTCTCTTCGAGATCGTCGATGCCGCCGATGCCGGAGAATGCCTGCTCCGGAACGTCGTCGTACACGCCGTCGCAGATGCGGGTGAATGCTTCGATGGTCTCGTCGGCCGGCACATAGGAGCCCGGGCGACCGGTGAACTTCTCGGCCACGTAGAAGTTCTGGCCGAGGAACTGCTCGATCTTACGAGCACGGTTCACGGTGGTCTTATCCTCTTCGCCGAGCTCGTCGATACCGATCAGGGCGATGATGTCCTGCAGCTCCTTGTTACGCTGCAGAATCGCCTTGACGCGGTTGGCGCACTCGTAATGAGCCTGGCCAACGTAACGCGGATCGAGGATTCGCGAGGTGGAGCTCAGCGGGTCCACTGCCGGGTAGATGCCCTTGGAGGCAATGTCACGAGAAAGCTCGGTGGTTGCATCCAAGTGGGCGAAGGTCGTGGCCGGTGCCGGGTCGGTGTAATCATCGGCCGGCACGTAGATGGCCTGCAGCGAGGTGATGGAGTGGCCTCGCGTCGAGGTGATGCGCTCCTGCAGAGCACCCATCTCATCGGCCAGGTTCGGCTGGTAACCCACGGCGGAAGGCATACGGCCCAGCAGCGTGGACACCTCGGAACCGGCCTGCGTGAAGCGGAAGATGTTGTCGATGAACAGCAGCACGTCCTGGTTCTGCACGTCGCGGAAGTACTCGGCCATGGTCAGTGCGGTCAGCGGGACGCGCAGACGGGTACCCGGCTGCTCATCCATCTGGCCGAAGACCAGAGCGGTCTTCTCCAGCACGCCGGCCTCGTCCATCTCGCCGATCAGATCGTTACCCTCACGGGTACGCTCGCCCACGCCGGCGAACACGGACACACCGCCGTGGTTCTGGGCCACGCGCTGAATCATTTCCTGAATCAGCACGGTCTTGCCCACGCCTGCGCCGCCGAACAGACCGATCTTGCCGCCCTGCACGTACGGGGTCAGCAGATCGATAACCTTGATGCCCGTCTCGAACATCTGGGTCTTGGACTCCAGCTGATCGAATGCCGGCGGGTTACGGTGAATCGGCCAACGCTCGGTGATGGTGATCTGCTCTTCCGGCTTCTTGTTCAGGATGTTGCCGGACACGTCGAAGACGTGGCCCTTGGTCACGTCGCCGACCGGCACGGAGATCGGAGCGCCGGTGTCGTACACGGAGGCGCCACGCACCAGGCCGTCGGTCGGCTTCAGTGCGACGCAACGTACCGTGGAGTCGCCGAGGTGCTGTTCAACCTCAAGCGTGATTTCGGTGGCCTTGGCTTCGCCCTCTTCCTTGGCACCGGTGTTGACGATCGTCACATGCAGTGCGTTGTAGATGTCAGGCAGATGGCCCACCGGGAACTCAACGTCGATAACCGAACCTTGGACTCGGGTAACACGTCCGTGAATCGGCTCGCCGTTGGTCTCGGAAGCCACAGTGGTCTGGTTCTCAGCCATAGTGTTCCTACTCTTCCTTTGTATTCAGCGCGTCGGCGCTGCCGATGATCTCGGTAAGTTCCTGGGTAATCGAAGCCTGACGCGAGGCATTGAGCCTACGGGTAAGCGCATCGATCAGGTTGCGTGCGTTGTCCGTTGCCGTGTGCATGGCGTTCTGGCGGCTTGCCGTTTCGGAGGCGGCAGCAGTCAGCAGACACTCGTGGATACGAGACTGGATGTACTTCGGCAAGATGGCATCCAGCACTTCATCCAGACTCGGCTCGAAAGCGTACAACGGGGAGATATCCTCCGCGGCCTTCTCGTTCTCCGGGTCCGGAACCTTGGCTTCGTTCCCCACGATTTCCACAGGCAGCATGCGCAGCACGCGCACCTTCTGGACCACCATGTTGATGAACTCGGTGTAGACGATGTAGAGCTCGGAAACTCCACCCTTCTCCGCCGGCTTCATGTAGGCATCCATCAGGGTGTTGGAGATCGTCTCAGCGATTTCCACGCCGGGCTGGTCGGTGTCGCCTTCCCATGTGGCCGCTACGTCGCGGTTGCGGTATTTGTAATACGTCGAACCGCGACGCCCGTACACGAACAGCTCCGGCTGCTTGCCATCCGCCTCAAGGCGGGCCAGCAGCGACTCCGTTTCACGGATGATCGAAGAGGTGTACGGGCCGGCCATGCCACGATCCGAGGTGAGGGCGAGAACAGCCACGCGCGGGTTGCTCTCGTCCTTCACTGCGATCGGATGCGTGATATGGGTGTGTGCCACCAACGCTTGCACGGCATCGAAAATCGCATCTGTGTACGGCTTCGCGTTCAGGGCCACATCACGGGCCTTGGCGATATGCGAAGACGCAATCATCTCCTGAGCGTTGAAGATCTTCTCCAGCGACTCAGTGGAGCGGATGCGTGATTTCAATGCGAGTTGCGAGCCCATGGCTTACTTCTCTCCCGCCACGATCTTTTCCTGCTCGACCGGAGCGGCCTGAGAGGTGTCAGGCTTCTTCTCCACCAAGGGCTTGCCGGCGGAGGTCACGAAGGTGGCACGGAAGGCATCCACAGCCTCGCCGAGTGCGGCCTCGGTATCGGCGGTGAAGTCCTCAGTCTCGCGAATGGTCTTGAGGATATCGGTGTTGTGGTCGAGGTAGTCCAGCAGACCCTGCTCGAAGGGAAGCACGTCGGCCAGCTCAAGGTCGTCGAGCTTGCCGTGGGTGCCGGTCCAAACGGACACGACTTCCTGCTCCATCGAGTACGGGTGGAACTGCGGCTGCTTCAACAGCTCGGTCAGGTGGGCACCACGGGTCAGCTGAGCCTTGGATGCCGCATCCAGATCGGAGGCGAACATGGCGAAGGATTCCAGCGAACGATACTGTGCCAGGGAGATCTTCAGCGTACCGGAGACCTTCTTCAAAGCCTTGGTCTGTGCGGCGCCACCGACTCGGGAGACGGAGATGCCCACGTCCACGGCAGGACGCTGGTTGGCGTTGAACAGATCGGACTGCAGGAAGATCTGGCCGTCGGTGATGGAGATCACGTTGGTCGGGATGTAGGCGGACACGTCGTTCGCCTTGGTCTCGACGATCGGCAGACCCGTCATCGAACCGCCGCCGAGATCATCGGAGACCTTGGCGCAACGTTCAAGCAGACGGGAGTGCAGGTAGAACACATCACCCGGGTAGGCCTCACGCCCCGGCGGGCGACGAAGCAGCAGGGAAATCGAACGATAAGCTTCAGCCTGCTTCGACAGATCGTCGAAGACGATGAGCACGTGCTTGCCGTTGTACATCCAGTGCTGGCCGATGGCCGAGCCGGTGTACGGGGCGATGTACTTGAAGCCTGCGGAATCGGAAGCCGGGGAAGCCACGATGGTGGTGTACTCCATGGCACCGGCGTCTTCGAGGCTCTGCTTCACCGAAGCGATGGTGGAGCCCTTCTGACCGATGGCCACGTAGATGCAGCGCACCTGCTTCTTCGGGTCGCCGGATTCCCAGTTCGCCTTCTGGTTGATGATGGTATCGATCGCGATGGCGGTCTTACCGGTCTGGCGGTCGCCGATGATGAGCTGACGCTGGCCGCGGCCGATCGGCGTCATTGCGTCGATGGCCTTCAGACCGGTGGACAGCGGCTCGTCGACCGGATGGCGGTGCATCACGTCGGGGGCCTGGGCCTCCAGAATGCGTCGGCCTTCGCTCTTGATCTCGCCGAGGCCGTCGATCGGCTTGCCCAGCGGGTCCACGACGCGGCCGAGGTAGCCGTCGCCGACAGGCACGGAGAGCACTTCGCCGGTACGGCGCACTTCCTGGCCTTCCTCGATTCCAGCGAAATCGCCGAGAATCACCACGCCGATTTCACGGGCGTCAAGGTTGAACGCCAGGCCGAGCGTGCCGTCTTCGAACGTCAGCAGCTCATTGGCCATGCAACCAGGCAATCCCGTCACGTGGGCAATGCCGTCACCGGCCGTGGCGACATAGCCCACTTCCTGGGTGGGGGTGTCGCTCGGCTGGTAGGACGAGACGAAGTCGTCCAAGGCCTTGCGAATCGAGGCGGGATCGATGGTCAGTTCTGCCATGATCACTCCTTCTATTGGTTATTGTTCAGTCAAGTCTTTGCTTGTGTTCCGCTGTGCGGTAGGCGCCCAACCTTACGTACTCGAAGTGCGATCGGGTTGGACTTGTCGATCCGCTCAGTTCGTGTTCGCTCTTACGGTGCGATGCAGGTTCTGCAGCTGAGCCACCACGGTGTTGTCCGTGACCTCATCGCCGATCTGGATGCGCATGCCGCCCAGAACGCTCGGATCCACCACGGAATTGATGTGCACCGGACGTCCGGCCTTGGCCGAGTAGATCGCGGTCAGGCGCTTGATCTGTTCGTCCGTCAGCGGGGTTGCAGTGGTCACGGTGACCATCGACTCGCCCATGTGACGGGAGAACTTGTTGATCAGCCACTGGATGGTCTCCAGATAGCGGCGACGACGCAGGTTACAGGTGGCGTGTTCGGCCAGCCTCATCGTGATCACGTTCAGGCCCTTGCCATCGAACACCTCGCGGAACAGCTTCACGCGGGCTTCGCTGGTTGCCTGATCGTCATAGAGCTTGGCGCGTACCACCGGCAGCGTCAGCAGCGCGGAATGCAGCTGGGACAGCTCGATGGATACCTGCAATGTGGCACCGGTGGCATCGGCGTAGTACATCATGGCATCCACACCGAAGTCCTCCACCGCATTGGCGATGTCTCGCGCGCGGCTCCAACGACGAGCGACCAGATCGGTCATGATCTCCATGGTCATCGGATGGGCCGCACCCTTGAACATCTCGTTCAAGACAGCGACCTTGTCGGCCACGGGCCTTGAAGGATCCGTCAGCGCACGCTCCAACGCGATGTTCTGATCGAGCACGCTGGTGATTTTGAACAGTTCGTTGCCGATCCGCCATGCATCCTCACGGGTGTCACGCAGCTTCGGGGCGAGCGAATCACGCGACTCGCGGTCTGCAATTCGAGATGCCTCTCCTCGCATGGTCACCTCCCTTTCTGGTTACGGATGTTCCTGACGATGTTCACAGTCACTTCTTGGCGTCCAGATCGTCGAGCATGGAGTCGATCATCGAGGACTGCACTGCGCTGTCTTCAAGCTTGGCACCAAGAATCTTGCCGGCCAGAGCGGTGGCAAGAGCACCGACCTCGCCCTTGAGCGAGACCATGGCCTGCTGCTGCTGAGACTTCAGCGAACGCTGGGCATTGGCGGTGATCTGAGCCGCATCGGCTTCGGCGCGAGCACGGGCGTCGGCAACGATATGCGATGCTTCGGCGCGGGCGTCGTCGCGAATCTTCGCGGCCTCCACACGGGCGGTGCTCAGCTGGGCCTCATACTTGGCCTTAGCCTCGGCAGCGTCCTTCTGGGCTTGCTCTGCTTTGGCGATGCCGCCTTCAATCTTGGCGGTACGCTCATCGAACACGGCCTGGAACTTCGGCATGAAGAACTTGTAGAAGAACACCGCGATGACCAGCAGAATAATCAGCGACCATACGATGTCGTAGACCTTGGGGATGAACAGATTGATTCCGTCTTGCTCCGCGAAAGTCATTGTCGTTCTCCTTTCATAGCTTCATTTCCACTTGCGATTGCTTTCGTTACCACCGATCGGCCGTCATGCATGCGCACTGCACGGTCGTGCGGCAGTCAACGATGGCGATCACTGGAAGATGAAGCCGGCCACCAGTCCGAGGAGGGCCAGAATCTCGACGAATGCCAGACCCAGGAACATCAGGGTCTGCAGACGGCCGCCGAGCTCAGGCTGACGAGCGGTGCCTTCGATGGTCTTGCCGATCAGGATGCCCAGACCGATGCCAGGGCCGATGGCGGCCAGGCCGTAGCCGATTGCGTTGAGATTACCAGCGACCTCAGCGAGGGTGATGATATCCATGGGTTTTTCCTTTCTGGTTTTTCTTCTGTAACGAAGGAAATATTGAAAATCTTTGATTATGCAGCGGAAGCGAAGAGTCGCTTGGTCAGCGACCGTTGCTATGCCTTCGCTTCGCTAAGCGTCGTGTTGCCGGCCGTTGCGGACTGTGCCTGATTCATCGATGCCCGGCAAACGCTTGGTCTCACTCGGTCTCCGGGTAGCTCATGTTGATGTATGCGGTGGTCAGCATGGCGAAGATGAATGCTTGCAGGGCGGCAACCAAAATTTCGAACAGCGTCATGACAAGGCCGGCGGCAAAGGTGCCGATACCCAGGATGGACCACAGCTTGTTCGGAATCTCGATGAGGAACCACTGCGTGGCTGCAAGGCAGACAGCCACGGTGATATGGCCGGCAACCATGTTGGCGAAGAGTCGCAGGGTCAGGGAGACCGGACGGATCACCAGCAACTCAAGCAGCTGGATCGGAGTGAGCAGAATGTAGATCGGTGCCGGAACGCCTCGGGGGAACAGCTCCTCCTTGAGGAAGTGGCCGAGGCCCTTCTCTCGTGCGCCGGCAACCCAGTACTGCACGAAGCACCAGCCGGCGAAGACCAGCGGCATCGTGATCGTGGCGGTGGCGGCAATATTGAAACCGGGGATGATGCCACACAGGTTGAACACCAGAATGGTGAAGAACATGGTGGTGATCATCGGCAGATACCGCCGACCGCGCTCCTTACCCATCACCTGATACACGATCTGATCGCGCACAAACTCGATGACCCATTCGACGGCACCCTGCCAGCGACCGGGAATCAGCTTGGCACGCGCGGCGGAAACGCCAAGTACCACCAGCATGATCGCGGTGGCAATAATACGCACCATGATGATGCGGTCCATGGCGAACGGTGTACCCGGGAAGATGATCTGGGGAAGGAGGAAGTCGTCGACGGTGGGGAATTCCGGACCATCCGCGGCTAAAGTAAGCCCGCTGAAAAGGGCATCGTTCATTCTCACGCCTCCTGCTTCTTCAATGTCAGGTGTCAGTTTAGACCAGCGGAATGGCTGAATGTGACGTTGCGGTTACTTTCGCCCTCCGCCTCGGTGCCTGCCACAGCGCAGACATGAGTCGACGTTGGGCATTCGACTCCGAATGACTGAAAGGTGATTATTGGCCTGTGTTGGGACAAAGTCAATGCCTTGTGGGCGTGTCCGTCAGCAGACCTACTGCCGCAACGTTTTTAGGCAAGGTTACCATGCTTGGCGTGTATTAGACGATTGCCGGCGGAGTGCCGGTTTTCAGCCAAATACCGGTCCATATTACGGACAACTTTCTGTCCGCATCGTGATCACTCGGGCATCTTGCCCTATGAGATGCTCAGTCTTGGCGAATCACGCCATACCCATCGTGCATAAACGGTGCGAAATTGTCCTTACGAGGCCCACCAGGCAGATGGCGGATCGAACGGTCGGTGCCAAGCTTCTTTTCGATTCTCAGCTGCGGCACCTCGGTCAGGTCATATGGAGTGGTCTGGTATACCCAGTTCAGCCAATTGCGCCACAGCAGGTTGCCATGAGCACGCCAGCTGAACAATGGCTCCAAATTCGGGTCATCGTTCGGATAGTAATTCTCAGGGAACGGTACATTGGTCAGCCCCTTGGCCATGTCACGTTCGTATTCCTCGGCAAGCGTGTATTTGCCATACTCCCAATGTCCGAGCGCGAACACTTCAGAAAAATCACGGGTGGCCACCAGACCAGGGCCGGAGCGAGGCCCCCATGTAAGCACCTGCAGATCCTGTTTCCTCAGCGCCAGATCAGCTTCGTTCACACCGGCGAGACGGGAGTGCGGCTGAAGCGCGATTTCATCAAAACCGTTGGTCAGGAAGCAGTATTCATCCTGCAGATACTGAGGGAACACACCGAAGATCTTCTGCGGATAGTCCACCTTGCGCACACCATAGCGATAGTAGAGCGCCCCCATCGCGCCCCAGCACAGATACATGGTGGAGAACACGTGGGTGGACGCCCAGTCGAGGATGGTTTTGAACTCCTGCCAATAATCCACATCCTCGAATGCCAGATGCTCCACCGGAGCACCGGTCACCACGAAGCCATCGTAATAGTTGTCCTTGAACGCATCGAGCGTTTCATAGAACTTGACCAGATGATCGGCGGAGACATGCGTGGCCTCATGCGTGGAGGTCTTCATGAAGTCAATCTCCACCTGCAGCGGGCTCTTCGAGATAAGCCGCAGCAACTGAGTTTCAGTCTCGATCTTCTTCGGCATCAGATTCAAGATCACCAGTTTGAGCGGGCGCACCCGCTGACGCTCCGCCTCGGGTTTCTCCAGAGCAAAGATGCGCTCTGAGTCGAGAATGTCACGGGCCGGCAGGCCACTGGGAATCTTGATAGGCATACTTCATATTATGACAACACACCGCAGACGGGACACCGCAACGATTATCACCTTCGGTTATGCCGCGTTATAGACACGAGGCAGAATCGGACCGACCAAACGCGACACGCCGATTTGACATATGCATGTTTGACAGTATCTTAGATAGAGCTGTCTTACAGACAAGCCGGCGCGGGGTGGAGCAGCTCGGTAGCTCGCTGGGCTCATAACCCAGAGGTCCATGGTTCAAATCCATGCCCCGCTACCAACCGAAAGGCCGGGAATCGCAAGGTTCCCGGCCTTTTTCGTCGCCCAACATACTCGGCACTGTTGCCGACCCATCAGCCCCAACGTGGGTTTTTTCAGCGAATGCCTTATCACATCTGGAAAAACGTACGCTGACGGTCACTCAGCGTACGTTTTTCCAGATAAAACGGAATTTACTCTGGAAGAACGTACTCCACAGGCGTTCTGCCGCGGATCATAGGCACCATGCACAGAAGAACCACGAAGCTATCGGCTGCGGCGTCTGACTATAGCGAGCATCGTTCCTCCTATGGCGAGCGCCACACTGGCCAGACCGGTGGCCGCAGTGGTATCGACACCGGTAAGCGGCAGCGGAGACTGAGGCTCCTTCGGCTCTACCGGGGTTTCGGGTTTCTCCGGTTCGCAGGGCTCTTCGGGACGTTCGGGCTCGCACGGCTCCTCAGGCTCTTCTGGTTCACAGGGGTCTTCCGGTTCGCAGGGCTCTTCTGGTTCACAGGGGTCTTCCGGTTCGCAGGGCTCCTCTGGTTCACAAGGTTCCTCCGGTTCGCAGGGCTCCTCCGGTTCGCACGGCTCCTCTGGCTCGCACGGCTCCTCCGGTTCGCACGGCTCACACGGCTCGGTCACCCGGGTCCGTTCCCACGCATCGTCGTACCGACTAGCCGCCGGCGCAACCCGATCATCCCCTTTGAATTCCCATACAAACACGTACCAGCCATGGCTTTCGGCGATGATCGTCATCGGATCGCCGTGCGCGTCCGGCGAACCGGCACCGATGGAAAACGTGCCGTTCGTGGCCGGAATATCCCACTCGATGACTTTGCGATGGTTCTCATCCGGGGCCGGCACATCGGCACCCGTGGGTTTGTACGCATCGTCATTGGCGGAATCATTCGGATCTCCGGACCACCACACACTCACCTGCGCATACTTACGGTCCGCACCGAATCCATAAGCCGCATTACCGGTGAACTCGCCGTGGTCGGACGGAAAGCCCGTCACGGTGATGGTGTCACTCAATTCAGAACCGACTTCAGCGGAGTGCTCGGTAACCGTGGACTTGACCGTCACCTTGTCTCGCGCCACATTACTTTCGGCGGCCTCCAGGAAGGCACTCGACCAGTCTCCGGTCAGGTAGCCTTTCACCTGATCACTCTGATCCGCTCGACGAATCACCCACACCCATGTACCGAATTTGCTGCCCTGATGCGTCAGATACGGGGTGCTGCCGTCGGGTGTGGTCATGGCCTGCGCATGCACGCGCTGATTTGGTCCGGTGAATGTCGCCGTACCATATGCCACTGGTTTATGGCCAGCCGTGGCCAGCCGGGCGAGGAAATCATCAGCACTTTCCTGTGTTTTCGGAGCGACGGTACCGCCCAGCGCATGGCGAGCGATCCCGTCGAAGTAATATCCGCGCGCCTTGACCTCCATACCGGTCACCCACCTGCTGTCTTGATCGGCCAGGCCACTGGTCACGTCGTCGAATACCGGCGAACCGACGTCAAGCACCTTGTCTGACACCGTAGTGGATACGGACGGCGCGAAATCCTTGCGCACACGGAACGTGATCGAAGATCCGCCATCCACACTGATCGAATCGAAGGCGATCATGTCTTGCGTACTGTCCATCACATGCATCTGCGGACGCTTGTACGTGGTGGTGACGCTCACTTCACCCCGACCGGTCGCATGCCACGGCAATTCAATCGGCCCGGTTGCGGACGTTCCCGAATATTCAGTGCCGCCGTTGGCGAATTGGCCGGGCCCGTGCAATGTGGCGGTGAACGGTATGCCGGCTACCGGCTTGCCCTGATAGTCCACCACGCTTACCTTGACCTTGCCGCTGCGCATCGCCTCGGCGTCAATGCGTTCCACCACCGTGCCGGCGGCCACTTTGCCGGCGGACTCATCCCAAATCTGTGCCGCACGAGTCACGACGGTCGGATAATGACGGCGAATCACCTCCATCTGGCGCGCCCAATCCTCATCATCCTTACCGAAATGGTCCTGTACCACGATGGCGATCGCGGCATGGGTTCGCGCATCGGTTTCACGGTATCGCTCAAGAATCCACGCCATACGCTGTGTGTTCTCGTCGTTCTTCACCACGGTGGTCGGACCAAGTAGATAGTCGGTCAACTTACCGGCCTCGATACAGTAGTATTTGTTGCCGTTACCGTCCATGGCAACCGCCCCTAGGTAATAATCCCTGTTGTCATAGGGGAAAGTCACTCGATGCCGGGCATCCGTCTGGTCCAACGTTGCGGCGTGTGCGGTGAACGACAGCGAGCACACCACACCGATCATCGTGACCATACCTATCACCATGGTGATTACAGCCATAACCGTTCTGCGCCATGCCGGCGCCCGCATTGCATTCATATCCCCTACCATCATTGGTCCTTTCCTTGATTCCGGCCGCTCGCGAACGCAAGCCGGCGGCGTATCCGGCCCTTGCCGCCCCTGTACACTTCGATGTGCTCAGGTAGGGCTCGATCATGGCAGATTTCACACGCGCATCACCCGGTTTTCGACCAATGTGGTTCGAGCTTGCTGATTATCGGCGAGTTGTGGATAACTCAGCGCCCGATTACCGGGAAGTTATCCACTTCATGCGGATTCCAGAAGGTTTACATGGAAGTTATCCACAATCCACCTGATTGGCACAAATCCCTCTAGAATGAGCAGGTATGGAAGAAGTACAACAAAGCGCGATTACGCGCAGCCATACCAATACCAATAATTCCTCAGCCACCAAGGCTCCCAAGGCATCGAAGTCAAAGGCGACTTCCTCCGCGAAAACGTCTAAATCCACTCGTCGTCCCCGTCTCAGCGCCGAAGCCGCACGCACGGCCAAGGCTCTCGAAGGACTGGCGTTCGAGGCTCCGGCCCCGGTCATCGAGGCGAACGAGCCCGGTCAGTTCGGCCGCATCAACGTCATGGACGTTACGCCGGCTGAAGAGCGCGGCATTTATCCCGCGCGCGTGGAACTTGGCGAGCCGTTCAAGGTGACCGCTCAGGTGTTCATCGAGGGCCGCACCAAGGTGGGCGCCACCGCCATCGTGCGCAATCCGCGCGGCAAGGAGATGCTGCGCCTGCCGATGACCTGCACGAACCCCGGCCTGGACCGCTGGGAGGTCATGCTCAAGTGCGGCGATCACAGCGACCTGAAGCCGTGGGAGGACGGCTATGCTGTGGTCAAGCGTCAGCTTGGCATCTGGACCGTGACCGTCGAGGGCTGGGAAGACACCTACCGCTCTTGGCTGCATGACGCACGCATCAAGGTGCAGGTCAAGGATGATGTGGACAACGCTCTGAATTCCGGTGCCGAACTGCTGGCACGCTGGGCGCTGACCAAGGATGCCGGGCTGAGTGCCAAAGACCGCAAGACGCTGGAGAAGGCCGCTGAAACCATGGCCGATGAATCCTTGAGCGCTGAAGATCGTCTGGCCGCCGGCGATAATGACGAAATCGCCGCATTGCATGTGGCCCATCCGCTGCGCGACGGCGTCTCGCCCAGCCAGCCGCAGCGTTTCAAGGTGGAGCGTCCGAAGTCCAGCTTCGCCGCCTGGTATCAGTTCTTCCCGCGTTCCGAAGGCGCGACCGTCGATCCGGAAACCGGCAAGATCGTACAGGGCACGCTTCGCACTTCGATGGCCGGTCTTGAGCGCGCCGCCGCGGAAGGTTTCGACATCGTCTATCTGCCGCCGATCTTCCCGATTGGCGTGACCAACCGTAAGGGCCGCAACAATTCGCTGATCGCCGGTCCGGACGATCCGGGCTCCCCGTTCGGCATCGGCTCCGAACTCGGCGGTCATGACACCGTTGATCCGCTGCTGGGCACGATGGATGATTTCAAGGCCCTGACCGCTCGCGCCCACGAGCTGGGACTGGAAATCGCTCTTGACTTCGCCCTGCAGTGCTCGCCTGATCATCCGTGGGTCAAGCAGCATCCGGAGTGGTTCCGTCACAAGCCGGACGGCACCATCGCTTTCGCCGAGAACCCGCCGAAGAAGTATCAGGACATCTACCCGATCGACTTCAACGCTGACATGCCGGGCATCGAAAAGGAAGTCGAACGCATTCTGAACCTCTGGATTGAGGCAGGCGTGACCATCTTCCGCATCGACAACCCTCACACCAAGCCGGTTCGTTTCTGGCAGGATGTGATCGCCTCGGTAACCAAGAAGCACCCGGAGATTCTGTTCCTGGCCGAAGCGTTCACCCGCCCGGGCATGATGCGCGCGCTGAGCTACGTGGGCTTCACGCAGTCGCACTGCTACTTCCCGTGGCGCAACACCAAGGAGGAGCTGGCCGAGTACCTGCCGATCACCAATGGCGACGACGGTTACTACCAGCACAACACGTTCTGGCCCACCACCCCGGATATTCTCACCGCTTACGTGCGCGACAACGGCATCGCCGGCCATTGCGTGCGTGCGGTGCTTGCCGCCATGGGCTCCCCGAGCTGGGGCATCTACAACGGCTTCGAACTGATCGAAAACAAGCAGCGTCCCGGTTTCGAGGAGCAGATCGACAACGAAAAGTACGAGGTCAAGGTCCGCGATTGGTCCAAGGCCGAACGTTACGGCGTGGCCAAGATGCTTACTACGCTCAACAAGATTCGCCGTGAGCATCCGGCGGCCCTCAGCTACCACAACCTGACGGTCCTGCCCACCTCCGATCCGAATATTCTGGCCTTCATGCGTCGCACGCCGGCCGAACTAACGGGCACCGGTCAGGCGGACACGCTGATCGTGGTGGTTAACCTCGACGGCCACAACGCACATCAGTCCACCGTACACATCGAGCTTGGCGAGCTGGGCCTGCCCACCGACCGACCGCTCAACGTGCGCGATGAACTTACCGGCCGTGAATTCCAGTGGGGTTGGGACAACTTCGTCTCGCTCGCCCCATGGGCCGACGTGGCGCATATCTTCACCGTGCAGTGAGTTTTGCACCCGTTCGGTAGTAGTGTGTGTAACGAATAATTTGCCGATTCCCTAAGGAGAACAACAATGGCAGAAACCTTCAACGTCGTGGTCGAGATTCCGCGCGGTTCCAAGAACAAGTACGAAGTGGATCAGGAGACCGGTCGCGTGTTCCTGGACCGCGAGCTGTTCACCGCCATGGGCTACCCGGATGACTATGGCTACATCGAGGGCACCCTGGGCGAGGACGGCGATCCGCTGGACGCCCTCGTGATGGTCAAGAACTCCGTGTTCCCGGGCTGCGTCATCGAGTGCCGCGCCGTTGGTCTGTACCACATGGAAGACGAAGAGGGCGGCGACGACAAGGTGCTGTGCGTGCCGGCCGACGTCCGCTACGACGGCATCAAGGATGTCAAGGACGTCAACGAGTACCACCTCGCTGAGATCAAGCACTTCTTCGAGCAGTACAAGGCTCTGGAGCCCGGCAAGGAAGTCAAGCCCGGCGACTACTGGACTGGTGCGGACGTGGCCGAGAAGGAAATCGTCGAAGCGCGTGAGCGTCTCGCGAACAGCGCGAAGTGATTTCCGTCAGGACAGCCCAGTGGGCTGTCCGCGGCCACGTGCGAGGATGCGACAGCATCCGAGCCAATATTGAGCCGGCCAAAGGCCGTCCATAATTGCAGGACCGTGGCCGAGAAGGAAATCGTCGAAGCGCGTGAGCGTCTCGCGAACGCTTCTAAGTGATCCTTTCACTGAACTAGCAACACGCTAATGAAGAGGGGAGCATTCCACCCGGGATGCTCCCCTCTTTCGTGTCATCAGCTGTGGCGGTAAGCCGAAATGTGTCCGGCGCAAGCGCTCCAAGCGATGTCGACCGCTGAGACGACCATCTGCCGGCCGTCTCAGCGCACGTTCTTCCAGAGCAATGTCTCCATTTTCGGAAAAAGGTACGCTGACAGTCACTCAGCGTACCTTTTTCCGGAAGAGGCGATTTTCCGGTTCCCTCACGCCAAAGCGCGCAGGAACGCGGCGGATTGACGCATGAATTGCAGTTGATTTGGCGCATCGAAATGTTCGATGGCGAAATAGCCGTCATACCCCGTCTGCGTACGCGCCGCACGAATCAGACGGGCGATCGGCATGTATCCGCCACCCGTTGGCACCACTGCCATGCCTTTGCGAACTGCACCGTACGGCATCGAAGCCGAATCCCGCGGTTCGATGCCCCTGTCCTTGACGTGGAAATGCATGATGCGATCACGGAACAGCCGATAGGCATCATCGCAACGTTCATCGCTGAATACGTAGTTTCCGGTATCCAACGTGTGCCCCAATCCCGGAACCTGCTCCAGGAACCAGCGAATCTCGGCAATACGGGCGATCGGCGAGGTCACCGCATCGAAATCCTCGATAGTCACGGTAATGTTTCGCTCGGCTGCATACGCAACCATATGACGCAATGCGTCGCGCATGGCCGATACACGAGCATTGCCACCGAGCCATGCGGCAACCTGCCGGTATGCGGTCTGCGTCGAATCACCGAAGGCATGATCGACCGACCAATCACAGGCGTCCAGCAGTGGCGTAAGCTGCGCCGCCTCATCTTCAGGGAGAAAACCCGGAATCGGCATGACACGGCGGACTCCGAATTCCGCGGCAAGATCGATGACGGCTTGCGCATGCGCCGTCTCCCCCTGAGCGAGCGCAATGTCGCCGAACTCAAAGAACTCATATATATTGCTGATCTCCAGTCCGGCTTTCGGCAGTTCTTCGGCGAACATCTCGCGTTCGGCAAGCAGTCTCTTGCCCTCGACTTCCAGGCCGGTGATGCCGAGCGCACGGATCTCGGCGAACAGTTCAGGCAGATCCTTGCCGGTCTGTACTGCGGCTTCAGCTACATGATCATAAAATACGGAAATCTTCATAAGATGCATCCTTGGGTCATTGTTGCCATCGTTCTCGCGGTGCCGCATCACTGATGACGGGCAGCATATTCTTCTTCAGGCGTACGTTCCAACGCCACGCAATCAATCGGTTCACGCTGACGTATCGTCGGGGCCGCCCAACGTACGCCGTTGGTGATGATGCGCTGGATTTCAGGAATGTAGTACGTTGGATATTCCTCGTGACCGGGCTGGAAATATAAGATGCGACCCAGGCCGCGCGTCCATGTACAGGCCGAGGGGAACAGATTGCCTCCGGCGAACCATCCGGCGAACACCACATCGTCCGGCTTGGGAATGTCGAACGGCTCGCCGTACAGCTCTTCTTGGTCGATGTCCACGAACTGCGGCACACCGGCTGCGATCGGATGGGCGCGGTTTACACAGACCAACCGCTCGCGATCGTCATGTTTCCAGCTCAACGTCATGCTGGTGCCCAGCAGCCGTTGCATGATGCGACTCCAATGCGCCGAATGCAAGGTCACCAATCCCATGCCTCGCAGCACATGGTCGCGCACGCGTTCCACTTCTTCATCGGTGAAGGCGTCCTGTGCCATGTGGTTCCAGAACACCAGCACGTCCGTATCGTCAAGTGTGGCCTCGTCCAATCCGTGATCGGCCATATCCAGCGTACGAGTGGTCACGGCAAGGTCTTCTTCTTTGCTCAGGAATCCAGCGAGAACCTCATGGATACCGTCCGGATATACCGTTCGCACATTTGGGTATTCGCGCTCTTCGATGTATTCGTTCCATACGGTGACGTTGATGGTCATAATCGCTCCTTTGCTTGGGCTCCGTAGCCCCGACCTTGCATCATCCCAACTTCAGATGACCGGTTTCCGATAATAGTGATACAGTGATGTTTTGTCTTTTCAACTAGGCGTAGGCGGCGTGTGGGAACGCTGGTCGAGGCCCATCGCGCGGATGTCCGGCGATGAACCTTCTTCACACCATGATTTCGATCATTATTCAAACGCTGTTGATTTCCATTTCCGTTGCCATGGATGCTTTTGCCGTTTCCATTGGCAAAGGCCTGACAGTAAGTCGTGTTCGTGCGATAGATGCCATTAAGACGGCTTTATGGTTCGGCGGCTTCCAAGCGTTATTCCCTATTCTCGGTTATTTTGCGGCCTCCACATTCAGCTCGTACATGACCGCTTTTGATCATTGGATCATTTTCGGCCTGCTCGCGTTCATCGGAGGCAATATGGTGCATGAAGCCTTCGAGGAAGACGAGGTCAACGCCAAGGAAACAGCGCAATTCGATTGGAAGCACATGCTTCCGTTGGCCGTGGCATGCAGCATCGATGCTTTTGCGGTAGGCGTAAGTCTGGCGTTCATGAAGATCAACGTCATTTTCGCCGTAACCATGATCGGCGTGGTCACCGGACTGTTCTCCGCACTCGGCTTGTACATCGGTCGCATATTCGGCTCCCGCTGGCAGAAGCCCGCACAGATCGCCGGCGGCGTGGTGTTGATTCTCATCGGCGTCAAGGTGCTGCTGGAGCATCTGGGAGTTCTGGCGCTGTAGACGAAGCCTTGCGAGCGGATGTGCATCAGCTCCTGCACACGAAGTAGGATATTCACCAGATATTGTCATGACGGAAGAGGGAAAGCACATGAGCGCAATCACCCCAACCCAAGCGAACTGGAAGAATAAGACCTTGGGCATGCTGCTGACCCAGCTCACGGCATACGTGCTGCTCATCGCGGCCACGGCCATTCCCGCCCGCGGTCCTCTACCGGCAATTCCGCTTATCGTCGCAGCCCTAGTTCTGGGTGAATTCGTACTGTTCTGGCCGTTCCGTGGTTCGACGTTGGACCGTGCGGTCACGCTGGTGTTCGGCGTAGTATCGCTGATGTTCGTCGTCGTCCCCTTCCCCTCCGGCGAAGTGCCGCCCGAACAGATGGACAGCCATCATGAAGCGTTTCCGTGGTACTCATGGTCGCTGGCCGTGGGCTTCCTGCTGATCGCACTGGTGATTTTCTCGTTCGGACGTCAGATGGCTCGCGAGAATCGTACGCATCTTATCCGCGCGCTGTCTCATGCCGTAACCTCTGGAGTCGCCGCCATTGCGGTGGCCGGATGGTGCTTCCTGCCACCGCTGGGGGCCATGCTGCTCAAAGGCAGCACGATCGGCATCGTTGCCGTGGCGGTACTGGTAGTACTTGCGTTGGCCCTTGCCGTAGCCTCTGTGCTGTGGGTGCGTGACGCCGATCCCGATCCGGCGATTCGCTACCCTTGGATCGGCACCGGTCTGATGCCCGTGATGATGATGGGCGTTTCCATCGCTGCGGCCACACTGATTCTCTCGCGTCTGGGAGCCTGAATCACCCGTAATATTCGTTACCGACTCGTTGCGACTCCGGCCACGGTTTCGCAACGTTTCGGTAACGATTACGCATCGATTCTTGCACACGCGAGTGCAATACAACACCATGCCGCCGATGGGGTGATCCGCCTACCGTTGATTGGCGAATTCATATTCTGTGCAGGTTACATTCATGTGTCCACTGCACGCGCGTACAATGAAAAAAATCAACCATGGCAACGTTCACCATTGCTGGCTCTACGAGCAGCAATGCAACAGCACAGTCTCCGCTCCTGACGAGGACTGAAGAGAATGAGGGGGAACAGCGTGACGGATCTTACGTTGATGACATTCGCCAGCGACCCCGCCACCGTGCTGCCATCCCTCGCCCTGTTGTCCCATCGCGTACGCGTACTGCCCATGGATGCGGCGAGTCTGGTAAAAATGCCGGAGAACACCATTCTGTTCCTTGACGCACGAGACGACTTGGCCACTGCCAAAACACTGTGCCGCATGATTCATGCCACCGGACTATCCACGCCGATCGTGCTGATTCTCACCGAAGGCGGGTTCACCGTGGTCAACTCGCAGTGGGGTATCGCCGATGTGGTGGTGGCCACCGCATCGCCCGCCGAAGTGGAGGGCCGTCTACGGCTGGTCTCCGAACGCGGCAATGCGCCCGCCACGACGTCCTCCAGCCTGCCCGCCGATTCCGGCACTGCGGTGGAAGACGGTCAGATTCGTTCGGGCGATCTTATCGTGGATACCAACGGATACACCGCATCCTTGCATGGTCAGCCCATCGATCTGGCATACAAGGAATTCGAGTTGCTCAAATACTTGGTGCAGCATCCTGGCCGTGTGTTCACGCGCGCCCAGCTGTTGCAGGAAGTATGGGGCTACGACTATTACGGCGGCACCCGCACGGTGGATGTGCATATCCGTCGTCTACGCGCCAAGCTCGGCGGAGAATACGAGCATCTGATCGGCACCGTGCGCAATGTCGGTTATCGTTTTGATCCGCCGGAGAACGATCATGGCGAGGCGGCGGCCAAGCAGGCCGCACAGTCCGCCGCCCACAACGCTTCTGCTCCCGCGCCCGTTGCCGCTGACACCATTGGCGCCGCCGCCCACGTCGGTTCCGGCATCGACACCTCAGCCGATGGCCTCAACGCCTGATTCAGGCCGATTCCATGCGCGAAACCAAAACCGCACGAATCGCACGCATGCATGACGAGTACGCCACGTTATGTCAGGTGATTCCCGCTCCCCGATGCGCACTTAACTTTTCCTCGCCGCTGCAATTGCTGATCGCAACGGTGCTCAGCGCCCAGACTACGGACAAGCGCGTGAACACCGTGACTCCTGAGCTTTTTTCCACCTACCCCACCGCCGCGGCTCTGGCCGGGGCCAATCCCGCACAGGTAGAGGAGATCATCCGTCCGCTGGGCTTCTTCCGGTCCAAAACACAGCATCTCATCGGACTGGCCACAGCGTTGAGCGAACGGTTCGATGGCGAAGTTCCGCACACGATGGATGAGCTCACCTCGCTGCCGGGTGTGGGGCGCAAAACCGCGAACGTGGTGCTCGGCAATGCATTCGGCGTTCCCGGCTTCCCGGTGGACACTCATGTGATGCGCGTCACCGGACGGCTGCGCTGGCGCACCGATTGGCGGATCGCCAAATCCGACCCGGTCAAGGTAGAGCGGGAGATCACCGCCTGTTTTCCTCCGGACGAATGGACCGATCTGAGCCATCGATTGATTCTGTTCGGACGGGCCACCTGCCACGCGCGCAAACCCGACTGCGGCCACTGTCCGCTGGCCGATTCCTGCCCCAGCTATGAACCCGCACAGTCATAAGCATGCATAAAGCCAGCGCTTGGCGGTTTGCCCCCGCTGAGGGTGCTTGATGCGGCGGTTAACTGCCAAGTGCTGGCCATTCAACGTCGCTGGGTTCTCTTAGCGGCGACGAACTGCCAATCGTCGGCAGGATAACTGCACCAGAAACACCATTAGCGAAGTCGGATAGCCAACGTATGGCAAACATCCGCCGCCGTCTTACGCGTCTCATCGCTCTCCACCGCTAGACTGGGCGGCATGCGAAGCAGGCATAACAGGCAGCCCAACGGATGGGCGCAATGGGGGATTTTCTTCGGAGTCGCGGCGGCACTCGGCGCACTCGTCTGGACCGGGTGGGCTGTCCTCGGACATCATTCGATATTGCCGACCGGCACCGCATCCAACACTCAACAGGTCAACATTGGTGTTACCGACTTGCCGCAGTCCTTGGATATTCGCCCCGGTGGCGCAACGACCGTATCCGGCAGCGACGAGGCAAGCATCGATAATCTCAACGCCACGCCGAGCGCCGACCGTCTTCTGCTGGGCAATGTCTACGAAACACTGGTCACCATTGATCAGCACAATCAGCCGCAGCCGGGGCTGGCCACCAAATGGAACATCTCCGACGATGGCCTGACCTACACCTTCACACTTCCGTCGGCGGTCACATTCTCCAACGGACATACTCTCGACGCTACGGATGTGGTGTGGTCACTGCAACAGGCACAGTCAGCCGAAAACAAGTCGAACGACACTGGCGATACCACCAATCCTTCCGACACCCTCGGTAATCTCGCATCGGTGACCAATCCGGACGCCACCACCGTAACCATCACGCTGACGCAACCGAATCCCACGCTGTTACGCACCCTCAGCGGTCCGCTCGGCGCAGTTTTCGACGCCGAACTTGGCGATGGCTTCGACTATGCCACCCAAGCCGCGGGGTCCGGACCTTTCACCATAGCCGATTTCAAAGCCGGCAAATCCCTGACGCTCGCCCGCAACGACACCTATCACGGCACCAAAGCGGCGAGCGCAACCGTCACCATCACCAAATTTGATGATGACGCCGCCCTGTCCAAGGCAGTTACGGACGGCACTGTGGACCTGGCCGCCAATATGTCAGGGAAGCAGGCGGCCACGCTCACCAACGACAGCGGCGTGACGGTGAGCAAAGGCACCACCACCAGCAAGGTGCTGCTGGCATACAATCACGGCAATGATTCCCTACTTTCGGACGAACAGGCGCGAAAGGCGTTCAGGTATCTGTTCGACGCAAACGCTATTGCAGACGCACAGTCGGATTCGGCCGGGCTTCTGTCCGGTCCGATCAGTCAAACGGAACCGGGCTACGAGGACCTGACCAGTCTGTTCCCGCATGATGTGGCCAAGACGCAGGAAATGTTCGCCTATTTCGATCCGATGTACCTGACCACCGTGGATCTGGTGGTCAGCGAACAGTATCGCTCCATTGGCGAGGCAATCGCTCAGCAAGCCGGCCAGCTCTCGCTGCCGCCCGTGCAACTGGAGGTCCTGCCCGAAGCCGAATACGCACAACGCATCGCAGCAGGAACATGGGCCATGACCGTGGTCAGCATGAACGGCACAGGCGACGCCGGCCTGTTCGCAGACCCGAATTCGATGTTCCATTACAATCATGGCGAGGCGCAGCAGGCATGGGCCGCGGCGCGGGCAGCCACCAATGACACCGACTACGAATCGCGGATGAAAGCGTATGCCCGACTGGTCAGCGAAGATGCGGCGGCGGACTGGCTGTATACGCGGGCCTGTCTTACGGTGGCACGGGACGGAGTCAGCGGATACCCGACCGAGATGACCGATCAGCGGATGGACCTCAGCCAAGTGCAGGGCGCATGAATGTGAGTGTGAATCCGCGGTTCCCCTCAAATCCATCCGGGGAGTGCGGCAGGGGCCAAATAATAGGCCTTGTCATACAACATGCATACACTTTGGCCTTATGACTGAAGGCAATTCCATCATCAACGCCAACCTCACCCCGCTGCCCGACAAGGTCGGCGTGGACGGTCTTGAGGATAAGTGGCGCGCCGTTTGGGATGAGAACGGCACCTACAAGTTCAACAACACCCGTGACCGCAAGGCCGTGTACTCCATCGACACCCCGCCGCCCACCGTTTCCGGTTCCCTGCACGTGGGTCACGTGTTCTCCTACACGCATACCGATGTGATCGCACGGTACAAGCGCATGCGCGGTTATGACGTGTTCTACCCGATGGGCTGGGACGACAACGGTCTGCCCACCGAACGCCGTGTGCAGAACTATTACGGCGTGCGCGTGGACGTCTCCCTGCCGTACGATCCGGATTTCAAGCCGCCGTACGAGGGCACCGACGGCAAGAAGATTGACGCCAAGGATCAGGTTCCGATCTCCCGCAAGAACTTCATCGAGCTGTGCGAGAAGCTGACCGCTCAGGACGAGAAGCTGTTCGAGGCGCTGTGGCGCAAGCTGGGCCTGTCCATCGACTGGTCCCAGACCTACCACACCATCGGCGAGCACCCGCAGCGCGTGGCCCAGAAGGCCTTCCTGCGCAACCTCGCTCGCGGCGAGGCCTACCAGCAGGACGCTCCGGGCCTGTGGGATGTGACCTTCCAGACCGCCGTGGCTCAGGCCGAGCTGGAATCCCGTGAATACCCGGGCTTCTACCACAAGGTGGCCTTCCGTTTCGAGGATGGCACCCCGATCTACATCGAGACCACCCGTCCGGAACTGCTGGCGGCCTGCACCTCGCTGATCGCCAACCCGGAAGATGACCGTTACAAGAAGTATTTCGGTCAGGAGGTCTATTCTCCGCTGTTCAAGGTGAAGGTGCCGATTCTGGCTCACCCGGCCGCCGAGATGGACAAGGGCGCCGGCATCGCCATGTGCTGTACGTTCGGTGACGTGACCGATGTGCAGTGGTGGCGCGATCTGAAGCTGCCCACCCGCCCGATCATTCAGCGCAACGGCCGCATCGTGATGGACACCCCGGACTGGATTACCGACCCGGCCGGCCGTGAGATCTTCGCCGAAACCGCCGGCAAGACCACCTTCTCCGCACGTAAGGTGATTGTGGACAAGTTGCGCGAGGCCGGCGATCTGGACGGCGAGCCGACTCCCACCAAGCGTATGACGAACTTCTACGAGAAGGGCGACAAGCCGCTCGAAATCGTCACCTCCCGCCAGTGGTACCTGAAGAACGGCGGTACGGATGCCAAGCTGAACGCCGAGCTCATCGAGCGCGGCAAGGAGCTGAACTTCCACCCCGACTTCATGCGCGTGCGTTACGAGAACTGGGTGCATGGCTTGAACGGCGACTGGCTGATCTCCCGCCAGCGCTTCTTCGGCGTACCGTTCCCGCTGTGGTACCCGGTCAAGGCTGATGGTGAGCCGGACTATGACCACCCGCTGACCCCGTCCGAGGATCGTCTGCCGATCGACCCGACCATCGACGTGCCGGAAGGCTATACCGAGGACCAGCGCGATGTGCCCGGTGGCTTCACCGCCGAGAAGGACATCATGGACACCTGGGCCACCTCCTCGCTCACCCCGCAGATCGTGACTCACTGGGCTGAGCCGGATGAGGCTTCTCAGGCGTTGTTCAAGGCCACTTTCCCGATGGATCTGCGCCCGCAGGGTCAGGACATCATCCGCACCTGGCTGTTCTCCACCGTGGACCGTGCCCATCTGGAGAACAAGTGCCTGCCGTGGGCTCACGCCACTCTCTCCGGTTGGATCCTCGATCCTGACCACAAGAAGATGTCGAAGTCCAAGGGCAACGTGGTGGTGCCGAACGAGCCGATCGAGAAGTTCGGTGCCGACGCTGTCCGCTATTGGGCTGCGGCCGCCCGTCTGGGTCTGGACGCCACCTATGACGTCGGCCAGATGAAGATCGGCCGCCGTCTGGCCATCAAGCTGCTGAACGCCACCAAGTTCGCTCTGGCGATCGGTCGTGAGGACGAAAACCATCATGTGGCTGATTCTGCTGTGGCTGCTTGGAATCCGGCTGACGTGACCGAGCCGCTGGATCGCGCCGCCATGGCCAAGATGGCCCTTGTGGTGCGTCAGGCCACTGAGGCCCTGGAAGCCTACGAGCACTCCAAGGCTTTGGAGGTTATCGAAAGCTACTTCTGGCAGTTCTGCGACGATTACATCGAGCTGGTCAAGAACCGTGCTTACGGCACAGCGGATGCCACCGGCCACACGCCGTCCGAGGCCGCCGTGAAGTCCGCTCGCACGGCTCTGGGCCTGGGTCTGGATGCTTTCACCCGTCTCCTGGCTCCGTACCTGCCGTACGCCACGGAAGAGGTGTGGAGCTGGATGCATGCCGGTTCCGGTTCCGTCCACCGCGCTGCATGGCCTACGCCGGATGTGTATGCCGCTGCCGCGTTCAAGGTGAATCCGGAGCTGTTGGCTCACGCCGGCGAAGCACTGGCTGCGCTGCGCGGCATCAAGTCCAAGGCCAAGGTGTCCATGAAAACCCCGATCCTCTCCGTCAAGCTCGGTGTGGACGATGAAGTGCGTGCCTCCTTGGAAAGCGCTCTGGGCGATATCGCCGAGGCCGGTCGTGTGGTGGGCCGCATTTCCTTCGTGGGTGCCGCCGCTGCGCTGAAGGCCGTGCACGAGACCGCTGAAGCCGCTGTGGACGCCGCGAAGAACGCCAAGGCCGAAACCGAGAACGCCATCAGCGTGATCGTTGAGGACAGCGAGCTCGGCGAGCCGCCTGTTAAGAAGAAATGATTCCACTTCTTCTTAACAGGCGGCCTTCGCGGCTGCTTATAGTGCAGCCGCTCACCTCGCCTACGGGAAGCCCACTGGGCTTCCCGCTATACGGCTCGGCCTGTTAAGAAGAAATGACGGCTGCCGCGTCACCGCTGTTTCGGCAAGCTCTATAGCTATATGAGGTAGGGGTTTGTCCGACTGATTGAACCAGTCGGACAAACCCCTACCTCATTGTTTATGCGAATACGTCGAGCACGCCCGGGTCTCCCCCGGCATCGGCGATGTGCTGATGTCGCTTTTTCGCTTCGGTCACCACGAACTCGCGGTATTTTTCTGCGATTTCCGGGTCTAGGCCCGCTTCGATGGCGATGCGGTGAAGACGTTCGATCTGATAATCTTCGCGTTTCATGTCTTCGGGAGCGAATCCGGCATTGGCTTTCAGTACGCCCACCTGCGAAGTGGTTTTGAACCGCTCGGCAAGCAATGAAATCACAGCGGAGTCAATGTTGTCGATGGATTGACGAAGCGCTTTGATGCGCGCCACCGCCTGTGCGGTTTCCGGATGGGCCGCCGCCTGGGCGGAATCAATGGTGGTCCTCTGCCAGTCACTGCTCGTTTCGCTCATAGATTCGAGAATACTCCTCCACCACGGTTTTTCGCGAGCCTTTGTGTTCTTTTGCGACCCCGCACGATGCTCTTGTACGTCCAAATAAGCCAGCTATCACGTTACAAGGGCTGATTTCCGGTCTTCCAGCCGATGCGGGGCAATCATCGCACAGTCGGCCGGTGAAAAACATCCTCTCCCTATCCACAATGGAATGCCCACAGTGGAGCCCAGCCCCCCCAATACGACAAAAAGGGCTGCATTCCACATGACATAGAATACAGCCCTAGGCGCACGTTACGGCGTCAGTTGCCGTTGGTGGCATTGCCAGTATTGGCCTGCTGCACAATGGCTGCGAGGAAATCGCGATTGGTGGCGGTCTTCTTGAGACGCGGCACCAGCGTCTGATAGGCCTGTTCGGGCTCCATGCCGCCGAGCAGACGACGCAGACGGTAAATAATCGGCAACTCCTGCGGATTGGTGATGAGCTCCTCGCGTCGAGTACCGGACGCATTGATGTCGATGGCTGGGAAGAGACGCTTGTCCGCCAACTCGCGAGACAGACGCAATTCCATATTGCCAGTGCCCTTGAACTCCTCGAAAATCACCTCGTCCATCTTGGAGCCGGTTTCCACCAGCGCGGAGGAGATAATCGTCAGCGAGCCACCGTTTTCGATGTTGCGGGCGGCACCGAAGAACTTCTTCGGCGGGTACAGTGCCTGAGCATCCACACCACCGGAGAGAATACGACCGGAGGCCGGAGCCGCAATGTTGTAGGCGCGGGCCAGTCGGGTCATGGAGTCAAGCAACACCACTACATCCTGTCCCAGTTCCACCAAACGCTTGGCACGTTCGATGGCCAGCTCAGCAACCGTGGTGTGGTCGGAGGCCGGACGGTCGAAGGTGGAGGAGATAACCTCGCCCTGCACCGTGCGCTCCATGTCGGTGACTTCTTCAGGACGCTCGTCCACGAGCACCACCATCAGATGCACTTCAGGATTATTGGTAGCGATGGCATTGGCGATGTTCTGCAGGGTAATCGTCTTGCCGGCCTTCGGCGGGGAGACGATCAGACCACGCTGGCCTTTGCCGATCGGGGCCACAATATCCATGATGCGACCGGTGAGCTTGTTCGGCACGGTCTCCTGCTTCAAACGCTCCTGCGGGTAGAGCGGAGTGAGCTTGGAGAACTGCGGACGGTTCAACGATTCTTCAACGCTCTGGCCGTTGATGGAATCGATGGATTGCAGCGGCACGAACTTCTGACGCTGATTGCGGCGATCACCTTCACGCGGAGCGCGAATGGAACCGTGCACCGCATCGCCCTTACGCAAGCCATACTTCTTGACCTGTCCCATGGAAACATACACGTCGTTCGGTCCGGGCAAATAACCGGAGGTACGCACGAAAGCGTAGGAATCAAGCACGTCGATAATGCCCGCCACGGGGACCAGATCCTCGGCCGGCTCTTCACGGCGGGCGTCACGATCCGCGCGTTCCGCGCGCGCTTCATGATCGTCACGACGACGATCGTCCTCGCCGTTGGCGTCACGGCCACGCACACGACGGCCACGACGATCCGCGCGATCGGAACGGTCGTTGTGAGTATCGCGATCGGCACGGTCACCACGGTTGCGGTTGCGACGCACAAATTCACGTTCTTCGCCGTTGTCCTCACCTTCGGCCGGTTCCACGTGCTTCTGCGTAGGCAAGGTGGCCAGAATATCATCAAGATCACGCACATTGTCGTCACGATCCTCATCACGACGACGCTCCTGATCACCCTCGTCATTGCGAACACGACGGATAATCGGCTCGACAGGCTCCTCACGACGCGTACGACGAGAGGCACGATCGCCGCCATCGCCTTCTCCCAAATCAAGCGAGGCAAGCAGATCATCTGCAATATCGTCCTGCTTGCGGGACTTGCGGCGCGGGGCCTCACCATCGGCGTTTTTACGACGTGCGGTACGACGAGAATCTGCAGCTTCCGACTTGCGACGAGTCCGACGACGAAGAGCTTCCGATTCGGCACCATCTGCGGATTCAGAGACGGTTTCCACCGCGGCGGCAACGAGATCAGCGGCATCCTGAGCGCGGGCATCGACATCGTCGGAGGCGGCAACGGAAGCATCCGCAGCGGACTCAGCGGGAACAATCGGAGCATCCGAGATGTCTGCAGACGCGGCGATAGGCTCGGACTCGGTCGACGAAGTGGCGATCTGGGCAGCGGTCTCGGCATCCTTGCTGGTTTTGGTGCCCTTAGGCGCACGTACGGTCACACCAGCCGGCGCCTGACCGCCACTGCGCGCGGCCTGAAGAGTGGCGATGAGTTCGGGCTTGCGCATGGTCGACGTGCCGCGCAATCCCATCTGCTTGGCGAGCTCCTTGAGCTCAGGCAGTTTCATACTCTCAAGATCTTGGCTATTTGCCACTGGTATGCCCTTTCCGTACCGCGCAAGCCCACGGCCGCCACGGCGTTAAGAGTGATATTTGCGGGTTCACCCGCCAACGAATGTTCGTCTGCGTCTCTGGTGCCTGAACGAACGTTGAACACTTTACAACGTCAACCAGACCAACGCAAAACGACTGCGGAACGTCCCTATCAAACGCAGATCAACGGTCATATATCGCATAATCCAATCAGATTGCAGCGTACAGACTCAACAGATACGGATGTGCCGGAAGAAGCACACAACAGAAAAGCCCTCTCAGGCGGGATTGCGCTTGAGAGGGCTTTGTCACGTCACAACAATCGTCGGACTGTTGTGTCACGCTCCATTATTTACTTTTGCTCATGGTAGGACTTTTCAGTGTTGACAGACCACACGTTCTTCTTGGAGGTCTTGCCGGTCTTGATGTTGTCCACGGCTTCCATGGCGGTGGCCATGGAGTGATCCATGTTGTTGTAACGGTGCTGACCGTTACGGCCCACGCAGTACAGGTTGCCGAAACCATCGAGGTATTCGATGAGCTCGTCCATGTGCTCGTAGGTGTCGAAGTAGGCGGGGTAGGCCTTCTTGACGCGCTCACGATGAGAATCGAGCACATCGTCCGGACCGCTGATCACACGCATGCGGGTGAGCTCGGAAATGGCGAATTTGGTGGCGTCCTCGTCGCTCATGTTCCAGAAGGAGTCACCTTCCTCGCAGAAGTACTCCAGGCCGACCCACACGGTGTCGTCCACATCCTTGACCAGATACGGGCTCCAGTTGTTGAAGATCTGCAGACGGCCGACCTTGTAGCCCGGATCCTGCACGTAGATCCAGCAATCCGGCACGATCGGCGGGTTGCCGAGAGTGGGGATGTCGGTGGTGTTCTTGAGCTTCAGATGCTTGACCAGAAGGCCCACGGTCACGAAGTCGCGGTACGGCAGACCGTTGGCCACGGCGGTCATATCGGTCGGGGCCGGCTTGGAGTCGGTGGCCTCAGGATCGGAACCGGCGGCGTCGATCGCATTGACCAGATCCTTCACCGGCATCGAAGAAATGAACTGATCGCCGGCGAGCTCGGTACGGTTGCCCTCGGAATCCTCGTACACCACGGAAGAGACAGCACCGTTGGTCTGACGAAGCTCCACCACCTTGGCGTCGGTCAACACCTTAACGCCCGCGGCCTCGCAGTTGGACTCCACAGTTTCCCACAGCTGGCCGGGGCCATACTTCGGGTACCAGAATTCCTCGATGAGGGAGGTCTCCACCTCGGCGTTGGAGCGCTTCTTCGGCAGCAGCTTCTGGAAGGCGTTCTTCAACACCCCCATGATGGACAGGCCCTTGACGCGCTGAGCGCCCCAATCAGCGGAGATCTGGGAGGGGTGACGGCCCCACAGCTTCTCGGTGTAGCCCTCGAAGAACATCGAGTACAACTTGCGGCCGAAACGATTGATGTAGAAGTTCTCCAGATTGTCTTCCGGCAGCTTGTGGAACATGGACTTCAGGTAGCTGAAGCCGGCCACCAGCGTGAGCTTGAAGCCCATGGCCTTGAACGTGTTGGGGCTCAGCGAAATCGGATAATCGAAGAAACGACGGTTCCAGTAGATACGGGACACACGGTGGCGCTTGAGCATCACCTTGTCTTCCACTTCAGGATCCGGGCCGCCCGGTTCCATGTCGTGTTCGCGGCCAAGCTTCTTGTCATCGTAGGAAGGAGCGCCCTGCAGCGGCAGCACGTTCTTCCACCACTCCATGATGCGATCGTCCTTGGAGAAGAAACGGTGACCGCCGATATCCATGCGGTTGCCGTTATGTTTGACGGTGCGAGAAATGCCACCGAATGCGCGGGTCTCCTCCAACACGGTCACGTCATACTTTTCGGAGCCACCGTCCTTGACGAGCTCCCATGCGGCGGTCAGACCGGCGGGACCACCGCCGATAATCACCACGGATTGCTTTTCGCTCACTTGCATCTCCTTATAACCAAATCAGCGATAGCTTACCTTAAGCCTTGGAAACGCACGCTCTGATTGTGCATTTCGTCACGATTTCTCTTCGGCAATCGCCTGTGCTCCAGAGTGCTTAATGGATTGCCTAATGGATATCGTCCGGGATGTCGATATCGGTTTTCTGGACTTCCTCTACATTCACGTCCTTGAACGTTACGATACGCACGGATTTGACGAAACGGCTGGAACGGTACACATCCCACACCCATGCGTCAGTCAGCTGCACATCGAAATACACATCCTGTCCGGCGGAACGTACATTGAAATCCACTTTGTTCGCCAGATAGAAGCGACGTTCAGTCTCCACCACATAGGTGAACAGCTTGATAACGTCGCGGTATTCCCGGTACAGAGCAAGTTCGGCGTCGGTTTCGTAATTGTCAAGATCCTCGGCGCTCATGCCTGATTATTCACCTTCCGTTTCACGCTTACGGCCGCGGCCCAGCGTACGCCACCATGCTTCCTTTGACGGCTTGCGCTCGCCCTGCCCGTACGGCCAGTTGCTTTCCTCTTCCAGACTGCGGCGAGTGGCACTGTGTTTGCCATCTTGACGCTCGTCACCATTGCGCTTGTCCTTGGCCTTGGCCGCATCCTCATGGGTTTCAGACTCGCCCGCCATACCTGGTTGAGTATATTCCACCTGATCGGTGCCGGACTCATCCGATGCGACCGCCCGTTCCTGATTCACCTGAATGGCGATGGAGTGCTCACGCGCGGACAACGCCTCTTTGACGCCGGGATTGTCTTCGATCAAATGCATGCCGAACGCGTCAAGAGATCGAATCGGATCGTATTCGTCCACCAAGGTGTCCATGACGATCAAATCCTGATACTTGTCGTTTTCCGCATCCCACAACGCATCGCGCGAGGTGCCGGACGGCACGAAGCCGAGCGACTGGTACACGGAAATGGAACGGCTGTTCTTCTCCGGCACACCAACCCAAATACGGTGCATGCCAAGGCCAGCCGGCTCAGGAGCGAAACCATAGGTCATCACACGCGGCATGGCGTCGCGCGAATAGCCACGGCCACGATAATCCCGACCCAACACGATCTGGATACGGGCGGAGCGGGACCAACCGTCGATATCGATCAGGAAAATCATGCCAATGACGTTGTCGGTTTTCGAGGCATCCACTTTACCGTCGTCGTCGTGATCGGCGTCGGTGAGTACCGCCCATGCGATCGTGCGACGAGATTCCGGGTCTCCCACACCGGATTCCGCCGGTGCCTGACCGGCTTCCCATGCCTGAGAGCGACGGACCCATGTATGCACCACCGCGCGTTCGGTGGCCGGGTCTTTGCCGGTGATTTTGGAGGCACCATAGAAGGCGTCAAGTTCATCCAAACGAGGCAGATCGTCAACGGTTGCCGGGCGCAGATGCACCATTTCACCGGCAATCGGCGGAATAACGATGCTACGCGGCAGATCGCGCGCCGCTTGCGCTTTCATTGCCATACTCAGCGTCTCGTTGGTGTCAGTCATTGCTAGTTGTCCCCTGTTTCGGCTCACGATTCAGTGCCGAACATATATTACTCGACTGGGTGAACGCTGAAAGACGACTGTGGACGCTGTATACAACACAACAGGCCGTAACCGCGCGGACCATTGGTAATGTCGCGCGGTTACGGCCTGTTGTTTGTGCGGGTGTATTGCCCGATCAGTTCTTGATCTTGCCCATGACGACCTTGGTCACGGCCTTGGCATCAGCCTGACCACGAGTGGCCTTCATCACAGCGCCGATGATCACACCCATCGGCTTCATGTTGCCGCTCTTGAGCTTCTCGACCACGTCGGGGTTGGCTTCGAACGCCGCGTCCACGGCAGCCTCGATAGCGCCGTTGTCCTCGACGATCTTGTAGCCGTGCTTGGCGACTACCTCGTCCGGGGTGCCTTCGCCCTTCAGCACACCGGCGACGGTCTGCTTGGCGAGCTTGTCGTTGAGCTTGCCGTCAGCGATGAGCTTCTCCACCTCGGCCACATCCGCCGGGGTGACCGGCAGCTCTTCCAGCGAAACGCCTTTGGCGTTGGCTTCGCGGCTCAGCTCGCCCAGCCACCACTTGCGGGCACCGGCGGCGGAAGCACCGGCCTTGACGGTTTCCTCGATGAGATCGAGGGCGTCGGCGTTGAGGATGTCACGCATCTGCAGGTCGGTCAGGCCCCACTCGCTCTTGAGACGGTTGCGACGCTCGCGCGGCATCTCCGGCATCTGGGCCTGAATCTCGGCGATGTGCTCCTTGGTGATGTGCAGCATCACCAGATCAGGATCCGGGAAGTAACGGTAATCGTCTGCATCGGACTTCACGCGGCCGCCGGCGGTGGTCTGCGTGGCCTCATCCCAGTGGCGAGTCTCCTGCAGGATGTCCTTGCCTTCGTCGAGACGCGCAGCCTGACGACGAATCTCGTACTGGATAGTCTTCTCGATGCCGCGGAAGGAATTCACGTTCTTGGTTTCGGAACGAGTGCCATACGGAGCATCGGCGGACGGACGCAGGGAGACGTTCACATCGGCACGCATGTTGCCCTGCTCCATACGAGCGTGGGAGATGCCCAGCGCACGAACGATGTCGCGGATGGCGCGCATGTAGGCACCCGCGATTTCCGGAGCACGGTCGCCAGCGCCTTCGATCGGCTTGGTCACGATCTCGATCAGCGGCACACCGGCACGGTTGTAATCCACGAGGGAGTGATCGGCACCTTCGATACGGCCATCGGCACCACCGACGTGCGTGTTCTTGCCGGCGTCGTCCTCGATGTGGGCACGCTCGATCGGCACACGGAACACCGTGCCGTCTTCCAACTCAACGTCCAGGTAGCCGTTGCCGTTGGTGGGCTTGTCGTACTGGGAGATCTGATAGTCACGCGGCATATCCGGGTAGAAGTAGTTCTTACGGGCGAACTGGCTCCATTCGGCGATCTCACAGTGCAGGGCGAGACCCAGCTTGATGGCGTAGTCGACGGCAGTCTTGTTGACCACCGGCAGGCTGCCCGGCAGACCCAGGGAAACCGGGGTCAGCTGGGTGTTCGGCTCGCCGCCGAACTCGATATGAGCCGGGCAGAACAGCTTGGTGTTCGTGCTCAACTCAACGTGGGTTTCCAAGCCGAAGACCACATCGTACTTCTTGGTGGCATCGGCGTACTTCATCAGTTTTTCAGCCATGATGTTGTTTTTCTTTCCTTCCGATGCTTTACTCAGCAAGGCCGTCGAGCCACGGGGTCTTCAGGTTGTTCCAGATCGGACCGCCCCAGCTCTCCTCAAGAGCAGCCTCAAGGGCAGCTGCCGGCTTGTACATGACCTCGTCACGCTGCTGCGGGGCGATGAACTGGAAGCCTACGGGCAGACCGTCGTCGGACAGACCGGCCGGAATGGACATGGCCGGCACACCGGCGAGGTTGGCCGGGATGGTGGCGATATCGTTCATGTACATGGCCAGCGGATCGTCCATCTTCTCGCCGAACTTGAAAGCGGTGGACGGGGAGGTCGGGGAAACCAGCACATCGGCCTGCTCGAAGGCCTTCTTGAAGTCCTGGATGATCAGGGTGCGAACCTTCTGAGCCGAGCCGTACCAGGCATCGTAGTAGCCGGCGGACAGCGCGTAGGTGCCAAGGATGATACGACGCTTGACCTCGTCGCCGAAGCCGGCCTCTCGGGTGTAGGCCATCATGTTGGCGGCGGTCTGCGGCACACCGGCCGGCGGCATGACCCTGAGGCCGTAGCGCATGCCATCATAGCGAGCCAGGTTGGAGCTCACCTCGGACGGCATGATGATGTAGTAGGCGCCCAGAGAGTAACCGATGTGAGGCACGGAAACCTCGACGACCTCGGCACCCATCTCCTTGAGCTTATCGACTGCCTCGTTGAAGCGGGCCTCGACGCCGGGCTGGAAGCCGTCGCCGCCGAGCTCCTTGATAAGGCCGACCTTCAGACCCTTGAGGTCGCGCTTGGCACCCTCGCGGGCAGCGGCGACCATCGGGCGCGGGCCTTCCGGAATGGAAGTCGAATCGCGGCGATCGTGGCCACCGATGACTTCCTGCAGCAGGGCGGAGTCAAGCACAGTACGGGAGACCGGACCGATCTGGTCGAGCGAGGAGGCCATGGCGATGGCACCGAAACGGGAGACGCCGCCGTAGGTGGGCTTGACACCGACGGTGCCGGTCAGAGCGCCTGGCTGACGAATGGAGCCACCGGTATCGGTGCCGAGGGCCAGCGGAGCCTCGAACGCGGCGACTGCGGAAGCGGAACCACCACCGGAACCACCGGGCACGCGCTCGGTATCCCACGGGTTGTGGGTGGTCTGGTAGGCAGAGTGCTCGGTGGAGGAGCCCTGTGCGAACTCATCCAGATTGGTCTTGCCGAGCAACGGCATGCCAGCGGCCTTGAGCTTCTCGATGACGGTGGCGTCATACGGCGGCACCCAGCCTTCGAGGATCTTGGAGGCTGCGGTGGTCTCGATGCCCTTGGTGACGATCATGTCCTTGATGGCGATCGGCACGCCAGCCAGCTCAGGCAAAGCGGCCTTGTCTTCGGCGGACTTCTTGTCGAAGGCGTCGGCCTGTTCCAGAGCCACATCGCCGGAGACCTTGAGGAAGGCCTTGATGGACGGCTCTGCGGCTTCGATCACCTTGAGGTGAGCTTCAACCAGCTCACGGGAGGTGACGTCGCCCTTCTTGATGGCGGCGGCCTGCTCGGCAGCGGACAGCTTGACGAGAGTTGCGGTTTCGTTGCTCATCGGGTTCACTCCTCGCTTCCCAGGATTCGCGGTGCCACGAACATACCGGCCTCGGTCTTCGGACCACCGGCGAGCGCCTCCTCCTGCGTGAGCGGGGTTTCGGCAACGTCCGGACGCATGTAAGCCTCAAGCGGAACCGGGTTTGCAGTGGGTTCAACGTCGTCGGAGGCAACTTCCTGAACCTTGTTGATGGAGTCTGCGATGACGTTCAGTTCGCCCTGCAGACGGGTGATTTCCTCATCGGTGAGCGCGATTCGGGCAAGATCGCCCAAATGCACGATTTCTTCGCGTGAAAATGTTGGCATGCGCCTTACTATACGAGCGGTTTGTGACACGCGGTTATCGGAATGGCTCGTTTCGACGCCTATTGGAACCCCTCAGCGCGGCAAAAGTCCGACTTGGCCGAGGACTCTTTCCCTTTGACGCTTGTCCGCGCGGCAAAACCTCGAATCGGCCGACGATCCGCTCCGCGAAAAGTGTCCAAGCGGCAGGAATTCTCGGGGTGGCCGATGATTCGACCCACTGGCAATTTCTCAGTGAAGCGCATTCTCGACTTTGTCTATGAAGCGCCCCGTTTATCGCGGTTATCGGAGCATATCATCGAGCCGCCCAAGAAAATGCCTCGCTAAGCGCCCGCGCACAGGGTGAAATCTCGACTGCGCCGAGAACTCGCCCCGCTTATCACCGATTACCAGGACGCATCCTCGGTCTGGTCGAACATCTGAGCGACTTATCGCTCCTCCGACTTTCGAGTTATCCACATTTCTCAATGACAGCGACGAACTCGGCATTCGCGCAATCGCTCACAATCCGGCGCAATCGCCCATACACCCGGCCAGGTGCCGAAGCTCGAACCACATTGCCTCGAATAACTGGACTCCACAGCCGCTGCTGACATACCGTCGAATCATGAAACATCACAAAGAAGTGGACACCATTGTTGCGCAAGCCAAGGCCGAGCACCGCTGCGTATACGGCACCACCAAGGCGCATCGTTCAGCGCTGGCGCGACGCGCACAGGCGCTTGAGCTCAGACGCATATCCCCCAACATGTATGTCGTACCGGAATACTGGAGTTCCTTACGGCCCGATGAACGTACCCGGCATATGGCCCGCACCGCACATCTCAAACATCCAAACTGGGTATTCGCAGGAATCACGGCAGCAGCCATTCACGGTCTCGAACATCAGTGGCGTCTTCATGACGGTTCCATCACTATCATCACGGCATCGCAAGGACCGCGCTCCAGCAGTTCACAGGTGAAACGCATATTCGCACCGAACTGCATACCGGAATATGTCAACGGGCTTCCAGTCACCAGCAAAGCCCGAACAGTCGTGGATTGCGGCCTTTCCACGGAATTCCGTTTCGCGCTGCCTATTATCAATTCAGCACTGCGCAAAGGAGTCACCGTTGCAGACATCTTCGATATCTGCGGCACCATGCATCGTGATTGCACGCCGATATTCCGTTTGTTGCATTATGCTAACCCGGAATGCGAAAACGGCGGCGAATCATTGGCCTTAGCAACAATCATCGAAGGCGGATTGATGATTCCCGAGCTACAACAGGAAATCATCGATCCGCAAACCGGATCTCTATATCGAGTGGATTATCTTTGGAGACTGCCTACAGGCCGTATCGTTGTAGGCGAATTTGACGGTTATGAAAAATATGTGAATCCGGACATGAATAATCGAAGCGGTATTCGCGGCGCGGTCCATGCGGAAAAAGAACGGGAAACCGGATTGTATCGCGCCAAAGTCGATGCCATAGTTCGATTTACCTATGAGGATGCGATGGCGCGACATCCATTGATCAGCAAGTTGCGCGCAGCAGGCATACCAAACGCCAGATCAATAATGGTTCCTGCAACGAGTGCGGGCTAGCAGACAGGCACTGCATCACCACGCATCGCCACGCACGCGGCAGAGCACCCATTATTTGATTATTTGATATCAGCTTTTGCAGTGACGGTCAGTCCGCCAATCCACGCCACGGCGACCCACGCACACAGGATGAGACCGGACTGCCACCATTCGGGAATCCAATAATTCTGCTGCGAGGTGACGGACGAGACCGCATCGCTTCTGATGCTGGCACCAAGGAAGTTGTTCATAGACATATCCGGCGTGAGATACGCCAACGTGCCAAGCCATGACACCTGGCTGACCGCCATGGAGACAATGGCCAGTATGGAAGAGAGCACCATAAGCAGCACGACCACTATGCTCACCCCTCCCACCGTGGAGCGTGTCAAGGCACCCAAGCCCACCGCCAACAGAGCGATAAGCATGATGATCAGCGGAAATCCCGCCACGGTGATGGGGATGATGCGCCACTGGTCCCCTTTCAACGCGGCGACATCATGTCCGTGGACGAACAGCCACAGTACGCCGGAGGCCAGCAGGACGCCCACCATGCCTGATGCGAGTGCATACAGCGCCACGGCGAGCGATTTGCTGGTATAGAACATGATGCGCCGGGGATTGGCGGTCAGGCTGGATTGAATAGCGGATGTAGTGTATTCGCTGGTGATGGCCATAACGCCGAAAATGCCGATCACCAGTGCTGCGGTGCTGCCCGATGAAGCCAGCACCGCCCATAGGTCAACTGCGGCAAGAGGCTTGGGATGATCAAGCGTTTTGCCAGTGGTGATGTCGACGGTGGCCATGAACGTTATGGTCCAAGCACTCAGTGCAGCCATGCCCACCATGAGCGCGGCGGCTAGGCCGAGCAATATCCAAGTGGACTTCAACGACCTGAGTTTGAGCAGCTCGGCCTTGAGCGAACCGAGGAAAGATAATCGGATGCGGCGGTTCCAACGGTTGGCGCGACGGCCGGCAGATCGGTTTACGGCAGCGCTCGCGGCTTCGGCGTTCGTGGTTGTTACGCTCATTTCGTCACCTCCGCGGCTGGCTTGGCCTGATATTCGACTTGGTTATGCGTCAAAGCCATGTATGCCTCCTCCAGCGAGGCGCGTTCCTCGACAAGTTCATATGTAATGAGTCCAGCTCGGGCGAATACATGGGCCGCAGCAACCAGATCGGCACCGGTGATGCGGAATACCTCGCCGATGGGCGGATCTGCAGGCGTCCGCTGATCTGACACGACTTGAACTTGTGACGCGTTAGCGAAAATCGCATGGAGCTTGTCTGGCTCGGGAGTCACTACGCGGATGGAGCGTGTGGAATGTTCGGCTACGAACTTGCCCACCGTAGTGGTTTCCAAAATACGTCCTTGGCCAATGATCACCAGATTGTCTGCTGTGAGCGCCACTTCGCTCATCAGATGCGAGCTCAGCAATACGGCACGTCCTTGTGCAGCGTAATAACGGCATAGTTCACGTACCCATTTGACGCCTTCGGGATCAAGTCCGTTGATCGGCTCGTCCAATACCAGATTGTGTGGGTCGCCGAGCAGCGCGGCGGCGATGGACAGACGCTGGCTCATACCGAGAGAAAAGCGTCCTGCCTTGGTGCGCGCCGCGCTTGTCAAACCGGTCATATCGATGACCTCGTCCACTCGGCGTTGGGGAATGCCATTGGTATAGGCCAACGCAAGCAGGTGGTCTCGCGCGGAACGGGACCGGTGTGCCGACTTGGCGTCCAGTACCGCACCGACAGCGCGCATCGGTGCACGGAGCTTAACGAATGGTGTGCCATCGATCAGCGCACGCCCGTCATCCGGAGCGATCAAACCGAGCATTGCCCGCATAGTGGTGGATTTACCGGCACCATTAGGTCCTAGAAAACCTGTAACTTTGCCATCTTCGGCCGTAAACGCCACATTGCTCAATGCTTGTTTGGATTTGAAGCGTTTGCTGAGCCCCTCAACCTCAATCATGCTTTAACTGTAGGCGACGATGCGCCGCTCCGCCAGCAATCATGGCACGCTGTCAACGTATGGCTACTGAATACATATGACTCGTGATGCTTGCCGGGGCAGATGCGCATCGCTGTATAGCTATGCGGTCGGTCTAATCGTGTGACCGCTCGCCCTCGGCTCAGGCGATAACCGCATGCTGCGCAATCCACGCATGCATTGCCACGGCGGCAGCGGCACCGGCGTTGATGGAACGTACGGACCCGAACTGGGAGATGTAGACCACGTCATCGGCCAGGTCAAGCGCTTTTTGGCTGAGGCCAGGGCCTTCCGCGCCGAACAGGAGCAGGCATCGTTTGGGGAACCGGTAGGTTTCCATCGGCACTGCGCCCGGAATGATATCAAGGGCGATGACTCGGGCGGCCTGTAGTTCCTTGATGCGGCTGTCCGCATCGGCAAGTTCCGCCATGGCGCGCCGCATGGGAGAACCGCCACGGGTGACGCCGATGTCCTGCCCGCCAAACGAGTCAGGAATCAATGACTGTCCGTCAGCCGCAGGAGCATGCGCGCCATATTCGTGAACATGGATGGCGGCCGCAGCAGCACGGGCACGCTCGTAGGCGATCTCGCCGACGATCCGGTTGCGCCAGCATTCCACCAGCTCGGCGATCGAAGGATGATGCTCCACATGCTGGTAGAGCTCAGTCATCAGAGCGCCCTTGCGATTCCACTTATGCGGGCCGACGATGTGCACACGCTTCGCTTGGAAAGCGTTGGCAGTACGAACCATGGAACCGATGTTGAAATCGTGGGTCCAGTTCTCTACCGCAACCTCAAAATCATGACGATCACGCGCATCCAGATCGGCTTTGATTGCCGGTACGGACCAGTAACGATAACGATCGAGCACGTTGCGTCGATCGCCTTCGTCCAATAGTTCCGCATCGAAACGGGAATCATAATTGACGGATGAGGCATCGTCCGGGCGAGGCTCGCCAGGATGGGTCTCGCTCCATGGACCTAAGCCAATCTCACGGAATTCAGGTTCACCGGATGCTTTGGCCGCTAAAGAAATCGGATTGGGTGCGTGCATGTCTATCGCAGTTCGGATTCGTCGAAGACCTGAACGAAAGGCAATTCGTGCTCGTCTCCGGTGGATGGATTGATGACATCGATAGTCTTCGCACCGCCGCCCACCAACGAGGCAATGGCCACCACGGTTGCGCCCAACTGCTCCACCACGCCGAAATCCAAGCTCAGCTCGTTGCCATTGCGCAAGGTGACCAAAGAGCTGGTCTGCACATACGACTTTTCGGACAGCCATGCGTCCAGCAGCAATACACGACGCCCGGCGATGGACGGTCCCTTGATGGAGGGATAGACGAAGTCCATCACGAATCCGTCCAAATCCTCCCCACGAGAGGCGGCAGCCTGCATCATCGCGGACACCATCGGCACAGCGGCCGCCGTCAACGCACCAACCGCATCGAAATCGTCCACCGAATAGCCGGCATCCTCCAAGGCGTCCAGCAGCACATGGCCCATCACCACAGCTGCGCGGTGATCAAAGGTCACCGCCGCCAATTCGGAGAACGGACGGCCCACCACATGTTCTTTGAGCAAGGTAGCAAGCTGTTCCCGCGGATCCAGCATGGCGAACGAGGGGGCATGCTTGGCAACGGCAAGGTCCGGGGTACCGGTAGGGCGGAATCCAGATTCAGTCATATGCACAGCCTATCGCCTGAGGGGGTCAGGAACGGGCATTGGACGAATCATCGTCCGACGGCACCACCTCGGGTGCGGAAAGTTCGTTGATATTACCTTTCTCCGACTCGATCAGTGGCACTTCCTCAATGACCTTGGTGGGTTCGATCTTCTGCAATTTACGCGCCGTGGGCAGTACACGCTTCTCCAGGCTTGCGGCGAATTTGTTATATGCACCCACCGTCTTGGAGATCTGCGCGCCGAGCTTGGTGGCGTAGTCGCCCAGCACGGCGAAGCGCTCATACAGTTCACGTGACAGATCGAACAGCTGCTTGGCATCGTCAGTCAGGGACTGCTGCTGCCATGCATACGCCACGGATTTCAGCACAGCCCAGAGCGTGACCGGAGAAGTGAGCGCCACCTTGCGGGAGAATGCATCATCCATCAACGTGGGATCCGCCTCAAGCGCCGCCTGCAGCAACGCCTCATTCGGGATGAAGGCCACCACAAAATCGGGAGCAGTGTCGAAAGCATTCCAATACGCCTTCTCCCCGAGGGCGCGCACATGCTCGCGCAACGCTTTGGCATGCGAACGCAGCAACTCATCTCGTCTGGCCAACTCCTCGGGGGTTGCAGTCTCAGGAATCTCGCATGCACGCTGATAATCGGCATATGGCACCTTGGCATCAATCGGAATGGTTTTGCCTCCGGGCAAATGCACAATCATATCCGGACGCAGCGTGCGGCCATCGGCCCCAGTGACCACCACCTGCGTATCAAAATCAACATGCTCCATAAGGCCGGCGGATTCCACAATGTTCTTCAGCTGAGCCTCGCCCCATGCGCCACGCACCTTATTGTTACGTAATGCAGCGGAAAGCGAGCTGGTCTCCTTATCCAGCCGGGCTTGCTGGTCATTCAGCCCTTTGAGCTGGGCTCCGAGCGCCCCCATCTCCTGTTTGCGCCCCTCTTCGATCTGCGTGACCTTATGCTGCAAGGCATCCAGATTCTTGGCCACCGGAGCCAGAGCTTCCAGCACTTTGCTCTGTTCTTTGAGGCGTTCTTCCTGTTCACGACGTTTGGCCTCTGCGGCACGCGCTTCAATTTCACGCTGACGTTCAGCCTCGGCGGACGCGCGTTCCCGCTCATGCTGTATGCGAATCTGCTCAGCCTGCTGCGCTTGCGCCAACTGCGATTTCACGAACGCAAGCTCACGCCCGGCACCTTCGACCTGCGCCCGAGCCGCAGCATGCTGCGCACGCAACTCGGTAATCTCCTCCTTGGCGGAAGCCAGAGCGCCCTGCGCCTCGCCAAGTTCCTCGGACTTGGCGCCCCGGGCCATCTCCTGCCCTTTCTGCCGCCCAAGTTGGAATCCGGCAGCAAGACCCAGCATGAGTCCCACCACCAGCACAACGACTACGATAATCACGGTTCCCAGTTGTTCAGACATGTTCCCCAGTATGGCACCAGACACTTGAGCCGGTAAAATTTTACCGTCATCGACGAAACCAAGCCGTTTTCAGGACTTCACCAGACGGGAAATGGCCGCAGAAGCCTCGGCAAGCTTCTCATCCGCAACCGGCCCGCCTTCAGCCGACGCCTGACGCACGCAATGCTGCAAGTGATCGTCAAGCAACAGCAACGCCACCGACTTCAACGCTGAATTCGACGCGGAAATCTGCGTGAGCACGTCAATGCAATACTTGTCGTCTTCCACCATCTGTTCGATGGCGCGCACTTGTCCCTCGATACGACGCAAACGCGCAATAATCTTCGCCTTGTCTCCGCCATAACCATGCATCGGCACACCTTTCCTGCATCTGCGGCACGCCAAACACAACCGACATGCCAGCATACGTACACGCCCGAATCCAGCCATCCGCGTCTCGATACGCCATCAGCCGAACACGCCATCATTATATACCCTCTAGGGGTATAGGGTATACACTGTGCCTCGGATACAATAGGAGAGCATCAAGGAGGAGGGATTATGACATTCAGCATCTTTCCCGTAACCGTGGCACTCTTGGCTGCAGCAGCACTGACATGGCTGGTTCTTCGATTCTTCTTCGCCCCGCAACATGGCAAGGAAGGCATCATCGAGGGAGGCCACCAACGTGCAACCATCACCGTCAAGGGCGGCTACTCCCCCGCCACGGTGACCATGCGCCCCGACATGCCCATCACACTGACCTTCGACCGCAAGGAAACCGGCGAATGCACCTCGCATGTGGTGTTTGCCGACTTGGGCATGGACATCATGTTGCCAGGAAACACGTCAACCGCCGTGGAGCTGCCACCTCTTCAGCCCGGCGAATACCCATTTGCCTGTGGCATGAACATGGTGCACGGATTACTGCGCGTCGAAGAACACACAGCAGAAGCAACAGCGCACCCCATCACACAACGTGCCGCACAACCGCTGCCACCATCCGCCACGCCAGCCGCATCGGCAACACCGAACGCGGCCGAAGCCGAACGCCGCGAAGCCGAAGAGCGCCGCGCGGAAATCAAATCACTGGCTAGGCTGGTGACCATAGGCGCGATCCTGACGATTCCGGTCTTCGCCACGACCATGCTGCACATGGCCGACCCCGCACTCGTGCCGCACTGGATGGTCAATCCTTGGCTGCAGGCCATTCTGATCACCCCAGTCATGTTCTACTGCGGCCACCCCATCCACACCGTCGGATTCCCGGCACTCGCCCACCGTTCTCCGGACATGAATTCGTTGGTGTCGCTGGGAACCTCAGCCGCCTATCTCTACAGTCTGGTGACGTGCGTCGCTCCTTGGATATTTCCGGAAGGCTCACGTGAACCCTATTTCGAATCGGTCGGCGTGGTCATCACCCTGGTACTGGTCGGTCGTCTACTGGAAAACAAGGCGCGCGAAGGCACCGGGCAAGCCGTACAGGCGTTGATCAAGTTGCGTCCACACACCGCGCACCGATTGCACAGCAACGTACCGATTACCGCGGCAAACGCCACGTTGCCGGCAACCGCAGCAGCCAGCCTCCCGTGGCGTGACCCCGCAAACAGCACGGACGTCGACGTCGACTCCATCAGTACCGGCGACCTTCTTGTGGTACGTAACGGCGAGCGAGTCCCCACGGACGGCGTCATCGTGGCAGGTGAGGTCACGGTAGACGAATCCATGATCACCGGCGAATCCAAGCCGGTGTCCAAATCGACCGGCGCATCGCTGACCGGCGCTACGGTGCTCATGAAAGGCGACTGCGTGATGCGCGCCACCCAAGTCGGCGCAAACACCGTACTTGCGCAAATCACAGCCATGGTGGCACGAGCGCAGGCCACCAAAGCCCCCGTACAGCAACTCGCCGATCGCATTGCGCGCTATTTTGTGCCCGCAGTGATGATTATCGCCATATGGACCTTTGCGATCTGGGTCTCACTGGGTCCCAGCCCGCAGCTCGCGCACGCTCTGGTCACTGCCGTCAGTGTGCTCATCATCGCATGCCCGTGTGCGCTGGGACTCGCCACGCCGCTGTCCGTGACTGTGGCGCTCGGCCTCGGTGCCTCCAACGGCGTACTGGTCACATCCGCAAAAGCTCTGGAACAGGCGAGACGCATCGGTACGGTGGTTTTCGATAAGACCGGCACCATCACCCGAGGTGTAGTCGATGATAACGCCGACTGGAGCCGCCCAAGTTACGAACAGGACACCGTCAAAGAAGGGTCAGTCGAGGCGATTGCGGCATTGCGCGCCCGCGGCATACGTACGGTGATGTTGTCCGGAGACAAGGCCGACGTGGCAGGTCGTATCGCACGCGAAGTCGGCATCGACACCGTGATCTGCGAAGTCAAGCCCGACGGCAAGGCGTACTGGATTCAGCGACTTCAGCACGAACGCGATACCCGGAATTCACATGATTCGCAATCCGCTACAGCACAACAAGGCAGCAATGCCGCCCACGATACAGCGACGGCAAACACCGGCAAGAATCGCTCGACAGCAAACCTTATCGCGATGGTGGGCGACGGCATCAACGATGCTCCGGCGCTGGCCCAAGCCGATCTCGGCATCGCCATCGGCACCGGCACGGATGTGGCCATGCAATCCGCCGACGTGACGCTGATGAGCGGCGACCTACGAGGCGTACTGAAAACCATCGATCTTTCGCAGGCCACCATGCACAACATTCGGGAAAACCTCGGCTGGGCGTTTGGATACAACGTGATCGGCATTCCGATCGCAGCCGGCGTGCTGTTCCCATTCACCGGCTGGCTGCTAAGCCCTATGATCGCAGGGCTTGCGATGGCGCTGAGCTCCGTATGCCTGGTGCTCAACGCGAATCGTCTGCATGGGGTGAACATCAGCAGATTCGATGCCGGTGCCACCGCCCCGCAAAGTACCGCCGCCCCCGCCGGTGAACCGACCGTCATCATCGACGATCACACCTCATTGCACTTGTCCGCAGATACGGACAACAACCATCCAACCACCAAGGAGAATCCCATGGATATGAACATGCACATGCATCACGCCGCTCCGACCGAGGGCGAAACCGCCACCGACCCGGTATGCGGCATGACCGTGGCCGTGAACGCGGACGCCATCACGCGCGAGCACGATGGCAAAACCTACTACTTCTGCGGCGAGCACTGCGCCAATAACTTCATGAAGGCTCCGCAGATCTTCTTGGAGAAGTAAGTCGAACCTGCTCAACAACAATGGCCTCCATCATTGCGATGGAGGCCATTTCATACGCGCCCGAAAACCAGTGATCAGGCACCGAAGAAGAACACGAACATCCAGCAGCCGATAATGGCACCGACGATCGGGGCCACGACCGGAATCCATGCCTCGTTCCAGCGAGACGTGCCCTTGGACGGAATCGGCAGGACGGCGTGCAGAATACGCGGCATGAGATCGCGGGCCGGGTTCAAGCCCGGTCCGGTCGGGCCGCCCATGGAGGTAACCAAGCCCCACACGATGAAGCCGACGACGATTGCGGCAGCGGCCGGATCCTTTTCGCCCCACGGGTCCATCAGGCAGCACAGTGCACCGAAGACGAGCACGAGGGTGCCGAACATCTCGTTGATGAAGTAATTGAGCTTCTTGTTATCCGCATCGGTGGTGCAGAAGGTGGCGAGGATGGCCTCGGGATCCTCAGTCTCCTTGTAGTGCGGATAGTAGGTCAGGTAGACGATGAACTGTCCCAGAGCGGCGCCAAGCAGCTGCGCGATGATGTACGGCAGCACTTCGTTCCACGGGAACAGGCCGTTGACGGCCTGGGCGAGGGTCATGGCCGGGTTGATATGCGCGCCGGAGACCGCACCGAACATCAGCACCGGGAACATCACACCGAAGCCATAGCCCATGGCGATGTTCAACCAGCCGGCGTGATGGCCTTTGGTGTTCTTGAGTTCGACGTTAGCCACGGAGCCATTGCCGAAGATCATCAGGATGGCGGTACCGAAGAATTCGGCAGCCAGCTTGGTAAAGAGGGAGTATTCCACTGCTTCTTCTTTTCTCGTTCTAGTGAATGATGTGACCCACAATGGCCGAATGGCCAAGTCACGCAAACGGAACAAGTGTACGCCGAGGGCTGAACGTGAGCGAAGCGAGAGCGGCAGCATCGGAATCCGATAATCGGATATCCCGTTTACAAGGGGCTGATATCCCATTCATTCAGGCGATATGGAGCACTCATCGCACCTGCCCCGTGAGAACAACCCTTTTTGACCCTTAACCCCACATCCACGACGCACCCGGTTAAGACCCACGTTTTGGCCTATAACCCCCTTAACCCCTATTAACCCCACAATGCGGGTTTGATGAATGGATGTGTTGAAAAAACAAAAAACCGGAATCTTTCGATTCCGGTTGTCTGTGCCCCCGCAGGGATTCGAACCCTGGACACGCTGATTAAGAGTCAGCTGCTCTAACCAACTGAGCTACAGGGGCGTTGGTTAGTTGTTGAAGTGTTCCTTGCAACGAGTGATAAATATACTCAGATTTGTCTCACGCGCAACCCTCGGCGTGTCGCCCGGAATTTCAACGTTTTGAAAATCGCGATTTTGCAGCGGCGCATCGTCTTTGCGATCGCGACAACCACACCGACATCACAGCTTCACAAAATACACACATCTTTGTGAATCACGTGCGTGGCTCACACTCTCGTGCCTTGCACTCACGTCTTCCCCGCTTTACGCCCTTATGACCAACCATGATGGAGTTCTCATGGAAAAACGAAAGCCCCGCGCTGTGCGAACACAAGCGCGGGGCTTTCAATGCTTAAGCTCAGACTTCCAGTCTGAAAGATTCCAGCATTACGCCGGAATGATTCACTCGGCCACGACCTTCACGAAGAAGGAAGCGGTGATCTCCGGGTGGAGGGCCACCTTGGCGGGGAAATCGCCGGTGGTCTTGATGGTCTCGACCTCGATGGACTTCGGATCAACCGGAGCCTTGTCGGACAGAGCGATGGCGATGGCTTCCTTGGAGATGCCACCGAACAGCTTGCCGGACTCGGACACCTTGGCGGCGATCTCGACGGTGGTGCCCTCGATAGCAGCCTTGGCAGCCACGGCGTCTTCACGGGTGGCGACGGCCTTGGCCAGACGAGCGCGCTTCATAGCGGTGATCTGAGCCTCAGCGCCCTTGGTCCAAGCGAAAGCCAGACCCTGCGGGAACAGGAAGTTGCGGGCGTAGCCGGCCTTCACGTTCACCACATCGCCGGAGTGGCCCAGGTTGGACACGGTCTTGGTGAGAATAACCTTAGTTTCAGCCATTGTTCAAAGCCTCCCTAACTCAGCGGCCCGAGGTGGCGTACGGCAGCAGAGCCATCTCGCGGGCATTCTTGATAGCCTTCGAGATCTCGCGCTGCTCCTGCACGGTCACACCGGTGATACGACGGGAACGGATCTTGCCGCGATCGGAGATGAACTTGCGCAGCAGCGCAACGTCCTTGTAATCGATCTCGGTAATCTTGGCAGCCTTCAGCGGGTTCGGCTTCTTCTTGAACGGCTTGACCGGCGGCTGCGGCCTCTTGCGTGACATGATGTTCTCCTTAAAAGTAAATATGATGATTGCTGCTGATCAGCAGGTTGCAGACAAGTTCAGCATCGGCACGCGATCATAATGACCGCGCGATGGATCAGAACTCCGGATCGTTGTCGTCTCCGCCAAAATCGGAGGAGGCACCGAACGTCGCGAAGCTACCGCCATCGGATGCACCGGCGTTGCTCCACGGATCGGCCGCCGGCGCGGACGGTGCGGTCTGGGCGGGCTGCTGGGAATAGCCAGCGCCACCCTGATACCCACCGTTGTAGCCGCCCTGGCCACCGTTGTATCCACCGTTCTGCGCGGCCGGAGCATTGCCATAGCCCTGATTGGCCTGACCACCCTGGAATCCGCCGTTATTGCGTCCCTGGAAACCGCCCTGACCGGACGACGTACGGGACACCTGTGCGGTGGCATAACGCAGGGAGGGGCCAATCTCATCGAGCTGCAGCTCAACAACGGTTCGCTGGGAACCGTCCTGAGCCTGATAGGAACGCTGCTGCAGACGACCGGTGGCGATCACACGCATGCCCTTCTTCAGGGACTGAGCGCAATGGTCGGCCAAATCTCGCCACGCCGAGCAACGCATGAACAGTGCCTGACCATCTTCGAACTGATTGGTCTGACGGTTCCAGTTACGCGGAGTGGAAGCAATCGTGAAGCTTGCCACGGTAGCCCCGCTGCCGATGGTGCGCAGCTCGGGGTCCGCGGTGAGGTTGCCCACGATGGTAATGACGGTTTCGCCTGCCATGACGGTCCTTCTTATACCTTGCTTTTGCCTAATGCCTTGAATACCAGCTGTTCAGCTGACTAACGCTTTGAATTCAGCCCTTACGAAGGATCTTCGTACGGATCACGGATTCGTTGAGGTTGAGCACGCGGTCGAGCTCATCGCTGGTAGCGGGCTCGGCGGTGTACTTCACGACGACGTAGTTGCCCTCGGTCTTACCGGCAATCTCATAGGCGAGCTTGCGACGGCCCCAGTAATCGGGCTCATCGTAAGAACCGCCTTCCTTGGTGACGAGTTCCAGATACTGCTCGGTCAGCTTCTTCAGACCGCGCTCATCCAGCTCAGGATCGGCGATGAACATCAGTTCGTACTTGTGCGCAGACATCACCCACCTCCTTCGGACTATCGGCCACGGACCTTCCGTGGCAGGAGTGTGTATGCGTGTGCCCTCCCAGCAACCGGCCGAATTATGCGTAAAACGCACCCATCGCACCACTCGCCGCTCTTCGGGCAACTTGAACAGCCTATATATAGGGCGGGACACGATGCAGCGTGTGGTTGGAGCTGCGGCAAACGTTCGGCAAACATCTGACGGCCCGCACACGATACTGTCCGTCAGACCGTCGGCAAACAGGCCTAGCTCACCTTATTTATGACTCCAAACTCAACATTTAGGATGCGTTTGCTCGTATGATGGTGCGTGAAAGAAGAAAAAACCAAGAAGGGGGACTTATGTTCTGTCCTAACTGTGGTGCGACCGTCCGCGAAGGTGCGCAGTTCTGCGCAGCTTGCGGCGGTCGGATTGGCTCTGCATCGGCGGCAACGGCTGCCCCGGCGCAGCCTGCACCGACTCCTAATCCTTCCGCGGCCCCGGCACCTGCGCCCACGGCCTCGATTCCGATGCCGGGTGGCGCTCCTGCCGCCCCGGCTCCGACTCCTGTGCAGCCTGCCGCAAGCGCGGCTCCCGCAGGTCAGCCCGCACCGGTTCCGGGAGCCCCGGCACAGCCCGGCCCGGCACAGCCTGTTGCCGCAAGCCCGCTGGCCAAGGAGCTTTTCAGCGCGCCGAACATGCAGACCATCGGCATCGCCGCCGCCATTGGCTTCGGCGCAGCGCTCGTTTTGTCGCTGTTCCCGGCCATCGCGATGAACTCCTATAATTCGTCGTCGTTCTCGGTGACCTCCGATTCTTCGATCGGCCAAGCCCTCAACGGCATGTTCGTCTCCGGCAACGGCATCAATTTCTTCCACTTCCTGTTCCTGGCCTTGGCCATGGGCTTGGGCGGCGGTCTGCATTACGGCATCATCGACACGAGCTACACCAGCCTGGACGCCTCCAACATGACCTCTTTCCCGCTGGGCCTGACCGGCGTGGCGCTGCTGGTGGGCACCGCCTTCGGCGCATACATGTTCGCACGCGCCAAGAGCACTCGTTTCAAGTACACCGGACTGATCTCCGGCCTTATCACCGCACTGCTGCCGGCAGTGGTGATCACGCTGCTCGCGGCCATCGCCGCAGCACCGATCGCCGACGGCTCCACCATCGTGGCCAAGTACTCCGGCGCCACGATCCGCACCTTCTTCATGGCTTACCTGCTCTCCGCCCTCGGCGCGCTGGCCGGCTATGCACTGGCCCAGTACGCCCCTGATTCCAAGACCGTGTTCGGCGCGGCTTGGCAGTGGGCTCATCGCGTGCGCGGCTTCGTCCGCACCGTGACCGCCGTGCTGGCCTTCCAGCTGGCGCTGTTCTTCCTCGCCGGTCTGGTGGCGCTGTTCGTCACCGCCTTCTCCGGCGGAGAGGGCGTCATGATCCTGACCTTCCCCGTCACGCTGATGATGCTCGGCAGCTTCTACTTCACGTGGGCCACGTTCGGCGCCATGACCATATCGCAGTCCGGTCAGCTTCCTCAGGATGCCAGCCTGTTCAGCGTGAACCTCAACACGACCGTATGGCCGATCTGGCTGCTGTTCGTCGCGTTCGTGCTGGTCACGTTCGTGGTGGCGCTGCGCACCTCTGCCCGCAATCTCTACGATCGCGCCTACATGGGCTGGATTCACAGCTGGAAGTCCCCGGTGGCCGTGATGGTGTTCTGGCTGATTGCCAGCCTGCTGTTTGAGCCGCTTTCCGAGCGTTACACCATGTCTCACACCATGTCCATCGGACCTGCCCTGTGGTACTTCCTGGTCATGGGCATTTGGGCATTCCTGGTCGAAGTCGTGGCTCTGACCTTCGGTCCGACCATGGTGGTTTCCATGCCGGGCTTCTGGCCCGTGCTCGTGGGCGGCACCGTCCGCGCCACTCCGCAGCAGGTGGTCGATTACATCCATGCCAGTGATGGCATGTTCGGCAAGTGGCCCACTTGGGGCGCTCCGTCGGCCGGTGTGAGCGCCCAGCCATACGCTGGCGGCACCAGCGCACCGTCTGCCGGTGCCGCTCCGGCGGCCCCCGGCGCTCCGGCCGCTCCGGCCACCCCCGGTGCTCCCGCCGCTCCGATGGCCGCCCCCACGGCTCCCGGCGCGGCTCCGATGGCCGCCCCCGATGCCGGTGCCACGGCCATGACCGCCCAGCAGAAGAAGTACTTCATCATCGGCGGCGCGATCGCCGGTTTTCTGGTGGTGTTCGGCATCGTCTACGGCGTGCTGTCCTCTTCGCTCTTCAGCGCGAAGAGCGTGGCCAACAACTATGTTGCAGCCATCGCCTCGGGTGACTACGACAAGGCCAGCTCCATCGCCAACCCGCATGTGGACGCCGCCCAGAGCGTGCTGCTGACCTCCAAGGCCTCCACCGGTGAGAACACACGCATCACCAATGCGCGCATCTCCCAGACCACCAACAACTCCGACGGCACCGTCACCGCTCAGCTCACCTACACGCTGAACGGCAAGGAGGTCTCCACCGATTCGATCAAGATGGTGGCCAACGGCAGCAAGTTCCTGATCTTCAAGAACTGGACCGTTGCCGAGCCGCTGGTCAAGACCATTTCGGTCTACGCCTCCGACGCTCCCGACGGCATCACCGTCAACGGTGTGAAGGTGACCGCCAAGAACGCGACGAACAACGACGCCGAGGACAGCGGCACCTACCAGCTCAAGGTGTACCCGGGCATCTACAAGGTCGGCGTGCCGAAGTCCGACTTCTACAGCGCCAAGACCGTGTCCGTCAACACCAATGACGGCAACAGCGGCACCTTGGACGTCCAGCCCACGGACAAGCTGACCTCCGCCATCCAGGATGCAGTGGACGCCAAGCTGGACGAATGCGCCGAGTCCACCGAGGCTGAACCGTCCGGCTGCCCGTTCAGCTACTCCACCTACAACTCCCAGAAGTACCGCAACTTCTCCTGGTCCATCGACACCTATCCCGAGGTGAACTACATCTCGCTTTCGGACGGTAGCTACGATACCGACTACGACGGCAAGGTGACCGTGAAGTACGAGTACCACTACTACGACGGCTGGGAGTCCGAGGATGACTGGAACTACTTCTCGGCAGACGGCAACTTCACCATCAAGGATGGCAAGGTGACCGTGGACCTGAGCAGCAGCTCATACTGATCCCTCTTGCCGATAATCGTCGGCGGAATTGAGATGGCCAAGCGATTGGTCTCCTCACCATACCGACGTCCATAACACACAAGCACCCCGCCGCGGCACCGTCTGCGGCGGGGTGCTTGTACACTGGGTAAGGCGTAAATCAACACAGCGACTGAAAAAGGATGCGAACGCATGTCGGCGATTCTTGAAGGCACTCCGGATAAACGACTCGTTCTGGTCACGGGCCGTGCCTACCCCGAGCTGGCTCAGAAAGTGGCCGAATGTCTGGGAACGGAAATCCTGGAGACCACGTCATACGACTTTGCCAACGGGGAGATGTACGTACGGTTCACCGAACCGGTGCGCGGTGCAGATGTGTTTGTACTGCAATGCCACGCGGAAGACATCAACAAATGGATCATGGAACAGCTCATCATGATCGATGCCTTGAAGCGCGCTTCTGCACGCTCCATTACTGTGGTGGCACCGTTCCTCGGTTATTCCCGTCAAGACAAGAAGCACCGCGGCCGCGAGCCCATCACCGCCCGCCTGATCTTCGACCTGTTCCGAGCCGCGGGCGCGGACCGCATTATGACGGTTGATTTGCACGCCGCTCAGGAGCAGGGCTTCTTCGACGGCCCGGTCGATCATCTGACCGCCATGCCGGTGTTGCTCGATTACGTGCGCACCGCACTCGATCTGAACAACACCACTATCGTTTCCCCGGATGCCGGCCGCATCAAGGTATCCGAGCAGTGGGCTGCCAAGCTCGGCAATCTGCCGTTGGCCTTCATCCACAAGCAGCGTGACATCACCCGCCCGAACCATGCCGAGGCACATGGCATTATCGGCGACGTGAACGGACGCGACTGCGTGGTCATCGACGATATGGTCGACACCGCAGGCACCATCTGCGAGGCCGTGCGTACACTGAACGAGTCCGGTGCCAAGTCGGTGACGCTTGTGGCCACTCACGGTCTGCTCTCCGGTCCGGCCGTGGAGCGGCTCAAGGGATGCGGCGCACATGAAATCGTCTTCATGGATACGGTCCCGATTCCCGAATCCAAGCGTCTGCCGAACATGACGGTGCTGTCCGTGGCACCTCTGCTGGCCGCCGGCATTCGTTCCGTATTCGAGGAAGGATCCGTGGCCATTCTGCTGGAAGGCCTGCCAGAGGATATGCGTCCGCGCAACATCTACGCGTGATTGCACTTACGTGATCACATGCAATATGCGTTACAACAATGCCGCCAAGAGTTCAGCTTGGCGGCATTGTTGTATCTTATGGGCAGCACTCAGATAAACGCACGCGCGCCAAAAATAGCGGTGCCGACGCGCACAATGGTGGACCCTTCCTCGATGGCATAGGCCATGTCCTGAGTCATCCCCATCGACAGTTCCTTGCAATTGGCGGTACCCTCAGCGCCCGAGGCCAAAATCTGATCGCGCGTGCGGCGCAGATGGGCGAATCCCTCGCGGATGGTGCGCTCATCGTCCACATGGGCACCGATAGTCATGAGACCCTGCAATTCCAGACCGCCCATGGCACCAATGCGCTGGGCCAAATCGATGGCGTGGCTTGGCGCGCAGCCGGACTTGGATTCCTCTCCGGACTCGTTAACCTCCAGCAGCACGCCTACGGTGATGCCATGCATGGTGGCCCGGCGAGCGATCTTCTCCGCCAGTTCAATCGAATCCACGGATTCGATGGTGTTCACCACCGGCAGCACCTTGCCGATTTTATTGGACTGGAGCTGGCCGATGAGATGGAACGGGATATGATCCGCAGCTCCGGCAACCGCATGACCGGCCGCCGCCACTGCATCGTCGCCGCCGACGCCCAACGCAATGCCGCGATCGGCCAGCAGACGCATCAGCCCCGGTGCCTTCACCGTGACCTCTTGCGGACGATTCTCCCCGATCATATGAATGCCGGCGTCGATCGCGGCCATGATCTCGCCCACATCACGGGTTTTGGTGGCCGCCAGCAGTTTGACCGAACCGGGCTCGCGGCCAGCTGACGCCTCCGCCTGCGCGATGCGGTCCAGTACCTTATGAACGCCGTCTGCAATCTCCTGTGCGCGCGACTGATCAATGACCTCGTTTGCGAGATCCTTATGGTCCATATAAGCCGTCATAGTGTTCTCCCCGCTGAATCGAGACCCCATCTTACCCCGGAAATGCGAGAGCCTTCCGTGAACGTTCACGGAAGACTCCTATTTGTTTGTATCGCCTCGCTCAGGCTGCGCCTACGGAAAGCCCACCGGGCTTTCCGCTTAACGGCATTCCTCCGGCCCAGCAATCACCGACTCGCGCTCACGCGCGAGACCCAATCCGACCTTCACTCGGACTATCGCCTCGCTCAGGCTACGCCTACGAAAAGCCCACCGGGCTTTCCGCTTAACGGCATTCCTCCGGCCCAGCAATCACCGACTCGCACTCACGCGCGAGACTCAATCCAACCTTCACTCGGACTACCGCCTCGCTCAGGCTACGCCTACGAAAAGCCCACCGGGCTTTCCGCTTAACGGCGTAGCCACACACGCATCTGTCCTACTTCACGGTTTGCCCATGAATAGTATGGCACCAGCGTCAATGTGGCGGGCTCAGTGGCGGGCTCGTCATCGGCCGGAGCATATAACGGGGCATCCTCCGCGTCTTCACCCATATGCACGGCAGACAGCGCAATCGTCTCCACACCGCCCAGCAGGTCGGACTTGAACTCGGTCTTGGCATCGGCGGCACGTACGCCATCGGCCAGTCGATAGTTCCACAGGTCGCCGGGATTGTCCGCCTGCTCCGCGCAGTAGACCAGCGGACCACGCATCACGGCTACCTGACCAGCGTCAGAACGCACACGGGAGTTGGCGCGCACAAACTTCACGGACATGTCCAGATCAAGGGCGATCTCCAACGTGTCGCCGGCGTTGACCACCAGATACACGAATCCGTCCTCGACTTCGGCGGCGGCGGGCTTGCCGTTCACCGTCAGTGCATAGGAGCCCAGCGACCAACCGGGAATGCGCAAACCGAAACGTACCGAGCTCAGCGCCGCGGAAGTCGGCAGCCCCACCGTGTACTCCACATGGCCGCTCCACGGGAAGTCGGAACGCTGCTCAACGCTCAGGCCGGAATCGAACGATGCGGTGTTGGCGATGAACTGATGGCTCAGCACGGTCGCGCCGCCATCGCGCTCGGTGTAGATGTAACGATCCACGGAGGCGATGAGTCGTGCGATATTCGCCGGGCAGCAAGCGCAGCCGAACCAGTCCACGCGATGGGAGAGCACGTGGTGACGGTCCGGATTCGCCAGGCCGTCCGGAGTGGATTCCAAGGCGTTGACGTAGTAGTACTGCTTGCCGTCCAGGGAGATGCCGGCGATGGAGCCGTTGAACAGCTCCTTTTCCAGCACGTCGGCATATTCGCCCTTGGCTTCGATGTCAAGCATCTGCTGAGCGAACATGCTCATGGACACGGCGGCGCAGGTCTCGCCGTACATCGTGTCGTTCGGCAGATCGTAGTCGTAGGTGAACGACTCGCCCACGTGAGTGGAGCCGATGGCACCGGTCACGTACATACGCTTGGTGACGATGTTCTTCCAGAACCGCTTGGCCGTGGCGATGAGGTCCTCGTCGCCAAGCAGACGGCCGACATGCGCCACGCCGGTGCACAGGTAGCCGACGCGCACGGCATGGCCGTCAGCGGTCTGTTGATTGCGTACAGGCTGCGCAGCTTGGAAGTAGGTGGGCTTGTAGAAGCCGAGGTCCGGGAAGATGTTGTCGCCGTGCATGGCTTTGAGCTGCTTGGCGTAGAACTCGGGATCCTGGCCGCGCACGTCGATGAGGTAGAGGGCAAGCTTCAGATAGCGCTCCTCATGGGTCTCCTCATACAGCTTGGCGAGAGCCAGCTCGATCTCCGGATGGCCGTCGGCTCCGTGAATCTTGCCTTCCTCGGGACCGAAGTTCGCGTCGAGGCAGTCGGCCATACGACGGGCCACATCCAAAGCCTGCTCGTTGCCAGTGACCTGATGGTAGGCCACGGCAGCCTCGATGTAGTGACCCATCACATACATCTCATGGCTTTGCTGGATAAGGCTGAAGCGCGGACGATCGGCCCAGACGCCGGACTTGATCTGGTATGGGGTGTCCAGATAACCGTCTTCCTGCTGTGCACGTGCGATGAGATCCACGGTCTTGTCGCACAGGGCCCGCAGTTCCGGGTCCGGATGGTAGGCCAGCGCGTAGGCGGCCTCCTCCAGCCACTTATAGACATCGGAATCCTGGAAGACCATGCCGTGGAACTCGTCGTCAAGTTCGCCGGCCGCGACCTTCAGGTTGGCGACCGCATGGCTTTTGTTATCGGAGAGCTGGTTGCCGGCGGGATCGTCCGGAACGACGGTATCGATTTCGTCGTTCATCACGCCCCACTGATACGGAATCACCGATTCGACGATCTGGTCACGACGCTGCTTCCAGAACGGAGAGGTAATCGTTACTTTCATGATCATCCCTTCACCGCGCCCGCCATGAAGCCCTTGACGTAGTACTTCTGAAGTGCGAGGAAGAGGATGGCGCAGGGGATGAGCAGGACCACGACGCCGGCTTCGGTGGCACCGTAGTCGATGACGCCCATGGTCTGCTGACGCATGTTCACCATCGCGAGTGGCAGGGTGGACTTGGCGGAGGAGCTCAAGTACAGCGGAATCATGAAGTTGTTCCATGCTTCCAGGAAGGCCAGCAGACCAACGGTCACCATGGAGGGCTTGACCACCGGGACCAGGATCTTGAACAGCGCTTGGAAGGAGTTGCAGCCGTCCACCATGGCGGCCTCCTCCATATCCTTCGGGATGGCATCGAAGGCGTTGCGCATGATGAAGGTGCTCATCGGCAGCTGGAACAGCGTGATCACGAGGCCCACGCCGAGCAGCGTATCGTTCAGACCAATGTCCTTGAACCACACCATCAGCGGGATCAGCAGGGATGCGTACGGCACCATCAGGATGGACAGGGTCACCATGAAGCCGAGGTTGCGGCCCGGGTAATCAAAGCGGGAGAAGGAGTAGCCGGCCAAGGTGCACACCACCACGGAGAACACCACGGCGACCAGCGAAACGACGATGGAGTTGAACAGGTACTTCGGCAGACCTTCCTGATAGCCGAACAGCGTCAGGTAGTTGGCCACGCCCCAGCCCTTCGACTGGGCGGAACCGGGCTGCGGACTGAAGGAGCAGACCACGACCCAGATCAGCGGGCTGATGAAGATCAGGGCCAGCAGGCCTTCGAGCACACGAGCGATGACACGCTTCCACAATGGGGTAGTCATAATGAATTACCTCCCCTTTCTCACTTGGTGTTGTCGCGCATGCCGCGCATCTGGATGGAGTTGATAATCACCAGGGCGATGAGCACGATCAGCGAGAGCGCCGCGGCCATGCCGAGGTCCTTCTTGGAATCGAAGGCGAAGTTGTAGATGAGCTGCACCACGGTCATGGTGGAGTTGTTCGGGCCACCCTTGGTCAGAATGAAGAACTGATCGAAGGCGAGGATGGAGCCGGTGACGCAGTAGACCAGGCACATCACGATGGTGGGCTTCATCAGCGGCAGGGTGATGGAGCGGAAGATGCGCCAGGTGCCGGCACCGTCCATGCGGGCGGCTTCGTACAGATCGCCGGGGATGGCCTGCAGACCGATCATCATGAGCAGCATGTAATAGCCGGAGAAGCGCCAGACGATCACGATGATCGTGGCCCACAGCGCAGACTGTCCGGTGGCGAGCACGGAGCCGCCGTCTTGCATCAGTCCCAGCGCGGACAGCATCTTGGTCACAGGTCCGACCTGCGGCGAGTAGAGCGCGTAGAACAGCAGGGATGCGGAGGCCAGGCCGGTTGCGGAGGGCAGCAGGAAGCAGGTCCTCAGCACGTTGTTCCACTTGGTGGATTCCTGCACGATCAGCGCCATGCCGAGGCCCAACACCAGCAGGAAAATCGTCACGATCACGGTGTACTCAAGTGTGAACCCGATCGACGGCCAGAACAGCTTGTGCTGGAATACCTTGACGAAGTTGTCCGGGAAATTGGTGCCGCGGTTGCCGCCCAGCAGGCTCCAGCGGGAGCAGGCCATGATGACAAGCAAAACGATCGGCACGAAGAACAGCACGATGATCATCACCCAGTCAGGCAGCGCGTACATAATGCCGCGCCGGAATGCCTGGGCCTTTGCCGTGGACTTGTGCTCGGGCACGGCCGCGGCGGACTTGGAAACACTCGACATGTTTCACTCCTTTGTGGGGAAATAGTTGGAACCAAACGATCGGACACTGATCGATAATTCGGATGCGATTCGCGTGATGCAAGGATGAATGCAATCCGTTATCAAGGCCGATTCCTGTGAAGGAGAAAGGAAGGAGAGTACTACAGGAAACCGGAATCGACCTTGGCAGCAGACCACAGTCAGGAAAACCAACACTGGTGATTGCGGGTGACGGTTCCCCTCAATCTCGCCTGAAGTGGGTCGAGGGGAACCGTTGTTCAGCTATCGATGATTATTGGACGCGATTCAGCCGAATCACTGGGCGGACAGAACGTCGGTCACAGCCTGGTTGTCGGACTTCAGGTCACCGTTGCCCCAAACGGCGTTCTGGACGAGCAGCTGCCACGGGGAGCCGGCGGCGTTGAAGGCCTCATTGAAGGCTGGGGACTTCGGGGTCTTGCCGTTGCCGTCGATGATCACGGAGTTGATAGTCTGGACGCGAGGATCGGCGTCGTTGTAGGCGGTCTTCAGGGTCTCGACGTTGGAGGCGGTGTCGCCCTGATCGGCGAAGACTTCCTTCTGGGTGTCGGACTGCATCAGCCAGTAGAGGAAGTTCCAGGCCTGAGCGACATGCTTGGAGTCCTTGGAGATGCCCATGGCGTCGCCACCGAGGAACGTGGAGGACGAGCCTTCCTTGGTGCCCGGGATCGGGGCCACGCCGACCTCGAAACCGCCATCCTTCTCAGCCTCGAACAGCGCGGTGGTGGCGGTGTTCGGGTAAGGCATCACACCGATCTTGCCGTTGGCGAACGGAGCGGTCCAAGTGGCACCGGTCTCCTCCTTGGAGCCTGCGCCGAGGCCGTTGGTGGTGTTGGCCAGCTCCTTGTAGGCGTCCAGAACGGCCTTCATGGAGTCGTTGTTCAGGGTGGCCTCGGTGCCGTCATCGTTCATGACGGACTCACCATCGGCCCAGACGGACGGGAAGAGGTCGAACACCAATGCACCACCGGACTGGCCGGCAAGGTAGGAACCAGCGACGTCGGTCTTGTTCAGAGCGGCGACCTTCTTGGCTTGCTCTACGAACTCATCAATGGACTTCGGGCCCTGCTCCGGGTCGAGACCAGCCTCCTTGTAGAGGTTCTTGTTCCAGACCATCACGGAAACATCAGTGATGAACGGCAGCGTGTGCTTGGCGCCGTCCACCGTACCGGCCTCGATGTGGCCCTGCTGAAGATCCTTGAGGTTGTCGAGTCCGTCGATCTGCTTGGTGAGATCAGCGAAAATGCCTTCGGAGGACCAGTACGGAATACGGACCACGTCGCCGGCGAGGAGGTCAGGCAGGGAGTCGGTCTGCGAAGCGCCACCGACCTTGCCTTCCATATCGTCGTTCGGGATGATCTCCAGCTTGACCTGGTTCTTGTGGCTCTTGTTGTAGGCCTCAACCACGTTCTTGGCCTGGCGTTCCAGCGGGGAACGGGTCCACAGGGTGATTTCGGTGCCGTCGTCGGTGCCCTTGGCCGGGATGCCTTCGGTGGAGGCGGTACCACTGCTGCCAGAACCGCCGCAGGCGGCCAGCGGGATCAGCATTGCGGCGGCTGCGATGCCGGCGAGTGCACGAGTGACCTTGTTGAAGGACATAATCGCTTCTTTCTCTAAAATGTTCCGCTCATCTCTGAGAGGCGGTGGCGGAGTTTCCGCCTCCGGTCCTTCGCTCGTCCGCCCCATCCTCCTCGGTAGAACGAAACTCTGCGAAAGCCTTTTCTCAATATAAACGAACTTCGCCGTTTTTGCAAAAGCGCTTTCGCATTTTCTCTTTCTTTCGCACATCGAACAGGTTCGATACATCAAGCCCGCAAATAATCACCACTAAAATCGGCCTATTTTCAACGTTTTATCGGCGTGTCTCACAAGACAAACAAAACCTTACAGAAACCAAACGTTTTCACTCGTTTCTTGAAAAATCAAACATTTCTGTTATCATTTCGTTATAAACAACAACACACAAACACACTTTGCGAAAAGTTTTCGCACTCTGCGCTACAATGCGATATAGCACAGCGATGTACTTGAATGGCAACCTCGCCACGCAACTGGCTTTCCGCAGCACATCCGGTATTCTTGGAGTGCCCCGAACCAGTGCGCAGCGATAACCTACGCACACACTGGAATTACAGCAGTACAACGAGGAATCGAGGCATGATGATGGCTCAGGCACCTACCGGACGTTCGGCGCGACTTGAGGATGTTGCAGCGCTGGCCGGCGTTTCACTGGCCACTGCCTCCAAAGCATTGCACAATAAGCCCCGCATCAGCGAAGAGACCAAACAGCGCGTGCTGGACGCCGCCCGTCAACTCAACTACTCCCCCAACAAACTGGCCCAATCGCTGGTCCGCGGCACATCCGGGCTCATCGGCCTGGTCACCTCCGACCTGCAAGGCCGATTTTCCACACCTATTCTCATTGGCGCGGAAAACGAGCTGCGCGCACAATCCACATCCGTACTGCTGGCCAACGCCCGCGGCGATGCCGCCCTCGAACGCCAGCATGTGGAGAAGCTGCTCTCACTGAAGGTAGACGGACTGCTGATCGTACAGCGAGAAACCAACCCCCGACCTTCGCTCGGCCGAGACTGGGGTGTGCCACTGGTCTATGTCTACGGTCCCTCCACCGATGCCGACGATTGTTCCGTGACCTGTGACAACGTGGACGCCGGGCGTATGGCCGTCAACCATCTCATCTCCTGCGGCCGCCGGCATATCGCCATTATCGGTGGCGACGAAACCTACACCGCCGCCACCGACCGCACCAAAGGCGCGCTTGAGGCGCTGTCCGAACTGGGCATCGAGCCTGCCGGGCCGATTCGCTACGGCAAGTGGGACGAAAGCTGGGGCCGCGCCGCCACCCGTCTGCTACTCGATCAGGGCGTCAAGTTCGATGCCGTGGTCTGCCAGAGCGATCAGTTGGCCCGCGGCTGCATTGACGTACTCAAGCAGCATGGGCTGCATATCCCGGACGACGTAGCCGTCATCGGCCACGACAACTGGGACGTACTCACCAAAAGCTCACGCCCGGCACTGACCTCGATCGACAACGAAACCGAACTCATCGGCCGCCGCGCCGCCCGCTACCTGATGGATGCCATCGACGGCAATCCCCATCACGGTACGGACTACATGCCCTGCCGTCTCATCCAGCGCGAGTCCACGCTGCCGCTGGACTGAGCCGTTGAACTTCGCCGCCGGACCAACGGAGCGTTACATCCGTGGAGCAGCGGCAGAGCTGCGCACGACGAGCTCGCCCTGTAGCTCCACGAAGCGGGGAGGCAGCTCCTCGCCCTGCTCGCGTGCCTCAAGACGGGACAGCAGCAGTTCCACGGCTTTGCGGCCCGCGGCGGGGAAATCCTGCCGGTAGGTGGTCAACGGCGGCGTCCACACGCAGGCAAGCGGATGATCGTCGAAACCGATCACGCTGATATCGTCCGGCACGCTTTTGCCTTCGTCCTCCAAACCGCGGATAAGACCCATCGCGATCTCGTCATTGCCGGCGAAAATCGCGCTCAGCCCCTCGATGCCAGCCATGGTACGCCCGAGCTCTCGGGCGTCGCTAGGAAGCCACGAGCAGTGACGCATATCCGGAATGGGCTTGTCATTGGCGCGCAGGGCGGCCTCCCAACCGGCGGTACGGCTGTAACCGCCGCCCCCGCCCGGAATGGTCACGTGGTAGACGTTCGAATGCCCAAGCGACAGCAGGTACTCGGTGATCTCACGACCGGACTGATTCTCACGCAGATCGACCTGGTCGAGATCGGGTTCGCGGTCGCCGGCGATGACCACCTTGGTGACCGTATCCGGCAGCATGTGCAGGGCCTTGGCGGCGAGTTCGTCGTATTTCATCACGATCACGCCGCTGGGATTCTGGTCCATCACCATGGTGATGGACGCCCGCAGACCCTCGGCCGAATCGTCGTCGAGCTTCGAGATGCTGACCGGGTAGTTGCTCGCGCGGGCCTCATCTTCGATGCCCTGGATCGTCATGGCGGAGCCGTAGAGCGTGGTATCGCTGGTCATCACGGCGATGGACTTCATCGCGGCGTTCACCAAACCGCGAGCCACACGGCTCGGGTGATAGTCCAACAGTTTGATGGCGTGGGCGATGCGCTCCCGGCTTTCGTCGCTGATGCGGGGCGAATCGTTGAGGTATCGGGACACTGTTGACACCGATACGTTGGCGAGCGCGGCGACGTCCTTGATCACCGGCGCACGCTTTTCCTTAGGCCTTGGCATATGTACCTGTCTATCTTCCATCACGGCCCAGTATAACTGTATGCGCGATAGACGAGTGGGAAAGTGAACACCCCGGCCTCCCATAGGGAAGGAGAGGAACCTTATGGGGGCCGGGGTGTCTTTTCAGGAGGAAGGGATGGGATGGATTGAATTGTGCGCTGTTTACTTAACGGCTCCGCCCGTGATACCAGAAATGATCTTGCGCTGGCCGATGACGAAGACGATCAGGAGCGGGAGGGTCATCAGGATGATGTAGGCGAAGATGAGGTGCCAGTTGTTGAGGTACAGGCCCGCGCTCGCCACATTGTAGAGGTTGAGCGGCAGGGTGCTCATCTTGCCGGAGAGGATGAACAGCGAGTAGAAGATGTCGTTCCAGATGTAAAGCACCACCAGAATCGTGGAGGATGCGAGCGTCGGAGCGAGCAGCGGGAAGATGATCGTGAAGAAGATCCTCATCGGGCTGGCGCCGTCGATACGGGCCGCTTCCTCAAGCGAGGGCGGGATCGTGCGGATGAAGCCGGTGATGAAGAAGATCACCACGGACAGGTAGATGCCCACGTACACGCAGATCATGCCGGGTGCGGTACCGGACAGGCCGATCATCTTGAGCAGCATCATGATGGTCACCACGGACGGCGGCAGGATGACGCCGGAGATGAACAGCGCATAGAGCATGGCCGTGCCCTTGGAGGTGCGGCGACCGAAGATCCATGCGGCCATCGAGCCGAACAGCAGGCAGACGAACACGGAGGGGACCGTGACGATGAGCGAGCCGAGCAGGGCGGGGAACACCTTGCCCTCCACGATGACTTCCTTGATATTGTCGATGAGGTGCCATTGGCTCGGCAGCGCCATGCTCGGCACCACGGCCTCGGCTTGGGTCTTGCCGGCGGTGACGATGAGAATCCAGAACGGGATCGCCAAGAACACCAGCATCAGCAGGATGACGATCGCGGCGTGGATGATGTCGCCGGCCTTGGACTTTTTGCGTACGACGGTGAGGTTGTTGGTCTTGACGCCGGATTCGCTGTAGGTTGCGCTACTCATAGGATCTTCTCCTCACGCTTACGCAGGTAGATGACAAGCGGGATGGCGATAACCATCACCATCACGAAGAGCACGAGGCTCATGGTCGTGGACTGCGAGTACAGGCCCTTGCCGAAGGTACGCCAGATGAACAGGTTCAGGATTTCGGTGGAACCGCCGGGGCCGCCATTGGTGGTGGCCTGGACGATATCGAAGGAGTTCATCGAACCGAGCAGTGCGGTGGCCACGTTGAAGGTCATGGCCGGGGCGATCAGCGGGAACTTGACCTGCCAGAAGGTCTGCCATGCGCTGGCGCCATCGATGGAGGCCGCCTCAAGCACCTCGGAGTCGATAGTCTTCAGGCCGGCGAGGTAGGTGAGCATTGCGAAGCCCATCCATTTCCAGCCATGGATGATGGTGACGATCACGATGGTCCATGTAGTAGAGCCGAGCCACTGGATGTCCACGGTGTGGCCGGCGAAGAAGCCGAGGATCTGGTTCAGCACGCCGTCGGTCTTCAGAATGGCCTGCCAAATGTAGCCGGCGCCGAGGGCGGACATGATCACGGGGATGAAGAACATCGTGCGGGCGAAGCGGTTGAGCGGCGTGTCCTTTTCCAGAAGCACGGCAAGCGCCAGGCCAAAAGTATTTTGGAAGAAGGCCACCAGAACGGCGTAGATGAGGGTGACCTTGATATCGGACATCAAGGTGCCGCTCTCGAAGAGCTGCTGCAGATTCTCCAGGCCATTGAAGTTGATGGTTTTCTTGAATGCGGACCAATCGGTGAACGCATAGATGAAGTTCATTACCGTAGGCAGGAAGAAGAACACCAACAGCATTGCGCCCGCGGGAACGACGTAGCGCAACGGATAATTCTTGCGCTCCAACGTCCGTGTGCCCTTGATCGGCTTGACGGACTTCGAGACATGAGTCGTCGTCATTGTTTCGTTTCCTTATGTTTTTATGGCTGAACGGCCGGGCCCGGGATGGCGGATGACTTGCGACATACTGCGCGCATCCCGGGTGCCGCCCGGCCGAAAGCCGGTATTGGAAGCTCGGGACCGTTCGACCCGGCGGGGAAGAGGAGAGATTCTCGCCGGGGCGGACGGTCAGCCGATCAGAATCCTTCGACGCCCTGAGCCTTGGCGATCTGCGCGAACTGGTCCTGGGTGGTCTTGGCGACCTGCTCCGGGGTCATGGTGCCGTTGACCATGTTGGCGAGGTTCAGGTAGAGATCCGGGTTCGCCACGGCCTGGGACTGCATGGAGCCGACGGCGTCCTTCAGAGCGGCGAAGGCATCGAGCTGAGCCTGCGGCACAGTGTCCGGGGTCTCAACGTCCTTCATGATGGACACGTAGTTCTGATCCTTGATGAAGGTCTCATATTCGGAGCCAAGCCAGAAGCTCATGAACTGACGGGTGGCGGCCTCCTTCTTGGAGTCGCCGGTCTTGAAGGCCACGATGCAGTTGCCCTGCTGCGGGATGGAGGTAGCGACGTTGCCTTCCTTGGAGATCGGGAAGAAACCGACGGTGTCGTCCAAAGTGGACTTGTCGTTGTTGGCCAGTGCGGCGATGGCGCTGAACATCGAGTTGGTCTGGATGATCATGCCGGCCTTGCCGTCGAGCAGGGCCTGGGCCTGATCGGTGTCCTTGGCGGAACCGGCGTCCTTGTTGTATAGGCCGTCATCGAGCATCTGCTTGTATTCCTTGATGGCACCGAGGATGTCCTTGCCCTCGAAGCTGTCCTTGTTGGAGTTGACGTTGTCCCACAGACCATTCTTGGCGGCTTCGGCGAGCTGGACGTTCACGGCCCACTGGGTGCCCCACTGGGAGCCGGCCATCTCGAAGAATGCGGAATCGGCGGCACCGGAGTCCTTAATCTTGTTGGCGGCCTCGATCAGACCATCCCAACCCTTCGGAGTATCGGTGATGCCAGCCTTCTCGAAGACCTTCTTGTTGTACCAGACGCCTTCGGTGTCCGGGGCGGAGACAAGAGCGCCGTAGTAGGTGCCGTCGTACTTGCCGCCAGCGTCGGCGATGCCGTCGGCGTAGTTGTCGAGCCACGGGGCGTTGTCGAGCTTCTGCAGCTTGCCCTGAGCTACAAAACCGGCCAGGGTGGACGGCACGGCTTGCCAGAACATGAGATCCGGGGAGTCACCGGTGGTGATCTTGGTCTGGACGTTGGACTCGTAGTTGTCCGGGATGGTCTGCAGGTCGATGGTTGCACCGGTCTTGGATTCGAAGTCCTTGATGACCTTGACCGGAATCTTGTTGGAGTTCTGGGCGGCCCAGAAGGTGAGTTTGACACCGTCCAGCTTGGTGTCTTCGGCCGGCCAGTAGTCGGCAGAAGAGGTGTCCGTGTTGTCGTCGCTGCCTGCGGCGGCGGGGTTACCGCATCCTGCGAACATCATGCCCAGGGCCGCGATGCCGGCGATGGCTGCGGTGGTCTTCTTCCAGTTCCTCATCATTGAGCCTTTCCTTTGATGATTCCTCGCCCCGCCCTCCAGCGGGCCGATTACCGTCGGGTTCACGTAGTTCCGGTGCCCTCCACTGCGGCATCGCAGCTGTTGAAATCCGATGCCATCAATCATATGTGGTATCGATTCCACGTCAACCACTCACGGCGTGTCGCTATCCATAAAGTTCAATTCAACATAACCGAACAAAAGTTATCAAATGGCTCTATTTCAACGTTTATCCGCCACAAATCTTCCCTCAAAGCACCTGTTTGTCTATAAACGCGATTTTGTGGTATCGATTCCACGATGTATGCTGTTTGGTATCGATTCCCCTTGAGATACGACGAGGTATTGCCATGCGTATGAACGCTGTCTCCATCATCCAACCGACTGCACGGGAGGCGGAGGACGGACGGGTCGTCCGGCTTACCGTAGGCCTGTGCGAGGGCCGTCTGCCGCATATCGTGTCCATCACCACAGCAGCTCGGCAAACTCCTGGAACATCGACATCGGACATGCAGAAAGGATGCACAACAGACGCGCAACCGGACGTCTCCCCCGCATCCCCCGGCACCCACGGCGATGCGGACGCCATGGTCGATCCGCAATTCCCGCAGACCCTCGACGCAGGACTGTCCATCAGCGAGTTCCCGACCATCCTGCCCACGCAGGCGGAAGGCTGGACCGGCACCCCGTCCATCCAAGTCAGCCGTGACGGACGGACCGTTTTCCCCAAGCTCACCGTGGTTTCCTCCTCGCATACCGGCGATTCGTTTACGTTCGAGGCACGGGACAAGTCGGCCGGACTGACGCTGAACGGCACGCTCGCCATCGGCCCGGAAGGCCTTATCCGCATCGATACGGCCTTGACCAATACCGCGGAAAACGCGCTCACGGTGTCCCGGCTCACCCCGGTCATTCCCCTGCCGCCGCAAATCGCCGAAATCGAAACCTGCACCGGACACCACCTGCGCGAGCGCGCATTGCAGCGGCAGCCGCTCACCGAGGGACTGTTCGCCAAGAACTCCCGGATGGGCCGCCCCGATTTCAACTCGGCGACGCTGATGACCGCCGGCGAGCGCGGCTTCGGTTTCGAACACGGCCTGGTGTTCTGCGCGCATGTGGCGTTCAGCGGCAACAGCACGGTCTTCGCCGAACGCACGCCGTATACACATGGGGTGATCGGCGGCGGCGAACTGCCCTATGAAGGCGAGCTGACGCTGAAGACGGGCGAGACCTACCATGCACCCAGGCTGCTGGTGTCCGTAGGCTACGGCCTCAACGAGGCATCCGCCCGGTTCCATGCCTATCTACGTTCCTTCCATCCCGAACTCGCCAAGCCGCGCCCGGTTACGCTGAACACCTGGGAGGCCATGTATTTCGGTCAGAGCGAGGAAAAGGTGCTGGCCTTGGCGGACCGGGCCGCCTCTATAGGCGTCGAACGGTTCGTCATCGACGATGGCTGGTTCACCGGCCGGCGGGACGACACCAAGGGACTCGGCGACTGGCAGGTGGACGCCGATATCTGGCCAAACGGGCTCACCCACGTGGCCGACCATGTACACGAGCTGGGCATGGAGTTCGGGCTGTGGTTCGAACCAGAGATGATCAGCCCGGATTCCCATGTGGCGCGGGAGCATCCCGAATGGATGCTGGCCCCGAACGCCGAACGACTCCCGGTCGAGGCGCGCAGCCAGCAGGTCATCGACCTAACAAATCCCCAAGCCGCGCGATATGTCGAGGATTGCATCGATACGCTCGTCGGGCGGTACCGCATCGACTACATCAAGTGGGATCACAACCGGTTTCTCACCGAGCCCATGTCGCCGACGTCCGGTCTGCCCGCGGTGCACGGCCAGACCGAAGCGTTCTACGGCATCGTGGACCGGCTGCGCGAACGGCACCCCGGCCTGGAAATCGAATCGTGCTCCTCGGGCGGCGGACGCATAGACGCCGGCGTGCTCACCCGTTGCAGTCGCGTGTGGGCCTCGGACTGCACGGATCCCATCGAGCGCGCCGACATCCAGCGCGGAACCTCGCTGCTGGTGCCCCCGGAGATGATCGGCGAGCATATCTCCGAATCCCCGAATCACGCCACGAAACGCGCCACCACGCTGACCACGCGCGCGGCCACGGCGTTCTTCGGCCATCTGGGCATCGAGTGGAACATCATGAAGCTTGACGACGCCGGACTGGATCGTCTGAAGCGATGGATAGACCTGTACAAGGCGCGTCGCACGGACATTCCCCAGGGCGATGCGGTGCATGCAGATTGCCCCGATCCGGCGATCCGGATCGACGGACTGCTGGCACCGGACCGGTCGCATGCGGTGTTCCGGTTCGCGGCCGTGTCCACGTCCCGCGAATATCCGTATGGACTGGTGCGGTTCCCCGGTCTGGACGAATCAGCGACATACCGGGTGCATCCGTTGGGCGGCACCGCGCCATATGACGACGAGCTGAGCCCCGCCTGCCGCACCAGCCTCGATTGGTGGAGCGACGAGGGCATCACGGCAAACGGCGCCCTGCTGACGCAATGGGGCATCCGTCTGCCGCAGCTTGCCCCCGAGCATTGCCTGCTGATCGAATTCGAGCGGATCTGAGGCTTCGTTTGCGCCCCCGCATCGGTTTCGGGATTGATTCGGCTTCCCTTGTGAGGGGAAGCCGTTTTCATATGCGCATCTCATATGAGAAGAGGGGCTTCAGCCGGGCTCAGTGCAACTGAACCTGTCCGAAGCCCCTCTTGCTGGCCATGCGGCGTGCGCCGACGCGGTGCTATGCCTCGCGGAACTCGAAGGTGCGGGAGATGTATCCGCCGCCGTTCGGCACGCTTACGGTCGCCGTACCGTCATCGGCGTTCCAGGAAACCGGCCATTCGACGAAACCGTCACCCACCGGCAGCAGCGTCTCCGTCTCGACGGACTTTCCGCGCAACTGCGGCAGGGCGAGCGTCACGTCCCCGCCTTCGCCGTCACGGGACCAGACGGTCACGAACGAGCGGTCACCGGCCTTGAGGCCCAATGCCAGCACCGTATCGTTCCAGCCGGGCAGGCCGAGCGGCCAGAACGGCACGGAGGAGCCGATGACCGGCTGCACATGCCGCTTGTACGCCTCGACCGCGCGCACGATGAGCTCTCGCTGTTCGGCACTCATCCGGTTGATGTATCCGGACAGGAAGAACCGGCCCAGGAACGTGGTGTTGAGATTGAAGACGAATTCCTCCGGGTTGTCGTTCGCGTTCGGGTACGCCCAGTTGCCGGCCTGCTCGGGGGTCATGAGCATGGGCGCCGCGGCGGCGATGGCCGGGTAGAGACGGAAGTCCTGCTGGTCGGACGTGGACTGCACCTGGAATCGCGAGGTCTGCGCGAAGTCCATGCGCATGCCGCCGGAGGAGCAGTTCTCGATGATGAGCTCCGGATGACGCTGATGCAGACCCTCGACCCATGCGCTGTAGGCACGGTTGTGACCCAACAGCCCATCGCCGGCGCTGTCGGCGTTGAGGTCCGTGCCGGTGTCCGGCGAGACGTTGTAGTCGAACTTGAAGTAGCCCACACCGTAATCGTTCACCAGACGGTCCACGGTGTCGTCGAGGTGCTTGCGGGCAGCGGGGTCGCGCAGATCCAGCAGGTACCGTTCCTGTTCGACCACGCGACGGCCGTAGCGGTGGAAGAACGCCGTTTCGGGAAGGCTCTTGGCCATGGGGCTTTTGACGCCGATTACCTCGGGCTCCAGCCACAGGCCGGCGATCATGCCGGCGCCGCGGATGGCATCGATAACCTCGGTGATGCCGCCCGGGAAGCGCTTCTTCGAGGGCATCCATTCGCCCACGGATGGCCACCAGTCGCCGGTGTCGTCGTACCAGCCGGCGTCGATGCAGAAGATCTCAGCGCCGGATTCGGCGGCGCCTTTGACCAGCGGCAGCAGCTTGTCGGTGGTCGGGTCGCCGTTGATGGTGTTCATGTAGTCGTTGAAGATCACGCGCGGGCGCGCGTTGTCGGCCTTGGCCAGGCGCATCGCACGGCGGTAGGCGGTGACGTTGGCGATGGCGCCGTCGAAATCGGGGGCGATCGTGGCGGAGGCCGGAACCGTGTCGAACGATTCGCCGGGGGCCAGACGCTTCACCCAATCGTGATCGACGTTGGTGGGGCCGGCGAGCGCCAGATAACCATCTTCGCTATCGCGGCCAACCTCCCAGCGCCAGGCGGCGTTGTGCTCGATCTGGAACAGCCAGGCCAACCCCAGCGTCTTCGATTCGAGCAGGGCGAGCGGCGTATGGCGTCCGGTGGACCAGGTGCCCGTGTTCACCACGGAATGCGCGCCACGAGGGTTGTGGCCGGTCATCTGCTGGGCCAGCCGCGGGAACAGGTCGGAGGTGGGCGTGGCGTGCCAGCGGCCTTCACCGAGCCATTCGTTCTCGCATTCAAGCAATCGCCAGGCGTCGCAGTCGGCGGATTTTCCTGACGGGGCGCCGAATGCGGAGACGAGGCTGGTCACGGATTCCAGCACGATCGTATCGTCCGCGCCAAGCACCGGGGATGCGGCATCGGCGGGATCGCCGGTGTTTGCGACCGTGACCCAGGTACGGAACATCGGCACGCCCTGCGGCAGCTCGTAATGGACGGTGACGGTCAGTCCGAGCGCGGCTTCGGCAAGTGTGACGTCAAGCCTGTGGACGCTCCCGTTCACGGACTCCTGATGGGAGACATACCGCAGCGACCGGCCGATGTCGGTGTGGACCAGGCGATCGTTGGCCAGCCAGTGGCCGGTACCGGTGGCGAGAATCTCCGTCAACGGCATCCGATGGTCGAAGCACACATCCAGATCCGTCGTGCGCAGGCCCGCAACGGCGGCCGGCCCGTCGTCCGGCGTCTCGAATGTCAGGGCCAATGCGTCATTGCCCCAAGTGAAGGTACCCATGCCACTCCTTACATCGCAATCGGGCGGCCACTGACGCCTTTGTCGCCGCGCCGCCCGCCAACAGCAGTCCCGCCACATAGTGTGGTATCGATACCACATCTTACAAGCAGAAGGTTAATGCAACAAATCAGACACACTGGATGCCACTTATCTGCACAGTGGAATCGATACCACATAATACGCACTACCCCGGGGACAAGCAGATTGAAGCGCAACTGACGATGGTGCAATCCTGACGAACCAATATGCGTTGTCGCCATCCGCATTGCAACAGTATGCCCAAATTCCTGCATACAGGAAGTTCATGCCCGGATTAAGACGTATTTCTTGTATACACGAAACACAAACTGGCAATATACTCACCCAGCCGAAGCCGCATGGCTATCCGGCCGGCCGCCGCTACCGCTTCTTGGACTTACGGCCCTTGAAGTAGATATCAAACACAATCCATACGCCGAGCACGAAGGCCACCACATAGCCCATGAAACCCACGATGGGGATGCCGAAGATAATCGGCTTCATGCCGGCGTAGTACACAATGGACGAACCGATGAACAGGCCCACAACGATCAGAGCCATGGTCAGACGGTTCACCATGTCGGAAAGCAGTTGGAAGGGCTCCTGCGAACCGACGAGCTCCATGTTCATCCGCAACTGGCCGCGTGTAAGCATGCGGGCGGCCACATTGAGCTCGCTCATCGCATCCAACGCACTGTGCATCGCCGCATGGCTTTCCAATCCCAGCGATTTCAGCTCATCCTTAACGGCCTGCTTGGCGCTTTTGGACGTGGCGATGTGCTGGGAGATGATCTCGATCATGTTCACATCCGGAATGAACTCGTCCAGCAGTCCTTCCAATGTCACCAACGCACGCCCCACCGTGGTGACGGTACTCGGCACCTCGATGCCGTGACGTTGCGCCAGCGAAGTGAGTGCAGTGATGAACGCCGCAAGATCGAGATCCGCAAGATCGACGGTACCGTATTCCTTGACGATGACGTCCAGATCCGCCAGTAGCGACGGATAGTCGGCAGGATCGGCTTCCGCACCGGCGAAACGTAGCAGGCCGTCCGCAAGTTGCGGCGAATCCTGCTTGGCCACGGCGAAGATCATGTCCTTCATCACCGAGCGGGTTTTGGCATCGAGCCGGCCGGTCATGCCAAGGTCGATGAGTACGATCTGGCCGCCGCGGATGATGATGTTGCCCGGATGCGGGTCGGCGTGGAAGAAACCGTCGTCCAGAATCTGCGTGGCGTAGTTGTCCACAAGCTTGGTGCCAATGTCTTTGAGATCGTAACCGGCGGCAACCAGTTCACCGGCATGCGAAACGGATATGCCGTCCACGTAGTTCATCACCACTACATGCTCGGTGCAGAGGTCCGGGTACGGCGTGGGGCAATCCATGTATTTGAAGCGGGATGCGAACCGCTTGAATTCGGAAAGGTTGCGAGCCTCGATAAGGAAGTCCGTCTCTGATTCGAAGGTGTCCCACAGTTCCTCGACCACGCCTTTGAGGTCCACGATCTGCGAGGTGCGAATCACCTTGGTGGCCACTTTGGCGATGGAGCGCATGATCGACACATCCTGTGCCATGGTTTCGCGCACGCCGGGGCGCTGCACCTTGATGGCTACATCCTCACCGGTTTTCAGCGTGGCGCGATGCACTTGCGCCAACGATGCGGAGCCGAGCGGCTTGGGATCGATATGCGCGAACACTTCTTCCGCGGGACGGCCGTATTCGGCGGCGAGCACGTCCAGCACAGTGGCATACAGCATGGGATCGGCGTCGGCGCGCAGTTTGGCGAGTTCGTCGCAGAAGCTTTGCGGCAGAATCTCGGAGCGCATCGAAAGAATCTGGCCCACTTTGACGAACGTGGGCCCCAGCGCCTCGAACATGAGACGCATTTTGACCGGCGTCAGGCCCTTCAACGCATCAAACTGATTGACGATACGCGTAATCTGAGCGAGTCGTTTTACCTTGCCGCGACGCGTCAGGTGATAGCGCGTGGAAAAATCATCGCGCCGGCCGCCGAACAGGCCGATGGTTTCGGTATCGGCCGGATTCCAAGCGTACGACGACCAGCCGGGCTCTCCGAACTCCGTTGCGGACTGCCGGACCCGTTGGCCGGACTGCTCGGACTGCCCTGAATGAGCCGACTCGGACTTGGTGGTCGATCCGGTCTTCTTGGCCTTTTCCCGAGCCTGCGGCGAGGGCGATGCGGGCATAGACGACCTGCCGTCCTGCTGCTCGGACGAGGACGGCTGGTCGTTTGCGGTATCGTTCAATGTCGTCGAAGACTGAGTCACGAATCAACCTATGGTTGTGAGCGGCTTTCCGGTTTCAGGCTTCGGCAGAGTCGCCGGAGTCCTTGGCTTCGGTCGTATCCACAGGTTCGGCCTTGGCGGCGCTCTTATCGGCATCGTTGACCAGAGCCTCGCCGACCTTGCGCTTGAGTTCGGTGTTCAGGCTTTTGCCCTGCTCGACGGTCAGTTCGCCCTTCTTGACGAGATCATCAACGATCTCACTGCTCTTCTCGTAACCGGTGGCCAGGGCGCCGATGCCCGCCAGCAGAACCTTACGCAGGCCGTCACCCAGATCGAAATCTGCCATAATAACCCCTCCTTCGAGGTTCGCCCGTGGCCGTATGCCACGGTTCCGTACTTGTTAGCCTAGCGCAACCAGAGGCCGTGCGCGCTAGGCCTTGCGAACGATTCTGTCGCATCTGCCGCGAATATGTTCCACTGATCGCCGGCCAGTGGAACATATTCGCGGAGAAAGGTGACGTCAGCGAGGACGGGCGGCGGCGGCTTTACGGGCGGCGGCGGCCACGGCATCGAGTCGTGCCAGCTCGGCGGCCTGTTCCGGAGTCTGATCGCCCATATCGAAAGTGCCATAACGCCGCGTTACGGCGGTTTCGATCAGAAAATCGCTGATGGCGGGATTCTTGGGCAGCAGCGAACCATGCATATAGGTGCCGATCACGTTATGCACGCGCGCCCCTTCGGTATGATCCTCACCGTTGTTGCCGCAACCATCCTGGTCCACATGGCCTAACGGCTGTACATCCTTGTTGAGGAAGGTCTGGCCGGAATGGTTTTCATAGCCGATGATGTCGCCGAACTGGTCGGAATGTTCCACCAGATTGCCGATCATACGAATATCCTGCCCCACGGTATGCGCGCCGATAATGCCGATGCCTTCCAGACGGGTACCGTCTACAGTCTCGAAATACTCGCCGAACAGCTGGTATAGGCCGCAGATCATCAACATCGGCACGCCGTCAGCAGCCAGCGAGCGAAACAGATCCGCCCGTTTGAAGAAATCGTCGATGATTTTCTTCTGACCGGTGTCCTGACCGCCACCGCCCAGAATCATATCGATATGGTCCGGCCATTCGTCGCCTTGATTGTACTGGTGGATGCGCGGCTCGTAACCGTATAGTTCCAGTCTGCGGCGAATGGTCAACACGTTGCCGGAATCGCCGTAGATGTTCATATCCTTGGGATACAGGGACATTACATCGATTGTCTTGCCCATGATGCGTTCTCCTTGGAATCCTTGCGTCGTCTGCCGGCTTACTTGCCCACGCCGGCGTCCGCGACGTTCGCCACTTGCGCGAGGGCGGAGCGGACCTTGAGCATGGAGGTGTACGTGCAGTAGATGTGCTTCGGTTTGCCCGGATTACCTCCGACGAATGCGGCAAGCGCGGACTCGATGCTCGTATCCGTGGCGTCAACGGGAACCTGATCATAGCCGAGACGCAATGCCATATCCCATGCGCGCACGCCGGAGACCATGGCCACGCCCGAGGAACGCAGGGAGGTGAAGTCCACATCCCACAGCCAGCTCATGTCGCGGCCGTCGGCGTATTCGTCGTTGATAACGATCATCGTATCCGCGCCGGCCGGGTCGAAGCTGGCCAGCGAGAGACGGAAGCCCATCGGGTTTTTGACGAGTAGCAGCTCGACAGGCGAGCCGTTGACCTCAATAATCTCGCCACGACCGAATGCCGGCGTCACTTGAGAGACCGCGGCGATGAGTTTGGCGTTGTCCGCATCGGCGAACGCGCGCTCGCGAGCCGCAAGCGAACCGATGCGTATGGTGGTCTGCGGAGACAGCGCGAGGTTTTTCGCATCCTTCTGCACCGCGCGCACCACGGCGAGCGCGGCGGCGGCATTGTAAAGGTTATAGACGCCTTCCAGCTTGACACCGGTGGCATAATCGGCATCGTCCATGCGGAATGTGGCGCGATGGTCGCCCACAGCCATAAGCGTCACGTCGGCGGATATGTTCTTCGACAAAGCACCATCCTTGTCGACTCCGGTAAGCGGCTCCTGCGATTCGTTTGCCGGCCCGACGCTCTCCTCCGACTCCCCTGCCAAATTCGATTCCACGGACACGGTGGTGGCCATGTCGTCATCGGAAGGGAAATAGCGTTTAAGCTCGTCGGCCAGACCAAAGTACCCCACTTCGGTACCGATCGGCACCTTGGAGGCGAGGGCAGCGATGCGCGGGTCCTCGCGATTCAGCACCACAGTGCCGGTGGTCACTTCGGCTACATGACTGAGCAGACGCGCGGTAGTGTCGATTTCACCGAAACGGTCCAGCTGATCGCGCATCACGTTGAGCAACAGCGCATAACGCGGCTTGACCTGACGCACGAAATGCACTGCGTAGGCTTCATCCAGCTCCAGCACAGCGATATCCGCATCCAACTTGCCGGCGAGGTTCACCTCGGTGAGCAGCGCGGAGACCACGCCGCGAGTGAAGTTGGAACCGGTGGGGTTGGTGAACACCTTGAGTCCTAGATCGGCGAGCATCGAGGCCACCATGCGCGTGGTGGTGGTCTTGCCGTTGGTGCCGGATACCAGCACCACGCCTAACGGCAGCTGGCCGAGCGTACGGGCCAGAAAGGTGGGATCGAGGCGTTCAATCACTTTGCCGGGGAACGCCGAACCGCCATGTTTGGTCACGCGGGCCGCCCAACGCACTCCTTTGCCGATCAGCGGCGTGGCAAATGAGTTCCACGGCATGCGGATCGTCGGCACGTTCGCCGCCAGCGGCTGTGAAACATTTCGTGAAACACTCTTTGAGCTTTGCGAAACATCCCGTGAAACATCACTCGCATTACGCGACGAGTTATTCGTATGCTGCCGCTCACTGCTCAAATCCTGCGAATCCTTCCGTGAAACACCCCGTGAAACGGATTTTGCTTCCTGTGGAACATTCCGTGAAACATCGTCAGCCATAATCACACCCCCTGGTTGTAATCCTGTGGCATGTCCTTGAACTTGGACGTGGCGCCGAGGAAGGCGAGATGGAAGGTTTCGGTAGGACCGTTACGATGCTTGGCCATGATGATATCAGCCTCGCCCGGGCGGTCCTCCTTGTCGTAGAAGTCCGGTCGATGCACCAAAAACACCACGTCGGCGTCCTGTTCGATCGAACCGGATTCTCGCAGATCAGACAGTTGCGGCTTCTTGTCGTTGCGCATTTCCGGACCACGGTTCAGCTGGGACAGCGCCACCACCGGCACCTCCAGCTCCTTGGCCAACAGCTTCAACGCACGAGAGAACTCGGAGACCTCCTGCTGACGAGACTCCACCGCCTTGCCGGAGGTCATCAGCTGCAGGTAGTCGATCACCACCAGCTTCAGATCATTGGTTTGTTTGAGCCGACGGCATTTGGCACGAATCTCCATCAGCGACATATTCGGGCTGTCGTCGATGAACAGCGGCGCGTTCTGCATTTTGGTCCAGAACTGGTTCAGCGTATTCCACCGCTCAGGCGTAATGTCGTCCGCACGGCGAAGCGCCGCCATCGGAATATTGGTTTCGGCGGAGATGATGCGCTGAGCGAGCTCCACCTTGCTCATCTCCAAGCTGAACACCACCGAAGTCATATTGTGATGCAACGCTGCCGCGCGCGCGAAATCAATGCCAAGCGTGGACTTACCCATGGCCGGACGTCCTGCGACGACGACCATCTGACCGGGCTGCAAACCCTGCGTCACATCATCAATATCCCTGAAGCCAGTGGGCACGCCCTTATTGACCAATCCCTGCTGAAGCTTGTCGAGCTGATCGAGCGCATCATGAACCACCGGCCCGATGGCGGAATAATCCTGACGCACCTTGCCCATCGACATCTCGTAAATCTCGGATTGGGCGAGGTTCACCACGTCTTCGGCCTGCGAACCCTCAGCCGAATAACCCAACTGGGCGATTTTGGTACCCGCCGCAATCACATTGCGCAAAATGGCGCGCTGATGCACGATTTCCGCGTAGTACAAAGCGTTGGCGGCCGTAGGCACCGAAGCCACCAAGGAGTGCAGGTAGTCTGCACCGCCCACCTTGTCCAGATTGCCGTCAGAGAGCAACTGGTTGGCCACCAGCACCACATCCACCGGCTGGCTGGCGGAGAACAGGTCGATGATTGCGTTATAGATGGTCTGATGCTTCGGCTGATAGAAATCGGCCGAGTCAATGGTCTGCGACACCTCACCAATGGCGTCCTTGCTCATCAGCATGCCGCCGAGTACCGCCATTTCGGCGTCGTCATCATGCGGCGGCACACGATCGAACAGCGCATCGCCTACCGCTGCGTTCGCGCCGCCGGCCGCATCCCGGCCGCGCGAGGCGGCCGAGGCACTTGCCCCGCCGCCCGAGTACTGATATGAGGTGTCGCTTCCTTCTGCCATAGCTCAACAGTATAGAAGGCGTTGTTTCGGTCGGTAAAAATTTACCGACTGCACATGCTCCCTCTGCGACAATCCCGATCGGCGACGCCAGCACTGGCTTCGTGCCCCCCCGAATCCCGTAAACATTCACCTCCTGTTCATCGCGCAGACAATTCCACGACACGCTGAGGATGCAAATGTGGATAGAAAAATAAGTTATCCACATTTCGGGGATAACCACGTGGATAATCCACCAAGTTATCCACAATATGGGGATAACTTGGTGGATAGTCTGGGGATAACTTCAATCGCACTTGCTAACCGGTTGCGCGACGCAGCCAATCATGATATGCAATCGGACGTGCATACGGACCATACCCCGCAACGTGATTCGGTTGAGCCAAACAGCCCGGCCAATCATCGAGATACCAACCCGAGTTCCATCAACCGAACGATGCTGTCACTGGCGCTGCCGACTTTCGTGCAGCTGATTGCCGAACCGGCCTTCATCCTTATCGACACGGCGATCGTCGGACACATCGGCGACGAGGCGCTGGCGGGACTATCCATCGGCTCAACCATCATCCTCACGGCAGTCGGACTGTGCATCTTCCTCGCATATTCGACCACCGCACAGGTAGCCCACCTGCTAGGCGCGGGCCGCAGACGTGAGGGGCTTCAAGCCGGCATCGACGGACTGTGGCTGGCACTCGGCATCGGCATCGCGCTGGTAATCGGGCTGTTTGCCGGTGCCGAACCGTTATGCCGTGCGCTGGGAGGCGAGGGCGAAGTGCTGCAACAGGCCGTGACCTATACCCACGCAGTAGTGCTGGGCGCGCCCGGCATGCTGCTGGTGTATGCGGCCAACGGTATTTTCCGCGGATTGCAGAAAGTGCGCATCACACTGGTGGCGGCTGTCAGCGGCGCGGCACTCAATACCGTGCTGGAAGTGCTGTTCGTCATGGTGTTCCGCTGGGGCATCGCCGGTTCGGGCGCGGCGACAATGATCGCGCAATGGTATATGGGACTGTTTCTGACGATTCCCGCAATCCTATGGTCACGAGCGGATGGCGCAAGCCTCAGGCCCCGACTGGACGGCATCCGAGCCGCCGGCAGCGACGGCATACCGCTGTTCATTCGAACGCTGGCGATTCGCGCGGCGATGGTGGCCACAGTGGCCAGCGCGGCGCATATGGGCACCAGTGTGCTGGCCGGGTTCCAAGCCGTGAATTCGTCATGGAATTTCGCGATGAACATGCTCGATGCGGTGGGCATCGCAGGGCAGACGCTGGTGGCCGCGGCATTGGGTGCAGGCAATGCCGATCAGGCAAGGCGATTGACACGCGCTGCCGGCCGCGCAGGACTGGTCACGGGAGCGGCAATCGGGCTGGCCTTTGCAACTGTAGGCCTGTTCGCCGGTCATTTCTTCTCCCCAACGCCGCATATTCAAACGTTGATCGCCGCCGGCATGGTGACCATGGGCGTGTTCTTCCCTCTGCAAGGCTGGATGATGGCGATCGACGGCATTCTCATCGGCTCTCGCGACTACCGTTATCTGGCCGCGACCTGCACAGCGACGGCTGCGGCATATATTGCAGTCCTCACGCTGTTGGACGGCGCAATCATGAACAGTGGGGCGCCGACTGGTACAGCGACGACGCTTGCCAGCGGCGGACTGTCAAACGACACCATGCGCACAGTCGCGCTCTGGACGGTATTCAACGTCGTGCTTATGGGCGGGCGCGGCCTGTGCAACGGACTGCGCATCCGCACGGATCGATGGATGCGGTAAAAAGCGAGCATCACATGGCAGCACGCACGGCGGCATACATGGTGTGCACAATCGAGGCGCGCCACTTGGACCAGCCATACTGTTTGGTGATGGATTCCCCGGCGGTGGCACCAAGCGATGAGCCGTCGGCACGGGTCAGGTCGAACAGCATGTCCAGCAGCATCTTGTCATGCCCAAGGCGATCGGCAAGTTCCTGTGCGACAGCCGGATCATTGGGGTCACGGCCCGAGGCGAACTCCGACAACGTCAGATGCTCGCGCACCAGCGTCGTGGACCATTGCACGATCTCAGGCGCGAATCCCATACGTTTGAGAATCACCGGCACATGGCGAGCGCCTTCGGCGGCGTGATCTCGCACGAATGCGCGCTTGCCGATGTCATGCGTGATGCCGGCCAACAGCAGCGCAGTGTAATGCTCATCGTCATACCGTCCGCCGGAAGGTGTCTGACGGCCCAAACGCGAGGTGACCTCAACCATATGCCGGTCAATCGTGTACCGATGCGCCGCCGACGCGGACGGGCGATTGCGAATACCCAACCACTCCGGCATCCAACGGCCCGGAATATCCACGAAATCAATGCTTTCCCACACATCCATCAGTTCCGGACCGCATGCCAGCAGTCGGACGAACAGTTCGCGCGACTCCTCATCCCACTGGTTATCCCGAATCGGGCAGCGTTTGAGGTTCATCAACGTGGATGGATTGATCGGCAACCCGAATTCGCCGGACGCTACAGCCATGCGCAACGCCAGTTTGGCGTCGGCGGTCGGGTCCACACCGGGGGCCAGCACCAATTCGCCCTCATGCTTGGCCACCCCCGGAGCCACCACGTCGAACTGCGGCGCCTCACGCTTGCCTCCGGCACGCTGCGAGAACATCTGGAAGAACGCGAACCGGGGCTTTTCATGGGTCAACGAGTGTTCGGCACGAGAAGCGGTGGAATCGAGCGCAAAGGAAATACGACGGCCGACGCGGGCGAGCAATGTCTGCAGATCGTCAATCGAATACGCGGCCCTCTCGTCCGCAGGCCAAGTAGGATCGGCCAGACCGAGCATCGCAGCGACCTTGGCCTGATACGGCGTCAGCAGCAGGTTCGTATCCTTGCCGGCCACCAGATGAATGCAGTCGCGCACATCCAACAAGCGTTCCACGGCCTCGTCGTAACTGCCGTGAGGACGGTCCGCAAGCCAAGACGCGGCCAGCGCGGAAACCAGCACCGAGTCTCGCAGACCGCCTCGCGCCTCCTTGATATCCGGCTGATTGACATACTGCAAGCGGGCAAATTCATTGAGACGCGACGTGGCGGAATCCAGCAGTTCTGGCAAACGCTTGCGCGCAGCCTTGCGCCATCGCTCAAGAATTGAGCGGGAAGTCGCCACGATGAGATCGGTGTCTCCTGCGATCGGACGCACATCGAGCCAGCCCATTGCCGCCGGCAAGTCGTGATCCGTCACTTCTTCGCACTGGGCGCGCGTGCGAATGGAGTGGTCGAGGTCCAGGCCGCTGTCCCACAGCGGGTACCACAGTTTGTTCGCCAGTTCATTGAGCTGCTGATCGTTCAACGCGCGGGGCTCGTAGATGATCACCAGGTCGAGGTCGGAGCTGGGGCCGATCTGTCCCCGGGCCAGCGAGCCGACCGCCGCAAAACCAATGCCTGACTGCGGCACGTCGAAGGAGACGCTGGCACAGGCTTCATCCCACAACCGCGTGAGACATTGCATAGCCAATTCGGTGCGCGCCTTGCGCTTGGCCGAGCCGTTGCGGTACACGCCGTCATCGTCCGGCTGGCTCATCTCCATGAATCGTTGCTTCAAGCCGTCTACTGCGCTGGTCATTGCCTAGCCCTTCATACGAAATCACCGGTTTGACGCGTCACCGTCGCGTCTCCAGTCTCCACTGCGCTGCCAATGTGCTATTGATGCGTTACCGAGGCGGCATCCGCTGCAATAATCCACATCATCGCCTATGAAAATCCCCGCACGGCGAACAACGCAGCGTGCGGGGACCTTGTCTTATTGATTGCCCGAACCCTCAGGCCGAATGCCGAGGAGAATCGGACGCCTTATCAGATGGCGGCGGAACCGGTCTCACCGGTGCGCACACGGGTCACGGAGTCAAGCGGCGCAACCCAGACCTTGCCGTCGCCGATGGTGCCGGAACCAGCGGACTTGACGATCACACCGACCAGAGTCTCCGCATCCGCATCGTCGGACAGCACTTCGATGCGAATCTTCGGAATCAGGTCCACGGTGTATTCAGCGCCACGGTACACCTCGGTGTGGCCGCGCTGACGGCCGTAGCCGTTGGCCTCGGACACGGTCAGACCGTGCACACCGGCGGCTGCAAGAGCCTCCTTGACGTCGTCGAGCTTATGGGGCTGGATGATAGCGGTGATCAGCTTCATCTCACTTCACCTCCTTGAGGACGGAGCTGGCAGTACCAGCAAAATCGTAAGCACGTTCGCCCTGATCGGCAAGATCGATGCCGCCGACTTCCTGAGCCTCGGTGACGCGCCAACCGATCGTCTTCTCCAGAGCGAAGGCGATGATCGCGGTGATCACGGCGGAGTACAGGATGGCCACCAGAGCGATGACAATCTGAACAACCAGCTGCTTCCAGTCGCCTCCGGCCAACAGGCCGGTGCCTTCGCCGAAGAAGCCGATCAGCACGGTGCCGGTGAAACCACCAACGCCGTGGACGCCAACCACATCAAGGGAGTCGTCGTAGCCGAACTTGAACTTCAGACCGCAGGCGAGGCAGGTGAGCACACCGGCGATGGCACCCATGACGATGGCCCACAGCGGGGAAACCACATCGGCGGCCGGAGTGATGGCGACCAGACCGGCGACCATACCGGAGGCAGCGCCCATGGCGGTGTAGTGGCCGGAACGAATCTTTTCAGTGAAGCCCCAGGAGAGCATGGCGGCGGCGGTAGCGGCGGAGGTGGAAACCCAAGCGTAGCCAGCGGTGCCGTTGGCGGCGAAGGCGGAACCTGCGTTGAAGCCGAACCAGCCGAACCACAGCAGGAAGGCGCCGAGCATTACGAACGGAACGTTGTGCGGACGGAACGGCTGAGTGCCGAAGCCCTTACGCTTGCCGATGATGAGCACGATGATCAGGGCGGCGACTGCGGCGTTGATGTGGACCACGGTACCACCTGCGAAATCGTGGGCTTGTGCGCCGATGGCGGTGGAGATCGCGCCGTCACCGGAGAGCAGACCGCCATTCCAGACCATGTGGGCCATCGGAGCGTAATCGAAGGTGATCCACAGAGCTACGAAGATCATCCAAGTGCTGTACTTGACACGCTCGGCGATGGCACCGCAGATCAGGCCCACGGTAATCATCGCGAAGGCGACCTGGAAGGCCACATCCACGGAAACCGGGTAGTTGTTGTCGTTCAGACCGGTGGCGGTGAAGATGCCGTCATCGCCGGCGACCATCGAATCCTTGAGCAGGAAGCCGGAAGCCGGATCGCCGAAGATGCCGGCGACATCGGAACCAGCGTACGCGATGGACCAGCCCCACAGGGTCCAGATAATCATGGTGACCGACAGCGCGGCCGCCTCAAGCATCAGCATGTTCAGAACGGCCTTGGCACGAACCATACCGCCATAGAAGAACGCCACACCCGGCGTCATGAGGAAAACCAGGGACGCGGATGTCAGAATCCATGCGGTATTTCCGGAATCAAGCGCTTCCATGTCTACCTCCCTCTCTCTTTGTTCGTGGCGCCGAAGCCGTAGCCGGCCGGCGTCGAAATACTCACTTGTGCCGTCCCCCGTTGCGGGGGCTAACAGTTCGTCAGTAAAAGCCCGGCTCGTTTTGATTTCGTTACGGCAAGTTACGCGATTGTTAAGCATGATCGGGCTGCGTACGCGCGATTGATACCCACGCACGGCCGGTTTTCCGGGAAAACAACAGGGCCTCGACCCATGTTTCGAATATGAGTCGAGGCCCTGTTTTGTGGGTTGGGACGGCGTTTGCACGTCCACGTTGTGAACGTGCAAATATGTGATTCATCAGGATAGAATGCCGTCCACAAAGCCTTCCGGATCGAACGGTGCCAGATCGTCCGGACCTTCGCCGAGTCCTACGAGTTTGACCGGCACGCCGAGTTCCTTCTGCACGGAGATCACGATGCCGCCCTTGGCGGAGCCATCGAGCTTGGACAGCACCACGCCGGTGATGCCGATAGCCTCGGCGAACACCTTGGCTTGAGTCATGCCGTTCTGTCCGGTAGTGGCGTCAAGTACCAGCAACACTTCGTCCACCGGAAGATTCTTCTCGGTGACGCGGCGAATCTTGCCGAGCTCATCCATCAGGTTGGCTTTGTTCTGCAGTCGTCCGGCAGTGTCGATGATCAACACATCCACGTTCGACTCCTTGGCCTTTGCGGAAGCCTCAAACGCCACGGAGGCGGGGTCGGCCCCGTCTTTGTCGGAGCGGACCACAGGCACGTTGACGCGCGCACCCCACGTTTCCAGCTGGTCGGCGGCCGCTGCGCGGAAGGTGTCGGCCGCGCCCATCATCACCTGCTTGCCTTCGGCCACGAACAGACGGGCCAGCTTGCCGGCGGTGGTGGTTTTGCCGGTGCCGTTGACACCCACCATGATGATCACGGACGGCTTGTTCGCATCCGGTTTCTCGGCGTTGAGACGACGGTCCGTATCCCGGCCGACCAGATCAAGCAGCTTCTCCTTCAGCGTGGCACGCACCGCCTCAGGGTCAGTTTTGCCGGTGATGCGAGCGTCGGTACGCAAGTCGTCCACCAGCTGGGCCGAAGCATCGGCACCGACGTCGGCCAGCAGCAGCGTATCTTCGACGTCCTCCCAGTCGGATTCGGAAAGGTTGTCTTTGGCCAGAATGTTGAACAGGGCCTTGCCGAACGGATTGCCGGATTTGGCCAGTTTCGCTTTGAGTCGAGTCAATCGAGAACCGACCGACTCCGGAGTTTCAGCGGCAGACGGCTGAGCTGCCGGCTGGGCCTCGGACCGCGACGCCGACTGGGCAGGAGTCTGTTCCGCTACTTTGTCATGCTCTTCAACGGCGACGGCATCATCCGCTGAGACGGATGCGGCTGCCGCCTCAGCCGCCAGCCGCGCATCCGCGGCGGCCTTGGCCTCGCGGGTTTTGCGATCATCGGGAGCCACTTGTCCCAAAGCACGGTCCAGATCGCGCTTGCGCGACTTGGACCACCACACACCGGCGGCGATCAGCACGACCGCCACCACAATCACGCCGATAACGGCCAACACAGTGTTTGTATCCACGTTTGCCAAGTCTAGTCCGCGCCTCGAATCGTGCGGCATTACTTGGCTCATCCACCCTGATTCCCGGCGGCGGCTAAGCTGGCATACATGGCACATTCTTCACGTATGACATCGCTGCAGCGACGCGAGCAGCTCATTGAAGTAGGACGCGCACTGTTCGCGTCCAAGGGCTTCGAAGCAGCGAGCGTGGAGGAAATTGCCGCGCACGCCAAGGTGTCCAAGCCGATCGTATACGAGCATTTCGGCGGCAAAGAGGGACTGTACGCGGTAATCGTGGATCGCGAGATGCGCGCGCTGACCGCCACGCTGGCCGCCGCGCTCGATGACCCGACCGTGCATCCGAGGCAGATCGTCGAGCGTACGGCACTGGCCCTGCTCACGTATATCGAGGAGAACGCGGAGGGCTTTCAGGTCTTGGTGCGCGACTCCCCCAGCACGGACCCATCCGGTTCGTTCAGCTCGCTGTTGGGCGATATTTCGATGCGCGTGGAGGATATTCTCTCCGCCGCATTCAAACGGCAGAAACTTTCCGTCAAAGGTGTGCCGTACTACGCGCAGATGCTGGTGGGCATGACCGTGTTCACCGGCCAGTACTGGGCGGATCGCCCGAAGGTCAGTAAGGAGCAGCTGGCTGCGTACATCGTGGATCTGGCATGGCATGGATTGAGCCGACTCGATTCCAAACCGCAGCTGCTGTTCGAGGGAGAGAAAGCGCGCAAAGAGGCGGAACGCCGAAGCAGAGAGGATGCGCGTCAGGAGCCCGAGCAATCGGCCGCGGCGTTCCCCGCCGACGTCATCTCTGATGCATCAGAGACATCAGACGGCGAACGCTAAAGTCCAACCCAAGTCCGGTCCGGGAAAAATCACATGCAAAACGTGCGCTCAAGGGCGCAGACTACGCAAGTTTCCGGCAAGTCGGGCACCCAAGTGCTACGGTTTGAGCAGGAAAACGAACACGACGAATGATACGTGAGGACGACAAACGGCTATGGTCAACCCGGCGAAAACAGCGAAGACGCTCACTTTCGTAATTCCCGCCTACAACATGGAGTCCTATCTGGACCGGTGCGTGAACTCCATTCTCTCCGCGTCCGACACGCGCGACGTCGAAGTGCTGATCGTCGATGACGGTTCCAAAGACGGCACGCTTGCCTACGCGCAGAAGCTAGAGCGCACGAATCCGGGCGTCGTACGCGCGATCCATCAGGAGAACAAGGGCCACGGCGGTGCCGTGAACACCGGCATTGCGGCGGCGAACGGCATGTACGTCAAGGTGGTGGACGCCGACGATTGGGTGGACCCGCAGGCCATCAACACCGTGCTGGATACGCTGCGAGCGCAGCAGGGTATCACCGAGCCGATTGACATGCTGGTAACCAACTATGTCTATGACAAAGTGGCCAAGCGGCATAAGCACACCGTGAACTTCCGTCGTGTCATGCAATCTGACCGCGTGCTCGGATGGGATGATCTGGGACATTTCGGCCTGGCGCAATACATCATCATGCATGCGCTCACCTTCCGCACCCAAGTGGTGCGCGATTCCGGCCTGACGCTGCCGGAGCACACGTTCTATGTGGACTTCTACTACTCCTATCAGCCGTTCCCCTGGGTACATCGCATTCAGTACTTGGATGTGCCGTTCTACCACTACTTCATCGGGCGTGAGGGCCAGAGCGTGCAGACCGATGTGATGATCCGTCGCGTGGACCAGCTGCGACTCGTCAATCGTCTGATGACCGAGGCCACGCCCGAGCGCGGCACGGTGCCCGAGGGCCTATACCGGTATATGATTCACTTCTTGGCAATCGAGTCCTCAGTGACGTCCGTGTTCCTTATTCTTTCGCGCGATCAGGCCAATTACGCCAAGAAACGAGAGCTGTGGGAGGCCATCGACGCCTATTCGCCAGCCATCGGACATGATGTGCGGTCCAAGCTGATGTCTCGCGCCATCAACCTTCCCGGCTCGGCCGGCCGCTGGCTGGTGCGCAACGGCTATGTCATAGCCGAAAAGGTTGTGGGCTTCAACTGATTGCCCTATTCCCGGCTCAACATCGGTTCCAGTTCAGCCCGGTTCAGGTCGGCCTGGCTCTGTTCAGCCCCGTCCTGTTCACCCCTGTCCTGCCCGGGTTGGGCCTGTTCAGCCCGGCCCTGCCCGGCTGAACCAGTCCTGCCCAACCTAACCCGGCTGAGCCCTGCCCGGCTCAGCCTAGCCCTTTCAGCCTAGCCTTGTCCCATCCTGCTCAATCCGGCTCAACCTTGCCCAGCCTAACCCGGCTCAGTCCTGCCTGACTCAGTCCTACCCCAGTTCCAAAGTTCTGGGCATCCACCCACCACAAAGCCACGCCCAAAAATCATTCTGGGCATATACGTATCAACAGGAGCCATTTTTTGGCCATTCAGCGTACGTATATGCCCAGAATCTCGTAATTGTACCGTTGATGCCCAGAATAACTGGTACTGGTATGCCCAGAACTCAGCAGCGTACAGAACTCAGCTATGCCCAGAACTCAGCTATGCCCAGAACTCAATGACGTAGCGGCTTTGTGCCTGTCATACCCAGCGATCGGACATGGCGAAACTGTTATGCATCAGGTTGCTGGCCGTGTAGACCACGTCATTGAGCAGCTTAGCGGTGTGTACGCGCAGGTAGTCGGCCATCTGCTGGTTGGCTGATTCCAGAGCGGACTGCACAGCCGGCCTCGCATCGGCCGAACCTGCGACGGCGGCTGCGCCACCGGCCTTACCTGCATCCACATCAGTCTCGGCCCCCGCTGCAGACTCGGAAGCAGATTCCTCCGCCGCAGCATCCTCCAGCTGAATATCGGTCTGCTCCACCAGCCGATGTCCGAACGCGCGCACGCCTTCCGCATAGCCGGCGATCGCATTATGCGTCTCAAACCAATGCGCATCCGCCACCACAGCAATCAGCCGGTTCGTCCAGTACAGATTGTCCGTCGAGACCTCAGGCGTCGTGTCCCGCAGATAGGCGGGCGTATCGTTCACATTCGCAAAGAACGGCGCGGCCGTGGTGAATGGGCCTGAGCCGAACGACACCCACATCACCGCACGATTAGCGGCCGGAACATATGGACGCAACTGAATCGCCACCATATGTCCGGTGCGATTGACGCCGATCGGACGATACCGGTGACGCGATTCCGCAGTGCCCTTGGTTCCATACGGATCGTACGGCGTGCCTTCATAATGGCTGGCCAACAGGAAATCCACATCCTCGATGGTCACCTTGTCTTCCGGCACACGGCACCACGGAATATCGTCGGATTCGGGCGTATACCGGGCGGCCGGGGAATCCCAATCCTCGCTCGGATTGAGGTAGCGCTGCATGTACCAGGCGCGCGGCGTGTTGTAGATGTGGTCCTTCGGCGTGGAGACACCGAACACCTTACGCGGGTTAAAGCGGTTCGGCAGAGCGGCGGCACGGGCTGCAATACCCGCGGCTCGGGCTGCGGCGGCCGAATCGGAGGACGCACCGGACGTTGCAACCGATGCGCTGGCAGCGGCACGGCGGGCATGCGAACCATTGTGAGGTTCAACGCCGAAACCGGCACCATGCGCGTGACGGCCACCGGTCGGCGACGACGCTCCCATCGTACGGTCCAGATGATGCTCGGCGATGAACTCGCGCAGGTCGGCGCTGCACAGGTACTCGCGCTGCCGCCCGAACGCATCCGCCAGATTGAAATCGTCGATACCCAGCTGATTGGGAATCGTGGCATAGCAGTCGTCCGGCACACGACGAGCGATCCAATGATGGCCGCCGATCGTCTCGACATACCAGATCTCGTCCACGTCCGAAATAATCACGCCGTTCGACTCGTACGTACCGTACTGTTCCAGCAACGCACCAAGCCGGGCAACGCCCTCGCGCGCAGTGGTGACGTACGGCAGCACCAGCGTGATAATGTCTTCCTCGCCGATGCCGCCGGGCTGCTCAGGCAGGTAGTCCGGCGCTCCGGGATTACCTTGGGCGGCACGGAATTCGACGAGGGGATCGGCCGCCAGCACACGCTCGTTGACGGCGATGGTTTCGGTGGCGCTCATCGCCACGTTATGTTCGTTGGCGCCCGCTTCCGCCAGCACACCACGATTGTGCAGCACGTTCGGGGCGATGGTGTAGCGGCAGGGGTTATCGGGCAGATCGATTGCAACATGGCTCAGCACACTGGTGTAATGCCGGGGCTGATCGTGAGGAGCCACTGCGATCAGACGTTTGGGATCATACCGACCGGAACCGGAGTCGTCATCGCGGGCGATGATGGTGGAACCGTCATAACTGGCGTTTTTACCGATGAGGATGGTAGTGCATGACATGCCGTCCCACTCTAGGCGCTTCGGGAGGTGGAGGCAGGCTCCGGCGCGATATTCTCATGAAATTCTCAGCCAACGTACACATCGCACTGAGACTCGTGCGGTTATATGGAATCAGGCCGCAAGCCTGATAACTGAAACTTCTTCTCTCTCTTCCTCTTCTCTTTCTTGCAAAGCCCGGTTTCCGCCGGGCTTTGTTTGTTTGGTTTGATTTGGTTTGCGGGCCGCTATGGGTCTGTCATGCGCTGCTACGCCGTTGGCGACGTTTGTGGCACGACGACGAATTGGCTAGGAGACAAGGCTCCGCGTGCGGAACGCAACGCCGATTTGGATTGTCCGGCACTCGCGTGTATTTTAGAAACGTTGCCCCTCTAGCTCAACGGTTAGAGCAGCGTCCTTTTAAGTCGTGGGTTTTTCGGGGATTAAACGTACTGCCCCGACCCGCTTCACGGATTAAATTTGAACGGTTCCCGGTCATGGAAAGCGTGTTTCCATGTCTCGGACCAGTGCCTCCGCCGCGTGCGCGTTGCCGCCGGTGTTTGCCGTTGACGGCTTCGCCGATGCCTCGCGCGTCCTGTTCGGGCGTGGTGTCGTTCCTCAATCCCATGATACCCGTTTTCTGCTGGTTCCCGCCTCGAACCGTGGCATAAGCGTGCCTGACGGGCAGGGTGCGGCAAGCGAACGCGAGTTGCGTCGTGACGGCGTGACCACGCGCCGCGTGCGCATGCTGATGGGCGAGCCGAATTATGTGAGCTACGCGGCGCTGGCTCGTATCATGCGGCTGTCGAAGTCGTCGGTGACGGGCAAGCTTAACGGCGACATCAACTGGACGTTGCCCGACATTCGGCGCATCGCGTCGCATTTCCGCGTTTCCAGCGACTGGCTGCTCGGCCTGTCTGACGATCCCGTTCCTTCGACGGCGAAGGAGGTGGTCGCCTTCACATAGAAGAAGCCCTCTCCTTGCGGGAGAGGGCCAGGTCCGTTCGGGATCCGTGGAGGCGGCCGGTCAAAACCGTTTCCCGGATTCCAATCAAGGTAACCAAGAAAGCCCGAATTTTGTGAAGAGAAAGGAAGGCTTTCGCGGTGCAGACAGAGATTGGATTCTTATGTCTTACAAGCAGGATTGTATACCCGCGCGCGTGACCGTCATCGTGTGCGGAAGCCCGGAAACCCACGGTTTTGAGGGAAAGTCTTATATCACGGTTTCACCGTATCTCGACGAATCGGTCAGCCGCGCTGACCGGTTGCGGCGTGCCGTGGCCGCGCATCCGGCGGGAGGTGAGCGCCGATGAGCATCCAGGCATTGAGCCGCGTGTTCACGCTCAAGCGGCTGATCGAGGACCCGTACGCCCAGCTCGTGCTCATCAACCTCGCCGACAACGCCGACGAGCACGGGCGCAACTCCTTCCCCGGCATCAAAAAGATGGCCAGGAACTCGTGCATGTGCGAACGGTCGGTGCAGCGCAAGCTGCGCTGGCTGGAGGAGAACGGCTTCATCCGCAAGTCGGAAGCCACTGAGGTGATCCAGTACCTGCCCGAGTATAAGCGGCCGACCGTGTGGGAAATCTGCATGGATCGCGACGAGACGCTGCCCGCATCATCCGATCGCAAACCACGCGGGTCCCGAAAGGGCGAAGACCCGACGCGAGACGGTGCAACGGGCGATGATACCGCGCAGGAGTTCAATACCGGCGGCTCAGATGACGAACCCGGCGTATCACAGACACCCGGTGCATCACAGTCACCGGGTGCAGGAGAAGCACCGGGCGGCAGCAAGACGCCCGATGCATTGAGGGTCACCAGCCCGGTGACCGTGCAGTCATCCAAACCATCCTATGAACCTATTACCCCTCTGTCCCCTAAAGGGGACATCTCCCCACGGGGAGATTCGACCGAGAAGGTCACACCAACCACCAGTCAATCATCCGACGCATCGAACCGCGATTTTGGTGACGACAACGTTTCCGCATTCGATTGCGATGCGCTGTTGCACGGTTTCGCCGAACTGCTCGCCAGCGAACAAGTGATGGCCAAGCCAGTGCGGGCACGAGATCAACGCGCTGCGGCGAAACTGCTTACGGAACACTCTCAGATGGAAATTCTGGAGCTGGTGCTGTGGACCGTCAAGAATCCGTTCTGGCGTGCGAAAACGCTGAGCATGACCGAGTTCGCGCGTCATTGGGAACGCCTGCGGCAGGAGCGACGCGGCGAGATCGAACAGCGACAGATCAGGGCCAAACGCATCAAAGCCGGGACCATGCCGGCGAAAGACGAGGAGGAGAAAGACCCGCATGCCGCGGTGCTGGTCTCGTGCGAAACCGCCACACGGTGCCCGGTGTTCGGCTACTCGTCGTTCCAGCACGGCAGATCGAACAGTCGAATCGCGTTCGCGCAGAACCATCTCAACGGCTCCATTCGCCGGGACAAGTGCCCGGTATGCGCGTACGACGAACGCAACCTGGCGCTGCACGGCAACGCGCGCACCACGGAAGCCGTCAAGCGGGCGCGAATCGAGGCCGACGAACAGACGAAACGCTGGAAGGAACACCTGCGGCGGAAGGAAGAGCAGCCGGCCGAGTTCGACAGGATGCTGAGCATGGAACGGAACGCATGATGAACGGGTTCCGTCCCACCGGCAAGCCGGCCGGCAAACCGGCACGCGACCCGGGCGGCGACGAGTGGATACACACGTCGATGCTGCCGCCCGGCGGCCTGTGCGCGCAGGCGCAGCTCGACCTGTACGACATGATCTGGATGGAACTCGACGCCGCCGGCAACTCACGTCCCGACCAGATGCTGCGCGGCGCGGCCAAACGCCTGTGTGCGCAATGCCCGATGCTCATGCCGTGCCTGGCCCGCAGTCTGCTGCGCCCGGTCACGCACGGCATCCTCGGCGGCATGACCTACAAGGAACGCCAGTACGCGATGCGTGTCGTCATCGTCCACGACGTCCTGCCCGGCCGCAAGGCCGCGGACATCACCCAACCGTACCGGCTGCTGCTCGACTGGCTCGACGCGCACCCCGAAATCCACAGCATCGTACGCAACCGGCGACGCAACGAACGCGCACGCAAAACCGGCAACGGCGAACCGCTCGGACGGCCACGCAGGCTCACCCGGCTCAAACCAGGCGAACGCGATCCACCGGACACGTCCGACGAACAGGCGCAGCCGGACACATCCGCAAAGAAATAAAGAAATAAAGAAAAACACAAAAACATACACAAAGGGAGACCACCATGAGAATCGCCATCGCCAACGCAAAGGGCGGGGTCGGCAAGACCACCATCGCGCAATACCTGTGCCACGCGCTCGTCCGCGACGGGAAGAGGGTCACACTTCTGGATGCCGACCCGCAGTACTCCGCGACCCTGTGGGACAGGATCGCCAACCTCAGCAACGAAACGCTGCCGTTCAACGTGCGGGCCGCTTCCGGTGACGAACTCGCCGCAATCCGCACCACGCCGGGAGAATGGCTCGTCATCGACGCGCCGCCCACGCACGCGGGCCTCAAGACCGCGCTCGACATGGCCGACTTCGTGATCGTGCCCACCACCGAATCGCCCGTCGATCTGCAGCAGGCATGGGCGACCGTCAACGCGGCCGGACGCACGCCCGCCGCCGTACTGCTCAACCGCGTCGAAACGAACACGGTCGCGTTCCGGCAGGCCATGCACGCGCTCGAAACGCAGGATACGCCGCGATTCGACACAATCGTGCCCAAACGGCAGGAGATCAAGACCAGTTTCGGACACCGGCCGACCAAACTCTGGGAATACGGCCTCGTCCTGCACGAGCTGAGACGGGCGGTCGGACGATGAAGGGGAACCTGAGCTATCTGCCCGCCGAACGCGAGATCACGTCGGTCGACGACATCTACCGCGAGGAACCGGCCAACGACCCCTACATGGTCACCAGCATCAAGATCCGCACCTCGCTGCGCAACCGCATCAAAGCGGCCGCCGGCATCAAGGGCATCCGCATGCAGGACCTCGTCGCCCAAGCCCTCGCCGAATACCTCGACCGGCACGAGTGAAGTTATTGCTGGTGCGCCGCAGCGGAGACATTCCTTGCAGTCGTACCAGCAATACAGCCAATCGTGATGGATCAGCGTCTCGCCCATAGGTTGAACACGAAGCCGTGACGATCCTTCTCATATGTGCGGATGAGCTGGTATCCGAACGAGGCGAACAAATGAGCGCTGGCACGGTTGTTTTCATCAATAGTGGCGATGAACACCGGGTTTAAGTCACGTTGGACGGCATCGCGGGTCGCAACCGCCATCGCGTCGCGTAAGGCCTGCGTACCTAATCCCAGGCCTCGGAGCCTGCGGGATACAGCGATCACCGCGATTTCGTACACCCCGTTACCCTTATGCGCTACCGCACAGTATGAAGCCAGATTGCCGGTCTCATCGTCCACGCCCACGCGAATCCAGCAATCCTTGTCGTGATATATCGGACTGTTATGGATGAGACGTTGCACCAAAAGCGCCCACGGTTCCGGATGAAGCTGTGATCCTTTGACCCATCGTCCGTCAATCTGACGGTTGGCCGGTACGGGATCAGTGCAAGAGAAACTAGTGAACCGCGACTGATCGGACTTGTCGGCGAAACGAAAACGAACCGGCACTCTGCTGCTCCGTCAACGGCTCAAGCGTAAACCTGTTCACGAGGAGACGGGACAGCGCCCGGCTCCGCTTCAGAGGATTTGCCGAGAAATTCCAACACATCCTGCGGCAGGGGCGCATCGCACAAACGCAGATAGTCGCATTCGGCACTGTCCTTATCCACCGTGTACAAATCAACGAGTTTTACCATGACACGCCTCCTTTCGTAAAGATATGCTACCGCACGTCATGGTCCGGCATCAAGGGATTTTTCCTGAAAGGAAGTCATGCCAGATCCACATAAACAAAGAAATACGAACATAAAGAAATGCTACGAAACTACCGGCTGATGGGTGGTATCGGGGACGGTGACGATTATCGTGGTGGGACCACGAAGCCGTGGCGGGCGGCGACAGGATGAGGGGTGTGCGGTCGGGCCAAGGGTGGTTCGGGTAAACGTTCCGCACCTTCCCTCTCATGACATGGCCGCGCCGTCGGGTTCTCTTCCTTTCTCTTCCCCGTCGGCGCGGTTCGTGCCTTGGTCTCGGGGGATGCGGATAGTGAAGGATTCCGATCATGTTCTCTTCCCGCAGGTTCGGCCGGCTGCTGCGCGTGACGATGGCGGCCGCGCTGCTGCTGGCCACAGTGTCGGCCGGAGGCATCGCCCATGCCGATGAAACCGGCGAGACGACGCCCGTATTGGGTGATTCGATCACGCTGAACGCCGGTCCGGGCTCGTCGCTGAATGGCGCGAACTTCAAAGTGGTCAAACTCGCCGGGTTCGCGATCCAGGGGTCCGCTGTGACGGTGCGCACCGAGGATACAGTGCGCGGCGATGTGATCGCCTCGCTGCCGAAAGTCGGCGACAGCGAGTACCCGGCCGGCGCAGGCGATGCCGACGGCGAAACGGCCAGCGGGACGACACGGGGCAACGGTGGCGCGGCGGACACGGGTTCCGGCGGCGAGGATCCGATCGTGTGGCTGGCACGGCAGGGCGATGCGAAGGATTCCCCGGTTTGGCGGCTGTTCGCCGATCGCATGGCGGCCACCGTTTCCGTCACGGATGCGCCGGTCATGTCCGGCACGACGACGCCCGCCGACGACGGCACGATTTCCTCGGTCATATTCGCCGGATTGCAGCCCGGCCTGTACCTGCTGGAGGATGCGAACACCGCGTTGACCGGTACCACGCGTTCGGCGCCGATACTGGTCGGCACGGCGATCACCGCCGCGAAACCACCGATCGGCAACGCCGACGGCACAGCCGAGATCAAGAACCAGCGCGTCACGATCGGCAAGAACATCATCAACGGCGATGATGCGACGCTGACGGACGACCGCAATGTGGGCGATATCGTGGACTATCGTATTGAAACCCTCATCCCCGATACCACGAAATACACGAATGATGCGGCCAACCCGTACGTGTTCCGCCTGGCGGACACCCTGTCGAAAGGCCAGCGGTTCAACGATGACCTGTCCGTCACGGCCAGCAAGGACGGACAGGCATGGCGTCCACTCGACGGTGACGATTACACGTTGCAGGCAAGCGAGTCCGATGGCGGCACGGCAACCACGATCGATCTCGATCTGAGCGCATGGGTTTACACGAATGGCCGTGACGGCATGGCGGGCGGTTTGCTGCGCGTCGACTATTCGGCCACGCTCACCGAGCATGCGACGATCGACGGCGACGGCAACACAAACACGGTCATGCTCACGTACTCGAACGATCCGAAAACCAACCAGACCGGAGAGCTCACGCCTCCGGACACCACCGTGTACACGCACGGCTTCCAATTCGACAAGATCGGCGAAGACGGCAAGACGCCGCTTGCCGGCGCGACGTTCACGCTCTACACGGCGGACACGTTCGCGGACGACGCCAAGTACCGTCGCGCCGACCGTCCCGACGAGGACGTGACCGCCACGTCCGACCGCAACGGCCTCGTGAGGTTCGACGGTCTGGCCGCCGGCACGTACTGGGTGCGCGAAACCGGAGTGCCGGACGGCTACCGTGACCTCGACGTGCGGTTCAAGGTCACGATCACCGCAGATCCCGGTAAAGCGGCGCTGGTCGTGTTCGAGCGCGTGCCCTCACTGGCTGATTCGCTCGTGCAGATCGAGAAGAACGGCCTGCTGTTCGTGCTCAACGTCACCACGATCACGAATCTGCCCTTGACCGGCAGCGGCGGCATTGTCCTGTTTCTCGTCATCGGCGGCCTGCTCGCCGCCGGCGGCGCGGCCATCGCCGTCATGACCCATCGCAAGGGACGTCTGCTCAAATAAACGCTCCACGACCGCCCCCGTTGCGCAACCCTACGGAATCGCGCGACGGGGGCTTTCGTGTTTTCTCAAGGCATACGGCACTCCAATATCCGCTCGGGACCACGGGCGACGGATGCGGGGCCGGATACTGGCTGGCGTGCGGTGGGGCGCCAATGGTGGGCTCCGGTCAAATGATCCGCACGGGCTTTCCGGTTCGTCGTTCGCCGTCGCGGGTTTCTCTCTCCCTTTTTCTCGCGGCGGCGGCCTTCGGCCGGGGCTGGCTCCTCGTGAAAGGGAGTGTTCCATATGGGCGTGTTGGGAAGGAAATGCTGTGTCTCGGCGGCCATCGCCGCGGCGGTGTGCCTGCTGGTGTCGCCGATGCTGGCGTTGGGGTCGCCGGACGGCACAGCCGGCGCCGGAAGCGGCGGCGTGGTCGGCGGTACGGCCGGCGGGCGTGGCAATACGGCGGATACGGCGTCGCTGGGCTGGTATCTGCCGAACAAGGCATGGGTGCGCATGGACGACGACGGCGTCTGGCAGATGGTTTCCGATCCCGAGCGGGATAATCACGTCGGCGCGGACGGCATGTCGTTCCTTGACGGCGACGTGGTCGCGGCGGCGGTGAATTTCACGGTGCCGTGGTGGGATGAGCCCACCCGGTTGGAGCTGGTGGACGATTGGACGCTGGTGGACCGGTATCTCGATGTGCGGGACGTGTCCGAGGTACGCGTGTACGTGGCCGAAATGGACGAATACGATGCTCCCTCGCTGGATGGCATCAACGTGACCGGCGAGGATGTGACCGACCGTTTCGACATCGTCTCGGAGGGCATGACGGTCACGGCGAAGGCGACGGCCGAGTATCTGGCGTCGCTGGACCTGAGGGAACGTCGCAAGTCGTTGCAGTTCTCGATGCTGGTGCCGTTCGACGTGAGGTTCGACGTGCGCGAGGATCTGCAGCGGGACATCGACGCGATGCGCACGCGCAGCGGGTCGATCGACAATACGTGCAGCGATGGCAAACACGAGCTGGTCAACCGCGGCGGCGTGTTCTGGGCCGATCACGAGTATTGGGAAACGAACGAGCCTCGCCTGTGCATCGTGCGCCCGGAGTTCGACAAGGATGTGACCGCGAGCGAAACGGAGGGCGGCGACGGGTCGAGCATTGACGGACGCAGCGTGCTGCCCGGCCAGACGGTCACCTATGAGCTGGAATTGCAGGTGGGGGCCGCATCCGACTACACGCTGCGCACGCTGGAGTTCGTGGACGAGTACGACGTGCGCACGACGCCGGTCAAGGAGAGCCTGACGGTCATCGATGCGCGTGATGGTGTGACGGTGCCGGCCGAAGCGTACGACGTGGAGTGGGACGACGCCGGGCACAAACTGTCGGTCTCGTTCCGGCGCGACTGGCTGGACGAGCATTGGGATCCGTACACGGGTCATCGGTATCGGTTGGAGTTCGACGCGACAGTGTCCGAGGATGCGGCCACGGACACGGTGATCTCGAACCGCGGCTGGGTGACGTTGAACAATTCCGGATTGGAGTCGAACGAGGTGACGAACCGGCCGGTCGACCCGCAGCCGGTCAAGCAGGACACGCAGGCGGACGCGTCGGTGGACATCGACGGCAGGACCGTACTGGTCGGCGACCGCCTGTACTACCGGATCACAATCGACGCGGCAGGTTTGGCCGACCCGGCGTATCCGGTGCGCCGGCTGGGCGTGATCGACGACTACGACGAAACCGTGCTGGACGTGGACGAGGCCGGCATCCAGATGCTTGGCGAGCAGGGCGCGGACGTGACCGACCTGGTGAACGTGCAGGTCGCCGATGGCGTCGTCTACGCGTTCTTCAAGACCGTGGACACCACGCTTGCCGACGGAACGGTGCTGCCGGGCGATCCGCAGCCCGCCGATCTGGCCGAATACGCGCGGCGTGAACTGTCCGCGGAACGTGACGCGGGCATCGACCAGTCGCTGCTCGGCAAGACGTACCAGCTGGTACTGCCGATGACGGCCATCGCGGCGGCGGACGGCGGCTCGGTCGAGAACACGGCCGTGCAGGTCACGAACAAGCGCCGCGCGGTGTCGAACACGGTCACGAACGTGCTCGCACAACTCGACCCGTTCAAGGACGTGACGGTCGACGTCGGCGCGGACAGCGCGGACGGCATGAGCATCTACAAGGATCAGCTGTTCCTCTACCGGCTGGACTCCTCCCTGCTGCCCGCGAACCGCGCCTACCCGCAGGTGACGCAGTGGCGCATCGACGACGATTACGACGAGTCGGGCGATGAATACGCCGGCCAGTGGGCCGTGTACGCGGCCGAGGACCTGCACGACGCGGCCGGCAGTGTGATCGCGGCGAAGGGCTCGCGCATCGCGGGCAGCGGCTTCGATTCCGCAAGGTTCGGCGGCGACCTGTTCTCTCTGGACATGCGCGACGGCTCGTTCACGGTCGCAGCCACGCAGCGCTATCTCGACCTGGTGTCGGCCGACGGCGCGCATGCGCAGGCATGGCGCGCGTACGTGCAGTTCCGACGGGTGAAGGCCGGCGAGTTCTCCAATACGTTCACGGAGACGCTGAACGGCGTGGAACGCCCGTCGAACACGGTGACCACGCGCACGTCCGAACGCTCCCCGTCCGTGGGCGTGGAGAAGTTCGACGAAGCGTCCGGCCTAGAGGCGGGCGACCGCGACGACACGAAGGACGCGTTGGAGATCACGGGCGACGGCACGGTGATCGTGTTCCGCATCACGAACACCGGCGACGTGCCCCTGACCGGTCTCGAACTGTCCGACGAGACGATCGCCGGCGACGGCACGGTCACCGACCTGAAATACCCGGACGGTTGGGCGACGCTCGTATTGCAGCCGGGCGAATCCGTGGACGTGACCGGCATATTGACCGGCGTCACCGACCTGCACACCGATCGCGCGACCGTGCAGGCCGCGCCGGTCATCGAATGCGTGCCGAAGGACGACGACCCGTTCGACGACCAGCCCGCGCAGCCGGTCGAACCCGGCACGGTGTGCACGGACACGCCGATCACGAGCGAACCGGACGACTGGAGCGCCTACATGAAACGCATGCTGCCGCACACCGGCGTCGATCTGACCGGCATCATGGCGGCCAGCATGCTCGTCCTGCTGATCGGGTTCGCCATGCTGCGCATCGCCCACGCGCATCGCCGGAACCCGGTTTCCGACAGCTGACTTCCGCTGCGGCCACGGCATCATCCGCATGACCGCAACGGTTCCTACGGGGATGCCGTCGACCGTCAGACAGGGTCGGCGGCATCCCGTCGCCAAGGCCGTCCGGCTTTCGACAACACCGAACGGCCGTCCACTCACCGTTGAGTCCCATCACCGCAAAGGAGCCGTCATGGACACGATCACCACGATTCTCGAACTGCTGCAGAAGGCCGCGCTGCTGGGCGGCGGCATCTGGAGCGTATGGGGTGCGATCACCCTGGCCGGAGGTTTGAAGGACCATTCCGGCCCGCAAACCCAGTCCGGCATATGGCAGCTGGTCGGCGGCGCGGTCATCATCGCCGCGGCCGCCCTGTTCGCCAACCTCAGCTTCTGAACCTTCATTGTTCATCGAACACCCAATCGGCAGCGGATGACCGTATGGAACGGGAGGTTTGATCATGGCGGACTTGGTGGAACCGTGCGTGAACATGCTCAACGCGATCGGCGGCGGCATTGACGGCAGCATACTCGACCGGCTCGCATTGGGGCCGGCCGAGTTCAACGCGAGTCTGTACGGCATGGCGGGATCGGTGCATACGAGCGCGGTCAAACCGGTGTCCGCCACCATCGCCAGCATCGTGTTCACGCTGGAACTGGCCCGCGCGGCGACCCGCGCGGACGGCGACCGCGAACTGGGCGTGAAGATCATCGGCGGCGTGCTGCTCAAATGCGCGCTCGTGCTCCTGTTCGCGTCCAATGCGGCGCTGATCCTGCAGGGCATCGACGCGGTCGTCTCGCAGATCGTGTCCGCCGCGTCGGGCGTGCTCGCTGCCGCGCCCGGCAGCGAGACGCAACTGCTGGGCGATCAGATGCGCTCCGCGATCGAGGATGCCGGCCTCATCGGCCAGAGCGGGCTCATGGTGCTGGTATTGATCCCGTTCATCGCCTCGCAGATCGCCGGCGTGGTGCTGCTGGCGGTCGTGTACATGCGGTTCATGCAGATCTACATGCTGACCTGTTTCGCGTCGCTGCCGATCGTGTTCATGGCCTCGGAGCATACGCGCATGATGGGCGTCGGCTATCTGAAACGCTACGGGCAGGTCTCGTTCCAGGCGATCACCCTGACGGTCGGCGTGATCCTGTACCGCACGTTCGTCGGCGAGGCGCTGCGGCTCGACGGCTATGTGGACGGCGGCGACCTGTGGCAGTACATCATCGCGAACTTCGGCACGCTGCTGTTGGGGGCGATCATGCTCGGCTGTCTGGTCATAGTGTCCTCGGCCACCGCCAAGGCCGTGTTCGGCGAATAGACGCGAGATCAGGGAAGGCGGCGGCGATGGCGTTGGAGATCAGGATCTACAAGGAGATCACGGCCACCGAGGCGCGGGTCATGTGGGGCATGAGCTGGCGGCAGCTCGCCGCGGCCGCGATGATGGGCTGCCTGTCGACGGGCGTGTGGCTCGTGTTCTGGCGCCTGCTCGGGCTCCCCGACATAGGCCAGTACGTGGTGTTCCTCGTGAACCTGCCGTTGGCCGCATGGGGTTGGCTGCGCCCGAAGGGGCTGAAACCGGAGGTCTGGTTCGGATACGTGATCGCATGCCGGTTCGGACAGCAACGGTATTTCATCGACGGGCCCGCACGGCCTCGCCGACGGGAGCGAAAACGAGGCAGGAAGGCCATACGCGAACGAAAGGACGGATGATCATGGCACGACGCAAACCGGCAGACAGGCAGGGGCGCAGGATTCGCCGGCGGCGGGAGCGAGGGTATCGCACGGCGAAGGAGCTGATCGGCTACGAGGCGATGCTCTCCAACGGGATCGCGTATCTGGGCGACGACCGGTGGAGCGTGACCGTGCGCATGTCCGACATCAACTATGAGACGGCCACGCGCGAACGGCAGGCGCAGCTCATCAACGCGTGGGCGGAGTTCCTGAACACGTTCGACGGCTCCACCCGGCTGCAGGTCACCTGCGTGACGCGCACGCTCGACGCCCATGACGTGATGTCGATGGTCGGTATGCGATTGGACGGCGGCCCGTTCGACGCGCTGCGCGCGGAATCGAACCGGATCATGCTCGCCAAGCTCGGAGAACGCTCCCGCAACGCGGTCACCGACAAATACCTGACGATCACGATCACGGAAGAGGACCCGGAACGCGCGCAGGCCACGCTGAACCGACTTGTCAAAACGTCCGAAAGCCAGCTTTCCACGTTGGACGGATGCAAGATCACGCCGCTCGGCCGAGGCGAACGACTGCGCCTGCTGGCCCTGCTGCTGCGTCCGGGCGAACCGTTCCGCTACGACGACAAGCTGGTCGAATCCGGCCGCGCCACGTCGAAGGACTTCGTCACGCCGTGGTGCGTGGACGCGACGGACGCGCGCGTATTGCGACTGTCGAACGCCGCGGGCGACACGCTGCGCTCGACGTTGTGGATACGCGACTTCCCGCCGATCATGTCCGACCGGCTGATCGCCGAACTGACCGGTTTGAAGACCGAAGGCACGGTGTCGATTCATCTCGCGCCGTACGATCGCAGCGTCGGCGCGGAACTGGTGGACCGCAAGATCGCCGAAATGGACATGCAACGCCTGGAGGAGCGCCGCAGGAACATGCGCCGGCACATTCCCGCCGACGAACTGCCCGCCGACCTGCGCGACTCGTTGGAGGAGGCGCATAATCTTCGCGACGAGATGCGCCGGTCGAACGAACGGCTCGTGGAGGCGCTGGCGGCGGTCACGGTCTCGGCCCCCACACGCCCGCTGCTTGACCAGCGGGTCAAGGACGTGCTCGCCGCCTGCCGCAAGCTCTCCTGCACGGCCGAAACCCTCGCCTGCATGCAGCTCGACGGGTTGAACGCAAGCCTGCCGTTGGGCGTGAACCCGCTGCCGATGCGACGCACGCTGACCACGAGCAGCGCAGCGATCATGATGCCTTTCACGAATCAGGAGATCATGGACGAGCAAGGCGTGTTCTATGGGGTCAACGCGCGCAGCGGCAACGCGCTCATGGTCGACCGCACCCGCACCACGATCAACGCGAACGGGTTCGTGCTCGGCACCACCGGAAGCGGCAAATCGCAGGCCGCGAAGGCCGAAATGACCGCCTTGTTCCTGTCACGGCCCGACGACGATCTGATCATCGTCGACCCCGAACATGAGTACGCGCCCCTGTGCGAGGCGCTGCACGGCGCGAGGGTGATCGTCAGCGCCGGTTCCGCCGACCGCATCAACCCGATGGACATCACGCTCGACGCCACACTGGACGGCGACCCGATCCGCACGAAGGCGAACGCGGTCATCTCCATGATCGGCGCGCTCATCGGCGGCTCCGACGGGCTGAACGCCGCGGAACGCTCCATCGTGGACCGGTGCACACTGGGGCTGTACCGCGAATACCGCAACAATCCCTCCCTGCCGCAACCCACCTTGGCCGACCTGCATCGCAGGCTCGTGGCCAGCAGCGAGCCGGAGGCGCGGGGGCTGGCGCTGAGCCTCGAATCGTATACGCTCGGCAGCCTGTCGGGCTTCGCCGGCCAGACCACCGTGGACACGTCCAACCGGTTCACCGTGTTCGACGTGGCCGCGTTGGAAGGCGAATTGAAGACGTTCGGGATGATGGTCGTTCTCGACCATCTGTGGAACCAGGTCGCCCGCAACCGGAAAGCGGACCGGCGCACCTGGATCTATGTGGACGAGTTCCACCGCATGTTCTCCAACAGGTACGCGTCCGAACAGTTCCTCGACATGTTCAAACGCGCCCGCAAATGGGGTCTCGGCATGACCGGCGTCACCCAGAACATCGAGGAACTGCTCGCCAGCAAGGAGGCGCGGTTCATGCTCGCCAACTCCGCGTTCCTGCTGCTCATGAACCAGACGCCCACCGACGCGGCGAAACTGGCCGACATGTGGCATCTGTCGCCCGAACTGAAGGAACGGTTGGGCGGCGCACGCCCCGGCGAGGGCCTGCTCAAGGCCGGTGAGGCGTTCATCCCGTTCGACGGGCGCATCCCGACCGATTCCACGCTCTACCGGCTGTTCACCACGAAATTCGGGGAGACCTGATGGTCGAACTCATGGACCCTCGGACCGGCACCGCCGGCAAGCTCACCTCATACACCGGCCGCATCCGCGAAGGCGAAGGACTGACGGGCCGACTGCGCTCGACCACGGTCAGGCTCGCCGGCGACGCCGCCGCGCTCGGCCGCAACACCATGCAAACCGCGACAGAGACAACGGACGAGCATGAGGAAAACGGTATCGACCCGGCTGACGCGATCCTTGATGTCGGGCAAGGGCTGCGTTCCGCCGGCCGACTTGTACCAAACACCGGCAGACGCGGCGGGCAACATGTTCGGCGACCGACGACCACGACGGAGCCATTGAACGATATCGCCGATGCCGAACCGACCTTGGATGTCTTCGCGGAACCGGCAGACGGCGGGCCGATCATGAACGGTCCGGCTCGTCATACGCCTGTCACGTCGTCATCCGGCACGGCTCCGAGCCCCACTGCCACGCTGAGCACGCCGCCCGGCAGCACCCGCGGCGTCGCACGCCGGCTCGCGCAATCCGGAACAACAGGCGGGATGCGCCGTGCGGGGAACACGGCGCACGGAACGGCCGGAGGCATACGTTTCGCGTCGCCATTGTCCAGATTCACGCCCGGCTCCACGGGTTCCGCGACGCGTGGCACCAGAAATACCGCCAAGGGAGTGGCGAAGGCGGCGGACGGCTTGTCCAATCTCATGCGGGCGGCCGTCGACGGCGCGCGCAGGATCATGGCATCCGTCGTTTCGGCCGTGACGGGCGCGGTCGGCATGCCGGTGTTCCTATTGGCGACGGCCGCGATCATGGTGCTCGCGACGCTCATGGCGCTCCTGTCATGGCTGCCCGGCTTCAACGCCACGCAGCAGGGCTGCGCCGGCGGCGACTGTTCCGTCACCGGCAGCGTGATCGGCTCGCTGGAACCGCCATTGGTCATGAACGGCGACGATTCGGCCGTGAACGTGGACGCGATGAACCTGCCCGAAATCGTCTCGTACGAGCGCTGGCAGTGCACATGGTGGGGCGCGTCCCGACGCGAGCAGATCGGCAAGCCCGTCGACCCGTGGATGGGCGACGGGCACATGTGGCGTGCCAGCGCCGAACGGTTCGGTTATCCGATCGACAAGGCTCCCCGCCCCGGAGACGTCATGGTCTTCCAAGCGGGCACGCTCGGCGCCGACGACTACTACGGGCACGTCGCCATCGTCGAGGAAGTCAACGAAGACGGCGACATCATCATCTCCGAAAGCGGCGCCGCAGCAGCCCGCGTCACCCTGCGCACGCTCACCGCGCAGCAGCTCGCGGACAACCGGGCGAACATCGACTTCATCCACTGACCGAACCACATCATGCAAAGGAGCATCCATGAACAATCGAGACCCCAAACGCAATCTGATCATCATTGTCACGGTCGCGCTCATTCCAGTCATCCTGCTCGGAGCGGCATGTCTGCGCACGCTCATGCCCGCACGGCATACGGTCGCCCCGATCGTCGTGCGCAACGATCAAAACCGGACGGTCGAACCGAAATCGGATACGACGGTCAACGGGCAGAGGATCGACGTCTACCGCACGGACGAAGCGTGCGTGCTGATGGCGCCGCTCGCCGTGCAGGCGTACGTTTCCGACCGGGACGACCGCGACCGGAACCTGAGCGACCTGTTCACCGAGGACGCGGAAGGCCTGCAGATACCGGTCGAACGCATACGCCACGACGACGCCGGTTCGCTTGGCAACGGCTACGTGAAGGTCGCCATCAACGACGACGCGGCCGCATGCGTGGTCGAGACCGAGTCCGGCGTGATCTGGGAGGTCTACTACGCGGACTTCGACCGTGACGGCTACAAGGCCAGCAAGATCATCAGCCACGACAGGGAACGCGCCTACGTTCCCGACACCGACGCCCTGTAACCGGCCACGCGTCACGGAAAGGAACAAGATCATGACCGACGTACCGTTTAATCTCGGCCCGTCCAGCTTCCCCGCCATCGATGACGAAGATCCGGGCGCGACCCAAGTCCTCGGTATGGATGCTCCGCCGCGACGATGCGAAGGCTCCACGGCCAACATCGCTCATAATGCCGCCGATGCCATGCCTCTGAACCTCGGACCGGACGGATGCCATGACCGCAACGATGACGAGAACGATGACGGGTATCCCGGTGCCGACAGCGGTCGGTTCGCGCCACGATTGCCGGAAAACGCCGTCAAACCGGCGGTGGTCGGATTGGCCGCGCTGCTGCTGGTCGGCGGCATGATCGCGGGCGTTCGCGTCATCACCGCGACGAATCATGTCGCACCGACTATCCAACAACCGACGCAGGCGGACAACGAACGTAGGCAAGCAGAACGTCTGCATGATGCAATGACGGTCGCAAAGGCGCTGCTCGAACGCATCAGGCGCAGTCCCATCGCCGATCGAATCGACCCCAGCCAGCTTGAACAGGCTATGGACGATCAGGACATCGAACACATGGAAGCGCTCACCAAACAGCTGGAAGCCTCATACGCTACGGCGCTAGACGACACGACCAGTCAGACGTCCGAGACCCTCGGCGAGGCGATCGGCCGAGCCGACAAGCTGCGCGAAGCGCCGGAATCCGACGAACATGCACGGCTCAATCAGCTTGCCGACACATGGCGCGACAAAACCGTCACCGAGGAGAACCTGGCCGATGCCATCGCAGCCGTACGCCAAATCGCCGACCTTGCCGCGACGGTCGAATCGCAGCAGGCAAAAGCTGAGGAAGCGGAACGGCAGCGGGAACAACGCGAGCAAGAGGAACGCGAACGACAGTCCGCACAGCAACAGTCCACGCAGCAACAGGCGACGGCACCGACGCAGCCACAGCAGCCGCAGTACCAGCCGTCCACGCCGCAGCCAGCACCCTCGTGGAACGTTCCCGGCCAGCAAACAGATCGCCTACCCAACCGGGATGGCAGCCTCTGACAGCAGGCACGGGATCACATGCAAACGCGAACGCAACCCCGCGTCCCGACCCGGCACCAACCGTCACGTTTCATGCAAACGCAAGCGGCCATTCCCGACCCCACGCCAACGCAAGTTAATCCATCCAGACCGTCGGCATATCCCCGATATGCCGACGGTTTACCTTTGCCCAGCGGATCGTCACAATATCTGGACATGGCAGGAGGCGCCGAAGGTGACGCTATCCTTGATATTTATCATCACATCGAATCTGGAGGTCAGATATGGTCAGGTCCGACGCAATAGATAATGCGCAAAGTAGTGATGGCTCCAGCCATACCTCTTCAGGAACGGATCTGGAGCGCCGCAATCGGGCTGATGAGGGAGCGGCACTGCTTGGTCAGGCTCGTTTTGGACGTTATCTTGATGATGCCGCCGGCGATGTTGATCTTGCCATAGCCTTATGCCAGTGGAACCAACGATTCGCCGGCATACTCCATTCGCAGCTTGGCTATGTGGAGCTTGCTGTGCGCAACACACTGGATCGCCAACTACGCGAACTGTCCTTCCGGGAAAAAGGATCACAGGACTGGTGTCTTCCGGGCAACGCCCCGGATCTGGTCAACAGACTCATCCGAGGAACACTTCATGATGCCAATGATCGTGCACGAGCCGATGCTCGTCAGCGAGTACGCCGTGGTAGTCACCGTGCTAATGCGGAAGTCATCCATGACGACGTGCTCTCCCAGTTGATGTGGGGCACTTGGGTTAAGCTGATAGGCAACCCGGAAACCAGCGAAAAGACTTTGGACCAGCAAGAGCTGTGGATGACAGCCACTCGGAATGCTTTTCCTTATGCGTCTGATGGGGAAACTGGACGCATCAAAACCTCTCTTGGGCTGCAGTACATCCGTAGGGTACGAAACAACGAAGCGCATTACGACAACCTGTACAAGGAAGCGCGCAATGTCAACAAAATCATCGGTACGTCCATGTCCCTGTTGAACTCAATCAACCCCGCGTTCACACAAAACTGGATAGATACGGCGGCGCTACGTCGCGCTGCCAGAGAATTGAACACGATCCTTTCTGCCAAGTGACAAAGCCACCCGCTCAGAGGTTTCTTCAAGACAGTTTTTCTGGTACGATTAAATATGCCTGGACGGGGTGAGTCCCGTCTGTGACTTCGGAATGCCGGCTCCTTGAGCCGGCATTCTTGCTTTCAATGAGTCGTGCAGAAACAGAAAAACCCTTGGAAACATTGGCTTCCAAGGGTTGAACTGTGCCCCCTGTGGGATTCGAACCCACAACCCACAACTTAAAAGGATGCTGCTCTAACCGTTGAGCTAAAGGGGCAACAGCACTAAGATACACACCTCCGCCAGACAATCCAAAAATCGGCGTGGCGGGACGAATTCACTGGGGAGACACTGGAACCTAACCTGTCAGCGTTCTTTGAAGTAGGTGAAAAGGTGTCGTTCTTTGATGTGGAGGGTGGTGATGGTGGTGGCGAGTAGGTAGGCGGTGTTGGTGGTGATGGTGGTTTGTATGGCGTTGAGGGTGATGGCGGTTCGGTCGGTGGCGTCGATGAGGAGTCTGGCGGCGGTCATGTCGATGGGCAGGCTGATGGCGGTGGCGAGCAGGATGGTGATGCCGGTTTCGATGATGATTTGCGTGGCGAGTGCGGGTTTGGGAACGCCGCAGTGCAGTGCGGAGGCGATTTCGAGCCGGCGGCCGCGTATGAGCAGGTATCCGATAATGAGGGCGATGAGCGCGCCGCAGGCGGGCAGGATGCGTGTGGAGCGTTGCCGGTAGAGGGTTTGTCCGTCGAAGCCGTCGCCTTTGGTGGTGTTGAGCTGGCCGAGGGTGGGCGCGTCGTCGCCGGTGGTTTTCGCGTTCGGGGTGAGGGTGGACCAGAGGGCGTTGCGGGTCTGGCTGGTTTGCGGCCAGGTCTTGGCCCAGCAGGCGTCGAACGTGCCGGTGGCGGGTGTTTCCTCCATGAGCGCGTACGCGTATCCGGGGGTGCGTCCGTCGTCGGGGTATTGGTAGACGCCCTTGACGTGTGCGGTGCGTCCGTCCGCGAGGCCGATCGTGCCGCCGGTGGTGGTGCCGAGCGTGTCGGCGACTTGCTGGGAGGCGATCAGCCCGGTCGTGTTCGCGTCCTGTTTCGTGTCGAGGAGTTTGGCCAGTCCGGGGGTGATCTGGTAGAGGGGCGTGGTGGTGTCGGGCAGGGCCGCGAGGGTGAGCGGGTCGGTCGCGCGGATCGCTCCGGCGGCCTGGACGCCCGTGAGGCTGGTGAGGCGTTCGCAGGATGCCGCGTCGATGCCGTCGGGCGCGTTGAGCACGAGGATGTTGGCCCCGGATTGCCGGTATGCGTTTGCCTGGTCGAGGATGGCCGAGCCGGCGGCGATGTCCATGACGCCCATGCCGGCGGCGGTCAGGGCCAGGGCGAGGACGGCCGGGGCGAGGCGGGCGGCGCCGCTGGTGATGGAGCGCCATGCCTCGGAGATGACGGAGGTTGCTTTCATCGTGGTGTGGTTCATTGGTAGTTCTTCAGATCGATGATGTCGGTGCATGCGTCGCGCGTGTTCGGGTCGTGGGTGGAGACCACGACGATCGTGTCGTTGCGGGCGATGCGGGAGAGTGATTCGCTGACCTTGGCCGCGGTGTGCATGTCGAGCTGGGCGGTGGGTTCGTCCACGAGCATGAGCGAGGGTTGGGCGGCGAACGCGCGGGCGAGCATGAGGCGCTGGGCCTCGCCGCCGGACAGTTCCGCGAACCGGCGGTCGGCGACCCGGGTCAGGTTGAACCGGTCCATGAGCGTGCGCGCCTGTTCCTCGGCGTCGCGGCGCGGGAGTCCTTGGGCGAGCAGGGGCAGGCTGACGTGGTCGATTGCGGTGCGTTGGGCCACGCCGTGCGGGTTCTGGAAGATCCAGCGCATCGAGTCGATGCCCTGTCGGGTCACTTGGCCTTCGGCGGGCGTGGTCCAGCCGGCGATGATGCCGAGCAGCGTGGACTTGCCCGCGCCGCTCGGCCCGGTCAACGCGTACACGTGCCCGGGCACGAGGCTCGCGGTCAGATCGTGGAACAGGATCGGGCCGTCGGCGTACCGGTGGCCGACGTGGTCGAGGTCAACGCGCATCGCACGCCGCCTGTCCCGGATCGGCCTTGATGCGCGCGGGCGCCTTGCCGTCGATCGTGACCAGCGTGCGTCCCAACGAGCTGCCGGCCACGTGCGCCTTGACGCTCGTGCCGTCGGTCGCCACCACGCACCCGTCGCTGCCCTTGAGCCCGGTGAGTGCGGACGCGGGCACCGAGTACACGCCGATCGGCTTTTTGAGCTTGTAGGTCACGGTCACGCTTGTAGTGTCCTCGCCGTCCTTGCGCGCGCCCGTGTACGTGGACCATCCGGCCATCGCCTGCAACGCGGCCGTATCCGACACGATGCCGTCGTCGCCGATGGGATAGTCCTTGCCGTTGATCTCGACCACGCGATCGCCCTGGATGCGGCCGTCCGGCAGGGACGCGGCCTTGACCGACGCGACCCCGGCCAGGCTGCGGAACGCGGGCGAATCCGTCGAATCGCCGGTCACGGTCGAACCCAGCGACGCCGCGCACGACACGCTCATCGCCTGCGCGGGCAGCCACACCGCCAACGCGCGGGAGAACGCGCCCTGCTGGACTTTGACCGTCGCCGCGGCCGTGCCGGCGTTCGCCGCGTACAGGCGACGCCACGCGTCCCACGTGGCCCAGTCGAACACGCCCGACCGGGAGCCCCCGTAGCCGAGCACGGCCAGCTCGTTTTGCAACGCCGTCACGTCGTCGCCCTTGTCCCCGTACGCCAGATCACGATACAAGGGCGTGTCCGTGTGCAGGCTCACCAGAGGAGTGCCGTCCACGTCGTACTCGTGCGAGCCCGAACGCACCACGCCGTCCGCGGGACACGACGCGAACGTGACCCTGCCCGACACCGGGAACGCGACCCCGCCGGCCGGCGACGCCGTCACGTCCACGTTCAGGGAACGCGCGTCGTCGAAATCCTCAGACCCCAACGCGAGACTCCCCGCATCCGGGGAAGCCGACAGGGACGGCGGCGTCGCCATCCGCTCCAACCCCACGGCCAATCCCATGCCGGCCGCCAGACACGCGACCATGCACGCCGCCACGAACCCCACGCCGTTCACCCGACGACGTGTGCGGGCACTACTATTCTTTCCGGATCGAAACACGAGCATCATCCCCTCTCTACTTGCTCGGGTTCGCCAGGCACTGGGAGAACGCGTCCGACGACGTGTCCAGCTTCGACGACCCCTCGGGCTTGCCCATCTCGGTCAGGTAATCCTGCTTCGTGAACGAGTCCGGCACCAGCTTGCGCCGCTTGAGGCAGCCCACGACCAGTTCGATCTCGTCCGCGTTCGACGGGTTCTGCACCATACGCTCGTACAGGTCGCGGATCTGCAGGTTCGTGCCCTTCGCGCACGCCATGCTGTCCTCGTTCGCCTTGGCCGAATCATAGTTGTCGTCCGTGTTCATGTGCTCCTGCATCAACCCGGTGGACTGGTCCGTGTCGAACTCCACGTCATCGCCCTTGGCGGCCATGCACTCCTGGTACTTCTCGTTCGCCTCCCGGTAATCCGACTCGCTGATCCTGCCCGCCTTGACCGCGCGCTCCAACACCCCGCGCTCGAAATCGCTCGACGCCGACTGCAACGCCTGCTTCAACTCCGCCTCATACGACGACGATCCGGAAGACGACGAAGACGAGGAGGAAGCCCCGTCCGACGCGCCGGCATTCCCGGAACCCGGCATCGAACACGCCCCCAAACCCAACACCACCGACAACACGTCGGCAGCCGCAACCACGCGCAGCATCCGCTTCGACAGCATGATGATGTGCTCCTTTCGTTTGAACATTGACTTGACGGGAACACACCGTAGAAGCCGGTTCGATGGGATTTGGCGGTTCCGACCCGGTTCCGACCGTTTTTGACCGATTTCCGACCTCGTTCGCCACGGCCGATATGATGTGCCGCAACCAACCAACCGGAAAGGAGACGTCGATGCGCGTGCTGGTCGTCGAAGACAACGTGAACCTCGCCGACGTGGTCGGCATGGGCTTGCGCATGAAGGGCTTCGACACGACGGTCATCTACGACGGACGTGACGCGATCGACGAACTGGACGACAGCCGGTGGGATCTGCTGATCCTCGACCGTGACCTGCCCGGCGTGCACGGCGACGAGATCTGCCGGCGGCTGCGGGCGCGACATGACCCCGTCCACATCCTCATGCTCACCGCCGCTTCCCGCACCAACGACATCGTGCAAGGCCTGGGACTGGGCGCGGACGACTACCTGACCAAGCCGTTCGCGTACGCGGAACTGCTCGCCCGCGTCGAAGCCGTCCAACGCCGACTCGGTCTGGCCGATACGGGACCGTTCGTGCGGGGCGGCTTCCGGGCCGATTTCCACACCGGCGACATCAGCATGAACGGCGAACCACTGCGATTCGGCCAACGCGAGCTCGCCGTGCTGCGCATGCTGGTGGAGGCGCACGGCGCGGTGGTCGGCGTCGACCGGCTGTACGACGAGGTCTGGCAGGACGACCACGCGCATGCGAAAAGCATCGTCAAAAGCACCGTGTACACGCTACGGTCCAAGATCGGCGACCCGAACCTCATCGAGACCGTACCCGGACAGGGATACCGCATACCATGAGCCGGCAGCACACCACACGCAAGCCGCGGCCGCGCATTCTCCGCCCCTCGCAATGGTCGACGCGAAGCCGTCTGACCGCCACGATCATCATCGCGTTCCTGCTGCTGACGGCCGCCGTCACCACCGGCACATTCCTCATCGTGGACCGGCAGCTGTCCACCATAACGGTCGGCGGCATCGACACGAGCATGGACTCCGACACCGCGGACGAGTCGCTCCGCCAGCCGTCATCGCACGATCCCGACGGCGACGATTCCGGCTACACGTCCATTCACGTCAACCAGGACAGGGGAGACGGACTGTCGCTCAAGGCGACGGCGGGCGACAACCGGACGCGTGATCTCATGCTCGCCACGACCATCGCGCCGATCCTCACGTTCGGCGTGCTGGCGGCCATCCTCACCTGGACCATAGCCACCAACAGCCAGAAGCGCATCAACACGGTGGCCAAGCAGATCACGAACGCGGACGGGCCACTATCCGCACGCCACGCCGTCAGCATCCCGGAACGCAACGACGAGGCCACGACCATAGTCCACGCCTATAACGCCATGCTCCACGATCTGAACGATGCCATCGAACGGGAGCAACAGTTCATCGCCAACGCATCCCACGAACTGAAGAACCCGCTCGCCGCCACCTCGGCCGCCCTCGAAATACCACTCGACGCGGGACTGTTCGACGACGCGACCCGCCCATTCGTGCAAAAGGCGCTCGATGCCAACCGCAGCGGAACGGCGCTCGTGCTCCGACTGCTCGAACTCGCCCGCATCCAACACCTCGACCACACGGACCTCACCAGCATCGATCTCGCCGACATCGTCTTGGATGTTCTCGGCAAGGAGCATGACGCCCTTGCCCCACTGACGGTAACGACATCGCTCATGCCCGCAACACTATCGGCGGACCGCATGCTCATCAACCAACTGGCCACGAACCTCATCCTCAACGCCGCGCAACACAACATACCCGGCGGCAGCATCGGCATCACCACCGCAACCAACCATGACGACGGCAACGGCAACGACTACGCGACGCTCACCATCGCCAACACCGGCAAAGACCTCACCCAGATCGACCCGACGGAACTGCTCGCCACATTCAACCGCGGACCGGACAGCAGAATCAGCAACCGACACGGCACACCCAACCACGGGCTCGGCCTATCCATCTGCGACGAAATCGTCCGACTCCACCACGGCACCATGAACCTGCACGCCAACCCGCACGGAGGCTTGACCGTCACCGTACGACTGCCGATAGAGTGTGCCGGCCAGTAGTTTTTCTGTATTTATGTATGTAAAGAAACAAAGAATCAAAGAAACACTGCTGACGTGGCCGCTTGCCATGTTGCGACGAGGGCGCATTACATCGGTATCTTGCGGCTGCGGAACGGGCGGACGCCGCGCAGGATGTAGATGCACTCGTCGGTGGGCAGCAGGCCGAGCTCGTCGGGCTGCATGAGCTCGCGCTTGGTGCGCCGCCAGCTCACGCTGTACGAGCCGTTGACGCCCTTGCTTTCACTGTCGTCCATGACGTCGATGGTCTGGGAGCCCAATCGTTTGGACACCCATTCGAGCGTGCTGGTTTCAGTACCGCCAAGGAAGAGCATCGAGTCGCAGTTGCCGACGATGGTCTCCCAATCATCGCGGTACATGGCCTTGCCCTGCGCGTAGTTCTGGATGATGACCGAGCAGGAGATGTTCCGGCTGCGGATGGTGGCGATGAGCCGCTGGAAGTTCGGGATACGACCGACGTTCGCAAACTCGTCGAGGAAGCAGTGCACCGGCAATCGCCGCGCCGAACAGTCGGAGATGTTCGCATGATCGGCCTGATACACGTTGGACTCGAACAGGCATTGGTAGAGGATCGCCGCGAGGAACGAGAACGTGTTCTCCGTATCCGGCAGGGCGAGGAACACGGCGGTCGGTCGCAAAGCGATCTCATCCAGCCGCATGTCGTCGCCGGACAGGATGCGTCGCACGCTACCGACCTGCAATGGGGCGAGTCTGACGCCCAGGGAGATGATGATTGACTTCTTCGTCTCGCCGGCTCCCTGCTGGAATTTGCGGTACTGGCGTGCGGCGAAGTCCAGGCCTTCCAGCGTCTGCCGTGATTCGGCGTCATGCCGGCCGGGGTTTGCATGGTATTCGGCGACGAGTTCACGCGCCGCGTCGAACATGAGATCCACATCGGATTGCATGGTTTCGTCCGCTTCGCTGGCTTCCATCCGGTCGAGCATGTCCGTGACCCGGTTCAGATCCGGCTCGTCCTCGGAGAACCGCACCCATGCGATGAGCGCGTTCAACAGGTTGCGTTCGGCGCGTTCCCAGAACCCGTCGCCGTTGCCGGGCTGCCGGTTGTTTCCGGCCGTGTTCGTGATGATGTTTTCCGTCAGACGCAGGATGCCGGCTTCTGGGTCGGCCGGGTTGAGGTAGCGCATCGGATTGAACCGGTCGGAACGTTCAAGATCGATGAGATTCAGACAATGGATCGCGTATCCTTTGCCGCGCAGCAGCTCGCCGACCTCATTCTGTATTTCGCCTTTGGGATCGGTGATCGCATACGACATGTTCGCCTGCCGCAGGTTCGGCAGCACATACCGTCGGGTCTTGCCGGAACCGGACGAGCCGATCGCCAGCACGTTCAGGTTGCGTTTCGTCACCCGCCCATCAATGCCCAGTGATTCCGTTGCGGTCATCAGCAGATCTCGCCGGCCGCCTTGCCTGAACGGTTTGATGTCGGCCGGCGTGCCCCACTTGGCCGAGCCGTGCTCCTCACCCTCGCGGAGATCACGTCGCATCGACCACCGATACAGCCATGCCAATCCGACGGCGGCGACCGCGCCCAGTCCGGCAAGAAGATCGACCTGGTGCAGGGACAGAAACAGCGGGCGTTCCGTTATCCCGATGAACATCCGGTCGATGATTTCGCTGATGGACAGGCCGGCCGTCATGTCGCCGCGCACTTGCAGGCACACGCGATTGCCGAGGTAGAGCAGCAGGCAGGCGGACAATATCGTCAGACAGATTACGGGGAAACGCTTCATCGCACCGCGCCTTCCATTAGTCGCGCACGCTGCTCCGACTGTTTGCGTTGTAACCGTTCATTGGTGCGACGCCTTAGTGATTCCAGCACCATCTCACGGGTAAGTGATGCAGCATCCTGGTTCGGTTGGGACGTGGCCTGAGACTCCGTCGCATTCGGCAGCAGTTCGGCGGCGAGTGGTGTGACTGAGATCCGACGGCCGCCGTTCGATGAGCCGGCGCCCGTATTTTCCGTCATTGTTTCGCCTGACGCAGATGCCACCCCACAAAGGTTATCCACAGAGTTATCCACAGAGTTATCCACACAATCGATGACGAGCATGTTCGTTCCGTGCCATTCAATGCTGGATGCCTCGTGCTCCCCGCACATCAGTCGGTCAAGCCGTGTGAGCGTCATTGACATGTTCCGCTCGATCATGACGGTTCCTTCCAGTTCATTGACGTGGAAGCGGCGATCATGTCCGCGTTCACCCGAACTTCAGTGTGGACGATGTCGTGGGATGTGTTGCCGGCGTCGGTCCAGCCGCTTGCCACGATCAGGTCGCCTTGTTCCAGTTGTTGCGCCTTACAGTACGAGGGCATTACGGAGCCGCCTTGTATGATTACTGGCTCGGCCAAACCGCTCGGCATGCGCACGCCGACCCTCAGCTGCACCAGTTCGCTGCCCGTGGCGGAGATCGTGAACACCGGGTCGGCGAGGAGTTCGCCGCGTACGATCATGTATCGTTTCGTTCCCATCCTGAAAACCCCTATCTGCTCTGAGAACGGTTAGGTTTCCGCGTCGCGACCGGTTGCACCGGCTTGCCGGTGAGCTTGCGTTCGATCCGTGCACGGAGTTCCGCGAGCGTGTCACGCCGGCTGACTTTCCGTTCCCCACATCGCACCGTCGGCTTCGGCGAAACCGGTGCACGCGGTTCCGATGGAGCATGTTCTGGCATGGTCCGGCGATTGGCCTCATCGGCGGTGGTCGTAGTCTCGCCATGTGCAGCCGGTGATGATACGACCGGGGTTTGCGGCGGCTGCTCATCGTCCGATATCGGCTGTGCGGATTGTTCCGCCACGACTGCCGGGGATGCTTCGTCGCGCCGCTCGGCCGTTGCGGTCGGGACACGCGATCCTGACTGAGCGGCATCGGAAAGCGTTGGTGATGATTGTTCGGGTTTCACCGGTGTAGGCTCCCGCGGTTCATCCCGGCCTGGGTCCGTTGCCGGCTGCACCTGCGTATCCTTGCTCCCGAGTTGTTCGACCGGCCTCCGGCCGTCGATCCGCAGCTCATAGCCGACATCCTGCAGTGCACGTCGTACCGCGTGCGTCACATGATCGAGATCACGCCCCTCGAAATGAATCCACGTTGACTGACTATCACGCTCCACCGAATACCGCACGCCCGCGCGACGTAGACTGCGTACCACTGCACGCACCTGATGCCGCTCCAACTCGATCGCATGAATATCGCCGCCGGTCAGGCGTTGCAATCGTTTCTCGCTCATCCGCCCGGTATCGCGGCCTCGCCGGATCACGCCGCGCATTGCCGACAAGCCGCGCCCGCCCAATCGCAGAAACCAGCCGGCGGTCTTCTCGCCGACCCACAGCGCGAGACCGCCGCCGGCGCGACCGACGCCCATAATAATCTGTCTGCCGGTGTCTTCCAATCGTTCCTCGATCATCGTTGATCCTTTCCGTGTATGAACCGTCGTCTATTCGGGTTGGCGGATATGCCGCCGCTGTTTGACATGCTGGGCCTGAGCGCGCACGCGACGCAACGTGTCCAGTTCGCGAGCCAACTCGTCGAGTCTGCGTTCACGCTCCCGCAGTTCAACAACCGCCTTGTCCGACGGCGGTTCGTCGCCGTCCGTTTCGGCCGTGTCGCAGACCGCGACCAACTCCGCCTGAAACGCTTCCCGCTCGGCCTCGATGCGCCGCATCGTTCCGGCGATCGCATCGTCCACTGTGGTGCCATCGGCGACGAGACGACTGGCCGTATTCAGCTCATTTGCCAGCTGGTGCAGTTCATCGAGTCGACGTGCCTGCATCGCGTACCAGCGGCGCTGCGCATCCGATTTGCCGACCGTGACCGGCATCCGCTCGCGTACGACTGGCTCCAGCAGCATGGGCGGACGGGAGAAGTACCCGTACAGGTCTTCCGCACGCATCTGCTTGACGTAACGGCCTCGCCGGCCCGTGACGACCTGCTGCGATGCCGCCGGCAGGTACGCGCGATACGTGTCCCCGTCGCGCACGATCCGCGTCAACGGAATCGTAATCAGCAGTCGTCGTCTCGTGCCGGGCAGCCATACGCGTACCGCGTTGTCGGTTTGTTCGGCGATCATCCGACGGTTGAAGCTGATCGGCATAACCGTATGCCGGCCGATGCGGGCCATAACGTTCGGCTCGTCGTAGGCGCGTCCCAGTTTCACGTCGCGTACACGCAGCCCGCTCGCCATGTCCGTGAACGTCAAGTGCCGGCCGCGCACGACGACCGTCACGCCGGCGCTGTTCAACTCGCGTGCGAACGAATCGAAATCGGTGGAGGCGCCTGCGGCCGTGTCGATCGCGGCGCGAATACGATCCTTGATCGCGTCGCCTTTCGCCGACGCATACAGTTCCGCGAAGCTCACGCCATGACGGCGTCGCTCTCGCGCCGGTTTCAGTTCGGGCAGCACGTTCAGTCCGGTTTCCCGGCACAGCCGGTCGCTGATCTCGCGCAGTCTGCGTATCGTCGCTCCCGGTTTGGTGCGCATCTTATGGAATGTCACGTCACTGGTTGCACAGATGATGATGTGGTTATGCGTGTGTCCGCGATCGACGTGCGTGGCGATCACGTACCGGTATTCGCCGCCGGTGAACGCATCGGCGAACCGCACACCCAATTCGTGCAGTTCCCGCGCGGTCATGCGTCGACTGTCCTCTGGACTGAACGATTGGATCACATGATGCGCAATCACGCCGTTGGCTCGATTCCCGCCGACCGACTGTTCGACCGTGTCCATCATGCGCCGCGCCAACTCCGCGGGGTTCGTTGCATCGTCGCTGAAGTTCGCCGAGACCAAAGCGCCATGCTCGGTCTTATCGGGATTGGCGATATAGGCGATCGCCTTGTGCAGAGTGACGGTGATCTGACTCATGTTGACGACCGCCATCGCGCCGCCTCCACCGCTTCGTCACGCTCCCGGCACATGCGCAGCAGCAACGCCGTCAGTTCGCGCTGGCTGTCCAGCACGCGCGTCATATCGCCGCTCGTGATCAGCCCTGTCGCGTTCGCCACATGGGCGATCTGGTTGATGTTGTTGCCTATACGCGCCATGTCCGCGCGAACCATGCCGGGGTCCAGCGCGACCGTGACCACGACCGTATGCGCGTCGATCAGCAGCGCACGGGCATGGGCCGAGAACGACAGGACTCCGCCGCGTGATCGTTTCACCCGCTGGTAGAAACGGTTCGCCTCGGCCCACTCGTCGGGAGTGAACGTGACCGTCTTGCGACGGCAGCGATTGGGGTGCGAGTCTTGCCAGCTCATGGCCATCGCCTATCGGGTCGCGGGTGTCCCGCGGCGGATGACCGACAGGGAATCCGCGCAACCGTACGTACGGTTGCAATGCTTGCTATTCCCTGACCTGACTCAAAAAACAATCCGGGACCACCACCTGAACATGCCATGACTAACCTCGATTCCTAACGCCGATACCGGCGATTGAACCGCATCATCACAGCGCTGATGGTCACGCAAGGATAATCACGCTGCGACATCGAGCACACAGCCAAAGGAGGCGAGAATGGCCGTCGGAAACCGTCGCAAGGAACGCGCCGACTGGGTACGCAAATCACTTGAAGAATACAAGGCACAGCTCAAGGAACGGGAGAATCGCACCGCGGCGCTGTACGACGCGCTCACCGATTTCACCAGAGCATTGGACACCGCACGACCGTTAGTCCAGGACTACACCCGCGACTACGGGGTATCGCGCCGTGGGATCGGCGAGCAGTTCGGGCTCACACAGCGGCAACTCAGCGCATTGTTTGAACCATTGACCGATGCCGGTGCGACGGTAGATGACGCTAGGCCACAAACATCCGAGACGGCTGTGATCCCGATTGAACCGGAATCACAGCCCGAGTCTGTTGCCGTTATTGTTACGGAGTCAGTTGCATCGACAGACCATATCGCCGACTATGAGCAGCCGCCAAATTCAGGAATCCTTGATCGTCTTATTGATCACTCCAATGCTGGAGATTCGAGCAGACGTTATGAGCCTTCCGAAGATAGATCCTTCATGTATTGATGCGGCCATCTGCATCAAAGATGCTAGAGATATGTGCCATTCGCTCATAGCTCTATGCTTGATGACTCTTACAGTTCCACCAGAACTTGTCAGTAGTTAATCATTTCGAGTTCCGGTCCCATGTCCTCGGTCTGGGTGCGGCCGGTCTCGTGGAATTCGATGTGCCGGTAGAAGCCCTGCGCGTTGTCGTTGAACCCGGCAATCCACAGCGCGAGTCGGTCGTTGCCGATGGATTGTTTGCCGGCCTCGACCAGCATGCGCCCGACGCCGTGCCGATGCCGGTCGGCCAGCACGGACAATGAGGCCAGTTCCACCGCTTCGGGACGGTTGATCGGCGGGCGTGGAGTGCGCAACAGTTCCGCGAACCCGATCACGCTGTCGTCTAAAGATGACGGATTCCGCTTCGATTGGCGTGAATCGCCAGCATATGGTCATCATGGAATCCGTCCGGCATGGTGCCGGTCGCGGAATCCTGTGGTGGTTTGTCATGAATCCGTATCCGAATGATCACGTTAACCGGTCGTGTCAAGGTCGAACGCCGGTCATCGTTCTTGTGCTGGTGCTGTTGTGCGGAGTGCTGGGCATCGTGACCGTGCCTCCGGGGTCGACGCCGGACGTGTGGGCGCACGTGTACCGGGTGGACGCGATGCTCAACGGCGACGTAATCGCCCGCCCGGTACGGGCGATGTCCGACTATCATCCCAACGCGGCGCACAACACAGGCGGCTGGGTCAATGATGACGTAATCGCGTTCTCGCTGGCCAATGACCGTCATTATGTATCCGGCTTGGTTGATGCTGCGTCCATCACCGTTAATGATGGGCATCGCAGCGAGGTGCCGTTTGATAACACCGCCGTGTACCCGCCGATCGCGTACCTGCCTCAGCTGTCCGCCTTCGTTGTCGGACGGCTGCTGCATCTGAATGTGACATGGCAGTTCTATCTCGCCGAAGTATTTCAGTTGGCCGTCTATCTCATGGCCGTGTGGATCGGTTTGCGTGTGCTGGCCGGGATTCCTTCGTCGCGTTGGTTTCGGATGTTGGCCGGGTTGTTGGCTGTGTGTTTGGCGTTGCCTGATTCGTTCATGTTCTCTCCCGACTCGACAGTGGTCGCACTGTCTCTGCCGTTGACCTGCATGCTGATCCGCTGCCTGCAAGCCGACCGGCTCGAAGCCGGCGACTGCGTGCTGCTGATCGGCCTGACCGGGATATTGGCGTTGTCGAAGTTCGCATATGCACCGTGCCTGCTCATGGCTTTGATGCCGATAATCACTCATCGCCGCATGCCCATGCGTTCACGGCTTATCCTCGTCGCCGGGTGCGTGTTGTCGGTTATGTTGTTGCTGACATGGTTAAAGTTTGGGACCGGGTTCGCTACGAACCCGTCTCGTGTTCCGTACAACGAGGTGCTGCGACGGCAACGGGAACTGCTGGCTGCCCCGCACAGGTTCCTGCCGCGGATGTTCTACAGTATCGTCCGTTTGCAGGGCTGGTCATGGTGGGAGCCGCCACTGCTATTCCTGTTCTGGATGCTCGCGCTTGCGGCCTTGATGTTGACCGTCATCGTATGGAGACGTGATCGGCAACGTCTGCTGTTCTGGCTGATGTCGTGGACGACGATCATGGGATGCGTGACGCTGGTGTATGTAGCGATATGGACGCAGTTCACGCTGACCGGGCAGGCCGGCGTCGTCGGCATCAACAGCCGATACTTCCTGCCGCTGGTGCCGCCGCTGGCCATGCAGTGTGCTGACGCATTACACGCGATCAGAGAGAACCTCGCACGGTAATTGGTTGCCATCGTTCGAGGGGTCGCCGGTATCGGTATGAATCGGCTTCATCAGCTGCGATTCAATCGTGTTGCAATCAGATTTTTGGCTTGGCTGTCGGATCGCCGACTTCGTTCTCATCCAAACCGACGGCGGTGAGGAAGCTGCCTTTCAGATCACTGCCGTCCATCTGCCAGCGACGATCGTTGATCGTGACGGTGGGCGTGGAGAAGCCGCTCTTGCCCGGCGCATAGAGTTCCGGCCGAAGGATCGTATAGTCGTCCGCCGCCTTCAGCCATGCCCGGTACCGGTTTGGCCATCGAAAGCTTTGTCCACTGTTGCCTTGTCTACGCCGGCGTCGAGCGCCTGCTGTTTGAGCCGGTCGTCGGTCACGCTGCGGTATTCGCCGAGTTCGCCGGGCTGAAAGTCTTGCGCGTAGATGTTCATCAGATATCCGAGCAGATGGTCGGGGTTCGGATCCTGCTGCGCGATCGTGACGGCCGCGTTGAACGCGCGGGTCGAATACTCGTCGCTGCTTTTGTAGTCCTGGAACGTCATGAAATGCAGGTCGAGATTGATCTGCCCCGCGTCCAGCATGCTCTTGATCGTCGGATCGAGCGTACGGCTCACCAGCGCGCAACCCGGGCACAACGGTTCCAGATACATGCCGACGGTCGGCACGTCGTCGATCCTGCTGCCGTACCCGTTCTTGGAGATCAGGATGCCGCCCTGGTCGTCCGCGAGCGACGGCTTGACCTTGACCCTGCGCAGGGCGTCATGTGCGGCCTGTTCCGATTGTGGGGCGTCCTCCGTCGCGGAGCGATTGACCGACATGCTGCGATACAACGCAACACCGCACACGACCAGCAGAACGGCGATGATCGCGACGATCACGCCAATCGGAGAAGTATTCGTCAACCAAAGACGACACGAGACGGCGGTAATCACTGCTTGTTGGGGTTACTCATCACAAAAACAAGCAGCTTCGCGTCGGCATCAGAGTCCTGCTCCTATGACTGCGATTCCAGGTAGTGTTTCCTAGCGTCGAGATTCGCGATGATTCCGCAGATGACGAGCCAAGCGACGAGGAGGACGGCAAGGCCGAGGAGTATCCACCACCAGATCATGCTCATGGTATTGACGTCACGGGTCGCGATCATGCCGATCAGCAGTCTGCCGGCATCAGAGAGACCAATACGCCACTGCCGAGGAACACGAACGCATACTTGCGGTGTACGTACTCCCACGTCTTGTTCGAGGCGATGGTCCAACGGGTCTTGATACCCATCTGGTAATTCCTCTCCAATCGATCGTTCTTCGCGAACCCATACAGGGAGAAACACCACCGGGCTATCGGCAGGAATAAACCAATCAGGCAAAGGAGCATGGTCTGGAATCCTTTCTGGCACTACACCATTTCAGAGATAGCTGGGCAACGGGCGTTGGCATCGTTTGTTTGGCTCACCAGCTGCGCGGCATCGGGTTGTGAGCAGCTCAGGGCGACGGCTGTATTCTTGGAGACGCTTGTCTGGGCGAAGGCGGACATGGCACGTGCTTTGCTCCTCATAGGAGATCAGTTGACGATATCGTCAGCTAATCCAGTGTTGAACGTACGCGACGATACCCAGCAATGCGCCCGCGCCCACTCCAAGGAAGACGGGTCCCCATCCCCTCAGCCAATCCGCGAAACGGTTGGATGAGGACTTTGTATGGTCATCCGTCGCAGGATTCGTTCCGGTTGAGTCCTTCTGCTGGTTCATGGCTTCTCCTGTATATTTCGGTAATGGGTTTTGACGACGATTGAAATCACCACATACAGCATGCAGGCCAAGGCCAAGCCCAACGCCAGATATGTCAGCCATGTAATGCCGAACACCAAGGCGATGGTGAACATGTTGACGCACAGGTTGATGCAGATGAGGAATGTTATCTTCGCGGCAGTGGCTTCGGATCTATCGGCGAGTAACCGGTCATGGGCATCCGGCTCCAGCCGTTCGGCCACTTTGCCGCGATATGCGAATCCTCCCGCGGCAAGCGAGCCGGCGCCCAGCAGGAGAAACACGATCGCCATTGATCCGGAACTCCAGAACCACTTCACAGTCCATCCGTACCGGATAAGACCGCATGCGGCCAATACGATGGCATACAGCGCGCAGGTTCCGGCCGCCGCGAACAGACGCCATCGCCCCTCGCCCGCGCCCGTATGCCTCTTGATGGGGTCTTGCACAGTGTCACCGATCATGGTCATTCTCCTCTTCGAGGCCCGGCATCTTACCCATACCATCCATGATGGCCGAAAAAGAGGAATCAGGCCAGTCAGACAGGAATCGTGTCGTCCAAAGACGACACGAAGTGAATAGATTCGCAGCTCATTGGATCCCAAACCGTCTTTGACGGCAAATCTTTCACTGCTGTTCCTTAGAAGATACTTCGTGTGATTCCCCGTTCGTATCTCTACCGCCGGATGCCCATACGAGCAGGGCTCCGGCGAGGGAGACGACGATGACGCCGAACACAGCCGTGAGCGTGATGGTCTGCCGCAGGATCACAGCGGCGATGATCACGCTCATGGCCGGGTCGGTGGAAAACAGAGTGCCGACCACACGCGCCGACGTGATGCGCCCGGACAGCGTGTCCATCGTGTAGGGAATCGCCACGCCCAGCACTGCCGACGCTGCGATGACGCCCCATTGGGAGGGCGTCGCATGCGTGGCATGGCTAACCGATACCGGCAGCATGACGAGCGCGGCCACCGTGACCGACAGGGCAAGCCCGTCCAGTCCGGTGCCCGCCTTGCCGACCTTGTCCGCGAACAACGTGTACAGGCCGAAGCAGAAGGCCGAGCCCACTGCGAACAAGTAGCCGGTCGGGTTGAAGTAGCCTCCCGGCGTGAATGAGATCAATCCCACACCCACCAGCGCGACCACCGCGCACAGTCCCTCGCGCCAGTGACGAGATCCGGCTAGGGCGACCACGCATGGGCCGAGGAATTCCAGGGTGACGGCCACGCCCATCGGGATGCGGTCGATGGCCGAGTACAGGCAGATGTTCATCGCCGCCATCGCCAGCCCGTAGACCACGATGCCCAGCCATTCGTCTTTCGGCCGGCCGGTCAGTTTCGGACGGATGAGCGCGAGCATGACGGTCGCGGCGACGAGCATGCGCATCGAACTGACCGGAATCGGCCCCAACGCATCGAACAACGACGCCGACAGGGACGACGAGATCTGAATGCCCAACGAACCGACCATCACCATGCCGGCCGCGGCCGCCACGCGGCCACGCTTAGAATGCAGTATGCAATGCTTTTCCAATCGCGATTCCCCCAATACGACCATCCCGCACAGCCCATACGCCGTCAATGGTAATGATCGTCGGGAAAGCATAATATCTGGCGTCAACCATGGATGACATGGATATCGGGGCAGCAGGATCACTCCGACGACAGAACGTACGGCAGGGTCGCGTGCAGTATCCAGGTGCCGTCTTCGGCGGATGTGCTGATCGAGCCGCCGAGGGATGTAAACCGCGTGCGGTGCAATGCCAGTCCTTTGCCGGAGTGGGGTTTGTCCGGCAGGAGGGAGTGTTCGGCGATGTCGTTGACCTGATCGACGGACAGACCGTCACGGTTGCGGCGCACGACTACACGGTATTCGCCGGATGGGTCGCCGTGCACGGCGATGTTGGTGTACAGCTCACGCAGAAGGTCGATCACGGCAGACTCACGTTCGCGAGTGACGTCGTCCGTATCCGTCAGCTTGTGTTCGGGCAGGTTGTCGATCATCGTGGAGTCGCCGGTGAAGCCGAGCTGTGCGAGATACCGGTCGCCGTGTCCCAATACGTCACGGACACGATCGGGGAACGTGATGCAAGACGAAGACGTCGCGGCCGAGCTTCCGATTTCGGTATCGTCGTCGCCGGTACGTTCAGCGTCACCGTCGTCAATGTTGCTTCGCGGAGAGACGCCGCTGCTGCCTTTTCCGATGGAATCATGTCCCTTTCCGGTATCAATGTCATCATCGTTCCCGTCGAGCATGTTGATGACCGTGCGCACCTCGCCGAGCGTGTCAATCGTACGCCGGTACAGGTCATCGAGCAACGCAGCATGTTGTTCATCATCATCCGTCGAACGTGACCGTTCGTAGTCCAGGCGCATGGCCATGTACGCGAGATCGCTCGTCACCGCGTCGTGGATCCGGCTCGCCGCTCGCGCGTCGCGGCGCATGGCATCCACCCGTTCACGTTCCCGCTCGTAGCGCAGCCGGTCCCGTTCCGCCTGTATGGCCGTCGCCCTCCACGACATCGCACGGCCGAACATGTACACGACGAAGAACGACAGCAGCAGCGTCGCGTAATCGCCGAACGGGATGCCGGCGCGGGCCGCGACCATCCACCGCACCGCGGCGATCAACGGCGGCATCAGCCACCACCAGCGCGACCTGCCGTACCGGCCGACCGCCGCCAACGCAACCCACATCCCATAGAACAGGCTCGCACCGCTCATATCCGGCAGGAACGCGCACGCCACATACGTGACCGCGACCGCCACACTCATCGGCAACGGATAGAACGGCAACACCAGCAGACACAGGATATGCACGACCGTGAGCACCGTGGTGGCCACGAGCTGCGCGGGATACTCGAACATCTCCAACACCGTCAGCCCGGCGGACAACAGCACGACGCACCACATGACCGGCCCCACGCCGGCGGCACGGATACGAGCGCCCGCGCGGCGAACTAATTCTGCAACATCAGCCATTCAGCCACCGCCTGCGTCCGATTCCGCGCACCGAGCTTTTTCGCCGCACGCATCACATACGTCTTCACCGACGACTCGCCAACGCCAAGCAACTCGCCGATCTCACGCGAACTCCGACCCTGCGCACACAAGCGCATGACCTCACGCTCGCGATCCGTTAGAGAGGCGACAGTCTCAGCAGTCGCCGGTCGCGTTGGAAGACCATCGGTAACGTCGGTTGTGTTGCACGCCGCAAGCAACACATGCGACTGTTTGGCAGTCGAATCGGACACGTACTGGGTCTGTGGCGTCCGCCCGTTGACCAGTGCGACCGCCGCATCGCAGATGTCCGATACCTGTGCCTTGTCCATCACGCATTGCGCGCCCGCGGCCAGTGCGTCGGCTGCATAATGCTCCAGCGAAAACGACGTGACTCCAATCAGAACGATATCGGCCGTCGCCGTGCGCACCTGCCGGCACACCTCGACGCCGCTCAACCCCTCCAACGACATGTCCACTAGCAGCACGTCCGGTCGGGAATCGGCCGACAGGCAACGGGCGACCGCATCATGACCTCGGCGGCATGCCCATTTCACGTCCGCTTTAGGCAACGATTTCCGAATCAACAGCATCAGCATCTTCAGCGTCAACTGGTCGTTGTCCACTATCGCAAGGCTGAATCGCTCTCGGTCGTACATATGCCATCACCTCGGAACAGACTGGTTAACGGACATCATATCGACGGCGATACACATCGTCTGGCGCATCGCCGTCCAATCTCCTTAATGCCTATCCGTCGCCCGTTCCTCGCGCCTCGTATCCGCGGGCCTGTTCGATGACGGTGCGCAGCATGCGGCCGCTGACGGTGATGTAGCCCTGCGTGGTGGCGAGGCTTTCGTGGCCGAGCAGTTCCTTGATGGCCATGACATTGCCGTTGGAGGTGATGTACGCGGCCGTGGCGAACCTGCGACGCAGGGAGTGTGGCGGGTACCCGGTGGCGTCCTTGACGAGGCGGTATACGGTGTCGCCGCAGATGTGGTCGCAGCCCTTTTCGCCGGGGAATAGCCAGCCGGGGCCGCGGCGGCGGATCTCCCTGGCGAGTTCGTCGCTTAGCGGCACGATGCGGTCCTTGCCTCCTTTGCCGTGGACAATCAGGCTCCAGCCGAGTTCGTCATCGATCAGGTCGTCACCGCGCACTTGGGCGATTTCGGCGCGGCGTAGGCCGGCGTCGGCGGCGAGCATGATGATCAGCCGGGTGCGCGGGTCGCTGCTGTCGCGGCCGATGAGGACGGCCTGTTCTGGTGCGGCTCGTTTCTTGCGCTGTTCGCGTTTGATGGTCGGCATGCCCTCCACGGGGTTGTCGAGACGCTTCCCGTTGCGTTGCGCCCAGCCGTAGAACATGGAGAACATGCATCGGTCGCCGCGTTTGGCCGCATTGCCCAGTCCCTTGCGGCCGAGCCATTTGCGGATGTCGCTGGCCGTGACCTCGCCGGGATGCTTGCCGGTGTGCCGGGCGAACGCGCCGATCTGGTAGCGGCGCAGATTGATGGTGTTCTCGCTCAAGCTGCGCAGTCGCATATCCGCGGACCATTCGTCGACCCAGTCGTTCCACGGTTCGGGCATCATGTTCTTCTTGCTCATCGGGTTCTCTCGTCTTGCTTTCCGATACGCCGACGTGGTCAGGGAGAGACGTGCGGGTATCTGGTCGTCGCCGGCGGTGCGGCGCGTATGGGTTGGTTCGTCCTTGAAGCGGGCCGGCCATCGCTGGCCATACTCGTCCCTTTCCGTCAAGCCCGAAGCACAAGACGGTAGCGTAGAACCGCGTTTATGACAACGTTAACAATCATTCCAGCCGCACACCTGCACAGGAAGTTCAGACTGCGTTTACCGTTCATTTACGGTATCGGTAAATCTAATCGTTTAACGAAACGACGGTCTCTCCAAGCCTCTTTTGGTAACTTGGAGAGATCGTTTGTGCTTACGTTGTCACTCCGTAGCCGGCATTGTTCCGCCATTGGTGGACACGACCTGCCCGACGTTCATGCCCTCGCCGTACTCCCTGACGGAGTTGACCACGGAACGCAGGTTGAGCGGGGTGACGGTCACGTAAGCCTGCGTGGTGGCGAGGCTTTCATGGCCGAGAAGTTCCTGCACGGCGCGAATGTCGCCGCCGGAGCTGATGTACGCGGCGGTCGCGAACCGGTGGCGCAGCGTGTGCGGAGAACAACCGGTCGCGTGCTGTATCCTGCGGTACACGGTATCGCCGCACACCGGCCCCTTGCCGCTGACGTGCGGAAACAGCCAGCCCTTGGGCGAGGCGAGGATCGCGTCGGCCAGCTCGTCGGTCAGCGGCACGATCCTGTCCTTCGCGCCCTTGCCGTGCACGATCAGACTGCGGCCGGACAGATCCTCGGTCACGTCCTCGCGGCGCACGATCGCGATCTCCGCGCGGCGCAGACCGGCCTCGGCGGCGAGCATGACCATGAGCCGGGTCTGCCGGTCGGCGTCATGCAGCCCCTGACCGACGGCCGTCTCCGGCGCCGGCACCTTGTGACGGGTCTCGCGCTTGATGGCCGGCAGGTCCTCGGCCGGATTGTCGGCGCGCAGGCCGGCCTTCTTGGCCCAGCCGAAGAAGTTGCGCACCGCGTTCATCGTCGAGCGGCGGGCCGCGTTCGACGGCGGGCGCACGATGTACGACTTGAGATCCGCCTGGACGATCTGCCACGGCGGCTTGTTCGTCAGCCTGGCCAGATCGGTGATCTTGTACCAGTAGTATCCGATGCTCCGCTCGCTCAGATTGCGGAAGCGCATGTCCGCGACCCACTGGTCGAGCCACGGTATCCAACTGTCCGGCGGTTGCCGGCGATCCTTGAACTCCATGATCGCGTTCTCCCTTTTGCGACCCCGGCAAACCGCGCCGGACGCGGGGAACGGCGCCATGCCGGACCGCCCGCAGAAGGCGCCGCCGGCGACCCCTCGTCCAATCCGCTTAAATAAAAGCTTAAAAGGACGGGCGTGTCGCCTACGGCCGTATGGGCTTTCAAGGGACCGGTCAGTCCCGCTGAAACCCCAACGGTTCCAAGTGCTGTACACTGGTCTCACAACATAAGAAAGCCCCTATCGAATGACCGGAATCCGATTCGTTTAATTCGTGGGTTGTGGGTTCGAATCCCACGGGGGGCACGGAAGATAAGCCTCGAAACCAATGTTTTCAATGGTTTCGAGGCTTTTTCACATCAGCGTCAATCGGATAAATAGGACGAAACCCAGCAGATACCCAGCATATTCATTGCTAAAGCCTGCTTGCTGCACTCTCAGGATGCTGCACCGGAATAGGCCGCATCGATAAGCGCAGCCGCCTCGCTGCTTTTCCGATTGCGCTGGATATAGACGCGCTCTGTTATCTCGGCTTTCGAATGCCCCAGATAGTCGGCTATGTCCATGCTGGACATGCCGGCATCGGCAAGCATAGTTGCCACCGTCTTGCGGAACGAATGGCTTGTGATATACGAAAAACCCAGCCCTTTGCGCACTTTGCGCAAGTGCCTATCCAGTAGGTTCACGTCCATAATGGCACCGTCAGGCGTGGGGAACACCAGACCCTGAGGGGTCGCTATCACCGTGGAACGCCTGCGTTTGAGCATGTCCATGATGAACAATGGCGCGGAGATGGTACGCCGGGACTTTTCCGTTTTGGGGTGATCCTGTAGGAACATGCCCTTGCCGGGCTGTCGCTTCGATATTCGTTCCACGCTTATCTTCCCGTTTTGGAAATCGACCATATCCCAGCACAAGCCCAGCGCTTCGCCGGCGCGGAACCCGACGCCCAGCAGGAACCTCAGCAAGTCCACTTCATCCCGTTCCCGAAGGAACGTGCAGCCCTCCACCGCATCGAGGAACGACGGCACGTCTTCAAGCGGTATGGCGTCGGAGCCGACCTTGCCTTTTTTGCGTATGCCTTCCAGCTCGCGCACCGGGTTGCGGGGTATGGCACCGTTCCTTACGGCCATGCCAAACATGCCCGACAGGACGGTGCGCACACTTTTCGCGGCACCCGCCCCATGCTTCTTCTGCACCCGCCTCACATACGCTTGCAGGCGTTCCGGCGAATCCGCCTCACCTATGGTCAGGTTCTTGAACTCGGGTTTGATATGCTTCTCCACTACGCTCTCATAGACGGTGAGCGTACCCACGGATCGCAGTTCACGCTTCTCGGCAAGATACCTGTCAGCCAAGTTCGTCATGCGCATATCGGAAGACAAGGTGCCTAGCTGCTTCGAACCTAGTTCCGTGGCTGCCTGCTCGCACGCGATACTCGCCTTGATTTTCGACGTCCGAGTGCGTTCTATCTGCTTGAATGACCCATCCTGCAATCTCACCCGACAATAGACAGTCCATTTGCCGGGGGACTTTTCCACAGGTTCGGACAGCTTGCCGTGTGAGCCAATAGGAATACGAGGCCTAGCCATCATCTCACCCGCTTAGCAGGAGCCAAAAGCCCCATTTTTCTTGCACGAGTAATCCATCCTTGAACAGTAGATTTGGCAGTCGGATGATTAATCCCCACCATTAAATCAACGACATTTTCACTTGATTTCAAGTCGTAAAGTGCATCAAACTGTAGTCCAACCAAAGAATAAAACCAAGGTCTTCGGGAATAACGAGAAGGCAACGGTGCTAGAACATTAAACCCACGTATATTATCTGGCGATAAATAAGGACGCACACCATCAAGCCGGTATTTATCTGGGACAGATGCATCACACAACAGAGAAGACCTATTTAAACTTATTCTTGTATCATTAAATGAATATGCTGCACAAATAGAACTCAGCGGCAAATCACGCAAATCAGTCCCACTAATCGATGAAAAACGGTTTTCCGACCAGAACAAAATCACATCCGGAGAACCAGCAGGTACAGCTACTCCACCATGTGAATCACGAGAAACATTGCTACTCAACCGAATTATCACATAGACACCGGTTGATTTATTTCTCATTCTATGCCATGTGGAAATACGAGCCCCACCAGTCCAATTATCAAAAAGTTTTTCGTCAATAAAGCGCAATTCATTTAGCTCATGCGGAACGCCGCCATCTGACCACGGAGCATCCTCCCAAGGTTCCGGCAACTGCACTAATGATTTCGTCATAACCGCATCTTAACCCACGACACGCCACATAAGTCATGTTTTTGCCAACATATGAAGTTCGGCGTATGGTGCGATATATCAGATGTTGGCAAACATTTGAGATATATCATCGAGAAATGAGGCAATCATGGCAAACACTCCCCGCCCGCTACTCAAGGTTTCTGACCTCGCGCAGCGTTACGGAAAGTCGGAGAGTTCCATCTACAGGCTCCGGTGCTATCACCCCGAGCAGCTGCCCCCAGCTGTGAAAATTGGGAACACGGTCCGGTGGCGTCCCGAGGACGTCGAGAAATGGGAAGCCGCTCAGACCGACAAGGTGGTGGCGGCATGACCTACATGGATACGGAAAAGGCCGCAGGTGTTGCAGCACCCACGGCCCCGGAAATGATTCAAGCCCCTTGCAATGAGCCGAATCGTGAGGCCAGTCTACCGCGTTTCACGCGCGACACGTTGACCGAGGTCCTAGCCATGCCCCATACGGCTGCTGAGTCGGTGGCCGCCTCGGTGCTCAACGTGTCGGTTGCCCAGCTCAGGGAATGGCGGAAGGCCGGAGTCGGTCCCGAGTATGAGACCACGGTCAGCGGCCTGACCATCTACACGCGCCGCGCGTTGCTTCGTTACGTCTACCGACACATGGAAGAGGGTCGGTCATGACCAACCCCGAGAAGATTTTCTACCGGCTCGCGGCCTTGCTGCTGACCATTTCCATGCTCGCAGGGTGCGGTGGCGCATGGCTGTTGTCGATCACATGCGCCGCCGCCTCATACGGCATCGTCAGGCTCGGGGAGTGCGTCTCATGTCCAGCGTCGAAGCCCTCGGACGTTATTACTCGTATCTTCGCCAACTCAATCAAACTCAGGCGCTGCTGCTTGCGGGCTATCAGCCGCGCGGCGAACACACAGGCGACGGCGTCCCGCGCGACTTGTCCGGCCGTCCGTTCGAGCCGTTGTCTTCATGGAGGGGAGTGAGCTTATGGGACATCTGACCATCGCGGCGTCACCGCAGACACGGCGCATGACGGACGAAACGTTGTCGAACGTGGAGACCGTGGTGAAGGCCACCTACGACTCGCCTATAGACAAGGCCCTGAAGCATGACCCGGAATGGCGTCGGCGCTACGAACAGGCGGGAAGGCGCAAGCGTCCTTCTATGTCTCCCGTCCAGAGCATGACGCCTTCTCGGGATGTTCAGACTTTTCAGACTTCACGTCAGACTTTAGACGCGGGAGCCGTTGGAAACACTCAGACTTCACAGACTTTTCAGACTTTAGGCGTTTCCGAGGGAAAAACCGGGAACACTCAGGTATCCACGCACACCGAGGCCAACCGCTCGCCTTGGTTGGTGAAGGCCGCGGACGTACAGAAGAAGGCTCCACGGTTCCTTGACAATCCCATGCTGCCGGTCGGTGTGCTTACCCTGATCGCGGGGCGCGCCGGGGTCAGCAAAAGCACGCTCAGCCTCTACCGTGCGGCGTTGGCCACCAAGGGCCAGCTTGAGGGCGATTGGAAGGGCGAGCCGGTCAACGTGGCCGTGAGCGGTATCGAGGATAACGACTCGATGCAGCGCATGAGGCTGGAAGCCGAAGACGCGGACCTTGATCGCGTGTTCTTCCTGAGCATGAGCGACAAGGGCGCGGACACGGGCGTGAGGCTGCCGGACGATATCGACACGATCAAGGGCGTGTTCGTCCAGAACGATATCCGATTGTGGATCATCGACCCCATCACCAGCGCCATGAGTGGCGATACGAACAAGCGCGACGACGTGCGCGCCGCGCTCGACCCGTTGGCGAAGATGGCTCAGGAGCTGGATATCAGCATTCTCGGTATCCTGCATTTCAACAAGGGCGGCGGGTATGCCAGCGACAAGATCAGCGGCTCCCATGCGTTCCGCGACGCGGTTCGCTCGCTGCTGCTCGTGGCGCGCGATGACAATAACGGTGATTGCATCGTGACCATCGACAAGTCCAGCTACACGCAGGCCCAAGGCACTTCGTACTCGTATGGGCTTATCTCCCATGACGTGACCGACGACGACGGCCACGTGTTCGGAGTGCCGAAGATCACCGGTTTCATGCCCACCGAACGCAACGTGAATGAGGTCATCAACTCTAATGTGAGTGTCACCGGCCAAGATCAGGAGCGAGCGAGCGGTAACGAGGTCATCGATTGGCTTGTCGAATACCTGTCACGGAACGGACCTACCCGTTTCGCGGATATCGAGAAGGCGGCGGAGGCCGAAGGCTACGAGAAAAAGCAGCTCAGCAACGCCCGCCAACGCTCCAAGGCCCCGTGGGTGGTCAGCGTGCCAGACCCCGATTGGAAAGGGAAGGGCGTGAGGCGCGTGTGGTCGGTATCGGAGATCGACCCCTCAAGTGAGAAGTTCTCACCCCCTATTGCTTCAGGTGAGAAGTAATCAGAGAAGTAATCTAAGCCCTACTCCCATAAGGGTTTTGAATACTTCTCACATTACTTCTCACTTTCACACCCCCGCGCGCGAAGCGCGAGTGGAAGACACCTTGTCAAGTTGTCTTCTACTCACTACACTCCCGTCGGCTTGTAGACACCATGTAGACACTCAAAGCCCAATGATTCCAACGTGTAGACACTGTAGACACTTTTTCGGCAAGACATCCAAGGAAGGACACATGACCATGGAAACGAAAACCGGGGACACTCAGAGGATCAACGTCACGGTACACAGGTTCGACGGGTGGGCGGACCACGAGGGCGGCACGGCGCGCACCATGTGCGGCCGCGAGGTCGAGATAGGCGCATCCCAACGGGCCATCGACCGGAGCGAGGTGGCCAGCGAGGTTAGCTGCCCATTATGCGAACTCGCGGAACTGTGCAGGGACGTGGAACTACCCGAATACGAACAACCCTCATTGTTCGATTAACCAGAAAGGAAACACGAATGGATACCCGGCTTTATGCGAACACGGACGGCACGATCAGCGAAGAGAAGGACATGGGCGAAGTGCGTATGCCGGACGGCCGCACCGCCGCCCTGACCTTGGAGACCGTGCATGGCAGCCGCCAACAGATCGCCCAAGCGCTGAGGAGCATGGGCCGTGAAGACGTTGCCAAGCAATACGGCATCGAGAAATAACAGGAAAACGGCGGCGCTCAAGTCTTCCACAACACAGCGCCGCCACCCAGACAGCACTCACGGAGTGCGGAAAGGAAGGCAATCAACATGACTGCCGCAACCATTGAACCACCGGACCACGCCGAGAGGCCCGACCCGACCGCCATCGACCCGGCGGCCGCCACGTCGTTCCCGCTGTGGGCGTCCGACGCGGACGTTTGGACATGCAACGGGAACGACGATTGGGCGCGCGCCGTGAGCGTGACCGGGGGTGTGAGCGTGCTCGACCCGCCCGGAGGCCCCGCGCTCGGGGTCATGCTCACGGAGAACGTCTACCGGTTCACGGACGGCCGCGATCCCGAGGCTTACGCCTATCTCGAAATCGTGAACGACCCCGGACACGAGGGAATCCCCGTATCGGCCGGATACCGGACCGCCGCCGCCATCGTCCTGATGTCCTACGCCTACGAGCACGGTCAGCCGGAACCGTCCACGGATCAGGTGACGGAACTCGAAACCAAGATCATGCAGCTTCTGGGGGACGCCCATGATGCTCGCTGACGACCCGGAAGCCGCCGCATCATTGGCCGAGGCGAAGGCCCACGCGCAGGCCGAAACGCTGCGAGCCGAGATCAGGAACCTGACCGGCCAGCTCAACCGGACGCGCCGCAGGCTCAAGGCGGAACGCGGCCGCACCAGACGACTCGAACGCAAGCTCAACACCGTCAACCAGCGAAACAGACCACGGAGGAGTGAAACCATGATTACGGAAATCTTCAAGGATATCGCGCTGAGCGTCCGCACGCTCGACGCGCACGCCACGGGCCCCCCTCATCGGACAGGCCCGCCATCTCGAAACCATCGCCAAGCAGTCGCGGCGCATCGCGGACGAACTGCACGAACTCAACCGCACCATGAAGGAGTCCAAGCAATGAACGAACAGGGCAATGAGACCGATATGAGTCAAGGCCGCATCACCGAAAGCAAGGACACCGCCCAGACCGGCGAAGCCGGCACGCGGGGGGACAGGAACCCGACCGACCCGGAACTCGCGTTGAAATCGGCGCGAAGCGAGGCCGCGAAGCTCAGGACGCGCGCGCAGGAGGCCGAAAGCCAACGCGACCAGCTCGCGCAGCAGCTCGCAGCCATGCAAGGCCGTCTCGACGCGGCAAGGCGTCTCAGCCTTCGCCACGAGAGCGTTTTCGACCGTGTGCAGAAGAGCGCCATTGACGACGTGATCGACATGCTCGATGTAGAAAGCATGTATGACGACCAAGGCAATCTCGACCACGACAAGCTCGATGCCGATGTGCGCGGCCTTCTCAAGACCAAACCATATCTCGGCGCGGGACTGCCGGACTCGGTAAAGGAAATCCTGAGCCAGTCCGCCCCGCATCCCATCGGCCGCACCGGAGGCGACAGGCTGCAAAACGCACTGATCCGGCACTGACCGCAGTCACCGAGAAGTGTTATCATTATCAATTAGGAGAGCCGCTTGAGGCGGACTCCGCGAGCCGCCCGGCGCGGACGCACCAACACTAACCACAGCCTTAGTGTGCGTCCGCGCCTTTCTCATATCCGCGCAAGGACGCACGGAAAGAGGAAACACATGACCACAACCACACTCGCAGCCGCCAACGCCTTCCGCCCCGACAGCATCGTGCCAGTGCAGGAGGCAGTGCCCGAAGCCCTCGCGCTCGACACGCGCGTATGCACGCTCGCGGGCACCATCGAAGGCGACGCGCCGGCCATCCGCCTCCCCATCATCGGCAAGGATCCCGAAGCCACCGTCACCGGCGAGGGCCAGACCATCCCCGAAAGCGCACCCGCACTCTCCGAAGTGGTGGTGCGCACCGTCAAAGTCGGCATGGTATGCGAGGTGAGCCGCGAGGCCTACACCAACGCGCAAACATCCGGCAGCATCACCGACGCCTCGCGCCGCGCCGTCACCCGCAAGCTCGACAGCCTGCTCATCGACAAGAAGACCGAGACCACCAGCGGCCCCGGCATCGCGCACACGCACGGCCTGACCGAAATCACCGGAGCATACGGCACCGACCCGATACTCGACGGCATCGCCGGCGTGGCCGACCACAACGCCAGCCCGACCGCCATCATCATGAACTTCTCCACCTGGGCAAAACTCCTCAAGGTCAAGGGAACGGACGGACGCGGCCTCATCGCACCGGAGGTAGCCAACACACCCGCATCGGGACTGTTCGGTATCCCGGTAGTCGTCAACAGCGCGGCACCCGCAGACACCGCAATCATCGTGGATTCCTCCACGATCCTCGTGGCCATGAGCGACATACGCGCCGACGTGGGAGACGGAGACGCCTTCCGCCGCGACAGCCTCATCATCCGCGTCACCGGACGCATCGGCATGGGATACACCGACCCCGCCAAAATCGCCAAGATCACCTTCACCACCAAGTAGGCCGACACCCTCCCCCCCGGGGGAGGGTACCCCGGCAAAACGCGGGGGCCGCGGCGACTCTAGTTCTGACGCTGGATCGTTCCGCAGCCTTTTTGGAAAAAACGTCCGCGTGTAAGTAAGACCGGTTTCCCGTTGGTTTCACACCGGCCGTGGCGCAGGACGCCGCGAAGGGCTTTCACCCTCCTTCCCCTTCGCGGCGGCACCCGCCAACCATCACAGCCAACGCCACGGCTGCAATACCATCACCACTACTGACGGAACACCACCCAACTATTGTGATTGCCACAACAACAAGGATAGGCACAATACGCCACCGACAAGCATGAAGGCCGCCGACTCACGAACCAGCCCGAAACCCAAACAAAAAGAAAACGGACAAACGACGGCCTAAACCAAGATTAGCCCGAACCCAGCAATTACCCAGCACATTTAATGGCAAACGCAACTACTCGAAGTCGCCTAATGCATTGGAATTATTCAGGTTTGATATACATCGATACCCAGCAATAACCAGTGATATAGGACGTTTTAAACGTCGTGGGTTGTGGGTTCGAATCCCACGGGGGGCACAAGTAAACCCTTGGAATCTCAACGATTCCAAGGGTTTTTGCATGTCAGTCGACCGCCACATCAAGCACCGCGAGACAACATAAGCGCCGATACCCGCCACCGCACGTCTACCGTTTCACCAATCATCCGGCCCGCCTCTCAATGTGACACATCTCGCATCATCCAGCGGTCTCGGACGGCCCATATCGTATATCGCCTCTAGCGAATCATGGGCCCTACAGACTAGGCTGGGCACCATGAGTGAATCCAACGCATGGAGCAATCCACTACGCGACTCGCGCGATCTGCGATTGCCTCGCATCGCCGGCCCGTGCAGCCTCGTCATCTTTGGCGTCACGGGTGATCTGGCGCAGAAAAAGCTACTTCCGGCCGTTTACGACCTCGCCAACCGCGGCCTGTTGCCGCCGAGCTTCGGCCTGACCGGCTTCGCCCGCCGCGACTGGACGCAGGAGCATTTCATCGACTTCGTGAAAACCGCCGTCAAAGCCCGCTGCCGTACGCCGTTCAAGGAATCGACATGGGAAAACCTCGCCAAAGGCATCCGCTTCGTGCAGGGCACCTTTGACGATCCCGAAGCCTTCGAGCGGCTGAGCGCCACCGTGCAGGAGCTTGATCGCGACCGCGGCACGCGCGGCAACCACGCCTTCTACATGTCGGTACCGCCGCGCGCCTTCCCGGTCGTTTCCAAGCAGTTGGCGGCCTCCGGCCTGTCTCGTTCGAGCGAAGGCGCATGGCGTCGCGTGATCATCGAAAAGCCGTTCGGTCACGATCTGGCCAGCGCCAAGGAGCTCGACAGCGTGGTTTCCGAGGTGTTCGACCCGAATTCGGTGTTCCGCATCGACCATTACCTCGGCAAGGAAACCGTGCAGAATCTGCTGGCCCTGCGATTCGCGAACGCGATGTACGAGCCGATCTGGAATGCCAACTACGTGGACCACGTGCAGATCACCATGGCCGAGGACATCGGCATCGGCGGCCGCGCCGGATACTACGACGGTATCGGTGCCGCACGCGATGTCATCCAGAACCACTTGTTGCAGCTGATGGCACTCACGGCCATGGAAGAGCCGGTAAGCTTCACTGCCAAGGATCTGACGGCCGAAAAAACCAAGGTGCTCTCCGCCGTCCGCTTGCCGAAAGACCTCGCCGCCAATACCGCGCGAGGCCAGTATGCCAAAGGCTGGCAAGGCTCGCATGAGGTCGTCGGCTATCTGGAGGAAAAGGGCATCGACCCCAAGTCCACCACTGAAACGTACGCCGCAATTCGCCTTGACATCGACACCCGCCGTTGGGCCGGTGTGCCATTCTACCTGCGCTGCGGCAAACGTCTGGGCAAGCGCGTAACCGAAATCGCCGTGGTCTTCAAGCGCGCCCCTCACCTGCCGTTCGAACAGACCGCCGTACGTGAGCTCGGCAAGAACGCCATCGTGATTCGCGTGCAGCCGGACGAGGGCGTAACCATGCGATTCGGTGCCAAAGTGCCGGGCGGCTCGACGATGGAGGTCCGTGATGTCAACATGGACTTCAGTTACGGCCGTTCATTCACCGAGAACTCGCCGGAAGCATATGAGCGACTGATTCTGGACGTACTGTTGGGCGATCCGCCGCTGTTCCCGACCACTGAGGAAGTGAACCTCAGCTGGGAGATTCTCGACCCGATCGAAGAGTTCTGGTCCACACTCGGCCAGCCACAGCCTTACCGCGCCGGCACTTGGGGACCGGCCGAAGCCGATGAGATGCTGGCGCGTGAAGGACGCCACTGGAGGATGCCATGATCATCGATATGCCCAATACGCGCACCCGTGAGATCGCGCACAAAATCGAGCAGCTGCACGAGGAGCGCGGCGAATCAGCCACCGGACGAGTGCTGACGCTGCTCATCGCCACGGATGACGACAATCTTGAGCATGCGCTGGAAGTCGCCAATTCGGCAAGCCGCGAGCATCCGTGCCGCGTAATCGCCATCGTGCCGAATCGTGAGTACCGTCCGGCGGACGGCGCAAACGGCACCGCCGGCAACGAGCCGAACGCGGCCGAAGTCGCCGCCGAAGTCGCCGCGAATCGCGACAACCCGGCAGTCGATCTGACCGATGGTCCCACCGATCCGAACGATTCCAATCTGGACGCACAGGTCCGATTCGGCGCGGATGCCGGTGCCGGCGAGATCATCATCCTGCGCCCGCGCGGTGGACTCATCAACCATCCTGATACGCTTGTCATCCCGCTGCTGGTACCGGATGCACCAGTTGTGGCTTGGTGGCCGACGACTCCGCCGTCGAACCCGGCCAAGGATCTGATGGGTGCGATGGCCCGTAGCCGCATCACCGACGCCCTGCATTCCACGAATCCCGAGGCTACGATCGAGCGACTGCGCCGCAACTGGACTCCGGAAGACATCGATCTTTCTTGGACGCGACTGACCGTCTGGCGTGCCATGCTCGCCGCGATGCTCGACCAGCCGCCGCACCTGCCAATCACTGCGGTCAAGGTAACTGGCAAGGCGGAATTCCTGCCGATGGAGATGCTGTGCGCGTGGCTGCGACTGAAGCTTAACGTGCCGGTTGAAACCGAATTCGAGCCGGACGCCGAAGCGGTGACCGGCGTGTACCTGACACGCGCGGACGGTGTGGTATCGCTGGAACGCCCGTACGAGGATCAGGCTCTGATTTCGATGCCGGGACAGGCACCGCAGACGATTTCCGTACCGATGCGCACCATCGAAGACTGCTTGACCGAGGAGTTGCGCCGCATCGACCCGGATGAGATCTACGCCGAAGTCATCAATGAGGGCTGGGATCTGATCCGTCACTAAGCCATTTTCAGCAAATGCAACTGGATTGCCGCACTATTCGTCGATTGCTCTTATAACGGCGAATAGTGCGGCACATTTGCATCCACAGTCACAACACCACACAACAAAAATGGCTTATTGCCAACGTTTTGATTGATGCAGCAGACCGCACGACAGTGCAGAATCGGCATAATCGCTGATTTGGGCTCGCACAAAATCGAAAACCATTGATTTCATTACCGTTGTGCGTAGGACATCTCCGCCGACACCAGCAATCGGATGAAATCGACGCCACAAACCAAGGATATTGCTATGGCAAATCGCACACTGATTGTTTACCCTGATAAAGATTTGATGATTCGTGCCGGCGCGCAGCGTCTGGTTTTGGCGCTGCTCGACGCGCTGAACGAGCGTCAAGCAGATGGCAACCGTCGCGATCGCGTCGACGTGGCGCTTTCCGGCGGTTCGGCCGCACAGCCGCTGGGTTTGGTGCTTGCCGACCCGCTGAGTGCCTCCATTGATTGGAGTCGCGTGCACTTCTGGTTCAGCGACGAACGGTTTGTGCCGGCTTATGACACCGATCGCAATGCCTTGGAAGCACGCCGCCTGCTGCTCGACCAGCTGGTGGCAGACGGCAGGATGCCGGAATCGAACATCCATGAGATGCCCGCCGATACCCGCTCCGCCGAGGAAATCGCCACAGTGATGGCGAATACGGAAAGCACGGATGCCGACGTACGAGCTGCCGCCGACGCTGACAATGCCGCGCTGCTGGACGCCGCCGCCCACCGCTATGCCGATGAGCTGACCCGCGAGATGAGTGCGGAGCCGGTATTTGACTTGATGATTCTGGGCATGGGACCAGATGGCCACTACGCCTCGCTGTTCCCGGCCTCCTCAGGCCATCACGAAGTGTCTGTGACCGACCGCCTGACTGTGGGCGTGAGCCACTCCCCCAAGATGCCGCCGTTGCGCATTTCGCTGACCGCGCCGCTGATCGCCCGATCCTGCCATACGTGGTTCTTCGCGGCCGGGGCAGGTAAGGCCGATTCGCTGGCACACGTGTTCGCCACATCGACCGACGGCAGCGGTTTGACCGGCGATCCGGAGTATCCGTCCTCCTACGCCGGCGGCACTGAAGAATTCGTCTGGTTCACCACCGAGGAGACAATAGTTAAGCTGTAGTGCTCGCACTCGTTGCCGTGTTGTTTGGGGAAGGGCTACTTTGCCTTTGTATGTGCGCGTGAAAAACCAGACCCGCGCGCACATACGAATGTTTTTGGGGCCCAAATCCTTTGTATGTGCGCGCGGGTATCTAGAAATGCGCGGACATACAAAGGATTTCGGATGCACTGAAGAAGGTTTAGGCGAGCCCACCGGGCTGACCCGGCTCGCCTTCGGCCCCTGCAATTACGGACTCGCTCTACGAGCGAGACTCAGTGTTGGCTCGGCGGCATAGCCGCCTCGCACTGAAGAAGGCCGGAGAGCCCACCGGGCTCTCCTAAGCCTGAGATTGAGGAGTTTTACTCCTCAATCTCAGGCTTGCCTTCTTCAGCCCACAACGTGTGGAACACGCCGGGCTTGTCTACGCGGCCGTAGGTGTGGGCGCCGAAGAGGTCGCGCTGGGACTGGGTCAGGGCGGTGGGCAGACGCTTGGAGCGCAGACCGTCGTAGTAGGCCAGAGAGCTGGAGAACACCGGGGTCGGAATGCCAGCTTCCACGGCGCGAACGATCACACGACGCCATGCATCCTGGGACTCGCCGATGATCTTCTCGAAATACGGGTCGAACAGCAGGGATGCTGGCGGGTTATCGCCCTTGAAGGCCTCGGTGATGCGGTCGAGCAGGAACTGGGCACGAATAATGCAACCGCCGCGCCAAATGCGGGCTACCTCGGACAGGTTGATATCCCAACCATATTCCTTGGCTCCATCCTGAATCTCGTTCAGGCCCTGAGCGTAGGCAACCACCTTGGAAGCGAACAGCGCCTTGCGCACGTCCTCGACGAACGCTGCGCGATCCTCACCGGCCAGATCGATGGTCTTGTTCGGACCAGCCAGACCTTCCTGCTGAGCGGCTTCACGCAGCTCACCATGAGAAGACAGTGCGCGAGCGAACACAGCTTCACCAATGGAGGCCACCGGGGAGCCGAACTCCAGACCAGTCTGCACGGTCCAAGTGCCGGTACCCTTCATACCGGCGTGATCGACGACCACGTCCACGAACGGCTTGCCGGTCTCGGCGTCCTTGTGGTGCAGAATCTCGGCGGTGATCTCAATCAGGTAGGAGTCAAGGTCGCCCTTGTTCCACTCCTCGAACACGTCGCCGATCTCCTCGGCGTCCATGCCCAGGCCGCGGCGCAGAATGTCGTACGCCTCACCAATCACCTGCATATCAGCATACTCGATGCCGTTGTGCACCATCTTGACGAAGTGGCCGGCACCATCGGTGCCAATGTGGGTCACGCACGGCTCGCCGTTCACCTTGGCGGCGATGGATTCGAGAATCGGACCGAGGGTCTTCCAAGATTCCGCAGTGCCGCCGGGCATCAGAGACGGACCATTCAGCGCGCCTTCCTCGCCACCGGACACACCGCAGCCCACGAAGTGGAAGCCCTTGGCACGCACTTCCTTCTCACGCTTGATGGTGTCCTTGAAGAAGGAGTTGCCACCGTCCACAATAATGTCGCCCGGCTCGAACACCTCTTCGAGCTGCTCGATCACAGCGTCGGTCGGAGCACCGGCCTTGACCATAATGATGGCGGTGCGCGGGCGCTTCAGGGAAGCCGCGAACTCTTCCAGCGTCTGGGCCGGCACGAAGTTGCCCTCAGTGCCGTGCTCGGCAATCAGCTTCTCGGTGCGGGAGTAGTGACGGTTGAACAGGGCCACCGTGTTGCCGTGGTGCGCCAGGTTGCGCGCCAGGTTGGAGCCCATCGCCGCCAGTCCGATTACGCCGATATTTGCAGTAGCTTCGGCCATTTGCCTTGCCTTTCTGTGAAGCTCATCGTTCAAACACTGCCAGTCTATCGTCCACGTTGACGGCATGCGAGACTCGTCTTACGCCGACAGCTGACCGACCGCTGAACGGCTGCCGACGAATCGCCCCTTGGATATCCGCTGCCGCAACCCGCAGCTGAGGTGGTTGAATAGGGAGATATCGGTGTCGAACGAACGGCAAGGAGTCTTTCATGATCAATGAGGCATATAAGGCGATGCTGGGCGGCAAGTCCGTCATCCGCGAATTGAGCGAATACGCCACCGCCCGAGGCAAGGAAATCGGCTACGACAATGTGTTCGACTATTCCCTCGGCAATCCGAGCGTGCCGGCCCCGCCCGACTTCGCCAGAACCATGGTCGACCTGTATACGAACGGCGATCCGGTCGCCATCCACGGCTACTCCCCCTCGCTTGGCATCCCGTCGGTCAAGGAGGCCATCGCCGATTCGCTCAATCGTCGATTCGGCACCGCCTACACCGGCAACCACATCTTCCCGACCACGGGTGCCGCCGGCGCACTGGCCCACGCGATGCGCGCAGTGACCAAGCCGGGCGACGAAATCATCACCTTTGCCCCCTTCTTCCCTGAGTACATGCCGTACGTGAACGGCACAGGCGCGCATCTGACCGTGATTCCCGCGGACACGGCGAACTTCCAGATCAACTTCGAGGCATTTGAAGCGGCGCTCAACCCGAACGTGCAGGCCGTGCTGATCAATACGCCGAACAACCCCTCCGGTGCCGTCTACTCGGCCGAGACGCTGACCAAACTTGCCGCCCTGCTCACCGCCAAGCAGACCGAATACGGTCATGACATCTTCCTGATCAGCGACGAACCATACCGCGAAATCGTCTTCGACGGCAACACTCAGCCATATCCGGCGAACTTCTACGCGAATACGCTCACCTGCTACTCATGGTCGAAGTCGCTGTCCCTGCCCGGCGAGCGCATCGGCTACGTGGCGGTGAATCCGGCGGCCACCGACGCCGATCTGCTGGAGCCGATCATGGGGCAGATTTCCCGCGGCACCGGACACAACTGCCCGCCGAGCTCGATTCAACTGGGCGTAGCGAAGGTACTTGATGAGACCAGCGACCTCTCCGTTTACGAGACGAACATGAACCTGCTGTACGACGCCCTCACGTCCATCGGATTCGACGTGGTACGCCCCGGCGGCACGTTCTACATCTTCCCGAAGGCCTTGGAGGAGGACGCGACCGCGTTCTGCCTCAAGGCGAAGGAATACGACCTGATTCTGGTGCCGTCCGAAAGCTTCGGCGTTCCCGGATACTTCCGTATGGCGTACTGCATCGACACGGAGAAGGTCAAGCGCTCGATTCCGGCGCTCGAAAAGTTCGCACACGAACAGTACGGACTGTAATCGTCGGCTGGCGATCCGTACAGCGAGCTGTGATCGCCGACTGGCGATCTGCGCAGCGGACTGTGATCGCCGGCCGATTCGCTGTTGCCGTCGGGGTGCGGCGTATGCGACGCCCGACACGCTCAAGGCCGCTCGGCCTCGCTTCGGTGCATGCTCGCAAAGCGTAGCATGCACCTGCGCTGCTTACGGTCGGGCATCGCATACGCCGCACCCCGACGTTCCGTTCCTTGCTGAGGTTATCGGAATCAGGCTACGACAGAGCCAATAGAAACTACATGCGGCCGGCCTTGGACGGGTCGATAGTCATGGTCTGGAACCGATCGGCCATGGTCGAGTCGCCGAAGTGCTCGGCGAACCACATGGCCACCGGCGAATCCGGTATTTGTCCGGCCATGCGCCCGTACCAGCAGTCCAGCGCCATCAGTGTGAAGACAATGTCAACCACCATGAGCACGGCACATGCTGCGGTCAGCGAATACCGTACTTTCCACGGAATCCGATTGATAAGCGCGAGCATGCGTGGCAGCAGGAACCTCACCCATACCACGCCGATGAGCCCCCAGAAGAACATGTACTTGCCGGACGTGCGCCCGTCGATAGACAGCCACTGGCCGGTGTAATCCCATGCGGTGATGCCGAACGCCACTTCCATGAACCAGCTCGTGACGTATTCGAATGCGCCGCCGATCACCGCTGAGGCGCAGAAGATCAGGAACGGATTCGATTTCCACAATCGGTTCAGGCATACGGTCACCAGCACGGCACCGCAACCGTAGATCGGCGAGAACGGCCCCCACAACAATCCCGCACGGTCCTGTAGCTCACCGTGGTACAGCGCGAAATGGTAGATGGTCTCGATGATGAGACCGCCCACTGATGCGATGGTGAACAGCCAGAAAATATTGAAGAAGTCCAACGCGATATAGCCTTTGCCGCTCTGGTCGCGCCCGAGCATGCCGGCGGCCAGCGCGGATTCATAATCGTCGCGTTCGTCCATTCTGCGCAACGCCCATTGCAGTCGGCGTTCTTCACGCAGCGCCGGATCCGCGGTGACCGAAATCACGATAAGGATGATCATCTGGATGCCGGGCAGAAGAATGTTCCAGCTCAGTCCTTCCAACGCCAACGACAGCATACCGTCGGCCAGAGTGAGCGGCATGAGCACGTACGCCCAGCGCGCGGCATATCGACGTCGGTTGCGTAGCAGCAGAACGCCGAAAATCGTCAAGCAGACAGCGTTGACGATCAGCACCACCGCATGAAGCGCCGTAAGCATGAATGTCAGGCTCAGCGCATCCACATGTACACGGCCGGCCGCGATCTCACGGACCGCATAGATGCAGGAGAGCACCAGAATGGGTAGCGTGGATATGCCGTCGAGTACGACCAGCACGCCGTAGACGCGCGCCAGTATCGGAAGACGCTGCGCATCCACGTCCGATTGGGTATCGTCCAGTTCGGCAGCAGCCAGGTCCGCCGCGACAGCCGATTCCATCGATTGCGCTTTCCTCATGGCTCACCTTCCTCACGTCACAGCCGGTTCGGCATGTCTTTCTTTATAGCATTATCGGCACTGTCCGAGCGCCGCAGCGCTTTCAGGAAACGTCCAAGAACCACTCAGAAACCCTTGCCGCAGATTACAGCCGTCCTTTCGCCTGGCTAAAGGCAACGTTACGCAAGCGGCGGTGTACTTGAATCATCACAGCGCAACACAATTCCACCGCAAGCGCGGAAAGCTGTTGACGCAATAATGAAAGGAAACAATCATGACCAATGCGATTTCGTCCGGCAAGCGGCGGACGTCCGCACGCGGCCCGCATACCGTCAAGAACGCCGATCACCTGGCAGACCGTAACGACCGCTCGGCCACAGCCCGTCGGTTCGCGCAACTGCCACTGGGCAAGGCAGCAGCGGCAGCGGCAGCGATCTCCCTGATCACCGGATTCGGCTACGGCATGGCCGGAGCGGCGCTCGCCGGCACGCTCGGCTGGGGCTCCAGCTCCAACGTCAACAACGCCACCGTGCAAGGTCAGCCGGGAGGCGGCGGTGCCGACACCATGAGCTACGACTACACCGGCACTTACTCCGGCGCGCTCACCGCCGACGGCAAAGAGGTCACTTCCGACGGAGAAACCACCGAAGCCAGCAAATCCGACCAGAATGTGGCATTGGCACAGAACGGCGGCACGCTGACCATCACCAACGGCACGTTGAACAAATCCGGTGACTCGGACAACGCCGACAACAACAACTTCTACGGCACCAACTCCGTGGCGCTTACGGTCGGCGAGGAATCGAAAACCATCATCTCCGATTCCTCGCTCAGCGCCTCCAGCTCCGGCTCGAACGCTATTTTTGCCACCGATTCAGGCACCGTGCTGGCCAACAACGTGACCATCAACACCACGGCCGACAATTCACGCGGCCTTGACGCCACCTATGGCGGCACGATTCTGGCGAGCGCCGTCAACGCCTCCACCAAGGGCGACCATTCGGCCACCATCGCCACCGATCGCGGCGGCGGCTCGATCTCCGTCACCGATTCCCAGCTCGCCACCGCCGGCTCCGGCTCACCGCTGTTGTATTCGACCGGCAACGTGCAGGTTTCCGGCGTCACCGGCACCGCCACCGGCTCGCAGATCGCCGGCATGGAGGGTCTGAACACCATCCTGATCAAGGATTCGGAGCTGACCAGCACCATCACCGACAAAACGGCCAGCGACCCGATCGCCAACGGTGTGATTATCTACCAGTCCACTTCAGGCGACGCCGAATCCACAACCGGCGAACACGCGACCTTCCAGGCCGCCGACTCCACACTGAAGTCCTCCATCCAGTCCGGTTCGATGTTCTACTTCACGAACACCACCGCGGACGTGGTCCTGTCGAACACCACGCTTGATTTCGACTCATCCAAGGCGGCGCTGATCACGGCCGCCGGCAACGACTCGAACAACTGGGGCTCGGCTGGCTCCAACGGCGCGACCGTCGTATTCACCGGCCGCAACCAGACGCTGACCGGTACGGTAAGCGCCGATACGATCTCGTCCGTCACGCTGAACCTGCTGGAAGGCTCGACTTGGACCGGCAGCGCGTCGATCACCAAGAACGCGAACGCCACTGATTCGTCCACCACCGATGCGCCGATCACGGTGAACGTCGACGGCACTTCAACGTGGGTGGTCAGCGAAGATACGACCGTGTCTGCGCTGAACGTCGCGTCCGGCGGCAAGGTGGTTGACGCCGACGGCAACACCGTGACCATCGTGGCCGGCGGCACAACCGTCGTCAAGGGCACCGGGTCCGTCACCGTGACCGTTACCGGTGATTACGGTACGTCACTGCCCGATTCGGCCACCGGCGATGACATCACGCTCAGCGACGATCTCATCGATCGCTCCGATTTCGATACGCAGTTCGGCACCTCCACCACGTGGAGCATGTAGGACCGCGACGAATCATCTGCTTTCCCTATTTACAACCACAACACTTCGATTCCATCCCACGGATTCACGACTTTTCGAAAGGACCGATCATGAGCAACAACGACACCACCAATGTCTTCCCGCAGCCGACCACCGATCAGCAGAAAGCCAGCGAGGCGGCCACCACCGCACTGCCGACGACGGGCGCCAACGCTGAAACCGCCTTCGCTTCCACCACACAGAACGGTTACACGCAGACCAGCAATGGCTACACCGGTCAGAACGCAAACACAGGCAACCCGGCATGGACCGCGCCGACGGGGCCGGCCACCCCTGTGCCACCTGCACACAATGCGGCATTCGGCACCTCACACATCCCAGACGCACCGCACGGCCCGGAAGCGGCGGCACGCACCTTCTCCGGTAAGGCGATTGCACTGCTGGTAGGCATCAGCTTGGCCTGCGGCCTGGTGGGAGGCCTCGGCGGCGGCGTGCTGTATGGAGCCATCGCCGGCAACGGCGGTTCATCCAGCCAGCAGCAGATGCAGATGCCCGGCGGCTCCAGCCAGGGCGGGCAGAGCGGCCAAGGCGGCATGGGCGGCGGCCAAGGCGGCAACAGCCAGAACGGCGGGGCGCCAAGCCTGCCCGGTTCCGACAATCAGGAATCCGATGGCGATTCCTCCGGCTCCAATTCCGGCAACTCCGGCTCCAGCTCCGGTAGCACCTCCGGCTCCGCCGACTCCTCCAGTCAGCAGAACGCCTCCGGCACTATCGCCAGCTGAGCGTAACGAAGCACCAAAACTAGACAACACGTCCAGCGGCGCACCATTGCACCACTCATCTCCCAACAAGGTATTACGCTACGTTCTCCGTAGCGCTACGCTAAACGTAGCGCTACGGAGAACGTAGCTTTTTGTAAACCAGCCAATCGGGGGTATTGAGTGCGCAACATCGCAAAGGTCCTCAAGCGCGACTTCCTGCGCCTGTTCAGGGTGCCGACCGCCTGGGTGATTCTCTTCGGCATGGTATTCATCCCACCGCTGTACTCGTGGTACAACATCGTGGGCTTCTGGAACCCGTACGGCAATACCGGCGGCATCACCGTGGCTATCGCCAACAACGACACCGGCACCGACAACGAACTGATCGGCAAGCAGAACCTCGGCAATCAGATCGTCGACCAGATGAAGCAGAACACCCAGCTGGGCTGGACCTTCGTCGATCAAGACGAAGCGATGGATATGGTGAAATCCGGCGAGGCATACGCCGCCATCATCATCCCGAAAGACTTCTCCGACAACCTCGCCGGCGTCGTGACCGGCGGCGAGGACCGTCCCACACTGGAGTACTACGTCAACGAAAAAGCCAACGCCGTAGCCCCGAAAGTCACCGACGTTGGCGCCTCCACGCTGGACCGCACAGTCAACTCCACGTTCGTTTCCACCGTTTCCAAAGTACTGACGAACGTCATCAACGAAACCGGCGACAAGGTCATCGGACGTACCGATCAGGCCAAAGCCAAAACCGTAGCCGCACTGGACGAAGCGTCCGACGACATCCAATCCACCCGCCAAGCCATCAGCAAGCTCAACGACAAACTGGACGACACCCCGTCGAAAACGCGCACCGCACGGCAGGCGCTTGACGAAGCACGCCAGCTCGGCATCGACGTGGCACTGGGCCTGTCCGGCACCTCCCAGCTCATCGGCACCACACAGACCAGCGTGACCAGCTTCATCACCAACACGTCCGGCACCATCGACCAAGGCTCCAGCCTGCTCAGCCAAGCCGTGAACAAAGCCGACCAAAGCGTGGGTACGGTGACAGGAGCCATCAACTCAGCCAACCAGCGAGTCAACGGACTCATCGGCACCGCCATGGACATCAACGACGCAAACGCCGAAATCATCACACAGCTGGGTAGCCTGCCGAACGCCGATCAGGAGCCGCTGAAGTCGGCCATCGCCAAGCTCTCGCATCGCAACAGCCAACTATCGAGCACACTGACCAACCTGAACACGCTCAACACCTCCATCGGCAGCGCAGCCACCGATACGCAGGGGTTGGCCGACAACCTCAACAGTTCCACGCAAACCACCATCACCGCTGTGGGCGACGCCCGCAAAACGCTGGTTTCCGGAGCACTGCCGCAACTCAACAACGGTTTGAGCACGCTGAGTTCCACCGCTAACGCGTTGTCGAACGGCCTGACTTCGCAAACCTCGCTGATCGACCAGTCGAAGCAGGCGCTCAACCAGCTCGACGAAGCCGCCTCCTCCACGAAAACCGCGCTGTCCGACACCGACAAGGCGTTGGCCAGTGTGCAAGACAAACTCGCCACTCTGTCCACAGACATCAAGGCCCTTTCCGTATCCAGCACCCTGAGCGCGCTGATGGACACAGACGGCAAGCTGGATGCGGCCAAGATCTCCGACTTCATGCTCTCCCCCACCGTGATCAGCGAGAAGACGCTGTACCCGGTGAGCTCATACGGCTCCGGCATGGCACCGCTGTTCACCGCGCTGGCACTATGGGTGGGCGCATTCGTGCTGGTGGTGATTCCGAAAATCGAAACCGATGACGAAGGCATCGAGGGGCTCACCCCCACGCAAGGGTATCTGGGACGTCTCGCGCTGCTTTCCACGCTGGCCGCCACACAGGGTCTGGTCACCGGCATCGGCAACCTGATTCTGGGTATGCAGTGCGTGAACATCCCCGTGTTCCTGCTCACCTGCATCATCACTTCGCTGGTGTATATGGCATTCATTTTCGCGATGGCCACCACGTTCATGCATGTGGGCAAAGGCCTGTGCGTGGCGCTGGTGATCCTGCAGGTGCCGGGCGCCTCCGGCCTGTACCCGATCGAGATGATGCCCGGATTCTTCCGCGTCATCTACCCGCTGCTGCCGTTCACCTATTCGATCGACGCGATGCGCGAGGCCATCGCCGGATTCTACGACGGCAACTGGTTCCACTACATCGGCAAGCTGCTGATCTTCGCGGTGCTTGCCTTCCTGCTGGGACTGGTGGCCCGACCGCGTCTCGCGAACCTCAACCGATTGTTCGCACGCGAGATCGAGGAAAGCGACATCATTATCGGCGAGCAGGTGCATCTGCCGGGCAACGAATACCGCATCACGCAGGCGATCGCCGCGCTGGCCAACCATGAGGACTACCGCCGTGGCATCGAACGTCGCGCCGCCAGCTTCCAGCGCCGCTATCCGCAGTTGCTGACCGGCGCGCTCATCGCCGGATTCGTGGTGCCCGCCGCGCTGATCATCGTCTTCTCGCTGACCACCAGTGAAAAGATCGTGGTCATGGCCACCTGGCTGGCTTGGGTGGTGATCATCATCGGATTCCTGATGGTCGTGGAATTCATGCGTGATTCGATCCGCCGTCAGACCGAGCTCGGCAATCTGTCCGACGAATCGATTCGCTCGCTGATCTACGGTCGCAGGGGCGCCGCTGCGCATGCCGGCACCCACACTGCGGCCCACAACACGGACGGTGGTGCGGGTGGTGCCGCTGGTGCCACCGTCGCCGCCGACACCACCGTTGACGCCCCAAGCGCCGACGACACCCCAACCATACGATTCATGACCGGTCTGTTCGACACCAAGGAAGGCAAGCACGCACGATGAAAACAATCTGGAAGCTGTTCATCGGCGACGTCAAGCGCATCACCAGCAATGTGGTCTCCATCATCATCGTGATCGGATTGGTGATGATTCCCGGCCTGTTCACCTGGTTCAACGTGGCCGCCTGTTGGGATCCGTTCTCCAACATGAAGAACCTGAAGTTCGCCGTGGCGAACGTGGATGACGGGTACAAATCCGATCTGGTGCCGATCAAGATCACCGTGGGCGATCAGGTGGTCAACGCCCTGCGCGCCAACAGTCAGCTCGACTGGACCATCACCACCAAGACGGACGCCATCGAAGGCGCGAAATCCGGCAAATACTATGCGGCCATCGTCATCCCGAAGTCGTTCAGCAAGGACATGATGACCTTCTTCTCTGACGATGCCCATAACGCCAAACTCACGTATTACCGCAACGAGAAGAAGAACGCGCTGGCACCGAACCTGCTCAACGAGGGCGCGGACGAAGTGGCGGCCGAAATTAACACCACCTTCGCCCAGACCATCACCTCTTCGGCGTTGGAAATCGCCTCCTCGCTGGCCGACCAGCTGGAGAAGCCCGAAGCGAAAGACAAACTGGTCAGTTTCAACAGCAACATCGCCGATTTCGCCACCCGCCTGACGGACACGGCCGACATGCTCGGCGCCTACGGTTCGCTCACCCAATCCGCCCAACTCCTGCTGGACACCTCGAACAGTCTCATCGATCAGGCATCCGTTTCGGCCAAACGGGCGAACACAGACCTGTCCGGTGCCAAAAGCGGCGTGGACTCGGTGGCCGGAGCGCTGAAAACCACCACCTCCACGATGAATCAGGCGCTCAGCAGCAGCGCCGACAGCTTCGACGCCGTGGCGACCTCCATCGATTCGCTGTACAGCGACGCCGATTCCGGAGCCAATTCCGTGGCGAGCGAGCTGGATTCGCAGGCGGCGAATGTAGGCGAACAGATCTCGTATTACAACGAGATCCGCACCACCATGGCTTCGATCCTGGGCGAGGATTCATTAACCGTACGCATGCTGGACCGCTCCATCGCGCGGCAAACCGCGTTGCAGAACGCATTGACCTCAGCGGCGAACGATGTACGCACCGGCAATCAGAAGGCGCAGGGGCAGCATGACGAGGTCAAGCAGCTGGCCACCCAAGCCAAAGACAGCATCACCGGCATACAGTCGGACTTCACGAACAATGTCCAGCCGCAGATCGAATCGCTGTCAGCTTCGGTCTCGGACGCCGCCACGCTGCTCAGCTCCAATTCCGATCAGCTCAAGACCTCGATGGACGAGCTGAAGGCTTCCTCGTCCGACGCCTCCGCGATGCTCTCCGACGCCCGCACCACACTGAGCAAGGTATCGTCCAAACTGCGCAGCGCCTCTACGGAGCTGTCCACGTTCAACGCCAAGCTCGGTGCGGCGTTGAACACCGGAGATATGAGCATGGTGAAGGATCTGCTCAGTTCCGATCCTGAAACGTTGGCGGCCACACTGGCGGCACCGGTGCAACTCAAGCGCAAGGCCGTGTTCCCGGTGGCCAACTTCGGCTCTTCGATGGCACCGTTCTATACGCTGATTCCGTTGTGGGTGGGCTCGCTGCTCATGGTGGTCACCCTGAAGACCACGGTTTCGCGCAGGATTCGACGCGAACTGGGAGATCCCAGACCCCACCAGCTGTATCTCGGCCATTACGGGGTGTTCGCATTGATCGCACTGATACAGGCCACAGTGTCGCTGGGCGGCGATCTGCTGTTCCTCGACGTGCAAGCCGTGCACCCGATGCTGTTCATGCTTTCCGGCTGGCTTTCGGCGCTATTGTTCTCGCTGTTCATGTACACGATGGTGGTGAGCTTCGGCAATGTGGGCAAGGCGATTGGTGTGCTGATGCTGATCGTGCAGATCACGGGCGCGAACGCCGCATACCCGGTGCAGATGCTGCCCGATTTCATCGCGAAGATTTCGCCGGTGCTGCCGTTGACCCATTCAGTGACGATGATGCGCGCCGCCATCGCCGGCATCTACAACCTGGATTATTGGAAGGCCGCCGGCTGGCTGGTGGCGTTCATTCCGCCGCTGCTGTTGCTGGGATTGCTGCTGAGGAAGCCGCTGGTGCGTTTCAACCAGTGGTATGTGGCCAAGGTGGAAAGCACAAAGGTGTTGAGCTGAGGGGTTTCACCCATTGCCCACATATATACCGCCGAAACCTACAACGGCCTGCATCGGCCTACAGCGGCCCAAAGCAGCAGCCCACAACAATGAGAGAAGAAGCATGATGACAACAACAATCGAGGACATCCCAGCTGTCGATACAGCCGGTGCCGATGCCGCCGCATCCGACAAATCGTCCGCCTCGCCGCGCGGCGAGCGCCGACGGGTGGCGACTGACCGCAAGCTGATGAAGGCCACGCTGCAGGTGGCGGTGGAGCGCGGCATCAGCGGCGTGACCATCGAGGAGGTGGCCCGCCGCTCCGGCGTGGCCAAAACCACCATCTACCGCCGTTACCGCAACGCCAACGAGCTGATACGCGGAATTCGCGCCATGTATGTGGCCGACGGGGATATGATCGAGCCGTTAAGCCCCACCAAAGAGCATTTCGCACAGATGCTGCGCTGCATCCTCGATTGGGTGGCCGACAACGATATCGACGTAGACAGTGTGGGCATCGTGCTGTCCAGTGATGCGGAATTCTTCCGGCATATCGTGGATCAGGTCATTACGCCATGGCTCAGTCGGCTGCACGATTTTCTGGAGTCCGGCATGGCTCAGGGTTTGTTCCGGCGCGGTCTTGACGAGCGGCTCTTGTTGTCCACTATTCTCGGTTCGCTGGTGGCTGTCGAAGCCATTGAGAATCGGTCGGCCACCGCCGACAGCTCTTGGCCGGAGCGTCTGACCGACCTGCTGTGGCCAGCCCTGTTGGCATAGAGGAAAGCCGGTTGTCGCTACCCTACCGACAACCGGCTTTCTCGTTTGCAATGGGCTGATTCCCGGCTAGCAAGAAAAGGCACCTACCGCATCACAAGCATCACTAGGAGACCGCTATTCCTGAATGGAAGCTTCCTGTCGAGCCACTTCAAGGGCCTTGTTGAACGCTTCGGAGGTCCAGCTGGCACCGGCCACCTTGTCTACCTTGAGGTCTTTCAGAGGCTTGCCGTCCACTACGCCGTTGATGGCCTTGGCGAAGGCGTCCTGATGGTTCTTGGAGATGGTGGTGAACGGGTGGCCGACGATCTCCACGTTTTCGACGTTCTGGTCCTTGACGGTCACATGAACGTCGATGGTGTCTTCGCCCACCGGCCCGTACTGGCCATTGACCGAGTAGGTGCCATCGGCATAGTTGCCAGTGTCTTTCTTGTCGCTCGTCGTGCTGGACGTATCCGCCTTGTCCGAAGAGTCAGAGGAAGAACCGGATGAGCCGCCCGACTCCGACTGCTGTTCTTGGGATTGGGCGGTTTCGCCGGAATTGCCGGCGTATTCGTCGTTCATCGGCGTAGCGGTGGGCTCCCCGCAGCCGGACAGCAGCGCGCCGGCGACCACCAGACCGGCGGCGGCAAGCGTGGCGGATTTCTTCAATGCCTGTGTGTCAGTCATGTCTTCTCCTTGGATCCCGAATCTCATGTCACCACGATAGGCCGAGATCCGTTTTACTCCTCGCCACCTGTTTTGGCGGCCTTGGTGGGATCGTCGAAGCCGATCGGCACGTCTCCGGACTGTGCGCCTTCAGCGGTGGAACCGGTGGATGCGGGACGTCCGCCGGCGGCCTCATACGCCTTACGCGCTTCCTCGTCGTTCCACTTCTCTCCCACGAGCACGCCATGGTTGAGCATGATCTCGCGCTGGGCGCAGCTTGCCACCAGCGCGTCATGCGTGACCACGATAATCGTGGTGCCTTGCTCGTGCAGCTGGCGGAACAGATCGAGCACGATCTTCTCGTTTTTCTCATCCAAGTTGCCGGTGGGCTCATCGGCCAGAATCAGCTTCGGGCAGTTGATCAGCGCACGGGCGATGCATACACGCTGCTGTTCGCCGCCCGAAAGCTGTCCGGGCAGATGATGCGCGCGCTCCTTCAATCCCACGCGGTCGAGTGCAGCCAGCGCTTCCTTCTCGTCCACGACGGAATGGTAGTACTGCGCGACCATCACGTTCTCCACAGCCGTCAGATGCGGTACGAGATAGAACTTCTGGAACACCAGACCGATCATGTTCTTACGCACGTCGGCGAGCTGGGCTGCATTCAGGTCCTCCAGGCGACGGCCTTCAAGGGTCACCGAACCTTTGGACGGCGTATCCATGCAGCCGATCATGTTCATCAGCGTGGTTTTGCCGGAGCCGGAGGAACCCACGATGGCGAGCCACTGCCCTTCCGGCACGGTGAGGCTCAGATCGTCCACGGCATGCAGATCGCCGTAGATCTTGGAAATATGGTCGAGTTCAAGCTGCATGGGTTACTCCTCCCTCAGCACGATGGCGGGATCGATACGGGTGGCGCGTCGAACCGGCGGAATCGACGCGATGATGGCAAGCACGACGGACAGCAGCACCGAGGCCACGCCGAGCGCCCAACTAAAGTCAAGCGTGCGTTCAAACACTTGGGCGCACAGCACACGGGCCAGCGCATAGCCGAGCCCCATGCCGATCAGACCGCCCAACAGGCCGTAGAGCGCGGATTCCACGAAGAATTCCGCCGCCACGGACAGCGACGAGGCACCGAGCGCCTTCCTCAGGCCGATCTCGTTGCGACGCTGGGAGACGATCGAGGCCATCGTGGTGGAAACGCCCACCAGCGTCAGCACGAGGACCACCAGCGAGACGATCCAGAACAGGGTTTTGAGCATGGTGATGATGCGCTGGTTCGATGCGGTCATTTTGGTGACCTGCTGCGCCTGATAGGTGACAGCATCCGCCGCGCCGGTCGAGCCGGTCGAGCCAGCCGAAGCCGCAGCGCCCTGCTTATTCAGCTTGCTCACCAAACCGCTCAGCTGGTCCTCGCTGGCCTCGGACGAGAACTCGATGACGTCCGGCCCGCGCTTGCCGGCCAGCGTGGTCAGATCCGAACCGACCGCATACACGATTTCGTCTTCGGAGCCACCGGTGTCCACAATGCCGGCGACCTGGAACTTGGTGCCGGAGGTGTCGAGAATATCGGTGGAGACGCGGCCGTCTCGGGTCTGCTGCCCGGTTTCGCCGGCGGCTTTATCTTCGGAAGAGCCGCTCGCCGCCGAACCACTCGAAGCCCCAGCTCCCCCGGCAACGTCGCCGTTGGGCTGCCCGGAATCCTCGCCACGATAGCCGATCGTAACGGTCGAGCCGATGCTCACGCCGAGCGCGTCGGCCACGTCACGGCCGACCAGCACGCGGCCTTCGCTCGGCCAGGAGCCGTCCACATTCCAGTGGCGATTCAGGTTGCGCACCTCGTTCACGTCAATGCCAGCCATAACGTAGGGGGCCGAGTTGATGCGCACCGACTCGTACCGGTAGGCGGCGGCCTTCGCGTCGGCCACGCCGGTCACGGTCGATTCGATGGTCGACACGGTCTCGTCCGACATGCCACCGGTGGCGGTGACGATGAGATTGGCACCGTACGAACGCAGTTCCTCGTTCATCTGCTGCGGCACGGCAATCGAAATGGCGGCCAGGCAGAACAGCGTCATCGCGCCGACCATCGAGGCGATAACGGCCATGATCGCGCGCGAACGGCGGCGGAACACCGCGCCCACAATCATCGCCCAGAACATCTTGCGATTGGTCATATCAGCGGCCATGAAGCACCTCCGCAGGGCGAAGCTTAAGAATCGAACGAATCGAAGAAACCGATGCCAGCAGCACGGTCAGCGTGAGCAGCACGAACACGAGCACGAACACCATCGGACGCATCGTGATGCCCGAACCGAACACCACCTGCCCCACGATCTGCGCCACACCCGAGCCGAGGCCCGCGCCCACGATCGCACCGGCAAGCGAAATCACGGCGGTTTCGGCGAGCATCAGTCGGCTCACCGCACCATCCGTAGCACCGATGGCCTTGAGCAGCGCCAGTTCGGCGGATCGTTCGCCGATCGAAGCGGCCATCAGATTGGCCACGGCGATCGCGGCGGCGACCAGCGAAAGAACCGTCATCACAATCATCACCGCACGGGTTTTGTTCATCACGTCACCCTGCAGGGCGGAGACCTGACGCACCTGCTTGGCCACGGCACCCGGAATGACTTCTTCGATCTGGTAGGCGATGGACGAGGCGTATGCCGTGCAGTACCAGGTCTCCCAATCCTCCTGGCTCAGGGCGGCCGGATTCTTGGCCGCGCGACGGGCCAGATCGTTTTCCGGCGTGGTCAGGGCCTTAACTTCGATCTTGTCGATCTTGTCCGTCAGTCCGGACAGTTCCTGCAGTTTGGAGGAGGAGACGTACATCGACGAATTTTCGTCGTCACCGGAGTCGTAGATGCCCACGATCTTGAAGTCCATGGACTTGTCTCCACGGGTCAAGGTGACCGTGCCGCCGATCTGTACGGCGGCTTCATCGTCGTGTCCGGTGTTCCTGACACCCAGCGATTTGGCGAGGTCCGTGCCGATCATGGCCTCGTTCGTATCGTCCTTGGCCCATTTTCCGGTGACTTTCCACCACGAACGCATGCCGTTGACGCCGGCGACTGTGGACTCCCCGGTTTCCAAATGCAGGGTTTTGCTGAACCATGTACCCACCACCGGCACGTTCTTTTGGGTCGGGTAGTCGGTCAGGCTCACGGACCAGCCGTTGCCTTCCGTAACCGGGTCCACGTTGGTGGCTTCGGCGTGCAGGTTGAGCTGCGGCGCGAAGTTGGTGATGTTGAACGCCCAGAAGATGGTCTTGATTTTGGCCGCGTCCGATTCGTTGAGGAATGCGGTCGGATCGGCGGTGGAGTTGCCGGCGGTGGAGTACAGATCGTTCACCACGGCGTCCGACTTGGGCTGGACGGTGATGTTCGAGCCGTATGTGGACAGCTCGGCGTTGAGCTTGTCACCCACGTCGAACACGACGCCGAGCATGGCCACGGATACGGTGGCCGACAGGCATACCGTGAGCGCGATGAGCAGACGGCGGCGCAGCTGACGGCTGAACGAGCGGAAAATCATGCGCAGGAAGAACATCGGCTCACCTCCTTACTTGAAGTTCTGACTGAGCGGATCAAGGTCCGAGGTCTGAATGGTGATCTTGCCTTGGGAGACCTTGTACGGGAACGGGATCGGGTTGCAGCCGCCCTTGAAACCGATAGTGGCCAGGTTGATGGCCACATCGCAGCGCTTGCAGATGATCTTGCCGTCCTTTTCGTAGTAGCCGGCGTCACCGCAGGTTTCGCATGCGTCCAGGCCGATGCCGTACGCGCCGCCGTTCTTCTTGATCACGATGAAACGCATGACGGTGCCGTCTTTGGCCTTGTATTCGAAGCGATGCAGGTGGCCGTCCGCGACCTGGGCAAAGGTGATCGTGGCTACGCCGTCCTTCAGCGAGTAGGCTTCCGGAGGCGTCAGTTCGGGGGTTTTGTTGGCTTCGGCGGTGCCCCAGATCAGGGAGACGCCTACCGCGGCAATGACCAGTACGCTCCAGAACGCTGTGAATTTGGAACGACGTTTGAAGGCGATATGGCTGCGTGCGATGGCTTCGTTCGCGCCGGTGCGCGGCATACGGAAGCCGGCGACGACGGAGGCGACGGCCGGAATCACGAACACGGCAGCCTGGGCGATCGCCATCTCCAGCATGTGGTTGTGGAACAGGATCAGTGTGCGGAACGCCGGGCCGTGCAGCACCAGAATCAGCATGTTCATCATCAGGGAGAACAGCTCGGTGGCGTGACGAATCAGGCCGATGATCACAACCAGCAGTGCGGCCAGCGTAAACGACCAGCGTACGGCGGTGGAGCGCAGGGTGCGGAAGATGGCCGCCACGACGACTGCCGTGCCGATGCCCAGCAGGAAGCCGAGCGCACGCAGGAGCATGTCGGAGGTGAAGGGGGAATCGCCGGGTTCCACGAAGTTGGTGAGCTGCAGAATCACGTCCGGCGTGGCATAGAACGTGGTGGTCGCGATGGCCAGCGCGGCGACGGCGTTGCCGATGTGCAAGGCCGCGCGATGGTGATGCCAGTCGCGCGTGAGTCTGCGGGCGGCTAGCACCACCACGATGGCGAGCACGTCGAAGATCACGCAGGCGATCAGGGCCGGGAGGTTCACCGTGGAGCGACGGTCCACGATGGCGGTGGCGCGAAGGCCGGCGAAGACGAACGCTCCGGCGAGGCCGGCGAGCAAGCCGTAGAGCCGCCAGTTGGCGCTGATGGGTTTGTCGCGTCCTTCTCCCACGGTGAGCAGCACGCTCATGCTCATCACCAGAAGGCAGGGTCCGAGCATTCCGGGCAGTGCCTGTATGTATTGGCCCAGCATTCGTTCTCCTTACGTGCGCCGGCAAGCCGGATATGCATGCCGGCCGCAAAACGCGATGAGGGCATTCCGCGCCTTCACGGCGGCGGAATGCCCGTTGTTATTCAATCCGATTCGTCTGCTGTGCGGCAGGCGATGGCATCACCACTGGTGGACGGTGTAATCCCAGTCGAAGGTGGCCTCAAGCGGCTCGGTCCAGAAGCGACCGGTCACGCCGGTCTCCTTGTCCACGTGCAGCATCCAGCCGTTCTCCTCCGGGGAGTGGATCTTGAAGGTCAGCGTGTACTCGCCGTCCTTGTCGAGCTTCAGGTTGGCACCGTAGTGCGGGCCGTCGGAGGCGTTCATCTCCATGAACGTACCCTCCTGCTTGTTGTTGGCGTCGTTCTTGTCCTGAATGACGTAGTCAACGGTCAGCTTCGGGATGAAGTCGCCCTCGGCGTAGCCCAGCTGGTTGTCCTTGAGAGCGTGGATATCGGCCTCAAGGTGCAGGTTGGACTCGGCGGCGGACAGGCCCATGCCGGCCGGCTCCATATCGACCGGCTGGAAGTAGACGGCGGCCACGTTCAGCGGGCCGACCTTCTGATCTTCCTTGCCGTCGGCACCCGGGATCGGGATCTCCTCGAAGCCGGCGGAATCGCCGGAGTCCGAGGAATCGGACTTGCTGGAGTCAGCGGTCTTGGAGGAGTCGGTGGACTTGGTGTCGCTGGAGGCGGAGTTGGTGTTGCCGCAAGCGGAGAGGGTGAAGGCCATGGCACCGGAGGCGATGAGGGCCAGCAGGGTAGCCAGCTTGTTCTTCTTCATAACTGTTCCTTTATCTCTATTGTTGGGTTGTTGAGTAGTCAACAAATCTTGTGTTTGGTACGCTCGGTCGGCTTATTCGCCGGACTTGGCGACGCTGCCGGCGGCGAGCGCGGCCTTGGCCTTGCGCTGCTTGACGAAGCCGACCACGAACAGGCCGATCACGGCCACGGCGGCCAGGGCCTGAGCCACCAGCGTTTCGACGTACGGATAGATGCCGAGCCAATCGTTGGTAGGCACGCCTTCCAGATACATGCCGGAGAGCGCGTCGCCTTCGATCAGCGAATGCACGCCGCCGCCCGCGAAGATCACGACCAGCACGGACATGAGGATCGAGGTGACCAGGAAGAACGGGCCGATCGGAATCTTGACGGACGTGAATCGGATGATCAGGAAGATGATCACCAGGAACACGGCCGCGGCGATGCCGCCGATCCACATGCCCTGCGAATCGCGGGTCATCGAATAGATGGACTCGTAGAAGATCACGGTTTCGGCGCCCTCGCGGAAGACGGCGAGGAAGCTCAGCAGGGCCAGCGAAATCACGGTGCCGGAGGTCGTCTTCGTAGCGTCTTCGGCATGCGTGGAGGCTGCGGCCACGGCGGCTTCGGCCTTCGTGCGAATGTAACGGTTCCAGGCTTCTACGGAACTCTTGTTGAGCATCCAGTTGCTGGTCCACAGCAGCATGGCCATGGCCACCAGCGCGCAGACGCCTTCCATGATCTCCTGCAGCGGGCCGGAACCGCCGAAGGCCACCATGAAGATCGCGGCCACCACGCCGGCACCGGCGATACCCGCCAGCACACCGATGTAGATCCACTTGACGAAGCGCTTGTTGCCGGACTTGATGAGGTAGGCGATGATGGCGGCCACCACGAGCAGTGCCTCAAGACCCTCGCGAATGAGGACCAGGAAGGCCTGACCGATGGAGCTGGTCACGAACTTGATGAAGCCGTTGACGTTGTCCGCCGCGCCGCCGTCGAGCTTGCCCGCGTCTTCGACGAGCATGGATTTGAGAGTGTCGATTTCCTGGGCTGCGGTTTTGTTGTCGCCGTCCACCATGGCGTAGCGGGCCTTCTTGAAGGTGGATTCCACCTTGGAGACGCGGTCGCCGCCGATGGCGTTCATCACGTTCTTCTCGAAGCCGAGCTTCTCGTAGTACTGGTAGTAGGCGTTGTTCACACCGTCGGCACCCTTGCGGCCGTTACCGGCCTGGGAATCCTTAAGCGCCTGATCGAGGATGGGCGTCATCTCGTTCGCCACGTCGGTCCAGGTCTTGTCTCCCTTACCGGTGTTCTTGTTGACCTTGTTGGCGTCAAGCGTCTTGCGTTCGCTTTCGGTCTTCTCGGTGCGGGCCTTGGCGTAATCGCGCGGCTTGGCGAGGTTGGCGGTGGAGTCGAGCGTGGTGCCGGATGCGGTGATGTCCGCGGTGAGCGCGGTTACGGTCGAGTCGATGTCGGCCTGATGGTCCGGCTGGTAGGCAAGGCGCGTGAGCTGCTGGAACTGCTGGAGTTGCGCGGTGTACTTATCCTGGCCGAGCGTATCGGAGACGACTTTGGAGAAGTTCGAGGCGTTCCAGGTCGAATTCTGGGCCTTGGAGAAGCCGGACGCGGCACCGGAGCGGTTGCCGTCGGCGTACTGCTTCTGGGCATCCGTGAGCTGGCCGTTAATGGCGTCGGCGATGGCGGTCCAGGTGTCGTAATCGGTGGCGCTGGACGTGCCGGAGGCCGTATCGTCGGCAAAGGCTGCGGACGGGCCGAGAGCCGCGAACGTACCGGACTGCGCAACAGTCGTGCCGGAGGCAGCCGGCGCACAGGCCAGCGCAATCACGGTAATCAACGCCAGAACCAGTGCGACAACCGACATCAGGACGCGGCGGATCACAGATGACGCGCGTGAAACCATCCTCTTCTTCTTTCCTCTCGTAAGGTTTCTTACCGTTCAGGGCACGCTAACGCGCGCGGACGAAAAACCTTCCCTAAAGATAGGAAGAAAAAAGTTGGAACAACAGTCTTGATTTTTTCGGCTCTGCGAGGTATTGAGAACGGCAAACGGCCTGCATTAAGGGCGAAAATGTCTCACCATACGGACTGCAAGCGAACCTGAGCGAGACCTGCGGGGCCTCCGGTCATCATTCGGACAGTGGCGCGGCAGGGTTCGGAGATGACGCGGCGGACTCCGGCATCCCCACGTGAGCCGAGCCGTCCGCCCGACCGGCCACAAACGGCAACGCCACGAACAGCGGCAGCGTGAAGTACACCGGAATCGGATACCAGAACAGCGCTTCCGGCGAGGCGTACAGCGAGAGCACGGTGAAGAACAGCAGTCCGTATGCGGCGAGCGCCGGGGCGACGGGATCGACGGGATGACGATCGCGACGGTTACGGTCGCCGACGGACCGGGAGGCGCCGACGGACCGGCAGATGACGTGCGGACGATCGACGTTGGCGTTATGAGGAATACTTACGTTTCGCTCGTCTCCCTTGGAGCATTCGTCGCCCGCATTGTTTCGTCTCGTACGCCGTGCCACGGCCTGTGTCAGCAACGCAAGGCCGCCGATCAGCGGAATCCATGTGACGTACAGGGCCATCGCCGTCAACGGATTGTTATTACGCACCCATTGACGCACTGATTGCAATACGTTGCATTGCCACTGCGGCCGACGCGACGTGCCCATCAGGGGTGAGAGTGCGCGTTCAGTGGCGGCGATGCGTTCGGCAGCGGCCACGTCGGCGTCTTGATCGGCGCTGCCTTGGACGGCGCTACTTTGGGCGGAGGCTTTCCCATCGTTTGGGATCCCGGCTTGTTCTTCGCCGGCTTTGCTTTCCTCTTGCGCGCCCTTTGCTTCGGCCTCTGACTTCCCGGTCGCCTCCTGTCCCGCTCTTCCCGACGGCGTTGCTTCCCCTGCACCTTGCGGCAGGAATGTGGACCACTGTTGCAGGTAGCCGGGTGTGAACAAGTAGTCGGAATCGGTGGGGTATGCGAAGTTGAGCGACGGATCCCACCACGCGCGAATCGGCCCGGCATAAGCCTTGACGTATTCAGCCGGGTGGGACAGTCCCAGTTCCGTCCACGTGCGGAGGGCCGCGAGTTTCTGCCCGACGGTCGGTGCCGGGTGCTCCCGCAGGGTGGCGAACGTCTCGTTGGTGCGGTGCGGATTGATGTCCGCCGCGGCTCGGTCGAGGTCCATGACGGCGTTCAATCGGGCGCGCTGCGGCTCAGTGATGGCGTTGGGATCATTGGGATGATCGTGCGCCACCTGGGCGACCGGCTGGGTGATAAGGCCCCAGACCTCACGGCCGGGCGACGGATTCGCGTGCGTCGCGGCGGCGGCAAGCGGCGACCAGACACCCTGAGCGAGCAGCAACGCGACGGCGAGGCATGCGAACGTGCGGAATCGCGGTTTTCCTTTTCGGCACACAGCCAACAGACCGCAGCCGGCGCACAGTACGATCACCAAAGCCGTACGTTTGGAGACGACGGCAGCGAACAGCAGAGCCACGAATGCCGCTGCGACTGGGCGACGTTCCAGAATCCGACCGCGAGTGAGGCAGATTTCAGCGAACACTACGGCGAGCGGCAGGAAAAAGACGGTGTGCAGGGAGTCCTTGCCCATCGTGGTCACCGAGCCGACCACCACATAGCTGGTGGCGAGATAGATCAAAGAGAGGCCGATGAGCCAGCGCGGGGCACCAAGTTTGCGGATATAGCAGAGCAGCAGGGCCGCACCGGAGGCGAGCGTGACGGATTGGAACGCAGTGTAAACGGCCTGACCTACGAGCGGCGAGCCGCCGCCGAACGTTTCGCCGAGTCGCCAGAACAGGCCGAATGTCAAGGTGTCGAACAGCGGATGCTGGGTGTAGTAGCGGTGGATTCCCGAAGCTTGGAGGTATTGGGCCACGGTGTCGTCACGCATGGAGCCGGGCCAGGTGAGCGCGATCCAAGGCAGCCAGCAGACGAGGAGCGCCAGGAGGTATGGGAGGAAGCGGGATTTGACGGTTTCGGACAATGCGGAGGGGTGGCGGGCGGCAAGGTAGGCGACGAGGGTGTGGCGGGTGGCGAGGGTGTGGCGGGTGCTTTGAGCACTGAGGGTGTGACGAGAGGTAAGACCGTAACGATCGGAGCGGCAATCGGCAAGACGGGCGGCAAGATGAACGATGCGGCGGGTGCTTTGGCGCGAGCGTCTTACGAGTTCGAATCTCGTATCCTCCGCTACGTTCGCCACAAACGCCACTACATTCCACATGATTTCACAGCGTAAGGCGCGTGATGATGCGCCAGGCGACGGGGCACCGAAAATTCACTGCTGCGGGATGGTCCGTTCATGTTCGGATGTTCGGATGTTCGGATGTTTCGGGCGTCCCGATACCCGAACGACCGTCTGATCCAACGTCCCGCCGCATCAGACGTTCCGCCGCGCAATTCAAGTGCGACACGCCGAAGTCATCTCAACCGTGCGCTTTTCCAAAACCTGTGGTACTTTATTCAAGTTGCCTACGGAGCTTGCTTCAAGCAAACACCGCAAGCATGGAGGATTCGCCTAGTGGTCTATGGCGCACGCTTGGAAAGCGTGTTGGTGTAACAGCCTCACGAGTTCGAATCTCGTATCCTCCGCCAGAAGGTCCCGAAAACCGTTACGAGAGAACGGTTTTCGGGCTTTTTCGTTTTGTCGGCAAAATGCCGACAAAACCGCCGACGGAATCGCGCCGGCATCATCTCCGGAAAATCCCCAAAACCCGTTCGCAGGAACGAACGAATCGGCCTTACCTTGAAACCAATGGGAACGACGACAGGGACGTCACTTCCGCAGACAATCGTTTCAGGGGAATGGCATGGGATACCAAGAGGACTACGAGATGACCATCAAGACCATGATGAGCGAGGACCCCGCCATCGTGCTCGGCTCGCCGCACGGCGAGGTGCACGTGCAGCAGCTGCGCGGCAAAGACGTGTACGTGTGCAACTGGAAACAAGTGAGCGGCGGGAAGATGCGCAGGTGCCGCGTCTACGCGCACACCAAGCGCGACGCGCTGCGCCGCAAGGTGGAACGCATCCGGGAAATCGCAATCGAGGAACACAACCCGGAACCGCAGCCGCAGACCGAGAAGACGCGGACGCGCGGCACGAAGGGCACGCGCAGCAACCCGACCGTGTCGATGTTTCTGGAGACGTGGCTCAAGGGCGACAAGAACGCCGGCGGCGACTCGAAGCGCAAGTACCGCAACAACATCGAGGCGCACGTGCTCCCGATAATCGGCAACCGCTTCGTCAAACGACTCACATCAGGCGACATCGACAACATGAAGAAGCGCTGGGACAAGGACAGCTTGGGGCACTCGGCCCAGTGGCACACGTGGACGACGCTGAACACGATGCTGAACTACGCCGTGCGCAAGAACATCATCGTGCGCAACCCGATGCTCGGCTGCGACGAGAAACCCAGGAAGGCCAATCCGACGGCGGCGCGCGACAATCTCACCATCGACAAACGCACCGACATCATGTGGGGCGTGCTGTCATGGCTCGCGAACCCGGATTGCCCGATGCACAGGCATTGGCCGTTGATACAGCTGATGCTCCTCGGCCTGCGCCGCTCCGAACTGCTGGGCTTGCCGTGCGACGTCATCGACGGGAAGAACGGCGTCCCCCAGTTCGTCATCCGCCAGCAGCTCAAGCAGAAGGAAGGCGGCGGCTGGTACGTCTGCAATCATCTGAAATCGCACCACGAGGAACGCCGCTTCCAGATGCACCACCCGTACGACGCAGCCGTGCATGAGGCCATACGGCAGCGCAACGAAATCACGGAACGACTGCGCGAACAAGGCAGGGATGATGTCTACATCGACATCATGGACGAGAACAGCAAGGAAGTCATCGGCCAGTGCCGCCTGTTGTTCGTCCGCGAGGACGGCACCAACTACACATACAACGACTACTACCAGATTTGGCACGACGTGCTGCTGGCGTTCTACCGGCGCGGCGGCGGCCATCCATCCGACAAGCTGACCCGGGACGAATACTGGCGACCGCATGCGAACCGGCATATCACGGCGTCACTGCTGCTGCGGCTGGGCGTTCCCATCGAGGTGACGCAGACCATCATCGGACACATGAGTCCGGAAATGACCGCGCACTACCAACACGTGTACGCGGCCAGCAAGGAGAACGCCACGAGCGGCCTCGGCGATTTCGTGTACGAGCAGATGAAGGCGCACACCCTGCGCAAGGACTTCACTGTTTCCAGCAGGTCGCGTCAACGTTCCGCAACGCAGTCACGCTCTGCTTCCGCAAACGCGCCGACCGCTCCGACAGGTCTCAGCGTGACGGCTTCCTCAATGGATGCGGTTTCGTAAGGTCGATGCCGGCCGATGCATAGACGGAGATGATTTGCTCTTCGTTGAGCTCGCTCATCCTGTGATGCGTCAGTATGCACCGGCCGGGATTGACGCAGAACTCGGCCGTCTCGGGTCCGAAAATGTGGATTATCGCGGGGTCTTTGGCGCTTGGCATGGCTGCTCCTTTTTCGGAATGATGTTGTCGGGAACATATCGTCGAAAAAAAAGAAAAAGCCGCTCGCGTTTTCGCTCCGCCGCCGCGCTTCATTATTGCCGCATCGCCTGCCGGCACCGGCGGGGTCGTTCTCCCGTTCCAGCGGCTCTAAGCGTATGCGGCGACCAAGAGCTGGCCCAATATCTCAGACCACGACGGCTCTCCAATGGAATGACCATGCCCCGACGCCGGATGTGCGAACCGCATTCTTGCCGTCTTTGTTGTCTTTCTGACGACGGTATGCGTGATTTGCTCACCGACACTGTCATGGCGAAAATCCCGTTCCACTGGCGTTATCGGCGTCAGGCGTTTTCTGGCCCCATCGAACATGGCATCTGATGCGCATTCTGTGATATTGGCTGGCAAGCCGTCATACATCGCGTCTGACGGCCTCGTACCACCCTCTGTACTAATGGGAAGGACATCAAAATGACCAGCACTTTGCGAGCGACCAAAGGCGACCGAAGGGTACTGGAGGCGTTGCTAAGGTTCCGTTGCCTCAGCATTCTGAGCGCCGTCCGGTTCTCCGGACTGGCATTGTCCAGTCGTTACCGGATTAGCCGACGATTACATGCCTATGCGGAACGTGGTTATGCGCGCGTCATCACCGGCCCGAGTGCGCACGTCGTGTTCACGCCAACGCCCAAACTCATCCCGCTGCTGGAATTGGAAACACCACCATTGAGAGCCGCAGATGCTTCGGCGCATGCGTTGGCCGTGTCGAGCATCGCATCGCAACTTGCGCACGGCGACAACGTGCTACACCTACCCGACGATGAATGGGAGAACATTCGCGTGCAGATGGAGGACTACGAGGCGGGATTGGTTTGCGAGGCGGACATGCGCATGGCCGAAAGCCGGTTACGCCAGTCCGGCAAACGCGACCAGGCCGTGACGCAGATGCTGCATCTTATGGATACGCAACGCGATGATGTTGCGTACCGAGCTTGGGCCGGAGGGAATCCATATCAGTCGTGGCCGTGGATTGTCATGGCGCATGGCGAAGCGTGGAATACGCGCGAGCAACGCATAGTCAGCGATGTATACGCCGAATCGGATAGTACCGTCATTGCGCTGACTGACCACAGGCCTGACTTGGTTCTTGCCCGGCCGTTCCACCAGTCCATAGCCATCGAGGTCGAGCTGACACGCAAGCCCGTAAACGACTACATCGCCACGATGGCCGGCTACACCACGCGTCAAAGCCGCGACGCCTACTCACAAGTCGTTTGGATTGCGACCAGCGAAACGACCGCGCATGCGATTCGTCGCGGCATCACGGCGACCGGCACCGAACAACTTGCGCGCGTCGTGATGGCCGATTCCAACGGCGGTCCTCTATGGGGCGGCGTCGATTTGACGACCAGAGCATGACGAATGCTCGAACATGTACCGATGCATAGGCGTTCCCTCTCAATCGGCACATGCCGTAACGACAGCCACCAAACTAAGCGGCTCTCTATATTCCCTTAAAACCAGACGCCGGCCGTCACCATGACAGTGACCGCCGGCGCAAGAGCAACTACACGGGCTTCCCTCCCGTGGGACGCACGAAACATGGAGGTGTTTCATGTCCGCAACAGCAATATCTACCACACAACAACTGACGCTCACCAAGGACGAGCGCCAGCTCGAACGCGCACATCGTAATAGTGTTCTGCAAAAGCGAATCCATGATGGTGAGCTGGAGATGTCTCGCTGGCAGCTGCTGGCGGCGAGAAATACTGCCCATCGGCTGCGCATCGTTGCGTCGGCCGGAGCCGGTAAGACTCGAACGCTTGCTAACGCCATCGCAGCCGCCGCGACGCTTCACGATGCGAAGCACATAGCCGTCGTTGCATTCACGCGCAAGGCCGCACGCGTCATCGATGGCGCACTCGCAGACAATGATGTGTACGGCGCCAGCGTAAGCACACTCGATTCGCTCGCCGTACGGATACTAGAAGCTGCTGGTATATACGTCACCGCTATCACCGACAAGGAAAAGAAAGCAATCCTCACCGACATCCGAAAAACCTGCATGGAAAAACAGCCACACGAACGCATCACGCTGAAACAAATGATGCATGACACGACGTATTACGCCATGCATCCCAACGAGCAACCCGAATCCGAATATCTCAAAGCCGTTCTGAAGGAATACACCGAACGATGCAAGAACACTTACAGCGCCGAATGGCCGACCATCGAGCTACTCGCCGCGCAGCACTACCCAAAATCTGGTTTCCAGTTCGAAATACTAGGCGTGGATGAAGCGCAAGACCTTAACCCTACGCAAATACAACTGGTAGAAAGCATCACCGCCACGACGATGCAGACCATCGTCGCCGGCGATTGGCGGCAAGGCATCATGTCTTTCCAAGGCGCGGCACCTGATTGGTTCCGCAATGGCAACCATTTCGACCAAACGCTGGAGCTTCCCGTCAATCACCGATGCTCACCAGAGATAGTCGATGCCGCGAACCACGTGTTCGGGGACAACATCAAAGCCGCCAAGAACGCCACGGCCGGTATGACGCCCCAGCTGATACGAGCGAACAATGAACAGGATGAAGCCGAGAAAATCACTGACATTGTTGAAGGCTTGTTGGCCGACGGTCACACTGCGGCAAGCAATATCCGGTTTCTCGCGTGGCGTCGCAGTCAGTTCCGAGAACTGAAACGAACGCTTGCAGAACGCGGCATGCCAGTAAACGAGGATGCTTTCCGCACTATCCATTCATACAAGGGCGATGAAGCGAACATCATCATTCTGATGGGCGTGAGCCGCGCCGTCTGGGGCGACCGCAGCGACGAGTCGGACATGTTGCTATATGTGGGAATGACACGAGCGCGATTGGGGCTCATTATCTCCTATCCCGACCAGACGAGTCTGCCTGGCGGCCGCACTTCCGCAGTATGTGGTCCATACCCCACGCTGGAGAACTGCGGTTTGCAGGAACCGTCTGACTCACAGACGATTCTTGACCGACTTCATCACGACATCAACAGTCGTCACCTGTTGGAAGATGTCATCGAGGACAACAGAACCGCGCAAAACATCGCCATCCAGAAAAAACAGCAGAGTCGCATCATCGCAAGTTACCAGCGACTGGGAAACGCAAAGACGGCGGCGAAGCTGACCGACTGTGCGGAAAAGTTGACGTTCGAGACCATGACCGACGGCAATGTTCGACGCAGCCTGCTAGCGCACGCATGGTTCTGCAACCAAAAGACCTGCAACATCTGCATGGGGCGCAGAGCTGTCCGCAATCAGCTGCGCGTTGGCGCGGCACTCGATTGTCTTTTTAACCCCAAATGCTACCGGAATTTACTGCCCGATGAACTGTATGAGCAGATTACCGCGATGCAGTTCGCGACTCCTGCATTCTTCACTGGGACCATGCCTAACGTTGACGACCTTGCACTCGGTATCCGCGTACTCAATTTCGCCGTTCGTAACCTCACTCACACGGACACCCATCACAATATGAGCGAACGCGAGCGAGTATTCACGCAAGGTATCGTCGGCACCACGCGCAGCGACGAAGCCACCAATCACTTCATCAATGAGGGGCTGCACGAGCTGGAATACCAGCTACAGCAACACGAATCTGCGCACGACTTGACCGACATGCAACTGAGTGGACTTCGTCAGAAGATAACCGACATTCGGGCGGGCGGCGAATGGCACGTACACGCCCACATGATTTTCGCAACATTGGGAGCCTATTACCATGACCAACTCCATAAGGACGACATCACGAAGGGACACGACTACAAAGGTGACATCGTAGAGGCCAATCACTTATACAAAGACCACCTGTGGTGGAAGTTGGAATGGACCAGCGCCGTCCAGAAAGCCGTAAACTCCATCATCAGGCAGGATGGGGCAAAAGGGATAACACACGATGATTTTCAGACAGCCCGATGGCAACAGTTTATGAGCATGAGCCGCACTGACGTGGAACAAGTTATCGAGCAAGCTCAAGCTCAAGTCAAACAATGCGAGTCTGGTACTGTCGCCTACGATAAGGCGTTGCAAAACGAAAAGAAAGCATGGTCCAACGGCGCAGTAATCGACATCGAATCCATCAGTGTCAAAGGACACGCCATGACGTCAAAACAAAAAGCACAGCTCACAAAGAATCCTGCACTGTTGAAATCCGCGATACAGGAAACATGCAAATATGCTTTCAAGCCCGACGAGCTTTTTGCGAAGACCAGCAAAGAAGAACTCGACCAAATCATCCCGCAGATAGACGCCACGTCAGGCGCGCGTCTCATCTCCCGCACCGGCATCATCGCTCAAGTGCTTCACGATATCGATGAGCAACAGCTTTGCGACCGCTACCTACAACGCACGAGAACCGGTAACGCAAGCTGGACATTGGAGCAGTCCATCACATTCAACTGGTTGACAGACCTTCGCCAATACGTTCAATATGAAACCAATGACGAGGATGACGGCGAAGCTGATTTTCTCTCATAATCTCAACTGGCACGTAGTGGTGAGGCCGACGAGCAATCAGCTCGTCGGCCTCACCACTACGTGCCAGTTGTTTCTATATAAAACAATCAAGTCAGCCGACGTTGCCAGCTGTTTGGCTTGTATGAACGAGAAGAAGCATCAGGGCGTTATCCGCATCGGCGGACCTTACGCTCTGTGCTCGCTCTCGCTCTATTCCTCCTCGAAGCCGGAGTTGTCGAGTTTGAGGTTTTTGGCGTTGCTGTCGATGATGCGGATGACATTCTCGTCAAAGCCTGTGGCGTCGTCGGCGTGAATCTCCAAGCTGATGGAGATGTTCGCACCGGCAAGCCTGAGCTGGTCGAGAATGCCTTCGTTGATGCGTGCGAGGTCGCGGTTGAGAGAATCCGGGTCAAGCTTGGCAGTGCCGTAGTAACGCTTCTTGGATACCGTAACCGGCTCCGGTTCGCGAGCCGGTACGCTCTCACCGTTCGGAACCGATGCCGCACTTGGCTGTGCGGCATGCTTTGGCCTGTGCACATCCGGCTGCTGCGCATGGGCAATGCTCTGCGCCACGAACTCGCCGGTATGCGATTCAAGCTGCGACTGTTTATCAGCCGCATCCTCGGCACGGCATGCTTCCAAGTCGGCCATCGCCGTATCCCAGTCCACGATGAGTGTGGAATCGGTGACCTGTACCACGGCTTGCGCGGTATCGGTCACGCCGGGGATGATGAGATTCTGGAAGTGCCCGGACTCGTATTTCCCTGAGGCGACCGCGAACCGGTCATCGGCCGTCAACACCGCACCGGCGGCCCCTGTAATGGCGTTGTCGAACACTTCGCGGTCGGCGAGACGAGGCATGTACGGGAACCGTGTGATGCACTCCCACACGGTCTTTGCCGGCAGCACACCATCCACGAACGCAGACTGAAGATACTGGTGGATGTCGTAGCCGAGCGAGCCGGGAGCGTACTGGTCACTGAGCGCGTCCTCGCTTTGCAGACGGCTTCCGGTACGTTCGGCCATGGAGTCGCCACCACTGTCGGAGATGCGCATGTCGGCCAATCGGTATGCGCTCTTGGGGTCAAGCTGTTCGGGATACACGCACCAGCAGTATGCGCTGCGGATGCGTTCCTCCACCGTCTTGTTGAAACCGGCCATAGCGTTCTTGGCCTGTTCGACCTGCTGCCGTGTGAGGTTGAGCTGCACTTCGTTGTCGGCGACGCGCTTCCAGCCGAGGTAGGAGCGGGCCGCGTCCTCAGCGAAGCCGAGCAGGTTGCGGTCGGCGGCGAGGAAGACGAGCATGTTGCGGTTAGCACGTTGCGCAGAGCCGCGATGTTCTATCGCGTCGCGAATCCACTGCTTGGCTTCCGATGATTCACTTTCCCCCTTGGCTACGGTCCAACGCGGGTGCATGATGACGAGCGCGACCTGGTCGCTGTCGGGGATGACGTCGGTACCGTCGGGCGCGACGCATACGCGGCGAAACTTGCCGCGCCGTCCTGCTGAGCCTTCCGACGACTGGAGCCGTGTGACGATTTCGTTGTACACGCTTTCCGGGTCCTCACGCAGGCGGTCGGCGTAGTCGCGAGCGGTCTTGGTGATGGATGGCTGGAGGCTGTACCGATAGGTGGAACCTTCGGCGAAGAAGTACGTGGAACGCTGTTCCAACTGGCTGACAGCTGTGCCGAAATTGCCGGACACGTCGCCGGGCATGGCGGTGCCCAACCATACGCTTTGCACGCCGATACCCCTGTTGGGCAGTCCGGCACGCGGCGCGGAACCCATGAACACTGTCCGGGCGATGCGCTGAGTCAATACGCGCTGGCCGAGCGCCGGACGGTCGTTGTCGATTTGCGCGGCAGTGGACTGCGGTCCTGACACGTCGGTATCGATGATGGCCTTCCATGAGTCGGGCAGGTATTGGGCGAGATTCGAGTAGACCGTCTCGGAATCCAGCGGCACGTTACCGGGCAGAATCAGCGGGTTCGTGTCGTTGCCTGCCCAGAGTTCGTGGATGATGGACGACACCAAGGTCAGCACGCCGCGCGTACGCTGGAAGTTCTCCAGACTCGACCAGTCCTCGTAGAGCCGGTCCAGCAGTTCGGGATGCAGGGGGTACGACGCGCGAATGCGCTTGTCGTAGTCAGTACTGGTCACTTCGGTCGGATACGACTTCGCATCGGCCCGGTACATGTCCACGAACCGTTTGGCCGTGAGCGCGATTTGGGCCTGCGCTTCCGCATCGGGCTCCTCAAACAGACGCTTGCGTACGATTTCGAATGACTCGTCGCGTGTGGACGGACGCCATTGGTCGGCTTGGCGTCGCACCACCATTTGCAGGCGGCGCAATGCCGCCTGGCCGTTTTCGCCGCCGACTTCCAAGTTGCTGGCCTTGCCGCCGTCCTCGGATGCGGGGATGGAGACCACGAGCATGCAGTGCGGTACCGCCGACGCCGTTTCGGTCAGTGTCTGGGCGAACGTGAACTGGTCCTCGAACGTGCCGGCCGGTAGGTCGTCGCGGCCGACGAGCTGGCGCGCGTATGCTACCCACTCGTCGATGAGGATGAGGCACGGACTGTACCGGCGCAACAACTGGTCGAGGGAATCCGCCGGCGGTTTGCCGGCCCGGTCGTTCTCGGCGACCATGGCGTATCCTTCGGCTCCGCCAAGTTGCCACGCAAGCTCGCCCCAGATGGTACGCACTTGAGTTCCATCCATCTTGACGCTCGGCTTGGCGACGTTGAGCTGGTTGCCCACGATAGCCGCGCGATGCACCAGACCGGGAGTCCATGCAGGGACGCCGAGTCCCGCCACGAGGTTCTGCACGTCCGAGGACAGTTCGACCACCGATTTCTCACCGAAAAGATGGTACAAGGCGAGCAGTGAGTGGGTCTTGCCACCGCCGAAGTTGGTTTGCAGGTTCACCACGGGCGAGCCGCTGTTATCTCCCACGAGACGGCGGATGGCACGCGTGAGCAGGTCGCGCAAGCCTTCGGTCAGGTAGGTGCGGTTGTAGAACTCGACCGGGTCGCCATATGCATTGCCCGGCACGCACGCGCTCTTGGAGACCGCCACATCGTACAGGTTCGCGGCGAACTCCGATGCCGTGAACTTGCCGCTGGCTACGTCCTCATGTGGTTTGATGACTTCGCGCCACGGTTTCATGCCTTGCGTGGCGTCCACGGAGAGAATCTTGCGCTGGCTGGCCTTGCGCGTGTGGTCCTCGTACACGGTGCGTTGCAACGTGTCGCGCAGGCTGCGCACGTCGGCGGCCGAATCTGGCGCGTTGACTGCATTGAGCAGCAGCTCGATGGTGCTCAGGGCGCGGATGGTCTCATCGGACGTGAACGGCTGGCTGTGTGCCCATTGGTTTCTGGTCTCACGCAGTTCGGATGCGTACGACTGCTGGGCTCGCGACAGGATGCTGTTGAACTCGCGCCCGTATTCGGTGATGGCGCGCAGCTGCACCTGTACGTCGTTCTTGTTCAGCGTGCGCAGCGGCGTACCGTATTTCTGCTGGTCGGCGCGCGCCCACGCATCGGTCCAATCCGACGTATGGAACACACCGGCCATCACTTCATCGACCGGGTCCACCAGTCCTTCGGAAAGGAAGTCGAACGCCTTGCCCACGCGGTCTCTGTTGTTTATCGCCATGATGGAACTCCTTTATCCCGAATCCTGACTACGCCACGTCCAGCTCTCCCTGCACGGCGGGGCGGGCGACGTTCTCCGTCGATGCCTTGACCGATAGGTCATCCCACATGGACACGAGGTTGTTGAAGCGGATGGCGCCTTCGGTGTCCTTGCGTTTCTCTGCCTCGTGGTACATGCGGAAGCCCAATGCGCGGATGTAGTCTAACGGCAATAGTTCACCAGCCTCGGCCATGACTGGGGCGACCTTATCCACGCCCTTGGCATCGAGGATGCCGGCCATGCGGATGCACGCCTCCCACAGACTCACATGGTCGTCCTGCAACGGGTGCCAGTACTCGTCTGCCATTTCGGCGGGAGTCAACAGTCTCGATTTACCGCCGGCAGCCTCGAACATGCCACCGCGCACCAACGTGTCAGGGGACGTACCGCAGGAACGGGCCAGCTGGTCGGCCATGCCGGTGTTCTCCTGATTCCAGCCGTATGACTGGTACCATTTCACAGCGAAACGAGTATCCGGGTCGTAATCGGAATCCGCATCGCCCATGACCTCATCGACGGTACGGTTGATGATTTCCAACGCCTTCTGGACCGGCATATCCGAACCGTCAGCTTCACGGATGCGGGAGTACCGAGAATACACGCTGATACCCGGCCCGATGGCAGCCTGACTCAAGTCGACAGGGTCGATTCCAGATGTCATCAATGTACGCAGTTCTTCAGTCAGTTCCGAACGCAGAACGCTGTTGAAAATACGCATCGTCACCGATGGGGCATCCTCAGGACGAGGACGGCAAGCAAGAACGATGGAGGAAGCGAGGGCGTTGGAATTTATCTGACGTGTTCTTCCTTGCCTTTCACTATGCACAGGTAATGTCGCGGTAATCTCCCACCCTGCTTTAATGAGACCATCAAGCAATGCGTACCAACCAGTTGACGTGCCACTCTTCTCGTCCTGCTGCTTGTATGCGTAGTACACAGTCATAGGCATTTCGGTGTTTGCCGTCTCTCGGATATGTGCAAACACATGATTGAAACCATCAACAAAGAACTCGGCGGCTCCGTCTCGACCATTATGCCTATACGGGTTGGCAACCAACTCCTGTGTCTTCGGTGTCAATGCTGTAAGAACGGTTGAGGGCAACACTTTGCGGAGCATACGACGAAGCCACACGTAGAAATAGTCGGATAGGTCGGAATACCCGATGTTGTCGTAATACGGTGGGTCGGTGGAGACCACCACATTGACGTAGTCTCGTGCAGCGGCGTCCGCCTGATGAGCTTCTCCTTGCGGTCGTGAAGGAACGTTCTGGATAGCTTCCATTACCCAGTTCACCTGACCAAGGAAGTTGCCTGACTTCGAGGAAAACGGATTGGCTTCCGCGTAATCCCATGTCATTGAAATTGCCTGACGGGCAAACACGTTACGAATCTTCTCGCCAATGTTCTGCCAGCTGGCAATAGACGAGCAGCGGTCCGTCTGACGACTGACGGCAAGGGCTAGATACACGCTGACCGCATCGGCATACGCCTGTGCTCCAGTACCGCCAGCATCCAAAGGTTCGCCTTGCGGAAGCCCCTTGGCTAACGCATCCTTGAGAACCTGTCCACGGACATCCGACACCGTGTCCGCCAATGTCGTCAGAACCGTCAGCTGACGGTTCGTGAACAGGTCTGACCACATCTTGAATCCATATGCCTGAACACGGAAGCCCAAAGCCTTATCTGGCAACAGCTCGAACGGAATGTCGTCCGGTTTGGGGACGTCAGCTGCGTCCGACTGTTGCGAATCGGGTGAGATGTACAAGCGTCCCCTGTCACCTTCGGCGACAACTGCGATAAGGACGTTCCCGAGACGACCGTGCTTTCCCTCGTTGCGGATGTACTTGAGGTCGATTGGTGTCTCATCGATGATGGAGATAGCCCCCTTGGCACTGACGGTGCCTTCGGCATCGCCCGTCGGACCGTCCGCGTTGTGCTGAACCTCATAGCGGATGGTACCGTCCTCAATGACGGGCTTAATCCAAGCCTCGTGACCTTTCTTCTTGCTGAGCCACCACGAACGGACAAGGGGAACCTGAACGGGATTCGCGGGATTCGGATTGGTGACGGTGCGTGCCCAAATCCAAGCGATGACGGTGCGCTCCTCACCGTTCTCGTCCTTGACCTTCGGGTACAGATGGCCGACCTTGTCGAACGCCTTATCGCGAAGCATCTTGCCGTAGTAGCGGATGTCGTCCGCCATGCCCTCGGCACGGTTCACCGAAGAGATTTTCGCCTCGGGGTTCACGGAAGCCTGGCCGCAGAACCTTGCGGGAAAGTCGATGAGAGCCTTGTTGAGGATGACAGGCAACGGATTCAGGTCGGATGCATGGGATTCCAGTCCGAGACGCTGAGCCTCCAACGGAATCGAGCCGCCGCCTGCGAACGGGTCGAGCACGGCGACCTTCCCCGAGGACTCCTCGATGAGACGGTTCGCCTCACGGTACAGCTCCGCATCGTTGATGTTCTCCCAACGAGCGAGACGTTCCATCAGACGGTGAAGACGGGAACGCTCCTCGTCCTGCTCCTCAACGGTCGGGAACTTCTCGGGATGGGAAGCGGGGTCGTCGACCAGCTGGGCGAACAGGATGGAACGTGTCGTCGCCAATGGACGGCGTGCCCAGTACAGGTGAAGCGTCGAAGGCAGACCGTGACGGAGTGACTTCTCGCGGGCGGATTCCTCATTTATCTTCTTGAGGGGGATACCCGTCTCGATGAGCTTCTTCCTGCGTGGCGTGTCCGTCATGGCTGTTGGTGTCCTTTACTATTCACTATTGTCTACGATTATTCACCAACAGAGGTACTTCGCCTAAGAACGACTCACGTCTGGCGCATAGCCGTGCCTCCAGTAGTCGTCCAGTTTTTCGTTGAACGAGCGCGTTGAATCGGCTGGACTGATGTGGTCGAAGGCGTGCGCGACGTACCGGATGACGTCATGCTCCGGCCCGGCCGGACTGACACGAACGAGCGCGAGCCTGTGACGGTCGCCCTGAGATTGGGCGAAGGCGACCTCGTTGGCCGTGACGGTGAACGTGTCCGCTTCGGGAAGGTCTATCCTGCCCTTGACCTCGATGAAGTGGATGTAGCCTTGGGCGTCAATGGATTTGATGTCGTAGCCCTTGTTGTTGTGCGGCATCTCCGTAGGCGTATGCCCGAGCTGACATTCCATGCGCATGGTCAGGGCGACTGCCCGGCGGTCCACTTCCTCGGCGCTCTTGGCGAACGGCTTGGACTCCATCTCGCTAGCCGCCGAATCAGCGGCGATGAGTCGTTCCGGCACGACAAGCGCCATACCACGGATGACAGCAGGTTTGGCCCGAAGCCGCACTTCCTCCGTGAGCTCCCGTTCACGCTGGGCGAGTCGGTCTTCCATCTCCTTGGCGCGTTTCCGGGCCAAACCGGTTGTCATACGCTTGCTGTGTTTGCCGTGCCGCTCGTCTTCGGAGAGCTTGTTGTATTCGCCGTACCAGTATTCGATTTCCGCGTTCAGGCGGCTCCTGACCTGGGCAAGCACGTGTTCGTTCTCGGCGGTCTTACGTGCTTGCAGTTCGGCGAGGCGAGGCTTGGTGCCCTGCTCGTAGACGAAGCGGCGCATCTCGTCCGCGTGGTCGCCGCGCAGCCATGCCGCATTAAGCAGTTCCATCACAGCCTTCTGCTCGCTGTCAATGGGACTCTCGTAGTCCAAATACGGTGGAGCCGGTGAGAATACAGGCTGGTCGTGTTCACCGAGCTGGAGATAGTCGAAGTGTCGGGAAACCGGCTCGCCCTTCGCGTCGGTGATGGTCTGTTCGGCGGCCATCATCAGTGTCGGTTCATCCGGCTGGGTATCGGTGCGGTCCACGAACACCGTGCCGTGGTCCAGTGCCTCGCCGTACCTGTCGATGATGAGCTCGGTGACTGCGTCCAGCAGCGGCGTTCCCGGTGCGACGAGCAACGCTTCCGGCTTGCCGTTGCCGATATGTGTGCGGCGAGGCTCGAACGTGATGCGCTCGTAGGCATCGGACACCGTGCGATGCCGGTCGCGGCGTTCGGCGCACTTGCGTATGGCGACCGGTACGTGAGTCAGTTCCCACCGACTTGCCTCGCGCTGCCGTGCGGTGCCACCGAGTCGTTGGAAGGCCGGCAGGAAGAATGCGGAGATGTAACCCGGCTGGAGTTTGCGTTCACGGGTCTGCTCCATAAGTTTGCGGACTTCCTGTACGTCGAGGTTTGGGTACATCTCCGGGTGCGCGGACCGTTCGTTGATGAGCTCATCCAAACCCTGTTGCACGCTGCTATCGATGACTTGGTCGAGCTTGGCCTGCACTGTGGGGTCGTCACCGTACCGGATGGCCCGAATCATCAACTCCTTAAGCGGCTCTCCGTCAAACGCTTTGCCATCGCCCAGCACGTTGAACAGACGACCGCTGTAGGCTTTGCCCATCGTCTCGATTTTGCCCAGCAACTTGCCGTACACCTCGCCCTCGCGAGTGTTCTTCGCCACGAGGTTCCACAAGAAGCAGGTGCGTTTCTGGCCGATGCGATGGATACGTCCGAAGCGTTGTTCGATGCGGTTCGGGTTCCATGGCAGGTCATAGTTGACCATCAAATCGGCGCGCTGAAGGTTCAGGCCCTCGCCGGCGGCGTCGGTGGCCACGAGGATGCGCACATCGGGGTTGTTGACGAAACGCTCCTGCACGGCCTTACGTTCGTCACGGTTCATGCCGCCGTGAATCACCGTCACGGTCTCCGGTTTCCCAAGCAGTGTTGCGATGCGGCGTTCCAGATAGGTCAACGTGTCACGATGTTCGGTGAACACAATCATTTTGTGCGGTAGTTCGGCGGTGCCCACGTCCAGCACGTGCTGTTGGAGAATGTCGCTCAGCTGCGACCATTTCGCATCTACACTGGACGCACGCACCGTCTTCGCCTCGTTCACAAGCCCATCAAGCACGCTGATTTCTGCTGCAAGCTCTTCCTTGGTACGGGCGGCAGTCGCGGAATCGACTACCTGGTCCAGCTCCAGTTCAAGCTGCTGTTGACCGTTTTCGTCAGTCTCATCCCACATGTCGTCATAAATGTCCATGTCAGTCGGCTCGTTCGAGGCCGGCTCAAACATGTCCGCGATGGATTCCGGATTCTCCTCGATGCGACGCAGCAGCTCCGAAAGCCGGTCGCGACGACGCATCAACGACTGGAGAATCGCCTCCGGGCTGGACGCCAGACGACGTTGCAGAATCGTCAATGCGAAGCCGATGCTGTTGGCGCGCCTGCCATCCGCTTGCAGCAACTTGGCGGCCGCGTTCATTCCGGAACGTACGTAATTCGTCACGTCCCGATACAGTCCCGCTTCTCCCTCCGACAGCTCATAGGCCACTGTTTCGGCATGCCGTTCGGGGAACAACGGCTTGCCGTCGAATGTGAGCAGGTCCTCCTTGACCATGCGTCGCATAAGCCCCTTGGTATCTGTCTTGCGATGCTTGGCCGGCTTGTAGCGCCCGGCGAACCGGTCGCGGTCCAGCAGGGACATGAACAACTGGAAATCCTGCTCTTTGCCGGAATGCGGTGTCGCCGTCATCAGCAGTAGGTTCTCGGCCGTCTCGGCCAGCGTCTCGCCCAGCCGGAAACGGCTGGTGCGGTCCACTTCACCGAACTGATTCTTGAAATGCGCGCTCATGCGATGTGCCTCGTCCACGATGGCGATGTCCCAATGTACTTCGCCAATCATGGTCGCCAGTTCATCGTTGCGGGCCACTTGGTCCATGCGAAGGATGAGCCTGTCATGGTCGCGGAACGGATTGCCCGATGGCGACGCGAACCGCATGCCCGGCTCGAATACCTCGAAGTCGAGCGAGAACTTCTGCCCGAGCTCGTCACGCCATTGCTCGGCCAAACCTCCCGGACAGACGATGGCCACGCGTTCAGCCGCCGAACGCAGCAACATCTCCTTTATATAGAGACCGGCCATGATGGTCTTGCCCGCACCGGGGTCGTCCGCGAGCAGGAAGCGCAACGGCACCTTCGGCAGCATGTCTTCGTAGACCGCGCGAATCTGATGCGGCAGCGGGTCGATGTCCGATGAGTACACCGCCGCCATTGGGTCGTACAGCGCCGCGTACTTGATGCGCAGTGCTTCCGCCGCCAGACGAAACTCGTCCGGGTCGGCGTCGAACTTGGGACCACCGCTCTCCGGACGGACGATGCGTAGTCGGCCGACGGCATCCGCGTCGATGATTTCACGGCCGGTGCCGCCATCGGCTGTCGTATAGAACAGGTCGATGGCAGCGCCCATCGGCATGGCCGCGACCACCGTCACCGATTGTCCCGGTATGACGCCGGCGATGGCGATGCCGGGCTTGATGTCCCCAAGTGTTAACGCCACGCCCATGCTTCCGCTCCCTTCGCTGTCCTGCCGGATACTTCAACGGTACCCGGCAGGACGGATGGGATTGGAGAGTTCCATGAGCGCTATGCTGCTTTGCGCCATGCGCTCGGCAGCTGGTAGCCTGCTTCAGTGCGGGAGTCCAGCAACGTTCCGAGCAGTGCGGCTTCCTGCGCCGTGAACTCCTGCTTCGTCTTTGGATTGCGGCACTGCTTCAGCGTGTACTCCGTTCCCTGGTACGCCAAGTAGCGCACGTTGCCCGGGTTGTAGTACACGTTGGTGAGATACCTGCGGAGCAGGGACGGGGACCGTCCTTTCAGGTATCGCGTGTCGACAATTCGAGTGTTCTCGAAGTAACAGCAGTCAATCGTGCTGAAGCCGAACAGCCAGTAATGCTCACGCCCCTTACCGTCGGGCAGGTACTTGGTGGTTTCCTCCGGAGTGAAGCCGAGCTTGAGACGGCCTTCCACGTACCAGCGAAGCCGGTCGTGCCATTGGTCTATCTCGTAATCCATGAGGAGCCTGGAGGAACCCCTCTTTTGCAGGTGCAGCTTGCTGTCGGTGATGAGGTACCTGGCCGACCTCCTCGAAGCGGTCGTGTTCAGCCGGCCCAAAGCGCATGCGGCCATCCGGATTCCATCCACATCCACCGTACCGGCGGCGAACTCCTTCATCACCTTATCGAGGCTGGCGTCATCCGCATGCACCAGTTCCGGAGCGATGAGCGAAAGAATCTGGAGGACCGCTTCCTCTTGGTCGGACTGGTCCTTCATGCCCCGGCTCAGGAAGAAGTCAGTGAGTTCTTCCACGAGCATTTCGAACGGCAGACCGGAACAGCCCATCGTCTTGGAGACCGTTGCGATGCGCTGACTGCGCACATGCCTGACCAGCCACTCGCACTCGCTCACGTTCCGCATCAGGTAGCCCGGCTTCCTGAACTCGGCTGCCGCGTATGCGTCGAACAAGGTATCGACGGACACCTGTGGTTCGTCGAGCAGGACGCTGCATCCCTGCGGCACCTCCGCAACATGGCGCATCTCGGGCCCCTGCACGATTCGCAACAGAGCCTTGCGTCCCTTCTCGGTCTGCGGCTGGATGCGTCCGCCGACGAGTTTCCATCCGCGCGAATCCGCGAGCATGTTGAACGCGAGCAAAGTGGCCAAGCTGGCGAACGTCACGTGCGGGTACCTGCATTCCGGGTCGTTGCACGGCACGTACATGTCGCGGTCGGTCCGGGAGATGTGCGCCTTGACTGTCTTCTTTGCGGTCATGGATTTTTCCTTCGTTGTCATCTTGTCCTTACATTGAGCAGCGGCACATTCGTTGTGCACCAAATGCTCGATGACTTCGAGAATAGGGCATAGAAAAACATACGTCAAATCCATTACGCCTTGGGCTCAAGGGTACAACACTTTAAGAAGTTGGTCAAGTTATGGCGTGTCGCAATGTTTGGCACAATACCTGACTACATCATCTCTTTCAAAAATGCTCACTGCAAGCAGCGCATCACATATCCGCTTTGCTTTTCAATCTTCAAAATCAGAGCCCAACACTCCCTCCGACATCCCGAGATGCCTTATACTGGATGCAAAGCCGAGGCGGAACGTGCCGACATGTATGCCGACACGAGATTCGAGAGAAAGGAACGCTGGAATTTCAACGGTTTTCGGGGTTTTGAATCAATCTCGTATCCTCCGCCATCAGGGTTTTCAGAGATTTCTGGAAACCCTTTTTTGTTGCCGAAACGCCGGGGAAACGGCGGAATTGCAAAGTTTTCTGGCTGTCGGGCGGGCAGCGTCGCCGTTCCGTCAACGGTCATGCGGGACCGTTTTTCCCCCGCCATACGTGAGCGCATACGTGAGCGTTTTCGCGTCGCCCGGGCGCACTCACGCCATCACAATTCCATCACATTCGTATGGCGTCGCCATGCTTCACGTCGTTTCTCCGATAAGCCACATCCCCAGAAGGGATATGACCGTTCGCCGTCGTCCCGTCGAATACCCCGCATGGAGAACCGGCTCCGCGGGAGCCGGCGGTCGAGGTCTTGGGGAGATGGACCGCGAGCCTCACGTCGTTCACTGACGAGCCACGGTCCTCCCACAGATGATCCACGATACGTTCCACACGAAGGCGGCGAACATGGCAAGAGCGAGAAGACGGTTCGGCACAGTCTCACTGAAGACGAGCCGCAGATCCGGCCGGAAGTACATCGAGGCGAAGTACAAGCCTCCCGTGGAGGCATACTACAAGTGACCGGGCATGCTACCCGAGTACTACACGAAGCGCTTCGCCGAGGGTTTCGAGACCGAGGCAGAGAAATGGCTCAACGACGCCGACGTGTTCGAGGCGTTCGTCCCCGTGCGCTGGGTGGAGGGCACCACCGCCGAAGACGATCTACCTGCTCACGATGAGACCAAGCATGACCCCCATGAGCATGAAAATGAACAGGTAAACGACTCCAATGAACAGGAAGATGAGCAGGAAAAGGCACCTTCTCGGGGACAGCTGCTACTCAACCTGATTCGCACGAATCCGTCAATCACCTACCACGAAGCAGCAGACGCCTTGAATGCGTCATACTCCACAGCCCGAAGAGCTTTCCAAACGCTACGCGAATCCGGAATCATCGAGCGCATCGGCTCGGGCAGACGCGGCACATGGCGCATCCTCACCCCACCACAACCATCCCACAAATAATCGGAAGCCCCGTCGATGCGCTGGCAGTGCGACACGCTGTGGACGTAACAACGAAGGCGATGCGGCGACCGCACGCCTTGAAACCACGTGCATGATTCGTCTCCTTGGGCACGCACCGAGGCATAGCACCACCCTCTCCCCCGATTTTTTCCACAACTAAATCACGTTTTGCGGTGCGTACCAGAATTTGGTACTGTATCCAGTACACAGGTCCGCAGCAATGTGAGACTTCCATGAGCCGGGGGAATCCCCCGGCATTTTTCGTTTCAGGAGAGGTGCAATGGCGGACGGCTCAATCTTCGCGGATGAATCCGGCGAACAAGGCTTCCAGTCCGAGTATTACGCGCTGACGCTGGTATTTCACGACCAGTTCAATCCGGTCATCCCCGTTTTCGAGGATTACGAGCAGTTGCTCCGCAACGCCGGATTGCCGGACATCCCCATGCACGCCTCCCCTTTACTGAATGGACACGATGACTACCAGCGCCTTGCCATCAGCCAGCGCAAGCGACTCCTCGCCTACTTCATGTCCATGCTCCACAAGCTACCGGTGCAATACGTGACGCTTATTTACCGGAAAGCCGAATACACAACCTTGGAACAACTCGGGATGCGTATCAAACGAGACATCGTCAATACCGTGTTCGACCATCTCGATCTGTTTCAACGCTTCGATGCCGTCAAGGTTTACTACGACGGAGGCCAGAGTCTAATCACCCAGGCTATCCGCGGCGCGGTTGAATACGCGCTCTCGAAGCAGGCCATCGTATACAGGAAAGGTTCTCCGACCGATTATCGGCTGGCGCAGGTAGCCGATCTCATCTGCACCATCGAACTGACCGCCCGCAAATACGAGAACCACGAGCAGACCGCCACCGACGAACGCTTCTTCGGACCGGTAGGTGCCTTCAAAAAGAACTACCTGAAAAAAGTGCGCAAGCATCTCCTCCCATCTCAGTAGCCCAAGCGACTCTCATAGCGCACTGGCAGGTACCAGAGTGGACCGGCAATTTCGAGGGGAGCCTTCGAGTGACGCCTAAGAGGAGCTGATGCGTCAGCCTCCTTCTGTTCTTCCACACCATTGATTACGGTTACGAGCAAAGCCAACCCCGCTGGGGAAATGGAAGTAAGAGCCGGACGCCCCGAGTATCTTGGGGGACGGCTCTCGCGCTTCCGTACCTGTTAGACCATCAGACGCGCAGCATCAACCGCGACATCTGCTTGATGAACGATTCCCGATCGATGCCGTGTCCGTCTTCCAGCCACCACATCACGCTTTGGGCCAGCGCGCCGGCGACGAACTGCTCCCGCAACTCGGGAGAGACACCGCCTCCGGAAGTACCGTCGCCGGCACCTTCACGCGTATCTTCACCGCCCAATTGGGCGAGAATATCTCCCAATGACCCGGAATCGGCCTGCCCCGGCAACTGCGCTGCGTATCCGTCGGCACTAGTGGCGAAACCCAGCAGGTACGGAACCATGCCACTACGCTTCATGCCCAGCAGCATGACCCGATGCCGCTCAAGCTGTGCAACGCTGCAACGGACATACATCTCGGTCAGCATCGCACGGTCGGGCATCACGCCATCTGCACGCAGTTTCTTCCACTCACCACGAAAGGACGCCATCGCCAGATACTGTATCCAGCGCATCATCGCCGCGACGAAATCATTCTTATCCGAGAAATGAGAGTAAAACGTGGCCCGGCGCACCATAGCTTCGTCGCACAACGCGCTTATGGTGATGTCATCCAGACGTTGGGTACCCATCAGCCGCTCAAAAGCTCCGAATAGCGACTCGTAGGTGCGTATGACCCGCAAATCCCGATTGCCGCGACTGCCCTGACGATCTGCCATATGTAAAGATTCCCCGTGTTGGCGGACATCTCGTCTTCACATGTCAATTATCTGTCGGATTGTCCCGAAACGTACGCTCCGCATCATTCGCTCGCCGCTAGCATATATGTCGAAAAACCTACGCAGGAAACGCTACGAACGGAGGTGAACGCATCATGGGCATCGTGATGATCAAGCCGGTGCTGATGGCCGTGTCAGGCGTCTGCTGGTCGGTGACCTACATCAGCTTGATTCGCAACGGTTTCAAAGAGCGTACCTGCGGCATGCCTCTGTTCGCACTGGGGCTCAACATCTGCTGGGAGGCGCTGTATACCTTCGACGGCTTCGTCTCCAACCCATCGGACATACAGACATGGGTCAACGCGATATGGGCGTGCCTCGATATCGCCATCGTCGTCACATGGGTGCGATACGGGCGCGCGCTGCTGCCGACGCCGGCGCGACGTCATTTCGCCGCGTTCACCACGCTTGCGCTCATCACCTGCGCGATGGCACAACTCGCGTTCTATCTGCGATTCGACAACACCGTGGAGGCATCGCAGTACTCGGCATTCGCGCAGAACGCCGTGATGTCCGTGCTGTTCCTCACCCATCTGTGGAACCGTGGGAACGGACGCGGACAAACCATGTCGATGGCCATCGCCAAATGCCTGGGCACGCTCGCCCCCACGATACTAGGCGGACTGATCGAAAGCCTCAACGTCTATATCCTTCTCATGGGAGCAATCTGCCTGATCTTTGATCTGCTGTACATCGGCCAGCCGCATGCGCTACGACGTCAAACGACCGATGGTCTCTCCCGGCTCGCTCAGAAAGGAACACGATGACCAATATCCTGTACATCAACGGGCACCCGGATCCCAACAGCTTCCACGCCGCAATCCGCGACGCCTATGCGAGTGGCGTCGACACCGGTCGGAACACCCTGCACATCCTGAATCTTGGCGAAGAGACCTTCGATCCCGTATTGCGATACGGCTACCGCAAGCGCATGGAGGAGGACCCGTTCATCACCCGATCGCAGCAGGAGGTGCTTTGGGCCGACCACATCGTATTCGCATATCCCATCTGGTGGGGACAGATGCCTTCATTACTGTCCGGCTGGCAGGCACGCGTGTTCACACCGAAAGTCGCGTTCTCGTACACATCCAAGTTCACCACGGACAAGCGGCTGGCTCCACGTACCGCCGACATCATCGTCACCAGCCGTGCCCCTCGATACCTGTGGGGCTTCGCCGGAATCGGAGGCACCAAACTGCTGAACGACAACCTGTTCGCGCTCACCGGCATCAAGCTACGCAAACGACTGGTGCTCTCCGGCATAGGTACCTCCAACGACGATGAAGCCCGCTGTAAAGCATTTCTGGACAAAGTGCGCAACCACGCCTCCACAATCTGACGATTGCACCGGGTACAGTGGTTTAAGCAGTACCGAGGTTGGCACCTGTTGGACTCCAACTTGCAAACTTCCGCAACACGCCGAAGAAGAGCGGCAAGTTAAGAAGTAAGACGGTTGGGCGGTATGCCGATTTTCGTTGCGATTCCGCCAGTCTTACGGCCTGAAGTTGCGAATCTCGTATCCTCGTCAGGGTTTTCAGAGTTTTCCGAAAACCTTCTTTCCATGCTCATCACAACCCTATAACCCGCGACGCAACATACATAGCCCCCATAGCTTGCGAATAGCCTGCAAAGCAGCACAACGAGCTGCATAGGCGTGTACACAATCGCGTATTTTTGTCGTTTTTGCGGGGACGTACCGCGGTAGCATCTACGAGCGCTTCCGCACCTCACGGAATTCCAAGGATTTGCGTGGTACAAAAACACACAACAGCCCGAAACACACTTTCGTGGCACGCCCGAGTGGTACGAAAACGCAAATCGGCCAATATCACGCTCATGTGCGCACCTAATCTATGAACTTGCGCACCTATGAATCCCGCGAGCCATCCCGCGTGCCGCCCCGCAAACGCCCGCGCCAATGCCGAGCGCAATAAAGCCGCAAAACGGCCACGCGCAAACGCCGATTTGCGTAATACACGATTCCGTGTAATGTATTCCAAGTTGCTTAACGGACGTCAGCCTGTCCGCGCATCATCGCCCCGATAGCTCAGTGGTAGAGCACTTCCTTGGTAAGGAAGAGGTCGTGAGTCCAATTCTCACTCGGGGCTCCAGAGACTCCTCGCTTGTAAGCCCCTCAATCAGAACCCCGTTACTGAGCCCCCATCACATCCTCTTCAGGGCTTCGATCAAAAGCTAGTCACCACTCAATTCCATATTCGGCATACATGTAAACGTCGTACTGATATTCGCTACCGTAATGCGGATCACTCTGATGCGACTCATGCTGGTTGTTATCTGACTGCATCATCATTCCTTTTCCTAGCCTCATCGACACTAGCCTCATCGGCATTACGCACAGGTATAACGGCAGCGTGTTACCGAGCTATGCTCATCCAGCAAATCGCAAGTGAATTCGCGGCGAATTATTGCAGCACCATTGCGTAAGCCTTGACGCCCTTCCCACCGGACGCCAAGCCGAGAACTGCTTGCCGTCCAGCACACACTTCATCATGTGCGAAGCCACGCTCGGGATCAGCCGCGCGCCATCCGCATATTGTCCGCGCGATTCACGATCGCTTGCCCGCAACCTTGACTGCAGTAATGCTGGCCAGCGCCACGACGAACAACACGGTCAGTACAGGAATCAGTGCCGCATATCGATGCGACTGATCCGGCGCATGCGTCACTACAAACGACGCCAGCTGGTTTCCGGACAATCCCGCAAACGCCCATGCACTCAACGTCAAACCATGTGTGGTGGACACGGTTTTGGTGCCGAAATGCTGATCCAGCAGTACGGGAAGCGTAGAGAAACCACCGCCATAGCCGGCGTTAACGAGGAACAGCATGGCGAGCACGGCCCACAGCAGTGCGTTGTCGATGCTGCCCGTCACCGTCTGCAGCACACATACGGCGATCGACATCACGAAAATCACCTGATACACACTTTCGCGACGCTTCAAATGGTCAGACAGCGCGGAGAATCCCACGCGACCAGCAGTGTTGAATACCGAATCCACCGCAAGCACCAGTCCAATCACGCCGGCAATCGCAGCAGCAAAATCCGCAGCATCCAACGACGCATACTGCGGCAAGGACTGCAGCACATCGTGGAGAATGTCCTTCTCCTGACTGATCAGCGCCAAACCGCAGGTGATATTGATATAGAACGCGATCCAAATACCCCAGAACACCGGCTTCTTCAGAATCGATGCGCGGCTGACATGCGAGGCGACCGGATCGTATGTCCAACCAGCTGGACGTTGAATCAGCAGGAATCCAACGAACATCATCACCACATACACCGCGGCGAGCACATAGAACATGTTCACAAGACCCACGGCACCGATCAGCCATTCCATCACCGGGCTCGCCAGGGCTTTGGACAGGCCGAATCCCGCGACGGCAACGCCTGTGGCCAGTCCTTTATTGTCCGCGAACCACAGCATCAGATTCTTGACCGGAGTCAAGTAGCCGACGCCGAGGCCCACGCCCATAATCGCGCCATAACAGATGAACACGCCCGGCAGGAATCCCAAGGCGATGCTCACACCGGTACCTGCAAAGCCAACCACAAAGCAGATCATCGAAACCAATGCGGATTTCTTAATATCCTTCTCCACCATCGGTCCGGCGAACGCCGCAGACATACCGAGGAAGAAAATCGCGAGCGAGAAGCCCCACTCCACCGCCGAGGCGTTGACATGCAACTGATCGGCGATGAGCTGTTTGAACACACTCCAGCAGTAGACGGTGCCGATCGGAATATGAATCAACAGTGCGGGAATGATTGCGCTGGTCCAGCGGTTTCCGGAAGACTGCTTGACGGTGGCCATGCAGGTGAATCCTTTCGACTCTCGTACAGTTCTCGTCAGCCGTACGGAATCGCCAACACCCACAAACACCACATTATTCATGTGCGTTTCTTCGGCGTCGCTGTTTCCGTCGACGCCGACAAACAGCACTGTACCGCCACTTCACCGGCAGCACGCACGTGTCACTAGAGAACACGGCATGATATTGTTCACATTCGGATTGTCGAGAAGAATCGCAACATAGAAAGAAAGCCCCCAACATCATGACCTCACACCTTGCCGAAGCAGGACGTACGCTGGTTCCCCGCAAGAATGATCGCTACGGCTTGCTTTCCCCGGCGCTGGTGATTCTCACGTTCGTCGCCGGACTGGTGGACGCCTTAAGTTATCTGGCGCTCGGGCACGTGTTTGTGGCCAACGTGACCGGCAACATCGTATTTCTCGGTTTCGCGTTCGCGCACGCGCAAGGCTTCGTCTGGTGGACTTCCGCACTCACGTTAGCCACGTTCATGATCGGCGCGTTCATCGGCGGACGCATTATTCATTACTTTGGAGACAACCGCGCACGTCATCTGCTGGTTTCGACTTCAATTCAGCTGGCGTTCGTGGTTGCCGCGCTGATTGGCATCTACTTGCTCAACCGTTTCGCGCCAGAACCATCGATGGGCGGCACCGACGCTTCGGCTATCGTACGCGCCTCGCAACCCAGCCTGAACTTCCCCACCGCCCGGCACATTGATCTGCATATTATTCTGTTGATCGTGCTGCTCGCCCCGGCTATGGGCATCCAGAATTCCACCGCCCGCAAACTCTCGGTACCGGATTTGCCCACCACAGTACTCACGATGACGCTGACCGGCATCATTGCCGATACGTCCGCTCATGGTCATGAACAGTCCAAACTTGGCCGTCGAGCCATCGTGATGCTGGCTTTGGCACTCGGCGCTTTGACCGGGGCCACGCTGCAGACGCACGGTCATGAAGACGTTATTTTGATGGTGATGATCGGCTGCTTGATTGCAGTAATCGTAATGATGATTCCGCATGTGCATTCTGATGCCCGCTGGGTGACCGGGAAACGGTAAACGACTTTGTTGATAATCGCGAAAGGCCGCCTCCGCAATATCGGGAGACGGCCTTTCGCGATTGTTGAAGCGCTTGCTCAGTCAGTATCGCTCACTTCTTGGAAGCGTTGACTGCATCCACGGCCTTCTGGAGAGAGGCAGTGTGCGACTTATACCAATCGGTCTGCTCATTGAGCTTATCGGTAGCGGCCTGGTAGCCCTTGGTGTCGTCGGCAAGGCAGCCTTCATACTCAGGCAGTTCGGCGCTCAGCTCCTTGTTGAGCGCGTCAAGCGTGGAAGAGTCCTTCACGTCCTTCTCGGTGAGGGAAGCAGCTTCGGAGGCGTCGCCGTTAACGAGATTGTTGTAGTCGTTGGTAGCGTTGCGCACTTCTTCAGAGGCGGTGGCACAGGCAGCCACGGCATTGTTGTACTGAGCGTCCGAATAGGCGCGGAAACCGAATACACCGGCCACGGCAATCACGGCGACGACAACCACCACGATGAGGGCGATAGCCCACTTCGGCATGTGCTTCTTCGCAGTGTCCTGCGCGTTGTCCTGTGCGTTGGACTGAACAGCAGACTGCTGATTCTCGGACATACTCGATCTCCTTTGTTCTCGTTTTGGTCTCGTTCAGACATCAGGCTGATGCTGTTGCGGCATCGCGGTAACACCGCTTCCCGGGTTTATAGTCCCGATGTCGTTCCGGCATGGAGGCGTTCGCAGAGCCTCTCAGGCAACAAAAAACCCTCGCATTTCGCGAGGGCTCATTGGCTGGGGTGCCTGGACTCGAACCAAGAATGGCTGAACCAGAATCAGCTGTGTTGCCAATTACACCACACCCCAATTTGGCTGGCGTAGCAACTCCGAAGAGTTGTTCGTCGTACCCCCAACCGGATTTGAACCGGTGTTGGCGCCGTGAGAGGGCGTAGTCCTAGACCGCTAGACGATGGGGGCATATTCAGTTTTCACTGGCTGCTCGGCGAACCGCGCAACAGGTGTATATATTACACACCGAGTCAGAGATCGCAAACCTCGGCGTGTCGCAAGGTCGTTCATGGATTCAGCCACCAACGCACCCTTCCCTTCCACTGTCCTCCCACTGTCCTTCCCGGTTCCCCATCCTCCCCTCGCCTCCCTCTCCGTCAGCCCCATCAATCAACCTCTTCCATCATCCCCTTCCATCATCCCCTTCCATCGACCCTATCAATCGACCCTATCAATCGACCCTCTATTCTGGGCATTCACCTACCACAAAGCAGCCGCCCCAACTGGTTCGGGGCATCCGCGTACCACAAAAGTCCCGCTTTCCCCACTTTCACGGTATGGATATGCCCAGAATCCCCTGTATGACGCGTGTATGCCCAGAATAACTGGCGGAATATGCCCAGAATCGGCGCAACGGTTATCGAAGGGGATACGTACATGCCCAGAACTAGGCGAAGCAGGACGAAGCAGGACGAAGCGGGACGAAGCAGGGTAAACCGAGTCGAATAGGTAAAAGATGGGCCTTACATTCTGGATGAAAAATTCTCTTGTCGAATCAAGGGTCAGATTAAGGGTCAAAACGTTGGTCTTAAATCCGGGTTATGTAAAGAAACGTGGGTCTTATATCCCGCGCAAGCCATGGGTTAATAGACAAAACGTGGGTCTTAAATCCGGGGTGGGGTGTTCTCCTGCCTTGCGTGTCGGGATGCGATTAACGCGGGCGGTGCGCTTAGCCCAGTTTCGGCGAGAAAGCAAAAAGCCCCGGCATACTGCCGAGGCTTTTGAAGAAGTACCCCCAACCGGATTTGAACCGGTGTTGGCGCCGTGAGAGGGCGTAGTCCTAGACCGCTAGACGATGGGGGCTTAAGTTATCGGCGTTTCCGCCCGCTGCGGCGAACCGCAACGAATGATTAATATACGGGAACGTCTCACCAACGTCAACTACGGCGTGTCACATTGTGACTCTTGAGTTGACAGCTCGTCTTTCTGCACTATGAAAGGAATGCCCTAGGCAAGCTTCCCGTGTCGCCCGGAACAGACATCTCCAAGCCCGCCTTCCCTGCCAAAGTCATCAGACATGGCCCTCCAACGCAGCTCCCGGCATTCCACCCCCGTCGGCACAGGACCGCATATACAAGAAGGTGGGCATCCGTCGCATGACGGACACCCACCTTCTCACGAATAACTCATCGACTGGCCTGTCTAAAAACCACCAGCGACAAGCCTCTTACAGTCAAACTCACAGATGCTCGCGCAAACCCTTGAGACGGGCCACGGTTACATCCTTGCCGAGAATCTCCATGGACTCGAACAGCGGCGGGGAGACGCGGCGGCCGGAAACGGCCACGCGCACCGGGCCGAAGGCCAGACGAGGCTTGTAACCACCCTCCTCGATCAGCACCTTGTTGAGCAGCTCGTGCAGCGGCTCGGCCTTCCAACCGTCCTCGGAAGCGCCCTCCAGCGCGGCGATCGCGAGATCGAGCACAGCGCCGGCGGAATCCTTCAGCGTCTTGCGGGCGTCATCATCGGGCTCGATGTAGCCTTCGGTCGAAAGCAGGGAGCCTACCATGCCGGCCACCTCGCCCAGCAGACGCACGCGCGGCTGGACCAGCGGAGCGGCGGCAGTCAGAATCTCCTGCTCACGGGAGGTCAGCGCATCCCAAAAGTCGGCGGAGACCACACCGTCACGGTGCAGGTACGGCACGGAACGACGCAGGAAATCATCAGCGGAAAGCATACGGATGTGCTCGGCGTTGATGGAGATGGCCTTGTCCAGATCGAAGCGGGCCGGGTTGGCCTTGACGTCACGCACGTCGAACTTGGCGATCATCTCGTCCATCGAGAACACGTCGCGGTCCGGGGCGATGGACCAGCCGAGCAGAGCCAGATAGTTGAGCAGGCCCTCGCGGATGAAACCGGCATCACGATGGTTGAACAGGTTGGACTCCGGATCGCGCTTGGAAAGCTTCTTGTTGCCTTGGCCCATCACGTATGGCATGTGACCGAACAGCGGAGTGGTCTTGGCGATGCCGAGCTCTTCGAGGTAACGGTAGAGCACGATCTGACGCGGGGTGGAGCTCAAGAGATCCTCGCCGCGCAGCACCACGTTGATCTCCATCATGGCGTCGTCCACCGGGTTGGTGAGCGTGTACAGCGGATCGCCGTTCGGGCGCACGATCACGTAGTCCGGAACCGAACCGGCCTTGAATTCGATGGTGCCGCGAATCAGATCGTCGAAAGCGATGTCTTCGTCGGGCATGCGGATACGCAGGGCGGGCTTGCGACCTTCAGCACGGAAAGCGGCCTTCTGCTCCTCGGTGAGGTTGCGGTCGTATCCGTCATAGCCGAAAGCCTTCGGACGGCCGGCTGCCACGTTGCGGGCCTCGATTTCCTCCGGAGTGGAGAAGGATTCGTAGGCGTAACCCGCCTCAAGCAGTTTGGCGGCGACGTCCTTGTAGATGGCGGTGCGCTCGGACTGACGGTACGGGCCGTGGGGACCGCCCACATCGATGCCTTCGTCCCAGTCGATGCCGAGCCAGCGCAGGGCGTCGAGAATCTGGTTGTAGCTTTCCTCGGAGTCACGGGCGGCGTCGGTGTCTTCGATGCGGAAGATCAGTTTGCCGCCGGTGGCGCGGGCCTCAGCCCAGTTGAACAGGGCGGTGCGGACCATGCCCACATGCGGGGTGCCGGTCGGCGACGGGCAGAAACGAACACGAATGTTCTCAGGAAGTTCGGGTTTGGTGTTTGCAGCTTCAGTCATAATCCCCTATTCTGCCGCGCGCGCCGGACGCCCATTTCCAACTGCACTTTTCGCGCGAATCGGGCGCAAAGCAGGCTATTCCAGACCGCCTTTGCGCTCGATTCGCACGAAAATAATCCAGATGACGAGTGCACGCGTATATGCGTATCGCTTTCGCGCGAAAAGTGTGCAGAACAGCCTCAAAAAGCTGGATTTGCGCTCGATTCGCGCGAAAACTCTGTGAGAGCAGAAGCTCAGCAGGCGAGTCCAGCGAACAGCAGGGCCCAGTCCTGAGTCTCGCCCTCGCGGGGCTCGCGGGTGTCTCGACCGTCGGCGACCGCCGCATCGCAGTTGTAGTCGTAGTTCATGATTCCCCCAAATCGCCGGTATTGCACACTGTGCAGTGCGAGCATGCGGCTTAGATTGTCGGTTGCGTTGGCATGTTCTGTTGTCGGTTCGCACATCAAAAAGCTTCGTTGGCTTCCTCAGTCCCGTCACCGCGACCGCATGCGCTGTTCTGCAAGCAAGAATACCAAAAACGATCAAAAGCGAACAATAATGTTTGATATCGATTCGATAACAATTGCGATTCATGATTGATCGCGCAACACGGCCCGCCGCAATTCAGACATTATTCACCATGATTGTTGGTCTTTGCCCCAAAGACTGGAAGAATAGGCATGGACGATACCTGTCTGTTATGAAAGGGGAATCGATGACCGATCCCAACCACGCACCTATCCCTCAGGTGCCCACGCCGAACGGCGCAAACCCGCAGAACACCGCAGTACCACCCGTGCCACAGTATGGCACGCCCGCTCCAGCACAATCCGTTCCGCCGGCCTACGGACAGCAGCAGCCCGTTGCACCCGCCGGACAACCGACGTACCCGCAGACGCCGGCCAATCAGCAGCCGTTCGTCTCGGCACCCGCGCCCGGGTACACACAGCCGGCTCCGAACGCCGCGTTCAATCAGACGCCGCCGGCCTACAACCAGTACACCGCGCCGAACGCCTCCCCGTCTCCCGCACCGGGTGCCGGAGTGCCGCTCGACCAGCCGTATTACGACTGCCCCTTCCCGGAGGCGTTCCTTCGTTTCTGGAAGAAGTTCGTGGTGTTCTCCGGACGCGCCTCCCGTAGCGAGTTCTGGTGGTGGACGCTGGCCAATGCCGGCATCAGCCTTGTGCTCAGCGGACTGAGCTCAGCCACTGATGGAGATCTCGCCTTCATCAGCAACCTGTGGCTGCTGGCCACAATTATCCCCGGCATCGCTCTGGCTGTTCGCCGTCTGCACGACACGAACCGGCCCGGCTGGCTGGTGGCCATCTTCTATGGTGCGTCCGCGCTCGGCATCATCATTATGCTCGCCGGAGGCGGTGCCGCTGTATATGGCGGCATCGGCAGCCTGACCGGTTCGTCCGGATACGGCGCGATGGCGGCCGGCGGCGTCGGCGCGATGTTCTTCGGCTGGCTGCTGATGCTCGCCGGCGGCATCGTATATATCGTGTTCATGGCGTTGCCCAGCAAGCCGGAAGGCGCACGGTTCGATGCCCAGCCCGGTGCGCAGCAGTTCCCGTTTGGCACCCCTTCGGGTCCGGCTCCGGCAAGCCCGGCCGCTCCGGGATTCGCTCCCGGCGCACCGGCACCTGATTTCAACCAGTTCGCCGCACCCGCGCCGGCCGCACCCGCCCCCGCTGCCAATAACGCCGCGGCACCGTCCGACGATCTCAACGACGCCACCGTGCTCTCCTCGGCATATGCAGCCCCGGCACCAACCGCTTCGACACCCGCCGCTCCGGCCAGTACTGTCCCGGCCCCGGCCGCAACTCATGACGATGATCTGGAAGACGGCGCCACCGTGCTCTCGCCTCACGCCACGCCCGCCGGCAACAACGCCGCACAGCAACCTTGGCAGGGTCAGTAAAGCAATAAAACGCTGCGCCGGCAAACCCAACGCAATCAGCTGATCTGCTCGACGCAAACCGATCCGATACAACAAATTGGTCTCCGTTCATCCACGAACGGAGGCCAATTTTTATAGTGTTATTGCACCTCGCACACTCATCAGCATCGTTTCACGGGACATGGTTTCATCTCGCGAAAATGTACCGCTGATCGGCGCTCAACGGTACATTTTCGCGAGAGGAGGAGGGGGTTCTGCTGCTAGAGCTCCACAGTCTCCTTGTTGTCGTTCTTGACGTGGGCGAACTTGGCGGCGAGGGCTTCCTTGTTGCGCTTTTCGTCCTCTTCCTTGGCCTTCTTCTTGGCTTCGGCGGGATCCCACAGCACGTCTTCACGATGCTTGGTCCACTCGGCGGCGGCAAGTGGGGCGATGAGTTCCACAGTGGCCTCCAGCGTGCTCGCGCCCGAGGCAGCTGCGGCGGCACGGGCCTTGACCAGCGCAAGCATGCGATCATCGGTCAGGCAGATGCGCGGAACCGAGCACTGCTCGCGCAACTCGTTGACATACAGCAGAATCGGCAAGGATTTGGTAGCGAGGGCGCGGGCGTCGGCATCATCCAACTCACCGGAACCCGACGTTGCTGCGCCAACGGCCTCGGCACCGGCCACCACCCTCAACAGCGCATCGCATACGGCGAGCGCCGTGGCGAATCGACCGGCCACCTGAGCAACGTCGGCAGAGGAAGCCAAACGCTCCTCGGCATCGGACTCGACACTATCAGCGGCATCAGCACCAGCACCAGCACCATCAGCCTCAGCCTCAACATCAACATCAGCCTCAACATCAGCCTTCAGATGCGCCTCAACGGCATCGATCGCCCCACGTATCTCGGCCTCGGTACGTGCGTCCCAATCAATACCCAACGATTCGGCCGCCGCGAACACGAGCGCGGCGTTACCGGTTTCGGCATAGTCGAGCATCGTATCGTAGGCGTCGTTGGCGGCGAGCAGCGCGTCAACGATCGGCTGCGGACGGCCGGGAATCTCGTCGGCACCCTCGTAGACGAACTCGGCGTCCGGCACGGTCACGTCCTCGCCGGTAAGGATGCGGGCGAACGCGCGAGTGACGCGCACCTGCAGATTCTCGGCGTACTTGGCGTCATTGTCCATCTGCATGGCCTGGGTCAACGGCCACAGGGCGATCAGCCGCGCCCCAGCTTCGGCGGCCTCATGTACCGCCGGCGATGCCGCCACGCGAGCGATCGCTTCACGATTGAGTTCAATGGTCATCACATGCTCCTTTGCTTCGAGCCCCTCGCACCCTTCACCGGGTCGGCCGGCCATATCCACCACATGATTTTAGTGTGATGCGGCGCGGCCGGCTTCGCTCACGCGCCTCTCAGCCAACAATCGACCGTCGGCCAAGCAGCCTTCAATCAACGGCCCAGCGGACCAGCAACGCAAGAAGCCCGCAATCACAGCGTTTTGTCGTTACTTGACGTTTGCCGCGGGATCGACGTACGTGATGGACATCACACGGCCGGTCTCGTTGTCGTACGTCACCGACGTGACGGACGCGAGCGCGGTCTGGCGCAGGAACATCCAGTGTTCCGGGTGGCCGGTCTCCAGATAATGACGGTAGCTGAAGATCGGCGACTCGTGACTGACCACCACGATCTGCTGGCCGGGGTGCTGCGCGACCTTCTCACGCGCGAAGGCATCCATACGGGCGGCGATATGCTGGTACGATTCGCCCCAGCTGGGCTTGTAAAGGTTCAGCACCAGCTTCCAGTTGCCGTTCTTCCACAGTGCGCCTTCGCCGTGGCCGATGCGAAGCCCACGGAATTCGTTGCCGGCTTCGATCACCCGCTCGTCGGTGGTGAGGGTGAGCGGAGCCTCGCCACGGGACTTGCGTACCGCATTGAGCGCGTCGAGGATCGCGCCGGCCGTCTCGCGCGTGCGGTCAAGCGGCGATGAATACACGGCGGCGATGGTGTTGGTCTGGGGGTTCTTGGCCAAGTAGGCGGCGGTGGCCTGAGCCATGCGGCGGCCGACGTCCGAAAGATGGAAGTCGGGAAGCCGCTCGTAGAGCAGATGGTCGGGGTTGTAGACCTTGCCGTGGCGGACGAAATGAATGGTGGTGGCGGTCATCGTTGGCTCTCCTTACATGCGAACGGAACGGCTACGGCCACTATACGCGGACGGTCAGGCTCCGAAACACATTGCATCGCCTCAAACCGGAACACAATCCTCCGAAAAACGAGGTCCTCGAATAGCGTAATTACCGCGTGTCACCATGAGCCACCGCATAGAGTAGCCGTGACGCAAATATGCGGGCTGGGGTTCGGTCCACGATCGGTTGCGCGGCAGGCTGCAGGTCAAACTGCGGATCAGGGCACGCAACCGCGACTATCACTCGTGCAAGCCAGTTCAATCCACGCAAACTTTGCGCGACCATGGACAGACACATCATTCGATGAGGGCTTCGCCAACCAACGCCACGGGCGGCGAGGGACATCCAATCGGGAGCGGAAAGGAGCGTAGTGCTGTTATGTCCAATAACTCGTCCACTGACAACAAGACCACCGTCACGGCCGCCATCAGGGAAGTCGGACATAAGGTTTTTGGCGGATACGCCGAGCTGCTGCGTATTCCGCACACCGCACGCTATTCGATCGGTTCGGTGATCGCGTGCATGCCATTCCCGATGGTGGGCATGACCATCACCATTTCCGTGCAGCATTACTACGGCAACTACTCGCTGGCCGGCATGCTGACTGCGATTCAAGCTATTGCACTTGCCGTGGCCACCCCGCTGCTGGGCAAACTCACCGATAAGTTCGGCCAGCGTCAGGTTTCGATTCCGACGATTATCGTGTGGATCGCGGCTGCGATCGCGTTGACGACGTCGATCACCAACCGCGCGCCTGAATGGGTGCTGTACTGCCTGACCCCATTCCTGGCCGCGATTCCGCCGTGGGGCGCGATGAGCCGCGCCCGTTGGACCAAGATTCTGAAGGGCGACCGCGAAGGTACGAATCGTGCGCTTTCGCTGTGCGGCGTGCTGGATGAATGCATGTGGGTGATCGGCAATCCGCTGGCCTCCACCTTGGCGGTGATTTCCGGCTTGCTGGCGTTCTCGTTCACCGGCGTATGCGTGATCGTCGGCGCGCTGATGTTCCTCACGGAACTGACCACCGAGCCGCCGTCGCAGACCGCGCTGGCCCGCGCCGAGGGCATTTCGCGCAAGGAATACCGCGAGCGCGAGGCCGCACGGGCCGAGGCACTGAAGGTGGAGACCGCGGCCGAGGAGGCCCGGCACCGCATGGAGCGCGAGGGAGTGACCGATCAGGCCGCCATCCAGGCCTCCATTGAAGCCGCCGTGGCCGATGTCCGCTCCGGCAAGAAGGCATCGATCTGGGGGCCGGGTCTGGTCGCCGTGTGCGTGACCTGGTTCGGACTGGGCGCGTTCCAGTCGGCCGCCGGCATTTCGATCATCGCATTCGCCACCGAATCGAATATGAAGCAGTACACGGGCTTCGTGTTCGCGTGCTTCTCGTTCAGCTCGCTGATGGGCGCGCTGGTGTACGGTGCGAAAAACTGGGCCATTCCGCTGTGGAAGCGCTTCTACTTCTGCTTGGCGGTGGTGAACATCGGCATCGGCACGTTCATGTTCGCCAAGCACCTGTGGGTCATCATGATCATCTATCTGCTGATCGGCGTGTGCCAGGCCCCTACGTGGATCAACGGCAATCAGCTGATGCTGCATCTGGTGCCGCCCTCGCGTCTGACGGAAGGTATGGCGTGGATGGGTGCGATGAACTCGATCGGCGCCTCGGCCGGTTCTGCGGTCGCCGGTCAGTTCATCGACCGCATGGGCTCGCATGGCGGCTTTATGGTGGTGACCACCCTGGCCATCACCTCGCTGGTAATCGCGCTGGTGGGCTTCAAGCAGATCAAAAGCTCCACGGAGCAGCCGACGCTTACCGAAGTCGCGGTGTGAGAGAGAGGGGGCTGGGGGCTGGGCAGGCTTGCCCGCTGGGTCGGTCTGCCCGCGTGAGAAGTACGGGCTCCTTGCGGTTGCGTACCGATTAGGTCTGGTACGAAACCGCAAGAATCGTTTTTTACAGTTACGTACCACAGCCACAACGAACAGCTTCATCTGCCGAATATTCATATTGGCGGAATTCCAAGGTTTCTCCATGTCGCGGTTTGGTACGTAAGCGGAGAATCCGGGGTCTATGCGGTTGCGTACCAACTAGGCCCGGTACGTAATCCCGAGAATCGTTATTTTGCAGTTACGTACCACAGCTCCGGTCCAATTACCTTGGGCGCTTTTCGCCACTGCCCGCGCGACCCCGCACGTCACTGCCCGCACAGGGCGCTGACCACCATTGTGGCGTAGGCTTCGTCACCCATCCCACTGCCGCGGGTCAAGTGCGTGCCGTCGTCATAGAAATACTCGCTATGGCCTTCGCTGGTCCCGTACCAGTCGATGACACCAACGTTCTTGTGCTCAGCCGCCACTGAACGCAAGTTCTGATTCACCCAGTCCTGACTGATCGCCGGATCTCGAACCGTGACGAAGTATATGGGCTTGCCGTCAACCGCCTTTACCGCGTCCTCGAACGCTTCGGGGGTACTGATACTCGCGTTGTTCGCCCCCAGCGCCGCGATCACCACGCTTTTATCGTCGCCGTCCGCCACATGCTGTTGGTAGAGGGCCGGGAAATCAGTGAGCGGGCGGCCGATCTTATTGTCCTCAACGGCGTTGGGCAAAGTGACGTTCAGCACACCCGTGGCACCCATCGCCACCGAATCAGTGATCAGCAACGGATCGGCGCTGCACACGCCGGTGGAGGCATCGTACGTCCAGTCGGACGTATCGAGATTATCCGGGACTTTCTCCGCCACCGGAACCAGCTTGGTCGCATTCTTATACTGCTTGTGATCGGCCGAATCGCTCGACTGTTTCGATTGGTCGCCGGACTTGGACTTGGACTTGACCGCGCTGGACCGCGCCACTGCCGGACGCAACTGAGCGGAGCGCGCCTGGGCGATTCCGTTCCAGTCAAGCGGCAGCAGACACAGCAGTACAATCACCACGATAACGCGACGGCAAATGACGCGAGCCTTCTCGATGCCGGCGGACCGTCCCGTCCTGAATTGCAATATGTCGGCCAAGCGACGCCATTCCAGCACAGACTTCGCGGATGCCGCAGCCGTCTCACCCGTCGCCGGCTTGCTTGCTCTGGCGATCGCGCGCGGCGCATGCTCGACCAACCGATACAACGCTTCAGCGGCGAGCCACAACACCAACGCCTGCACGATCCATTCCCACCAAGCCAGACGCGTGGTTCTCGTCGCCGGATTCATCACCTCCAGCAACGGGTAGTGCACCAGATACAACGAAAACGATCGCGAACCGAGATATCGCAACGGACGCACCGCGAGTACACGGCCGATGACGCTGCCGGGCGCAATCGCCACCGCAAGCAACACAGCGGTCAGCAGCGCGGTAACCAGATAGCCGCCACGGTACAGGAACACCATATTCGAGCGTACGGCGAGGAAACCTATAACCAGCAACGCCAAAGCCACGCCGCCGAATACATTGCTGTTCAGCAGACGGTGCCAATCGTTCCTACCCTGTGCATCAGTGCCATCGCCACGATCGGCGTCACGGTATCGATACGCGAGACCATTGGGCAACACCACCGCCAGCAGGGCGCCGGTCAACAGTTCCGCGGCGCGCGTATCCAAACCATAGTAAACGCGGCTGCCGGTGGCGTTCGGGTCAAACAGCACCGCCATCAGCACGGTGGAGGCCACGATCAGTACGGCGATAACCGCAGCACGCAGTTTCCGCGACGCGCAACTGCGGCATAGCGCGAGCAGCAGAATTGGCCACAGTACGGAGAACTGCATCAGCAGGCCGAGGAACCACAGATGGGTGAGCGGCGAAGGCAGACCGGCGGCGGCGAAATAGGAGACATGCCTGAAGATATAGGCCCAGTTGCTTACGAAGAACAGCGATGGCAACACATCGGACTGCGCCTTGGGCAGCAGGCTCGGCGCGACCAGAAGACAGCCCACTGCGGTAAACGCGATAATCACTACGACCGGCGGCAGGAGCCGTCGCACGCGTTTGAGCAGGTATGCGCCGTACGAGATGGTGCCGGTACGCGCGAATTGTGCGATAAGGCTTCGGGTCATCAGAAAACCGCTGATGACGAAGAACACGGTGACGCCCAAGAAACCGCCCTGCAACAGTGAAGGACGGGTATGGTAGGCGACGACGCCGATGATGGCGAGGGCGCGCAGGCCGTCGATGGCCGCGATATGGCGACGGCCGTTTGGCTTCTTCGTGGGTGTCTTGGGAGTATTTCGGGTATTGGGTGTACTGGGCGTATTGGGTGTACTGGGTGTACTGGGCGTTTGAGGGATGCCGGGGGCATCGGCTGCTGGGGCGACGTTGACCCGGCTCTGCCGATAGGGGCTGGATGACGCAATGCGTCCGGCATGCTGTTCACTGCTGGGAAATGCCATAGCTCGTATGGTATTTCCTAGTGTTAACAAGCTCCTACTTCGGCCAGCCCTTAGGCGTGTGCTCCAAGGACCAGACGCCGAGCTTGTGGGAGAAGCTGCGCTGCCACTTGGCTTCCAGCTCCTCGGCGGTCAGACGGTTCTCGACGGACTTCAGACGGTTCATCGCATTGGTATGCGTATCGTCCAGCAGCCATTTGCGGATCAGGAAGTTCCACACCATCACCACTGCGGTGGCCACCAACTTGCCGATATTCGTGCGCAGCAGATACTCGGCATGCTGCGAGACGAAGGCATCACGGTTCATGCCATAGGTGGAGATCCAGATGATCGCATCATTCATGAACAGACCAACGATGGCACCCGCCACGAAAATCAGCATCTCCATCCAACGGGCCATATCGGGTCGATGCTTGAAAACGAACTTCATACTCGCCAGATAGTTGAAAATCAGCGAAATGATGAAGGAGATGGTGGCGGCCAGCACATTGTGCATGTGGAATACGCCGACCAAGAGGTTCAGAATGCCCCAGTCGATGATAAAAGCGATAACGCCTACGATGCCGAATTTCATCAGCTGTTCAATCAGTTTTCTCACACAGGGTATTCAACACTATCGGCCTGACCGACGCCCTGCGCTGCCGTTGATGCATCGCCGGTCGGGCCGGCCTCTCATGCGCCCCCTGTTGCATCTTGTCATGCTGTTGCCGCGGCATGCCTAAGTATGTTGCTTTGCACCCGTGCGCGCACGTGCCACTGCTACGTGCCGCTGCTCTTCGGCATCCTGCACGCCTGGCGTGTATTGCTGTACAGACCTACATATGCCTTAACTCTCCGTTGCTTTTCGGGGAAGCCACCGAAAGCCGCGGCGAGAGACGATAGACTGGAATACGGTAATTGTCGTATTTTCTGTAATGCCAAGGAGGCATCATGCCCGTTATTCACACCCATGTATCCATCGCCACCACCTACGAGCAGCGCGAAGCCCTCAAGTCCGCCTATGGCAAGGCCATCTCCGCCGTGCCCGGCAAATCCGAGGGCTGGCTGATGTGCCCGTTTGAAGACAATATGCCGATTTATTTCGGCGGCGACGACTCCCGTCCCGCCGCCTACGTGGAGGTGAATGTGTTCGGCCGTTCCGTGCCGAGCTCCGCATGGGAGCAGCTCACCGAATCCATCATGTCTGCGCTGAGCACCACACTCGGCATCCCCGAGGATCGCACGTACATCCGCTACACCGCTACCACCGATTGGGGTTGGAATGGCGGCAATTTCTGATTGCCACCATTCCCTTCGCAGCACGGTTGCTCGCATCGCCTACGGAAAGCCCACTAGGCTTTCCGTTTAACGGCTCAGGGTGGGAGCTTCGAGTCGTCGCTTGGGGCCCCGCGGTTTTGCGGCAGCCGTAGCCGCTCGGATTTGTCCCGCGGAAAGACCGTTCGGGTTTCCGCTCGAACGGTCTGAACGGCCTGAACGGCTGGCGGCCCCGTTAGTTCGCCTGCAAGTGCAAGAAAAGCCTGTCAGCGTCATGCTGGCAGGCTTTCTGCGTTACAAGGGGCTGATCGCAACTTTTCGAAACATCTATCTGCGTTACAAGGGGCTCCTTAATGGGGTACCCCGGAGTACAACCGCTGAAATTGCAGCGTTTGTACTCCGGGTTTTCTCATTGAAGCACCCCTCGTAAGCGAGATAGATGTTTCAGAATGCCGAAATCAACCCCTTGTAACCGAGTTACCCCACTTTTCGACAGAATCAGACGATCTTCGGCATCGGGGTGGTCAGGCTGGTGGTCAAGTTGACATGAGCCAGGCCAGCGCCGGCATGCACTTCGACCTTCTTCAAGGTCACGGTGCGCTCCTCTTCAGGGGCACGATCGTTGTCGGTCATCGTAGCCGGGGACTTGACCGCCACCAGCGCCAGATCATCCAGCGAGATGCCGGCGGACTGGCACAGCTTGTTGGCCTCAGCCAATGAATCCAAGAAGCCGTCCTTGAGCAGCACGCGCTCGGCCGGCACGCCGTAGGCATGCTCGGCAACCCACTTCACGTTCTCGATCAGCGGCATGCCCTTGTGGCTGTGCTGCGCCGGAGGCATGGAGCCGTTGACCAGCACGTCCACGAAAGCATCGATCTGGTCGGCAAGGCCGTCGCCGCCATCGCGGTACAGGTTGCCGATGATCGGGTCACGGAACTCCAGCTTGGCTGCGGTTTCGCGCAGCTCAGGAATCTGATCGTCCTCGCCGTCCCACAGGTTGATAAGCGGGAAGGCCGGGATGTCCAGCTTCTCCAAGCGGTCCACATGGAACGGGTAGCGCCAAGCCAGATCCGCGTCATCGCGCCACGTGGAGGCGCGGGTCACCACGATGGCGGCGGACGGCCACTGTGCGCCGTACTCGCGGCAGGCGATATCCAGCCACTTCTGGGCACCGGCGTCGGTGCCGTAACCGGCCTCGACGATCACCACATCGTGCAGGGCGCATGCCATTTCCACGGCGATCAGAGTCGGGATGCCGATGGACACATTGGCGAACGGACCGCCATGCACGTACACCGGGGAGCCGTTCACGGTTTCAGTCAGGGCCGGCTTGACGGCATCGGCCAGAATGCCGGTGATGCGCCACAGGTCCACGAACTCGCCGAAGGTCACGGCCTTGCCGTCCTTGGTGCCGGCGATCATCTTGGAGACGCGCTCGGCGATCTCATCCATGGAGCGGGAGAGCACCACGATCTGCATGAGCTCGCAGGTCGGGGTGAGCACCATTTTCTCCGCCACATTGCCCTTGCCGTAATCCACGGCGATGGAACGCAGGGAACGGCTCGGCACCTCGGAGACGCGCGGCACGAGGATCTCGTCCAGCTTGCCTTCGTCCACAGCCTTCTCCGCGAAGGAAACGAGCAGGTTCTGAGCGGCTTCAATGGAGCCCATCTCGCCACACAGACCCCAGTCGATGAGCTCCGGGTGGGTCAGGGACGCCTTGCCGCCACCGGAGGCACCGCCCTTGGAACCGGCTGCGGTGATGCCCATGCTCGGCTGACGCAGCACGGCGGTGGCATCGATGCCACGCTTGTTCAGCGCATCGATCAGCGCGATGGTGGTGGTGGTCTTGCCTTCACCGCGGGACGCCTTGAGCGGCGTATCGGCGGTGACCAGCACAACCTTGCCATGCTTGCGCGGGGCGTCCGGGTTTTCGGCCAGATACTTCATGTAGCCAAAGGCGTCGATCTTCTTGACCAGACCGTACTGGCTGGTGAAGTCTTCGATAGTGGTCATTTCAGGCCTTTCTATTCGGATCCGTTCGGATTAAAAATCGGACATGTGGAAGCCGTTCTTCATCTCCATGCTGCGAGTGTAGAGCACGGAGTCAAGCAGCTTCTCGGTTTCTTCCTTGAGCTGGTCGGCCATGGTCTGGTTGGCGGCAGCGAGAATCGAGCGGACTTCGTCATTGCGCACAGCGGCGATGATCTCGTCCGGAGTCATCGGCTGCACGTCGCCATCGGCGTTGTCTGCCTCGAATTCGGCTTCGGCGGCCGATTCGGCTGCGGCCTCGGCTGAGGTCAGTCCCAGACGGGCCACCTGCTCGTCGGTGGCGGCCACCAGACGATGGCCCATCGCACCGGTCTTCTCCTGGTAACGTTCCACGGCATTGGAGGTGGAGCGGAACGCGCCGTCGCACAGAGCGGCGATGATGCGGTTGGCCCAGTAGAAGTTCTCGGAGGTCACGCGCGTGGTGGTGTCTTCAAGGTAGGCGGGCGTGGTGTTCACGTTCGGGAAGAACGGCACCAGCGTGTTGAACGGGTTGGAACCGTATGCCATCCACTGAATCGCGCGAGAGGCCTGCGGGCGGTACGGGCGAATCTGCATCACGGCGAGCTGGCTCTGACGGTTGATGCCGATCGGACGGTACATGTGACGGGTGCGCTCGTCGCCGAGCTGCCCGTACGGATCGTACGGCGTGCCCTGATAGTGGGAGCTCAGTACATACTTGATGTCCTCGATGGTCACCTTGCGCTCAGGCTGACGAGCCCACGGAATGTCGTTGGATTCCGGCTTGTGATCGGCGTCCGGACCATCCCAGACTTCGTCGTACGGGTTGAGGAAACGCTGCATGGACCATGCGCGCGGGGTGTTGTACACGTGGTCGGAATCGGAGTGGGAGCCGAAGGCGTCGCGTGGGTTGAACGGCGTGGTCGATTCCACAGAAAGATCGAGATGGTTGGCTTCGATGAACTCGGCCAGATCGGCGGAGCACATGTGATCTTCCTGATCGCCCAGCGCGTCGGTCAGGTCGAACTCGTCGATGCCGAGCTGGTTCGGCATGGTCACGTACGCCTCGTCCGGCACACGCTTGGCGATCCAGTGGTGACCGCCCACGGTTTCCAGCCACCAGATCTCATCCGCGTCGGAGAAGGCGACGCCGTTCATCTCATAGGTGCCGTATTCCTCCAGCAGCGCGCCGAGACGCTGCACGCCTTCGCGCGCGGTCTTCACGTACGGCAGCACGATGGTCAGGAAGTCTTCCTCACCGATGCCGCCGGCCACTTCGGGCTCGTCGCCCTTGGCCGGGGTGTATTCCACGAACGGATCGGCACCGAGCACACGCTCGTTGGTGGTCAGGGTTTCGGTGGCGCTCATGGCCACGTTCGCCTCGTTCACGCCGGCTTCGCCCCAAATGCCTTCCTTGAGATCGGCGTTCGGCACTGCGGTGTACTGCAGCGGATTGTCCGGCAATTGAATGGTGACGTGGGAGATTACCGACTTGTATTCGCGCGGCTGCTCCTCAGGCTTCACGACGATGAAACGCTTCGGATTGAACTCGCCGTTCGCGGAATCCTCGTTGCGGGCGATGATGGTGGAGCCGTCATAGCTCGCGTCCTTGCCTACCAGAATGGTGGTGCAGGCCATAGTTAGGTGCATGTCCTTTCTTGTCTGTTAAGCGCTCGTGGCACTCAAAAATCTATTCAGCATCCGGCGGGATACCCACACGGGGAATGGCCCGGGATGCCCGCACGGCGGAATGCCCGGGATATCCGTAAACGCCGGGGCTCACGCCTTGCCGGTGACGAACATGCCACCCTGATCCGGGTTTTCGCCGCATTCACGCAGCTTGTGCAGCAGTTCGTTCATCCAGAATCCCTGATTGAGCCCAGGCAACGGCTCGCGAGTGGCCCAGACATGCAGGTAATAGTCATGATCCTTGTCCGGCGGCTGCGGGCCGTTGTATCGCATGATCACAGCCGGGTCGTTGTCGCGCCCTACGAACTTGGAGGCTGAAGAGTTGCGGCCCTGCACAGCTTCAGGAATCATGGCCGGCATCTGACGGGAGAAGTCCGGCGGAATGGCGAGCGCATGCGAGTCATTGAAATCGAACATCAGTGCGTCGATGGGCAGGTTCGCCACGGTCCAGTGAATCCATTCGAAACCGCACACCGGAATGGAATCGGGATCAGTGAACGTCCAGTGCAGATAGCGGGCTTCCGGATTCACCTCGTCCACATAGAACGGGAAGGAGATGACCGGAACGCCGCCCGCCCGATATTCGGGCGCGGCCGCCTTGGCGAAATCGTCAGGCACCACCGTGAAATCAGCGGAAATCTTCATACGCTCCAGTGTATCGCGGCCCCTGTTACCGCCGAGGTCGCCGAATCCATGATTTCCGCGCCAACGACCTTCCATTGGCAGGAATTGGCAAGAGCACCGGCTTGGGCACTATACTCGTCGCCAAACAGGCGCGTATTGCCGCTGACGAACCTATCAGCGGCAATGAGCAGCCATACGCCGGCACTCAAGGGAGCGTTCTCATGACGACAATCACCCGTACGGTCACGATCCGCAATCCCCTTGGCATCCATGCTCGTCCGGCAGCCCGGCTTGTGCAAGCGGCACAAGCCTCTGGCTGCACCGTCACGATTGCCTTACCGGGAGCCGCACCGGTATCCGCCGAATCCATACTGTCAATCATGGGCTTAGGCCTTGCTCAAGGCGATGTCGTGACGATCACCGCAACAGGCGACGATGCCGAATCAGCGGCCGAGTCTCTGGCGGCAATACTGCACGCCGATGCATAAACTCAACACCTTCCGCCCAGGAAACGTATGGCTGTGCCCTGTGCGCCCTATGTGAAACGTCTTATGCGAAACGTCCTATGCGAACGGCTTGAGTGTGAACGGCTTGCATCTGCAGTCCATCGGCTAGTTCGATTCACGGAATCAGCGCGCAGAACAAAGCCTCGAACGTAAGCAGCGGATTGCCGTTGCCCGCCAGACGCTTGCGAGCGCGCGCCACTTCATCCAAGCGTGCCACCGCACCGGCACGGTCCAGCCGTACGGACAGCTCAGTGATGGCCGTACGATTCTCAAGGTTGATGAGCCCGACCGAGTCTTCGGCATTGTTCTGAAGCACGGCAACATCACGGTAGATGGAGGCCACCGAGTTCAGCGCACGGTCGAGTACGTCACGGGTGCGGCGGGTGGCGAATCGCTTGACGTCGTCCTTCTTGGCCACCTGATTGAACGCGCCGCGCAGTTTCGGCGGAATCCGCTCCCCTTCTTGAAGACCGTTGATTCGGCGGAACTCCGCTTCCTGCTTGGCGGACCACTCGTTGGCATCCGTCTCGGCCTGTCCCTTGGCATTATCGATCAGGTTGCCGGCCAGAAGCACCGCGTCCGAGGCACGAGCAAGATTGAGCACGCCAACCACAAGCTCGTCGCGGTCGGACATCACGCGCTCGTTCGTGGCGTACAGACGCGCGATACCGATATGCCCCTCCGAGAGACGGGCCGCGCGCTGGGCGATCTTCAACTCGACGCCAGTGTTCGCTGTAAGGAATTCGGCCACAGCGGTCGGAGATGGCACAGCGAGGTTCACCACGCGGCATCGCGAGCGAATGGTGGGGAGCACGTCCTGCGCGCTGGGAGCGCATAGCAGCCAGATGCAGCGTTCGGCCGGCTCCTCGATCTCTTTCAGCAGCACATTGGTGGTGCGCTCCAGCATGCGGTCCACATCTTCAATAATGATGATGCGCCACGGAGCGGTGGACGGCATTTGCTCGGAAGTCGTGATGATGTCACGCACCTGGTCGATGCCGATGGTCACCTTATTGGTGGCCAGGACTGTGACATCCGGATGCGTGCCGGCGAGCACCTGCTGCGTGATGCGCGTAGGCTCGTCGCTCATGCCATGGTCCGGGCTTTCGAGGGCGGCCGCGAAAGCGCGGGCCATATTGGAACGGCCGGAGCCGGGAGGGCCGCAGATCAGCCATGATTGCGTAAGCTGGCTGGGGTCGCCTTGCGCGATGCGGCTCAGCATATCCACGATGGGCTTCTGCCCCACCAGCGAATCCCACACGCTCATGCGAGCTCCTTCAGCAGTGTCTCGACATCCACTTCGATGGCGGCCCAGACTTGTTCAATCCTCTGACTGGCGTCGATCACGCGGAATCGGGTCGGTTCAGCGGCTGCCAGATCGAGGAACGCCTGACGGGTGCGGCTTTGGAAGTCGTCGCCGGCCGATTCCATACGATCCTCCGCATGCTGGAGACGGCTATGCGAAAGCGCCGGATCCATATCCAGCAGATAGGTTCGGGCGGGCAACAGGTTATTCGTGGCCCAGAGGTTTAAATCCTTGATTTCCCTTAGCGTAAGCTCACGGCCACCGGCCTGATAGGCCAACGAGGAATCGAGGTAGCGGTCTGTAATAACCACCTCGCCGCGCTCCAGTGCCGGCCGAATCGTTTCGGCCACATGCTGCGCGCGGTCTGCGGCAAACAGCAGCGCCTCCGTGCGCGGGGCGATATCCGCTGCGCCGCCGTCAACGCCGTGCAGCAGCATCTGGCGAATCGCTCGGCCGAGCGCAGTGCCGCCGGGCTCGCGGGTCACCACAACCGTGCGTCCCTGAGCTTCCAGATATGCGCGCAACCGCTCGACCTGCGTGGTTTTGCCCACGCCGTCAACGCCTTCGAAGGAAATAAACAGACCGGTCATGCCTTCGACCTTAGCGTGAGGCACCGAGCTAAACGGATTCCCTTTCCTGCCCTTTACTCCCCTTTGCCCCCATCAAACACCCATTTCGCACGAAAAGAAGCGTACCCGCCACGCGCGCACCCGATTCGTGCGAAAAGGACTCGACGGGGGCAAAAAGGACTCGACAGGGGCGAATGCGCTGCGCCGCGCCGCTCCGCCCCCTCCAAAAAAGCTACTTCTTCTTGGGTTTGGCGGCCACAACCGGCGGACGGGCGAAGCCTTCATTGGCGGTGAGCCAATCGATATCGGCCTTCACGGTGGCGGCGGTGGAACCGAGCTTCTCGGCGATACGCGTATTCGCCCATCCCTTGCCGGCCAACTTCTTGACCTCGGCACGGCGTTCGGCGCGCTTGGCTTCCACGGCACTCACCTTGGGCGCCGCTTTCGCCGCAGCCGACGCCTTAGCGCCGCTTTTCGCCCCGCGGCCGCGCCCACGCGTAGAAGGACCGGCGGCACGTTTTTCGGCCAACAGCCGGAATGCGTCATCCGGCGTAATGGTTTCCGGCGTGTACTGACGGGGCACAGTGCGATTCGTCTCGCCGTCAGTAATATATGCGCCAAAGCGTCCATCCTTGATGGTCACGTTCTTGCCGGTGGCCGGATCAGCACCCAGTTCACGCAGCGGCGGCTTGGCGGCACCTCGCCCACGGCCACGACCGTACTTGGGCTGAGCGAACAGCTCCTGCGCCTTAGCGAGATCCACAGTGAAAATCTCGTCTTCCGAGCCCAGAGAACGGGTTTCGGACTTGCCATCCGCTCCAGTTCGGGTCAGATACGGGCCATAACGACCGTTATTGGCGGCAACCGTGTACTCGGCGACTTCACCCGTTTCGGTGTTGGTCTCCTCGTAACGGCCCACCTCGCGCGGCAAGCCCAGCAACCGCAACGCGTCCTGCAGCGACAGCGACTCCGGATTCATGGTCTTGAACAGCGAAGCCATCTTGGGACGAGGCGCCTCCTTGGCACCCTTGGTGCCTTTGGCGCCTTCCGGCGCAGGCAACACCAACGCCACATACGGCCCGAACCGACCGTTGCGCACTTCCACCGTGCCGCCGGTCACCGGGTCTTTGCCCAGTTCGCGCGGACCGCCGGAATGATTGTCGATCAGATCACGAGCCACGGCAACCGTCAGTTCGTCCGGCGCAATGGTGTCCGGCAGCGAGGCGCGCTTCGGATTGCCCTCGGCGTCCAGATGCTCCATGTCTTCCAGATATGGTCCGAAACGGCCGACGCGCACATGCAGCCCGTCGCCGATGTTGATGGTGTTGATGGCACGCGCATCGATATCGCCCAACTGAGCCACCTGCTGCTGCAGGCCCTCATGAGCTTCGTCGGCATTGCGCGCCGCGCCCTCGCCGGAACCGAAGTAGAAGCGGGTGAGCCAGTCACGGCCGCTCTCCTCACCGTGGGCGATGCGGTCCAGTCCGTTCTCCATTTCGGCGGTGAACTGGTAGTCCACCAGCTTCGGGAAGTTCTGCTCCAAAAGCTTCACCACGGAGAACGCCAACCAGCTGGGGATCAGCGCACGACCGCGCTCATACACATAACCACGGTCCATAATCGTGGAGATGATGCTGGCGTATGTGGACGGACGACCAATCTCCTTGGCTTCCAGCGTTTTGACCAGCGTGGCCTCGGTGTATCGGGCCGGCGGCTGGGTTTCGTGGCCATCGGGCTCGATATCGCTCGCTTCGACCTTCTGGCCGACGCTCATCGGCGGCAGGGAGGCGTTGCTTTCGGAGGCATCACCGGACTTGCCCGCCCCCGCAGCGCCCGCAGCCGCAGCACCGGCGGCCCCCGCACCAGCAGCGGCCGAAGACCCGGCAGAAGACTTACGCCCCTCTCCGGTCGCCTTCATAAAGCCGGGGAATTCGATGACGGTGCCAGACGCCTGGAACACGGCCTCGCCCTCATTCGCCCCGGCCGGCGCGGACAGGCGCACGGTGGCGGTGGAGCCGGTGGCATCGGCCATCTGGCATGCGAGCGTGCGCTGCCAGATCAACGTGTACAGACGCAGCTGGTCAACCGGAAGCTTCGAGGCGAGCTCATCCGGATCATGGAACCGGGAGCCGGCCGGGCGAATACATTCGTGGGCCTCCTGCGCACCGGCGGTTTTCGTGGCGTACTGCTTGGGTTCCGCAGACAAATACGACTCGCCAAAGTGGTAGCTCACGGCATTGCGGGCGGCGGCGATGGCCTCCTGCGACAGCGTCACCGAATCGGTACGCATGTACGTGATATAGCCGTTCTCATACAGGCTTTGGGCGGCGCGCATCACCGCACGGGCACCCATGCCGAGCCGGTTGCCGGCGGTCTGCTGCAGGGTGGAGGTGGTGAACGGCGGCTGCGGGCGGCGGCGATACGGCTTGGTCTCCATGCTCATCACCGTGAAATCGGCGGATTTGAGCGTTTCCGCGATGGCCGCGGCACTCGTTTCGTCCAGCTGCCGCACATTGTCCGCAAAGCCGCTCGGCGTAAGCTGGCCGTCAGCGCCGAAGTCTTTGGAACCGGCCAAACGCTTGCCGCCCAGAGAGACCATGCGAGCGGAGAATTCAGCGCGATCACCTTCGGCCGAAGGAGCGGCCAGCGTGGCGACGATATCCCAATACGGCGCGCGCTTGAAGGCCATACGTTCGCGTTCGCGTTCGACGATCAGACGGGTGGCCACCGACTGCACGCGGCCGGCGGACAGGCCGGGCCCCACCTTACGCCACAGCACCGGGGAGAGCTCGTAGCCGTACAGTCGGTCGAGGATGCGGCGGGTCTCCTGCGCGTCCACCATATGACCATCTACATCTCGCGTGTTATTGAGCGAAGCGTTGATGGCGTTCTTGGTGATCTCGTGGAACACCATGCGCTTGACCGGTACCTTGGGCTTGAGCGTCTGCACCAGATGCCATGCGATAGCCTCGCCCTCGCGATCCTCATCAGTGGCGAGGTAGAGCTCATCAGCGCCCTTCAGCGCGGATTTCAGCTCGCTGACCGTACGCTTCTTGTCGCCGTCCACAATGTAATACGGCTTGAATCCGTCGTTCACGTCCACGCCGAACTTGCCGAACTTGGCCTTGTCGGCCGCCGGCACCTGGCTGGGCTGCGCAAGATCGCGGATATGGCCTACCGACGCCAGCACGGTGTACCCCTTGCCCAGGTAGTCGCCAATCTTGTGGGCCTTGGTCGGAGACTCCACAATCACCAGTTTGGTAGCCATACCCCACTCCTTATTACTGCAATCACCGTTACTGCAATCACCGCACTCGATGCGCAATCACCTTGCGTACCTTGCACAGCCCTTCGCAATTGCCTTCTTCCGCGAAACATACGACGTTTCTGGCGTCATAATACTCACGAATCATACCCGACTGCCAAATTTCACCGTTGTGGCGGCGCAGGAGGCGCACCGATCAGTCCGAGACGGCTCAGCGGCGCGGCCGTGATCTGCCGCAGGGCCAGAACCAAGCCGAACGCGAGCGCCGCAACGCCACAGATGCCGGTCAACGCGCTGATCACCGCACCGTCCACCGCCCAGCTGGCGCTGATGCCCAGGCCGGGCACCACCTGCCAAATCAGGTAGGCGGCGTAGCCGAGCAGCAGCAGACCGGCGGTGATCATCACGCTGCCGAGGATCTGTACGCTCACCGAGGAGACGCGCTGTCCCGGCGCATCCATGCCGGAAGTGCGCGTGAAGGCCATCGCCAGCAGGGCAAGCCCGGCGACCAACAGCATCGACATCACCACGTCCGACGGCCGATGCCAACCGCCGACGATCACGGACACCGCGACCATCACCGACCATGTCGCGCCGACGACCGCCGCCACAGCGCGGGCGGCGCGCGGCACGGCGAGCAGCAGGATCACGGCGGCGGCCGCGGCCAGCATCGTATGGCCGGACGGGGCCGAGTTCGATGGCGACGAAGACGTATTGATCAGGAACGGGCGCGGCAGCAGTCCTTTCAGACGCGTGGCCGCCAGGCACAGCACCGCCAGCACCGCAAGCTGCCCGATCAGCCACCAACGGCGACGAACCAACGCCGCGACCACACCGATGCCGCCCAGCAGCACGCTCACGCCGATCACCAGCATCGAGTGACGGGCCGAGTCCGTGACGACCGCTCCCACCAGCGCCTGATTCCATGCGGCAACACGGTCCGCCAGCGCCGAATACACCATTTCGTCATAGGACTGACCGGCGGCAGTGCATACGCAGCCCCACCACACGCCGAACGCCGCGGCGATGAACAGCAGTCCGAACACCACGCACAGCACACGGCTGGAGATGCGTGGGCGCACGGTCAGCGGGTCGAGTCTGGCGAGGCCTCGGTCCAGTTCCGCTGTAGTGACTGCGGAGGTTGCGTTCGGGTCGATGACGTCCGAAGCCGTTGTGCTGGGGGCCTTGTCTATGCCCCAGACCCGCGGGCCGTTTGCATGGATGGACGTTGCGCTGCGGTCGGGGCCGAGCGCGGCCAGCGGATCGATTGGGGCAGACGATTGATTCGTATGCCGTTGCGCGGACGGCGGCGTAGGCGGCTTGGGAATCGCGCCGTCGCCGACGAGGCCGGCCGGCTTGTGCGGATCACGGATAGTGGGTTGCGGTGCGTCATTCATACGTTCGACTGTACGGCCGCGCCCCGGACAGTAGGCCGCATCATTGCGAGCCCGGGACCAAACCCGCACATTCTCATGTGCCAGTTACACGGTGGGGCCTGATGCGCCTCGCCCGACACACTCAAGACCGTTCGGCCAAGCCTACGGTCTGGCGAGACGCACCAGGCCCCACCACTAGCGTTCCGGCAAAGATAGAAAAACCTCCACGCACCCGTCAGAGGCCACTTACCCTTGCTGCATTCCTGCCCTGGGGGAGTTGGGTGACATAGCGCCGCGTGGAGGCTTCGGCCAAGTGTATGGAGACGGGTGGACCAGCGTTGTCGCCAACGCGCGTCGCACCCCCCTCCAGCCCACGTCCAGCCGTTATTCAGCCACCACAATCAAATGTGAGAATTCAGGGAAAATACCACTGGAAAGCCAGCATGGTTGCGCTCACGTCAAACGATTGTTCAAGGCCAAAGGTTACGGTGGACATCATGGCTTCTTATACTCGTCGTGCACATTCGGGCGGCAACGGCCCCGCTATGCGCCAACCGCGCACAGCGTACAGCGGCTCCAATTCGGCCGCCGGCGCCGGCCGTACCAGCCGCAGTCGCATCGCGCAGGAGGGCTCCGGCACCGCTGGCCGGCCAACCCGGTCCCGTCATGCAGCAAGCCACAAAGCCACCAGCCACAGGGCCCCGAACCGCAAGAAGAACGGCGGCAAGAAGGGCAAGCATCGCGTACTCAAATGGGTGCTGGGCGTTATCTTCGGCCTGTTCGCGCTGGGCGTGGCCGCAGCCATCGCGGCATTCGCATACCTGTACACCACCACTGAGGTTCCACAGCCCGAAAAGTTCGCGCTGGCGGAGAAAACCTCCGTATATTACGCGGACGGCACCACGCCGATCGGCTCCTACGCCGAGCAGAACCGCGTAATCATCTCCTGCGACGGCCTGCCGGACTACATCGGCAACGCCATCGTCGCCTCCGAGAATCGCACCTTCTACACCGACAAGGGCCTGGATCTGCGAGGCATCGCACGCGCGTTCTGGAACAACGTGACCACCGGCACCCGCCAAGGCGGCTCGACCATCACCCAGCAGTATGCCGAGCGTTATTACCTGGGCGAGACCACCACATACTCCGGCAAGGCTCGCGAGGCCATTCTGGCCATCAAGATCGCACAGACCGAATCCAAGGACGAAGTGCTGTGCAACTACATGAACACGATCTATCTGGGGCGCAATTCCTACGGCATCCAAGCGGCGGCCAAGGCCTACTTCAATAAGGACGCCAAGGATTTGACGCTCTCCGAAGCCGCGATGATCGCCGGCATCATCCCCTCCCCCTCCACGTGGGATCCGGCAGATAACCCGGATATCGCGAAGTCCCGCTTCAAGCGTGTGATCAACATCATGAGCGAGGACGGCTACATCTCCTCCAAGCAGAAGTCCGAAGCCAAGTTCCCGGATACCGCGCCCGTGGCCCAGCAGAACGACTACGCCGGCGCGAACGGCTATCTGCTGGACATGGTGGAGCGCGAACTGGTGCAGTCCAAGGCCTTCACCAAGGAGGATCTGGACACCGGCGGCTACAAGATCATCACCACCATCGAAAAGGACAAGCAGGACGTCATGCAGTCCATAGGCGACACCCGCCTCGACGACATGCCTGAGTCACTACAGATCGGCGGCATAGCCCTCAACCCGAAAACCGGCGCGGTCCTGTCGGTGTACGCCGGCTCGGACTACCTGACCAAGCAGCTCAACAACTGCGATCAGGCCGTATTCGAACCCGGCTCCACCATGAAGCCGTTCGCGCTGCTGGGTGCGGCGCAGTCCGGCGTAAGCTTCGATACCCTGTTCAACGGCAATTCTCACCAGCATTTCGCCGGCTTGGATCAGGAAGTGAATAACGCGCTGGAGAACAACTGGGGCAACATCGACCTGTACCACGCCACCGCCAACTCGGTGAACACGGTGTTCATGAACATCAACGAGCATTTGACGCCGCAGCGCACCGCCGAAATCGCGCATGAGGCCGGCATCCAGGGCGACATCGACGCCGACTCGATGTACAACGTGCTTGGCATCAACGCGCTGACCGTCTGGGATCTGGCACAAGGCCACTCCACCATCGCCAACAACGGCAAGAAGAACACCATTCATATGGTGGCTCGCGTGCTCGATGCCAAGAACAAAGATCTGTACAACGCTCCCAGCGAGAACGAGCAGGTGTTCGACGCCAACGACTGCGCACTCGTGCAGAAGGCCATGCAGGGCACCACCACGTACGGCACGGCGGCGGGCGTCAGCACCGCGCTGGGGCGCCCGGTGGCCGGCAAGTCCGGTACCGCCAACGACGAGATGGCCTCTTCGTTCGTGGGCTATACGCCGAGTCTGATGAACGTGTGGGCCATCTGGAACCCCGATGCGAACGGCAACCCGCAGGTGGTGCCGGCCTTCTCCGGCTACGGCGTCTCCTCCACCGGCTACCCGGCGCATCTGTTCCAGGAATATATGACGCAAGCGCTGGCCGGTACGGATGTCGAGCAGTTCCCCACCGCCAAGGACAACGGCAAGATCGGCGGCTCGGACGGCACGTGGGGTCTGGGCAGGGGCCAGTCGTCCTCGACCAGCACGGACAGCAACAAGCAGTCCACCGAAGATGCGCAGAAGAAGGCCGAGCAGGAGGCTCAGCAGAAGGCCGCCGACGAGGCCGCAGCCGAAGCCGAAAAGCAGCAGCAGTTCGCACAGCAGTGCCTGAACGATCCGACGTCGTCCACCGATTGCCCGAACTATCCGGGCAATTCTGGCAACGGTAACGGCAGCGGAACCGGCAACAGCAACGACGGCACCGGAGGCGACAGCGGAACCGGCGGCAATTCCGGCAGCACCGACAGCGGCAAACCCAACGGCAATTCCGGCAGCACCGACGGTTCGACCGGTGGTAACGGCGGCAATTCGTGATCTGCTGACCGGTTACTGGGCCACCGTCCGCCGTCTGACTCGTCACCGTACGTTTTTCCAGACTAATTTCCCTCTCATCTGGAAGAACGTACGCTCAGTCACCTTCAGTGTACGTTTTCCCAGATGAAGGACAATATAGTCTGGAAAAACGTACGCTTGAGCATGGGAACGGATGCCAAAGAACCGAATACAACGACGAGAGCCCTGTGCTGGCTGATGAACAGCCAATACAGGGCTCTCGGTTTATGGCGGTTTATGGTCAACACCGACACTGCGGATGCGCACGCTCGCCGCGCTCAGGGCCGGGCACTGTGCTCAGGGCCTGCTGGTGTACGTCCACCACACTTGGTGGCCGCCGGACGTACACCGTGCCGGGCCGCGCCGAACTCGCCGCCACGCCGCACCACGACGCACTACGGCACTCAGCGCTTGCGCTGGGAACGGTTGATGGCGGAGATGATGGCCTTCAGGGCGCTGGTGGTGATGGACGAATCGATGCCCACGCCCCACACGATCTGCGCGTCATCGGCCTCACCGACCTGGCATTCCACGTAGGAGGCGGCCATGGCGTTGGTGCCCACGGACATCGTGTGCTCCACGTAGTCCATGATGGAGGCATCCACGCCGAAGTTGGAGATGGCGTTGAGGAAGGCGGCGATCGGGCCGTTGCCGATGCCGGAAACCTCGCGCTCCACCGGTTCATCTTCGCCGACGTTCACGCCGCGATCGAGCACGCGGGCCTTGAGCACGGTATCCGAACCGTCCTCGCCGGAGCTGATGGCCACCTTGAGCAGCTTCAAACGGCCCCACGGAGCCAGCGAAGCGTCGTGGGTATCGCCCACGACCACACCGGCCGCGGTCATGCCGGACTGCTCGACCGGCAGATACTCGTCCTTGAACAGACGCCAGATATCCTCGTCCTTGACTTCCTTCTTGGTGTCGTCGGCGAACTTCTGGACGATCTTGTCGAACTCCACCTGAAGACGCTTCGGCAGGTCGAGGTTGTGGTTGGTCTTCAAGAGGTAGGCCATGCCGCCCTTGCCGGACTGCGAGTTGACACGGATGATGGCCTCGTAGGTACGGCCGATGTCCTTCGGGTCGATCGGCAGGTAGGGCACGAGCCACACGAAGCTGTCCAGATCGGCACCGGCGCGGTCGGCGGCCACCTGACGGGCCTCAAGGCCCTTCTTGATGGCGTCCTGATGAGAGCCGGAGAACGCGGTGAACACGAAGTTGCCGGCGTACGGGTGGCGCTCGGAGATCTTGATCTGGTTGCAGTACTCGACGGTCTTGCGGATCTCGGGCACGTTGGAATAGTCGATCTGCGGATCGATGCCCTGGGTGAGCATGTTGAGGCCGAGGGTGACGAGGTCCACGTTGCCGGTACGTTCGCCGTTGCCCAGCAGGCAGCCTTCCACGCGGTCGGCACCGGCGAGCAGGGCCAGTTCGGTGGCGGCCACGCCCATGCCTTCGTCATTGTGCGGGTGCAGGGAGAGCACCACGGCGTCACGGTCGTCCAGATGGGTGGAGACGTACTCCACTTCGTCGGCGAACACGTTCGGCGTGGTCATTTCCACGGTGGCCGGCAGGTTGATGATCATCGGACGCTCGGGCGTGGGCTTGATCACGCCGATCACCGCATTGCACACCTCGACGGCGTACTCCGGCTCGGTGCCGGTGAAGGATTCCGGCGAGTACTCGTAGTACAGGTCGATGCCCTTGGCCTCGCCTTCCAGGTGCTTGCACAGTTCGGCGGCGTCGGTGGCGAGCTGCTTGATCTCGGCCTTGTTCTTCTTGAACACCACTTCGCGCTGCAGCACAGAGACGGAGTTGTAGAAGTGTACGATCGCGCGCTTGGCACCGCGCAGAGCCTCATAGGTGCGGCGGATGAGGTGCTCGCGGCACTGGGTGAGCACCACGATGGTCACGTCGTCCGGGATCAGCTCACGCTCGATGAGCATGCGGATGAAGTTGAAGTCGGTCTCGGAAGCGGACGGGAAGCCCACTTCGATCTCCTTGAATCCCATGGAGACCAGCAGGTTCCAGAAACGCAGCTTGCGCTCAGAATCCATCGGGTTGACCAGAGCCTGATTGCCGTCGCGCAGATCGACGGAGCACCAGCGCGGCGCACGCTGCAGTCGCTTGCCCGGCCAGGTGCGCTCCGGGTAATCAAAGGGAATCTGCTTGTCATAGGCCGCGTACTTGTTGTACGGCATGCGGCTGGGCTTCTGCGGGTCTCCGATGAATCGTGCCGGAGGCAGCAGCGGGTCGTTGTTCCCCCCATTGGACGCCGCGGCAACCGCTGCGAGATCAAAAACGGATGATTGATCCTGACCCATTGTTCCTCCTTTGCTGTGTGAAAACCTTCATACAATTGGTCTGTATGGCCTTGCGGCCTCTTCCGGTCGCACAATTTACGTGTACGTAACATGCGCGGCTCCCTCTATCCTAGCGACGGGGCATTCCAACACCCCGTCTGTCTCAAGAATCTCAAGAATCGCCCGGCCTCTGCCGCCCGATCGCATCGCTTAGCCGCATCGCTCGGCCACATCACCCGGCCGTCTCGCCACGTTCATCTCAAGAACATGGCAAACTCCCGCTTTCGCTACCTTTCGACATTAGAATCGGAATCGTGCGCGGGGAGCACGAGGCTTTCCGCCGTGAGGGAAGAAGTTAGTCATGACTAATCCGAATGTGCCTCCCATGCCGCAGATGCCACCGATGCCACAGCCGCATGGCGGGCAGAACTCCGTACCTCAGCCGCAGTATGCGCAACCGGGTGCCGCTCAAGTTCCGCCGGTCCCGCAGATGCCGCAGCCACAGGCCCAGCCTCAGGCCCAGCAGTACGCCGCGCCTCAGTACCAGCAGCCCGCCTACCAGCAGCCCGCACCGCAGCAGGCGGCCGTCGTGCCTCAGGGTGCACCGCAGCAGTACGCGCAGCAGCCCGTACAGCCCACTGCCGTGTACAGCGCCCGTCCGGCCCGCCAGCTGCGTACCAAGCGCAGCCTGCTCAAGTACATCCTGCTGGGCTTGGTCACGCTCGGTATCTACGACATCTGGCAGATGAGCGAGGTCGGCGAATCCCTGAACCTCATCGCTTCCCGTCGCGACGGCAAGAAGACCATGCACTACTGCCTGCTGTTCTTCCTCGTGGGCCCGGTTACGCTTGGCATCGCATACCTCGTCTGGTTCCATCGCATGTGCACACGCGTGGGCGAGGAACAGGCCGCCCGCGGCATGACGCCTACCATTAGCGCCGCCACGTACTGGCTGTGGGGCGTGCTCGGCGCGTTCATCATCGTGGGGCCATTCATCTTCTACTACAAGCTGCTGCACGCCATGAACGATCTGTCTGCGGATTACAACGTTCGCGGCTGATTGGTTTTGCCTGTAATCTTGCGCCCGCGCACAGGTTCGGTAATCGCCGAGCCTTTAGTGCACGGGCGCGATTTATATCCGCACGTCGTTACCTTATGGCCCCAACGATTCGGCCGAAATACGTTCGATTGACCCGTCCGGCCTGACTCGTCTCAGCCGGGCCCATAGTCCCAGCGGCAACGGCTGAGGTCGCTATATTCTTGACTATCGGAAGAGACAAGCACAGAAGGAAGTTTGATTATGCTCTGTCCTAATTGTCATGCCGAGAACGCAGACGGCAACAAGTTCTGCGAAACTTGCGGTTCGCCGCTTGCCGGCGCTCCAGCTGCCCCGGCCACGCCGGCAGCCGCAGCTGGCACCGCAGTGCCCACCCCGTCTGGAGTAGTCCTGCCGCCGATTCCGATGCCGGCAGCCGCGGCCCCCGCCGCCCCGGCACCCACCGCACCGGCCCAGCCTCAGCCTGCCGCACCCGCGACCCCAGCCCCAGCACCAGCCGCCGCTGAACCTGAATCCGACGAGACGGTACTGTCTGCCGGCGCTCCGGTCGAGGACGACGCAACTGTGCTGTCTTCTGCTGCTGCAGCCCCGGCCGCCCCGGCTCCGGCTCCAGTCCCGGCCAACACACCCGCACCGACCCCGGCACCGACTTCCGCTGCCGAACCCGTCGCACCAGCAGCTCCGGCAGCACCAGCGGCTCCAGCGGCTCCGTCCGCTCCGGCACAGGACGTACCGGCCCAGCCGGAGCCTGTCGCACCGACCACCGAAACCTCTACTGCAACGGTGACCGAGCCGGCCCCGGCACCGGCCAAGGCCAAGCGCGGCCCGAACAAGCTGATCATCATTCTCGCGGTCGCACTGGTGGCGCTGATCGCGGCCGGCGTGGCCCTGTTCCTGACCTACCGCGCCGAAGTATGGGGCGGCAAGTCGCTGCCCGACCCGGCATCGTTCTCCAGCTCGGTCACCGACAAGAACGGCAAGAAGACCTCGGCCGTCAAGGCGAAGGACGTCACGGCGGCACTCAAGGCCAAAGGCCTGAAGGTCAAGACCGAGAAGGTCTTCTCCGGTAAGGATTCCGGCGTGTTCGTGGGTTACAAGGACAACGAGGCGGGCGCCCGCGTGGCGGCCGGCTCCACGGTCACCGTGCAGGAATCCGCCGGCCCGGGCGTGCCGAAGGACACCATCGGCAAGAAGGCCGAGAAGACGACCTCCACGTTCGCCGAAATGGGCGTGCCGGTCCACTACAAGAAGGTCTACGTCTCCGACACCAAGACCAATCCCGAAGGCACGGTGGTTTCCAGCTATCCGGCCGCCGGCACCGGCGTGAAGGACGACGAACGAGACAAGGGCATCTACCTCGGCGTGGCCACCAAGTCCGACGGCTCCGCACTGCCGCTCGACGTGATGGGCCAGAGCGTGGACGACGTCAAGTCCCAGCTGGAATCCGAGGGCCACACCGTAACCGTCAAGAAGCGTTTCTCCTCCAAGCAGTACGTGGGCAAGGTGGCCGGCGCCGACCCGGCCCCCGGCTCCACAATGAGCTCCAGCGATGATGTGACCTTGTACGAGGGCATCGACGCCACGAGCACAAAGGATGCGTTCAAGGCCGAAGATCTGCCGGAAATAAATGGCGATGCGATGCTCGGCACCACGGATGCGGCCGACGGCCAGTGGTGCACCAACGACGGCAAGTGCATCACCATCGAGGATAACAAGGTGGTCTCCGGCGGCAGCGACTACTCGGATTATGGCCAGTACGGCAATTATCTGGTGGCCTGCGACGCCATCCAGCAGCCCTACTGCAGCAATACGAAGGCCGACTATCTGGTCACGCAGGATTACGGCGCATTCGAACTCATGCCCTACCCGAGCCTGACCAACTACTGGTCCAACGGCAAGATGTACAGCACCAACGGCGTGGGCGGCAACCGTCCTACCAGCGGCGAATACCATATGCAGGACCTGTTCCTGGTGGTTCCCACCGGCTCTGATCTTGAGGGTCTGGAAGGCAGCAAGGGCTACTTCGACGCGGACGCTCTGGCCGCCGCGAAGAAGGAGAAGGCCGTGGATACGGACCGTCCGTTCATCCTGTGGCGTGACCCCTCGCAGTACGACACCACCACTGCTCCGTACAAGGCCGGGGGCAACACCACCAATCCGTTCCTGCCGTACGACGGCTACTCCAGCAACAGGGACAGCATCGTCAAGATGAAGCCGGCCCCGAGCGACGCCACGGCCTACTACCGTGTGGAAACGACCGAGCCGGACTGGGATTCCCTGCCGGATGCGGACGTGAAGGTGCCGGAGTCCAAGGATGCTTCGAACGCCGATTCCACGGATTCGGATTCCAAGGATTCCAAGTCCGACGAGCCGGACGCGGCCTCGCTGAAGGTGTTCTCCGATCTGGCCGGATCCCAGTACTCCTACACGATCGCCGCCGACGGCTCCGCGTACACCACCATCTCGCTGGACGAGAAGGGCAACTTCTCCGGCACCGTGGATGAGGCCGATATGAAGAGCGGCGAGCCGACCGCCACCGCCCCGCGCATCAAGACCAAGTTCACCGGCAAGTTCAAGTCCGCCAAGTCCAATTCGGACGGCACCGTGACGCTGGAATGCGATGCTTCGGCCTTCAAGATCGACGACACGTCCAAGGCCACCGAATCCGGTTTCAGCCCGTGCGGCACGTTCACCGGTTACCCGGCCGGCACCGACCTCGAATCGCTGCCTGAGGACGCGCAGTCCTTGATGGTCAAGCGCGGCTCGATGGACGGCCCGTCTGACTGGCTGCTGGCCAACGACGGCGGCAAGGGTACCTTCATCCGCACTGAGAAGTAACGGATCAAGTAACGGACCGCAAACCGTGAGTTGCGTTGATCGCGCGGGACGCATTCAGTCGCCCCCAATCGCGCGTGATCAACGCAACCTAACGTGATTACTACGACAAACGCGCTGTGAGTGACTCGCGAGAGACGCTCACAGCGCGTTTTGTTTGTTGGCCGCACAGAGCGTACGTTTTTCCAGACTAATTTCCCCCTTATCTGGAAGAACGTACGCTGAGTGAGAATAAGCGTACGTTCTTCCAGATGACGCGGGATTTACTCTGGGAAAACGTACGCTGACGTAAACCGACGTACGCTCCTGCCCTACCGTCCGCGAATCAGCGAGCGCACGATGGCAAGGAAGCCGAGGCTCATCGCGCCGGCCAATACCGCAAACACCTGCGGGCGACGCAATTCGTTGCGCACGCCGATCGCATCGGTGATGCAGTGGTCCTCGAACCACACGCGCACCTCGTTGCTGGAGTAGCGGCCCACCAAGTCGCCCCACGTGAGCATGCGGGTCACGTAACCGGCCGGGTTGCTCTCGTGGAATTCAAACAGACGGATTCCGCGGTATCGGGACTTCGGCCCGTAGCATTCGAATCCGCAGGTCGGCGCATACCCCAAGTCGATGCCATGCGCGTGGCCCACGAAGGCGTTTTTGTGGTCGTGCCCGCAGAACAGCGCGAAATACCCGCCGGCCGCGTTGAGGGCCGCCACCTCGCCTACGTTCTCGTCCGCGCATCCGATCGCCTCACCTAATCGCGAACCCGGGCGGCAAATCTCATGATTGAGCACATAGCAGTGCCCGGCATAGGCACGCGCGCCCTCCACCGCGTTCGGCGTCCAAGCCGGCACCTCCTTCAGGCAGTCGTAGAATTCCTGCGGAGGAATGTGCTGGAAGGCGATGGCCGGCACCGGTTTGCCGTCGCCATTGCGCGCGCCGAGCTCATCCTGCACTGTGCCCAGCCATTCGAGCGCTTCGGGCGTGGGCGTGCCATAGCCGTCCGAATCGGCCAGATCAAGGCCACGCGAGTTGACCACATACGCCGGGTATTGCACGTCGTTTTCTTCCGGCTTGCCGGCGTAATCGCCCGAATTGACCATTATCACGGCCATCGCCACACGGCCGGACCCATCGGACGCCTCAATCGGCAGCGCGAACGTACCGGGCTCCAGACTGTCTTTCGGATTCATGCATCCGGGGAATTCGCGGTACAGATCATCCTGTTCCTCGGCCAGAATGCCGCACTGGAAGTCGTGGTTGCCGTACGTGGCGGCGAACGGTACGCCCGCCTGCATAATCGGGCTCAGGAATCCTGCGAACGTACGGCGCACTTTCTCGCGGGTCTGGTCCATCAGTTCGTCCATCGTCACCGGTGCGTTGGCGTCGTTATCGGTGACGGTGTTGGCGACTGCACCGGTGACGTTGCCGTCACTTACGTTGCTATCGGCGATAGATTCGGCGGACGAGGCAGAAGCGGCGGCGATACCGGCGATTGCGGACGGTACCGGGCGACCAGCCTCGGTCAGACGGCCCGCCACGCGGCCGGCCGCTTTACCGGCGGCCTTGCGCAGCACCTGCCTGCGTTTGATGCCGCGCAGCTTGGCCTCCACCTCGGTGACGGCGCGGACGCGGGCACCGGGCTCCTCGCCGCGGCGGCGCAGGAAGGTGTCGATATAGGCGGGATCGTAGCCGCGGATCTGGTCGCCGGTGAAGACCACCAGATCCGGGTCGGAGGCGCGGATGGCCTCGCGAATGAGGCGGATCGTGTCCGGGCGCACGTCGGGGCCGTCCTGCACGTCGGCCATTTGCAGCACGCGGAAGCTGCCGTCTTCGCGGAATCGCAAGCTCGTCATGCCTCAACAGTGTAGAGGCGCGCGGCCGCGGACACCCGATCGTTCACAGTACCGGCACAGGGGATTTGCGTGGCCGTAATCAGCCGGCGATTGATGAGGCTATGTGCGCCCTCACGTCACCGCTCGCCGACTATTCGGTCAGGTAGTACACCGTCTCGTCAAGCGGCGCCTCATTCATGTGATAGTAGATGATTTTCAGGAAGGCCTTACTGCTGTCGGGTTTGGCTTTGCCCGCTACATATGACGATGAATACGATGATGCCGCAAGACCTTCCAGCTTGCTGGAGCTGGTGCCGGCCGGTATGTACGCCACCTCGAACGGCTTGAAAATCTCAGCTTCGGAGAAAAACTCGTCACCGTTGTAGCACGCGTCGGAGCCGCGGTAGCTGCCGCACTGGTAGTCACTGTCCGGCCCCTTAAGGTCCAATCCGACGTCTTCGGGCACCCATCTCGGATCCGCATCCGCCAATTGCAACTTGGACACCGTATGATCATCCGGACTCATATACAGGTCCTTCGAACCGGACGAAGTCGCCTTGCCGGTGTCGTCGATGGTGATGCACGAGGAGTTATCCTTCTGGCAGTACTTGCCGGCGATCGGCGTGAAATCGCCGCCGCTCACAGTCGAGCGGATTTCCTGCAGGGTCATGTCTTTGGCCGACTTCTTCGACGTGGACTTGTCTGACGAATCGGACGAATCGGACGAATCGGACGAATCGGACGAATCGGACGAATCGGCGTCGCTCTTGGATGCGGGAACCTTCACGTCGGCGTCCGGCAGGGAATCCCAGTCGAGGTCGCCGTTTTGCTCCATGAGATAGTAGACGGTCGAGCCGCTGGGTGCCGGCTTCATCGGCTCCATCTCATTCTGGTATCCGTTTGCTGACTTGTTGGTGGGCACGAACGGATCGACCTGATGCGCCCAGTCGTCAACTGGGTCGCTGGTGGAGTCGTACAGGCTCTTGTCGCGCACCAGAATGAACGGACGGGTGGTGTCGATCTTCTCTTCCTTGTTGGCCTTCGCCAGTTCATCGGCGTCAAAGTAGCCGGACGATTCCAGCGAATCCACATCGGAGCCCACCGGGAAATAGACCACGAAATCCTTCATCTCGTAGGTCAATCCGGTCGGACCATTGTAATGTTCGGCGCCGGCCGGCGGGGTCATTGTATCGCCTGAAAAATCGGCCATTTTATAGACGCCGTCGATGCAATACTCTCCTACGGAAGAACCGGTCATGGTTGTCGTGCCACAGTTCGGCAAATCCATGCCGGCGTACAGTTCGAACATGCCCCAATCCTTGAGCAGCAGATGGTTTTTCATCGGCAGCTTGTTCGGATCCGTGTACTGATCGGCGGACAACATCGCGCCGCTGATGTCTTGCGAGAAATTGCTGAGGCCAAGAATATGATCTTTGTCTTCGTCCTCGCCCTTGATGTGCAGGTACTGGTAATCGTCGGACGTCGTACCGCCGTACGGGGTGGAGGAAGACTGTTCCAGCGTGACGCAATCCTTGGAGGCGTCCTTCACCTCGTTCTTGCAGTACATGCCGATCATCGCGCTGGCCTGTATGCTGGCCATCCGCCCGTTATACGAGTTGTCACGGCTCAGCACATCCATGTTGCTGTCTTTATCGATGCCGTAATACAGCGTAACCGATTCGCCGGAGCTCAGTTCCGAGCCCGGTGCCGGGTATGAACCTGAGATTTTGCCCACGTACTGTTCGGACGAATAATGCGGTTTGAGCGTTACGTTATAGCCTTCCGCCTCCAGCGCGCTGACCGCGTCGGATTTCTCCTGGCCGAGGATGTCCACCGGAATGCCGTCGCCCTTCGAGGCCACGCCGATGTAGATGCCGTCGCTCTCCTCGTCTTCGGTCAATCCCACGCCTGGTGCCGGGTAGGTGACGGCGACCTGACCTTCCGGCGTCTTGCTGTCTTGCGCGATGACGACCTTCTTGTAGTGCACCGGCACGCCCATATCCGCGAACGTATCGGTCACCTTGTTCACGTCCTTGCCCACGGTGTCTTTCGGCACGCCCGGGCCGGCCGACTCCTGCACGGTGACCGTGGAGCCCTGCTTGACGCGAGCGCCCGCCTGAGCGCCCTCGTAGCCGAGGAATGCGCCGCGCTCCTCGCCGGAGAAGACCGGCACGGTTTTGACCTTCAGGCCCTTGGCTTTCAGCGCCGCCGTGATGTCCTTCGCCTTGACCACCGATTTCTTGCCGTTTTTGCTGGTCACGCCGCTGGCGATGCTCGCCGCATCCGGCAGAACCTTGCCGCCCCACATTTCCGCGCGGTAGGTAAAGAACAGGGTTGTTCCGGCCACGAGCAGGGCCACAAGAATGATGGACAGCAGGATGACGAGCTTGTTCGGGCCGCGCTTGACGGCGGCGGTAGCTGCGTAGGACGGCGGGACCGGTTGGGTCGTGGGCTGAGTCGCGGACGGGCCGGTCGGGTTTGTTGAGTTCGTTGGGTAGCCGGAGGCTGCGTACGGAGCGTTTGCGGCGGGCGCGGGGACGCCCGGCGTACCGGGGGCGGGCGCGGGCGTACCTGACGTACCGGGCAGCGGCGGATGATCGATCATCGTTTGATCAGGCATCGGCATCGGCGCGGACGGCCCGGACGCGGCCTGCCCCGGAGCGGGCGGCCAAGCAGCGTTCTGTCCCGGTGCCGGGACCTGATTTGCGGTCACACCCGGCTGATTCGGCTGCGCTGCCGCGCTACCGGCCGGCAGCTGCGCGCCGCACTGCTCGCAGAATCGGCTACCCCCATTATTGACAGCACCACATCGTTGACAAATCATCGTCGTTCTTCTCTCTCGTCGAATGATGCACTATGGCATCATTCTACCGAGAAACGAACGCACGCAAGCAACGACTGCGGGACTAGCGGGGACTACCGGAACAGGCTCACGCCGCGACGCGCGGTGCAGTAGGCGTTACCCAGCCACGTATGGCGCGAGTTGGGCCACACGGCTCCCAGGCGCGGCGCATTCTGGCTCATCCAGATGCTCGGCACACGGCCGTCCGCCGAACGCGAACCCAGCAGATTGAAGCCGTTCTTCTCCAACAGCCATTCCGGATGCTGGGTGGCGATGGCGAGGCCCTCTTCCAGCGTGAGCGGCAGACGTTCGTCGGAATCGATGAGCTTGCGGGCCACATCCGGTTCACGGTTCACATAGCAGGTGCCGGTATGCGGATCGACCACCAAGTAGAACGGACCCTCCGGCGGCATGAAACCGTCCTGTGGCAGGAAACTGGCGATATCGCGCGGGGGCATCGTGGTGAACCCGGCCATGCGGTTGATCGAGGTTCGGGCGATCAGCGATTCCGGCGAAACCAGCTCGCGCGTGGGCACCAGCAGAATATTCGAGCCCAGATCGCTCTGCTCCAGCGCGGAGATCAACGGACGGGCCAGCGCGCGGAACGCGGCGGCGCTCATATCCGCCACGTCCGGGTAGCCCAAGGCCACGATACGGTCAAGCTGTTTTTGCGCTTCCACTGATGCGATCGACATGCCTACTAGCCTAGCGCGGCGTCACGTCGGAGATGGGGCGGGGCTGCGGAAGGAAAGCGGGG
>NZ_PGLQ01000004.1:0-146143 GCF_002802865.1 Bifidobacterium scaligerum
CCATCACCCTCTACGGCCCGGCATCCAATCCGGTTCCCCTGACACACGGCTTTATAACTGCCGGCCGACGCGTCGGCGCCGGCACGCATGCTCCCACAACACCCCACACGCAACCCCCGACGGGTATCGCACGCATGAGGTTTGGCCATCATCCGCTTTCGCTCGCCACTACTCACGGAATATCCTTTCCTGCAGGTACTGAGATGTTTCACTTCCCTGCGTACCCCCCGCCCGAAGGCGGTGCCAACCCATGACGGCTGGCGGGTTCCCCCATTCGGAAATCCTCGGATCAAAGCCCGCTTGGCGGCTCCCCGAGGCCTATCGCGGCCTGCAACGTCCTTCATCGGTCCTGTCTGCCAAGGCATCCACCACACGCCCTTGCAAGCAACACGGCCACACGGCCATATAACCGGCAAGAATCAATATTCAAATCTAGCGAATTCCCAGACGACACATCACAACACATCAAAAATGATCACACTAAACGATCGAACGAACACAAAAACCACAATGATCTTCGAGTTCGAATCGAAATCGACAGCAAAAGGAAGAAACCACAATGGCTCCTCCAATTGCTCGCGTCCACTATCCAGTTCTCAAGCCACCACGCACCCACCGGAAACGACCACGCCGGAACCAAACCGACGGGCCGAACCCATGGGGCATCGAATCGCACCGAGACCACAAGCCTCGGGGTGGCGATCCGGGAGCCCAAAAGCGCATCCGCACCACTCCACGGCCATCCCACGACGGACAAGCCGAAAGCCCATGAAATCTTCCACACCAGCAACCGGAAACCAACCGGGAACCTCCCGGCCGTCCGGCCCACACCGGCTCGCGAACACGAGCCTGAAAAACTCCGTAGAAAGGAGGTGATCCAGCCGCACCTTCCGGTACGGCTACCTTGTTACGACTTAGTCCCAATCACGAGCCTCACCTTAGACGGCTCCCCCCTCCGAAGAGGTTAGGCCACCGGCTTCGGGTGCTGCCCACTTTCATGACTTGACGGGCGGTGTGTACAAGGCCCGGGAACGCATTCACCGCGACGTTGCTGATTCGCGATTACTAGCGACTCCGCCTTCACGCAGTCGAGTTGCAGACTGCGATCCGAACTGAGACCGGTTTTCAGGGATCCGCTCCAAGTCGCCTTGTCGCATCCCGTTGTACCGGCCATTGTAGCATGCGTGAAGCCCTGGACGTAAGGGGCATGATGATCTGACGTCATCCCCACCTTCCTCCGAGTTAACCCCGGCGGTCCCCCGTGAGTTCCCGGCATAATCCGCTGGCAACACGGGGCGAGGGTTGCGCTCGTTGCGGGACTTAACCCAACATCTCACGACACGAGCTGACGACGACCATGCACCACCTGTGAACCCGCCCCGAAGGGAGGTGACATCTCTGCCACTGTCGGGAACATGTCAAGCCCAGGTAAGGTTCTTCGCGTTGCATCGAATTAATCCGCATGCTCCGCCGCTTGTGCGGGCCCCCGTCAATTTCTTTGAGTTTTAGCCTTGCGGCCGTACTCCCCAGGCGGGATGCTTAACGCGTTGGCTCCGACACGGAACACGTGGAACGTGCCCCACATCCAGCATCCACCGTTTACGGCGTGGACTACCAGGGTATCTAATCCTGTTCGCTCCCCACGCTTTCGCTCCTCAGCGTCAGTAACGGCCCAGAGACCTGCCTTCGCCATTGGTGTTCTTCCCGATATCTACACATTCCACCGTTACACCGGGAATTCCAGTCTCCCCTACCGCACTCAAGCCCGCCCGTACCCGGCGCGGATCCACCGTTAAGCGATGGACTTTCACACCGGACGCGACGAACCGCCTACGAGCCCTTTACGCCCAATAATTCCGGATAACGCTTGCACCCTACGTATTACCGCGGCTGCTGGCACGTAGTTAGCCGGTGCTTATTCAACAGGTACACTCACTTAACGCTTGCTCCCTGCTAAAAGAGGTTTACAACCCGAAGGCCTCCATCCCTCACGCGGCGTCGCTGCATCAGGCTTGCGCCCATTGTGCAATATTCCCCACTGCTGCCTCCCGTAGGAGTCTGGGCCGTATCTCAGTCCCAATGTGGCCGGTCGCCCTCTCAGGCCGGCTACCCGTCGAAGCCACGGTGGGCCGTTACCCCGCCGTCAAGCTGATAGGACGCGACCCCATCCCATGCCGCAAAAGCTTTCCCACACCGCCATGCAGCAGTGTGGAGCATCCGGCATTACCACCCGTTTCCAGGAGCTATTCCGGTGCATGGGGCAGGTCGGTCACGCATTACTCACCCGTTCGCCACTCTCACCACCAAGCAAGCTTGATGGATCCCGTTCGACTTGCATGTGTTAAGCACGCCGCCAGCGTTCATCCTGAGCCAGAATCGAACCCTCCACAAAAAACTTAGCGAAGAGAACCATAGATGACTCTCAAAATTAAGAAAAAGACGAGCAATCCTTTTAAGGAAAAGGACACACTCACAAAAACCTCGTCCCGTTTCAACCAACCAAGGACCCGACCACGAAACAGGCCGGGCACGAGACAAGCTGGCAATCATTGACTATAAAGAAGTAGTACAAACACGCTCTTGAGTTCTCAAACCACCACCACACCAGCAGACAGGACCCCGAACCATCAGGGGCAGAAGCCCGCCGTGCCGAGCGGCAACAGATGAATAACTTACACGCAAAACCACGAACACGCAAACCAAGGCACACGAAAACACGCCAAAACGTTGCAACGCCGGCGTTCCCTCGGCGTGTCGAAATTTGATGAACCCACGCCTTGATCGCTACATTACGCCTGTTTCCCACGCCAACAGGAACCGACACCGAATATCCGACGGCGTGTCATAACAATTCACGCCACGTTCAACTCCATTGTTCTTCCATGAATGCCACAAATGTATTCCGCACCGACTTTCCCGCTCCGGTAAGTAACTCTGGCCATGCAAGCAACTGTGCACAATACAAAAAGGGACCTTCCCAATTGGGAAGATCCCTTAATAGCTTTCAGCTTATTCAGCTAGCCTCGCTCAGGCCAGGATGCTCGGATCAACCGGCACGCCCGGGTTCATCGTGGAGGTGATGGTCGCCTTAGTCAGGTAACGGCCCTTCACGGTGGACGGCTTGAGACGCTTGACTTCGTCAGCCACAGCCTTGAAGTTCTCGTCCAGAGCAGCCTCATCGAAGCTCAGCTTGCCGATCAGGAAGCTCAGGTTGCCGTTCTTGTCGACACGGAACTCGATCTTGCCGCCCTTGATGTCCTTGACAGCCTTGGTGACATCCATGGTCACGGTGCCGGTCTTCGGGTTCGGCATCAGGCCACGCGGACCGAGCACACGACCCAGACGGCCAACCTTGCCCATCATGTCCGGGGTGGCAACCACGGCATCGAAGTCGAGGAAGCCGCCCTGAACCTTGGCGATCAGGTCGTCATCACCGACGATATCGGCACCGGCCTCGGTAGCTTCGGTGGCCTTCGGGCCACGAGCGAACACGAGGACCTTAGCGGTCTTACCAGTGCCGTGAGGCAGGTTGACGGTACCACGCACGAGCTGGTCAGCCTTGCGCGGATCAACGTTCAGACGGAACACAGCTTCGACGGTCTGGTCGAAGTTGTAGGAGGGCATGCTCTTCAGGAGAGCGATGGCCTCGTTGGCGGTGTAGAGGTTGTTGCGATCGACGCGCTCAGCGGCTTCGCGGTACTTCTTGGAACGCTTTACCATCTGTCTATCTCCTTATCAGTCCGTAACCGTGATGCCCATCGAGCGAGCGGTGCCCTCGATGATCTTCATGCCGGCCTCGATGTCGCGAGCAGACAGATCTTCCATCTTGGTCTCAGCGATTTCGCGAACCTGCGCCTTGGTGACCGAGCCGACCTTGTGGGTCAGCGGGTTCTCGGTGCCCTTCTCGATGCCAGCAGCCTTCTTCAGCAGGGCTGCGGCCGGCGGGGTCTTGAGAACGAAGGTGAAGGAACGATCCTCGTAAACGGTGATCTCGACAGGGATGACCTGACCCATCTTGTCCTGTGTCTGGGCATTGTAAGCCTTGCAGAAGTCCATGATGTTCACGCCATGGGAGCCGAGGGCCGGACCCAGCGGCGGGGCCGGGTTGGCCTTGCCTGCCTGAATCTGCAGCTTGATCAGCGCTGAGACTTTCTTCTTGGGAGCCATAATATGGTTCTTCTTTCTATAACGCGGTTCAAATGGTCGCCACCAGCAACCTCTTGCCTACGCATATGCGGTCTTGACTCGTTATTTATCCGCACATATGTAAGGTTCGAAGCCACGAGTGGTCTCCTCCCGCAACTTATATTGCTGTGCTGTGCTAGCGGGTCTTCCCTCCAGACACAAGCTTTCCTATTATGCGGAGATGAGTGGACAATATTGGTCACGCAAAAATGTCAAAAGCTCTCCCCGTCAATCCGGTTGACCGAGGAGAGCCTCAGCATATTCTTACGACAAGATCAGCTTGACCTAGCCAAGCAGTCCGTATTACTCCAGTTCCACCGCACCTGTGTACAGCTGGTAATACTCGCCCTTCTGCGCGATCAGCTCATCATGCGAGCCGCGCTCGATGATGTTGCCGTGGTCGAGCACCATGATCACGTCGGAGTTGCGCACGGTGGACAGACGGTGGGCGATCACGAAAACCGTACGGCCCTTCATCAGCGCATCCATACCAGCTTGCACCACTTCCTCGGTGCGAGTGTCGATCGAGGAGGTTGCCTCATCGAGAATCAGGGCCGGGGAATCGGCCACTGCGGCGCGTGCGATGGAGATCAGCTGGCGCTGGCCTTGGGACAGACCTGAACCATCACCTTCGAGCACGGTCTGATAGCCCTGCGGCAGCATGCGAATGAAGCCGTCCGCGTTCACCAGTTTTGCCGCCTCGATGCATTCCTCATCGGTGGCGTTCAGACGGCCATAACGAATGTTGTCCATCACGGTGCCGGTGAACAGGTTCACGTCCTGCAGCACGATGCCGAGCGAACGGCGCAGATCAGGTTTACGAATGTTCTTCACATCGATGCCGTCGTACAGAATCTGACCTTCCTGAATATCGTAGAAACGATTGATCAGGTTAGTCACCGTGGTCTTGCCGGCACCGGTGGCACCGACGAGCGCCATCTTCTGGCCGGGTTTGGCGAACCAAGTGATGTCGTGCAGTACAGGCTTGTCCGGATTGTAGCCGAACGTCACGTTGGTGAAGCGTACATCGCCCTGCAGCAGCGTCAAGCGGCCGTCCGGTGAGGTAATCGCCTGTTCCTTGGCTTTCAGCGCCACTTCACGGGCGGCCCCGTGCAGCTTTTCGGCGGCCTTCAACGAACGGGTACCGTCGTCACCGGCTTCACGCTTCCACGCCCAATGACCAGTCTCATGATCGACTTCCGTCATCGTACGACCGTCTTCGCCAAGCTCCACGTTGACCAAAGTCACCGTGCCATTATCGGACTCGACGGTCTCATCCATCAGCGCGAAGATGCGGGAGGCACCGGCGAGCGCCATCATCACCATGTTGAGCTGCATGGACACCTGACCGAGCGGGTTGATGAACGAACGGGACAGGGTCAACAGGGAGATCAGCGTACCGAGGGTCAGCTGACCAAAGCCGTTCAATCCCACGTTGCCCACGCCGGCGAGCGCCATGGCACCGCCCACGATGGCGAGCAGGATGTAAAGCATGTAGCCCATGTTGCCCACCACTGGCATCGTGACGTTGCCCCAGGTGTTGGCTTCGGCGGAAGCCGCGAACAGTTCCTCGTTCTTCTCGTCGAAGGTCTTCTGCGTGGCGTCTTCATGGTTGAAGACCTTGATGACCTTCTGCCCGTTCACGGATTCCTCCACGAACGCGTTCACATCACCCAGCCACTGCTGCTGCTTGACGAAGAAGCGACCCGCGCGACCGACAATCGCCTTGACCACGAAGAACAGGCCCACGGTGAACAACAGCACGAACACGGTGATCGGAATGGAGAGCCACAGCATCGAAATCACAGCGGCGATCGCGGAGATGGCGGAGGCGAACATCTGCGGGAAGGACTGGGAGATGGCCTGGCGCAGCGTATCCGTATCGTTGGTGTAGCGGCTCATGATGTCGCCGTGTTCGTTGGTGTCGAAATAACGGATCGGCAGATGCTGCTGGTGGGCGAACATGTCGTCACGAATCTTCTTCAGCGTGCCCTGCTCGACGGTGACGATCAACCATTGCCACAGCCAGCTGGCCACAATGCCGGCCACATACAGGCAGCCCATCAGAGTAATCGCTTGCAGCAGCGGACCCCAGTCCGGATTCTCGGCCCCTACCATCGGCAGAATGTAGGTATCAATCAGTGATTGGAGGAACAGCGCGGAGCCGGCTTGGGCGGCGGCACCGACGAGGATGCACACCACAATGGCCACCACACGCCACTTGTATTGCATGATGTAGCCGAAGATGCGCTTGGTGGTGCCGGGGGCCGGCTTGCCCATGGCGGGCTTGCGGTTCTTGAAACTTTGCTTGTCGCTCATCGTGTCTCTCCTTCCTCTGCTGCGTTCTTGATGTTCTCGGCTTCCTTGGCTGCGGCCTGTTCGAGCTCGGACTGGCCCGCCGCCGTGTTCTTGGTTTGCGATTCGTAGATGGAACGGTATTCGTCGCAGGTCTTGAGCAGTTCGTCATGCGTGCCGCGGGCCATGATGCGGCCTTCGTCCATGACCAGAATCATGTCGGATTCCTGCACCGAGGCCACACGCTGGGCGATGATGATCTTGGTGGTGTCCGGAATCTCATGGTGGAAGGCTTCACGAATCAGCTTGTCGGTTTTGGTGTCGACCGCGGACGTGGAGTCATCCAGAATCAGGATCTTCGGCTTCTTGAGCAGCGCACGCGCGATGCACAGGCGCTGGCGCTGGCCGCCGGAGACGTTGGTGCCGCCCTGCTCGATGTAGGTGTCGTACTTGTCCGGGAATTCCTGGATGAAGCCGTCGGCCTGCGCGAGCTGGCATGCGTGGCGAATCTCCTCATCGGTGGCGTCCGGGTTACCCCAGCGCAGGTTCTCTGCGATGGTGCCGGAGAACAGTACGTTCTTCTGCAGTACCATGGCCACCTGGTCACGCAGAACTTCGAGATCGTACTCGCGCACGTCGCGACCACCGACCTTGAGCGAGCCAACGGAGACATCGTAAAGTCTGGGGACCAGCTGCACCAGCGAGGACTTTGCGGAACCGGTGCCGCCGACGATGCCCACCGTTGCGCCGGAGGGGATGGTCAGGTTGATGTCGTCAAGCACCGGCTTTTCGGAACTGTCGGAATAGCGGAAGGTGACATCGTCGAATTCGATGGAACCATCGGCCACGTTCTTGACCGGGTTCTCCGGATCAACCACCGTGCTCTTTTCCTGCAGCACCTGGCAGATTCGTTCGGCGGAAGCCTGGGAGATGATGAACATGACGAAGATCATCGACAACATCATCATGGCCATCAGAATCTGCATGGCGTAAGTCACCAGTGCGGTCAGATCACCGGTGGTGAGTCCCAGTGCGGCATTGTTGCCGGAGGCTACGATCTGCTGGGCTCCCATCCAGGAGATCAGGATCATCGAGGCGTAGATGCAGAACATCATGATCGGGCTGTTGAAGCTCATGATGCGCTCGGCGAGCGTGAAGTCCTTGAAGATGTGCTTGGAGATGCGATCGAACTTGTGGATTTCGAAGGATTCGCGGTTGTAGGACTTCACCACGCGGATGCCTTGCAGGTTCTCATCCACCACGTTGTTCAACGCGTCGTAGGTGTGGAACACACGCTCGAATACCGGGTGCACCAGCACCGCGAGTCCACACAGGCCGATGGCCAAGATCGGGATGCAGGCGAGGAACACCATCGAAATCGACGGGCTGATGCGGAAAGAGAAGATCCACGCCACGATCACCATGATCGGGGCGCGTACGCCCATACGCACCATCATGCCGTAGGCCATCTGCAGGTTGGTCACGTCAGTGGTTAAACGGGTGATGATGGAGCCGGTGGAGAAGCGGTCGATGTTGGTGAAGCTGAATCGCTGCACCTGTTCGAACTGGTCTCGGCGCAGGTTCTTGGCAAAGCCTGCCGCTGCGATGGCGGCGTACTTTCCGGCCAGGAAGCCGCAAGCTAGAGAGACAAGGGAACAGACCAAGAGAATCAGGCCGAATTTGATGATGGCGGGCATGCTGCCGCCGGTAATGCCCTGATCAATCAGGGTGGCCATCACCGTAGGAATCACGATTTCCAGAATGGCTTCGATGAACACAAACAACGGAGCCAGCAGACTTTCCCTGGTGTATTCGCGCATCGATCCGGCCAGTGTGCGGATGATGTGCTTGGGGCGCTCCGGCTCGACGGCTTTGCGCGAACGTTCGATGGCCGCCTCGGTGGCGGCTGCGCTGTCTTCCGCCGTCACATTGCCGGCTGCGGCATTGCGCTTGGCTGCGGTATCGCTCATTTATTCTCCTCCTTCATATCGCGTTCGTATTCTCGTTGTGCGGCATCGATGTTCGCTCGCATGCGTCTGACGCAATCGCGTAAAGCTGCTTGCTCTTCCGAGGACAGCCCTTCGACCAACAAACGTTCCACACGCTCGCCGTTGGCTTTGAGGTCGGCCACGATGGAATCGGCCTTGCTGGTGAGCACGATGCGTTTGAGTCTGGCATCATGGGCCACCGGCTCGCGCACGATCAGGCCTTTCTTCTCCATCAGCGTCAATACGCGGGACGCTGTAGAGCGGGTGATGCAGAATTTCTGTTCGATGGTGTGCTGATAGACGTCCCGTCCACGGTTGCGTGCCAGGAAGATGATGATATGGGCGTTGCCGCCGGTGGCCATACGGGCTGACTCCGGCATGCTTTCGCCTAGATATCGATCTACGGCTTTGCTCAGTGAACGCATTTCGATACTGAGGGCATGATGATCCACGGCTCTCCCCCATTTCGCTTGCTTACTGCTGTTTCTGCCCGACAGTTGCGTCGCATCTGCAACTGTTGTATATGCAACGAAACAGTGTAATACGTACCACATACAACAGTTGCACATGCAACAATCAGCGTGTCGCGCATCACAGCACATCGCAAAAGGCTCCCCTCTACCGATTCATAGAGGGGAGCCAAATCGTACGTTCTTTTACTTGTTCAGTTCGGCGTAACCATCGAGCAGGAACTTGGTGACGTCCTTGCCGGCTTCGCCCATCAGCGTGGGCAGCGAATTGATCGGCATGGAGTTCAGGAACATACGCATCATGGCGTTATCGGTGAGTTTCGGCAATTCACCCCTCTCGCCGGCCGCAACCAGATCGTCGACTATTTTGGAGCCCACCGGATCAGCGGACCATTCGCCGAACGTGGACCATTCGGTCAGCGGCTGTGTTTTGCCGTCGCCGTCGAGCTCCACGCTCACCGTTGCGGCAATGTCACGAGAGCTCACACCGACTTCAATGTCGTATTCGCCGGCCTCCACATGCCAGTCGTTGAACTTCTCGGACCAGTAGGCGAACGCACGCTCGCCAAGGTCGACGGTCACGGTCTTGGACTCGCCGGCTTTCAGGAACACCTTCTCGAAGCCCTTGAGCTCGTGTACCGGGCGAGCCACGTCCGCCTTGCCCGGAGCCACGTAGATCTGCACGGTTTCGGCGGCGTCCACTGCAGAGGTGTTGGTGACGGTGGCGGTCACGGACGCGGTGTTGGCGCCGGTCTTGGCGGCAGAGACATTGGAGACCTCGAACGTGGCATAGCTTAGACCGTAGCCGAACGGGTAATCGACGGCCTTGTTGTAGGTGTCGTAGTAGCGGTAGCCGACGAACACGCCTTCACCGTAGTCCACATGGCCTTCCTCGCCCGGCCAGTTAAGCATGCTCGGGTCATCGTTGATATCCAGCGGAATGGACTGGGCGAGCTTGCCGGAAGGACTCACCTTGCCGAAGATCACGTCGGCGAGCGCCGGGCCACCAGCCTGCCCAAGCAGCCAGGATTCCAGAATGCCCTTGGCGTACTTGGCCCACGGATGTACGGAGACCACGGAACCGTTGGAAAGCACCACGGCCACGTTCGGATTCACGTCGGCAACCTTACGAAGCAGTTCGATCTGCTTGGCCGGCATGTCGAGGTTTTCGCGATCGAAGCCTTCGGATTCGGCGGCTTCCGGGAGTCCCAGGAACATGAGCACCTTGTCGGCCGTCTTGGCGGCCTCAATGGCCTCGGCTTCCAGAGCTGGGTCGGCAGGCTCAAGATCGAGCGTGAAACCGGGGGCGAAGCTGGCCTCGACGCCGCGCTCGGCGAGGGTGTCGAGGAAGCTGGTCATCTTGGTGGGGGTGATGTGCGAGGAGCCGCCGCCCTGATAACGCGGGGTGCGGGCAAATTCGCCGATGACGGCGATCTTCTCGTGAGCGTTCGGATCAAGAGGCAGGATTGACTCATCGTTCTTGAGCAGCACCATGGATTCCACGGCGGCCTGATGGGCCACCTCATCGTGCGCATCCACGTCGAAACGGTAGCCGTCGATGCTCATGGCGGCACGGGCCTTGTTCGTCAGGTCGATCATGCCCTGGGCCATGCGGTCGAGCTGGGCCGGGGCGATGCGGCCGTCACGGGCGGCGTACACCACCTGATCGTCGGTGTAGCTCGGCGGCATTTCGAGGTTCAAACCGGCGTTCAGGGAAGCCACGCGGTCGTGGTCGGCACCCCAGTCGGACATGACGATGCCTTCAAAGCCCCATTCGTCGCGCAGCACGTCGGTCAGCAGCCAATGGTTCTGGGCGGAGTGGACGCCGTTGATGCGGTTGTAGGAGCACATGATGGTCCATGGCTGGGCGGTTTTGACGATGTGCTCGAAGGCCGGGAAGTAGATTTCACGCAGGGCTCGCTGGCTGATGCGTGCGTCAACGCGCAGACGGTCGGTTTCCTGATTGTTGGCGGCGAAGTGCTTCAGGGAGGTGCCCACGCCCTTGGACTGCACGCCGGCAACGATGCCGACCGCTTCATGACCGGCCAGATACGGGTCTTCGGACCAGTATTCGAAGCAGCGACCGCCGAGCGGGTTGCGCTTGATGTTGACGCCGGGGCCCAAGATCACGGCCACCTTCTCCTGAACGCATTCCTCGGCCATGGCTTCGCCGACCTGGTGGATGAGCTCCGGATTCCACGAGCTGGAGAGTCCTGCTGCCGGCGGGAAGCAGGTGGCCGGCACGGAGTCGTCCAGATCGGTTTCGCCGGTGCTGGAGGCCAGGGATTTACGAAGACCGTGAGGTCCATCGGTGATCATGTAGCCGGGAATGCCTTTGGACTCGACGCCCTGCAGATGCCAAGCGTCACCGCCGGAGGTGAGGGACGCTTTCTCTTCGACGGTCAGGTCTTTGACGGAAGGGTAAGTCTGTTCGCTCATGGGAACCTCTTTCTTCGAGTATGTACGTCAGCGACTGTGTTTGCGGTTCGGCAACGGGAGTTAACGATTTGAGATATCGAACGTTATGGAATGCCGGACTTCTCGCTCGATGAAATTCTTCCGCGAATTCCAAACCGTTTTCCCTTGACTAACCGATCGGTAGGTAGATTATCAAATCTAAAATCACAACACGCCAGAATCATTTGAAAACACTACTAACCGACCGTAAGGTTGCCTTCATGAGCAGCACCTCCCCCAATACGCAAAGCGATGATCGCCGCAATGCCATCATCGAAGCCACCGTCGAATCCTTCGGCAAGCTCGGCTACTACGGCACTTCATTGCAGCGCATCGCCACCGAAGTGGGACTCACCAAAGCTGGCGTACTGCACTATGTAGGCAGTAAGGAAGGCCTGCTCGAACTGGTGCTAAGCGAGGTATACGACCGCGAGACCATCGACGTCATGGCTGCGATGATCGGCGAAGACCGTCCGCTCATCGCCGATATGTGGCGCAGAATCGTACAGATCAACGCCAAACGCCCAGCACTGGTACATATGTTCTCCACGCTGAGCGCCGAGGCCTTGGATCCCGAACATCCCGCACATGCCTACTTTGTCGACCGCGAGCGTCAAACCGTCGCCAATGCGCTGAACATCAACTGGTGCGTACCGGGCGGCGTGAACGTGGAACATGTGCTGCAAGCTGGATTTTCGATGATGGACGGCATTCAGCTGCGCTGGCTGCGCACACCCGGACAAAATCTTATGGACATGTGGGACGATTGTGAAAACGTACTTATGCCATTGCCCACGTGGGACGGATACCGACGCAACCATTAAGACAACGTCCGAACCATTGGACCGCGGGAATAAACCGTCCTGCTTCTGCAATAAAAGAAATGTTCCCGCCTCATATGGAGACGGGAACAAGAGATATCGGACCGGATAACCGCGAGACTTATGCCACAGTGAAGGTGGTGCGCTTCAGGTCTTCGCGGCGAGACGAATGACCGATGAGCAGTTCGAATTCGCCGGGCTCCACGATGCGGTTGGCTTCGGAATCCACGATGGTGCAGTCGGCCACCGGGATATCGAAGGCAACGGTCTTGGTTTCACCGGGGTCGAGCGTCACGCGCTGGAAGGCCTTCAGTTCGCGGTCGGTCCAGCTGTAGGAGGTCACGACGTCGCCGATGTAGGCCTGTACGACCTCGGTGCCAGCACGATCGCCTGTATTGGTCAGGGTGATTTCGGCGTGCACGGTGTCGGATTCGGCGAAAGTGCCGTCGGTGTTTGTCGCACCGCCGGTGATAACCGGTTCACCATACTCGAACGTGGTATAGCTCAGCCCCTCGCCGAAGGCAAATGCCGGATCCTGGGTGAGGTCAGCGTAGCGGTCACCGTGCTGGCCGCGCACCTGGTTGTAGTAGACCGGCAACTGGCCGGCATGACGCGGGAAGGTGACGGGCAGACGACCGGACGGGTTGGTCAGGCCAAAGATGATTTCGGCGACGGCCTGGCCGCCCTTCATGCCCGGGTTGGCGGCCCACAGAATGGAGCCGGTGCCAGTTTCGGGGTCGCTCACGCGCTTGGCGAATACGCCGTTCTCCCCCACGATGGAGGCGGGCAGAATCTGCGGCTTGGAGCTTATCAGCACAGTGACCATCGGCTTGCCGGTTTCCTTGGCCACGGCTGCGAGTGCGTCGAGCAGCGCGTTCTGACCGCCGAGCAATTCGAGGGTGGCGGTGGAGCAGGTTTCACCGGTGAGCTGGACGGTATCGCCCACTACGGCCACGATCAGGTCGGACTGGCGAGCGTTGGACACGGCTTCGTCGAGCATCGCCTGGTCGACGGCGGCAGAAACACCGATCTTCGGACGAGGCTGGCCATCCGGATAGAGTTCGCCGGCCGGATCGGTGACAAGGTCCACGATGTTGGCACCACGCGAATACACAACCTCAGTGCCATCTGCGGCAAAGTGCTTGATGCCGTCGAGCACGGTGGTGATCATCTCACGCGGCTGGCCATCCGGCATCCAGGAAACCTGTCCGGAGTTGCCGGTCCAGTCGCCGAGCTGGTTCTGCGCATCGTCAGCCAGCGGACCGACCACGGCGATGCGCTTGGCCTTGCTCGCCGCGAACGGCAGGCTACCGTCGTTGCGCAGCAGCGCCACGGCTTCGCGGGCAAGCTCCAGGTTGATCTGTTGATGCGCTTCGGAGCCGATGACGGTCTTGATGCGTTCAGCATCCGGCAGACGCGGGTCCTCGAACAGACCGAGACGGAACTTCAGCGCCAGAATGCGTGCGACAGCCTCATCGATCAGGGACTCGTCCAAGAGGCCGGTCTTCACGGCTTCGATGGCACCCTCATAGAACTGCGGGGTGGTCATGACCAAGTCGTTGCCGGCCTTGACTGCATCCGCAGCGGCATGCACATAATCCGGCTTGACCTTCTGCTCCCATACAGAGCGGCCCACATTATCCCAGTCGGTGATCAGCGTGCCGTTGTACTTCCATGCGCCGCGCAGCTTGTCAGTCAGCAGCCACTTGTTGAAGGTGACCGGCACACCGTCGATGGATTCGTAGCCGAGCATGAAGGTACCGCAGCCTTCCTTGGCCACGCGCTCGAACGGCGGCAGGAACCAGGATTCAAGCTTGCGATGAGACAGGTCCGCCTCGGAGGCGTCGCGTCCGCCTTGGGTTTCGGAGTAGCCGGCGAAGTGCTTGGCACAGGCCAGAATGGCGTCCTTCGGCAGCTCCTCACCGGCCTTGGCACCGCCCTGATAGCCCTTGACCATGGCGGAGGCGAGTTCGCCGATCAGCATCGGGTCCTCACCGAAGGTTTCATCCACACGGCCCCAGCGGGTGTCGCGCGCGATGCACAGCACTGGGGAGAAGGTCCAGTGCACGCCGGTGCAGGAGACCTCTTCAGCGGTGGCACGGCCCGCTTGACGCACCTTTTCGGCATCCCAGCTCAATGCCATGCCAAGCTGCGAGGGAAAGATCGTGGCACCAGGCCAGAAAGAGTAGCCGTGGATGCAGTCGTCGCCGATGACCAGCGGAATACCGAGGCGGGTTTTCTCGTTGACGGTCTTCACGGCACGTGGCAGGTCTTCCGGGCTGGTGTGCAGGATGGAGCCGACGTGCTTGTTGACAATCAGGTCATCCAAGTCTCCACCTCGGGCGTCGAGCTGCATCATCTGGCCGACCTTCTCCTCCAGCGTCATACGAGAGAGCAGGTCGGCAATGCGCTCGGAGGCGGACAGGTCAGGGTTCTTGTAGGGCAGGGTTGCTACGGTTGCGGTGGTTTCAGCCATGGCGGTTTCGCTTTCCTCGATGAAATCGAACATCTTTAATTACCAATTGGTAGTTTAACGCGACATACGGCGCAACACGCGGAAAACACAACATAAAGCGTCATGGAATTTCAGCAAACAGTTACTCAGTATGCGCCATAACACAGCACCCGCATACTTAGAGCCGGTTGAGCACCTTCCAACAGTCCGCAAAGCCTTGAGTTCCGACCCTTACCTCAACGGTAGCCGTCCCACAGTGGCGCGGGGAACAACAGCGGCTCGAATTCGGCCCATTCTTCGTTCAAGTCGATGGCGGGTTCGCGCAGCCAACGCAACTGGATGCCATCCATGACCTCCAATGCCTTGCGCACGGTGGGGCGAACCTCATCGAATGAGGAGAATGAAGGCGGGATACGCCAATCAAAGCCGGCATAGTATCGCCAAATCGAATCCTGACGATCGGCGAACACATCATGTAGCGGGTGATCAGGATTGAACGTTTCTACCTGCAGTACGGAAAAAAGCTGAACCAGCATACGACGCTGCGAATTGTATCGCACCAAATACCGGAAGTACGCAGGCAGCCTAAGGTCATCGGCCATGGAGCCTGGCAAACCGGACGCACAGAACTCGGCCACATTGCCGCCTACGTTGTATTTTTCGAGGTACACCATGCCCAGCAGATTATCTTTGCTGCCGATATACCTCAGTACGCCCTGTTTGGTGACACCCACGGCATCCGCGACATCTTGCACAGACGTACCGTTGTACCCTCGCTCGGAGATCAGCCTCACTGCGGCATCGAGGATTTCGCGCTTGCGCTCCAGCGGCGTCTTACGGACTCGTTTGCGATCGGAAGTGGTTTCTGCGGCCATAGACGCCTAGTGTATCCCACTTCATTACCAAGCGGTAACAAACGGTTTCTACTGCGCGTCACAACAAAACCATGGTTTTGTCAGCAGTCCACGAACTAACGAAATTAAGAAAGACTCTCCTCACTGGAGCAATGAGGAGAGTCTTAAGACGACCAACAACAATCAGTCGAGTATGAAGGTGTTGAAGGAGCGCGGGGCGAGCGTGACCTTGAGGCCGCGGGAGGCGTTTGCCGGGTCGGCGAACTCGAACGGCATCTCGTTCTCCAGTGCGTTCTGGGCCACGACGACCACAGTGCCGTCCGGGTTGCGGAAGGCGATGGCCATGGAGTTGAAGTGTCCGACAGTGCCGAGCAGCACCGCGCCGGGGCGTACGTACTTGGAGAAGTGGCGCATCACGTAGTACTCGGGGTTGCGGCGCACCTCATGGGTGTCGGCGGTGATGGTGAACAGAGAGTTCTGCCACCAGCCCCACGTGGAATCCTGATCGTCCAGAATCATATTCCAGTAGGTGTATGCGGTGGCGCCGTTGCGGAAGTAGTGGTTGATCAGATGGAACACGTATTCCGCGTACTCCCAGGTGTTCTGGCCGTCGCCGCATTCGGATTCGGACTGGATGAGCTCGATCTCGGGCCAGGATTCGTGGGTGCGGGCGATGCAGTTCTGGCCGGCCCACTGGTAGGCGATGCCCTTGATGTAGTGGCGGGCGCCATCGTCGAAGAGGATGTTGTCCACGAAACGGTTGTAGTTGTTGAGGGCCATGCCGTAGCCGCCGCCGGTCCACTTCATGTCTTCCGGTCCGTTCAGGGTGCCCAGCCAGATGTCGGTGTCGAGACCGGCTTCGTCGAAGGCGGGGCCGAGGTAGTCGCGGATGAAGACCTTCAGAGCCTCGGCGTCCCACAGGGCGCTCGGGAACTTCTGGTCGGCGAACACCTCGTTCTGCACATGCAGCTGGTTCACGGTGATGCCATGCTCGGCGTAGGCCTGAATGTACTTGACCAGGTACTTGGCGTAGGCCTTGAGGTTTTCCGGGGTCTGGATGAGACGGCCGTAGTTGTAGGCCTTCGGGCGCTTCATCCAGGTCGGCGGGGACCACGGGCTGGAGAACAGGCGCATATCCGGCTGCCATTCCTGAGCACGGTGGATGTACGGGATCAAGGTCTCCTCGTCGCGCTCGACGGAGAAGTGCTCCATATCGTAGTCGCCTTCGACCTCGTCGTAGCTGTACCAGTGGTCGGCGAAATCGTTGGCGGCCACGGGCGCGCGATTGAACGTGAAGTTCATCTCTTCAGGATCGAAGAGCTCCTTGATGATCTGGTCGCGCTCGGCTTCGGCCACGGTCTGCAGCGGCAACCAGCCGAGTTCGTTGAAGCACCCGCCGAAACCGCGCAGCGCCTGGTATTCGTTGCCGTCGAGCTGCAGGTCCGGGGCGGCGGTCGCACCGGTGGCCGCAACTTCGGCCGAACGGTCCACGAGCTTGGCGTCCGGGGTGGTGGCGATCCATGTGGTCATGATGGATTTCCTTTCTTTCGGTGATTGTTGCGCGGGCCCGCGGCTCAGGCGACCCGTGCGGCTCTTCGTTGAGTTATGTCTTTTCGCTGTCAGTTGACTTCTTTATCTAACGGCTACTAGATAAATGATAACGCAAAGTATTCATTAAGATTTACCGGCGTGTCTTACCGCTCTCCACGGATAGTAAAGGAGGTATCTACCTTTCGATAGATACCTCCTTGATCACATAGATGCCGCAGCGTTGGAAGCCACTCAGCCAGCGATGACAGCGAGGTTCCAGCGTGGGATGGTCAACTCGTCGCCGACCGCGACCGGCATGCCGGGACGCACGGAGAGCGAGGCGGACGAGACCTCGTCGATCAGACCGTCGGAGCCCACGATCTGCGGGGCCACGACTACAGATCCAGTCACGGGGCTGGCGAACGAGACCGGCTCGGCCGAGTAGTTGAGCAGATAAGTCACGGTTTCACCGGCCTGGTTCGACCCCTGACGCACGACGACCTTGCCCGCGAGCGCCAGTCCGGCCGGTTCGATGCCGGCGTGGGCTACGGCCTCGCGCATCACGGCCTTCATGGTCTCGGCGTCGAGCAGGGTACCGATCCATTCGGCGCTGCCCTTGCCGAATACATGGCGGGTCACGGCCGCATAGGAGTCCCAGGCGTAGTGGCCGTAGCGGGCAAGCACTTCGGTGCCGGCCGCCGCATCCGCCTTGAGCAGTTCGATAAGCGCTTCGGCCGGAGCCTCAGGCGCACCGGCGAGCGCGGAGTCGTCCGCGAACACCACCGGCACGCGGCCCTTCGGGCGGGTGAACTGATTGTAGGTCAAGCCGAACACGTCCGTGAGTCCATGCGGCGCGCGGTCATGCCAGACGGTCACCTCGTCGTCGGCAACAAACGAACGCATCACAGAAACCAAGTGTCCGCCACCGGCCACGAAGCCGCGCAGCCGGGCGATGGTTTCCTCCGGCGTGCAGTAGAGCGCTGGGGTCACGATCATGGCGTACTGGGCGAGGCGTTCGGTGGGCGCGTCCACAGGCAGGAAGTCGCACTCCACGTTGAGCTGGAAGAGCGCGTCGTACACACGGCGCACGATGTCGTTGTAGTTGACGCCGACACCATCCGGAAAACCGGTCTCCACGCGGAACCATTCAAGCGCGGACAAAGCCTCGTTGGAGACCATGATGGCCACCTTGTTGCACTTCTTCAGATGGATCAGACGCTCGCCCACGGCCGGGTCGGCCACCTCGCGGCCGAACACGCCAGCCTCCTCATAGGTGGGGTTCGACTCCATGTCGTGGCTCAGGAGGCCCTTCCAGTACGTCTCAAAGGAGTTGTGGATGGAGTGCCAATGCCAGTACTCCACCATGTCCGCACCGGAAGCCAAGTGCGAGTAAGCCTGCAAACGCAGCTGACCGGGGAACGGCACCCAGCCGTGCTGGCCCTGCGCCTCGGTTTCGAGCACCAGATAGTTGGCCCCGTTCTTGGTGGAGCGGGTCATGTCGCCGCCGAACGCAATTTCGGTGCCGGTCAGCTCGTCCTCGGTGGGGTGATAGATGTCCACGCCGGTGATGTCCACGGCGGCCGCGGCCTTGAAGTGATCCACAGCCGGTTGCACGCCGTAGGAGTAGCCGCGCCATTCGAAGTCGAAGTTCTGGGTCACGAACTGGTCATCGCGGGCGTACTCGCGCACGATGTCCGCCTGCCATGCGAGGAATTCGGCCACCTGCGCACGGCGGAAGCGGTCGAACTCGCCACGCAGCGACTGGTTGATGGTGTTGGTCACGTCCGGGAAGTCCTCCCACGCATCCACTCGGTTGGACCAGTAGTCGAGGCCGAAGTGGGCGTTGAGCTGGTCGAGGTCGTCGTTGAACTTGGCGCGCAGGTGTTTGACGAACAGCGCCTGCATGTCGGGGCTCACGGAATCGTAGTACTTGGTCTCGTTGTCCACCTGATAGCCGATGACGGACGGGTGGTTCGCCACATGCTTGATGAGTTCGCGGATCACGCGCTCGCCATAGTAACGGTAGGCGGGGTTGACGATGTCCATGATCTGGCGCGGTCCATACTTGCCGGGTCCGTTTGGGGTTACGGCAAGCACGTCCGGGTGCATACGCACAAGCCATGCGGACACGGCGTATGTGGGCGTGCCCACGATCACAGAGATATTGTGGCGCTGTGCGGCATCCAGCGCGCGGTCCACGTGGCTGAAGTCGAAGACGCCTGGCTGCGGTTCGCAGGTGCTCCAGGTCGATTCGGCGATGCGGATCACGTTGATGCCGGCCGCGTCCATCATCTTCATGTCGGTTTCGATGCGGTCCTCGCCGGCAGGCATGTATTCGTCGTAGTAGGCGGCGCCGAACAGAATACGGTCTACGCTGTGCTTGCTCATCGTCAGGTCACTCCCCTGCCTTATGTCTGGGTTTGATTGGTTGTTTTCGGTTGGATGGATTACCGGCTTTGCGTATGCGAACGGCCGGCCCACTGAAGTTATTCGAGCGGACCGGCCGCAGCCGTAGGTTGATTTTGCACCTGAGCGCGAGACTTACTTGACGCCCTTGATCATCATGATGAATACGCAGCCGAGCAACGCGAACACGATGGAAATCGGGAAAGCGGCGGCGTAGCCGAGGGTCATGGTGATCACGGACATGAGCACCGGGCCGAGCATTTGCCCCAGGGTGGTGGCAAGGTTCAGCACACCAAGATCCTTACCAGCTTCTTCCTTGTTGGGCAGTACGTCCACGTTCAGTGCCTGGTCCACGGAGGAATAGACGCCATAGCCGAGACCTGCGATGCCGGCGTAGAGGAACATGCCCAGCGTGGTCGGCATGATCCACGGCATGGCCATACCGATGGCGAACAGCACGGAGGCGGCGATGACGGGCAGCTTGCGACGGCCGATGACGTCGGAGATCGGACCGGCGACCACGGAGCCGCCGAGGGAGACGACCATGGTGATCACGGACATGGTGGCCATGGCGGCACCGGCAGCCTTGTCGTCAAGGCCGATGTACTTCTGGAAAATGAGCAGCTGGTAGACAGTGATCATCTGGTAGCTCAGCAACATGCACAGACGACCGGCGAAAGCTTTGTAGAAGTCGTGAGCGGTGGAGAACTTCGGAGGAATGAAGCTCTTAAGCACATCAGAGGCCTTGCCCTCGTCCTTAGGCAGGAAGTCGGCGGAGGATTCCTTCGGCACGATGAGCACGGCGACGATACCGCCGAGGAACATGAGGATACCGGCGAGGATGAAGCCCGGGAACGGGTTGAGAATAAAGGCGGAGCCGATGAGGGTGCCGATCGGAGCGCCGCAAGTCTGGCCAGCGCCGAAGAAGGCGGACATGGTGCCGCGCACGTTCATCGGGATACGATCGGAGATCATGGCGACCAGCGGGGCGATCATGGCGTTGAGGCCAAACATGCACAGGCAGTAGATGATGGTGATGGCCACGGCGTTGGAGACCATGCCGGTGAGAAACAGGGTCACGCCACCGAGGATGGCGCCAAGCACGATGAACGGGGTACGACGACCCCACTTGGAGCGGGAACGATCGGACAGGGTACCGAACAGGAGGTTGGAGACCAGCGAAGCCACTGCGGTGCATGCGTTGATCACACCGGTCAGTCCTTCGACATCCGGACCGAAGATGGACTGCAGATGCTTGGTGAGCAGCACGGCAGAGACGATGGCCAGGCCGCTCATCCACAGCAGGCCGAAGACCAGGAAGCCCGCGCCAAAGCGGAATAGAGTGACCTTATCCATGGTCTTTCCGGTTTCGGGCGACAGCGACGGATCCTTATCTGCCGCGGCGATGTTCGCATTGAAGGCCGCCAGACGCTCGTCTGCGGGGATTGCGGTTGAAGCACTCATCCTTGACCTCGTGTTTCCTTTTCCTGTGTCTGCTTTGACATGTATCTAACATACATTAGATATGCCATTAGCATAAGTGCGCACGACTCGTTTGTCAAATTTTTATATAACAACTATTAGATACATGAAAACGTTGAAATTCCATCATTTAACAGCGGAAAACGCCCAACACGACACGCGGAAATATTTTTATCTATCAGAAATTATTCAAAAGCATATAGTACTGATGCGCCACCAACGACACTGTCGGCAGCGCATCAATCAATCAGACCAGTCAAGGCATCAGCGATAGTTATCCCAAAGCGGCGCAGGGAAAATGAGAGCCTCAAACTTCAGCCACTCGTCATAGAGATCCACCGGAGGCTGACGCATCCAGCGCAACTGCACGCCGTCCATTGCCTCGATGCACAATCGCACCACAGGCTTCATGGACTCCTCCCACAAGCCCAACTGAGAGGGAATCACCCACGGGTATCGCGAGTAATGATCCCACACCGCCTCCGGACGATGCTCGAAGTACTCGAACAGAGGGTGCTCCGGGCTGAACGCCTCAGCTTCAAGACTCATGTACAGCCGCACCAACTCGCGCCGTTGCGCGTTATAACGAACCAGATAGCGCAAATATGAAGGAAACAGCAGGCGTTCAGGGGCACTGCCCGGCAATCCAGACTTCATAAAGTCGTCCGGAGTGCCAAACGTATCGTAATTATCGGTAATCAGCATCGACAACAATCCCTCCTTGTTGCCGATGTAATGCAGCAGACCCGGCTGACTCATGCCCACCGCATCCGCCACATCTTTCAAGGACGTGCCGTAATATCCCTTCTCCCCCACCAGACGCACCGCCGCCTGCGCGATTTCGGCGCGACGTTCTTCGGGACTTTTACGCACTCGTTTGTTTTTCGTCGCTGCTACCATGCCAGCCATTATATCGAATGTTAATTCGATAAGACGTATTCCCTATCTTTCCAATCGTACTTTTCGCACGAAAACCGTTTTCCGGCTGCACCAGAGCACTTCAAAACATACTTTTCGCGCGAATAGTGCGCGGAAAGCCCCCGCAAGGGCCTCATCGCGCACTATTCGCGCGAAAAGTATGAAACAGCGCACCACAGAGCGCCACGAGTACCGCAGCGCACCGGCGAAAATCTACAGCCGCACGAGTTCTCCGCCGTCCGCCGCACGCTTCACGGCGTTCAACACTTCAAGCGTCTTGATCGCATCTTCGGGGGTTACCAACGGTGCCTCCTCGCCGCGAATCACACGTTCGAAATGTTTCAGCTGCAAACGGTGCGGCAATCCTTCGCGCACACCTTGCACTTCGCAGACGAATGGCTTGGTCCAGTCACTCACACCACCGGCATGAGAGAACAAATGCAGCCGGGGCAGCGAAAGCGAGGCCTTAGTGCCCATGATGTAATAGGCATCCGTGTCGTATGGCGCAAAGAACGGATTCTCACGCGCGGTGGATTCCCAGTTCCACGGGCTCGCCGCCGAATCAGACAACGTGATGGTGCCCAACGTACCGTTGGCGAACCGCACGGTAGCCACGGCAGAATCCTCCACCTCGAATCCGCGTGCGGCATTCGCGGACATGCCCTGAATCTCCACTGGCTCGCCGATGAGATAACGCATGAGGTCCACGTCATGCACCATGTTCACCAGAATCGGACCGGCACCCTTCTGCCTGCGCCAGGGGATGTCATAGTAGGTGTCCGGCTTGTACAGGTTATACAGTATCGCCACGGTCACGATTTTGCCGAGTGCACCGGATTCGATGATTTCCTTGGCACGGCGAACCTTGGGATTATGGCGGCGGTGCTGCCCCACCAGTACCGGCACGCCCGAAACGCGGGCTTCGGCGGCAAACGCGCGAGCATCATCCAAATCATCGCTGATCGGCTTTTCCACCAAAGTGGGGATGCCATGCTTGATGGTTTCGCGAGCCATCGGCACATGCAGGTGATTCGGCGAAGCAATCACCACACCATCCAGCGCAGTGCACTCCAGCATCTCCTGGTAATCGGCGAACCATGGCACGCCTGCGTCTTTGGCCACTTGTTCGGTGGCAGGCATCGGATCGGCGATGGCCACCAGACGAGCGTCGGCATCGTCCTGAATGTAGCGGATATGGTCGCGGCCCATGGCACCAGCGCCAATAACGGCCAATCGAAGTTGTTCTGTCATCATTGCTCCTTTATCTATATATCGAATGGGCGTAGTGCGACTCTGCAGCTATCCCTCAGTCACCTTGGCGACAGCTCCCCTAGCAAGGGGAGCCAGAGGCGAGGGATTACTTCCTCACCGGCATCATCGTGCCGGTTTTCTTGACTTTGGCGGCGAGCAGCAGCACAATCACCAAGCCGAGCACCGTGATGCCAGCCGCTGCATAAAATGCGATGCGGTATCCGTAAGCCTCGGAGTGCAGGCCGGTGGCCAAGCGCGGGCCGATCCAGGCGCCGAGCGCATAGCCGAGGAACATGATGCCGTAGTTCACACCGAGGTGCTTGGTGCCGAAGGTTTCACCGGTCAGTGGCGGGTAAATGACCAGCAATGCGCCAAAGGCGAAGCCGAGCACAATCACGCAGGCCACGAAGAACACGGCGTTGTAGGCGAACGACATGGCGACCATGGCGAGTGCGGTGATCACCAGCATCAACGACAGGCATTTGAATGCGCCGAACTTGTCATAGAGCGCGCCGAACGTCAAACGGCCTAGGAAGTTGGAGATGGTGGAGATGGATACGGCCATGGCACCGAATGCGGCAGCGGTCATCGTGCCCACGGCTCCCACATGTTCCTGCGAGATGGAGGAGACGGCACCTACCAGCATGGTGCCGGAGGTGGCTGCCATCGCGTAGACGGCGAGCAGAATGTAGAAGCGTGGCGAGGTGAGCATGGCCTTGAAGTCGAAGCTTCCATCATCGCCAGTTTGGGCCGATGCGACAGTTGCCGGCCTGTCGGCGACCGGAGGTTCCCAACCTTTGGGTCGATAATCCGCTGGCGCGGGGTGCACGAACAGTGAGCCCACTGTAATGGTCACCCAGAAGGTGACGCCGAGAATCTTCAGCGCATTGGAAACACCGAACGCACTGGACAGGGCGTTGGCTACCGGAGCAAGTGTGGCCGGGCCGATGGCGGCTGCGGCCAAGAGGATGCCGGATGCTTTGCCTCGAATATCCGGGAACCAGCGCTGTGCGGTGGTAAGTGCCGGGTTGTACACCAAGCCATTGCCGACTGCTGCGATGAGACCATGGCAGATATACAGCATCGGCAGACTGTCGGCCATGCCGGTCAGGAACCAGCCGAGACCGAAGACAAAACCACCGACGAGCATCACCGTGCGTGGGCCGAACTTATCCGAAATACGTCCGGAAAAGATGCCGGTGACGGCCATCACGGTTTGGAAAATGGAGTATGAGAGGCTGACTTCGGCCGGCGTCCAACCGTGTTGCTCGGAAAGCGGGTTCAAAAACACGCTGAACAAGGCAATCGAAGCCACGAAGAACATGACGACAAACGCCGCAGAAAGCACGCCATAGCGGCTGGGCTCATGCTTGGCGACTGCGCCGGCACCTGAAGCCGCGGTAAGGGAAGTCATGAATAATCCTTTCTGTATTGCGCTGTTTGTGCTGTGCTGTTTGACTGATTACAGCAGTCCGCGCTGCTTCAGGGAGTTGATGGCAAATTGACGACGACCGCCCGGCTTGGGAGTCAGATCACCCATCATCAAATGGAACCCGCCATCCACGCTGATTTCGTCACCGTTGACGAAGTCGGAACGCTTGGAGGCGAGGAACGCTACCGCGTTGGCGATATCCTGCACCTCTCCAATACGACGGGAAGCAATCAATCGTTCGCGTTCCTCGGTCACCTTCGGGTCGGCGTAGAAGGATGCGCTCATCGGCGTCTTGACGAAGCATGGGCAGACGCAGTTAGAGCGGATGCCAAACGGCCCCCATTCGGCGGCGATCATCTTGGAAAGCATGCCAAGACCGGCTTTGGCGCATGAATAGGCGCCCGAGAAGGTTTCCGGCGAGTGAGAAGCCACAGTGGAGATGTGTACAATGCGGCCCGCCTTGTGTTCCAGCATCACTGTGCCGAACGCTTGCGAAAGGATGAATGCGCCGGTCAGATTCACATTGATGACATCTTTCCAATCGGAAAGCGGCAGATCCTCCAGTGGCGCGAAACGCAGAATGCCAACCGTGTTGACGAGCACATCCACAGTGCCGAAATCCTCAACGACCTTATCTTTAAGAATCTCCACATCGTCGGCATCAGAAACGTCGCAACCATAGCCGCGCGCTTCCACACCATATTCGTCGGCAAGTTGCGCTGCATATGCGGCAGTATGTTCTTCGCTGATATCGACCAATGCCAATCGGGCTCCGGCATGCGCCAGTTCGGCTGCGATAGCGGTGCCCATGCCACCTACCGCTCCGGTGACTACGCATACATCACCGGACAGTCCCAGCCAGCTGTTGTCTTTGCGCTCGTCCATGAGCGAACCTCCTGCGTTCGATCACTGTTGTCAGCGCACGCCACCGTGCGCTTATGTGCCAGGCTCGGCCTCATCCACATTGATGCTGCCGGGCTTGGTAGCTGCGATGCTAAACTTTGCCCCGAGGGTAAGGTCAAATTATCGCGATGAACAAAGGAGTGTCATCAATGCGCGAGGATGATGATCTACTGACCATCGGTGAAGTCGCCAAGATTGATGGCACCAGTGCCAAAGCGTTGCGCTATTACGATGCACATGGCATTCTGACGCCGTTTGCAACCGACCCGCACACGGGTTACCGGTATTACACACCTGATCAGATGCTGGAGATGGATGTGATCCGGCTGTGCTTGGATGCCGGGGTTCCGCTTGATTCGATTGAATCATTCCGCAGGTCCGACGGCTCGCTTGATTGGCGTACATTGATGGAAACCGGGCGCGAGCGTGTGGCGCGGGAGGTCTTGCGCCTGCGCACGTTGGAGACCAGTCTTAATGATTTTCTTGGCGAGGTCACGCGAAAAGCCCGCACGCCCGCCGATGGCATCGTGCGTTCCGATTTGCCGCCCACGTGGATGCTGGGAAAGCTTTGGCCGTATTTTGGCGATTCATTCCCATTGAAGCCGTATTTACGGGCGATGACTTTGTTGCGCGCTGCCGTGCGCGACGCAGGTCTGCCACGACTGCTGCGTCGGGGTATTTTGGTGGATTTGCCGAGACATAAGGCGTACGCGTATCAACAGTTCGAGCCCAAGGCCGCAGGCGATGCATGTGCTGGCGGCGAACCACCGCATATTGATTTCGGCTTCGATGCCGCTTTGACCGTTTTCCACCCGGATGGCGGCCTCGCTGAGGGACAGGTCATCGAGAGGGAGTCATTGACCGCATGCTTCGAGGAGGCCCTTGCCATGACCGCCCAGTTCGATCCGGAACAGTGGCGTCATGTCACCATTTGCGAAATTTGGGGTAGCCATACTGCAGAAGGTTCAATGCGAGTAAGAATGACCCGGCATCATTGCGATGCCGGGCGCATGTAGATTCGCTTCCGCTACTCCTGGAATACGTCCGGATGATTCGGGTCGCCCGGAATATCTGCCAGCAGGCCTTCGAGCCCGAGGAATTCCTTCCAGAATTCAAGCGGCTGTCCGTACGGTGAAGCCTGACGACCATGAGCTTGAATATTGGCCTTGGCCTCGTACACCTCTTCTTCAGTAATACCGTCGAAGTAACTTTCGAGCCGTTCGCGGTTCTCCGGGACATAGAACAAGGAGGCCACGATTTCAGTCAAACGCTCCGCACGTTCGATCGGCAACGAATCCCAATGGCGCAATTCCACGAAGTTCTTCAAACGCACGTCGTTGAAATGCGTGGAGATGATGTGGTTGATCTCGTATGGGTTGAGCTCGCGATCCGGATACACATCGCCGGCGTTCTCTCGGAAGGCAGGGCGATGCAGTTCCTTCGGGCTGGCACCGGAGGCCACTGCCTCAGGCGTGTGCGTCAAATCAGCGAACATCAGCGGCGTGGACAGTACGTCAATCGCATAGTCCTCCCAGCCGAAACGTGGATCGAACAGTCCCGGAATCACATTCGTGCGCTGGAAGTCAAGGTAATCCCACATACGCTGACGCAACAGCGGCCATGGATTCGTCTCACCTTCGAAATACGGGGTGTTGCGGAAGAAGTATGCCAGAATCGGACCGATCACGGTACCCAGACGCATCTTCTCAATGGCGTCATGCTCATCCACGAAGTCGATGCTGACCTGTGTGGATGCGGAGCAACGCATCATGCACGGACCGAACTGGCCTACGCGACCCAAGTAGTCGGTCATCGCATCGTAACGGTCCTTGGGATTTACCGGCACATCCGCGAAGCTCGACTTGGGCTGGTAGCCATAGTTGACCAAACGGAAGTCAAGATCCTTTAAAATCGGATCGGCTTCACGACGGAACTTGGTATACAGGGTAATCAGATCACTCGGCTTTTTCAGGATGCCGATGGAGGTTTCCACCTGACCGCCAGGCTCTAGAGAAACCGAGACCCCTGGGCGTCCCAGACCTACCAGATGACCGTTCTCCCAATATTCCTTTTCTTCGTCATAGTAAGGAGCGAGTCGTTTGAGCAGCGTCTCAATGCCATTCGGCTCGTAATAGCTGACGGCGGTATCGCTGCCGTTATGCACCGGCAAATGCTCGATTTCCACACCGAATCCACCGGTGCCGCGCTCAGCACGGCCGCTTTCAAAGAACTTCAGCAGGCTTTCGACATGCTTGGGGTTCGGCTTGGCGAGCAGATGCGCATAACTAATCCTCGGAGTAACCATAATCGGTATGGTAAGCGAGACGAAAGGCTGCCGCGCCCGAACGCCCGTCAATCGGCTATACGAAAAACCGATAGCGGGTACTCGCGTCGTGCATTATAAAATCGAACTGCAAAATGCGGCTTACTGCTATGGAGTGTTTGGGCGGTAGGTGACATCTTCAGACCGTAAGCTTGGCCGAACGGCCTTGAGTGTGTCGGAAGATGTCACCTACCGCCCAAACACGGTTACGCTACCGTACCAGTTTCACATCAGTCAGCGGACGTGAAGCCCTGCGGTTCCCCGGTTTCCGCGAATTTGGCATTGTGAGCCTTCTTCGCGGCCGCGATCATCAGCTTGATACGGTTGAGCTGGTTAGCTTCGGAGGCACCAGGATCGTAATCGATGGAGACGATGTTGGCTTCCGGATGCAGTCGGCGAATCTTGCCGAACATGCCGCGGCCGGTCACATGATTCGGCAGGCAGGCAAACGGCTGTGCGCAAATCACATTCGGGCAGCCCTGTTCGATGAGCTCCAAGATCTCGGCAGTCAACAGCCACCCCTCACCGGCCTGCACACCGATGGAAGTGACTTCACCGGCCTTTTGGACCAGTTCAGGCATCGGATCGTCCTGCTTGAACTTGCCGTGGGACAATGCGATGGCCTTCTTGATCGGCGCATTGTACCGATCAAGCCCCCAGCGCATGAGCGCGTACAACGTTTTGTTACCACCCATACCGAGGTTCTTTTCGTTCCAGTCGGTGATGTATGGACGTGTGGTCATGAATTCCATAATTCCGGGCACCACGGCCTCACAATCCTGGGATTCGATGACATCCACCACGTGATTGTTGGCATCCGGCTGGTATTTAACCAAGATCTCGCCCACTACGCCGACACGCACCTTGCGCGGAATATCCTTCAGAGGCAGCGCGTCGAAGCTTTTCACGATTTCCTTGGCGAGCGTGCCGTATGGCAGGTAGCCCTTCTTGAGCCACGGGGTTTTGGCCGCGGTCTTGGAGAAGCCATGATGCTCGATAGTCTCACGCACAATGGTGTCCCACTGCTCGTAGAGCTTATTGGCCGCACCCTTTTCCGCTTCATACGGGCGTACGCGGTAGAGGCATTTCATCAACAAGTCACCCAGAATCAGCGCCTTGACCGCGCGATGCAGCAAAGCGGGAGTAGCCTTGAAGCCGGGGTTGTCTTCCAAACCTTGGGTGGAGATGGCGATCACAGGAATCTGCGGATAGCCTGCATCGATCAAAGCCTTTCGGATCAAACCGAAATAGTTGGTCGCACGGCACATGCCACCGGTCTGCGTGATGGCGAGGCATACCTTGTCCGGATCGTATTTGCCTTGCTGAATGGCGTCGATGAGCTGGCCAATCACCATGATGGCCGGATAGCAGGCGTCGTTGTTCACATATTTGAGGCCGGTCTCCACGTCATCACGGGAGGCATGCTTCAAAATGTCGAACTTATAGCCGCCAGAACGGATCACGGATTCCACGAGCGAGAAGTGGATCGGACTCATCTGTGGAGCCACAATGGTGTAATCCTTCTTCATGTTCTTCATGAACTTCTCGCGGTGAGCGTAGCGGCTCATCGTGGCATTGTTGTGGCCAGAGTGCTTCTTGCTGTTCTTGACCGGCGACTGGTCAACAGTGCCGTTGGAACCGGCAAGTACGTTCTTGGCGTCCACTGCGGCCTTGATGTCACGTGCAGCGGCCTTTTTGGACGCTTCGCGCATGGCTTTGGTGAGCTTCGGATTGGCTGACATCGTGGTGTCGAGCAATACCTGGCGACCAGGAGTCGGCGCCTTGGAACCGGTCTTGCGGAAGCCCATCGGCTTGGGACCGGCGGACTGTACATCGACGGATTGTTCGGCTTTGACCTTGGCTTCGGCGGCTTCGACCGCCGCCTGCGCCTCGGCCAATGCTGCCTTAGCAGCAGCCAAATCAGCCTCAGCCTGGGCTTGAGCAGCTGTACGAGCCTTTGTCTCTGCCTCATCCGCAGCTACAGTACCGTCTTCGCGAACCGCCGAGCCCATAGCCCGACTTGCAGCAGCAGCTTCGCGCGCCTTGTTGGCCTCACGTTCCTCGACGGCGGCTTTGAGCGAACGCAATCGAATCTTGGCTGCACCAAGGTTGGACACTTCATCGATTTTGAGCAGCGTATACACGTCGGCCTTGTCGGCGAGGATTTCGGCCACCTGATCAGTGGTGATGGCGTCGAGTCCGCAGCCGAACGAGTTGAGCTGAACGAGTTCAAGTCCCGGATACGAGGCCACGAAATGCGCGGCCGCATACAGGCGGGAGTGATAAGCCCACTGGTTGGTCACACGCAACGGCATCTTGGTCACTGTACGATCACCCACGTGACGGAATCCAGCGGCATTCTTGGCGCGCGGATCAGCTTCGCCTTCCGCAAGGAATGCGGTGAGATTGAGCTTCTCCCCCGGCTGCAGTTCGCAGATGGAATCCTCGGAGAGCACCACCATGCCGAGTGAGCAGATGGTTTCGGGGATGCCGTGGTTGATTTCGGGGTCGATGTGGTATGGGCGGCCGGCGAGCACGATGCCGCGGCAGCCGTGCTCCTTCATGTAGGCGAGTGCGGCAAGACCTTCCTGCTGCACGTCGTGCTTGAACACCTTGTCTTCGGCGTAGGCGGCCTTGACTGCTGTTTCGGCTTCCTCACGGGTCACGTTGGCCCATGCGAACTCTTCAACGATACGATCCACCATAAGCTCATGGTTGGCGAGGTTGAAGTAAGGATGCATATAACGCACATCCGGGTCGCGCAGTTCGGGCATGTTCGCGCCGACCACAAGCGGGTAGTTGGCCACCACCGGGCAGTTGTAGTGGTTGTCGGTGTTGGGAACCAAGTTGTCCTCGTACGAGACACACGGGTAGAAGATGGTCTTCACGCCCTTGTTCAGCAACCACTTGATATGGCCATGCACCAGCTTGGCCGGGTAGCAGATGTTCTCGGAGGCTATGGATTCGATGCCAGTCTCGAACAGTTCGTGAGAGCTACGGCCGGAGATCATCACCTTGAAGCCGAGAGAGGTCAGGAGCGTGAACCAGAACGGGTAGTTCTCGTACATGTTGAGCGCGCGCGGAATGCCGATCTCGCCGCGGGTGGCCTTCTTGTCGGTAAGCCTGCGGTAGGCGAAGCAACGCTTGTACTTGTAGTCGTAAAGGTTCGGACGATCGGAACGCTTTTTCTTGGCGTCGCCGCCGCGTTCGCAACGGTTGCCGGTCACGAAACGGGAGCCGTCGGAGAATGTGGTGATGGTGAGCTTGCAGTGGTTTTGGCACAGCTTGCACACGTCGCGCTCGGTGGTCATCGACATGTTGTCGAGCGCCTCGCCGGTCAGGATGGAGCTGGCAGTGTGGGCCACGCCATCCACGATCACGGTGTGGGTTTCCGGTTCGGCCGCTGCCACGGCACCGCCTGCAGCGGTTTTCTTGAAGCCATTGGCCTTATCAGCACTTGCCTTGTTTTCATCCGTCTTGGCATTGGCTGCAGCTTCGGCCGGCTGCTGTTTCTCTTCGGAGCCATCGGCCTTGACCGCCACGTCCAGGTGGTCGGCTTCGTCCTGATAATGCATGCGTGCGGTCAGGGCCGCGCCGAACGCGCCCATGAGACCGGCGATGTTCGGTCGGGTCACCTTGCGCTCGGTCAGCAGTTCGAAGGCGCGCAGCACGGCATCGTTCAAGAACGTACCGCCCTGAACCACCACAGTGTCGCCGAGTTCGCCGGAGTCACGCAACTTGATGACCTTATACAAAGCGTTGCGCACCACGGAATAGCACAGGCCGGCGGCGATGTCCTCGATGGAGGCGCCTTCCTTCTGCGCCTGCTTGACCGACGAGTTCATGAATACGGTGCAGCGCGAGCCCAGGTCCACCGGGTGCGTGGAGGCGAGCGCCTTCTGGGTGAATTCCTGGATCGTCAGGCCCATGGACATGGCGAAGGTCTGCAGGAACGAGCCGCAACCGGACGAGCAGGCCTCGTTGACGGCGATGGAGTCAATGACGCCGTCCGTGATGGCCAGATACTTCATATCCTGACCGCCGATGTCGATGACGGCGGTGACGCCGGGGCTGACCATTTCGGCACCGCGGTAGTGGGCCATGGTCTCGACCACGCCCTCGTCCAGATGCAGGCCGGTGGTGATGAGACCTTCGCCGTAGCCGGTGGCGCACGATCGTGCGATCCACGCGCCTGACGGCAGTTCGGACTGAATCTTCTTGACGATGTTGATGGCCGCGGTCAGCGGGCTGCCCTCGTTGTTGGCATAGGAGGACCAGACGATCTCACGGTCGTCGTTGACGAGCGTGGCCTTGATGGTGGTCGAGCCGGCGTCGATGCCCAGGAAGTGAGGGCCATGCGCGCCTTCGAGCGTGCCGATATGTATATGTTCTTTGTGATGGCGTTCATTGAAGGCCTCACGGTCAGCTTCCGTGGGGAACAACGGCGGCATGGTGGGCGTATTGGAAGGCAGGTTCTCCAACTCCTCCAAGCGCTTGAGAATATCTGCGCAGGTGCGCGCTTCAAAGTGATGGCCTTCATCGTCCGAATCGATATCCGACTGCAACGCGGCACCGTACGCCACATAGAGATGGGCATTGGTGGGCACGATGAACTCGTCCACCTTGCCTTCGAGTGCACGCTGGAAGGCGGCGCGCAGTTCGGACATGAAGAACAGTGGGCCTCCGAGGAAGATCACGGTGCCGTGGATCGGACGGCCGGAGGCTAGACCGGCGATCGTCTGCGTGGCTACAGCAGTGAAGATGGAGGCCGCGAGGTCCGGCTTGGCGGCACCGTCGTTGATGAGCGGCTGCAAGTCGGTTTTGGCAAACACACCGCAGCGGGATGCGATCGGATACAGGTTCTCGTAGCTCTTGGCCATCTCGTTGAGGCCGGATGCATCCGTGTCGAGCAAGGTGGCCATCTGATCGATGAACGCACCGGTGCCGCCCGCGCACGAGCCGTTCATACGCTGTTCGGGGGTGGGCTTCAGGTACGTGATCTTGGCGTCCTCGCCACCGAGCTCGATGATGACATCCGCCTGCGGATACTCCTTGTCGATGGCCTCGGTTTCGGCGATGACCTCCTGGATGAACGGCACATGCATGTTGTCCGCAAGAGCCAAGCCGCCGGAACCGGTGATGGCCAGACGAATCGGCTCGTCGCCACGACCGAGCTCCTCAAGCTGCTTATGGATGTCCACCAGCAGACCGGCCACGGTGGCACGCACATTGGCATGGTGACGGCGGTAGTCGGAGAAGAGGGTGGATTTGAGGGAATCAGACTGGTCGAGCACCACTGCTTTGACGGTGGTGGAGCCAATATCCAGTCCTACGCGCAACGGCTTGACGTTTCCCGATACAGCTGCTGCGGCCACATTCGCGCTCGGCGCGGCACTCGCATTCACCTGCGTGTCCGTGCGTGCAGTGCGGGCGTCGTCCGTAGTCACGTTCGATGCGGTATCAACCATGTGTTCCTCTTAGCTTCGGCCTCCGGGATGGCGCCTTCCCCTCAGGCACCATGAAACCGTCTCGGACGGCTGGCAGGCACCCTGCGGACGGCTTCGCCCGGCTACTTCTTCGGCTTTAGCTTAGTCTGACCACCTGCCCAACATGGCATTCGCCTTCGTGATTTCGCTCACGGAAAGCATGTTTTTCAACATTTTCAAGATATTGTTGGTTACGTATGCAAAACATCCATAAGTTCGCGCAAACCACCACCTGTGCGCGAACTTACAAACGTTTCCATGGCGATAAATGTTTGTATGTTCGCGCAGTACACATCAGTTGCGCGAACATATGGTGTTTTTTCATACGGTGTTTTTAGGACGCTTGGCTGCCTTCGCCGGCTTCGCGGTCTTTGAGATAAATCTCGGGGATATCGCGTTCCTGATCGTGGAGTTTGGCCCAGATGATGGGCTTGCCGGCCGCAAAGGATTTCGGCACGTCGAGGATGCGCTGGTTCCTTGAACCGCGGAACTGCAGCAGAGAGTCCTTCTGATCTTTGAGATAGCGGCCGTCGACCAGAATGTCGATGAGTTTCAGGAGTTCAATCTTGTCTTCGGTCTCCCCTGGACGCATGAGCTCTTCCCACGTGTACCCAGTCCACGACCAAATGTCTTTGGTATGGCCGAATTCGGCACGAATACGCTGCGCAAGCGGCAAAAGCACAGGCGTATTCAGGAACGGCTCGCCGCCAAGAAATGTGATGCCCTGCACCCATGGGGCTTTGAGGTCTTCAATGATTTTGTCCTCAAGTTTCTGAGTGTATTCATGCCCTGCTTGGAAATCCCAGATGGACAAGTTAAAACAATCGACGCAGTGAAAAGGGCATCCGGAGACATAAAGGGAATTGCGCACACCTTCACCGTCGGTCACGATAAAGGTTTTGTAGTCGGCGATCATACGCTTCGACATGCGCCGGCCATCCCATTGGCCGGCTTTGGGATCGTTAGCGAGTCCGTTGGAAGGAACAGAAGGTCCGCGCCCAGTCTCCCCCGCCGCAAAATCATGGCGTTTGGGCTCTCGCTTTTCAGCGAGCTGAAACTCTTCCATCAACAACTCTTCCTTTCCGCTCCCGCTCAACCGTAATGTTGGGCCGGAAGCCAGGTGAGGGTCTCCCTGATATGTTGTACGACCGTAAGCTCGGCCGAACGGCCTTGAGTGTGTCGAACAACATATCAGGGAGACCCTCACGCCCCGCGCTAACGATTACTTGGCCTCTTCGAACCATTCGCGGGTGGTGCCGTCGTTCAAGGTCACGTGACCGGTCTCACCGCTCATGTGCTTGACGCGATGGGCGATCTCCTCGTGACGACCGTGCACCATCGGGCGCTGGACCGGGCTACCGAGGTAACCGCAGGTGCGCTTGGTCACGTTGCACTTGTCCGGGTCGGAGTTGCCGCACTCCGGGCACTTGAAGCCCTCCTCGGTGGGCTCGAAGTCGCCCTGGAAGCCACACACGAAGCAGTGGTCGATCGGGGTGTTGGTTCCCAAATAACCGATGCCGATGTTGTAGGCGTAGTCCCACACAGCTTCCAGCGCCTTCGGGTTGTCCTGCAGGCACGGGTACTCGCAGTAGTTGATGAAACCGCCGGAGGCGTAGTACGGGAAGTCCTTCTCGTAGTTGAGCTTCTCCATCGGGGTAGGCTGCAGCCACACCGGGTAGTGGAAGGAGTTGGTGTAGAAGTCGTGGTCAGTCACGCCTTCGATGCGGCCGAACTTCTCGCGATCCATGCGGTTGAAGCGGTCGGTCAGGGACTCAGCCGGCGTGGAGTACACGGAGTAGTGGTACCCCTCGGCTTTGCTCCACTGCTTGCACATCTCGTTCATGCGCTTGACAATGGACAGCGCGAACTCCTTGCCTTCCGGATCCCAGCCATGATCGCGAATCCAGTTCTTGCCGTAGAAGACGGCAGTGGCTTCGGCCAGACCGATGTAGCCCAGGGAGACAGTGGCGCGTTCATTCTTGAACAGCTGGTCCACATTGTCGTTGGCGCCGAGACGGCCGAAGGCACCGAAGCGGAACAGCGTCGGAGCGTTGACCGGGGTGGCCTCCTTGCAGCGCATGATGCGGAACTGCAGAGCCTGGTGGGCCACTTCCATACGCTCGTTGAACAGCTTCCAGAAGCGGGCCTTGTCGCCGTGGGACTCGATGGCGATGCGCGGCACGTTCACGGTTACCACGCCAAGGTTCATACGGCCATCTTCTTCGTCCTTGCCGGTCTCCGGGTTGATCCAGCCCTGCAGGAAGGAGCGGCAGCCCATCGGGGCCTTGAAGGAGCCGGTGATCTTGACGATGTTCTCGTAGAACACCACGTCCGGGTACATGCGCTTGGTAGCGGATTCCAGGGCGAGCTGCTTGAGATCGTAGTTCGGGTCGCCCGGGTCGGCGTTCACGCCGTGCTTGACGGTGAACACGAGCTTCGGGAAGATGGCAGTGTGATGCTCCTTGCCGAGGCCGCGGATGCGGTTCAGCAGGATGGCGCGCTGGATCTCACGGGAGAACCAGTCAGTGCCGAGGCCAAAGCCGACGGTCACGAACGGGGTCTGGCCGTTGGAGACGCGGTTGGAGTTGATCTGGTACTCCATGGTCTGCATGGCGTCGTAGATGGCCTTGCGGGTGCGGATCTTAGCCAAGATTTCGCGCTCCTGCTCCAGCTCATCGACGTCGGTGTGGAACGGAGTATCCATCGGCAGCGGTTCGCGAGAGCCGAAGTGCAGTTTGGAAGGTTCGTTCTGCTTGGCGTTCTCGACCTGACGACGGGCGAACTCCACCGGCATACCGTCCGGGATGGTCTCACGGGCTTCCTCAAGGAACTTCTCGTAATCCTTGCGGGCGTACTGGGCCAAATGTTCGTCGGCACGATTGGCGGTCTGGCCACCGTACTGGCTGGAGGCCACGTCCTTCATGATCTGGGTGATTTGCGTTGCCGCGATGGCGATGGACTTCGGAGAGGCCATCGGGGCGTTGCCGAGGGTGAAGCCGTTGGCCAGCATGTCCCAGAAGTTCGGCAGGGAACAATTGGACTGTGCGGTGAACGGAGAATAGTCGGCGTCGTGGAAGTGAATATCACCCTTCATGTGGGCGTTGGAAACGGCCGGCGGCAGCATGTTGAACGCGGCGGCCTTGCTTACGGCACCGGCCAGCAGATCGCGCTGGGTGGCGTAGACGTTGGAGTCTTTGTTGGCGTTTTCGTGGATAAGCGTCGGGTCGTGGTTGATGAAGCGCGCAACGGCCTCGTTCACGTCAGTGGCCTTGGCACGCTGAATATCACGATCAAGACGATAGTTGGTGTATGCGCGAGCCACATCGTACAGATGAGCGTCAATCAGTGCATGCTCAACAAGGTTCTGAATATCCTCAATCTTGGCGGGACCGTTGTAGCGTTCCTTGATCTCGCCTTCGACCTGGTTGGCGAAACCACGAATCATCGCTTCCTCTTCCGGGCCGACCTCCTTGTTGAGATCGCCGAAGGCGGACTTGACGGCAGAGATGATGTTGATCGGATCGAAATCGACCACTCGACCGTCACGCTTCTCGACGAGTACCACACGTCCCTTTGCGACTCCTCTGGTTTCGTCAGCGACGGCATCAGCCATCATCTGTGCGTCCATCAGACACCTCTTTCCGCTCATTCTTGACATTCTCTTCTCGCAACCGGCATCTCGATTCCACCTTCATTTGGCCGCACTTAAGACAGGCCCGATGGATATCTCTAAGGTGCCGATTGCAGAACTTCTAGAAGAATACGGCAACCCCACCCCTATATTTAGTGGACAACAGTGGCGTGTTGAACTATTTATAGTGATTATCGGCCATTTTCCGCCAATATTTCCACTTGTGTGATTAACGTAACTCTTCAGCCGCCGCGTGTCGGCTCGCTCCGACGGCACCGCATTCCACCCATGCAGGCAACCCGCATTGTACGACACGCCGAACGGAAGACAGGTTGCCTTTTTGCAACATCGATATATTATTTACTTCCTGTGCACGAGAGAAATCTCGAACACAACATTCCTGCGTAGCTCAGTTGGCAGAGCATCCGACTGTTAATCGGACGGTCACTGGTTCAAGCCCAGTCGCAGGAGCCATACAAACCTCGGATTGAAATCCGAGGTTTTTTCGTCTCAACCGGTACGCCGAGTTTTATCCCGCGTATAGCATGTCGACGCACTGCGCCCCGCAAGCCTGATTCGCAACTTCCTCAAACCGAGACCAACAAAACACTTGCCATACGGCTCCGCCTCATAGATACGAGAGCTATGCCTCAGAATCATGAGGCACATGGCCTCGGTAAAATTTTACCGGGGTTCGACCAACGCATTTATAGTGGAGTTCATGACTACTGCAACAGGTTATTCATCAGCTTCAGGAGCGCCGACCGCGGCGTCGCTGGCTTCAGTCGGATCAGGCAACGGTCAGCGGGCCACCGGCTGGGAACAGACGGGCACGCAATCGGTCTCTCCGCGCCCTGCCGCCCAGCTGCCGCAGCGTGCCGCGGAAACCACCGCACAGAACCCTTGGCCTGTCAGCGTATTGAGTGAGAAGTTCTATGGAGCCGTTGAACGGTGGCCAGCCGCTTGGGTCACTGGCCAGATCACGCAGATCAATACACGCCGCGCAGGCTCGGCATATATCACGCTTCGCGATGATTTTGAAGACATCGCCATGGAAGTCAACGGATTCGGTCGGTTCGCCGCTGCCGCCAGTCAATTTGTTCAAGGCGACCGAGTGGTCATTCACGGTAAAGCCAACCTGTGGATGAAACGGACGTCACTGTCGCTGCGCGGAGACACCATTCTCAAAGTCGGCTCCGGCGGTAGCCTCAAAGCCATGATTGATGAGCTGCGCAAGCGACTCAAAGGCGAAGGGTTGTTCGATCAGGAGCACAAGCTTTCCTTACCAGAATTTCCCAAAACCATCGGACTGATATGCGCTCCACAGGCTCGCGCTGAAGGCGACGTCATCACCAATGTGAATCTGCGTTGGCCCACCGTAACGTTTAAGGTGGCGCATGTACATGTTCAGGGGGAGCAATGCCCCGGCGAAGTAGTTCAAGCTATCAAGCAACTGGACGCCGATACGGATGTTGATGTGATTATCGTGGCGCGTGGCGGTGGTTCGTTCGAAGATCTTATCGGCTTTTCGGACGAGCAGGTGGTGCGCGCCGCCTATGCCTGTGCCACTCCCCTAGTCTCCGCCATCGGGCACGAAGACGATTGGACGCTTCTGGATTTGGTGGCTGATTTGCGTGCCTCGACGCCCACGGACGCAGCCAAACGAGTGGTTCCCGACGTCAATGAGCAGTCGCAATTGATCGAGGGGGCGATCGATCGCATGCGGCTGCGCGTAAGGTCGCGTGTGGAGAATGAGATTCGTTTGGTTGAGGGTTATGCGAATCGTCCGAGTCTGACTCAGCCACACACCATGATCGAACCGCATCAGCGAGTGATCGATGATGCCCTGCAACGGCTCGATATCGGCTTGCGCCGCATCGTGGACGATGCACAGCTCACTATAGAAAAAGCTCATGCTTCGCTGACCGCGCTCAGCCCTCAGTCCACACTCGACCGAGGCTATGCGGTGGTTCAGTCATCTGACGGCCATGTATTAGACGACGCTTCACAGGTCAACGCCGGAGACAACATCACCGTCACGCTGAAGAAGGGCGTCATCACCGCAACCACCACATCCGCGACAGTGTAAGCGCCATACATTATTCAACTATCGATACCGTTTATAAAGGAGAATCTCATGACCAATACCAACACCGAAACGAACGCAGCAGCCACCGCACCCGCATCTTCCCTAACCGACAAAGAGCGGGAACTTATCGCACAGATGCCATACGAAGAAGCTCGCGACAAGCTTATTCAGGCGGTGCAGGCTCTGGAAACCGGCGGATTGAATCTGGACCAGTCGATGCGCCAATGGGAGATCGGCGAGGCTTTGGCCAAGCGAGCTCAGGGACTGCTCAACGAGGTACGAGCCAAGCTTGATCAGGCGCAGGCCGACCAAGCAGCCAATCAAGCTACGGCGGGAACTCAGTCCAATCTGGACTGAGTTCCCCTTCGCGGCACAGCCGCTCACCTCGCCTACAGGCAGTCCACCGGACTGCCCGCTTCACGGCTCAGCCCAGTCCAATCTGGACTGAGTTCCCCTTCGCGGCACAGCCGCTCACCTCGCCTACGGGCAGTCCACCGGACTGCCCGCTTCACGGCTCAGCCCAGTCCAATCTGGACTGAGTTCCCCTTCGCGGCACAGGCAGTTTCTTGTCTAATACGCCAGTGGGTCCTACACGCCAACTGCGGCGGTAGAACCCACTGACTGTATTGGCATGCTTGGCTACTTTTTCAGTGGCACGTAGATCACAGTATCGATCAATTCTTGATAATGCTTGACGATCTGTGCACGGCGGGTTTTCAGACTCGGTGTCAGCATGCCATTGGCTTCGGTGAATTCATCCGTCAAAATCTCGAACTTACGAATGGATTCAGCACGAGACACACCTTCATTGGCGGCATTCACCGCACGCTCCACCTCGGCATGCACAATGGCGTTCTGAGACAGCGCAGCCAGATCAGGCTCCGGCTTGACTCCTTGTGATTCCAGCCATGCGTTGGCATCTGCCAAATCCAGAGTGATCAAAGCAGCAACAAACGGCTTCTTATCACCGATTACCAGACACTGATTGACTACAGGAGAAGTCATCACGGAGGCCTCCAGCAGCCCGGGCGAAACATTCTTACCACCTGCTGTGATAATCAGATCCTTCTTACGGCCGGTGATGGAAATGAAGCCGTCCTCGTTGATGTCGCCAAGATCGCCGGTATGCAACCAGCCATCGGTGATCTGCTGAGCGGTGACCTCAGGATTATTGTGGTAGCCCTTGCACACCAGAGGGCCCTTAACCACCAGTTCGCCATCCTCGGCGATGCCGGCTGTGATGCCGCACATCGGCATGCCGATCGTACCGATGCGGTTGTCTTCCGGCAGGCTTACGCACACCGGGCCACAGGTTTCGGTCATACCATAACCTTCCAGCACTGGCATGCCGATACCGTTGAAGAAATGCGACAGTTCGGAATCCATTGGAGCGCCACCGGTGATGGCGAAGTCGGCGTTCGGTCCGAAAATCGTACGAATCTTCTTATACACCACCTGCTCATAGAAGGCATGGGCGATGCGACCGCCCAAGGGAAGCTTCTCTCCACGCTGTTCGGCACGGGACCATGCACGCGCATTTTCAGCCGCGCGTGAGAACAACTTGCCGGCAAAACCGCTTCCGGCTCGCTGCGAGGCGGCGTTATAGACCTTCTCATACACGCGCGGCACGGCAAGCAGCAACGTAGGCCCGAAAGTTTCGAAATCCTTGACCATGGTCTTCATATTCGAGCTCAACGCCAAGGTGATTGTACCGGCGAAGCTGAAGAATTCCATGAACCGTGCAAACACGTGACTCAACGGCAGGAACAGCAGCAGACGACGATCCGGCCAAGCGCCGGCACGCGGCATATACTGCAACGCCGAAAGCACGAGGAACGCAAAGTTGCGATGGGTGAGCTCCACGCCCTTAGGTGTTCCGGTGGAGCCTGACGTATAGACGATGGTGGCCAGATCATCACCGTGGGAGGCGTTTTTGTATTCCCAGAATTCGGCGTCGGTCACGCTTGTACCGTAAGCGGTGATGGCGTCGAGCCCACCGGCCTCGATAACGAACACATTGCGCAGCGTGGGCACTTCATCGCGCACGGATTCGATTTTGTCACGCTGGCCATCGTCTTCGGCAATGGCGATGGTGACTTGAGCATCATTGAAGATCCAGCTGACCTGGCTGGCTGAATTCGTTTCGTAGACCGGTACGGTGAGCGCGCCGATGGACATGATGGCCATATCCAGCGCGGTCCACTCCCAACGGGTATGGGAGACGATGGATACCGCATCGCCTTTTTTCACGCCGAGTCCGATCAGCCCTTTCGCCAAGCCGATCACAATATCACGGAACACTTGAGCACTGTATGGCCGCCAAGCGCCGTCCTCGCCCTTGACTTCAATCATCGAGCCATCAGGATCGCGTTCGGCGCGTCGATCAAGCAAATCAAACAGATTGATGTCACTGTCAATCGGCTCTTTGACGGGATTGGTGAACTGTTTGACGATGGTGGTGTCATTGTGTGCCACGTCAGCGATGTTTTCGGTCATACTCCTATGTAACTCCAATGACATTACAAATTCCGCATTCCCAAATGCATACTGAGACAACGGGTCAGCACCAACTGATGCAAAAAGACTGGGATGACTCAAAGGAATGCAATTCCTTCAAGTCACCCCAGCCGGTTTCACCGATGGCCCCGCGAGCGGGGACGGAATGGACGAGCAATCATTCGCGCCAAGTTCAACGAACCTGAACGAACGCGCTCATAGCACTGATATCATGCGTTCACAGCACCACGGTGCCGTTTTCAGCCTTGACGACTTCGCCGTTGGCCCCCAGACGAGCGGAGAACGGACGACCATCCGAGCTCGTCACTTCGACACCGGCATCGGTGCGGCGAGCGGTGAAGGTCACGGACGAACCATCAATCTCGCTGACGACCGCTTCGCCGGACTCGACGTCTGCCAAGAACACGGAGACCAGTGCATCAGTACCGTAGACACGATCTGGCTTGGTTTCGCCCGGGTTGGTGACGATAACGGAACCGTCGCGCACCCACAGCGGGATGGAATCGTAGCCGTGGGTTTCGTTGCGCCACACGCCGCCCTTGGCCTGTTCGCCGGTGAGCCAGTTGGTCCACACACCTTCGGGCAGGTAGTAGGACACTTCGCCGGAGTAGGTGAACACCGGAGCCACCAGGAACGACGGACCAAACATGTACTGGCGGTCCAAGGTACGGCAAGCCTGATCATCCGGGAATTCCACGAACATCGAGCGCATGACCGGAGTACCGTTGAGGTGCGGCTGCAGGCCGAGCTGGTAGACATACGGCATGAGTTCGAGCTTGAGCTTGGTGAACTGACGCACCACGTCCACTGCGGTCTGGCCGGGAACAAGCTTCACGCCGTTCTTCTCGTCTTCCTGATCGAACAGCCACGGCACTCGGTACACGGTGGAACCGTGCAGACGGGAGTGGGAGCCGAGCATGCCGAATGCCACCCAGCGCTTGTACACGGCCGGGTCCGGGAAGGCGCCTTCGAAGCCGCCGATGTCATGGCTCCAGAATCCGAAGCCGGAGGAGGTCAGGGACAGGCCGGCGCGCAGGGACTGTGCCATGCCGTTGAAGGTGGACTCGCAGTCACCACCCCAGTGCACGGGCTGCTGTTGACCGCCGACGGTGGCCGAACGGGCGTAGAGGCAAGCATTGCCCTTGCCATAGGTTTCCTCAATGGCTTCAAACACTGCCTGGTTGTACAGCTGCGTATACCAGTTGTGCATGGAGAGCTTCGGGGAGCCGTCGTACCAGACCACATCGCGCGGGATACGTTCGCCGAAATCGGTCTTGATGGCGTCCACACCCTGGCTCAGCAGGTGCTTGACCTTGTCCTTGAACCACTCGCGGGCCTCAGGGTTGGTGAAGTCCACCAAGCCCATGCCGGCCTGCCAGAAGTCGGTCTGCCAGACTTCGCCGTTGGCCTTCTTGACCAGATAGCCCTTCTCCTTGCCTTCCTTGAACATCTCGCCACGCTGGCCGATGTACGGGTTGATCCAGGCGCAGATATGCAGACCCTTGTCTTCGTGCAGACGCTTCAGCGTGGATTCGATGTCGCCGAAGAAACGCTTGTCCCACTCGAAATCGCACCAATGGAACTCACGCATCCAATAGCAGTCGTAGTGGAAGGCAGCCAGAGGAATATCTCGCTCGGCCATGCCGTCGATGAAGGAGTTGATGGTCTTCTCATCGTACTTGGTGGTGAACGAGGTGGTCAGCCACAGACCGTAGCTCCAAGCCGGAACGTTGGCCGGACGGCCGACGAGCTTGGTGTAGCGGTCGAGGATCTGCTTCGGCGTCGGGCCGTAGATCACGCAGAAGTCCACTGCTTCGCCCGGTACGGAGAACTGCACGGCTTCGGTGTTTTCGGAACCGATCTCGAAGGAGACATGGCCACGGTTGTTCACCAGCACGCCATAGCCGTTGGAGGTCATGTAGAACGGGATGTCCTTGTATCCCTGCTCGGATGCAGTACCACCATCCTCGTTCCAGATGTCCACGGTCTGGCCGTTCTTGACATAGGCGCTGAAACGCTCACCCAAACCGTACACATTCTCGCCAACACCCAGATGCAGCTGGATGGAAGTGAAGACATCAGACTCATCATAAGCGGAGCCGTCCATGGTCACGCCGAACTCGCCGACCGGCTGTGCCGTGACGTTGGAGCCGGCAGACAGCTTGAAGCGTCCCAGAGACTTTCCGGCGGACTCAGTGAGCACTTTGCCGTCTTCGCCGATAAAGGTGAGGTTCCAAGGAGAGCCCTTGACGACCTTGGCGGTAAGGCCACCGGTGGTCAACGTGACGTCGGCGCCGTTTTCGCCGACTTCGCCATCGCCGTTGCCGTGCGCGGCTACAGTCACATAGTCGCGACCGCCAACCTTATCGGCGTTCAGCGGGAATCCCGGGTACTCGGTGGCACCTTGCCAATGCTCGGCGCGTACACGAATCACACCCTCCGCCGGAGAGGTGATGTCTACATTGAACGTGGGAAGGTTCAGGGTATCGTAACGGCCACGGACCACTGAAGTGGGAGCGAGCACGTTAAGGGATTCAGTCGAGGAGTCTGCGGCCAACTCATAGGCTTCGCGCGCGTAGAGGGCGTCGATGCCGTCGCGAATCATCCAGTAACCGTTGGTGAACTTCATTGTTGTATTGCTCCTTGGTGGGAGATATGGTTTCGGCCGTCCATCCCTCGGGCGGCCGAAACCGAATCGTGCATTATTTGTTTGTCCGGGTACCGTCGGCACCCGTTTTCCTTACTTCACTGCACCAGTGGTGATGCCGTTGGACAGCGTCCTCTGGAAGAGCAGGAAGAAGATCAGGGTCGGGACGATACTGATCAGCGATGCGGAGGCTGTAGTGGTCACATCCATCAGACGATCGCCGGAAAGCGAAGCGATGGCGATAGGCACAGTCTGCGACGAGTTGTCGATCAGGAAGGCCATCGGAATCATGTAGTCGTTCCAGGTCCAGATGAAGAAGAAGACCAGCATGACAGCCAGCGTGGGCTTGGAGATCGGGAAGACGATATCCTTGAGGATCTTCCAACGGCTGGCACCGTCGATGGTGGCTGCCTCAAGAATTGCCTTCGGGAACGTGCCGTACACAGAGGAGAGCAGATAGGTACCGAATGCGGACTGAATCACCGTAAAGATGATCACGATGGACCACGGGTTGTTGTACAGACCAATGCCCTTGAACATGATGTACAGCGGGTAGAGCAGGGCTTCCTGCGGCAGCATGTTAGCAAGCATGATCAGCAGGATGATCCAGCGACGGCCCTTGACTCGGCCAATACCCAGAGCGAAGGAGTTGAACACGGACAGGGCGACAGCGCAGATGGCGACTACGCCGGAAGTCCAGATGGAGTTCCACACCTTTTCGGGGAAGTTGACACGGGTCCAGAACTTGATAAAGCCGTCCAATGTGAATGAGGTAGGCCAGGACAGCGGGCCGTTGGCGTTGTAATCGGCCGCGGTCTTGAAGGCGTTCAGGCACAGGACGATGAACGGGAACAGCATCACCACGCCGCCGATGGCCAGCAGTACGATGATCAGCCAGTCGCCCGCGGTACGGTTCTTCTTGACTTTAGCGATTTTCTTCAGTTCAGCTGCGCTCATAGTGCTCATTTTGAATCACTCTCCGTCCTCGGCTTCGACCTTCTGCTGAAGGTTGGTGAACGCGATGGCCACGATGATGATGACAATCGTCAATGCAGTTGCGATTGCAGCACCGTAGCCAACCTGCTGCACCTGGAAGAACTGGGTGTAGGAGTAGTACGACGGCACGATGGTCTTGGTGCCGGGGCCACCCTTGGTCAGCATGTACACCGGGGCGAACACCTTCAGTGCCGCGATGGTGCAGGTGAGGGCCACCACGAAGATTTCCGGCTTGATGGACGGAAGCGTAATGGCGAGGAAGCGCTGCCACCAGTTGGCACCATCGAGACCGGCGGCCTCGTAGAGCTCAGGATCGACACGCTGCAGACCGGACATGAAGATGACCAGCGGATAGCCGACCTGAATCCACACCATGATGAGCATGAGGAAGATCAGCGCGGTATCCGGCTTGCCCAGCCAGTCATGTTGCAGTGATCCCAAGCCTATGGCCTTGAGCACGGAGTTCAGAGCGCCGTTCTCCGCACGGAAGATCCAGCCCATGACCAAGGATGCGATGGCGATAGGCAGCAGCTGCGGGAAGTAGTAGATGGCGCGCATCGTGGATGCGGCCTTGGGACCGAACTTCTTCTGCACAACATCGAAGATCAGCGAGGAAAGGATGAGGCCGAGCAGAATCGGGATCACCACCATGGCCACGATCATCCAGATCGAGTTGCGGAAGGAGATCCAGAAGGTGTCATCCTTCATCAGTCGGGCCCAGTTCTTGAGGCCGGCCCAGACCGGGGGCTTGATACCGCGGTAGTTGGTGAAGCTCAGGTAGATGTTCCAGATGCCGGGGACGATGATGATCCAGGTGAGCATCGCCACGCCGGGGACAAGATAGAGCCAGAAACGATTCGAGGGGCTGCCCGGAATGCGCGACATTGCGGATTCGTCGGGGCGCTTGGTTTTCTTGGTCTTTGCGTTCATCAGACACTTCCAAACGTAATATCGGTGAAACTGTTTGGGGATGAAAAAAGGCGCGCAGAGCGGGAATGAGGAAGGAGGAAAGCGTCCGCGCGCCTTTATTCAATATGGGGAGGAGGGAAAGGTCAGCTGTTACTCGACGGTGATGCCGGAAGCCTCAAGACCCTTGTTGTAGTTGTCTTCCATCTGGCCGAGCACGGTCTTGACATCAGCGGTGCCGTTGACCAGCTCCTGCAGGGAGGCGTTGAGCTCGTCGTAGAAGGTGGAAGTCGGCCAATCCGGGTAGAAGCCGAGCTGATCTTCCTTGACGGCCTCGTCGAACTGGGCCACGAACTTCTTGGTGTCCTCATCCGGGATGGAATCGGTGTCGGCGTTGATGGCCAGACCACCCTGCTCAGCCATGTAGTTCTGAACTTCCTTGCCCAAGGTGATGTTGATGAACTTGGCGGCCAGATCCTTCTTCTTGGAGTTCTCAGGAATGACCCACACGTTGCCGGAGGAGCCGACGATCTTCTTGGTGTCGGGGAACTTCGCGTAGGTGGAGTTCAGGCCCTTGGCCTCTTCCTTGAAGCGTGCGTGCCACCAAGTACCGGAGAAGAAGATCGGGTTGACGCCGGTCATGAAGTTCTGTCCGGCATCCTCAGCCTTGAGGTTGGTGGAATCCTTGGAGATGTAGCCCTTGTCGACCCATTCCTTGATCTTCTCGGTGGCGTAAGTCACCGGCTCGGAGTTCCAATCGACCTTGCCGTCGTACATCTCATAGGCCTTGAGGAACTTGTCGTCGGCTTTGGAGAGCACGAGCTGCCACCACAGGTGCTGGGTCGGGTACTCAGCGGAGCCGACGGACAGAGCAGTGACGCCGTTCTCCTTGAACTTGGCCATCGCGTCTTCCAGCTCGTCGAAGGTGGTCGGGATGGCGATGCCGTACTTGTCAAACATATCCTGGTTGAAGTACAGCAGGCAGTCCTCGCCATAGTTGGTGATGCCGTACCAGTCGCCGGAGCCCATGACGCCCTGCTCGTTGTACTTGCCGGTGTCAGCCAAGGAACCGGTGATGATCTTGTCCCATCCGTACTGAGAGACGTAATCGTTCAGGTTGGTCAGCAGACCCTGGCTGGCAAGCAGGCCGGCGGTAGCGTTGCCCTTGTTGTACTCCATGACATCCGGGGCGTCATCGGAGTTGAGGATCTGGGACGCGTTCTGACGAATCTGCTCGAAGGCCTTCTTCTCGAACTCGACCTTGACGCCGGTTTCCTTCTCGAAGATTTCAATGGCCTTGTCCCACGCCTTGCCCTGGGCGGTGGTGGCTTCCTCGTAGTGCCAGATCTTGATGGAGGTGGGGTTCTCCTCCTGTGCGGTTTCTCCGTTGCCACAGCCGGCGACACCAATCATGGTAGCGACTGCCAGACCTGCAGCAATAAATTTGCGAGTCGACTTCATCGTTTTCTCCTTTTCAGCCTCTTTACTGACGGGAGATCATCCGATAGTGAAACCGTGTACCGGATGACTTCCACTAGTAATATAACGAATTCATAACGATGCTTTCAAATCATTTCGACAAATTTCGACAATTTTTTCAACGAATTTTCGACGTTAGCGTTCACATCATTAATTACGTTAATGCGAGAGCCGAGCACCCTACCGACCATAGGGCAGGAACCATTATTCCCTTGCTATACAAAGCATGGCATTACATTGAACAAGACAGCAAGACAAGGCCCAAGACCGACTACCGCCACCAACGTTGCGGCGCAACGATGCCGTCAGTCGAAATATAGTCGAAAGACATAATCGAAATAACAACTTCAATGCACGGATCGGCCGCGCCGATAATTCAACGCCATACCGATCAGATATGAGGCCATCCGCACAGCAATCGCACCGTCACACAGCGCTGTCGCACAGCACGGTCACGCAGCACCTTCACACAGCACGGTCAGCCGCGCGCACATTTTGCCATACTGCCCCTAGCAACATACTTGGGTGCCAGCAACTCAATATGGCCGACGTCATGCCGGTCGCCATTGAGCACCTCCATCATGAGATCAACGGCACGGGAGCATGTCTCATTGGGCATCATCGGCATCTCGTCAACCGCCTTGGGCAAGGTTCCCAGACCATAGGTGCACGCAGCCATCACCGAGATGTCGTCGGGAACCGACAGACCACGGTCACTCAGTCCATTGAGCACGTTGGTCACATGGGTCGCATTCGTCTGGCATACGATCATCGAAATGTCGGGATCCTCCAGGAACGCCTCGTCGAGCATCAGATTCACATCGTCACGCCCATTGCCGGTAGATGATTTGAACAGCACCGAGACGCCTAGATCCTCACCCTTTTTCTTCATTGCGTCAAGGAACCGGACCAGATAGTTGGAACCGTCTTCATAGGCGCTCCGACTCGCCCCCGCCACCAGCACATGCCGGTGGCCAAGCGCATGAATCTTCTCGGCGGCCTCGCGCCCCATGCGTTCGAAATCCACGTCCACGCAGTAGACGGCATCCGTATTGCTCGGGTATCCCACTGACACCACCGGTACGTCCAGCGTATGCGCCACATCGGCACGCGCATCGCACATCAGCACATCCAACAATAGGATGCCGTCCACCATACCTTCGGAAACCACACGGGTAAGCTCCTGATCACCGTATTCATGCATCAGCAACAGCAGATCGTAACCGTAACGTTTGGCACGCATGGCCAACGCGAAGAAAAACATCGCATAATTCGAGTAGTCGGTGTATTCGTGGATGGGCGAGCTCAACGCCAGCACCTTGGTCGGCCCACTCCTGCGCACCATCGAAGCGTCATCCTTGAAATGCGATGGCGCGTACCCAAGATCCTTCGCGGCACGAAGTACACGACGCTTGGTCTCCTCCTTCAAGGAGCGCTTGCCGCTCATGACATAGGAGACCGTACTGATCGAGACTCCTGCCTTCGCCGCCACATCTTTGATACCGGCCATCACAGCACCTCCTAACCCGCCACCACACTGTTGCAAATCTTTGCTCTATATCATACGGCCATCAATACGCCAGAACGGTCTATGACAGGCAAATCACCCGCAAATCGTACTTCCGGATCATATCCCCACGCGCTTTCGCCTCCGGAAGCCCCAACTTGGAACAACAACACGTCATATGCGTTTACGCACCATCCATAGGACGCATCGACAGCATCAGCACCGTCACGTAAACCGCGATCATCGATACAGCGGCAACGCCCCTCTGCTCACGATCGCCTCCACTGTAGCCTCATCGGTCAGGTTCTCCCCCAACGCGTTTGGCTTGCCCTTGCCATGCCAGTCCGAGCCACCGGTGACCAGAAGGCCATAACGACGCGCCAGATCCAGCAATCGGACGCGCTGTTCGGCAGAATTGCCGCGATGCCATACTTCCAGACCATCCAATCCTTCACGTACCAACGCAATGATTTGTTCGTCAGAAAGCAACCGACGGTTACGGCTCAGATCGCCGGCATGAGCGATCACAATGACGCCACCAGCTTCCTTCATCGCGGCGACCACCTCATGTGCGGTAGGAGAAGGAGTGGGAATGTAGTATTTGGAGGACGAATTCACCGCATCGGCAAATGCCTGCGAACGATTCTCATAGACACCTGCGGCCACCAAAGCGTCAGCGATATGCGGTCTGCCGATGGTAGTGTTGTCTCCCTCATGAATTTGAGCGACTACGGACTGCCAGGAAATCGGATAATCACGGGAAAGCAGTTCCACCATGCGCCGCGTACGATGCAACCGGGCTTGGCGGGTGTCCGCGAAAAGCTTCTTGATATGTGCATTATCGGGATCGTACTGATATCCGAGCATATGCACGGAGACGCCGTCATCCGCCGCCGTGATTTCCGTACCTCGCAACAACGGCAAGCCTACAGCCCTTGCGGCATGCTGAGCCTCGGACCATCCGGCCGTGGTGTCATGATCGGAAATGGATACGCCTCGAAGACCACATGCCTTCGAACACTCGGCAAGCGTAGCGGGAGTCTCTGTGCCATCAGAGAAGACGGTATGGCAATGGATGTCCCATCCCACGGTGGGAGGCTCCAGAGGCATCACGTATCCAGTCATACCTTCCATCGTAACTCCGTTTTCATTTCCTTCATCCCTCGTCAACCTCACCAATCAAGAAGATAAGGAAGCTGTCCCATGACAACCGCAAACGCTACGCTAGTGTGCAGCAACTCGTGAAGGGACAATGAGGAGCAGTATGACCAACAGCAATGCATCCGTAACTCAACCATCAGCGCACATGTCGACGATTTCCACGCTGAAAGGCTGGCGGCACTCATCGACATGGACCTATCTTGTGATGCTGATCGCCTCCGCAGTGGCGTTGGGCGTCTCGTTCATCCTGTCAGCGGAAACCTTGCAACTGGCCCGGCACCCGGAGCAGTCCCTAGGCTGTGACGTGAACGCCGTGGTGTCATGTTCCACCGTGGCGCAATCCTGGCAGGCGGAAATCATCAAATTCGGCGGCCTGTCCTATCCGAATGCTTTCTTCGGCATCGCCGCGGAATCAGTATTCGTCACCATCGCCGTAATCGGATTGGCCAATATTCGCGTGCCACGATGGTTCGCCACCTGCACTTGGTTCGGCGGCTTGGCAGCACTTGCCTATGCCTACTGGCTCAGCACGCAATCATTGTTCGTGATTCACGCATTATGCCCTTGGTGTCTGGCCCTGATGTTCTCCACCACCGTTCAGTTCATGGCGCTATCCCATGCCACCGTGGCTGTCCAGGGATTGCCGTCGCGTCGTAGCCGGAACGGCAACAGCGGCAATGCCGATGAAGCACCATCCGAAGTACCGTCCGGCTTGGCGAAATATTACCGTCTCAACATCGATCTGATGATCGATGTGTTGTGGATCGTGGCGATTGTGGTGCTGATCATTACGACCGAAGGTGCCGCACTGTTCGCCTGAGGCGACTTAACTACAGCAACTATAGCAACGTAATATCGGCCACGATGCTGGCGGAACCGGTAAGACGTACGTCGTTATCGGTCACATCCACACGAAGCGTGCCGCCGCGCACGGTGATGTCCCAATGATCGATGCCGGTTTTGGACCTGAGCACAATGCCGGTGGCACATAATCCCGTGCCGCACGAGAGCGTCTCCCCACATCCGCGCTCATTGACGCGCATCGTGGCCTCACCCAGTCCTGCGCGCTCGTCGATGTCATCGATGCGCGCGAACTCTACATTCTGGTCCGACTCGATAACCGGACTCACCACCGGCTTCGTGACAAGGTCAAGATCTTCGACCACCGGCAACGTGGAAAATGCGTCCTCGATGACTGCAACCACATGCGGATTGCCCATATCCACGAATGTGCCTCGCGCCGAACCTGCGGTTCCGGGGATGGTGACCTCGTAGGCATCGGCTTCACCGATCGTCCATGCCCCCATCTGAACTTGGAACACATCAGCCCCATATGGCTTCATGTTGCCTCGCGGGGTAAGGATCTTCACCCCGGCGCGAGTCCCCAACCGGAACGGTTCGGTTTCGTCGGCAACGCCCATGCGCTGCGCGAACAGGGTGATGGCACGTGTGCCGTTGCCGCACATCTCCGCCAACGAACCATCGGCGTTGCGGTAATCCATAAACCATTTCGCGCCACCGGCAAGCATATCGGCAAGCTGATCGTCGCTTAAGTCAGAGACGAAATCAGGGCGAGTCAGGCGAATCAGGCCATCGCCGCCAATACCGAAATGACGATCGCATAGGAAACGTATTTCGTCAGGAGTGGGCTCGAACTTGCCGGATCGGTCAAGATAAACGACGAAATCATTGCCGGTGGCGTGAACTTTAGTCACTTGTTTCGGAAGACTCATAATTGGTAAGAGTACTCTGGTAACGGCAATACACTGGCAGTAATTCCGTAAGGTTTTCGGAAAGGACTTCAGGCATGAGCTCTTCGGCACCGATAGGCGTGTTCGATTCCGGTCTCGGCGGCATTTCCGTAGTGCGGCAGATCGTAAAGGATATGCCAAATGAGCAGGTGTTGTATTTCGGAGACTCTGCACATGCGCCGTATGGCACCAAATCGCCCGAGCAGGTGCGCGCGTTGAGCTTTGCTATTGTGGAGCGCTTTGTACGCCAAGGCGTCAAGGCCGTGGTTATCGCCTGCAATACCGCCACTTCCGCAGCGGTCAACGAGCTGCGCGAGCATTACGATATTCCGATTATCGGCATGGAGCCCGCGCTGAAAGTCGCTTGCGACCGTGGCGATGTGCCGTCAGACCCGCACCACATCCCGCAACGCGTCATCGTGGCCGCCACTCCCCTGACGTTGCGCGAACGCAAGTTTGCCAAACTCATGGAACGCTTCGATTCAGATAACGAGATCTATAAGGAGCCGTGCCCCGATCTGGTGGAGATCGTGGAGTCCGGCCGACTTGGCGATCGCGATCTGGTGATGCGTACGTTGCATGGGTACTTCGATCAGTATGACCTGAATCGCATTGACTCGGTAGTACTCGGATGCACGCATTTCGTGTTTTACCGCGAGTATTTCCGTGCGCTGCTGCCAGAACGCGCCGCGATCATCGACGGCAACGAAGGCACGGTCCGGCATCTCGGCGTCGTGCTGGAGTCACTGGGCAGGTTGGCTCCGGAGGGAGCGCACGGCAGTGTGGCGCTTGCCAATTCCGATCCATCGGAACGCATTGCCGCACTTTCACGCGATCTGCTCAATCGATAACGCTTCTGCGGCATGTATGCCTCATCGCAAAGGAAGATACCGCACGATCGGACGAATACTGTCTATTTCGTTGTCCAGTCAGCGCGCGTAAGCTCGAATCCATAAGTAAGCGCAGGGGTGTTACGCACAGTTGTATTCATGTATGCACAGGGGGCAAGTATGGCAGTCAAATCCGCGATGATCGATGTGGGCGGAGGCTTCCGAGCGATTTTCGGATGCGGCGTGATGGATCGCATGTTGGAGGACGGTATTGATGTAGACATGTGTTACGGCGTGTCTGCAGGTGCGGCCAATATGACCTCGTTCATCGCCCGGCAGCACGGCCGCAACCACACGTTCTACACCAAATATGCGTTCCGCAAAGAGTATGCGAGCGCGGAAAGCTACTTCAAGAACCACAATTTCGCCAATCTTGATTACATCTATGGCACATTGAGCAATCATGATGGTGAATATCCGGTGGATTTCGAGGCGTTCGAGGCCAATCCCACCGGTTTTACCGTCGTGGCGTGCAACGCCGAGGACGGCTCGACCAAATACTTCGACAAATCCCGTATCCATTTCGATGACTTCGATGTAGTCAAGGCGTCCTCCGCAGTGCCGGTGGCCTGCGAACCGTATGTGGTAGACGGCGTGCCGTATTTCGACGGCGGCATCGCCGATCCGGTACCAGTGCAGAAGGCGCTGGATGACGGCTACGAGAAGGTGATTCTGGTGTTGTCGCGTCTGCGCGATGAAGTACGTCAGCAACGCAAAGATCTGCCGCCCGCCCGTATTCTGGAGCGCACGTATCCGGCGGCAGCCGAGCGGCTGCGGCAGCGTTACAAGACCTACAATGACGAGATCGAGCTAGCCAAGAAATATGAGGCCGAGGGACGTGTGCTCATTCTGGCCCCTGAAGATCTGTACGGCCTCAATACCTTGAAGAAGAATTTCGAGGGGCTGGAAATGATGTATCGCAAGGGATACGCCGCAGCCGAAGCCATCCCCGAGTTTTTGGCACGGTAGCTGCGCCACAACGCTGGCGTACGCGTACGCCACCGCAACGGTGCGTCAGCGTACGTTTTTCCAGAGTTATTCCACACTTTTCTGGAAGAACGTACGCTCAGTGAATATCAGCGTACGTTCTTCCAGAAAACAATCAAAGTAGTCTGGAGAAACGTACGCTGACTCGTTCACCAGTCAAGCGTCCAGCTGTAGACGAACAACCAAGAGACCGGCAACCCGCACAAAAGAACAATTACTTCTGCTCAGCGGCAGTCAGCATGGCTTTGGTCACCTGCTCGTAAAGATCCTGATACCCGCCCGGCGTGGAGGCCGGCAGCACCACGGTCTTGGCATTGTCGGATTCGGACAGCGACCGCATCACATCGAGATACTGGTTGAACAACACCACGTTGTTCACATCGTTGATGCTCATACCCACGGCCTGCAGGGACTTGATCTGATCGACGATACCGTTGGCGATCTCACGACGATAGTTAGCTTGGCCCTCACCTTGCAGACGGGTCTTCTCCGCCTCGGCCGCGGCCTGCGTCTCGATCTGAATGCGCTGGGCCTCGGCGCGCTGACGGGTGGCTTCCTTTTCACGCTGGGCGGCGTTGATGGAATCCATCGCGTTCTTGACTTGCGGCGAAGGATCGATGGCGGTGATCAACGTCTTGACCACGGTGAAGCCGAACCGGCTCATCTCGTTGCCCACGGTTTTCTGCACGTCGGAAGCCACATCATCCTTACGGGCGAAGGCGTCATCCAAAGTGAGAGCAGGAATCGCGGAACGAAGCGCATCTTCCATATACGAACGCAACTGGCCGGCCGGATCACGCAACTCATAGTAGGCAGTGGCCACATTTTCCGGATTCACACGAAACTGGGTGGAAGCCACAACGGTAACGAACACATTGTCAAGCGTTTTGGTCTCCAATTGCACGTTGAGCTGATTGACGCGCATATTGGTTTTCATGGCGATTCGGTCCACAAACGGAATACGGATATGGATTCCGGCGAACTGCACTTTATTGAATTTACCGAATCGCTCGATGATGTACGCCTGTTGCTGCGGCACGATGAAAATGGCCGAAAACAGCAACACGATGAGCAATACCAGAACGACGATACCGATGATCATGGAACCTCCCAACATTGCCAGACTATTCGACATGACAGTCTCCCCCTTCCGGGCAAGGTTTGCGGCGCGGTCTTCTTCGTACCACGCCTGACATGTCCCATGCTAGCAGCGTATGGCAGGTGGACCTGGCTGAGTACACAAATGTGTACTCAGCCGTAATCATCTGTTTTCCGGTGCCGGCAACAACACTTCAACGCTGATGTTGCGTTCCCTCAGATACGCGATCGCCGCATCGATCTGGTCGCTCGCACCGTCGAAGATGACGACGAGGCCACCGATCGGCGCGTTCGCCACCACATCGATGTCCCCGAAGACAATGTTGACCCGGACGCCGAATCGTGTGGAGATATCGGAGACCAGCGCATCGGACACTTCCTTGGACACGTATTTCATGCGAATAAGCCGTTGTCCCGGCTTCGGCTCCACCAGCGGAGAATGCGCTTCGATCAATCGACGCACCTTGCCGAGATTGGAAGTCGTATCCACGAAGGATTTGGTCAGCTCGGCCTGTGGGTTGGCAAACAGGTCAAACACATCGCCATGCTCCACGATGGTGCCGTGGTCGATGACCGCGACCCTGTTGCAAACCTCGCGAATCACCGACATCTCATGGGTGATGATGATGATCGTCAGGCCGAACTTATCCCGCAGCCGACGCAGCAAAGCCAGAATGGCACGGGTGGTGTTCGGGTCCAATGCGCTGGTGGCTTCGTCGCTGAGCAGAATATCGGGATTGTTGGCAAGCGCTCGGGCGATGGCCACACGCTGTTTCTGGCCACCGGACAGTTCACCGGGATAGCTGTCCACCCGATCTTCTAAATCAACCAAAGACAGCAACTCGCGAACGCGTTTGCTGCGTGCGTTCTTATCCAGGCCTGAATCCAGCAGCGGCAATTCCACATTGGCACCCACCGTTTTGGATTCGATCAGGTTGAACGACTGAAAGATCATGCCAATCTTACGTCGCAGCCCACGCAGCTGTTCACCGGTCAGATCCTTCACCTCACGCCCGTTGACGGTCAGGCTTCCGCCGTCGTAACGCTCCAGACCGTTGATGCACCGGACCAACGTGCTCTTACCGGCACCGGACAGACCGATAATGCCGTAGATATCACCCTTGCTAATGGACAGATCGACGTCATGCAACGCGGTTTTCTCACCCTGCTTGGTCCGATACGTCTTACTCAGCTTTTCGATGCGTACGAAGGGCTCAGAGGCTGCGTCTTGCGACGTGTTCTCTTTGATGGTCTCACTCATGATGTGCTCCTGACGATTTCGGATGGGGATATGACCGGCGAGGTGTGACGCGATACGAGTTCTCCGATTACTGTGGGTCGGCAGAGATGACGGATCTGCCGATACGATCCGCCTCGCGTAGAGCGAGTTCATAACCGGCTACGGTAAGCTGCCGGTACGGGCCGCTGTACCCGGGAATGCCCTCGACAACATACGTTGCCAATGTATGAACCTGTTCGTCCCGTTCGATGCCGGTCTGCGCCAATGTGACCGGCAGTCCGATGCGATGAATGCGCTGCAGGTACTGCGTCAGCGTTGCCTCATCGGCACCCTGCTGGGCCAACTGAACGGCCACGCCGAAAGACACCAGTTCGCCGTGCAAAGGACGTATGGCCGTAGGAACCCACGTCCATGAATTGTAGAAGGCATGCGCCAGCTCCAACCGCGGTACGGCCTTGTGAGGCGCATGTGGACGGAATCCTACCGGCAATCCGGCAAGCAGCATAATCGAATCCACTGCCTCCGACTTGAGCTCATAGACAACATCCTGTGGTGCCGCAGGATCATAGCGGTCCAGGAACTCGTGCTCCAAGGTGTCCCGAGTCAGGGATCCGATCCGGGTGCGCAGACGGTACAGCAGATCGATGGTGGAATCGTCCTCGGCATGGCACTCTTCGTACCATTTCGCCAAGGCATCCCCTACTCCGGAGAACAAGTATCGTTCAGGTGCGGCAAGTATTACCGACTTGTCAACCAGCACCAGTTCCGGCACGCCGTCGATCCATTCATGACGGTCCACCTTGTGGTCCTCGGTATACAGCAGATACACGCTGGTCCAGGCCGCGCAAGTGGCGGCGATGGTGGGAACAGTGACCAGACGTGCACCCGTGCGACGCGACACCGCCTTGGCCAAATCCATGACTTTGCCACCGCCCAAAGCGATAACCAGATCACGGCCGGCTGCCGCAGCGGCAAAGGCATCCGCTCTGCTCACTGTAGGCTCGCCCTCCAGATAATGCACGACATAGTCGATACCTTGTCCGTCCAAGGCCTTCGACAACGCCTGACCGGCTGCGGCAAACGCACGCCGGCCAGCAATGACGAAGGCACTTCGGCCCAGATTGGACAGCAGCGGACCGGCGTCTTCAATCGACACGCTATTCTCATAAGCGTGAGGCATACGAATATCACTCATAACGATGCATCCCTATCCCTATTGTTTTTTGACCATCTCACTCAGCGGCTTCACGACGATACCGGTTGAGCCAACGTTCCACAGCATTGATCACCCACGACAGCAGCGTGCAGGACACCCAGTAGATAACAGCCAGAGCGATGTACACCTCGAAATACCGGTATCCCTGAGAGCCGATGATCTTGCCCTGAGCCATGATGTCCATCACCGACACAGTGAATGCCAGCGAGGTGTTCTTCAGCAATTTGAGCAGACTGTTGCCGAGATTCGGGATTGCGATACGCAACGCATCCGGCAGAATCACGCGTCTCATGACCTGCCATTCAGTCAGGCCGAACGAGCGGGCCGCCTCCACAGGACCGGGATCCACCGATTCGATGGCACCTCGAATGGTCTCACGCTGGTAGGCACCCTCGTTGAGACTGTACGCAATCAGCACGCTGAGCAAAGCGGGGATACCCTGTACCGAGAAATCAGTTCCGAAATTGGCGTTCCACAGACGGATGCCGATGGGAATGCCGAAGTAGATAAGATAGAGCTGCACCAGCAACGGCGTTCCGCGGATGAAAGACACATACAGATCACCCAGTTGGACCAGCACCGGTATGCGAGTCAGCTTGATCAACGCGCAGATGAAGCCCAGCAGCACGCCTCCCACGAATGCCACCACCACGATAAGCACGGTAATCGGGAAATACGGCATAACCTTGGGAAATACTCCAAGGAAGAAGTTGAAATCGAAAATGGTTGTACTCATGGCAATGCTCCTAGCGCGGTGAAATCTGGGATGTCCTATGGGAGTTTCAGCTCATCGAGTTTCGGCTCACCGGGGTTTTGTTGTCGCTCGATTGCGTCGAACGTTACACCAATGGCGCGAACTGGGTGGTATCGAGTCCGAGTCGCCTCATAATCTCATGGATCTCATCCTCAGTTTGCGGATATAGCGGAATACCATGTGCCGTTCTCTCTTCGCGGGCTATCGCTTCCTTATCTCCATGGACGTAGACTCGATGTCCCTCGACTGGCGGCAATGCCCGCACCTCATCGAGGAATTGGCTGAACCGTCGATAGATGGCTTCGCGATCGCCGAACAACGCCGGATCCACGGCTATGAAGTTATGGCACAACGCAGTATTGATATCCGACTCCTTGGACTCATGGGAGAGATGGCCTTGAGCCAGAATTCCAGTCAACAACTCGACCACCATCGAAAAACCATAGCCTTTATGTCCGCCGGTGTATTCGCTGACCCCTCCCAAAGGCACCAGTGCAAACTCTCCGGTTTTGGCGTCCAGCTTGGGAACGGCCGCTTCGGCGTCGGTGATCGTCCGGTACTGTCGGTCAACCACCCAGGTGGCCGGCAACGGCTCATGGCGCTTCGCGTACAGTTCCACTTTGCCCTGCGCCACGCAGCTGGTGGCCGCATCGAAGAAGAACGGATGCGGCTCGGCAGGCACGGCGAAGGCAATCGGATTGGTGCCCAGATACTCCTGCGTTGAGAACAGCGGCAGAACTCCAGGCGTGGTATTGGTGCTGGAGATGCCGATGAGACCTTGTTGGGCGGCGAGCTGAGCATAGTAGCCCGACGCGCCATAATGATTCGAATTACGCACGACCACAAAACCGATGCCGTGAGCCTGAGCCTTGGCGATGGCAAGTTTCATGGCCTTGGCACCGGCCACCTGTCCCATGGAGAAATGCGCGTCAATCGTTGCCGAGAGCGGCGTCTCATGAACGATTTCGCTGTCCGCATGCACACGTACCTTGCCTCGCCGGACTTTACGGTCATACATGCTCAATCGCTGCACTCCATGCGATTCGATACCGTTCACATCAGTGAACACCAACGAATCGGCCACGATCTCACTATCGTCCGCACTGAACCCGTAGGCAAGATAGATATCCCGAACCGTCTGCCGCAAAACAGGTACAGCATATCGGTTTCGATTGTCATGCGCTGCATGCACTGTCATATCACGCTCCATAGTTGACGACGAACAGGCGCCTCGATGCAAGGCGCCTGCCGAACTCATACCGAACTGTTCGACCTAATACCCGGCCTAATACCGCAATGGTCAGTTCCTATGATCAGTTCTTGGTGTAGTCTACGCCGAAATGTTCGATGGAGATCTTCGACAAAGTACCGTCGTCAATGATCTCCTTCAGCCCCTTGTCGAAGGCCTTCTTGGCTTCGGTGCTCTTCTCATCCTTGCCGAACAGGAAGTACGCCTTGTTGCCTTGACCGCCTTGTTCATCAGCCGGCAGATCCACCACCTTCAGATCCGTGCCATGCTCCTTGGCGTAGACCTGGGCGGTAGGACCGTTCACAACGGTGGCGTCCGCCTGCCCGTTCTCCACAGTCAGCAGCAGATCGCCGGCGCTGTAGTCGCCATGCACCAGGTTGCTGGCCTCATCAGGATTATCCTTATTGAAAGCCTCCAGCAGGTTCTGCACCGCGGATCCATCGGAGAACGTGCTGACGGTCTTACCGGCAAGATCCTTGAGGCTGCTCACCTTACCGTCAAAACGTTCCGGGTTGTAGGCGATCGCGTAAGTGACGTTGAGGTAGCTCTGGTCGCTGAACTGGTACTTCTGCTCACGTTCGGCATTCTTGAATACATCGTTGGCCACTACCTGATACTGGCCGGCGTCAACACCCAGGAACAAGGACTGGAAATCCGTGGAATTCCAGTGCAGCTTGATTTCCGGCAGCTTCTCATCGATGGCTTTGGCCACATCGATGTCATAGCCTTCGAGCTCTCCCTTGTCGTTCTTCCATGTGTACGGCTTGGAGGCCACACCGGAAGCGATCTCGATGGTGGTGACGCCCGAATCAGACTTCTCTGATGAGCTGGCGGAAGATGCGCCGCCATCCGTATTCGAGCATCCGGCCAGCAAACCAAGAGAGACCAGTACGGCAAGTCCCGCAGCAGCAATACGACGAGTGGCCATGAAGTTCCCTTTCCTTCTCATTATGACGAGCGCAAGCCTTCCATTCGCGTTACCCGAACATCGGTTTCCTGACGTCGCACGGCATGACCGACCAACCTGCTTGCGCAATGACATCTAACCTAACATCACAGCACAGGTCAAACGCGCTGTCGCTTATACGCTTTGCTTATACGACGCTCAATCCCGGCCTGAATACTATGTACGATGAATCGTTCAAACAAACATTTATAGATGTCTCAGCGTGGCCCGGCCACACTCTTTTTACACTGGAAGTCGCTTTACGATCGTCACCGCGATATGCGCGGGACACCTTTACACCATGCATCATTCATAGAGGGGGGAACAATCCATGACTCAATTGGAGCGCATCGTCATTGACGGCCATACCGATCTGGCCCAACGCGACGGCAATATCACATTTGATCTGAGCAAGGCAGCCGAGGGAGGCCTGAACGCCGCCGTCGTTCCCGCGCATGCCGGGCTCATTGCCAACACCGCCGCTGCCGGCACAGGCTCCGATGAACTGGAGGCAACCTATCAGGCCATCATTCGCACGGTTGCCGACTCAAACGGCAAGGCCGCCTTGGCGCGTTCGGCGGATGAGGTACGCAGCAACGCCGCCAATGGCGTGTTCTCCTTTATCCTCGGTTTCCAGAACGCACGTCCGCTCACCACGCTGGAGGATGTACGCCGTTGGATCGATCGTGGTGTAAGCGTGTTCGACTTCGGTTTCATCGGCAGCAACCAATGGGCTCAGTCAGCACGTCCCTATCCATATGCCAGCGTGCCTGGGGCCGAACAGGGCTTGAGCGAACTGGCGCTCGAAGCCATAGCATTGCTCAATGAGCATGGCGTGATCGTGGATACCGCACAGCTCTCTCCCGCTGCGCGCAAGCTGGCGCTTGAGCATTCGCAAGCTCCGATTATCGCTTCGCACAACGGACTCAAATCCATAGTGGGTCCAGTGGACCGTGCATTGTCCGATGATGAGATCCGTCAGATCGCCGACCAGGATGGACTGGTGCAAGTGGTGGCCTTTGACGGATACCTTACGTTCCGCGGATCCGATCCTGATATCGCCAAGGCGATCGGAGACCTGCGCGAACGGTTCGGCCTGCCGCGCTACGCCGGCCCTGCGGATTATTACGAGACGCTCGACAAGGAGACCGCCGATTGGGACGCACAAAAGTTCGGCGACTATCTGAAGGAATACCATACGGCCGTTCGCCATGGCTGGCCGCATAGCACGGTATCGACTTTGGCCGATGCCATCGATCATGTCATCGATGTCGCCGGCGCCGATCACGTGGGCTTCGCCTCGGACTTCAATCACGGCGGCGGCATTGCCGGCTGGCTCAATCACGCTGATACGGCGAATGTGGTGGATGAGATCGCACGCCGTCACGATGAGCAGACCACGGCGAAGATTGTCGGCGGCAACCTTCTTGCCGTCTGGCAGCATGTGCAGGAACTGGCCACGGCACGCTGATTCCGCGCGTATCCGTTGACTCGGTGATATGGGCCGGTGATATGGTTTGGTCTCCTCGGGATTGATGTTCCGAGGAGACCAAACCATATCACCGCGCCGAAGCCGTTCGGGAACAAATGCCGTTCCGAAACGGATCTGAAGGTCGTGGATCCGCCGAAGACCCCAACAGGCATTGTTCGGCTCTGACATAAGCCGTGGCTATGAACTTGTTCTCCATCGAAACCGTTCTATAGCCACGGCTTATAGGCGTATATCGGCAATCGCAATATCCTTCTGCCAGTGTCAACCGGCAAAACTTGCTAAGTTCGAATGCGGAACTGTTTTTCAACACATTGCACAGGCACGAGAAGAGGAACTGATGGGTACCGATTTCAGTACGCAAACCATTCATGCCGGGTATGACCCGATCGAACATGGACATGCCGCAGTACCTCCCATCTACGCCTCAGCGGCATTCGACCTCGAAAACGCATTACGAGGCGACGCACTCGCCTCCGGCCAAGCCGAAGGCTTCGAATACTCGCGTGTGGCCAATCCCACTGTGGACGCGCTGGAGCAGCGCCTTGCCGTCTTGGAGCACGGGATCGGCGCTGTTGCGGTGAGTTCCGGCATGGCAGCCGTAACCTACGCGCTGATGTGCGCCGCGGAAGGCGGCGGCCGTATCATCGCCCCTACGAATCTTTACGGTGCCAGCGTGGACGCGCTCGGCGACTTCTTGCCCCAGTTCGGCATTCACACCGATTTTGTAAGCAATATCAACGATCTGGACGAAGTGGCCTCCAAAATCGGACCGAACACGCGCGCAATCTTCGCAGAGACTGTAGCCAATCCCTCCACCACGATCCTGGATGTCGAGCCTTTGGCCGAGCTGGCCCATCGACATGGCATCGCCCTTATCGTGGACAACACCGTACCGACACCGTATCTGTTCAATCCGATTCTCTTCGGCGCGGATATCGTGGTCCATTCCACCACCAAGGGCATCACCGGTCATGGCAACGCCATCGGCGGAGCGGTTATCGATGGAGGTCATTTCGACTGGGCCAACGGCCGCTTCCCCCAATTCACCGCTCGCCAACAAGTCATCAGCGACGATCGCACCGATCAATGGCATAGTTTTGCCGAAAAGTTCGGCAAGGCCGCCTTCATCAAACGTATCCGCATCAAGTATCTGCGCACGTTCGGCGCAGTGGCAAGCCCGTTCAACGCCTATCTCTCCCTCATCGGATTGGAGACCCTGCCTCAGCGGGTCGCCCAGCAGGTGGCCTCCGCAAAGGCGATCGCCGAGCATCTGTCCCGTAGCCCACATGTCATCAAGGTCAACTATTCCGGTCTGGGCTATACGCCGCAATATGAGCTGATCGGCAAGTATTTCCCTCGCGGCGTAGGACAGATCCTTTCGTTCCTGGTGGACGGCGACGCTAACAACGTACGTCGAATCATCGACGGCACACGGCTGTTCTCCTATGTCCCGAACATCGGTGACGCCCGTTCATTGATTGTGGATCCGGCGCATATCACCCATCGAGAGGTGCCCGCCGAGGCGCGTATTGCCGCTGGAGTGAGCGATAATCTCATCCGACTGTCCATCGGGCTCGAATCCGTACACGATCTCATCGCGGACCTCGATCAGGCCATTGCCGCCGCATACTAGAACCGACAGCTTGATAAGCGGCCATCTGGTTGTGATGGCCGCTTTTTTGTTACCGGAACCGTGAAACAATACGAGCAACAACAAACGAAGGTCGGCGTCAACAACTGTTGGCACCGACCTTCGTTATTCAGACTCCGAATACTCCAGCTGCGATTCAGGCAAACACGCCTTCCGCGATCTTGCTGAATACATCCTCGTCCCCATGCCGTTGGAGGTAGCGCTCATAGGCGATGTCAAAGGCCTGTCCCAGATCTTCGATGAGATCGGCAGCGTCTTCGATGCCCACGGCAAGACGCACCAGCTCATCAGTGATACCCACCTTGAGCCTTTCTTCACGCGGCAGTTCGAAATGGGTCATGCGACAAGGCAGCTCGGCAAGTGATTCGACCGCGCCAAGCGAGACTGCCAAGTGGAAAATATGCAGATTGTTGAGCACGTCGGCAGGATCCACACCGGGTACGACTTCAAAGCTCAGTACACCTCCGGCGCCTCGCAATCCTTTGGCGGCCAGCTCACGCTCATGGCCTGGAAGACCCGGATAGTTGACGGTTTTGACCAGTGGATGAGCAAGCAAATATTGGGCGATGGACTTGGCATTGGCCTGCTGACGGTCCATGCGCAGGGCGAGCGTCTGAATGCCACGACGCACGGCGTCGCATTCAGACGGCGCCAGAACACCGCCAAAACGATTCTGCGCGAAGTAGATGGCGTTGCCGATTTCCTTGCTGAGGGTGACTACCAGCCCGGCGTTAACGTCGGAGTGTCCGGCAAGGTATTTGGTGGCGGAATGGATGACCACGTCCGCGCCGAGATCAAGAGGACGCTGCAGGTACGGGGTCACGAAGGTGTTGTCCACAACAGCGATGGCACCATGGCGATGAGCGATGTTGGCGATAAGCCGCACATCGTTGACATCGAGCAGAGGATTGGTAAGCACTTCAAAGTAGACGGCTTTGGCCGCGGGAATGTTCTGTTCCGGCTGCGCCGCGACGGCATCCTCCAACGCTTGCGCATCATGAGTGTCCACCGCAGTGAACACCAGACCGCGATCGGCGAAATATTCATGGAACAGCGAGTAGGTTCCACCATAGATGTTCTTGCCCACGACGATGCGATCGCCGGGCTTGAATATGCTCAGCACGGCATGGATGGCGGCCAGTCCGGAAGCGAAGGCGAAGCCACGATCGCCATGTTCAAGCTGCGCGATCTGACGTTCGAGGAAATCACGAGTAGGGTTGCCGCTGCGCGCATAATCGTAGCGAGGCATCGCATCGACCCTCTCGAAGGCATATGTCGTTGAATTGTAGATCGGCGGGTTCACAGCTCCGGTGTTGTTGTCATCAACCGGCAGTCCATGAACAAGCTGGGTATTGAATCTGGTCATTGCGCACCCCCTTTACGGTTATGAATTCATGTGGTGTTCGGTACGTTTTAGACGATAACGCAAAACGCCGGCCCGAAGGCCGGCGTTGCTATATGTGTTGGTTATGGGAGGTTATGTACCGATCGATCAGAGCTCGCCATTCTCCACCACGATGTCGTCAGGATTGACTTCATCGCCGTAGACCGGTTCCAAAGTCTGCTCATAGTCCTTGTGGAAGAAGTTCTCCTCGCCGAGCTTGGCGATCTCTTCGTTCACGAAGTCCAGCAGTTCCTTGTTGCCCTTCTGCACGGCCGGCGCGATGGTGTCTTCATCACCAAGCTTGGTGATGCCTACCTTGAAGCCCTTGTTGGCCTTGGCCCAAGCGAGCACCTCGGTGTTGTCGGTGGAGAAGGCGTCTCCACGGCCGTCGAGCAGCGCATTGTAGGCGTCGGCGTACTGGTCGTACTTCTGCAACGTAACGTTCGGGTAGTTCTCCTCGAAGTACGTTTCGGCGGTAGTGCCCTTGGCAATGATCAGAGTCTTGCCATCAAGCTGGCTGACATCGGTGATCTCAGCGCTCTCCGGGGATACGACGCCAAGTGCGACCTTCATGTACGGCTTGGCGAAGTCGACCTTCTCCTTACGTTCGTCGGTCACAGTGAAGTTGGCGAGCACCAGATCCACCTTGTTCGAGGTCAGCACATCCACACGAGCCGCCGGGTCCACGGACGTGTATTCGACCTTGACGCCGAGGTCCTTGGCCAGACGCTCTGCGAAGACCACATCATACCCTTGGTATTTGCCGTCCTGATCGACATAACCGAACGGTGCCTTGTCGGAGAAGACAGCGATCTTGATGGTGCCGCTCTTCTTGATCTCATCAAGGCTGCGAGCCTTGGCGTTCGCGCTGGAGGAGCTGCCGGAATTGCTCGAAGCAGTGTCGCTCGGCGTTGCGGCGGACGGACCGCAGGCCGCCACGGAGGCAGCCATGATCAACGCTGCGCCGGCGGCGATGATGGACTTGATGGTTGTTCCTACCTTGATAGTCATAGGTTCTTCCTCTCTGTGGTGACTATTGTGGTAACTCTTTGATGTATCGGTTTTCGTTATCGAGCCATCACTCGAATTCAAAAGTGTGTAGGAATTGACGCGCACGTTCAGTTTGCGGATGCGCGAAGAAGGCGTGTGCGTCGTGCGATTCCTCCACGATATGACCGCCGTCCAACAGAATCACATGATCGGCGATGGCTCGCGCGAACTGCATCTCATGAGTGACGATCAGCATGGTCTGACCGGCCTTGGCCAGTTCCAGCACCACATCCAGCACTTCACGCACCATTTCCGGGTCAAGCGCCGCAGTGATCTCATCCAGCAGCAATACTTCCGGATGAAGAATCAATGCACGGCAGATGGCCACGCGCTGACGCTGACCGCCGGAAAGCTCATGAGGCCATGCATCCTTACGGTCGGCAAGGCCAACACGGTCCAGAAGCTTCAATGCCTCAGCCTCCACTTGGGCCTTATCTCGTTTCTGCACCAGCAACGGAGCCATCGTGATGTTGCCGAGCACGGTTTTGTTCGGGAACAAGTCATAGCTTTGGAACACCATGCCGATTCGCGTACGCAAAGCGCTCGAACGATTGGACCGGCCTGCTTTTTCGGTGCCCGGACGGCCTTCGTCAATCACTTGATCATTGATGGAGATAGTGCCACCCTGAATCGGTTCAAGACCGGCGATGGTGCGAAGCAGCGTGGACTTGCCCGATCCGGACGGCCCCAATACCACAAGCACTGTGCCATGCTCCACTTTGAAGGAGATGTCGTTGAGCACCGGCTTGTCGGCATTGGCGTATTGCTTCACCAGATGCCTGACCTCGAATCCTTTGCAATCCGAGGTAGGCGACGGACCGGAGGTCTCGAAGGCGGTCACCGCCTCGTCGTTCACGGTATTGTCGGTATTGAGTTGGGCGGGTTCAGTCATGGGACCACCTCTTTTCCAGCTGGCGAGCCACGATGGACAACGGCCAGCACACGATGAAGTACATGAAGAAGATGACTCCGTAGATCCACAGCGTACCTGACGGATACTGGAATCGGTTCGCGTCGATGATCTGCTGGCCCACCTTGATGACCTCCACTACACCGAGCAGCACGGCCAATGACGTGGTTTTGACAATACGCGTGGCCAGATTCACGCTGGCCGGCAACAGTCGCCGGACAGCTTGCGGCAGAATCACACGGCTGAAGGTCTGCCACGGGCTCAACCCCAGTACATAACTTGACTCGTACTGCACTTTGGGAATGGATTGCAGCGCTCCGCGCACCAGATCACCGAGTTCCGCACCACCCCACAGGATGAACACCAACACACAGGCGCCGGTGGCGTCCAGATTCCAGTCGAACCATCGAGCGAAACCATAGTAGGCGAGGAACAACAATGCCAGTTGCGGCATGATACGGATGAAATCAAGGTAGATGCGCATCAGTGCACGCACCACCGGATTCTTGAGCGTCATCAGCCAGCCGACCACAAGACCGACCGGAATGGAGACGCCCACAGATACGCCGGCAATCCACACCGTGACCCACAGGCCTTGCAATAGGCGGGGAAATACGCCAGGCTGCAGGAGGATTTCAGCGCCTTGCATAGTCGAACCTCCCCTCCAGCCACGTGCCGAGGACGGAGATCGGCAGCAGAATCACCAGATAGGCGACCACCAGCATAAACAGCGATTCATAGGTGCTGTAATACATGCCGATCAAATCTTTGGCCATATACATCACATCCGCCAGTGCGATGGCGGAAACCACGCTGGATTCCTTAAACAGGAAGATCACATTGGCAACGATGCCGGGAATCGCAGTGGATATGGCCTGCGGCATCACTACGTGGGTGATGGATTGCATCGGAGTCAATCCCAGAACATACGCATTCTCGCGTTGCACCTTAGGCACGGCTTCCAGACCGCCGCGCATCGCTTCGGCCATATACGACCCACCCAAGAATCCAAGACCGACGATCGCACAGGTTTCAGCAGACCAGACCACACCCAGCTTCGGCAAGCCGAAATACAGGAAATACAGCTGAACCAACAATGGAGTGTTGCGACTGAGCTCAATATATATACGTACGATTTGGCGAAGCACTGGAACCCGAGCGATCTCGATGCCGGCGCATACCAAGCCCACCACGATGGCGAGCAGTATGCCGAACACGGAAATGAATAAGGTCATCAGCGTGCCGTTGACAAAGAAGGGCGCATAACGTGCCACAAACGACCAGTCAAAGACCACGGACGCGCTCCTTTCTCTCCGGTTCTCTCATAAACTTGGCTTCTCTCATAGTTTCAGGGTAACGTCCACCGAATGAATCGCTGTTCGTTTCCATTCTGTCCATGGCACGCATACGACACAACATGCGTACAATACGACATGAGGGGCTGAACCAATACAGCCCCCTTCGGATTATCGTAGAGTATCAGAGAATGCGGCAGGACTGAACAGTTATAACGGTTATTTATGAGCCGTTAACGAATTGTTCGCGCTCGGCTGACTCCCGGCGGCGCAATATCATGGTTGCGTTTGCCATAGGTCAAATCAGGCAGACTACACTGTGCGTTATGAAGATTTCCAAGGCATTGACCCGTATGAAGGGCAACAGCTCCTCCCCCGTGTTTGTATTGCTGCATGGATGGGGCTCCAACGAATACGATCTGCCGGACATCCTGAACTATTGCGGTGCCGGATCTGCGGATTACGCTAGCCTTCAAGCACCAATCGCCTACGGCATGGGGTACACATGGTTCGGCGACTGGGCTCATGAGGGAGTGCCGGAGGGTGCCTCACTGGATGAGCAGGCTGCGGTGGCATGCCAAGCCATCGATGCATGGGTGAGTGAGAACATCCCATCCGAACGCCCGGTGGCAGTAATGGGATTCTCGCAAGGCGGCCTTCTGGCAGGGCATATGCTGCGCATGTATCCCGAGCGATACACCGCCGCTATTTCATGCTCCGGATGGCTGGCACCGGGGCCGGTCAAAACGGACGAACTGTTGTCCGAACTCAAGCCGGCGGTATTCTACGGTCACGGAGCCGCCGACGACATCTTTCCCAAAGCCGATGTGGAAGCGATGAGCGCGTTCTGGAATGAACACGGCACGCTTACCGAGCGCATCTACCCCGGGATGGCGCACTCCATCAACATGCCGGAGCTGCGTGACATTCAACGGTTCCTAGAATCCAACGGATTGGTCAGGCCACAGATCTGGTAATGCGCAGACCCCGACCCGTTCTCAAGATCGCCTAATCACGGCTGTCCATCCATGGCTAAGTCCATCGGGAGCCATAAGGACCATCTAGAGACCCATCTAACTCAAGCCATGCAAGACGGCTTTAACCGAAAACTTTGTATGTTCGCGCGACTCACGGACCCCACGCGTACATACAAACGATTTCGACCTGAAAATCCTTCGTATGTACGCGTGGGGTCCGTGAGTCGCGCGAACATACGAAGGATTCATGTGTTGTGGTTCGCCCATCAATCATTGATGGAACCCAGCCAGTGCCGAACTCCCCTAGAAACCGCCAATACATCATGCTGGGCGGTCTCTCCGCGAAAAGCCAACCCGCGCAGCACAGTCGCGCCGGTAATCCGAGCGATGGACTCCTCGGTATCAGACAACCGACTGCCCTCATGCGTGCAGAACGGAACGATGGTCTTGCCGGACCAATCACGGCTTCCGAGGAAGGCATACACCGGCATCGGCATATCCGCCCACCAAATCGGGTAGCCGAGGAACACCATGTTCGCCGAATCAAGAACGGATGCATCACCCTCCAGCGAGAAGGCCGGACGTACGCAACGTTTGCGTTCCTCAGTCGCCTGTGCCACGGCTTGGTCATACACATCTGGATAGGGCTCGACCGGCACAATTTCAATGCGCGGCGCTCCGGTCTGCCGAGCGATTTCAGCCGCAACCTTGGCCGTATTGCCGACTTCAATCTCCCCTACCGTATAGTTTTCTCCAGTACGGGAGAAATACACAATCACTGCATTGTTGGTATTGCGAATCACCATGCTTCCTTTCGCATAAGGCTTCAATTCCAATAGATGATGAATGGGAACGCCATGCCCCTATGCCATATTTCATGGGCGAAGCGGACCATAGAAGTAGCTGGCCGTCGCACCGCCATCGACAAGCACATCAGTGCCGGTGATGAATGTGCCGCGATCGGACATGAGCAGTTCCGCCACATTCGCCACCTCGTCGGCGGTGCCGGGACGGCCGGCCGGACACTTGGCGAACATGTTCTTGTAGAAATCACCGCGCGGCCCATTGAACTCATCGATGGCCAAAGGCGTAATGATCACACCCGGCGAAATCGAATTAATACGAGCCCCACGTTCGCCCCAACGCACGGATTCGGCCATCACGCGCTTTTCATTGCATCGTTTGGCCAGCTGATAGGCGTGCAGGGTGTCTCGGATGTTCGCCGGCTGCAGCAACTCAAGCGACAGCAGTTCCTCCGCGGACGTAGTGGCGAGTTGTTCGTCTTCCTCAGGGGTCAATTGCTTCATGCGACGCCCGGATTGGCTGGAAATGGTCACGCCCACGCCTCCCGACGCGATGACCTTGCCGACTTCCTCCAACAGCACCGCCGTACCATACAGGTCAACATTGAGAATCGTCTCGACAGCAGCCTGGCTTGGCGAGACGCCGGCCGCGTTCACCAGCATCGTGATCTCGCCCATCGTCTGCGCTTTGGCGATGGCGGCGCGGATCGAATCGCGCGACGACAAATCCAATGTGGCGGTTGTGCAGTCGAACCCCGCATTGGTCATGGTTTGGGCGATGGCTTCGGCATTTGCGGGATTCTTGTCTCCGATAAGAATCCTCATGCCATATCCCATGCGTCGTGCGATGGCCATGCCGATCTGCCCGGCACCAACCAGCAGCATCACCTTACGTTGTGCAGTCATTGCAAAACCTTTCATCGTGTTGTTCATTCTTCATTCGAATGCAGGACACACAGTATGACCATGCACAATGCATTACAAATTATTATTATTAATAGAATTACATCAATAATTTGCATAGATATGCAACCAGCTAAACCAACTCAAGCCGAAGGCGATCATTATGGAACTGAAGGTGCTGCGTAATTTCATCACCGTGGTGGAGGAAGAAGGCGTGACTGCGGCGGCCGACGTGCTGCGCATCAGCCAGCCTGCACTCTCCCGACAAATCAAAGAACTTGAGGACGAGCTCGGCGCAACATTGTTCACGCGCGGCACCCGCAGTCGCACGCTTGAACTGACCCGCGAAGGACGGCTGCTGTACCGCCGCGCGCAGGAAATCATCGAACTCGCCGACCGCACGGCATCCGAGATCGCAACTGAGGAGGAAATCGCCGGAGATATTCATATTGCGGCGGCGCAAAGCACGGTGATGCGCACGGTTGCGAAAGCCATGATGCAACTGCGCGCCAAACATCCGCAAGTGCGTGTGCATCTGCATGATGATTACGGCGGCAATATCGCCGAGCGGCTTGATAACGGTCTTGCTGATTTCGGCGTACTCGTGCAGCCCACCGATATGAGCCGATACGACTTCCTGCCGCTGCCAGGCGGCGATGTGATGGGCGTATTGATGCGTCACGATTATCCGCTCGCCTCCCACGAACGCATCACCGCCGCCGACCTCAAGTATGTGCCGGTCATAGCACCCTATGGCGTACTGGTCCGGCGCGATCTATCCGGTTGGCTGAAGCAAGGCAATGAGGAACTGAACATCATCGGCACGATGAATCTGCTCTACAATGCGAGCTGTTTCGTTGAGGAGGGCTACGGTTGCGCCATCTGCCCAGCCGGACTCGTGGATACTTCCTGGCAGTCCGGCCTCGTATTTCGACCGCTTGAGCCGGAGCGCCACACACAGCTGGCTATCGCATGGAAGAAAAGCCAGCCGCTCACCCCGGTGGCGGCCGCATTCCTCGACGAGCTACGCACCGTAATCTGATGCATTAACGTTGCGACGGCACAGGTTTGCGTGATAGTGCCAGCACATACCAGGCAACCGGCAGTGTCAGCAGACCACCAGCGATGAACACCCATGCGATCGGAATCACATCGGCAAGTGGCGCGAAGATGAGCATGCCCAATGGCATGCCCAGCGTGGAGAGCATGGTATCAAGGCCGAATACGCGGCCGACCATTAACTCATCGGATTCGGACTGCATCACAGTACGCATCGGGCCGACGCAGACCGCCGAAGCAACGCCGTTCAATACATCAATGATGAGGTAGAGCAGCAGGTTACGGGCGACACCCAAGCCGATAACCGTGACGCCGACCATGGCGATACCGAATGCGACCGCGTGCATTTGCGCGACACTTCTGCGCAGCAGCTTTGGCCCGATGGCGGACATTACCGCGCCGCCGAGCAACATACCGACGCTCATGCCCAATTCATTGGCGGCGAGCTTGTCGGACGCGGTGGTGAGGTTCACGAATCCGAGGTTCAGATCAATGCCCTCGAATTCGCGGGTCATCAACAGCAAGGTCAGGTTCATCGGCGCGACCGACATCAAGCAGGTCAGCGCATCGCCCAGAATCACGCCCTTCAGATACGGATGGCGCATCGCATAGGTCAGACCGACCTTCAAATCGGCAAAGGTACGGTGTAGGACTGCGATGGGATTGGTGGCAGCGGCATCAGCGGCCGCAACAGTGCTACTCCTCTGTGCTGCCGCCTCACTATCCGGCTCAGCACTATTCCGCACAGCCATCCGAGGCACACGAATCATCGCGACGAAGCTCACACCGATCACCGCAGTGGTCACATCCACCAGCAAGATCGCCCACAACGGCACCAGATTGACCAGCACTGCGGCGAGCGCCGGCGCCGCGATGCGGTTCGCGGAATCAATCACACCGAATATTGCATTGACGCGCAACAATTTGCTGGCCGGCACCACGTCCGGAATGAACGATTGCACGGCCGGTTGCTGAATGCCGCCGCCCGCCGAACGGATGAGCAGTACGACGAAAATCAGCGATAGACTCGCCCAGTCGAGCGCAAAGCTGACGGACAGCAACACCGTCACACCGGCGATGATCAAATCCGGCAGAATAATCAGCGCCTTGCGATTGTATCGGTCAGCCATCGGACCGCCGAAAATCGAGACCAGCGACTGCGGCAATACGCCGAACAGGGTGGCCAGCAGCATGGCCGAACCGGTGCGGGTCTGCATCACAATCCACCACCAGATGGCGAATTGCACCACACTGGAGCCGAGCAGCGAGAATGCCTGACCGGTAAGCAGCAGCACGGCGCGGCGCATCCAGCCGGTTTCAGACACAATTGATTCTTCCACAGAAGATTGGGACATACGTGTTCTTAACTTTCTTTGTTTTCTCGATGCGCGATGAGCGAACTGGAACAGAGCCGCTTATTCGCGCATCACAAGACATCAAACATTGATTTGCATTTGCATACAACAAACCGGCATACCGACACGCAGCCATAAGCGTGAATCAGGTATACCGAGGCCCAGCCGTGGGCCCGCTTACCCGTTAGATCGCAGGCTTCAGCGCGAATCGCGCCATCGTCATCATGCAACGCGTAGAACACATAATTGCTGACCATAATCATCGACATTGACATGCCGTCTGTATCTAGCGCATCATGTCCAATTCTTGGAACACGGCTCAGCGGCAAGTCGCATAGTCGTAAAGACACTCATGGCCCGCACACCGCAACATATATGTTGCAGGGCGGGCCATGAGTGTCTTTTAGTTTCACTCAGTGATTGCGGATGGCGTTGCGCAGGGGCAGGACGCTGGTGGGTGAGACGGATAGTTCGTCGAGCCCGATTTCGAGGAACTTGTCGGTCAGGCTCAGGTCCGCGCCGAGTTCGCCGCAGATGCCACACCAGATGCCGTGGCGGTGGGCGGCTTCGGTGGCCATCCCGATCATGCGCAGCACGGCTGGCGAATGCGGGGCGGCGAAGCGCCCGAGGTTCGGGTTCTGTCGGTCGCAGGCCAGTGTGTACTGGGTCAGGTCGTTGGTGCCGATGGAGAAGAAATCGACCTCGGCAGCCAATTCGTCGGCCATGATCACCGAGGCAGGCGTCTCGATCATGATGCCGACTTGGATGTGCTCATTGAAGTCGATATGCTCGCCGCACAGCTCCTCCTTGACCTCTTCGAGAATCTTCTTGGCATCGCGCACTTCCTGTACCGAGGTAATCATGGGCAGCATGATGGCGATGTTGCCATACACCGATGCACGCAACAGGGCGCGCAGCTGTACTTTGAAAATCTCCGGACGGGTCAGGCAGATACGGATGGCACGGTAGCCGAGCGCGGGATTGTCCTCATGCTCCAGATTGAAGTAGCCGACCTGCTTGTCTGCGCCGATGTCGAGCGTACGGATGACGACGAGACGATCGCCCATCTTCTGTGCGACTTCCTTGTATGCCTCGAACTGGAATTCCTCGGTCGGGTAGTCCTCGCTCTCCAGATACAGGAACTCGCTGCGGAACAGGCCAATGCCCTCGGCGTCGTTGGCCAGTACTGCGGCCACATCGGACGGACGGCCGATGTTGGCGTACAGGCGAACCTTCTGGCCGCTCTTGGTCTCGGTGGGCTTGCCCTTGAGTTCCTGCAGAAGGCGCAAGTGTTCCTCGTACTTGGCCTTTCTGCCACGGTATTCAGCGAGGGTCTTCTCGTCCGGGTCAACGAACACCAGACCACTGGTGCCGTCAATCACTGCGGTATGGCCGTCGTCGGCTGGATCGAAAGCATCGCCGATGCCAATAATGGCGGGCAATCCCATCGTGCGGGCCAAGATTGCGGTGTGCGAGTTCGCGGAGCCTTTAGCGGTCACGAAGCCGAGCACCTTGGCGCGATCGAGCTGCACGGTCTCACTAGGAGCCAAATCCTCGGCAAGGATGATATGGCTCTCACCACCATCCTCATCCGCAACACTGCCACGCTTGCCTTCAAGCACGTTGATCACACGGCGGGAGACATCCTTAACATCGGCGGCACGAGCTTGCATGTATGAGTTGTCCATCGCCGCGAACATGGCGGCGAACTGTTCGGCGGTGCTGTTGACCGCATACTCAGCATTCACCTTGCTCTGAGTGATCAGGTCCTCGATGCTTTCCATGTAGTCCGGATCCTGGAGCATGAGCTGGTGGGTGTCGAACAGTTCGGCCTTGCCCTCGCCGAATTCGGCCGCGGTTTTGTCGCGTAGTTGCTTGAGTTGTGAGACGGCCGTGTCACGGGCCGCGCGGAAGCGTTCCACCTCGGCCTGCGGATCGTCGACTACGCGGCGTTCGACAGCGTGGTCGGCGGTATCGAGCACGCGGATCGCGCCGATGGCGATGCCGGCGGATACGCCGACGCCTTGTATCGTTCTCATCACAGGTTCTCCTTGAGGAACTGCTCGAATTCGGCGGCGGCTTTGACTTCGTCGTTGCCCTGCACCTTAACGGTGACCTCGTCGCCCTGCTTGACGCCGAGTCCCATGACGCCGAAGATGCGTTTGGCGTCCACGGATTTGCCGTCATGGCTGACGATGATGGTCGAATCATACTGCTGCGCCTTGGCGACCAGCAGGCCTGCGGGGCGGGCGTGCATGCCCTCGGGGTCGGATACGGTGAACGTGAATTCCTGAGACACGATGATTCTCCTTATACGTTTATGCGTTTTGTAGTTGCTCGCCGTTGGTGGCGATGACCTTCTGGTACCAGCCGAAGGATTTCTTGCGGCGGCGTTCGAAGCTGCCGTGGCCTTCGTCGTCGGCGTCGCCGTAGATCAGGCCGTAGCGTTTCTTGAATTCGCCAGTGCCGAAGCTGACCACGTCGATGCAGCCCCACACGGTGTAGCCCATGACCTCCACGCCGTCGAGGTCGATGGCCTTCTTGACCTGTTCGATGTGGGCGCGCAGGTAGTCGATGCGGTCGTCGTCGTCGATGGTGCCGTCCGGGTTGACGGTGTCGTATGCGCCGTAGCCGTTCTCCACGATGAAGATCGGCTTGCGGTAGCGTTCGTACAGGACGCTCAATGCGTAGCGCAGGCCGACGGGGTCGATCTGCCAGCCCCATTTGGTGGCGGGGATGTACGTGTTGCGTACCACGCCGGCGATGCCGGAGTCGAAGTCGCCGGGGGTGGAGTCGTCGGCGGACAGAGCCATCGACATGTAGTAGCTGATGGAGATGAAGTCGACCGTGCCCTCAGCTATGGTCTCCTCGTCTCCCGGCTCCATGTGCGGGGCCACGTCCTCGCGGGCCCACATGTTCCTCGCATAGTTCGGGTATTCGCCGTTGACGTACACGTCGCCGAACACAAGCCGGTCGCGCATAGCGACTTCGGCACGCATCACGTCGTCGGGGTTGCAGGTGGCCGGGTAGATTGGCACGATGGCCAGCATGCATCCGATCTGGAAGTCGGGGTTGATTTCATGGCCGCGTTTGACGACCAATGCGCTGGCGACGAATTCGTTGTGCACGGCTTGCCAGACCTTGCGCTTGCGCTCGTGGATCGTGTCCGTGTCGGAGAAGCGGATGCCGGAATCGGTGTAGGCGAAGATCGGGTTGTCGAGGTTCATCTGGTTGTTGACCTCGTTGAAGGTCAGCCAGTACTTCACTTTGTTCTTGTAGCGTTCCATGACGGTGAGCGCGAATTTGACGAACAGGTCGATGAGCCTGCGGTCGGTGAACCCGCCGTATTTGAGACTCAGGTTGAGTGGCATCTCGAAGTGGGAGAGCGTCACAACCGGTTCCATGCCCTTGGCCTTAAGGTCATCGAACAGGTCGTCGTAGAACTGCAGTCCGGCCTCGTTGGGCTCGTCCTCCTCTCCGTTCGGGAAGACGCGCGACCATGCGATGGAAGTGCGGAAGCATTTGAAGCCCATCTCCTGGAACAGCGAGTCGTCGCCGCGGAAGCGGTGGTAGTAGTCGTTGCCCCAGTGGTTCGGGTAGATCTTGCCGGTCTCAACGCTGCTGGTGATCTGCCGGGGTACGCCGTGCGCGCCCGCGGTCATCACGTCGGCGATGGACACGCCCTTGCCGTCTTCGTTCCATGCACCTTCGAGCTGGTGGGCGGCCACTGCGCCGCCCCACAGAAAGTTGCTTGGGAAACCCATGTTGTGTTCCTTTTTCTGATAAGCCCTATGGGTCAGTTGATCTTCTTGTACAGCGCGATGAGCTCGTTGACCAGCAGTTTGACGGTCTCCGCGGCCATCATCTGGTCCTCGACGTGGGTCATCAGCAGGCTGACCTCGATCTTCTCGCCCGCGGCCTCGCGCTGCACGAGGTTGGTGTGCAGGTCGTGGCCGGTCGCGAAGCTCTGGTCACCGCTCTTGATGAGCTCGTCGGCCTTGTCGTACTTTCCTGCCTTGGCCGCCTGCAGCGCTTCGATGTAGTCGGATTTGGCGCTTCCCGCGGCCGTGATCATCTGGAAGCAAAGAGTCTCCCAGTCGAAGTCCTTGTTGTCTTCTGCCATTGTTACCACCCTTGGTTCGTTCGTTTGGTTGTCTGTTGGTGTCGGGTTACTTGGAGGCGATGGCGATGGCGTGTTCGAGCACCTTGTCGCCGCGCACCATGCCGTAGTCCTGCGGGTTGATGGCCTCGACCGGCTTGCCGGGCAGCAGCTTCTTGACGTGGTCGAGCTCGTAGCGCACCTGCGGGCCGAGCAGCACGGCGTCGGCGTTCGCGGCCTTCTCCTCGACCTCGGAGATCGGGTAGGCGTCGATTTCGGCCTCGATGCCCTTGGTCTCGGCGGCGGTACGCATCTTCTTGACCAGCATGCTGGTGGACATTCCGGCATTGCAGCACAGTACGATCTTCATGGTGTTATTCCTTTCAATGGGCCCACACCGATTGTGGGACGATTGGTTCTCTATATGCGTTGAGTTTTGATAAGGCGGGAGCCCGGCAAGGGTGGTCGCTCATACCGGTCTCCCATGATCCGATTGTCGCCAATCGGAAGAGCGGAGCCGTTCCGCCCGCAGCTCAGGCCTTGGCGGCCTCGGCGGCGGCCTGGAGATCGGCGTCGTTGGCGGCTTGCTCGGCGACCCATGCCTGATCCTGCTTCTTGACGAAAGGCAGGTAGACGACCACGGAAATCACGAGGATGATGAGCTGGATGAGCGCACCCTTCCAACCGCCCAGCAGGAAGCCGGAGATGATCACTGGGGTGGTCCACGGCACCTGGACGGCGCCGAATGGAGGCATGAAGCCGATGTACATCGCGCCGTAGGTGATGATCATGGCGATCAGCGGGACGACGATGAACGGAATCAGGAAGAACGGGTTGAATACAATCGGCAGACCGAAGATGACCGGCTCGTTGATGTTGAACAGGCCGGGCACGATGGACAGCTTCGACATTTCCTTCATCTGGCTCGACTTGGCCACGATCAGGCCGGCGATAAGCAGACCAAGGGTGATGCCGGTGCCGCCGAACTTGACGAAGCAGTCGACGATCTGCGGGGTGAGGATATGGCCGCCGTCGGCGGTGTTCACGGCCTTGCCGGCGTCCATAAGGGCCTGATTTGCCACGGAATTGGCGGTCAGCAGCGGGGCCATGATGCCCATGACAACGTTCGGGCCGTGGATGCCGCACCAGAAAAGCACCGAGATGAGCAGGGTGATGATAATCGCGCCGGCCCAATTGTCGGTGAGGTTCTGCATCGGGGTCTGCAGGATCTTGAAGATGAGTTCGGTGAAGCTCACGCCACCGAACACCTGGCATAGGTGGTAGATGACGGCGGAGCCGAGCACCACGAAGAAGCCGGGAATCATGGCGGAGAACGCATTGGACACGCCTTCGGGCACGGAGTCGGGCAGCTTAATCTTGAGGTTGTGCTTCATGCACTTGACGAACACCAGGCCGGACAGCAGGCCGACGATGATGGCGGTGATCACGCCGTTGCCGCCGGTCCACGAGGTGGAGATCGCGCCGGACACGGAGGCGGTAGTGCCTTCCTTGATCGCGTCGACGGTGCTGTGGTCAATGCTCACCGAGGACGGCGAGAGAATGAAGAAGGCGACCAGGGCCAGCAGGCCGGAGGAGATGCCGTCCTCCTTCTCGTTGCGCGCGTAGGCGTAGCCGATGCCGACGGCGATGATGATGGCCAGGATGTTGAATGTGCCGGCGGACACCTGGTTCAGGCCGATGTTCCACTTGTCGGTGAGCAGGTTGTTCATGAAGTCCGTGTAGCCCTCGAACGGCAGGTTCGCAAGCAGCAGGAACAGCGATCCCACCAGGGTGGCCGGCATCGTGAGCACGAAGCCGTCCTTGAGCGCGGTGACCGCCTTGGTCGTCGCGAATTTCATGAAGCCGTTGAGCAGTTTGTTGCCGAACTCCTTCATTCTCGTCCTCCTTTGGACTGGTTGACGTCCCCGGGCCGGCGTCCTTGTTGCCGGCCCGATTCCTCTTGTTCAGTATCAAATCATTCGAATGAATAGGCGTAATCCGAATGACTTGACTACAATATACGAATTTCATCCGTCTGTGTCAAATTCATTCGAATGATTTTTGAATACGGCGTGTCACCTCCCCGAGGGAATACCGCAAGACGACGCGCCGCCCAACCGGCGACGCCGCCTCACGCATATAAGGGACTACTTCAGGTCGGCGAAATTAAAAAACGTGGCCTTCTTGTAGTGGTAGTAGACCGTGCCGGCGTTGAACATGCGGCCGCTGGCCAGATAGGCGTCGTCCTCGACCACCAGAGCGGGATCCCCAGCCGACAGGCCGAGGAGGTCGGCCTGGCCATGGTCCAGCTCTCGCGCGTATATTAGCTTGTCCGCAAAGCCCGTGCTCAGCCCCAGGTCCTCGCGAATATACGCATAGATGGAGCCGCTGGCAATCTCCTCACTGAGATACGGCACGAACTCCTTGAGATACAGGGCGTACTCGATGGCGAACGGCTCGTCGTCCAGCAGGCGCAGACGCGAGACGCTATAGACTTTGGCGTCGGCGGCGCACTTGAGGCGCACAGAATCCGCGCCTGCCTCGCGCTGCTCCAGCTTAATCAGCTTGGATGACACGGAATGGCCGGGAAACTCCGAAGTCATGCCTCTCGTGCCGTTGATGTTGAGGCAGCCTTCGCGCCTGTTCTCCCGAACGAACATGCCGCTGCCCTGCACCGGGTACACGTCGCCGAGCTCGGCCAGCAGGGCTATGGCGTTACGCACGCAGTACCGGGTCGCGCCGAACTGCTCCATGAGCTCGGGCTCGGTGGGCAGCTTTCCTGCGTCACGGTATTTGCCCTTATCAATCTCCACCTTGAGAATCTTTGCCAGTTCACGGTACTTCATATGACATGCCCTCCGAAATCGCATCATCCAGCCGCGCTACATCGCCGCAGCACGCATAATCCATATTATCGCATGACTCATATTCATTCGAATTGCAGACACGTCTACCACCTACAATTGCATGATTCATTCGAATGAATTATTCTTAGGGGACGTCATCTACAGTTCAGACACTGATGTCGACATTCCATAGGAGAGTATGCGCATGAGAAAGCCCACGCTAGTGTTCATCGACATTGACGGAACACTGCTTGATAGCAGTCATCATATTCCTGAATCCGCGCGCAAGGAGTGCCAGCGCGCGCAGCAGGCCGGACACAAACTGTTCATCTGTTCAGGCCGTGCGGCGCTGGACATCGATCCGCCTGTGCTCGAACTCGGGTTCGACGGTATCGTATCCGACGGTGGCGCATGTGCCGAACTCAACGGTGAGACCATCATCGACGAGCGCATGCCCGCTGAATCCGTCCGCGCGGCGACCTCGTTCTTCATCGCGCACTCTATGCCGTATGCCTGGCACTGCTCCGACGGCATGCACGCCACCGAACGCTTCCTGAACCGGCTCGGTATTTGGCGCAAACTGCTGCGGCATCCGCAGATGCGCGGCTCTTGGCACACCATCACCGACCATTCTGCCCCTTTGCCTCCAGTCCGCAAAGGAACGTTCTACGTCCCCGAGAACGGCAGTCTCACCGTGGAGGACGTGCGTCGCGAGCTCGCTGGCTACGCGACCATTATCCACGGATCCATCAACGCTTCCAGCGAAGACAACGGCGAGATCCTCATCCCCGGAGTGGACAAGGGCACGGCGCTCATGAAAGTCTCTCAACGGCTTGGAGTTCCACTGTCCGACACGATCGCCATCGGCGACAGCGACAACGATCTTGAGATGATACAGACCGCCGGCATAGGCGTGGCGATGGGCAACGGCACCGAAGCCGTCAAATCAGTCGCCGATATGATTGCGCCACACGTCGATAACAACGGCTTGGCCGCAGCCCTGCATCGGCTCCTCCCCTAAAGTGCCCTGCACCCGCTGTTAGCGTACAGCGGCAATAGCTTCCACGAATCGCCGCACCGCTTCAGAAGGATTGTTCGGGTAGAACAGTCCGTAGTCGATGGTCACATTCCAGTTGACCGGCATGGTGCGAATCATCGGATGGATGCCGGTGCCGAAAGTTCGCGCGACGATGAGATCGCCATTGGCGGCACACGTATTGAACTCCTCAAACGTATATTGCGGCATGTCAATCAGCGTGACCCCGGGAATGGTCTGTAACAGACTGCGCGCCTCATCCATCGCCTCATTGTCGCCCGGTTGAGGAATATGAATCCGTTGGCCTTCCAGATCGCTCAGGCCCAATGCCGTAACAGGTTTGGCGTGCAGCAAATTCGATACTGGCACTCCCATTTGCAGCGGATACTCCCCGAGTTTCAGCACCCGGCATGGATGCTGTTGGTTCGCGGGTGAAAAACCGCTGGCCGCCACATCCACCTCCTCGCCAAGATGATTCAGTGCATCCATAAACCCCTCCGGCGAATCCGACATCGATACCAATTCCAAACGCAACTGTTGCCGTCGCTGCTGTTCCAGCCATGCCGAGGCACGCGGCCAAAGTTCCAGCACCGGCGTCGCCGGACGCAGCATCGAAACGGCAAGCCTGACGGTCGACTCATCGGACTGTTCCAGTTCACGCACGCGGCGCAAGGTTTGCTCGCTTTGCCGAATGAGATTTCTTGCGTCTTCAATCAGGACCCGACCAGAAACAGTAGGTCTTACGCCATTGCTGCCGCGTTCGAACAACGTAAGCCCATACTCATGCTCAAAGCCGGTGACCTGTTTGATCAATGCGGTTGCCGAAAGATGCAACCTATGCGCCGCTTGATTGAAACTACCGCATTCCCCTGCCGCGATGATGGCGGCCAGCCGTCGGTCATACATGCTCGGCACCTTCTTTCCTCTCCGGCCATCGTACGTCGCGTTACCACCAAAAGAGTGCACTCTCGCCAGAATAGAGGCCACAGACTCACCCCAAATCCACATGCGATTCTCTACAATGCATTGCTTGGAAGTGCTGCAATGGGTAGTTCCAATGATTGCAGCAGCATAAGGAGAACAACACACATGCCGTCATCATCAGCGAAAACCCTAGGCTTTACCCCTGCCAACGAACCTCAAGATAATGACAAATTCATGAATGGCAGCATTATTCTGATTATGGCGGCCGCGTTCTTTTACATGTCCGCTACGATGATGGGCACTACGCTCATCGTCGGCTACTCGCACACCTTGGGAGCGAGCGGAGAGTTCGCCGGCATCATCGCCGGCACCATGAACATCGTTTCCCTGTTTTGCCGGCCTTGGGCGGGCCGTCTCAGCGACCGCATACCGATGAAACGATTCTCCACCATCGCCGTCCTGTTGATGATTGCCGCCAATGCCGGTTATATGGTATCCCCTCATGCATCAACGCTGTTCGCAGCCCGAATCATCAATGGCATTGGATTTTCCGGCCTGTCCGTATGTCTCGCGGCTTGGATGTCTTCGCTTATTCCACTGGCACACATCGGTAAGGCCATGGGCTATTACGGTTTGGCCAATGCCCTGGCTATGGCGCTCGGACCAGCTGTCGGCATTCGCATATGTGCTTCCCTGGGTTATCGTGCCGCGTTCGCAGTGACCACGGCGGCGATGGCCGCGGCGCTCGTCATGGTTATGTTGGTTCGCCGGGGCGGTTCACCATCGACGCCACGAACGCCCACCAAAGAATCCACGCCCATACTTATGTCAACACAGCAATCGCAACATCCGACCTTCCGCGATCGCATAGAGCAGGTGATTTCCATACGCGTGATTCCCGTGGCGGCGGTATTCATGCTGTTCGCCATCCCCTACTGCGCCACGCAGTCCTATATCGTCACGTATACGCAAGCTCGCCATCTGCCCGTCAACGTCAGCCTGTTCTTCCCGCTCTATGCCGTGGCATTGCTGATTCTGCGCATAGCGATGCGCAACATGTTCGACCGTCGCTCATTCCGATGGTTCCTATGGTTCTGCGCCGCATGCATGATTGTTGCGCTTAGTGCGCTGGCCGTACTCAACGACAACGGCGTATTACTGATCGCCTCGATTTTCATGGCCGCATCGTACGGCATCATGAGTTCGGTCAGTCAATCCTCCGCCGTGCGCCTGGCAGGTACCGGCCATGGAGGCCGCGGCAACGCCACGTACTACATAGGTCTCGATCTGGGTATGGCGTTGGGGCCGATTATCGGCGGAGCACTCTACGCCAATGTTGATTTGGCGTGGTTCTATCCGATTTTGATGCTCACCATGCCCATCGCCATCGGTATCTATCTGATGACGGATCGCAATAGGGTAGATTCAAGCACCCGCCGTCCATAAGACCGCCTCCGATACTCCAGCACATCGCCGTCCAACAATCGAACATGTCCTGCTTGCTTTTCGACCCCTGCCACTACTATCCAGTCCCGGCTATCGGAAAAGAGAGGAAGGAAGTTCTTATGGCCGCCATTACTATCGCAACTATCACCACCCTTGCCGCAGCTGCCCTGTGCCGCCTGTGAGGTCAAGAGCAAGAGTTCTTGCATAGGTCGCTGTGTGATGTACTGAGTTTTCAGCACATCACACAGCGACCTTTTTCTATAATAAATCAGTAAAACCGTGGCATCGCATCACGCCCATTGCCGACGGATTCACGCACGATACATAATCGCAATGGAATAATCGTTATAGCAATGGGAACCATTGCACTGCAATCACCCGCCGTCCCAAGCGTTGCGCGCGCTTCAGGAAACTACGATGACAGTAGGCCGTGAACCAAGCGGGGCAAGGCAATGCCATGCCGTGCTTCAGCGGTGGACCGATTCCAAGCAAAGGAGCATTTATGACTGTGAATACGTACGATGTCACCGCCGACCTCACCCCGGAAGGACTGGCGGAATGGAAGCGCATGGTTGCCGGCGAGGTCTATGAGGACTCACATCCGGAAATCGAACGCAAGCGCGTAGAGGCCAAGAAGCTGTTCCGCGCCTACAACCAGCTTGATTACGATCAGGAGGCCGAACGCCGGGCCATCATGGAGCAGTTGTTCGCCGCGGTCGGCGAGGACGTGTTCATCGAACCGAACTTCCGCTGTGAGATGGGCCGCAACATCACCATCGGTTCGCACGCCTATATCAACTTCGACTGTGTGATGCTCGACAACGCGCCCATCACCTTGGGTGATTACGTGTGGATCGCGCCGATGGTGGGCCTGTTCGCCACCAACCATGCGCTCGATTTCGAGGAGCGAAAAAACGGTGCCTGCCAGGCCAAGCCGATCGTCATCGAGGACGGCGTGTGGCTCGGAGGCCACGTGACGGTGCTCGGCGGCGTGACCATCGGCCGAGGTTCGGTGATCGGCGCGGGTTCCGTGGTCACGCACGACATTCCGGCCGGCGTGGTCGCGGTCGGCAACCCGGCCCGTGTGCTGCGCCCGATCACCGAGGCGGACAAGACCGGTTTCTGCGAGCGCATCGCCGCCCGCAACGCCGCACGCTGAGCACTCGCGAGCACCCCTCCCTCGTCCGTGCCCCATACTCCGTCTCCCGAATCTGAGACGGGTTGGCTCGATTATGTCACCACGATCTAGCCAACCCGTCTCAGGTTTACTGACGCATACCCAGATCAGCGCTTCCCACAGGCTTCACCGTCCAGCACGCGGATCCTTCAGCCCCTCACGCACGATGGTGAAATCGGTGAAGTATCGCTTGCCGCCTTCACCGGTAGGCGACTGCGCCTCGAACCCCACTTGGAGCATCTTGGCGAATGGCATGCGCGCCAGACGAGACATGTAGTAGAAGTCGCCGTCATACGAGTAGTGAATGGAGAATACGTCGCCGGTACGGGCCAGCTGGAGCCAGATGGAGTCGCCCGGGATGGTCACGCCATACCCGTCATCGGAATGATCGTTGGTCATCACCGTGACCACCGACTTGAATCCGTAGTCGCCTTGTTCGAAGCAGGCCTTCACCCAATGGGTATCATCCTGGAAGGCGAACAGGCCGGCACCGTCGAACTGACTTTTGTGTTCCAACCGCACTTTGGCGCGACAGGTGAAATCACCCTCGATCGTCGTATACGCAAACGCGGCGTCCGCCTTGACCTCCCCGCTGACCGGATTGGCGAAGTAGTCCTTGCCCGGCTCCGCTTCCATGATCAGCACGTTGTCTTTGATTTCGAAGGCGCAGTTTCCTTGCAGCATGATTATCTCCTTTGGTTGTCTCGCCCGCAGCCCTCTGTCGGGATGCAGGCGCTATATAAGTACGGGGATATGTTTACGGACATGGCATTTCTGAACCATGTGCACTATGAGATTAATTCCAGATTTAATATGCCATCACCAAAATAACGGCCAGTTTTCGCTATTATTGAATCAGAAGATGCAACTATATTTCCATCACTGTTGCAAAGGCAAGGAGTCAACCATGCCAGCCGAACCCGCCCCATCACGCCCTCCACATGTCCTGTCGCTCGCCGCGAAAGATGCTGCCAATACCCTGAACAAGGCCGTCCCCGTCAACGACGATTATTTGGAGGACATCCGTTATGACGACCCGTCCATACCGATTCATTTCTGTGTGGATTACTTCGATACACTCATCGGCCATGAGATCAACATCCACTGGCACACGGATTTCGAATTCGCCTTCATGCTGAAAGGCGCATGCGATTATCACCTGCATGGCACCTCGAATACAATTCGACTGCAACAGGGCGATGGCATCTTCGTGAATTCGAAAATGCTGCATTCGGCGGATCATCCCACACCGGGTGCCGTGATGAGCTGCTTGACCGTCTCCCCGCTGTTCTTCTCGGGACAACCGGCCGGCACCATCTATCTCGACCATGTGCTGCCAGTGTCCAGCAAGCCGTTCGCGGGGCTGAGACTCACCACCGAACGGGATGCCGTCATGCTGAGGGAGATTCGAGCGCTCACTGCGGTCGGCCGGCATGATCCCATGCGAGCATTGGACTACATGACGCACATGGCCACGTTGTGGAAGGAATTGCTCTGGACACTGTCCACAAGGGACATCCCGGAAGCGCCGAGTGTCGAGCAGCGCCGCGAACAGCGTATGCGAGTCATGCTCGTGTTCATCCAGCAGCATTATGGCGAGCCGATCGATTTGAACGATATCGCGGCGAGCGCTTCGGTCAGCAGGACGGAATGCTACCGTCTCTTCAAAACCCATACCGGCAGCAGCCCCGTGGACTATCTGCTGTCGTACCGGCTGAGGCAGGCGACCGCAAAGCTTGTCTCCGACGACGACAGCATCACCCATGTCGCCCGCATCTGCGGCTTCGCCAACGCCAGCTATTTCGGCAAACGATTCCGCGAGCACTTCGCGCTCTCTCCCGGTATATACCGCAAGCAATACGGCGACCGTGATTCGTCAGATTCGTCAGCTGTGAGATGAATCCGACACACCATGCGCCGGTTGCTCCACCGTTACGCATATAGTTCATTTTGAGATATATCGGCTTGCGATATTACTGAGCGAGCCATAGGAATGTCATATCAAGGAGAAACAACATGAAGACTCTGGTGCTCGTATTCCACCCGTCCCTGAAGGGCCAGTCCCACGTCAACGCCGCTCTGGCCGAAGCCGCCGAGGGCATGGAGAACGTAACCGTGCGCGACGAGTACGCGCTCTACCCGGACGGCAAGATCGACGTCAAGGCCGAGCAGGCCGCCGTCGAGGCCGCCGACCGTGTGGTGTTCCAGTTCCCGCTGTACTGGTTCTCCTCCCCGGCTCTGCTGAAGACCTGGGAAGATGACGTACTGGAGCATGGCTGGGCGTACGGCTCCGAAGGCCACGCCTTCGAGGGCAAGGAGTTCGGCGTTGCCGTTTCCACCGGCTCCCCGGAGTCCAAGTACCAGCCGGAAGGCGACAACAAGTTCAAGATCGAGCAGGTGCTCGTGCCGTTCCAGGGCACTGCCAACCACATCAACGCCACCTGGATCAAGCCGTTCGTGACCTTCGGCTCCTTCGGCATCTCCGATGAGGCTCTGGCCGAATCCGTCAAGAATTACAAGGATTACCTGACCAAGTAACCCGAGGGTTCCTTAATCGCCCACGGCTCCTTCCACCATGAAGGAGCCGTTTTTCATATCCGGTTCAGGTTCACCCCACATGAACCAATTCACACACAGCGTTTATTCCATCGAAATCAGCACATCGGCAGTACCAGATCGACGCCTTCAAGATACGGGCGGCACATTTCGGCGCAATACTGCCAAATGCGATGCTCACCTTCTTTAGATATCCATTTCGGATGGATGCGCTTGCGCCGCATATTGCCCCAGAATTCACCGCTCACTCCTTCGACGTCCGGGGAAGAGGCCAACACCACACTGGTTCGCGCGCCATGCCGTGCGGTGCGGACGAACGGGAGCCAGAGCACAATCAGCGGCAGCATCCAAGGCGTTTTGCGCAACGATTCGCGCTGCAACGAGGTCGCAGCCGATCCGGGTTCCACGGTATTCACCGTGACGTTGCGCACACCAGCCGCCTTGAGCCGCGCATCGAATTGTCGCATAAGCCACCAGACATACAGCTTCGAAAGACCATAGGCGCGCATCATTGAGTAATGGCGTTCCAATTCGACGTCGTCAAGTATCGGCTGGCCGCCCTGACGATAGGATTCACTGGCCACGGTGACGATGCGAGCGGATTCACTGCGTTCCAGCATCGGCAGCAACAGGTTGGTCAGCAGGAACGGCGCAAGCGTATTGATGGCGAACGTTTTCTCATGACCTTCTGCCGTGACTTCTCGCTCGGAGCCGAATTGACCGCCGGCATTATTGACGAGCACGTCGAGTCGCTCATAGGTGGCAGTGATTTCCTTTGCGAATCGTACGACTTCGCTCATCAGCGACAGGTCGGCCACATGGGCGTACACGTTGCGGTTTCCGGTGCGCTGTTCGACCCAGTCTCGCGACTCCTGCGTCTTCTTTGGATTACGACCGTGCATGATGACCGTATGCCCTTGAGCTGCGAGCGCCAACGCCGTCTGTTTGCCGATGCCGCTGGATGCGCCGGTCACCAGAATGACCTTGCCCGCAGATGGCGATGATGCATTGATGGATTGCCTCGTGTTCATGGCCTTTGACTACACCTTCCGATTATGATGTAACAAGTGTGACATCATTGACGATAACCACCGAGCCTTTGCGTCCGCAAGGCATTTCGGCACGGCGATGACAGAACGAAAGGAACTGTGACATGGCGGATGTGCCTCAGACCGAGACATCAGACCAGCAGCCCACGGACGGCGACGACACCAAAGCCCGCAGACTTGCCACCTTGCATCGCAATAATGAGGAATCGAACGCCTTCGTGCGCGCATGCATCGAAGGCGCGCTTATCCAACTGATGGAAACAAAGCCATTCGAATCGATCACCGTCACCGACATCGCCAAACGAGCCGGCGTCTCCCGCAATGCCTACTACCGCAATTACGCTTCAAAAGAGGCGATTTTAGATGGGTTCCTCGCCGCGATCTTTGAGCGAATCAATCACAGTCTGATGCAATATGATCCCATGATGCAGACCCGCGAGGCCTGCCTGGCTATGCTTGCCGACGTACACAGCATCGCACCACAGTATCGGCTTATTCTTGAGGCCGGCCAAGGGAACCGTATTCGCGAGCGGATGCGCGCGAGCATGAATCGCAGCGCCGCCCGCCGCCAGATCGGCCCACGCTATGCCGCCTGTTATTGGGCGGGCGCACTGTGCGAAGTCATCGACCAGTGGGTGCTCAACGACATGGATGCGCCCGACGAGGTACTGGCCGATATCATGACCGATCTCATGCTGCATGGCGTTGCCACCGCCGAACGCTACCATACCGGATGCCAAGCGGCCTGACTGGCGAGTCTTACCTCACAGTCGGTCGGTAATCAAAGCGCAATGCTCCCGCACTACAGCTGCGGAAGCATGGAATTTCGCCAATTCCTCACTGTTGAGATGAAGGTCGACGAAGTCTCCGACGCCACTGCCATCGAGCGCAACCGGGAGCGACAGGAATACATCCTGTTCCCCATACTCGTATTCGCCGCTGATCAATGTGGATACGGATACGACGCTGCGTTCATTCCATAAGATCGTTCGAATCAGCCCGGCAACGGTGGCGGCGATACCGTAGCTGGTTCCGCCACGCAATCCTTTGATGTCAAGGCCTCGTCTGCGGGTCTGCTCTTCAATGCCGGCAAGCGTGACACCCGGATATCGGTCGCGATTGTCCTCCAAATACTGCGCAAACGATTTGCCGATGAACGAAACCGTGGACCATGGCACGAACTGTGAGTCACCGTGCTCGCCGATTACATACCCCGATACCAATCGCGGATCAAGATGTGTGGTTGTGCCGATAATCGCTTTCATACGCGAGGTATCGAGGGCAGCACCTGAACCGAACACCTGCGCACGCGGCAGACCGGTACGTCGCCACGCGAACCAGCTCAGCACATCGACCGGATTCGACACCATGATCAAAATGCCGTCAAAACCCGAATCCGTGATGTGCTTCAGTATAGGGTCCACAATGTCGATGGCCGCATCGAGCTCCTGCATACGGGTCTCGCCCGGCTTCGGTTTCGGCCCGGCCGTGATGACCACCACATCAGCGCTGGCGCAATCATCCCAGTCACCCGGCCGAATAGTGATGAATCGGCCGAGGAATTCGGAGCCGTCGGCCAAATCCATAGCCAAGCCTTTTGCTTTATTCGGGTTATGGTTAATCAGCACCAGCTCATTGCATAGCCCCTGTTCCACAATGGCGCTGGCCACTGCCGACCCCACGCTGCCGGTGCCCACAATCACCACCCGATTGTGATGCGAAGCAATCACAAGCTTTCCTTTCTTTGTGCGGGTCTTCGTGCGGTCTTTTCCACAACCCGCGCCTTCTGCCGAGACCTGCCTCGTATCACCTCACCGCAGTGAAGAAAAATCGCGGGAACGGGAAGATGACGCTGCCGTCCGACTGGGTTGGGTAGGCCTCACAGACCTGCGCGAATATCTTGGCTTCGAAAATCGCGCGCGACTCATCATCCGGCAACGCTTGCAGATATGGGCGCAATCCCGTACCGCGATACCAATCCATAATCGCCTCATGCGAAGGCAGCGTATGCATATACGAGGTCTTCCACATGCGGAAATGCGCCGCATGTTTGCGCAACAGTTCCCAATAATCAGGCGGTGTCAGATTATAGAACTCCCGCTGCTGCGGCAGTCGATCCACATATTCCGGCGAGTGCACGACCTCAGCGATAATGCGATGGATCGGTTCCTCGTAGTTCATCGGCGTCTGCACGGCGAGCATGCCGCCCTGTTTGAGTCTTGCCAACAGTTCCGGAATCAGCTGCACATGATTCGGCACCCATTGGATGCAGGCGTTGGAGAACACCACGTCAAAATCGCCGGGCAGTGAGCCCAGCTCTTCCGGATTCGACACATCGCACAGCGCAAAGTCGATATCAGGGTGTGCTTTGCGCGCGGCTTCAATCATTTCCGGCGAATTATCGACACCAAGGATTTCCGCCTGCGGATACCGTTCGCGCAGCACGGCCGTGCTGTTGCCCGGACCACAGCCGATGTCAAGCACACGCGTAACCGTACCGTCATCAGGCGGCAGCTGCATTGCCAAGTCACGCGAGGGCTGTGTGCGCTCGTCCTTGAAGCGAAGGTACTGTTCGGAATCCCATACAACCATGCGGCTCACGCTAGCCCGGAAGCCCTGCGGCGTCCATATTATTGATCACATACCGAACAATTCTTATTGTGTTCACATCGGAATCAATCAGCATCTCCGCGATCCATAAATGACCGTTTTCATCACAGTCATCAGGCCATGAGCTGCGCACTATTGACATATTTCTCTTCTTTTGCCCCATTGTGTTTACACAATTCAAGAAAAACACCTGACCGCCTTGTAGTGCGCAACCCACTAAGCCAAGAATCGTTGCAATTCCGCCATCGTCTTTATCTACGCCTTTTTACACCCTCCGCACAATTTGCGGTTTCTACTTGATTCGCCACGTTGTGCGCAACATTTACTCTTCATTCGCCTTGTTCGCATCCACAAGCCGACGAAAGTACCATAGATACCAAGTCAATCCACAAGGAGCAGTCACCATGAAGACCTTGGTATTAATATTTCACCCGAATATGTCGAAGTCTCGCACCAATGCGGCGTTGATGGCGGCAGCGCAAACTCTGCCCGTTGACAACGGCAACGAAGTCACCGTGCACGACGAATATGCGCAGTACCCGGACGGCCGTATCGACGTCGCAGCCGAGCAGCAGCTCATCGAGCAACATGATCGAATTGTGCTGCAGTTCCCGCTCTACTGGTACTCCTCCCCTGCGCTGCTCAAGGAATGGGAGGATCAGGTGCTGGCGTTCGGCTGGGCATATGGGCCCGGCGGCAAGGCGCTTGAAGGCAAGAACATCACGGTGGCCACCACAGCCGGCGGCCCGGAAAGTGAATATCAGCAGGAAGACAACGGTGCCACCATGCGCGAAGTACTATCGCCATATCGTATGATGGCCCGTTACGTGCATGCTTCCTGGCGCGAACCGTTCGTGGTGTTTGGCGCGATGGAGCTCTCCGACGAGGCACTGGCTGAAACCGCCAAGCAATATCAGGCATTCCTCACGGATTGACACATCAAAGGTGATCAGACGCCAGCATTGCGGAGGCTAACCCGCCCGCGTCTCCCGCTTCCGCTTTTGCCCCTCCCCGCACACATCTTAAATTCTCATTATGTATGCGGCCGAACTAGGCACCCGCATACATAACACCGGTTTGACGGCCTCAATCCTCACCAAGTACGCGGATAGTTCGTCGGAACGCATACATAGTGAGGACCGCGACCCCGATTTGCACCCCGCCCGCGCCGCGAAAACCTATAATGATAACGCAAACATCATTGCAATTACTGGAATAGCAAGGCGGCAATCATGGACAATGCAAAGCGGCGCGAGGAACAACTCCCCTATCATTACGACGATCCGAGCATCATGGGCGGTCAGCTCGAATATCAGGAAAAACTCTGGGAATTCAACCAGACGCATCCCACGGATCAAACCGGCAAGCAGAAGCTCCTTAGAGCAATGTTCGCCGAAATCGGCGAGGGGTGCCATGTGGAGACGCCGGCGCACGCAAACTGGGGCTTCCATCATGTGCATATGGGCAAAGGCGTCTACTGCAATGTGAACTTCACCTGCGTGGATGACGCGGACATCACCATCGGCGACTGGTGCATGTTCGGCCCAAACGTGGTCATCGCCACGGCCGGCCATCCCGTGTTGCCGGTGCTGCGCGAACACCACTACGTCTATGCGATTCCGGTCACGATCGGCCGCAATGTTTGGGTCGGCGCGAACGTGACCATCCTGCCGGGTGTAACTATTGGCGATAACTGCGTCATCGGTGCCGGCTCGGTGGTGAGCCACGATATTCCAGCAAACTCCGTAGCCTACGGTGTGCCCTGCAAGGTCGCGCGCCCGATCGGCGAGAAAGATAGGGAATACTATTACAAGAATCGCAAGCTCGACGTGTGGGATTAGCGGAGTCTAGACTTCAGCAGGTTGCTTTCCGACTTCTGCCGCGTCTTCTTTGAGCGCACGAAGCAACGCCTTGTCGCGCTGTTCGATGACGCGCTTGCCGTCCTCGCCCTGCCAAGAGAAGAAGCCGCGCCCCGTTTTGGCGCCGAGGTTGCCTTCCTTGACTTTTTCTGCGAGCAACGGCGAGGGACCGGTCCCGTTGTCCATATCGTCGAACAGGTAGGTGCTGATGTTGTAGAACACATCGAGCCCGCCAAGATCGATGCTGGCCACCGGACCGACCAGATTCCAACGGCGGCCGAGGCTGTATTTCATCACATCGTCCACGGTGGCGGCATCCGCGATGCCTTCCTGAATAATATGGAATTCCTCGCGCAGCACGGCCATCTGCAGTCGGTTGCCCACGAATCCCAGGGATTCCTTCTTGATTTTCGCCGGCTTCTTGCCGATGAGATTCATGAGATCAAAGGTCACGTCCACCACATGCGGATCGGTGTGAGCGCCAGGCACCACTTCCACCAGCGGCATCAGTTGCGCCGGGTTCCAGAAGTGTGCCACCACGAATCGTTCGGGGCGTTCAAGCACCGACTGGATTGCTGTAGGGCTCAGCCCCGAGGTGTTGGTGGCGAAAATCGCATCCTTTGGTGCGAACTTCTCGATCTCACGCCATACGCTCTGCTTGACTTCCAGATTCTCAGCAACCGATTCGATCACGAAGTCAGCGCCAGCCACGCCCTGCTCATAACCGACAATCGGCGTGATGCGGGCGAGCACATCCTCCACGGTCTCACCGGCGTGCAACAGCCCGGCACCGGCGAAGGTCTCGGCATCGGCACGAATGCGACCCATCGAGCGATCAAGCGACGCCTCGCTGCGCCCAACCAACCGGGTCTCATAACCGGCAAGTGCGAACTGCAGTGCAATGGCATGCCCCATCGTGCCTGTGCCCACGTTCGCAATCACCTTGATATCTTTTGCGTTCTTCACGTTCAGCGGCAACGTGCCGTCCTGCTCCTGTGCCATAACCGCCATCTCCATTCATCTTCGTCGTTGATGATTCGGTTCAGTTCCCGATTATGCCACTGATTCCGCGGCTACAGCAGCAATCGCAGCATCCTTCCAACGCAACAGTTCGAATACCAGTACATACGCCAGCAACAGCGCAGAGGCGAGGAACACCGCCCGCAAGGCGAGATCAAGCGAGGGTAGGAATGTGGCGACCACACCGAACACCGCCACACCGATTGCGCCGCCGACTTGGCGGAACGTGTTGAACATGGCGGACGCGATGCCTGCCTGTGCAGCGTCCACGCTTTTCAGAACCACGCCTGCCGCCGCAGGTGTGGTGATGGCTGCGCCGAAGCCGACTACGCTGAGTCCTGTGGCGATTATCCAAACGGGAATCGGTTGTGGAGTCAGAAACTCGAACAGGAATCCGGCAATCATAATGGCCAGTCCTAACGTAATCGAGAATTTCGAACCACGCGCGGTCACGATGCGCCCGCCCAACAGATTGCCGAAAATGGTCACGAATGCGGACGGCACAAATACCAGACCAGCCGCGAACGGCTTCATATGGAGCTCGTTTTGCAGGAACATCGTGCAGATGAACACCATGCCATACCAGTTGAAAATCATGATGAAGCCGATTTGCAGCGCCACTTGCATACCGCGCACGTGGAAAAGGCTGAGAGGCATCATCGGATACGCAACCTTGGCTTGCGAATACCCGAATGCCACGAGCGCCCCCAAGCCAATAATCAACAGCGCCAGCGTTGCAGGCGCGGTGATACCTGCAGAACCTACCTGAATAATGCCGGCGACCAGCGTACTCAATCCAATCAAAGCCAGCACCTGACCAATCCAGTCGAACTTGGTTGCGCGTTTTGGCGAGGCCGCGATGTGCGGCGCAACCGCCAGAATCATCAGGCAGAATGGCACATTGACCGCAAACACCAGACTCCAGTGGATCGGCGTCAATAGTCCGCCGAGCAACGGCCCCACTGCCGAAGCCGAGGCACCGCCTGCTCCCCAGAGAGCCAATGCCCATGCACGATAGCGCGGATTCGGACTCGCCTCATTAATCAGCGACATCGATGCCGGCAGCAGCAGCGCCGAAGCAATGCCGAGGATGCAACGGCCGGCTACCAACGCCATCATCGACCATGCGAAAGTGCAGAACAGCGAGGCTGCGCCAAACAGCGCTGCGCCGATAATGAAAATGCGCTTGGCGCCGAACTGATCGGCGAGACTGCCCGCGAGCAGCAGCAGTGCGGCGAACAGCAAGGTATAGCCATCCACCACCCACTGCTGTACAGCCATGTCACCGCCCAGTTCCTTGGCGATGGACGGCAGCGCCACATTGACGATAAGCACATCCATGCCAGCCAGGAACGAGGCGACCGCAGCCGCAGCTGTGGTGAGGTTTGAGGAAAGCTTCGATACAGAACTCACTGACATCCTTCATCCATATACTTTTGGTTACTGCGTGAGATAGTGTACGCTTGAGAAACAATGGAATACATTGGTTTGTTGATGATTATGGTTTACAGCGCATAAACTATTGGTTTATAAAAAGGCTTCATCATGTACGACAAACGATTGGATGCGGTGATCGCGGCGGCTGACACCGGCAGCTTCGCCAGCGCCGGCCGGCTGCTGCATATCTCCACACCGGCATTGGCCAAGCAGATCAATACGTTCGAAAAAGAATATGGGCTGAAACTATTTCATCGGTCACGCAGCGGCGTGGAGCTCACCCCTCAGGGGCGTGATTTCGTTGCCGATGCGCGACCGATTATGCGCGAATGCGACGAGATCATCAGCCGCGCGCAACGCCGCTCCGCTACCGACATCAAGCCCGTACGACTTGGCGTCTCGGTACTGCGTTCAGGCCGGCGAATTCTCGACCTCTGGCAGAAGGACGCCGGCAAACATCCGCAGATTCGCCTGGAATTGGTTTCTCTGTCGGACAACACCACGACCATCAACACCATCATCGCCCATCTTGGCCAAGATATCGACATGGTGTCCACTGCATTCGACGCCGACTATTGGAGTCAATATTGCGGCACGCTGGCGCTTGATTATGAACCTCTGTGTTTGGCAGTACCACGCGAGCACCCACTCGCCCGTCTGCCGATCATCACATTGGATGACTTGACTGGCACGCGCATTCACATCATCGCGCATCGACACGGAGGCGACGAAACCGCCCGCAATCTGCTCGCCCAGCATCCCGACATTGAACTCATCGACATTGACCATTACGGCCTTGATACATTCAACGAATGCGCACAGGCCGGGGATCTACTCATTTCCAAGCCGTTGTGGGCGGATGTGCACCCGCAGTTGGTGAACGTACCCGTGGATTGGCCCGAACCAGTGGGTCTCTCCTACGGTTTGCTGTATCCGCTGGATCCATCCCCAGCCGTCGCCGCGTTCATCGAACGCATTCGCGAGCTTGCTACAGCCTAACTGCCGTGCTATGCCGCCAACGGCAAGGTAATCAGCATCGTGGTGCCATGCGACGACGTGGATTCTACACTGAGCGTGCCGCCGTAGCGATTCGCCACGTCGCGGGCCAAGGCCAATCCCAAGCCATAGCCCTGATGCTCGGTGCCGTCATCATCACGCGCGAACCTGCGGAACAGTCGCTCCGGATCAGAGCCGATGCCGCTGCCGCAGTCGGCGACGCGAATGGCCACATCACCGTGATGATGATAGCCGAGCGAAACAGTCACCGCCGAATCAGCCGGCGAATGCGCGATGGCATTGTCAAGCACCGCTACCAGGCAGCGCGAGAGTCCTACGGCATTGCCACGCACCACAAAGTGCGATGGGTCACCGTCAATATGCGTATTCAAGCCCACGCTGCGCTTATCCGCCAGAGGCCTGACCGAATCCACGGACTGACCGATCACCACGGCGAGCGCTACCGGCTCAGCATCCACGGCACCGCGCGCGGCCACCAGCAGGTCCGTAATAATCGCGTTCATGCGATCCACATCACCGCGCAGATCGGCGATGACACCGTCGATCGACTGCCCATGCGCGCGACGGAACTCAATCAAATCGATACGCGTGGAGATGACGGCCAGCGGTGTCTTCAGCTCATGACTGGCGTCCGCCACGAAATCCTTCTGCAGCTCGAAGGCGTGTTCCAGAGGCGCGACCTCTTTGCGCGAATAATATCGTCCGATCAGCGCCACGGCGGCAATCACGCCGAGCACAAACAGTACGGTAAAGCCCACGGCCTTTTTGGTGTCGATCACCATCATGCCCGAACCGAATTGCTCGGTGACTGACATGGCGTTCGGATCGAGCCCACGTTCGGTAAATTCATGGCGCGAGCCAAGCAGCACGCCGGCCACGAATATCAACCCCCCGACTACCGTAATCATCGTCATCGCGATAGTCATGCGCAGGCTGATCAGCCCGGCAACGGTGCTGGGTTGATGATTGCGACCGTGGCTTTGCTTGTGGTTACGCTGCGTTTGAGCATCGCTCTCCATGCTGCACGCTCCTTTACATATGATTCGCGGGGCATATCATTACGCCCTGGCTACGCCTAATCCTGCGGCTGCCCGATCCGATACCCTTTGCCGCGTACAGTGACGATAATGCTGCGCGTGGTTTTGCCGCGCACATACGAGACATACACGTCCACGGCTCCAAGGTCACTGCCAGCTGAAAACGCATTCTTTAACAATTCCTCACGACTGAACACATGATCCGGCGCGGCGGCAAGCGTGGCCAACAGTTTCGATTCCACATCGGTAAGCGGCACGGCTCGCCCATCAGGATCCTCGATGATGTTGGTATTGGGCTTTAGGAGCCAATCACCGAGCATGATGCTTGTCGCTTGCGCATGGAACCCACGCAACAGCGCCCGTAAACGAGCTTCAAGCTCCACCACATGAAACGGCTTGGTGAGATAATCATTGGCCCCAGCGTCAAGCCCGTTCACAATATCGTCCACTTCGGCGAGCGCGGTCAGCATCAATGCGGGAGTCGCGACACCGCCCTTGCGCAGACCACGAATCAAATCCAACCCATCGCCATCCGGCAAGCGACGGTCCACGATCAGCGCATCATACGTGTTTGCGGCGAGTCGCACTTTCGCATCGGCAATCGTCGCAACCCAATCCACGCGATAATCAATGCCCAGCATTTCCGAAATCATCGATCCCAAGTTCGGATCGTCTTCGATAAACAGCACCGCCGGCAGCAGCAGTCGCTCCGGATCGATCGCGTATTTGTCTTCCATCGTCATTATCGCTATCCTGACAACAAAGCCTTTTCTTACGGTTATATCAGACCGCCAAGCATCTAAGAGTTCGCTAAGAAACGCTCACGGATTGGCGCAATACCGCCGGCGAAGTAACGTGCCCAATATGAGCAGTACGGAACATATCTTCACCGCAAGCAAAGTGACATGTATCGTGCCGGCACAAGGTGAGCGTCGCACGATTTTCGAGAATCTTGACTTTGCGATTGCCTCCGGTGAGATTGTGGATCTGGTTGGCCCGTCCGGCTCCGGCAAGAGCAGTCTGCTGACCGCGTTCGCGCGGCTTAATCCGCACGCGACCGGCTCGTTTACGCTTGCCGGGCATGATTCCGACGAGTTCACGCCACAGCAATGGCGGCACGAGGTAGCGTATTTGCCGCAGAAGCCGATTCTGCCGGGTGAGACGGTGGCCGAGGCGATTCGTTTGCCGTTTACATTGGTGATTCGCGCGGGGGCCGACAGTATTGGCGGACAGAATGCTGGCAATGCGGCGACCGTTGCAATCGACGCCAGCACCGCCGCCGCACCAGCCTCGGCATCCGATGCCGCTGCAGGCCGATTTGCGAATGCTCAGCATCGCATCGGCAAAGTCGGTCTTGGCCGCAAGCTCATGGCATTGTTCCGCAACAACGATCAGCAGGCGCACAAACTCCTCACCGATCACAAAATCCGTATGACCTTGGATGCGATGGGCTGCGAGGACATCGATCTCGACCGCCCGCCGCATGATCTGTCCGGCGGACAGGCGGCACGCGTCTCTCTGGCACGCACGCTTTTGACTGAGCCAAAAGTGCTGTTGGCGGACGAAGTGGACGCCGGCCTGGATGACGAAAACGCTGAGAAAGTGGCCGATATTATGGCTACGGCTGCGGCCGGCGGCATGGCGATTATACGCATCCGCCATCGTCCGCCGGATGGTCGCGCTTCCCGAATCGCAACGTTGACCAACGGAACGTTGAGCGAACAAGCTGGTGAGCAGGCATGACCGGTAACGCATATGACATTGATATCTGGGGCCTCTTGGTCGCGTTGACGATGGTGGCCATTGCGGCCGGCATCAGCGAGCTCATGCGCATCAACATCGGCAAGACGCTGCTGTGGTCCGCATGCCGCGCACTGCTGCAATTGTGTGCGATGGGCTTCATCATCGGTTACGTGATTCGCGCGAACAATGTGCTTTTGGTGTTCGCCGTGATTGCGGTGATGCTGGTGGCCGCCGTGCAGATCACGCTTTCGCGCGCCAAAGGTGTGCCGAAAGGATTGGCCGGTCCGGTGCTGTTGAGCTTGACCATCACGATGCTGCTGATGATTTCGCTGGTCACCGAGCTCGTAGTGCGCCCGCACCCGTGGTATGCGCCGCAGCTGGTGGTGCCGTTGACCGGCATGCTGCTGGGCAATACGGTGTCCGCGCTGGCAGTGGGATTGAGCCGTTTCTACGAGAGCATGAACGAACGTCGCGATGAAATCGATACGCTTCTCGCCTTGGGCTCCACTGCTTGGGAGGCCGCCCGTCCTTCGATCGTCTCCTCGATTCGGCTGGGACTGCTGCCCACCACGGCCACGCTTGCCTCTTGTGGCATCGTGACGATACCTGGCATGATGGCCGGTCAAGTGATTGCCGGCGGAGACCCGCTTGAAGCCGCCAAATACCAGTTCGTGGTGTTCGCCGCCATCGCCGCATTGACCCTGGTGGCCGACAGCCTCATCATGGCGATGGTCTACCGCACCTGCTTCACCGCCGACGACCAATACAAGCCCCCGGAGATGCGGTAGTGGGCGACTCAAGTAAACACCATCTGCGCACAATAGGGCAATAATCATTAATTCTGCTATTTGTGCGCGGGCCTGCCCAATAGGCTAATTGCGGAAATGGCGGAATTCCAACGATTCTTATTTCCCAAGTGCTGCACAACATGCATATTCACGCAATTCCAGCGATTTGCGCGCACACAAAATGCAATAAACCCCCAAAACTGCATATAGTGCGCGGCAGAATGGCCGCGTACTACGCTGTGGCTCGGTGCCGCATCTCACAGTAGAGCACACCGAGCCACAGCGTTCACAGGATGGTAATACCCAACTGACGCTCAACCGAGAATTAGACTTGCTACGCCAGCTTCTTGTAGGCTTCCTCATCCACCGGCTCAAGCCATTCGTTGGAAGCGCCTTCCTTCTTGGGCATGATCGCCACGTGGGCAAACGCCTCGGTGGGCGCGGCACCATGCCAATGCTTGGTTTCCGGCGGAATGTACGCCACGTCGCCGGGCTTCAACTCAACCGGCTCCTGACCTTCGATCTGGTAGTAGCCGCGACCGCCTACAGCCAGCAAGATCTGGCAGACACCATGATGGATGTGCCAGTGGTTCGTGCAGCCGGGCTCGAAGGTCACGTTGGCCACGTTCACCTGATCATCACCGGCAAGTGGTGCAAGATAGCTTTGACCTTCAAAATATTGAGCGTACGCATCATTCGGCTTGCCCATCGGGAATGCGCTTGGATTTTCCATAAGTTTCCTTTCAAATCAACAGGTTGAGTATTACAGATTGAGGCTGGCGACCCACTTGGCCAGCTCGGATTCCTTGACGTTCGCAGCCAGACGACGACCAGCAACCCAATGCGCAGCCGGCGCAGAATCATGTAGTTGCACGCCATCGGCACCGCGCGTGCTGGAACCAGACGTGGCGAACGTCACGATGGTCTTGCCGGCCCAATCCTCGCTTTCAAGGAACGTGCGCACCACGCGCGGCGCGGTCTCCCACCACAGCGGGTAGCCGACGAACACCACGTCATACGGCTTCACATCAATCGGCTTGGCCAATGCCGGGCGCATATCACGGTGCTTATGCTCCACCGACGAACGGCTCGCGGTATCACGCCAATTCACATCCGCGGCAGTGTACGGCTCAGCAGGTTCAATCTCGGTCAAATCAGCGTCAATCGCCTTTGCCAGACGTTCCGCCACAGCCTCAGTGGTGCCGGTGGCGGAAAAGTATGTAACCAGAATCTTCTTGCTCATATCGATTCCTTCCATCACAATGTTCAGCTCCATTGAATCGCCGATGCCCTCATCAGTCCAATAGAAAACAACGATGATTTGCTATGCGCAAAATGCATGATCCGCTGCAACCAGCCAATGTCAGTGTCTTAGCCTCGCATAAGCACGTATGCCATAGCGTAAGCGACATGAACATTGCAACGATTATGCAGTGCCCGGTTTCCACGGGCGGATTCATTGGCGCTATCACCAACTGGCTTGTCGGACTCATGTCCATGATGGGCTGGCTTGGCACCGGCATCGCCGTGTTCCTCGAAAACCTGTTCCCGCCGATTCCCAGCGAAGTCATTTTGCCATTGGCCGGCTTCACGGCGGCACAAGGCCGCATGACCCTCATCGAGGCCATTGCCGGAGCGACCATCGGCTCTGTGATCGGTGCACTGGTGCTGTATGGCATCGCCTATGCGATTGGTGCCACGCGCATGCGCAAACTGTTCGACATGATGCCGCTCACCGACGCCTCCGACATCGACAAAGCCAATGATTGGTTCGCGAAATATGGATTGGCCTCCGTGCTCATCGGCCGTGTGATCCCAATCGTGCGTTCGCTGATTTCGATTCCCGCCGGCATCGCCCGCACGAATCTCATGAAGTTCACATTGCTCACCACGCTGGGTTCCGCGGTATGGAACACGATTCTGGTCATGGCCGGTTATGTGCTGGGGGCAGGTTGGTGCTCAATCCTAGGATTCCTCGATAAGTTCCAGTACGCGGTGGCAGCCATCGTGGTGGCGCTGCTTGTCTGGTATGTAGCGGTGAAGGTCCGCTCACATCTTGAAGCCGCTCAAGAATGATTCCGCTTTGGCCTCGTCAGTGCGATATGCCTTGCCGTATTCGTCGATAAGGCCGTGGAATTCCTGCAATTGCGACACATCCAAACCGGATGCCAGCACGGCCGGCGCAAACGCCTTGTGAAACGACGGATAGCCAGCCGGCACAGTGAATCCCAGAAAAGTAAACAGCCGCCGCGCATACGTATCCGCCACGAATGCGCGGCGAGAAAACACGTAGAGCACCAGATCATCTGCAGTTTCCCCGCCGATGCCGAACAATCCCAACAGTTCTGCGCGCAGATCATCATCGGCGATATCCGCCGCGCCTTCCGGCCGCGCACCGCATCGTTCGATATACCAGCGACTGAGCGATTGCAACGTCTTCGCCTTATTCCGGTAGAACCCGGACGGGCGAATCAAATCCTGAAGACTCCCCGGCTCCAATGCCATAATCGCATGCGGTTCAAGCGCATCAACCGCTTTCAGCGCATGCAACGATCGATCGACATTCCCCCATGCGGTGTTCTGCGTCAGCACTGCACCGACCATGATTTCGAACAACGTCTCCGCCGGCCACCAACCAGTTGGTCCCATGTGCTGGAGCATGGTGCCATACAGCGATTCCAATGCGGCCGCGGATGGCACCCGTCTGCTATTCAGCACCGAGTTCCTCTTTGAGCCACTGACGTTCGGCATCGATTTCGGCGTCGTGGATCATAAGAACGGCACGGCGATATTTGTCTTCCACCTTATCGTTGTCGATCGGGCCTTCGCCATCGCTGTAGAGGCGGCGGACGTCGGATTCGAGGTTGTCAAGGCGGCGCTGCAGCACGGCTCGACGGTCAGCCTCATCAGGAATCACCGAAAGGAACGACATGACCACCGCCCATTTGGTGATGTTGGTGAGGTTGTAGCCGCTGGTCCCCTTCAACTCCTCGATGAGCTTCTCGCGCCCGGCCTCCTCAAGGTGGAATTCGCGCAGACGGCGGCCGTTCACCACATTGAAGGTTTCGCCGATATAGCCGGCTTTGACAAATTTGTTGGTCACCGAATGCAAAGTACCGTCGGAAACCGCCTGCATATAGCCTTGCAGCTGCTCCATCTTCTTGCGCAGACGGTAGCCACACAAGGGTTCCTCAGAGAGGAAGCCCAATGTCATGAGTTCTATCGTGTTCATCATGTCTTCTATAATATCTCAAGTCAAGATATCTCAGAACGACACGCCCGGAGCAACAGACTGTACACCCATCACAACCCCTGCAATTCCAACGAATTTCAAATCGATATAAACCTTTCTGATATATCTCAGTTTGAAATATTTCTCATTGAGGTGCATACTGGCATCAACGCGAACGCAACGGCACACCAACCGGAGCCATCGCAAGGCAGTACGAAACACACCCATATCGAAAGGACTCATCATGAGCAACATCACCATCTTCGGCGCAGGCAACATCGGTTCCGCAGTGGCGGGCATCGCCGTCAAGTCCGGCGCTTCCGTGCAGGTCATCGACCGCAACCCGGATAAGGCCGCAGCAGCAGCCGAAGGCGTCACCGGTGCCAAGTTCGGTGAAGCCACCATCTCCGGCGACATCGTGGTTCTGGCTCTCCCGTTCCCGGCCTACGACGAAGTGCTCGCCGCCTACGCCGATCAGCTGGCCGGCAAGACCGTGGTGGATGTGGCCAACCCGATCGATTTCACCACCTTCGACCTGGCTCTGCCGGAAGGCTTCAAGTCCGCCGCCGAGTACGTGGCCGCCAAGCTGCCGAATTCCAAGGTGGTCAAGGGCTTCAACACCACCTTCGCCGCCACCCTCGCCACCGGTGAGAACGATGGCGCTCCGACCGTGGTGCAGCTGGCTTCCAACGACGAGGACGCCAAGAAGTCCGTCGCCGCCTTCATCGAGGGCGCGGGCCTCAAGACCGTGGATGCCGGCCCGCTCAAGCGCGCCCAGTACCTTGAGGGCTACGGTGCCCTGCAGATCATCCTCGGCGTGACCGAGCAGACCCCGTGGACCGGCGGCTTCAAGGTCGTGAAGTAAGACTCTCCTACAAAGAATCGCTTCAATAAGAAGCTCTGAGGAATCAGACTGAGACAACCATACGCAGCATTTCCAGAACCTTTGATTGTTCAAGGTTTTTGGAGATGCTGCGTTTATACATTATGCGACCGCTCTAATTGCACGAGTCATATTCGGAACGATTCGCCGTAGGTTATGTCACACGCGTATGACCTCGAAACTATGCCAGACGGATATGTCAGGCAGATATGACGAAAGCCCAAGTGATAGATCCCAAAACCGTCACCGAGCCGAACGAATCGTCGCAATGCACGGAATGCTGATCAGTGCCATCAACGCCGCGCCGATGAACACCGGCCGGTAGGTTCCGCAAATCGCGTACACGGATGAGGTAATCACCGCAGCCAAAATCATGCCGGAAGTATTGGCGAGATTCAATATGCCCAGCCCCTTGCCGGCCTCATCCTTATTCGGCAACACATCAATGCTGAGCGCCTGATTGCTGGCGTTGTAGGTTCCATACCCCAGTCCAGCCAGCACGCCGTATATATAGAATCCCGGCACTGAGGGCATCAGCCAAGGAGCGAGGAATCCGCCGGCGAGCAGCACCGCCGCAATAATCAGCAGCGGCTTTCTTCTCCCCCATCGCTCCGCAATAACGCCGCTGACAATCATGCCGGTCAGGCTTGCCGTCATAGTACATGATGACAGCACCGCGATAGTGGCCGCAGCCTGTCTGGCATTCTGCCCAAGATAGCTTTCCAAGATATAGAGCTGATAGGCGAACACCATATTGTAGGCGAGCATCAGGCAGAAACGGCCGATCAACGCCTTATAGAAGTCCGACGCCCCGCGAATAGGCGGCTGGAAACTTTTCAGCATCGCCTTCACACCGTCTCCGGCTTTCGGCAAGTTCGCAGCGGAAGGCTCCTTGGGCCAAATTGATACGACAATCAATCCATCCAACGCCAGCAGGCATGCGGCAACGGCAAAACCAATGGTTTTTTGTTCATGGAACAATGCACCGAGCATGGTGCCGAATGCGTTGCCCATCGTGGTGCCCAAACCGTAGGCCACGGACATGCGCACACGGAGGGCACCGGGAATCCTATCCGACAACGTGGCAAGAGCCGGCGATAGCAATGCGTTGAGGAACAGCTGCAAACCGCACCAAGCGGTAATAATGACAACCGCATGTTGTGCGACCGAAACAAAGAACAGACAGATGCCTGATGCGATGGCACCGGCGATCATAAAAGGCGTACGCCGTCCGAACCGGGAACGTGACCGGTCGGAAAGAGAGCCGAAGATGATATTCGCGCATAATGCCACAACCGCACCTGCGGCATTCAACTGTGCAATCATGCCATTAGGATTAGCGAATCCATCGTCCTTGAGCCGTTGCGGCAGCAATACCATACTGGCGGAATTGAATGCCGTCATCCACAGCAAGCCGCAGATGAAGAACCCCACAAGAAATCGAATCATATGCAGCACGGGGAGAGCGATCTGGGATGGCGTATCTTCCTCATGTTGCATTGGCAAGGAGTCCGATTTCATTCAGAACGATCCTTGCCAAATGCCACACGGCGAATGCCCTCACGCAGATCATCCACGTTCCTAGGCTCTCCGCCTAACGCCCGATGCAAGGTAAGCCCCTCGATCATGGCGTCCAGCAACGCTACGGTACGTGCGTCAAAAAACCGGCTCAGCTCCTGCTGCACGGCACCCATCCAGCGGTCGCTGATGTCACGGAAAGAAGCGTCGCGGGCGGCAAGTGTGTACAGCTCAAGGGTGATGATCGTGTCCCGTTCGGTGGTGAGCACGTCATGTTCAACGCTGTCAGCTATGGCTTCGCATGCCTCCTCAGGCGTTTGCGCCGCGCTCATTCGCGCCGCAAACGTTGCAATGGAGCGGTCAGCGAACTGGTCAAATGCCTGATGCAGCAAATCATGCATACCATCGAAGTGATAGGTCATGGATCCAAGCGGCACATGCGCTTCGGCAGCCACCACACGGTGCGAAGTGCCAGCTATGCCACGATCGGCAATCACGGTCAGACATGATTCGATGATACGTTGCTTGCGTTCTGGATCCACACGTTTGTGCGGTGTTTCGGCACTGTCTTCCATATCAACCGACCCTACCTACGCATAGGTACATCCGTACACCGGACTCGACGAGCGACGAATCATATCCTCGAACGCATAGCATCGCAATGCGTCACGCCTACGGCACCCGTCTCTTACGAGAGCTACGCCATCTACAGGATATTGAGATATCGGCCGGTGACGCTCTCCGGATTGGCGGCAATCTGCTCAGGCGTACCTTCAGCCACGATTCGACCGCCCGCCTCGCCACCTCCTGGACCAAGATCGATCACCCAATCGGCGTTGGCGATAACGTCCAAGTCATGTTCGATAACCACCACGGTGGCACCGCTTGCCACCAGACGGTCGAATACGCCCAGCAGCACACGTACGTCCAGCGGATGAAGGCCGATGGTCGGTTCGTCGAATACGAATACGGCGTCCGACTGTGCCTTGCCCATCTCGCTGGCGAGTTTCAAGCGCTGAGCCTCACCGCCGGAAAGCGCAGGCGTCGGCTCCCCCAACGTCAGATAACCGAGTCCCAGGTCATGCAACGTAGTCAGTCGCGCATGGACTTTTTTCATATCACCGGTTACAGCCAAAGCTTCATCCACGCTCATCGCCATCATCTGCGGCAATGTCAGCGTGCGCCCAGTCACCGTACTCGACGTCTGCATCGTCCGTTCTGTGCCAGCGGGAGAACCGTTATCCGCGGCAGATACTGCAGACTTACGCACGACGTTACTTTTCGCCGACTTGATCGTGCGATGAATCCCGCTGGCTTCAGGTGCGTACCGGGAGCCTCGGCAATCCGGGCACGCGATGGTCACGTCCGGCAGGAACTGGACATCCAACGAGATGGAGCCGGTGCCGTCGCAGGTAGGGCAGCGAAGACGACCGGTGTTGTAGGAGAAATCGCCGGCCTTATATCCTCTCGCTTTGGCTTCTTCCGTACGGGCGAAAGCTCGTCGCAATTCGTCATGGATATCGGCGTAAGTAGCCACCGTGGAGCGAACGTTGGCACCAATCGGCGTAGCATCGATGAGGTTGGCGCGTGCGATGCCGTCGGCATCAAGCTTGCGAACATGCTGAGGCAGCGACGCTCCGGCGGCAGCGGCTTGAAGTGCCGGAATCAGCGTTTCCAAAATCAACGTGGTCTTGCCCGAGCCAGACACACCAGTGACCGCCACCAAACGTCCGCGCGGAATGTCCACGTTAAGCGGCTTGACCGTGTGCAGCGGTCCGGTTTCCATATGGATGCGTCCGAAAGCGAATATCTCCGCGTTTCCCGGCACCGGAGATTCAGCCGAACCGTCAGTCTGCGCAGCAGTATCGATGACTTGTTGTCCTCCGACCATCCCGGCATCGACTGCCGCAACCTGTTGCGCCCTCACACGTCGTTGCCCGGATTCAGTGAGGAAAGGCGCGATACGGCTGGCAGCGGTATGTTCCACATCGTTCACCGCGCCCTGCGCAATCACATGGCCTCCATCAGCGCCGGCCACCGGACCCATTTCAATCAGGTAATCGGCTGCTTTGAGCACGCGCACGTCATGGTCGACCACTACCACCGAGTTGCCATCCGCCACCAGATCATGCATAACGCCGAGCAGACCGTCCACGTTCGAGGGATGCAGGCCGATGGACGGCTCGTCCAGCACGTACAGCACGCCGGTGGTTCGGTTGCGCACGGCACGCGCCAATTGCACACGTTGACGTTCGCCGGTGGACAGAGTCGCCCCGGCACGGTCGAGCGAGAGGTACCCCAAGCCAAGCTCCAACAGACGGCGTGCCACGTCGAGGAACGATTCGCAGATATTCGTGGCCATCGACCGCATCTCGGGCGGAAGCGAACCAGGTATGCCGCGCACCCATGTCACCGCATCATCCAAAGTCATGGCGGTGGCCTCGGCCAGGTTCAGCCCAAGTATTTGCGGTGCGCGGGCAGCCGCACTCAATCTGCTGCCGCCGCAGTCCGGACACGGCTTTTCCGCCAAGAAACGCGCCACGCGTTTCAGACCTTGCTCATCCTTGGCCTTGGCGAGCGCATTCTCCACCGTGTAGACGGCGTTGTAGTAGGTGAAGTCGAGTTCGGCAAAGTCGTCGCCCTTCTTCGGCCGGTAGAGGATGTGCTTTTTGACGGCAGGCCCGTTGAATACGATGTCGCGCTCTTCGGGCGTAAGTTCTCGGAATGGCACGTTGGTACGCACGCCCATCGCACCGCACACCTGCTTCATCAGATCCCACATCAGGGAACCCCACGGCAGTACCGCACCATCGTCGATGCTTTTCGATTCGTCCGGTACGAGGGCCGCACGATTCACCTCACGCACGATGCCGGTGCCGGAACAGGTGGGGCACGCGCCTCCGGAGTTGAAGGCCAGCGACTCCGCGCCCGGCGCTTGGAATTCCTTGCCGCAGCGCTCGCATATGGTGGGCAGTTCGGCGGCCACGTTCATCGTGGGTTGCTGCCGTGCACCGCAGTAGGGGCACACGTGCGAGGCGCAGCGGGAGAACAGCAAACGCAGGCTGTTCAACAATTCGGTCATAGTGCCGAAGGTCGAACGTATGCCCGGCACGGCGGGCCGCTGATGCAGGGCGAGCGCCGCCGGTACATGCAACACCTCGTCCACCTGCGCCCGGCTGGCTTGGGTGAGACGTCGGCGCGTATAGGTGGACAGCGCCTCCAGATATCGTCGGGATCCTTCCGCATACAGCACGCCCAGCGCCAGCGAACTTTTGCCTGAGCCGGAGACGCCGGCCACGCCCACCAGTTTCCCCAACGGCACGTCGACATCGACGTTCTTGAGATTGTGCACGCGGGCCCCGCGCACCTCAATCACACTGGGCTTGCCCGCATCGGGCTTTGCCATGCTTCCCTGAACAACCATGCGGCCATTGTACGACCGTCACGCCACACCGATTCCATGCTGAGGATGCGATGTCCCCGCGTATCAGTCCCACTGGGCACGCAGAGCGTTGACGGCGTCCTCGAACGTCGCGCCGACCCGGTGTGACTGCTCGGCATAGGTCCTCGCGGCCCGGAGCAACGGCTCGGGAACCGTCGTCACGCGCCTGATGCGTGCGGCACGGCCGGGGGCCGTCTCGATGACGCCTCGATCGGCGAGCTCGGCATATGCCTTGGCCACGGTGCCGGGAGCCAGTCGCAGATCGCCGGCCAGTTGGCGTACCGACGGCAGCCTGTCGCCGTCATGTAGCGCACCGACCTTCACCATGCCTTCGATCTGCGCGCGGATCTGTTCATAGACCGGCGTTGGCGACGATTCGCGAATCACCAGACGCAGCTCGTCTCCCCCGCCGCTCATCGACGACCCTCGCGGCTCGTCCCGGTCCAGAGACGTACGACCGCAACGCATGCCATGATCAGGTAGATGCAAGCGACCACGGCCACCACACCGCCCATGATGATCTGCGCGTTGCCCAGCGTGGGATACACGTCATCCGCATAGGCCGGAGACAGCGAACCGTTATTGGTGCCGACGCGCACTGTGGCGGTGCCGGCCACCACCAGCACGCCCACCGCGTAGGTAAGCATCGAGCCAGCGGACAGGAACACCGTGAACCGTGTCAACAGCACGCGCCATGCCTTGTCCTCTTCGCCGTACTGCGGATCCGGGGAGCTAGGCACATGGGCGATGCGCCACAGCGCCAAGCAGGCCAATGCCGCCAGCACGCAAGTGACGACAATAAGCGGGACGGCATAGTAGGAACCGGGATAGGGACCCGCCGAACCTTGCGATTCGCCGTCCGGTCCGGTCAGCGCAACGTTTCGCATCAGTCCGAAATCATCAGGACTCGCTGTGGCGATGGTGAAGCCAAGGTAGGCGATGAGCAATCCTGCGGCCAGCAACGGCTGCATGAGTACGTACCGCCGGGCATAGGTCCACGGCTCACGCGACCGCAGGGACGCCACGCGCACACCGCCACGGCTTTCCTGCCGCGATATCGAATCCGGGAACGGCAACGCGATAACCGCCATGACCGTTGATGCGGAGAGTCCCGGCGTGAGCGCCGCGATGAGTGCCATGCTTTGCGGGAGCGCATCATTGAGAACAAGACCCGCAATCAGCACGATTGCGCCGGCGAGCAACGCCATCAGCGCACGATGTCGGGCCACCGATATCGGTCCGTCGCCGGAGAACGGCGGATTGTCGCCGACCGCCCCCGCCCGCATCGACAGCGAGGGCTCCCGGCTCATCCGCAGCAGTGCCCTGATCACCAGCACCAGCACGGTGATGGTGAGCACCAGCATGAGCAGCCAGATCAGCATCGCCACAACCACATAAGACGCCATGATTGTCATCGCAATCACCCCATTCGCCCGTGAGGAGCAGTTTGCGTGGAGGCGGTCAACCTCGACCACCAACGCAAACTGCACCATACTTCTGATACAGTTTAAAGTGTATCAGAAGTATGGTGCAGTTTCAATGGACGCATTGCACGGAAGAGAAGTGTGCTGTATGAGCGATCCCCTCAGTCACGCTTCGCATGACAGCTCTCCCACAAGGAAACTCTGAGTGCCATAACGCTCAGAAGCGGATCAGGGACTTGATGGCCTTGCGCTGGTCCATGGCCTCGTAGGCCTCCTGAATGTGGTCGAGGTCGAACTCGACGGTGAACACGCGACCGGGGTTGATCTCCTTCTTGAGCACCGCATCGAGCAGACCGGCGTGAAGATCGTAGTGACGTACCGGTGCCGGACCGCCCTTGATGCCGATGTTGCCATAGAACGTACCTTCGGCGCTGATCTCCACATCGTGCGGCAGACCCACACGGCCGATCACACCACCGCGACGAATCAAGCCGATGGCGGTATCGAAGGACTGCTTGGAGCCCACGCATTCCAGCACGGCATCCGCACCGTAGCCGCCGGTCATCTCCAGCACCTTGTCGATGGCGGCTTGATCGCGCTCAGCCACGATATCCGTAGCGCCAAATTCACGAGCCAGCGCGCCACGATCCTCATGGCGGCTCATGGCGATAATGCGACCGGCGCCAAGCATATGTGCGGACAGTACGCCGCACAGTCCCACGGCACCGTCACCCATCACCACTGCAATGTCGCCGGGCTTGACTTCGGCGGACGCTGCGGCGTGATAACCGGTGGACATCACATCGGCGATAGTCAACAGCGAGGCAAGCGTAGCGTCGTCATAATCCTCAGGAGAGCCGGGTACCTTGACCACCGTGCCGTCAGCCTCAGGTACGCGCACGTACTCGGCTTGGCTGGCACCGAAATAACCGCCGTGTGGGCACACGGATTCAAAACCGGCCTTGCATACCGGGCATTTGCCACAGCTGTACGGGAAAGGCAACACTACAAAATCGCCGGGCTTGACGGATGTGACCTCGGAACCGATCTCCTCGACCACGCCGATGGACTCATGGCCGATCTGGCTGTGGCGCGGATGATCGGACAGCCCACGGAAGTACCACAGGTCAGAGCCGCATACGCAGGCACGCACCACACGCACCACCACGTCGTCGTCCTTTTCGAGGTGTGCCTTCGGCACCTCTTCCACGGCCATCTTGCCGGGTTCCACGAAAATCGCGGCCTTCATGGTTTCACTCATTACGCATTGCTCCTTATTTCGAGGCGTCATATGCCGCCGCCCACCATATGCAGTCGATTGCGTGCTGGAACTATTCGGTCACTGCACCGACTTCGCATATTATTGAAGACCGTTTTCGTTATGATATCCAATAGATTTCAGCCATACGCAGTCATGCTCTCAGCGCATGGTTCGTCATGATCCAGTGGCGCAAAAACATATTTTCCTGCATTGCATGGCAATGCCTATGCCCGTTCTTCTTCCGGGTAATACATATGCCACTGGTTGCACCGGATTTCGGTCATCATGTCCATCACATCACGCGTATAGTCGAGGTGCATCACCGACGAATCCCCGGCGATGGCGGTTTCCATATCTTCCACCTCATAGGCCAAGGCATTGTCTGTAGCACCGGCCTCAACGACCTCGGTATGCCCGTCCGCAACATATGTGATGGTGGCGCGTTCGGCACGCGGATAATCGTAGATTTCCACGTATCCTTTGTCGAAAACCGCAGTGCCACGCTTGGGCTGCTTGGCATGCAACGAAAGAGTAACCGTGGCCATCTGCCCGTCAGGGTTGGTCAACAGGATGCCGGCCTGTTCGTCAACGCCAGTGGGAGCAGCCTTGACTTGGGAAAGCATCTGGTCCGGCTTGGAGCTCATGAACCAGCGTACGAACGAGAGCGCGTACACGCCGATATCCAGCATGGCACCGCCCGCCAGATTGCGGTTGAAGAAGCGATTGGCCATATCGTATTCCTTGTAGGAACCGAAGTTCATCTGGATGAGTTTCAGTTCACCCAAGGCACCGGAAGCGATGATGTCATTGAGCTTCTTGTAGACCGGCATATGATACAGGGTCATGGCCTCGGCAAGTACCACGTGATTGGCATCGGCCAAATCCATGGCTTCCCGGAGCTCATCCGAATTGAGCGTAATCGATTTCTCGCACAACACATGCTTACCGGCGGCCAACGCACGGCGCAGATATGCAATATGAGTGTTGTGTGGAGTGGAGATGTATATGACGTCTACGTCCGGATCGTCAAACACGTCGTCGATCTGGTCGTAGACTTTGCCGATGCCATAATGTTCAGCAAACGCCACGCCTTTGGCATGTGTGCGATTGGCTACGGCATACAGTTTGCGTCCTTTGCTTTCCATAGCCTGTGCAAGCTGATTGGCGATGACGCCACATCCAAGCGTCGCCCATCGTAGTTCCCGCATCGTCGTCTCCTTGTTGTGCTCGTGCTATTCAAACCGTACTCGTATATATAGGTATATATAGCAAAGTCCCCTCCGGGACGAACCCGAAGGGGACTTTCTAAGAGGCTAGTTCAAGCGCACTAGATCTTGTCTGATAACAATCAGGCCAGGATCTTGGTGACTCGACCGGAGCCCACGGTGTGGCCGCCTTCACGCACAGCGAAGGTCAGGCCCTCCTCCATTGCGATGGGCTGAATCAGCTCAACGGTGAAGGTAGCGTGGTCGCCCGGCTGAACCATCTCGACGCCTTCCGGCAGCTCGATGACGCCAGTGACGTCGGTGGTGCGGAAGTAGAACTGCGGACGGTAGTTGGAGAAGAACGGCGAGTGACGGCCACCCTCGTCCTTGGTCAGCACGTAGACCTCACCCTCGAACTTGGTGTGCGGGGTGACGGAGCCCGGCTTAGCCAGAACCTGGCCACGCTCAACGTCGGTACGGTTGATACCACGCAGCAGCAGACCGGTGTTGTCGCCAGCCTCGCAGGCGTCCATCGTCTTGTGGAAGGTCTCGATGGAGGTCACGGTGGTGGACTGGGTCGGACGGATACCAACGATCTCGACCGGGGAGTTGACGGCCAGCTGGCCACGCTCCACACGGCCGGTTACCACGGTACCACGGCCGGAGATGGTGAAGACGTCCTCGATCGGCATCAGGAACGGCTTGTCCAGATCGTGAACCGGGGTCGGGATGTACTCATCGACAGCGTCCATGAGCTTCTTGATCTGCTCAACCCACTTCTCGTGGTCCGGAGCGTCATCGTGCAGAGCGCCGTAAGCGGACACGTGGATGACCGGGCAGTCACGATCGAAGCCGTTCTCGTCGAGGAGGTCACGGACCTCTTCCTCAACGAGCTCGATGAGCTCCTCATCGTCGACCATATCGCACTTGTTCAGGGCGACCAGGATCTTCGGGACGCCCACCTGACGAGCGAGCAGCACGTGCTCGCGGGTCTGAGCCATCGGGCCGTCGGTGGCGGCCACAACGAGGATAGCGCCATCCATCTGGGCAGCACCGGTGATCATGTTCTTCACGAAGTCGGCGTGGCCCGGGCAGTCCACGTGAGCGTAGTGACGCTTAGCGGTCTGGTACTCGATGTGGGCGATGTTGATGGTGATACCGCGGGCGGCCTCTTCCGGAGCGGAATCGATCTGGTTGAAGTCGTACTCCGGGTTGACATCCGGGAACTCCTCGTGCAGCACCTTGGAGATGGCGGCAGTCAGGGTGGTCTTACCGTGATCGACGTGGCCGATGGTACCAATGTTAACGTGCGGCTTAGTACGCTCGTACTTTTCCTTTGCCATTTGCTTTTGTCCTCCTGGACGTCTCGTGAGTTTCCTGCGCCCTATCACGCAGGCACTCGCTCTATTCTACTGGGTTTCTGGGTTATGTGCCACTTTGGAGAGCCAGAACCCAGTCAGCGGTACAGAATATTACCGCTGACTGGAGACACTGGCCAACTCCTCAAGCAGCGCGTGTCACTCGCCGCGCTGAGCCTTGATGATCTCTTCGGAGACGCTCTTCGGCACCTCGTCGTAGGAGTCCATCTCCATGGTGAACATGGCGCGGCCCTGCGTCTTGGAACGAAGATCGCCGATGTAGCCGAACATCTCGGACAGCGGGACCTTGGCGTCGATGACCTTGACACCAATGGCGTCGGTCATGGACTGGATGTTGCCACGACGCTGGTTCAGATCGCCGATAACCTCGCCCATGTACTCCTCCGGAGTACGGACTTCGACCTTCATGATCGGTTCGAGGATAACCGGCTTGGCCTTCGGAGCAGCCTCCTTGAAGCACATGGAGCCTGCGAGCTTGAAGGCCATTTCGGAGGAATCGACCGGGTGCATCTGGCCGTCGGTGACGGTGGCCTTGACGCCCACGACCGGGAAGCCAGCGAGAACACCGGATTCCATGGCCTCCTTGACGCCAGCTTCGATGGACGGAATGAATTCCTGGGAGATGTGGCCACCGGTGACGGCGTTCTCGAACTCGAAGGTCTTGCCTTCGGTGGTGTCGAGCGGCTCGAAGTTCATCAGGACCTTTGCGAACTGGCCGGAACCACCAGTCTGCTTCTTGTGGGTGTAGCCCTGATCCATGACGGCCTTGCGGATGGTCTCGCGGTAGGCCACCTGCGGCTTGCCCTGGTTGCACTCCACCTTGAACTCGCGACGCATACGGTCGACGATGATGTCGAGCTGGAGCTCGCCCATGCCGGCGATCAGGGTCTGGCCGGACTCTTCGTCGGTGGTGACCTGGAAGGTCGGATCCTCTTCGGCCAGCTTGGCCAGAGCGATGCCCATCTTCTCCTGATCGGCCTTGGTCTTCGGCTCGACGGCCACCTGGATCACCGGATCCGGGAAGGTCATGGAGTCAAGGGTGATCGGGTCGTCGATAGCGCACAGGGTGTCACCGGTGGTGACGTTCTTCAGACCCACGAAGGTGTAGATGTTGCCGGCATCGGCCACATCCATCGGGTTCTCCTTGTCGGCGTGCATCTGGAAGATCTTGCCGATGCGCTCCTTCTTCTCACGGGTGGAGTCGAGCACGGAGTCGCCGGGCTTGACGGAACCGGAGTAGACGCGCACGAACACGAGCTTGCCGTAGAACGGGTGCGTGGAGATCTTGAAGACCAGTGCGGAGAACGGATCGGACTTGGTGGGGTGACGATCGATCTCGACGGACTCATCGCCGGGCTTGTAGCCCTTGATGGCCGGCACGTCCTCAGGGGACGGCAGGTAATCAACAACGGCATCCAGCATCGGCTGCACGCCCTTGTCCTTGAAGGCGGAACCGCAGAAGACCGGGAAGGCTTCCTTGGCGATGGTCAGCTGACGCACACCGGCGCGGATGTCTTCCTTGGACAGATCGCCGTCCTCGAAGAACTTGTTCATGAGGTCGTCGTTGGCTTCGGCTGCGGCCTCCACGAGCTTCTCGTGGTACTCCTCAGCCTTGTCCTTGAGGTCCTCCGGGATGTCGGTGGTGTCGTACTTGGCGCCGAGGCCCTCGGTGCCGTTCCACACGTATGCCTGCATCTCGACCAGATCGACAACGCCGACGAAGTCGTTCTCGGCGCCAATCGGCAGCTGCATGACGATCGGGGTTGCGCCCAGCTTCTCCTTGATGGTGTCGACGGAGTAGTAGAAGTTCGCACCGAGCTTATCCATCTTGTTGACGAAGCAGATACGCGGCACGCCGTACTTATCAGCCTGACGCCACACGGTCTCGGACTGCGGCTCCACACCTTCCTTGCCGTCGAACACGGCAACGGCACCATCGAGCACGCGCAGGGAGCGCTCCACCTCGGCCGTGAAGTCCACGTGGCCAGGGGTATCGATGATGTTGATCTGGAACTTGTCCTTGGTATCGTGAGTCTGACGGTTCCAGAAGCAGGTGGTAGCGGCGGACTGAATGGTGATGCCGCGCTCCTGCTCCTGTGCCATGAAGTCCATGGTGGCGGCGCCATCGTGAACCTCACCGATCTTGTAGCTCTTACCGGTGTAGAACAGAATTCGCTCGGTAGTGGTGGTCTTACCGGCATCGATGTGAGCCATGATGCCGATATTGCGGACGTCGTGAAGGTCCGAAATCTCTTGAGCCATCGTTATTCCTTATTCTCCTGGATTAATTACCAGCGGTAATGAGCGAAGGCCTTGTTAGCCTCTGCCATCTTATGAGTATCCTCGCGACGCTTGACAGAAGCGCCGAGACCATTGGAGGCGTCCAGGATCTCGTTGGCCAGACGCTCGGCCATGGTCTTCTCACGACGAGCGCGGGAGAAGTCGGTCAGCCAGCGCAGGGACAGAGTGTTGGCGCGGTTCGGCTTGACCTCGACCGGCACCTGATAGGTGGCGCCACCGACACGGCGGGAACGCACCTCAAGGGACGGACGGATGTTGTCCAGGGCGCGCTTCAGAACAGCGACCGGCTCCTGGTCGGACTTCTCCTTGACGATATCGAGCGCGGAGTAGACGATGTCCTCAGCGATCGACTTCTTGCCGTCGAGCAGAATCTTGTTGATGAGCTGCGCCACCACGGTGGAACCGTAGATCGGATCGGGCAGCACGACGTGCTTCTTGGAAGGTCCCTTACGTGACATATCTCTTACTTCGCCTTCTTTGCTCCATACAGGGAACGACCCTGCTTGCGGTCCTTAACACCCTGGGTATCGAGCGCACCACGCACGATGTGGTAACGCACACCCGGCAGATCCTTCACACGGCCGCCGCGCACGAGCACGATGGAGTGCTCCTGCAGGTTGTGGCCTTCGCCCGGAATGTAGGCGGTGACTTCGATGCCGGAGGACAGGCGCACACGAGCGACCTTACGCAGAGCCGAGTTCGGCTTCTTCGGGGTGGTGGTGTAGACACGGGTGCACACGCCACGACGCAGCGGGCTGCCCTTCAGGGCCAAAGTCTTGGACTTCTTCGGCTTTGCCTGACGTCCCTTACGGACGAGCTGTTCAATAGTAGGCAACTTGAATTCTCCGATTCAGTGATTTCTCTTGGTTTCGTGCGACCGCCGCACTGCGCCCGCACTTCTCACCGAATCGCTTTCAGCACGGTATATCCGCGCTCGACGAATCATAAAAAGCTAGCCCAGTCCACCGGCCCGATGGCCTCCGCTTCTCCCGTCGATGCATTACTGCATGCGATCAGCGAATCGAAGGATATCCCAACCCGCACGCCTGTTACATAAGGCATGCCGTTGGCACACACGAATATCTATATTACGAATTCCCCGGACAACGACGCGCCGGCTTACATCATCGATACGTACTGGCCGCCATCTGGTCGGGATGGCTGTTGTTCGACACACTCAAGGCCGTTCGGCCAAGTTTACGGTCTCGCAACAGACATTCCAACCAGCCAGCTCCGCGTGGACCGTTGGCATTCCCCACAATCCCCAGACAGCAGGTGCCCCCGAGGAGTCTATGTCACTCGGGGGCACCGCCAAGAGGAGGGAACACCATTACTTAACCAGCTATCGCCTCATATATTTTTTGTTGTCTATCTGAGTTTTTGTTCTTGGAAACCTCTTGCGGAATCGGCCTCTTCGCCGCTTCTCTTCAATGTTTTCCGCACCTCCAAGTATAGCAAAACCGCTCCTGCAAAACGCCCGGTAAGACAATCGGGAGTAAGCAGGAGCGGTTGCGGTCAATCAGCGCGAGGAATGCAGCTTATACGCTGCGGACCGGCACCGAATCAGGCCTCGGCCTTAGCGGTGGCCTTGTCGGCATCGAAGGCATGCACGGAGTCGGCATCCTTAGCGGATCCCTTCTCGCCATTGTCGGAATCCCAATGGATTTCGTGCTTGTCATCGTGGTTACGCCACCAGCTGGAAAGGATGGAGCCGGAGATGTTGTGCCACACGGAGAAGAAGGTGGACGGCACGGCCGCGAGCGGGTTGGTCGCGAAGGACTGCAGGGCCAAGGTGGCACCCAGAGCGGAGTCCTGCATGCCGACCTCGAAGGTGATGGCCTTCTGCTGAGCGTAACGGAAGCCCTTCGGGTAGACCTTGTACATCAGCTTGGAGAAGCCGAAGCCCAGAGCATAACCGGACAGGTTGTGCAGCATAACCACCGGGATGGCCAGCAGGGAGGCGGCCTGGAACAGCTTCGGGCCGTTGGCGGCAACCACCACGCCGATGATCAGGAGGATGGCGACCTGAGAGACGATCGGCAGGGCCACGGTGACCTTCTCTATCTTCTTGCCGAAGATCATATGGCAGATCACACCAAGGGCGATCGGGAAGAGCACCACCTTGACGGCGTTGAGGAACAGGGACTCGACCGGCACGGACACGTACTGGGAAGCCAGCAGCTGCATCAGCAGCGGGATCATGAACGGTGCGCACAGGGTGGAGAGGATGCCGATGGAGACGTCCAGGGCTACGTCACCGCGGGACAGGTAGCTCATCACGTTGGAGGAGGTGCCGGACGGGCAGCAGCCCACGAGGATCACGCCCACAGCCAGCGGGCCGTCAAGACGGAAGATCCAGCACAGCAGCACGGCGATAAGCGGCATGATGATGAAGTGGGCGACGGTACCGACGATAACCATCAGCGGCTGGGTGAGGATGCGCTTGAAGTCATCGAGGCTCAGCGTCAGGCCCATGCCGAAGAGCACGATGCCCAGCATGTAGCCGGTGTACGGCTTGCCCCCACAGGCTCGCCTGCGGCACGAAGTAGTTGAAGACGGCCCAGACGATGACGATGACCGTGAACCATTTGGTCAGCCAGTCAGCAAAAGCCTTAACCTTTTCCATTGGTGTTTCTCTCTCTGGTAATGGAATACAACATCGCATGAAGTTATGCTCATCCAACTTGACACGAAACATTCTGCTCACATTGTGAACGAACTCTTACTGGCAACCGATCATTTTTAGGTATTCCTACAATGAAGGCGACGCCACGTTGTGACATTCGATCAACGGGCCACCGAATCGCACCCGACAATTGCACCCGCCGCCCAACGCATTCGCGACACGCCGAGATGCGCAATGACGCAAAGTTGTGTATAGTCTTCATCTGTTGTCTTCCAGTCCACTGGAAAACATGCATGGTGGCCATAGCTCAGTTGGTAGAGCATCTGATTGTGGTTCAGAAGGTCGCGCGTTCGAGCCGCGTTGGCCACCCCAGTACCCCTCCGAGGAATCGGAGGGGTTTTTAGTTTTCCTGTTGCAAACCGTTGCAAACTACAGCGTTGTAGACTCGGGGCTATTGCTTCATGAGGCCCGAAAAAAGAAGGATTCGCAATGTTGTCTTTTGAAAACGACTATTCCCGCGCCGCTCACCCAGCTGTGCTTGACGCCGTGGCGCGCGCCAATGAGCACCTCTATTCCGGCTACGGCTCGGATGAGCTGACCGCTCAGGCCAAGTACAAAATCCGCGAAGCCTGCGATCTGCCGAATGCCGACGTCTGGTTCCTGGTGGGCGGCACACAGACCAATCAAGTGGTTATCGACACGGTCACACCGGCATACGCGGGTGTGGTGGCGGTCGAATCCGGACATCCGAACGTGCATGAGGCCGGCGCCATCGAATTCAGCGGGCATAAGGTGCTCACGCTTCCCCATCACAACGGCAAGATGGATGCGGCCGAACTCAACGAATTCTGCAAGACCTTCTATGCGGACGGCAATTACGAGCACATGGTCTTCCCCGGCTGCGTCTATGTTTCGCAAAGCACCGAATACGGCACCTTGTATTCCAAGGCCGAGCTGGAAGCACTTGCCGATGTGGCTCATCGATACGACATGCCGCTCTTCGTGGACGGCGCGCGCCTCGGCTATGCGCTGACGGCGACCGGCGGCGACTTGACGCTGCCCGACTTGGCCCGTATCGCCGACGTGTTCTACATCGGAGGCACCAAAGTCGGCGCGCTTTTCGGCGAGGCCGTAGTCTTCACCAAGAACAACACACCGAAACATTTCCTGACACGAATCAAACAGCACGGCGCATTATTGGCCAAAGGCTTCGTGCTGGGCGCACAATTCGACGCACTGTTTACCGATGGCCTCTATTTCAAGATTGCCCGCAATGCCAATGTTGCCGCCGATCGTATTCGCGAAGCGCTCAAGGCCAAGGGCTACCGGCTCACGTTCGAGGCCCCGACCAATCAGATTTTCGTGACGCTCGATCAGCCGACCATCGACCGTCTGGCGCAGCATGTGAAACTTGGCTTCACGGAAAAAGCCGATGACGCCCATACCGTGATGCGTATCTGCACCAGCTGGGCCACCACCGACGAGGAAGTCGATCAGCTTATCCAACTGCTGTAAGTCGGCATACGGCGAACCACAACCAGCACGACCATTCAGCGCTCAATCGCGTGAGGCTATCCCTCGATGGCCTCACGCTCCATATCCACAAATTTATGGACCGAGGCCTCCACGGAATAATGTTCCTTGGTGCTCTCGGCATACTTGGCGCTCCACTCGGCTCGTTCTCGCGGATGTGCGATCCACCAATCGATGCGACGAGCCAGCAACGCCACATCCCGTACAGGAAACAGCGATTCGTCCAGCAAAGCGAACTGGCTGGCAGCAGAGAGCTCCGATGCGGCGATAACAGGCACCAAACCACAGGCCATCGCTTCGATCACACTTACCGATTCGATGTCCGCAATGGAGCAATGTACGAACAAGTCGCCCGACCTTAACAAACTCGGCATTTCAGCATGTCGATGAAAACCGATTTCCGCTTTGCGCGCCAACAGCCTGCCGGCACGGAACCTGAGGTAATGGCGTAATGGTCCGGTACCGGCAATCACCAGCTGGATATCCTCCGCATGACGAGACATGGCAATCGCCTTGATCAGCGTGATCTGATCCTTCTCATGCGCCAGACGTCCCGATGCGATGATGCGGAACGGCACCGGCGATGCGGCTTTCGGGTCCGGAAGCTCGCCCGGTTGATATTCCGGAGAATATCCGTTGGAAATCACATGCAGTGTCGCCTGATATCCATGCGAACGCAATAGACTCGCCGTCATCTCGGTAGGTACATGGATATGGTCGACACGCTTATACAGCCAGTGCTTGAACAGCCAGTACAAAAAGGTTGAGATACCCGGAATATGACGCAATGGTCCCGCGGAATACAATACATTCTCCGGCTGCAGATGGAAGCCGGCAGTCACCGGGATACCCATCTGGCGGGCGACTTTAGCCGCATGACGGCCGAATTTGAACGGCATGTAAATATGCACCACATCCACGCCTTGGAATGCGGTACGGAAAAGCGTGTCACTCGGCTGGGCAAACTGCATAAGTTGTTTGGCCGCCACCCAGGAGACCAGCGGCACCTTGTTCACACGCGCCGGATATTCAGGGGCGCCGATGCCCACCAAACGCACGTGATGCCCCTGCCGCTCCAACTCGGTTGCCCATTGCAGCGCCGAATTGGAAGTGCCATTCCCCTGATTGCCCACCGTATCCACTACCAAGGCGATAGTCAGCGGCCTATCGAGGCTTTCCTCGCTCCCGTTTTCACGCATTGCCTCATCTTAGGTCACGTCCATACACCAGGTGGCATATGGCGCAGGCAAACGTCCGACTCCCCCGAGAAAACAGTGTGGCGCGATACGCAATGCCCAATTATTGCCTAGTGATGCGTGATGCCCAATTTGTTTGCCCATTGGGCTAACGCCTTCAGTGGCCCAGCGCGCCGCGAATCCGTAAAACAGCCTTATATAGCTCGGTAGTTTGCTTGAGCAAGCTGATACGCACCCAGTGCTCCCCCACCGCGCCGAAACAAGAACCGGGTATCAGCGCGACACCGGCAGTATCGAGCAGCCAATCAACAAAGTCGGCCGACGTGCCAGCGCCATTGGGCACGCGTGCCCAAGCAAATAATCCGCCATACGACTGATTGACTTCCAACCCACTGCCACGCAAACCGTCGCGCACGATTTCAAAACGATGCTGATACCGCGCCGCCAGCTCCGCTACCGTGGACTGGTCGGAGTTCAAGGCCACTGCACCAGCCTGTTGAATCACGCTGGAGGCCAGCACTGCGGTCTGCCGATGGACAGCCTTGACCGCGGCTAGTAGGTCAGCGTTACCGGCGATAAATCCACCTCGCCAGCCGGCAACCATATACATTTTGGAAAGCGATCCCAGCTCCAATGCCACCTCAAGGGCACCCGGGGTTTCCAGCAAACTCAGCGAGCGCGCACCATTGAACTCCAGCCCGGCATAGGCAAAATCGTTGAGTACCGCAAAATTGTACTGTTTGGCAAGACGCACGGCAGTCGCATACAGTTCCGGCGTGGCCGCCGCACCGGTGGGATTGTTCGGGTAATTGAGAATCAGTAGCTTGGCTCGCGTCCACAATGCCGGGTCCACTGCTTCTAAATCGGGGAGAAAGCCATGCGCCTCACTGGCGGGAATCGTTTCGAATCGGCCGCCTGCCACCGCTGTGGAACCTTCATACTGCGGATAGTATGGGTTCACTGCCACCACCGTGTCGCCAGGGTCAATCAACGCTTGAATCACAGTGGCGATGCCTACCGATGAACCGGAGGTGGCGAGCAGTTCGGTGGCGGGGTTCACGCAAACTCCATGCTCACGCTTATACCAACCGGCAATGGCGTCAAGATATTGCGGCAGCCCGTCAAATGGCGGGTAACGAAATTCGGATGGGTCATGCGCCGCAGCGGCAAGCGCATCTTGGACAAATATTGGCGGCTGTCCGTCTGGGTTGCCTTTGCTGATATCGATGACGTCACGCCCTTGAGCAATTGCGATCGCAACTCGCGCATCCGCCTCGGCGAAGGGATTGCCCGGCAGATGTGCCGATCGCTTGGAAATCAGTGCCTCATATTGCACTGGCATATCCAATCTCCTCCGTTCATTCGCCTGCAAGGCCCCAATGAATGACCTTGCAAGCGATTCCCCTTCAAACGTTGGCCCGACCGCGCTGAACAATCGGCCGGTAATTGATACCGTACGACGTCATCCAAGCCCATGCGGCGGCGTGTCTATATGCAGTATTTATGGCAGGTTACAGACGGCAAAATTCGTGCGGCATGGCAGAATGTGAGGTATGACTGAGACTCAAGTGAACACTGTTGCGAACTCCTCCGATTCCTGCACAACCCACCGTCCACTCGGCACTCCGCTCGGCAAGCATCCGACCCGCGTACTGTTCCTGGGCTCTGGCGAGCTGGGCAAGGAAGTGACCATCGAACTGATGCGATTGGGCGCTTGGGTGTGTGCAGCGGATTCCTATGCCGGCGCCCCGGCCCAGCAAGTGGCACATGAGTATCGCGTGCTGGATATGGCGAATGCCGTCGAGTTGCAGGCATTGTTCAACGAGGTGAAGCCGGACATCATCGTGCCTGAAGTGGAGGCCATCGCCACGGATGTGCTGGCTGGAGCGGCTGCGGCCGGCGCTCAGGTGGTGCCGAGCGCCGAGATTGCGGCGATCTGTATGGATCGAGAGCGTCTGCGTGTGCTGGCTCACGAAGAGCTTGGTTTGCCGACCACGCCGTATCGTTTCGCCGGTTCGCTGGAAGAGCTGCGCGAAGGCACCGCCACGGTCGGGTATCCGTGTGTGGTCAAGCCGGTGATGAGCTCCTCAGGTCACGGTCAGTCCGTAGTACGTTCGGCTGATGCGATCGATGCCGCATGGACCGAAGCCCAGGAAGGCCGCCGTGCCGCCGATGAGGGTGACGTATCCCGTGTGATCGTGGAGGCTTTGGCTCCACTGGATCGTGAGTTGACGGTGCTGACGGTGAGCTCCTCGGCCGGTATCGTGACCTGCGCGCCGATCGGCCAGCGTCAAGAATCCGGCGATTACCGCGAGTCCTGGCAGCCGGCTGCCGAACCGGCTGGCGAAGCCGAGCGTGCGCAAGAAATCGCACGAACCGCAGTCGAGGGCCTGGTGGCTCGCGCCCGCAAAGCCGGAGAAACCGGTTGGGGTGTGTTCGGTGTGGAGCTGTTCGTTTTGAACGATGGCTCGATCCTGTTCAACGAAGTCTCCCCTCGCCCGCATGACACCGGCATGGTGACGATGGCTTCCCAGCGTTTGAGCGAGTTCGCTCTGCATGCGCGTGCGATTTTAGGGTTGCCGATTACGGCTGAGCATGTGGCGTTGAGTCTGCCTGCTGGCACCGTGGCCGCCAGCCATGCCATTGTAGTGGGCGGCGATGGCGAGGCCGAATTCACCAATGCGGCTGAGGCGTTGGCCGAGCCCGGCACCGATCTGCGTATCTTCGCCAAGCCTGAAGTGCATGGCCACCGGCGCATGGCTGTGGCGCTCGCCATTGGCACCGGTGAAGCCGATGCGCGAGCCAAGGCGGGACAAGTCGCCGACACATTGAAGATCGACGTCAGATAACCCATGGGGTGTCAGCTATCGTTGATACCCTTTTACCGTTAGTTCACCCAGAATTCCACTCCTGAAAGGCGAGTTATGGAGAAGCTGGAAAAGCTCTACGAGGGCAAGGCCAAGCAACTGTATGCAACCGACGATCCCGACATCCTGTGGGTCGAATACAAGAACACCGCCACCGCCGGAGACGGCGAGAAAAAAGAGGACTTTACCGGCAAGGGCCGTCTGAACAACCTCATCACCACCATCATCTTCGACCTGCTCAAGGCTCGCGGTATCGAGAGCCACCTCGTCAAGCGTGTGAACGACACCGCCCAGCTGGTGCGCAAGATGGATATGTTCCCGCTGGAGATTGTGCTGCGCAACACCGCCGCCGGCCACTTCTGCTCGCGCCTCGGCGTGGAGGAAGGTCTGCCGCTCAAGGAGCCGGTGCTCGAATACTTCCTGAAGAACGATGATCTGCACGATCCGTTCGTCAACGACGATGATCTGGTTGCCTTGGGTGTATGCACCCGCGAAGATCTCGCCGAGATCGCCCCGTTGGCTCGCAAGATCAACGAAGCGTTGATCGACATCTTCGCCAAGATCGATGTCAAGCTCGTGGACTTCAAGATCGAAATGGGCCGTGCCTCCGATGGCACGCTGCTGCTGGCTGATGAAATCACCCCGGACTCCTGCCGTCTGTGGGATCAGCGCGATCATTCCGGCAAGGTGGAGCATCTGGATAAGGATCTGTTCCGCCGCGGCCTGGGATCGATCATCCCGGCCTATGAGGAAATCGAAAGCCGCTTGGCCGAACTGGCCAAGTCCGAAGGCATCGAAGTCGCCTGATTCATGTATTTGGCTCCCCTCTTGAGAAGGGAGCCAAATTGTCTTTTTACGATTGTTAGGAAAGGATTTCCATGGTTTTCCGCGTATACGTGGAGAAGAAGCCCGGCTTTGACGTCGAGGCCCAGCAGCTCGCCGGCGAACTGAAGACCATCCTCGGCATCTCCGGTCTCAAGGCCGTACGCATTGTGAATCGTTACGACGTGGAGGGTATCAGCGAGGAGCTGTTCCGTCAGGCAACCCCCACCGTGTTCAGCGAACCGCAGGTGGACAACGTCTGCGCCGATTTGCCTGATTTCGGCGAGGCCAAGGTCTTTGCCACCGAGTTTCTGCCCGGTCAGTTCGATCAGCGCGCCGATTCGGCCAGCGAATGCATCCAGCTCATCTCTCAAGGCGAGCGTTCCACCGTCCGCTCCGCCAAGGTGTACGCCCTTGAAGGCGAGCTCACAGATGCGGATGTCGCGGCTATCAAGCATTACGTGATCAATCCTGTGGAAGCTCGCGAGGCCAGCCTTGATACCAAGGAAACCTTGAAAACCCAGGTACCGACTCCCGGCAAGGTAGAGGTCATCGCTGGATTTAACGAGATGGACGCGGCCGCCGGCCAGAAGTTCATCGATGATCGCGGCCTGGCCATGGATCTGGCCGATCTGGAATTCTGCCAGAAGTACTTCGCCGAAGAGGGCCGTGAGCCTACCATCACCGAGATCAAGGTGATCGACACCTACTGGTCCGATCACTGCCGCCACACCACGTTCGGCACCGAGTTGGACGAGGTGAACATCGATGACGCCGTAGTCAAGGCCGCTTTCGACCGTTACCTTGAGATGCGCCATGAGCTGGGCCGCGATGCCAAGCCGGTGTGCCTGATGGATATGGGTACCATCGGTGCCAAGTGGCTCAAGAAGAACGGCATCCTTACGGGGCTCGACGAGTCCGAGGAGATCAACGCCTGCACCGTCAAGGTCAAGGTTGATGTGAACGGGCACGATGAGGATTGGCTGTTCCTGTTCAAGAACGAGACCCACAACCACCCCACTGAGATCGAACCGTTCGGTGGCGCTGCCACCTGCATCGGCGGCTGCATTCGCGATCCTCTGTCCGGCCGCTCCTACGTGTACCAGGCCATGCGTGTGACCGGTGCCGCAGATCCGACTGTACCGGTCTCCCAGACGCTGGAAGGCAAGCTTCCGCAGCGCAAGCTGGTGACCACTGCCGCCGCCGGCTACAGCTCCTATGGCAACCAGATCGGTCTGGCCACCGGTCAGGTCACCGAGATCTATCACCCCGGCTACGTGGCCAAACGTATGGAAGTCGGTGCCGTAGTCGCCGCGACCCCGGCCGATCACGTGCGCCGCGAGACCCCGGCTCCGGGCGACAAGATCATCCTGCTGGGTGGCCGTACCGGACGTGATGGTATCGGCGGCGCCACTGGCGCGTCCAAGGCTCACAATGTGGAGTCGCTGGAACTCGATGGTGCCGAAGTGCAGAAGGGCAATGCTCCGGTGGAGCGCAAGCTGCAGCGCCTGTTCCGCCGCGGCGATGCCTGCCGTCTGATCAAGCGCTGCAACGATTTCGGCGCTGGTGGCGTGTCCGTGGCGGTCGGCGAGTTGGCTGACGGCCTGTACGTGGACCTGAACACCGTGCCGAAGAAGTACGAGGGTCTGGATGGCACTGAACTGGCCATCTCCGAATCCCAGGAGCGTATGGCCGTGGACGTGGCTGCCGAAGACGTGGACGAGTTCCTCGGCTACGCCCGCGAGGAGAACCTCGAAGCCACTGTGATCGCCACCGTGACCGAGGATCCGCGCATGGTGATGACCTGGAACGGCGACGAGATCGTGAACCTCTCCCGTGAATTCCTGGCCTCCAACGGTGCATCCAAGCATCAGATCGTGCATGTCGAGGCTCAGCAGGCTTACGAAGTGCCGACCGAATGGCGTTCCGGTTCCCTGACGGAGCGCATGCATGCGCTGGTGACCGACCTGAACGTAGCCTCCAACAAGGGTCTGTCCGAGCGTTTCGACTCCACCATTGGTGCCGGCACCGTACTTATGCCGTTCGGCGGCGTCAAGCAGCTCACTCCGAACGAGGCCATGGTGGCCAAGTTCCCGGTGTTCGGCGAAACCACCACCGCTTCTGCGATGGCGTGGGGCTTCAACCCGTACATCATGGAGAAGAACCAGTTCACCGGCGCCTACCTGTCTGTGGTCGAGTCGCTGGCCAAGCTGGTGGCCGCCGGCTTCGAGCATGAGAAGGCGTATCTCAGCTTCCAGGAGTACTTCGAGAAGCTGCGCGACGAGCCGGAACGCTGGGGCAAGCCCACCGCCGCCGTGTTGGGCGCATTGATGGCTCAGGTCGATCTGGGCGCAGGTGCCATCGGCGGCAAGGACTCCATGTCCGGCTCCTTCGAGGATCTGGATGTGCCACCTACCCTGATCTCCTTCGCCGTAGCTGTAGGCAACATGAAGCGCGCCACCTCCCCCGAGTTCAAGGGTGCCGGTCACCGCATCGTGCGCATTGCCCCGCGTTATCTCGCGGACGGACTTACGCCAGACCGCGATGCTCTGTTGGAAGCCTTCTCGCTGGTTGAGGAACTCACCGACTTCCATACCGCTTTGGCCGTGTCCACTCCGGGTTACGGCGGCACCGCCGAAGCCCTGTTCAAGATGGCCGTGGGCAACGGCATCGGCGTTGATCTCAATGACGGCATCGCTTTGGATGACCTGTTCGCTCCGGCGTACGGCTCGTTCATCGTGGAGTTGAAGGACAACGAGAAGGTCCCGGCCGTCTCCAACTTGGTCGAGGTGGGCGAGATCGGCGTAACCACGGAAGCGTACACCTTCCGTGCAGCCGGCGAGACCATCGACCTGGCCGAGCTGCAGAACGCTTGGGAAAGCGGCATCGAATCCGTATTCCCGTATCGTTCCAAGGGCGAGGAGCAGGGCAAGACCGTGGAAACGGTTGATTTCCACACCGAATACGCCGGCGTGGGCAAGACCGTGTACACGGGTACCGGCGTCGCCAAGCCGCGTGTGATCATCCCTGTGTTCCCGGGCAACAACTGCGAGTACGATTCCGCCGCCGCTTTCGAGCGCGCGGGCGCCGAGGTTTCCACGCTTATCGTGAACAACCTCACGCCGTCCGCCGTGGCCGAATCCACCGCTGCCTTGGTCGAGGAGATCAACAAGAGCCAGATCGTAATGATTCCGGGCGGCTTCTCCGGCGGTGACGAGCCGGACGGCTCCGCCAAGTTCATCACCGCGTTCTTCCGCGCTCCGGCCGTCACCGAGGCCGTGCGCGATCTGTTGAAGAACCGCGATGGTTTGATGCTCGGCATCTGCAACGGCTTCCAGGCGCTCATCAAGCTGGGTCTGGTACCGTTCGGCGACATCGTGCCGATGACTGCCGAGTGCCCGACGCTGACGTTCAACACCATCGGTCGTCACCAGAGCCGTCTGGTGCGTACGCGCGTGGCCTCCGATCTGTCTCCGTGGCTGTCTCGCACCGAGGTCGGCGACGTGCACACGGTGGCGATCTCCCACGGCGAGGGCCGTTTCGTGGCCTCCGACGAGGTGCTGGCTCAGCTCAAGGCCAACGGTCAGATCGCCACGCAGTATGTGGACGAATCCGGCGTGCCCGGCTTGGACCTTGCGGTGAACCCGAACGGCTCGTTGCTGGCCATCGAAGGCATCACCAGCCCGGACGGCCGCGTGTTCGGCAAGATGGGCCACTCGGAACGTTCCGGCAGCGGTCTGTACGCCAACGTACCCGGCAACAAGTATCAGCCGATCTTCGAGGCCGGCGTGGAGTACTTCACCGCCTGACCGTTCGGTGCAGCCATTTGTCATGTCATAGGTACCACGGTATCTGAGGACGCATAGGGAGGGGACTTTCGGGTCCCCTCCCTTGTTGTTTGGAGACTTTGTGCGTTGCCTTCGGGCTTGTTGATGTGCTGTCTAACGGTCTGACGGTTCCCATATCGGGCTGGCATACAGCGAAGACAAGGAAAATACCGGCAAAGCATGTCTGAGAGTACATTAGGGCATCATGACTGAACTACATGCGAATCTCACGGTATTGGTTGGCGGGTTCGGAGCGGCACGCGGATCCTCTTGTCCCGGCATCGAAGCGGTATCCCTGCGTCCGGCAAACAGCGACAGCGCGACCGGCAGCGACGCAACTGTTTCATTCGGCTCAGCGACATCATCCTTGGCATTGGTCAAAGACGGTGTGCTGGCCGACGTTCCTTCCCCTACTTGGATCGAACGCGACGGTGACCTGTTGTACGCCGTACTGGAGGATACGAATGAAGTCGCCGCGTTTCGCATCGAGCACCCGGCCTCGCCGGTTCTGACCGAATTATCCCGTGTGGCGGAGCCCGGTGCCAGCCCGACGCATGCGGTTGTCGTCACCGATGATCTGGGCGCAAAGCATCTCATCGTGGCCAATTATGCTGACGGGCATGTCTGTGTCCATCCCATCGCCGCCGGTGGCGCAGTGTTGGACGCCACTCAGGTGTTGACCGGTGAGGGTCATGGCCCGTTGCCGGCGCAAGAGGGTCCGCATGCGCACTGGATACTGCCGTTGCCGGATGGTCGTGTGTTGTCCACCGATCTGGGAGCGGATCGCATCTACGTGCATCGATGGAGCAACGGCGTTCTGGAGCGAGTCGGAGCGGTGGCATTGGAGCCTGGCACCGGCCCACGTGACATGCATCTGCTGCCGGTCGCAGGTGATGCGATGGTGCAATGGCGTGTGGCTGTAGTCGGCGAATGGAGCGATACGGTAACGATGCTGGGCCCGGATACCGCCAGTACCGATACCGGCGATCACAGCGAAGCCGATGGCATTGCAGTGCTACAGACCGTCGATCTCGGCGGAGATCCCCTCGATCAGGCTGCATCACTGGCATTGGTGCCGTGGTCCTCATTGCGCAATGACAAAACCGAAACCGAACCATCTATTTCTGGCATCGCATATGTCGGTCTGCGTGGATCGGAACGCATCGTGGCACTGCAGTGGGACGGCGAGCGTCTGTCCCGTCTGGCTCCGATCCAGGCTCCGGGATGGCAAGGTCGCGGTATCGACTGCGGTGGAAGCCGCCCGCGTCATATTCTGCCAGTAGGTGATTTGCTACTGGTGGCGAACGAGGTCTCCAACAATTTGACCGTATTCCGTCTCTCCGCTGACGGCTCGCCCATTCATGCCAGTGACCTTCCGTCCGGCTCCCCAACCGTTTTTGTACGATTGTGAACGGATATACGCATGTCGAGCATGGGTTCGGACCGGTATGGGATGCAGAGTCGCGACTCTTGATTCTCGGGTCCATGCCGAGTCCGAAATCCCGTGAGGCATCGTTTTATTACATGCACCCACGCAACCGGTTCTGGCCAGTAATGGAAGCGGTGTTCGCCGACGATGCGAATGACATCACCGGTGATACGGCGGAATCCCGTCGCTCGTTCGCCTTACGTCATCACTTCGCGTTGTGGGATGTGATCGCCTCATGCGATATCACGGGAGCGGCCGATTCCAGCATTCGCAACGCCGTACCGAACGATCTGACGCCAATTCTTCAGGCCGCTCCGATCATCCATGTCTTCACCACAGGCACGAAATCGGCCCAGCTGTATCGCACGCTTATCAAGCCTCGCCTGATCGCAAGGGGCATCGCTATCCCAATGACGCCGCTGCCATCCACCAGCCCGGCGAACGCTTCGATGCGTCTGTCCGATCTCGTGGCACAGTACAGCAATGCCATGCGGAACGCATTGTCAGCGCAAGACTGATGCTGTTTTTCTGGTGACCAATTCCCCGGCGATACGAGACAGGGGCACAAAAAACAGGAAGACGGCGGCAAACAGACTCGATGTCGGCGCATTGATGGTGGCCAGCGGCACGGCACTCGCGATAGCCCAAGGCACCAGCGGCGCAATGACCACGGCGGAATCCTCGATGGCGAGCGCCAGACGCGCGCGACCATCGTCATCAGTCGAGGCACCTTCGTCTCCGGTACTTACGGCAGAGTTCCTATCGTCGTCCACCGTACCGGCGTTTCTGCGTTTCCCGTCATCATGTGCGGCATCACGACGATACAGACTTGCGCAAAGCTGATGAGTCAGCATGATGGCCAAGGTTTGGTTGCAGGCGAGCATTGCCGCGCCAACCGCGGTGATGACGGTGGCGGTAACGGTTCCGACACGTCCAGCCATGCTCGATATCGCAAGTTGCAGACGATCAAGCATATGAGTCTGCGCGAAAATACCGGAATAAGCGGCTGAAATACATACGATTACCATCACGGTGAGCATGGAAGCCATGCCTCCGCCATCGAGCAGCAGGGCGACCTGCGGATTTTTCGAGTGGTACCCGAACACCAGCAAGTCCACAAGGTCCCTCAGTCCCATGCCTTGCACTCCGATGCAGATTGCCGTCGAGACGATGATGCTGGCGAACATGATCAGCCGTACATCCACCCGTATCAGCGCCAGTACGATGACGACAATCGCCGGCAGTACCGTCAGCCAATGCAGGTGAAAGGCTGAGGAGAAGAGCGCGGCGATGTCCGTTGCATCTGCCGTTGCCGTCGGCGATCCGGTTGCGGCCGAAGAATGCATTGCGCTGGATAGCGAGCCATAGTGGCTTCCTGAACTGTCTGCTATGGCGACTGCCACATATGTCAGGCAGCTCAGCGCGAACGGTATGGCACCGGTACGCACCATGCGTCCGAGATTGTTGAACAGATTGGTGTGCGTGAGCTGGGCGACGAGCAGTGCACTGGTGGATACCGGCGAACAGCGATCCCCTACGTAGACGCCGGCCAGAATCGCCCCGCCCAGAATCATCGGATTTGCGCCCATGGTCAAACCGAGAGACATGCAGATCGTGCCCATCGTTGCCGCACTGGCGAAGGAAGATCCGGTCAACACAGACATGCCCGAGCAAAGCAGGAAGCTGAGCGGCAACACCGTCACGTGATGTATGACCGTAATCGCGTAGGTTACGATGTATGCGATGGTGCCACTGGCTCGCCATAGTGAGGTCAGCAGACCGATCAGTACGAATGTGCCCAGCACTGTTGATGTGGTGCGCACGCTGCCGGCTGCGTGGACGACCATATTCCGCAACGGCACTTTCCGGATCAGACCGTAACCGAAAAAGAGCAGCGCACCGATGAGCAGCGCGGGGATGATGGACCACCCAAAACCCACGCTGATGAACAGCGCCGCGCAGAACAACAGCATGGTCAGTGTCTCCGCCATATGCTTTCCCCCCTGTTTCCATTCCCGATGCGATGCAATGCGATGCAATGCGTTCGCAGTGCCCCACGATCTGCAGCAGTCGAGGACTGCACACCAAGATAACAAGTACGAATCCGTTGCGGTGATTCATACTCATGATGAGCAAGATATCTCGCCGTTCTTTGTTTCTGTCCCGTGCGATGGGGCACAGGCCGCGACACGCGCAACGGCAACCTGACAGTTTGCGTTCAAGTGCGGTTGAACTGTTTCAATATGAATTGTTAGCGCTCACGGAAATTCCGTGATATTATCGATAAACAATCGGCGAGCAATTGACGTGCGAGGCGGCGTCTCCGTTCCTCACACGACACGCAACGAACAAAGGAGCAGACAATGAAGTATCGCAGCGTGGGCAAGTCGGGATTGAAGATCAGCGAAATCGCGCTGGGCAGCTGGGTCACGGACCTCAAAGGCACGGCGGCCGAGGACGTGGCCCATGAGACCGTGAAGTTGGCATATGACAACGGCGTCAACTTCTTCGATTGCGCGGACGCCTACTCGGGCGGCGCAGCGGAACGCTTCCTCGGTGAGGTCTTGAAGGAGTATCCCCGTAAGGAACTGGTTATTTCCAGCAAGGTCTTCTTCCCCACCGGCGACGGCGTAAACGACCGCGGCCTGTCTCGCAAGCACATTTTCGAAAGCATCAACCAGACGCTGAAGAACATGCAGCTTGACTACCTCGACATGTACTTCTGCCATCGCTTCGACGAAACCACCGACCTGACCGAAACCTTGCGCGCCATGAGCGATCTCGTGGCACAGGGCAAGGTGCTCTACTACGGCGTTTCCGAGGAGTGGGGTTCAGCTCGCCTCGAAGAGGCCCAGCGCATCATCGACCGCTACAACCTCTACCCGATCACCGTGGTGCAGCCACAGTACAACCTGCAGGACCGCTACATCGAGCATGAGATCATGGGCACATGCCGCAAACTCGGCATCGGCATCACCACGTTCTCTCCGCCCGCCCAGGGTCTCTTGACCGGCAAGTACCGCAAGGGCCAGCCGCTGCCGGCCGGCTCCCGCGCAACCTGGCAGTCCGACCATCAGATCAACGACCTGCTGACCGACGAAAACCTCGACAAGGTCGAGCAGCTGCGCAAGGTGGCCGACGAGCTCGGCACCAACCTGCCGATTCTGTCGATGGCTTGGATTCTGCAGCATCCGGAAATCAGCTGCGTGATTGCCGGCGCCTCCAAGCCGAGCCAGCTCGAAAACAACATCAAGGCCTCCGGCTTCGAGATTCCGGCTGACGCCATGGCTGAAATCGACAAGATCACCGGCTTCCACCGCTTCGAGCGTCACGTGGGCTGACGTTCATGCACCGAAGTCGTCGTCGCCTTGGGACTCGGCCTTGGCGATGGCGGCTTCGGCTTCTTCGGCGGTTTGCGCAATCACTCGTTCATAGCCGGTAAGAGCCGCGAACGGCATGAATTGCGCGGCACGCTTATGCCGGGACATGTGGGAATGTTTGCGCGATTGATGATGCGGCATAGCGATGATGTCATCGTATTTATGGGTCTCCTGAAGCGTCACGCGCGGTGCCCTCCTATCTGATTGTTCCGCTCAAGACCGGTAGCGCCATCTTCCATATTCATCGCTTTGACCACCGCGTTCTTGCCGAATCGTTGTTTGATGTCCAACAGCGTGCGTTCGATGGCTTCACTGGCGCCCCCCGACGAACCTGTACCGACCACCGGATCCCGATATGCGTTGAAATCACGAGCCGCGTCGTCTTGCACTTCTCCCGCGCCCAGTTCAGACGATTCCGCTTGATCGAACAGATCGAGCTGTTCGTACCGCTTACCAGCCGCGAGCTCTTCCGGCGTGGCTATATCGTCGGCTATCACAGTCAAGCGCCGCACCAAAAGCAGCGGATTCGAGATACGTTCGAACAACGACGCCATGGACCTGCGGATGCGTGCGGCGGATGCCGTATAATCACCCAATCCAATAGCACCGACCGCCGGCTTCGGCACTTTACGACCATAATGATCGTAGACTATCGGCCCTTTGTACTCTTCCGCCGCACACTCGGCCAGCTTTCTGATCGACTCCCCCTCGCAATCATCGAGCTTGCCGGGATCAAGGCTGCCGCCGTCATATCCCACGGCAAGCATCAGCCGATTCGTCCTGACACCTTTACCGACCAGATCAAGGGCAAGCGCATCCGCCATCTCCTTGACGATAAGCCGTGCGGTATGCCATGCGGCCGGACCGGTGAGCACCTGGCCGATGCTGGTGCTGTGCGCGTCCGGCTCATAGCCCTGAATGTCCGCGATAGTGCATGGCTCCCAACCCCAAGCATGGTCGATCAGCAGTTCGGCATTCACTCCGAACATGCGATACAGCAGATCCTCGTTGTAATAATCGGAGGCCCGCCCCACCGAACATCTGGCGATGTCTCCCATGGTCAGCAGACCGGCCCGTTCCAGTTTGCGCGCGTATCCACGTCCTACGCGCCAGAAATCGGTGAGCGGCCTGTGGTTCCACAGCAGCCGCCGGTAGGACATCTCGTCCAGCTCCGCCACGCGTACCCCATCCGCATCGGCGGGCATATGTTTGGCCACGATATCCATAGCGACCTTGGCCAGATACATGTTTGTGCCGATACCCGCGGTGGCGGTGATGCCGGTCTCGTCGAGAATGTCGCGCACGATGGCACGAGCCATTTCATGCGGCGTCATGTTCAACGACATAAGATACGGCGTGGCGTCGATGAACACCTCGTCGATCGAATAGACATGAATATGTTCAGGAGCCGCATATTTCAAATAGATGCCGTATATTCGCCCACTGACCTGCAAATAGTGCGCCATCCGAGGGGGCGCGATCACCATAGTCGCCTTCAGCCCCGGATGCACAGATAATTCGCGAGCGCGATACGACTCCCCCACAAACCGCCCGCCCGGCGCACGAACCGCACGCATCATATTGACTTGGGCCAACCGTTGCCTAGCCTCGAACAAACGCGGACGACCGGGAATGCCATAAGCCTTGAGTGATGGAGAAACGGCCAGACAGATGGTTTTATCGGTACGTGTTTCATCCGCCACCACCAAGTGCGTGGTCAGCGGGTCAAATCCGCGGGACACACACTCCACCGAAGCGTAGAAGGATTTCAGATCAATGGCCAGATAGACCCGAGATCGGCTTCGCCCCTCCCCCATCGATCCCACCTGCCCTTCTCATGCCTCATTCGCGCATCATTTGTTCGATCCTTGCAATACAGCATACCAGAAAACTCGAACATTTGTTCGACACACCGACTGCTGCGATGCGCAATCGCTTTCTATAATGGATATGTGTCAACGGATGACGCATGGGGGAAAGGGGTGATCAATGTCGATTCATCAACAACCATCAGGTTACGCATGTCATGGTTCAGGCAACGACCGACATCACGGCACCATCGCATCGAATATGACACATGTCAGCGCGCGACAAGCATACGCGCTTATGACCGTCCTATTCGTCGCCGTATTCAGCATGCTTCCATCCGTCTGTTTCGCACCCACCGTTTGGGCGTCAGAGGACGCCAACGCACAATCGCAGGAAATCGATTTGTCCGACGCCATGACGCCGGACGATATGAACAAGTTGTACGACAACGGCAATTAATCCGTCGCGCTCATGTCCCCCTCCATTTACGCTTCGGATGACAGCAGGTACTTGTATTACCTGTCCCGCTCCAAGCAAGGCGTGATGAATGTTTTCGACACCAAAGACGGCAAACAAATCGATGTCCTGAAAATCTACGATGGCGAGCCAGACGGGTTCAACATGAAAATCTCGCCTTCCGACGCATCGCAATTGGCCATATTCGCCGAAACCGGCAACGACGCGCACAGCACCATCCAATACACTTCGGTCGATCTCAACCAGCACAAGGCGACCCGATACGCCAACATCGACGGCACCGGCAACGAATTGGCTGTAGGCGCATCCTCCGACGGGGCAACGCTATACATCGCGCAATCCGGCGACCAAGATGACGATTGGTCACTCGACATCATAGATGCCACAAGCGGTAAAACAACTTCCAGTATCGACTTCTCCAACTCACTGCCCATGGGAATCGTGGCGGTGCTGGACAACGGGAAACGCATACTGACATACGACGCCGACGGATACGATGTCTTCGACATCGACACCGGAGATATCCTGCATCACATCGACAATCCCGGACAAAACGCGTACTTTCTTCCGTTGACCACCGCCATCAGCCCCAACGGCAAGACGTTCTATGTCTCGACGTATGAATCAGATGGCGGCAGCGTCCGGGCATACGACATCAGCAACGGCACGGAGATACAGCGCTACCCGGCGATAGTCACCTCCAATACGGCTCTCCGGGTCACACCAGATGGAAAATCCCTGATTCTGCCGATTACCGGCAAGAAAAACTTTTCAGGGCCCATTGACTCTGTACAGCTGCTTGACCTCAAGTCTGGCGACATGAATCCGATGCTGACCGATCCTCCGGAGGAATCGGCTGGCGCATCATTGCAATCCGTGGGCATAGTTGCAGATGCCGACTGCACACATCTGCTCCTGCGCGTAGGACAGACCGTCACCATGTGGCCGACTGGACTGAAGAGCGCTTCCAAGAACACCTCCGAGGAATCGAAGGCCAACCCCTCACCGCAAGTCCCGTGGATTCCCATCATCGCCGCCGGTGCAGTGGGCGTACTGGCTATTGCCATCATCGTGGCATTGGTCATACGCAAACACCAGCACCACCCGTCTCCAGTTCCGGCGACAGCTCCCGTTGCAGCGATGCCAGCAAGGTCGCTCCCCACGCCTGTCGCAATGGCACCAGCACCACAACCGCAAATACCAATGCCCACACCGGCGTCGAGCACGATTCCTTCAGTACCGCTTCCGAGCTATGGCAACGATACGCAACAATCCGAGTTCGCAGCACCGACATCCCAGCAATCCAATGCCTCACAGTCTAAGTACTGCACGCAATGCGGCAATCCTGTGGCGCCCGGCACCCGATTCTGCAGCAACTGCGGCGCGCCCACGGCATCATGAACGGGGCACGGCAACCGATAAATTCGACGTCTCCTGACGATACCGTTCGTCCCATAGACACCGGGCAACCAGAAACTCCTCCCAGTCACCACCGCTTTCAGGTCCGCCCATCCACCGTCATTGCCATTGGAGCATTGGCCGGGATGGGATTGCTCGCCGATCTGCTTGACGCCGGGAAAGTCATGCCGCCGCCGGCAAGCTGGCCTATACGATTCGCCACTTATGTATGTACACTCTCAGTGTTGTACGCAATCGGGCGCAGAGGCATGGATTGGCTACGTGCGTCAGATGCACATGACAGTGAATCAATATGGCCTTGGGTGGCGCCTCCATCCGGTAACCAGAGTCAATATACGAATGCGCATCCACGGGATCAGCGGCATCCTGTTCGCCAAATATCGGCTACATTCGCATTGATATCGCTATGCTGGCTGCCATATGCCATACTGCTGTATCCGGGAGTCATCTGGTACGACACCGAACAGCAACTGCTGCAATGGGGCGGATTGCCGAACGTCTATACAGATGGCCAGCTCAACGATCATCATCCGATATTCGACACCATGCTATACGGCCTGTTCATGGATGCCGGACGCGCGTTGGGATCGGCGGATGCAGGTATTTTCGCATTCTCCCTGCTGCAGATGCTGTTCACCGCTGGCGTCGTGGCTGTATTCCTGTACAGTCTGGGCATGCTGGGCGCGTCCAGACGAGCGCAACGTTTCGTCGGAGTGCTGCTCTGCGCATTTCCACCAGTGCCGATATGGGCCTGCGCTGTGGCGAAGGATTCCACGAATCTGCCGTTTCTTCTGACATTCATCCTGCTGCTCTTCATCGGTCCGGTCACCATCAGCAATGGCATCCCCCAGCGCAGGCTGTCTGTCCTGCACCCCAAAGCATGGACAGCAGCATTGACGTGCTGCGCATGCTTCATCACGCTGACCAAGAAGACCGGAGCAATCTTCATCATATTCGTCACCATCATGTATCTCGCGCGGTGGATACGGCACGAGATATACATGAGGCGACCCATACGCGCGCAACGACAATGCCATATCGCACATGTACAGCAACAATGCTCCGAGCAGAAACAGAGCGGCGCAGCAACACATATTTCCGGTGAGCGAACCATCATATCGACGTTGATATGCGCAACAGTGTGCTCGTTATCACTCACCTGCCTCATCATGCCGCTGATAGTGCTGCCGCTATTCCATGTCACGCCGGGTGGCAAACAAGAATTACTCGGACAGGCATTTCAGCAGGCCGCGTTGACGCTCAACAAACACGGAGAGAGCATGAGCGACGCCGACCGACAGGCCTTTACCGATATGCTCGGCCGTGAGGCAACCGTCCGATACGCATATTGGACCGTGGACAGTGTCAAGGGAGACACGTGGAGCCCGCAGCAGGAACAGGCCCTGCCCGCGTTCCTCAAGGCATGGGTCAGCGAAGGCATACGCCACCCGATAACCTATATGCAATCGTATCTGGCTGTGGAGCAAGGATGGTTCGCCTTCCCGCACAGTTCAGACAGCGATCACAACGCCTATCTGACTCCGACACCGACACATATGGTGACGCGTCATTTCGAAGGTGCCGGTCAGCTGGGATTAACATTCAACGACGGACGCATCGCCGGGGTAATGGAGGACACCATCTCCTGGTTCCAGGAATCGCCAATCGGTATGCTGACATCGTCCAAGGCGCTGTGGTCCACATGGACGTTGATCTTTCTTATAGAAGAAAGCCGCCGATACCGCGCTGCCATGAAAACCCTCATTCCTCTCATCGCGTGGAACGCGATCCTCTGGCTTTCCCCGGTAACCACCACGGATGAAACCATGCGTTATCTGATGCCTGTCTTCTTCCTAGTCCCCTTGACCTTCGCCATGCTCACCACGCGGGAAGCATCTACGGCATGACCGGGCGCTCGATGTAGCCGCCGATTGGTAGGGTGAACAAGTAGTGAACTCCATGTTTGACCACGTTTGAAAAGGAGCTTTGGCTTGTCGGCTGAACTCGAAGACATTCATGAGGAATGTGGCATCTTCGGCGTATGGGGTCATCCCGACGCCTCTCGACTCACCTATTTCGGTCTGCACGCGTTGCAGCATCGCGGTCAGGAAGGCGCCGGCATCGTCTCCAATGACCATGGTCACCTTATCGGACACCGCGGCCTGGGCCTCTTGACCCAGGTGTTCGGCGACGAGCGTGAAATCGAACGATTGAAAGGCGATCGCGCCATCGGCCACGTGCGCTACGCCACTGCGGGCTCCGGTACCACAGACAATATCCAACCGTTCATCTTCCGCTTCCATGACGGCGACGTGGCCCTGTGCCACAACGGCAATCTGACCAATTGCCCGTCGTTGCGCCGCAAGCTGGAGGACGAGGGAGCGATCTTCCATTCCAACTCGGATACCGAAGTGCTCATGCACTTGATCCGCCGCTCCCTGCAGCGCACCTTCATGGACAAGCTCAAGGAAGCGCTCAACACGGTTCATGGCGGCTTCGCTTACCTGCTCATGACCGAAGACGCGATGATCGGCGCACTTGATCCAAACGGTTTCCGCCCGCTGTCTCTGGGCAAGATGAAGAACGGCGCGTACGTACTGGCCTCCGAAACCTGCGCACTGGATGTGGTCGGAGCCGAACTGGTGCGCAACATTCGTCCGGGCGAGATCGTGGTCATCAACGAACACGGCTACAAGATCGTGCAGTACACCCACAACACCCAACTGGCCATCTGCTCAATGGAGTACATCTACTTCGCCCGTCCTGATTCGGATATCTACGGCGTCAACGTGCACTCCGCCCGCAAGCGTATGGGCGCACGTCTCGCCGCCGAGTCTCCGGTCGAGGCGGATATGGTCATCGGCGTGCCGAACTCTTCCCTATCCGCCGCATCGGGCTATGCAGAAGCTGCGGGCCTGCCCAACGAAATGGGTCTGATCAAGAACCAGTATGTGGCTCGTACCTTCATCCAGCCCACACAGGAACTGCGCGAACAGGGTGTGCGTATGAAGCTTTCCGCCGTGCGCAGCGTGGTCAAGGGCAAGCGCGTTATCGTCATCGACGATTCCATCGTGCGCGGCACCACGTCCAAGCGCATCGTACAGCTGCTCAAGGAGGCGGGCGCGGCCGAGGTGCATATGCGCATCAGCTCCCCGCCGCTAAAATACCCTTGCTTCTACGGCATCGACATCTCCACCACCAAGGAGCTTATCGCTGCCAAAATGAGCGTAGAGGAGATTCGCGAGTTCATCGGTGCCGATTCATTGGCCTATCTTTCGCTCGACGGCCTCGTCGAGTCCATCGGCCTGAATGCGGACGCCCCATACGGAGGCCTGTGCGTCGCCTACTTCAATGGCGATTACCCCACCGCATTGGACGATTACGAAGCCGACTTCCTGAAGTCCCTCACGCCTGAGGATCGCGTTCGTCTGCCCGAATTCGCGCTTTACAAGAGCAAGTACATCGGCAACGAATACACGGTGCAACCCGACGGCGACTGATCATATCGCCGCTCCCCGTTATCCAACCAATACGTTACCTAACCACAGCAAGAGCAGCAAGAAAGGCCCACAATGCCCAAAGCATATGAAAACGCCGGCGTAAGCGTCGAAGCCGGATACGAAGTCGTCAGGCGCATCAAGTCGCACGTGGCCCGCACGAACCGTCCCGGTGTGGTCGGCGGCATCGGCGGATTCGGCGGCCTGTTCGACCTGGCCTCCCTCGGATACAAGGAGCCGGTGCTGATCTCCGGCACCGATGGCGTGGGCACCAAGCTCATGGTGGCCAAGATGATGAACAAGCATGACACCATCGGCATCGACTGCGTGGCCATGTGCGTCAACGACATCGCCGCCCAGGGTGCCGAACCGCTGTTCTTCCTCGACTACATCGCTTGCGGCAAGAACGATCCCGCTCTGCTGGAACAGGTTGTGGCCGGCGTAGCGGACGGTTGCGTGCAGGCGGGTTCCGCTCTGGTGGGCGGCGAAACCGCTGAAATGCCGGGCATGTACGACGAGGATGAGTACGATCTGGCTGGCTTCTCCGTGGGCGTGGCCGAGAAATCCGCCATCGTGGATGGGTCCGGCATCACCGAAGGCGATGTGCTCATCGGTCTGCCGTCTACCGGCATTCACTCCAACGGTTTCTCCTTGGTGCGCAAGGCTTTGTTCGAACAGGCCGGCTACACCGTGGACACCGTGTTGGACGAACTGGACGGCAAGACCCTCGGCGAGGTGATTCTCACTCCCACCAAGATCTATGTCAAGGCCCTCTCCCCGCTGTTCAAGGCCGGCGTCGTCAAGGGCGTTGCCCACATCACCGGCGGCGGTTTCATCGAGAACATTCCGCGTATGATCCCGGACGGCCTGGCCGCCGAAATCGAACTTGGCACCTGGCCTGTGCTGCCGATCTTCAACGTGTTGGAAAAGGCCGGCGAGATCGATCACAAGGAGATGTACAACATCTTCAACATGGGCATCGGTATGGTGCTTGCCGTATCCGCTGACCGCGCGGATGAAACCCTTGATCTGCTCAAGTCCAACGGCGAGACCGGCTACATCATCGGTCGCATCGCCCCGGATGCAGACGGCACCCAGATCGTACTGAAGTAAGACGTTCATTTTGGCTTCTGTTGTTGTGCCGTGCAGTACAACAACAGAAGCCAAATATGCGAAAGGACTTTGAAAAAATGGGACAGAAGGTTCTGGTCATCGGTTCGGGCGCACGCGAGCACACCATCGCCTACACCCTGCTCAAGGGTGCCAGTGTAGATGAAGTGACCGTAGCCCCCGGCAATCCCGGCATGCTCAAGGATGGTATTCATACCACGGCTCTCAGTGAATCAAACCATGCCGCACTCATCGATTTCGTGAAGGACAACGGCTACGACTGGGTCTTTGTGGGCCCGGAAGTCCCGCTTATTGAAGGTCTGGTGGACGATTTCGCCGCAGCCGGCATCAAGGCGTTCGGTCCGAACAAGGCCGCGGCTCAGATCGAAGGCTCCAAAGACTTCGCTAAGCAGCTCATGGAACGTCACGGCATCCCCACCGCCAAGTACCAGACGTTCTCCGATCTGGAAAGCGCTCAGCATTATGTCCATGAGCACGGTGCCCCGATCGTGATCAAGGCCGATGGTCTGGCCGCCGGCAAGGGCGTGACCGTGGCCATGGACGAGCACACTGCACAGCGTGCTCTGGAGGACATTTTCATCGACCACCGTTTCGGTTCCGCCGGCGCCAAGGTTGTTATCGAAGACTTCCTGGAAGGTCAGGAATTCTCCCTCATGAGCTTTGTGAACGGCACCGAATTCTGGCCTATGCCGATTTCCCAGGATCACAAGCGTGCTCATGATGGCGATGAGGGCCCGAACACCGGCGGCATGGGCGCCTACAGCCCGGTTCCGCAGATCCCGCAATCCGTAGTGGATGAGGCCATCGAAACCATCGTTCGTCCCACCGTGGAAGGCATGGCTGCGGAAGGTACGCCGTTCACAGGCATTCTGTACGCAGGGCTTATCGCCACTGCGGACGGCCCGAAGGTTATCGAGTTCAACGCTCGTTTCGGTGACCCGGAGACCGAAGTCGTATTGCCGAAGCTCACCTCTGATCTAGGCGAAGGCATCAGCGCGATCCTTGACAACAGCACGCCGCGATTCACTTGGGATGAGCACAATGCCACACTCGGCGTGGTGCTCGCTTCCAATGGCTACCCGGAGCATGTGATCAAGGGTGCCCGTGTACCGGAAATCGAGGTAGATGAGGATTCTCACGTCTACTACGCTGGCGTGGTATCTGACGGTAAGGGCGGTCTGGTCGCCAACTCCGGCCGCGTGTTGCTGGTGGAGACCTCAGCTCCAGACATCAAGGCAGCACAGGAAAAGGTCTACGCGATTATCGACAAGCTTGAGACGCGCGGACTGTTCTACCGCCACGACATCGGCTTCAAAGCGCTGAACTGATTGATGCGGCGCATCTGCGGCGTTGCTGTCTCGTTGACGTACCTTCGTACGCCTTCCTCGACGCGCCTTGCATTTACGCCACCTCAATCAGTTCAGCAAGCTGAATGCCTGATGATGGAGCGTTAGCTGCGTTGCTCCTCGGTCGCGGTACCTTCCGTACCGCTTCCTTCGGTGCGCCTTGCTACCGCACGCATCATCACGCATTGAGCAAACGCGATAGGCTGAACATGAGAAAAGCTCCCATTGGGGAGCTTTTCTCGTTTTGGTTGGCGTGAGGACATCACGCCTAGCTCTCATCGGAGAGGGCAACAAGTTGTCTCTCAGCTCAGTCTGGTGATGAGGTCGAAGAATCGTTGCTTGGCCTCCGTGAATGGCGGATAGACCACTCGCAACGTATCCGGGAACTGTGGCTTGACCACCACCGTCTTGATGTGACTGAACGTATCGAATCCGGCTTTGCCGTGGTAAGCGCCCATACCGGAAGCCCCTACTCCCCCAAATGGCAGTCTGCTGGACAACAGATGTCCCAGCGGCAGGTTGAATCCCAACGCACCGGAACTGGTACGCCGTTCGAAGGCGAGTCTTACCGCATGGTCGTTGGAAAAAACGTATGCAGCCAACGGCTTAGGCCGGGTATTCATGAACCGAATGGCCGCATCGACATCCCGCACCACTAGAATCGGCAAAATCGGACCGAAAATCTCCTCCTGCATTACTGCTGCGTCCGGCTGAGTGCCGTACAGTACGGTTGGCGCGAAATAACGCGCTTCACGATCCACCTTGCCGCCGCAGATTATACGGCCGGTCGGATCGCTCACACCTGGCACCGGCACAATGTCGCTCGTCGATTCCGAATCATCAGCGTCAATGCCACGTCCATGCCGATTGGCAACGACTCCCGCATTAATGCGTCTGCCCATCATATCCATGGCCGCGCCGACCGCGGATGCGGCCACCACCAACGGCGAACTTGGCGTCTCGGAAGGCACGGTACCGGCTGGCAATAATCCAATGAGTCGTTCCATGTGACGATTGTTGATAATGCGACCATAATCATGTGAGGATCGCGGGTTCTCTCCGAAGAATTCAGTGATAGCCACAGCGATACGTTTCGCGAGCTTCTCAGCCACGTCCGGCGTCGCAAGTACATAATCAGGGGCCACGCAGGTCTGTCCTGCGTTGGCGAATTTGCCCCAGGCAATACGCCGTGCAGCAACGTTGATGTCCGCTGTACGGTCCACGAAACAAGGCGATTTGCCGCCAAGTTCCAACGTGACCGGCGTCAAATGCTCAGCAGCAGCCTTCATCACGATTGTTCCGACCCGCTCGCCACCGGTATAGAAAATATGATCGAACGGTTGTTTCAGCAACTCACCGGTCTCTTTCGCACCGCCTTCGACCACACACACCGCTTCCGGGTCAAGATACTGCGGTACCAATTCGGCAATGAGTCGTGATGTGTTCGCGGCCAGCTCAGAAGGTTTCAAGCACACGGCATTACCGGCGGCAAGCGCATCAGCCAATGGTGCCAAGGCAAGCAACACAGGATAATTCCACGGTGCTATGACGAGCACCGCACCTTTGGGCTCAGCCACGGTCCAACCGGCCGCAGGCTGCAGCGCCGCCGGCATCGGCTTGGGACGCCGGGCAGCCCATCTACTCAACCGGTTACGTACAAATCGAGCCTCGTCTGCCACCAGATTCAGCTCCATCAGCACGGTTTCTGCAGCCGGTTTGTCTAGATCGACCATCAGCGCCGCAATAAAATCCTCGCGATGCTCCGCAATCATCCGTCGCAACGCGTCCAACTGTTCCCGTCGCCAAGTGAGGGGCCGTGTACGACCGGATTCGTAAGCGCTACGCAACTGGGCAAACGTCGTATCGATCATGGCAAGTCCTTCCCATCCGGCCGTTCTCGGATACCGACCTGCCACCTATCGTACCGTCACTTCCGTGAGCAGAACCGTTCTCCGCCGGTGTCAATCTGATCGGCATACGACGGCCCGCCACACTGCCTAAAAACCGAAATCCTCACGGATTTCCGTCGCGGCACAGCCGCTCCCCTCACCTACGGACAGTCCACCGGACTGTCCGCTTCACGGCTCGGCAGGTTGTTTGCTTTACGGCAGTGCTACAGCAATTTCGGACGGGCTACGCCCGCACCCTGCTGACTCGCCTGACGGCTCGCCACGTTGCCTACAAACCGAAATCCTCACGGATTTCCGTCGCGGCACAGCCGCTCCCCTCACCTACGGACAGTCCACCGGACTGTCCGCTTCACGGCTCGGCAGGTTGTTTGCTTTACGGCAGTGTC
>NZ_PGLQ01000004.1:146149-202130 GCF_002802865.1 Bifidobacterium scaligerum
CGGCCGCTCCCCTCACCTACGGACAGTCCACCGGACTGTCCGCTTCACGGCTCGGCAGGTTGTTTGCTTTACGGCAGTGTCATGAAATCGGTGGTTTTGAGGTAGTTTTTGCCGGTGGTGATGTCGTATTGAATGAGCTTGTAGTCGGCCAGCAGCTGCTTGGTCTCCTCATCGAAGTCGGTCTCGCTCATCGGATTGCCCTCGGCATCCAGATAGATGGACTGTCCTTCGGGGATACGGTCCCAACCTTGGATCTTGTTGACCACCGGTGGTTCCATCGCGGAAATTTTCGTATGCATCTCGGTCAGGAAGGCCAAATATGGCGAAACCTTGGCATTCATATGTTCGGCGGCTTGCGCCACAAAGAAATTCGGCGAGGAATAGTCGGCATTCTCGATTGAAGTGCCCTGAGACTTGGAGGCTTTGTTCGACCAGATGAAGTAGTCGGTCAGGTGCAGGGCCAACGAGTTGTTCTCATCCTGGCTGGCCGAAGAGTAGATGCCCGGCAGATGATCGCCGTAGAATACTACCGTAACCGGCTTATCCAGCTGATCAAGTTCATCAAGGAATTCCTGCGTGGCCTGATCGGTGAGTTCCACACCCTTCTGATAGGTCTCGATCGACTCCTTCTCATCCTCCTCCAGCGGAGTGCCGGTGGTGGATTGAGCAGTGTAATCGTTATGTTCATACCATTCGTGGTACGGCATGTGATTCTGCATCGTTATGATCTGAATGAACTTGCTGGCAGAACCGTCCTTGATGCCTTCAAGCGCGGAATCATAGGTGGACTTATCGGAGACGTAAGGCGACTCGTCGATCTTATCCTGATACTTGATTATATCGGGGCCGGTGAGCGTATAGAAATGCGAGAAGCCGAACTTCTTATAGTTCGTGGCACGTGAGTACATACTGGACTCGTACGGATGATAGCCCAATGAGTTGGCTGGCGCACCCCATAGCTGGTTCACGGTGGGGGTCCAATGTTCGGACGGCACGAGCTGCTGATATGGACTGGTCAATGAAGAGTCGAAATTGGCCATTGACAAACCGGTCAACCCCATATATTCGAGGTTGGCGGTGCCACCGCCGTATCCGGAAGAAAGCATAAGACCGGAGGTGGTGCTCTCCTTGATCTTGCGGATATTGGGCATCGAATCCTTGTTGACCTTGAGTCCGGGGACGCGGGAAGGATCGGAGAACGACTCCGACAACACGTACACCACGGTCGAGTCATTGAGATCGTTGGCTCTGGTGGCGTTAATCTTTTCAGCCGCCTTCTTATAGCGCGCAGCCACCTCTTTCATAGTTTCTTCGGAATAATCCGCCGGCTTGTCCATGACTTTCGGATTGAGCTGACGCGTGAACGACACGAGAGGGCCATTACGCTGGGCATCGTACACCGAATCCCACACGGAAGGCTTGTCTCCCATGACGGAGGAGAGCTTGTTGGCCCATGAATCGGTGACGCCTACCTGTAAGCAGTACAACGAGAAGCCGAGTACCGGCAGCAATATCAGAATCAGTCGCGTGGATATGTTCAATCCGACGTTCGCCGTACGAATCATACGGCCTTTACGTCCATCAAAATAACGCAATACCAGCACCAACGCCAGAACAACAGCAAATGCACCTAGCGCAACAAGAATGGCCACATGGGCACCAGCGGGAATGAAGGTGAGCATATTGCCAGTATTCGAGCCGAGGAATCCGAGATCCGCAGGCAGAATGGCCTCGTAACGAATTTCTATCTTGAAGTGTTCGATAGTGGCCACGAAAATTCCGGCACCCATGATGATCGCACTGGCAGTCCAGAACCGGTTGCACAGCATCAATACCGCCAGATACAGCAATCCGATCAACAGGACGTTAAGCAAGATCACACAATTGCCGTTAGTCCATAGTTTGGTGATGAAGTCGAAACCGGTACCTCCCGGATTAGAGAGCTGCACACGATCGGCACTGGCGGAAACACCTACCTCCAGCGTAAGCACGGTGATGATGTCGAATACGACAAACAGCACGCCATATAGCCAGCCCGGGAAAGGCTTATGCGGGTGCTTCGGAGTGACCTCATCCGCTTCGGCACGGTTTATCCAGAGCCGCCAATGGGACTTCGATGTGGTTTTGCTGATATTTTCGCTCATTCGCCTACAGTCTCTACCATGTGTAATTGTTCATTCCCATGGCATATTGTTGCCATGCAACCTTGGAAAATCCATATTCCCAAGATAGTCCTTACCGTTTCCTAACGTTTGCCCACTATTCACCCTAACGCAAAGGGTGCCTCGGATCACCCCGAAGCACCCTGAAATGTCCCTAATAGCGTGCCATTCTTTCACAACGATCGGCGCTAACCGGACAATAGTCTGCCAGCAGGCCCTTCCTACACGCCAATCGACCGGCGATCGATCAGCGACCTACTTGGCGGCAGCGGCGAAACCATCCACCAGCGCGCCCATCCAATCAAGCAGATTGCTGTACTCGGATGGCATCTGTTCGGTCAAATCCACAATCGGCACACCGGCATCCTTGGCGGCGCTGGTGATCTGATCGGTCGCGGCACTGGCCTCCTGGGAGTTGAAAATCAACATTGTGATACCGTCCTGCTTCAGCTCATCCTGGAAATCCTTGATATCGGACGGCGTAGGTTCACTTTCATTGGCCACGGCCTGAGCGTACCCCTGCGGAGTGGAGTCGTCCATGGTGAGATCGTCGGCCAAATACCAAGCCACGGACTCGGTAGCGGCGTACTTCAGGCCTTTCACCGTACCGGCGACTTCCTGAATCTTCGCCTCCAGCTGATCCTCCTTGCTGTGCCACGCCTTGTTAAGTTCGGCGTATTCGTCACTGTGATCCGGATCGGCTTTCTGATAGGCGGCGGTAATTGCATCCGCAGCGGCGACACGGACCTTGGAGGAGAACCAGACATGCGGATTGGACCCGTCCTCAATGCCGGCCGATTCGGCGGCGTTCACCAGATTCGCATTAGTCGATTGCGCGGCCTTGACCGCCCACGAATCGTAATCGGCACCGTTCACGATGGAGACCTTAGCCGACGTGAATTTCGCGATGTCTCGACTGGTCGGCTCATAATCATGCGCCTCCACATTCGTTTTGCTCATGATATTGGTGACGGCAACATACTCGCCACCGAGATCCTGCGCCACAGACCCCCATTGATTAATCGACGCCACGACTTCGAGCTTGCCGTCATTGGCACCGTTACTTGCACCGTTCGAACCACAGCCAGCCAGACCGGCCACCAATACCGCGGATGCCATGATCGCTGTGATTTTCTTCCATGCAGTCATACCGTTGTTCCTCTTCTACCTCACGATTGATTCGGTTGACGCATTGCAGTGTAACACATATTGAGAACCATTTTCATTTTCATATCGTCGGCGTGTCACCCACCACTCACACAACGCAAAAAGCCGGGCTCCGCATCAAACGGAGCCCGGCTTTCATCAGTGCCAACTCATAGCGTCAGTCTCGGTCGTCCTCAGTGTTGACGACAGTCAGGGCACAGGCCGAAAACCTCCAGCGTATGTGATTCCACGGTAAAACCGTGACCCTCGGCCACCTTTCGCAACCATGCTTCGCTGGGCGGATCGATTTCCACAGTTTTGCCGCACTTCTTGCACACCAGATGATGATGGTGCCCGTCGTCGCCGCACAGACGGAACAATTGCTGACCATCGAGACGAATCGTATCGGCCGCTCCGGCATCGGACAGCGCATTAAGCTGCCGATACACCGTAGCCAGACCGATTTTCAACCCCTCATCCTCCAACCGACGATGCAGATCCTGCGCGGAGATAAACTCCTCGCAACCGGCGAGCGCCGCACGGATGGCGTCTTTCTGTTTGGTCTGACGTTCTATATGTTCAGCCAAAACGGGTCACGCCTCCTGGCCAGCCAGGCCTTCACCGGTTGCGGAAGTCGTGGGTTCAACGAACGGGCGTGCATACGGCTTCAAATCATCCCAGCAGCCGGTCGCTTCCAGCTCGGCCACGGTACGTGCGGTGTCGTCCGTAAGCACGGTGATATGCCCCATCTTGCGATCATGCCGCACTTGGGCCTTGCCGTAGTCATGCACATTCCATTCGGGATGATCGGCAATCAGCGCACGAGTGGGAGCCACATGCTGTCCGAGCACATTGACCATCACGGCGGGGCTGAGCAGTCGCGGTTGGATCAGCGGCCAGCCGGCTATACCACGAATATGCGCATCGAACTGATCGATCGAGCAGGCTTCGATGGTGTAATGACCGGAATTGTGCGGACGAGGCGCGAGCTCATTGACGATGACACGGCCATCCTTCGTAACGAACAGCTCGATGGCGAGCGTGCCAGCCAGCTCAAAGCCCTTAGCCAGCGCCAACGCCATCTCATGCGCGGTTCGAGCGACGTCATCGCTGACTTCGGCCGGGGCGATGGTCATATGCAGAATGTTGTTGCGGTGATCGTTGCGCACAATCGGGAAGGTCACATAGTCCTTGCCGTTGCCGGAGACCAGAATGGAGGCTTCGAACGCGAAATCCACAAATCCTTCGAGGATCGAGGGAGGGAAACCGCCGCCGCGGTCGGAGCGGGCGCGAATCTTCTCCAGATCGGCATCGTTCTTCAGTACACGCTGACCGTGGCCATCGTAACCGCCCGAACGCGTCTTGAGCACGCACGGGTAATGGATTTCATCGATGGCCGATTCCAGCTGATCAAAGTCATTGACTTCACGCCAGGGCGCGGTTTCGATGCCGTGCTGGTTGATGAAGGTCTTCTCGTTGATGCGATCCTGCGTCACGCGCAGCAAGTCAGTGCCCTGCGGCGCAGCGACCAGATGACGCACCTCATCGATGGACTCGGCATCCACATTCTCGAACTCGTAGGTGAGCACATCGGATTTCTCCGCCAGATCATGAATGGCGGTTTTGTCGTCATACTCGCCAACAATCTGGAAATCCGCCACCTGAGCAGTCGGACAGTCCGGCGTCGGGTCAAGAACCCCGATGCGGAACCCCATGTATCGGGCGGACAGGGCCATCATACGGCCAAGCTGGCCGCCACCGATGATGCCGATCGTAGAGCCCGGCTGCAGCATCTGCACCGCGCCATGAGTTTCCTCAAACAAGCTGGGCATTAGACTCGGCCACCTTTTCCTTCAGTTCGTTGCGGTAATCCTCCAACTTGGAGGCCAGATCCTCATCGAATGCGGACAGCATCTGCACCGCCAGCAGACCGGCGTTCGTAGCTCCAGAGTTACCCACGGCAGTGGTGGCCACGGGGATACCGCCGGGCATCTGCACGATGGACAGCAGGGAATCCCAGCCGGAGAGGGCGTGGGAGCGCACCGGCACACCGATCACCGGCAGCGTGGTCTGAGCGGCAATCATGCCCGGCAGATGAGCAGCACCACCTGCACCGGCGATGATGACCTTGAGGCCGTTCTTGCGGGCGTTGTGTGCGAAGTCCGCCATAAGTTCCGGAGTGCGGTGGGCAGAGATGACCTGCTTATGGTAGGCCACGCCGAACTGGTCGAGGATATCGCAGGCGCGCTTCATGGTCTCCCAGTCGCTGGAGGATCCCATCACGACGGCGACTTCAGGCTTGGATTCGTTTGCCATTATCATTTACTCCCTAGTTATTGAGAATGATGGTTTCACTGTACTCCTTCGTTACGAACTTGCACGAGCACGGTTCGTTCCAGCCCCGGAGAGTATGGCGAGTATATGAGGGTGCACACAGCACCGCACGCAGCATCTCCTACAAAGTGTCGCGCTGGACCTCTCTTTACGGGGGGGCGTCACATGGGGTAGCTCTTACGGAGCATCACGCGAGTTACCATGCACGGCATCGCCAGCCCCAGCCCAAAGTCAGAAAAGTTAGATCCGAACCGACATGTTCCAGCGCAACAAATTCTCGGGTTATTCCTTAATCTCGCGAAAAAGTCACACTGCCTTCCTGTCAGCGAGACAAATTCTCGACGATGTCCCTCTTGGCGAGAATATGCCGCACTTAGCGATGGGAGTAGGTGCGGCGAAATCACGAAAAGGCCTCTGTCGCGACTCAATCGCAACCGCAATCACAGCTCAATTGCCACCTTGCCGAATACATCGCCACTGTTCAGCTTAGCGAACGCCGCGGGTGCTGCGTCAAGCCCAGTAAAAACGCTGTCAATAGCCGGATGAATATCGGCATGTTCCACGAATCGCAGCAAACGGGCAAAATCTTCGCGCGAGCCCATCGTATTGCCCTGTACACGGATATCTTGGAAGAAGATGCGCGTCAGTTCGGCACCGGGCTGGTCTCCCGTAGTGGCACCACAGATTGCAATCGTGCCGCCAGGGCGCACGGATTTGACCGAATGACTCCATGTCGCCGCCCCGACGGACTCAATGACCGCGTCCACCTTGCGAGGCAACCGCGCTCCAGCTTCGAATGCGGCATCAGCTCCCAACTCCATCGCCTTGGCACGCTTCTCCTCCGAGCGCGAAGTAACGAACACCTCAAGTCCCGACGCGTGGGCAAGCTGAATGGCTGCAGTGGAAACACCACCGCCAGCCCCCTGGACTAACACGGTGTCGCCAGGCTTGACTCCGGCCGCGTTGAATAGCAGCGAATAGGCGGTCAGCCAGCTAGTTCCAAGCGCAGCCGCCTCAACAACACTGAGATTCGAAGGCTTGGCAAACACGTTGGCAGAAGGCACCGATGTCTTACTCGCCATGGTGCCCGGATATTTTTCGGAAAGAATCGACCGCCGCTCCCCCGGTGCCACGCCGTTGCCGTCTGTTCCGATAAACGTATACAGCACCACTTCGCTTCCCGCTTTGAGCCCGTGCCTGCCGGGAATGTCTTCATCAAGAATGCCAACAGCATCAGTGCCGAGAATCATTGGCGTTTGTTCGGCAGCGAGTCCCACACCTCGCAAAGACCACAAATCATGATGATTCACGCTCACGGCGCGCACCGAAATCGTGGACCAATAGGGTCGAGACACCGGTTCGGGCTGGTCTCCGACCGCGAGCGCAGCCAGTGGATCGTCATTATTGATAGTGGATGCGTATACGGCCTTCATTGGCTTCGCTCCTTTATATATGCGTGATATGGCAACAGCTAGCTCTCATTCTTCCATACCGCAACGGTTTGTGTGGAAGCACTCGCGCGATATCTGCGTTGCAAGGGGTAGATTGGCGGAGTTCGGAACATCTATCTGCTTTACAAGGGGTACCTCACCCGTCTATGCGCATCTATAAACGGCATCAGATCTACGCCATTCCGCCATTTTGGAACACGGTCTACTCAGCAAGCAACCCCTTGTAAAGCAGATAGACCTTTCCCGACCATGAAATCAACCCCTTGTAACGCAGATAGCCGCTCATTTGATGAATATACGGAGATGTTGGGGGTATTGCCGCGTCGCTGAATCGTTCGACTGCACATGGCACTAGCATGTCGAATTCGGAAGTTTTATGAGAGGGGAGCCACACAAGTATGAGCGATGTGCTGGGTAAAGAGCTTGATGCAGCCGATTTCGATGACGTGAACGGCACGCCCGCCCCCGCAACCGACGCTCCGCTTTTGCACAACATCAGCTCCCCTGCCGACGTCAAGGCATTACCCGCCGATCAGCTCACAGAGCTATGTCGCGAAATCCGCACCACGTTGCTCAAATACGGCCATGAACACGGCGGACATATCGGGTCCAATCTTGGCATGGTGGAAGCCACGGTTGCCTTGCACCGCGTGTTTGACTCCCCTCGCGACCGTATCGTTTTCGATGTTTCCCACCAAAGCTACGTGCATAAGATGCTCACCGGCCGCGCTCTCGCCTATCTCGATCCATGCCATTTTCAAGATGTGACCGGTTTTACCAATCCCGATGAAAGCGAACACGATCAGTTCGTACTCGGTCACACCGGCACGTCGATTTCCTTGGCTTGCGGCATCGCCAAAACCCGTGATGCAGAACTCGCCGGCAACGGCACCAGTGACATCGGCAATGTCGTAGCCGTGATCGGCGACGGTTCTTTGAGCTCCGGCGTGGCATTCGAAGGCCTCAATAATGCTGCCGAGCAAGGCGGCAACCTCATCATCATCTTTAACGACAACGAGATGTCCATCGCCGGCGATTTTGGCGGCATGTATGGTCCGCTCGCCCGGCTACGCGCATCCGGCGGCACCGCGCAGCCGAACCTGTTCAACGCGTTCGGCTTGGATTATCGTTACGTCGAAGCCGGCAACGATGTGAACACACTGGTCAGGGCTTTCGCCGAGGTACGTGACATCGATCATCCGGTGGTGGTACATATCCATACGCTGAAGGGTGCAGGCTATGAAGGCTCGACCGGCAATAATCAGCCGCTTCAGCACGCCACTGCGACACAGCAGGCCGAAGGCATCCCCGCCACCAACAATGTGCTGCATGGCGAACCATGGCATTCCGATCACTGCAACCTGTCCGACCATGAACCTCACGAAGGCCAGTGCGAGGCTTCCCATTGGCAGAATCCGGATGCATCGCTCGGCAAGCCCGAAGATCCGCGCAAGTACTACGGCAAAATGGCTATGGCGGCACTTGAGCCGCGCTTCGCAACAGAGCCCGGTTTGGTGGTGATTTCTCCGGCAACCCCTGGCTCCAACGGCATTACGCACGAGTTCCGCGAGCGCGCGAATACGCACTATGTAGACACCGGCATTACCGAATCGCATGCGGTGGCGTTTGCCGCTGGCATCGCACGCGCCGGCGGCACTCCGGTAGTGGCCACTACCGCTTCGTTCTTCCAGCGCGCTTATGATCAGTTCTTCCAAGAGATGAGTCTGAATCGTTCACGTGTAACGGTGCTTGATTTTTTAGGTGGATTGTCCGGCTCCGACAACACCCACTCTGGCGCGTATGACTTGTCGATGTTCTCCAATATTCCTCAGGTGACGATGCTAGTGCCAACTTCCGGCCGCGATTACCTGGATGATCTGGCTTGGGCCACGTTGCCTGCCGATGATGCCGATGCCCCCGATGGCGCCGTGGTGATTCGCGTGCCGGGTGAAGGTATTCTAGCGGCGGAACGCGATCCGAATTTGCTGCCCATTACCGGCGGACATGAGGTTGCGCGATCCGAATTCACGACCGCCGACATGCTGGCATGGCGCGTCAATCAGTTTGGCTCGCAGGTGGCAATCGTGGGCTTGGGCAATACGTATCCATTGGCCGAACGCACTGCGGCAGCTTTGGCCGCAGACCATGGCATTGTTGCCACCGTAGTTGATCCGAGGCAGTGTACGTCACTGGATACTTCAGCGTTGGAATCTCTGCGCAGGGAGCATAGTCTGATTGTCACCCTTGAAGACGGGCAGTTGGAAGGCGGATGGGGTGAGAAGATCACCGCGTATTACGCGAATCACTTCTCGACCGACCATTCCCGCACCCCTCAGGTACTGAACTTCGGAGCATCCAAGGAGTTCACCGACCGAGTCCCATTGGCCGAATTGAATGCACGCTACGGATTGACGGTTGAGCATCTGGTTAACACCATCGCTGATGCCATCGCACGTCGCTGAATATAAAAAAGACCGGGAAACAATACGCGGCGTGAGTCCCAGAGACAATGCTGTGCTGTGGCCGGACAGGCTGGATGAGGTGGCCGAGGCCATGGAGCGGAGAAGGGCCGAGACAGTCCATCAGGGACTATCAGGGACGAAAGCAGTATAGGAGGAATAAGCAAACCCCTTGGAACCTAATGATTCCAAGGGGTTTCTCGTGACCCCGGCCGGGCTCGAACCGGCGACCCTGAGATTAGAAGTCACATGCTCTATCCAGCTGAGCTACGGGGCCAAACCTGCAACATTGTAACCGCTGGGGTGTAAAAACCCGGAACAGGCGAATCTCCGGGAACACCCTTAGGGGGTGCGCATCCTTGGCAACGACTATAGACTGGCTGAAGATGCGCTGCATACCCGGCGCAGCTCATGCCCGCCAATGGCGACGAACAGGGAAGAAGGGGTCGTGTCGCGAGCGATTATCGAAGTGAGAAACCTGCGCAAGGAATACCCCGTGGAGGATGAGACGGTGGTGGCGCTCGACCGTGTCAACCTTGCCATTCCCCAAGGCCAGATCTGCTGCATTTTCGGCGAATCCGGGTCCGGAAAATCAACGTTGCTCAATCAGCTCGCCGGCATGGAGAAGCCCACGCGAGGTGGGGTGCGCATCGGCGGAGTGCCCGTAAGTCACCTGAGCGAGCGTGAATTGGCTGCGTTCCGTCAAAAACATCTGGGATTCGTATTCCAGTCCTACAATCTGCTGCCGAATCTCACCGCAGTGGAGAACGTGGCGATGCCGCTGATGTTCCGAGGCGTTCCCAAACAACAGCGGGAACGCGCGGCTCGCGGCGTGTTGAAGCGCGTCGGGCTCGGACACCGGCTCAACCACTATCCGCGGCAGATGTCCGGCGGACAGCAGCAGCGCGTCGGCATAGCCCGCGCATTCGTCACCCGTCCTGAAGTGGTGTTCGCCGACGAGCCGACCGGCAACCTTGATTCAAAAACCAAAACCGAAGTCATGGATATGATCTGCGCGTTCGCCCGGGACTTCCACCAGACGATCGTACTGGTCACGCATGATCCGCAGATGGCCTCCTACGCGGATCGCATCGTCACGCTGCTTGACGGACGGATTGTGGACGACCGGCTGAACATGTCGCATCAACAGTCAATCACAAATGCTTCCGACAGCTCAGCGCCGCCAATCAAATCGACAACATCGACCGAACCAACCGCAAACCAGAGGAGCTCACAACGATGAAACACCTGACCAACCGCACCCTAGCTGTCATCGTCGCGCTGCTCGCAACCATCGCGTTGGCGCTGACCGTCATTTCTTTGCCGACCCCACAGGCATATGCCGTGGATGGTAGCGACGGCACGGCACAGACCGACGGCGCGGACGCCACGCCGACGGCCGGCCCCGTACCCAACATCATCATCTCCAATTTCACCTATGGCGGCGATTCGGTGGCGGCCGGCGCCAACTTCAATCTCGACTTCACTTTCCAGAACATGGGTCAGGTTGCCGTCACGAACATGGTCATCACTGTCGATGGCGGCGAAAGCTTCGCCATCGCAGGCGGCACGAACACGTTCTACGTGGACGCACTGTGGGCCGGGTATGCGATGACCCAGACTGTGCCGATGCAGGCGCTATCCTCCGCCAAGTCCGGTGCACAGCCGGTAACCGTAAGCTTCAAATATGAGTATGTGGATGCGAACGTCCGCTCCTCAAGTCAATCCGATATCAAGATTTCCGTACCGATCAGCCAACCGGATCGTTTCGAGGTCAACGATCCGGTGATGCCCGAACAGTCGTTCGCCGGCGAGGAAACCACCATCACGTTGGATTACGTGAACAAAGGCAAGGGCGATATTTCGAACGTCGAAGCCACGATGGAGGGCGAAGGCTTCGACGCCACTATGAAAACCCAGTATGTCGGCAATGTGGCTTCCGGTACGACCGGTTCCATCGGCTACGCGTTCACGCCTCAGGCTGCCGGCGAGCTCGACGCCAAACTCAAAGTCACGTACGAGGATTCCGACGGCCAGTCCAAAACCAAGGAGTTCCCGGTCAAACTCACCGTATCCGATCCGATGCCTGTCGATGATGGCACCGCCGTTGATCCGAATATGGAGGTGGACGCCAATCAGGGTCTGCCATGGTGGGTATGGGCTGTAGTCGTTGTACTCGCAATCACGGTGATCGTGGTGTTGGTGGTACTGGTGCGCCGCAAGCGCAAGAAGAAGGCTCAAAGCGACATCGACGAGGAATGGGACGACTGGTCGGCCGCCAACAGCTCCAGCGACGCTGGCAAAGACGACGGTTCTACGGCTTCCGGTTCGGCGAACACCGAAGTGATCGAACCTGCCGCCCACAAGTCCTGACGAAGGGCCCTGCCATGCGATTCGGCGATATTCTGCGACTTTGCCGCCAGAACCTCTGGCGGCGCAAATCCCGTACCATACTGACCGTGCTCGGCGTCATCGTGGGCTGCAGCTCCATCGTGCTGATGATCTCCCTCGGTCAAGGCATCAATGAACAGAACGAAAAAATGATTCAGTCCATGGGCGACCTGTCCATCGTGACCGTCTACACCGCCGGCAGCGGCATGGTGAACACCGGTTCCGGTACGGAGAGCGTCAAACTCGACGACAAGGCCGTGGAATCCTTCCGCACGCTCAGCAACGTCTCTGGTGTGACCCCGATGATGAACTTCCCATACAATGTGACGCTCAAGGCCGGTCCGGGCGGGCGCTACATCGCCGATTACGTGCAGGTCATGGGCATCGACATGGCTCAGTTCGATCAGATGGGCTACAAGACCATCGAGGGTACGCAGCCGACCAAAACCGGACAGGCCATGGCCGGCGAGTGGCTCGCCTACGACTTCATGGATACGTTGCACGGCGGCGACATGCGCTACGCCAACCGTGGTGACGGCGGTTACTCATGCACGTACAATGCCGCCACCGGGCAGTGCGAGGAGCCCGAAGATCAGGATCCGTTTTTCGACCCGATGAACACCCAGATCACTCTGGTCACCGGCACCGACTATCAGGGTGATTCGTACACAATGCAGATGTATGGCAGTAAAGGAGGAGGCTCAGGCTCCGCCACGCAATCGGAAACCATCGACGAGACCCTGTCCATCTCAGGACTGACCAAAGCCGACCAGAGCAAGGGATACGCCACTTCCAGCGGTCTGGTCATGGATTTGAAGGATCTCAAGGCGCTGATCGCGAAAGCGGATCCCTCCGCCGCCAAGAAAACCACCACATACGATCAGGTGTTCGTCAAAGCATCCGACCTGTCATCGGTACCGGAGGTGGAGTCGCAGCTCAAAGCGATGGGATATGAGACCTCTTCCTATGAGGACATGCGTAAGAGCATGGAGGAACAGTCACGTTCGATTCAGCTTATTCTAGGCGGTATCGGCGCGGTATCGCTGCTGGTGGCCGCCATCGGCATCGCCAACACCATGGTGATGTCCGTAACCGAACGCACACGCGAAATCGGCATCATGAAAGCGCTGGGATGTTATGTACGAGATATTCGCGTGATGTTTTTGGCCGAAGCCGGTGCGATCGGCTTCCTCGGCGGCCTCATCGGCTGCATACTCAGTGGATTGATATCGTTGGGCATCAATCTGGTGGGCATGACATTGTTCGCGTCAATGTACGGGTTCAGTACCCGCGACGCCGACTCATTGTCGTTTGGGCAACGGGTCTGGCAGATGCTGGTCGGAGGCGAGGATGTCACGCGCTTCTCGGTAATTCCTTGGTGGCTATTCCTGTTCGCCATTCTCTTCTCCACGTTGATCGGTCTGCTCTTCGGATTCGGACCGGCCAACAAAGCCGTGAAGATACCGGCGCTGGACGCCATTAAAAACAACGAATAGCGAACAGCAACAAGGCAATCCGCACACCGCCCCTATCGTTGCAAGCAAATCCGCGTGTCTGCTCGCAACGATACCATCGCAATCATGGGGACAAGAACAGATGCAGCGTATCGCACCGTAGACGGACAGGACGGTCATACCTCCTCTCCCCACATCTCGGATAGCTCTGGTGACAGAGCCGCCACCGCTGATCGTCGTACAGTCACCGATAACGCCAATCATGGCACTGATCATGATGCCGAACCCAACGCAACTGTGCTGACGTTCCAATACGCACAGCAGAGTTTCGCCAGCGCCGGCCTGACCTGGACTGCCGATCGACTCAAATCTTCTTTCCCGTCCGCCGCCGGTTCCAGCAACGACTCCGCTCCCCTCGACTTGTTGCTTGCCGATCAATGCCCGTTCATGACAAAGGCCGTGGTGTTCGACGGAGATGACAAAAACATCATTCGCGAACGTCATACGTTCACTGGATCGGTGCTTCGTCAACTCAACGAGGCCAGCGTTCTGTTGGCCAAACTCAACAGTGGCCGGTACCCGGCCACTGCGCTGCGCGAATCGCTGGTCAACGCGCTGGAGCATCGGGATTACACCTATTCCGGTCCGACACTGATCAACATATTTGATTCACGACTGGAAATCGTCTCTCTGGGCAGTCTGGCCGACGGCATGGCCATCAACGATCTGCTCAACGGCGTATGCCAGCCACGCAATCCCCGGTTAGCCGTCACATTTGCCGATCTGAACCTTGCCGAGAATTGCGGCACCGGTATGCAAAGGATCATGGATTCCTACGCAGGCAATGACATCAGTCCACAATTGCGCGTCGGGCCGACTTCCGTGGCTATCGTGCTGCCATCCGTGATTCATGCGGAAACATCAGACGACAACGGCACCAGCCCCTCTGACGCGCCTTCCAAGACACCTGCCAAGCAGACCAGCGAGCAAGGAACACACGCCAAGCTCTATTCGTTCCCAGCCATTCAACGCATGACCGACTACATCCCGGATGCGTTGGCCGGTGCCCGTATCTGCGGCTGTGCCCCGCTGCAGATGGTGACGTTAGGCAGCTACGGATTGGAGCTGCCCACACCAATCGATACCACGTCGGGCGAGGCGTCACAGGAGAACGCCATCGACACCGCGCTGATCAACCATGCCAATGAGACACTGGAACAGATCACATTGAACCTGCTGGCGTCAAGTGGCGTAAGTCTCAGCCGGAAAACCATCGAGCAGCAACTGGGACTCAGCCGCGATCAGGCCGCGCATCTGTTACGACAGTTGGAATTAGACGGCAAAATCGAACGACATGGCCGCTCCCGCGCCACCACATATTCATTGGCCTCACAGGCCTGAGGGCTTTATCGCCCATACGCTCGCAATTTCATTTGCGTTTCGCGGATAGGCCGCACGACACTTGTGCTAACCTTCGAACACTCGGTCGCGAATCATACGACCCGACTCGTCCAGTGCGGTGGAGAACCGTCCATAGTCGGACAGAATCACGCCCATATACAGCATGTCCACCAGCGCAATATCCGGAATACGCGAAAAAATGGCATTCCCGTAAATCGTATGCGAGTCTCGACCGGTCAGCAGCGTCACATCAGCCCACCCGGCGAGCGGCGTATTGGCAGTATTGGTGATGGCCACGGTATGCACGCCACGGGATTTCGCCAAACGCAACGCCTTCACGGTATCCGATGAACTGCCGGAATGGGAGAAGGCAACGGCCACATCATTCGTCTGCAAATGCCCGGCTCCAATCTGCTGAAGATAGGCATCCGTATTGAGTCGGCAAGACAGTCCCAGATAGCTGAGCTTGGTGAACAAGTCCATCGCCGGAACCATCGAGTTCTCCACACCGAGAATATCGACGAGATTCGCCTGGGCAATCAACGACACCGCCTTGCGATAGGCCTTGTCATCCACCGTATGACGCAACTCATCGATCAGGGCTTTGGCACCGTCTGCCGCCTTGTCGGCAATGGCATCAAGCGTATCCCACGGGTTGAGATCGAATCCGACCAACGGGTCGAACGTCACCTGATGCTCGGCCAACGGATGACGCAGCACATAACGCAGCTCACGATAGCCGCCGAATCCCAACTTGCGGGAGAATCGAATCACCGTAGGTTGGCTAACATGCGCGGCGTCCGCCAGCTGCCCTACCGTCAGCTCAGCGGCTTCATCAAGATGGTCGCGAATATACTGTGCCACCGCACGCTCCGCCGGGCGCAACGTTGGATAGACGTGGTCAATCCGTTCACGTATGCCCACTGAGGATTGCACGGCTCACTCCTGACTCTGGCCTTGAAGTATGGTGTGTTTCCGTTATCCGAGCGTACCGGGTCGAAGAACACGGCACCGCACTCTGGATTACCGCCACGTGAACGATGGTTGAATTCTGCATCCTAAGAACCGAACCACATCAGGAAGGCGCACGAAAGAATCGCTCTCGCGCAAATTATTCGATCACCCAGCTCAAACCCACCAGAGCCACCAGGAACAATACGTTCACTGCGGAGTAGACAGCCAGATAGTGGCCCTTGCGATCCGGATATTGGCGTACCACGTTTTTGTACGAGATCAGCGAAGCCATCGAGGCGATCAGCGTGCCCATACCGCCCAGATTGGTGCCGATGATCAGTTCACGCCACTGATCGCAGAAGCCGGACAGCAGAATCGTGGTGGGTACGTTGCTGATCATCTGGCTGGAGACCACCGCCACCTCCAGCGGATGACCACCGACCAGCGAGCGCGCCAATTCGTAGAATTCCGGAACACGCTTCATATTGCCGATGAAGATGAAGAACATGCAGAAGGTGAGCGGCAAGCCCCAATCGACATAGCGGAATACACGGCGATCGGTGAACAGGAAGGTGATGATTACGATCACGCACATCGCCCACAACGGAATGATGTCGGAAACGGCCAGCAGACATACGGCGAACAGCAGCGTGTAGACGACGGTGCGCCAACCGCCATAACCGGCACCGTACCCGGTGATGCGAATCTCATCCGGCTGATGCTTGCTGCGTTCGGGGGCCAGTACGCCGGTTTCGAGATTGCCGAGATTACCGACCTCCTGTCGGCCGAACACCACAGAGATCACGATGACCAACAGCACGGCCGCCGTACATGAATATGGAGCCATAATGCCAATCATCTCCATCGCCGGCATGCCGGTCAACGCTTTGAGATACAGGTTATGCGCGTTGCCGATCGGAGTGAGCATGCTGCCCACATTCGCACCGATGGTCATCAACGTGACCACCAGAATCGTCTTTTCACCTTGCCCGGCCATGATGAGCACGGCCACGGCGAACGGCACGAAGGTGACAAGCGCCACATCGTTGGTGATCAGCATCGCAGAGAAGAACGTCAGAGCCACCAGAGTGATCACAAGCCCGCGCATGGTGCTGGTCTTCTCCAACAGACGCGAACCGATGATACGAAACACACCGATGCGCTGGAAGCCGCACACCACGATCATCAGGCAGATGAGCAGGCTGATGGTGCTGGCATGGATGTAGTCCTTGTAATCAGCGTCCGGGGGAACGATGAAGCAAGAGATCAGCGCAAGCGCTGCGGCGACTATGAGAATCGTTTCACTTTTGGCCAGATTGATGAGCCAACGCCGCATCGATTCCTCCGTTTTTCAGCCGTTTGTCGGTGTCCATAGTATCGGAACACGCCGCCTAGTACGTAGTATCGGCGTGCTGTTTTCCGACGGTTTCCAAGCGAATTAGCCGCTGACACCTACTGCTTTCTGGGCTTTGCCTCCGACTTTTTGAGCGATGCCTGAGTTACGCCATCATGAACTGACGGTTAATTTCACATATGCCTAGGCTCTGGTCGCCGTCTGCCTCGCCGAGTTTCCGAACGCAGTGCCGTCACTGTTCTCTCCTGTGCCGCCGGCATCGACCTGTCCTTTAGTCTCAATCACATACGGTTCGGAGCAGAGCAAAACTACGCCAACTACATGCCGAATCTGTAGTTTTACTCGCTGTTCACTATCGCTTCGTTCAACTTTCTCTAACGTAAGATTCCCGTCGCCTGTCTTTGCCCGACTATGGAAGTACGGCGTGAGGTTCAGCCGCGATAACCGAAAAACGATAACTCAATCCATTACGACCGAACACCAATCCCGATGCCGACAATCCACGCGGCACCAATCAAGCGGACCGCCAACGCGGATGTTCATGAACGTTCGCGGCAGCCCGATCAGAAGGCAAGTTGACGAAATATGCTCGAACTGAAGAACATCACCAAATCGTTCGGTGACACCCATGTGCTGAACGGTATCTCGCTCACGCTCGCAGATGGCCAGATCATGTCCATCCTCGGCCCTTCCGGCGGCGGCAAGACCACGCTGCTCAACATCATTCTGGGCATCACGGACGCCACCAGCGGTCAGATCCTGTACAACGGCGAGGATCTGACCCAAGTGCCTATGGAGAAACGCGGCTTCAACATCGTATTCCAGGATTACGCACTGTTCCCGAATCTCACGGCCTACGAGAACATCACCTACGGCCTGAGGAACAACCCCGGCATCTCCTCCGAAGCGGAGATCAAGGAGCTGATCAGCTTGCTGGGACTTGAGGAGCATCTGGGCAAGCGCATCGACGAACTGTCCGGCGGCCAGAAACAGCGTGTGGCACTGGCTCGCACGCTGGTGATGAAGCCGAAGCTGCTGCTGCTCGACGAGCCGCTGTCCGCATTGGATGGCGTGATCAAGGAATCCATCAAGGCAAAGATCAAGCAGATCGTGGACCAGTACAAGCTCACCACCATCATGGTCACGCACGACCCGGAGGAAGCCTGCACAATGAGCGACCGGGTGCTCATCATCAATCACGGCAAAATCGCCCAGTACGATACGCCGGAGAACATCATCGAGCACCCGGCATCCGACTTCGTCAGGAAGTTCATCCTGCACCAGCTGGAAGTCAAACGCAACAACATCTACTCGCTGTTCAGCGAAGCCGAAGCCGATAGCCAAGCGGCGGCCGCGAACGGCGCCCCGGCTCACGCTCTTGCCGGGCAGGAGGCCTGAGTCATGTCCGTCGAATCCATCCAAGCGGGCAAGCAACTGCCCAACATCCGCCCGGAGATCGTCAATTACGAGCGTCGCCCCTCCAAGCCGAAGCAGACCGAACTATGGACGCTGCTGGCCATAGTGGCCTTCTGCTTCGCCGCGTTCCTCGTGGTGCCGATGGTGCTGGTCATCGTCCGCTCGTTCACTACCGCTTCCGGTTCGGCCACGCTGTCCAACTATGCGGTCGTGCTTTCCCAGCCTGAATTCGTACGCTCGATCACCAACTCTCTGGCCGTTTCGGCCACGTCCGCACTGGTGGCGGTGCTGCTCGCGTTCCTGCTGGCGTACACCATCAACTGCACCAACGTGCCGACCGGATTCAAGAAAACCGTGGGACTGCTCGCCCAATTGCCGATGCTGCTGCCGACCATCACGTACGGCTTCGCCATCATCTACTCGTTCGGCAAGCAGGGCCTGATCACCCGACTGCTCGGCGGCCACCAGCTGTTCGACATCTACGGGTTCAACGGCCTCTTGATAGGTTATGTGATCTACACGCTGCCCACCTGCTTCCTCTTGATCAACAACAGCTTCCAGTTCGTGGATAAGAAGTTCATCATCGTCTCGCACATCATGGGAGACAAGCCACTGACCACGTTCCTCAACACCGTGCTGCGCCCGTTGATCGGTACGCTGGCCGTGGCGTTCATTCAGTCGTTCTTCCTCGCATTCACCGACTATGGCATCCCGACCTCGGTTGGCGGCGAATACGACGTGCTGGCCATGACACTGTTCAACCAGATGCTCGGTTCCATACCGAACTTCAACCGTGGCGCAGTGATCGCCGTGTTCATGCTCATCCCCTCGATCATCTCCATCATTTTGATGACCGTGCTGGAGCGTTTCGCCATCCGTTACAAGCAGATCAGCCAGGTCGAGCTGCCGAAAGGTCCGAGGCGCGATTGGGCATGCGGCATCGCATCCGTGGTGGTGCTGGTATGCACGCTTTCAGTGTTTGCGGTGATCCTGTTGATCCCGTTCGTCACCGAATGGCCGTTCAACGTGGTGCCCACCCTCTCGCACATCACCAACATGTTCACCGATTCCGAGCTGACGCAAGTGTTCACCAACTCGCTGTATGTGGCCGTGATGACCGCCATCGTGGGTTGCCTGTTCGCTTACGCCGCAGGCCTGGTGACCTCCCGCTCCAAGCTGCCGAATTGGGCGAAGCGTTCGGTGGACGCGATCTCCGCGATCATCAACACCGTGCCTGGCATGGTGCTCGGCATTGCTTTCCTGTTCGCCTTCTCCGGTTCTTCGCTGCAGAACACGTTCTGGATTCTGATCATCGCGAACATCATCCACTACTTCGCCACCCCATACCAGATGATCAAGGATTCCCTGTCCAAGATGAACGCCGGGTGGGAGACCACGGCCAAACTCATGGGAGACAACTGGATCAAGACGATCGTGCGCGTGGTGACGCCGAACGCGTGGCCGACGATTCTGCAGGTCTTCGGATACTACTTCGTCAACGCGATGGTGACGATTTCCGCGGTGGTCTTCCTGACCGGTGCCCGCACGCAGGTCATAACCACCAAGATCTCCGCGCTGCAGCATATCGCCAAGTTTGATGACGTGTTCGTTCTCTCACTGCTGATTCTGGTGACGAATCTGGTGGTCAAGGGCGTGATTGCTTTCGCCACGCGTGACCGCTCCGCCGAGCGCGCTCGCGCGGCTGCACGCGTCACCGTGAAGACTCCGCAACTGGCTGCCGCCCGTGCCACAGTTGCAGCCGACACCCGACTGACCGCCGCCGCGCAGACAGCGCATAATGGCACACCAGACTTCCCGCTGCCGACTTCCGGCAACCGCAGGGCGCGCAACGCCCTCACCGCCGGATTGTCCGCCGTGCTCGCCGTGCTGCTGGTTGGGTTCGGATTCGGCTCCACTGCCACCGCCAGCACGAACGGTCAGGTGGTGATCTATACGAACGCCGACGATGAGGCCGTAGTGGCCTTCCAGCACGCTTTGGATAACAACGGCTTCAAGGACCAATACATCATCCAGAGCTTCGGCACCTCCGAACTCGGCGGCAAGATGCTGGCCGAAGGCAAGGCGTTGGAAGCGGACATGCTGACGATGAGCTCCTACTACATTGATTCCGCCCAAGAGCGCAACCACATGTTCGCCGATCTGACCGATGTGCGCTCCAAGTTGCTCGGCACCTCCGAAAACTCCAAGGCTCCCGCCTGGCGCTCCCCCACCACCGCTCAGGAAGGCGCGATTATCGTAAACACCACCGCGCTGAAGGAGGCCGGAGTCCCCGAGCCGCAAAGCTTCAAGGATTTGGCTGACCCGCAGTACAAGGGCTTGATTTCCGTGCCCGACATGGAAGGCTCCTCCACCGGCTGGCTGATGATTCAGGCCATTGCCGATGCATACGGCACCGGGGATGAAGGCCGGGCAATTCTGACGGCAATCTACCGCAACGCAGGCCCGCATCTCGAACAGTCCGGTTCCGGACCTTTGAAGGCCGTACGTTCCGGCGAGGTGGCAATCGGCTTCGGCCTGCGTCATCAGGCCGTGGCCGACAAGAAGAAGGGCCTGCCGATCGATTACGTGGATCCGGTGGAAGGCAACTACTCGCTGACCGAGTCGGTGGCTGTGCTGGACAAGGGCGCTGCCACCAACCCGAAAGCGCAGAAGATGGCCGGCGTGATCATCGACAAGGGCCGCGAAGAGCTGCTGAAGACCTACCCGACGCCGCTCTATCAGGGAGAACAGGCACCCGCCAACGCCTCCAAGCGTTCCAAGACCTTCCCCAAGCCCCTGACCGTGGACCTGCTGCAAGAGCATCAGGACTTCTCGTCCGCGTGCAAGCGCTTGGCGCAGGATGAATAAGTCCGCTCGTTGCGCTCAGTCAGTGTTTGGTTGGCATGTGTGTCGGGCATCATACATGCCAACCAAACACGCCAACACTCATCACATACAGAACTACATACGACACTCCGTCTGTCTTTATAAAACTACGTAGAAGATTACAGCAACTACGCAGCTGATTAGACTCAGCCGCAGAACCCTAAGAAAGGAAATCCACCAATGGCTAACGAATACAAGCTGCTGACCCCCGGTCCGCTGACCACCACTCGCACGGTCAAGGAAGAGATGCTCTTCGACCACTGCACCTGGGACGAGGACTACCAGCAGATCACCCAGAAGATTCGCCGTCAGCTGCTTGAACTCGCCCATGTGAACGCCGACGACTACACCGTCGTGCTGATGCAGGGCTCCGGCACTTTCGGCGTGGAAAGCGTGCTGACCTCCGTGATCGGCAAGGATGAAAAAGTATTGCTGTGCACCAACGGCGCATACGGCGACCGCCAGGCCAAGATCTGCGACCACGCCGGCATCGCCTACACCCAGTACGCCGAGCCGTACGACCGCATTCCGGATGCCGCCAAGGTTGAGGAATACCTCGCCGCCGATCCGACCATCACCCATGTTTCGATGATTCACTCCGAGACCACCTCCGGTCTGCTCAATGACATTCAGGCCGTGGCCGCCGTGGCCAAGAAGCACGGTTGCACCTTCATGGTGGATGCCATGAGCTCCTTCGGCGGCGTGGACATCCCGGTGGCCGACTGGGGCATCGACTTCCTCGTCTCCTCCGCCAACAAGTGCATTCAGGGCGTACCGGGCTTCAGCTTCATCATCTGCAACAAGGCCAAGTTGGAGGCTTCGCGCGGCAAGGCCCGCTCCCTCTCCCTCGACTTGTGGGATCAGTGGAACACTTTGGAAAAGGCCAACGGCAAATGGCGTTACACCTCCCCCACCCACGTGGTGCTCGCCTTCTCCAAGGCCCTCGACGAGATGTTCGCCGAGGGTGGCATTCCGGCCCGTTCCGCCCGCTACGCGCTGAACAATCACCTGCTCATCGCCCGCATGAAGGCGCTCGGCTTCCGCGTGTTCCTCAAGGATCATCAGGGCCCGATCATCACCACTTTCCTCTACCCGGAAGGCACCAAGTTCGACTTCCATGACATGTACGAGTTCATCAAGGAACGCGGTTACGCCATCTACCCGGGCAAGCTCACCAACGAAGACACCTTCCGCTTGGGCAACATCGGTGAGATCTACACCGACGACATCGAAAAGGTGACCGAGCTGCTGGCCCTCTATATGGGCGAGCGTGGACTGCTCGCCGCGGCAACTGGCTCTGACTCCGTGCCGGAAGCCATCGCCGCCATGGATGCCGCGGGCGCTCCGATCAAAGCCGCCGCCCCCGCCAACGTCAAGCTCGTCGCCTGACTATTGCCAGCTTGGTGATGTGGTGTGTGCTTCCCAACACACTCAAGGCCGTTTGGCCTCGCTCCGGCGCGTGCTCGCAGAGCTTAGCACACGCCTACGCTGCTTACAGTCGGGAAGCACACACCACATCACCAAGCCTTCCTTACATACCGCATTCAACGATAAAGGAATCCTCAAATGACCAACCGTTTTGAAGCTGTTATTTTTGATTGGGCCGGCACCACTGTGGATTATGGCTGCTTCGCCCCGGTCCGTGCCTTCCAGGAGGCATTCAAGGAGTTCGGCATCGAGCCTACGATGGCCGAGACCCGCAAGCCGATGGGCATGCTCAAGCATGACCATATCAACACGATGCTGCACATGAATCGCATCGCCCGCGCTTGGGAAGACGAACACGGTGCTGCTCCCACCGATGCTGACGCGGATGCCGTCTACAGTCACTTCGAACCAAAGCTGCTCTCCATCCTCGACGGTTTCGCCGATCCGAAGCCGGGCGTGGTGGACGCTGTCGCCGCATTGCGCGGGGCAGGCATCAAGATCGGCTCCACCACCGGATACACGGACAAGATGATGGAGATCGTGGTGCCGAAGGCCGCCGAAAACGGCTATGCTCCGGACTTCTGGATCAGCCCGGATGGCACCAACGGTTTCGGACGTCCATACCCGTACATGGTGTTCAAGAATCTCGAAAAGCTTGGCGTTACCGACGTACGACGCGCGGCTAAGGTGGGTGACACCCTTTCCGATATCCGCGAAGGCAAAAACGCCGGCGTCTTCACGATTGGTGTCACTGAAGGCAGCTCCCAGATGGCGTTGTCCGAGGATGAGTTCAATGCGCTGTCTGATGCCGATAAGGCCAAGGCTCGTGCCGCCGCCCGCGACGCGTTCGTGAATGCCGGCGCCGACGCCGTCATCGACACAATGGCCGAACTGCCGACGCTCCTCGCTCAGCTCGCCTGAAGTGGTTTCGAGAATTTACCGCACTGACGAACTCTTAGCGCGGTGAAATCTCGAAAAGAACCCATTGCCCGAGAATTTACCGCACTGACGACTGCTCAGCGCGGTAAATTCTCGAAATCCACAGTATTTGGCACTATCACATCGATTCGCAGATCATCCGGATGCCGCGTTCAATATCGCCGGCATCCGGATGCACGATATTCAGGCGAATATGTGAATCATCCGTCTCATCCACATCAAATACGCTGCCGGGCATGAACGTGACGCCCTCGGCACGGCAGCGGTCAAGCACATCCAGCGAACGTACCCCATCGGGCAATGTCACCCAAATGTAATAGCCACCCTCCGGCACATTCCACGTCATACCTTGCATCGCATACCGTTCCAAAGCGGCCACAGCCGTGTCCCGTCTGCCACGGTAGGCGGCGGTTAATGTGGTGACATGTTCCGCGATGCGCCCTTCTTTGAGCAGTTCCAGACAGATGCGCTGTGATGATGTGCTCGTATGTTGATCGACCATGCGGCGCAATGCGGCCAGCCGGTCAATCACATGCGGGTCGGCCACGATCCACCCAGTTCGCAGCCCCGAGGTCACCGTTTTGGAGAACGTGGATAAATACATCACATATCCTGCGTTTTCCATGCCCTTCAGCGGCACCGGGCGCTGGCCACTATGGCCACCAGCCTCGTCACTAGCCTTGCAACGGTTCTCGCCACCAGTGGCCCCACGGCTCTCTCCACCAACTGCACCGCGGATCACCCCGTCAGCTACGGCAGCGCTCTCCTCATCCGCTCCCCCATACCACAGCTCACCATAGGCATCGTCCTCAATAATGAGGCACTGATAACGACGTGCCACATCGATGAGTTCCTTGCGGCGCGCGGCAGGCAGCGTCGAACCGGTCGGATTCTGGAACGTTGGGATCGTATAAATAAACTTCGGATGGAAGCGGGCACAGTAGCCTTCCAGCAAATCAGTCCGCATGCCATAGTCATCCATGGGCATGCCCACAATGCGGGCATCAGCGGAGCGGAAGGCCTGCAACGCTGGGAAGAACGTGGACTGTTCCACCAGCACACAGTCACCAGGGTTGATGAACGCGCGCACGCACAGGTCGATGCCTTGTTCCGAACCGGACAGCACCATCACATTGCGCGCATTGCAGTGCACACCACGTGTACGCATGTGCGCGGCAAGCAGCTCACGCAGTTCCGAGAATCCTTCAATCGGCGACTCCGGTTGCCCATCGAACTCATGCGAGGCGAATGCTTCCAGACTCACCGAACGCAGCAGGTCATCCGGAATATCGGCCGGATTGGGCGATCCAGTGGCGAAATCGATTACCGTATCACCCCGCTGCGCGCGTTCCGCGGAAGCGATGTCATGGTAGGTGAATCGGTTGGAATAGTCCGAGAACAATACGGACCACGGAGGACGAACAACAATCGGCTCGGCGTGATCCGACGATGACACACGACGTATAACCTGCACTTGCGTATGCGCTGACGAACCGGCGTTCGGAATTGCCGCCGAAATCGGAGAAGTCAACAACGCCTGTTCCGAAGATGCCGGCAAAGTAGACTCAATTGCTTGAGGTAGCACGAACGTGCCTTTGCCTACTTTGGAAGCGATAAGGCCTTCATCTTTCAATTGCTGATAGGCCTGCAATATGGTAGTGCGGTTGACTTCAAGACGTGCGGCAAGCTCACGCTCAGGCGGTAAACGGTAACCTTCGGCAAGTTCTCCGGAGATAATCTGCTCACGCAGTTGGGTGGCCAGCTGCCGATACATCGGCACACTGCTGCGCCGGTTCAACTGCAATTGCATGAATCACCTCCCATGCCGCGCCACCCCATTCCCGTACTTTTCGCACGAATCGTACGTTAAACCGTCTCTCTGGAGGCTATTTACGTACTTTTCGCGCGAAAAGTGTGATTTTACAACGAAAGGAACAGCTCGTGGATGCGGGTGTCGTCCGTAAGCTCGGGATGGAACGCAGTGGCAAGAATATTGCCTTGTCGCAAGGCCACAGGATGGCCATCAACCTCGGTCTCCACCGTAGCCTCCGATCCCACGGAGACCACGTATGGTCCGCGAATGAACACCAGCGGGAAGTCGGCGATATACGCATCCCCGTCTTCAGGACTGCCGAAGTCGGCGTTAGCGGCGAAACTTCCCAACTGACGTCCGTAGGCATTACGACGCACCACGGCGTCTAACGCACCGAAGTACACGTTCGGATCGTTGTCCAGTTCCCGAGCGAGCAGGATCATGCCGGCACAGGTGCCGAATACAGGCTTGCCGGCCTTGATATGTGCATCGATCTTGTCGAACAGACCGGTGGAGCGCAGCAACTTCCCTTGCGTAGTGCTTTCGCCACCGGGCAGAATCACACGGTCGATGGACTCGTCGAAGTCTTCGGCGGCACGCAGCAGCTTCCAAGGCGCGCCCAGCCGGTCCAGCACGGCCGCATGTTCGGCGAATGCGCCCTGAACCGCCAGGATGCCGGTCACACCGTGCTTTACAGCCTCGGCACCGTCGGATTCTTCTTTAGATATGTATTCAACAGCTACAACCATTGCTTACCTCTGTGCACAATGATGATCGTCCCAGTCATCTCCACCGGCAATATCACTGATCCGCCGGCTTTCGGACAGGAAAGCCATCACTCGCCGCGAGCGGCCATGATGGTCTGGATTTCGTCCTCGTTGATACCGACCATGGCCTCGCCCAAGTTCTCGGAGAGCTTGGCGAGCAGGTCTGCGTCCTGCCAATTGGCGGTGGCCTTCACAATGGCGGCGGCGCGCTTGGCCGGATCCCCGGACTTGAAGATGCCGGATCCTACGAACACACCTTCTGCACCGAGTTCCATCATCAGGGCGGCATCGGCCGGAGTCGCCACGCCACCCGCGGCGAAGTTCACCACAGGCAGACGTCCGTTGTCGTGCACATACTTGGCCAGATCGTACGGTACGGCCAACTGCTTGGCCGCTTCGTAGACCTCATCGTCGCGCAGGGAGACAAGCTCGTGAATCTGCTTGTTCATCGTGCGCATGTGACGTACGGCCTGAATCACGTCGCCGGTGCCAGGCTCGCCCTTGGTGCGAATCATGGCAGCGCCCTCGGCGATACGACGCAACGCCTCGCCCAGGTTCTTTGCGCCGCACACGAACGGCACATCGAACTGGTTCTTGTCGATGTGATACACATCGTCGGCCGGCGAGAGCACCTCGGATTCGTCAATGTAATCGATGTCGATGGCCTGCAGGATGCGAGCTTCGGCGATGTGGCCGATGCGCACCTTGGCCATGACCGGAATGGACACGGCTTCCTGAATACCCTTGATCATGGCCGGGTCAGACATACGGGAGACGCCACCGGCTGCGCGAATGTCGGCGGGGATACGCTCCAGCGCCATCACGGCGCATGCTCCGGCGTCCTGGGCGATCTTCGCCTGCTCGGGCGTCGTCACGTCCATGATCACGCCGCCCTTGAGCATTTGGGCCAGATTACGATTGAGTTCCGCACGATTCTGCGTCATGAGTTTCCCTTCGTTCGACGCTGTTTGATGCCGCGCTTTATTATTGAACGAATTGGATTGCCCCACCCAAACCAGTCCAATTTGGATGGGGCCAATTCGCAACTTCTACACCCATCCAATCCATATAACGCCTGAAGCGTCCGCCCCTCTGCACCAGCGTTGAACATCGCAGCGCCTGATCATCCACCAAGCAACCATGCCGTTCGGCTCAATCCTTCACGTATTCGAGGATGTCACCGGGCTGACAGTCAAGGGCTTCACAGATGGCGGCGAGGGTGGAGAAACGAATGGCGGAGACACGGTTGTTCTTGATTTTCGACAAATTGACGTTCGTAATGCCCACCTGCGCGGCCAGCCAGTTCAGCGAGCGCCCACGCTCCACCATGATGCGGTCAAGCCGAAGCATGATGCGCCCACCATCTTCATGCTCCGATGCATCAGGTTCATGCGGCTCGCGAAGCCCGTAATCTCCACTCACCGCGCTCATAGCAGACCGTCCACCTCCTGCTCCAGCGACATGCCGTAGTCGAAGATGCGCGACAGCAGCAGCAACATAATGCCGATCATCACCAGCAGACCACTGAGCCATACTCCTGCACTGCCGGAAGCTCCAGCAAGCGTGCACACGATGTAGTTGGCCAACGCCACGACCGGAGTCGCAATCAGATACCACCCCATATGGGAGAGCCGTTCTGAAATCACCGCGCGGAATGGCGATGTCGATGGTTGTTCGGCATGCCTCACCCAAGTGTTCAGTTCATCGCACAAGGCCGCAACCTGACCGAACGCCAGTGCCAGCAGGGCAAAGATGGCCGTTCTGGACACGCCAGTGGCAATGACGGCCACCGTGTTGATCGGGGCATCGTCATACTGCTGCAGGTATATCGAATAGTCAAGAACCTGACCAGTGATGCTGATGCTGAATACACCACCGACGTTGAGGCTCAGCCGGTTGTAATCGGCGGTCAACGTCCCGGATGCCACGATAAAGGCCACCAACACGACGGCCGTCGTCGCAGCCGCTATCCACAAGAACACCGTACCGATGCGCGCGATGACAAGAGCCGCCGTGCCCGCACGTCCCAGCAGCTCGGTTGGTGCGGAAATGGAGTTGCCGTTTTTCGCTGCCATGATGCCCTCCGTTCAACCCTTTCCTCAGAGACGGGAGCCGTTCAGCTGACATCGCCTCAATCAAAGAGAAAAATCGGACTATATTGGCATCATTATAGCATGATTTATCGTTTGTCGTTAAGTATTTAATGACAAACGAATATAAGACAGTCAATGAATCAACGATCTTCAGCACTCCACTTGTGCCCTCAACACTAATTGTCGCAATCGGCGGAAACGCATTCGCACATAAGCACACAAGCACATAAGTCAAGCGGGAGCCGACGCACACCGTCAGCCAACGGTATTGCCGTACACCTGTGCCTGAAGATCCTTGCGGGCGGTTTCCATACGGGCGATTTGCCCAAGCAGCGCGATTTTCTCCTCGCCATCCGGCAATTGGGCCATGTGACGCCTCGCCAAGCCGATCTGACGCATGAAGCCCATATCCAGCAGACGAGTGAGCAGTTCAGCGGCATACCGCTGTTCTTCCTTGGTGGCGGGACGCAATTGCACAGCGGCCGCCTCTCCTGGCATGCCCTGCGAGCTCGGCGGTATCGGCTGGGCTCCGCTGCCTTTGTCATCGCCAGGCAGCGGCAACGGCATGACAGCCAGCTCGTTGATCACTTGATTGAGCATCGGCCCGCCGGCCTTGGTGAGGTTGTGCATCCACAACCCTTGGGGAGTATCATCGGTCGGCAATCCCCCTGCAGCCACAATGGCCTGAAACAACGTGCGAAACACCGGACTCATGAAATGATCCAACGTAAGCTGGCTGAACATGGTGCGGTCGATGGCACGCGGCACCTGAATAAGCGTGGCCATGAACTGCTGCTCAGCGATGAACACGGCATCATCAATCTTGAAATATGTCTGCTCAGCGGCATCACGGCGCTCCAAAGCCTTACGAACGGCTGGATTGGCGTACGGATTGGCCCCCGGCTCCATGCGCGGCTCATCCTCACGGACGGATTTGCGGCGAGACGCATACGCATCCTCATCACGAACCCGCAGTTGACGGCGTGCGGACATGACCTCGCGGCGCATCACCTCCAAGTCCACGCCGATGCGTCCAGCGGCCTTGCGCGCATAGGCGTCCCACAGCGAGCGATCGCGAATCTGCGCCACCAACGGCGCTACGGCTTTCATGGCACCCACCTGACCGGGAGTATAGGTCAGGTCGAAACGGTTGATGGCCGCATCAATGACAAAATCGTACAGCGGCTTGGCTCCGGCAATCAACGAACGCACCGCTTCATTGCCGCGTTCGATGCGTAAATCGCAAGGATCGAGGTTGCCGTCCGCCACCGCGACAAAGGTCTGCGACAGGAACGCCGAATCCAGCCCGAAAGCATGCAATGCCGCCTTCTGCCCGGCCGCATCACCGTCGAACGTGAACACGATGCGCGAGCTCAGCGGCTGATCCTTGACCTTCAGAGGACCGACCAGCTGAACCGCTCCCAGCGAATCATCAGCAATGAGTCGGCGTACGATTTTGGCGTGCTCGGCACCGAACGCCGTGCCGCAAGTGGCGATAGCCGTGTCGATGCCGGCCAAATGCATGGCCATCACATCCGTATAGCCTTCGACGATCACCACCTGCCGCTTCTTGACGATGGCGGACTTGGCCAGATCAATGCCGTACAGCACCTGATTCTTGCGGTACAGCTGCGTATCAGGCGTATTGATGTACTTCGCCGCTATCTGGTCGTCCTCATACAGCTTGCGAGCGCCAAAACCGAGCGTACGACCGGTCGAATCACGGATCGGCCATGTCACACGGCCGCGGAAATAGTCGTAGATGCCCCGTTGCCCTTGCCGTGCAAGCCCGGCATCCAAAATCTCCTTCTGCGTAAAGCCCTTGGATGACAGGTGTCGGACCAGATTATCCCAGCCTTGCGGCGCATATCCGCAACCGAATCGCTCGCAATCCGCCTGCGAGAAATTCCTGCCTCCGAGCAGCTTTCGGGCGGGAAGTGCCTCTTTAGTGAAAATCTGGGCGACAAAAAAGCGTTGGGCTTCCTCGCAGGCCTCCAATAGTCGCGTACGCTTGGAACCGGTGCCGTCCGGCCGCCCAGAGGCATTGCCGGAATTCTCGTAATGAAGCTCGATGTGGTATTTATCCGCCAGAAGCTCCACAGCTTCACGGAAGTCGATGTTCTCAACCTGCTCGACATACTTGAACACATCACCGCCCAAGCCGCAACCGAAGCAATGCCACACGCCCAAGGAAGGCCGCACATTGAAGCTGCCGGTCTTTTCATCATGGAATGGGCATAACCCCACATAGGTGCCGGTGCCCGAAGGCTTGAGCGTCACGGTCGCGGATACGATGTCATACAGGTCCGCGGCGGCGCGCACCTTCTCAACGTCTTCTTTCTTAATCATCCCGACCATAGCTCACTAGACTACCGCCAGAACCGGGACACGGTAAAATTTTACCGTCAGCGACACAGTCAAGCCGTTTCCGCCTGTCGGCTCAACACAGAATAGAGTGCAGCGCCAGCGCCGAGTTATCGGTCAACGATGCGACCTGATCGATGGCCACGCGCAAACGTTCATCGTCATTAGTCGCCTCATACCAGTCATCCAAAAACTGATTCTCCAGCGCATCAGACGGCCGTGGCGAGGCTGCCATCAGCACATCCACCAAATCTTCCACAATCTTGAGCTCTTGCTCGTGGAATGGCTCTCGCTCCCTCGGTTCCATCACAAAGTACACGGCAATGCCTTTCAGCGCCACAATTTCGTATGAGGTGGCTTCGGGAATCACCACGTTCGCAGAATACCGTGTTAACGGGCCGGTGCCGTATGTATCGCGCGTGGCGGTTTCAACGGACCAGCAGAAACGTCCGATCAGATCGGAGGTAATGTTCTTCAGCTGTGCGAGCGCGTAGCGAGACCCGTTGAAATGAGCGGGGAACAGCTGTTCCTGACGCAATCTGCGGTAGGCGGCGAGCAATCCGTCCGGATTCCACCGTACCCCGTACCAAGCACGTGTGGCTTCCACGATATGGTCCAGCACCTTCGGATCGTTCAGCACAATCGGGTCGAACGCCCCTGTGGCAATGGAATCCTCCACATCGTGTACGGAGTAGGCGATGTCGTCCGCCAAATCCATGATCTGGCATTCCATCGGCTTGGTCGCCTTGGGCGCGTGTTGCTTCAGCCAGCGGAATACCGGCTCATCATCGGGATAGACACAGAATTTCTTGGACCGCTCCCCTTTGGGATGCTGGTCGGCTTCGGCCAAGGTCCATGGATATTTGACCGCTGCGTCCAATGCCGCACGCGTGAGATTCACGCCGGCCGAGCGACCATCCGGATGAAAGATCTTGGGCTCCAATCGGGTCAAGATACGCATAGTCTGCGCGTTACCTTCGAATCCACCGATATTATTGGCGATTTTAGCAAGCGCACGTTCCCCGTTATGTCCGAATGGCGGATGCCCCAGGTCATGGGCAAGGCAAGCGCAATCCACCACGTCCGGGTCGCAGCCCAACAGAGCGCCGATCTGGCGGCCGATTTGAGCGACTTCCAACGTATGCGTCAGACGGGTTCGGGCAAAATCATCGGTGCCGGCCACCAAGATCTGGCTTTTTGCCCCAAGGCGGCGAAGCGCCGAGGAATGAATCAGACGAGCGCGATCGCGTTCAAAAGCGGTGCGTGATTTGGATTTCGGCGGCTCCGGAGCCCAGCGCTCCTCATCAAAGGCGCTGTACCCTTCGTTGACCAATACCGGTTCCCCATCCCGCGTCATTTCCATAAGCCCATAGTACGAAATGATTCCCCGTCGCGAGAAAAAACCGCGCTGAGCAGCTGTCAGTGCAAGAAATTCTCGCGCTCAAGCCGCATTTCGAGAAAAAACCGCGCTGACAGACGCTCAGTGCGGCTTTTTCTCGGGAACCTCATCTCATGGCCTCACAGTAGCGTCGAAGCATCAAGCTTGACCAAATCCTCGGACGGCAACACTTCGGCGGCATGCTCGTAGAGACGCGGGATGCGGTTTCTCAGGCAGGTGAAAATCTCGTAGCTGATGGTGTCGGCCGCACGAGCCCAATCATCGGCGGTCGGTTCAGCGAAGTCCTCGCCGCGCCCCGGGCCGAACAGTTCGACCGTATCACCCTCGTGTACTCCAAGCTCGTCGGCGGAACCGTGCAGATCCACAATGAATTGGTCCATGCACACACGACCGCACACACGCAGCAGACGCGCACCCTGCGTGGTCATGATACGTACCGGGCCGCCGTGCTTCTCCACATGCTTGGCACCTTCCATATCGAAACCGGAGGCGGAACGATGAATACCATCGGCGTAACCAAGCGGCACGATGGCGGTGGAGGTGTTGTCCGGCGTGAGGTACGTACGGCCGTATGAAATGCCGTGACCGGCCTCCACATCCTTGACTGTGCCCAGCTGCGCCTGAAGACGCATGGCCGGTGTCAAATGCCAGTCACGCGGAGTGCCCATGGCGGGATCAGGCTCATAACCATACAGCCCGATACCCGGACGAGTCAGTTCAAAATGGATTTCCGGACGATCCAGTGTGGCAGCGGTATTCGCCAGATGACGGATTTGGGGCGCAATACCGGCCGCTTCCATACGCCGGGTGAAGTCTTTGAACGTTTCAATCTGACGATCGGTGGAGGCCACGAATTCAGGGACATCCGGCGAATCAGCTACGGCCAAGTGGCTCCACTGGCCGATAATCTCAATCACGCCTTCCTTAGCGAGCGGCACCAGCTTGGCGAGCGCCGCATCAAAACCGGCCGGAGTGAACCCGTTACGTCCGAAACCGGAGTCGACCTTGACGTGCACACGAGCCGGCTTGCCAAGCTTACGCGCGGCAGCGGCCACGGCATCAATACCGGGCAGCGAGCCGACGGACACATCAATGTCGGCAGCGATCAATTCATCGAACGGCACCTGCGTACCGTTGTAAACCCAAGTCAAAATATGGCAACGCTCCGGACCGATGCCGAGTTTGCGCAGCAGCAACGCCTCATGAGACTGCGCAGTACCGAGCCACGTGGCACCGCCGGCAAGCGCAGCCAGCGCGGAGGGCAACAGACCGTGGCCATAGGCATCGGCCTTGACCACACCCATCACCGCCGTACCAGAATGAGGGCCGCCAACCACGGAAACCAAGTGTGCCATATTGTCTCGCATGGCTTTAAGATCCACAATGGCCTGCGCGGGGTATTGCCGCAGGGCGGCCGCGTAATTGACCTTGCCCTGTTCGCCGGAGAAACTAATTTCGGGTGCTACATTCATGCTCATGATTCCCTATTCTTGCGCGACAATGTGACGTGTGAACGAAGAGGCCACATTCCAGCGAACTTTGAACGAAAAGTAACCCAAAAGTTACACATACACGACCCTTATCGCGGACTCAAGGCATCGTTGTCCGCAAGTCAAGCGTAGACTATCCGAACTATACAGCTCTTAAGCATTATTACTTGATTGCGCGAACTGTTGTCTGATTCCCGGCGTTGAGGCGTGCCGGGATCCCGGAAATCCGTCCGGTTTAGCCCCATAAACCAAGTTCATGAGAGAAGAACTATGGATCTCTTCCGCAAAAAAAGCGTGGATCAGCTTGTATCCGAATCCACTCCGCTCAAGCGCACCATGCACACCTTTGATCTGACGATGCTCGGCATCGGCGCGATCATCGGTACCGGTATCTTCGTGCTCACCGGCAAAGGCGCACTTACCGCCGGCCCGGCACTGTCCGTCTCGTTCCTGCTCGCCGCCATCTGCTGTGGTTTCGCAGGCCTGTGCTACGCCGAATTCGCTTCCATGGCACCGGTTTCCGGTTCCGCTTATTCCTACGCCTATCTGGCATTCGGCGAACTCATCGCCTTCATCATCGGCTGGGACCTTATCTTGGAATACGCTCTGCAGGCGGCCACCGTATCCGCCGGCTGGTCAGGCTATTTCAACAAACTGCTCGAAAATTTCGGCCTGCATCTGCCGGTTGAATTGACCGCCGCCTACGGCACAACCCCCGGCGTCACCACATACTTCAACCTGCCCGGCTTCGTGATTGTGCTGCTGATCACCTGGGTGCTGTCCATCGGCATCAACCAGACCAAGCGCACCAACGACATCATGGTGATGATCAAGCTCATCATCATCGTGCTGTTCATCGTCTGCACAGTGTGGTTCGTGAACCCGGCCAACTGGCACCCGTTCTCCCCGTACGGCATCTACACGTTCCAGCCCGGCTCCACGCAGCCATACGGCATCGTGCCGGCCGCTTCGATTGTGTTCTTCAGCTTCATCGGCTTCGACGCCGTCTCCTCCTCCGCCGAGGAGACCGTGAATCCGAACAAGACGCTGCCGAAGGGTATTCTGCTCTCCCTGGCCATCTCCACCGTGCTCTACATCGTGATGACGCTCATCATGACCGGCGTGGTGCCATACGAGAAGTTCGCCGACTTCATTGACGCCCCGGTCGCCGGCGTGATTCTGGCCACCGGTCTGAACTGGCTGGCCGTAATCGTGAACCTCGGCGCCCTGATCGGCATGACCACGGTGATGCTCGTGCAGCTCTACGGTCAGTCCCGCATCTGCTATGCCATGAGCCGCGATGGTCTCTTCCCCGAGTTCTTCGGTCACGTGCACGAGAAGTACCGCACCCCGTTCAAAGGCACCTGGTTCTTTGGCATCCTGACCGCCATCGCCGGTGGATTCATCAACATCAATGTGCTGTTCGAGCTGGTGAACATCGGTACGCTCTCCGCGTTCATCATTGTGTCCGCAGGTATTCTGTGGATGCGCAAGACACAGCCGGACGCCCACCGTGGATTCAAGGCTCCGCTCGTACCGTTCACCCCGATCATCTCCATTGTGTTCTGCTTCGTACTGATTGCAGGCCTCAACTGGGAGACTTGGGTACGATTCGCCATCTGGTTCGGCCTGGGTCTGATCGTGTACTTCGCCTATAGCCGCAAGCGCTCCAAGCTTGACCCGGTGAACGTCAAAGCTGAGGTCAAGGCCTGAACGATCAGGCAACTCCTGCAATATGGATAGATATAGGAAAAGCTTCTCGCGAAGAGGAGCTTTTCCTATATCCGCCGATTGCGCGTGAAATAGCACGTGCAACTCACCATTCGTGACGCTGGTAGGCGATTCTGGTGGTATCGGTCGGCCGGTCAAGAAGCTGAATCAGCCCACAACGAGCGAATCCCGCTGATTCAAGCACATGCTGCATCGCTTTGTTGTTGGGATGGGTATCGGCACGCACATTGCCATAATGCTTCAGCGCCCACTTGATGCAGTCGCGAGCGGCATGACGTACCAGCCCTGCGGATGCGATGCGGTGAATGGTCACGTACGTGTTGTTGTCCAGCCAAGCGCCGTCGATGTTGAGATATGTGGGATCCTCCCCCGGGCAGAGCGCAAACTGCGCCAGAATACGCTCCTGACCGTCATATTCATCTACCAGCAACATGGCACGCTGCTTGGCGATATCGTCGAGCACTACGGATTCTCGGGGAAACTGGGTGCCCCATTGTGTCGGATTGCCGTTGGCGGCCATCAACGCGCGAGCACGCGCATAAATGCGCTGCATCTGCGGAAAATCACGCATAGTGGCATGGCGGAAGCGGCGGTTCGTGGCCTTGCCTGCAGCATCGGACTGAACCCGTGTGGTATGAGTCATCTCCACCTCTCGACAATGACGGCTGTCAGTCATAATAACCGACGCACAACTGACGGCAAACCTACCATGTCATAGGCACAAAGCCACGGTTCTTCGCTCCCCTCGTTCTTCTTTCCTTTCGTCTCTCCTCCTCCCCCACCCATCTCTTTTTCCCTCTCGCGAATATGACTCACTGATTCGAGCTCAGCGGTACATATTCGCGAGGAACATACGATAAGGGGGAGCGACGAAGAACGACAGCGGACCCAGAACGACGAAAGACTCACACCACCTTGCGCTCGAACGGGTCGGAGCTGATGCCTTCCTCAAGAATCTGCTTGCACCACTCCTTGGCGGTGAACAGGCTGTGATCGCGATAGTTGCCGCAACTCACCTCGGTGGTGGCCGGGACATCATCCCAAGTGGCTTCGTAGGCGATGAACTCCAACGATTCCTTGAGCGCGCGAGCCACCTCCTCGGTGGGGTGTTCGCCCCAGGTGAGCAGATGGAAGCCGGTGCGGCAACCGAACGGCGAGCAATCAATGTAACCGGGGATACGTTCGCGCAGCAACACGGCAATCGTGTGCTCAATGGTATGCAAGCCGCCAGTAGGAATGGCCTGCTTGTTCGGCTGGGTCAGCCGCAGATCATAATTGGAGATCACATCTCCATGAGGGCCCTTCTCCGTATCGATATAGCGTACATAGGGTGCCTTGACCTTGGTGTGGTCCAACTGGAAGCTTTCCACTACCGGCTTACCGGCCGGCTGTGCGCTCGTCTCGTCTGCCATTCCTTATTCCTTTCCGACTTTCCATATGGTTCGATCAGCAACTGACCGATCTGCCCAATATTGTGGATGTGGTAAGCAATCGTAGTCGGGTTCTATAAGAAGGCCCGAAAACACCCCGTAAACCGCTATACGAGATAGTTATTGCATATTCCCTGCATTGAACGAGGCAACGGTTTGCATGAATCGTTGCCCGTAGAGATCAAGCTTATGCTGGCCCACGCCGTTGACGGCAAGGAATTGGGCGTCAGTGACCGGCCTGATGCGAGCCATATCCCGCAGAGTTTTATCAGAAAACACGATGTACGGCGGCTTGCCGATCTCTTGGGCGATGGTACGGCGCAAGTCGCGCAGTTTCTGGAACAGCATCTCCTCGTCATCATCCGGGACATACACGCCCAATGCCGGACCGGCCAGCGCATCATCGGATATGGCGGAAACGCCGCCGCGAAGACGGCTTCGATTGGATCCAACGCCGTCAGCCTGTGCTCTCCTGCGCTCCACCCGCTTGATTTCATAATGGAAATCAGCTGCGGCGGTCTCTGCGGCGCGCTTGCCGAACATCACGATGGGCAAACGTCCCTCCGCTATGAACAGGAACCCGTCTGTGGCCATCTGGCTCAATACATCACGAATACGCGCCTCATTCACATCCTTCAGCATGCCGAAGGTAGGCATCTGCTCAGGGTTCAGCCACGCCAAATCCTGAGCTTTGGAGCCACGCAAAATCTTGACGATCTTGCCGGAACCTACGCGCTGGTTCACGTCATGTACGCAACGGCTGATGGCTCGCGCCACGCGAGTCACGTCAATGGTTTCAAACGTGCTTTCACAATTCGAACAGGCACCGCACTTACGTGGCGTCGCCCCATGTTCACTGCCGGTATGACGGTCAGCATTATCACGATCCGCATCGCCACGATCCACGCGATCGAACGAATCCTCCAACTCCTGCCCGAAATACCGCGTCATATATCGGTGCAGACAGTCTGTGGTACGACAGTATCCCACCATGCCGTCAAGCAGACGCCGCTTAGACTGGCGTACGATCTCCTGCTCTTCAGGAGTCAATCGCTCATTCTCATAATCAGTGTCCAGCAATCTGCGCCGGGTGACGATATCGGATTCATTCCACAACAGCGTGCAACGGCTGGGCTCACCGTCACGCCCCGCGCGCCCGGCTTCCTGATAGTAGGCTTCGATGGATTCAGGCATATTGTGGTGGATTACGAACCGCACATTGGATTTGTCGATACCCATGCCGAAAGCATTCGTAGCCACTACCACCGGCACCCGGTCCGTAATGAAGTCACGCTGCGCCTGTTCACGTACTTCCGGTGACATGCCGCCGTGATAGGCAACTGCCGGATGTCCCATCTGATTCAGGGTGGCAGCCAACGCCTCAGTCTCCTTTCGGGTGGCGCAATATATGATGCCGGACTCATCCTCATGATCGGCCACATATCGGGCAATCCACGCGGCTTTATATTTGGATTCCAGCTTGACCACGTCAAAGTACAGATTCGGCCGATCGAAACCGGTTACGGTCACGGCTGGATCACGCAGTCCTAGAATCGTGATGATGTCCTGGCGCACGCGCTCGGTGGCGGTGGCGGTGAACGCCCCAATCGTCGGCCGGGTCGGCAGCGAAGCGATGAAATCCCCGATACCCAAATATGACGAACGAAAATCCTGCCCCCATTGGGAGACACAGTGCGCCTCGTCCACGGCAATCAACGAAATCGGCGTACGCGCGGCAAAATCGCGGAATCGCCCGGTTTCCAAGCGTTCCGGAGCCACATACAGCAACCTCACTTGACCTGCGGTCACTTGGGCCAACACCATCGATTGCTCGTCCGGCGTTTGGGTCGTGTTGACGAAAGCGGCGGTAAGACCAAGATCGTTGAGGGCGTCCACCTGATCACGCATCAGCGAAATCAGTGGAGAAATCACGATAGTGATACCCGGCAACAAGGCGGCAGGCACCTGATAGCACACCGATTTACCTGCACCTGTCGGCATGACGCCCAGCACATCCTGGCCTTCCAGCAAGGATTCAACAATCCCCTGCTGCCCCGGCCGGAACGAATCGTAGCCGAAATACCGTTTGAGCGCCCCCAGCGCCGCCTGTTGCGATGTCATAACTGTCCAGTGTATGCGTAACGCAAGCCCGTCATGCTCACCAATTTCCGCGCGTGGCCGAACCAAGCCGCCGACCTCGTAGCCTGCAGGTATTATGATGCGGCAAAGGACATGCAGTCAAAAGAGAGTTTAGTGGGGCACCTATGGCCAGCGAAACAACTTCATTCTCATTTCCGGACGATCTCCCGGATAATCAGGAAACTGCGGTAATCAAGCCGATTCAGGCGGACGGTATGAGCGCGATCGCCGACGCCGTCTTCACCGGCGCATCCGGTATCGCAGACGCCAACGCCAAAAACACCCCATACGTTGGCGCACATGCCGCACGACGCGGCAAAGGTCGCAGCAGCGGAGGCAAGGTCGGCGTAATCGCCGCCGCCGCAATTTTCGCACTGTTGTTGGCCTCCTTGGTAGCCTACTTCTTCGTAGGCCGCTGGTATTTCCAAGACAAGGCGGCACCCGGCGTATATCTGGGCAATGTCTCCGTAACCGGTCAGACTCGCGAGGAGCTCAAGGATACGGTTGCCCAGCAGACGAAAAGCACGTCTGTGACGTTGAGCGCCAACGGCAAGACAGTGACCGCATCGCTGAAAGACCTTGGCGTAAGCGTAGACGAGAATAAAACCGTGGACTCGCTGCTGAATGCCAAAACCGGCGACGTGGCGAAGCTGAACGTCTTCAATCGTGCACACGTGGCGCTCGTCGCAACCACGAACAACGCCACCGCCGAGCAGTTCGCCACCAATGGCTTGGTCGATGAGGCTGAGCGTGCGCAGAATACCAGTCTGGTATACAACCGGGAATCCGGACAGTTCGACGTGGTGGAAGGCAAGGATGGTCAGGAACCAAATCCCGCTACGGTCAAGTCCGCTGTGGAGCAGGCCATAGCCGCTCCGGGAGAGACTCATACGGTTTCGGCGAAACTGGTAACCGCACAAAATCCGGTAGATGACGCCAGCGCGCAACAGGCTCAGGCAGACGCCAACGCCAGGCTAGCTCTCAATCTGACCGTGGATAATGGTGTCAACAGAAACGTTACGATCCCGGCGGAAACCATTGCCTCGTTCATCACCACGAACATTGATAAGAAAACCGGTGCGATGAGCTTGGCAATCAATCGTGATGCAATCACCCAATACGTGTCCAGTGAAGCGGTGACCAAGGAACTGACAGTAAGCAAGGTGACTCGCGAAACCTACATCACCCCGAAGTCCGAAGGCGGCGTAGAAATCGGCGCCGATAAGACACTCGGCGTAGATGGCATTACGGTGACCGGTCCGGGCAATGCCCCAGACCAGTTGGCCGGCGCCATCGAATCCAATCAATCTTCCGATTCGACCGTCGCGGTTAAGGATGATCCATACGACGTCAAGCAAGTCGAGGTGCCGCATAACTTCGATGTGGCCAACGGCGACAAATGGGTCCACGTGGATCTGACCAATCAGACCGCCACCGCTTATCAGGGCACTACGCCGGTCAAGACGTTCCTCATCGCCTCTGGTCTGCCCACGCCGGATCGTATTTCCGACACCGGCACGTTCTATGTGTATCTCAAATACGAACAGCAGACGATGACCGGCCCCGGCTACTCCCAGCCCACCCCGTGGATCTCCTACTACAACGGCGGCGAGGCATTGCATGCCGTTCCCCCGTACATGTGGGGCGATCACCCGATTTACGTGCAGCAGGGCATCCCCGGCTCGCACGGCTGCATCAATATGCAGATTGCCGACGCCAAGTGGATGTATGACTGGGCGGTTATCGGCACCCGAGTGGTGGTCGATGGTACGACGCCTACCTCCGGCCAGCCGTTGCGTGAGGCCGGTGCGGATGCCACCGGCTGGCAGGGAGCCTGATCAGAACATAAGTCCATTGAATAATCCCTTGCTCCACATGGGGCAAGGGATTATTCATATCACATCTCACATCAATTTGCTGTTCGTCTTACTTCACAGCCGATCCAGCGCCTGCTTGAGATCGGCGATGAGATCGTCCGCGTTTTCGATGCCCACGGAGATACGCACCAGGTTGGCGGGCACCTGCAACGTGGTACCGGACACGGAAGCATGAGTCATGGCTGCGGGCACTTCGATCAGGCTTTCCACGCCGCCGAGTGATTCAGCCAGCGTAAAGATCTCGGTGTGGTCCACGAACCGCTTGGCAGCTTCTGCACCCGCCGCCAACTGCACGGACACGATGCCGCCGAAGCCGCCGTGCATCTGGCGGGCGGCGATCTCATGGCCCGGATGAGATTCAAGACCTGGGTACCAGACGCGTTCAATCACGTCGGAAGGCTGGGATTCCAACCATTCGGCCACCTTCAACGCGTTGGCGCTGTGACGCTTGACGCGCAGGTCCAGGGTCTTGAGGCCGCGAATATCCAGCCAGGAATCAAACGGGGAAGGCACGGCACCGGCGGCATTCTGCAGGAAGGCCACCTTCTCGCGGGTCTCCTCGTCGTTCAACACCACGGCGCCACCCACCACGTCGGAGTGTCCGCCGATGTATTTGGTGGTGGAGTAGACCACCACATCCGCCCCTTCGTCCAGCGGATGCTGAAGCGCCGGCGAGGCGAAGGTGTTGTCCACCACTACCTTGGTGCCGTACTTGTGCGCCACTTCGGCGGTGGCAGCAATATCCGTGATGTTGAGCAGCGGGTTGGATGGCGTCTCAACCCACACGTACTTGTACTGCTTGGCGGCCAGCGCCTGCTCGACAGCAGCCGTGTCGGTGATGTCCACCACGTCGAGGCCAATGCCCCACGGCACGAACACCTTGGCGAGCAGTCGGTAGGTGCCGCCATACACGTCGTTGCCGAGCAGGATGTTATCGCCGGGCAGGATGGTGGAGCGCAGCAGCACGTCGATGGCGGCCAGGCCCGAAGAGAAGCTCAATGCGTACTTGGCACCTTCCACGGCGGCGAGTTGCTCGTCAAAGCTGGTGCGGGTGGGATTGATGGAGCGCGAGTAGTCGTGGCCGCCCCTGAGACCCAAAACGCCATCCTGCTTGAAGGTGGAGGTGGCGAAGATCGGCGTCACCACGGCACCGGTAGTGGGATCGGGCTCCTGGCCAGCGTGGATGGCGCGGGTGGCGAGCGCGGTGGATGCAAACTTGGCGTTGTATTCAGCGGACATATGAGTATTCCTTCCTGATATTGACTGATGGTTATTGCTTAATGATCGTTGATTGAATAGGTCGGATGATGCGTCGACGGACTACGGCGCAATAACGGCGGTAGTATAGCGCGATTTACAAGTACCGCTCGGCCAGCGAAGGCTTGGTGGTGCGATCCACCACGTCGCCATAACCGTTGGCGCGCATCCAATCGTCGTTAAAGATCTTCTCCAGGTAGCTGCGGCCGGAATCCGGCGCGAGCACCACCACAAGCTGGTTTTCGTCCAAGTCGTTGGCGAGCGCGTACTTGATGGCGCTGGCCACGGCCATGCCGGAGGAGCCACCCACCAGCAGGGCCTCCTCACCGGCCAACCGACGAGTCATTTCGAAGGCTTCCGCGTCACCGACCTTGACGATGTCGTCGGTGATGTTGCGGTCGAAGGCCTTGGGGTAGAAGTCCTCCCCCACGCCTTCGATGTCATACTGGTGCACGTCGGCGAGCGAGTCGGCGGAGTATATGGAGCCTTCCGGATCGGAACCAATCACCTTGACCGCGCCGTTCGAGGCTTCCTTCAGGTACTTGCCGGTGCCGGAGATGGTGCCGCCTGTACCGATGCCGGCAACAAAATGAGTGACTTTGTGATCGGTGGCCTCCCAGATTTCCGGGCCGGTGGTGTAGTAATGGCTTTCCGGGCCGTTCGGATTGTCGTACTGGTTCGGACGGAATCCGCCGGGGATCTCGTTGGCGAGTCGTTCGGCCACTTGATAGTAGGAGCGCGGGTCGTCCGGTCCGGCATCGGTGGGAGTCACGATGACTTCGGCACCGTACGCGCGCAGTACGGCGCGCTTGGATTCGGAGACCTTGTCCGGCAGGGTGAAAATCGTACGATAACCGCGCTGCTGGGCGACAAGAGCCAGGCCGACACCGGTGTTACCGGAGGTAGGCTCGACGATGACGCCGCCGGGCTTGAGCTGGCCGGATCGTTCGGCTGCGTCGATGATGCGCTCGGCGATACGATCCTTGGAAGAGCCGCCTGGGTTGAAGTATTCGACTTTGACGGCGATGGTGGCCTTGACACCGGCTGCTTGGGGAATATGGTTCAGCTTGACGAGCGGGGTGTTGCCAATGAGTTCCGCGAGGCTGTTGTACACGGTCATATTGAAGTCCTTTGTCCGGGGTTGATTGGGTTGACGATGATGCGATCTCTTGTTTTCGTGAACCGACGTTCCCGGCCGAACGGACATTGACCTGTGATTGATTGGAGCACCCGACCCTTCACTCGCTCAAGGGCTATGCGCGATTCCATGTGTTACGAACCATCCGATGAGGTGTCTTATGCGTTTTGGCAAACCACCGCAACCGCGCCAACTTCGCGGTACATCGGATTCATGGAGGATTCGCAGCAGAACCACCGCGATTCGAATGCTCTTCTCTCAAGTTATGCGTCACTGACCGTGCGCCCGGGGGCGTCGGTTAGCGACAACAACATGAGAAAATCTGCATGTCTCACACCATAGCACAGGGTAGGACACCGGCGTGTCTCATCTGTTCGCATGGCGGAAGGAGCTGCGGCCGAATCAATCCTGAACCGACTCATCGCATTATCCTCCCGCAGATGCGCCATCACGAACCAAACAAAACCGGTTCTGGGCATATACCCACCAGATATTCTGGGCATAATGACACCGCAAAGCGAGTTCTGGGCATATACCCACCACGAGGCGGCATCAATCAGCTGTTTCGCGGTACGGATATGCCCAGAACAGAATCGGTACGGATATGCCGGCGCGCGAACTGGTGCTGTTCCAGCACCGCCTATAGCGAGGCGGCGGCGATGAGCTGACGAGTGTAGTCGGACTGGGGATCGCCAAGTACAGCTTCAGTAGCGCCGGATTCGACTACCTTGCCTTCGCGCAATACCACAATGCGATTGGCGATATGCTGCACGACGCCGAGGTCGTGGGAAACCATGATGATGGCCGGTTTGACAGGCTGGCCGGTAGTTGGGTCTACAGCTCGCGAACCCGCTCCAGAAAGAATTAATTGGAAGGTTTCGAGAATCTGCACGCGGGCGGCCACATCGATGGCGCTCATCGGCTCGTCGGCCAGAATCAGGCGAGGTTCGTTGACTATGGCTCTGGCGATAGCAACGCGCTGGGCTTGTCCGCCAGACAAATCGCACGGATAGCGGCCCATGAATGTTCGTGGATCCAGACCGACTCGGGCCAATGCCTGCGCGGTTTTACCTGCGACTTCGTCAGTTGCGAATCCGAGCGCACGGCGACGCAACCAAAGCGGCTCGGAGACCGAGCGTTCGACGGTCCAACGCGGGTCGAGCGAAGAGAACGGGTCTTGGAACACAATAGAGGATTCGGCTCGCAATGCGCGCAAGCCTTCCGAACCGCGACGAACCTCAGCGCCACGATATTCAATCTGGCCGGAATCAGCGGCAGCAAGACCTAGCATGATACGGGTCAGCGTGGTTTTTCCCGAGCCGGATGCCCCAATGACAGCTAGGCACTCCCCCGCGCGAACCTCGGCAGACACGTCGAAGAGCACTTGACGGCGAGGCATGCGGCCGAAGTCGAACAGTCCGCGATGCATATTGCGGTCCATGAAAGATGCGTTGATGTTGCGCGCAGCGAGCAGCGATTCATCGCTCATGGGAATCCCCCTTGGCACTCTGGAAGCCGTCGGCACTGCGGAGGGTGAGGCTGCGGGCTGCGGACACCAAACGCTCGGATTCCGGCGTCTTCGGATCCGCCAATACTTCGGCGGTTGCTCCGGACTCCGCAATACGCCCGGATTCCAACACATAGCAGCGCGTAGTGGCGCGCGCGAGCACAGAAAAATCATGCGTGATGAACAGCATTGAAGCACCAGCATCATCCACCAGCGAAGTCAGCAGATCGACAATCTGGCGCTGCGACATCGAATCCAGCGCAGTAGTCGGCTCGTCGGCGATGATGAATCGCGGCGAAGTAATCAGCGCCGTGGCAATGCCGACACGCTGCTGCTGGCCGCCAGACAGTTCGTGCGGGTATTTGACGGCAATCTCCTTTGCAAGCCCGACTTTGGCAAGCATCGCACCCACACGTTCGACTCGTTCGTCCTTGGTGAGATCATAGTGTAACTTCAGCGGTAAACCGATCTGCTGCCCTACCGTCATCACCGGATTCAGCGAAGCGGCCGGATTCTGGAACACTGTGCCCACATAGCGGCCTCGCAAATCCGCAAGCTCACGTTCAGCGGCACCGACAACCTGCATATCGTCGAGCATAATCGATCCGGAAACCGTGGCATTCAGCGGCAACAGTCCCAGCATCGCCTTGGAAATCATGGATTTACCGGAACCTGAGGAACCAATGAGTCCGACGCGCTCGCCATCGGCGATGCTCAGAGCCGCATCAGCAACAATCGTTGTGCCGCCGATGGCGATATTCAAACCTTCTACGGCCACACTCATCGCTCATCTTCTTTCTCGGCGGAAGCAGCTGTCTGCCGCAATGCGGGATTCGTCACCGGGTCAATGGCGTCACGCAGTACATCACCGAATATGTTCAGCGCCACGACCACCACCGTGACAACCAAACCCGGCCAGAGCACAGTCAGAGGAAACACGTTGATCAGTTTGACTGACGTGGCCAACGAATGTCCCCAACTTGGCATCCCCGATGGCACGCCAATGCCCAGATAGGTGAGCCCGGATTCAGCCAGCACCGCGGTTCCCGCTGAAAGCGAGAGCTGCACGGCCAATACCGGCACAATGTTGGGGATGATATGGCTTACCAAAATTCGCCATCCACTCGCCCCGTTGGCCAACGCCGATTCCACATAAGACGAACGCGCCGCCAACAGCGCGGACGGCCGTGCCACACGAGCCAGATTCAGGCCGTACCCAAAGCCGCAAGCGATCACAATCACCGTGATGGAAGCGCCCAGCGGCACCGCAAGAATCAATGCGAGCAGCACAGTAGGGATGGAAATCAGTGCATCGATTACCACTACTGATGCACTGGCGAGCGCAGAGGCCCGCGCCACCATGGCCGAGACAAGCAACAGCCCCCAAAGAGCGGAAAACGCTACGGTCAGCACCACAATCAGCAGATTGGTGCGCGAACCGGCCATCAGCCAGCTGAACACGTCAGCTCCCGTGCCGTCCGTACCGAGCCAGTGCGAAGCAGATGGTTTGGCCCAGACATGGTAACCGTCTGTAGCCCACAATGATTGCGGCGTCCAGATCAAGGAGATCAGCGCCACAACCAGCCATAATGCGAGCACGATCAGCGTGAATTTGCCTTCGCCTCTGCGCCACATGGTTTTCAGCACGATAGCGGCACGGCCGGCAAACCCATACCGGAGGCGTCCACCATCATTATGGGACACCGTGATCTGCGTATTGTTGCTCATGCGCTTACCTCCGAAACACCGCTGGCGTTCTTCAGACGCGGGTCAAGCAGTCGGTGCAGCACGTCCACAATCAGACCGATAGTCAGGAAGAACGCAGCCAACAGGAACAGCTCACTTTGCACGGCGATCAGATCACGATTGCCCACGTCGGTGACAAGACCATTGCCGATGCCGGGTAAGGCGAAGAGATTCTCGATAACCATGACGCCGGTAACCATCGAGGCGAAGGTCAGGCCGATCACCGACACCAACTGCGGCATGGCCAGTCGCAATCCGACGCGCAGCACGGCTTGGGTGCGCGTCATACCACAGGAACGGGCCATGTCGATGTAGCCGGAGTTCGCCAGATCACCCAAGGCTGCGCGCGTATAACGCATCAGGGAAGCACCGACGATGATGCCGACCGTGAACGCCGGCAGGATCAGTGACAGCATTGCGCCGACCGGCTCGCCCCAACCGTCCAACGGAAAGCCTTGCGAGGGAAGTATGCCGACAAGGCCAACGCCTTTGCCGAACAGCAGAATCAGCAGCAGACCACCCCACAATGCAGGTACGGAACCGCCGATAATAGCCAATACATGGAATGCCATGCGCACGCGAGGCGAACGCGCCAATACCGCTGCACAGCCGAGCGGCAGTCCAATGAGCATTGCAATCAGCAGGCCCACGATAATCAACGGAAAGGTGATGGATGCGCGTGCGCCAATCAACGCGGTGACCGAACGGCCGGTCAGGATCGACGTACCGAAATCGCCGGTAACCAACGCTCCCATCCAATCGAAGTACTGTGCGACAAGCGGTCGATTCAAACCGAGCTGTTCACGCAACTGGGCCACACGACTGGCGGGAGCGTTGATACCGGCCATAATGGAAGCCACATCGCCAGGCAGAATGCGCAGCGCCGCAAACACCACCACGGAAATGCCGAACAGTGCCACTACAAACAGCAGCAGTCGGCGAATCACAAATCGCATATGCAGCTCCTTTGCTTAATCGTTCAGTTCAACCGACCTATACATGTCACGTTTGCTGAAACAGAGTGTGGTTGAAAGATGTTCTGTTTCAGACCGTAAAGACTTGGTCTGAGCGGCCCGGAGCGTGTCGGAAATAGAACATCTTTCAACCGCACGGTCTGACTACATAGTCAGACACTATTTCTGGCTGAATTCAGCCAGCGAATAGGTCACGTTGTAGAGGGGCAGAACGGTCTGGTTCAGATCGAACGGGAAACCTTCCACGCCCTTGGCCGTGGCGGTGGTGATGCGGTAGTTGAACAGCCAGTCGGCGGGCGCGTCCTCGGAGATGAGCTTGGCGGCCTCGGCAAACTTGGCGTCGCGTTCCTTGTCGGTGGTGGCGGCGATGCCTTCCGCGTACAGCTTCTGCACGTCCTTGTTGTCGTAGCCGAAGTAGTAGGTGGGGTCGGTCCACGTGTAGAAGTCATGGCTTTCGTTGTGGTCCACCAGCGAGATGTCGAAGTCATGGTTGGTGTACACGTCCTGCAGCCACGTGGAGAACTCCACCACGTTGACCTTCAGGTCGATGCCGATGGGCTTCAACTGCGAGCGCAGCTGGTCGCCGAGTTCAGTGCCGTAGATGTTGGCGTAGGTCAGAGTGAGTTCCAGCGGCTTGTCTTCGGAGTACCCCACTGCGGCCATCAGCGACTTGGCTTTGTCCTGATCGTACGGGTAGAGGTCGGTCAGATCCTCGTAACCGGGGTCCAGGGACGGGATCGGGCCGCCCAAGGCCTTATCCGCGCCGCCGCGGGAAGCGATGAGCTCATCATGGTTGATGGCGTAGCGGATGGCCTGACGGATACGCTTGTCGGCAAGCTTGGAACCGGAGGCGTTGTTGAAGCCGAGCACGTACTTGTCGGTGCCATCGCCGGCCTTGACCACGTACTTGGACGGGTCGGAGGTGAACGGTTCGGCCAGATTCTCGGTGATCGGCGCGAGCACCTGCACGTCGCCGGACTTCAGCGCGTTCACCGCAGCGTTATCGTCTGCCAGATACTTGACCACGATGGTCGGGGTCTTGGCCTTGTTCTTGCCCCAGTACTTCTCATTGGCCTTGAGCGTGATCGAATCGTTTTCGACGAACTTGGCCACGGTGTACGGACCGGAGCCTACGGCCTGAGTCTTCAAGTCATACTTGGCATCCTTATCGAATACCAAGCCGGCGCGGCCGGTCAGGGTCCACAGCAGGTTCGAGTTCGGGGTCTTGAGCGTTATGACCACGGTGTCGGCGTCCTTGGCCTCCACCTTGCTGACGGCTTCAAGCGCGTCGGCGTCGTGGTACTGCTTGGCGATCAGCTCGTTGATGGACCAGGCCACGTCCTCAGCGTCGAGCGTATCGCCATTGGAGAAGACCATGTTCTTGTTGAGATGGAAAGTGTAGGTCAGGCCGTCCTTCGATTCCTCCCAACTGGAGGCGATGGCCGGGGTCACCTGGTTCTTCGAGTCGCGGGCCACAATGCCTTCGTACACATTGCCGATCAGGATCTGATCGAGTGCGGAGCCTGCGGTGTTGCGAATGTCAAGGTTGGTGGGGGCCAGTTTAAGGCCGATGGTGACGGTGTTTGCCTGTGCAGCGCCGTTGCCGGAAGCAGTGCCGTTGTCTTTTTTCGCGTAGGCCAGCGTGACGCCGATCACGACGGCGACCGCCACGATGACGGCGATCAGTGAAATCAGCCACCACTTCGGGCCGTTCTTCTTTGGATTCTTGGCGCGCGAGGCCAGGCTCGCGTCCGTAGTTGCACCGGTTGCGCCGCTTTCAGCGTGCGCACCATTGTCTTGAGACATGGTTCTTCCTCTGTGATTCCTTATGCATGTATTGTTGCGATTGGTTGGCCGCCCGAACCGGGTCGACCACCAGAGCCCAATCATAGACGCGGGACTGTAATTCTTGACTTCTGTTGCATCAGACGCATCCTGCATTGCGGTAGGATGGCCGGTGAAATCCATCTTGGCTTAGGGAGGGTTATCATGCTGGTCGCTGTTGACATCGGCAATACGAATATCGTGCTTGGTTTTCTGGATGACGGCGGTGAGATTGCCGGCACTTACCGAATCACCACCAAGGCCAATCACACGTCCGACGAATACGGACTGTTTCTCACTGAATTTCTGCGAATGAGCGGGTTCACTCCCGACGATGTGGATGATGTGATCATCTGTTCCGTGGTGCCTAAAGTTATGCACTCCTTCCGCTCTTCGATTATCAAATTCCTCGATCTGGAGCCGATGGTGATCGGGCCGGGCATTAAAACCGGTATGAATGTGCGTATTGATGATCCCAAATCGTTGGGTGCCGATATTCTCGCCGATTGCGCCGGCGCGTACTACGAGTATGGCGGGCCCGCTCTTGTGGCTGATTTCGGTACGGCCACCACGTTCACCCACGTGGACGGACACGGTGTCATCGACTCGGGTGTGATCACCACCGGCATACGGACCGGAGCGGCCGCATTGTGGGGAGATACCGCGCAGTTGCCCGAGGTGGAGATCACCCGTCCGAGCACAATCCTGGGCACGAACACCAAAACATGCATGCAGGCCGGCTTGTACTACACATTCCTTGGCGGAGTGGAGCGCACGATTCGGCAATTCCGCAAGGAATTGGACGACGAAGGGTTCAAGGTGATCGCCACCGGAGGCCTTGGACGAGTCTTCGCCAACGATACGGATCTCATCGACGTGTACGACCCGGACCTTATTTTCAAAGGTATGGCGCATATTTATTCGCGCAACGTGCAGTAGGTGCAGCAGGTGCAACGTGCAGTAGATCGGGCTGGCTATGCCAATGGCAGGCTATTTGATGGTAAAGCCCTGATTGAAACCGTATTCCTTGAGGTCTTTCTGCCATCGCGCCAAACCTGAGGCAAGAGCGACCTTTGCACCGGGGTCATCCAGTGATTTGAGCGGATTGCCTTTCGCGTCTTTCATGCCCTGCTCAATCTGAGCTTCCCGGCGCTGATACGCCTGGAAGCTCGACGCCCAGCTGTAGGCCTTGCCTACCGTATTTTTGAAATCGGAGCGGGCGTATACCTCGAACGGCAGATACTGATAGCCGGCGGACACGTCTTCAGCCGCCTCGGCAAGCACACGATTGAATTTCTGCCCACCGAAGTAAGGGATCTCCAGACCGTTTTCATTGGTGATCGTGGTCTTATTCAGGAATTCCGATGAATTGAGCGTGGTGTAATCCGCGGGGAATGCGCCGCCGGCCACACGGGTGGCGATGCCCTGAGCATCATGGGATACGAAATCCACGAATCGATAGGCCGCATCAGGCTTGCGTGTCCGTTGCAACACGGCCAGCGCCGAACCGCCGTTCTCAGCATTGGTGGGAGTCCCGTCATGGGTAGGCATGGCAGCCACTCGCCATAAGCCTGCGGCACCGGGCACATTGGCCAGCAACAGCGAAGGCATCCATGCACCTGAAAATACAGAGGCTATGGTGCCGGTGCCCACTCGTCGCTTCCATCGGTCGGACCATGTGGCAGTCGTGGTGTCCACCAGATCTTCATCGATCATTTTCTGCCAGAATTCAGTGAACCGTTGCGTACCGGCGTCCTCGTCCAAATCGATGGTCACCGTTTTGCCATCGAGCGAGGTATGGAAAGGGCGACCGCCGGCGAGCCAGATCATCGCGTCATAGAAGCTACCATCACCGGCATCGGCGGCGATATATACGCCTATCTGCTTGAGTTTCTTGGCGGCTTCGTAATAGTCGTCCCAAGTCTTGATCTGATTGGCGTCCACGCCGGCCTGATCGAACACGTCTTTGTTGTAGAAGAAGCCCATGGGGCCGGAATCCATCGGCAAGCCGTATGTGCGCCCTGCAAGCTGCACGGAAGACCAGGTACCCAACGTATAGAAGTTGGGATAATCGGATCCGATGCGATCGGTCAGATCGAGCAGCTGTCCGGAAACGGCGTACTGCATCAACGCATAGTACTCAATCTGCGCCACATCCGGCGTTCCGTATCCGTCCTGAATGGCCGCGTTGAGGTTGTCGTAGCCGGATATATTGGTCCATTCGACACGAATGTCCGGATTGGCTTTTTCGAATTGCTGGATGACTTTGCCCATGCTGGGCTCCCAGCTCCACACGCTGATGACGGTACGGTTGTCCGTCTCGGCCTGTCCGCAGGCAGCCAGAGCCACGGTCAGGATAGCGGCCAGTGCCGCAGCCGCCGTTCTTCTGATGTGCCGTCCAATCATGCGCATGGTGCCGAGTGTACTAGTTGCCGGGTATGGAAGGTGGAAAACAAGGAACCCCGCTCACAATCGGATGCGAGCGGGGTTCCGGTTGACTATGCCGTAGTCAATCTTAAGTCAGTCGTGACCTACTTGACTTACTTCACAGTGAAGCCCTGATCCTTGCCGTAATCCTGCAGGGCCTTCTGCCAAGCAGCCACGCCATCAGAGAGCTTCTGGTCGCCGGTGTAGGACTTGCCGACGTAGTCGCCGAAGATGGTGCGGGCCTTGACTTCGAAGGGTAGGAACTGGTAGTCGGAGGACACGTTCTCAGCAGCCTGAGCAAGGACCTCGTTGTACTTCTGACCACCGAAGTAGTCCACATCCTCGCCATCGGCGTTCTTCACAGTGGTGGCGTTCTTGAAGGAATCGGATTCCATGGAGGCCTTGTCAGCCGGGAATGCACCGCCGGCCACACGGGTGGCTACACCATCACCGTGGTTGGCGTACTCGATGAACTGATAGGCGGCATCGGCCTTCTTGGAGGAGGCGAGCACAGCCAGCGAAGAACCACCGTTCTCGGAGTTGGTTGCGGAACCGTCAGCGGTCGGCATCTGGGTCACGCGCCACTTGCCGGCACCGCCAGCAGCGGAGTTAGCAAGGTTTGCAGGCATCCAAGCGCCGGTCAGCAGAGAGGCGATGGTGCCGTCGACCATGCCCTTGAACCAATCCTCGGACCAGCCGGCGGTCTTGGTGTCGAGCAGGCCTTCGTCCAGCATCTTCTGCCAGAACTCGTTGAACTTCTGCACGTTCTCGTCACCGGTCAGGTTGATGGTGACTTCGGAACCGTCGGAGGAGGTCTTGAACGGCTGGCCACCGGCAAGCCAGGTCATGGAGTCGTAGAAGCCGGCGTCGCCGGTGTCGGAGGTGATGTAGTAGTTGTCGCCAAGGGCGTGAATCTTCTTGGCGGCCTCGTAGTAGTCGTCCCAAGTCTTGATCTGCTCGGCGTCAACACCGGCCTTGTCGAAGACTTCCTTGTTGTAGAAGAAGGCCATTGGGCCGGAATCCATCGGCAGACCATAGACCTTGCCGGCGAACTGCACGGAGGCCCACGGGCCAGGGGTGTAGAAATCGGAGAAGCCGGAGGTCTTGTCGGTGATGTCCAGCAGGTTGCCCTTGATGGCGTACTGCGGGATGGCGTAGTACTCAACCTGAGCCACATCCGGAGCGCCGTTGCCGGCCTCGATGGCGTTATCAAGCTGGGTGTATTCCTTGGTGTTGGTGCCGACGTTCTTGAGGTCGACCTTGATGCCGGTCTTCTTCGTGAAGTCCTTGGCAACCTGGGTCAGCGTAGGCTCCCAAGCCCAGACGGTGATTTCGGTGACGTCCTTTTCCTGAGCCGGCTGGCTGCTCGCGTTGTCGGAACCGCAGGCGGCAACGGAAACCAGCATGGCGACGGCACCCGTGAGCGCGACGGCCTTCTTGGCGGTGGTGAACTTCATCGTTCTGTTCTCCTTCCTCGAATCGTCCAGAACGATTCAAATATCTATGTCGTTCGTAATCATCGTTTCCAGTTGATTCAAATTCCTTGGAATTCTCCTCAACTTCGAGAAGTGGCTCCTCTCGCCATTTCCAAAACCTATGATTGCGATAACATTTATAAGTATACACAGTTTGTTTCCTATCGCAAACGCGACCAATCGGCGTGTTATCGCAAACAATTACACCCACATCGCATGGCACGACGTCGGTGACAACGAACAACGATCTCGACGCTCTGCCATACCGTCCGACAACGCAACGAGCCCCGCCAGACGGATTGTCTGACGAGGCTCTGTATGGCTGTTGCGCTGGCGCTAAGCTACCGACTACGGCCTACAGCTTCACCACCAGTACGCCGTTCGGTTGGATGGCGGCCGTGTGTTCCGACTCATTGACCTGAGCCAAGGACGCAACCAAAGGTTCACCTTCCAAATCAACGACAGCAACATCATGCGTACGGTTGAACAGGAACACGAAGTGGTTCTCATCAGTGGAGTCCGCGCGCTCGACGCGCAACACCTCGCCACGATCGTCCTCGGCCGGAGTCTCGATACCAAGCTCTTCCAACAAAACAGGCAGGGACTTGGCCAAGCCTTCACGACCCAAGCGAGCACCGACATATGCAGCTTTGCCGTCGCCGTATTCGTTCACGGTGATGGCGGGAGCACCATCGAAACCGGTCCATTTATCGGCCTTGAAGGAAGCCACCACGTGAGCGGTCGGCGCAACCGAGGCGATTACGTCGGCGAAATCATGCGCCACCGTGCCATTGGTCAGATCCAAGTGATCCATGGCACCCGGGAAGTCGTTGCCCATCGGGGCGAATTCCTCCACGCGTACGCCCACCACATCGCGAATGGAACCGGGGTAGCCACCAAGCCAGACGTGGTCCTTCTCATCCACCAGACCGGTGTAGTAGGTCACGAACAGTTTGCCACCGTTCGCCACATACTCGCGCACGCGGCGCGAGGTCTCCTCGGAGAGAATGGTCATGCTCGGCAACACCACGGCCTCATACTCGTCCCACGGGCCACGAACCGGCACCACGTCGGCAGTGAGACCGTTGTCCGCAAGCGCACGGAACCATGCGAGCGGTTCGGTCCAATGGCGTACCTCCTGAGTAGGCGTGGCGGTGTGTTCCGTAGCCCACTGGGACTCATAATCGAAGACCACAGCGACCTTCGACTTGACCAACGTGGTATCGAGTAGACCCTCGTCGGCGAGCTTGTTCAAATCGGCACCCAATTCGCACACGTCACGGAAGATTTGGGAATCCGGGCCCGCGTGCGGAACCATCGACGAGTGCCACTTTTCCGCACCGGCCTTGGACTGGCGCCACTGGAAGTAGCAGATGGCGTCAGCGCCCATGGCCAAGTGGGCAAGCGAGTCACGGACGAGTTCGCCCGGCTCCACACGGTAATTGATCGGACGCCAGTTGACGGCCGACGTGGAGTGTTCCATGAGGAACCATGGCTTCTTACGAGCGATGCCGTCGGTAAGGGAGGCCGAGTAGGCCAGCTCGTCGAAGTGTGCCTCACCCGGCGTGAAGTAGTGGTCATTGGACACGAAGTCCACGTCGTAGCCCCACTTGTCATAATCCAGACCGGTACCACCGGCGGACACCATGAAGTTGGTGGTCTGCGGCTTGCCGGGGGTGATTTCGAGCAGGGCGTCACGCTCGGCTTTGTAGAAGTCGAGCAGAGCGTCGGAGCTGAAACGCTTCCAGTCGAGTAGCTTGCCCGGGTTCATGAAGTTGCCGTCGCCGATGAAACGCGGCGGTATGATCTCGGAGAAGTTGTTCATACGCTGCGCCCAGAAGGCGGTACCCCATGCGTCGTTGACGGCATCGATGGTGCCGTACTTCTTCTCACACCACTGCTGGAACGCGCGCTCGGCATCTTCGGAGTAGTCGAAACGGTTGTGACAGCCGTATTCATTGCTCACATGCCAGGACACTACATATGGATTATCTTTGTAGTGCTCGGCCATTTTGCGGCACAGGTTCAGCGCGTAGTCCAGGAAGACCGGGCTGGTGGCGCGCCAATGCTGACGGGCACCGGGCTGGCAGACGTCGCCACGGTAGTCCACCCACAGAATCTCCGGATGGGCTTGGGTGAGCCACATCGGCGGCGATGCAGTGCCAGTGGCGAGGTCGACTGCAATGCCGGCCTTTCCGAGCTTATCGATGACCCGGTCGAGCCAGTCGAAATCGTAGACACCTTCCTCCGGCTCAAGCTTGGCCCAGGAGAAGATGGCCACGGAGACCAAGTTGACTCCGGCCTTCTGCATCAGTTCGATGTCTTCATCCCAGACCTCTTCGGGCCACTGGTCCGGATTGTAGTCGCCGCCGTACCAGATGCGCGGGCTTTTGCCGGCAAGAGGCTGCGGCCAGTTGAACGCTCTGTGTTCCATAATTCTTCATTCCTTACATATTCGCCTAGTTATCAACAGTGATGGAATAGGGCCGATGAATCGGAACCAAGCCGGCTCATCGACCCTTGTATTAGGCGTAGAGATCAGGTGGCACCTGAACCATGATTGTCAGAGCAATCGCCCTCACAGGCGTCATTCCTTGACGGCGCCGGCGGCCAGGCCGGACTGCCAGTACTTCTGCAAGCACAGGAACGCGATCACCAACGGGACGATCGTGATCAACGAACCCGTGATCACCAGGTTCTGGATCGCCTGACCACCGGCCGTGGACGCCTGGTCCTTCCACTGGTTCAAACCGAT
>NZ_PGLQ01000005.1 GCF_002802865.1 Bifidobacterium scaligerum
CGTCTGGGCACGTACAAGTACTACGACATGCACAATGTGATCGACACGGCTTTGACCGCGTACGAGGAGCAGGTCGCCCCACTACTCGCAAGATAGTTAACATATGAGTGCCATTCAATAAACTATTGAATGGCACTCATATTCATTTCTGAGGAGGGGCATTGAGAAGAAGTGCACTTATACCCATTACGGCGTTATTGGCGTTCAGTATGGTAATGCCGGTTTCATCCATTTATGCAGATGAAAGCAATGTCGGTGTTGATAATTCGGGGATTGAGGCTTCTCCGAGCTCATGCGAAGCTGCTGATTCTAGTGCTGAGACATTCCATGATGATTTTGATGGTGACTCCATCGATACAATGAAATGGCCGTCGGTTGGAAGTTTGGGAGGAAAGTATTACATCAGTGATGCTTATTCAAGCTATACCGCGCCGGAAAACGTTGAAGTCAATAACGGGAATCTACGTCTTTGGCTAAGACAGGATGGGAAAAAGAACTTCACCTGGGTGGGTAAGGATTCACCTAAAAATTCCAATGGATGGGGTTGGAAACAGCCGTATACGGGTAAGATGCCTGCATATACCGATGGTTATCCTTGGAACGATCCATTACCATACACAGCGGGTGCTGTAACCAGTAACCCCAGTGGCACCAATGGTTTCGCACAACAATACGGTAAATTCAGCGTATGCCAAAAGGCTCCCAAAGGAAAGGGTGTGTGGTCTGCTTTTTGGCTTTTGGCGAAGTCCGGAGGCTGGCCGCCAGAGTTTGATATAGCAGAATTCTATGGTGGCCAAGGAGATGGTGGACAGGGCACTATGCAAACCGGACATCCATGGAAGAGGAATGCGAACGGAACCCTTTCATGGGATGATAGTGTGTGGTCGAATAATTCCAAGTATCATTTTACTGACCAGTATTACAAATTCACTGTAGTACTGAGCAAGAATGCAAACGGCGTGCCGATGACTGATTATTACATCAATAATCAACACATTAAGCATGTGCAGGGGCCCCATGCAGGTCAGTCCTTCGACCAGACTGAGGCTGAAGCGGAGCAAGGATTCTATTTCGTACTTAATACCGGTGCACAATCCAAGAAATCGTGGCTGACGCCATTCGATTATCCTACGGACCCTGACGTTGAGCATTCCTATGATATCGCTTGGGTAAGCGCTGAAGCATTGACCGAGACCTTGGCTCCGTTGCAACGTGTTGTCAATGATATTCATAAGCTTGATGCCAACGACTACACTACTGATTCGTGGAATGTGTTGAGTGCTGAGACTTCCCAGGCAAGCAAGCTGTTGGGAGACGCTTCCACCAGTGCCACTACTGTCAATGAGACTTTGGCAAAGCTTCAAACAGCTCAGGCTGCATTGGTAAAGAAAACACCAGTCGACTCCATCTCCTTGAGTGCAGATGACATGAGAGACGGAATCAAGTATGTTGATAAGGATTCCTCGGCCAAGATTTTCGCGTCTGTCGCTCCATCACAGGCGGCACAAGATTGGGGGAATCCAGCATGGTCCTCTTCTGATTCCTCTGTTGCCACTGTTGACAAGACTGGAACGGTGACTGGGCATAAATCCGGTACTGCCGTAATTAGTGCAAAGGTCGGAGGAAAGACCGGAACCATTACCGTACAGGTTTCCGAGCCTCAGGATGTCGCAGCGTATAAGCAATCTAATGGTGTTGATTTAGATAATGCTCAATGGAAGGTGCCTACTCAAAAAGGTAAAGTCTTCTCTGGCTGGTTTACCGAGCCATGGAAGGGTGCACAACCATATACTGAGACGAGCGGCAAAGCTTATCCTCACTTTGTTGACGGTAATGTTTTGTCCGTAAAGCGACAGATTTCTGCAGGTACTACTGCTCAGTCTGCGGAAACAGATCTAAGACTACTGACAACGGTCGATTCCTTGGATTACCAATCTGCAGGTTTTGAAGTTGCCCTTAATGATGGGCAGCCTAGTGATAAACAGACATCAACCGTCTATACAAAGATATCTGCGAATGACGGGACAACCGTTGTGGCCAATGATCCGACTGTTTTTTCGCCGGATTCGAAATACTTTGTTACATATTCATATTGGAATATTCCAAATGATAAGTTTGCGACAAAGTTTTCTGTGACTCCATATTGGATTACTTTGGATGGTACACGTGTGGAAGGAGTCAATCGCGTTTTCACTGTAAGCGACGCTATACAATAACGGATAGCTCATCATAGGTGAGAGCGAGAACCGGGACCATGGGCAGCGGCGATCAGTGATGATGTTTTCGTGACTACTTGTAGTGAGAAATGTTGTTATTGACGTCCCCCTCCCTTACGATAAGAAAGCAGAATCACCGGTTATATAGCGGGTGATTGAGCATAAGGACGAAGGAGTGAGATGAGAAACTCTTCGAGATTATTGAAATGTCTTTCGGCAGTGGCCGCTGCAGCGTTGTTGCTTGGTGCAGCTGGCACTGCTATGGCGGTGGACACCAATACTCAGAATGACCCAGATGTGTTGCTGGGCACATTCTGGAACACGAATGCAGACGGTACACTGAGCAATAGCATTTACATGTCTACTGACGGTGTTCATTTCAACAAGCTAAGCACTGCTATCACCAGTAATAGCAGCACAGATATGGGTGAGTTCCAGCAGGATGCTGGATTGTTTTACAAGAACGGTGCTTTTTGGCTTAATTCCGGCTGGGCATGGTCCGATCCGGATGATACCGATAATTTGACCAAGGGCCATTTCCTCCAGCCCATGTACTCTTCGTCTAAGGATTTGACTACATGGACTCAGCCTCGTGGATGGGCCCAGTACAAGAGTGATGGTTGGGTGGAGAACGATAAGGTTTCCGAATTGTTCCCTACGGAATTACCTCCATCCTGCCCAGTGGACGAAACAAGGTGCCAAGGTGACGGGCAAGGTCATACCGTTGATGGATCTTTTGACTCAGCTGGCGCTGAATCATTTGAAGATGAAGATGGGACGACTTGGTTCGTGAGTACGGCTGGCTACTATGGTCCAAAGCACGGCGATGATCGAGTACAGCCGACGATTACCAATAAGGTCTTTATTGCCAGTGTGAAGAATCTTGATCGCACCAGCAAGATGGATACAGAAACCGATGGCCGTTCATTCCCCCCGACCGGAAGTTCTGATCAGAAGCTGTATCCTGTGAACCTTCCGGGTATTTCTCAGAATATTCTTGACCCCGCTCTATTCAAGAGCGATGGTAAATATTACCTGAGCCTTGAAGCTGACGGACATATTGCCGTATTCTCCATTGACGATTTGAGCAACGCATCTGATGCTAGCAAGTGGACTGAAGTGACGGGAGACGCCTTCAACCGCATCGGTTTCGAAGGCCCCTCGCTGACAAAGTTTAATGGAAAGTATTTGATGTACGCGGATCGTCTTGCGGTAGATGGCGGTGTTGGTGTACATGTTGCCACTACAACAGATGTGAACAATTGGCCTAGCGGTTATCCTGCTCAGGTGGTAGCTACTGATGCAGCAGGCAATAGTTTTACGCCCCGCCACGGTACCGTCATTGCGGTAACCGATCCCACCGCCAAGAAGATCGTATGGGATTTGTATCGTAGTGAAAACTTCCCTCAGGCCAGCACCTTGGATGTGGCTCAGTACAAGGAGAAGGATGGGCAGGCTCTCGATAAGAGCCAGTGGACCGCTCCGACCGAGAACGGTAAGGTGTTTGCTGGTTGGTACAAGGACAAAGACTTTACTCAGCCTTTGGAAGAGTCTACAACTAGCGGTCAGGCTTATGCCAAGTTCGTTGATGCCAATGTACTTAGCGTTAAACGTCAGGTGACATATAATTCGACATTGCAGTCTGACAAGGTCAGCCTTCGCCTACTTACTACCGTTGATTCCTTGAACTATCAGGTTGCCGGATTCAATATTCAGCAGGGGTCGAATGCACCAAAGGATCGTTCATCTACTGCTGTTTACGGTCAGCTGAAGGAATATAACAAGAATACCTCCGGTGAAAACGCGGTTATGGATTCCATTAAGCCGACGTTGTTCTCTTCTGATTCTGCGTACTTCGTAAGCTATGGCATTTGGAACATACCGAATAATGCATTTAGCACGAGCTTTACTGTAACGCCATATTGGGTCACTCCCGATGGTACGCGTGTGAATGGTATTGCTCGTACGTTTACCGTCGCAGAAGCAATTCAGGCTCAAGCGGGATCGAGTACTTGGCCACCGGTCGTGACATCATCGGATACGGATAAGTGAATTAGAAAAGAGGTGTAACTATGATGAAGAAGGATTATGAGACGCCCTCCGCGCAGATTATCGACTTTGGCACCGCTGATGTGGTGACGCTGTCTGATGGCGGCATTGGGGTTGGTCCTGGTGAAGAATTCAATCCGAATGCGTGAGTAGCGTTCTGATTTGTTTTCACTATTGCATGTGCGTCGTTATTTATACTTTGTATACATAACGGCGCACATTTTTCATATATGATTTGAAAAGAGCAATTATGCAACGCGTACTTGTAGTTGGAATGACGGCGAATCCGGGTGGCCTAGAAGCCGTCGTGATGAATTATTATCGCAAACTGGATAGGTCTCGTATACAGTTTGATTTCTTGATTACGACTCCGACAATGGCGTATGAGTCCGAGGCGAGGGCTCTTGGTGCTCATATATTTAGTATCACCGCACGTCGCGTTAATCCTTTCAAATTCACAATTGAGTTACATAGGTTCTTTGCTGAACATGCCACAGATTACGATATTCTTTGGGCTAATTTGTGTAGCTTGGTTAATATAGATTACCTGAAGATGGCTGCGCGTTATAGCATCCCTAAGCGTATCGTACATTGCCATAATTCACGTAATATGAATGATGCATTACGCGGAGTGCTTCATGATATGCATCGTCGAAGTATTACAAGATATGCCACCGACTATTGGTCGTGTTCCGATAATGCTGCTGAGTGGTTTTTCGGCAAAGGTATTCGTTCGAATCCAAGATATCGTTATATCCCCAATGGTGTTGATCCATCACAATACCAGTTCAATGAACAGATCAGAGAGTCGAAGCGCAAGGAGCTTGGCGTCAAAGATGGGCAGATTCTTATTGGTAATATCGGTAGACTTCATACACAGAAAAATCAGTCGTTCCTCCTGAAAGCATTTGCGGCGTTGTCCAATCGAGATGCCCGATATCGCCTCATTATTGTAGGCGATGGAGATTTGAGACCTTCGTTGGAACAGGAAATCAACGATCTCGGTCTACAAGCCTCGGTCCAGTTATTGGGTGTTCGCCATGATATGGCCGATTTATATAATGCGATGGATATCTTCGTGCTGCCATCATTATTTGAAGGCGTGAGCATTGCGTTATTGGAAGCTCAGTCCAATGGTCTTCCGTGTTTAATTTCGGATACCTTATCGGACGAAGGAATAGTGAATGATAACATACGAAAAGTATCCATTGAAAATATTGATGGTTGGCGAACGGTGATTCCTCAGACAGGTATCACTCGTGTTTCCATTAATAAGATGCTCGGGTCCGATTTCGATATCAACAAACAGGTTTCGAGTTTTATGCAAGACCTGCTTGATTAATGAGAAAGTAGAGAATCATGAAAACTGCGGTACTCTTAGTTACCTTCAATCGACTTGATTGCCTGAAAATTACATTAGATAAGTATGACAATCAGACGGTCGCTCCTGATTTGATCCTAGTCATTGATAATGCAAGTACCGATGATACTCCTAACTATCTGAATGAATGGGAGCATAAAGATGCTGCATATGGAAAAAAGGTAATTCGTCTGAAACAGAATACCGGTGGCTCTGGTGGTTTTGCTGCTGGATTTGATTATCTCGAGCACTCGGATTATGACTGGATGCTCGTTGCAGATGATGATGCTTATCCGGAGACAACGACCATAGAACGATTGGAACGTGCTGTTGCCAAGTATGCAGCTGGTGCGGATGTCGCAGCACTCTGCACCACAGTGCTTAATAATGGTCAACCTGATCGATTGCAGCGTCGACGTTGGTCGGTAGTCGGTCCCAAGGTATTCGATAAGCCATGCACCCTTGAAGAGTACAAGAATGAGGTTAACAACATTAATGTTTTGACGTTTGTCGGTGCCTTCATTAATATCAAGGCAGCAAAGGCCGCTGGCCTGCCCGAGGCCGGGTTCTTTATCTATTATGATGATGTTGATTATTCTCTGCGTCTGGCTCAACAGGGACGAATTCTGTTCTTGCCGGATATTTGTATGCATCATGATACGGGCTTTTCGGTTCGTAATCAGACAACATGGAAGTCTTACTATTATTTGCGTAATAAGCTTCTCACCTACAAGCATCATGGCGGAGTACCAGCGTTCATCTTCGAGCTCTGTGTTGAGTTATTGAAAAAGGTTGGTCCGCTTTCTGCAATCCTCAAAAAGAGGACCAAGGAAGAGAGAACGTTATATTGGCACGCAATTCAGGATGCGGTTTCAGAACGTTTAGGCTTACACTCGGTTTATCGTCCTGGCTGGAAGCCCAATAATCGTTAGTAGTAGATATGCAAAGGTATTAAGGGATATAGCGGTGCAATCGCAAGGCTTTACAGATTTATCAATAATTATCCCGGTGTATAACGTCAGCCCATTGCTGTTCCATCGCTGTCTTGAGTCGATTACCAAGCAAGATGGAATTAGCGCAATCCGTTATGAGATTATCGTTGTCGTAGATGGTGCAGAGAACAATCAGGATCTTTTGAACAGCGGTCTGCTGGATAGTGATTCGCATATCCACGTGATTGTCAAGAGCGCAGGGGGAGTGGCTCAAGCTCGCAACCGCGGCATTGATGAAGCTATAGGCCGATGGATTTTGTTTGTAGATGCTGATGATTATTTGCCTGATGGTGCGATTCAGGCATTATTTAATGAGACCACATCAAATAATGCCGATATTATTGTATCCAATCATGCGCGCCAGCATGGTCAAAACCAGCAGTTAATTTCCTATTATGATGAAAAAAAATACTGGGATAAAACGGATTCGCTAAACTTCATCCAACATGTATTGTCGGTTGGCAGTGATCAAGGTACTGTCTGGGCCAAGCTTTTTAAGAGTCGCTTTTTGAAAAATTCCAACGAGAGGTTTGATTCTCGATTACTTAATGGGGAAGATCAGGAATATCTCGTTAGGCTTGTACGTCATATGCCGAATATCACCGCCATACCCGACAATACGTATATATACGTGTATAACCCATCATCTTCGGTAAGATCGTTTAATAATCACTATCTCGAAGATATCCTTCAAACTGTTAACGTAATTGATGATGATTTGAGACGTAGCGAGCTATCTCAGGATGTATTCAATACGGTATTCGGCCTGTATTGTTTAGACCGTCTATTGTTATTGATAATGAATTGGATCTGTAACCCAAATGCACCATGGTCGTATCGAGAACGACGAATGGTTTTTCGTGAAACATGTAGGAACACTCATTTTGCTCATGCGCTGAAAACCGTTCCCCTGAACAGGATTGACTCAATAACGCGACGTATCACGTTATTCTTTGCAAAGAATAATCTATTCCTGCTTATTAGTTTCATAGCGTGGTTACGGCATCGTCAGCTGAAACATTAATGATCGCAATGGATTAAAGTTCGAATCTATTTTGTAGATTAATTGAGACCAATTGAAGCGATAAAGTTATTATTTTTAATATATAATGAATATGCGTAGTGCTGGTGAAATGGAATTATCTCGGAAACGAGTTGTATGGATTGATGCCGCAAAGGGCATCGCGATGATTTTGGTTTTTTATGGGCATCTTGGTGAATACTGGTTTCCTGTATTGAAAACTTCTTTCGTTGTTGTTTATCTGTTCCATATGCCGTTGTTTTTCTTTTTAAGCGGTTTATTTTTTCATGCTCGGTATAATTTTAGGGAATTGTTAACTCGTAGAGCGTATCAATTACTAGTTCCCTACTATGTCTTTTCATGTTTGATGTTAGGGAAGCCGATTGGTCATGTTCTGTTTCCGCAAATATATGCGGGCAAGAAATCTAGCGTTATCAATGGTTCCGCATGGCAGGAGATTTTGGCTATAATATTTAATACAACCAATGGATTATGGTTTTTCTGGTCGCTGTTCTGGGCTTCTATTTTTGTGTGGATAATTATCAGAATTTTACATGATAATAAGAGACTCATTGTTGCCGTGTCTATATTGTTATTATTATGTGATGTGTTGGTTCAACACTATATAACTATTGCGCTTCCATTTACTATGAATCGTGTACTCAGCTCTACCGCATATGTGGCATTAGGTTACGTATCACGTGAAATTGTTCTTGGACTGAGATGTACCGTGGCTCGTGTTGTGCTGCTTGCATCTGTCATATTATTTGCATGCGTATCTGTTGTATTTGTATCGATAGCAGGAGCCAATTGGTTGTTTGTGCAATTGGTCGGCGTAGTCGCGGCCGTATGCGGTATTACAATGATTATTGCCTTTGCTCGTATTCTGCCCCCCCCTGGATGGCTACAAGCAATTGGCGTATCAACCTTGGTATACTATGCGTTCAATGATCTTATGCTGAAAATTTTTAAATTGATTGCGTTTAAGATATTCCCCTCGCCTATGACACAACCTTGGTTGATTCAAATAACTATTGCCTTTGCAGTTCTTATTCTCTCTGTTGCTTCTGTGTATTATTTGATGCCGGTTGTGCGTAAATATCTATGGTGGGGGATTGGCATGAAAAAGAAAGTTGTTACCGATTAAGTAATCAATAGTTATTGCTATGCGGCTCCACCGCCTTATGTTCTCTATTGCCTGTTAGTAATAGAGAACATAAGGCATTTGATAATTGGGTGCGATATAGTATTCGTTACAACAAACTTGAAAGATAGAGACGGAGCTTCTTATATATAAATCTTAGAGGATAGCTCCAAACCCAAACGCGGGTATACAAACGATATCCGATACCGTTAATATTGATTTTTTTATTTTTGCGATAGCAGCCTACAAGTATCCCAATAATTTGAGCCGGATATACATATTCATTCGTATAGGTGTTGTCACCTCGAATTAGATATAGTATTCCTTGTTCCGTATGTCGTATGCCTACCACTCGATGCAATACATATGAATCACCACGTCGGTACAAAGCAACATCATATTTGTGCAATAAATTATCTGGATGCACAGCGGCTAGCTGACCGACAATAATGGTGTCACGCCGATTGTAGAGCATCGGCCACATACTTACACCGGCCGTAGTGGACACCAATATTTTCTCGTTATTGAGCACCTGTTCAACATTCTCGACGCTGGAAGAAAATGAACTATCCATATATATGAGAGTATTCCAGTTTAATGATTCGCGCTGAATTAATTGTCGATTTAGCATTCATGGTATTTCTTTATTGTTCTAAGAACCCATGCTCATTCATGTGATGTATAAATTGCGCAACATCCTTGCTGGCCGTCTCCTGTGACACAGTAAACTGTTCTGTTAGAGTATTAATGAGTTCGTTCTCGGTGCTGCCTTGTTCCAGCGCTTTCCAAATAAACGCACCCGTAGGGTTGAGTTTTATCATACCGTGAAAATGTGTGCTTGATTCTCCAGTAGCAATCACAATACTTTGCCCAGCAACTTCACGCAGCACAAACCCTGGTTTAATCTTCATTGCTTACCTTCTTTTCATATAACTTAATATGATTACATGTTTTCTTGGTCGGAATAATCAAGATGAACGATCTGATTGCAGAATCCTAAAACTTCCTTGCGGTGTGACACAATGAGCACAGTTCTATTATGTAATGCTTTAATACGACTCAGCATATTATATTCCGATTTCGCATCCAGTGCCGAGGTGGATTCGTCTAACAACAATATGGGAGCCTGGCTGTATAGTGCTCTGGCGACCGCCAGCCGTTGCATTTGTCCTTCAGAGAGACCGGCCCCGTGTTCGCCGAGGATCGTATCGTATTGCTGAGGAAGTTGCTCGATAAAATGTGCTGCATCAGCAACTGTACAAGCCCAACGTATACGTTCTTCATCGAATAGACTCGAATCATCATGTGGGTCAGAAAGAGCCACCGCTTCACGTATAGTACCGGACATCAGACCGTTGCCCTGTGGCACATATGCATAGAAACCATCCGGAATTGCATTGGGCTCAAGATCGTACTTGTTTTTTCCATCGGTTGCTTCTAATACAATTTTGCCGGATTGTGGCACATAGGAGCCGAGGATTAGCTTCAATAATGTGCTTTTCCCAATGCCGCTGCGACCAGTAATTGCAATGAAATCGCCTTTATGTATGGTGTAGGAAAAATTGTGCAGTACATTGTTACGGCCATAGCTGAAGTTGACGTCACGGAAGGATAGCCCCATCATTTGCTGATATAGGAGGCTTGCCGGCAAAGACGTATCATTAATATCGAAACATGCGTTATTTTCGTTTCTTGCACTGGAATGACGTTGGGGAAGCAGATCGATGAGTCGTTCAGTGCTTGCGAGTAGTGCGGCATGTTGCGGGAAAATGCTGCCAAGAGAGACAAATGGTGTCTGAATTTGTCCGATGAGTTGGATTACGGCTAAAAGCGTGCCGTATGTAATTGTCCCGGCCAATAGGCCATGACCACACCATATGAATCCTAAAGCATATCCTCCTTGCACAGCAAAGGTCAATCCTGTGGACGCAATATCATTACCGACGATACGCCTCATACGAGCTTGCTGATGACTTTTCATGGTCATTTCGGCATGCCTTAATATTTTTGCCTGCACTCCAAAAGCTCGGATGACCAAGAGATTTTCAAGACATTCCTGAATGAACGAGCGAACGGCTCCTTCAGCCTCTTGCACACGTTGATGTAGATGTTTCAGCCAATTGCGTAGCAGCATCGACATCATTCCCATGACGAGTCCAGCGCATATGAACATGCCGGTCAGCTCGGGTGAGAGTACGAACATCACCGCAATAACGCCGACAAGACGGATGGTCATTGACACGGTTATAGGAGCCAAGGTGGTGATGTTTTCCGAAACGACGGTGATATCCGAGGTCAATCGATTGATAAGTTCGCCGGAATGATATCTGGTTGCAAATGCGGCATCCGAGCGAAGAATGCCCTCAAATACTGTGGATCGGAGGCGGTTATCGATCGAGGACTTCGACCGTTCCCCAATGTAGATATACACTGCTCGAAGAATGATCTGTAACATCAACGCCATGATGAAGATGACACATAAAGTGAAAAAACGCGAGGAATTGTGTCCTGCGGCCGAATCAATGGCATCTCGCATCAATAAGGCATAGCCGACTCCTATTGCAGCGATACCGGCTTGTAGGACGCACATCAATACTACGAATAGCGAAGTCTGTTTGCATACGCGTAGTAGCCACAGATAAATTGTCCATTGAGACAAATGTATGGTTTTACTGGATTCCATATGTGTACCGTTATTTGTGACGATCAATGAAAATTGATCGAACTGATGAACTGGTGAGCCCCGTGTACCATAGCTGATGAACTTGCTCGAACTGCGGCTTTGCTGATGGTGCAGCGCAAGCGGTAGATAGGAATGTCACGGAGTAGCGAATCCAGTAGATCCAATGTTGCAATGGCGGATTTTGGATCGGTCGGCATATATGTTTGCCGCAAGATGAGCGGCAAAGCTTCGTCTGGCTTGATTCTGGTGCATGAATTAGCGATTCCATGCTCATCAGTAAATCTTGTGCTATCGATGGAATGCTTCATGTCATCGTGATACGTGTCCTTTTCGCAAGCACGCGTCACGATGCATATTCCAGCTACAGGTGCCTGCATATTGGTTTCCCAACGCTCTTTGCCCGCCCAAGGAGTGCCATAGGCGACTATCCGAGGAGAATCGATTTTGAGAATCGGTTTATCGCCGTTGATAACACTCACCTCATCGCCGAACAGCCGTTTCCATAGACGAATATGAGTTGTTTTTCCGGTACCGCTCGGTGCGGTGAAGATATAGGCATGGTTGGCGTAGGAAATCGTTGCTCCATGAAAAACCAGACGCCGAAAAGTCGGAATCGTTTCGGCAATTTTACGTAATATGGCCAAAGTCTCAAGATATGAATCATCCCAGTTGCCTGTTTCGCTTAGACTCCGTTCACGTTCAATGTCGGCCTGAGTTATGTAAACCGACAAATCCGAAATAGCGGAATCCCTATCGAATCCATTGGAGGGAAGCAGGTAGGCTTTTCCTTGTTGCGCAAGACGGTCATGAATAGAATGCACAGCTATTGTGAGATCAGCCATGCGCAATAGATAATCAGCCATAGGTGCCATTATAACGGTCTCGTCGATGCGAGAAGCAGTAGTCTACCTTCTTGGCGAAGCATTTTCCTATCTTTGGCGCGGCCTAGAGATAGAGTAAGCTATTGCTTTGTTGATGAACCTAGGATAAAGGCCGGTTGGATGAATACCCTGTTCCTACTCATAATACTCATTGCGTGCCTTGGGGTTTCGTTTGTACTAACAGGACGACGACTGATTTCGCCTGTCGTTTTCTTCTTCGTTCCGTTCATTTTTCAGATTCTTGACGGTTTCCTGTTCTACAGAATTTGGGAATTTAATCTGCATATGGAAACGGTTGCAATAGTTTCCGGCTGTTTCTTTGTCTTTGCATTTGGCTGTGTCTTAGTACATCACACTCTCGGTTCAAACAATAAAATCCGCTATGTATCCGATCGTCCAGTGGCATTGTCTTCGGCAAATGCATATAATCGTCCTATACACATTCCCACACGGTTTTACTGGTTAATTATTATTGTCCAGATTATCCTATTTCTTATTGTATTTCGTGCAGAGAAACAGGTAGTAAGTCAATATCTTCCTGTATCAGGTATTGCTGATGTAATAACTGGGTATAATAATCTCAATAAATTCACTGATGCGGATGCAATTCTTCCTACAATTCCGGCACAGCTTTCCGCTGTTTTGCAAGGTTTGACTTTCTTTGTCGCATTATTAGGCGCTAAGGAGTTGGCCAATAGAGGTCGTTCCTCGTCTCCGGTTTGTATGTTAGCACTTTTAGTTGCTATTGTCGTTGCTTTTGCTACCGGTAATAGAACTTGGCCTTTGTCTGTTCTATTTACATTCGGCATTATTTATCTTCTGCTTCTGGAAAAACAAGGGAAAATCACTTCAATCGCTAAGATTAAAGTCAAGTACATTGTTTTTGGAATTATTGCATTTGTGGCGCTACTCGGTGCCTTTTATATGTTGACTTTTGCAATGGGCCGAGACAATACGATGACCCCTATATACTACTTGTCCGTTTATCTTGGAGCGCCGCTTAAGAATCTTGATTCGGCGATTGCGGAGTCTATAACTCCTAGTCCTGTACCGGGCGAGTACACATTTAATTTCCTCTTTCAAACTCTTATTGCCAAGTTTGGCGTAGAGGCGGATCAGATTGTCTCTCTTCCTTACCGTGATATTGGTATTTATCCACTTGGTAACGTATATACCGTATTCTTCGCTCCTCTTAAGGATTTTGGCATAGCTGGTTGTTTATTATTAATATTTGTGCTCGCTATCGTTATGCAAGCAATATATGAGATTTCCTTAAGGGCGGATGATTCAAGGTTGTCTATTGCCCAAGTGCTCTATGGTTATTTCTCATTTCTGCTTGCTATGACTTTCTTTGCTCATTTTATCTTCCAAAATGTTGTTCATCTTGGCTTTGCAAAACAGCTTGTGACCATTATTGCTTTTACAATATTCACTAATTATATTGTACGGAAAAGGGTTGTTTCTGAGGTAATCCCTATCCGTGTAAACTAATCTAATTTATAGATATCGGGGCACAGGAATTTAGATGAGTAAGTCCATCAAGATCAATGTTGTGATGAATCTGATTCTTTCGGCTTCATCAATGATATTCCCGCTTATTACTGTTCCATATGTATCGCGTGTGCTTTCGGTCGAAGCGAATGGTGCGGTATCTTTCGCTCAATCCGTAACCGGTTTTGCAGCGATTTTCTGTACACTGGGTATACAGACATACGGAATCCGAGCCTGTGCACAAGTTCGCGATGACCGAGAAGCTCTCTCGCGGGTTGTTCGTGAATTGTTATTGATTATCGCTATATGCACCACTATAACCATGGTCATTTTTGCAATTTTAGTTTTCACTGTCCCTCGATTTGCCGAAGACAAATTGCTTATGGCTGTTTTTAGCGTCGGTATAGTTCTTACTGCATTTGGTGCCGAATGGTTCTATCAGGCTACTGAGCAGTATGTGTATATTACTGTTCGAAGCCTGTGTTTCAAGGTAATTGCAATTATCGGTCTATTCGTACTCGTGCGTCAGGAGCAGGATTATGTTTTTTACGGTGCATTCATTGTATTCGCAGCTAGTGCTTCGAATATATTTAATATGTTTAGGCTGATTAAATCTATTGATTGGTCAGTAAAGCTTTCAATACATCCTCTTCATCATATGAAGCCTATCATGGTGTTTTTTGGCAATAATCTAGCTACCAGCCTTTATCTGACCCTTGATACTATTCTTTTGGGTTTCTTTACTGTTGGTTCATATCAGTTGGGCCTGTATCAATTGGTAATGCGCTTGAAAAATGTGATTTTGGCAGGAATGGGCTCAATCAGTAATGCCGTCCTTCCCCGGCTTTCGTATGAGGTGCGTAAGCATACGGATGTTTTCTTCTCTTTACTTAAGAAGACATCCTCTTTTTCTATTCTTTTTAGTGGAACGATAGCCATTTATTTATTTTTCATGGCGCAAGATATTGTACTATTGCTGGCCGGATCGAATTTCATCGAATCTGTGCCTTCTATGCAAATCATGTCTTTTGTTATCATTGTGGTGGCAATTAGCGGTGTGACGGGTTTTCAGATTCTTACTCCGCTCGGTAAAGAAAAGTATATGACTATTTCCACTATTATCGGTGCGATCATCGATATTGTTCTGAATGTACTGCTTGATCCATCAATGGGCGCTTTTGGCGCATCGCTTGCGCTACTTGCGGCTGAGACCACTATTACTGCCGTACAGCTAGTGTTCTGCCGCAAGTACATTCGAGAAAGTTTGGATGTCAGAAATGTGCTGGTTATCGTCCTCTCATTGTTTATTACGGCATGTGTCCTAGGCATGTCCAAACAATGGATTCTTCATTTCAATCCATTTGTCAATCTTTTGATTGGTGCCTGTTTCTTAGGCATTGCAGAGATGGTGATGCTCATGGTGCTGAAGGAGAATCTTGTGTCCCAGACGTTAAGTGGCGTGCTTAAAGCCATAGGGAAATAACAGAAATATAATAGCTCGTAAGCATGACTATGCGAATAGTACGGTTAGGTGCTTGTACTTTTGGTAATGCACAGAATCGGAATTCAGGATACATGCATGGATATAAAGAACCATGGCTGAAGAACTTTTCACTCCACACAATATCATTGTGACCGGTGGCTGTGGCTTCATCGGTTCCAACTTTGTCCATTATGTCTATAACAACCACCCGGATGTGCATATCACGGTGTTGGATGCGCTGACCTACGCCGGCAATCTGGAAAACATCAAGTCCATTCTGGGCGACCGAGTGGAGTTCGTGCACGGCAACATCTGCGACGCCGAGCTACTCGACAAGATTGTACCCGGCCACGATGCAATCGTGCATTACGCCGCCGAATCCCACAACGACAACTCCATCGCCAACCCGGAGCCGTTCCTCAAGACCAACGTCGAGGGCACCTTCCGCCTGTTGGAAGCCGCCCGCAGGTACGACGTGCGCTACCATCACGTCTCCACCGACGAAGTATATGGCGACCTCGCTCTGGACGATCCGGCCAAGTTTACCGAAGAGACCCCGTACCATCCGTCCAGCCCATACAGCTCCACCAAGGCGAGTTCCGACCTGCTGGTGCGCGCATGGCACCGCACCTTCGGCATCCGCGCCACGATCTCCAACTGCTCCAACAACTACGGCCCCTACCAGCATGTGGAGAAGTTCATCCCGCGCCAGATCACGAATATTCTGGAGGGCCTGAAGCCGAAGCTGTACGGTAACGGCTCCAACGTGCGCGACTGGATTCACACCGACGACCACTCCACCGGCGTGTGGACCATCCTGACCAAGGGCCGCATCGGCGAGACGTATCTGATCGGCGCGAACGGCGAACGTAACAACCTGACCGTTTTGCGCGACATCCTGACCGTAATGGGCAAGAGCCCCGACGATTTCGACTGGGTCAAGGACCGTCCGGGGCACGATCGTCGTTACGCAATCGACTCGACCAAGTTGCAGACCGAACTTGGCTGGAAGCCCACTCATACCGACTTCCAGAGGGGTCTGGAGCAGACTATCGCTTGGTACACCGACAACCGCGACTGGTGGGAACCCGTCAAGGCCGCGACCGAAGCCAAGTACAAGCAGCAGGGGCAGTGAACATAAATCCTTACCCCCCGCACTCCACCCCGCTAAAACTCGTGGGGTGGTATTAATCTGATTGACTATATGTGAGATTTTTTCCGAAGAGTTAGGGAAGACCATTGACCATCGCTGATTTGCTGCAGATTTTACGCAAGCATTTCGTATCCGCGATTATCTCGTTTGTGGTGGTGTTCGCCGCTATCGCTGCGGTCACGTTCATTATGCCGCCCAAGTACACGGCCACTGCCGAGGTGCTAGCCACGTACACCGGACCTTCCGGTCAGGAGCAGTCCACGAACGATATGAGTTCCGGCACCAACTATCTGAACACCCAGATCAAGACCTATCCAGAATTGGTCAAGACCGAATCCGTACTGAAGCCGGTAATCGACGATCTCGGTCTCGACATGACCACCACCGACTTGGCCGATGTGGTGACCGCCACGAACCCGACGAACACGTTCATGGTGGATATCTCTGCTGAGGTGGGTGATCCGCAGCAGGCCGCCGACATCGCCAACAGCGTGGCCAAGAACCTTTCGGATCAGATTTCTTCAGACCTGTATATCACGGACGGCGGCAAATCGCCGATTAAGCTTTCCGTGGTGCAGAAGGCTCAGGTGCCTACCAGTCAGAGCTCTCCGAACGTTCCACTGTACCTGGCCGCCGGTCTGGTGCTGGGCGTGATTGTGGCCGTGGGCGTGGCCCTGCTCAAGGATATCCTCAACACCAAGGTCGATACGACCGACGACGTGCGCGAAATCACCCACGCTTCCTCGCTGGGTACCGTGCCGTCCGCAACGATTCTTGACGACAGCCGTCCTGTGGTGGTCGCCCAGCCCGCCGGTAGCGAGGCCGAGGAGTTCCGTCGTATTCGCACCAACCTCTCCTTCCTGACCACCACCGCCACCAACGATCGTGGCCGTCTGCTGGTCATCACCTCCACCGACCCGTCCGAAGGCAAGACCACCGTTTCTTCCAATGTGGCCGTGGCTCTGGCCGAGGAAGGCAAGAGCGTATTGCTTATCGATGCTGATCTTCGTCACCCGTCCGTGGCTCACAAGCTCGGCATCGAAGGCCATGTGGGTCTGTCCCACGTGCTGTCCCGTCAGGCTTCTCCGGCGGACGTCATCCAGAAGTACTGGAAGCAGAACCTGCACATCATGCCCGCCGGCAAGCGTCCGGCCAACGCCAGCATTCTGCTTAACTCCGACATCATGAAGGAGATGGTGGAGCAGGCGCTCACCCAGTACAACTACGTGATCATCGATACCGCACCGCTGTCTGTGGCCAGCGACGCCACCGTATTCGGCCGTATGGCCGGCGGTTTGGTGCTGGTGACAGGTAAGGGTGTTGTGGAGAAGAAGGAGCTGGAAGGCACCGCTCAGGCGCTGAAGACCGCCGAAGTGCCGATTCTGGGCTTCATCTTCAACTTCGCCGATCCGAAGAAGATTCATTCGAAGAACTATTACTACTACTATTACGAGGACGGCAACAAGCGTTCCTCCCGCAAGGAGAACCGCTCTCGTAAGAAGTGATCTTCTCTGGCTGAAGAATCTCGCTGAACGTGCCGGTTGTGGATGTGAATCCATAGCCGGCATGTTTCGTTTTTCAGTTGTTAGTTCAACTATTGGTAAAGAAATATAGAGTCTTGCGGACAATCGGTTCGTTATGGCAACGGGTCTGGATAGACTAGCCCTTTGGTACGGTCTTGATACGCAGTTCGATAGACAGACTGGAATAAGGCTGGGACGTGCCGTTACGGGTGCGTGTGAGTTTGAGTGAGTTGCAAAGGAATGAAAGATATGGGAACAGAGGGACGTCCTGAACCGAAGCTGGACGCAAGTTCTCCCGCAGCGCCCGCGAGCGGAGACATCGTTGACACCTTCTGGGACATTCCGCCAATCGAATTTCCCCCTGAATCCGGTAACGCTAGTGCATCTGCTACAACCGATAACGAAGCTCAGGGCACACTGAAGGGCTTGCATGACGGCACGAATGTATTGAGCGGAGACGAAGGCGTTGGGTTGTCGTTCCCTTCGTTCGATGACGTGCTGCAGTGGCCTACCGCCCATTCCTCCGCATCATCGGCAAAGTCCTCGGCCGACAACGCCGAAACTGCGGTGCTTGGTACTTTCCCGGATGCTCATGCGGCAACGCAGCCCGATGCTCCAACCGCGACGATGGCGATGCCGAGCGTGCCATCGGCTGACGCACAGTCTTCTGCTTCCGCCGGACAAACACTGCCTCTGTTCGCGCCGGTCGATACGGCGTCGTCCGATACGTCCAAGGGCAATAATGAACACGACGATCTGAATATCGACTTCAGTGCCATCGAACACAACCCGGAACCGGTGGAGGATCCGAAGCACGAAGATAATAGCGGCGCTCGTGTCAAGAAGAGCGGTAGTAGGGGCAAGATTATCGCTGTCGCGGTGATCGCAGTCGTGGGCGTGATTGCGGCGATTGTGGGCGGTATTTATTACTGGCGCACTGATGACCAGCGTCAGGAGGCTCGTCGTCTGCACAGCGCTGCGTTGGCGCAATGCGAGAAGGCGGTGGATGGGTACTCTGCCGCACAAGAGGCATTGACCAAGGCGCTTGCCAACGCGAAGAGCGCTCAAGCCATCAAGTCTGACCAAGTGGCAGACGGCACTACCGTAACCGCGCTGAAGAAGGCGGTCTCTGCAGTGAAGGATGGTGAAACCATCGAGTGCAAGGCATCCGCATCTACAACAAACCTTAAGGAATACGCAAAAACGGCTACTACGCAGAGCAAGACTGCGGAGAGCAATGCTCAGGCGATTACCACCGCCGCCAAGGCCGTTACGGACAGCAAGAACACCAAGGACGTGAACGACGCCAAGCAGTCCCTGCAAGACAAGATCACTGAGGCGCAGACGTTGCTTGATTCCAGCCTGTATGCCGTGGCGGATGATACCACGCGTACCACGCTGAGCGCTGACATCGATGCCGCCAACGATGTGCTGGCCAACAAGTCCACCGATATCAAGACGATGCAGGCCGCAGTGACCACGCTGAACACGGATATCGATGCCGTCAACGCGTCCATGGCCGCCTATACCGCCCAGCAGCAGGCTGCGACTCAGTCGCAAGCCGATACCGGTTATTACAACGGTGGTTTGACGGGTGGCATGACCGGCGGTACCACGGGAGGTACCACGGGAGGTACGACCGGCGGTACCACGGGAGGTACCACGGGAGGTACGACCGGCGGTACCACGGGAGGTACCACGGGAGGCACCACGGGAGGCACGACCGGCGGTACCACGGGAGGCACCACGGGAGGCACGACCGGCGGTACCACGGGAGGCACCACGGGAGGTACGACCGGCGGCACTACGGGAGGCACCACGGGAGGCGAAGAATCCGACTGATCTTATGAAACAGAAAAGATGAAGAACTTCGTATAATAAATACACAATAAAAATGTCCTGCACTACGCAAAGTGGTGCAGGACATTTTTATATAAGCCGAAAACCGCTCCCGAATCAGGCGGTCTTCTTGCGGCCGCGGCGCTTCATCGTGCCAGCGGTGGCATTGTCCACATCGAAGATCACGGTCTTGTTTTCCGGATAGGCGGCACCGTTGACGGAAGCATAAGCCACTTCGCCTTCCGGGGCTTCAGCCAGCGTGAAATAGGCCTTCACAGCCTCCACGATCGCCGGATCCTTAATGCTCACGGAAGCAGTCTGCTTGCCTTCAGCTTTGCTGAACTTCACCGCGTTATCGGACTTATCCGAAGCGGAAGCAATGGCGATTTGCTTGGTCTTCTCGTTGATCAGCACCTTGACGAACGGCGGGAAACCAAGCACTTCAACGGTAGCCTTGTTGAAACGAACAATCGAATCGGTCACTGTCATAACGGTTTTGCCCACCGGCTTGACCAGACGGACCTCTTCAAATCCCTGCAGCAAGGAAGCCATAATGATCTCCTTAATAGTCGAATAATATATGTATTTTCCTTGGCTATTCTAGTGAATAATAACGGAATAATGCAAATGCAATTATGGAGATATGATCAGGCAATTATCGAATGAAAAACCGACAATAAATCGTAAGTTTTAGTTTCAGCTATTCCATAAAAGAACCGCGCATGCAGTGCAATGCAAAAAGTCCTTTCCGTGAATCTTCTTCACGAAAAGGACTTTGTTTTTCCTGACGAATCCTGACGAATCAAAATCAGGAAAGTCGGATGTCGAAAATCAGTAATTCTTATACGTCACCCAATGGTTGTACGCCTGCACAATGCCGCCGTAACGCTGGTTGCAGTAGTCCACGAACCACTTGAACTGAGTCTTATAGTTGGTCTGCCAATCAGCGCCAGCCGAGACCATCTTGCTGCCCGGGTAGGCCTGCGCCAAGCCGTAAGCGCCGGACGTGGGGTTGGTTGCCGTGGGACTCCAGCCGGATTCATGGCTGATGATGTAGTTCGCAGCCGTGAAATCTTCTTCGCTGTATCCGTTGGACAGCAGGTACTGATGCGCCCACGATTGGATTTCGCCAGCTGGCGTCGTAGTGCCAAGCGAAGCGGACGACGACGAGGAAGACGCCGTAGCCGTACCCACCAAAATCACCTTGTCGACCGGAGCCTGCTTGACCCACGATGCGAACACATTGGAGGACACGACCTTATCGCCGGCTTTGGTCACCAGAGCAGTGGTTTCCAGAATGCCGTTCTGTCCTTCAGTCTCCACCTTCTCCTGACCCTTCGGCAAATCGCTGGTTTCCTTGCGGACCTCGTTGAAGGCGATTTCCGTTTCCGTGGTTTCCACATCGGCGTTGGCGCGATCAATGGTGATCACTGTAGCTTCGGTAACCTTGGAATCCAGCGAGGGGGAAACCGAATCACTCGGATCCAGTGTGATGTTGCCGGTTTCCAGCACGTCCTTGACGGTGGTCATATCCGGCTTTTCGCCGAGCACCACGCGCGAATCACCGTTGATCTTCACCGTGACGAACGTGGTGTTCTTATCTGCACTGTTGATCGCACCGCGAGCGGCGGAACGCGAGGCGGCCGAATCAGTGGCGGAAAAAGCGGTGACGGTATTGATGGGGGCCGTGGAATCCGACTGGTAGAAATTGCGGGACACCACGCCGGCAGCAGTAATCAACCCTGCGGCGGCCACCAATGCCGCCACCTTCGCCGTCTGCTGACTGGTCAGCAGAGACTTGAGGAGAGGGGTACGCTTGCCGTGTTTAGTCATTGCGCTCCTTGATCGATCGCACATGAATTCGTGTACACGCACAATCACAACATTGTGTACACGAATTCCTTACACACATCACTCACCATGATAGACCGTGAAATAGACGGCAAAGAGCGAGCAGATGACGCGTCGAAGATGCCGGCGGAAATCGCGGATATCAGCGAAAGCGCCGAATGATCAGGCGGCCGTTCCGTTCGCAGCGTTCAGATCGAGCGCCTTGGCCTGCGCAATCAGATCATCCAGATCGGCCGCCTGCAACGCTCCGGCCTGCTGGAAGACCACCTGACCCTGCTTGACGATCATCAGCGTCGGCACGGCCTGAATGCCGGCGGCCTGAGCCAGATCCTGGTTCGCGTCGATATCCACCTTCGTGAATGCGATGTCCGCGTTCTCCGGCTTATCGGAAGCGGCTTCGAAAATCGGGCCGAACGCGCGGCACGGACCGCACCAAGTGGCCCAGAAATCCACGAACACGATATCGTGATCGGTGACGGTCTTCTCGAAATCCGCAGACGTGATGGCAGTGGTGGCCATGGTTCCCTCCTTGCAGTAGCAATCTCCAGTAAACAATCTCTCTATCGGATGCACACCAGCTTTCCAGCACCACCCAACAATTTGCGCGAATCGTCATGCCCTCAGCCGAAATCCGCATTGTGCGGGACGGATCGTATCCGGAAGCACAACATTTGCCCAGATTTCGCTGGAAGGTGACACAGGAAACGCATTCACGCGCGATAATGGGACACATGCCAGTCATGAATGATGAAGTGCCCGACGAGGGCGATTTCGACGCTGACCGCAAGCGCGGGGAATTCGACAACATCACGCCCGAGGACTTCATCCACGGCGGTGGAGCCGGGCACGGTAATCCGCCGGGATGGCTTGGACCTGCGGATATCAACCGGGCGCGTCACCAAATGCCAATCGCTTACGTGGAGATCGTGCCGGTGCGCACCGATGAGCTGGGGCGCATCGCCCAAGTGGGATCATTGCTGCGAGTATCGGACGACGGATCCATAGAACGCACTTTGATTACCGGGCGAGTGCTGTTCCATGAAACGTTGCGTGAGGCCATCGCTCGCAACATCGCCAAGGATCTGGGAGACATCGCATTGCCGCTGCTGCCGGCATCGCTTCATCCGTTCACCGTGGCCGAATTCTTCCCCACGCCGGGATTGAGCGAGTATTACGATCCACGTCAGCATGCCATTGCACTGTGCTATGTGGTGGCCATCGGCGGCGACTGCAAGCCGCAGGATGAGACGTTGGATGTGGAATGGGTGGCGCCTCGAAGCGACATGATGGAGACGTTCATCAACCAGATGAGCAACGGGCACGATCGTATTGTGCGTCAGGCACTGGCTTGGGCGGGTATCTGAAGTGGATATCCGATTGTGAGCTGACGCGTCGTGCATTGAGTCGTGTATTGAGTTGAGCTCGCATCGAGTTCGCGCCGGTCTCATACCAGACATGGCAAAAGACGTATGCAAACAATCGTCTTCAATCTTCAAGGAGATGGAGCATGGCAATCGAATTGGCCAATCATATCTATCGTGACGGTGAGGGGATGCCGGTGGTGCTGATGAACGCCTATCCGGTGGACCATCGCATGTGGGATGTCTGCGCGAAAGCGCTCGCCGACTTCGCTGATCTGGACGACGTGCCGCCCTTCCCGATCTGGGCGCCGGACATGGCCGGTTCGGGCGCTTCGCCGGTCCCGAGCGACGCCGACAGCGGCCCTCGCATGGCGAATGGCGCATACAGCGAGGCGTTGGACCGTCTGGCCAAAGCCTATGTGGACTTGGTGAAAGCCGCCGGGTACAGCAAGGCCATTTGGGTTGGTCTTTCGATGGGAGGCTATGTGGCGATGGATATCCAGCGCCTGTTCCCCGAGGCTGTGGGCGGACTGGCCCTGTGCGATACGATGGCCGCATCGGACGGCGTGGGCGGCGAAGCGCGACTCACCATGGCGAACGCCGCCGAACAAACCCATTCCGTGGAACCGGTGATGCATTTCGCGCAGCCGGCCGAAGGAGACTCCACGGTGAAGCGCTCGCCGGCATTCATCGAAACGATGAGCCGGTGGATCAGCGAGCAGAATCCCGCTGGCTTGGCCTGGCGGCAGCGTATGACCTACGGCAGGCCGGAGTTGGGTGATGTGCCGGGCACGATTGACGTGCCGACCGTGGTGGTCTCCGGCGAAAACGATCCCACCAGTAATCCAAGTGTCATGAAGCCGCTGGCGGAGCGTATCGCTGGCGCCGAGTTCGTGGCAATCCCGGATTGTGGGCATTTCAGCGCCGTCGAACATCCGGACACGGTGGCGCGTGCGCTGCTTGCTCTGGTGCGGCGTGTGCAGGAACGCTGACGACGCTGACGAAATCGCTGACGAAATCAAGGAGTGTCTGATATGGCAGCCGATATTCATTTTTCACCGCTGGCGCTGACCCGAGCGCTGCCGTTTCTGCCGTTGGCTCAAGGCGACATCGATTATCAGGTCGATCGTCGCGGCGAGCCGAATCTCATCGAGAACCTGCTCGCGGACCCGAACACCAAAGTGGTGCTGACGCGTGGTGGACGCATCGCGGTGCCGCGCGGCCAAGGCGATCTGGTGGATTACGAAAACGTCAAAATGCGGTTGGCCACGCTACCGGGAGCATATGTGAGCGCCGAGCTGAGGCATTACCCCGAAGCGGTGGCGATGTTCCTAGGCGCGTATGCGGGAGCACGTGGCACGTCCGTGGTCGCGGTGGATATCACCCGTGTGCCGGAAGCCGGCGTCACAGCAGATATCGCTGCTGCAGGAACGAGAGGTGCCGATGTGCTGGGAGTCGAGGATTCCGGCACAGTCGATGGGGCGATGGGCAAAGCCGGGGTCGCCGGACAGTCCGGTGACCCCGGCAGCTGCGGCCGTATGCCAGGCAACCATACGCACGGTTCGCATCCCGTGGCCCTGAGTGTGCCGGATTCCGCCGGGCAGGGCGCCGATGACGCGTTCGACGAAACCGTGAGTCTGCCCGGGGAAGTGCCGCCCGCAAAACCGACGTTGCTGCAACAGGCCGTCACCCGTTTCGACTGGGTCGATCTTCGCGGATTCGCGCCGCACGCCAGCGCTCGCGAAGCCGGTCAGGCCACTAGCGCCATCACGCTGAGCATCTGGCATTCTCGCCAGCGGTTCTGCCCCACGTGCGGTTCGCCGGTACGCCCCGCGCTGGGTGGCTGGGCGCAGCGCTGCACGAATGAGGCGGACGGCAACCGTGTGCTGTTCCCGCGCGTGGAGCCTGCGGTCATCACTGCCATCGTGGACGGCCGTGACCGTCTGCTGTTGCAGCACAATACCGCTTGGAAAGACCCGAAACTGTACTCGGTGTCCGCTGGATTCGTGGAGGCTGGGGAGAACCTTGAACACGCCTGCCGACGCGAAGCCATGGAGGAGACCGGTATTCAGCTGGGGGAGGTGCGGTATCTCGGCTCCCAGCCGTGGCCATTCCCGGCTTCGCTGATGATGGCGTTCAAGGCGCATGCGGTCACCACCGATATACAGGTGGATGGTGAGGAGACGATGATCGCCCGCTGGGTGACGCGCGACGAATACACCGCCGAACTGATCTCCGGCCGTATGGTGGCACCCGGTCGCGCCACCATCGCCCGTTACATGATCGAGGAGTGGCTCGGCCGCGAGCTCTAGTCGCAAGCCCGGCGGAGCTTCGACGGTGTTAGTCTGGTGCGTATGAACGAAAACGACAATGAACAGCCGCTGAACCTCGACATCCCCGACCACCTCGAATACTCCGAAGAGCATGCGTGGGTGGATCGTTCCGTCGATCCCGCCATCGTGGGCATCACCGAATACGCCGCCGATCAGCTCGGCGAGCTCGTGTTCGTGGACCTGCCTGAACCCGGTTCCCGCGTGGAAGCCGGTGACGAGATCGTCGAGTTGGAATCCTCCAAGGCCGTCCAGCCGCTGATCAGCCCGGTGGCCGGCACCGTCAAGTATGTGAACCGTGATGTGGCGGACGATCCGTCCGTCATCAACGGCGACCCGTACGGCGAGGGATGGATTGTGAAGATCGAGCTTGATGATGACGAGCCGGATCTGCTGAGCGCTGAGGAGTACGCCAAGATCATTCGTTGATCATGCGTGATTTCCGGGATTCCCCTGAGGGCTCTTCTCAGGGGAATCCCGGGGCATTGGCGACTGTTTCATAACACGTATAGCTTATATTGGTGACTATGAGAAGCCCACGTGAGGATTTTGAAGCAGCTGGCAAGCACCTGCCCTGGCATGACGCGGCGCATCGTGCGGCGCTTGCCAATGCCGCCGGTGCCGAAGGCGTTGCTGCCGGCAGCGTGGTTGGCAATGACGCCAACGTTGGCAACGATCTTGATGACATGCCCACAGTGCCGATCCCGGCGCGCAAAGCCGTCACCACATTCGATAATCCCTCCAAGCGTGAGCGCATCGAAGTCAAGCCGCCGCTGACCAGATTGACACGTCGCGTGATCACCAACGTGTTCGGAGTCTGGTCGCGTATCTCCACACAAGTGGTACGCCAATGGGGCTGGTACCCGCGCGTGGAACCGTACGTAGGATATGGCACCGGCGACTATTCCCGCCTGATCTGCCGCACGGTGTATGCGCCCGAACATGCGCAGTCCGGCGTGCTCAGTCGTGGCATCCGCGGGATGTTGGCCGTGCCTGCGCCGCGTACACATGTACAGGCCAGCATTGACGGCATGCCGCTGAACACCATGCAGATCGGCACTTCCGAGGTGTACGACAAAGTGGACCGTACGCTGGACCGCAGTGGCGAATACGCCATTTCCGATTCGGCCGGATACCTCGATCTGGTGGCGCAGCATCGCCTGACGCCTGGTATCCATCAGGTGTCGTATGGGGTGAACCGCCGCAAGCCGGTGAGCGCCAATTTGTACACCATTCCGGCCAGCGCCAAGGTGGGCATCATTTCCGATGTGGACGACACTATCATGATCACTCAGGCACCGGTGCTCTGGAAAGCCGCCTACAACCTGCTGTTCCTCAATCCCAAGAAGAAGGCTTCGGTGCCGGGGATGAGTGTGCTGTTCACACGCATCGCCGACCTGTTCCCCGATGCGCCGTTCTTCTATCTATCCACCTCGCCGTGGAATGTGGAAAGCTCGATTCGGCATTTCATCACCGATCATGGCTTCCCTGAAGGGCCTCTGTTGCTGCGTGACCTTGATCCCCGGCCCAAAACATTCGTACCGTCCGGTCCGCAACACAAGCTGGAGTTTGCCGAGCAATTGATGGCCGACTTCCCGGACATGAAATTCATTCTCGTGGGCGACGATGGGCAGAAGGATCCGACGACGTACGCCACCATCGCACGCCGCTACCCGGGGCGTGTGTTGGCGATAGCGATTCGTCAGCTGAGTCCGAAGGAATCCACCGGCATCGCTTCGGTGGCAGGCGTGACCGCCACCCAGCCGATTCCGGTAACCGATGTGCCGGTGTTCACCGGTACTACCGGGTCGAATCTGCTGAAAACCATGTTGCCGTACTTGAAAGCCCATCTGGGGCAGTGAAGGTCATTCGGCGACGTTTCGGGGCGGGCCTATAATCGCCTGTTATGACTGAGCCGAACAACAACGCGGCGGCCGCGATGCCGCCTTATGCCAAGCGCGAGCCGAAACGTCGCGAATTTCACGGAGATGTGTTCTTCGACGACTACGAATGGATGCGCGACAAGGAATCGCCGGAAGTACGCGACTATGTGTCGGCGCAGAACCGTTACTGCGAACAGCGTATGGCGCATCTGGCGGGTTTCCGCAGCACACTGTTTGAAGAACTGAAATCGCACGTGGAAGAGACGGATATGTCTGTACCCACGCGCATCAACGATTATTGGTATTTCACCCGCACCCAGCAAGGCAAGCAGTATGGCGTGCAGTGCCGTATGCCGGTGCGCGGCGAAGACGATTGGGATCCGCCTGAAGTGGATCCCAAAGGCGAGCCTGGTTCCATGCCCGGCGAGCAGGTGGTGTTCGACGCGAACGCGGAGGCGGAAGGCCATGATTTCTTCCGGCTTGGCGGCATCGACTTGAGTCGTGACGGACGTTGGATGCTCTACGGTGTGGACGTCAGCGGTGACGAACGCTACGATTACCGCATTCGCGACCTTGCCGCTCGTAAGGAAGACGGTTCGCCAGTGGAGTTGCCTGAACAGTTCAATGGCATCGGCGGGGCGTGCTTCACCCCGGACGGCCAGTGGGTGTTCTGGGTGGAGATCGATGATTCCTGGCGTCCGTTCGCCATCTGGCGTCACCGGGTGGGCGCTCCGGTCGAATCGGATGTGTGCGTGTACCGAGAGACCGACGAACGATTCTGGGCCGGTGTGGGTATCAGCTTCGACGAGCGCAACATCGTGATCGGCACAGGCTCCAAAACCACCACCGAGGTGCTGATGTTGCCGACGGCCACGCCGGAAGGGGAGTTCGCCGCCTTCATTCCACGTCAGGACGGCATCGAATACGATGTGAGCTTCGCATGTTTTGAAGGCGCGGGAGAAGATGGCTCCGATATTCCGCTCGCCGTGGTGTACCACAACGCCAATAATCCGAACTTCGAAATCGACGTGATCGATATGCGTCGACATGAGCCGCCGTACCGCTTGGGAGAAGGCGTATGCGTGGCGGCGGGTTCGCCGTACGGCTGTGAGCATGGCGAGATTGACAAGCCGATCACCGAGGCGTATTACAACCCCGTCAATCCGGCGATTCTGGAAGGTGCCCACGGTCTGGGCATCGAAGGAATCGCCTTGCATCGTCATTTCGTGACGTTGAGCTACCGGTCCGACGGCCAGCCGCATGTGGCGTATATGCCCAAGGATGCCGCTGCCGCCGACTTCTTGGCCGGCCGTCCGTGGCGGTTCCGTGAGCTGCTGCCGCCGCCTTTGGACAATGATTGGGATATGGTGGCCGCCGAGCGAGACGATGAGACCGGCGACCATGGCGAATGGCTATGGACCGAGGATGCCGGTGTGCCCGAGGCGTCTGCGTCCGGCGCGAGCGGTGCTGCCGCCGTGGACCACACGTCGTCGTCCGACGGCGCGAGTGATGATCATCTGCCCGGCGAAACCCGGCGACTGTACAGCATCGGCACCGGCGGCAATCCTTCATACGATGCCCCACGCATGCGGTATTCGTTCTCCAGCTACACACGTCCCGGCGAGCTGCATGAAATCGACCCCGCCACTGGACAGGATACGTTGCTGAAGCGGGCCACGGTGCTCGGCGGATTCGACCCGCGCGACTATATGGAGCGTCGCGTATGGATTACCGCGCGCGACGGCGAACGCATCCCCGTGTCTCTGGTATGGCATCGTGACTGTCCGGCACAGGATGCGCCGATGTTCATCACCGGCTACGGTGCCTACGAGATCTCTTCCGACCCCGGTTTCTCGGTTTCCAGACTGAGCATGCTTGACCGTGGCGTGCTGTACGCCGTGCCGCATATCCGCGGCGGCGGCGAAATGGGACGCGCTTGGTATGAGCAGGGGCGTCGACTCAACAAAAAGCATTCGTTCGAGGACTTCGTGGACGCCACACGTGCGCTGCAGCGTGCACGTCTGGCAGACCCCCGCCGCACTGTGGCCAATGGTGGATCGGCCGGTGGTCTGCTGATGGGCGCGGTGGCCAATATGGCTCCTGAATGCTATGCGGGCATTGAGGCGGATGTGCCGTTCGTGGACGCCCTAACCTCGATTCTCGACCCGGATTTGCCGTTGACCGTCACCGAATGGGACGAATGGGGAGACCCGCTGCACGATCCAGATGTGTATCGGTACATGAAGTCGTATACGCCGTACGAGAATGCGCCGTCGGGGTCCGATGCCGGTGTCGAGGCGGCTGGCGATGATGCGAACGATGCCGAGGAAGTGACGACTCCGGCAGCCCATTTCCCGAAGATCTTCATCACCACCTCGATGAACGATACGCGCGTGCTGTACGTCGAACCGCTGAAATGGCTGGCGCGTCTGCAGTCCGCCGGCGTGGACGCGGTGGCGAAAATCGAGGTCGAAGCCGGCCATGGCGGCATCTCCGGGCGTTACAAGCAGTGGGAGGAAGTCTCCTATGAGAACGCCTGGTGCATGGCGGTGATGCATATCACGCGCTAGGCGTGGTCGTTTGCTGAAGCGGTTGCGTTGGTTTGCCGCGTTGATTCGGGCGTGATTGGCTGGTCGACGTGGCAGACCGAACGTCATGCGATTTGTCGTGGCATATGTGCATGTCCACGTGCTGAGCGGAATATTCCCGGCACGTGGCGGGCCGACTAGGCTCCTGATGCTATGACAAAGACATATAAAATCGCCGTGATTCCCGGCGACGGCATTGGCAAGGAAGTCACGCCCTGGGCGCAGAAGGCTTTGGAAAAGGCCGCTGAAGGCGTGGCCGATTTCGAGTACGAGCATTTCGATCTGGGTGCCGAGCGTTATCTGCGCGACGGTGCGATTCTGCCCGAAGATGAGGAGGAACGTATCAAGCACAACGATGCGATTCTGCTCGGTGCCGTGGGCGATCCACGCATCAAGGCCGGCATTCTGGAGCGTGGTCTGCTCCTGAAGCTTCGCTTCGATCTTGACCAGTACGTGAACCTGCGCCCCTCCAAGCTGTACAAGGGCGTCACGTCCCCGCTCGCCAACCCGGGCGACATCGACTTCGTGGTGGTGCGCGAAGGCACCGAAGGTCTCTACTGCGGTGCCGGCGGTGCAGTCCGTCGCGGTACTCCGAACGAAGTGGCCACTGAGGTTTCCATCAACACCGCATACGGTGTGGAGCGCGTGGTGCGTTACGCATTCAAGCTGGCCATGAAGCGCAAGAAGCATGTGACCTTGGTACACAAGAAGAATGTGCTGGTCAACGCCGGTGACATGTGGCAGCGCATTGTGGACAAGGTCGCCGAGGAGTACCCGGAAGTCTCCCACGACTACCTGCATATCGACGCGACGACCATCTTCCTGGTCTCCGATCCGTCTCGTTTTGACGTGATCCTGACGGATAACCTCTTCGGTGACATCATCACCGACGAGGCCGGTGCCGTGGTTGGCGGCGTGGGTTACTCCGCTTCCGGCTGCATCAACGCCTCCGACGAATATCCGTCCATGTTCGAGCCAATCCATGGTTCCGCACCGGACATCGCCGGTCAGAACAAGGCCAATCCGACCGCCGCAATCCTCTCCGCCGCCATGTTGCTGGAACACCTCGGTTTTGACGATGCGGCCAAGAAGATTCACCAGGCCGTCGAAGCGGACATCGAGGAGCTCGGCTCCACCGTCCGCTCCACCGATCAGGTTGGTCAGGACATCCTGAACCGTATGTGATCGTTGCGAGAGAACGGATTCGGCAGGGTGGCGTCAACCGTCACCAATAAGACACATGTTCGTTCGCTTCTCTGTTGAAATGCCGTATTCCCAGCTCAGCTCAACTGGGAATACGGCATTTTGCGTCTGTCTCGTCTGTCTGTCCTTTCATACCCCTTTGCGAAAATGACTCATTGAGACGGTCATAGCGGTACATTTTCGCGGGGGAGAGACGAAAGAGGGGGCGTAAGAGGGGAGGAAGAAGCCAGCGACAATGGTGTCGCTGCTATGGTAAGGGAATGATGACAACGAGTCGTGGGGAATACAAGGTGCCGGGCGGCAAACTGGTGGCTGCGGAAGTGGCGTTTGACGGCGAGGGAACGGTCCGATCCTGCAAGCTCAGCGGTGATTTCTTTATGGAAGCGCCGTCCAACGCGCAGGCGGATGCGTTGCTGCGCGGCATCGAGGCGGCTCTGGTCTCCGGCCGGCCGGTGCAATCGGTGATGGACCTGCATCCGAGCGTGAGTTTGGTCGGCGCTGATGCCGCCGCCATCGAAACCGCATACGCTCGGGCGGTGGGCAATGATGATCGCCGGCGGGATCCGGTTGCCGCATCCGGCCATGCCTCGGGAAGTCACGGTGCTCTAGGACGGTGCGATGCTCCAGAGAGACACAGTGTTTCGGCAAGACGCAATACCGTCGACTATGCGTCGCGTTGGGAACAGCTTACGCACAACCTTACGGTCGTTCATGATGTGCCGCGCTCGCCGGCCGAACAGATGGAACTTGACGAAACGTGGGCGCGTGAAGTTGCTTGCGGGCAGCGTGAACCTACGTTGCGCATCTGGGAGTGGGCCGGGCCGGCCGTGGTGATCGGGCGATTCCAATCCGCACCGGACGAAGTCAATCTGGACGTAGCCGAACGTCTCGGCTTTGACGTGGTGCGCCGTTGCACCGGCGGCGGCGCGATGTTCATCGAACCGGGCAATACCATCACTTATTCCCTGTATGCGCCGCTGGAGTTTGTGCAGGGCGTCGGCATCGAGGAATCCTATCGTTTGTGTGATTGGTGGCTGGTCGAGGCGTTGCGCGACCTGTCGCTGGACGTGCGGTTCACCGGACTGAATGACATTGCCTCACAGTACGGCAAAATCGGGGGAGCGGCACAACGTCGATTCCCGGCTCCGCGAGATGATCGGCGTGCCGGGTATGTGGGCACGGGCAGCGCCAGCCATTCCATATCTTCGGGCTCAGGATCTTCGGGCTCAGGCCTCAATTCAGGCTCAGGCCCGGGCTCGGTGCTGCACCATGTGACGATGGCGTACGACATCGATGCCGTAACCATGGCGACGGTGCTCAACACCAGTCGGGAGAAAATGTCCGACAAAGCCGTCAAATCAGCCGTTAAACGAGTCGATCCGTTGCGCAGTCAGACCGGAATGGCCCGTGAGGAAATTATCAATCATCTGATTGGATGGTTTGGGGCGCAGACAAGCCGCGTTACAATATGACGGATGGCTGAGGCTGAGGACGGCCTTTTCAGGGACAAGGATGGTGCTGATGAGCTTGGATACGCCCAATGCGTTTGCCGACGAGGAGAACATCCTGCTGCATACGGCGCTGTTCAAGCAGGTTTCTCCGGCCGAAGCCGAGGAGCTACTACCGCATCTTCATCGTGCTTCATTCGACAAAGGTGAATACATTTTTTCTGAAGGTGCCACCGACCACCGTATGTATTTGCTGGAGCGCGGACGGGTCAAGCTGATCCGCACCTCCGCGGACAACCGTGTGCAGCTGCTATCCATTCACGCCCCGGGCGAGGTACTTGGTGAAATACCGGTGTTCGATCCGAATGGCGGTCCGCGTACCGCGTCCGCCGTGGCCATGAGCAACGGCACCCACGTGGCATGGCTGGAGCGTGATGCCCTGTTCGCTTGGTTGGATGAGCATCCGCGCGTGGCCATCGATATGTTGCAGGTGATGGCCAACCGTCAACGCGCCAACAATGAACGCATTTCCGATCTGGTGTTCATGGACGTGCCGGCTCGTCTGGCCAAAACGCTGCTCAACTTGGGATCACGTTTCGGCGAGCCCGTGGAAGAGGGGCTGAAAGTGCCGCATGATCTGACGCAGGAGGAATTGGCGCAGCTCGTGGGCTCCAGCCGGGAAACCGTAAACAAGGCGTTGATGGACTTCTCGAACCGTGGGTGGATTGCACGCGACGGTCGTTCGATCGTTATCTTCCAGCCTGGTATGCTGATTCGGCGCTCGCGCCGATAACGCCGATGCCATCGGTGGTGCCGATGCCGCCGGAGGCCATCGAAAACCGTCTTTCGGTTACCTTTCAGCGAGTTTTAGGCTGGTGCGGTTCTTGTGATGATTGTCCGCACAGGTCCTTCTGAACCGGTGTTGGTAGGGCACCCCATTTAGAATGGGGCGCATGCCCAAAAAGAAGTCCCTCACAGTCCGTCGTGTGTTTGTTCTCCTTCTGGCCTATATCATGCTCGCCGTCTGCGGCGGCGTGGTTGCCAGCGTGCTGTTCCTGCCTGGCGTCATCAGCGCCAACAAGGCCGCCAAAGCGGTGATCCCGTCTCTGAAAGTGGAGAACGTGGACTTCGATGTGACCAGTCTGCCGCAGAAATCCACCATGTATGCGAACGATGCCTCCACTGTGATCGCTACGTTCTATAACCAGAACCGTATCGTGGTGCCGCTCAAGAAGATTTCGAAAACCATGCAGCAGGCCGTGGTGGCGCGCGAGGACCGCCGCTTCTGGACTCATGCCGGCGTGGATGTGCAGGGCGTGATGCGTGCGTTCGTGCAGACTTATTTGGTCAAGGGAGATACTCAAGGTGGTTCCTCCCTGACCCAGCAGTATGTCAAGAATGTATTGCTGATGCAGGCCATTGAAGATGACGATCCGATCGCCCAGTACCATGCCACCGAAGACACCATCGCCCGTAAGATTCGTGAGATGCTGATCTCCGTGCAGATGGAGAAGAAGTACTCCAAGGCGGAGATTCTGCAGGGATACCTGAACATCGCACAGTTCGGTTCCAACCTATATGGTGTGGAAACCGCGGCACAGCGCTACTTCAGCGTATCCGCCGCCGATCTTAACGTGGTGCAGTCCGCCACCATCGCGGCCATCACCAAGAACCCGACGCATTACGATCCGCTGGTCGAAGAGAATCAGAAAGCAGCCGAAGAGCAGCGCAACATCGTGCTCAAGCTCATGTACGATCAGGAGTTCATCACCAAGGCCCAGTATGACGAAGCCGTGAACACGCCTCTGGTAGATACCTTGAAGGTGCAGGATGTGAACGTCGGTTGCCAGGATGCCGGCGACTACGCCTTCTTCTGTGACTTCGTGGTGCACCGTATCCAGAATTCCGAGGAATTCGGTGCCACCCGCGCCGAGCGTAACAAGCTGCTGCAGGAAGGCGGTCTGAAAATCATCACCACGCTTGATGTGGAGACGAACAAGCAGATGATGGAAACCGCCCGTGCCACGGTTGACCCGGCCGATTCCAGCGGCATGGAAATCGCCATGGCTTCGGTGAAACCTGGTACCGGCGAGGTCTTGGGCTTCGGCTTGAACCGTTACTACGACGCCACCCCTGAGGCAGCTAACGATGCCACCAAGTCCAGTCAGAACTACGCCGTGGATCTGGTGGATGGCGGCGGTTCCGGCTGGACCATCGGTTCATCGTGGAAGCCGATCAACTTGATCGCATGGATGGAGGCGGGGCACTCCATCAACGACAACCTGCAGACCACTACGGTCTATCCCACCACGGACTTCGCCTGCGACAACTACACCGGCGGCGCTGACTCCTGGAGCGTGCAGAACGCTTTGGGTTCCGGCACCGTGAACCCGGAAAGCCCGTTCCTGGGTCTGGTTCGCTCGCATAACACGACACAGGCTACGATGGGTTCGATTCTGAAGCTCTGCAAGATCGCGGATACGGCCACTGAAGTGGGCTACCACGATGCGGCCACCGGAGAAACCATCGAAAAGACCAGCGTATACACGCCGTCCATGCTGATCGGTTCTGTGAACGTCTCGCCGTTGACCATGGCCAGCATCTTCGCGGTCTACGCCTCCAACGGTGTGCAGTGCAACCCGATCGCCATCAATAAGGTGACCGACAAGGACGGCAACGAGCTCAAGGTGCCTTCCGCAAACTGCCATCAGGCGGTGGACAAGGACATCATCCAGACGCTGGCTTACACCATGAACCAAGGTGTGACCAGATCGGATGGTGCCGGTGGCACCTTCCAGCTCAGCAATGGACGCAAGTCGTTCGGTAAAACCGGTACGAGCGGTGATCTGGCGGTGACGGCAGGTTCGTTCATCCCCAATCAGATAGCCACGTTCGCAGTGGTCGGCGACGCTCAGAACCCGTACACCCACCCGATCGCCAACATCGCCATCAACGGCGTGTACAACAGCTACTGGGATGGTTCGACGATCGCTTCGCCTGCGGTGACGAAGTTCCTCAACGCCTATGCTGACGCCAAGCAGTTGCCGATCGACAACAGCTATGGCCAGCCGGTTGCGAAGTACACCACCAGCGGCAAGTATCTGGGTATTGGCGGCCGTACGTTCAGCGTGCCCAATACGTCGACCAATAACAACAGCAATACCAACAACAATAACCAGTCGAATACCACCAATAACAACAGCCAGTCGAACAACAATCAGGCCGACGCGAACACCAACCGCGAGGGCAATAACTGACGGCATGACTGATCGATAGACATTGCTGAAGTTACGTAGTTGACGGGCGTTACCTGGTTTCAGGTGACGCCCGTTTTACAATATGAAGGGCGCATCGAAGCGGCGGGCATGGTATGCCCCATGCCGGACCGATGTGGTTGAATACGGCAAGGCATGTCTATGCACATGTGTTGGAAGGGGAACATATGGCCGACAACGACAATGCAATCACTCGTGACAATGACGAGACGTCCGGCGAGGATTTGACTCACGGGAATTTCGATTTCCGAGGATTTGACGTTCCCGATCTGAAGGCGGTTACGCTGGCCGGCGCCTCAGACAAGGGCAAACGTGATCGCAAAGAGAAGGCCAAGGGTGGGGATAAGGCCAAAACCAAGGATAAAAATAAAGCAAAATCAAGGAAAGCCAGCAAACGCGGCAGCGACGAGAACGCCAGCCACGACGACGTATCCAACGTATCCGGCAATGATTCCAACAACACTCAGGAAAGGCACGGCGAGACCGTAGGGAGCACCATGAACAAAAAAGATACATCCGCGAAAAAGGACCGTCCGGGACTGTTTACTCCGATTACGATGCGTGCAGTGACGGTGCGTAACCGCATCTGGCTGCCGCCGATGTGTACGTATTCGGCATACGCTCGCGACGGACGTCCGACGCCTTTCCACTATCAGCATTATGTGTCCCGCGCGTTTGGCGGCTTCGGCATGGTGATTGCCGAAGCGACGGCCGTAGCGCCGGAGGGACGTATCTCTCCCTGTGATCTGGGGTTGTGGGAGGACGGTCAGATTGATTCGTGGCGTTGGATCGTCGATGGCATTCGCGAAGCGGGTGCGGTGGCGGCCGTACAGCTCAATCATGCCGGTCGCAAGGCCTCCACTGGCTGCTTCGCCGTGGGCTATGAAGGGCAGAGCGTGCCGCAGGAGGCTGGCGGATGGCCGACCGTGGCACCATCCGATATTCCGTTCGGTGCGTTGAACAAGCCTCGTGCATTATCGGTGGATGAGATTCATGGTTTGGTCGGCGCGTTCGCCGCCGCTGCCGGCCGTGCGATGGCCGCCGGATTCCAGGCTGTTGAGATTCATGCGGCTCATGGATACCTGATTTCTCAGTTCCTTGATCCCCTGATCAACGAACGTGGCGATGAGTATGGCGGCGATCTGACCGGCCGCTCCCGCTTCCTCATTGAAGTGGTGGATGCCGTGCGCGGCACGGTCGGGGACTCCGTACCGGTGCTGGTGCGCGTATCCGCTACCGATTGGGCAGCGGGCGGATGGGATCTTGACCAGACGATCGTACTGGCTCGGATGCTCAAGGAGCATGGCGTCGATCTGGTGGACGTGTCCACCGGCGGCATGGTCTCCGGCGTATCCGTGCCGGTGAAGCCGAACTATCAGGTGCCGTTCGCCGAGCAGATCAAGACCAAGGCCGATGTGCCGGTCAGCGCGGTGGGATTGATCACCAAGTCGAAGCAGGCGGCCAAGATCCTGTCCCGTGGTGAGGCGGATGTGGTTGAAATAGGTCGCGCCGCGTTGCGTGACCCGTACTGGCCGTTGCGTGCCGCCAACAAACTCGGGGTGCCTTCGTCCGAAGCGCCGTACGCGCCGCAGTATGTGCGCGGGGCATACTGATCGGTGTGCCGAGTTGATGGTGTCTGATACAGACAGCGTCTGATACAGATTGTGCCGTCCGACGGGAGACGTTCGGGATCTCCGGTCGGACGACACCATCTGTTAAGCGGTGTGGAGCCGCAGGGCTTAATCGCGCTCAGGCATCCACGCCGACGGCATCGGCCACGTGATCAAAGCCGTCGCGCTTGAGCAGCTCTGCCAAGCCGCGCTTCAATACGGTGATCTGCTGCGGTCCGCGGTACATCAGGGAGCTGATGAACATCACCAAGCTAGAGCCGGAGCGAATCTTGGCGTACGCCTGTTCGGGGGTGAAGACGCCTCCGATACCGGCGATGGCGAATCGGTCGCCGTATTCGCGGTAGACCTTGCGGATCAGATCGTTGCTGGCGCGGTAGCAGGGGCCTCCGGACAGTCCGCCTTCCCAGTCGCGCGGAATCTCCAAGCCGGTGCGGTCCTTCTGCAGATTGGCGATGGACAGGCCCTGCACATTGTGCTCGGCCAGCACATCCAGCAGTTCCTTATACTCGGACCATGGCTTGTTCAGTGGCATTTTGACCAGCGTAGGCTGCGGGCGATCGATCTGATCCAACGCGGTGAACAGGCGATCCAACGCTTCCGGTGAGGCGGTGAACGGCTCACCGACATGCGTATTCGGGCAGGAGACGTTCACTTCCACCATCGCCGTGCGTCCTGCGGCGCGGCGCATGGAGATGCAGTAATCCTCGATGCCTTCCTCCAGATCGCCGCATTGCGCGTCATTGGTGCGTGCGATCGATACGGATACCTGCATCTGTCGGGCTTGTGTCCATGCCTGCTCGGCGCGTTCGATCACCTTGTCCGAGCCGATGTTGGCCAGCCCTACGTGCACCATCATCGAATCGTATTCGGGAAGACGGTGGAACCAGGGCTTAGGGTTGCCCGGGCAGGGACGCGATGTGGTGGAGCCTACGGTTTCAAAGCCGAAACCGGCGTTGTCGAGCAGCACCGGCATCTCGCAGTTCTTGTCGAGGCCGGCGGACAGGCCGAACGGATTGGTGAAGTCGATGCCCATCACTTGCGTTTCCAGTACGGGGTCGGTGTAGTTGAGCATCGTGCGCTCCGCCCACAGCAGCAGAGGCATGTGCTTGACCGCACTGCAGAACTGGATCATCTGGTCGTGCGCCTCGTCGGGACGGTGATTGAACACGAAGTTGGGCTTGATGATGTGCTTGTAGCCGAAGGTGAACAGATCGGTGGTCGCCTTGTTGACGGCGTCATGCCAGAAGCTTTGTGAAACGTAAGTCATGACCACTATTGTCTCACGTTTTGCATTCCGTAAATGTGCGATTTTGCGCGGTTTTAGGTCGAAAGATCGTGCGTTGGGAGAAAAAATACGGGGTGTTGTCCTCAAAACGCTCAGGTCGGTTTGGTTCTTGAGCTTTTGTGTGCGATAATGTTCACATGATTTCGTCACAACGTCAGCACCTTATATTGAGCAGGCTGCGCACACGTGGTGCCGTGCGCATCACCGCGCTATCGAAGGAGCTGGGTGTGTCAGCGATGACCATCCGCCGCGATATCGCCGAGCTTGCAGACAAGGGTTTGTTGAAGCGCGTCCATGGTGGCGCCGTGACCACCAGCACCTTGCTCAGTGAGCCGTTGTTTTCTGTAAAATCCCAAATGGATATCGGACTGAAAGACGCCATCGCCCAAGAGGCTGTCAAATACGTGGCACCTGGAGATGTGATCGCCATCGGCGGCGGCACCACGGCGTACGTCTTTGCTCAGCACTTGCTTGAATCGCAGCAGTCCAGCGGCATCACCATTCTCACCAACTCGATCCCTGTGGCCGAACTGGTACAGGCCCTCGAATCGAAAGACGTCGAGGTGATCGTCACCGGTGGTGTGATTACCCGATCGAATTCGCTGGTCGGCCCGATCGCGGACAAGGTCGTGGCCTCATTGCGTGTGAACACCGTGTTCCTCGGCACGCATTCCGTGTCGATTCCCCGTGGCTTCCTGATGCCGAATTCACTGGAGGCCGCAACCGATATGGCGATGATGAGCATCGCCGATCGAACCATAGTTTTGACCGATCACACTAAGTGGAGCTGCACGTCGCTGTCGTTGTTCGCGCGCTTCGATCAGGTGGACACGGTCATTACCGACGACGGTCTCGACCCTGACTCCGCCGCCAAAACCAAGGATTTGGTAAAGGAACTCGTTCTGGCGCATCAGAGCGAGACCATAGAGGAAAGTGAGTGATCACCCATGGCTGATTTTGCCAACTACACCCCGGGGGAGTACGCGAAGGAGCATATTCGCATCACGCCGACAACGCTTGCCGACGGTCGTGACTTCTTCTACTTGGACGATGATCCGGAGTATGTCTCCGGTGCCAAGACCCGCGAGCTCAAGGATCCGCGCCCGCTGCCGTATCGCTTCAGCAATCAGCTGAACGCGGCTGGTGAGGAAGTGCCGTACGCGGCTCCCGAAATGCGTCGCGATCCGCTCACCGGCGACTGGATCCCGATGGCGACCGCCCGCATGAATCGTCCGATCACCGCAGGTCCCGGTGCCACCGCCAAGGGCAACCCGCTGGCCGCTCGCAAGCCGGGAGACCCGTATCAGGACGGCGAAGTGCCGGACACTGATTACAACGTCGTGGTGTTCGAGAACCGTTTCCCCTCGATGGTGCGTGTGCCGGGCCGTTCCGAGGACGTGACCTACGTTGACGGCAACCCGCTGTGGGAGAAGAAGATGGCTGCCGGACGTTGCGAAGTCATCTGCTTCGATCCGGACGAGAACGGTCTGCCGGCCGACCTGCCGGTGTCTCGTCTGCGTACCGTAGTGGAGGCCTGGGCGTTCCGCACTGCAGAAATCTCCAAAATGGACGGCATCGAGCAGATCTTCCCGTTCGAAAACCACGGTCAGGAGATCGGCGTTTCGCTGGCCCACCCGCACGGCCAGGTCTACTGCTACCCGTTCATCGCTCCGAAGATGGAGAAGGAGCTGCAGCACACTGAGGCTTACCATGACAAGACCGGCGGCAACCTCTTGAAGGACATCATGAACGCCGAGCTTGAAGCTAAGGAACGCGTCATGATGCGCAACCATTCATGGGTGGCTTACGTGCCGGCCGCTGCCCGCTGGCCTCTTGAGGTTCATGTGGCTCCGGTGCGCGACGTGCTCACCATCGATGAGCTTAACGACGAAGAGCGTTGGGACCTCGCCTCCATGTACTCGCATCTTCTGAAGCGCGGCAACGCCTTCTTCGACAAGGGTGACGGCAAGGGCATGGACCTGCCGTACATCGCCGCATGGCATCAGGCCCCGATCCACGACAAGCGCCGCGAGAACTACCGCCTGAACCTGCAGTTCTTCTCGTTCCGCCGTGCAGCCAATAAGATCAAGTATCTGGCCGGCTCCGAATCCGGTATGGCCGCCTGGATTTCCGATACCACGCCTGAACTCATTGCCAAGCGCTTCCACGAGCTCGGCGACATCGACATCGCCGACTGATCGATTGCCGTGCGCATCAAATCAAGAAAGACAAAACATCAATGACTGCTGTTGAATTCATCGAACCGATTTCGCATGAGGCCGGCGTGGAGCAGGCCAAGGCCCTGTTCTCCAAGACGTATGGCGTTGAGCCGGAAGGCGTGTGGGCCGCTCCGGGCCGTGTGAACCTTATCGGCGAACACACCGATTACAACGCCGGCCTGTGTCTGCCGATCGCTCTTCCGCACCGTACGTTCATCGCGCTTTCCCCACGAGAGGACACCAAGGTGCGTGTGGTCTCCGACGTGGCTCCAGACAAGGTCGCCGAAGCCGATCTGTACGAGCTTCAGGCCCGTGGAGTGGACGGATGGGCCGCCTATCCGACCGGTGTGGCTTGGGCGTTGCGTGAAGCCGGTTTTGACAAGGTCAAGGGCTTTGACGCCGCCTTCGTCTCCTGCGTGCCGCTGGGCTCGGGTCTGAGCTCCTCTGCCGCCATGACCTGCTCCACCGCGCTGGCTTTGGATGACGTGTATGGTCTTGGCTACGGCGATTCCGATGCCGGCCGTGTGACCCTGATCAATGCCGCCATCAAGTCCGAGAACGAGATGGCCGGCGCTTCCACCGGTGGTCTCGACCAGAACGCCTCCATGCGCTGCACTGCCGGCCACGCGCTGCTGCTCGACTGCCGTCCGGAGCTCACTCCGTTGGAGAACGTCTCCCAGCAGGAATTCGATCTGGACAAGTACGGCCTCGAACTGCTCGTGGTGGACACCCAGGCTCCGCACCAGCTCAACGACGGTCAGTACGCCCAGCGCCGTGCCACCTGCGAACAGGCCGCCAAGATTCTCGGTGTGGCCAATCTGCGCGTCGCCGCCGACGGCATCGCCAAGGCTGATGATCCGTTCCAGGCTCTGAAGGAGACGCTGGATGCTCTGCCGGATGAGACCATGAAGAAGCGTGTGCGCCACGTGGTCACTGAAATCGAGCGTGTGCGCTCCTTCGTGCGTGCCTTCGCTCAAGGCGACATCGAAGCCGCAGGACGTCTGTTCAACGCATCCCATGACTCGCTGGCTGCCGACTACGAGGTCACTGTGCCCGAACTCGATGTGGCTGTGGATGTGGCCCGTCACAACGGCGCTTACGGTGCTCGCATGACCGGCGGCGGCTTCGGCGGTTCCATCATCGCTCTGGTGGACAAGGGCCGTAGCCACGAAGTCGCCCAGGCCATCGCCGACGAATTCGAAAAGCAAGGCTTCCACGCGCCACGCGCCCTTGCTGCTGTGGCTGCGCCGAGCGCTAGCCGCGAGGCCTGATTCGCCCCGCGACACGCGCGGCCGTACTTACGAAAAATTGAAAAACGTATTACGGTGACGTTCTGTTTTGAATAATCGCATGCCAACCGGCGTATTACTTGCCGGATGGCATGCGATTTTTTGTTGCCGAATGTGACCCGGACGTTAGGGGTTTTCGGCGCTCGCCAATGAAGTCGCACACCGTGAGTTCACGTGATCATCGTGAACGGCAACAGTGCGCGGCGGCATGCGTGGCGTGCGCTGCGCACCGGCAACGAACGAAAAGCAATAAGAAGAGGATTCCGTTGTCCGAAAAGCAGACAACCATTCGTAATACGCAACTCAACGATTCCGCGTTCGTCGCAAATCAGCCGAAGCATTTCGACCATCCGCACAAGGTGATGCTCGGCCTGTACATCAGTGTGTTTCTCGGCATGCTGTCGGAAACGTCCATGAACATCACCCTGCCCGACTTGATGACTGATTTCGGCATTTCGTCCGGTACAGCGCAGTGGATGGTCGTCGGCTACATGCTGGCCATCGGCGTGGTGCTGCCGTGCGTGGGCTTCATGCTCAAATGGATTAAGGCCAAGACGCTCGTGCTGTTCGCACTGGCATGTTTCCTGATCGGTGCGGTCGTGTGCACCATTGCGCCCACGTTCCCGATTCTGCTGGTCGGACGTATCATGCAGGGCGTCAGCACCGGTATCGTGCTGCCCACCATGTATGCGGCCATCATGCGTGTGTTCCCGTTGCATAAGATCGGCGCGGCCAACGGCGTGGCTGGACTTGTCATCATGTTCGCGCCCGTCATCGGCCCGACCATCGCCGGCGCGCTGATCGGCGCATTTTCGTGGCGTGCGATTTTCGCGCTGTTCGCCGTGGTCGCCGTCGTGGCAATCGTGTGCACAGCACTGTTCTTCGTAACGCCTATCGAACGCACCCGTCCGAGCGTCGATGTGATTTCTATCCTGGCTTCGGCAATCGGTTTTGGCTGTCTGGTCGCCGGCGTGAGCCTGATTAGCGACATGGGCTTCTCCGTGGCGGTTATCGGCCTTCTTGTTGTCGGCGTGTTGGTCCTCGCGTGCTATGCGTACCGTCAGCTGCATATCGCCGATCCGCTGCTTGACTTGCGCGCACTAGGCATTGCGGCATTCCGTACGCCGGCCATTATGATCAGCTGCTCGTTCTCCTGTACGTTGGCGTTCATGTACTTGGTGCCTCAGGAACTGCAGCGCGGCATGGGATTGAGCTCCACCCTCGCCGGTCTGCTTATGCTGCCAGGAGGCGTGATCAACGCGCTATGCACGTTGGCTGCAGGACGACTGTTCGACCGGTACGGCGCGAAGAAGCTGGTGTGGGCCGGCTCGGTACTGACCGTCATCGGTGGCGCGCTGTTCTTCGCGATCGGTGTTTCCACGCCGATCGCCCTGTTCCTCGCCGCGCACATGATCGTGATGATCGGCATTCCGTTCATCCAGCAATCCTCGCAGTCCGCGGCGCTCAAGTCGCTGCCCGGCCACATGGCGGCGGACGGCAGCACGATTATGAACACCATGCAGCAAGTCTGTGGTGCCATCGCCACCGCCGTGGCCACCTGTCTGCTCGGCCTTGGGCAGATGAACTATACGGCGGCGGGCGGCACGAATCCCGCACAAGGCTTTGTGGACGGCTCGCGTTACGGCTACCTGTTCGGCTTGGCTCTGGTTGTTGTTGTGCTGGCATGCTCCTTCTTGCTGAAGGAGCGTCAGGAGGAACCGAAGCTGGTTCCGGTGCATGTGGATATCGAGAAACTGGCCGCCTGACCTGTGCGCTCTTCCTACGCAAGCGGGATGAGTCATGAGATGAGTCATCAGGCGTAACGGGTGTTCCCCTATACTGGGGAGCACCCGTTTTTCACGCATGTTCGAAATCATTTCCGATCATCATCAATCAGGGAGCGCCATGAACAAGGCCATCATCACCGTCGTAGGCCAGGATACCGTCGGCATCATCGCACGAGTTTGCACCTACCTGTCCAATCATCACGTCAACGTTCTTGACATTTCACAGACCATCATCGACGGCTTCTTCAACATGATGATGATCGTCGACTACTCGAAGTCCGACAAGGAATTCTCCGCGATGGTCGGCAACTTGGAGGATCTTGGCGACGATATCGGCGTGCGCATTCGCTGCCAGCGTGAGGAAATCTTCACCAAGATGCACCGCATATAGTCTCGCCGGACCAAACCGAAAGGAACTTGACCATGCTGAATATCATGGAGGTCCACGAGACCAATCAGATGATCGAGCAGGAAAAGCTCGACGTACGCACCATCACCATGGGTATTTCGCTGCTCGACTGTGCATCGGACGACGTTGACGTGACCTGCGAGAACATCTACCGCAAGATCACCACGTATGCCAAGGATCTCGTTTCCACCGGTCAAGCCATCGAAAACGATTACGGTATCCCGATCGTCAACAAGCGCATCACCGTCACCCCGATTTCACTGGTCGGCGCAAGTTCGTGCAAGACCAGCGAGGACTTCGTCAAAATCGCTCACGCGCTCGACAAGGCGGCCAAAGAAGTCGGCGTGGACCTGATCGGCGGCTATTCGGCGCTGGTTTCCAAAGCCATGACCCCGGCCGAGGAACTGCTCATTCGTTCCTTGCCGCAGGCCCTGTCCGAGACGGATATCGTCTGCTCGTCGGTGAACGTCGGCTCCACCAAAACCGGCATCGACATGAACGCGGTGGAACTGCTCGGCCATATCATCAAAGACATCGCCGAACGCACCGCAGACAATGACTCCTACGGTTGTGTGAAATTCGTGGCGTTCTGCAACGTTCCGGATGACAATCCGTTCATGGCCGGCGGTTTCCACGGCGTGACCGAGGGCGATGCCGTAATCAACGTGGGCGTTTCCGGCCCGGGTGTGGTTTCTCGTGCGCTCGATGCCGCCAAGGGCAAGGATTTCGAGTTCCTGTGCGAAACCATCAAGCGTACGGCCTTCAAGATCACCCGTGTGGGCCAATTGGTGGCGCAGGAGGCCTCGCGACGTCTCGGCATCCCGTTCGGCATCATCGACCTGTCGCTGGCCCCGACCCCGGCCGTGGGCGACTCGGTGGGTGAAGTGTTGGAGAAGATCGGTCTCGAACAGGTCGGCGCGCCTGGCACCACCGCGGCTCTGGCGATGCTCAACGATCAGGTGAAGAAGGGCGGCATTATGGCGTCCTCGTATGTGGGCGGACTGTCCGGCGCGTTCATCCCGGTCTCCGAAGACAAGAACATGATCGACGCGGCCGCTTCCGGATGCCTGACCATCGAAAAGCTTGAAGCCATGACCTGCGTATGCTCGGTGGGTCTCGACATGATTGCCATCCCGGGAGACACCTCGGCGGCCACCATTTCCGGCCTTATCGCGGACGAGGCGGCCATCGGCATGGTCAATCAGAAAACCACCGCCGTGCGTGTGATTCCGGTGGTCGGCAAGGGTGTGGGAGAGATGGCCAACTTCGGCGGCCTGATGGGGTATGCGCCGATTATGCCGGTCAACCAGACCTCGTGCGAGGCGTTTGTGACCCGCGGCGGCCGCATCCCTGCGCCGATTCACTCGTTCAAGAACTGACGAGGGCTGCTTTTCGTCGCGTCTCATCGCCCTTGATCTGGAAGAACGTACGCTGAGCAAACGGCAGCGTACGTTTTTTTCGTATAGAAAGGGTATCGTAGAAGGTAAGCAACAACGATGTTCGTGTGAGGTGGGGTGCGCGCATATTCATCGTGCGATTGGGACATGGGATGTGCTGTTGTGATATGTCCCGTGGGCCCGTGAGAGGTCAAGGGAGATGAATTATGAAGCAGCCGGTATTGCGATCTGTATCTGCTGTATTTTGTCTAGTGAGAGTGGCGTGTGCGGCGCTTGCCTCGGCGGCCCTGCTCCTTATGACTCTGTTGTTGCCCGCACCGGCTTGGGCGGCGGACGGCACTTTGTCCGATGGGCCATCCCTCAAGCAGACCGGCAGCGCGGATTTTAAGAACTACACGGATCTTTCGATTCTCGGCGTATCCGAAGATGGTTCGGTTGCAGTCGTTTCGGCGTCGAATCAGGGGACGGAAGTATTGAAATATTTCATGGTGACGACCAAAGATGTGTCCTTGACCGAAATCGCCAGCACGACAATAGACAGCAATAAGTCTTACTCCACAATGGTTTCTCAGGATGGCAAGTACGTCTATTTCTATGATTCCGTGGACCGCGAAGTCAATATGATCGATGTCGCCACGAAGAAGACCACCGTGTTGCCTGGCCTGACCTTGGAGGACGGCTGGTATTTATCGTGGGCCGATCATGATCGTCTGTTTGTTTCCGAGAACACAGACGACAACGCGGCAGTTGCCATATATGACGTCAAACAGCAGCGATTGCTACCTTCCGTGGACTTAAGCGATATTTTTGGATACGTCACCGACCCGACGCTTTCTCATGTGTATACGATTGAAGCTTCATCGGGAAGTTCCTCGGGCACGTTGCATACCTATGATCTGACAACCGGTCAGGAAGCCGAATCGGTGTCAGTCACCTTCCCTTCCGGCATCAATTTCGACACTGTGGGACCATACTGGTTTTTGCCCGACGGCAAGACAATGCTGGTGGTTTTCTATACCAGCGATTATGACGCGATATATGCGAGGTTGGATACCAAAACCGGGAAGATGAGTTACCTCTCGGACAAGCCGACTGCCGTAGGCGTTATGGGCGGTGATCGATACGCGCTTGTCTATGAAGGCAAATCGGGTGGCCCATCCGAGCCGTTGCGATACTCCGACGTGAGTGATCTAACGTCCGTAGGCGTCTACGATACCGTTGCCGGTCGCATGATGTGGAACGTGAACGACTCGTCGCTCATGAAGATGCTTGCTTGGGAGGGTGGCGTCTCGTCTGTAAGCCTGTCGGAAGATGGCCGGTATGCATTCGCTGCGTCGTCGTCGGGTGATACCGATGGTCGTGTTGAAGTCATCGATATGAAGACCGGCACGAAATCAACAGCGGCGACCCCGGACAAGAATCGTCAGTATCTCGGTTCGTCAGCATTCAGTTTGTCGTCTGATAGCAGCACGTTGTTGATTGCCACGGTGCCTACGAGTGAGGGGTATGCAGATGGAGATAACGCCGCCAAACTGTTGATCTATAACACCGGCATAGGCGGCACCCTGTGGTCTCGACCGAAGGCTTGGATTATGGTCGGCGCGGGTGCCGGCGCGGCGGTGATACTGCTGGTGGTGATCGTGCTGCTGGTGGTGCGGGCGCGCAAACGTCGGCGTCGGCAGGTTGCAGCCGGCGGTGTGACCGGTGCCGGTGGCGGTGCGTTTGGTGCTGGGGTGCCTGCGATGCCGGGCATTCCGGGGATGCCGAATGCGCCGAACATGTCTGGTATGCCGAGTGCTCCCGTGATGCCAAATTCACCGAATATACCGAATGAGCCGAGTATGCCAAGCGCACCGGTTGCTTCTGGTGCGTCAGGCACCATGCCGCCGGCACCATCAAGCGTTGCTATTCCGCTACCGACTATGGCTCAGTCCGGGCAACATCCCGGCCAGGTTCCGGGCGGTCCCCAAGCCGGGCAGCCGCGACCGAAGTTCTGTACGTCGTGCGGAGCTGCGTTGGGCGATGCCAGCGTCAAATTCTGCCCGCAGTGCGGTCAGCGCGTGGCGTGACGCGTCTTGACTTGTCTCGTGACGTGAGTCGTCCTGAATCGTCGTCCCGTAACGTAAGTCGTTACGTGCCGGATCGTCACGGCGCTTGACCTGTCCCACACCTGGACGCCTCGTAACGTACCGACTCGTAACGGCGTGCCGGCATCGGGACGATGACCGGCTGATCGTAACGTACGTTCTTCCAGACTCAATCACCGCCCGCCGGCGAAGCCCAGCTGACGCCATGCCTCATAAATGGCGATGGATGCGCAGTTGGTCAGGTTCAACGAGCGCAGGGACGGGCGCATCGGGAGCCTGACCTGCTCGGCCACGTGCGGGCCGGCCATGATGTCCATCGGATCGGGGATGTCGCCCGGCTCGGGACCGAACAGCAGAATATCGGTCGGTCGATACTCGATTTCCATATACAGCTTGGTGGCGTGCGCGGTGAAGGCGATGATGCGCGAATTGGGCATCGACTCCACAAGATTCTCGAAATTCGGGTGCAGCACCACATGAGCCATGTCATGATAGTCGAGGCCGGCACGGCGAAGCTTGGTGTCGCGCAGGTTGAACCCTAGTGGTTCCACCAAGTGCAGAATCGTGCCGGTCACCGCGCACAGACGGATGGCCGAACCGGTGTTGCCGGGAATACGCGGGGAGTAATAGCACAGGTGCGGTGTGACGGTTTCCGTGGCGGCGGCCTTTTCAGCCGAGAGCATCGCATCGACCACGCTGATCGGATTGCCGTGCGCGTCGGTCACCAATTCATCCGGACCGTAATTGGACTTGCGGTAGCCGTATTCGAACATCTTCTCGACTTTGGATTCCGGGTTTGATGCGGAGGAGGATGCCGGGTTGGCTTCATCGGTTGATTGATGGTCAGCGGTGTGCGGGGTCAGTGCCGTCTCGTTCGTCATAGCTGTTAAGAATAAGAACGATGACCGACACCGCGGGCTTGGCCTGAAAACCAAATACGAGTCTCGAAGTCGGTCGGCAGGGTTGGTCAAGGTGATACTTGATACTCGAAAAGTCAGGAAACACGTGGAATATAGAGGACCCAAGGAGCGGGACGAGCATGTCGGCAGATTCGGCAGATACTGATGCGCAGCAGCGCAAGCGGACTCGTATCAAGCTCGCCGCATGGTGGGAGGCGAACGCGCGTGATCTGCCATGGCGGTTCGGCAGAACCAGCCCTTGGGGCGTACTGGTTTCCGAAGTGATGAGCCAACAGACGCAGATGAGTCGCGTGGTGCCGTACTGGACTGATTGGATGGCACGATGGCCGGATGCACAAGCGCTCGCAGACGCGCCCAAAGCGGATGTGATCACCGCATGGGGACGGTTGGGATACCCTCGCCGCGTCCTGCGATTGCAGGAATGCGCTCGCGTGGTGACCGAGCAATACCATGACGAACTGCCGCATACCTATGAGGAACTGATCGGTCTGCCCGGCATCGGCGACTATACGGCATCTGCCGTGCTGAGCTTCGCGTTCGGTGAACGTATCGCTGTGATCGACACCAATATTCGCCGCGTGCTCAGCCGTGTGTTCCTAGGCGTTGAGTCGCTTGGAGGAGCGGCCAGCCCGGCCGAACGGGCGCTCGCCAACCGTGTGCTGCCCGAACAGGGCGCGGTGGGCGAATCGGTGACGTGGAATCAGTCGGTGATGGAACTGGGGGCCGTGGTCTGCACGGCGAAATCACCGTTGTGCGAGGCCTGTCCGGTTGCGGACGATTGCATGTTCCTCAAACTCGGCCGTCCCGGTTTAGGCCAGCGCCGCACTCGTCCTCGCCAACGATTCCAAGGCACCGACCGTCAGGTGAGGGGATTGGTGCTTGCGTCGTTGCGCGAGCTGCCTGCCGGTGCGTCACTGCCCAGAAAGGACGCCGAGAAGCTGTGGGATGATCAGGTGCAGCTTGCCTCCTGCATCGCTAGTCTTGACGATGACGGACTGATCGAAATCACAGCAGATGATATGTTGCGTTTGCCGCAAGGCTGATGTTCTGGTGAAAATGACGACCCTTGCCGTGTGTGTGAGCCGGTGCGACCGTAGACTGGAAACGTTATGGCAGTGCAGAAGAACAATTCGGGTGCAAACGGCGTAAGGTCCGGTAGGGGAGCGGACTTTGGTGCTGGACGATCGGCTATGTCCGCGCGCTCCGGCCGTCTTGATCGCGGGGGCGCAGGGATGCGCACGACTGTGCCCGGCCGTCCGGCCGGATCGAAGAAGCGCAAGCTCAGCAAGAAGAAGCGGGCGATGTACCGTCGCCGGCGCATTGTGGCGCTATTGATCGTGCTGGTGGGACTGGCGCTTATCGGTACGTGCGTATACAGCTTGGGCCGCGGCATCGGTGCCATCAATACGTTGATCCATCATGACGATATCTATGCGATTTCGCGTGACGCCGTGCCTACTCCCAAGAAGGTCAGCAGCGTCAAGGATTGCACAGCCAAGGATGTGTCGCTGGAGTTGTCTTCTAAATCGCAGTCCGTGGGCGTGGGCGGATCGCTGGATTTCACGGCGACCATCGTATATGAGGGGTCGAGTAGCTGCCTGGTAGACGGCTCGGATGCCGGGCGTGTGTTGACCATCACCTCCGGCAACGATACGATTTATCGCTCTGATCTGTGTGCGGCCGACTCCCGTATGCTGCTCATGGCCAAGGGAGACAAGGACACCCAGACGTTGACATGGAACACAGATGCCAATGGTTCGCTTGCCGAATGCACGGATGAAGACACGTGGGCGCGAGTCAACGCCGGTACCTATGTGGCGCAACTGAGCCTGAAGGACCATCCGAAGGTCACCAGCGACAAGGTGGTGTTCACCGTAGAATAAGCAGGCTGGGCGGCTGCAATCCGCGACTGGGGTTGTCCTCATATATCGCTATACTGAAGAATTTGCATGAGGTGTGTCATATTGCGGGCATGCCATCGACAATGAAGCGTCCGCATAGGCATATGGTGGCCATGTCGGCGCTCCCAGGGGAATTACTAGTAATCTAAGCGAGCGATAAGGAACGTCCATTGGCTACTGAGTCTACGACGAACACCACCACCATCATCGCACGCGCCGACCAGCATGACATTGACCTGCACAAGGCGTCGGATCGCGTGAACTTCGGTTCCATCAAGGAACCTATCGATGTGCCCTACCTGCTGGGCGTACAGACCGACAGCTTCGATTGGCTGATCGGCTCCGACCGCTGGAAGAAGCGCGTCGAGGAGGACGAGGCCAACGGCACCAACACCGTGCCCCACACTTCCGGCCTCGATGAGGTTTTCGACGAGATCTCCCCGATCGAGAACTTCGCCCAGACCATGTCCCTGACCTTCTCTGATCCGTACTTCGAGGAACCGCGCCACACGGTTCAGGAGTGCAAGGAGAAGGACTACACCTACTCCGCCCCGCTGTACGTGAACGCCGAGTTCGAAAACGGCGACACCGGCGAAATCAAGTCCCAGACCGTGTTCATGGGCGACTTCCCGCTGCAGACCCCGCACGGCACCTTCATTATCGGCGGCACCGAGCGAGTCATCGTCTCCCAGCTCGTGCGTTCCCCGGGCGTCTACTTCGACCGTCAGCAGGACCGTACCTCCGACAAGGAGGTCTTCGGCGCCAAGATCATCCCGTCCCGCGGTGCATGGCTTGAGTTCGAGATCGACAAGAAGGACCAGCCGCAGGTGCGTGTGGACCGCAAGCGCAAGCAGTCCGCCATCGTGTTCCTCATGGCCATCGGCATGACCAAGCCGGAAATCCGCGAGGCCTTCAAGGATTACCCGCTGGTGCTCGACGCTCTGGAGCGTGAGACCCTGGAAACCCAGGACGAGGCCCTCGTGGACCTCTACCGCAAGATTCGTCCGGCGGACACCCCGACCCCGGAGGCCGGCAAGAACTTGCTGGATTCCTTCTACTTCAACACCAAACGTTACGATCTGGCTCGCGTGGGCCGCTACAAGATCAACCGCAAGCTGGGTCTTGAGGCCGACTTCAACGATCGTTCCCTGCATCAGGAAGACATCATCGCCACCATCAAGTATCTGGTGGCCCTGCACGACGACGCCAAGACCTTCCCGGGCAAGCGCAACGGTGAGGACGTGGACCTGCGCGTAGACGTGGACGATATCGATCACTTCGGCAACCGTCGTATCCGTCAGGTCGGCGAGCTGATCCAGAACCAGCTGCGTACCGGTCTGTCCCGTATGGAGCGCGTGGTGCGCGAGCGTATGACCACGCAGGACGCCGAGGCCATCACCCCGCAGTCCCTGATCAACATCCGTCCGGTGAACGCCACCATCAAGGAGTTCTTCGGTACCTCTCAGCTCTCCCAGTTCATGGATCAGAACAACCCGCTCTCCGGCGTGACGAACAAGCGTCGTCTCTCCGCTCTGGGCCCCGGTGGTCTGTCCCGCGACCGCGCCTCCATGGAGGTGCGCGACGTGCATCCGTCCCACTTCGGCCGTATGTGCCCGATCGAGTCTCCTGAAGGCCCGAACATCGGTCTGATCGGCTCTCTGGCAACCTTCGGCCGCGTGAACCCGTTCGGCTTCATCGAGACCCCGTACCGCAAGGTCGTCAACGGCCATGTGACCGACGAGGTCGAGTACATGACCGCCGATCGCGATCTCGACCACGTGATCGCACAGGCCAACCAGGAGCTCGATGAGAACGGCAACTTCGTACAGAAGTCCGCCCTTGCCCGAGTGGGCGAGGAAGAGGCGGTCGATGTGCCGGTGAGCTCCGTGGATTACATGGATGTCTCACCTCGCCAGATGGTCTCCCTCGGTGCCTCCCTGATTCCGTTCCTGGAACATGATGAGGGCCACCGAGCCCTGATGGGTACCAACATGCAGCGTCAGGCCGTGCCGCTGATCGAATCCGAGCGCCCGCTGGTGGGTACCGGCTCCGAATGGCGTGCCGCCAACGACTCCGGTGACGTGATCAAGGCCGACAAGGACGGCGTGGTGACCTACGTCTCCGCCGACCTGATCCGCGTGATGAACGACGATGGCACCACCAGCTCCTACAAGCTGGCCAAGTTCCAGCGCTCCAACCAGACCACCTGCTACAACCAGCGCCCGATCGTGCACGACGGCGAGCGTGTGGAGGCCGGTTCGGTTCTGGCCGACGGCCCGGCCATCCAGAACGGTGATCTGGCACTGGGCAAGAACCTGCTCATTGCCTTCATGCCGTGGAACGGCTACAACTACGAGGATGCTGTGATCATCTCCCAGCGTCTGGTGCAGGACGACACCCTGTCCTCCATCCACATCGAGGAGTACGAGATCGACGCCCGCGAAACCAAGCTGGGTGCCGAAGAGATCACCCGCGACCTGCCGAACGTCGGCGAGGACGCAGTGGCCAACCTCGACGAGCGCGGCGTGATCCGCATCGGTGCCGAGGTCGAGGCCGGCGACATTCTGGTCGGTAAGGTCACCCCGAAGGGCGAGACCGAGCTGACCCCGGAGGAGCGCCTGCTGCGCGCCATCTTCGGCGAGAAGTCCCGCGAGGTGCGTGACACCTCCCTGCGCGTGCCTCACGGCGAGACCGGCACCGTCATCGGGGTCAAGGAGATCACCCGCGAGGATGCCGAGGAGGACGGCGACGAGCTGCCCAACGGCGTGAACCAGATGATTCGCGTCTACATCGCCCAGCACCGTAAGATCACCGTGGGCGACAAGCTCTCCGGCCGTCACGGCAACAAGGGCTGCATCTCCCGCATCCTGCCGGAAGAGGACATGCCGTTCCTCGCCGACGGTACCCCGGTCGACATCATGCTGAACCCGCTGGGCGTGCCTTCCCGAATGAACCTGGGTCAGGTGCTCGAACTGCACTTGGGCTGGATCGCTCATTCCGGTTGGGACATCTCCCTCGATCCGAACATGGAAGCCGAGTGGAAGAAGCTCATCCCCTCCGGTGCCGAAAAGGCCGAGCCGAACACCCCGGTGGCAACCCCGGTGTTCGACGGCGTCAAGCCTGAGGTGCTCAAGGGTCTGCTGTCCACCACACTGCCGAACCGCGACGGCGACCGTCTCGTCGGCCCGGACGGCAAGGCAACCCTGTTCGACGGCCGTACCGGCGAACCGTACACCAAGCCGATCTCCGTGGGCTACATGTACATGCTGAAGCTGCACCACCTGGTCGACGACAAGATTCACGCCCGCTCCACCGGTCCGTACTCCATGATCACCCAGCAGCCGCTCGGCGGTAAGGCCCAGTTCGGTGGCCAGCGCTTCGGTGAGATGGAGGTGTGGGCCCTTGAGGCCTACGGTGCCGCCTACACGCTGCACGAGATGATGACCACCAAGTCCGATGACGTTGACGGCCGCGTGCGTGTCTACGGCGCCATCGTCAAGGGCGACAACCTGCCGCCGGCCGGCATCCCCGAGTCGTTCAAGGTGCTCCTGAAAGAAATGCAGTCCCTGTCCCTGAACGTCGAGGTCCTGAACGCTGAAGGCGTGGCCATCGACATGAAGGATGAGGAAGACGATCCGGTCAGCTCCACTGACGATCTGGGCTTCAACATCGGTGCCCGCCCCGACGCGGCCGCCAAGGAAGACCAGAAGGCCGAAGAGCCCGAGTACCAGTGATCCAACACGGGCCGTGCATGCCAAGGCCGCCCGTCCTGCAACGTCTGCGAGTTACGCAACGCATATGCAGGACTACGGCGGGCGGCCTTGAGCACGGCTCCACCGCTAAGCGTGAACGAAACATTTTCTAAAGAAACGGATTAACAAGTGCTGGACGTCAACGCATTTGACAAGATTCGCATCGGCCTCGCCACCGCCGATGACATCCGTGGCTGGAGCCATGGTGAGGTCAAGAAGCCCGAGACCATCAACTACCGTACCCTGAAGCCCGAGAAGGACGGTCTGTTCGGCGAGCAGATCTTCGGTCCGACCCGCGACTGGGAGTGCGCCTGCGGCAAGTACAAGCGTGTGCGCTTCAAGGGCATCGTCTGCGAGCGATGCGGCGTGGAAGTGACCCGCTCCCGCGTGCGTCGTGAACGCATGGGCCACATCGAGCTGGCCGCCCCTGTCACCCACATCTGGTTCTTCAAGGGTGTGCCGAGCCGCCTCGGCTACCTGCTGAACGTCACTCCGAAGGATCTGGAGCGCGTGATCTACTTCGCCTCCTACATGGTCACCGAGGTGGATGACGAGACCCGTCACAACGATATGCCCGGCCTGCAGGACGAGTTCGATTCGGAGATCAAGCGCCTTGAACAGCGCCGCGACTCCGACATCGAAGCCCGCGCCAAGAAGGTCGAAGAGGATCTGGCCGCCCTTGAGGAGGCCGGAGAGGCCAAGGGCCCGGCCCGTGCCAAGCTGCGCAACGGTGCCGAGCGCGATATGGCCGCCATCCGTACCCGTTACAACGATCAGATCGCCCGTGTGGACGCCGTCTTCGACAAGTTCAAGAAGCTCAAGCCCGGCGACATGGTGGACGACGTGGACCTGTGGCGCGAGATGCAGGACCGCTACGGCGATTACTTCGACGGCTGCATGGGCGCCGAAGCCATCAAGAAGCGTCTGCAGTCCCTCGATCTGGAGTCCATCTCCAAGGAACTGCGCGAGGAGATCAAGGACGCTTCCGAGCAGCGCAAGACCAAGGCTCTGAAGCGCCTGAAGGTCGTCAACGCCTTCCTGACCACCGGCAACAAGCCAGAGGCCATGGTGCTCGACGTGATCCCGGTCATCCCGCCGGATCTGCGCCCGATGGTCCAGCTCGACGGTGGCCGTTTCGCCACCTCCGATCTGAACGACCTCTACCGTCGTGTGATCAACCGTAACAACCGTCTGAAGCGCCTCATCGAGCTCGGTGCTCCGGAGATCATGCTCAACAACGAGAAACGCATGCTCCAGGAGGCCGTGGACTCCCTGTTCGACAACGGTCGTCGCGGTCGCCCGGTCACCGGTGCCTCCAACCGTCCGCTCAAGTCCCTGTCCGACATGCTCAAGGGTAAGCAGGGCCGCTTCCGTCAGAACCTGCTCGGTAAGCGAGTCGATTACTCCGGCCGTTCCGTGATCGTGGTCGGTCCTTCCCTGCGCATGCACCAGTGCGGTCTGCCCAAGCCGATGGCTCTGGAGCTGTTCAAGCCGTTCGTCATCAAGCGTCTTGTGGACCTGAACTACGCGCAGAACATGAAGTCCGCCAAGCGTCTGGTGGACCGTGGCGACGCCGAAGTGTGGGGCGTGCTCGAAGAGGTCATCTCCGAGCATCCGGTGCTGCTCAACCGTGCACCTACGCTGCACCGTCTGGGCATTCAGGCCTTCGAGCCGATTCTGGTGGAAGGCAAGGCCATCCACCTGCCGCCGCTGGCCTGCGCCGCCTTCAACGCCGACTTCGACGGCGACCAGATGGCAGTCCACCTGCCGCTGTCCGCCGAAGCCCAGGCTGAGGCCCGCTCGCTGATGATGGCTTCCGACAACATCCTGAAGCCGGCCGACGGTCACACCGTGACCATGCCGTCTCAGGACATGATCCTCGGTCTGTACTACCTGTCCACCGTGCTTGAGGGCGCCAAGGGTCAGGGCCGCGTGTTCTCCTCGCTGGAAGAGGCCGAAATGGCGCTCGACCGCCACGAGATCGACATGCAGGCCAAGGTGCTGATTCGTCTGCCGGAAACCTTCGTGCTGCCCAGGAACTGGGAGCCGGGCGAGGTCAAAGTGCTCGATCCTCGCGAAGGCGAGAGCGACGTGGCCAAGGAAGAGCGTATGCACGACGGCAGTGTGCTGTTCGCCACCTCCTACGGCCGCATCCTGTTCAACCAGACGCTGCCCACCGACTACCCGTTCGTCAACGATCAGGTGGCCAAGGGTCGTCTGTCCAAGATCGTGGACGATATCGCCATGCGCTACTCCACCCAGCAGGTGGCCGTCACGCTGGACGCCCTGAAGGATCTCGGCTTCACCCGCGCACCGTGGTCCGGTGTGTCCTTCGCCTTCTCCGACGTGAACGAGCCGCCAGAGCGCGATCAGAAGATCGCCGAGTACGAGGCCAAGGCCGATAAGGTCAACGCCAACTACGAGATGGGTCTGTTGACCGAGGAAGCCCGCCGTCAGGAGCTTATCGACCTGTGGACCGAATGCACCGCCGAGGTGTCCAAGGAAGTCGAGGAGAAGTTCGACCCGACCTCCAACCTGGCCATCATCGTGCAGTCTGGCGCACGAGGCAACATGATGCAGATCAACCAGATCGCCGGTATGCGAGGCCTCGTGGCTAACCCGAAGGGTGAGATCATTCCTCGTCCTGTGAAGTCCAACTACCGTGACGGCCTGTCCGTGCTGGAGTACTTCATCTCCCAGCACGGTGCACGTAAGGGTCTGGCCGATACCGCACTGCGTACCGCAGAGTCCGGCTACCTGACCCGTCGTCTGGTGGACGTCTCTCAGGACGTGATCGTGCGCGAAGAGGACTGCGGCACCAAGGCCGGTCTGCCGATCCGCGTGGCCGATCGCGACGCCGACGGCAACCTGGTGCTCGTCAAGGCCGCCGATGGTGGCCCGTACTCCCGTCTGCTCGCTGCCGACGTCATCGACCCGGCCGACGGCCAGACCGTGCTGTACAAGCGCGACGACGCTCTGTCCATGGACGTGCTCAACGACCTCGTGGCCCACGGCGTCGAAGAAGTCAAGTGCCGTTCCGTGCTCACCTGCGAATCCAAGCGTGGCGTGTGCGCCAAGTGCTACGGCTGGTCCCTGGCCACCAACAAGCTGGTGGACGTCGGCGAGACCGTCGGTATCGTGGCTGCCCAGTCCATCGGTGAGCCTGGTACCCAGCTGACGCTGCGTTCCTTCCACTCCGGTGGCGTGGCCGCGGCTTCCGATATCACCCAGGGTCTTCCTCGTGTCACCGAGCTTTTCGAGGCGCGTACCCCGAAGGGCGAGGCGCCGATCACCGAGTTCGCCGGCACCATCAAGATCATGGAGAACGATCGCGGCCGTCAGATCATCCTGACCCCGGACGCCGATTCCGGCGCTCCGAAGGAAGAGGGCATCATCAAGCCGATCACCTATCAGGTCTCCAAGCGCGTGCCGCTCAAGGTGGCGGATGGCGACCATATCAAGGTCGGCACCCAGCTGGTCGAAGGTTCCGTGGACCCCAAGAAGATCCTCACCATCCTCGGCAAGCGCGCCGCCCAGGTGAACATCGTGGAAGAAGTGCACACCGTGTACCGCTCCCAGGGCGTGGATATCCACGACAAGCACATCGAGGTCATCGTGCACCAGATGACCCGTCGCGTGACCATCATCGACTCCGGCAGCACCGATCTGCTGCCCGGCGAGCTGGTGGACAACGCCCGCTTCCGCGAGATCAACCGCAACACGGTCAAGAACGGCGGCAAGCCGGCCGTCGGCCGTCCGGCGCTGATGGGCATCACCAAGGCCTCGCTGGCCACCGATTCCTGGCTGTCCGCCGCATCCTTCCAGGAGACCACGCGCGTGCTTACCGAAGCCGCCCTCTCCGAGAAGGTCGATGACCTCAAGGGTCTTAAGGAGAACGTTATCATCGGTAAGCTCATCCCGGCCGGTACGGGCCTCGCCCGCTACCGCAACGCCGTGGTCGAGCCCGACAAGGCCATCCGCGACACCATCTACCCGAACTTCGGCTTGGGCGGCGACGGTGACCTCGGCGACGCGACCTTCTCCGATGCCGACCTGTCCGACCTGAACTTCTCGAACCTTGAGTTCGGCGATCTGAAGCTCGGCGACGACTTCAACCCGGACGACTTCTACTCCGACCAGGGCGACGACCTCGGCCTGGGCGACCAGCAGTAAGTCGTGCCCGGTCGTGATTCGGCAATTCGACGGCCTCGTATGAGGTGACTCAGACGGCCCGGACCTTCATCAAGGGTCCGGGCCGTCTCATATTTCATGCAATCGTAATAAAAACAAGCTTTCCGGGAAGGTATCCGGTAGAGGGGAACGTGTAGGGTGGCGGTCTAGGAGTGTAGGTATCTCACCGGTGGTTTGCGGCTCGTTCCTGCACGTCGTGATTGTGTAGAGAAGAAGACAAGTGTTGGAGGGCCACCTATGGTGGGATTGAACACAGTGGTCGGCAAGCGGTACAAGATCCTGACCCAGATCGGCAAGGGCGGCATGTCGGCCGTGTATCTGGCCATGGATTCCTCGTTGAACAAGCAGTGGGCGGTCAAGGAGATCCGTAACGTCTCCGATCCTGTGCAGCGTGATCTGGTCATCAAAAGCCTGACCGTCGAGGCGAACATGATCAAGCGCTTCGACCACCCGGCGATTCCGCGCATCGTCGATCTGATCGAGGAAAAGGGCAGCCTGTTCGTAGTCATGGACTACGTGGAAGGCCAGACTCTGGCAAGCCTGCTCAAGAAGGAAGGCCCGCAGTCCGAAGACGACGTGGTGGACTGGGGCATTCAGCTGTGCGATGTGCTCGACTATCTGCATCGCCGCAAGCACCCGGTGATCTTCCGCGATATGAAGCCCTCGAACGTGATGCTCACGCCGGAAGGTTCCATCAAGCTTATCGATTTTGGTATCGCGCTGGAAACCGGCAAGGGGGCCGACAACAAGCCGCTGGTGGGCGACGACCGTCAGCTGGGTACGCCGGGCTTTGGCGCGCCCGAACAGTTCACCGAAGGCGCCACGGTGGACGCCCGCACCGATATCTATGCGTTGGGTGCCACGCTGTTCTACCTGCTGACCGGCTCCCACCCGCGTAAGAACGGCATCGTACCGATTCGCCAGATCAACCCGTCGCTGTCTCAGGGTCTTGAGGCAGTCATCGAGAAGGCCACCCGCGAGAATCCGGACGAACGTTTCCAGACCTGCGCTGATTTCGCATACGCGCTCAAGCACTATCGTGAGGAAGACGAAGCTTGGCGCAGCGCGCTGAAGGCCAAGTGGCACGGCTTCCTGGGCACGTCGATCGCCGCCGTGGTCTGCCTCGCACTGGCCGGCGGCTGCATGTTGCTTGCCAACCACGCACAGAACAGCGATTACGACTACTGGATGGCCCAGGGCGCGCAGAACACCGATGATACAGCCGCCGAAGCGGCGTTCGTGCGTGCCGCCGAAGTCAAGACCACCGCCACCCAGCCGTATGAGGAACTGATCAAGCGTTACACCGCTGACGGTGACTTCACCGATGCTGAAGAACAGATCTACAACGAGCTCATCAGCCAGCATGCGACCGATCTGCGCAAGGATGCGGACAGCTGGGCTTCGCTGAGCTACGACACCGGCCGTATGTACTGGTACTACTATTCCGGCTCCAAGATGGCCAGCCAGACGGCATCGGCCACCAACACGGACCCGCAGCGTTACGCGCGTATCCGTGCCGCTTCGCAGTGGATGCACAACGCCGCCGAGGACACCAACTTCAAGAACGCGAAGATCGCCAAGATCTATGCCGATATCGCCGACTTCAACACCGAGATCGTGCCGCTGATCAACGAGGGTTCCGATTCGGGCAAGTACCTGCCGTACTTCACCAAGCTCAACGATCTGGTGACCGCGGCCGGTCAGGAGAATAACGATGTGATTCGCCTCGAAGCCGCCAACCTGACTCTGGATGCACTGCGCGTCTATCCGCGCAAGTTCCGCGCCGATGGTGTCAAGCAGCAGGCCATGAGCGATCTGGCGGATGCCGCCGCGACGCTCGCCGATCAGGCTCAGACCACCACCGACGAGCTGGACGCCAGCAAGAAAACCGCGCAGGAAGCCGTACAACCCACCAAGGACGCCATCGCCAACGCCTTCGTCGATATCAAGGGGGATGCCAAGTGAACGCTGATACCTATAGGACTCTGGCAGTCGTATTCCTGGCTTTGGCCATAATTCTTGCGGTTGTGGCCGTCGTGCTCTTCCGCAAGTTCAACATTCCTGCAGTGCGCGATGCACTCACCGGCAAGCGTGCCGAGCGTGAGATCGCCGAACTGCGTGGCGTGCGCGCCGGCTCTTGGGTGAACGCCGAGGAGATGGGCGAAGGCAAGCGACGCAAGCAGCGTAAGAAGGGCGTTTCCGCGTCCGATTCCACCACCGGCACCGGTACTGGTACGCACGACACCAGCGATATCGAGTTCCGTCCGGTCACCGGTACGGGTTCGGGCACCGGTTCCGGCTCGCTGGGCTCCGCCTCCACCAAGGGGGGCGTGACTCGACCAGCTGCCGACAAGCCTTCTGCCGTCCCGGATGCCGCCCGCTCTGCCGGGTCGGCCGCAAAGACCGACTCCGCGCCGGTCGAGGAAGAAGACGAAAGCACGCGCTTGGGTACCAAGGCAGCCGTTGAATCTGTGGTTGAGATTCCGGTGTCGATGGCCTCCGCCGCCGAACTGGCGGATGAGGGCGAGACCGCCCTCATGCAATTCCGCAAGACTACTGACGAACCGTCCGATGACGATGAATCCCGCACCATTCTGGTTCGTGGAGGGAAGAAACACTGATGAATTCGTTGCATACCAAAAAGAACTGGCTGAAGCCCGTTATCGGCGTGGCTGTGTCCGTGGCCGCGCTGGCCATGGGTGCCTCCGCCGTGGTGGCCAACGCCGCTCCGGAAGACAATCCCGATGTTCAGGCTTCTGCCTCTGCCGCCAATACGGTAACGTCGACGCGTACGTTCAAGGTCGTCAAGCAGAACGATGCGAACGATGCCGGTGACGCTGCCGACAACACCAGCGGCGACGCCAACAATGGCAATACCGATGGCGATAACGGTACGGCCGATGGAACCGGTGACGCCGGCAACAATCCGGATGCCTCCGCCACGACCCCGTCGATGAACATCGCGGTATATGCCGCCGGTGATAACGGTGTGGTGGCCGACGGCACCAAGCCGCTGACCTCTGGCGCCACCAACGCATCCACCGTACGTTTGGGCATCACGCTGTCCAATGATGCCGGATTCCCGACCGACGATTCCTTCGATAAGGACGGCAAGTACACCGGTGCCCAGAAGGACCAGTCCGCGCTGGCCATCGATGTCGAGCCGTTGGGTGGCCGATTCAATATCTCTTATGGCGACTTCACCAAGGTGACCGATGCCGATGGCAAGGTCACCGGTTATGAAGTCAAGCCGAACGACGGTCCGTCGCTTGCCCTCAACGGTGACAGCGGCACGAAGTTCACCATTACCGTGGACACGCCGGTCTACGATGCCGCGCAGGAAACCCCGCTCGACCTGAGCAAGTTCGTGGATGCTGAAGGCAACAGCACCATCGTTGTTCCTGAGCTCACTCATGACACCACCAAGCCGGATGCCGTCTCTGGTGCCAAGTTCAACGATGACGCCACGTGGTTGAAGAGCAAGGATGGCGCCAAGTGGCTGACGACCGCTGCGCCGACCGTAACGTTCACCGCTCCGGCAGACGCCGCAAAGCTCACGCTGACCGACAAGAGCGGCGACAAACCCAAGTCCCAGGATCTGACTGCGGGCGATGCCGGCTACACGTGGACGTTGCCTGAAGGCAGCGCCGATCTGACCAAGTTCTCGGTGACCGCCACTGACGCTGCGGGCAATGTGTCCGATTCCGCTATTTTGACCGACCTGCTGAAGGCCGCCGATGCCAACGCCACAGTCCAAACCGCGGTAGTCGACACCAAGGCCGGCAACCTCACCCTGAAGGTGAACGGCAAGCCGGCAGATGGCAAGGACGTGAACGGTGCCAAGTACTACCAGTCCGTCACAGGCTTCTCCGTAACCAGTGAAAGCGACTACTTCGATACCGAACTTGCCCTGCTCAAGGACAACAACATCAAGCTGCTGACCACCGGTGCAGGCGATAAGGCCGTTGCCGCATGCGACGTGTACACCGCCAAGGACAAGGTCGTGGACTGTGGCACAGCAGGCCTTGACCTCAAGGACGGCAACTTCACCGTCGCGCTGAACGACAAGCTGCCGGGACTGACCGCCGACACCGCGCAAAGCAAGACGTTCTCCATCGACGGCACCGCACCGACCGTCAGCTCCGTGACCTATGGAGCCGACAAGAACAACGATCTGGCCGGCGCAAACGGCGAGGTCATCGCTTTCGGCGATGCCAAGCGTACCCTGATCTTCACGCTGACCGATTCCGGCGCCGGCATCACCGCTGATGATGCTTCCGCCATCACGCTTAAGGGCACTGGCGCGCTCACCGATCTCGGTGCAAGCAAGGCTCGTGACCTGAAGGCCGATGATTACGACGTCGCCGTGGCACAGGTCGCCGATGCCGACGGCAACCCCGTGGCCGGCAAGTACACGGTGACCGTGACGCTTAAGGCCGCCGCATCGTACGACTTCAGCAAGATCTCCATCGCCGTCAAGGATCAGATGGGCAACGATACCGGCGACACCGCGCTGAACAAGATCGCCGGTGCCGCACTGCCGACGCCGCTTACGATCGCCGGCGCGCTGAACGTCACCACCAAGCTTGCAGTGGCCAAGAACGCCGACGGCAAGGATGCAGTGGATGGTGCGGATGGCCTGAAGTGGTACAACAAGCCCGCCACGGTGAAGGCGACCGTCGCCGGCAACCCGCTGGCCTCCAAGATCGTTGAGGCGCTGAAGAACAGCAAGGATGTAGCTGTCACCAGTACGCTGAACGGCAAGGCTCAGGATGCCGTCACCTTGGGCGACCTTACGGTGACCGCCGGCAAGAACGGTGAGGCGACCGTGACGTGGAGCGTGCGTCAGCCTGATGCCGATGGCGAGTACACGTTCGGCATCGCCAACACGGGCGGTGCCGCGAGCGTGAACGTTCAGCGTCTGTTCGGTACCGCGGATATCGCGGGAACCAGCTTTGGCGTGGATACCACGGATCCGACTGTCGACAGCGTGACTTATGCCGCTGACGCCAATGATTTCAAGGCCTCCGACAAGGAGACCATCGCCTTTGGCGCGGATGCCGATTCCACTGCAAGCCGTACGCTGACCTTTGCGCTGTCCGATGTCGGTTCCGGCATTACCGACGGTGATGCCTCTGCGATCAAGCTGAACGGCAAGGTCACCGACCTTGGCGCAACCGAGGCCCGTGACCTGAAGGCAGCTGATTACAGCATCGACGCCGTGACTGCAGCAACCGATGAGAACGGCGCAGACGTGGCCGGCAAGTACAACGTGACCGTGACCCTCAAGGCCACTGGTTCCTACGATTTCAGCAGCATCACTGTTCAGGTAAACGATAAGGTGAACAATTCCACGCTCACCAATATCGATGCCATCGCCACGAAGAACGACCTGCCGTCCGTATTGACCATCGCCGGCAAGCTTTCCGCTATCGACACCAAGCTCGAAGTGGTCAAGGACGCCGATGGCAAGGATGCAGCGGATGGTGCCGACGGCCTGAAGTGGTACAACAAGCCGGTCACCGTGAAGGCGACCATTACCGGCAATCCGCTGGCTACCAAGATTGCCTCGGCTCTGAGCAAGAGCACCGATGCAGCGGTGACTCGTACGTTCAACGGCAATGCCACTGACATCGCCTTGGGCAACCTCGCCGTGACCGCTGACAAGGACGGCAATGCAACCGTGACGTGGGCCCAGCTGAGCGACGATGGCGAATACGCCTTCAAGCTTGCCGACAACCCGAGCGTGGATGTGCAGCGCCTGTTCGGCACCAATGGCGTCGAGGGTGTGAACTTCGGTGTGGACACCACGCCGGCCAAGGTAACCGCCGTGACCTACACGCCTGAAGGCACCACCGAGGAACTGAACGGTACCACCATCTACATCAACGGCACCGCGAAGCTGATCATTGCTGCTTCCGATGCCGATGCCAATGGCAAGGGCTCTGGTATCGCCAAGGTCACGCTGGACAACGTCCAGTTCTCCAAGGTCGATGCCGACGGCAACGAATCCGCACCGGTCGCCAAGAGCTTCACCGCCACCGATAATGGCGATGGCACCTACACCGTGGAACTGACTGCTGCGGGCACGTACTCCTTCTCCGGTGCCACCGCTGTGGCTCAGGACAAGGTCTCCAACGTTGCCGAGGCATTCGATGTTGCCGGACAGGACAGCTTCAAGTACACCAAGTTCATGGTCTCCAACAACAATGTTGCCGAGGATCTGTATCCGTCCATCACAGTGAAGCCGGATGCGACCGATATCGATGGCGTTGCCACGAGAAACACGCTTGATGGCATCGCGCTGACTTCCAAGTCCACGTGGTTCAAGTCCGTAATCGACAGTCTGCCGAACGATCCTGATGCCGGCGAGCCGGTTGTGGCTTCCGGTACCTCCGAGACGGGGGCGAAGTACAAGCTGTACGCCGGTCCCGTGTCCGGCCCGGACAAGAATGGCGTGTTCACGCTGAGCGTGGATACGAAGGACTTCGACGCGTTGCCGGATGCCCAGAAGAACGGCAACCACACCATTACCCTGGTGGATAAGCTGCAGGATACCGACACGCCCACTTCCGTGAAGTTCCGCTTCGACAACACCGCCGCAACCGTGACCGGCATCGCATATGACGCCAACAACGGTGTGGACCAGACCATCGAAGATGGCGACATCATCACCGCGGACGGCAACACCACCCGCTACATCCATATCAAGGCCGCTGATCTGCTGCCCGGACATGGCGCCGATCAGGCCGCCGCGGATGCCGATCAGGTGTCTGGTCTGGCCAATGATAAGGAAGTCGTCGTCAAGGAGGATGGTGCCACCACCACTCTTCCGTACGATGCCGCCACTGACAGCTACACGCTGACGCTCAACAAGGCGGATCATCGCTATGACATGAGCACGATGTACCTGACCGTTACCGATCGCATCGGCAACGTGACCGTGTCCAAGTCCCTGAAAGCACTTGCCGACGACTTGGCCGACAGCACCCTCAAGGGCATCGACTCCATCACCATCAGCAACGCCGACGCCGACAAGGCCATCAAGACCACCATTCTGGTCAACGGCAAGCAGGATGTGAACGGCAAGTACTTGAACCTGAAGGACGGCGACGCCATCCCGACCATCCAGCTCAAGGTGGAGGGCAACACCTCCTTCGCAAGCCGCTGGAAGGCCGTCAAGAAGCACTACAAGAACGCCGCGGTGATCACGAGCAAGCTCGCGACCACCGGTGAGGGTGAGGCATACGGCGCCTGCGTGCTGGACACCTCCACCGAACCGGTCAAGTCCGGCGACGCCTACCTCATCACCTGCAAGCCCGCGGATGGTAAGAAGGCGCTGCTTTCCGGCGCGGACAACGGTATGTACACCTTGACCTTCGCCCTGTCCGGAACCTACGACTCCTCCAACAAGGAAGTCGCCGCTCTGCAGACGCTGTTCGGTGCTCTGGAAGATGGCGGCAAGGTCGGTTACACCGCGCAGTCCGTCCAGATCGGCGTGGATCACGAGGCTCCGTCCTTCACCGGCCTTACCTACAACGGCAAGGACACCGATCTCGCGGATAACGCCAAGACCCCGGCCAAGCTGCTCGCCAACGGTCAGCGCACGATCACCTTCAGCGTGCATGATCTGCTGGCCAACAAGAATGCGGCCAGCGACGCCAAGAGCGATGCGAACAACACCTCCGGTCTGGACGAAAACTCCGTCAAGGCAACCGCCAAGATCACCGGTTTCGACGGCAAGGTAGGTAAGGAAGAGCAGCTGGCGGTCGCCAAGAACGCCGACGGCACCTTCACCATGACCCTCGCCGACAACGGCATCTACGAGCTGAAGAACATCAGCATCACCGCCTCCGACCGTGCTTGGAAGATCGCCAAGGACGGCACGGTAAGCGCCGATGTGAACACCGTGGACAAGGCCACCAGCACCCTTGCCGAGTTGAAGAAGGCGCTGAAGGCCAACGGTGTGCCGGATTCCATCGCCGTGTCCACCGCAGCTGGCACCACCCAGACGCTGATCAACGGTGCGAAGGTCGCTGCGACCTACAACAAGTCCATCGACTCGTTGAGCCTGAAGATTACGGACGATCCGGCATTCGGCTTCCGTTCCGATATCCTCACCTCCGATGCCTATAAGAACACCGACGTGTTCACCGGCAGCACCGTGACCTACGCCGCCAAGCCCGATGGCGTGGAACTCAACGGTCTGACCTTCGGCAACGGCGAGTTCGACAAGTCCGCCGGTACCATCACTTGGAGCGGTGACACGCTTGCCAAGTTCATTAAGCCGCTTGACAGGCAGAACGGTCAGGTCAACGGCGACTACGTGCTCGGCACGCAGCTGTCCGCTGATTCCGTCACGTTGCTCGCAAGCCCGGCCAAGGCCAGCTTCGTGCTCGATACCGTCAACCCGCAGATCACCAAGATCAGCGCGGCCAAGGGTACCAAGGGCACCGATCTGGTCGAGAACTACGAGGTGAACGGCACCAAGTACAACGTGTACGCCAAGGCCGGCCAGCAGCAGTTCGTGGTCTCCGTCAAGGATCTGCTGCCCGCCGAACAGCGCGCGAAGGGTGACCGCGAGAGCGACGCCAAGAACGAACTGGGCACCTCCGGCATCACGGACAACACCGTGATCTACACCATCCCGGCACCGACCGATCTGGCCGGCAAGACCATCGGCACCGAAGTCAGGAACAAGACTGCCGTGGTCGACGCCACCAAGGGCACCTTCACCATCACTCTGGCGCAGGAAGGTTTCTACGATCTCGCGAAGATCACCGTAACCGCCAAGGACAAGGCCGGCAACGAGATGAAGGCCAACTCCGTACTGGATGGCAACGGCGAGGAAGAGGTCGTCAAGGACGGCATCAACTACAACGCCATCGTGGCTGACGTGAACGATGACAACTCGGTTCGTCTCAAGGTCTCCAAGGCCTCTGACTACGCCGACTCCACCGTTGCCGGCTACTACTTCCGCGGCAAGACCGTGGTGGATTACGAAGTCACCGATAAGTGGTTCCCGCTCTACCAGCAACTGAACCAGTTACACGGCAACCTGCTCGCCGGCAGCACCGGCGACACCGCTCCGCAGGACGCGAACGCGGGCGTCACCGGCATCAAGGGCCTGAAGGTCACCGACGCCGGCTGGAGCCAGGTGGGCGAGACCTACACGTGGAAGATTTCCGGTCAGCAGGTCGTGAACACCAACCAGAACGACGAAGTCGAAGGCCGCTACGGACTGAACTTCGCCTACTCCGGCCTCAACGCCAAGAAGCAGGTGACCAAGCAGTTCGTTATGGACTGGACCGCCCCGAAGCTCGGCAACCTCACCTCCTCGGTGACCTCGCCGGCCAAGTGGAAGTGGATCTTCGCCAACAATGCCGTGACCGTAACCCTTAACGGCGTCACTGATCCGATCTCCGGCATCTGCTCGGCTCGCGCCGCCAGCACCGACGGCAACGATTGCTCCGCCCGCAACAAGGAGAGTGTGGCGTTCAGCGCACTCGGCTTCGACAACCGTCTTGCCGATGCCGCCGCCCATCCGGCTCCGCAGGTGACCTACAACGGTTCCGCCGCCTCCGGCTCGATCAGCTTCAGCTTCAGCGGAGACAGCCAGCGTCTGACGCTGGGCAACACTTCGATCAAGCTGACCGATGCCGCCGGCAACCCGGTGGATACGGGTGCGCTGAACCAGTACGCCGGCGTGAACGGTACTGAAGCCGCGAACAACATCAAGAACGTTGACGGCATCGCCATCGACACCGTGGCACCCACGGTCTCTCTGGCATACGACAACAATGATGTGCGCAACGGCAAGTACTACAAGGCCCACCGCACCGGTACCGTCACTCTGGTCGACTCGAACTTTGACTTCTCCGTCAAGAACGAGCCCGGCCGTGTGATCGTCACCACCACCGTGGACGGAGCCAAGACCACCGTGCCGGTCTCCGCTTTCACGAACTTGAACGGCGATCGCAAGACCTATGTCGCCAGCTTCGGTGCCAACAGTGATGGCGACTGGGTGGTGGATATCGCCTACACCGATCCGGGCGAGCATGCCTCGAACACCATTCACGACGAGTTCACGGTCGATACCATCGCGCCGAAGCTCGCGCTCACCTTCGACAACAACAGCGCGAAGAACGGCATGTACTATGACGCCGACCGTACCGCCACCGTCAAGGAAGTCGAGCGTAACTTCTCCGATGGCGAATCGGTGATCACCGTTACCGCGAAGGACGACAAGGGTGCGGATGCCGCTGCCCCCGGACCTTCCGGCTGGAGCCGTACCGGTGGCGAGCGTGAATCTACCGAGTGGACCAACACGGTGGCATTCACCGGCGAGGCGCACTTCACCATCAAGGCCACGGCCACCGATTTGGCCGGTAACGTGGCTGAAGAGGTGAGCGAGCCCGAATTCGTGATCGACAAGACCAAGCCGCAGATCAAGATCGACCGTGTGGAAGACAAGACCGCCTATGCCGGCACCGTCGCACCGCTGATCGACTTTGACGATACGAACATCGACATGAACAACGTGACCTACACGTTGGTCGGTGCTCATCGCGGCGATCTGAAGGGCGAGAATCTGCCTCGCAGCATCACCACGAATTCCGACAACACGCGCACCGTGGACTTCACGGACTTCGACCGCAAGGTGGATGTGGACGATGTCTACACCATCAAGGCCACGGCCACCGATATGGCAGGCAACAAGTTCGAAGCCCAGAAGACCTTCTCGGTGAACCGTTTCGGCTCCACCTACATGTTCGATTCCGACACCACCAACCTGCGTGGCGCGTATCTGAAGAAGGCATCGAATGTGGTGATCACCGAGATCAACGTCTCCGGACTTGACCCGACCACCCGTCAGGTCGTGGTAGCCAAGGACGACAAGGCGACCACGCTCAAGGCCGGTGATTTCACCGCGAAGAGCTCCGACGATCGTGGCTGGAGCCGCACGATCTACACCGTGCCGGCATCCTACTTCTCTTCCGACGGCTACTACCGTGTGCAGGTGCAGTCCGTGGATGAGGCGGGCAACCTCTCCCAGAACACGATGGACAAGAAGGACGAAGAACGCAAGGGCAACGCCGAAGTGAACTTCGCTCTCGACTCCACCGCGCCGACCGCCTCGCTGCTGGGCGTCCGCTCCGGTTCGGTCTACTACGATCAGCAGGGCCACAATGTCTCGATTGATTCCAAGGACAACCTTGCCCTTGATTCCACCGAGGTGTACGTGGATGGCCAGCTCAAGGGTAGCTGGAAGGGTGCCGAACTGCTCAAGTCCACGCCGAGCATGACGCTGGACGCCGATGCCAAGGCCCATGAGATCGTGATTCACACGATTGATAAGGCCGGTAACGAGGCGACCGCCACCTACGACAATGTCTACGTGGCGTCCAACTGGTGGCAGTACGCCATGCACACCGGATGGATCCGCAACACGATGGTCTTCGGTGCCCTGCTGGCACTGGCCGCCATCGCCGGCGCGATTATCTGGGCGAGCCAGCGCAGGAAGAACGCACGCTGAAATGCTGCGGCTTCCGTGACTGCAACAGATAGTCTGACGGACAGGAAGTGACAACGTATGACGGGCTGGAACGACACTTTGTCGGGCCAGCCCGTCTGCGTATATACGGGGTTTATACGGTTACGGGTTTTGCGGGTTTGTGCGGGTTTTGCGGCGGCTCAACCGGCCCTTGGCATAGTCACGCAGAGCGGATTCTGGTTCGGCGCATCGACCTGCAATAACAGGGAAAGAACGGAAGAGCATAGGGATGGAGCGGCAATCATGAAAGTGAAGTTTTCCAAAGACTGGTACACCGGCGTGCAGACGCTTACGGCGCGCACCACACGAGGTGAGTCGCTCGATGTGGAGCATGCGAAATGGCTGACGCAAAGTCATTGGTATTTGTTGCCGTTGCATTATGAGAGCACCGGCAACGAAATCGTATTCCAATACGATGCGACCAGCACGACGTCGTTGCATGACATGCTGCGCCAAGTGGTCCCCGGTGACCAGTATGCCGGGCTACTGCTTGCCGTGCTCTCAGTGATGGAGCAGTGCGAAGCGCAGCAGCTCCCTCTGACCTACGTGCAGTGGGATCCCAAACGTATTCGCATTTCATCGCAGAACCAGCCGTTGTTTATGGTGATACCGGCATTGGGCGTTGAACCGGACCGTCATAGTGCCACCACGCTGTTGGCCTTGCTGTCCGACGACAAAAAAACCCGTATCTCCGGCGATGCCGCGCAGGAGTATCAACGGGCGCTTGCAGGACTGATCGGGCAGGTTCAGACGGTAAGTGCCGAGGTGCTGCACGATCTCTTGGCTCATCTGATGCCGGCCAGTGTGAAACCTCGCGCCGTGCAGGAGCAGACCGCGAAAATACCGTCCGAACAGGGAGACGTCGCCGACGGTACCGAATTCGGGGCTACGAGATTCGGCGATACGCTGCTTGGCGCCACTCGATTGGGCAGCACACTGCTCAGTTCCGACAATGTGTCGACTTCGACTGTGCCGGCAGACTCTGCGCCGTCGTCGGTATCTGAGGATGATGGTCAGGACGGCAGTACGGTGCTCTCGTCGTTGGCTCACCGTTCGATGCCATCCGAACGTCCTGTGCTGTCTGAGGGAATCCTGCCAAGCGAGGGGCCGGCTCTGCCTGAGCCGTCATCTTCGACCCAAGCCGAAATGACAGATCAGCAGCATGCAGGTTCCGCATCTGGTTCGGAATCTGAGGAGGCGCAGCCTCAACAACATCAGCAGTTCGGTGAGATACCGGATGCCGAGAAGAGTGCGGCAGTGACACCGATGCAATGGCCCGGCGTGGAACGAGAGACCGCGCCAGCCGTCTCCTCGGCAACTCCGACCACACCGGCTGCTCCGACCATTCCGGCCGCTTCGACCACACCGGCCGCTTCGACCATTCCGGCCGCTTCGACCATTCCGGCCGCAACCGTAGAGGCTCCATCCATACCTCAGCGGACCGTTTCCCGGCGCAGCATCGCGGATGAACGGGCGTCCGCCCGGGCAATTGCGCAACCGCCGCTGCGCAAGCCTGTAAAGCCGGCCTTTGATGATTTCGACGAAAGCGATAATGAGGGCGAGACGATTTTGCGTCCCTCGACCAAGCAGACCGTCGGATTCACCGTCACCCGACTGCGTGATGGCAAATCGGTAACGGTACATGGTGCCCATGCCACCATCGGACGATCGAAAACCGCGGATATCCATATGGGCGGCAATACCAACGTCAGTCGTATTCATGCGGTTATCGACATGCTGGATGACGGGCGGTTCTCCATCACCGATAATCATTCGGCCAACGGGACTGAAGTAGGAGGACGAGAACTGGCCGAGGGCGGCCGCGAATATCTGCCCTCGGGCGGTGATTTTACGCTGGCTGACGATACTTTCGTGGTGACGCTCTTACAATAGAGGCATACGAGAGAGACCAATCGAAGACAATGATGCCGTGAGATAGGGGAGAGGACTATGAGACGATGCCCGAGATGTGGTAGTGGGGTTGCCGACGGCCAGATGGTGTGCGCCCGGTGCGGCAATCCGATGCCTGCGCCAGTTGCACGCGGAGGGGTCCCTCAGATGCCTCCGCAGCCAAATGTACCCATGCCGAACGTCGGTGTGCCGCAGCCGTATGCCCAGCAGCCTTCCCAGCCGCAGCAACCGTATGCTCCGAGTGTGTCGAGCGTCCCAGGTGTTTCCGGGCAGGCCATGCCGGCACAAGCTGTGCCAGGGCAGTCTGCCGCTCCGCAAGGACAGGCTACCGGGCAGTGGGGCGGTGCCGCCGTGCCTCCTATGTCCGGGGTCCCCAATGGCGCCGGGAATGGCAAGAACAACGGCCACAAGCGCAACATCGCGGCCATCATCATAGCGATAGTCGTCGTGGTGGCACTTGTAGCGGGGTCAGTCGCGGGCTTCTTCGTCTGGCGCAACTGGAAAGCCGGCAAAGAGGAAACCACTTCACAGACGGCGAAGTCGAAGTCCAAGACAAAATCCAAGACAAAGTCCAAGTCGAAAGACAACACCAAAACCGAAGAATCCGAGCCTAAATCCACAATGACCAAAGCCATCGAAGTGGAGATGGTTGGCTTCTCGTGCGACTACACCAACTCCAACTCATGGAATTGGGTGGGCGGTGCCATGGTATCCAACGTCATCCACTGCTGGGATGGCGATGCCACCGCGGATTCGGATTCGTCCTATTCCTCGGGCGATTCGTTGGACGGCAGCGGCGAGTACTCCTTCGGACTATGGACTCCTGCACTGGATGCCTCCAAAGAGATCCATGTCTCCATGCTTGAGTCGGGGGAGAAGGAGTATTCCGAGCCGCAGGTGGGAGCCACGTACGGCAATAATCCTGCGGTGTTCGTGTTCTATGCGGTGAAGACGAAGGCGGTGGGCACCACTCCGGAAAGCGTGCATCTGTATGCGCAGGAGGTGAATGTCGAAACCGGCGAACTGTCGGACCGTATCGACCTGAAGACCGAGGAAGACAACCTCATCGACTACGAGCAGGGCTATGAGTATTCGATACTCGCCGAATCCCGGGATATGGTGGCCATCGCCAAAACCTGGCACAGCGACGAGTCGTACACCACCAACGGTGATTCGGATACCACCAATGTGGACCATACGCAGGTGATGGGTGTGACTCGCGGCAAGGATACCGCGCAGGTGCTGCAGACCTTCCAGGACAAGATCGCCGTAACCGCCGACAGCAACGGTTACCAGTCCATGAAGAAGACTGATATATCCGTGAATTCGACGGACGTATCCGACACGTATCTGGTGGAGGATGATACGTATCACCTGTATTCCGTGGATAACAACAAGCAGATCATAAGCTTCCCTACGAACTACTGCAACCCCAAGAACAGTTGGTCATGCGATGTGTATCATGTATGGTCTCTCGGCGACAACCAGTATGTAGTGGACGATCAGGTGATCGATTCATCGACTGGCAAGGTGCAGTCGCTGCACGATCTGCTGGGTCTGAGCAAGGACGAACACATCGAAGCCAAAGACCAGTTCGTGGACGGTACGATGTACGTGCAGACCGATGATTACGACAATAACGAAGGTCGTCGTGTGTTCCTGATGGGATCGGACTTGAGCCCGACGGAAGTGTTGGACGGGTCGCAGTGGGCGCGTCTGCTGCTCACCGACGGCAAGTTCATGGGCATCAACTACCTGACCAAAACCATATACGTGCAGACCACCGATGAACAGATCATCGTGAACGCGCAAGGTGAATCGGTCGGCAACTATACCCTGCTTCCGGTGTACGACGATCCGGCGGATTGCGACCATACGCAGATGGAATGGATGATGTGGAACAAGAAATCCGATGGCAGCAACAGCATCATCGTGACCATCGGTCAGGCTCCGGGAGATCCGGCTCCTGATCTGCCGACGGATTCGTCTAATTCAGCGGATTCTTCCGATAAATCTGATTCTGATTCCGATTCTGATTCGAGTTCCAGCAGCTCCAAGAAGTCCGGTAGTTCCAAGAGCTCCGGTGACTCTAAGAGTTCTAAGAGCTCCAAGAGCGAGAAGTAGGGATACTGGGGATACCGATAACGGAACAAACAGTAATGGCCTGTTGATTCGACTGATCGTGTACCGATCGACGAACCAACAGGCCATTACTGTTTGCATTAGTGCCGGTGGACGATTGGCGGACTCGATATCGCTGGCCGTCCACCCATAGCGTTCCTCAGTAGCTGTTTCCGGTCACTCACTGCTCGGTGAGCTGGAAGAACTGATCGCCGATGCGCACGGTGGCCGGAGCGGTGAGCTTAAGCGGTGTGCCCTTGACCACCTGGGTCTCCTGACCGTCACTGATGATGTAGGTGCCATTGAGCGAGCCGTAATCCTCAATCCACAGTTCACCATCGGTATCGATGCTGATAGCGGCATGGTTACGTGACGTGGTGCGGGTCGGATCCTCGATTTTCTCCGACTTGGCACCCTGCGGCACGTCCATGGACGGCTTGCGGCCGAGCAGCGTGCTCTTATCGATCACGATGGTCTGGCCGGTGACGTCGTTATGCAACTGGTACGTCTTCTGCGGGGCCTTGGATGTGAACGAGGACGACAGCACAGTGCTGTCCCAATCCTCGATGTCGTCTTCGGCGGCGTGCGGCGTCGCGCTGGGTTCTGCGGCGTGCTGGGGGCCGCTCGCCGGCTGTTCATAGACCGGTTGAGCGTTCTGCTGCGGCTGTGGCTCTTCGTAGGTCACGGCCGCCGGTTCTGCTGTGGGCTGGGTGGCCGGCTGGGCCTCAGGCTGAGCTGCAGGCTCCGGCTGATCGTCTGAATACCAGCCGAATTCAGGTGCGGGAGGATAAGGAAGTTTGGCCATGGTTTGCCGTCCTTTCACTGACGAGACGCCAGTGCGGCGTTGATTGCCGGATCGCCGAGCTGGCCGAGCCAGTCCAGCAGCGCGGGATAGGTGTTGGGGTTACGAGCGATGCAGACGCGCAATTCAGGAGCATACTGCGCAATCTGGGCGATCTGCATCTGATCCGTGGTGGTCAGCGCCAGCTCGGCGGTGAAGCCGTACGGATTGGTGGCTACGGGCTCTTCGAAGGCGGCCTGAGCCGGTTCGGCCTGCTGCGGCTGTGCGTACTGCTGTTCTGCGGCAGGCTGGGCATACTGCTCCGCAACGGGCTGGGCGGCTTCGGCCTGCGGCTGGGCATACTGCTCCGCGGCGGGCTGGGCAGTGGGCTGAGCTTGCGATTCTTCCTGGTCCTGCACCGGTCCGCCAATGGCATCGGCGGTGAAGCCGTACTGTGCCAGCGTTTCGCGGGCCCGTTCATCGCCGAATTCAGCGATCCAGCGCTTCAGACCGGGGTAGCAACGCGGGTTTACGGCGACATTCGCGCCGAATTCCGGATTCTCATATGCGATTTTCGCCAACAGAATCGGATCCGCGTTAGGATCCTGTACGGCAGCGACCGCAGCATCATAATCAACCATGGGAGTACCTCCTTATGTTCGCTCGGTTATGCCGAACGTATGGTCCGTAGGGTTTGTAGTGTTGCGTCTTCGATGGCGCCGATGTCTTCGCCCGCGTCCAACTTGAATGCGCTGAACGCATGGTATTCAGGCTCCGGCATCGGCATATCAGCCACAATCACGGTGATGTTGTCTGTTCCGCCTGCGTCGAGCGCGGCCGCAACAAGAGCGTCCACGGCTTCCTGCGGGTCGGAATGTGCGGCGGCTATCGCGGCGATGCGCTCATCAGGCACCTCGCCGTGCAGTCCATCCGAACAGATAATGAAACGGCCGGTCATATCGGCCACATAGATGTCGGGAGCGATACCTTCCGGATCGCCGAGACATTGGGTGATGATGTTACGCGGAATAGTTGCTTCGGCCACCTCAGGCAGCATCTCGCCGGAATCGATGGCTTCCTGCCGCTGAGAATGGTCGCGCGTGATGCGTGTCAACGATGCGGCATCCCATACGGTTCCGGAAAGAGCGGCTGGTTCGTCGTTCTGCGGCAATGGATTCATATGATACGTGCGTGAATCACCGATATTGATCACATACGTAAGGTTCTCGTACTCGGATGTATCGTCGTCTACCAAAGTCGGATCACAGGTATCGCCTGTTTCCGGAGCGCCGGTGGTATCCAGCCATCCCGATGGCAATACCAGACCGGTGCATGTGGTGCCGGCCACACCGCCAAGTTTGGTGCCGAGGGCGAGGATATCCTGTTGTGCCTGAGCCAGGGTACTGTCGATGTCTTCTCGTGTACGACGGGCTAGGCTGGCCAGCTCAGCCATATGCTGTGCCGCGAGTCGGCTGGCCTGCTCGCCGCCCATGCCGCCGCCCATGCCATCGCATACTACGAATACGCCCTGTTGGGCAAATCCGGTGTCTTGATTGTTTTTGCGTCTCAGACCCACATCACTGGTCATCGCGATACGGATTGGACCTGTGGTCATGCCGTCTTCCCCTTCTTAACGTTGCCCGGTGCATGTGTTTTCGACGTATGCGGCTTTGCTGCGTGTCTATGTGCCAGTATAGACACGCTTTTCAACGAAAGTCGTGTTCGTACTCGCCGCAGATAAGGCAAAGATGCCAGCATGGCCTTTCGGAGTTTGCTGACATTCGTCCAATAGGCACGTGCCTGTGTATCCTGAACGCTCTGGCCGGAGAACGCGGCATAGTCGGCTTCGCGCCCGAGCTGTATCAGCGCCCGCTGACCGGTGCCGAGTTGTTGCGCAATCGCTGTGGCCTGATCCCGTCGGGTTCCTTGGGCGGTGATGCCGCTTTGCAAGGCAAGTGAACGAATCGCATTCCATCCCGCGGCTACCCGGTTGGCTGGTGTGCCGTGCCGGCGGTCTCGCGCCAGCAATATGGCCTTAACGGTGAGAATCAGCGTGCAAACTATAAGCAGTATCCATAGCGGGCTGCCGTATATCGCCACCGCACGGGTGACTCGCCAGAATCTGAGCCAGAACAGATTCGTGGGTTGCGCGTCGGCATCGGCACCCGCCAAAGAGCTCTGTCCTTTGGCCTGAGTCTGGTCGCGCAACGGATCAGTCAACGGTACCGGAGGTTGACGGACCAGCGTTTGCGGGTTCGGCGGCGTGAGATTCTGGTTCTCGTCAGGAACCTTGGTCTCTTTCGGCGTGGGGTAGAAGGCCACCCACCCCAGCCCCTGCAGTTTGATCTCCACCCAAGCGGTCACATCGTTGCCGGTGAACTCGGTTATGGTGTTCTTGCCGTCGGTTGTTTTGGTGCGTGCATCGGTGATATTGCCGTTTTCGTCTTTGGGAAGGAACCCCAGCACTACACGGGACGGCAAGCCGAGCTCTCTGGCCATGAGTGCCATGGCGGAAGCGTATTGTTCGGAATCGCCCACCATGGCGGTGCCGGCAAGCAGTTTGTTCACACGGTAATTGCCATGACCGGCGTCGGACGGATAATCGCCTTGCAAACCATGGGAGAACCATCCCGAATCTTTCAGAGTCTGGGCCAATGCGGTGGCGGCCGCTCCTCCCGAGGATTTGCCTCCGGCGATGGCCGTAGCCAGTTTGCTGACCGAGTCGGGAACGTCTTGTGCCTGCGGTTGGCTGATGCGCGCGGCTTTCGCTCGGCTGATCTGCTGGTCCGATGGCTTTTTGACGAGGATTCCGGATTCGATGTAGGTCATACCTCCGCGTGTGCCGGTGGGAATGATGGCGGAATCGGTGTCCGTGTTGTAGTAGAAGACGTTGCTGTCTGAACCGGTGGTGTTGCGCGCGCTGCTTGTCTTATCGGATTGTTGATCATCGCCGGAATCTTTGGCGTTGCCGGTGAATGCCACGCTTGTGGCGGCACCGGCAAGCGGCAGCCACGTGTCGCTGAGTCCCTGGTGGACTGTGAACGTCGTCTTGAACCTGCTGCCTTTGTCATCGGTCGGTATTGCTGTGCCCACACGCTCGTAGTTCGAGGAACTTGAGGCCTCGGACGAATCGGACAGATTCCAGACCGTGCCGTCGAATCGGTCCATCACCGCCAGCCTGACCGGGGTTCCTGACGGAAGATTTTCGGCGCTCAGCAGCACATCATTCTTATGGTTTTTGATATAGGACCGCATGCCGCTTAATGGGCTGGTGTAATCGTAAGGACTGAGCGGAGGATCGTAGTGATCCCGTAATGTGGCGCGATGTTGGGCGACCAGCAGTGTGCCTCCGAAAGCCAGACCTGCCGCCAGAGCCAGAATTACGATGGCGCAAATCCAGCGTCCCCATTCCAGAAGATCCAAACGCCAGGAAAGCCAAACCATCAGTATGATGGCGGCGGCGATGCCGCACGCGGCTCGCTGCCATCCGGTGTCCGTGCCCAGCAGTGCGCAGACGGCTACGGCAGCGGCATATGGCAGACAGCTCAATGACGTTATCGCGGCATTGGAATCTACGGCGAATATACCGGCCAAGAAGGTAAGCCAGAGCCCGATGGTCCACACGGCCATCAGGCATCCGTCGGACGTACCCAGTGGAGGGGTGACGGAGATCAGGTATTTGAATGAGCCGAATGTGGTCTGCCATCCCATGCTCAGCGTTCGTATCGTGGGAAGCACGTGCGAGATGGTCGTCTCATTCAACGCGATAACTGGCCCGATGATGCATTGCGCGAACGCCAGAAACACCAGCTGCCACCATAAACGTAGTGCTGGTTGGGTGCCCATGAGGGCGATTACGGCACCTATGATCGTAGCTGGCACCGCAGCGGTGGCCCAGATGATGACGCTGCCATAAACGTCGATAAGATTAGCCTGCGCAAGCAGCATCAGCACGGATATCACCACGATGCTGATGCATTGACGGCTCCAAAGCTGTCCGCCGAGGCTGCGTCCCTGCAACAGATTGCCGCGAGTCATCCAGATCACCGAATGTGTGGAATCCGCCCATGATCCGGTAGTGGTGGAACCGGTATACGTTGACGATGTGGCATCGGTATGGCTGTAGCCTGATGATGCGTCGAAACCGGAGGATCCGGGAGAGAAGGGCGTGTGTTCGGCGGTCACGGTTGTGGTTGCGTTTGTGCGTGCACCGTGGAAATGTTGCCCGGTTGCGGGTGTGAATCGATGGAAGATCATGCCAGCACCCCCATAATCATGGGCAGATCGTCGAGCTCGCCGATAGTGGCCAAGGTAAAGTTCGCGAACCGGCGGATACCGCGGTTGGCTCCGGCATTCGCTTGGAGCACCACGCAACGTGCTGAGCGGGGCAGTGCCAATGTCATACGTTTGATATGGTCCAGATTTTTCAGCGATCCCACGGTGAAGAAATAGAACGAGGCGTCCGGACTGTGCTTGAGCGTGCTTTCGGCAAGGTTCGGATTATCCTCGCGATCCGGCTCGATGGCGCTGGCATCGTCGAGAAACGCCATGGCATTGCGGGGCTGGGCATGGGCGTCGCCCGCATGGGCGAATAGAGGACGATCCTGCAACAGGCATTGCACACCGATGGAGGAGTGTATGGACACCGCCAATTCGAATTCCTCCCCAGTGGTGTAATCATCAGGGTTGATGTCGATGGTCACCGATGTGTCAGTGCGCCGGGTGGCCTCGTATTGGCGAATCATCAATGAACCGGTTTTAGCTGAACTGAGCCAGTGGACATTACGCACATCATCACCGGGCTCGTATTCGCGCAAGCCGTAGAAGTCGAGGTCGTCGTCAACGATCTGACCTGAAGGCTGGCCTTCCAGATCGCGGGGCACTCCGGCATTGAGAGGGTTCAGCCGCACGGTTTTGGGATGAATGAACACGGTGATGTGCTCGGCGAGCTCCTTCTCGTGACGAATCAGGCCAAAAGGATCGCCTTTGCGGATACGCAGTGGGCCGACGGTGAGCAATGCTCTTGAAATAGCGCGGAATTCCACGTTTGTTTGTTTCGATTGCCCGGGCGCGAGCATGGGAATGTGGAAACGCTCATGCACCTGCCCGATCGGCAGATCGCCGCGTGCTGTGGCGGTAGGTGTTTTACCGGCGTTGTCGATGCCGACGATGACGGATACGGTATCTCCGGCGGTGACCCGTCGGCTGGAGACCTCAATCGAGGCGTGGAACCGGGTGTTGCCAAGGGACAGCAGAATGGCGGCGCACATCATCACCGCCGATACGCAGGCAAAGGCCAGCAACTCATGCCAGCCTACGATGAGGAATGCGACAAGGCATGCCACACCGGCTCCGGTGACGGCCCATCCCAGCGGAGAGACGTACGCGGTGAGCAGCCGTCGAACACGTCTGTACAGGCGTGTGAGCGTGCGTCCGGCACGCCGGTGGCGTGATGCGGTGAACGCGGATGAGAATGCCATAGAAGACCTTTCCTCAGGGAAGTGGCTTTGCGCCGGAGCTGTTCTCGTTCTCGGGAGGGGAAGAGCCGGATGCCGGATACCCAGCGATGCGATGTATCAGTTATGGAGGTTGAGAGGTCAGGCGCCGATGGTGGGCGCGGGAACGTCGTCCAATATCTGCGCAATCAGGCTTTCTGCCGTGGCTCCATCGAAAGTGGCTTCCGCAGTGAGCGTGATGCGGTGAGCAAGCACCGGCAACGCAAGATCCTTGACATCGTCGGGCACAACATAGGCTCTGCCGTCCGCCGCAGCCCAGATGCGAGCGCAACGGGTGAGGGCCAGAGCTCCGCGCATGGATGCGCCTACTGTGATTTTCTCGTTGTGCCTCGTCGCCTCGACCAGACGTACGATATATTCACGAATGGCGTCATCCACGTAGATACCGGAGGCGACTTGACGCATATGCATAACCTCATCGCCGGTCAGTACCGGGGAAACGGTCTGTGCACGATCGGTAATGTCAATTTGCTTGAGAATATCCACGGAAACGTCATGGCCGGGATACCCGACCGAGGTTTTGATGAGGAATCGGTCCATCTGGGCTTCGGGTAGCTTATAGGTGCCGAGCTGCTCGATGGGATTCTGCGTGGCGATTACGATAAACGGCTGAGGAACGTCATGTGTCACGCCGTCGACAGTGACTTTCTGTTCCTCCATAACCTCCAGCAACGCGGACTGGGTTTTCGGCGAGGCTCGATTGATCTCGTCGGCCAGCACGATGGAAGCGAAAATCGGGCCTTCCCTGAACTCGAACTCACCGCGTTTCTGATCGTAGAACGTCACACCCACCACATCCGAGGGCAGCAGATCAGGCGTGAACTGGATACGTTTGAAACTGGTGTCGATGGAATTGGCCAGACCTCGTGCCAACTGGGTTTTGCCGGTACCTGGGTTATCCTCAAGCAGCACGTGGCCGCCGACCATCAGCGCGGTTACGCATTGCTTGATTGGTGCGGCTTTGCCGATGACCACTTGCGAGATATTCTCAACCAAAGCAGTGAAGGAACGTTGGAATTCCTGCACTTCGGCGGTAGGTTGTGACAATAGGCCGGAATTGATATTGGAAGGCAGTGTCCGCTGCTGTGCGACTTGCTGTGCGGGCGCAGGGGATTGGGACTGTGCGGGGGATTGGGATGATGAGGGAGCCTGATTCCGCGCCGCAGCGGAAGCATTGGATTGGACGTATGCCTGCGTATTGGGCCGCACCATGTTGGATTGCGTTTGGGATTGTGTTCTGGATTGCGGTGGCAGCGTCCCAGTGGCGTGCGGTTCGCCGGAGGCGTCTCCCGCATGACCTGCGGTATAGGATGTGCCGGTTTTCCCAGGGCGAGGCAAGGCGACCTTGGCTGAGGTTCGAGTGGCATTGTTCGTGTGCTGGGTGCCGTGCGATTGGTGTGGCAACGCAGGTATGGTCTGAGGCTGTGGTTTGACCGCCGTATGATCGTTCGATGCGGGAACGACAGCGGCAGAACGCGTGGTGCTTGGGCGTTGGGGCAGGTTTGGCTTTGCCGTGGACGGCGTTCCGGCTGTGACATGAGATGTTGAATCTGACGACTCCGCAGCAATTTGGTCTGCAATATTACCGGATTGTTGAGACGCGATGTCTGTAACATGTGTGACGTCAGACAAATGCGTTGCGTCAGACAGTTGCGTCATATCGGAAAGCCGAGTCGCATCATCGATGTGTTCGCTCATGGGATTCTCCTACTGCTGCTGGTTGGTGGATGTGTCACGTATTGGGGTATTGGCCATGCCGAGTATCCAAGGATTATTGATGAGGGTGTCCGCATGCACTCCGGATTTAAACGATGACATGGATGCGCTCGGTGAGTCTGAATTGTCATTGCTGTCCTCGCCGGTTGAGCTGCTGTCGTTGTTGTCTCCTCCATCTGATGTCGATGGTCGTGTGCCCTCGATGGTGCCGCCCTCGGCGGTGTTGGACAATTCATCCAATCCCTGTTTGCCGGTGACTTTGACGCTCCAGTGATATTCGCCATCGTCGGCCTTTGGAAGGTCTGTGACGTCCAACGATTGATTCGGAGTGCCGGGCGTCCACGTAAATGGCGTGTCGTTGATGATGATTTGGATATCGGCAGGTTTGCCATAGGTGTTGACCGTTCCACCAGTGACTTTGACTATATTGCCGTTCTCCGCCCACCGCAGCTCGGTTGGCGCGCTGATCTTTGCTTTGACCTTGTAGGTATATGGGCTACCGCCTGACGGTCCTCCTGCAGCCGGGGCGCTTTCCGTGCCATTGAGTATCTGCGTGACGGTTGCATTGCTGCACACCGTCCATGGTTCCATGGTGAACGTCGCTGAAGTTCCGGTGACGGTCTTGCTCCCAAATCCATCAGCGGTGACCCGGTATGACTGTGCGTGACCGTTCTTGTTCCATTCGACGGTGCACTGGCCGTCGTCTCCGCTCGTGGTCACATCGGTGGGCGACGGAACCGTGTAATGCGGAACGAATGAGGCTTTGCCTGTGGCGGCTGTGGCGGAAGAGCGTTCCGGCACCACCTTGGCCGTTATCGTGATTTCATCGGTGTTGAGCTGGGATTCAGCGATATCGAAAGTGATGTTGCGCACGGAGCAGTCGACCACGTCATTGGTATCACCGCCGATGAGGATTTCCTCGCATCCCGCATTACGGTTGTTGTTCAATGTGATAACGGCTTTGCCGTCTGTGCCATTGTTGGACAACGTTACCGACGGCGCATCCGGATTACCCCATATGTCACTGGGCTCGGATGCAGCGGATGCCGCACCCCAATTGACCTTGTTATGCGCCTTGACGGTTGCGGTTACGGTAGCGCCATCTGAAATATCCGCATTGTTGAAGGTGAAGACCATTTCGGTGTTGGTGCCGCCGGTTTCCTTGGTCTGTTGCGCACCGGTTCCGCTGAGGGTCACTGTCACCGAATAGTTGTCTACGGCACTGAAGTCGCCGGTCGGTGCCTTCCATGTGACTGTGGCTTTGGCGTTTCCTCCGGATACCGTTACTTTCGTAGGCGCGGTGGGGACTTTGTCCGGCGTGGCATCGACGGATGTGGACGGCTTGGACCATCCAACTTCGTTTTGCGCCGCAACGGTGAACGAGTAGGTTTCGCCATTCTTCAGGCCGGTGACCTGACATGCGGTGACTGCGCCGCAATCCTTTTCTCCTTCGCTGGCTCCGGTCCAGTTCACCCGGTAGTTGGTGATCGGGCTGCCATTGGCATTGCCGGCCGTCCATGAGAGATTCACCGCACCGTCCTGTGGTTCTCCGGCCACTGGCGAGAGCAATGGGGAATCGGGTTTGTCGATCACCGATACGGTGATCGTACCGGTAATTTCACGTTCCCGGGTTTTGGTACCGTCTTGCACGGTGACAATGACATTGCTGGATGAAGCTCCCAGATTCGATGCGGCGGCAATGGTGATACGCCCTGAAGCGTCGCAGCCGGTTACTGTGAGTTTGCCGGCATTATCGACACGACATCCCACCACCGTCAGGGAAGTATCCGGGAACGGATTGTAGGCACCGGAAAGAATATTGACGGAATCGTTGCTACCGGCCTTGATCTGCAGCGTCTTTCCGTTCACACGAGCCAATGGTCGTGTGGAGGAAACCACGCGTACCGTTACTCCGGCGTTGACAGTACCGGCGCTGTAGGCGATTTGGATGGGCACAGATACGGTCGTACCGGGAGAGGCATCCTTGGCGGCGGAGATTTGCAGGGTGCCGGAGGAAGACAGATTCGTGGTGATCTGTGCGGACGATGCCCCGCCGCCTGAATAGGTGTACTGTTTCTCATCGTCATAGACGCCTGCCGGTGCATGGGTGAGTGCGGTCAAATCGATGGTTTTTGTTCCGGCTCCCGCTTCGACGTCAATGGTGGATGACGAGAACGTTGGGGGTGGTACATTGCGTCCCACCACTGTGATTTGCAAGGTGATCACAGCGGTATTGATGATCTTGGTCTTATCCGTTCCCTGTTTGCCGTCCACTGCGGTGAAGGTGATCGAAGCGGGACCGGCATAATCCTTGGCGGCGGTGAACTTCAGCGTTTTGTCGTTCACATACAGATCGGAATTGGAAGCCTTTGTTGCGCTGACGGATCCGGCGCTTTCGATATACGGTTCTTTGCCTGCTCCTACGCGGACATAGTCATTGATGTTGATTTCGATGGTCTCACGTGCATTGACCTTCAACTCCGGAGCCTTGGGACGTAGCGTGGGTGGGAAAACGCCATAGGCCGGTACTTGAATGAACGCCGTGGAGGTGATGTCGTAGGTGGTGTTGGTCACCGTATAGGGAATGGAACGTGCCTGCGAAGTAAGATCGACCGTGATGATGGTTGAGTGTTCGCTGCCCTTGACCCGTGCATGGTCCGCTGCGGAAGGATGTACACCGACCTTGAGTTCGCCGACTGTTCCGGAAGGATTCGCTATCCACTGAGAAACATCGACATCCACGGATTTCTTGTCAATGGTGGCTGCGGATGGTACGCGGTAATCATAGGCAGTGGGTGGCTCGATCGGGGCGTTCGGATCGACGTTTACCGTCAATGTGGCGGTATCGGAAAGTCCTGCCTTGTCTTTGACCGTGTAGGCGATATAAGCTGTGGTGGCATTCGCCGGAGTGGTAAATGACAGCATATTGTCGGTCACTGTCACGCCATCAATGCCTTGGACCTCAAGCTGCTTGTCGACGGTCAACTCGGTATTGTCCCCTGAAATATCATTCTGGGTGACCGGCACCGTGGCCGCGGTGTTTGGCCTGAGCGTTATTTCGTCGTCACGGGCGTACACGCCTGAATCGGAGGCACCTTGGAACACGCCCACTCGAATCTGGGCCTGTGCTCGTTGTCCGGTCCAATCTTCCACTGCATAGGAGAAGGTATCGGTGCCGGAGGAATCGGGGTAGGACTCATAGACCAGGTAATCCGAACCGACTTCGGTGATACGGCCCAGAGATGGTGCTTTGTTGCCTAATCCGAGCAGCTGATCATCGTCGCCGTCCGCATCGATGCCTGTTAAGGTGATGGGAATGCGGACTTTCTGTCCGGCTGCCACCTGAGCTTCGACATCATGCGGCGTGGGAGCGGCCTTTCCGGCAGCGTCGCTGCGATGCACGGTGATGGTAATGATGGCAGAAGCTACATTGCCCAGATTGTCCTCGACCGTATAGGTGACGGGGAATACGCCGGTTGTGTCGGATGCCTGATATCGTACGGTGTCTCCGGAGACGAATACCAGACCATGGAATGTGTTCTTATCGTATTGCAGGTTGTTTTTCAGTTTTACCGTGGTGCCGTCCGAATACGTGACATGATCGAGTACGTCCACTGACACGATGCCGTTGGTGCGTACCTGCGTATTGACGTTGTCGGCTTTGGGCACCGAATTTGCTGCGGTAAGTGCCGGCGGCTGCAGAATGATGGTACCTTTTGCCGATCCCTTGGCGTTCGCCACTGTATATGTTATGGATACCGGCTTTGAAGGCACTTGACGTGCTGTGATATAGACACGCTTATGGCTGACCAGTCCGACCTTGATACCAGAACTGGCGTCGGCATTTACGGAGGTCACGGAAAGTACTCCGCCCATTGGATCGACGTCATTGGTCAATGGTTCCACGATTGCGGTGTTGTCTGCACCCAGCAAAGCCACATCATTGGCAGCTACAGGTTTGGCGGCTTCACCGGTTACGGCTTGCACCTCCACACGGGCAAGGCCAGTGGCGGGAAGCGATCCTTGGGTGATGGTGTAGGACACATAATAGGTGCCGGGATCGTTGGCCTTGAAGTTGATGGACATGGTGGCTGCATTCGCAGTGGTGCTGGCCCCTTTCGGCGTATCCACTTGGCTGAGCTGCGCGGGCTGCGAGGATGTGGCATGCACATAAGGGGTGAGTTCGATGACGGTGTCTGTATTGGGGGCGGTGGTTTTTGCCACCGGGTCGATAACTGCAGCCAAGGTGTTTGCCGGTTTGATGGAAAAGTACATCATGCCGGTTCCGGTATCTTCGCCATCGGAGACGGTGAGTTCCACGCCCACTCGTCCTGATTCCAGCGCTCCGGTATTGAACGTCAGCTGTCCGTCCGCTCGTGTGGATACCTGTACCTGATCGGTGTTCTGGGCCACGGCCGAGATCAGAGTGAGCGGATCTCCATCCGGGTCGATAAAGCTGCCGAGTGCATTGGCTGTATAGCTGGCTCCCTGTTCCACGTCTATTTCCGGCGGCGTGTCGAACTGTCGCGGTGCGTGGTTGTCTGATCCACTGAGCGTGACAGTCGCTGTGGCGCTGGATGTCTGGCCTCGTCCATCGGAGATTTCATAGGTGAAGGTGAGTGTGCCTGCCGATGCGGAGGACGCATCAAGCTGGAGATATCGTCCGTCATAGATCGGTGAAATAGTAACGTCTTTATTGTTCGGAGCTCCGACCGAATTGATGCGGAGTACGGAGCAGTCGGTCTGCTCGTCATTGCGCAATACGTCGAGAATCTGCTCCGAACCCGCCCGAGCGCCGAATTCGTCGTCTTCCGCTTTGATCTGGCCGGACTGTGCCGAGCAGGTTTTTGCGAAATCGTGATGGTTGTTGGCCGAATCGCTGTTCTGTTGTTCCTTTTCGGTTTGCTCGGTTTGGACTCGGTTCCATTGAATTTTGATGACCTTGGTGGAATCATCCGGATTCCATACATTGCCGTCAACTACATCATTAAGCACCACCAGACGGTGGTTGGTGCGAAACACGAGTTCGGACGTGGTGTTGACGGAGTCAAGGCTCTCGAATTGCTTGGTGTCTGCGGCAGAACAGACTCGAATGTAGTTGCTGGCTTTCTGACTCCAGGCTGCATATACGCATCCATTGGTAGACACCGGCTGCGCCGCTTCAGCCTTGCCTGAATGGGCGATAAAGTTCGCCGAGGCACCGGATTTCAGCGGTATCAAGGCAAGGCCGCGAGGTGAGGATGCGGCTACCCAGCTGTCCTGCTTGTCGTCGGTGGGCGGCGCTTGCAAGGTGAGTGAGCCGGTGGTGTCTACTTGCACGCGTCCCTTGTGAGAAATAACGATGTTGCCGGAAGCAATTACCGGCTGTGTTCCAACGACTGTGAAGCTGTCAGCCGCTTGCTGCGCGCCATTGGTCAGCGATCCGACTTCCTGGGCGTTCGAGGCTTCTGGACTGTCGAGAGTAAGTACCATGCCATCGGATGGCCTGTACCCGTATACTGTGCCGTCGTTGGTTACAGCGATACGGCCTCCTTCGCCCAGTTTCATTTGAGGTTCGGAGGTAGTTGGCGTCACCGCGTCGAGATGTTCGGTGAGGCCCGCCCATACATTGCCGGTTTTCTCGTTGATGAAGGCGATGGCATCGCCGCCGATTACGGCGGTGGTCTGCGATTTGAGATCCGTTTTTGCGTCAGTGCCTACTGTGGAGGCTTTGATCGAGAATGCTTTGGACGGCTCGGTGAGTACGGTGTCGCCATCATGTTGAACGACATCGAAACGTGACGCGGTGGAGGCTACACCAGCATCCGGCTCTTTGTTCTTTACATTGAATCGTGCCGCTTTGTGATTGTTGAGAGACGTGATCCAAACAGTGCCGTCATCCAGCTGGACATGGCGTCGGGTGACGGTGCTGATAATCAGAGAACCGGCCACCAGCCCGGCGAGCAGCAACAACGTAATCACCGGCAGCGTCCATCGATGTCCGCCGGAAGGCATAAGTCGACGCAGTATGGCACTTAGGCGTCTGCGCCGCTCATATGACTGGGCTGATACGCTCATGTGGTTCCCTGCCCCTTCTCGCTTCTACTCGTCAGTGTAATGGTGCTGCCTTGGGACGTCCAAGCCATGACTATGACTTAAACGTGCAACGTAGGTGAGGTGTACCTTATTGTGGCTTGGCGGCACACCCGATTGTCGGCGTTGCGGACATCTGATGGTTCTTGCGCACGATGGATACCTGTATGCATGTCTGTTGACCATCTTGCGGGTCAACGGTCACAGTGGTGTCGGAGGTGGTTGTGGTCTGAGTGCTTTGATCCGTACCGTCTCCTTGCACCAAGGCCCAAGCGTAGGAATCGCCCTGCTGCTGATCTGGGTTCGTCCAGGTGAAGGTCACGGATGAGCCGTCTGCGGCGTACGTGCCGGTCAGATGCTCAGGACTGGGAACTGTGGCATCGTCTGTGCCGGTAACGGTGTCGTCCTGCTGATTGAGGGTGTTGTCGTTATCTTGGGTGCCGGCACCGGCCAATTGCTTGGTCTCGGCCCCGGAAGTGCTATCCAGCCGGGGGAGTACGCCATAGACGAATACCAATGCCACCGCAACTATCGCAGCCGCTACTGCCGTTGCTATGGCCGCTGGCTTAATCCATGCCCGGTTCTGGACGGTGCTGCGAACAGTTGGTGCATTGCCGTTACGGGGTCTTTCAATGTCTTTGGGGTAGGGTGGCATGCCTTCCACCGTCACCGGTGTGGCATGGCCGAAGTTCGCGAATTGCACGCGTTGCATGGCTCGTGCGAACTCCAGCGCGGAATAGTAGCGTTGGTCTGGATTCTTGTTCAGTGCCCGGCGCAACACCGCTTCCACGTCCGCTGGCACGTCCGGACGGTTCAGGCGAGGCAGCGGCTGGTTGATGATCAGTGAGATGAGCTCCGATTGGGTATGCGGATGATATTCATGCTGGAATGGCGAATATCCTACGAACATGGCGTACAGCGTGGCCGCAAGAGAATAAATGTCGGCGGCCTCCGATCCGTTGGTCAGATGCTGGAGGACCTCAGGCGGTGCCCATGGCGGGGAGAAACCGGTCTCAGTGCGGTCGTAGACATCGGTGGAGATACCGAAATCCGCCAATACCGGCAAGCCTTGCGCGGTGATGAGAATATTGCTGGGCTTGATATCGTGATGAATGATATTGGCCCGATGCGCAGTGAACAGCGCGCTTGACAGTTTGATTCCCAGATCAAGTACCTGATCGCAGGTCATGGACCGGGCTTTCATCACGCTGTTATAGGTGCCGCCCGGAGCATATTCGATAATAATGTATCCATGCCCGTCCGAAGTGACGCCAGCGCCGTATACGGGCAGGATATAGGGATGCGAGGAAAGCTTGGCCATGAAATTCGCTTCGCGGTTGAACAATGCCGCTGCGCGTGGATCCAATGTCTTGGCGCTTACCTTTACCGCTACGGGACGAACCGGCATGCGTTGGTTGTATAGATATACGGTGGCGGTGGCTCCACTGCCAAGCAACTGGACGAAATCATATCCCGGTATTTTCGGCGGCCTCATCGGTATGCCGGTCATGGTCCCCTCCTTCTTCATTGATGAATGCGCTCTTCGCGCTTGCGCAACAGGATACCGCTAAGAATACAGTCCGGCATAGGAGGGCGGTAAAATTTTACCGCCCTCCTATGCCGGGGGTTACGCTTGAGCCATGACGAACAGACTTGACCCTCATGAGATTATGAACGGCCTCGATCGCGATGGTGTGACGAGGCTGATCATAGGCGCGCCGGGAAGCGGCAAGACGGGATTTGCCGTGGCGCTGCTGGTAGAGGCTTTACGCCGCTACGGTGGAGCTGGGGCGGCGATGGCCGTACCGGGACGTGTGGCTGCGGAATCTTTGAGCAATGAGGTAATTCACCGGTTGGGATTCTCGCAAGAGACGCGTCCGGTCGGTACTTTGGGCGCTATGGCATTCCGCGTGGTATCCGCTTTGCGGGCTGTTCAAGGACTGGTCGCTCCCCGTTTGCTGAATGGAGCCGAGCAGGATGCACTGCTGAGAACGGTGATGGCGGTGCATCTGAAACATGCAGCTTTGGGCGATGACTGTAATACTTGCGATTTGTTGCGTGAATACTTCGCTCAGGATGATTGGGCGCATGTGATACGTTTCGATTCCGGTGGAGATGCATTCCGCACGATGGACTCGCCAAACCTTCGCGAGTCCAACGATTCGGTGCCGGTGGTCGGTGGATCTTCCAGCGTAGAGGTGTTCACGCGCGGCATTTCAGATGCTTTCATCGGGCAATTGCGCGATATGCTCGCGAGATTAGATGAGCTTGGCGTCGGTCCGGATGAAGAAGATCGACTGTTGCGCCGGGCGATTGCGGAGCCTCGGCTGACGGTGCAATGGAAACTGGCTTTTGCCTTGCGCAAGGAATATATCGTCGCTCAGCGTCAGGCATATCCGGGGCAGTATCGTTTGGATGCGTCATACCTGTTGGTGGCTGGGATGCATGCGGTGCGTGAGGCTATGGCACTCTGGCGGCAGACGGGCAAGGTCGATGCTTCAGGGACTGACATGTCCGCTCAACTGGAATCAATGAGCATCCCGCGATTGCTGGTGGTGGATGATGTACAAGATACAACACTGGCGGGTATGCGTTTTCTTGAGGTCCTTGGCGCAGCAGGTGTCAAACTGGTGTTGGTCGGTAACCCGGATGAGTCGGTGCAATCGTTCCGTGGCTCGTATCCCGAATATCTGATGCGGCGTGCGGTGCGGGGAAGTCTTGGAGCGATTGAAGAACCTCTGGCGCGGCATGAAGGTGCGCAACAACTTGCGAATACCCAGACCGTAAGCCCTATAAGCGACCCTATCAGTATGGTGCGATTGGTCGCCAGCCGTGTTTCCCTGTCAATTCCTTCTCCGGAAGACGAGCCGTTGCCGCCTGCCTTAAGGTCAGGCAAGATCACCGATGTCTTGAATAAAACGTGTGAGCCTGGCTTACATGATGGCACATTGTTCGCGAGGCTTTACCGTTCCGCGCGCGAGGAACTTGATGACGTGGTATGGCGCATGAAGCGCTCGCATCTGGACCATGACGTCAAGTGGAATGACATGGTGATCATTGCGCATGACAATGCGACCGTCCGTCGCTATGGTGAACGGTTACGCCGCGATGGCGTACCTGTGCGCTATTCGTCGATTACTCGGCCCCTCAAGGATGAGAGTCTGGTACAGGGGTTGTTCGCGGTACTGGAACTTGCGCAGTTACGCATTGATAAGACCCAGTCGATTCGCATGAAACCCGCTGACTGTGCCTCTTATGTGCATTCGCGCGTGAGAGCGCTAATGGGTGGACCGCTGATAACTACCGGAGACGCTCCGGGAAGGGGAGTTCCCGGGCGCATCGCTCCGGTGGATTCGGCGATGAATGCGTTGGAGTCTTTAGCGCCGATTGCCCAAGATAGCGCGTTTCTCAGTTCGTTGCTCTCATCATGGGAGTCCATATGTGATTCGATACGCAGCCATGCTTGTGAAACAGGCTGTGAAACACTGTGTGAAACAGGTTGTGAAACAAGTAGTGGGGTGTCTGATGCTGGTTCACCGGTGATCGAGACCCTCGACATCGCACAGCAAGACGACGGATCCGAGTTGTCTTTTGGTGCTGATGCGTTGTATGTGATGCTGGGGTTGGATCTACCGTCGGCCCCGGCTCGGTCGGTAGTGGAAGCCGTGCATGCGGTGCTTGGCGAAGATCCACAGGCGCGGGCGTTCGCTAACTTATGGGCCATGGTGAGCAAGGTATCGAACGCCTTGCGTCGTTTGCCGGTGGAACAGCGATCACAGCCGCGCTACGCTTTGTCCGCGGCATGGGAGGCTGCGGGACTTGCATCTGTATGGCAACGAACGGCGCTGCTGAATACCGAAGATGGACGTACGGCGAATGATCGTTTAGACGCTGCCATGCGGTTGTTCCAATTTGCCGAAGATGCCGCCGCGAGCCGTGACCTGGAGGAATTCATGGCGCAAGTGCGTGGCATGGAGGTACAGGCTGATTCACTGGCGCATGTGGGCCCGGTGGAAGATGCCGTAATGCTGACTACGCCCGCCGGCGCAGCAGGCAGACATTGGCGTTATGCCTGGATACCTCAGGTGCAACAGGATGTGTGGCCGAATCTTGCCGGTCGCAATACCATGTTCGGCGGGGAAGACCTTGCCGAACTGGTGTTGAGGGGGCCGCAAGCGATATCACACAATGCCGTGGGTGGTTCCGGCATGAATCAGGATCCGCAGTTCACGGCTGTGATGTCTGCGGAGAAAAAAGGTTTTCTGGTTGCGTTGACCCGTGCCGAGCAAATCGCGATCAGCGCCGTATGGAACGATGACTTAAGTCCCTCGGATTTCCTCTTCGGATATATGCCGGAATACTTCCCAAGAAATCGACAGCAGGCGCAATTCGCTGCCGTAGGTGATTCCTCTGATGACGCATATCCGGATTACGCGGGATTGGATGCTGATCCCAGAGGATTGGTGGCGGCGGCGCGTACCGTAATGGCGACGCATGAGCCAGATGAGGTCATTGCGCGGGACGCCGCTCAGGCTTTGGCATTACTTGCCGTACATGGAGTGGAATCAGCGGATCCCGCCAATTGGGCGTTTACGCAACAACAATCTATACGGCATCACGGTGGCGATGATGCGCATCAGGCAGAAGACGTGTGCCATAGAGATGGGACGGATGGGACAGAGCACTGTCGACAACACGGTCGGTCTTCGGAGGAACGTTGTTCGTCGGCTCCTTCCGCAGCAGCGCAGACTCCAATGGCGCGAACAGCGATGGCGCGGACTTCATCGGGGCCGGATACCGCAGCGCAGTCGGTTCCGTCGCTCGTGGTAACGCTTTCGCCTTCCGCGGTTGATGGCTTATGGGCATGCCCGGTGTGCTGGATGTTGGAGAACCGTTTCGCCGGTCCGCGTATGAGCTCGGTGGCCACCGGTTTTGGCACTGTGATTCATGCTGTGGCGCAGCAAGGCAGTGAGGAGGGCTTGGATTTGCTCTCCTGCCACGCCGATCGGCTTGAGGACTTGGGATTAGATGCCACTGCATCAATAGATCAACGTATTGAAGCGGTCCATCAGCGCTTGTTGACCATATATCAGGGCAGAAGGCCTGATCCTTCCTCCATTGCGGATACCGGCAACAGGTATGCGGCGACCCGCAAAGATGAATCGGCGCAGGCCGCTCTTGGCGCTATCGCCGATTACTTTGTGCGTAGTGATGCTGATCCAGAGGCATATTTGGGAAAGAACGCCAAGAATTTTGCTATCGGACGGCTGGCCAAGGTCGAATGTGAACGTGAATTCACCGCACGATTTGGGTGGCATGAAATAGCAGCCGCCTATAATGCGTTGTCCGGTGTTCGGCCGATTGACCGTTCCACTCTGATGCGCATGATGGGGGCGTTGGTCGGTGGCTGGCCTGAAGGCATGGATGAGGGGCTTATCGTGCGTCTGTCCGGCCGTATCGATCGCATGGAGCATCGTGTTCTTGCCGATGGAAGCGAGCGTATTCGCCTGATTGACTACAAAACAGGCAAAGTGCCGTCCGTAAAGCGAATTTTCAATGATCTGCAGTTGGTGTGCTACCAGCTTGGTCTTGCTTTTCCTGAGGTCATCGATGGCGATATCCGTAAGGCCAATCGACTGGATCAGACACCCACTATTGCGCAAAGTGCACTATTCCATGTTGGTCAACATGCTGCGCCGGCGCACAGCTATGCGCCGGAAGGCGCTTTCCAACCTCCTCTGTTCGTTGACGGAGCGTTGAACGAGACGCCGTTCACAGCACGGCAGAACTATCAGAAACTTGAACGCTTCTTGGATATGCCAATGCTGAACGTCAACCAACCGCCTTGTGGGGTGCCTGTGCAGGCTTGGCAGCAATTCACCGCTTTCGCGGGTACGCAGACACTGTGGGCATTGACCATGATCGCCCGTGTCATGTATGCGGCTGCGGCCATCAGGTCGTCTGAACTTACCGCGCATCCGCAATCCACCCATATTGAGGTATGCCGTATGAAAGATGTATGCCCTGCGTGTGCTGGGCAGATCAGCACTGTATTTGAAACGAGGCAGGCATGAGCACATTTGTCCCGAGCCCGGAGCAGGCGTCCATCATCAATGCACCAGCCGATTCGGATGTTCTGGTGGTTGCCGGTGCTGGTTCCGGAAAAACCTTTACCATGACACAGCGTATCATCGCGCTTATTCACCGCGGTGTGGCACCGGAACGCATCCTTGGGCTGACCTTCACGCGCAAGGCGGCCGGAGAATTGCTGGAACGAGTTTCTTCGGCGGTAGCGGGGGAAACGGATAGCGCAGACGCATCAGCCATAATTTCGGACCGAGCGTTTCTCAAACCTGCGATTTTCACCTATGACGCCTTCTTCCAGACCATTGTGCGCCAATATGGCTTATTGGTGGGCTTTGACCAGCAGACGCAGCCACTCAGCCAAGCCGGAGCACTTCAACTTGCCACCGAAGTCATCGACGCGCATATGGATTTGGTGTTTCAAGAGGATTTCGGATCATTCTCGCACTTGGCCGGATACGTGTTGACCTTGTCTGACGCCATTGGAAGCGCCATGATTGGAGGCGACTGCGTCAGCTTTGCGCAAGCTGTCGATCTGGTGCGGCAATGGGATACGGCATTTGCCAAGCGCATCGAAACCGTGCTGGAGCATGAGACCGTGCCTGATGCCGAACCGACGATCCCCAAGATCAAACGTCTCAAGAAAGACACGGATGCCAGCTGGCAGGCCAAGCTCGATGATCGTGCTGCAGCATTGCATGCACGTTGTGCATACCATTGTGGCGAACTGCTGCAGACCGTACGCAAACGAGATATTCTCTTGCAGCTGGTCGAAGCGTACGCACAAGCCAAGCGTGAACGGAATATGGCGGAATTTTCCGATTTCACTATTGCGGCATTCCAACTGATCAGCCGTTTCCCGTCAATCGGCAAACGAATACGACGCCGGTACACTCATGTGCTGCTTGACGAATACCAAGATACTTCCACCACACAGGCTGCATTGCTTGCATCGCTGTTCCATACAAAGGATGGACGGTCCGCCGTCAATGCTGTGGGCGATCCGTTCCAGTCCATCTATGCATGGCGAGGAGCGAGTCCTGGCGCATTCCGCATGTTTCAGCGGGATTTTCATATGGATCCGGACTCCAAGCCGTTCCCCTTGTCGGTGACGAGACGCAATAGCCGCATCGTGCTTGAGGCAGCCAATGATCTGACGTTGCCATTGCGTTCCCATCCGGCACGGCCTTCCAGCTCGCTGATGCGAGAGGTGGGTGTCTCTTCGCTCGACCCTATGCCGAATGCACCAGAAGGTACGCTCGGCGTACTGGGATTTGCTACCGCCGGCCAAGAGATGGATGCGGTGGTGCGATTCTGTAAACAGGCGATTAGCCAATATCGTGCGCGCGATGGCAAGGAGGCTGATGACGGTGGGAAGGCGTCGGTCGCGGTACTGTTCCGGTCCAAGTCTCGTATGCCCCAATATCAGGAAGCGTTGGAGCAGGCTGGATTGACCACGTTCGTAGTCGGATATTCCGCATTGCTTGAACGACCTGAGATTCGTGATCTGATGGCACTGCTGCATGTGGCGTCGGACCACACGGATTCCGGATCGTTGATGAGACTGCTGGCCACACCAAGATTTGCCGTCAGCGCGGATGATCTGACACTGTTGGCACGTGTTGCCGAACAGTGCAATACCGAACAACGGTTTAGAGCGTTGGTACAAGCGGGACTGGCCTCAGCGGATGCCCCTCAGGAACAATGGGCAACTGTGGTTCGGGAGCATCGCGATCAGGTGGCGAATGCGGTGTTCCTGCCGGATGTGTTGTTGCGTACGGATATCGAATTGCTGATCAAACCCTTGAGCGAGTGGGGTCGGTCTGCGGTGTCGCATATGGCCAAGGCGCTGCGTCATGTCCATGGTGCCATCGGCCGGCCGTTGAACGATGTGATTCGTGTCGGTGTCGAAGCATTGGATCTGGATATTGACACCGTGGTGGCTGAGGCGCTGCATGACCCTCGACGTCACGCCAATCCCACGGTGGCTCGTATGCCCATGCATGCCATCGTGGATTTGGTCGATACCTATACGAGAGAGATCGCAATCGATCAGACGCCTACGTTGCGGGGATTCATGGCATGGGTCGATCAATTGTCTTCCGTGGAGGATGAGGCGGCCAATCTTCCCGATACGTCGGTGGATGTGGAATTGATGACGGTACATCAATCCAAAGGGTTGGAATGGGATGCCGTTGCCGTGGTGGGGTTGACTGCAGGAGGTTTCCCAAGCAATCAGGGCGATCATCTTAAAGTAGAGCTGGATGAGCGGCATCCCGGTGGTCTGGAACATGGACGATGGGTGGCGCCTCAGTATCGGGACGTCGCCGATTCGTGGCTGACCGACCCCACCGCGGTACCGGTACCCGTACGTGCAGATGCGGCAATTCTTCCAAGATTCCCCCATGATGCGGATGTCGCGATGTCTCCAATGGAGGCATTGGAGACGCTGGATGATGTGGAACTCATTGATGATGAGGCCTTCGGTTCCATGCGTCAGTTCGGCGATGGTGTAGACGAGGTTGATGCTTCTGGTTGGTATCTGACGCAGACGGAGGAATACGGTCGCAGACTCCATGCCGATGAACGGCGACTTATGTATGTCGCGCTCACCCGTGCCCGATCGGACGCCATGCTGACCTATAGCGCCTATGCGGGGGAATATGGCCGCGATCCTTCTGCAGTGCCTAAGGGAGCGCGTGCTGCCCAGGCTTCCAATTTCTGGCTTGAAGTACATGACGCTCTGATCTCGCACGACCATGTGGTCACGGCTCGTCAATGCGTGGAGCAGCTGGGAGATAAGGTGGCTCTCGTCTCCAAGCAAGACGAGCCGATTGAGGCTCCCGAGGGATTCTTCATAGGGGAGCGGGCTTCCGTGTACTGCAACGCCGTGATAGGCGCGGCATGGAGCACGCCAATCGCTCAACAGGATAAGGCCGAGTCGTTACCCTGGCCGGCTACCCTGAGCGCATCCATCGTTGAACGGCTTGATCGTGGCATCGGTGCCGTGCGGCAACAGATAGAACAAGCCGACCGTATCGCTGCCGGCCATATCGCTGCCGGCAAGGGTGCCGCCGCCATTGGTGGGCACGTGCAAGAGAGCCAGGGGGAGCTGGAGTGCCACCAGCCGGCTGGGCCATTGCTGCAGCGAGCGCAGATATTGGTCAGCGATGGGGATCTGATGACCGGACCATTGCAAGGGCAGGCGTTGGATGAGATGGTAAAAGCAAAAGCCCAACGTGTGTTGTCTGCAGGACGGCAGAATGTTACCGGGTTGCAGGCGCGAGTCGGCGGCATGGGGGAGCGGGAAGAACGCATGTATTGGAGAAGCATCGTTCGCCCGGTTCCGCGTATCTCATCCCCGGCAGCGGAAGCGGGCACACGATTCCATGAGTGGGCTCAGCGGTTCATCGGTGCGGGAAGCATCGATGAAAGGGGCACCAGAGAGGCTGTTGCGATGGATGAAGGCGAGCTGTTGCAGTGGCAGAAGCGGCTTGCCGCATCCCGCTGGGCTCGGCGTACCCCGGTCTGGCTGGAGCGCGCCATCGTGGTGGACGTGCCAGGCATTGGTATTGTCAACGGCAAACTGGATGCGGTGTTTGCGGGGGGATTGGATCCACGGGATTCATCCAAACGATTCACCATTGTCGATTGGAAAACCGGGCAAAGACCCACGCAACCACAGGATGTGGCGCGTAAACTCGCCCAGCTTGACATGTATAGGCTGTTGCTCGCTGTGGTGGAAGGTGCGGCGTTGGAGAGTATCGACGCTACCCTCTACTATGTCAGTGAGTCTCAGGAAGACTTGCGCGAGCTTAAAGCCCGCGCCAAAACCAAACAGGAAATCCTTACCGAGTTGAGCTCCGGAATCTCTGAACAATCCGACAACGACTAGGCCATGAAACGCCTATGACAAGGTGCCGGCGCACATACGAGCAGTTCGACTGTCATATGTCGCAATGTTCGCGCATCTGTCCGTGGGAGAAACGCACCGCGTGACGTTGCTCAGAGACCGCTACCCTCGGAAGGTACGTGTGGGCGGGCGCACGTGCCGGACGAATAATCAGTAAGGAGTAAAAGAGTGCCTACGACTCGTGTCGGTGCCAAGTCGTACCCCATCCAGTCGCCCCAGTCGCCATATGCACGTCTGTTCGCATTGCCCGGAACGAAAGCGTTCTGCATTTCAGGCGCCGTAGCCCGTCTGCCGATTTCCATGATGAGCCTCGGCATCGTGCTGGCATTGAACCACCTGTACGACAATTGGACAGTGGCCGGGACTATGAGCGCCGCATATGTGCTCGCCATGTCTTGCGTTACGCCGTTCTATGCGAGGGCGTTCGATCGATTCGGACAAGCCCGTGTCGGTCGGCTGGCGCTCGCCGTGCAGATTGCGGCAATGCTGTCGTTCGCGATTGCGGCTCTGGTACGGGTTCCGCTGGCGGTTCTCTTCGTTCTTGCCATCATCATGGGCCTCACGCAGTTCTCCTTCGGGGCTTTGGTGAGAACCCGCTGGGCGTATGCGCTGCGCAATGTGGAGAATGGCGATACTTTGCTGAATACCGCCTATGCCATGGAAGCGGCGATTGATGAAATCGTATTTATTCTGGGGCCGATTATGGCCGCTTGGCTCGCTACGTCGGTACACCCGGTCTCTCAGCTGTTCGTGCCTACTGTGGCATGCGGCATCGGCGGTACGGTGTTCTTTTCCTTGAAGTCCACGCAGCCGAACCTCCTCGTACAGGAGATCGACGTGCCGTCGAGTCCCGAACTGTGTGACGACGGTCAAGCTGCTGGGCGCAACGTCTGCGAGACCCGCGATGTCAACGACGGCGATAGCGGTGCGGGTTCGGCGCGGGATCACGCGGACCAGCTCACCTTGCGCCAGCTGAAAACACGGGCTCCTAAAGCCAGAAGCGTGCTGCTCTATGCCGGGGTGTTGCCGTTATTGGCGGTGTTCGTAGTGTTCAACATGAGTTTCACTTCCTTCGACGTCTCCATCACCGCAACGATGAAATCCGTGGGATTGGAACCATTCTTGGGTGTGCAGCTCGCCATGTTCGCCGTAGGCTCGTGCGCCGGAGCACTGATGTTCGGTTCCCGACAGCTCAAAGGCTCCCATTGGGCGCATATGGTGATGTTCCTGTCCTTGCTGACTGTGGGATATGTGTTCTTCCGCCTGACCATGGATAATCTCATCCTGCTGGGGATCGTGGAGATTCTGGCCGGTCTGACCGTTTCTCCGCTATTCGCCACCGGTAACCTCATCGTCAAGGATCTCGTGCCGGCCGAGTCGCTGACCGAGGGATTGAGCTGGGTGACCACCGCTGGCACGGTCGGCACTTCGATCGGCTCATCGGTGGCAGGCGTTGTGCTGGATGCATATGATCCTCATATCGGCATGATGCTGCCATTTCTGTTTACCTTGGCCACGGTACCGATCGCTTTGGCGGGTTGGTGGCTTGCCCGGCGACGAGCCTGAACTGGGCAGCATCAACGCTGCCTCATGATGTCCTAGGAGCGTCCCAGGAGCGTCCCGGGAGTCTTGCGCGCCCGGTGTTGAATCCATCATGAAATCCGTGTTTGGACTCATCCTTGTGTTCATGGACATTCTATTGGTTTGCCTTGGCTCAGGTGGTAATCTGTTTGCCGATTCGACGGCGTGGTGGTACTCCTTGCGCATGCCAAATGCGCAAGGAGTACCACCACGCAGAAGCAGATTGAAGACAGGATAAAGCGCCCGGTGTGAGCTGTGGCGGTGGTGACACCAGAAAGCAAGGGGAAGAGCATGATCAAGGTTTCCGTAGTTGGGGCCAAGGGACGTATGGGCTCGCATGTGGTCGAAGCGGTGAACAACGCCTCGGACACGCAATTGGCCCTCGCACTGGACGCCGGCGATGATCTGACTCAGATCACCCCCGACAATACCGATGTCGTGGTGGAGTTCACCGTGCCGAGCGTGAGCCTCAACAACGTACTCACCCTGATCGGTCAGGGCGTGGACGTGGTGGTGGGCACCACCGGTTGGACCGACGAGAAGCTTGCCCAAGTCAAGGAAGCCATCGCACAGGGTCCGAAGCCAGATGCCCAGAAGGTGTTCATCGCCCCGAATTTCGCCATCTCCGCGGTGCTTGCCGATTACTTTGCCGTAAAGGCAGCCAAGTACTTCGAATCCGCCGAAGTCATCGAGCTGCATCACCCCACCAAGGTTGATGCCCCTTCCGGCACTGCGATTCATACCGCTCGCGGTATCGCCGAAGCACGCAAGTCCGCCGGCATGTCCCCGGTGCCGGACGCCACTGAAACTGACGGCGGTTCCCGCGGTCAGGTCATTGACGGCATTCATGTGCACGCAGTCCGTCTGCGTGGTCTCAACGCTCATGAGGAGGTGCTGTTCGGCAACGCCGGGGAGCAACTGACCATTCGTGCGGACAGCTTCGATCGGACCAGCTTCATGCCTGGTGTGCTGCTTGCGGTACGCAAGTTGGCCGGCGACGCTCCTACCGGAGTGACTGTGGGTCTCGATCACTTCCTGGACTTGTGATTCACAGCGGATCCGCTGTGAATCATTGCGGCCATCGACATCACAACGGCACTGCAATCAAACAGGAACCAATATCCAATCAACACTAATTTCACTACCTCATAAGCCAGCATATTGCACATACGCGGACGGTATGTGCAGACCTGCACTACATCCGCGAGATCTATGCGGATGATGCAAGGACAAGAACAACAAAGAGTCCACAACGGGAAGTACGGTGAGCACTATGAGCGAGCATGATATCCACCTTCTTGATCCGGCGCCTTTCGGTCGTATTCTGCCGGCCATGGTCACCCCGATGAAAGCCGACGGTTCCGTCGATTTCGAAGCCGCACAGAAGCTCGCCAAGTATCTTGTCGCGGACGGTGCCGATGGTCTTGTGGTCAATGGCACCACCGGTGAATCGCCCGTCACCCACATGGACGAGAAGGTCGATCTGGTAAGAGCCGTCAAGGAAGTCGTCGATGTCCCGGTGATTTCCGGTGCCGGCTCCAACGACACCGCCCATACGGTGCGTATGGTCGAACAAACCCAGGAAGCGGGTGCCGATGCGGTGCTCGTGGTCATGCCTTATTACTCCCGCCCCTCGCAGAACGGCATTGTCGGCCATTACAAGGCTGTCGATGCATCCGCCGAAAAGCCGATCATCGTATACGATGTCCCCGGCCGTACCGGCTTGAAGGTCAAGGTCGAAACCTATGACCGTCTTGCCGAACTTGAACACGTCAAGGCCGTCAAGGACGCCACCGGCGATCTTGCGGCCGCTGTGGAGAAGCAGCAGCGTACTGGTCTCGCCTGGTATTCGGGCGATGACGGTCTGTTCCTGCCGTTCCTCTCCATCGGTGCCGTCGGCATCATCTCAGTGATTGCCCACGTCGCCTCCAACCCCATGCAGCAGCTTGTCCAGGCGTTCGATCGTGGTGACATCACCACCGCACGTCGTCTCGCCAACCAGCTCGCCCCTCTTGTCCACGCGCTGAATGGAGATGGCTATCAGGCCGTCATGGCCAAAGCGGCGCTGAAAATCAAGGGCGTAATCGACTCTACCGAAATGCGTTTGCCGAACATCGGTCCCGATGCCGTTCAGCTTGATAAGGCCGAAGAAGGCATGCGCGCATCTGGACTGCTGTAAACGGGTTGCCGTCCTCCGTCTTCGCATGACAGAGCGGAGACAACTACAGAACAACGATCTCAAGAAGTTATGGCAACAGAACAGAAGAATAACAAAGCATCCAAGAACTCGAACTCTCGTCGTCGCGGCACGGGCCGCGGACGCAATTCCGGCGCGAACAACCGCACGCCATCGCGTAAGATCAACACCCCGCAGCGGGCCACCGCCCCTCAGCAGGATGACGTGTTGATCGCGCCACCGAAGTACCGCAAGGGCTCCATGCGCATTACGCCGCTTGGTGGTCTGGGTGAAATCGGCCGCAATATGAACGTGATCGAATACAACGGTCACCTGCTGCTTATCGATTGCGGTGTGCTTTTCCCTGAGGAAGAGCAGCCTGGCGTGGATCTCATCCTGCCTGATTTCGGGTATATCAAGAACCGTCTGGACAAGGTCGATGCGCTCATCCTGACCCACGGCCACGAAGACCATATCGGCGGTGTGCCGTACCTGCTCAAGCTGCGTCCGGACATTCCGCTGATCGGCTCCAAGCTTACGCTGGCGTTCGTGGATGCCAAGTGCAAAGAGCATCGCATCAACCCCACCAAGGTCGAGGTTACCGGGCGTGACCGGCTCAAGGTCGGACCGTTCGATCTGGAATTTGTCAACGTGACCCATTCCATTCCGGATGCTTTGGCCGTCTATGTCAAGACTCCGGCCGGATCTCTGATCGATACCGGCGACATCAAGCTTGACCAGCTGCCGCTGGACCACCGCATCACCGATCTGGTGGAATTCGGTAAGATCGGCGAAAAGGGTGTGGACCTGTTGATGATGGACTCCACCAACGCCGAGGTGCCTGGCTTCGTCAAGCCGGAGACCTCCATCGGTCCGGCTCTTGATCAGGCATTCGCCCAAGCGACCCGCAAGATTATCGTGGCAAGCTTCTCCAGCCATGTGCATCGTGTGCAGCAGGTGGTGGACGCGGCCCACAAGTATGGCCGTAAAGTGGTGTTCGTCGGCCGTTCGATGGTGCGCAACATGTCCATAGCCGCTGATCTGGGATACCTGCATATCCCCGAAGGTACCGTTGTGGACCTGAAGCAGGCCAACGACATTCAGGACGACAAACTCGTCTACATGTGCACCGGTTCGCAGGGTGAGCCGATGGCCGCCTTGGGACGCATCGCCGACGGCAACCACCGCGATATCAAGATCAACGAGTTCGATACGGTGATTCTGGCCAGCTCCCTGATTCCCGGCAACGAGCACGGCGTATACAAGGTCATCAACAAGCTCGTACAGCTCGGTGCCAAGGTGGTCAACCGCGACAATGCGGCCGTCCACGTGTCCGGCCACTGCAATGAAGGCGAACTGCTGTACATGTACAACATCGTCAAGCCGAAGTGCGCCATGCCGATCCACGGCGAGAACCGTCATCTGGTGGCCAACGGCCTGATCGCCGTCAAGACCGGTGTGGACCCGCAGAATGTGGTGCTTGCCGAAGACGGCGACGTGGTGGACCTCTATCACGGCAAGGCTGCGGTCGTCGGCTCCGTGCCGTGCGGCTATGTGTATGTTGACGGCGATTCCGTGGGTGAGCTGACCGACGAAGAGCTGGAGAAGCGTCGCATTCTGGGTACTGAAGGCTTCGTCTCCGCCTTTGTGGTGGTCGACACCGACAACCGTGAAGTGGTCACCGGTCCGAAGATCTACCTGAACGCCGTGGCCGAGGACGAAAGCGAATTCGATAAGGTTCGTCACCAGATCGTCGAACAGCTCAACGACCAGATGATGCAGGGCACGAGGGACACGTACAAGCTGCAGCAGATCGTGCGCCGCACGCTGGGCAGCTGGGTCGCTCGTCAGTTGCATCGCAAGCCGATGATCGTGCCGGTTGTGGCCGACATCGCGCAGGACGTCGATGCTGAGGCGAACAAATAGTAATCAGCTGCGCAATACTTACGGCACTGCGACAAGCTGAGACAAGCTAATATGCGTGTGCCGAATCGTATGTGACAAACGGAAAACGGATAATCCCGGCCGAGCAATCCGAGCGGCCGGGATTATCGGATATCATGCAGAACCATTCGGGAACAACAAGTAAGGAGTGATAGCAAGTCATGCCCGGTTCCAATCTCACCCGCGTCGAAGCCGAAGAACGTAAGGCTATCGTCGAAGCGCCGATTCATTATCACATCAGCCTTGATCTGACCACCGGCGCGAAGACCTTTGAGTCCTCCACACTGATCTGTTTCAACGCACAGCCCGGATCGTCGACGTTCCTCGATCTGATCGCCGACGAGGTGACCTCTGTCGAACTCAACGGAGAATCCTTGGATCCCGCCAAGGTCTTCGCCGATAGCCGCGTCATGCTCCACGACCTCAAGACCAAGAATGAGGTAACCGTCAAGGCCAGGTGCCGCTACTCCAACACCGGTGAAGGTCTGCACCGTTCGGTGGATCCCTCTGACGGCAACGTCTATCTGTACTCTCAGTTCGAAGTGCCGGACGCACGTCGTGTCTACGCTGTGTTCGACCAGCCCGATCTGAAGGCCACGTTCGATTTCAAGGTGCTTGCTCCTGCAAGCTGGATCGTTACCTCCAACATGCCGGCTTCCAGCGTCGAAGATGATCCGCGGGAAACACAGGATGGAACCTTGGGCGACAAGCCGAACGAAACCACCCGTCTGTGGGTGTTCGAGCCGACTCCGGTGATGAGCTCCTACCTGACTGCGATTTGCGCCGGCCCGTACGCCGAATGGCACACCGAATACCTGAACGAGGATGGTCGTACCGTGCCGATGGCTCAGTACTGCCGCCAGTCTCTGGCCGAGGCCTTCGCCAAGGATGTGGACTACCTGTTCGACATCACCAAGAAGGGCTTCGCCTTCTATGCCAAGACTTGGGGCGTGCCGTATCCGTACGCCAAGTTCGATCAGATCTACGTGCCGGAATACAACGCCGGTGCCATGGAGAACATCGGCATGGTCACCATTCGCGACTCCTATGTGTTCGAATCCAAGGTGACCGACGCTTTGGCCGAACGTCGTGTGGTGACCGTGCTGCATGAGCTGGCCCATATGTGGTTCGGCGATTACGTGACGATGAAGTGGTGGAACGATTTGTGGCTCAACGAATCCTTCGCCGAATTCACCTCCACTCTCGCCACTGCGGAAGCCACCGAATGGCATGATGCATGGGCCACCTTCTGCTCCGGCGAGAAGAGCTGGGCCCTGCGTCAGGACCAGTTGCCCACCACGCATCCGATCGTCGCCCCGATCAATGACCTCAACGATACCTACGTGAACTTCGACGGCATCACCTACGCCAAGGGTGCCTCCGTGCTGAAGCAGCTGGTGTTCTACGTTGGACGTGAACGCTTCTTCGAAGGTATTCACAGCTACCTCAACAAGCATGCCTATTCCAACGCCACGCTTGCCGATCTGCTGGGCGAGCTGGAGAAGACCTCAGGTCGTGATCTGAAGGCTTGGAGCGCGAAGTGGCTGGAGGAATCCGGCATCAACACCATCGCAGCGTCGGTGGCCGAAGCTGCTGACGGCACTATTGCCGAGCTCAAGCTCACCCAAACCGCTCCTGAAGAGCACCCGGTGCTGCGCCCGCACCGCCTGGCCATCGGCTTCTACAACGAAGACAAGGCCACTGGCAAGATCGTACGCACCGAGCAGTTCGAACTTGATGTGGATGGCGAGACCACCATTGTTCAGGCCGCCGCAGGTAAGCCGCGACCGGCCCTGATTCTGGTGAATGACGATGATCTGACCTACACCAAGATTCGCTTCGACGCTGAGTCTCAAGCCTTCGCCGAAGCCAACCTGCATCGTTTCGACGATGCTCTGGCCCGCGCCGTGACTTGGCTGGCGTTCTGGGATATGACCCGCGATGGCGAATTCCCGGCCGAACGTTTCGTGGACATGACCCTGCGTCTGCTGGCCACCGAAACCGAATCCACCACCTTCCGCTACGCTCTGGCCTGCATGAGCACCACCGCCCACCATTATGTGGCACCGGCTCGTCGCGAAGACGTGCTGCGCCACGTGGCCGCCGGACTGTGGAAGCTGGCCAACGCCGCTGAAGCCGGCTCCGACACCCAGTTCCAGCTCATCACCGCTTACCTCGGTTACGGAGAGGAAGGCGACGAGGCATTTGCCGCCAACGCTCGTGGTCTGCTCGATGGCACGGTGAGCCTGCCGGGCCTTGACATCGATAACAACTTCACGTGGACCATCGTCAACGCGCTGGCCAGCGTGAACGAATTCGGCGACAGTGATATCGAGGCACAGCTTGCCAGGCGAGACACCACTGAAAACCGTGAGTTCGCGCTCGGCGCACGTGCCGTCAAGGGCACGGCCGAGGCCAAGGATTGGGCATGGGATCAGGCTCTGCACAATGACGATTTGACCAACTCCCAGCTGGAGGCCGTGGCTCGTGGCTTCTCCGCCACGCCGGACACCGAACTGGCCGAGCCATTCGCCGCCAAGTACTTCGAGACCGTGGACTGGATCTGGGCCAACAAGACCTACCATATGGCCGAGGCATTGCTCAATGGCCTGTATCCCGGATACGCTGATCCGGCCACGCTGACCCGTCTCGGCGATGCATGGCTGGAGGAACATTTCGCCGCTGACAATGCCCTGAAGCGTTTGATCGTGGAGAACGTGGCCTCCTCGCACCGTACGCTGAAGGTCCGCGACTACAACGCCGCCCTGTAAAGCAAATCTGCGTCGTTTCCGCTACTAGGGGCCAAGAGCTGCGGTTTCTCGCAGCTCTTGGCCCTTGGCGTTGGCCTGATGCCGGAGCCAATACCGTGCGTTTATAGAATGCCGATTGGCATAGTTCTCAGGGGATGGCAGGCAATTGCGATTGCCCGTATCATCTCTCTGATGTGGTTTGTACACATGATTTCATAGCGGGTGCTATTCGGATGATGTACCACGGTGCTGCGGTACGTTATCAATAAATACGAGGTTTCGCATAATAATCCCACGAAATTCCGCAGGTTTTCGGTTGCAAAGTTTGTTGGCCCGTTGGCTAGATTGGTACATAATGCGGATTCCAATGATTTTCCAATGAAGTGCCACGCATGACACACCATACGTTGCCCAACGCGTCATACACCACGCGGACAATTAGCTCTTGCCGTGACCAAAGAATCTTTATTCCATATAGCAGAAAAACAACCGCAATCAGTCATTGACGTCCTTAAGCTCGCTCAAGGCCGGAAGCGTCCGGTTCGTGAGAAAGGATGTCACAGGATGATTGCAGGCTTCTCCATACTGTCACTGCTGTTAATTCTGCTGGCCGGTATTGGTGCCGGATTCGTGGGATACGCGGTAGGTGCATCCTCGCTGGTTTCCTATCCGGCGCTGCTCGCCTTCGGCATTCCGCCGGTGCTTGCGAACGCATCCAATACCGTCGGCGTGGTAGGCACGGGTATCGGCGGTGTGATGGGAGCGCGTCGTGAGCTCAAAGGCCAGACCCTGCGCGTCATCACTTATGTGGCCATCGGCGCCATTGGCGGCGTCATAGGTGCGTATTTGCTGCTGGAACTCGACCCCAAGGTATTCGAATTCGCGGCCCCTGCGTTGATTCTGTTCAGCTCGTTGATCATCGCCGTCAATCCACGTGGACGTATGCAGGCCAAACAGGCCGCTGCCGATGCCGCAGCACAGCTGGCCAACATCAATTCAGCCGTGCAAGCCGTGGCATCGGAGCCGGCTGCCGAACAGCGCAAAGCCGAAGATCGCGCAGCGGGATTTCCCATTGATCAACCGGTACAGCCGATGAATCAGGATTCCTGGTGGGTTTGGATTGGCGTATGGGCCGTGGCCATCTACTCCGGTTATTTCGGAGCCGGTGCCGGCACCTGCGCGCTCGCCGTTCTGGATGCTGCCAAAATCGGGCCGTTTCACAAGATCAACGCGTTGAAAACGTTGATCGGTACCGGTGCGAATATCACTGCTTCCGTGGTGTTCATCATCAAGGGTGCGGTCGACTGGCCGGCTGCCATCATGCTGTGCCTCGGCTGTTTCATCGGCGGATATATCGCCCCACCGATTACCCGGCGCATCCCCGCGAATATCATGCGTGCAGCCGCCGTGATCGCCGGCATCGTGCTCACCATCGATCTGGCCCTCAAGACCTACTGATCTTACGTGTTTTCGTGCGAAAAGTACGTAAAACCGGCTTCGTACGCCCTCTTTACGCCCGATTCGCGCGAAACGTGCAAGGGGGCGGAAGCAGGGAAGCGAGGAGAAAAGCCGGGTGATTGGACCACGGGGCGAGGAGATGTATTTGCTGGGATTTATATGGTACTAGGCAGGCAATTGCAACCGAATTGAGCAGTATTCCGCAAATCAGTATGACATCGTGCCTTGGGCCGATTACCATGGGTCACGTTATTGGATGAGACGGTATGAAGCCGCTCAAGTGAAGGATGCAAGAGTATGCCGAAAATGTTTGGAACCGATGGTGTTCGTGGCCTGGCCAACCGTGATCTGACCGCCCGATTGGCGCTGGATCTGGGCGATGCCGCCGTGCGTGTGCTGGGCGATGCCGGCACCAAAGACAACCAGCCGGAGGGTCGTCGCCGTGCGTTGGTGGGACGCGATACCCGTGTTTCCGGCGACTTCTTGGCTTCGGCTCTTTCGGCCGGCATGTCCGCAGGCGGCTTTGACGTGATCGATGCCGGTATCATCCCAACCCCTGGTGTGGCTTACCTGACCAGCGTGCTCAACGTGGAAATGGGCGCGGTAATCTCCGCTTCCCATAATCCGATGCCGGACAACGGCATCAAGTTCTTCGCCCGTGGCGGCTTCAAGCTGCCCGACCAGAAGGAAGACGAGATCGAAGCGGTGCTCGGCGAGGACTGGGAGCGTCCGACCGGTGCCGGTGTGGGGCGTGTGAGCCACGACCAGACCACCGCAACCAACCTGTACATCGATCATCTGGTATCCACCATCGCCCCGCTGAACGATGACAAGACTCAGCCCAAGCCGTTGAAAGGGCTGAAGATCGTCGCTGACTGCGCCAACGGCGCCACCTCCGTAGTGGCTCCTGAAGCGTTGCGTCGTGCCGGCGCCGATGTGATCGTCATCAACGCTTCGCCGGATGGCTACAACATCAACAAGAACGCCGGTTCCACTCACCCTGAGCAGCTGCAGGCCATGGTCAAGGCCACCGATGCCGTGATGGGCGTGGCCTTCGACGGCGACGCCGATCGCTGTCTGGCGGTCGATGAAGACGGCAACATGGTCAACGGCGATCAGATCATGGGTATTCTGGCCCGTGCCAAGCAGCGTGAGGGCAAGTTGGCCCATGACACGCTGGTGGTTACGGTGATGAGCAATCTGGGCTTGAAGCTCGCCCTGAAAGACATGGGCATCAAGACCGTGGAGACCTCGGTGGGCGACCGTTACGTGCTGGAAGAGATGCTCAAGAGCGGCTACACGCTCGGCGGTGAGCAGTCCGGCCACGTGATCAACCGCGAATTCGCTACCACCGGTGACGGCACCCTGACGGCTCTGACCCTGTGCAATGAGGTCGTCAAGTCCGGCAAGAGCCTGAAGGAACTCGCCGCTGACTTCCCGCAGCTGCCGCAGACCCTGATTAACGTGCCGAACGTCGACAAGAAGGCCGCCGCGACCAACAAACGTATTCAAGCAGCAGTGGCCCACGAAGAGGAGCTGCTGGGCGATTCCGGTCGTGTGCTGCTGCGCCCCTCCGGCACTGAACCGTTGGTGCGTGTGATGGCCGAGGCCTCAACTCAGGCGTATGCGGATGAGGTCTGCACCCGTCTGGCCAAGATCGTGGCCGAAGAACTCGCCTTGTGACCGTTTTCGGAAATGATTTTCCGAAAACGGTTCCGGCTCTCCTGACTGAATCACCCACACCGTCCCCATCTCAAGGAACACCATTCATGTTCGGTAACAACAACAACAAAGTAGATCTGGAGCTCAACCGCATCGTTGAGCAACTCATCAAAACCGGTGGCAAAGAACGGATTCTGCCGATCGTACAGGCCGGCGAGCCGGTCCTGCGCCAGCAGACGGTTGCCTACCATGGTCAGCTGTCCAAGCGCACGCTGTCCAAACTCATCGACACCATGCACACCACTATGCTCGAAGCGCCCGGTGTAGGCCTTGCAGCCACGCAAATCGGGCTGGGACTGGCTCTCGCCGTGGTTGAGGACCATGTGCGTGATGACGAGGATGATCCGCGTGAGATCGCTGAATTCCCGTTCCATGTGATCATCAATCCCTCCTACAAGCCTGCCAGCGATAAAACCGCCAGCTTCTATGAGGGCTGTCTGAGCTTCGACGGGTATCAAGCCGTACGCAAACGCTGGTTGGATATTGAAGCCGAGTGGGATGACGAGGATGGCAAACGTCATAAAGAACATCTGCACGGCTGGCCTGCGCGAATCTTCCAGCATGAAACCGACCACCTCAGTGGTGAGCTGTACATCGATCGCGCCGAAATCCGCTCGTTGACCACCAACGAGAATCTTGAGGATTACTGGTGCGAGGATCCGGTGCCCACCGAAGCTTCTGAAGAGCTCGGCTTCGCGCTGTGACGCTGTGACGCCGCGACGCTGTGACGCGGTGATGCTGTGACGCCGCTGATGAACGGCCGTCAGCCGTTCCTTGTTCCCGCAATAAGGCCATATCTCGTGAAAATGTAACGCTTACCGTCACTCAGCGTACCTTTTTCACGAAGTTCCCGGTTATCGTGCGCGACGTAACGTCAGGATTGGGAGGAGATAGGGAGGAGATAGGAAGCGTGTTGGCCGATCCGGCATCCTCGACGGCTGGAATCGCCGAGACGGCCGGCGCTCTGATACGCTTCAGCTCAACACGATTCCCGTCTCAGGCCATCGCTATACTCCTGACCTCGTGAGTAACTATCAGGACAGCCGCCAGCAGCGTGAGAACCGCCGCCGCATCATTGTGCGTGTGGTGTGCGTTGTCATCGCCGTGGCCATGCTGGGTTCCCTGGTCATTCCCGCAATCTACGCGGGGCTTTGACGCTGCCTGCACACATTGCCCCCCCGCGACTCGGCAAGCGTCCGGAAGCGCTTTTGGCCATGCCATCGTTCGCGCGAAACTGAATGATGGAGATGCACGGCGCAGTCCTAACGCTACGATATCGCGCAGCGATACGCAGAAGGCGCCATAACGATGACGAATCAAACTCAACATCATCTGGCGTCTACAGGTCGCGGAAATGTGTGCAGGCTGTCAACGAAGACGTGATAGTCCAAGGTATTGCACAGTACGAACAGTAAGGTAACAAACGATGGCTGAATTTGATTTTTCCCAGGCGATAGGCGAAGCCCGCGCCAAATATGATTCCATCGCCAAGGCGTTGGATGTCGACCGACTGAAGGCTGAAATCAAGGATCTCGAAGCACAGGCGGCGGCACCTGGCCTGTGGGACGATCCTGAGAACGCGCAGAAGATCACCAGCAAGCTGTCCGCCGCCGAATCACAGCTGAAAAGGCTTGAATCCGCGGCCCAGCGCATCGACGATGTGGAGACGCTGGTGGAGCTCGGACGCGAGGAAGGTGATCAGGAGTCGCTGGATGAAGCCCAGAACGAAATCGGCGACATCAAGAACGATCTTGACTCCATGGAGATCCAGACCCTGCTTGACGGCGAATACGACGAGCGCTCCGCAGTGGTAACTATCCGCTCCGGCGCGGGCGGCGTGGATGCGGCTGACTTCGCCCAGATGCTGTTGCGCATGTACCTGCGTTACTGCGAGCGCAACGGCTTCAAGGCCAAGGTGATGGATACTTCTTACGCTGAAGAAGCCGGCATCAAATCCGCCACCTTCCAGGTGGATGCCCCGTACGCCTACGGACGTCTTTCCGTGGAAGGCGGTACCCACCGTCTGGTGCGTATCTCCCCGTTCGATAATCAGGGCCGTCGTCAGACCAGCTTCGCTGCCGTCGAGGTCGTGCCGCTGGTCGAAGCCACCGATCACATCGACATTCCGGACACGGATATCCGCGTGGACACCTATTGCTCTTCCGGTCCTGGCGGTCAGGGTGTGAACACCACCTACTCCGCCGTGCGCATCACCCACCTTCCCACGGGCATTGTGGTGACCATGCAGGACGAGCGCTCGCAGATTCAGAACCGCGCTTCCGCCATGGCCGTGCTGCAGTCTCGACTGCTGGTGCTGCGTCATGAAGAGGAAGCCAAGAAGAAGAAGGAACTCGCCGGCGACATCAAGGCCAGCTGGGGCGATCAGATGCGCTCCTATGTGCTGCATCCGTATCAGATGGTCAAGGATCTCAGGACCGGTTACGAAACCAGCCAGACTCAGGCCGTATTCGATGGCGACATCAACGGTTTCATCGAGTCTGGCATCCGTTGGCGTCACGAGCAGCGTCGCGCCGCTTCCGAGGAGTAAATTCTCGCGGAGCGACTTCCATCGTTCCGGCTTCCTGGATCAGGAGGCCGGAACGGATCATAAGAGCTACAGAGCTACACAAGGGAAAGCATTATGGCACTGATCTCGTTGGACAACGTATCCAAGATCTACCCCAAAGGCACGCGTCCGGCGCTCGACAACATCAATCTCAATATCGAGCGTGGCGACTTCGTATTTCTGGTGGGTGCTTCCGGTTCCGGCAAAACCACGCTGCTGAGTCTGCTGCTGCGTGAAGAGGAGGCCACCGGCGGTGAGATTCGTGTCGCCGGCAACGATCTGCGCCGTATCGCCAACCGTCAGGTGCCGCAGTACCGTCGCTCTTTGGGGTTCGTGTTTCAGGACTACAAGCTGCTGAACAACAAAACCGTCTGGGAGAATGTGGCGTTCGCTCTCGAAGTGATCGGCACGCGCCGCTCCACCATCAAGTCGTTGGTTCCCAAGGTGCTGGACACCGTGGGCCTGACCGGCAAGGAAAAGAACTATCCGCATGAGCTGTCCGGTGGCGAGCAGCAGCGTGTGGCCATCGCCCGCGCCTATGTGAACCATCCGCAGATTCTGCTGGCGGACGAGCCCACCGGTAACCTCGACCCGACCACGTCGCTGGGCATCATGGAGGTGCTGGATGCCATCAACCGCACCGGTACCACCGTGGTGATGGCCACGCATAACGAAGAGATCGTCAATTCGATGCGCAAGCGTGTGATTGAGTTGCACAACGGCAAGATCGTACGTGATGAGGCCCATGGCTCGTATGATTCGGCACTGTATTTCCCGGATGCTCAGGTCGAAGCCAAATCCGGGGCCGCAAATCATATGTTGCCGTCTGTTTCGGTTGCCGACGATCCTGAAGGCCCGTCCGAGGGCATCGCGCGCTTGGCTAATTCCGTACATTCCGGCCGCACCGGTCGCTATGGGGAGACTTTCGCCCCGATCGAAGATACGTTGACGTGGGGCAAGGGCATTCCGCTTGACGATCCGGCAGCGGCCATGGAACGTACGCAGGCTTACAATCCGCTGACTGGTGAGTCTGGTGAGTCTGCCGGGGCCGATGGGGAGCATCAGACCGATGACAGCGATCAGACCGCTCAGCCGAAGTCTGCGAATCCTTCCGATACCGTGACCGACTCGCAAGATACCGCAGCGCCGTACAAGACCGAAACGCCTTCAATGGATACGCCAAAGGACGAGAAGGAGACTGCTGAGGCCTCTGCATCCACTTTGCCACCTGCTCCGCTGCCGCCTGCGCCGCCGGCTCCGCCAGTCGGGCCATCGCGTCCATCCGCTGGGCGAAACCAGAATACAGAGCATTCGCAGCACACACAGGAGAAGGAAGACTAAAGCATGCGCGCACGATTCATCCTGTCTGAAACCTGGACCAATCTGACCCGTAACCTGTCCATGCTGCTGTCGTTGACGTTGGTCACGTTCATTTCGTTCCTGTTCATCGGTGCTTCGGTCCTCACTCAGGCCCAGATCACCAAGGCCAAGGGCGATTGGTACGACAAGGTCGAAGTGGTGGTCTGGCTTTGCCCGGATGGCACCAGCCAATCCGCCAACTGCGCTTCCGGCACCGCGCCATCTGCCAGCGAAATCACGGCATTGCAGAAAACCATCCGTGACGAGCTGAGCGATGTGGTATCCGAAATCACATACGTCAGCAAGCAGGATTTCTACGACAACACTTTTACCAAGCAGTATCCGAACGGCGAATTCCAAGGCCGTACGCTGACCGCGGACGATATGCAGGACTCCCTGTGGCTTAAGCTCAAGGACCCCACTAAATATCAGGTGGTCTCTGAAGTGCTTTCCAGCAAGGAAGGCGTGGAGGATGTCACCGATCAACGGCAGATCTTCGATCCGGTTTTCGCGGTGCTTAATCGTGCCACGGCCGTTACGGCCGTGCTCGCCGGCATCATGGTGCTGGTCGCCATTCTGCTGACTGGCACCACCATCCGCATGTCCGCAGCGTCACGACGTACGGAAACCGAAATCATGCGTTATGTGGGTGCTTCGAATTGGACGATTCGATTGCCGTTCATCTTGGAAGGCATGATCGCCTCGATGATCGGCTCGCTGTTGTCGTGTCTGATGCTATCGGTGATCGTGCGGGTGTTCATCACCGGATGGCTGGCGCAATCGGTGACGTGGATTCCATACGTCAATCAGTGGACCGTCCTGATTATTTCTCCGTTCCTAGTATTGGGCGCGGTGCTGCTGTCGGTCGTTGCTTCGACGATTTCTCTGAGGCGATACCTCAAGGCCTAACCGGTTGCGGCATGTGAGCGGAACTTCTGAACGAGAGGGGAGTCGGTCTTATGCGACTTCTCTCTTGACGAACGCTCATTCAGCAACACGTGTTATGGTGAGGGCTTGACAATAATGAAAGGACTCTGAGCGCATGACGAAGTCACACGTGATGAAGCCGATGCTGGCGGCTGTGGTGGCAGGGGCTGCCTGCCTGGCCGGTTTGGCAATGACCCCTGTGATTCCTGCCCAGGCGGACACGTATTCCGATCTGGTCAACGCTCAGAATCAGCATGCGGCATCCGCCCAGCGCGAGGCGGAGCTCAAGCAGCAGTTGGCCGGTGCCAACGCGGAACTGGCTGCCAAGGTGCTTGAGCTGGATGATCTGACCAACAACAAGATTGTCGCCGCTCAGGCCAAGGTTACGCAGGCCAATGAAGACGCGGCTACGGCTCAGGATGAGGCGGATGCCGCTGCGGATCGACTTGCCGCCGCACAGAAAGACCAGGCGACGCTTGAGGAACAGATCAAGCAGACCGGTAAGGATTATGACGATGCCCATGCCGCCGTCGCGCAGTTGGCCCGCGAGGAGATGCACGGTTCCAATGCTTCCGATGTGATGAGCGTGGTGACCGGTGCCACCAGCACGCAAGACTTCGTCAACTCGATGCAGTCGCGAGACGCGTTGTCTCGCAATGAAGCCAATGCCGCTTCTTCGGCAGCCACCACGTTGAATACGTCGATGAACCGCAGTGAGCGTCTGGCGGCCATTGAAAAGCAAATTGCCGTGCTGAAAACCAAGGCGGACGAGAAGGCCGCTTCGGCCCAGACCGCTGCTGAAACCGCGCAAAGCGAGCGTGACGCGCTTGATAAGTTGCGCCAGCAGGGCGAGGAAAAGCGCAACGAGCTTTCCGCACTGGTGGAGAACCTCAACGATGAATCCGCCAAGCAGGCGGCGCAGACCGTGCTGATCGCATCGCAGGTGGATTCCTATAACCGCCAGTATCAGAAGGAACAAGCCGAAGCGGCCAATAAGGTGGATCCAGGCATTCAAGGCACCACCACCGTGCCGTCCAACCCTACGGTGACGCCTTCCACACCGTCCACTCCCACGGTCACGCCGTCTATGCCTTCCACCGGCACCGGTGGTCAGGGTACGTCCAACGGCGATTATGGCAACGCCTACGTGGCCGGCCAGTGCACGTGGTGGGCGTATGACCGTCGTAAGCAGATGGGCATCAACACCCCGTCCTATCTTGGCAACGGTGGTGACTGGTGGCGTACGGCCCCGTCGTACGGTTTGCGGGTGGACCACAACCCCGAGGTGGGTGCGGCGCTCTCTTTCCTGCCCGGTCAGGATGGTGCCGATGGCACTTACGGCCATGTTGCTGTGGTGGAAGCTGTCAACGGTGATGGTACGTTCGTCATCTCCGAGATGAATGCCCTTGCCGGTCCGTTCAACACCAATACCCGTACTTTGACCAATGGGGGACAGTACTGGTTCGTCCACTGATCGACGTGCCGTGTCCCGCTGACAACATGAATAATGAACGTGAATGAATTGATGAAAGGAGGTGGCCATGGCCAAGGAAACCGGTGAAAAGCTGATCGTGCAGAACAAGAAAGCGCGACATGACTATGCCATCGAAGACAAGTATGAAGCGGGATTGGCATTAACCGGCACTGAAGTCAAGTCCCTTCGTGAAGGACGTGCCTCGCTGGCGGAAGCTTTCGTCTCCATCGACCGTCGTGGGGAAATGTGGTTGGAAGGTGCCAATATCCCCGAATACCTCAACGGTACTTGGAACAATCATGCGCCCAAGCGCAAGCGTAAGCTGCTGCTGCATCGCATGCAGATCACCAAGCTGGCACGCGGTATTGAAGCCAAGGGCTACACGATTGTGCCGTTGAGCCTGTATTTCAAAGACGGTCGCGTCAAAGCGGAAATCGCATTGGCTCGCGGCAAGAAGGAATTCGATAAGCGTCAGGCTCTGCGTGAAGAGCAGGACAAGCGTGAAGCCTTGCGCGCCATGCGCTACGCCAACATGCGTCACTAATCATTCCTCATTAATTCGTAATTCCGAGGCCGGCTTCAAGCCGGCCTTTTTTCGTCTGCCATTCCAGTCGCTCCAGTTACCTCAGACCGTAGCTTGGTGGTTGTGGTATGCGTGGCTCGACTGTAAGCTCGGCCAAACGGCCTTGAGTGTGTCGAGCCACGCATACCACAACCACCAAGCGTCAGCTGCTGCCGCCAGCTGTCTTTGCTTTACCAGTTGCTTCCGTGGACTGTCTTTTTCAGCAGCCTTTGCAAGCGTTCTCCCTGCCCATGTTCCTCGTGAATATCGGGGGCCAATCGGTTCCGGGTCGCGGAATCGACACTAATCGGTTCCAAAACATGGAATTGACACCAAGCGATTTCAGAACGTGGACGCAATCCCACAGATTAACCAAGACGTAGCAAAGTGAACCTACTCTCCACAATTAGCCGGAAACATACCCGCCGGTCGACAATTACGGAGAGAGGAAATCCAATGTCTTACAGCAAGGGAATCAAATCGTTCAAATCCGTCACCGCAGCCGCACTGGGTGTGGCCATGCTGATCGCCGTTGCCGCATGCGGCACCACTGACAGCTCCACCACGTCGGCGGCCGGAGACAAAAGCTCGTCCAGTTCGTCCAAGACCGAGGGCTTCGATACCAGCTCCATCAAGAAGGATGACGCCATCGCCGCATTGCTGCCCGATTCTGTGGCCGGCGACGGTACGCTGACCGTCGGAACCGATACCTCCTACGCTCCGGCCGAATTCCTTGCCGAGGACGGCAAGACGCCGGTCGGTTTCGACGTGGACCTTTCCAAGGCGCTGGCCGCCGTGTTCGGTCTCAAGGAGGAGACGGTTTCCTCCACTTTCGATTCCATTATCCCGTCCGTCGGTTCCAAGTACGATATCGGCATCTCCTCGTTCACCGTAACCAAAGAGCGTCTTGACGCCGTGGACTTCGTGACCTACTTCAAGGCCGGTTCCACATGGGTCACCAAGAAGGGCAATCCCGACAAGGTGGACACCTCCAACCTGTGTGGCGTGAAGGTGGCCGTGCAAACCGGCACCACCCAGGAAGAGGAAGTCAATGCCGCCAACGCGCAGTGCAAGGCTGACGGCAAAGATGCCATCGATATTCAGTCCTCCAAGCTGCAAACCGATGTGACCACCGCCGTGGCCTCCGGCAAGGCGTCCGTGTTCTACGCTGACTCCCCGGTGGCCGGCTATGCCATTGAGCAGACCGGTGACGAATTGGCCGCCCTCGGCGACGATACCGGCGTGACTCCCGAGGCCGTGGCCATCAAGAAGGGTGATTCCGCCACGGCTGAAGCTGTACAGAAGGCGATTCAGAAGCTGATGGATGACGGCACCTACAAGAAGATCCTCGACACTTGGGGCGTGTCTTCCGGCGCTCTTGACAAGGCTGAAATCAATCCTGCGGTAGAGGAGTGACTTCAGCGACATTCCAACGTATGGAAAACAGCATCATGGCAAGGGGCCTGCGATGCATTCCCCGAAGAGTGAGGGAAGGCGAGACGCAGGCCCCTTAACGCGCTCGTAGCATCGCCGGAATACCCTGCTTACCTGTATATTGGGTGAACTGTCGGAGAATTCGCATTTCCCCGCCAAGCCCTAAGACATGTCCTAGGAGAAGAAGAGAGAGGACCGCTCATGTCAACCAAGAATTTGAAGGCTGGCGTCGCATTCATGATGGGTGTGGCCATGCTGGTTTCCACCGTGGCTTGCGGCACCACTGACGAGGCCACGTCCAGTGACTCCGGCAAGAGTGGTTCCGGTGATGCTGCAACCATCACCAGCTACGATGTGTCCGGCATCAAGAAGGACGATGCCATCGCTGCGCTGCTGCCGGATTCCGTGACCAAGGACGGCAAGCTGACCATTGGCACCAACCCGTCCTACGCTCCGGCTGAATTCCTGGACGCCGACGGTAAGACCCAGATCGGCTACGACATGGACCTCGCTCACGCTCTGGGCAACGTGTTCGGTCTTGACACCGAAATCGTTTCGTCTAACTTCGACACCATCATCCCGGCCGTCGGCTCTAAGTACGATCTGGGCATGGCTGCGTTCACCATCACCAAGGAGCGTATGGAATCCGTTGATTTCGTCTCCTACTTCACCGCCGGTATGGCGTATGCGGTGGCCAAAGGCAACCCGAACAACGTAAGTGAGGATGACCTGTGCGGTCTGAAGGTCGCCGTCGAAACCGGCACCGTCGAGGAAGAGGCCATCAACAAGACCGCCGAGCAGTGCAAAGCCGACGGCAAGAAGGATATCGAGATCCAGTCCTCCAAGCAGCAGACCGATGCCACCACTGCTGTGGTGACCGGCAAGGCCGACGTGTTCTTCGCCGACTCCCCGGTCGTGGGCTACGCCATCGCGCAGACCCAAGGCCAGCTTGAGCAGCTGGGCAAGGACTTCGACGATGTTCCCACCGCCATCGCCATCAAGAAGGGCGACAGCGCCACCACCGAGGCTGTCCAGAAGGCCATGCAGAAGCTGATGGACGACGGTACGTATCTGGACATTCTCAAGCACTGGGGCGTGGAATCCGGTGCGTTGACCAAGGCTGAAATCAACCCTGTCACTGAGTAAGTCTTCGGTTCTGCCATTTCCCCGTTGAAGGTCTGCGCGGTACAGGCCTACGCTGAGCGATCCGCGTGTGAACGGTCCATGCCGAACAGGCCCATGCTGAACAGGCCCTCAACGGGAATTGAGCGGAAACTGGAGAACCGTAGGTAATGATCCCAAAGGAAGAATATGGCGAAGAAAGAAGTTGACGGCGAAGGGCTGGATATTCCCAACCGTATCAAGGCGCTTCCGGTCAAGCGTCCCGGTCCCATCGTGGCTGCCGTGATCGTGGCGCTGCTCGCCGCGATGCTCATTCAGGGCATGATCACCAACCCGAGGCTGGATTGGCCTACCGTATGGAAGTACCTCTTCAACGAGAACGTGCTGGAGGGCATCCGCTACACACTGGAGCTCACTGTCATCTCCATGGTGGTGGCGATTATCCTTTCGGTCATTCTCGCTATCATGCGCAAGTCCATCAACCCGGTGTTGCGTGGCGTGAGCTGGTTCTTCATCTGGTTCTTCCGCGGTACTCCTGTATACACGCAGCTCATCTTCTGGGGTCTGTTCTCCGTGCTTATCCCGAAGCTGAGTCTAGGCATCCCGTTCACCTCGGTGGAATTCTGGAGCGTCGATTCCTCCGTGGTCGTCACCGCCTTCAACGCTGCATGGATTGGTCTGGCTTTGAACGAGGCCGCCTACCTGTCCGAAATCGTGCGAGCCGGTCTTGAGGCCGTCGATCCCGGCCAGACCGAAGCCGCGCAGGCGCTTGGCATGAGTCGCACGCTGATCATGCGTCGCATCATCCTGCCTCAGGCCATGCGCATCATCATTCCGCCTACCGGCAATGAAACCATCGGCATGTTGAAGACCACTTCGCTGGTCACTGCCGTGCCGTTCACCCTTGAATTGCAGTTCGCTACGAATGCCATCGCCAATCGTATTTACAAGCCGATTCCGCTGCTGCTTGTGGCCTGCTTCTGGTACCTGCTCATCACTTCCATTCTGATGGTGATTCAGTCCCGTCTGGAGAAGCATTTCGGCAAGGGCTTCGACGCTCGCGCCATGGGCACCCGTGGCAAACAGCCGCCGCTGCCGGGCAAGACCGAGGGCGAGCCCAAGGACGATGTGAACAAGCTCAATGAGGCCGCATTCACCGGCATGACCGCGTGAAGCAGGGGAGAGGCGAATCAACAATGACTGATACTGCAAATACCACCGCTTCCGTCGGCACCGGCACCCAGCCCGCCATCAAGGCTACGCAGGTGCATAAGGCTTTTGGCTCGTTGCACGTATTAAAAGGCGTGGACCTTACCGTTATGCCCGGCACGGTGACTGTGATTCTTGGTCCTTCCGGTTCCGGCAAGTCCACGTTCCTTCGTTTGATCAACCAGCTGGAGACTCTGACCGGCGGTTCCATCGAGGTGGATGGCGAGCTGATCGGCTTCAAACACGTCACCAAGAACGGTCAGGATGTGCTGCAAACCTTGGATGACAAGGAGATTGCAGCCCAGCGTTCCCGTCTGGGCATGGTGTTCCAGCGGTTCAACCTGTTCCCGCATATGACCGCGTTGGAGAACGTGATGGAAGCGCCGGTGCACGTCAAGCATATCGGCAAGAAGGAGGCACGTGAGCTGGGCGTTGCCGAGCTGGAGCGCGTGGGACTGGGGGACCGTCTCGACTACTACCCCTCGCAGCTTTCCGGTGGTCAGCAGCAGCGCGTGGCCATCGCCCGAGCCTTGGCCATGAAGCCTGAGATCATGCTTTTCGACGAGCCCACCTCTGCACTCGATCCTGAGTTGGTGGGCGAGGTGCTGAACGTCATGCGCTCGCTCGCCAAGGAGGGTATGACGATGGTGTGCGTGACCCATGAGATCGGTTTCGCCCGCGAAGTGGCCGATCAGGTGGTCTTCATGGATGGCGGCGTGGTCGTGGAAAAGGGCGGGCCTGACATTATCGACCACCCCACCGAGCCTCGTTTCAAGGACTTCCTACAGCATGTGCTGTAGGAAGGCTGTTCGTTTTTCCTCAGCACTGCCGTGCTTCGGCGTCGCCTACGTGCAGTCCACTGGACTGTACGTTTTACGGCTCCGTCTACAGCACGTGCTGTGACTTGGTAGGAGATCCCTCGTTTTCTGGGCATATACCTACCATCAAGCGACGGTATTACCGGGTTCTGGGCATACACCTACCACGAGCGCACCGATTCTAGTGTTTTCGTGGTGGGTATATGCCCAGAACCGTCTTTACGGTGGGTATATGCCCAGAATAATTGGTAGGTATGTGCCCAGAACCGGACTGGGAGCTCATGGGAGAATGCATACGCGACTGTGTATCAGTGCGAGTAGTGCGTCGATAATGCAAAACATCCGTGCTGGCTGACAGGCCGGAGCGACTCAGGACATATACGTCCGGTAGGCTGGTGAGCTATGTGTGGAATTGTTGGATATGCAGGACATATTGAAACCGCGTGTGACAAGCCTTTGGAAGTCTGCTTGCAAGGTTTGAAGCGTCTCGAATACCGCGGTTATGATTCGGCCGGCGTGGCGCTGACCGCTCCCGGCATGGACAAGGTGGCCGTCCGTAAAAAAGCCGGCCGCTTGAAGAATCTTGTGGAAAGCATTGAGCGCAAGCCGATGCCTGCCGCCACTGTGGGTATCGGCCACACGCGCTGGGCCACCAATGGTGAGCCAAGCGATGTGAACGCCCATCCGCACACCAGCATGGACGGCAAAGTCGCCATCATCCACAACGGCATCATCGAAAACGCTTCCCAGCTGCGGCTAGATCTGCAAGCTGAAGGCTATCGTTTCGCATCAGCCACCGATACGGAAGTGGCCGCCAAACTGCTTGGCAAGATCGTGGACAAGGTCATCGCGGAAAAAGGCCATCCTGATCTTTTTGAGGCTGTGCGCCGCATGGCGCGTATGCTGGCCGGTGCGTTCACCATCCTTGCCACTGATTGTCGTCAGCCGGATATTGTCGTAGGCGCCCGTCATGACTCTCCGCTGGTAGTGGGCCTTGGCGATGGTGAGAACTTCCTCGGCTCCGATGTGGCAGCATTCGTGGCCTACACCAAACGTGCGATGGAAGTGGACCAGGATCAGGCCGTATGCGTTTCCGCTGATTCCGTGGTCGTCACCGACTTCGACGGCAACGTGATCGCCGATCCCAAGACCTACACCGTGGATTGGGATGCATCCGCCGCCGAAAAAGGTGGCTGGGACTCCTTTATGGATAAGGAGATTCACGAAGATCCGGCTGCCGTGCAACGCACGCTGTTGGGGCGATTTGATACCAAAGGCGGCATAACGCTTGACGAGGTGCGCATCGACGAGCATGACTTCAAGGCCATCGACAAGATCATCGTGGTGGCCTGCGGCACCGCCAGCTATGCAGGACAGGTGGCAAAATACGCCATCGAGCACTGGGTGCGTATTCCGGTGGAGATCGAGCTGGCACACGAATTCCGCTACCGTGACCCGATCCTGACCCCGCGCACGCTTGTAGTGGCCATCTCTCAATCCGGTGAAACCATGGACACGCTTATGGCCCTGCGCCACGCGCGCGAACAGGGATCCAAGGTGCTCGCCATCTGCAACACGCAGGGTGCTTCCATTCCACGCGAATCCGATGCCGTGCTGTACACGCATGCCGGTCCCGAAGTGGCCGTGGCCTCTACCAAGGCGTTCGTGGCGCAGATCACCGCTGCCTACTTGCTTGGCCTGTATCTGGCTCAGGTCAAGGGTGCCATGTTCCGCGACGAAATCCATCAGGTGCTTGATTCCTTGAAGGACATGCCGCGCAAGATCCAGTGGGTGCTCGATACCCAGCCCAAGGCCATCCAAGCGGCGGCCGAACACATGGTCAACGCCAACTCCTTCCTGTTCCTCGGCCGCCACGTGGGCTACCCGGTGGCGTTGGAAGGCGCGCTGAAACTGAAGGAAATCGCCTACACTTTCACTGAAGGCTTTGCGGCTGGAGAGCTTAAGCATGGCCCGATCGCTTTGGTGGACGAAGGCGAGCCGGTGGTGTTCATCGTGCCTCCTGAACGTGGTCGCAATGTGTTGCACGCCAAAGTCATCTCTGGCATTGAAGAGGTCAAAGCTCGCGGTGCCTACATTATTGCGGTTGCCGAGCAGGGCGATCCGGATGTAGAGCGGTATGCGGATGTGGTGTTCTGGCGTCCACAGTGTCCCACGCTGATGAGTCCGCTGGTGGATGTGGTGCCACTGCAGCTGTTCGCCATGGATATGGCTAAGCTCAAGGGCTACGACGTGGATAAGCCCCGCAATCTGGCCAAGTCCGTCACCGTGGAGTGATGCGTTTCTTGTGCAAAAGCTGATAGCGTAACTTGACCGCCGTCAGACTTAGGGATGCGATGCTGGACACACTCAAGGCCGTTCGGCCAAGCTTACGGTCCAGCATCGCATCCCTAAGTCTGACGGCTCCATGCATTAATTTATTAGCTTTATTAAGAGGCTGGCAGACGCATCGCCTGACACGCGCCGGGCCGCTCTGCCAAGTCTTTACGGTCGGGTGATGCGCCTGCCAGCCTCTCCCTAGTTCGGGATAGGGGAGGGCGAGGTTTTGTTCGGTTGGGGTCCAGTCCGATAGGTCTCGCCAAACGCAGCTGCAGTTGAAGAAGGTGATATGGAGCGTCCGCATCGATTTGTGACTGAAGAACCGCATATTCCGTTTGAGTTGGATGTGTTGTACGAGGATGAGCGGATTATCGTGGTGGATAAGCCGCATTTTTTGGCCACGATGCCGCGTGGCATGTGGTATCGCGAGACGGCGCTGATTCGACTGCGTGAACAGTATGGTGAACCGGATATTATTCCGGCGCATCGTTTGGATCGCATGACCGCCGGCGTACTCGTGTTTGTGCGAGATAAAGCGTGCCGTGGCGCGTATCAGATGCTGTTCCAGAACAAGCAGGCGGTCAAGGTCTATGAATGTCTGGCTCCTTGCAAGCCTGTTATGCGCCCCCGGTATGGCATCGTCACGCGGTTGGAATCACCTCGGTCCTTTCCTTTGTTGCGCCGCTCGCATATCACCAAGATTCGTGGCGTCATGGCGGCGTATGAGGAGCCCGGCGTGGTGAATGCCGAAACGCTGATCGAGCGAGGGGAATTGATATCGGATAATCCGATGATGTGTCGCTATACGCTGCATCCGCGCACCGGCAAGACGCATCAACTGCGTGTCCACATGAACTCGCTGGGATTGCCGATCATGGGTGATGATTTTTATCCGCGTATCGAAACCCGTTCTTATGACGATTTCAGTCGGCCGTTGGCCTTGGTCGCTCGTACGTTGATGTTTACCGACCCCATTACCGGTGAGCGGCGCGAATATGTCTCCCGCTTGTCGTTGTAAAACGTGCCACGTGGAGCAACGCCAAATAAATCGTTTGTATGTGCGCGCAAGTCACGGGTGCTGCGCGCACAAACAAACGATATAAGGCTCCGAAACCTTTGTATGTACGCGCGGCAGTGGTCAACCGCGCGAACATACAAAGGTTTCGGAGCGGTCGGTATATGGCTATCTTGCAGATGATGACGGCGCGCTGATCAATTCAGCTGATGTCACGCACGGATCCTCGTTCTACCAGCTCGGTGGGAATCACGGTTTTGATACCCACCGGCACACGTTCTCCCTCGCATTGGCGGCGGACCATGGAGAAAGCGGTGGCACCGATATCCCTGAACCGCATGCGCATGGTGGTCAGGTTAAGGCGGGGAACCATGTCTACCAGCGAATCATCCACGCCCACAACGCTGACATCCTCGGGCACGCGCTTGCCTGCCGACTGTAGACCTAATATGGCGCCATAGGCCATCTGGTCGTTGGCTGCATAGATAGCTGTGCAGTTCGGGTCGTGCGCCAACGCTACACCAGCCTGATAGCCGGAATCAGCGCACCAGTCGCCGATATACATGCTTGGCACCGGTGCGCCCATCTGTTCCAATGCCTCGCGCCAGCCACGGGCGCGGCTTTCGGCGGCGCGGGAGGTGGCGGGGCCGGCGATGTGGTAAACGGTTTTGTGTCCCTTGCTCATCAAATAGTCCACGATAGCGGTGGAACAGCCATACTGGTCGGCGTCCACGGTAGGGCAGTGGTCTGCGGGGCCCTCGCAGATGAGTACCACCGGCAGCTCTTTGGGTGGCTTGTACCCCACGAAGTCGGAGATGCGTTCCTCCAACACTACGATTACACCGTCTACCGGTTGGCGCTGCATGCGTTCGACAGCGGAGGCAAGCGTGCGTTCGGTGCCATGGCGCATGGTCTGGATGGTCACGGAGTAGTCGTCCTCAGCGGCGCTGGAGATGACCGAGTCGAGAATACGGGAGTTGCCGAAGCTGGCGGTATTGAACATGACTACACCGATATCCTGGAAACGACCACGCTTCAGCGCTCGGGCCGCGTAGTTGGGGCGGTAGCCGAGTTTCTGCATGGCGGCTTCGACCTTCTGCCGTGTCTCGGGCTTGACGGCATCGCTGCCGTTGGCCACACGGGATACGGTTTGGGGGGAGACTCCGGCTTCTTTGGCCACATCCTGCATCGATACCTGCGACGGCCTGGACATCGTACACGCCTCCGATTGCCTAGAAGTACAACAGTTTGATAACAACGACCGCCATTGTACGTTGATACGGTAACGATAACATCGTTGTTTTCGTGACCATTGTATCAGAAGCGCTCAAAACACTGAATTATCGGCGAGTGGACAATGTTTGGAATCGTGTTATGATGATAACGCAAACATTTTAGTCAGCCTTCGAAGGAGAGGGGTTGGAAATGTCTTCAGCCGAAGTCGCCGCAGGATCCGTGGGAGTGGCTCGGGTGCGTGTGAATAAGCATAAGGCGGATTGGCGTGGTTGGAAGTTCATGTGGCCGTTCGCGGTGGTGTTCG
>NZ_PGLQ01000006.1:0-94683 GCF_002802865.1 Bifidobacterium scaligerum
TCGATAGGGTGTGGGAGAGTAGCACGCCGCCGCATTATTCTTGTGAGGGGGAGCCTGTACAGGCTCCCCCTCTTTTCTCATATTCCGCACGCTCCTTCCCGGCAGGCCGACAGGACGACGAAGCCCGACAGGAGTTTTCCTCTCGTATCCGGGGCTACGGGGACTGGACTTACGCAACCATACAACCCAGCACAATCGATGCCGCTATCTGTTGCCGTTGGGTGCGTCGTTAGGCGCTAAGCCTGTCGCCGGTTGCATCTGTAGCCCGCAGCCGACTTGCGTCCGACAACGTCCGACAATGTGAACGGCAGTCAGTACACTGGGCACTGCTATGCACTACTTCACCCCAAAACGATGCACTACGTCGAACAAAATCATGTATCACGACAAGGCACAGGCCCAACGTGCTGCCGATCAGAGCCTGATCGAGCGCGGGGCCGAGCTATGGGTGTATCGCTGTGAATACTGCGGCCAGTGGCACCTCACTCATCGTGATCCGGATATGAGCTACCGGCGTGTGCCGTTCAATCAGGAACTGAAGCCGCATAGCCGCAAAAAAGGGTACAAGCCGCGTCGTCGATAACGCCCCTACATCACCTTGGTGCTTTCCAGGTTGCGAATAATCCAATCATTCAGTCGAATCACCGGTTTGCGCAGCATCAGGCCGAGCAGGAGCGAGGGAATGAGGAACAGCGCCAGTTTGCCCATCGCCACCCAATATTCCATGCCGTACGAGCCCGCCATGGCCGAATGCATCGCGTCCACGGCATAGGGGAACAGCAGCCAGCGGGCTACGATCTGGAAGAACGGCGGCAGCGTCTCAATGGGGAACGTACCGCCGGAGCCAGCCACCTGCATCACCAGCAGCACCACGGCGATGGCCTTGCCGATATCACCGAACGAGACGGTGAGCGTATATACCAGATTCGAGAACACCAAGGCGGCCAGCCATCCGACCAGTATGAACTGGAATGGATGCTCGCATTGCACGCCGAGGTAGAACATATCGCCCAAGCACACCAGTGTGCCCTGCAGCAACGCCAGAAATCCGAAAATCATGTATCGTCCGAAATACTCGTGATGCAGATGCAAACCGAACTGTCGCGCGTTGCCCGGGGACTCGGCACGAGGCTTCTTCAACACGTCCAACGCAGCGGCAGGGCCGGCGGCGCGTCCGGCGATCATGGCCTCACGCAGGCCCATTTCGCTGCCTAACGGCAGCTTGTTGCCAAGACCTAAGATGCGAGCCTTCTCATGGTCGGAGATGGATACTTTGAGCATGGCCACCAGAATGATCGCGCCCACCCAGATCGACAGAATCGTATAGAACGGTGCCATGGCGGAACCGTAATTGGCTACTGGGTAGAGAGGGATGCGATCGACCGCCACCGGTGCGGACAGCATCGAGGCGAGCGTGGAGGAGTCGGCGGACGTGATGGACGAAAGATCCGTACTGGCGCCGCTGGTCAGCCCGGAGAACTTCATGGCCAGATCGTTGAGTTTCTTTGATGATTTGTTCAGTGCTTTGGACATGGTGCCCATCGTGGACTGAATGTCGCTGATATTGCTGGCCACGCTGCCGCTAAGCCCGGAAACGCTGCTTACTGTACCGGCCAGTCCATCAATCACATTGCCTGCCTGATCGGTCACGCTGTCCATCGAGGAGGCGAGCGTGGCGAGCTGCGGCTTAAGCGTCTGCTGATAGGTGTTGGCCGCCTTGCTGACCGATGCACGGGCCGAGGCAACGGAATTTTTGAGCTGTTGCCGTGCGGTTGCAGCGTCCGCAGTACCGGTTGTGACCTGCTGTGCGGCATCGCCCAATGCGTCGGCGGCTGATTGCAGCTGTGTCTGAGCGTCCGCGGCTTGAGCCGAGGCTTTGGTCAGGGCGTCCTTCACGGTTTGATTGCTGCTGGAGTCAGCCAACGACTGCAGGGCGGCGGCGTAATCGCCGAATGAGCTGGCCTGCTGCTGCACTTTGGTCTGCATGTCGGTCAGTGCGCCGGAAACCTGCGTGGACTGCGAGTTGATGTCGGTGAACGCCGAATCAAGCTGTTTATCGATGCTGACGTACGCATTGTCAGCTTGCGTCAGTGCGGTGCCTATGCTGTCGGCCGCGCCAGACAGTGCCGTGCTCAGGCTGGTGGTACCGGATTTGGCCTGACCGATGGCTTTTTTGGCGTCGGCCGCAGCAGAACCGGTGGAGCCGAGCAGGGCATTGGTCGAGGTGATGATGCCGTTCGCCGCTCCCAACAGTCCCGAATACGAGTCGACTTGTGTGGCCGCGCTGCTCAGTTGCGTGGCCATGGCGGTGATATGCCCGGTGGCGTTGCTGACGTACTGGGCCATCTGTGGGCTTTTCGCGTATTCAGCCACGTTGGAGGCCATATCGAGCGCCACACTGGCCAGTGTTTTGACGAACATCTGATCAATGGTGGTGGCCACGGTATCCGCACCGGCATCGGTAATATGCGGGGCGATCGGATTGATTTTCTCGTTGAGATAGTATTCGAGCTTGGCGTGCTTGATCTTGGGGGAGAACAGCGTCATCATATCCGAGCTGAACGTTTTCGGGATTACCAGCGCCGCATAGTATGTGCCGGAATATACGCCGTCAACGGCTTTGTCTCGATCCACGAACTGCCAGTCGAGGTCATGATTGGCCCGCAGTGCGTTGGTGACCGTCTCACCCACGTTAATCGGCACGGGAATGAGATCGGACTTATATCCCTTATCCATATTGGCTACCGCGACCTTGAGAGCCTTGGTGTTGCCGTACGGATCCCAGCTGGCGGCAATGTTGTACCAAGCGTACAGAGCCGGCACAATGACCAGTCCCACGGCCACGACGACGGCGATCACGTTGCGCGTGGCCTGACGCACGTCGCGGGTGAAGATATGCCAAATGAGTTTCATCGTGCGTCCGCCTTGTCTGAAGAATCCTGAGCCGGGGAATCCGCCAACACCTCCGTCGACACGTCATCCGTGCCATCCGGCGCATCAGGCTCATCCGATGCCCTCGGCGCCGCTGATGCCGTTTCGGCAACCGATGTTTCGGCAACCGATGTTTCGGCAACCGCTGTCTTAGCAACCGCCGCCTCGGCGACCGCGCTCGCCGCATGTTTGCCCGGTTCGCCACGGAACCTGCGCCACATATACCCGTTGGACATCAGGTCGCGGAATTCGTCGTCGTTCATGGCGCCGGTGCCCATCTGCGTAGCGAAGCTTTCGCGCATGTACTCGACCACGATGAGATAGGCGTCGATAACGATAATCGAGAGAATCCACGCGGTAAGCATCGCGATTTTCTCCTGCGTGACGAACAGCAGGATCAGGAACACGAACGGCAGGATCGTCAGCAGCGCCAGACCGGAGACGATCATCAGCGGATACCGTGCGAAGAACCGGTGCGCGCGGCGTGTAATCAGCTCGCGCAGTTCCTTGCTGTCCGAAGCCGTGCGGAACACTGCCGTAAGGCTGAGCTGGTTGTTGACCATGCTGTTGTGCTCGGTGATCATCAGATCGGTGTCGGACAGACGACGATCGAACAAGGCGTTGAGGTTCGTGGCGTACCGGCGTACCGCAAGCCCCACGAACAGAGCTACCGGCAGATAGTAGGCGAGGTGCATCATATCGAGCCAGTAATGATTGGCGTACGTACCGGCGATCGGCCCGCGCATGGCATTGATGCCGTAGGTGAACGGCAGCCAAGGGTGAAGCTCCCGGAAGAAGTCCGGCATCATTTCAATCGGATACAATCCCGAGGCACCCGGAATCTGGACGATGACCAGAATCACGGCCACCGCCTTGCCGATATGCCGGAACGCGACGGCCAAAGCGTAAATGATATTGATATAGACGAACGAACAGAAGATGCCGGCCAAAAGGAACAGCAGCGGATGTTCGCACTGGATGCCGAGCACCAGATTGCCCACGCATGCGATCACCGCCTGCAGGAAGCCGATCGTCACCAGCAGCAGCCAGCGGCCGAGATACGCCTGTGTGACGGTCACGCGCCTGAGCTGCTCGCGGTCCACCTCCAGTTTGTAGATGGCGATCAGTACGAAACCGCCCACCCACAACGCGAGGTTGGTGTAGAAGGGGGTGACGGCTGAACCGTAGTTGTCGGTCGGATAGACGACTTTGGTTTCCAGATTGACTGGCGTACCGAGGAAATCACCGAAGTCTTTGCTGTTCAGATTGAGTGCGTCGGCCACTTTCTGGTAGGCGGCGGAACTGTCGAGCGTGGCGATGTCGGTACGTACGGTACCTACTTCGTCCGCAAGCTGACGCATGGATTGCTGCGTGCTGGCGATAGTGGAGCGGGTCTGATCGATGGTGCTGGACAGCTGGTCGAACAGGCCGTCGGCTTGCGTCAAAGTCCCGTCCAGTGAGGTGAGGGTGCCCTCCAAAGTGCCGTTCAACGCCACGAAACTGGTGAGTGATGCGTTCAGATTCGGCATGATCGTACCGGAAAGCGACTGCCGGGCTTGACTGAGCGACGCAAGTCCGCCGCTGGACGCGGTGCCGATCGCGCCGGACAGTTGCCCGGTGGCGTCTTTGCCGGAACTGATGAACTGGGACGTGTTCTTCTGGAACGTGCTGATCTGCGTCTGCTGGTCGGTGATGGTGCTGGACAGCGTATCAAGCTGGCTCCAGATGCGTTGGCCGACCGGATCGGTGGTGTTTTCGTCGATGCCGGCGTCTTTCAGGGCTTGCTTGACGTTGTCGATGGCGGTCTGCGTCTGGTCCAGCGGTTTGTTGAGCGCGTTGGCTGCGGAGTCGACGGCGTTCTGGGCCTTGTTGAACGAGCCGATAATCGTTCCCGCTGCGGTGTTCGTATCTACCGCAAGCCCGGAGAGCGTGGCCGAACTGTCATCCAGCGCGCCAAGCAATGTGGAGGAGAAGGCTTGGGTGCCGCTTTGCGCTTCGGAGAGCAGTGTGCCGGATTGTGCGGAGGCTGTTTTCGCGCTGGCGATGGTCTGCTTGAGCGAGGCCGTGGTGGTTTTGGCATCGGTGATGGTGCCGCTCGCCTGATCAAGGGTGGTGTTCAGATCGGTGAGTGCGGTTTGTGTGTGTTCGATGGTGCTCAGTACGGTATCGAGGTCGCCGATGGTGTCTTGCTGGGTGTCGTTGGTGGCTTTGGTGAGATCGCCGCCGGCTTTGGCGACGGCTTCCGCCACGGTCGTACCTACGGTGGAGACGAATGTGGAGTTGATCTGTTCGTCGATGGTATTGGCGCCGGTGTCCGTGATTTTCGGGGCGATGGCGTTCTTCTTTTCGTTGACGTAGTACTTGATGCTCGGCTGTTTGCCGGAGCCGGTCACGGTGTCGGCCAAGCTGGCGCTGAAGTCTTTCGGCAATACGATGGCTGCGTAGTAGTCGCCGGTTTTGACGCCGCGAACCGCCTGTTCCTCGCTGCTGACGAACTGCCATCCGAGTTGATGGTTGTGTTTAAGCTCCTTGACCACCTGCTTGCCGGCGTTCAACGTGCCGACCATATCGTTGCGGGTGCCTTGGTCCAGATTGGCTACGGCGATATGCAGGTTGCCGGTTGCCGAATACGGGTCCCAGTTGGCCAGAATGTTGAACCAGGCGTAGAGCGAGGGGATGATGGCAACACCCAGCGTGACGACGACGGCTACCGGATTGCGCAGGATACGCAAGACATCACGCCGGAAAATATGCCAGATAGTGTGCATGTTGATAGCCGCCTCTTGCCGTGTGATTGATAGTGGGCTTTCCGGGTGATTGCGCGATCGCGGACTGATGCATGCGCGGATTGCTCCCCGTTTGCCACAGGTAGTCTATCCCGGTCCGTCGTCGGGGTGGGCCGGGGTCCGGCAGTGATCGGCCGGACTACTTATCCAAGGTGAATCCTTGGGCGGCGGCCTTGTCCAGCAGCGTCTTGCCGGACACATCCTGACCCGAGACCGTGGCGATCTGATCGCTGAAGGCATCCACCGGGCGGTCGGCTTGGCGCAGATCGTAATACTGATGGACTTCGGCGTCGAAGGCGGGCAGGGCTTCGCTCAGGTCGTTCTCGCTGTCGGCCGGGTACGTGTTCTCGAAGAACTGCATGGTGCGCGGCATGCGCGGTTTGAGCGTCGGCTCCTGATCGGGCTTGCCGATGGCCAGACCCAGCACCGGGTAGGTGTACTCGGGCAGGTTCAGCAGGTCGATCAGACCGTTGATGTCGTTCAGAATCGAACCGAGGATCACGCAACCGAGGCCGAGGGAATAGGCGGCGGTCTCCATGGCGTGCAGGGCCAGAACGGCGTCGTTCTGCGCTTGGGTGAAGCGGTAGCTGGTCTTGAGTTTGAAGTCGTCGCCGGCCGGGTCGATGCCTTTGGATTCGGCGATGCGGGCGTTGCGGTGTTCGTCGATCACGAACACGTACAGCAGTGGTGCGGTGGCGATATACGGCTGGTGGCCGAACTCGGCGAGCTTGGCCTTGACAGCCGGGTCGGAGACGCGGATGGCGGACCAGTCGTTGAGGAACTGGCTGGATGCGGCGCGCTGGGCCACGGTTTCCAGCGTGGCGACGGTGTCGGCGTCGATGGCCTCGTCCTTGAATTTGCGGATGGAGCGACGGTTCAGCAGAGTCTCGATTGTTGCATTGGTAACCATACCGACATTGTCCCACGGGCCGTGTGTTTCAGCCGGGAATCTCTTCTGATAGTGAAATCGTTCGGCGTCTGCCGCGCTCAGCGGGTCTTGCGGTGTTTCCGGTCCACCAGCGCTTGCGATCCGCGGTCCGAAAGCTGAGAGACCACCGCGCCGAAGGCGGCCGATGCGGCGGCGAACAGCAGGCTCATCGCCAAGCCCTGCGGCGCGTCTGCGGCAAGACCCTTGCGCAGGTTGCGCCGGCCCATGCCCTTGTCCCAAACCATTTGGAACGCCTTGCCGGCCACCATGCCGATGAATGCGGGTGCCGCCGCCTTGAACGCCTTGTCCAGCAGGGAATCCGGGTCTGCTTCGCGGGCCGCGCGCAGGGCGTTGACCTTCTCGTCGATGCGGTGCAGGCTTTCGATGGCTGCGGTGGCGCCGGATGAGGAGGCCGCGGCCGGTGTTTCGACAGGTGTCTCGACAGGTGCTTTGACTGATGTTGCGTCCGGCGTTTGGTTCGTCGACGGTGAAGTCTCGCCCTCATTGGTGAGGACGTGGTGACGTGCGGTGTGCTTTGCGCTGCTCATGGCTTCCCAGTCTAATGGTTCTCCGGTCTATGGCTCTCCGGTGTGGAGCAGAGGCGGCGTATATGGTGCCATATTGCGCCATATTGCGCCATATTGCGCTATCTGGCGCTATCTGGCGCTATCTGGCGAGGCATGCGGCGAATACGCCCGAACGGGACTAAAGTGGAGGCATGAACGAACAGCATGCAGACGGCACCGTGGCCGTCGATCTTTCCCGTGGCGGCACAGGATTTCTGGTGTTGCTGCGTCATGGACAGACCGTATGGAGCGAATCCGGGCAGCATACCGGTCGCACGAACATTCCCCTGACCGCAGTAGGCGAGCAGCAGGCACGTGATGCCGGGGTTCGTCTGCGTGAAGCATTCCCCGGTGGGTTCGAGGAAGGCTGTGTGTTTGCCAGTCCGCTTCGCCGTGCACAACAGACCGCGCGTCTGGCCGGCTTCGCCGAGCCGCAGACACTCGACGGCATCGCCGAATGGGATTACGGCCGCGCCGAGGGCCGCACGCGTAAGCAGGTGAGTGAGGCCAGCGGTTTCGACTGGGATGTGTGGCGGGATGGGCCGCGCTCGCTGACGCCCGCGCTGGAAGGCGACTGGGTGGAGACATTGCCGGGCGGCGAGCAGGTGCCGGTGCACGCCGGGCCGGGGGAGACACTGGAAGAGGCGGCCGCTCGCGCGCGCGGGGCGATTGATCGGGTAATGCCATTGCTGCACGACGGCCATAACGTGCTATTGGTGGCCCACGCGCATATTCTGCGCATCCTCACTTCGCAGTGGCTGGATGTGGATCCGCACTTCGCTCGGATGCTGCGGCTTGATACCGCGCACTATTCGGTGTTGAGCGTGTATAAGGGCGACAACGTCATCGAACGATGGAACGCCTGATCATGTGACGCTGCGGCGTTATGTGGGAATTGTTCCCGGTCTGCTGGGTTGCCGGTGGGTGCTGGGAATGAAAGAGGTATAAGCCTGTCCGCGAGTGTGCGGACAGGCTTTTTGTTGGCTGTGGTTTGCTGTTGCTGGTTTGCTGTTGCTGGCCGGCGCGGAAATGGTTCATTGGTTTATTGGTTCATTGGTTCGCTGGTTCATTGGTTCGCTGGTTCATTGGTTCGCTGGTTCATTGGTTATGCAAACGATAGCGTTATTGTGTTGGTAAGGGGGATAAAAGGGCGTTGTTGCACCATTTCTGACGTGCTACTATCGCCGAGTATTTGCTAACGCTTGCATTGTGGGTAGTTCATTTAGTTGCCTTAATTTCCTAGTTTTATCTTGTTTTGACTATTTGGCAACATCTGTCTATATCACCAAGGCGCGCCGATAAATGCCATCGTTTGCAAAAGAAAGCAAACCATTGCATAATGAGCACTGTCGATAGTCGTAAGGGTGCCGCTGGCGGCACCTGATCCGGAAGGAATAGCCGGAATCGACGATGAAAGAGAAAGGTTCGAAGATGAATCGTACAGTCAAATCCGCGGTTGCGATGGCTGCCATTGCCGCAATGTCTTTGGGAACGCTGGCTGCCTGCGGCTCCAGCACTTCCGGCGACGACGCAAAAGGCAAGGTCTACTACCTGAACTTCAAGCCGGAAGCCGCCGATCAGTGGGTGGCTCTCGGCAAGGCCTACACCAAGGAGACCGGCGTCGACGTCAAGATCCAGACCGCCGCTTCCGGCACCTACGAGCAGACTTTGAAGTCTGAAATCGCCAAAACCGAGGCGCCGACCCTGTTCCAGGTCAACGGCCCGGTCGGTTACCAGAACTGGAAGAAGTACACGGCCGACATGTCCAACACGGACGTGTACAAGGAGCTCAACAATCAGGACGTGGCCCTGAAGGACGGCGACAAGGTCGTCGGCGTGCCGTACGTGATGGAAACCTACGGCATCATCTACAACAAGGACATCCTCAACAAGTACTTCGGTCTGGACGGTGCCAAGGCCACGTCCATCGACGAAATCGACAACTTCGACACCCTGAAGGCCGTGGCCGACGACATGCAGTCGCGTAAGGACGAGCTCGGCATCAAGGGCGCGTTCACCTCCGCCGGCTTCGACTCCAGCTCCGACTGGCGTTTCAAGACCCACCTCGCCAACCTGCCGCTGTACTACGAGTTCAAGGCCGACAATGTCACCGAGCAGCCGGCCACCATCAAGGGCACCTACCTGCCGAACTACAAGAAGATCTTCGACCTGTACATCACCGACTCCACCACCGAACCCACGCAGCTGAGCGCCAAGACCGGTGACGATGCCAACTCCGAGTTCGCGCTCGGCGAGGCCGCCTTCTACCAGAACGGCACCTGGGCTTGGACCGATCTGCAGAAGGCTGGCATGTCCGCCGATTCCGTGGGCATGATGCCGATCTACATCGGTGCCAAGGGCGAGGAGAAGCAGGGTCTGGCCACCGGTTCCGAGAACTACTGGTGCATCAACGACAAGGCTTCCGACGCCGACAAGAAGGCCACCGAGGACTTCCTCAAGTGGGTCATCACCTCCGACACCGGCAAGAAGGCCCTTTCTCAGGACATGGGCTTCACCACCCCGTTCAAGACCTTTGATGACGTCACCTCCGACAACCCGTTGACTCAGGCCGCCGTCGAGGACCAGAAGTCCGGCAAGACCGCCGTTTCCTGGAACTTCATGATGATGCCGTCCGAAGAGTGGAAGAACCAGCTCGGCCAGGCCCTGCTGGAGTACGCACAGGGCACCGGTAACTGGGATGCCGTCAAGACCGCCTTCGTGGACGGTTGGGCTTCCGAGTACGCAGCGTCTCACTGATCGGAGGTGTCAAGTTCGGTAATCACTGAATAATTCCAACAACTAATTGGTGCGGCACCGCCTTCCTCTCCCTTTGGGGGTGCCGCACCACACCTTCTTCCTCTTGATCCTCTTACTGTGTTTTCCTTATCCTCCTTCACGTGTGGGCTCGCCGGCTCGTCTCCGGCGGGCCCACACGCGTTTTTCGCGGAATGTGTTTTTCGCGGAATGAGTTTGTTCGTGAAGTGTGTTTGTTCGTGTAATGAGTTTGTTCGTGAAGTGTGTTTTCCCGTGAAATGAGCTTTCCCGTGAACGCGCGTTTTTCCTGGAACATGCGTGTTTCGCGAATATGTTGCTCTGACCGTCGCTCAGCGCAACATATTCGCGGGGTGGAGGGGAGACGTTGAGATTTTGCCGCGCTGAGAGGTGGCCACCGCGGTAAATTCTCGGGATTAGAGGATATTTCGAGAATTTACCGCACTGACGCATCCTCAGTGCGGGAAAATCTCGGGCAAGCCATTTTCTTCGAGAAAAACCGCGCTGAGGTGCTATGGCGAGGGGCTTTGGGCTGGATTGGGTTGGGAAAGGGATGATTTAGGTTGTTTCGGGTTTGGGTTGGGGTGATCCAAGTGGTTTTGGGTTGATTGGAATCGGATTGGGGTGATCCGAGTTGTATTGGGTTGATTGGAATTGGTTTTGGGTTGGGGAAGGGACGATTTAGGTTGTTTCGGTTTTGGGTTGGGTGTTCGAGGTGGTTTCGGGTTGATTGGAATCGGATTGGGGTGATCCGAGTTGTATTGGGTTGATTGGAATCGGTTTTGGGTTGATTGGAATTGGTTTTGGGTTGGGAAAGGGACGATTTAGGTTGTTTCGGTTTCGGGTTGGGTGTTCTAGGCGGTTTTGGGTTGATTGGAATCGGCCCCGGGCGACCGGTTCATTGCGGCTCGGTCAGCGGATGCGCGATGTGGAGGCGCGGACCGTCAACTGCGCCGGAAGGGTGCGGAACGGTTCGTGAACCGGTTTCCCCTCGATGAGATCAAGCGTCATGTGCGCGGCGATACGGGCCATGTCCACCGGATTCTGACGGATGGTGGTCAATCCGATGTCGTCGGTGTAGAAACTGTCGTCGTAGCCGATCACCGAAATGTCTTCGGGCACTGAGAATCCGTTGCGTTCGAGCTGGAATAGCAGCGGCAACGCGATGCCATCCTCCTGGCAGGCGATGGCGGTGGGCATGGTTTCCAAACTCATCAGCTGGGTGACCACATCGCTGATCTGATAGCGGCCATCCGAATCGACCTTGCAGACGATGACCTGTGGTTCGACGCCTTCCTTGCGGCAGGTGTCCATGAACATATCGAATCGCCCTCCCACCGAGAAGCTCAGCGAGACCTCGCGGTCGGTTCGGATGTAGGCGATGTTGCGATGGCCAAGGTTCATCAGGTGACGTGCGGCCAGCGTGGAGCCCTGATGGTCGTCGATGTTGACGGCCGCCGCGAATCCGTGCTGTTCGGATTCGGCCGTGTTGATGCCGATGATTGGCACGCCCACCGACGACAGCTGGGCGATCTCCTTGCTGTCGATGTCGAAAGACACGACGATGACGGCGTCGGCGTTACGGCGTACGGGCAGCATCTCAAAGAAGTTGCGTCGATCCTCGATGCTGGAAATCTGGAAAATCGAAATATCGTACCCTTCGGCGTGCAGCACTTCGTTCAAGCCTTCGATCACCGAGGCGGTGAACCACAGTCGGATATGGCCGCTCATCAGCACGGCGACGCGCAGCGAACGGCCCGATTTCAGGGCTGCGGCCGAACGGGAGAGCGAGAAGTTAAGTTCGTCGGCAATGGCGAGCACCCGTTCGCGAGTTTTGGCCGAGACCAAATCCGGTCGGGTGAAGGAGCGGGAGACGGTGGAGATGGAGACGCCTGCCTTCTCGGCGACGTCTTGGATGCTCGTAGACATGCTGATCCTTTTGTATACCGCGGACGACAACAAGAAAACCTGTGGTTCAGTATACAGGTGCTGCTATGAGACTGTGATGATGACAACGATTGTATTACAAACGTTTGCAGAAAGGGATTTGGCGGCGATAAATTACTGAAATAGAGCCGATTTATTGGCAGAAAACGCTGACTGCAATTGATGCTTTGCGCTGCGTGAAACACGATAAATGACAACGTTTGACATTCCTGTTGCCGGCGTTTACCATGAGCGTAGGCCGAACGAAAACGAGCTTGTGTATCCGGCTCGCATGGGTGGTTGGCATAGCCGATGTCCGTTACGGCGCACGACGTAGTGCTGCGGACTCAAGGAGGAGGAAAGAGTCATGATCAACATGGCTGGTAAGGCGATACGTAGATGGTGGGCGCTGTTCGCGCTGCCGACGTTCGCCGCGTTCATCATAGGTTTTCTGGTGCCGTTCATCATGGGCGTGTACCTGAGCTTCTGCGAGTTCACCACGGTTACCGACGGCGAATGGGTGGGGCTCAAGAATTACAGCAAAGCGTTGAAGGACAAGGAATTCCTGCATGCGCTCGGCTTCTCCACGGCCTTCACCATCGTGACCACCATCGTGATCAACGTGGTGGCGTTCGCCATCGCCTACATGCTGACCAAGGCCATCAAAGGCTCCACGCTGTTCCGCTCGGTGTTCTTCATGCCGAATCTGATCGGCGGCATCATTCTGGGCTACATCTGGCTGTTGCTGTTGAACGGCGTGCTCGCCCATTGGGGCCGCGCCCTGACCTATAAGGCCTCCTACGGCTTCTGGGGCTTGGTCATTCTGGTGTGCTGGCAGCAGATCGGCTACATGATGATCATCTACATCGCCGGCCTGCAGGCGTTGCCCACCGACGTGCTGGAAGCCGCCGCCGTGGATGGCGCCAACGGGCGTCAGACCATGTTCCGCATCATCATCCCGCTGATGATGCCGTCCATCACCGTGTGCTCCTTCCTGACGGTGACCAACGGTTTCAAGCTGTACGACCAGAACCTCGCATTGACCAACGGCGCCCCGAGCAACATGTCCGAAGGCCTGGCGTTGAACATCACCCGCACCTTCTACGGGCGTATGGGATGGGAAGGCGTTGGCCAGGCGAAGGCCGTGCTGTTCTTCATTCTGGTGGCGGTGATCGCGCTGATTCAGAACAAGCTCACGACAAGCAAGGAGGTGGCAGCCTGATGAACGAGAACAAGCCCGTCAAGCATGGTCCGGTGTGGACCGCGCTGTTTACCGTCGTTTCTCTCTTCTGGATTTTCCCGATTGTTTTGGTGGTAATCAACTCCTTCAAGCAGAAGGCGTATATCTCCAAGAACGCGTTCTCCCTGCCCGCCGGCAAGGCGTTCGTGGGATTGGAGAACTACACGCGAGGTGTTGAGACCACGCAGTTCTTCGCGTCCTTCGGTTGGACGTTGCTGATCACCGTAGGCTCGGTGGCGCTGATTCTGGTGTGCACCTCGATGTGCGCATGGTGGATCGTGCGCGTGAACAACTGGGCGGCCAAGCTGCTCTACACGTTGTTCCTGTTCAACATGATTGTGCCGTTCCAGATGGTGATGTTCACGCTTTCCAAGATCGCCGATATGCTGAAGCTCAACACCCCGTGGGGCCTGTGCATCGTGTACCTCGGCTTCGGTGCCGGTTTGGCCGTGTTCATCTTCACTGGCGTGATCAAAGGCATCCCCGCCGAACTGGAGGAAGCGGCCATGATCGATGGCGCGTCCGTGCCTCGCATCTTCTTCCAGATCGTAGTGCCGATTATGAAGCCGTCGATTGTGTCGGTGGCCATTCTCGAAGCCATGTGGATCTGGAACGACTACCTGCTGCCGTATCTGACTCTCGACCTCGGCAAATACAAGACCATCTCGGTCGCCGTGCAGTACCTGAAAGGCGGCTACGGCTCAGTGGATATGGGTGCCATGATGGCCTGCCTAGTTCTGGCGATCATCCCCATCATCGTCTTCTACCTCGTATGCCAAAAGTACATCGTGAGCGGTGTTATGGCTGGAGCCGTTAAGGGATGATGACTGGTGTCATCATCCCTTAGGGGAAAGTCCAGTGGACTTTCCCCAGGCTCCAGCCTGAGCGAGGTGATAGCCGAGCGAAGGTATGTCTGGGTCTGGCTCGTAGAGCCGGTCCGTAATTGCAGGGCTGGGGCCGTTAAGGGTTAACGGCCAGCGCCGTTAACCCTTGGCTGGAAGCCCGGTGGGCTTCCAGCAGGTTTCAGGCTGAGACGCGGCAGCGTCGAGGCTGATGTCTGGGTCTGGCTCGTAGAGCCGGTCCGTAATTGCAGGGCCGGAGGCGGAGCTGTAAAGGGTTAGCGGCTGAGCTGTAGCAGTCATCGTCTAGACAAACGTACGTTGACCACAACTCAGCGTACGTTTTTCCAGAGCAAATCACCCCTGTTCCGGGAAAACGTACGCTGAGTGGCCGTCAGCGTACGTTTTCCCAGATAACAGCAGATAACAGGAGCGGAAAGTAAGGGAGAGGAGCGTGATTTCCGTGAACTGGCTGGCACCTGACTCCAAATTCATGCGTGCGTGGGGCAATCTGGTGGACGGCGTGCTGATCAATCTCCTGATGCTGGTCACATCGCTGCCGATCATCACTATCGGCGCGGCGATCACGGCCGGTCACGATGCCTGCCGTCGGTCCGAAGAGGGTGAGGGCCGTGGCGTCGTCGCCAACTATTGCAAGGCGTTCAAGGTCAATTTCGTTCAGTCCACGATGCTGTGGCTGCCGTTTCTTGCAGCGCTCATCGGGCTGGTCTACGCGTGGGTCGTCTTGCAGATCACGCCGTTGCTCATTCCGAAATTCGCGTTGAGCATACTCTGGATTATCGGCTTTGAATGGGTGTTCGCGCTTCAGGCGCGCTTTGAGAACACAGTGGTCGGCACGCTGAAGAACGCCTTTATCTTCGGTATCTCCCATATTGTTGCAACGATCGCGTTAGTGGCGGTGGATGCCGTGTTCGTGGCACTGGTGATCGGCTGCTGGTTCTATATGCCGTCGGGACTGTTCTTCCTGGTGGTCCTCGGCTACGGCACCATGTTGATGCTCCACATCCCCGTCACCGAGCGTGTGTTCCGGCCTTATCTCGCTGTTCCCTCATCGTTGTGACCCCAAGTTCCCCGGTTCCCGAATCCCCCGGTTCCCGAATATGTACCACTGAGTCGACGTCAGTGGTACATATTCGGGAAAGAGAGAGCTCCGACCTTCTAAGGACGAACTTCCAGGAAGGGAGATCTTCCCTCCCGAATATGTGCCGCTGAGCCGGCGTCAGTGGTACATATTCGGGAAAAGGGGGAAATCAGTGTTGCAAGGGTGCGCTTGCCGCTCGCCGCTCATGACTGCATGGTCTTGAGCTGGTAGAACTTGCCGCGCGCGGCCATAAGCTCGTCGTACGTGCCTTCTTCGACGGCTTGGCCGTGTTCCATCACCACAATGCGGTCCGCGTTGCGGATCGTAGATAGGCGGTGCGCCACCATGAACGTCGTGCACTGGCCCATCATGTGATCGATGGCGTCCTGCACCTTGCGCTCGGACGCCGAATCAAGCGCGCTCGTCGCCTCATCGAAGATGATGATGCGCGGGTGACGAATCAGCGCTCGCGCAATCGCGATTCGTTGCCGCTGGCCGCCCGAAAGCGTGCCGCCATGCTCGCCAAGCTGGGTATCCAAGCCGTTCGGCAGCTCGGCGACCACATCGTCAAGCCCCACCTCGCGCACGACCCGTTCGACCTCGGAGTCATCCACATCGCCGAGTCCGTAGATGATATTGTCGCGCAACGTGCCCGAGAACAGAATCGTATTCTGCGGCACCACCGCGATCTGCCGACGATAGGCGTCGAGATCCATCTCCTTCAAATCGATGCCGTCCACCAGCACCGACCCGGCCTCAGGTACACCGAATCCGATCAGCAGCTTGAGCAGTGTTGACTTGCCGGATCCGGAATCACCCACGAACGCAAGCGACTGGCCGGCCGGCACGTGCAGCGAAAAGTCGTGCAGCACTCTCGGATATTCCGGACTGTACCGAAAGTCCACGTGGCGGAACTCCACGTCGCCGCGCAGTCGCTCCGGCTCCACGTCACGCGTGTTGCGCTCCACATCATCGGCCTGCAGAATCTCGCCGATCGACGACACCGATTCCATGCCTTTGGTGAGCACCGGGTACAGGTTGATCAGCGACGAAATGGAGTTGACGATCTGCGCGAAATACGTTTGGAACAGCACCACATCGCCGATCTGGATATGTCCGTTCAGCGCGAGATATGACGTGAATGCAAGGCAGCCGAGCTGAAACACCTGGAAGATCACCCAGCCCGTCGAGCCGAACAACGCATTGACGACGTCAAGGCGGAGACCGGTGTCGTGAATATAGTTGAGCCGTTTGCTCATATGGTCGATCTCGACGTGCTGCAGTCCATGTGCGCGGGTGACCGGGATCATTTCAATCATCTCGGCGACGGCCGCCTGCGTCTGTTCCATCTGCGAGCGGAAATCATGGTTCGACTCGCGAATCGGTCTGCGGAAGCAGTAGATCGCGATCACCGTCGTCGGTACGGTGAGCACGAAGAACAGCAGCACGGTCGGACTGTGCAGCGCGGTGACGACAACCGCGATGGTGATGTCCAGCGCGATAATCGGGAAACTGCGATAGGTCTGGTCGATCAGTACCTCGACGTTTTCGACGTCGCGCATCACCTTGGACAACAGTCGTCCGGATTGCGTCTCGTTATGGAAACGAATCGACAACTGCTGCAGTTTGACGATAAGGCTGCCACGCAGCTTGCGCTCGATATTGCGGTTGATGCGGCCGAACTGCAGCGCTACGGTCCACGTGCTTAACACGTTTTGCAGGATGAATATGAGCGCGACGGCGAGGTTGATCCACAGCTCACTCAAGTTGTGCTGGTCGCGGTACGTGATGATGTTGATGATGTTGCTGGTGGCGATCGGCAGCACCCAGCACGGTGACTGCTTGGCGATCAGCGCAAGGGTGGAGATGGTGAGCTGTTTGCCGGAGCCGCGGAAAAAGCTCAGCAGGATGTGGACGGGATGCCCGGCGTTCTTGCGATAGGTATTGATGTATTCGGTGAACGACCATGGGGTGTCCGGCGGTACAGAATCGGTCCAATTCTGGTCGTCGCTGACGTGCGGCTTACGATCGTCGGCTGTGGATGAGGCGGTGTTGGACATATCGTCGTTGATGGTGTGCTTGATGGTCGGTTTTGACATCGACTCTCCTCACGGAAGTTGCGTCACTGCATGATGACGATATCCAGAGTAGTGATGGCGATCGATAAACCGATTTAGTAGCGCACATATCTTGCCGGTGCGCTGCATGGACGGAACTTAAGCGCTTAAGATATTGGCGGTGCAGGTTTTCGGCCCACCCCTATGGAACATGCGATAAGGAAGTCACCATGACCCATACTCCACCCACGTTCACCCCGCTTACCGCAGGTTGGACGGTTCGCGCACTGAACCCGCAAGTTGCTCCGGCTGAAGTCCGCGACGCCATCGCCACCGGCATTCCGGCCACAGTCCCCGGCGAGGTTACGCTGGACCTGCTCAACGCCGGTCTTATCGACGAGCCGTTCGACGGCGACAACGAAAACCATCAGCAGTGGATCGGCGACATCGATTGGCAGTTCGAGACCACGTTCGACTGGCATGCGGACGGCAAGACCCGTCACGATCTGGTCGCGTACGGTCTCGACACCGTCGCTACCGTAACGTTGAACGGTCAGTTCGTCGGCTTCGCGCAGAACTATCACCGCTCCTACCGATGGGATGCGCGAGGTCAGCTGCGCGAGGGTGAGAACACGTTGGCCGTCACGTTCGCATCGTCCGTGCGCGAATCCGATCGCCGCGAACAGCAGGTCGGCTACTATCCGCACACTGAACATCACGCGTTCAACCAGTTGCGCAAGCCGAGCTACCAGTTCGGCTGGGACTGGGGCATTGACGTTGCGAACGCGGGCATGTGGCATGAGATCGGCATCGATTCATGGTCCGGCGTACGTTTCGCCGCCGTGCGTCCGCTGGTGGACGTGCGTCCCGATGGTGCCGGTGTGCTGACGACCACCGTTGAGATCGAACGAGAGGGCGAGGGCCGTGTGATGACCTCGGCCGACGCGCACACGCAGCAGAAGCCGGTGCCGGTCAGCGTAACCGTGGTCGGGTTCGGTGCGAACGTCACTGTTTCGGGTGAGGTCGAGTACGGTCGCGACAGTGCGACGCTGACTGCCGTCGTGCCGGACGTGCGGCGCTGGTGGCCGGCCGGCTATGGTGAGCAGCCGTTGTACGACGTGACGGTGATTGCTGGGGCAGAGGTTGGTGTTGCGGGCGGTGGCGTTACGGACAGTGACGTTGCGGACGCGACGTGGACCGGTCGCGTCGGCTTCCGTACCGTTCATGTCGATACGCGCGCCGACGAGATCGGCCGTCCGTTCCAGATCTATGTCAACGACGTGCCGGTGCATGCGCGCGGCTACAACTGGGTGCCGATCGACGCGTTCCTGAGTCGCGGCGACCGCGCGTTCTATGCGGCGCGGTTCGCCGATCTCATCGAATCGAATTCGAATATGGTGCGCGCCTGGGGCGGCAGCATCTACGAATCCGACGACTTCTACGACCTTGCCGACGAACTTGGCGTAATGGTATGGCAGGATTTCGCGCTCGCCTGCGCCGCCTACCCGGAGGACGCCGACACCCGTGCTGAGATCGAGGCCGAGGCGCGCGAACACATCAACCGTCTTGCCTCGCACCCGAGCCTGACGGTGTGGAACGGCTCGAACGAGAACTATGTCGCCTACTCCGAGTGGGGAGGCTTCAAGCAGGCGCTGCGCGACGACGATCGCCCCGCAAACGAATACGGCTACGGCGAAAAGGGTTGGGGCAACTACTATTACGCCGACCTGTTCCCGAAGCTGCTCGCCGAACTCGACCCGACTCACGTCTATTTGCCGAGCTCGCCGATGAGCTTCACCAAGTTCGTCGATGCGAACAAGGACATTGACGGCACCATGCATATCTGGGATGTGTGGAACCGCGTGGACTACCGCAAGTACGCCGACTACACCCCGCGCTTCGCGGACGAATTCGGCTATCAGGCACCGCCGGCGTTCAGCACGCTGACGCGTGTGGTGCACGATGAGCCACTGGAGCCGTTCGGCAAGCAGATGCTCGTGCACCAGAAAGCCGCGGGTGGCAACATCAAGCTCGCCCGCGGTATGCGCGGCCACCTGACCCCGGGCAATATCGACGATGTGAGCTATGGCGGCGTGGTGAACGGCAAGCCGTCCGATGGCGCGCACAGCTGGCTTATTCCGACCGACGAATGGGCGTCGATCGAGGACTGGCATTGGGCGTGCCAGCTGCAGCAGGCGCAGGCGATCCGTTTCGGCGTCGAACATATGCGCTCGTTGGAGCCGGTGAACGCCGGTACGCTGATCTGGCAGCTCAATGACGACTGGCCGGTCGTTTCGTGGGCGGCCGTTGACTATTACGGCCATCGCAAGCCACTGTGGTACGCGTCGCACGACTTCTTCGCGCCGCGATTCGCGACGATTCAGCCGCGGGTGAGCGAGCAGTACCGTAAGGACCACAGCTGGGAGGGCGTGTCGGTTGCGGCCGATCACCTTGCGCTGGTGATCGCGAACGATACGCTGGCGGCGTGGTCCGGTACGTGGACTGTGGAACGTCGTGATTTCGACGGTGCGGTGCTTGCGTCGCAGTCGTTCGATGTGACGTTCGCGGCCGGCAAGCCGGAGCATGTGACGCTGGCGCTTGATGAAGCGGTTGCGGCGTTCGGCGATGTGTCGCGCGAGGTGCTCGTCGTGACACCGGTTGCGGCTGGCAGCGCGGCTGATGATGGTTCCGGGGCGGCTGGTGCGGTTGCGGCTGGCGGCGCTGACGGATTCGCGCGCGTGATCTACAACCCGGCCGACGTGATCGACCAGCAGCTCGACTGCATGCCGATCGATGCAAGTGTTGTCGTCAATGCGAACGGTGGTTACGACCTGACCGTCACCGCGCGCGCGTACGTTCGCGACGTGTTCTGCATGGTTGACAAGGTCGATGAAGATGCGACGATCGATGGCGGCATGGTCACATTGCTGCCCGACGAATCGGTGACATGGCATATCACGGCGGCCGACGGCCTCGATCCGGCGGACTTCGTGGCACCGAACGTGCTGCGCTGCGCCAACGATCTCAAGCGCTAAACGATCTCGCCGCCGATGTTGTCGCGGCCCGTGAGTACGTGACTCGTACCGTTGACCGGCTGGCTTCCGGCCTAATCGTTGGCCAGCATCGACAGCATGTACATGGGTAGGTAGGTGACGTTTCCCTCGGTAAATACGTTGGTTTCAGCGAAAACGTACGCCTTGTCGATGCCGTAGCCGGGGGTCGTCATCGCCCTGTCGAGCGCGGCGTGGGAGCGGAAATACGCGCCCGACTTGATCTCCAGAGCCAGTACGTCGCCATCGTTCGTTTCGATGAGAAAATCCAGCTCACCGATGCCTTTCTTGGTGAGGTAGTACAGGTGCGTGAACCCGTGCGCCACAAATTCCTGCGCGGCGACGTTCTCGTACACTCCGCCCATGTTCATCGCTGCGTTGCCTGCGAGGATGCCCAGCACCGATTTCTTGCCGTAGGCGCTGACCAGCAGACCCACGTCCGAGTAGAACAGCTTCATGACCCGTCGTTCGCTGTTGATGCGCAGCGGGGCGACTGGGGCGGCGACGTTGAATGCCGGAAGCGCAACGTTAGCGTTCGTCAGCCATAGGAACTCGTTTTCGATCTGGGAGAACCGCTTGATATCGGTGATGGAACTGACTTGGAATCGGCGGTTCTGACTTTGCAGTTCGCCGGGAATGAGCCGGTAGATTTCCTGAATCGTCAGACGGTCTGCCTTGGGGGCGTACTGCTTGATGTCATGCTCGTAGTAGGCGCGAATATTCGACTGGACCGCACGCACGGGATCAATGACGCCGTTCGCGGTGAACGCGGCGACCGCCGCCGGCATGCCGCCGACTAGCAAATACCGGTGGAACAGTTCGGTGAGCCTATCGTGGATGAAATCGGGGGTGGCGTTTAGGTTGGCGAAACTGTCGCGGACAATATCGAACGCCGATTCGACCAACCCGTTCGCCCAGCAGAATTCCTCAAAGTCGAGCGGATACATGGCGAACTCGTCTAGATAACCGACCGGCAGTGAACGCACGTCCTCCAGTTCCACGCCAAGCAGCGAGCCGGACAGGATGTAGTCGTAGTCGCCCTTGTCTGCCAGCCCCTTGATGAAGGTTACGATCTGCGGACATTGTTGGATCTCGTCGAGAAACACCAGTGTGTGGCCTGGAACCAGCGGCACGCTCGACGCGACGGAGATGCGGAACAGGAGATCGTCGGGGCTGGTTGCTTGGGAGAACGAGCGGCGTGCGTTGTCGTCGAGCACCAGGTTGAATTCGACTATATGCTCGTACTCGTTGCGGCCGAACTCCTCGATGATGAAGGTCTTGCCCACTTGGCGCGCGCCGGTCACGAGTAATGCCTGCTTGGTTTTGTGATCCTTCCAGAATTTGATGCGGTAGTAAGCCTTGCGTTTCAATGGTTTCCACCTCCTCTATTTGCATTCGTTGCAATCTATATAGTGTATTATTCTACACTCGTCTGATTATGGATATGGCGATATTTTGCACTTATCCAGTTCTGTAAACGGCCGTTTATGGGACACAGCGTTCTCGTTGGATGTTTTATGAGTTATGAGATTCGCTGTCTGATAGTCGTTCATGTCTTTGCGTATGCCGAATTCTGATTCCGGCATCAGGCGCTTGTGAAATCGCTCCTCGAATAAGCTTAAGCTTCAAACAAACGAAGGGGCGGGCTGCGCATCATCAGATGTTGCAGCCCGCCCCTTCAGGGAGATGATTCGTTTGACCATGCTTCCATGGTGGATAATGGTCATCTCGTGGGTTTTCGTCACACGTTCAGCTGCGTGTCCCTCTTGAGCGCGAAGTGCAGGATGAGGTAGTAGACCAGGCCTACGGCCAGCCAGCTCAGGCCCAAGGTCTTGGATGCCGGGTCGAGGGAGATCCACACGTAGGCGATGATCACGAAGCCGATGATCGGCAGGACGAGGTGGTTGAGCCAGTCTCCGGTCTTCTTCTTGATGTAGAAGTGCCAGATCACGGTCAGGTGGAGCACTGCGAACGAGGTCAAAGCGCCGAAGTTGACGAGCTTGCCGATGGCCTCGGTGCCGAGCTGATCGAAGATAAGCACCAGAACCAGAGAGACCACGCCGACGAACAGGACCGCGATATACGGGGTCTTGGTCTTCGGATGGACGGCGCACAGGGCCTTGGGCAGCATGCGGTCACGGCCCATGGCGAACAGGATGCGGGTCAGAGCGGTCTGGGCAACCAGAGCGTTGAAGAAGCCCCAGGAGATTGCGGTCGCCAGCGCGGACATGACGTACAGTCCCTTGCCGCCGGCAACCTGGGACACCAGGTAGAAGGCGTTGTCGGGATCGTTAGCGAACACCTTGCCGTCTGGGCTGATCAGACCGGCAACGTAGGTCTGGAGCATGAACAGCACGCCGACCACGAGCAGGGAGACGACCATGGCGCGGCTCGGTCCCTTCTGTGCGTCCTCAGCCTCTTCGGACAGCGTCGAGATGCCGTCGAAGCCCAGGAAGGAGAGCACGCCCAGGGAGACGGCACCCATGACCAGGCTGATGTTGAACGTGGACGGGTTGTAGAACGGCTGGAGGGTGAAGCCATGCGAGTCGGGGCTGGAGGCCACCCACCACACGCCGACCACGACGAAGATCGCGAGCACGATGAGCTCAAGCACGAGCGCCACGATGTTGACGATCTTGGTGGCCTCGATGCCCAGGAAGTTCACGAACGTGTTGATCACGATGAAGATGACCGACCACGCCCACACCGGGATGCCCGGCACCATGCCGTTCATGGCACCTGCGGCGACCACATACAGCATGGTCGGAATGAGCAGGTAGTCCATAAGAATCGCCCAACCAGCCATGAAGCCGGCCCCCTTGGCCACGCCATGCGTCACGTAGCCGTAGACGGAGCCCGCCATCGGGAACTCGCGGGACAACACACCGTAGGTGAGCGCGGTGAAGATCATGGCGACCATGCCGATGAGGTAGACGAGTGCCGGCATGCCACCGGAACCATCGAACACACCGCCATAGATGCCGAACGGGGCGATGGGGACCATGAAGATCAGTCCGTAGACGATCATGTCCTTCACACTCAGGGCTCGTTTGAGCTCCTGCTTATATCCCATGGATTCGAGTGCCTCGTCGCTGGCCGCGACCTCGGCGCGCTCCTTGCTGTTTTGCTTTTCAGCCATTTTCTCCTCTTTATTTTTCCTGCGTCAGAACAATCGGCTCACAGTGCGAAGCCGAGCGCATCGAGCACGTGCTTGGGCACGGTGAAGCGCACGGTGCGCAGCGGGTCGACCATCTGGCACACGCCCACGTTGGCCGCGATGCTGAACAGCTGCACCAGTTCGGCCGGCTCACGACCCGTGCGATCGGCCACCAGATCCACCAGGCGGTGCACGGCACCATCGGCGGCCTCATCCAACGTCGGTGCCGAATAGATGACACCGAAGTTGTCCGCGTCCTCGAACAACGGCGTATCGAACTTCAGGTCCGGTTCTGCGGTCAGGGTCACCGTGGCGTAGCCGTCGATCTCGGCTCCGGATACGCCGACCTCGCCGTCGCCCATGGCCGCGTGCATATCACCCAATCCGAACAGAGCGCCGTCCACGTTGACCGGGAACCAGATGGTCGCGCCGGTGGTGATCTGGTTGTTGTCCATGTTGCCGCCGTGAACGTCCGGGGTTCCGCAGCTGACGGGGTCGCCGGCAGGCGCCACACCGATCACGCCAATCATCGGCTTGACCGGCAGACGCAGCTTATCGTCCCACACGACCTCGTTCGTCTCATGGTCGATAGGCACGATGTGCATGGCCCAATCGTCAAGCTTGTCTCCGTAGACGCCTTCCTCCTTGCCGGTGCAGCAGATGCCCTGCTTGCCGACTTCCATGGCATCGATGTGAACCTTGAGCATGCCGCCCTTCTTGGTGCCCTTGACGTAGATCGGGCCGGTTGCCGGGTTCACACGATCCCAGTCCAGTCCGTCAATGGTGTCCTCGTAGGACTGAATCTGGTTCGAGAAGCAGTCCTGCGCATGAATGCGCACAGTCTCGCCGGAATCCACGGTCAATACGGGTTCCGCATCCTTGGAGAAGGCGAACAGCACTTTCTCATCACTCAATTCGATCATCCGAACTCCTTTCCACACGGGATGCGGTATTGCCGCAAACCACCGGTGACGCAACAGGCTACGACATCCCGTCACAGGCGAACAACAAGATGAACATTCCCCACACAAGCAGTCGCCCAACATGGTCAATTAACGGTTACCGATGATAAGAACCCGCTATGCGGGACAACGCGGATCGTCCGAACACCGAACGACCGGAAATCTCGAATATGAGATTGGGCATATGAATCACGGTGATTCATATGCCCAATCAATTGTTCCGGACGGGTCGGTTGCCAGTAGCTAAACGGTGATCACTTCTTGGCTTGGGTGAGCTGGTAGGCCACGAAGAGGATGGCGAGCCAGATCACGCCGGCGATCACAGCGATACGGTAGCTGGCGGAGAAGCACATCAGCACAACGACCAAAGCCAAGAACGCGAGCACCACCCACGGGGTCACCTTGGCGAACGGCAGCTTGAAGTGAATCGCATCCAGCGCCGCCTGACCGGACTTACCGGACAGCTCGGTATCTTCCGGAGCGCCGCCCGCGGCAACCACCTTGCGGAACTTCATCTCGGTGAACATAATCATCGTCCAGTTGATGATGCCGGCGATCGTGGCGATCGACATCAGATAGTTGAACGCGAACTGCGGCCACACGAACACCACGACCACGGCAATCGCCGTAATCACAGCGGAAGTCAATACGCCGGCGACCGGCACACCCTTCGAGTTCAGGCGACCCAAGTATGCGGGCGCGTTGCCCTGCTTGGCCAGCGAGTACAGCATGCGGGAGTTGGCGTACAGGCCGGAGTTGTAGACGCTCATCACGGCGGTCAGGCACACGAAGTTCAGAATGCCGGCGGCTGCGTGAATGCCCACGGAATCGAAGATCTGCACGAACGGGCTCGACTGGCCATCGATGGTGTTCCACGGCACCACGGCCATGATCACGCCCAGAGCGCCGATGTAGAAGACGAGGATTCGCCAGATGATGTCGTTGGTGGCGCGCGGAATCGTGGTGCGCGGGTCTTCGGTCTCACCGGCGGTGATGCCGATGAGCTCGGTGCCGCCGAAGCTGAACATCACCACGACCAGAGCCATCAAGAGGCCGGTCCAGGAGCCGTCGGAAGCCTGACCCATCAGACCGTTCGGGAAGAAGCCGTCGCCTACAGTGAACCAGTTGGCGAAGCTTGCCTTGATACCGGAAGCGGTAGGCAGGGCGAAGATGATCACCGCAAGACCGCCCAAGATCATGGCGATCACGGCCACGATCTTGATGATCGCGAACCAGAATTCGAATTCACCGAACTTGGAGACGCCGAGCAGGTTCGCGGCGGTAATCAAAACCAGGAACACAGCCGCCGAAACCCAAGTGGGGATGGCCGGGAACCAGTAGTTCACGAAGCTGCCCACCACGGCGAGCTCCACCATGGAAACCAGAATGTAGTTGAACCAATAGTTCCAGCCGGAGATGAAACCGGCGCGCTTGGACCAGTACCGGGTGGCGTAGTAGCTGAATGCGCCGGCTTTCGGATCCTCCACGGACATTTCGGACAATGCACGCACGATCATGAAGATCGCAAGGCCGCCGATCAGGTAGGCCAGCAGAATGGACGGACCGGCCAGCGCGATGGATTCGCTGGAGCCGTAGAACAGACCCGTGCCGATGGCGCCGCCGAGGGCGATCAGCTGGATATGACGATTTTTCAGGGATTTGCGCAGCGTTGCCGGCACCGGCACGTCGTCGGTTTCGCGCGGCTTCTTGGACGCGTCAGTCTTGCTCATGACTTCTCTCTCGATTCTCGCGTGCGCTCGATCGTGAGCCGATCAAACGCGGGACTTGCCGCACGGCCTTCCGTTCGTCGGCCGCGCGCAATGTCCGCCATTGTATGCCCTGATGATGTCAGACATCGCGTTTTCGCTCGGTATGCATCGCCTGTTGAGATGGCATGAGGATGATTGTTGTACGTTCCGCGTTCAGCGCGGCCGGCGTGCGCGGGCGTCGGGCAGCGCCGGGAAGCTGCCGTGCGGCTCGTTCTGGTACCAATACGCAACCGAAGCGACGTCGTCCTGACGTTCGAAAGCGCCGCACGCCGCCGAGCCGATCTGCTGCACAGTGACGGTGAGCCGCTCGCGGAACACGATCGGATCGGGGATGTGCCAACGGTAGAGGCCACGCTGCGGCGGAGTGACGTCGTCATGGTAATCGCTGTGGATCAGCGGATCGTGCTGCGAGTAATACGGGTACCCCAGAAACTCCGTGCTGTAGCACTGTTCGACAGTGCGGCCATGCTCCTGCCGGGCGAAACTCCATGCACCGCCGAAATAATCCTCGGTGCCGGTGCTGCAGATGGTGGGGTAGTCGGTGTCCGAATCGATGTAGAACTTGAACTCGCCTTCGCCCCACCAGTATCGTTCGAGTGTGGTCAGCGCCAGGTAAGTGCCGACGTAATGACCGGAGCCGCGCACGCCGTCGAGCACGACATAGTCCTGCGCAGGCTGGGTGATGGGTTGACGTCGCCACTGTGCGTGGAAGGTGAGCAGGTCGTCGGCCGCGCCGGTCAGTGAAGCGACGTCGTCATACAGACGGTAATCGATCTGATAGAACAGGTCCTTGATGGGATTGGCGTGCTGGTTTTCCACCGTGATGCGGGCGTGACGGCGGAACGGCATCGGCCAATAGCAGTTCATGCCGCGTGACGGCAACGCCACCACCGGACCAGACGTGACGACTGCCGCACGACCGAATCCGCAACAGAAGAAATCACCCAGTGGACATTCCACACTCGGCTCGGTCTCTCCATCCCAGTACATGCGCAGCACCAGATCGCGCAGCACATAGCAGTCGGCGTCCGTGGTTTTCTCATCCACGGTGAACCAGATATGGGTGATCTGGCCCGGTCCGTCGATATCGGCGAGAGTCACCGTTGCGCCGGGCGCGATGTTGCGCAGACACGGCGACCCTTTGCGCGACGGGCCGAGCGCGCTTGCCGCCATGGCGGCTTTGCCGGGCTCGCCGTTCGGATTCTCGGCGTTGATCGCGCGCGAAACAAACGGCTGGGTATGGGTCAATGATGCAAACATGACGACTCCTGTGTCGGGTGTGGGGTGTTCCTGTCGTTATTTATTGGGCGTTCATCAAGGACGCATAACTTCAGGCGTCGGAATCTTCCGGGCACGGTCCGGTGGTTTCGCCGGGAAGGATGGTTGTAGGTACCACGGTGTGTGGTTCGTCGAGCTTTTCTTCGTTGATGAGAGCCAACGCTTTTTCCGCGGCGATTTGACCAATTCTGCGCGCGGGTTGTTCCACAGAAGAGAGCCCGAGCATCCGGTACGGTTCGAATGCATCGAAGCCGATTACCGAGATTTCATCCGGCACGCGGATTCCGCATCGGAACAGCTCGACCAGCATCGCTTCTGCATATTGATCTGACCAGCCGCAAATGGCTGTCGGACGCTGCGGCATGGCCAGCAGTTGTGCGACGGCTCTGCGTGCCGGCCGATATGGATTGTTGTCGATGGTGAGGGTGCCGCAGTCCTCAAGGCCGAGTTCGTCGATGGCTTGCCGGTATCCGAGAATGCGGTGATCCACGCCCCATAGATGTTCCTGCTTGTCGACGAAGCAAAAACGTTTATGGCCGAGAGCGTGAAGATAGCGTACGGCTTCGCCTTCGGCCTTGATATCGTCAATGCTGACCGAGCCTTGTGTGAATTTATTATTCAATGCGTTCACGGTGACGATTGGCATGCCCATGGATGTCACCGTTCGCTGTTCTTCGTCGGTTACGGAAAACGATACGATAAGCGCGTCGGCGTTACGGTCTGCCGGTAGATGCTGGAAGAAATCAGCGCGTTCGGTGTCGCCTCCGGCACGGTACACCAGAAGGTCATAATTGGCGGGGCGCAGAACATCGTAGAGACCATCTTGAATATGTCCGTTAAACGATGAGCTGAGTGACTCGCTGATAAGAAGTGCTATACGTTGTGTGCGGCCGTTGGCCAGAGCCGCAGCCGACTTGGAAGTGGTGTAGTTCAGCGCTTTGGCGGCTTCGACGACACGTTGACGAGTGGATTCAGCAACGCGTTCTCTGCCATGCAACGCGCGAGATACGGTGAACGTTGAAACTCCCGCGAGTTTTGCCACATCGGCGATGGTTGCGCGTTTCATCGTGGTCCTTTCAACGTCGCTGTGCGATCGGTAGTGGTGTAGAAGGGATCTGCCGTCGGCGGCAAATCCAGTACTAGAATATTATGCTTCGAACCGGATTGATATGTTCCTGTAATTCCGATTGGCTTATTTGTGTGGCGGCCTCGGTTGCTCGGCCAATTGAGGCCGCCACACAAAAATAAGTTCAGGCGTCTCCTATTTTCACCTGTCAGTTAGCACGATGTATCCGGAGCGTGGCGAGCTGGTACGGCCCAAACACCAATTGCGCGCCTTCGGCGTATTGCTCATCGTCTGGATGAATCTCGTCGGTAACCAGGGCAACGGGCTCGCCATCGTAATGTGCGATTTCCTCAAGCTCGTTGGTCTCAACGATGGTGGCTGGGCCGAGTAGATCAGAATTGACGTGCAACGTTGCGGCTGCAGGTGCGCCGGTAGCTTCGTACACGCGCACGATAAGATCGCCGGATCCGTCATCCGCCAGCTTCATCCAATCGATAATCGGTGTGCCTTGGGTGATTTCAAGGGCAATCGGCGGAAGTGTCGCCACAAGGTCGGTAATGGCTGGCGCGTTCAGCATATATGCCGCGGCGATGGTTGCCGGCAGCATGCCGTCGGAAGGTACTACAGACCAGTTGAAATCATGATCGCCTTGGTCGGCTTGGGGGTCGGGGGCGCAGGGGCCGCTGAGCAGTGACAGGCGAACCATGGTTCCGCATGTGTGTCCGTCAGATTGCAGGGGAGCGGTGTCGGATCCATAAGTGGAACCGTTCACCACGCCGACTGCATATCCGGGTTCGGATACATGGATGAATCGATGACTGCAATTCTCGAACATCGCTTCGTCGCGCAACGTGTTTTTGACCACGGGTCTTTCGATGGTGCCGTATTGGCAGTCATAGGTTGCGCGGTTTGCGATGATATTTGTCGGGATGTCAACTTTGAGGAATTGTTCTTGCGTGTGCCAAGCGACATGCGCGTGGAAATCAAGCTGACGGATTCCCGGGCGTAGGCTGATCGTGGTTTCGATGGCGCTGCTGCCGAATGTGAGACGAGCGTTAACGGATGCGGTGCCGTCCTTTTCCGTAGCGACGGATTCAACATAGCCGCCGGTGGGCGTATGGGCCGTGAGGAAAGCGTCACGCTCGATATCCCATGCGTCGAAGACGCTTGGTTCGTCCTTCAGCAGCTCGTAGCGGCCGAGCCTCGTGCCGGACGGTACGATTTCTCGCTGCGCTACGGCATCCCATAGCGACGATATGGTGCCATCCGATTCGATCGTGGCGCTCATGAGGCCATTGTCGAGCACGATCGAGCCGTCTGAACCGTTCCTCACGGAGACGGGGTCGGCATTGCCGGAGACATTGGGAACGGTGGCCCATTGCGAAGCGCCGTTTGCCGCCGGAAGCGGCGCGGCGAACGGGACGATCTTGCCGGAGCCGATGACCGGAGCATCTGGAAGTGCGCGTCGAATCACAGCGTTGGCGTCGTCGATGATGTTGTGCAGTGCCTCCATGTCGCGCGTGTACTCTGCACGTGCTTGCGTGTAGAGCCAGGCAATTCCCGAGCCGGGAAGAATGTCGTGGAACTGGTTGAGCAGGAGCGTTTTCCAGATGGCGTCAAGCTGCGTGCGCGGATACTCGTACTTTTGGTCTACGAGCGAAGCGAGCAGACCAAGATATTCGGCGGTACGCAACAGCGACTCGGTCTGGCGGCAGCCGCGTTTCATCTCCTGCTGGGCGGTAAGCGTGGCACGATGAAGTTCCAGATACAGTTCGCCTTTCCACACGGGGAATTCGTCGCCGGCCTCCCGCGCGATTTCTTGCTTGAGCTCGCTGAAGAATGCTTCAGGCGCTTGATATTCCGTGTGTGGCATGCCATCGAAATCACGGTATCGGGTAACGCGGCCGGCCATCTCGCGGGTTACTCCGCCGCCGCCGTCGCCGTAACCGAACAGCAGTGCTCCGGACGAGGAGATGTCCTTGTCCTTGTAATTATGCTCTGCATAGGTCAGTTCCTTGGCGCTCACTTCGGCCCCATAGGTGTCTGCGGGAGGGAAGTGCGTGAAGATGCGAGAGCCATCGATGCCCTCCCACATGAACGAGTGATGAGGCAACCGCGTGGTGTCGTTCCAAGATATTTTCTGCGTCAGGAAGTATTCATAGCCGGCTCTTTTCGCGATTTGCGGGAATGAGCCGGTATAGCCGAAGCTGTCTGGCAGCCAAATCACCTTGGTGTCGCATCCCAGATGCTCGCGATAATACCGTTTGCCGTATGAAATCTGACGAATCAGGGATTCGCCGCTGGGCAGCATGCCATCGGACTCCACCCACATGGCGCCCACGGGGATGAATCGTCCCTCTTGGATGCGTTGTTTCATGCGGGCAAAGAGGTCGGGGTGGGCTTCTTCAAGCCATGCGTATTGTTGGGCGGAGCTCATGGCATACAGGTAGTCGGGGTTCTGGTCCATCAAGGAAAGCGCGTTGGAGACGGTGCGGGCCACCTTGCGTTTCGTCTCACGTGTGGGCCACAGCCATGCTGAGTCAATGTGTGCATGTCCGATTGCTGCCAGATGCAGCGCTGAGCCGCCGGTCGGAGTGTGGATCGCCTTATCCAAAGCTTGTCGTGCGGCAGCGACCGTGCTGAGATCGCGCATATCGAATCGGTTCAGTGAGCGTTGCAGCGCTTTGGCGAGCTTCCAATATCGCGGCGAGTCATGATCCACCTGTTCGATGGCCATGCTGACAGCGTCAAGATCCATGTAATATTCGGCGAGTTCATGCTCGTAGGCGCATACATCGATTCCGTGGAATTCGTATCGTACGTCCGCGCGGCCCGTGGGGCCGGCACCCCAAGTGGTTTGCGGAAATGCCGGGATCATAGGGTTGTAGGCACCTTCGATGTACAACGTGAAATCACCGTTGTCGTCAATTACGGCGTCGCGTTTACCATCTGCCGAGATGAGAGGAGCCCAATGGTTCCGAGGGTGAAGGCCTTTGATGACGGTGCCGTCTGGACGGTAGACCAGGCCCTCTACTTGGCCGCCGACAGGACCATCGAGGAAACCGAGATGAGCTTCGAGTTCGATGGCTCGTCCGCGAGCCTCCTCGACGGGAATATGGCCTTGCACTTTGAACCATGTCGTGCCCCAAGAAGTACCCCATGGTTCGCCGAACGGCACGCTTTCGAACGGGACTTCGCCGCGTTCTGCCCGGGCGAGGAACTCGTCGGCAGGTTCAGGCTCACCCTGATTGGCGAACGCCTGCACGTTGCAGTGGCTGAGTACCGGGTGGATTCGAGGTTCGATGCGTTCCTTCATTACTCGTTTGCAGCGCTCCACCTGCTGCTGTGGCTTAAGAATCATGAATAATGCTCCTTTGCAAAACTGGTACGGAATGACGCAATGCCCTTATTGTAGCTAAGCGCTTTGGTTATTGAAACGCGAAGAGATTTCCATATGGCGTGTCGGATTAAAAAACGCTGAAATTCCAACATTTTTTGTTGTGAAAAACTGTAAAAAAGCAGCGTGTCTCGAACGGGTTTGACAGAAATAGCATTGTTGTTTTATGCTTTTTGTGTATAAACGCTTAGCTACTGAGTTGGTTTCCGGGAATCGGAGGTCACGAGTAGCTGGTGTTTGTCAAGGAAGACAACGACGCATAAGCGTTGAAGGAAAAGAGGTCAACAATGAACTCCCTCAAGAAAGTGGCAACGTTGCTCACCGTTACGGCGATGGCTTCCACCTTGGTCGCCTGCGGCCCGGGTGCTTCCAGCTCCAATGCCAATGCAAACACTGAAACGGTCAGCAAGGACCTCGGTGATGAGAAGATTGAGCTGAAACTTTGGGACGGTGCTGGTCTTAAGGCTATGGATGATGCCCTGATTAAGGCGTTCGAGGCCAAGTATCCGAACATCACCGTCAAGGCCACTTATGACCCCGACAACGTAAGCGCTCAGAACGGTCCGCGTGTCATCTCTGCATCCGAGACGCCTGATGTGGCGCGCATCACCGACATGGGTTCGGCCGTACGTGGCAAGCACGTCGTTGACCTTGAAGAATATGCCAAGCTATACGACTGGAATATCCCTGACAGCCAGACCGTCAATTACCGTCTCACGGATTCCGGCGAACTGGGCAGCGGCGACCTCTACGCCGTGCCGGATGGCTTCACGATGACCGGCATCTTCTGGAACAAGAAGATCGCGAAGCAACTGGGCATCACTGAAGCTCCGAAGACGGTGGCCGAGTTCGAAGCGGATCTGCAGAAGGCTAAGGATGCAGGTGTTCAGCCGATGATGGCTTCCTCCAAGGATGCAGGCATTATCCATCTCATCGACGGACTGATCATTAATGAGAATGGCGTCGATGCGGTGCGTGCATGGACGCAGCAGCGTGACGGCGCAACTATTGACACCGACGGAACCGCCAAGGCTGCGCAGTACATTGCCGACTGGGCCAGCAAGGGATACTTCCCCGATGGCGTGAACGCACTTGATTCCTCTACGGCGCTGGCGCGCTTCACCAAGGGTGAGGGCCTGTTCTTCCCCGCTGGCAACTGGTATACGTCGTCCGTGTCCGAAGCACTTGGTGAGGATGCCGGATTCATCGCCGTGCCGCCGAAGACCGAAGGCGAGGGTGCCGGCGGCGCACTGGATGGTGCCACTCCGTTCGGTATTCCCACCAATGCCAAGCACAAGAACGCTGCGGCTGCATTCCTGAACTTCCTGACCACTGACGAAGCACGTCAGATCGCCATCGACAACGGTTATGCTCCGCTGGGCGAAGGTGAAGCCAAGAGCGACGATCCGGTTATGCAATCTGTGCTGGATACCTATGCGGCTTTCATCAAGGGTGGCAACACCGCGACGCATATCTCCAACTCGACGGCTGGCATTCAGGCCAACGCTCTGATTCCGGCCATTCAGGAGCTCGTGGATGGCTCGCTCAAGCCGGCCGACTTCGGTGCTGAGATTCAGGCCAAGTACGCGGACGAGCTTGGCAAGTAATCGATTGCTTGACTAGCTGCCGTGTATGGCCAGGCATCGACCATACACGGTGTAAGTGGCCGGTTGGCTCGACAGGGCCGACTGGCCACCCTCTATGCAAAACACCCAGTGGAAACGAAACGGTACATGAAAGCAGACGGCAATGTCTTCTGAGCTTCTTGCTGGAGAGCGTATGGCGGAGCGCTCGTCAGCTCATCAACAATCCGCACCGGCAGCGTCGTCAATCGACGGGAAGCTTGCCGCCAATAAGCGTAAGGAACAGATCAAGCGGGCCATTCGCGGATACCTGTTCATTCTTCCGGCATTGCTGTTCTATGTGATGTTTGAGCTGTGGCCAATCATTCAGACCGTTTGGTACTCGTTCTACAACTGGAACGGCATTGATGCGAGTACTTGGGTGGGCTTCGGCAACTATATCCGTGTGTTCACGGATTCCGAACTCTTCAGCAGCATCGGCCATGCGTTCTATCTGATCATCTTCTTCTCCATCATCCCCGTTGGCCTCGGCCTGATTATCGCTGCGCTGATTAAAGACGTGAAGTCGCAGATGGGCAAGGGTTTCGCCCAAGTTTGCCTGTTCCTGCCCCGAGTTATCCCTGGCGCCGCAGCTGCTGTGGCTTGGACTTGGATGCTTGCGGATAACGGCACTGTCAACCAGATGCTTAAAGCGGTTCATCTTGGCGGTTTCGCACATACTTGGCTTGGCGATCAGAGCACTGCATTGAATGCAGTCGGTGTGATTGGCTGCTGGCTGCAGCTTGGTTTCTGCATTGTGCTTCTGCTCTCCGGCATCGGCGCGATTGATCAGTCTCTCTATGAGGCCGCTTCTTTGGATGGTGCAGGTTGGTGGCGTCAGTTGTTTGCCATCACCATCCCCGGTCTGCGTGGCCAGATCAGCGTCTGCTTCACCATGACCATCGTTGCCGCGCTCGCCAGCTTCGATGTGGTGTTCATGTCAACCCAGGGAGGTCCGGGAACCTCAACCATGGTGCCTGGCGTACAGGTTTACCGCCTCGCCTTCCAGCAAAGCCGTGTGGGTCTGGCCTCGGCGCTCGCCGTGGTGCTGATGGTTATGGTGCTGTTGGTTGTTGGCCCATTGCAGCGTCTTATTGAAGGAAAGAAGGAGGCCTAATCATGAAGAAGCCGCTTTCCGTTCGTGCGGCCGGCAACATCGTGCTGGTCGTGATGATTCTGTTCTCGATCCTGCCGTTCTTCAGCATGTTCTCCGCGGCCATCCAGCCGCAGGGTTCTATGCCGGAAGGAATCCAGTTCACCGCGCATCCCCATTGGGAGAACTTTGTAGATGCGTGGAACATGGCCAATATTCTGCCGTTGCTCAAATCCAGCACTATTCTTGTGCTGGTTGTTGTGCCGACGGTGGTGTTCTGCTCGGCACTTGGCGGATATGCCCTTGCACAGCTGCGTATTCCAGGACGCGGCATTATCTACGCCATCTTCCTGATCGGTCTGACGATTCCGTTCGAGACTCTGGTTACTCCGCTGTATTATGAGATGGATGGTCTGGGTTTGCTCAACACCCGTTGGGCGCTAATACTGCCATTGATCGGCTTGAACCTGTCTTTCGGAATCGTATGGATGCGGTCCCATTTCGAGCAGATGCCGCGTGATCTTATGGAAGCCGCATCCATCGATGGTGCCGGCGATTTCCGTACGTTCATTCATATTCAATTGCCGCTGTCGCTGCCGGCACTGTCTTCGCTAGCGATTCTGACATTCCTATCCACGTGGAATCAGTTCCTGCTGGCGGTCGTGTTGATTAACGATCCGCTGAAGCGCACTATGGCAGGTGCCTTGCAGTCGTTCGTCGGCACGTACCAGACTGATGTAGTGCTGCTGAATGCAGGTGCTCTGCTCATTATGGCACCGACGATGATTCTGTTCATCGTCTTGCAGCGTTACTTCATTCGCGCCATGCTGGCCGGCTCGGTCAAGGGCTGATGGTCGCGGCGTAACGGCGTGCTTTCTGAAAGGCAGTGATTATGACGATTGCAACTCGCCAAGCCCCATCCTTCTGGGATACGGCTTTGGTCTACCAAATCTATCCTCGATCGTTCATGGATGGTGATGGCGATGGCATCGGTGATTTTCCCGGTGTGCTCCGACGTATGGACCATCTTGTGGAGCTTGGCGTAGATGCAATCTGGTTTTCGCCGTTCTATCCTTCGCCATTGGTGGATGGAGGATACGATGTGGCCGACTACCGTAACGTGGACCCCCGTCTGGGAACGCTGGAGGACTTCGATGCGGTTGTTGCTTCGGCGCACGAACACGGTATCCGTATTCTGGTGGATATCGTTCCCAACCATACGTCATCCAAACATCCGTGGTTCATTGAAGCGCTCGCTGCGGAACCGGGCTCGCCGGCCCGTGACCGGTATGTGTTCAGGATGGGTCGGGGAGACCATCACGAGTTGCCTCCGACCAACTGGCAGAGCAATTTCGGCGGCAGCGCTTGGGAACCGTGCGGTGACGGATGGTATTACCTGCATCTGTTCGACAAGGAGCAGCCGGATCTCAACTGGGAAAATCCGCAAGTCCATGAGGATTTTCGCCGCACGTTGAGATTCTGGGCGGACCGGGGCGTTGACGGTTTCCGTATCGATGTGGCGCATGGCCTGTCCAAAGATCTTTCGGAACCATTGCGGGACAGGCCCGATCCAACGTTGGTCTCGCCGCAGGCCGACGATGGCAGCGACCCGCTTTGGGATCGAGACGCGGTGCACGATATCTATCGTGAATGGCGTCAAGTCATGAACGAGTATGTTCCTGCACGCTACAGTATCGGCGAAACTTGGAGTCCTTTCACTCCGCGCGTGTTTGATTACGCGCGCAAGGACGAACTTGACGGCGTGTTCGACTTTTCGCTCCTGAAGGCATATTGGGGTCGTGACGAGTACCGTAAGGTTATCGAACGCACGTATAGGGGCTTCCGTGCGGTCGATGGTGCTCCGACATGGACACTGTCGAATCATGATGTGCCTCGCCATGCGACTCGGCTGGGTTTGCCTGCGGATGTCGATTTGAATGAATGGATTACATCTGCTGGCACGATGCCACAGGTCAACCCTGTCGAAGCTTCCGAGCGAGCTCGCTCCGCTACCTTGATGATGCTCGGCCTTCCCGGCACCGCATATATCTATCAAGGCGAAGAACTCGGCTTGCCCGAGGATTTTGACTTGACCGAGGACGAATTGCAGGATCCTCAGTGGGAACGCAGCGGTCATACCATGCGAGGTCGTGATGGTTGCCGTATCCCGCTGCCGTGGGAGCGGGAATCGGTTGCTTTCGGCTTTAACAACACCGGTCGTTCATGGCTGCCGCAGCCTGACTGGTATGGCAGATTTGCCGCAGACGCAGAGGCGGATGAGCCTGATTCGTTCCTGACCATGTATCGCAAGGCCATCGCCTTGCGCCGGACGTATTGCCAATCCGATTTGGATATGATCTGGCATGATGACAATCCGGCCGTGCTGCATTACAGTCGTCCGACCGGACTGCATGTGCTGGTCAACTTCGGTACTGATCCCGTTGAGTTGCCCTCTGATGCAGAGCTGCTGATGGGCACCCATATTAATGATGGACGATCGGTTCCGCCGTCCCACGCGGCATGGTTCACGGTCGGCTGAGCCGATAACGGCGGTTTAGCCGTTCATATTCTTGCGGCGGGTCTTGTTTTCCCCTTTTCTCAAGACCCGTCGCATTTTTTATGCTGCTGTGCATCATGTGGCAGCGTGTTGCCTCGATTCGGACCATGCGATTCTGGGGCGCAACTATTTTTGGCTGATTTGCGGTCGGGGGGGCATCGGGAAATCGTCGGAGACCGCTGGGGGAAAACTCAACTCAACTCCTCCTCGCGAACGCTATAGACTTGAATACATGAGGCGAAGTGGTGCGCGACGTCGTCCGAAGCGTTCGCCGTCGTCCGAAACGTCCGAAACGTCCGAAACGTACAAGGGGTGTGCGATGGCGTATATCGAATTCGATCATGTGGTCAAGGAGTATGCGTCCGGTTCCGCGGCGATTCGGGCGCTGGATGAGGCGAGCTTCACCGCCGATCAGGGCGAGTTGACGGTGATCCTAGGCCAATCGGGCGCAGGCAAGACCACGGCGCTGAACATTCTGGGCGGCATGGATACCGCCACGTCCGGTCGCGTGGTGGTCGGCGGTCGCGATATCACCGGGCTGAGCCGCCGCGAACTCATCGCATACCGTCGTACCGACATCGGTTTCGTATTCCAGTTCTACAATCTCGTGCCGAATCTGACCGCGCTGGAAAACGTGGAATTGGCCAGCCAGATCTGCCCGGATCACTTCGATCCGGCTGAGACGTTGCGCAAGGTCGGGCTGGGGGAAAGACTCGATAATTTCCCTGCGCAACTTTCCGGCGGCGAGCAGCAGCGCGTCTCCATCGCCCGCGCCATCGCCAAGAAACCGAAGCTGCTGCTGTGCGATGAGCCGACTGGCGCGCTCGACTACGAGACCGGCAAGGAAGTGTTGCAGTTGCTGCAGGATATCTGCCAGACGCAGGGCATGACCGTCCTGATCATCACGCACAATTCCGCGCTCGCGCCAATGGCGCACAAGGTGATCCGATTCCGGTCCGGCAGGGTGGTGGGCGAAGAAATCAACGCTCAGCCCACACCGATTGCGGATATCGAGTGGTGAGGCGGTGAAATACATCGTGAAACACCCCGTGAAACGAAATCGCACGGTGAAATACCATGTGAAACAATCCGTGAAACATCGCCACGGCTTCGGCATGTCAGGCGCGTTCGCCAAGGACATGTTGCGCATGTGGGCGCGCAACTGGAAGCGATTCGCCTCGATCGCTATCATCACCATGCTGGGCGTGGCGGTGCTTACCGGCATTTATGCCGGCTGCCGTGATATGTTCCGCGGTGCCGACCGGTTTCTCGACAGCCAACGGCTTTACGACATCCAGATCGTCTCCACGCTTGGCCTCACCGATGACGACGTCGCCGCGCTCAAGGCCGTCAATGGCGTCGAACGGGTGCAAACGGAACGCTCCGCCGCCGCGACCGTCATCGTGAACGGCAGCAATGAGTCGGTGACGTTGACCGAAATCGGTACGAACGGCATGAACCAGCCGTATCTGCAGGAAGGCAGACTGCCGGTCAAGTCCGGGGAAGTGGCCGTCACCAAAAAATTCGTGCGGGACAGCGGACTTATGATCGGCGATCGGCTGAACGTTGCGCTTGGCAAGGTTGCGGCATCCGCTTCGTCCGAAAAGGACAAGTCAGATGATGCGACGGCGTCGGGCGACGCCGGCAACGAGTCGTCGGGCGACGACTCGACTCCGACTTTCCCCACCGATCTCACCATCACCGGCATCGTGCTGGACCCGCTCGACCTGCAGAATCCGGAAGGATACTCGGCGGGCGCGTTCCGCAGCTCAGCCACCACCGACTACACGTTCTTCCTGCCGTCCGATGGCGTAAGCGGCACCGTCTACACTGCCATATCGCTGGAAGTCGAGGGTGCCTCCGCACTCGACACCTTTACCGACCGGTATGACGACGTCGTCCGCGCGGTCCGCGAACGTATCGAAACCACAATCCAAGCCAAGCGGCAACAGGCCCGCCGGCAGCAGCTTATCGACGAGGCGAACCAGCGCATCGCGGACGCCCGCGCCAAAGCCGACCGGCAGATCGCCGAGGCCCAAGCCGAACTGGACAAGCAGGCAGCCTCGGTGGAATCCAGCATCCCACAGGCCCGTTGGTATGTGAACACCAGGTCCACGGCCGGCACGTTCTCGTCGCTGGAATCCGATCTCAACTCCATCGAATCGATCGGTCGCGCGTTTCCCGTGGTGTTCCTGCTGGTCGCCGTGCTGATGAGCCTGACCACGATGACCCGCATGGTCGAAGAGGATCGCGGACTGATCGGCACATACATGGGGCTCGGTTACGGCAACGCGCTGATCGCCTCGCGATACGTGCTGTTCGCGCTGCTCGCCTGTCTGATCGGCGGCGGATTGGGTGATCTCATCGGCTTCCTGGGCATTCCGGCGTTTCTGCTCGTCGTGTTGGAAGGCATGTATGTGGTGCCGGGCGTCACATTGCTCTACGACTGGGCGTACGGTTCGGTCGGCGTGCTGCTGTTCGTGGTGGGCGTCGCGGTGGCGACCATCGTGGCATGCCGCGGCGAGGTGCGGCATATGCCGGCCGAACTGATGCGGCCCAAGTCACCGAAATCCGGTTCGCGCGTGCTGCTGGAACGCATCGGGCCGCTGTGGCGGCGCATGAAATTCCTCAACAAGGTCACCGCGCGCAACCTGTTCCGCTTTAAGGGCCGCCTGTTCATGACGGTCGGTGGCGTGGCCGGCTGCACCGCGCTGATCGTGTGCGGACTGGCCATCAACGATACGGTGGATGCGCTGCCGGTGACGCAATATCAGGACGTGTATCGGTACGACCTGATGGTCGTGACCGATCACGACGCCTTGAGCCCGGTGCGCTCGCGGCTATTGGAGAACAACGCAATCAATGACTCGACCGCGCCGGCCGCCGGTGCCTTGACGCTTGCGCGCGTGGAAAGCGGGGAAATCACTACGATTGCCGATTCCGGCGGTGCTGGCGAATCCGAAACCGTGCAGCTGATCACGGTGCCGTACGCCGATCAGTTGACGAACATCGCCGACTTCCGTTCGTCGGTGGACGGTACGACGATTCGTACGGACCTGCTGGATCGTGCGGGTCGTGCGGATGCGGAGTCGTCCGGCGTCATCGTTGCGCAAAGCGCGGCGAATGCGCTGGGTATTGAGGCCGGCGACACGGTGACGCTGGAGAACGGCGACGCTGCGCGCGAAACGGTCCGCGTGTACGCCGTCAGCCGGTCCGTAATCGGTGCGGATGTGTATATGACGTCCGAGTATTACCGGGAAGCATTCGGCGGGGGAGCTGAGGGTTCCGGTTCGACCGACGAATCCGATAGTGATGGCAGCGGTGCTGGCAGTGCGTCCAACTCACGTGACTATACGGCGACTGAAGTCAATGGCGTGGAAATGAACGCGATATTCGCGCGATTCGTCGGCTCGGATGACGATCAGATCGCCTATGCGGACCGGCTCGCCGAGGAACAGGACGTGTTGAGCGTGACGAGTACGGCGGATATGCGTCGCCGGTTCAGCTTCGATCTGATGGGTGCGGTGGTGGCGCTGATCGTCGCGCTCGCCGGTGCGCTGGCATTGGTGGTGCTGTTCACGCTCGCCAATACGAACGTCTCCGAGCGTGTACGCGAGATGGCCACGCTCAAGGTGTTGGGTTTCTTCGATCGTGAAGTGCATACGTATGTGAACCGCGAGATGTTGATCTTGACGTTGATGGGCATCGCCGTGGGACTGCCGCTCGGCCGTTGGATTGGCGGACTGCTGACGGCTGCGCTGAATATGCCGGGGCTGTATTTCGCGGTGACCGTGCGGTGGTACAGCTATGCGATCGCCGCTGCCGTAACGCTGGCGTTCGCGCTGTTGGTGCAGTTGCTTACCAATCCGGTGCTTGATCGAATCGACCCGGTGTCGTCGCTGAAAAGCGTGGAATAACGGGTGTGTGGCGATTGCCATATATCGAAACTGACTATTATCCACGAAAAGTTCAATTACCTCTGTCGAAATTGAACTTTTTGGCGAAATAATCACCGTATCATCACATTATATGACTGAATCGGCCGGTCGTTAGCGTAGGTGCCGATGATACAGTTTGAACCTGTTACGGAAAGAGCAGGTGAGTTGATGAGCGAGAGTCATAACAGCGGTCAGGCGAACAGCGCCTTGACATCCGTCGAGCATCTCGACAAAGACAACGAAATGGCACGCGGACTGAACAATCGTCATGTGCAGTTCATTGCCATCGGCGGCACCATCGGCACCGGTCTGTTCCTGGGATCCGGCAAGTCCATTTCCCTGACCGGTCCGAGCATCGTGTTCGTGTACATCGCGGTGGGCATCATCATGTTCCTGCTGATGCGCGCGATCGGCGAACTGATGTACCGCGATCCGAGCCAGCACACGTTCATCAACTTCATCACCCGGTATCTGGGCAACGGGTGGGGGCATTTCGCCGGATGGTCGTACTGGATCGTGCTGGTGCTGATCGGCATGAGCGAGATCACAGCCGTGTCCACGTATTTCATCACGTTCTTCGACACGTTTGGCATGGATCTTTCGCACTGGAAATGGCTGATCGAGCTGTGTTTCCTAGCCGCGTTGGTGACTATTAACCTGATTGCCGTCAAAGCGTTCGGCGAGGCGGAATTCTGGTTCTCGATGATCAAGATCACGCTGATCTGCGCGATGATCGCCACCGCTGTGGTCATGGTGGTGATCGGCTACCATTACAACGCCGTGCAGATCACCGGTCAGGATGGCGTCTCGCCGGCCGGCCACGCGGGGCTCGACAACATCACCAATAATTTCTCCATCGCGCCGAACGGGTGGCTGGCGTTCCTGATGAGCTTCCAGATGGTGTTCTATGCCTACGAAATGATCGAGTTCGTGGGCGTCACCGTCTCCGAAACGCAGAACCCGAGGAAGGTGCTGCCGAAAGCCGTGAACGAGATCATCGTGCGCGTGCTCATCTTCTACGTGGGCGCTTTGCTGGCCATTATGGCCATCGTGCCGTGGACCACGTTCAAGCCGAACAAGGACGGCTCCTTTGCCTCCCCGTTCATCATGGTGTTCCAGTATGCCGGCCTGAACTGGGCTGCGGCGCTGGTGTTCTTCGTGGTGATCACCGCCGCGTCCTCCGCCCTGAATTCACTGCTGTACTCGGCCGGCCGTCATCTCTACCAGCTGGCCGCGGACTCCGAATCGCCTACCTTCCAGAAGATCGGTGTGGTGTCCAAACGTCAGGTGCCGGCACGCGCGATTCTCGTCTCCGCGGCGCTGATTCTGCTTTCCCCGGTGGTCAATGCGATTCCGGGCGTTTCCGGCGCGTTTGTGCTGTTCGCCTCCGCGTCGTCCGCGGTGATCATCTTCATCTACACGCTGACGATGATCGCGCACCGCAAGTACCGTCGTTCCGCCGACTTCATTCCCGACGGATTCGTGATGCCGGCCTGGCGCGTGACCAATACCATCGCCATCGCGTTCTTCGTATTCGTGTACTGCACGCTGTTTTTGGCGGATGATACGCGCGGCTCGGCCATCGCCGGTCTGGTTTGGCTGGTGGTGTTCGGCGGCTACTGCGCGCTGCGCGAGCACTATCGCAGCCGCGATCTGAAGGAAGCGTTGGGCCGGTAGCGCTGAAGAAGGGTTGATCCCCGGGCGATTTGGGCGGCTGCCCAGTGGGATTGACCGGCTCGCGGTGAGGTTGCGCGATTTCCGGTGGATCTAGGAGCCGTTGATCGGTGAGCCGTACCGTTTCGCTCTTCCTCGCGCTCTCTTTTTGCGAATATGTACCACTGAGTTGACGTCAGTGGTACATATTCGCAATGGTTCATAAAGATTGAATCTTGGCTTCTTCGAACGTAGGTCCCTCCCCGCGAATTTGTACCGCTGAGATGGACTCAGTGGTACAAATTCGCGAAGGAGGCGCGAACAAACACGAAACGGTCCGTTGGGGACCAATTCCAAAGTCGGAAATTCAGCTGTGCAACGGCCGGCCGACAGTGGTGTAGTGCAATGCGCCATGCACCAATGCCGACGTGAAATGCATATTGCACATACCTGCTTCTTCTGCCTCATGTGTGCAGCCTGCAATGCTGCAAAGACTCATGCCCCTCATGACCATCCCCCTTGTCTGGCGACAGCATCACCGCTGTCTTGTAGACAAGTGTAGCTGTCATCAATGGTGCTGCATAGTCAGTGAGTGATTTCTGTGGCTTGCATCACATACTTTCCGGCGTTTCGTGCCGAAATGCGCAATAATTCTATGCTCTTGCGGGCGTGTGCTATGTGCGCGGGGCTGTACGGTTACAGTTCGGCTAGTCTGTTGGAAATCAGTCGATTAAGGCTGATCTGTTGCTCCGCGGCATCGATGGTGAGACGACGATGCAGCTCCGGTGGTACGCGAACCAGTATGCGACCGGAATAATGGCGTTCGGCCAACGGTTCGGGTACCTCTTCGGATTGGGATTGCCTACGCTCTGCTTCCTCTGCGACCGCCAAGCGGATACCGACAAATGCTTCCAATTGAGAATCCGAAGTGAACGTTACTTCTGGCAACTCAGCGCAAGAGGCGACAAAAGTGTTGCTTTCTTCGTTCCACCGCACGCGGTAGGCGTAATGATTGATATCAACGGGTGTGTGTGGTGAGCTTTCCGCGCTTGATGCGTCCGGCTCGTTGCTGGTCGCTGCGTTGGTGGCGTTGGTGGCGTCGTCAGAGGTAGCTTGGGCACGCTCGTAGGTTTCATCAATTTCCGACATGATATCAATGATACTACTGATTGTAGAAACGAAAAACCGCCGCTCTTGCGAGCGACGGTTTTCCGTCTGTTTGCCGTTAGAAGGTGAATGAACACCTAGCCTTGGAATCCCCTGAGAGCAGAAGCTTCACATGCCGGCGAAAAAGTACTCTCAGCGGAAAAGGATTGCCGCAGCTGGTTACAGTGTACAGCTGTTTGAGGAAATCCGCAAACTGTGATAGCATTAATGATGTCATAAGTTGGCTATTGTTTCGGAAAGCATTGCCGTCGCATGACAAGGGCCGGGCCAATCTCGGCCCGGCCTTCTGTTTTGCCGTGAATAGGAGGCAGAAATGAACAACCGGAAGAAACAGGGTTCATGCGAACCCGATTGGACGTGGGTTGTCATAATGATGATTATGGTGATCCTCGCGGTTCGCGTCCCAGAAACGTGGACCGCGGCGACATGCGTCGGTGTAACTACCATCGTCGCATTGCTGTGCAGTCGTAAGTAACGCATGCACTCCGGCTTCGCTTTCATCAAGCGAGGCCTCTTCTCGTTGCTTACGGAACCTACTATACCGCATGGAGGCGGCATGGATGTGGGGTGGTGCGCTGGTGCGCTGGTGCGCTGGTGCGATGGCGTGATAGCGCGGTTTCGGTGCGGCGCCGATGGGGTGGTGCCGGATGTTGTGCGGTTCGTGGGCGAGCTTGATTGCGGGATGTGTGGCGATAAATTGTTTATAGTGTGAGATATTATGAGCTGTGGTTTACGGGTGATGCGACGTAAGGGCGGTGTCGGTCGTGGACACTGTGCGAAGTTGACTGCGTTTGCTTTCTGTGTGGCGGGGGCATATATGGCAAAGGAGGTGCGCCGTGGGGTATGAGGAAGAAGCGGTGAATGAGCTGTGGCGCGATGTGTGGTGCCACAAGTCGCAGATGCAGCGTGATCTCAATCATGGTGCCGGCGAGGCGTTTGTGATTCGCATACTGGCGCACCGTGGCACGATGTCGCCATCCCAGCTTGCCGACGCTATGCGCGTCACCACGGGGCGTGTGTCTGCTGTGCTGTCGGCATTGGAGAAAAAGGGCCAGATTGTGCGGTCTGTGGACCCGGAGGACCGCCGCGCGGTGCGTGTGGAACTCACTGAAGCCGGCCGGGAGCGCGGCCGTAAGGATATGCAGGAAATGCGCGATGCCGTCTGCTGGATTTTCTCGCAGATGGGGGAGCGTCGCACTCGTGAATTTGTCGAGCTCGCCCGCGAATTCTCCATCTATATGTCGCTGTGCAAGCCGGGGGAGCCTCGGCCCACGCAGGAGGAAGTGCGTAAGGCGTTCGAGAAGGATAGCGCTGACGAATCTGAGGATTTGTATTTATGGCGCAATAACGCGTCACGTAAACCCCGGGCGCACACTGCCGTTTGTCGGCTCGACATATCCAGATTCTGCTCATAGTGAATTTTCGTATGTCGTTGAGTCGCACATAATATCTTACAGTGTAAGTAATAAATACTAGAAATAATTTAAGTATGTTGGTTGCCTGGTTCAGTCGTTAATCACGTCGACCGCATCAGCATCGGCATCAACATCAGCAACACAAGGGGAAACAATGCTTCGCATCATGAAATATCTCTCCAAAGCAGAGATAGGCCAGATGCTGCTCGCACTGGTAACCATCGTGGGGCAGGTCTACTTCGACCTGAAGCTGCCGGACTACATGTCCGACATCACCACGCTGGTCGAGACGCCGGGCAGCGCAATGGCCGACATTTGGATCGCCGGCGGCAAAATGCTGCTCATCTCACTGGGCTCCGTAGCCTGTGCTGTGATCACCGGTTATATTGCCGCGCGCGTGGGCTCATCGTTCACCCAACGTCTGCGCTCGCTGGAATTCCGTCAGGTCGAATCGTTCGGCCCGGCCGAAATGAATCGCTTCTCCACTGCGAGCCTGATCACCCGCTCCACCAACGACATCACGCAGATTCAGATGTTCATCACCGTCGGTCTGCAGCTCATCGTCAAATCACCGATCATGGCCGTCTGGGCCGTGATGAAAATCGCGGGTGAAGGCTTCGAGTGGACGCTGGCCACCGGCATCGCCGTCGTGATTCTGCTGGCCGCCATCGCAGTGATGATGGCCATGGTCATGCCCAAGTTCAAAGCCATGCAGCAACTCACCGATAACATCAACCTCGTGGCCCGAGAGAATCTCACCGGCCTCAAGGTCGTGCGCGCCTACAATGCCGAGGATTATCAGGAATCCAAGTTCACCAAGGCCAACAAAGAGCTCACTGAAACCCAGCTGTTCACCAACCGGACCATGGCGTTCATGATGCCGCTGATGAACACCATCATGAACGGCCTGATGCTCGCCGTCTACTGGATCGGCGCCTACCTGATCGACGCGGCCGAGCTTACGGACAAGCTCACTGTGTTCTCCAACATGGTGGTGTTCTCCAACTATTCCGTGCAGGTCATCATGAGCTTCCTGCTGATGAGCATGGTGTTCGTGCTCTGGCCGCGCGCCGACGTATCCGCGCAACGCGTGCTCGAAGTGCTCGACACCAAGCCGATCATCGAAAACGGCTCCAAAACCGAAGCCGACGTGGCCAAAACCGGACAGCGGGGCACCGTCGAATTCCGCAACGTCAGCTTCACCTACCCGGATTCCCGTGAGGCAATGCTGGAAGGCATCACCTTCAGCGCCAAGCCAGGGCAGACGGTGGCGTTCATCGGCTCGACCGGCTCCGGCAAAACATCACTCATCAATCTCGTGCCACGTTTCTACGACGCCACCCAAGGCCAGGTGCTGGTCGACGGTGTGGACGTACGCGACTACAACCTGAAAACCCTGCGTGACAAAATCGGTTACGTGCCGCAGACCTCCGTGCTGTTCAAAGGTACGGTCGCATCCAACGTGAGCTACGGCGACAAGCCGGGCGAAACCGTCGATGTCGAGATCGCCGATACCTCAACAGCCGCCGGCCGCAAGCACGAAGCTGAATTAATCGCCGCAGACCGGGCCACAGGGAGCGCCGCGATGCCGGCGGAACAGATGAATCGCGTCAAGACGGCGTCGGATGTGGCCCAGGCCAGCGAATTCGTGAACCGTATGGACGGCGGGTTCAACGCGGCGATCGCACAAGGCGGCTCGAATGTGTCTGGCGGCCAAAAGCAGCGACTGTCCATCGCCCGCGCCGTCTATCGCCATCCCGAAATCCTGATCTTCGACGATTCGTTCTCCGCCTTGGACTTCAAAACCGACCGTGAAGTGCGCGAGGCGCTCGCTCGCGAGGCCAAGGATTCCACCAAACTCATCGTGGCCCAACGCATCGGCACCATCATGGACGCCGACCTCATCATCGTGCTCGACGACGGTCGCGTGGTAGGTCAAGGCACCCACCGCGAACTGTTGGACACCTGCGAGGTCTACCAGCAGATCGCCGAATCCCAGCTCAGCAAAGCCGAGCTGATGGCCTGACCACAAGCGGACCACAAGCGTCAACGAAAGGACTTACCAATGCCAAGAGGACCTATGGGGCACGGGCCGGGCGCAGGACGCACGGTCGAAAAACCCGCTGATTTCGGCAAAGTCATGGGCAAGCTCATGGAATACTGCCGCAATTACATTCCCGTCATCATCATCGCGCTGATTTTAGGTGCGGCCGGCACGATCTTCCAGATCATCGGCCCGGACAAGCTCAAGGACATGACCAACGAAATCGTCAAGGGGCTGCCGGCCGTCGTCAACGGACGCCCGGTGATGAACTCGGTCGATTTCGCGGCAGTCGGCCGCATCGCCTGGCTGCTGGTCGCCCTGTATGTAGGGTACGCGGTACTCAGCTACGTGCAGAGCTGGATGATGGCTAACGTCACCCAGCGTACGGCCCAACGGCTGCGCGAATCGATTTCGGTCAAAATCAACAAACTTCCGCTCAAATACTTCGACAAGGTCAGCTACGGCGACGTGCTGTCGCGCATCACCAATGACGTGGACGCCATCGGCCAAACGCTGGGGCAAAGCCTAGGCTCTTTGATCACCTCGGTCACCCTGTTCGTGGGCGCGCTGGTCATGATGTTCTACAACAACGTGATCATGACATTGTGCGCCATCGGCGCAAGCCTGATCGGTTTGGTGCTGATGATGGCGATTATGAAGGCCTCGCAGAAGTACTTTGCGCAGCAGCAGGCCGCCTTGGGCGACGTGAACGGTCACGTGGAAGAGATGTACGCCGGGCATTTGATCGTGAAGGCGTATAACGGCGAGGTCGAATCGATTCGTCGCTTTGAGCAGTACAACGCGGAACTGTATGAGTCCGGATGGAAATCGCAGTTCCTGTCTGGCCTGATGATGCCGCTGATGAACTTCGTCGGCAACTTCGGCTACGTGGTGGTATGCGTGGTGGGCGCGGCGCTCGCCATGGACGGGCAGATCGAGTTCGGCGTGATCGTGGCGTTCATGATGTACATTCGCCTGTTCACTCAGCCGCTTTCCCAGTTCGCGCAGGCCTTCCAGAACCTGCAACGTTGCGCGGCCGCCGCCGAGCGCGTGTTCGGCTTCCTGGAGGAGCCGGAAATGGCGGAAGAGCCGACCAAGGCTGAGCTTGGAGTCGATCCGGCGGTTGACGGACGCGGCGGTCATGGTGCGTCGATGCCGGTTGCCCGGCGCGCGCAGCTGCTCGGTTATGACGCCCAAGGGCGTGTGCAGCCCGTGCGTGGCGACGTGGAATTCAATCATGTGCAGTTCGGTTATGAGCCGGACAAGCCAATTATCCACGATTTTTCCGCCTCTGTTGCGGCCGGGCAGAAAGTGGCCATTGTGGGCCCGACCGGTGCCGGCAAAACCACGATGGTGAACCTCCTGATGCGGTTCTACGAGATTTCCGGCGGTTCGATTTCCATCGACGGAGTGAATACTGCGAGCGTACCTCGATGGAATGTGCACGACCAGTTCTCGATGGTGCTGCAAGACACATGGGTGTTCCGCGGAACCGTGCGTGAAAACATCGCGTATGCCAAGCCTGGTGTGACCGACGAACAAATCGTCGCCGCCTGCCGGGCGGTGGGGCTCGACCATTACATCCAGTCGTTGCCGGACGGATATGACACCGTGTTGGACGACAAATCCACACTGTCCGCAGGACAGAAGCAGTTACTCACCATCGCCCGCGCGATGGTGCAGGACGCTCCTATTCTGATCCTCGACGAGGCCACCTCCTCCGTCGATACCCGTACCGAGGAGCTCATTCAGAAAGCCATGGACGCACTGACCGTGGGGCGTACCTCCTTCGTGATCGCACACCGCCTCTCCACCATCCGCGACGCCGACATGATCCTCGTCATGAACCACGGCGATGTGATTGAGCGCGGCACCCATGACGAGCTGCTGGCGGCGGGAGGGTTTTACGCCGACCTCTACAACTCCCAATTCACGCTCGCTGGATGATGGAGTGTCCTCGTCGTTGCTGCCCGCTGCGACGTACCTTCGTACGCCTTTGCGGGCGCGCCTTGAGGACACACGCATCATCCAGCTCGCTCCGCTCGCTGATTGACGGCGCGTTTTCTGCGTTGCCCCTCGGTCGACGTACCGTGTCGCGCTGCGCGCGACCTTCGCGGCAGAGCCGCTCACTTCGCCTACGGATAGTCCGCTGGACTATCCGTTTGACGGCTCAGCCCCTTTGCGGGCGTACCTTGCGGCTGCGTGAGTCAGTCGGCTCGGTTCATGTGCCGGGATGTGGGACGGAATTGTAATGTGGGCTGTTTTGCGGTTTTGTACCGCGGGGAAGTGGGACACAACCGCAAAACAGGGATTTATACAGAGTGGTACCGCGAACATTGGCTGTTTTGCGTTGCTGGGTGTCGCGGGCCTCGACGGGGGAGTGGGACGAAACCGTATTTTCACTGCATTTGCGGTTTCGTCCCACGGCGCGACAGCTTGCCGTCGCCGCCGATTTCGCGTTTTGCGCCGCCGAATGCGAATATGACGAGCGCACAAACCAACAGGATGAGATTTGCCGCGCTGCCGGTCGAAAGCGGTTCCTTGAAATACAGTACGCCCAAGCATATTTGGATAATTGCGGAAAGATACTGGGTGATGCCAAGACTGGTCAGCATGGTGCGGCAAAGAGCGAAGTTATACAGTACCAAGGGCGCGAAAGTCAGTAGGCCGGATAACACGAATAGCGCCCACTGACCAGCGGATATTCCCGAGATGACGGGCATGGTTCTCCCGCCGGCAAGCACATATACCGATGTTGCCACGCCCAGCACCAGCATTTCAGCCGAGAACGATGTGAGCGAATCGACGATGCTGGGAACCAGCTTATGAACAAGACCATAGAGAGACCAGGTGATCGGCAACAGGGCCGCCGCTATCGGAATGTGTCCATTGGCGTATCCCGAGAGCAACACGGAGGCAAAGGCCACCATGCATCCCACCCATTGCGTTCGGGTCAATGACTCCTTAAGCACCACCACACCGAAAACGACTGTCAATAACGGATTGACCAGATAGCCGATGCCGGCATCGGTGACCTGATTGGACAATATTGCATATATGTGGGTCAGCCAATTCGCCCCAAGCAGTAATGCGCAGACGATGGTCGCGGCAAGCTGCGTTCTGTCGGTGACAAGCCTGACAAGATTGGGGATCCTGCCCGTACACACCAGAAACACTATGGACAGAACGGTTGTCCACAGTATTCTTTGGACGATCACCTTTTCGTAGCCGGCCGCGTTCAGGCCGCTGAAAAGAACCGGCAGGAAGCCCCAAATAACATAGGATCCTATGCCGGCTGCCGTGCCGAGAACAGACGACGCCGTTCTGGCGTCGAATCTTCTGGACAAGCCGACATTGTCGTTGACCGTGTTCGACGTGTTGCTCGACATGTGACTTCCGTTTACCGGTGAGATCGGCTCAAGGAACCGTAACGGGCAGGCTCAGTATTCATCATGAGACGTCAACGACCTTATTCCCAAAACCCAATGTCGTCATACGCGCGGGGAAGACGCTCACCCTTGTCTGCAAGATACAGTTCAAGCAGTGAGGAAGCCACGCCTGCGGCACCATCGCGCAATCCGATTGGATGCCCTATACGAGTGGGGTTCAGCCTGGACCAGGCTATAGGCCATATCGCTTGATCCCCAGAAGCGGACCGGGTCACCTTTGCGGTGCCGAGCAAGACGGATGCGGTGCGATTGGCGAGTTCCAGCCAATGTTCGTCTGGATGAACTTCGTTCAGGCTCAGGAAGAAATGAACAAGTCCTGCATGTCCGCAGCACTGGCAGACGTTATTCCACAATCCCGGAGACTGATGTTCGGGGACGCCGATGGATTCGAGTCCTTCGACATATCCCTTGACCGTATCCAGGTACGATTCGTCGTTAGTCAATGCATAGAGCGACAAGAACAACTTTGCAGTGCCGGCAATGCCGTTGCATTCTCCCGCATAGAACAGGTTGCGACCTGTATTGAGATCGTGCGGAGAAAGAAAACCCTTGGTTTGGGGCACGGCATGATTGGTCAGGAACAAGGAAGCCTGCTTGGCGCCGTCCAGATAAGCATGATCGCCGGTCTCGTGGTACAGACGCAGCAGTGTAAAACCTGCTCCCGCGGGCCCATACGAAAAATTCGGACGGTGAGAACCGATGAGCCGCTGGTAGTTGGCAATGGTGGCGGGCTCGACGAAACCGCCCGTATGGGCATTGCCTGTCAACGATTCGTAATACTTGTCGCGCCAGTAATTGCGTTCGGCGATCTGCGCGAATGCGTCAAAATCCAAGGATCCGTCCGGCTGGCGCACTCCGTGCGAAAGGAATTCACGCCCGGCGGCAGCAATCACTGTGGTTATCTCATCGGATTGGAGAATGGCGTTGATGTCAATCAGAATTTCGATGATGCCGCCATCGAACAGTTGGGCGCTGGTATTCGCCCAATGCACTCCATATTCGCCTGATTCCGCAATGAGCAGATACCATTGCGCGATCTGTGCCAGAGCCGTTTCGATGGTGTTCTTCAGGTCCTGGGCGCTGGGATCTGCGCTGGGATCTGCGCTGGGATCTTGAGATGCGGTATACCATGCTCGTCTGAGTGATTCGGCGACACCTCCTACGCCGAAGTCGACGCTTTTGCCGAGTTCCGGTAGGGATTCCTGCCGCTGCAATGCCGCAATATTGTCCGGCAGGAGAATATCCCGCCAGTGAAGTGCCGCGAACCGGGCGGCTTTGGCGAAAATCTCGCCGTATGTGGAGCTTCCTGTCGCCTGATACAGATTGGCGTAAAACTCCACAATGCCGGTGGAACCATGGTATCGGGATAGGTCCAACGGCGCTTGCGGATCCGTCGTCCAATACACGCCGTCGGCATGGGCATGGGCATATTGGGATATCGAGCGTTCTGCGTCCTGCGCAAGCTCAAGGTATTGGTCGGCGGAATCCGCTGCGGTAATGGGGAAGAGGGTGTCGTAATCCGTCATTGGTTTGTCCTTCGCTGTTGCGCCGGCCGATGCGGGAACGCATCGAACCGATGATTGCTATGAATATCGATGTGAATATCGATGTGAATATCGAAAGTGCCTTCAATTCGGGCGCCAGATAGGGGGAGCTGGTGTGTCAGATCGACGCAAACCGCTGCGGTCGAAAATCGTCCAGCACGTGGAACTCATTGCCGTCCACCAGCTCGTCTCCCAACAGCTGTCCCAGCAGCAAACCGACCGTGGCGCCGCTGTGCGTGAAGACGACGGAGACGTTCGTGCCGGCAATGGTGCCGACTACGGGATAGCCGTCTGCGGGAATAGGGCGGATACCGACCTTTACGCTTTCGGCGTGCAGCACGGGCTTACCTTCCAGAGCGTTGCCTACCGCATCCAGCAGTGCGCGCACCGCCTCGTCCGGTACGTTTTGACCCGGTGCGTCAACGAGTTCTTCCAACCTGCTCGCCACGATAACCAGTCGTCCTGATGCGTCTGGCCTCACTCCGGCAAAAGGCATACGCAACAGTGTCCGTGGCGGGTTGTCGACCGGTTCGGTGGTTATCGTGACGCCGATATTCGATGACTCGGGGATATCGGCGATTGGTGCAAGGAGTTTCGTGGTCGCCGATCCTGCGGCAACGATGATGTTGTCTGCGTCAATGGTCTGGCCGTCAACGGTCTGCACGCCTGATACCGCATGATTGTCATCGGTGAGCAGTCGATTGACGAGGCCTGAGACGATCCGTCCGCCATGCTGCTTGACGACGCCATTGAGTTCGTGGATGAGCAATGGGAGATCGACCCATGCGTCTTCCGGCTCGTACAGCACCGTTCCCCGCACTCGGGACCAATCCACCGTAGGTTCGACCGACTGGGCTTCTTGAGCGGAAATCGGATATATATCCTGCCCTTGAGACGCCAAACGTGCGATTTCATCGTCAATTGATTCACGTGAAACAGACACGGTTGTCGTCGGCAGCAACTGGCGGTCCGACGAGCTGCCCCAATCAAGTCGTCCAGAAGGGTGGTACCAGGACGCCGAGGAGCGGAGCTGTTCGTGGGCCAGCCTCAATCGTCCCAATGTGCGCAACGTGTGGTACGCAGGGGAGGTGGCGGCAGCATCGTTGATCCACCCCAATGATCTCGCCGACGCCGTCTCTTCCGCAGAGCCGCCGTCGAGCAGAGTCACCTGCTGACCGCGTGATGCGAGTCTTGCGGCGGTGGCCGCGCCCAATATTCCATTGCCTACAACGAGATATCGCTTGGTCATGTCAAAAGTCTTTCTCTAGCAGTTGTGTATGCATGGCAACTGTTCGTTAGCCGCAGAACGTCAAAGCGTCAGAACATCAAAACGTCATTGGACTGCGGAATGAAGCCACTGGATTAAGGTGTCCGCATCCCACACCGGCAGTCCGGTGTGATGTCGAATTTCCTCGGAGAACGGAGCGAGATTGGTGCATTCCAGCACGATGGCGGCGATGCTGTCGTCCGATGCCAGTGCCTGATCGATGCCGGCCAGGACTTCATCGCTGGCTCGTCTGACGTCGTAGTCGTCGGTGTCTGACGTAATCACGCCATACAGATACGTCGCCCCAGTCAGAGCGGCGACCCTCACTCGCGCGAAATCACGCGATGCGACGCCGCTTTCCCGCAACTGTTCCTCATCGATTCCATGTTGTTCGATGGTGACCACAAGCACTTTCTGGTCTGATCTGAGCAGTCTGAGCGCCAATTCCACTTGCAGCAGACTTGAAGTAGCTACCGGAATGGCAGTCCGATCGGCGATCTGCGACTGGTATCGTGCCATCAGTCCGCATGATGTGCCAGCCACTGCAATGCCCTGATCGGCCATCGTGTTGACGGCGTCGATAAACCCCTCTCGGACTTTCTCGGATTTCGGGGCGGTCATATCGGACGGACCTATGCCTTGCACGATGGCATAATGCACCGGGAAAGGGAATGTGGCCGCGTTACCGATGTCCCCGAGAGGGCGCGGGATGGTCGAGTCCAGCATGGCGACGCCTACGGAAACCCCGTAGAAGGGTCTGCCGCGTTTGATCGTCGCGGTCTCGCGGCTATGCGCTTGGTTATGCGCCTCTGTCGGCAGATGGTTGAACGAATGGGAGGTGCTCATAGGTTCCAGGCCCCTTACGCGAGTTTCGCGTCGTACAGGTTCAGGCGGGATTCCGCATCGTAGGTAACGCCCTGCACTCCCTTGCTCAGTCCATAGAACTGCACGAGATAGGCGACCGGGATCTGCAGGCCGCGTTCCACGATCTCCTTCTGTACGTTTTGCAGAATCTTGTTTCTGGCGGTGTCGTCGGTGGTGGCGTTCTGTTCGGACAACGGAGCGACCAGATCGTCGTTGGCCTCCAGGTTCGAGCGATTGCCGCCGTCTACGGGAGACACTTGGCCGCGGAGCACGTCGGCGTCGATATCGGTGGTGTTCGCGAACAGGACGGAGTACTTGTGCTTGCCGGTGACTTCCGAATAATCACCGGTGTAGTCCGCGAAGTCCACCTGAAGGCCGTTCTGGTTGAGCTGCTGCACCACGAGCTCCAGCAGCTTCTGGGAAAGCGTATACGGGCTGGCTTTGGTGATGTGGAACGACAAGGGCTTGCCGTCCTTTTCCCAAATGCCGTCGTTGTTCTTGCTCCAGCCGTCGTCTTCGAGGAGCTTGTCGGCCTTGGAGGGATCGTATTTCAGCTCATCGGAAAGATCGGCCCATCCGGAAACGTTCTTGGTCAACAGGCTGATGGCGGGTTCGGACTTGCCTCCGAAAGCCACGGTGTTGATCTCATCGCGGTTCAGGTAATATGAAACGGCCTGACGGACGGATTGGTCCGTGAACGGCGCCTCCTTGACGTTCACCTGCAGACGGAGCGGCACGCCGGGCGTGGTGACGGGCACGATGGTTGCCCCTGAGCCTTCGGCGGACTGGAAATCCTGCGGATCGATGCTTTGCGCGACCTGCGCCTGTCCCGAAGTCAGCAGACCAAGGCGAGAACTCGATTCGGGCACCAGCTTGAACACGATGGTCTTGATATAGGCCTCGCCCGTATGCCCTGCATATGAAGGATTGGTGTCGTAATCCTTCCTCGCGTTGATGGTCACATCCTGATTCGGCGTGTATTTGCCTAATGTGTATGGACCGGTTCCCACCACTCCTGCGGCGCATCGCGCTTCGGCGGACTGGGCTATGGTGTTCGGGGAGAGAATCGAGAGGAAATCGCTGGCCGTGTGGTTCAGGAACGAACCGTTCGGCTTGCTGAAGGCCACGGTGACGGTCTGCGGATCAACCACGGTTGTGCTTGTGTAGTTGGCGAAGTAGCTGCTGGATCTGACGCCTTGCGGATAGGTTGCGGCTTGGTCGAAGTTCTGCTTGACCACTTCGGCGGTAAGCTCCTCGCCGTCCGAGAAGTGAACGCCTTTTTTGAGATGGAACGTGAATTCCGTCGCGTCTGCATTGGACTCCCAGCTTTCGGCCAAGGCGGGGAGCAGCTTGCCGGTTTTCGTATCCAAAGCGGTGAGGCTTTCCACAACCTGCCGCAGCACATTATGCACTGCCGGTTCATCGAACTGCCATGGATCAAGGCACTTTACGGTTCCGTCCAATGCGACGGTGAGCGTCTGGCCGGTGGCGGATTGCGCGGCTGTGGCGCTGCCGCAAGCGGCCAGTGAACATGCCAATGTGCCGGCGGCTAAGACGGTGAGCAATCGCTTGGTTCGGGATGCGAGCAGGGAAGTCGGAAAAGTCATGGTGTTGCTTTCTGTACGTAGGAATGAATTGCTGTTGTGTATTGGTAGGTATTTGCGTAGGTATTTGTTGTCGGCCGCTATCGGCTCTCCTCACGCCAATGGCGAAGGCGTATTGACGTGGCGATGCCAGCGCGGAATGGAAGAGACCAACTGTCGGGTGTAAGGATGCTGCGGATTGGCGAGTACCTGATCCGTTTCGCCCTGTTCCACAATGAGGCCATCATGGATGATGATGACTTCGTCCGCGAGCATTCGGACGACCGCCAGATTATGCGAGATGAGCAGGTACGCCATGTCGTGCTCCACCTGAACTTTGTGCAGCAGATGCAGGATGTCGTTCTGCACGGAGACGTCCAGTGCGCTCGTAGGCTCATCCAGCACCATCAAGTCCGGTTTCATGGCCAGAGCCCGGGCGATGGCGACTCTCTGGCACTGCCCGCCGGACAAATCGCCAGGCTTTTGATCGAACACGGTGTTCGGCAGGGAGACATCGGCGATGAGATCATGTATCTGCGCACGTCGCGTCGCGCTGTCCTTATTGCCGGATGCTGTCAGGGCCTCATCAAGCAGTCGCTGCACCGAGTACCGAGGATCGAGCGAAGCGTATGGATTCTGGTACACCATTTGAATCTTGCGTCGAATGGGTCGGCTGTCGCGCGTATTAAGCCCGGCGTACTTGGTGTTCTTGAACTGCACATATCCGCTGTCGGGTTTTTCGGTGCCGACGACTATTCGTGCAGTCGTGGTCTTCCCGGACCCCGATTCCCCCACTAACGCGAGCACTCGTCCGTCCGGAATATTGAACGATACGTCATCCAACGCGACATGGGGCGCACTGTGGTTCCCCGGGAACGCCTTCCTGACATGCTTGACCTCAAGCAGGGCTTCGTCGTCCGGGACATATGGATTGGACGACAACAGGCGTTCGCTGTCCATGCTGGGAACGGCGCGAATAAGCCGCTTGGAATACTCGTCCTGGGGATTATCCAGCAGTGCGGAGGTCTCGCCTTGCTCGACAATCGTCCCGTGATGCATGATGACCATACGCTTGGATCGCTCGGCGGCCACAGCCAGATCGTGGGTGATCAATAGCATTGCGCTGCCGGTTTTGCTGATGAATCGATCCAAGCAGTCAAGGACCAGTCGTTGCACCGTGACGTCGAGCGCGCTGGTCGGTTCGTCCGCGATCAGTAGCTTGGGGCGCAATGCCATCACTATGGCGATCAGCACTCGCTGCAGCATGCCGCCGGAGAGTTGATGTGGATATTTCTCCAGCAGAGTCTCGGCGTGGGGCAGTCCGGCGTCGGTCAGCAGCCGTATCGCCTGCTGCTTTGCCTGAACCTTGGTGATGCGATTCCTGAGCCGCAATACGCCGATCAACTGTGCGCCGATTTTCCGGACCGGATTCAATGCGACGGCAGGGTCCTGCGGAATATATCCGACATCCGAGCCAAGATATGCCGTGATTTCTTTCGGTGTGAAGTCCAGTACGTCGCGCCCTTGGAACAGCACGGTTCCGGTCACCGTGGTCGAATCGGGCAGTGTACGCAAGATGACGTGCGCCAGTGATGATTTGCCCGAGCCGGACTCTCCCACAACCGATACGGTCTGCCCCTGTTGAACGTCAAGCGAGATGCCTTGAAGCGCTTCAACCGGTTGCTGCGAGTCATGATAGGTGAGATGGAGATTGTCGATGTGCAACAGGGCTGTCATGATTCACTTCCTTCAGTCGTTCCAAGCGTGCCCGAGGCGATTGGCCGACAGCACTACAGCGATAACCACAAGTCCGGGCAGCACAATCAGCCACCATCCCGAAACCAGATAATTTCGACCGTCCGCGATAATGGATCCCCATTCCGGAGCCGGCAGCGGATTGCCGTACCCCAGGAAGCTCAGCGAGGCGATTTGCAGGATGACGTTGCCGAAGGAAATCGAAGCCAATGCGAGAACCGCTGACAAGGCGTTAGGCAATACATGCGCGAACGCCACGTGAGCATGTCCGAGGCCCAATCCATATGAGGATTCGATGTATTTGCGAGACGCGATGCTCAATACGGAGGAACGCATCACTCGTGCGAATTCTCCGATTCCGCTGATACCGACGGCGATGGCCACCTTCGTCGTTCCGAATCCGAGCGCGGTAACCACCACTATGGAGAGCAGCAACGCCGGAATGGACAGCAGGATATCCACGACGCGCATGATGATGCTATCGACCACACTGCCGGACAGTCCGGCGATGAGTCCGAGCAGCGAGCCGACGACCAGAGCTATCGCAATGGCGAGGACTGCCGCGCGAACCGATTCTCCGGCACCATAAATCACGCGGGAAAGTACATCTCGCCCAAGCTGGTCGGTGCCGAACAGATGACGAGCGCTCGGCGCTGCCAATCGTTCGGCGGCGTCTCCTTGAATCGGATCGAATCGGGTGAAGAGACTCGGTTTGATGGCCCATCCCAAGACCAGCAGCAGTACCGCGACGGCAATCGCCAAGGATGGCTGACGGAAGTTGCCGACGAATGCGGTCAGGATCCGCGAGCGCCGCGGGAGGGAGAGCGCGGCCGTTTCGGTGCGCTGCCCAGCTCGCTGCCCGACGCGTTGCACTTTCAACGGGATTGCGATGGTATCCGGTTGCTTCATTTTCTGCCCCTTCGCGAGCTGTTGCGGATGCGAGGATCGATAAGCGGATAGAGCAGGTCCACCACGAGGTTGACTCCGGCATATACGGCGGCGGTGAAAATAACCACGCCCTGTACCACAGCCATGTCCTGCGAGGTGACTGCCACCTGCGTGATTCGTCCGATGCCATTGCGAGAAAACACGGTTTCCACCACTACGGTGCCTGCCAGCAGCTCGCCGATATGAGTGGCGATCACTGTCATTACCGAGATGGAGGCGTTCGGCAACGCTTGCTGGAAGAGTGCCGCCAAACGTCCGTATCCGACGGTTCGCACCGTCTGCATATACGGCGAATGCCACTCTTTATCCAGACTGTTGGTGAGCACCTGGGCGATCAGGGAGCCGGTTCTCAACGACAAGGTCGCGGCCGGCAGAATCATCGCGGCGAAACTGCCATCGCCTACTCCGGGGAAAATATGCAGGGAGAACGAGAACAGCCATAGGAGGATAAGGCCGATCCAAAATCCGGGGATGGAAGAGCCTATGGCCGGCAGCGCCCAGCATGCCCGTCGTACCGTTGCAAAACGGGAGACTATCGCCAAAGTGGAGACCACAAACGCCAGAGTGAGTGCAATAAGCAACGCCAGCAGAGTAAGTCCGAGGGTCTGCGGCAAAGCATTGCCGATAAGTTGCGACACCGGCATTCCGGTTGCGACGGAGATGCCTAAATCGCCGTGAAGAATGCCGGTGAGTTGCTTGACATATTGTGTCAGCAGCGGCTGATCAAGACCGTAGTAGTGCTCCAATTGCTCGTATTGGGCTTGAGATATGTAACTTGACGTCTGCAGCTTTTGCGTAGCCGCGTTGCCGGGCAGCGCATACAACAACAAAAAGCTCAACGTAAACGCAGCCCAGACCACAAACAGTGCTTGCAGCAGCCGCTGGACGACGTATCGGGCCGTGCCCCCTCTTGCGGCGGCAATAGCTTTGGGGCTTTTGAGAGAAAGTGCCCCCGAGATATAGCCAGTCATACATGCCTTTTCTGAACGATTGGGTTGGGCTTTTGCTGATTTGTTGTTGATTTGCCGTTGATCCGTCGCTGATTCGTCGAGAAGAACGGCTGCTTATGGCGTCTGCGTGCCATAGCTGGATACAAGTCCCCCAGTGCTTGATGTGTTGAATTTCCCCCTGCGAGGTTCTTGCCCAACCAATGAACCTCGATGAGTCTCAATATATATGGTGAGTGCCGGTCAAATCGCGGCTCAGATATATTGATTGCTTATGGCTTGCTAGTTATCGGCGGAGAATCACTGTTCGGCCGCACGATGGCTGTGGCGTGGCCCGGGCTCGACGACAAATCCGTATCGGGCGGCCCCGGCTGTGCAAGTGGGGGCTCAGGGACGATTATCGGGTGAACAAACTGCCCGGGAAGCCTTCAGATTGCGCGGCGGTGCGATCGGCGTTGAGTATTGCGCAGTTGAAATCGAAGTAGTGGCTTAGGCGGCTGGCCGGTGTGGTGAACAATGCGGTCGCCAATCCGTCGGCGACCGCGGCGGGGTGTGCGGATGATGCGGCGTCAACGGCAACCCATGTGGCGGCTACGTCGTCGACCGGCAATCCGTCGATGGCGTTGAGCAGATGGTGAAGCTGATGTCCGGCGGCTTCGCCCCAATGGCGACGGCTGGGGGCGCTCGCGCACAAAGCGCCGTGCCGCAGTTTGGCAGTGCCGACCGCCCGGCTTGTATCGGACGGGTCTTCTAGTGCAATCGTGAGCGGTTCGGCGATATGCACCAGTAGATCCCCGCCCGCGTCAATGACATAGTTGAGATTGCTGCGCTGACCTGCTCCCGGTGTTGTGGCTGTCTGCCGGCGTTCTGGGGGCGGCGGAACTTCGCTGTCGCGATCGTCGGCCAAGAGTCCGGCGATCATATCCACCAAGTACCCCTTGCCGCATGAACCGAAGTCAAGCGCGACCGTGCGGTGCGTGACCAGCGTCGTGCCGTTTCGAGCCACGTCATTACTCCACGTCGCTCGGCCGTGAAGCGCCCCCAGATGCCACTCGCGTTGTGCCTTCGTGCGGATTGCGTCGCCGAAAGCGTCGGGCGCGACGACGAACGAATACGACGCGTCGTATCCCAGTCGAATCAAATCCTCGCCTACGCACGGGTCGATTGCGCCGCCGGTTGCCGTGAACAGTCGGTCGTACAGATTGAACAGGTCGGCGCACCAATCAGGGAAAACGAACGTGCCGCCGTGCTGGGCGGTGCGCATCCGGGCGACCGTCGAATCCTCTCTGAACCGAGACAGCACCGACTCATATCGTTCGATGAACGAGCCGATTCGCCCGCGGGCCGCTTCGCTCAGGGGGTGCTCGGTGTGAATCAGCAGCCCCGTGCCCAGCGCGTGTGGGAATGCGGCGACATGGGGGAGCTGTTCGGCGAGAGTGGTCATGTGATCATCTTATTCCGACGGGTTTGGTGCCGTTGCGCGTGCGCAGCGTGCCTCTGGAGACATTCGGGGTGAGAATCGTATGCGGAAGAGGGTGGTACACTGATGTTGACACAGCGTCAACAAGGAGGTTTGACCATGAGTGGTTCTGCTCGAATTTCCGATACCGATACGAATGGCATGACCGGTGCGTCCGGTGTGTCCGGTGCGTCCGGCGTTGCGGGGAAGTCAGCCATCAAAGATCTGCCGACTGCCAAAGTATGGGCGTTTGCAGTCGGCCAGTTCGGCTGGGCGCTGCTGTCCGGCATCATCTCCAACTGGCTGGTGTACTTCTACCAACCCGACCAAGAGACCATCTCCCAAGGTCAAACCGTGTTCGTGCCGCAGGGGTTGGTGGTGCTTGGCATCGTGACCGTGGTGGGCGGCATCACCGCATTCGCTCGTTTCTTTGACGCCTTCGTGGACCCGGCCGTGGCCTCCCTCTCCGACCGATGCGACGCGAAGGAAGGCCGGCGTATGCCGTTCCTCAAGTTCGCGGCTGCGCCGCTTGCCATCGTCACCGTGTTGGTGTTCTGGAGTCCGATCAACGGTACGAGTTGGATCAACGGCGCGTTCCTGTTCGTGACCGTCATCGGATATTACATCGCCCTCACGTTCTACTGCACACCCTACAATGCGTTGATCGCCGAGCTCGGGCATGGCTCCAAACAGCAGCTCACCATCTCCACCGCCATCTCCTTCACGTGGGTGTTCGGCACGGCGATCGCTTACGTGGCACCGGTGATTTGGGGTGCATTCGTGCCGGTGACGGGCCGCGTCACCGCCATCCGCGTGACCTTCACCATCATGGCCGCCGTGGCGTTCATCTGCATGCTCGTGCCGCCGCTGGCCATTCGCGAGAAGGAATACGTCAATTCGCAGCCGACTTCGGAATCCACCATCGAATCGTTGAAGCAGACGTTCAGCGACGGCGAATTCCGTAAATTCGTGTGCTCCGACGTGGTCTACTGGGTGGCCATCACCACTTTCCAGACCGGTTTGCCATTCTTTGTCACGAGCTTGTTGAAGCTGCCTGAAACCACTACGACCATCTATTTCGTGCTGATGACCGGCGTTTCCGTGCTCTTCTACATGCCGGTGAACATTCTTGCCAACCGCGTGGGCAAGAAAAGGTTGCTGTTGGTGGCGTTCGTGATCTTCACATGCGCGTTCGCATTCGCCGGCGCGCTTGGTTCGGAGGCGTTGAGTTTCCTGCCGGCGATGGCGCAGGGCCTGATTCTTTCGGTGGTCGGCGCGATTCCTATGGCCGCTTTCGGCATTCTGCCGCAGGCGATTGTGGCGAACATCGCCGATGCCAGCTCGCGCGTGACCGGCCAGGATCGTCAAGGCATGTTCTACGCGGCCCGCACCTTCGCAATGAAAATGGGGCAGTCCGTGGCGATGCTGCTGTTCACCGGCGTCTCCACCATCGGCATGGCGTCCGGCGCGGGCTACCGAATCGCGGCCGTATGCGCTGCGGTGCTGTGCGGTTTGGGCGGCATCGTATTCGCGTCGTACAACGAGAAGAAAGTGCTTGACGTGCTGGAGGCATGAGCTTTGCCTTGGCGACACTTCTTTGCGTCAAATTGCGTTTGGCTACACCCCGTATTATATTTATGCGAGTTGCCCTGCGGAGCAAGGCAACATTCCAAGGGGCTGTAGCTCAGTTGGTAGAGCGCTTCGTTCGCATCGAAGAGGTCGCGGTTTCGACTACCGTCAGCTCCACTTGGGTCGCTTGCATTCATTCCACCGCGAGCGGCCCATTTTCTTTTTCTCGCGGACGAGCTTGATGCACTTGCAATCATTCTTTGAACATGAGTCGGGAGAGCCCCTCATCTCGGATTCTTGACTCTTAACCCCGAATACGTTTCGGACAACGTCGAGTTCCTGGGGCTGTCGGCTTGTTGTCTGTTCCTATAGCCCTATAACCCTGAAAGCTGCGGGAAACCCGCCGGAAAGACGTTAGCACGCCATCAAGGAAAGCCGAGTAACTCCGTGGGATGGGTGATACTGGAGATATGACAAGCGCAGAGAACATGGCAGACAACGCGGATGAAACCGTGTCTGAGACCGGGCGGCCTGAATTGACGAGTGCGATGGTTTATGGCGGGCAAGCTATCGATGCCGGTGCGACCGAAGCGGCCGAGCCGCTCAGCCAGCCGGCAGGAGCAAGCACCCCTGACGCACCCACAACTACGGTAACCATCCCAGCGGGAACCGTAGTGCTTGCCGCCACACCAATCGGCAATGTCGGCGACGCCTCCGACCGGCTCAAAGCCTTGCTCGCCCAAGCGGATATCGTCGCCGCCGAAGACACCCGCCGTCTCTACGACCTCGCCCGTCGCCTCGGCGTCTACGTGCATGGCCGCGTGGTGGCGTATCACGATCACAACGAGCGCAGCAAGGCCGACGGTCTGCTTGATCAGGTGGAAACCGGTGCCACGGTGCTGGTGGTTTCGGATGCCGGCATGCCAACCATTAACGACCCCGGTCTGGCCATCGTGCGTCGCGCCATCGAACGAGGACTGCCCGTCACCTGTGCGCCCGGCCCCTCGGCGGTACTCGATGCCCTCGCGCTTTCCGGCTTGCCTACCGACCGTTTCTGCTATGAGGGATTCCTGCCGCGCAAACATTCCGAGCGTGTGCAGTATCTGCGCACGCTGCTGGGGGAGCGCCGCACCATCGTCTTTTACGAGACCCCCCACCGCATCGCCGATTCGATGGATGATCTGTTGGACGCCTTCGGTCCTGCTCGTCCGATGGCGCTATGCCGTGAATTGACCAAGGATTATGAGGAGATCCGTCGAGGGCCGATCGCTGATATTCGTCAGAGCGTGATCGACAATCCACCTCGCGGTGAGATGGTGCTGGTGATTGGCGGTGCCACGGATGAAGAAGCTGAAGCCGCAGCGCCTAGCAGTCTGAGCGTGGAGGATATGGCCGTGCTTGCCATCGACCGGGCGCTGGAAGACGGCGTGCGTATCAAGGACGCCATCGCCCAAGTGGTGCAAGAGCATCCGTTGGCCGACGGTTCGTTGGCCAACCGCAAGCAGGTCTATCAGGCTGTGCTGGATATCAGGGGTTAGGCGAGGCCGGGTCCGAGAGGTGAATGGAGAAGACTGTACGGCAGTCGATTGCAGGTCGTGCATTTTCGGCTGCCGTTTGCTTGTGTGTTGTCAGCCGTCCGTTGCTCGGTCCCTCACTCCTGTTCCAAGGATTCCAGCAGAATTTCCAGCGAGTGCCTGACGCCGGGACCGCCGGCTTGTGAGACGTATTCGAGCAGCGCCGCACCCGCCTTAGGATTGGCCACCAGCCATCGCCGTAATTCGGGAACATGCTGGGCGATATGCCAGAGTACGTCTTCGCCGGTGTCTGGCGAACATGCCACGGCCGGTGTCAAAACCAACGGTGGTTCCGGCGGTGCCGTCATATCGTTGATATACCGCTGGTCGGCAGTATGGGCGGCGGCGTGACGGGGTAGCCGCTGCTGTTGCCGGAGCCTTGCCAGACGATGGTCGGCGCGATGCCTTGCATGGCACCGATGTCTCGCGCGGCGCGGCGGTGCGCCGTCGATTGTTGTGTGCCATGCCGTCACGCGTGGTTTTACCATACACAGTCCTAATATGTTCGGTTCGAATGCGTGCTGTTCTGCCATGTGATGCCTCTTTCGCCGGCGTGATTTGCGTTTTCCCGCTCTCAGCTGTTCACTGTTGAAAACTGTTGCGGGCAATCTCTCAGCGTTGGTCGAGCAGTGCCAAAATGTTTTCGGCCGATGTTTCGCGGCTCCGTCCTGCGAGCTCAGATCCGATGCCGGATTCGGTCTGGGCCGCGGCCCCAGATTCGGTCTCAGCCCCAGACCCACACCCAAGCTCGGCTTCCGACCCAACTTCGGCTTCAGACCGATCGGCAATCTCCCTCTGGATTGATTCAAAGAACAACCGTGCGCGCCCGGCGAATTTATGGTGCCGGTGCTCTCTGATAATGCGCAGACAGTCGCTTGGTTGGAATGCGTATGCGGACATCAGCCGACAAACCAGAGTGTTGGTCAGCGACGGGCTTGGAATATCGTTCGGCACCATCACCAGATCGCAAGCCGTGCGTGCCGGTGTGGTAATCGGCATCCCTCCTATTTTGATGATCTGCTCAGGCAATGTCAGTCGTTTAAATACGCGGATGCGTCGGCCGACGGAAGCGGTGCGAAAATGCGAGGTGGAGATCACGTCGAGGGTTTCCGGGAAGTCGATGCCGTTCAGCCACACCCATGCGGCTGTCATCATGCAGGGCACCGTGCCGAACGGCACCACTTTCGCCACGATGCGTGCGCGTCCGTATAACGTGTCGGCATGCTCGGCCCAGTATCCGGCAGATTCGTCGAGCTTGTGCAGGGTTCCGATTTCGGCGAGCCGATTCAGGCTGAGCGGACCGGGTAAGTCCTTGGTCAACAAAATTGGTGGAATCGTTGGACTCTCCGGATGTGAATGCGGCCGTGGATAGGAGGGCGGCGCTGATTGCGCTGGCCTTGTTGATCGCGTCGGCTTTGCCGTTGTTGTGGTCCGGTTCCTCGTTGAACGGATTGTATAAGTCATGTCTGCGACCATACGCATATGCTGGCGTCTGCCGCCACTGAATCGGGGAAAACGGTGGATAAGTGGATAACTTTGGTCGGGCTGATAGGCTCCGCGCCGGAACGGTGGATAACTATGGCTGAGGATGGTGGAAAGCATGAGGTTCCGCTGTCGCAGCCGCGCCGGATAATCAGGGTTTATGAGTCATGTTTTGGTGAATGTTGCTTGGCCGTATGCGAACGGCCCCCGTCATATCGGTCACGTCGCCGGCTTTGGTGTGCCCTCCGACGTTTACGCGCGCTACGAGCGCATGAAGGGCAATGACGTGCTTATGGTGTCCGGCACCGACGAGCACGGCACCCCGATTCTCGTGGAAGCCGAGAAGGAAGGCCTGACCGCTCAGGAACTGGCCAACCGCTACAACCGTGTGATCGCGAAGGATCTGTGCGACCTCGGCCTGAGCTACGACCTGTTCACCCGCACCACCACCGGCAACCACGAGCACGTGGTGCAGGAGATGTTCAAGCAGTGCCTGAAGAACGGCTACATCTACAAGGGCACCCAGCAGGTGGCCATCTCTCCGTCCACCGGCCGCACCCTGCCCGACCGCTATATTGAAGGCACCTGCCCGATCTGTGGCGCGGATGGCGCTCGCGGCGACCAGTGCGATGCTTGCGGCAACGAGCTTGACCCGGACGAGCTGATCAACCCCGTCTCCAAGATCAACGGCGAGACCCCGCGCTTCGAGCAGACCGAGCATTACTTCCTCGACCTGCCGGCGCTCGCCGAAGCCAACAAAGCTTGGCTGGAGACTCGTGAAGGCTGGCGTACCAACGTCATCAACTTCTCGCTCGGCTTGTTCAAGGAAGTCAAGCCGCGTGCCATCACCCGCGATATCGACTGGGGTATTCCGGTGCCGGTGAAGGGCTGGATCGACAACCCGAACAAGAAGCTGTACGTCTGGTTCGACGCCGTGATCGGCTACTTGTCGGCCTCCATCGAATGGGCCCGCCGTCAGGGCGATCCGGAGAAGTGGCGCGAATGGTGGAACGATCCGAGCTGCCCGGCCTACTACTTCATGGGCAAGGACAACATCACCTTCCACTCCCAGATCTGGCCTTCCGAGATGCTGGCGTACAACGGCCAGGGTTCCAAGGGCGGCGAAACCGGTCCGATGGGCCCGCTCAACATGCCTGAGCAGGTGGTGGCCTCCGAGTTCATGACCATGGAAGGCAAGAAGTTCAGCTCTTCCCGTGGCATCGTGATCTACGTCAAGGATATTCTGTCCCGCTACCCGGTGGACGCCGTGCGTTACTACATCTCCGTGGCTGGTCCGGAATCCTCCGACTCCGACTTCACCTGGGCTGAGTTCGTACGCCACAACAACGAAGAGCTTGCTTCCTCCTGGGGCAATCTGGTGAACCGTGTGGCCAACCTGATTGCCAAGAACTTCGGCCAGATTCCGGCTCTGGATGAGGATTCGATGACCGATGAGGACCGTGGTCTGCTGGAGGAGACCGCCGCCGCGTTCGACGTGGTCGGCTCTGCCATCGAGACTCATCACCAGAAGCACGCTCTTGCCGAAGCGATGCGCGTGGTCGGCGATATCAACAAGTACATCTCCGCCACTGAGCCGTGGAAAATTAAGGACGATCCGGCTCGCCTCGGCACCGTGCTGCACGTGGCTGCGCAGGCCGTTTCCGACGCGAACCACCTGCTTGCTCCGTTCCTGCCGCACTCCTCGCAGAAGGTGTGGGAGGCGCTCGGCGGCACTGGTACTTTCTCGCCGCTGCCCGAGTTGCAGGAGGTCGAGGATCTGGACAAGCCCGGCTTCACGTATCCGATTATCACCGGTCATTACGAGCTGGGCGTCACGGTGCATCCGTGGAAGAGCGAGCCGATCGAGGTGGGCGCTCCTGTGGCCAAGCCCACGCCGATCTTCGCCAAGATTCCGGCCGAGGCTGTCGAGGAGGAGCTGGCTCGTTTCGACGAGGCGCTGGCTGCCCGCCGTGCCGCCGAAGCTGAGCGTCTGGCTGCCGAGAAGGCCAAGCTTGCCGCCGAGGAGGCCAAGTAGCGAATAGTCTAGGGGTGCCTAGGTATCCCTAGGATTTCCGGGGATGCGGTTCCATGTAACGTTTGGTTCCGCATCCCCGTTTTGTGTTCTCTGAGCCTTTTTGGGTTCCGTTCCCGTTTTTTGCGTCTTCCGTTTTTGCGAAAAAGGTACGCTGACTGATGCTCAGCGTACCTTTTTCGCAAAAACGGGGGCGGTGCGGCGAATGAAGGTTGCGTGGCGCCAGATGGACAATGAGACAGCCGATGTTGGGTGATGTCACAAACCCGTCACATTTTGCCAAGATATTTCCCAGAAAAGCACATCAAATTGCTAAGGAAGCGGCGGTTAACTAGAACATGTCAACGGTTGATCCGATGACACCCCATAACTGAACCCTTCTTCTCTCTTCTCTCTCACCCGGCGGCTCCCCCGCCGGGTTTCTTTTTGAAGATGACGCTTGGAGCCACGCAATTGATGGTGTGACCCGATTCATTGAGCATCGCTTTATATGATGAGGACAGCTCTTTTGCGTTTCAGGGTGGACTCTACCTACATGGGACTGTTGCGGGGGCGCGACCGCGTCGATTATGGATCAAACGTCCCTCATGAGATGGCGAGATTGCGCACAATTCGGGGGAACGGTCGATAATCGACTTTTGTGCACGGAGCTTGTTGAACGCTGCCAATCATGGATAGGGCAAAATGGCTTTATTCCGCGGTTCTGTACATTCCATGCTGTCGCACAAAGTTGACTATTTCGCCCAAATGGTGATTTGTGCGCGCACAAAACACCAAATTCGCAAGGAAACGCATGTAGTGCGCGCGGTTTCTGCAAGCCTCGCGCGTCCGCATCATGCTCTGCGGATTATGCACTCAGGTATGCACTCAGGTGCCCCGCTGCACGCCTCCGACGTCAAAAGCCTCGCGCGGGACCAAATGTGCGGGCCGCCGCAACACTACTTGACCGTAAAACCTTCCTGCTGGCCGTAGGTTTTCAGCGAATCGCCCCATTGCACCAGAGCTTTCTGCAGCGTGGTCTTGCCGTGGTAGACCTGACCGATCGAATTGACGGCGATGGAATTCGCGTAGGCCATGTATGGCAGGTATGCAAAGTCTGTGGTCACATCTTTCGACGCCGAAGCGATCACCTGATGCGTGGCCTGACCGCCGAAGAATGCATCCTTCTCGTCCAGCCAATCGGTATCGGACAATACGGAATTGAGCGGCGGCAGACCGCCCTGCTGGAGATTCACTTGCACGCCGCCGCCATGCGCGAACCATTGCGCGAACTCGTACGCCGCTCGCGTTTTGGCATCGTTCGATCCCTTCGGCATGGCCAGTGCGCCTCCGCCGTTTTCGCCGTTCACGTGCTCGCCAGTCGTGTATTGCGGCATGGGTGCCACACGCCAGGAACCCTTGGTTTGCGAAAGGTTCTTCTGCATGGAGGAAACCATCCATGCGCCGGTCAGCATCGTGGCGATGGAGCCGTCATCCAGCTTGCGCCACCAGTCGTCGGTCCATCCGGTGGTGGAGGTGTCGATGAGTTTGCTGTCCAACAGCGACTGCCACATGCTGGTGAATTTCTTCACGTTCTTGTCGTTGAAATTCACGCTTACGGTGGTGCCGTCCACGCTGAACGGCTGAGCGCCGGCCTGCCAGAGCATGGAGGTGATGAAGCCGCCGTCGCCGGTATCGTTGGTGATGTGCGCGTCGCCGGGCAGTGAGGCGATCTTTTCCGCGGCTGCACGGTACTCATCCCATGTGGCGGGCACGGATTCCACGCCTGCCTTGTCGAACACGTCCTGGTTGTAGAACATCACCATCGGGCCCGAGGAGATCGGCAGTCCGTACGGCTGTCCGTTCACCGTCACGTTGTTCTGCGCGGCTTCGGTGAAGTCGTCGCTGATCTTGTTGAAGCCGTAATCGTTCACGTTGCGCAACTGGTCGGAGATGGCGAACTGGTGTACGGCGTTGAAGTCGAGATAGACGAGATCGGGGATGCCGTTGCCCGCGTTGAGCGCGTTGGTCAGCTGCATGTATTCGTCTTCATTGGCACCCGCGTTGGTCACCTTCACCTTGATATTCGGATGGGTTTTCTCGAAGGCGGTGACGAAGTCATTGATGGTGGACTGCCAGGTCCACAGCGTGATTTCGGTGGTGCCGTCCGTGCCGGCGGTCCCGGAAGTATTGCCACATCCGGCTCCGACGCCGACCAGACAGGTGGCGACGGCCGCTGCCGTAATCGTGCGAATCTTCAGCGCGCGAGATAAACGAGACATGTACAGACACTCCGATGTTGAACTGAGCGATACCTGGCGGCGAACCGGTGTTGCTATGCGCATGATATGTGCCCTCCGCGTCGCGGGTAGGGGCGGATCGGCCAAAAACGCATATCACCGACTTGCCGTTTCCGAAAGCAGAGTTTACCTGCGTGCGGCCGTCCAAATCGTACAAATAGATAGATTCCGCTGAATTGGCAAAGAGTGGCAACGTTGCGCTGAATTATTGCCGTCCACCAGCGGCAAGAAATGGCAAATAATGGCAAACAAAAGCAAAACAAGTGTGGCAAAAAACGGCAAACGCTGCAAAGGCCCTATCTTGTGATGCGTGATCCGGGATGACCCGGCGGACCGAAGAAGGTTTCGGCCCGGATATGCAAGGTGTTGCAAGAAAGGGACTGCAATGAGGCTCAACCTCAATGGCGTGTGGGATTTCTACCCGAACGGCGGGGAACAGCGCTATGACATCGTCGTGCCGACTTGGTGGGATTCGCTGAGCCGCACCACCGGTTACCCGGCCGAATGGGAGAAGGGCCTGCACCACGGCGTGTACGTCAAGACCGTGGAATTGCCGGAAAACATCACCGACGAGGACGTGTTCCTGCATGTGGGTGCCCTTGCCACGCTCGGCAAGGTGTTCGTCAACGGCCAGTCCGTCGGCCCGCTCACCACCAAGGGCTACCTGATGACTCTGCTGCCGTACGACCTCGACATCAACGACGTGGTCAAGCCCGGTGCCAACGAAATCCGCATCGAAGTGTGGTCCGTCAAGGCCCTGCCGGAAGATGCGCTGGCCACCGAGGGCGGCCCGGACCGTCTGCTTTTCCCGTTCGGTGTGGAGAACATCGTGGGCCGCGTGGGCATCGGCGAGGACGTGGAGATCGTCACCAAGCCGAAGCTTCGCATCGACGACCTGCAGATCATGCCTGACCTCAAGAAGAACGCCGATCCGTCCGATGACGAGCTTGCCGTCAACGTCACCATCGTCAACCACACCGGTGAGGACGCCGATTTGACGCTGACCGCCGCCGTCCATCCGTTTAAGGGTGATGTCGAAACCGCAGCGCTCACCTTTGACCCCGCCGACGTGCACGTCGCAGCCGGTGAGAGCACCGTGGTCAAGCTGGTCAAGGGCTGGCCGACCGCACACTACTGGTCCCGCACCGACCCGTTCCTGTACACCGTGGACGCCGCCATCGCCGCCGCTTCCGCTCCGGCAGACGCCGCCCCGATTCACGAACTTTCCGATCGCTTCGGCTTCCGTCAGTTCTGGCGCGAAGGCGACAAGTACATCATCAACGGCGTCAAGATTCGTCTGCGCGGCGACTCCCTGTGCCTGCTCAACCAGGGCGACCGCGATCTGATCAACGAGATCGGCGACTCCTATGGCGTGATCCTCGACGACAATCACGCGATGGACGAGATGGCCAAGGCCTGGCTCGACGCCTACCGTCACGCCAACTGCAACATCATCCGCAACCACATTCGTTCCGTGCCTTCGCACGTGCTCATGGACCACGCGGATGAGACCGGCATGCTGCTGGAGGAGGAGACCGCCTTCTGGAACCCGGGCTCCACCTCCAATGTGTCCCTCGATCCGCCGTACTACCTGAACTACTCCGACGAGGCCATCGGTTACTACACCGAATGGGTTGAGCGCTGGGTGCGCGAATACCGCAACCACCCGTCCATCGTGCTGTGGTCCACCACGAACGAGGCTTGGAACCCGAACGACGCCGAAATCCTCATCCCGCCGCTGGAAGCTGCGGCCAACCGCGAGGATCCGACCCGTCTGGTGATGAACGACGGCTTCAACAAGCCGATCACCAACGAGGATTCCCGCCACTACTTCGGCGGCTACCCCTCCGGCATGACCTCCGCGCCCGACATCTACGACCTGTACCAGATCGACGGCGACCTGCCGCTCGGTGCCGGCGAAGAGTTCTCCGTCTCCACCGCGGGCATCCCGCAGTACGCCGAAGACGGCACGATCAAGGACATCTACCACGGCCGTCTCAACGGCAACCCGGACACCATCTCCCGCGCCGACTTCGGCCGCGAAGTGGGCCGCGTGACCCGTGGCGTGCGCACCACGCGCATGGCCAACTGGAAGCCGTTCTGCCTGTCGATGTTCATCTACGACAACATCGAGAAGGTCATCGAGCTGGATCAGGAGCACACCAAGCACGGCCTGAACCCGAAGGCCCTGCTGCGCCCGCAGTTCGATCCGACCGCAGAAGGCGACGCGCGTTGGATCGAGGGTGACGGTTACCGCTACTTCGCCAACTCCTACGCGGATGTTGCAGCATTCGACAAGGAGTTTGACAAGGAGCCGCGCCTCGGCCTGCCGCACCGCATCTACCAGCTCGGCACCGCCTCCCAGCGCACGTTGCTCGTCTACAACGACGAGGAGATCGACGGCACCGAGTTGGAGGTCCGCTGGACCGTCTCCGCAGTGAACACGCAGGACGGCACCGTGCGTGAAGTCGAATCCGGCTCCAAGACCATCACCGTGGACCACGGCGAGTTCACCGAACTGCCGATCACCATCCACGTGCCCGGCGAGGTGGAGACCTACGAATCCAAGCTCATCGAGACCTTGAGTGTCGTCAAGAACGGCAAGCTCAAGTTCTCCGAAGACAACTTCCTCGGCTGGATCGGCCGTCCGGCTCCCGCCAAGATCGGCTCCAGCAGGCCGAACATCGACCTCGGCACTGTGGATTGGATCTCCCGCAACGTCAAGCACTGCCTGCACCTGAAGCAGGAGGGTGGCGCCCTGAGCGAGAAGTGGACCGCCCGCGTGGTGGACGACGCCAACGGCTCCATCAGCTTCGAGCGTCTTGCCGGCAACCTGCGCCATGAGCAGGAACTGTTCTACACGGTGAACGTGGCCGGCCTCGAATCCGGCAAGGACTACACCGGCCAGATCGAATACACCGGCGAAAACGGCGACACGGTGACCATCACCGTGAAGTTCACGGCCGGCAAGATGCCGTGCAAGTGCCAGGCCGCCAACAAGGCCCTGGGCGCCACCGTGCGCGTCAGCTCCTCCTCCGATCGCAACGGTTGGACCGCCGCCTCCCTGGTGGACGGCGAATTCAACGCCGACTACAACCACTTCGGCTGGTCCAGCGAGCCGAGCGCCGAGAACCACGACGAGTGGGTGGTACTGAAGCTCGCCCATCCGACCACCGTGGCTCAGGTAGTGCTCGCGCCGCGTGGCGAGAACCCCGGCGGCACCGTGGCCGAAGCCTTCCATGGCGAAGGCGAAGGCGTCGGCGGCGTGCAGGAGTTCGCCGCCGGTCACCGCGCCTTCGATCCGAACCAGGGCCAGGGCTTCCCGGTTGACTTCACCATCTCCGTCTCCGCTGATGGCAACGCCTGGACCAAGGTCGTAGACAAGCGCGACTACGCCCTGCCGGACAACGGCAAGGCCCGCGCCTTCGACTTCGCCCCGGTGGACGACGTCCGTTTCGTCAAGGTCGAAGCCTCCAAGCTGCGCTCCAACCCGAACGAGCATGACGAGTACGCCCTGCAGCTCGTGGAGATCGCCGTGTACGCCGATCACCACATGCCGGCCATCCCGTCCGAGCCCACGGATGTGACCGTATCCGTGCAGGCCCACGACGTGCAGGTCGGCTGGGCGTTCGCCTCCGACGGCCGCTCGCCGATTCTGGGCACCACGCTCACCCTGACCAACGCCGCCGGCGAGGTTATCCCCGCCACGGTGGACGGCACCGACACCCACGCGCTGATCGCGGATGTGCCGGCCGGCGAGTGGACCGTGACCGTTCAGGGCCGCAACGAGATCGGCGAGGGCGAAAGCGCCACCTCCGCCGTCTTCAAGGTGGGTCGTGCCGATGCCAATGAGGTGGACGACCTGTTGCCCGCTCCGAAGGCTCCGGTGGCCGAGCTGCTTGTGGAATCCGGCTCCGTGGCCGTCTCCTGGGATGAGGTGGACACCCGCTCCGGCTTCGGCAAGGGCGGCGCCAACATCCACCTGACCCCGGTCGATCCGACCTCCGACCTGCCCAAGCGCACCGCCTGGGCACCGACCGGCACCACCGCCTACACGTTCGCGAACGTGGCCCGCGGCACCTATCAGGTGACCATCGAAGCCACCACCGGCGAAGACAAGGTCTCTCCGTCGAGCGAGCCGAGCGAACCGATCATCGTGGCCGCCGTGCCCGCCAAGCCGAACAAGCCGGGCGTCACCTCCACCGCCGACACGATGAACGTCACCTGGCAGGCCCCGGCCGACGGCGGCACCCCGATCACCTCCTACGTGCTCACCCTGCGCAACCTCACCGAGAACACCGTCAAGGTGGTCAAGGCCGAGGCCGGTGAGGAAGCCAAGAGCGTCTCCGGTCTCACGGCCGGCAACTACACGGCTTCGGTGATCGCAGTGAACGCGATCGGCATGTCCGCAGAGTCCAGCCCGTCGCTGCCCTGCCTCATCAAGTAATCCGCGCGCGACGCACGCAAACAATCAAAGATTTTGCCGCGGTTTCGGCCGCGGTATGTTCCGGTGCGCCACAAACGCACCGGAACGGAACAAGGAAAAAGAACTAAGGAGTTCTCGAATATGAGCACTGCAACAGCGCAGTCGGTCAAGAAGACGCCGCAAAAGCTGACTTGGCTGAACATCGTCGGCTACGGTTCCGGCGATCTTGCCAACAACATCGGCTGGCGTATGATGTCGATGTTCCTGGCCACTTACTACATCTACATGGGCATCGACCCGGTGACCACCGCCAACATCTTCCTGTTCGCCCGCTTCTTCCAGGCTGTCGTCTACCTGCTCGCCGGCAACTACGCCGATCGCGTCAAGCCGAACAAGAATGGCAAGTTCCGTCGTCTGGTCGTCGCCTTCGGCGTGCCGATGATGGTCGCCATCTGCCTGATGTACACCATTCCGGCCGATGCCGAGATGGGCATCAAGGTGGCTTGGGCTATCGTCACCTACCTGCTGTACCAGCTGCTCGGTGCTCTGGGCGGCGTGCCCTACGGCGCACTGCTCGGTGCTATGACTCAGGATCAGAACGAGCGTCAGCGCCTGTCCTCCGCCCGTATGGTCGGCGGCGCTCTGTTCGGCCTCATCGTCACCTTCACCCTGGCCCCGGCCATCAACAACGTCAAGGATCAGGCTGCTCTCGCCAAGCTGATGCTCCCGATCGTGTGCATCTTCTGCCTCGTCGGCGCTCTGATCTACGTCTTCCTGTACAAGACCACCATCGAGCAGATCGACGTCCCGGCTCAGCCGAAGGTCTCCTTCGTTGACACCCTGAAGGCCATCTTCACGAACCCGGCTCTGCTCATCCTGTGCTTCGCCACCGGCTTCTACCTGATCGCCACCTGCGTGGGTTCCATCGGACCGATCATCGCCAAGGAAGTCCTCGCCAACGGCGCCGACGCCGGCACTCTGGCTCTCATCACCACCCTCGTCACCCTGATCAACGCCTCCATCGGCGTGATCGCCTCCCCGTTCGGCCCGGTGATCGCCCGTCACCTCGGCAAGAAGGGCGGCTGGTACCTCGGCTGCGCCCTCGGCATCCTCGGTGGTGTGATGTTCATCTTCGTCACCAACGTCTGGCTGTCCCTCGTGGGCCTGGCCCTCAACGCCATCGGCGCCCAGTTCTGCGGCAACTACGTCTGGGGCATGGAAGGCGACACCGTTGAGTACTACGAGTGGAAGACCGGCAAGCGCACCGATGGTGCCGCCATGGCTGGCCTGAGCTTCTTCCGTCAGATGTTCGGTGCCCTGACCTCCTGGCTCGGCCCGGCCATCCTCGCCTTCACCGGTTACAAGTCCGGCATGAACGTGGCCCAGGATCCGACCGTTGCCGAGAACCTGCGCCTGGCCGCCGGCCTCGTGCCGCTGATCGGCTTCGTGATCTCCGCCGCGATCATGTTCTTCTACCCGGTCACCGAGGAGAAGTTCAAGCAGATCAAGGCCGAGCTCGCCGAGCGTCGCACCCAGGCCTGATCGTCCTACCTGCCGGCTCCCCTTGTTGAGTGGAGCTGCCGAACCAAGTGAGACTGAGAGGAGCGCTGACCGCAAGGTCGCTGCTCTCAGTCGCCTATGGCGACAGCTTTTTCCTCGGCAAGGGGAGCCTCGCTATATCTCGCTATAGTTGAAGATCAAACACAGGTGAGGGGAAAGGGGTGATGATGGTGCAACGCAAGGCGACAGACCGCGTGCGTTTGAGCGACGTGGCGGATGCGGCCGGCGTGGCCATCTCCACCGTCTCCCGCGTGTTCAGCAATCCCGGCCGTGTGAACTTCCAGACCGTGGAACATGTGCGGACCGTGGCCGCCGAGCTTGGCTACCGCCCCAATCCACGGCGTCGGTTTGCCGCCAGCGCGGCTGACGTGACCGGCCTGGGTGGCGAACCCGCCGCAACCGGCGTGACTGGTGAGGCCGGTGCCGTCGGTGGCAACGGCAACGCAATCGGCGCAGCCCCGGGCGATTTCGCCGCACCTCAATCCCCGCAGCCGCGCAGCATGGTCCCGGCACACGTGCAAGCCAACGGCAAACGCACGGCAGTCGGCGGCGGCATCATCACGATGGTGGTCAAGGACACGGCCGACGGCATCTCCTCGCAGATTCTCAAAGGCGCTCAGGTAACGGCCATGGAGTCGGACAGTGCCGTCAGCATCATCGAAACCGGCCAATCTCAGCCGCGCACCCAACAGATGCTCACCCATCTCAAAGGCAAGGTAAACGGCGTCATTCTCGCCTCGGACGCGCCCGGCATCGACTTCATCCGCAACTATGCCAAGCAGATGCCGCTGGTGGTGCTCAACCGGCCCGTGGACGGCGTGCCCAGCGTGGTGCCGGACCCGCGCATCGGCGTGGTGCGTGCACTGAGTCTGCTGCGACGCTACCATCACACGGCCGTGACCTATGTGGCGGGGCCGGGCGCATCCTGGGCCAACCAGTCACGTTGGTCGTGTCTGCATGACGTAGGCCAGCGCATGGGCTTTCGCGTCAACCAGATCGGTCCGGTGCATGCCACCGTAGAAGGCGGCTATCAGGCGGCTCTGGCGCTGGAGGGCTCCAAGCCGACCGCCGTGATCACCTACAACGATCTCATCGCGGCCGGCATCGTGCTGCGATTGACCGCGGACGGCGTGCGCGTGCCGGAAGACGTCTCCGTCATCGGTTTCGACAACACGCTGATCGCCCCGGTGGTCACCCCACCGATCACCTCCATCCGTATTCCGCGCGCGCAGCTCGGCCAGACGGCGGTTCGTCTGCTGCTCGGCCGTGATCCGGGTGCGTTCCGCAATCCGTCGGACGCCCAGCTGATGGAGAAGCTGACGGAACTCGGCGTACGGAACGAAGACGAGCAGTCGGATACGGTCACGCTGGTGGACACGTCGATCATCGTACGGCGTTCGGTAGGGGAGCGGCGAGACGTTGCCGACTAGCCGGACTGTCCATCGCCGATCGCACGTGCGCTCGCCTCGGCAAAGCTGTCGTAAGTCGCCCACCCAAAAAATATCTCAGGAATCTCAAGGAGTATCTCGTATGCAGCACATCGTATTGGCTTCCGCCGCAACGCTCGCGGTCGATTGGTCGGACATGCTTCAGTCGTTCGGCGGCGCGTTCGGCAAGGCCGTGATCGTGATGATCGTCGTCGCGATCGGCGGCTTCCTGATCGACACGGTGGCCAAGTTCATCGGCAAACGTATGTAGCGTACGTGGGTGCCGTACAGGCGAACGTCGTACAGATCGGACACATTGACTCACTACACTGAAGTCTCGCACCATTGAAGACTTGGAAGCGGGCGTTACCAAGCGTTACCCAGTTCGTACGCAGAGTCGGGAGGTGATCATGTCAGACGACACCAGCAAGGCGTTGCGTGAAGCGTTGGCCGGTGATCAGCCGCGCAAAGTCACCTTGCGTCAAGCCGTCGGTTTTGGCGTCGGCGACTTTTACGGTGGCGGTCAGCTCACCATCGTCGCCACCTACTTGTCCCTGTTCTGGACGCGATTCTGCGGCATGTCCATCGCCACCGCCCAGACGGTGATCGGCCTGAGCGCACTGATCAGCGCCGTGGCCGCGCTGCTGTTCGGCGTGCTGGACGACAACCTCTATCGTTACGACATCGGCCGCCGATTCGGTCGTCGTCGTTTTCTGCTCATGATTATCGGCCCGCTGATTCTACTGGGCATTTTCCTATGGATTCCGGGACTGCCGGTGGCCGGGTACGCTGCCGCCTACGTGTTCTGGGTGGTGCTTGCGCAGGCGTTCCAGACCGCCTATAACCCGTTGCCCGGCGAAATGACGCCGGATTTCAACAGTCGCACCAAACTGTCCACCGTGCGCCTGTTCATCTCCACATGCGCAGGTACGGCCATCCCCGTGGTCGGCAGTGCGGTGCTCGCGGCGTTTGGCGAGTCCACACCTGTGGGGTACATGACGTTTACGATCGCCACCACCGTGCTGTTCGCGCTTGCCGTGTTCGCCTGCTGGCGCAGCACGTGGGAGATGAGCCCCGAGGCCGCCGGATTCGGCGCCTACGCGCGCGGTGAGGTGCGTGAGGGGCATATCGGTGCGGCCGGCTGGATGAGGCGCGCCGGCAAGGTGTTGCGCGAATACGCCAGCACGTTACACATCAAGGAATTCCGCAAGCATCTGTCCATCTACCTGCTGGTGCAGGTCTCGATGGACGTGTTCGGGCAGACCTTCGTGTTCTTCGTGATCTACAACTGGAACCACACGGCCGCGTTCGCCTCGCTTCTGCTCGGCTGCGCGGTGGTATCCCTGCCGCTGATGCCGGTGTTCGGCTGGGCCATGACGAAAATCGGTCCCAAACGTCTGTATGCCATCAACTTCTTCGGCTGCTTGGCGGGTGTGGGCTGGCTGTTCGCCGCATGGATGCTGGTGGACGTGTGGTCGGCGACGGCTTGGACCGTGTTCGCGGTGGCCGGCGCGTTGTGGTTCTTCGCGTTCAAATCCCTGTGCGGATACCTGCCGTGGGCGGTGTTTCCATACATCGCGGATATCGACCAGATCGTCACGCGACGGTATCGTTCCGCTACATTCTCCGGTATTCAGGCGTCGTTCCGGCAGCTGGGCTCGGGAGTGGGCACCATCGCGGTAGGCGTGATTCTGGGTGCCGTGGGTTTTGACGCCACGTTGCCGGCGCAATCGTGGGGCGCGCGCATCGGTTTGGGCGCGGTGCTGCTCGGCTGGTTCGCCTGCGCGATGATCATTTGCTGGATCATCTCCGCCCATCTGGTGATCAATAAGCACACCGATTCGATAGTGCTGGCCGAAATCACGCGACTGCGCAACGGCGGCTCCAAAACAGCCGTGGACCCCGAGACCAAGGCGGTGGTCGAGCATCTCACCGGGCTGCCCTACGAGCGCTGCTGGCGGTAAGTTGCTGTTGCTTGGTGTTGTTTCCTTCGTAGCGTCTCTCTTCCCGAATATGTACCGCTGAGCGGTGGTGAGTGGTACATATTCGCGAGGGGAGTGGGGGAGCGGAAAGGAGTGGGGAGTGGACGGGAATGGAAGAGGACGGGGGAGTGGGGATGTTTACACTGAGGAGTCATGAGCAAACATCATCGTGACCGCAGCTGGGCACCGGCTCCGGAACCATTGCCGCAAGACGCGCACGTGATCGACGACCACACCCATGTGGCTTCAGTGGTGCCGTTCGCGCGTGCCATGGACCATGAAGCACAGGCCAAAGGCCAAGCGCCAGTGCCCGTCTATGACGTGAACCAACTGCTCGCCCAAGCACAAGAAGTCGGTGTTAGGGGTATCATCGACTGCGGTTGCGAGCTGCCGCACCTGATGACCGCCGTCCAGATGGCCCTCGATCATCCAGGTAATGTGCACGCGGCGCTCGCAATACATCCCAACGAATCCGTGCTGCACGGTCACCGCGGCGTGCCTGGTCCGGACGGTCTCGAACTCAAATACAAGCCTTGGCATGACACCTCGTTCGAAGATGCGCTCGCCGAAGTGCATCGTCTGGCAACGCAGTACCCCGAACAAGTGGTGGCCATCGGAGAGACGGGCATGGACCTGTTCCGCACCGGCGAGGGAGCCAAGGAGCTGCAGCGCGAGGCGTTCCGCGCCCATATCGCGCTCGCCAAGGAGCTGAACCTGCCGATGCAGATCCACGACCGTGATTCGCATCGCGAAGTCATCGAGACCCTGCTGGCGGATGGCGCGCCCGAACGCACGGTGTTCCATTCATACTCCGGCGACGCCGAAATGGCGCAGATCGCGCGCGAACAGGGCTGGTACCTGAGCTTCTCCGGTACGGTCAGTTACAAAGGCAACGAGGGAATCCGGGAATCCCTACGCATCGTCGGTCTCGATCATGCGATGGTGGAGACGGACGCACCGTACTTGACGCCGATGCCGTACCGTGGTCGCACCAACGCGCCCTATATGATTCCCTACACGCTGCGTGCCATGGCCGATACGCTTGACCTGCCGGTGGCCGCGGTCGCGCGTGGCACACGCAACACCACCCGCACGGTGTACGGCATCTGACGGCGTCTGACGTCGGCTGCCGTGCGTGCGCGACTGTGCGCGTGTGACTGTGTGCGTGTGACTGTGTGCGCGACTTGTTTTGTGGCCTATCGAGCGTTGCCCTACGTGACCTTATGCACGGCCTTTCCAGCGAACTCGACAGCCGTCCGTAGTGCTGTAAGTTGTGACGATTTCGTTACGGGTCTACGATGGCATTCGGCAACAATCGTGACAGGATGTGTTGAGGTAAGCAACGAAGGGAAGTCGCGGGTGGGGTTGGTCCCGCGCAAAGGACTGAACGTATGGCCGAGTCGAACAAACGGACTTCGCGCGCCCCGAAAGAGGCGACCAAGGCAACCACAGCCAAACAAGAAGAAGAGGCCCTGCTCAGGGCGGATACTTTTACCAACGCTCCCAAGGTATCTCGTCGTACCCTGACCAAGGAGGAGCGTGCGGCACTCGCCAAGCAGCGCGAAGAGGAATACAAAGAAGCCCGGAAAATCGCTTCCGCATGGTCCAAGGGAGGTCTCGGACGGTGGTGGGCGAAACTGCAGTCCGGCCCGGACAAGATCACTTGGACCATGGCCATCGTGGCGCTTGGCGTAGTGTACGGCGACATCGGCACCTCGCCGCTGTACACCATGCAGACGTTCCTGACCGGTCAGGGTGGCATCAACAACGTGGACCGCGAGGCCGTGCTCGGTATGCTTTCGCTGGTGTTCTGGTCGATTACCTTGATCACCACGGTCAAGTACGTGCTGATCGCGATGCGCATCGATAACAACGGCGAAGGCGGCATTTTCGCGTTGTACTCCCTGATTCGCCGTCATGGTGCATGGCTGGCGATTCCGGCCATGCTCGGCGGTGCCGCGTTTCTGGCCGATTCGGTGCTGACTCCGGCTGTCTCCATCAGCTCCGCAGTGGAAGGCTTGCAGACCTTGCCGCCGTTGGAGCAGGTTTTTGACGACAACCCAAGCCTGACGTTGATGATCACGGTGGTGATCATCGTGATCCTGTTCTCCGTGCAGTCGCGCGGCACCGAATCCATCGGGCGTGTTTTCGGATCCATAGTCCTGATCTGGTTCACGTTCCTGGCCGTCGTGGGATTGGGCAACCTCAACAATGACTGGTCCGTGTTCGCGGCGCTGAATCCGGTGTACGGGGTGCGGTTCCTGTTCAGCCCGCACAATGCGGCCGGCATTGCGGTGATGGGCACGGTGTTCCTGGCCACCACCGGTGCCGAGGCGCTGTACTCCGATATGGGCCATGTGGGACGCGGCAATATCTACTTCACGTGGCCGTTCATCAAAATCGCGCTGGTCTGCAACTATTTCGGCCAGGGCGCATGGATGCTGGCGCATCGTGACGATGCCGCATACACCAAGATGGCCACGCTCAATCCGTTCTTCCAGATGATGCATCCGAACGTGCGATACGTGGCCGTGGCGCTGTCCGTCGCCGCCGGCGTGATTGCTTCGCAAGCCTTGATCACCGGTGCGTTCACCATGGTGTCCGAGGCGACTCGCCTCAACTGGATGCCGCATCTGCAGGTGCGTTACCCGGCTCGTACGCGCGGCCAGCTCTACATTCCGGTGATCAACGGCGTGCTGTGCGCGGCCACGCTTGCCGTGCTGGCCATCTTCAAGGATTCCGAGCATATCTCCGCCGCCTACGGACTGGCTTTGACCATCACGATGATCACTACCACCGTGCTGCTCGCCGTCTATATCTGGTATGCGGGCCGGCGCTTTGGGGCCGTGGCGTTCACCGTGGTGTTTCTGGCCATCCAGATCATGTTCTTCCTCGCATCCATGGCCAAGTTCCTGCACGGCGGCTGGTTCACATTGCTGCTGACCTGCGCGATTCTGTTCGTCATGTACACGTGGGATCAGGGCACGCGCCTCGAACGGGCGCAACGACGCCATATGCGGCCGGACGATTTCCTGCCTGCGCTCGACAAGCTGCACGGTGACTTCCGCATCCCCTACTTCGCCGACAACATCGTCTATCTGACGTCCGATGCGGAGACCAAGCGGCTCGATACGGATATCTTTTTCTCCATTTTCGCCGACCATCCCAAACGTGCCCGCGCATGGTGGGCGGTCAGTGTGGAGACCACCGACGAGCCATTCACCCGCGAGTACACGGTGGAAAGCTTCGGTACGAATTTCATCTACCGTGTGCGTATGAGGCTGGGCTTCAAGGTATCCCAGTCGCTGCCGGCGTATATTCACCAGATCATGCATGACCTGTCGAAAACCGGCGAGCTTCCCAAGCAGAAGTCGATTTATCCGAAGGTGGACGCGGATCCGGACATCGGCACGATCCGGTATGTGCTGATCCATAAGGCGTTGATGCCGGAATCCAAGGTGTCTTCGCGCGGCGCGCTTTCGTTGCAGGCCAAGTATGCGATTCGCCGTATGGCCGGTTCTCCAGTCAAGTGGTTCGGTTTGGCGCCATACAATCCGCTCGTCGAGGTGCAGCCGCTGTTCGTGTCCACCAGGCGGCCTCCGCGCTTGAAGCGTGTGGATGAGCCGGTGGCTGTTCGCGCCGGTTTTGCTGGCGGTGCGGCTGGGGCGGCTGGCGTCGCTGGGGCAAGTGCAGCCGCTGGACTTCGCGTTGGCGGCACCGACATCGCGCACGCGGATCCGGCTGCGATTCCCGATCCGATGGACACCACAGCCGGTCTGAGCCGATTGGTCCAGGAGCTTGATGCGGCCATGAGCGAGCAGGACGCGGAAGCCGAGCAGAACGCTTCGAAGAGTATGCTGCATGGTACGCCGAAGAACGTTTCGCGCAGCGCCGCGAAAAGCGCTCTATAAGCAACACCTATAGCGCTTGCCGCACGTCGAATTATGACTCCGGTAAGTTGGCATACCATGTGCAGATTATTGGGATACGCCACGGCAGGGTTCAACCTGAGCCTGAACGCCATTTTGGGATCGGAGAACGTTGCGGCCTTCCGTGAGCTTTCCGAGATCCACAATGACGGCTGGGGCGTAGCCCAACTTTCCGATCCTGCCGAAACGCCGTACATTCGCGACGGCGGTGCCCCCACTCCGGAAACCGGCACGAAAATCTACAAGTCCACCATTGCCGCCCGTTACGATTCCACGTTCGAGGCTCTGGCCAATGAGCCGGCGCGTGGCGCGCTGTGGCATCTACGCTTGGCCAGCTCCAATCTGCCGCTCATTATGGAAAACCAGCACCCGTTCTATGCCAACGGTCTGAGCTTCATTCACAACGGCGATATCTCGGATGCCAACGGTCGCAACATCGTTACCAATCGCTCCTACCCGGTGGACCACAGCGTGCTGCTTTCCACTGGAGGCCGTTCGGACACTGCTATCTTCTTCGCGGTGATTCTGGAATACATCGGCTTCGGTTTCCCGCTGGACGAAGCTGTGGCACAGGCAGTGCGTGAACTGCGTCAGGCATATCCCAAGTCCAGCTACAACTGCATGATCCAGTCCGAAGACCAGCTGGTGGCCCTGCGCGCTTCCGGGCGCGAGGTGACCAGCCCGCGCGTTGTGGAGATCTATGACGAGTATGGTCGCGGTGCGCAAGCAGCCGACTACCGTGTGATGCGCTACCGTGCGCTGGAAGACGAGAATGGCGCTCCTGCTGGCGTAGTGGTGTCCTCGTCCGGTTACGAGCAGGGCGACTGGACCGATCTGGAGAACGACCAGATGATCGTGGCTTCCAACCGCAACGGCACCTTCCGTCTGCGTTCGATCTGATTGCGATTTGATTGCGATCAGATCGCAATCAAATCGCAATGGTGGGCGATGGGCCGGTGCCTGATGCACCGGGCATCGCATATTGATCTGGAGGAATCCTCTCAGATCAATCGCATCTGATATTTTTCGGCCAGCGTCGGAATGTCGGGCACACCGTATTTGGCCACCAGCTCCAGCCATCGCTGCTCGTTTTCTGCGCCGAACCGTTGAGCGCGTGCCGTGTAAGCATCTACAGTCAGGAATTTCGGCGGCACCGATTTGCTGTGGAACTTGTCGGCATACATCACCACTTCCTGCTCCAGGTTCATCGGCACATAGTCGTCTGGCGGCAACGGCAAGTCCTGCCGCAGCACGTCTTCGCGCGTCAGCCCCACGCCGGTATGATTGCGGCAGAATTGCGCGATCGACTCGTCCACGCCTTGCTTGAGCAGCCACTTGTAGCCTTTGAGACCGTGCAGGATGTACTTCTTGCCGCTGAATTTCAGCGGTTCGCCGTCGGTGCCGTCATGCTTGAACACCTTGTAGGTGCCGATATCGTGCAGCAGGCCACCGATCAGCACCAGATGCTCGTCCAGCAAGCGGGGTGGCACATGGCCTCCTGTGACCCCTGCAGTGGGCGGTACCAGATAGTTCGGGTGGCTGGGGGAGGAGGTGGCAGTGTTATGTGGAGTTGCGGCCGGTGCCCCCTCGCTATCACCTCGCGCTCCTTGGTCTTCGGCGGCGGTGCCCCACTCGGGTGCGTCCTTCGGCAGCGTGCATCGGCGGGTGAACAGCGCATTCTGCCGCCGTGCGATCTGCTGGGCTATGGTGGCTACGATCACGCAATGCGTATGCACCAGCTCATATGCTTCCTCGGACGGTGCGAGCTTGTGATGCAGCTCGTCGATCTGCTGGACTGTAGGGATATATCCGCTCATTATTGCCCGCTTCCAAACCGTACACAACGTTCCCAACGCTAGGTTAGCGCGAGGTGGGCGCTAAGCGGACATGCGCAAGGGCATATCTGGATGTATCAGCGTTACAAGGGGTACATTCCCGCATTTGAAAATATCTATCTGCTCTACGAGGGGTTGCCAAAAGTCGAAACACAAGGTATTAACGCCTTTTGAGGACGCGATTTCGCCATTTTAGGGTGTCTTCTACTTGAGGAGGAACCCCTTGTAAAGCAGATAGATGTTTCCGGAGGCGGGAATGTACCCCTTGTAAAGCAGTTAGGGCGGGGACACCGATGAAATTCCGGTATCCCCGCCCTAACTACATGTGCCGGCAAGCACCCGCGCGTCCGATATGTCAGATCATGTCAGACCATGTCAGATCTCGAAGAGCGTATCCGCGGCCTCGGCCACTTCACGCGATTCGGTGAGCACAATCACGCAGTGCTTCGGGTCTCCGCTGTGCGCCAGCTTGGCAAGCGTGGCGAACACGGTCACCTCGTCATCGCCTTCCAGGCCAAGGGTCGGCTCGTCGAGAATCAGTACCTCCGCCTCAGTGCTGATGGCGCGTGCAATGGCGGCCAAGCGCTGCTGCACCAACGGCAGCTTGCCTACCGGGATGCCGCTGGTGGCTTCGCTGAAGCCCACCTTGGCCAGCAGCTCGCGTGCGATCACCGGCTTGGGCTTGAGGAAGTTGCGGTTCGAGGCTTCCATGGCGTACAGCACGTTCTGCTCGGCGTCCAAGGCCGGTTGCACGGCATACCGCTGCGGCACGATGCCCAGTCGGTGCCCGCGCAACTCGACCGGCTCCAGCTCGGCGATATTCGCGCTTTTGTTCATCACCGCGCCGGAAGCCACCGGGGTCAGACCAGTCATAACCCCCATAAGCGCGCGTCGCTTGGCGTCCGCCGTAAGTCCGGAATCCGGATCGTCGGTGACCAGCACCGCATACGCATGCCCGGCATAGCAGGCGAAGTCCACGCTGTCGAGCACGTTGACCTTGCCTTTGGCGCCGGACACGGTCACTTTGTTCAAAGCAAAGGTCGGGTAGGTTTTCAGCAGCACGTCGTCCGCGCCGCCGCCCACCAGCACGCGATCGATGCGCGAGGCGAGCGTCATGGCCGGTGCCGCTTTGGTGCCGGAGCCGGCGGCCGATTGATCGGCGTGCGCGTCCAGCTCGTCGGTGGTGTTCTGCTTCGCCAAGGCAAGGGTTTCGTTCACGCGCTGGGCGTTGCGTTCAGTGACCTCGGCGGAAGCGGTGGCTGAAGCAAGAGCATCGGCTTCCGCCTCGCTGGGCTGTTGCGCTGAGGATTCATCCGTGTCGCCGTCGTTATCGTCTGATTCCGCAGTAGCCAAAGCATCGTAAATGCTGTTGCCGGCGTCGATATCGCCGATGCCATCGAGATCTGCATCGTCGTTATCGTCATCGTCGAAGGTGACGCTGAACTGTACGGAATCAGCCGGAACCGTTGTGATGTCGGAAGAATTGTTGGCGGAGTCGGCGGCGGTTTCTGCGGCCGTGTTCTCAGTGACTTCAGATTCCTGATCGTGCTGCTTCTCGCTCATGCCTTCGCCTCCGCATCGTCGTCGGTTTCGTCTGTTTCGCCGGCTGTTGTGGCCGTGCTGCTGTCGGTTTCGGCAGCGTTGATTGCGTCGGCCTCGCTCACCGTGCCCCAATCGCCGCCGGACGCGAACACGGTATTCGCGCCGAAGAACGGCAGACGCAGCGCCGCCAGAATGGCCAGCACCACGATGGTGCCCAAACCGCACCAGACCATCTGCCAGATCAATCCGCTGGTCACGGCGGTGGCATGGCCGGATGCCAGAGCCACTCCGATAGGTTTGGCGGCGAATGCGCCGGCGACGAGTCCGATTACATAGAACGGCAACGTGGTGAAAATAACTTCCAGCATGAACTGCCATCCCAGGCGGCCGCGGCTCACGCCGGAGATCAGCGCCATGCCGATCTCGTCATTGCGCTTCGGGGTCCACACTCCCAGCATGACCAGTGCGAGCAGCAGCACACCACCCACGGCGAGCAGCACGATTACACCGTTTTTGGCTTGTGAAGCCAGCGCGTCCAACGGTTCCAGTGACTTGGTGTACTTCTCCAGCGAAGGGGAGGAAACCACATATCCGGATTCTGGCAGCTTGGACTTCTTGAACGTGGAAACCAGCGTCTTGTATGTCGAGGCGTCGGTGACGGAGAAGACCACGTCAAGATCCGGAAGCTTCCAGCCGGCTGCTGATGAGTCATAGGCCTGCGGATCGAGATCGGCTGCGGAGAATGTTGCGTAGTTGGTGTAGATCACGTTCTCGCGGTTGCGAGCGGCATTCACCGGATTTTCCGTAGTCGATTCGGACGTGTACTGGTAGATGCCGCGCACCTTGAGCTCGATAGTGGTGGAGGCACTGGAGGCGGCGGCCACCTTGAACGTGTCGCCCACCGCAAGATCATTGGCCTTGGCGAATGCGGCGGAGATCAGCGCGCCGGTCGTATCCGGGCTGGAGGACTGCGTATCGAAGCTCAGGCTTTTGCCGTCCGTGACCTTGAGCGATCCGAGATCATTGGCTTTGACGGCGTTTTCAGATCCAAACGAACGCCACAGCAACTTGCCACCGGTCGTGTCGTCGGAAGCGGAACCCAGCGAGTCACCGTCGAGTGCTTTGAGCTTGCCGGTAGTGCGTGCCGGCACCGTCTCGGTCACCGTGAGACTCGTGGAGTCGAGCGTCATGCCCGCGGTCTGCATCATGGTGGCGTACGGAGTGTACGTGTTCCACGTCATGTAGTACTTGGTCGTGGACGCATCCGTGGCGGAGACCTTTTTCCACGTGGCGGCGGACGGTCGAACGGCCAGTGTGGCTGCCTGCGCCTCATATGCAGTGGTATGCGCGGTGGTGTGTTCCTGAACGATGGCCAGTCCGGCGACCGTGCCGAACGTGACTGCCAGCGTGATGAACGCGGTCAGAGCCGTACGTCCCTTGGAACGTGTCATGGCCCGCCAGGCGTTGCTGAGGACGAACATGTGTGTACCTCTCCCGTTCTCCTAAGCCGAATATTCGAATCAATACGACTTCACTATTGTCGCGCTTCGTGACTGTTTTCTTGCGCAATACTGTTATACCCCTCAATGGAGTCTGAGAGCATGCTGGGAATGATGTGGTGGTCATGCGTGCATTTGCGGCTTTCTGAGCCGATTGTTTCTACTATTTTCGGTGTCCTCGGTACACTGGCAACAGTGATATGCGTCTTATGACGATATATACGGTGTAATCTGAGCAGATTTCAGGCAGGTAGGTATATGCGATCCACTTCAGGGCATTCGGAGCACAAGGGCGCGAGTCACAAAAAGCGCGACGGCTGGTCCAATGGGCTGAAGGGACTGGAATCGGTGATGTCGAATGCTCGTCCTCGCCGCGCATCGTCCGGTACGTCCGGTGCTTCCGGCACTTCGAGAAACGCCGGACGCAGCTCCGGACCTGCACAAAGTCCGGCCCCGAAAAACCTGAAATCCCCCCAACATGTGGGCCGCGGCGCGCGCTCGCTGGTCAGCCGCACGCCGGTGTGGGCCAGGGCGATTGTCGTTACGTTGCTTACGCTGCTGGCCGCCTTCACCTGTGTGGGTACGTTGTACGCGGCTTCGATCTCTCGCATGTACACCGATGGTCAGAAGGTGCTTTCGTCTGCGGAAAGCTTGGCGAATTCGGCGCTTGGCTGTGGCAGCGACGTCAGTCTGGGTGACGCCGCCCATAATCTGGTTACCGCCACGAACGCCCTCAATGAGGAGCTGAGCGGCCCGCAGTGGGACTTCTTCCGCGACCACACGCGATTCAGTGGAGACATCACCGCCGCGCGCGAGATGCTGGCTTCCGTGGATACGCTGGTCAACGGCCCGTTCACCGATCTGCTGAATCTGTCGAAACGTCTGCAGGGCTTCTCGATGAAGAACGGTTCGGTGGATGTCAGCGCGTTGATGGACATGCCGGACATCGTGGCGCAGACCCATACGGATCTGAAGGAACAGATCGCCAAGCTGAATAAGGTCGAGACGCCGAGCGTGGCCAAGGTGGCTGCGATGCTCAACGCCGAAAAGGCCATGCTGCAGACCGTGGATTCGATGCTGAGCGAATACGATGCCCTGATCAACCTGCTGCCGCAGCTGCTTGGTGAGGACGGCGAACGTACGTATCTGATATTGGTGCAGAACCCTGCCGAGCTGCGTTCCGCCGGCGGCATGGTGGGTACGATCGCCGCAGTGACGGCCGACAAGGGCAAGGTGACAATCGGCGATTTCGCCAGCACCATCAACTGGGATATTCCGGACGAGCCGTTGGACGATACCGTTTATCAAGAACGTGACGTATTCGGCAAGACTTTCGACCAGTACCCTGCCACCACCACCATCGACCCTGAGTTCCAGCGTGTGGCGCAGCTGAACAAGTACATGTGGCTGAATCAGAAGGGCAATGCAGATAAGAATGTCGCCGGCGTCATCGCATTGGACCCGGTTTTCCTGCAGTCGTTGCTGGGGGCCACCGGCAGCGTGACCTTGACGGACGGCCGTGTGCTGGACGGCACGACCACCGTACCGTTCCTGCTGTCGGACCTGTACATCGATCACCCGGACTTCACCGACCAGAACAACTACGTTTCCGAGGCGGCCCAGTCCATTATGAACCACGTGCTGGGTCACACGAACGCCTCCACCGCTTCGGGCCTGTTGAAGGCCGTGCGAGACACCAGCGCCAACGGTCATTTCAAGCTGTGGATGGCCGATGAGGCCGAGCAGGATGCTCTGATCAGCACCGGCATCATCGACGACAAGTCGAGCGGTGAGCTGTCCGATGACGATACTGTGCCGCAGGCCGGCATCTACTTGTCCGAGTTGCAGATGGGCAAGCAGGACTGGTATCTGCGCACTGCCACCACAGTCACCAAGACATGCGGTGACGTGCTGGCAAGCCAGAACGCGCTCTACACGGGTGCCATCGACGACCGTGTCTCAGCCGCGGTGAACAACACGACGTTGGGACAGTACACCGAAGATCAGCTGGGTGACGAATACACGGTCACGTTCACCATGAAGAACACGCTTACTGAGACGAAGGTGGCGTCGCTGCCGGAGTTCGTGATCGGTGACGAAAACAATCCGGTTCCGGGCGGCATGAAGTACCGCGTGGTGCTCACGGCACCGTATGGCGGCGAAATCACCGCCGTGCAGGCCGATGTGGATACATGGCATGCGAACACCGCGACTCTGTACGACCGCCAGTACGTGACGTTTGACCAGCAGTGGATCGCACCAGGCGAGGAACTGACGATCGCCTACACCGTGCGCGTGAGCAGCACCGCCTCACAACCGTTGGATGTAGTGACCACGCCGATCGTGAACGCCGACGGCATCGAAACCGGTTCGCAGGGCAAGGTCACCGACGAATGCCCGGCCGAGAGCAGGTCGCAGTCCAACGGCGAGTCCGGCACCACCGGTGAGTCATCCGGTACTTCGAACGGCACGGATAAGTCCGGCACCTCGACTGACTCCACAGACAAGTCCTCCTCTTCCTCCTCCGACCCGTCCGCCGGCCTCGACTCGCTGAACGAACTCAAGAGCCAGGTCACCTGCCCGGTCGATATCAAGTCCATCGCCAGCTCGGTGTGACGGTGCGGCGTGACGGCCAGTGTGACGGTGCGGCCGTGTCTTTGTAATGGGCCTGACGGTAACGGTATAACGAATGTAACAGTGTAATGACGTGACAAGTAGGACGGTGACCGACGTGGCAAGCAAGCATCCTGAGCATGCAACGCAACCGGTCAAACAGCTGACTCATCCGCGTGACGTGAATTATGATCTCTTACGCGTAGTGGCCATGCTCATGGTGATTGGCGTGCATGTGACGAATAACTATATGCCCGTCAAAATGCAGCTGACTGGCTGGGCCGAGCGCGCACGATTCGTGTTGGTTGCATTGTTATTGATCTGCAATCCATTGTTCATCATGATTTCGGGGCGCTTCAACCTCACCTTCCGCACGAGCTCGGGGTCGGACTCAGAATTTGCGGGCAGATCCGTGGATCAACGGCCTATAAGTAGACAAAACAATGAACATCAAAACAATGAACATATTGGAGCGGGTGCACAAGGCATTCGCGCCTCGCTGCGCCCTTACGCGCGTTATTACTACAAACGCTTTATATCGTTGATACTTCCATACCTGTTGTACGCCGGCGGACTGGGATTCGTGGCGTACCTGTTGATGAATCATCGTACATTCGGTGGTGCCGTCTCCGGTGCGTTGTTCGATCTGTTTTCCGGATATGACGATTCGGTGTATTGGTTTGTATTCATGCTGGCCGGTTTCGTGTTGGCCACACCGTTTCTGGCACCGATGATGCATGCAGTTGGCCGTACGGGCGCTTGGCTGCTGATTGGATTGAGTATCGGTGTGGCGGCGATTGAACAAATTTGTAATCTTGCCGGGTACCGGTTGCTGTTTGTGCAGTCGTTTCCGTGGCATGGGCTGATTGTTTACTATCTGTTGGGCTTTGCTCTGGAGATGTATCCGCCGTCAGTATGTGTGCGTCGGTGCCTGTACGTGATTGCACCATTTGCCTTGGTCTGGACTGCGGCCACGCCTGCGTTATTCCCCGGCCAACCTGCGCAGACGATGCGCACATTGACTGCCGCATACGCCGCCGTAGTAACAGCGGTGTTCTTGCTGTTCCGATACGATGTGCATATTCGGTCTCGCCGCGTGAGCACGGTAATCACATGGCTTGCCGGTTACTCGTACACGATTTATCTCGTGCATTCGCCATTGACCAAGGCCCTTATAGGCCCGCGACTTCCCGATCCAGTGAACGGTTGGCAGTATATGGGTCTCGCCGCACTGATGTTTGTGATTGCGCTGTCGGCGTCGCTGGTGCTTGCGTTGACCGCCGATAATCTGGTGTTGAAGCCTTTGCAACGATTGTTGCGCAAAGCGTTGTAGAGGGCGTCTGCATCCCTACTCCTTACTAAAATCGCTGTTGGGATAGCTCGGCATGATCTTGGGCGAATGATGGCTGGGAGAAGAAGGATTATTGATGCGACACCATAATGTCGATACGCACGATGCGTCATTACGACCATCGCATAGCACTGCATCGTTGAAAACCGCTATAACGAGGATCGCCGCCGTCAGTCTCGCGATTGGCTTGACAGTGGCGTTGCCGGTGGGCTCGGCCTATGCTGGCGAGACAGTCGCCGACCATACAGTTGACGCTGCGGATAGCTCCCGTACGTCGTCCGACGGCACCGTACATCTCGCCGATCAGGAAACGCCTGCTGCGAATGCCATGCCGGAGAACCCCGGTGCTGAACTGCCCACTCAGGTCAGTGCCGATATTCCCGATGATGCGACGGTAGTCTCCGAAGAACTGGCCGTGACTGCCGAGGGTGAAGTCAAGGATATCGAAACCGGTGCGACGGTCACCGATCCCGCCATCGTCGGCACTGCGGATACGCCGGCCGATCCGTTGGCCAAAACCGATGGTAAGTCGTTTATTCCGGTGGATGCCAGTGCAGTTAAGGACGCGGTGACTGCGAACGGTGGGGATGCGAACGCGACCAGCGGGGACAGTGGTACTGCTGCAGACGGTAATGCCGGCGCGGAAAGCAACGACGGAACCGCCGCAACTCCCGACGCTACCTCCGGGCAGAATGCCGGGAACAACGACGATTCGGCCGGAACGAATGGTGCCGACAACTCCGGCACTGCGGATGCGAATGGTTCCATGGACAACAGCACGCCCGATATGACCGACAACTCTGAAGACAGCACGAGCGGTGACGGCTCTGATGCCACCGCCAACCCATCTGCCTTCCGCTCATCCAGCTCCGCTCAGGTTCAGTCCCACGTCTATGCGGCCAGCTTCACCGGCAATCAATACGGTGCTCACTGGGGCATTTACAACGGTAAGGCTGCTTTCTTCGATGTGGACAATACGCTGTTCGCACAGCAGGCCAAAGGCGTCATCGACGTTTCCAAGTGGCAGGGCACCATCGACTGGGCGAAAGCCAAGGCCGATGGCGTACAGGGCGCCATCATTCGATTGGGATTCGGTTCGGGCAACGCGATTGACGGTCAGGCGCATCGCAACATCAACGAATGCAAGCGTTTGGGGATCCCCTTCGGCGTGTACTGGTTCTCGTATGCGGAGTCTGCGAACGCAGGCAACTGGGAAGGCGAAGATACTGTGGCCAAGCTGCGCGCGGCCGGCGTGAAGCCGAGCGATCTGAGCTTCCCGGTGTTCTATGATCTGGAAGACTGGACCGGCAGCTGGAACGGTCATACCGCTCCGACCAATCCGAACACGTGGAACGGCGCGGTGAACAACTGGTATGCGAAGCTCAAGGCCGCCGGCTACAACAACCTGTCCGTGTACTCGTACACATCATACCTGAAGTCCGCGCTGAAAAACAACAACATCTGGTCCAAGACCCGCTGGGTGGCCAGCTACGGTGCCCGCACCGGCTTCGAGGTTTCCGCCAACGACCGTTTCTGGCAGTACACTAGCGACGGCCACATCAACGGCATCTCCGGCACCGTGGATTTGAATGCGTTCGGCTACAAGACAGTCGCCAACTCCAATAATTCCAATAGCTCCAACAATCAGCCTCCTTATCCCGTCAAGGGAGCCATGGGCGAGGAGTGGAAGCGCATCGGTGGAGCGAAGAGCGTCATCGGCAACCCGATCGCCAGCGAGGTGTGTAATTGGTCCCCGGGCAAACAGAATTGTTACCAGAATTTCGAGCGTGGTGCGATTTCCTGGACGCCTTCCACCGGAGCCCATTACACGTCCGGCGAACTACGCAAGGAATGGGCGAATCGTCACTATGAACATGGTGTGCTCGGCTACCCTACAGCAGATGAGGAACGGTTGTCCGACGGCTGGTGGAGGCAGCATTTCCAGCATGGGGATATCTGGGTGAAAGGCACCACTACGAAATATGTGATGCTTCTGAATTTGCGCGATTCATATAACGCGCATGGAGGCTATGCCCGGTTAGGTGCTCCTGCCGGTAACGAAGAACGATTGAGCAACGGTTATTGGCGTCAGCGTTGTGTTCGTGGTGATGTGTGGACGCGTAACGGTGCGGCTGAGAAGTACGTGATGTTGCTGGATTTGCGTGATTCGTATAATGCGCATGGTGGTTTTGGCCGTTTGGGTGGTCCTACGCATGATGAGGAGCGCTTGTCGGATGGTTATTGGCGTCAGCGTTGTGTTCGTGGTGATGTGTGGACGCGTAACGGTGCGGCTGAGAAGTACGTGATGTTGCTGGATTTGCGTGATTCGTATAATGCGCATGGTGGTTTTGGCCGTTTGGGTGGTCCTACGCATGATGAGGAGCGCTTGTCGGATGGTTATTGGCGTCAGCGTTGTGTTCGTGGTGATGTGTGGACGCGTAACGGTGCGGCT
>NZ_PGLQ01000006.1:94692-113310 GCF_002802865.1 Bifidobacterium scaligerum
GATGAGGAGCGCTTGTCGGATGGTTATTGGCGTCAGCGTTGTGTTCGTGGTGATGTGTGGACGCGTAACGGTGCGGCTAAGAAGTATGTGATGCTATTGGCGTTGCGCGACGAATACTATCGTCTTGGTGGATTCTCCAAGAATGGTGGACCGACATCGGATGAATGGCATAGCGGTATGTGGTATCAGCGCTGCCAGCGGCATCTGCTGCAAGTGTCGTGATCCCGACATGATGAATTGATGGGCGGCCCTGCGTTCAGTTTCTTCGTTGAAGAACGAGCGCAGGGCCGCCCATCAATATGCGGGGCAAATGTGCAGGAATTCCCGTATTAGTGACGCTTCATATAAGCGAAGCGGTTGGCGTCCACGACAAATTCCTTGCGATTATTTTTGGCGATGACGTCAAGGATGATGCCGGTGGCGATAAGCAACAGTCCGGCGATAACCAGCATGGTGGCACCGATAAGGGTGGGGAAGCGTAGCACCACGCCGGTGTGCATGAATTCCATCGTGACCATGCCGCACAGTACGGCACCGATAATGCCGATTGCCAAGCCGATGCCGCCGAAGAACGGCAGAGGCTTGTATTCGCGTATCATGCGGAAGATGGTGCTCATCACCTTGATGCCGTCGCCCACGGTGTCCAGTTTGGAGACTGAACCAGCCGGTCGGTCGCGATACTGGATCGGCATCTCAAATAGGCGCAGGTTGTTGTTCAGCGAGTGAATCGTCATCTCGGTTTCGATCTCGAAGCCGCGGGAAAGCACGGGATACGTTTTGGCGAACGTGAAGCTGAAGGCGCGGTAGCCGGTCATGATGTCGGTGACGTGCGCATGGAATAGTCCGTTGATCGAATCTCGCACCAAACGGTTGCCGAAGTTATGGAACGGACGCTTGTTCTCTTGAAAGTACGTGGAGCTCAGACGGTCGCCGATGACCATGTCATAGCCCTCAAGCACCTTGGCGACCATGGCCGGAGCCGCGTCGGCGGGGTAGGTATCGTCGCCGTCCGCCATCACGTATACGTCTGCGTCGATATCCTCGAACATGGCTCGCACCACGTTGCCTTTGCCTTGACGAGGCTCCTTACGTACGATCGCGCCCTCAGCCGTAGCGATTTCGGCGGTGCGGTCGGTGGAGTTGTTGTCATACACGTAAATAATGGCATCCGGCAGCGCGGCTTTGAAGTCACGCACGACCTTGCCGATGGTCACTTCCTCGTTATAACAGGGAAGAAGCACGGCGATGGTTGGAGTCTCGATCTGTTCAGACATGCACACCACAATAAACGAGATGCTGGTCTTGTGTCCGGCATCCTGAGAACGTGCCACTGTCTGTGGCCCGAGGTAACCGCTATTATCGATTAGCATAAAGGCCGATCATGCACGGCATCGACTGTATTCGGTATGCCGTTCTGCGTCGTGGCTGTGAATATGAGTGGGAGAAGAATGTGAATTCGACGATTAAGCGGTGCGCCATCGCATTGATATTGTGCCTGTTCTGCGAGGTGTTTGTGTTCAACCTCGCTTTTTGGAGTTCGCGCGATTACGAGCCGATTCAGACTACGGTCAGCGTGGGCGAGGGGCTTGAGCAGATAGGCGATTTCACGTATCGGGTCACCGATGCCGATACCGCCACCCTTGATTTTCAGCGCGATGATATCCACGTCGATAATGTGCATATACCGCTTGTCAATGTCGATGCTCCACGTGCGCGTATGGAAGATCCGTCACACCCGGGTACGAAAACTGTAGGGACGGCCAGCGGCAATGGACTACTCAAAATCCGCATCGAGACCAACGATGCCGGGCATTCGGCTGCCAAATTGCTGCCTGAAACGAGTTTGAACGGCAAGGTGCCGCAATCGCAGTGGATTCGCATGCGCTTGGCGGGCCATTCCACTGCATTTGTCATTCACGTGACTTCTCCGGTGGGAACAGTGTTTCAGTTGAGTGGAGAACCGCAACTGAATGTGCCTAGGCCGTTCATGGTCAACCCCATTCGCATAGCCGCGTATCTGATCATCATATTCCTCGCTGCCACCGCACCACGACTGCGGAGGCATTGGTCTGCTACCACCGATCGAGAACGTGCACTCTATTGGATCGGCACCTCAGTGTTGGGCGTTCTCTTGGTGGGTGCAGTGACTCTTGTTACCCGACCTTGGGAATCGTTGCGTACGAGCACATGGCCACCGGACTTTGAGTACCAGTGGATCGCCCGCTCGATCGTATCCGGTCATACGTGGTTGGATTACCCTGTTTCCGATACGTTGCAGGCGATGGCCAACCCGTATGACAGTGACGCGCGTATCGCCGCCCATCAGCAAAGCGGCGAAACCTATCTTATCGATTTCGTATATTTCAACGGCCACTATTATTCCTATTTCGGTGTGTTGCCGTGCGTGCTGTTCTTCATCCCGTACCTGCTCTTGACCGGTAATGATCTGGCACCGTGGAAGGTCGTATTGCTGCTGGGAATTGTGCTGGCATTGCTGAGCGTCACCCTGGTGCGGTTGCTGTTCAAACGTTGGGGTGCCAATGTGCCGATGCCATTGCAAGCATTGGCTGGTCTTGCGGCGGTGTGCGCCGTTCAGCCCACCATGTACCTGTCTTTCATGTCGACAATCTACGCCGTTCCTATTGTGTCGGGACTGTCACTCATTATCGGAGCCATTTGCCTGTGGATGAAGGCTGCGTTGCTTGAGCGAGGAAAGTTGTATTGGGTGCTCATCGCTCTCGGCGGCATACTCATCGGGCTCAACGTGGGGTGCCGTCCGCCCATGTGTATCGCGGTGTTCCTCGCGCCGATTATTCTGTTCCGGGCGATTGATGGACAGGATCGTCGGTCCGGGAAGCGGAGCATAGGACGAACAGTTCGTATATGGCTGATCAACGCGTTCGCGGTGGCGCTACCTTCACTGTTGGCGGCGTTGCCGTTCCTATGGTGGAATAAGGTCCGATTCGGTAGTTATACGGAGTTCGGAGCGGCCTACCAGCTGACCGGGCATGATATGCGTGCGACCGTGGGCGGAATTGCGCGTTTCCCGTATGCGATCTGGCAGGGGCTGCTCTCTCCGGCGAATGTACGTGAATCTTTCCCGTTCCTGACTGTCGTGTCCGATACACCGTATTTCGCGGGCGACTATCAAGGCTTCTATGGTGTCGAGCCTCGCGCCGGTGGACTGTTGTTCTGGGCTCCTCTCGGATTCGTTGCGTTGGCGCTATTGGCGAAGCGTATCCGAAGGGCGGTTGACCGTGATGTGGTGGTTTTGGCCGTCGCATCATTGGCGATGGGTGTCGCGGTGCTGTTCATCGACGTGCTCGTGGCCACGCTTACCACGCGTTATCTCAGCGACTTCGGCTATTTGTTCGTTATCGGAGGTACGTTGTCGCTGATTGCTTGGGGTCGAAGTGAAGAGCAGTTCGATAATCGCATTGCGTACCGGGTCGGGGCGTTCCTATGTCTGCTTACACTGTTGCTGGCCATCGGGTCGGTATTCATGACGGGGCGTTATTCCCAGCTTATGGACACCAATCCTGAGATGTTTACGATGGCGAGAGTCGCGTTCTCTGTTTTCGCATAATGGCTGTATCCGGAGTCTGTTCTGTGGCGGTCGACGAGTCGACCGCCATCAATTCGAGAGTTGATCGTCGATGAGTGCGCATCATGTGTCCGATAATCCAGTGAATCCGGCTTGGATCGCAGGCGGGCCCTGCCCGATGCAACTCACGCTGGGCGAGACCGGTCTCATCCTGCGTCCGCCGACGGTAGCGCAGACATTGTTATGCGCGTTGGGTGCATTTGTGATTGCAATCGCCGATCGGGCGGCGGTGTATGCGTCCATCGGACCATTGGACGCCGCATTGTGGCTTCGTGCCGTCAAGTTATTCGCGGTGCTGTTGCTTTTTTGCCTGATCGGCGAACTGCTGGTTACACGTGGATTGTTGCACACGAATGACTCGGTTGGGCTGAACTCCAGAGATCCTGATGGCTCGTCGACCTCGCGTTCGTTGTCCCACCGCGCTCCGTCATGGTGGGCCCGCCGTAGTGCAGGTTTTCGCGGTTGTTGTCTTACGATATGCCTCGCCGGAGCGATGTTGTTATGCTGGTCGCCCTATATCAAATGGCTGTATCCCGGTCTGATGTGGTACGACACCGGCGATGAAATCGCACAGTTCTACGGTATTGCGGCACTGGGCCAGCCTGCCGGTGTGATTTCGGCGCATCATCCGGTTTTCGACACCATTGTGTTCGGCGGTTTTGCCAAAGCCGGTGAACTATGGTTCGGTGACTATCAAGCGGGACTTACGGTACTGGTACTGCTGCAAATGGTTGCCATGTGTATCGCACTGTCTGCTAGCGTGGTGTATGCGCGGCATGTCGGGGCTCCGTTCGGTAGCGTAATAACGCTGTTCGTATTCTATGCGTTCTTTCCGTTCCTGCCCATTTTCTTCATGTCATTGGTCAAAGACAGCCTGCATGCTGTGTTCTTTGTGCCATGGCTGTTGATGTATATCGAAACCTGCCGCCAGCGACTGCGCTCTCTGCGCTCGATATGGTTCACTGTGGGTTTTGTGGCGTTGTCTGTACTTTCCGCCCTCACCACTATGACCGGTTTCTACATCACCGCATTGTCGTTGCTGGGATTGGTGTTCGTGGGGCGTGAGACTGAAAATGGCGGAACGTCGTCGCAACGGAAACCGGTAGCGATGACGGTATTACGTGGGGTTGCGGCCACTGTGGCAGTAGTCGTTATTCTGCTGGTGCATACGGTGTTCCCCGCCGTCACCGGCAAGATATGGAACATTCACCACGAAGATCAGAATCAGATTCTTGTGGTGCCCATGCAGATGACCGCGCGTTATGTGCTTGACCATCCAGGCGATGTGACGGATGAGGAACGCCATATCATCGATACTCTCAACAATGTGCCTGTGGAACAGATGAAGGAAGTGCAGAATCCGTATCTTGCCGATCCGGTCATGCATCTTTCACTCAAGGATCCGTCTTATATCGGCCAATACGTGTCGGTATGGCTGAAGCAAGGCGTGCGCCATCCAGATAGCTATATCAATGCTTTCGTCTCGTTGGAATCAGGATGGTTTTCGCTCCAACGCACAGCGCATAAAGAAACAGGGCCGTTGCCATTAGATGTGCTCCGTGCTGACTCTCGTAGCATCCCTAATCAAGTGTTGATTCAGGGTGATAATGCAATCAGTCCTTCGTTTGCCCAGATGCCTCAGTACCGAGGAAACGAATCAGGGCAGGCAACTGTGAGGCGCATCTGGCAGTCCGTGTCATCGACGCGTGTGCTGAGACTGTTGACCTACACGGCTGTCTGGTCGTTCATCCTGCCTTTGTTCCTGCTGTTCTGTGCGATTCGAGGAAGAGGAAGGGATATCGGAGAGCGCCTGATGATCGGGGCACCGCTGATCTGGTCATTGCTGTCGCTGCTGCCCAATGCGATTTCCATACCGTTAAAGCCCACCGCATCTCGATACATCGTATGGTCGTTGTATGTTGTGCCGTTGTATGTCGCTTTGCTGCGCGCCGATGGCGTTCGTTCCCCTGCTGCCAAGCATCGGGAGTGACGCTGTTGCGTCCTGTTGAATATGGATGGAGAAGATAGGTATGCGTAAAGGCCTAGTTCTGAACCTGATCAGCAACCTGATGTTCTTCATCAGCGGATACCTGATTCACTACTATCTCGGTGGTCACACATCCGCAGCGGCATATGGCGTGGTTGGCACCATCATCACCGTGCTGGATTTCGAATACATGTTCACCAGCAATGGCGCCCGTCAGTCGCTGGCTCGCAACATTTCCTCCGGCAAGTTCAATGTGGTGGATGTCATCGTCAAAACATTCGCTTTCCAGGCGATTATCGTGGCGGTGTTCTTTGCCATCAATTTCTTTGGCGCGCCTGTTTTCGGCATGATCTTCAACGATTCATCGCTTGATTTCTACTTTAAGCTTGCCGCGTTCCTGCCGATCTCCAACGGCTTGTATGTGATGATGCTCGGCATCAACGACGGTTTGCAGCGTTTCCAATACAGCGCTTTCCTCGCCACGTTCTATCCCATTGTCAAACTTGGCGTTATCCCGCTGATCATTTTCGTGTTCCCACATGACCCGGTCATGGGCGTGGAGGTCGGTTACTTCTCGGCCATGATGATCACCATCGTGCTGGGATTGGCGTTGTTGGTGCCAATCTGGCCGAAGCTGCGCGTGAGCGGCACCAACCGTATTGGATTCGGCGAGGTCTCACACGGCGTGCTGTCGTTCTCGTTCTTCTTCATCATGGCTTCGCTGGTGCTCAGCGCCGATACGCTCGTGGTGAAATCCGTGGTTGAACCGGATTCAATGGCTGGCTATTACACCGGTGCCATGAACTTTGGTAAGACCACGTATTATCTGCTGCAGGCGTTCGCCGTGATCATCCTGCCGGTCGTTTCTGGTCTGATCACCAACGGCAAGGCGGAAGAGGCCAGCCGCAAAGCTCAGTCGCTGGTACTGGTGGCGTTTGGATTCATCTTCCCGATGGCTGTGGTGATCTCCGCAACCAGCCGTGACCTGCTCTCCACCTTCTATAAACCTGCGTTCACTGTTGCGGCTCCGGCGCTTTCCTGTCTCGCATTGTCGAGCTTCTTTATGGGCATGACCGTAATCTTCAATATGGTGCTCAACGCGGAGAAGGACACCCGTTTTTCCGATATTCTATCCATCGTTTCGCTGGCACTGGTCATTCCTATTTTTGTGGTGAGTGCGAAATTCGGCGGCATCACCGCTATCGCCGCGGCCAGCATGGTGAGCACGTTCATTGTCATGACGCTCTCATATCTGGAGGTGCGCCGCCGCATGATGAATCTGATGACCGTCCGTACATGGAAGGTCATTGGCATCAATGTGGGTGTTTGGGTAGCGCTGTTTGCCATATCGCACGTGATGACGGTAGAGAATTTCCTGATTCTTGCCGCGCTGTATGTAGTGATTTACGCGGTGTATGTCGGCCTGCTGTTCGCGGCTAAGGTGGTGGATATCGATCTGTTGAAGTCCTTGAAAAAGCCGAAGGATCAGGCTGCATCGCAATGAGCATGAAGCCGGGCGTGAACGTGTCTGCAGCGTGTTTTGAACATATGAGGATGTGCGATTCAAGGTGATATGTGCATCAGGTGCCTGTCATAACTATGTCCATCGGCTACATACATAATAGAAAGTTAGCGGCAAGAAAAAGCGAACAAGAAAGACATTATTTCATGCGGTTGTTCATCCAGATTCCCTGTCTCAATGAAGAGAAGACCCTTCCTCTGGTCATGGAAAAGATGCCCAAGTCGATTCCTGGCATCGACGAGATAGAAGTCATGATCATCGATGATGGGTGCACTGACCGTACGGTTGAAGTGGCAAAGAGCCTTGGCATCAAGCATGTGGTTACGCATACCGGCACGATGGGACTTGCCCGTGCCTTCCGCGATGGTGTGGACTATGCGTTGAAGCATGGTGCCGATATCGTGGTCAACACCGATGGTGATAACCAGTATCCGAGCGACAAGATCGGCGATCTGGTGCAACCTATTCTCGCCGGCAAAGCCGATATCGTAGTAGGCGACCGTCAGACTTCCAAGATTGCCGAGTTCAGCGCATTTAAGAAGATGATGCAGCACTTCGGCTCCTGGGTGGTCAACAAAGCGGCCGGCACTCATATCCCGGATGCGGCCAGCGGCTTCCGTGCCTATTCAAAGAAGGCGCTGCTCCAGCTCAATATCGTCACGGAATTCAGCTACTGCATGGAGACTATTATCCAGGCGGGCAACAAGCGCATCGCCATCACCTCCGTGCCGATTACCACGAACAAGAAGACGCGTGAATCGCGCCTGTTCCATAATATCTTCGAGCACATGGGCAAGTCCGCTGGTGCGATTATCCGCTGCTTCCTCATGTTCCGCGCACACTCGGTGTTCAAGTGGTCGTCCGTCATCTCCGCGATTCTGGCGCTCGCGATTTTCGTGCGTTATCTGATGTTCTTCTTTGCTGGTCAAGGCCATGGGCATATTCAGTCGCTGTTGGTCGGTGCCATGCTGTTTATCTGGATGGTGCTGTCGCTGTCGTTGCTCATCATCTCTGAACTGCTGCGTATTCATCGTCGTCTGGTTGAGGACCAGTTGGAGCGCACCAAAGAAATTGAATACAGTCCAGCTACGCGCAAGCTGTGGGCTGATGCTGAACAGGACGAGTTGCCTTCCCGCCATGCATGATGGTGCGCGATAGCGGTCAATTCCTATCAAGATCCTTGTCAATACGGCAATGCTGAATACGAATAGCGACGGAGAATTCATACGATGACAAGTACCGATAGCACTCGGCATGGTTGGGAGCGCTTTCAGATTCCGATCGCGGTTGTAGTAGGCGTTATTGCGACCGTGGCATTTCCTGCCACGTACAGTGATCCCACTGTTTTTTCCCGTACTTGGCAAGACGTATTTGCCGACATATTCGGCAATATCGGGGCTCAAGGAGCGGCCGGTACCGCAGCTTCTTGTGTGGCCTTGATTGGATGGGCTCTGATATCGATATCCCGGTTCGGGGAACTGGGGAGAACCGGAAGAATCACGGCGTGTGTTATTGGCGCTTTGGTGGCATTAAGCGTTGTGTTGCCTCCATACGGGGTTGGCCCAGCTGGAACCTACACCGCAGATAATTCCATACCAGTGTTGGTGAGCGATATAGGATACACTCCTGCTGCGGTAGCTCCCGCCGATGCCACTGGTCAGTACTACTGGTATCTCGTGTTGCGTTGGGTTGGCATTGCGCCTGTATGTGTGTTGTCTGCAGCGGTTGTACTCTGGCTCGGTCTGCGATTTGCCGGTGACGCCACCACGATGAGCTCGAACGTGGAAACTTCGGAACGAGTGTTTTCCGATGCGTTTATGAATCGTATTCGCAGTGTAGGAGACAGCTTCCGACCTGTCGTACGATTTGGTCGATGGCTGTTTTCGCGGCTTTCGCTTGCCCGCTGTGCGATTATGGCTGTGGTGATGCTCATCCCCTGGTCTATCTGGCTATGGCTGATGTCCCCGTCGAACATCGCCGCGGATACGGTGGCTCAGATTATGTGGTATCGCACTGGAGAGGCGTGGGACCCCGCCAGAAGAGTGATGCTGCCAGGGTATGCTATGAGCGACCACCATCCTTGGTTGGAGACTCTCCTTTACGGCTTTTTTGATGAGCTCGGTGTATCTATCGGCAATGAGGGCTTGGGATTGAGCCTATTGGCATTGCTGCAGGCTGTGATGCTGGCAATGGCTTTCAGCGTAATGCTGGGCTATTTTGGCGGGCATCTGGGGATGAGCTGGAAATTCTGCTTGGCGGCATTGTTGTTCCTTAGCTTGAATCCTGTGTTCGGCCGTCTGCCCGCCTCTGTTGTCAAGGATATTACGGCGATGCCGTTCATCATCGTGTGGATGGTGCTGTTTGTCGAGTACATGCGGCGTATACGTTCCAATCGAAAAATTGGTGTTGGTTTGGTCGCGTTGATGATTGTGTTCGCAGTACTGTGCGCGGAAACCAGAAAAATCAATGTGTATGTGATTCTGGTCGTCATGATGCTGGTGCTGGTCTTCTTCCGGAAACGATTGCTGACCGTACTGATTATTGCGGTGACACTCGGCTCCGTGATGGGTATTAACTCCTATGCATTTTCTGCTCTTCATATCGCTAAAGGTGGCAGGCAAGAAATGCTTGCCATCCCGTTGCAGCAGTCCTTCACTGTGCTGAATAAATATGGCGATTCCATGGACGCGCAGCACAAGAAGGCTATTGAGACCATTATCGTGTGCGACCCACAGCAGATCATTGATGCTGGTTACGATTGGACAAACGCAAATCCAGTCAAGGACCGTGATTGCTTCAACAAAGACGCCACCAGCAAGGAATTAGCTGACTTCATGGTGGTCTGGGTCAAGGAAGGGCTTGCCCATCCCGTAGATTACCTCAATTCGGTGAGCTGGCTCGGTGATTATTTCAAGCTTGGTCCTGTATATGATGAAGGTTTCTACGTGCGTCGAGGCTGGGAAGAGTTCGGTACGGCTCAGACCATTCTTCCAGAGTATGTCGATGGTGCGGAACCGAATCAGGGTCAAGGAATAGCGAAGTCGTTGTATACGGCTGCGTCGAAGACTCCGGTACTGGGGCTGCTGATGAGCGAGGCCACGTATACGGTGTGCATCCCGTTGCTCAGTATTGGCCTATGCGTGGTGCTGCGCCGAGCGAAGAATCTGATTTATTCGTCCCCGCTGCTGATTTCATTGGCGACTGTTTTTGTCACACCGCGGCACAATGCACGATACTCGTACGTATTGCTGTTCTGCTCGCTGCTGTGGCTGGTGGTGCCGATTATTACAACGGATACAACCGAGCAATGTTCGGATGAGTCCCATGATGAGACTCATCATGAATGAGTAACTTCCGAGAACTTCTGGTTGAGAGAGTGTGCGCCGTCGTTCGGCAAACGGCCATATCGTCGGCAGAGGGTATCATGATTGCGATTGCTGTACGTTCGAACCGTTAGGTAATACATGTCCACGTTGAAATTTGCGAATATTCTCTTGGAACGAAACCCGCGCTCGCTGAGCTATCCTTCCCTGTATTGCAAGGCAGAGGGCCCGGTTATCGAGAATGAAGCTGCGGCGGATGGTTCTTGGCTGCTCAGCACCAAGGGCGAATACGATTTCTCGACGTATTTCAATTCCCTGTCTGTGCAGAAGCTGCTGAAATACACGACTGCTACGAAGTTCTACCTGCATTTGGAGCTCAAGGGTGCTGCTGCTCATGTGCTGCAGACCAAGGGTGGCGTGTTCTCGGCGCACCCGGAGCCGGTCAAGTCTGTGACCGCCGATCTGACGGCTTCCGATGATTGGCAGAATGTAGATCTCGAACTTGCTGTGGATGATGAGACTGTGCTGGTGGGCTTCACCATCGCCACCGAGGGCCAGGTCGCCATTCGCAACAGCTACTATTCGGTGGAATACAGTGGTGACCTCAACCCGGTTGAATTCGTGCTCTCCACCACCACGTTCAAGAAAGAAAGCTTCATCGAGAACAACATTCGTCTGGTCAAGGATCAGATTCTCGGCTCCGGTGAAGAGATCGCTGATCACTTCAATATGTATGTGATCGACAACGGCCGTACGCTGGATGTTGACAAGCTGAGCGACGAACACGTGCATGTTCGCCCCAATCAGAACGTGGGCGGTGCCGGCGGCTTCACCCGTGGCATGATCGAAGCCATGGAGCAGGCGCCGGAAGCGACCAACATCCTGCTGATGGACGATGATGTGGCCGTCTCCCCGGAGAGCATCAAGCGCACCTACAACTTGTTGCGTCTGCTCAAGCCCGAATACAAGGACGCGATGATCAGCGGTGCCATGCTCAACTATGAGATCGGCGAGGACCAGTGGGAAGACACCGGCTATATGACCCCGAAGGGTGCGTTCGCCCCGGCCAAGCCTCCGCTGCGTCTGACCAAGTTCGATGACATCGTCTACAACGAGACCTTCCGTCTGCCTAAGACGATCAATCCCGACCAGCGTTATGCCGCATGGTGGTATTGCTGCATCCCGATCCAAGTGATCAAGGAGAACGGCCTACCGCTGCCGGTGTTCGTGCGTTGCGATGACGCCGAATATGGTGTGCGTTGTGGCAAGGAACTCATCACCATGAACGGCCTGTGCATCTGGCATATGTCGTTCCACGTGCGTTACAACGCTGCCGTGGAGCGCTACCAGACCACCCGTAACACGATGATCGCCCAATGCACTACCGGCTTCGCGTTGCACTCTGATTTCATGTACGAGCTGCATAACAACATCCGTCTTGAGCTCAAGAAGTTCGGCTACTCGAACGCTGAGCTGTGTTTGGACGCCTTCGAGGACTTCCTGAAGGGACCGAAGTTCATCTCCCAGAAGGGCGCTGCAGAAAAGGCCTTCATGCAGGCAAACAAGAACAAAGAGAAGATGTTCTCGTTCGCCGAAGTGCAGCAGCAGGCCAAGGATTTGGGCCTTGACGGCTTCGATCTGCGCGATATCGATCGTCAGCTGGTGGACGGCGACAAGCCGCGCACGCTGGTGCAGCGTCTGGAAGACTACGCCACGAATAACGGCCAGCGCTTCCTCAAGAACGAGGGCAAGGGCTACGCGGTCATCCCTGTGCTTGGCTGGACATATCCCGCTGGCGCCATTCATGGCAAGAAGTACCTGATTGTTATTGACTGGTACAACAAGAAGGGTGCCATCCGCGTCAAGGATGCGAAGCGTTACGCCGCCATTACGAAGCGCTATGAGCGTGACCTCAAGTACTACAAGAAGAACGTCGAACGTCTGCGCAAGGAGTATTCCGATGCACGCGCCGAACTGACTTCAATCGAGTACTGGAAGCGTTATCTGGACATGGACTGACGTCCAGTCCCGGCATAAGGAGACGGAGGCCGCACTTGGACAAGGCTTCCGTCTTCTTTTGTTTTTCTGTGGTCAGCTGACATACCGGTATATTTAAAGACTAAAGAACGGATACGCGCCGTTTCGTGAGGTGGCGATGTCGCCCATGTGCGCAGACGGTGCAAGCATGATATCGACCGACTGATAGGATGTAGCGCCGTGAATACAGTGAAGAGACGAATACAGGACAGATATCGTTATGCGATGGTCGTCCTACGCGGACTGGTAAAAACCGACTTCAAACTCCGTTACCAAGGCTCGTTCCTCGGTGTTGCATGGTCGGTGCTCAAGCCATTGATGCTATTCGCTGTCATGTACGTGGTGTTTGCCAAATTCCTGCGTATGTCCGACGGCACGCCCACGTATCCGGTGGTGCTGTTGCTTGGTATCTGCTCATGGAACTTCGTGGCTGAGGCCACCTCGATTGGATTGCGATCCATCGTTGATCGTGGCGATCTTTTGCGCAAGATTCACTTCCCCAACTATATCGTCGTCGTCTCCGCCACCATGGGCTCCATGATTAGTTTGGGCATCAATTATGTGGTGGTGCTCATCTTCGCCCTCTTCAACCGTGTGCACTTTACTTGGCGTGTGATTCTCGTGCCGTTCAGTGTGCTGCAGTTGTGGATTCTCGCGTTGGCGCTCGCCCTCATCTTTAGCACCATGTACGCCTACTTCCGCGACATCGCCCACATCTGGGAAGTCCTCCAGCAGATGATTTTCTACGGCATGCCGATTATCTACCCGCTCAGCTATGTGACTGACAAGGGCGGCATCTATGCCAAGCTGGCACGACTTGAGCTGCTGAACCCGATTGCACAGTCCATTCAGGACATCCGTCACAACTTCATCGCCCCGGAGACGCAGCCTACCGTGTGGAATCAGTTCGGCTCCTGGTGGGTGCCGTTGATTCCGTTGGGACTGACCGTGGCACTCATCTGGATAGGCGTGCACGTATTCCGCCAGAACAGCAGGAAATTCGCGGAGGTCATGTGATGAGCGAACAGACGAACCAGACGGCCGCATCCATCGTGGATCCGCGCCTCGCCAAGCATGAGTCGGGCGAACTGGCGTATACGGCTGCGCCCGTGGTGCTCAAGGTCGATCATGTGAACAAGTACTTCAAGCTGCCCACTGAGCAGGCCACCGGCCTCAAGCAGGCGTTCATCAACTGGACCAAGGGCATCAAGGGCTATAAGAAGCAGGAAGTGCTCAAGGACATCTCCTTCGAGGTTCATCAGGGCGAATTCTTCGGCATTGTGGGCCGTAACGGCGGCGGCAAATCCACCCTGCTCAAAATCATCTCCCAGATCTACTACCCGAACAAGGGCAGCGTATCCGTCACCGGCAAGCTGGTGCCGTTCATCGAGCTCGGCGTCGGCTTCAACCCGGAGTTGACCGGCCGTGAGAATGTGTATCTCAACGGCTGTCTGCTCGGCTTCACCCATGACGAAATCGACGCGATGTACGACGACATCGTTTCGTTCGCTGAGCTTGAAGAGTTCATGGATCAGAAGCTCAAGAACTACTCTTCCGGCATGCAGGTGCGTCTTGCGTTCTCGGTGGCCATCAAGGCACAGGGCGACATCCTCGTGCTCGACGAGGTGCTTGCCGTGGGTGATGAAGCGTTCCAGCGCAAGTGTGACAACTTCTTCCGTGAGGTGAGCAAAGACCCCACCAAGACCGTTATTCTGGTCACGCATGATATGGGATCGGTGAAGAAATACTGCACCCGCGCCATGATGATCAAGGACGGCGAAGTGGCGGTGATAGGCGACAAGGAGTCCGTGGCCGACCAGTACACCTTGGTGAACCTTGAAGCGGAGAAGAAGGACAACGAACGCAAAGCCAAGGAAGCCGTAGCCAAGGGCGAATATCCTGAAGGCCTTAACGAGCGTTGCCCGCTGCTGCGCACCTACGCCGTCTCCAAGCCGATACTCACCAGCGATGACGTATTCGAATTCGCCGTGGAATATCAGTATGACGAGCCGGGCGATTTCTACCTCGCCATCTCGATGAACGACATCCGTCGAGGCGGCATCACGTACGACACCGGAGCCAAGGTGTTCAAGATGAAGCAGCATGGGCATCACACGGTGCGGTTCCAAGTGCCGCTCACACTGTTCAACAGTGGTGAATTCAAGCTGTTCACCTCATTGCGTACGCCGAGCTCCACCAATCCCGATTTCACGGATATGGTGGCCGTGGCCACGGGCGACAATGCCTGCAGTTTCGTGATTCGCAACGACAAGGGCGATCCATACGCGTTGCTCAACCATGACTATATCCGCATCACGCCTGCCGATGGCGAGCAGAATGTGGAGATGCAGACCTTCTCCGACTCGTTCAGCGACAAGTTCCACAAAGAGTAGCTTGGACTTGCCGCGTATAGTATCGGAGCCGTAGTTGCCGGCGCGAGTGCTGAGCGAATCCGCTCATGGTAGTTGGTAAGTATTGACCGTAAGGTGTTCTCATGTCTAAGTCACAGCAAGAGACGATCTGGCGCGTGGTGTTTCCCTCGGGAGATGTCGGATTAGACGAATCGTTCCGTATAGCCGCCGCTCCTATCTATGGGAGCGGACGTGCTGGTGGTTCAGCAGTTACCAACGAGATTCTCCACTCGTGGGTGAAGGATCGCACTGCTCTGGAGGTTCCGGCGGGTCATGTCTACTCGACCGGCAGCTATTACAATGCGTTCCCGGCCGCGTATTGGGCGCAATGGACGAACGTGCAAAACGTGACGTTGCGGATGCAGGTCAGCGGAGAAGCCGTGATCACCGTGCATCGTTCGGACAGCCGCGCGCAGGATCACGTCGTTTCGACAGTGGCGGTGACGCCGGAATCGTCGCCGGACACCGTTGAGGTTGCTGTACCGATCAGCGGTATGCATGAAGGCGGATGGCTGTGGTTCGAGGTTGCGGCGGTCGGCTCGGCCCCGGTCGTGCTGTCCGATGCCGTGTGGCTCGCCGACGTGCCGGCGAACCGCAATCTCACTGCATCGCTGGCAATCACCACGATGAACAAGCCCGAATGGTGCGTCCGTCAGTTCAACCTGCTTGCCAACATGGCGGATATGAACCTGATCGATGCCATCTACGTTGTGGATCAGGGCACCAAGCTGGTTACCGAGCAGGACGGTTACACCGAGGTCAAGGCGCGGCTTGGCGACAAGCTGCGTGTCATCCGTCAAGGCAATATCGGCGGTTCCGGCGGTTTCGCACGCGGTATGTATGAGGTCGAACAGCACAACGAAAGCGGTTACGCCTTGCTGCTGGACGACGACACGGTGCTTGAACCGGAATCTATCTCACGTGCCATCGCGTTCGCCAACCATTGTGCGAAGCCTACGCTGGTCGGCGGCAACATGCTGTTCTTGAGCGAACCGACTCGCCTGTGCGCCTTGGCCGAGGTGTTCAACCGCAAACGTGTGTTCTGGACCACGGCTGAAGGCACGCCGAAATTCGATGATCTGGCCGCCCGCCCGTTCTTGGAGACGCGCTACCTGCATAAGCGTACGGACGCCGACTACAACGCATGGTGGATGTGCCTGATCCCAGTCGAGACGATTCGCAGGATCGGACTGTCCTATCCGTTCTTCATCAAGAATGATGACGTCGAATACGGTGTACGTGCGCAACAGGCCGGCTACCGAACCGTCACCGTACCCGGCGTATGCCTGTGGCATCAATCCTTTGTGGACAAGGACGACATTCTTGACTGGCAAGCGTACTTCCACGTACGCAACAAACTCATCATGGGTCTGCTGTATTCCCGACTGCCGTGGGGCGGCGACCTGTTCCGTGAAATGATGCGCGCCTCCATGTCAGCCGCCGTGAAGATGCGCTACTCGGCGGTCACCTTGCATCAAATGGCGGTCAGTGATGTATTGCAGGGGGCTGAGCACATCGGCAGCATCCTCGAAACCCGGTTGCCGGAGATTCGCGCGGCGCGTGCCGCTGAAGACGACACGCATACGGTGCCGTTCGATGAACTTCCGGACGAGCTTCTGGTCAAGAGCCGTGCTGAAGCGGAAAGCGCGGCGTCGAGCGGTGTCAAGGCGCTGCTCAATCAATTGCGTCCGCCGCGCCGCAATATGCACACCGTGATCGATGGTTACGTTGAACCCCAGCATGCATATTGGTATGCCGATGATGCCGAAGCAGGGCATGTGATTTCGCGACATGCTCCCGATGTCGAGCACGCGCTCGACGGGCTGGACATGGTCGCCAAGAACGCCAGCGAACATTGGCAGGTTATGGCGCGTATGGATTCCGCGGTGTTCGTCAATAAAGAAGCCAACACCGGCATACTGTTGTGGCGTCGGCCGCTTACCGCGTTCACGCGACTGGCCAAAGTCAGCGTGTTGTACGCTCGTCTCGCCTTCAACTGGCGTAAGTACCAGTCGGCGTATCGCAAGGAATTCGCCACGCTCGTCTCACCTTCGTGGTGGGAGCGGTATTTCCGCGGATGATTCGGATGATTCCGGTTCGGTGCTTTCCGTGACCCCGATATGCGGCTGATGTGCGTTTGATATTCGGCCCGCATGTCGGGGTCAAGCCGTTGAACGAGTCATCGTTGGTTTGGTAACGTGACTATATTGATACAGGTTAATTGAATTCTTGATGAAGGGAATGCGTCGATGAAGATTGCAGTTGCCGGAACAGGCTATGTCGGCCTATCCGTCGCACTGTTGCTCAGCCAGCATAATGAAGTGCACGCGTTGGATATTGTGCCGGAAAAAGTAGCGATGCTCAGCCAAGGCAAAAGCCCGATTGTGGATAAGGAGATCACCGCATTCCTTGAGGGTAATGCGTCCGGGGAGCGCCCGTTGAATTTCCATGCCACGCTGGATCCGGCACAGGCATACACGGGCGCTGATTTTGCGATTGTCGCAACGCCCACCAACTATGACGAGCGACGCAATTACTTCGACACCTCCAGCGTGGAGGCCGCCATCGCGGCGGTGCGTGAGCATGCGCCGGAAGCATGGATCGTCATCAAATCGACGATTCCGGTGGGGTACACCAGCCAGCTGCGTCAACGTTTGCACGATCATCGTATTCTCTTCAGCCCTGAGTTCCTGCGTGAAGGACGGGCGCTGTGGGACAATCTGCATCCGAGCCGTATCGTGGCGGGCGCTCCGCAGGATGATGAGGAAGCCGTACAGGCGGCCCGCAAGTTCGTGAGCCTGCTCGCCGACGGTGCCGATCCGCGGGAGAAAGACCGTGAGAATGCGGATGGCACCCGCGGCATTCCGGAATTGGTGGTGGGAACCACGGAGGCCGAGGCCATCAAGCTGTTTGCCAATACGTATCTGGCGCTGCGCGTCGCGTATTTCAACGAGTTGGATACCTATGCCGAAGCGCGCGGGCTCGACGCCCGTGCCATCATCAACGGCGTATGTCTGGATCCGCGCATCGGACCGGGATACAACAACCCGTCGTTCGGGTATGGCGGATATTGCCTGCCGAAGGACACCAAGCAGCTGCTCGCGAACTACGCTTCCGTGCCGCAGAACCTCATCGAGGCGATCGTGGACGCCAACCGGACCCGTAAGGATTTCGTGGCTGATGAGATTATCGAACGAGTGCGCGGTGTCGAAGAACCGACGGTGGGTATTTATCGTCTGACGATGAAGTCCGGATCCGACAACTTCCGCCAGTCCGCTATTCAGGATGTGATGAAGCGGTTGCGTGGAGAGGGCCTCAATGTGTTGATTTATGAGCCCACATGGAACCAACCGGAATTCCTCGGCAACGCCGTGACGCATGATTTGGCTGCGTTCAAGAATGTTGCGGATGTAATTGTGGCAAATCGGTGGAATGATGATTTGGCCGATGTGTCTGAGAAGGTGTTCACTCGCGATTTGTTCAAGCGGGATTAAGGACGCATTCGCAGGATTCGGTTGTGCGCTTTGGGGCTGATAAACGCACATCGGTCTTGTTCGGTAATATAGGACGAAATGATGCGTGTGGATGGCCTTGTCGCTTCATCACCTCGCAATACTTGTTCTTACAAGGAAGGTATATAACATGGCGGAAAACACGTACCCTGATTTGGTGGTTGTTGGTGCGGGTCTGTTTGGTTTGACGGTGGCGCAGCAGGCGGTGGAGCATGCGGGCGC
>NZ_PGLQ01000007.1 GCF_002802865.1 Bifidobacterium scaligerum
TAGGGTGTGGGAGAGTAGCACGCCGCCGCATTATTCTTGTGAGGGGGAGCCTGTACAGGCTCCCCCTCTTTTCATATCCGAACACGGATCGCCTCACGGAAGACCGACGGGGGCTTCCTGCTTGGTCATTGCTTATCCGCACCGGGGCTTGGGTCCGCCGCCCCATGCGCGGGAAGCCCGCCAGGGGATTCCCGTGTGGTCATGTGCGGTCGGGGTCTTCCGGCTCCTGCCGGGGTCGTGGGGATTGTCTCTTGTCTGCCGTCGTCGGTGCGGCACGGGACTACACAACCATATGACCCAGCGCGATGGCAGTGGTGAGTACGTAAGCCTCACGGGGGTCGGTGGCGTCCCAGCCGGTCGTCTCCGCCGCGCGCTTGAGACGGTAGCGAATCGTATTGGGATGCACGTTGAGCTCCTTGGCGGTGGCTTCCAACGAGCCACCGAACTGCAGGAACGTGGAGACGGTGCGCAAAGTCGGATCATCCGGACCTGCCGCGGTAAGACTGCCATATACCACGCGTACCAACTCGTCACGCGCATCTGTATCTCCAATAAGCGCGCGTTCAGGTAACGCGTCATCGGTACGCAACGGCCGCGGAATCGACTGAAGCGTAACGGTGAGTGCGGGAGCGGCCTTGAGGCAGTACAGCGCGGTACGCACGGATCGCATGGCCCCTTCGGCACCGGCAAGTTGAGGCCCCATCGCCAATGGACGGTCGGCCGCGAACGCTCCAGCGACGGTATTGCAAATCACCTCGGGAGTCGCTGCACCGGACTGATGCACCAGCGCAACAACAGCGTTGCGGCTATCGTCACGTTTACCGCGGTTCTTTCGGCTACTAGCAGCACCGGCAGCCTCTGCCGTACCGTCGTTACCTGCCGACGGCGTAATGTGGGACTTTACTGAATCGTGAGCGGCCACCGTCAGCCCGCTGACCTGATAGTCGGCGGTTACACATGTGCCGCCGAAATCAGCCACGATTTTCTCGATATCCTTGCGGGTACGGACTGCGGACCGTGCCGGGTACCCGGCAATGGCGTAACAGTCAAAATCACCAGTAAACCCGAGGATGGCGAACAAGGAAGACACGCGTTCGTCGGCAATCTCGTGGAATAGGCATTCGAACAGTACCGTACGTACGCGGTCGAGCGCTGTGGCATCGGCATTGTTGGCAGCGTCGTCGGCAAGCAGTTCGAGGAAATCTGAAGGCATAGCCACTAGTGTAGCCGCGCCAACCGCAGCAGCAGTACAACGATGGTGCGGTTAGTGCGGCTGACAACACAGACGCACTATAGAAAGGACGCTATAGGACGCTATAGGAATTCGTGTGCGGGCTTTCCCCGCAGCATAGGCCCCATCTATTCGAGATTCGCGCGTGACCTCTGCGGCCGTTCGCCTGACACGCGCTGTGCATGGAGTTCGCGCCGAGTATCACGCCAATACGTCAGCACCACGAAACCGAATACGAACGCGACCGGCAGCATGTGTCGTTCGAAATTATTGGCGGGCGCAGTGATCATCACACCCATGAGCAACAGCAGCGGAATATGCGTCATCAAGGTGAGCCAACGGCGGCGAATCACTTCGGCTGCACCAATCAGCAAAGTGGCCACCACGTAGAAATTGCCGTGCGCCACCCAGCCGAGGACCGGTACATGCCCCCATGCGCGGGAGAACTGGGCCACCTGCTCGCGCCACTGATGGTTATACGCTTTGATCCAAGCGGAGTTCTTCTGTACATAATCGCTGGCCACATAGTAATCCATCGCCACATAGGGCTGATCGGTCACATTGAAGTAACCGAAGCATTTGGCCAGCAGCGCGTCCAAGGCGATGATCGGATTGTCCTTGACAATCGCAAGCCACGCCTTGTTGAAGTTGTTCATATCTTCCGGGGTAACGGTACGCCACTTATAACTTACTTTTTTGGACTGTATACCGGAAGACTTCACCGGATCAGCATCCTGCTGGGAATACGCGTCCGCCATCTGGTCCAGATTGAACACGGGGGAGAGATTCTTCTTGGCTTCTTCGGAAATGCCGTTCGGGTTGCGTTTGGCCACGCGTGCGATCATTTGCAGCTGTACGCCGCGGCTTTCGATCGGATCACCGCCGATAATCGCACCAGATGCGATCGCAAAAGAGATACCGCCGTGAATCAGCACGGTGGGAATCAGCAGGGCCGCAACGTACGTGGCCCATCGGCGACGGTCGGCGATCAGTGCCAGCACCACCTGCAGGGCGATGATATACCACGCGTACTTTGCGGAGATCAGCATCACCGATGTGGAAGCGATAAAAGCAAGGAGGCTGTGCCGTGGCAAACGCAACGGTGCGGTCAACGCCGGTGCGCTTGCCGACTGAGCGGTGGATTTCGCGCTGTCGTGACGTTCGTTACGCCCGCCGCGCTTGCTGACGGGCCGCCAGGTCTGGGTAAGTTCATACCAGATGCCGAACCACCAGACGAACGAGAATGCGAACAGAGGCGACTTGGTGAGGGAGATCGTGGCGAATACCGCCAGCGGACAGGTGAGGAAGAACAACAGAATCAGGAATCGTGCCAGCGGTCCGGCGAATCGCGGTGACGTTTCGTCAAGTCCGGCCTTGACCAGCCACGGACGATTCAGGAAGCGATTGGCGGTGGCCGCGCAGCAGAACACGGCGAACAGCATCTGACCCACGGCAAGCACCACAATGCCGGCGTCGTTGGAGCCGGTCAGGTACCGTGAGAACGTGGCCGCGCCGCCGTAGAGCAAGGTGAGCACCACGTTATGTTGGTCGGTGAGATACGTGGGATTGTCGGGCCACATGTAGTGCGCGGTAGGATACACATCCATCGGCACGAACGAGAAGAAGCCGATATACGGCTGTTTCAGGCCGGTCCATTGATTCCACACCCATGCGAATTCGCGAATCTGCGAGCGAAGATCCGCGCCGAACGCGGCCAGCAGCGTGGTTGGAATCCACAGCCACCCGATGAAGAACACCAGTGCGAGTTTCCAGAATCGATCGGTGCCGCGCATAATCCAGCGTCCCGCCGCAGCGAAAGCCTGTGCGATTGCCGCGGTGATGCGTTGCGCGGTGATGCGGGGGCGCGAGGGTTGTTGTGGCGTGTGTGAGGTATACGGCTGCGGCTGAGCGGCAGCGTTTGAAGCGTTTATATGGGCGTCATGCGTATGAGCCTTGGAGCCGTTGGCTGCGGTAGGGACGGTGCCGGGACGCTGATCGGGGCTGAAATACCGTTGCGCGAATCGATGCCAGCACTCGTCAAGCGTGGAAGGCAACACGTGGCCGGTGGCTGCGAAGCGTACCAATAGCAGGATGATGCCGAGGTAGATGATGAACGAGCCTGCGAAAATGGCGGTGTTCGTCCAGTTCCAGTTAGCGAGCGTACCGTTGTCGAGATCCCAATACAGTGGGCCGACCGCAGTGCACAGGGCGAGCCACAGGCATGCCAGCACGGCCAGCGTCCATCGCGCGATCGCACCCACATGGCGCAACGTGGGGTGTGCGCACGTGCGTGAGTCAGGATGATGCGATGCGGCGGCAGGCTTTGAGATGGCTGGTGACGTCATGTCAGTCAATGGTAGCCGCATACGTCAACTGTGGCGTTCTGGCGGGTGATGCGCGGCAATGCGGGTGATGAAGTGATGCGTGAAGCGTGAAGCGGGTGCGAGCAGTGCGGTGCGCGATGATGCGTAGCGGGTGGTCGGGCGGTACCCGATGGGTGATGAGCGATGGGTGATGAGCGATGAGTGGTGAGCGATGCGCGGCAGTGATGCGCAGTGGGGTGACAGGGCGGCACCCGATGGGTGGTGAGTGGGACAATCCAGCGTTTGTGGCGTTTGCGGCGGATCGTACCACGGGCTTGCGGAGCAGTCGATGCTGCCGATTTCGCAAAATGGTGGAATTCCGGGGATTTGTTGTGACTGGTGTGTGGGACGAAACTTACGGCAATCGTTTGCTGTGCGTATAGGGGCAAGGTAGCGCGGTACGATGCGCCCAAACAGCCATATGTGTATGTCGTACCGCACGGAGTGCATCACTGAGACGCAATCGGTAACGCTCGCTCGCGAATCTGCGCAAACGTTCAACGGTGTATGGCTATCGGACAGTTCCGTAGGGAGAAAAACATAATTCGGACCGGTTTCCGGACCAATCGTGGAATGAATCGTGAATCGTCGGCAGCTGTGAGGAGATTACCCCTGATGTCGGTGCCACGTTCGATGAAGGAGAGCATCGCGCCCTTATGGCCGAGCTGCAGATGAAGAACAGTGAGTGGCCTCTCGCTGCTCCTCATTCGTTGTCGCCGTTTAGCGTGAACGGCAGAAGACATTGCCGGGCGTCCGGATTGTATTCGGACGGGTCACGGAAGCCTTGCCATATGGTTTCCGGAAAGATCTCGTCGGAGAACGCCATCCACTCTTCCAACAGGTTTACGGAATGGTCGGCGAGCCAGCGGTATTGCAGACCGTCCATCGCGCTCATCGCGAGCGTATAGAGATGGTAGAAGCGTTCTTCATCGTATCCGTGAGGCAGAATCCAATTCATCGAACCGATCTGCTCCCAGGCGCGCAGGTGACGTCCGATGAAGAACCGGTGTGCGGGATGCGTGGGGTTGAGCGCCTCGCCGTTGAGCATTGAAAACAGCTGCACCATTTCCGGACGTCGCAGGTTGTACAGTACGATGTTGGTGCAATAGCGCGGGAAACAATAGCAATGGTGACCGTCGAAATCAGTAACAGCGGACGTGGCTGCGTTGTACTCGTCCGCTTCGGACGTATCGTAGCCTTCGGCAAGCACCATGTTGAGTAATTCGTTTTTCGAGCGAATGTAATGGTAGAGCGCCGCCTCGGTGATGCTGATCTCGTCGGCGATGTCTTGCAGCGACATGCCCCAGAAACCCTTGGAGGCGATGACCTTAATCGCGGCCTGTATGATCTGCAGATGCCGCTCTTCGGGACTCATGCGCTTGCGCTTCTCGAAAGTGGTGCCGGATGTCGTGTCCCTCACCATGGATTGATGGGTGGCTCGCGAGGCGGCGGGCCAACTGCTCTGGTCTTTCAGAAACTGTTCCCATGCTGCGACGGGCATTACGGCTTCCTTATCTCTACGGTTCTGTTGTGCCGCCGACCGCCGCTGATCGCTACTTATCAGCCGTCGCCCGGCAGCACAGTCGCTGGGCACGTTGGGCTCTGCTGCAACGAGGCGAGAGCCTCAAGCAAGAGCCCAACGTGAATGTAACAAACCCAGAACATCAGAACGTGACGGTGACGTCTACGGTAGTCGCACCGTCGGTCGGTACCGGTACCGTGCTGCCGTCAATCACCTTGCCGTTGACGGTGAGCGTGCGCTCGCCGGTACGGTCGAGCGTGATGCGGTAGGTGACGCCGCGGAACACGCGTGTGATGGTCAGGTGCGTGTACTCGGCGGGCAGGTGAGGTTCGATGGCCAGACCGTCGAGGGTGGGACGGATGCCGAGCAGGTACTGGGAGACGTCCACGAACGTCCAGGCGGCGGTGCCGGTGAGCCAGGAGTTCTTGCCCTCACCCGGAATCGCGGCTTCCGGACCGGCGACCATCTGGCAGTACACGTAAGGTTCCACCTTGCGGATGTCGGACTTGTCTTCCAGCCATGCCGGGCAGTTGCGGCGGTAGACGGCGAACGCCTCCTCATCGTTGCCGGCCAAAGCGTTGGCGATCGACACCCACGGGTTGTTATGGCAGAAGATGCCGCCGTTTTCCTTGTATCCGCGCGGGTAGGTGGAGATTTCACCGAGCTCGATGCGGTAGGTGGAGTAAGCGGGAGCGAGGATTGCGGTGCCCCATTCGCAGGTCAGGCGATCCTTGACCGATTTGAGCGCGGCCTGCGCCTTGCCGTCGTCCAAGCCGATGCCGGCCATGACGCACATGCCCTGAGGCTCGATGTAGATCTGGCCTTCGGTGTCGTCGATGGTGCCGACCGGACGGGAGTAGGCATCGTAGGCGCGGCGGAACCATGCACCGTCCCAGCCGGCGGTTTTGACGGCTTCGGTCATCGCGTCGATCGCGTCGCGCACGACCCCGACCTCAGCGGCCACCTCGTCGGCGGACATGCCGCACGCCTCGCCGTAGTGCGCGAGAATATCGGCGTACTGGCCGCCATACAGCACGAACATGCCGCCGATGAACACCGATTCGGCGATGCCGGTGTCGTTGTTCTCCACAGTCTGGAAGCTTTCGCCCGGGGTGGCGGAGAAGCAGTTGAGATTCAGGCAGTCGTTCCAGTCGGCGCGGCCGATGAGCGGCAGCTTATGCGGGCCGAGATGGTTCATCGTGAAGTTCGCGGAGCGGCGCAGATGCTCCAGCAGCGGCACTTCGGACCCCTCGACGTTGTTGAACGGCACCGGTTCGGTCAAGATCGAAGCGTCGCCGGTTTCGGCAAGGTAGGCGTTCACGCCGGCGATCAGCCACAGCGGATCATCGTTGAAGCCGCCGCCGATGTCGGCGTTGCCCTTCTTGGTGAGCGGCTGGTACTGGTGCCATGCGGAACCGTCCTCCATCTGCGTGGAGGCGATGTCGATGATGCGCTCGCGTGCGCGCTCGGGCACGAGATGCACGAAGCCGAGCAGATCTTGGTTCGAATCGCGGAAGCCCATGCCGCGGCCCATACCGGACTCGTAGTAGGAGGCGGAGCGGGACATGTTGAATGTGACCATGCACTGGTACTGATGCCAGATATTGACCATGCGGTCGAGCTTGCTGTCGCCGGATTCGACGCTGTAGGTGCTCAGCAGACCGTTCCAGTACTGCTTGAGTTCGTCAAGCGCGGCTTCGACCTTCTCGGTCGTGTCGAAGCGGGCGAACAGCTCATGCGCCGGCTTCTTGTTGATGATGCCGACCTTGGCCGGATCGTTCGGATCCTCCCATTTCTGGTCGTTCGGCACTTCGATGTAGCCGAGCGTGAAGATCAACGACTTCGTCTCGCCCGGATCGACGGTGACGCGCACGCGGTTCGCGGCGATCGGGTACCAGCCGTGTGCCACGGAGTCGTGCGCCTTGCCTTCGGCGATAACCTGCGGGGTGTCCCAACCGTTGAACTGGCCCAGGAATTCGTCGCGGCTGGTGTCGAATCCGATGACCGGTGCGTTCACGCCGTAGAACGCGTAGTGGTTGCGGCGCTCCTTGAACTCGGTCTTGTGGTAGAGCAGGGTGGATTCGTCGCGTCGCTCGACCTCGACCTCGCCGGTGGACAGGTTGCGCTGGAAGTTGCTGGAATCATCGACGGCATTCCACAGACACCATTCGACCAGGCCGGTCACATCGACGGTTTTCGGTGCGCCGTTGATGTTGGTGATGTCGAGACGGTTGATTTCAGCGGCGGTGTGCAGCGGGACGAACGCGGTAAGCTCGGTGCGGATGCCGGCTTTGGATGCCTCGAAGACGGTGTAGCCGATGCCGTGACGGCACTGGTAGCTGTCGAGCGGGGTCTTGACGGGCAGGAAGGTGGGGGAGAAGGTTTCGACCGGCTTGGCGTCCGGGGTGTCGCCACTCATGATGCTCACGTAGTAGTTGCGTGTGCCGTTGTCGAACGGAACGTTGTTGTAACGGTAGCGGGTGATGCGGCGGAGCTTGGCGTCCTTGTAGAACGAGTAGCCGCCTCCCGTGTTGGAGATCAGCGAGAAGAAGTCCTCGTTGCCCAGATAGTTGATCCACGGCAGAGGGGTGGCGGGGGTTTCGATCACGTATTCGCGGTTCGCATCATCAAAATGACCGTATCGCATGAGGTTCCTTTCGGCTGCTTCGTTGCTGTTGCGGCACCGGCGGAAGTCTTTTCCGCGAGGGCCGTGCGTCAATGCGTACGGCATCATTGTAGCACTTATTTATAAGGTTATAAATAAGTGTTGGGCATGTAATTGGAAAGTGGGTATGGGCGGGTAATCGGGGTGTGTGTTGGAGGTCGGGGAATGGGGTGTGATTTAGGTCACGTGTGAACGCTCACAAAGGGTCGATGGCTGAAAATGATTGGAATTGTGCGGTTTTTCGTGGGATATCGGGGCTGATTCGGTCCGTGCCACGGGTAAGGTAACACCCATGATGATTGCTTTGAAAGCTGCAACGCCGCAGCTGCCCAAAACCAAGGCCGTCGCTGATCAAGTGATTGCGCTTGACGAAGTCGGCTCGACCAACGCGCTGGCCGCACAAATGGTAGGCAGCGGCGCGATGCCGTTGCACAAGCGCGACGATGGCGCGATGGCGGTGGCTGTCGTCGCCGCCGACCGGCAGACCGCCGGTCGTGGGCGCAATGGGCACCGGTGGGTGAGCCAGCCCGGTCGGTGCTCGACAATTTCCTATGCGGTACGTGTGCCACGCGCGATCGCCACAGACAGTTCGATCAACGGCTGGCTGCAGATGATCGCCGGTCTGGTGACGCTGGACGCGTTGAATGGCATGATGCGGGAATATGGGGCCGTGCCGAATCAGCCTGACTGCTTCTTGGAACTGAAATGGCCGAACGATGTGTTCTGCCATGGGCTCAAGATGGGTGGGCTGCTTTCGGAATTGGTGCTGCTTCCGGCCGAGTCCGAGACCGCTGAAGGTGCGGCGGCGGGCAATGTGGGCGATACGGGCGATGTAAATGACGCAGCCGATGCGGGCGACGATGTGGTGATCGTATTCGGCGTCGGTCTGAATCTGGCGTTGGGTGCTTGCCGTCTGCCTACGCCAAACTCCACTTCGCTGCAACTGCATGCGGCCGGACTGCCGTCGTTCGATGAGATGCGCGATGATGTGGCATGCCGACAGGTCGAAGGTTTCCGCGAGCGGCTGACGAAGTTCTTCGCTGACCCTCATGGTCAGGCCGAGGCGCTGCGTGAGGAAATGAAAACCGTATGTTGGGCGCGTGGCCGTCAGGTCGAAGCCCACTTTACGGACGGTTCCACGCTCACCGGTGAGGCAATCGGCCTGACCGAGGATGCTTCGCTGATTCTGCGGACGGACGATGGCGTGGAACATACGGTTCGCACTGCGGACGTGGGTGTGCTGTAAGTGCAGGCGTGCGTAGACGCACGTCCCCATTACGGCGATTGATTGTCGCCGGTATCAGCGGTGATGCCGACGATGTGAGAAAAGGAAGAGAGCACGGCCTGTTTGGGCGCCGGAATTTCCGGTTGCCCAAACAGGCCGTTGTTATATGTCGCTGGTTGTTCAGCGGCCCAGCTTGGCAAGGCCTGCGGCGGCAAGCGAGGCGACCACGGCCTTGACGACGTCACCGGCCACAAATCCCATGGATGCCAAGGCCACAGCGGCCAGAGGGGCACCGGTCAATGCGGACTGCACCAAGAAGCCGAATGCGTAGACCACTACAACGCAGCCGATCGTCGACGCGGCGAAATAACGAATTGCGGCGAGAGCTGTCTCGGCGAATCCGGCGGCGTGGGTTGCCGCCTTGCCTTTCAGCAACGCGGTCACTACCACGCCCGGCAGGAACCCGATGAGGAATCCGGCGCTCGGGCCCACCAACGCCATGGTGGATGCGCCGCCGGCGAAGACCGGCAGTCCGGCCGCGCCGGCAACCAGATACAGCGCGATGGCAGATCCGGCCTGACGCCAGGAGAGCATAAGGCCTGCCAGCATCACCACGAAGGTCTGCAGCGTGATCGGCACCGGCGTACCCGGAATCGGGATTTCTCCGGCGGCCGAAGCCAGCCACAGCAGAGCGGCGAACATCACCGGCTTCCATGAAACGGCGATAAGACGGCGGGTGAATGAAACGGTGGTCGTTGCGTTGGACGCTGTGGTGTGTGAAGTCTGCATGATGTGATTCCCCTTCGGTCGCGATCCGTACCGTCTTGTTGTGCGCTACGGCAATGCGATATCTCATGGGAGGGATGCCGACTGATGCAGCGCGTGGCGGGAGCGGTACGGATGTTGCTGGATGAATGGTTGCGGTGATTCGCGATGCGAAGCCTTCCCCTCAACAGTTGCCATCCTAAGGATGTGCGGTTTCGTGCGGTTTCGTGCCGAGCTACAAAAATACGGATTCCGGTTTGTTGAAAATTGACGAAATAGCGCTTGCGCGTCAATGGTGAAAAACGTGAGATAAGAGCCTGAATAACGTTGGAATCACGGTGTTTGTCGAGGTTTAAAGACTATGGTTACGCTTGCGAAACTTACGCTGACGTTTGTTGGGTCTCTACAAAAGGCCATGTGTTGTTTTGTGTGAACAGGCCTTGCTGATCGATGGTGTGTGAGGCAAGAATTTGACAGTATGGCTCACTCTGTCAATACATTGCTGATCGCGAATCGCGGGGAAATCGCGTTGCGCGTGGTGCGTACGGCCAAGGAGATGGGGATCAGGACCGTGGCCGTCTACGCCGAACAGGATCGCGACGGCCGTTACGTAGACATGGCCGACGAAGCGTACCTGCTTTCCGGCGACACCTATAAAGACACGTATCTCAACGAGGATCTGCTCATCGACATTCTGCATCGCAGCGGTGCGGACGCCGTGCATCCCGGCTACGGATTCCTCTCCGAAGTGCCGAGCTTCGCGCAGAAGGTCGAAGCGGCCGGTGCCATATGGGTAGGTCCGCATCACACCGCGCTGGTGGACCTCGGCGACAAGATCACCGCACGTCGCGTGGCCTTGCGTGCCAAAGTGCCGCCGGTGCCGGGCTTGTCCGAACCGGTGCAGGACATTCGCACCCTGCTCGACTTCGCGCACACCCACGGTTACCCGATCATGATGAAGCGCACCGACGGCGGTGGCGGACATGGCATCACCGTGGTCCACGACGACGAGGAGTTGCGCCGCTTCTACACCAATCATGATGCGTTGCAGGGCGGAGATCTGAACGAATACTTCATCGAAAAGTTCATCGACAAGGCCCGCCACGTCGAGACCCAGTCCGGTCGTGACTCGCACGGCAACTTCACCGTCTACTCCACCCGCGACTGCTCGCTGCAGCGCCGCAACCAGAAGCTCGTGGAGGAGGCCCCCGCGCCGTTCCTGTCTCAGGAGATCGTCGATACGCTCACGGAATACTCCCGCAGACTGTTCACTACCGTGGATTACGTGGGTTTGGGCACCTGCGAATTCATGGTGACGCCCAATGGCAAGGTCTACTTCCTGGAAGTCAACCCACGACTGCAGGTCGAGCATACCGTCTCTGAGGAGGTCAGCGGCCTCGACCTGGTGCGCGAACAGCTGGTCATCGCCTCCGGCGGCACGCTGACACGTGCTCCCGAGCCGCGTGGCCACAGCTTCGAACTGCGCATCACCAGCGAAGACCCGGCCAAGAACCTGACCCCGGGTGCCGGCACGCTGGAGAAGATTCAATGGCCGGCAGGCCCTGGCGTGCGCATCGACACCGGTGTGGAGCAAGGCGACACCATTTCGCCGAAATTCGATTCGATGATGGGCAAGGTGATCGTCACCGCACAGGATCGTGCCGCCGCCGTGGCGCGCGTGCGCCGCGTGCTCGATGAGCTGGTGATCGAAGGCGTGCCCACGCCGATTCCACTGTTCAAGGAAATCTTCTCGAACGACGACTTCACCGCCGAGCACAGCCATCCGTTTGCCGTCTCCACCAAATGGCTGGAGCGCACGTACCTCAACCGCACGCCTGACTCGGCGCGCGCCGGGCAGCCGGCCTCGCTGGGCGCAGCCGCATCCGGCACTCCGGGTGCCGCTGCAAGCCAGCCGGATAAGACCAAGTCCGAAACGTTCGTCATCGAAATGAACGACCGCCGTGTCAAGCTCACCGTGCCACTGGACATCGTGGAGAATCTGACCGGTTCCGCCCGCGCCCGTAACGCCAAGCGTCCCACGCAGCCGTTGCGCGGTGCCGGACTGCACAACGCCGACTCCAGTGCGACCAAGGTGAACGACGGTGCCAAATCCGGCGTCATCGCCTCGCCGATGCAGGCCGTCGTCACGCGCATCAACGTGTCCGAAGGCCAGCAAGTGGCCAAGGGAGACCTGTTGGTGGTGCTCGAATCCATGAAGATGGAGAACTACGTGTACGCGCCGGCCGCCGGCGAAGTGACCAAGATTTTTGTGGGGCCCGCGGACGGCGTGGAAGCCGGCGACACGCTGGTCACGCTGGACGTGGCCGCAGGCAAGACCTCCAGCGCCGCCCAATCGGACAGCCAGGTGGCCAACCAGGCCAAGGAAGGCGGTAAGAATGACTGACATCATGGATTCGCCGGCCGTCAAAGCCGCGCAGGTCGCCGCCCAGCCGTCCGCCCATCAGCCGTTACGCGCCGCGGTGGTCAAAGCTGCCGAGCTGGCCCGCGCCGCCGAGGAGCGCGCCCGCGACAAACAGCACGCCAAAGGCAAGAAAACCGCGCGCGAACGCCTCGACATGCTGTTCGACACCGGTACGTTCGAGGAAATCGGCCGCTTCCAAGGCGGCAACATCGCCGCCGGCAACGCAGGTGCGGCCGTTATCACCGGTTTCGGCTTGGTTTATGGGCGCAAAGTAGCCGTCTACGCACAGGACTTCTCCGTCAAAGGCGGCACGCTGGGCACTGCGGAAGGTGAGAAGATCTGCCGTCTGATGGACATGGCCATCGACCTCAAAGTGCCGATCGTAGCCATTGTGGATTCCGGCGGCGCTCGTATCCAGGAAGGCGTGGCGGCGCTGACCCAATACGGCCGCATCTTCCGCAAAACCTGCGAAGCCAGCGGCTTCGTGCCCCAGCTGAGCCTGATTCTCGGACCTTGCGCAGGCGGTGCGGTCTACTGCCCGGCGCTGACGGATCTGATCATCATGACCCGCGAGAATTCGAATATGTTCGTCACCGGACCGGACGTGGTCAAGGCGGCCACCGGTGAAACCATCTCGATGGCGGACCTCGGCGGCGGCGAAGTGCACAACAAGGTGTCCGGTGTGGCCCACTATCTCGGCGAGGACGAGTCCGACGCCATCGACTACGCGCGTACGGTGCTTGCCTACCTGCCGTCCAACGCCGAAGGCAAGCCGCCGGTCTACGCCTACGCCGCCACGCGTGCCGAGCGCGATACGGCCAAGCGACTCGCCCAGATCGTGCCCGCCAACGAACGCCAGCCCTACGACATGCTCGACGTGATCCGCTGCATCGTGGACTACGGCGAATTCGTACAGGTTCAGGAACTCTTCGGCGCCTCTGCGCTCGTGGGATTCGCCTGCATCGAGGGGCATCCGGTGGGTGTTGTGGCCAACCAGCCGAACATCAGGGCCGGTATCCTGGACGTCGACTCCTCCGAAAAAGTCGCACGGTTCGTGCGTCTGTGCGACGCATTCAACCTGCCTGTCATCACGTTGGTGGACGTGCCCGGATACAAGCCCGGCTCCGATCAGGAACACGCCGGCATCATTCGCCGCGGCGCCAAGGTGATCTACGCCTACGCCAACGCACAGGTGCCGCTGGTGACCGTAGTGCTGCGCAAAGCGTTCGGCGGCGCCTACATCGTGATGGGCTCCAAGGCCATCGGCGCAGACCTGAACTTCGCTTGGCCCAGCTCGCAGATCGCCGTACTTGGCGCGGCCGGTGCGGTGAACATCATCCACCGGCACGATCTGGCCAAAGCCAAGGCCGCCGGTCAGGATGTGGAAGCGCTGAGGGCCAAGTACATCAAGGATTACGAGACCAGCACAGTCAATGCGAATCTTTCGCTGGAAATTGGGCAGATCGACGCCATGATCGACCCCGAACAGACCCGCGAAGTCATCGTCGAATCCCTCGCCACCCTCGCCACCAAGCGTCGTGTGAAACGCACCTCCAAGCACCACGGCAACCAGCCGCTGTGACCCCGCATCGGGTAGGTCGCAGCCCGGTGGCCCGCCGACTGACGAAGCCATCCACATAACCCAACTTTGTAAGACGTCAACCAATCAACCAACGCAAGGAACACCAATGACTACTTTCTTCCTCAATCGCCTGGCCGCCGAGCCGCACGCGCTCGCCTTCGCCGGACAGTCGACCCCGTGGCCTGTCGCGCTCGCCGACCAGACCACCGATCCCAGCCTTGACGAGGCGCTGCACGCCCACGCCGATGCGGCCGGTCGACTGCTCGCCCCAGTCGCCGCCGACCTGCTGGCCACCACAGGCCGCCCGGTCGATCTGTTCGGTTTCACGCCGAATCCGGCTCGTCTCGGTGCCGCCGCTGATGCCACCGCGTCTGTTGAAGGCATCGCGCTCACCCAGTTAGGTGCATTGCTTGACCTTGAGCATTTGGGATATGCGATTGCCCAAGCCAAGCCGGTTGCCGTGCTCGGCCACTCGCAAGGCGTGCTCGCCGTACACATGGCTCGCGCTATTGCCGCCGCCGGTTCCGTGAAGGGCGCGGCCGATGCGCTGGACGAAATCCTCGCCGCCGCTGCGCTGATCGGTGCCGCCGGCACCCGTCGCGTTCGCGAACTCGGCTTGGCCGCCAAGAATGGCGAGGCCAGTCCGATGCTGTCCGTCAAGGGAGCCACGTTGGCGCAAGTCAAGGCGCTGATCGCGCGTGTGGATGCCGCCGGTCGCGCTCGCGGCCCGATCTCCGTCGCCGTGACCAACTCGGCCAATCATTACGTACTTTCCGGCTATCCGGAAGATCTGGCCGCGTTCGCCGTGGAAGCCGAACGCGAGCACAAGCATCAGGCCAAGTTGCGCGAAGAGAAGTTGCGCGGTGGCACTGTGTTCGCCCCCGTCCTCGAATACCTTGAGGTCACTCTGCCGTTCCACTCGCCGCTGATGGTTGAAGCCGTGGAACAGACCGTTGCTTGGGCTGCGGCTTGCGGCTTCGACCAGGATCGCACCCGTGCGCTCGCCGAAGAAGTGCTTATCAACCACGTGGATTGGAACGCCCGCGTCAAGTCCCTGCTTGATCAGGCGGAGGATCCGGCCAAGCTGTGGATTGTGGACCTGGGCCCGGGCAATACGCTCGGCAAGCTGATCGGTAACGTGGTCGAGGGCACCGGTGCAGGCGTGGTGGAAGCCACCACATTGGCCGAGCGAGCGGCGCTGTCCACGTTGGACGGCGAGCCGGAGCGTACGCAGAATTGGAAGGCCTTTGCCCCGCATGTGGTCTCCACGCCGGCCGGTGACAAGCTCGTCACCAAGTTCTCTCGCTTGACCGGCAAGCCTCCGGTGCTGCTGCCCGGCATGACTCCCACCACCGTGGAGCCGGAAATCGTGGCGGCGGCCGCCAACGCCGGTTATTGGGCCGAGCTCGCCGGTGGCGGTCAGGTGACCGCCGAGGTGTTCGACCGTCACGTGGCCGCGCTGGAAGAACAGTTGGAGGAAGGCCGCACTGTCGAGTTCAACGCCATGTTCATGGACCGCTATCTGTGGAACCTGCAGTTCGGTTCGTCGCGCATCGTACCGAAGAAGCGTGCGTCCGGCGCGCCTATCGATGGCGTGGTGGTTTCCGCCGGCATTCCGGAGCTCGACGAAGCCGTATCCCTGATCAAGTCGCTGCAGGAGGACGGTCTGCCGTACGTGAGCTTCAAGCCCGGTACCGTGGACCAGATTCGTCAGGTGGTCGCGATCGCCAAGGCTGTGGCGCCGACCACCATCATGATTCAGGTGGAAGGCGGTGAGGCCGGCGGACACCACAGCTGGGAAGCTCTGGATGACCTGTTGGCCGCCACCTACGCCGATGTGCGCGCCTGCGAGAATCTGGTGCTCGTGGCCGGCGGCGGCATCGGCACTCCCGAACGTGCCGCCGACTACATTTCCGGCCAGTGGTCCCGTGCGTACGGACTGCCGGATATGCCGGTGGACGGCGTGCTGGTGGGCACTGCGGTGATGACCGCCAAGGAGGCGCACACCAGCCCCGAAGTCAAGCAGCTGCTCGTCAAGACGCCTGGCATTCCGGCCGTTTCCGCCGCCGGTGCCGCTGGCGCGCTCGATGCTGCGTCTGCCGATGATCCGTTCGCCCCTCAGGCCGCCCATTGGGTGCCCTCCGGCAAGTCGGTGGGCGGTGTGTCTTCAGGCCTGAGCCATTTGCATGCGGACATCTACGAGTTGGAGAACTCCTCCGCCGCTTGCGGCCGTCTGCTCGTGCGTGTCATGAAGCACCCGGAAGAGTTAGAATCCCGCCGCAGCGAAATCATCGAGGCCCTGAACAAGACCGCCAAGCCCTACTTCGGCGATCTCAACACCATGACCTACCTCGGCTGGGCGCAGCGTTTCGCCGAACTTGCCTACCCGTGGGCCGATCCCACCTATGCCGATCGTTTCCAGCATCTGCTCCAGCGCATCGAGGCCCGCGTCAATGTGCAGGACTCCGGTGAGTTCACCTCCCGACTGTTCGCCGCAGACGGCACTTCCGCCGCCGACGCCGCGGCTGCGGGACTGCTGACCCGAGACGACATTCTCGCCGACCCCGCACCGTCACTGGCCAAGCTCGCCGAAATCTACCCTGAAGTCGCTACGCTCACGGTGGTGCCGTCGGACGTCGCTTGGTTCCCGGTGCTCGTACGCGAATACCCCAAGCCGATGCCGTTCGTACCGGTTATCGACAACGATCTGCTGCGCTGGTGGGGGCAGGATCAGCTCTGGCAATCCGAAGATCCGCGGTACTCTGCAGATTCCGTGCGTGCCATCCCCGGTCCGATTTCCGTGGCCGGCATCACCACGGTGGACGAGCCGGTCGCCGATATTCTCGGCCGCTTCGAACACGCCGCCATCGAACGTGTCAAGAGCGCTGATGCTGCCGATGCTGTCGCTTCCGATGAGGCGCAAGGTTTTGCGGCCCTGGGGTCTGCCACGAATGCCGAAGACTTCATTCGCAAGTCCCCGAACATCTCTTGGGTGGGGCACATCACCGACAATCCTGCCTACGGCACCGCTCTGGGCGACAAGCACTATGAGATTCGTGCGTTTGATGCCGCAGCCGGCAAGTACGACCTTGACATTCACCTCGATACCTTCTGGGACAACGATCCGGACGGTGGCGTATCCAAGCACGCCGTGCGTGACATCGTCATCCCGCTGATCGTGGACGGTGCCGAGCCGGGCCGTGTGCCGGTCGTGGACCGCGAGCGACTGATCCCGGACGTGTATGCGATGCTCGCCGCCACCGCCGGCATCGGCAACACCGCCATTACCGGCGACAAGCTCACCGCGATGCCGGAGATCGTGCCGGCTGAAGGTCGCGTGTTCGGTGAAGCACACACCGCCTACACGCTGTCCGCCAACCTCGGTTTCGACCATGAAGCGGCCACCGGTGGCGCGTTGCCGACCGTGTTGCAGCCCAGCCGCATCGCACCGGACGCACTGGTAGGACCGGCATGGCCGGCGATCTATGCGGCGCTCGGTTCCGTATCCGTCAACGGTTATCCGGTGATCGAGGGCCTGCTCAACGCCGTACATCTCGACCATCTCATCGAACTTGAAGTCAATGAAGAAGAGTTGCTGAGCCACGTCGGCGAGACGATTGCACTGACTTCCTGGGCTGAGGACTACTTCGAGTCCGCATCCGGTCGCGTGGTCACCATTCACGTGATCCACACCGCCGCCGACGGCACGCTGCTTGCCCGCGAAACTGAGCGTTTCGCCATTCGCGGCCGTGTCTACTCCGATGCGTTGCCGGTCGATGCGCCTGAATTCGGCGACGCCTCGCACGATGAAGTCGAGCCCACGCCTCGTCGCTTGCTGCGCCGTGTGAAGGTCACCGCTCCGGGGGATATGACCGCATTCGCCCGTACCTCCGGCGACTTCAACCCGATCCACACCTCCACGCGCGGCGCTCGTATCTCCGGTCTGAAGGCTCCGCTTGTGCACGGCATGTGGCTGTCCGCCACCGCGCAGCACGCGGTGCAGGCCACCGACGAGAAGGGCGCCCATTACGAGATCGCCGGCTGGACCTACAACATGTACGGCATGGTTCAGCTGAACGATCAGGTGGAGATCTCCGTGGAGCGCGTCGGCAAGGTGCGCCACGGCGGCATCACTCTAGAGGTCACCTGCCGTATCGACGGTCAGCTGGTCTCCCGCGGCACCGCGCTGGTTCGCGCGCCGCGCGCCGCCTTCGTCTACCCCGGCCAAGGCATCCAGAAGCAGGGCATGGTGCTCGACGAGCGTGCCAAGTCCGCCGCCGCCCGCGATGTGTGGGAGCGTGCCGACAAGCTGACTCGCTCGAAGCTCGGTTTCTCGATCATCGGACTCGTACGCGATAATCCCAAGGAATTGACCGCCAATGGCGTCACCTACCGCCATCCCGAGGGTCTGCTTAACCTGACCCAGTTCACGCAGGTGGCGCTCGCCACCGTGGCCTTCGCCCAGACCGCACGTCTGCACGAAGCCGGCGCTGACATCTGGCCCGCCTACTTCGCCGGCCATTCGCTCGGCGAATACAACGCGCTGTCCGCTTTCGCCGGTGTGATTCCGCTGGAAACCGTGCTGGAGCTCGTGTTCCACCGCGGTTCGACCATGCATCACCTCATCGATCGTGACGCCCAGGGCCGTTCCAACTACCGCATGGGTGCGCTTCGCCCGAACCAGTTCGGTGTGGACGACGCCCACGTGAAGGAATACGTGGAATCCGTGGCCAAGAAGAGCGGCGAGTTCCTGCAAATCGTGAACTACAACCTCGCCGGTCAGCAGTACGCCATCGCCGGCACGATCGCCGGTCTCAAGGCGCTGAAGGCCGATGCCGCCCGTCGCGTCGCCGAATACGGCGGCAAGCCCGCGTTCATGCTGGTGCCGGGCATCGATGTACCGTTCCATTCCACGCTGCTTCGTAAGGGCGTGCCGGAATTCCGCGACAAGCTCGATGCGTTGCTGCCGCAGCACATCGACTACCGTGGCCGCCTGGTGGGCCGCTACATTCCGAACCTTGTGGCCGTGCCGTTTGAAATGACCCGCGAATTCGCCGCCAAGATTCTTGAAGTGGTGCCGTCCGAGCGCATCAAGGCCGCTCTTGATGACCCGGCCGTATGGGATTCCTATGCCGCCGACGATCAAAAACTCGGCCGACTGTTGTTGACCGAACTGCTTTCGTGGCAGTTCGCCTCCCCGGTGCGTTGGATTGAAACCCAGGCGCTGCTGTTCGGCTCGCGGACCGCTGGCGGACTCGGTGTTGAGGAATACGTCGAGGTGGGACTCGGCAACGCTCCGACGTTGGCCAACCTCGGTGCCAAGACCTTGCGTCTGCCTGAATTCGCCGGCAGCGATACCGTGGTGTACAACGTCGGCCGTGATGAAGGCCGTGTGTACATGACCGATTCGGATTCGCTGGTGCCTGACGAGGATGATGATTCGACGGCCGCTCCGGCTCCGGTGGAGACCGCTCCCGCCGGCGGTTCCGCCGTTGCGCAGCTTGGCTCCGGCGCTGCCGCCAACAGTGCTGCCGCCAACCTTGGTTCTGCTCCGGCTCCGGCTGCCGTGGTTTCCGCGACTGCCCCTGCCGCAGCGTCCGGTGCCGCCGTCGCCGACTTGCCGTTCAAGGCCTCCGATGGCATCGGCGTGCTTATGGCCTACGCCGCGAAGGTGCGTCTCGACCAGATCGGCAGCAACGACACCACCGACACCCTGACCAACGGTGTTTCTTCGCGCCGCAACCAGCTGTTGATGGACATCAGCTCCGAACTGGGAGTCGCCAGCGTGGATGGTGCCGCCGAAGCGACGCTTGACAAGCTCGCCGCAATCGTCAACAAGGCCGCCCCGAACTACAAGCCGTTCGGTGCCGTGCTCTCCGAAGCGTTGCGTGATCGTCTGCGCGCCCTGTTCGGTGCCGCCGGCGTCAAGCAGCAGTACATCCGCGATCGCGTGACCAACGTATGGCAGCTTGGCGAAGGTTGGGTGGCCAGCGTGCTCGCCGCGCTGCTGCTCGACACCCGCGAGGGCTCCAGCTCCCGTGGCGGCGATCTGGCCAAGCTGCCGACTGCCGCTGTGCAGTCCAAGGCCGAAGCGGACAAACTCATCGACGCCGCCGTGCAGGCCGTCGCCCAGCTCAAGGGCGTTTCGGTCGCCCTGCCGTCCGCCGGTGGTGCGGCCGGTGGTGCCGTAGTGGATTCCGCGGCGTTGGACGCCTTCGCCGAGAAGGTCACCGGTGCCGACGGTGTGCTCGCCGCCACCGCACGGTTCGTCTTGAACGAACTCGGCGTCGCTGCTCCGGCTCCTGAAGAGGCCGACGATGAGAACGCTGCCGTAGTGGCCGCCGTTGAAGCCGAACTCGGCTCCGACTGGCCGAAGCAGGTCGAGCCGCGCTTCGACGCCAACAAGGCCATTCTCTTCGATGACCGTTGGGCCTCCGCTCGTGAGGATCTGGCTCGTGCCTACTACGGCCACGATGCTTCCGCGCTTGCCGGCAGCTTCGTCGGCCTCGGCAAGACCATTGCCGACGAAGCGACGTGGTTTGCGGATCAGCTCTCGACTTCCTCCTCGACTTCCTCTGATGAGGAAGACCTCAAGGCCGCCTTCCAAAAGGTCGCATCTGAGGCTCTCGAACCAGTCGCTTCCGACGCTGCCGCCTCCCGTTTCGCGAGCGACATCGCCATCGTGACCGGCGTAAGCCCGAACTCGATCGCCGCCCAGGTGGTCGAAGGCTTGCTCGCCGGCGGTGCCACCGTGGTGGCCACCTCGCACAGCTTCAAGCCATCCATCAAGGCTTGGGGTGCGCAGGCCTACCGCGAACACGCCTCTGGCAACGCCAAGCTGTGGCTGGTGCCGGCCAACCTCTCCAGCTATCGTGATGTGGATGCGCTGGTTGACTGGGTGGGCCACGAGCAGAAGAAGACCTCCGGAGCTACGACCACCGTGCTCAAGCCCGCCTACGAACCGACGCTGTTCTTCCCGTTCGCGGCTCCTCCGGTGCACGGTACGTTGGCCGATGCCGGCGACCTGTTCGAATCGCAGGCCCGACTCATGCTCTGGGGTGTGGAACGTGCCATCGCGGGCCTGTCCAAGATCGGTGCCGACACCAACGTGCAGCACAAGCTGCATGTGGTGCTGCCCGGTTCCCCGAACCGTGGCGTCTTCGGCGGTGACGGTGCGTACGGCGAAGTCAAGTCCGCCTTCGATGCCGTGGTGAACCGTGCCCGTGCCGAGCGTGACGCATGGTCCAGCCGTGTGACCTTCGCTCACCCGAAGATCGGTTGGGTGCGTGGCACCGGTCTGATGGGCGGCAACGACCCGCTGGTGGACGTCGTGGAGCGTCACGGCATCCACACCTATTCCACCGCGCAGATCGCCGCCAAGCTGCTCGACCTGTGCACCGCCGAATCGCGTGCTCAAGCGGCCCAGGCTCCGCTCGACGTGGACCTGACCGGCGGCCTTGGTTCTGAACCCATCGATATCAAGGCGTTGCGTGCGGAGGCGTTAAACGGACAGTCCAGTGGACTGTCCGTAGCCGACGCCGAGCAGCGACAATCGCAAGGCGATAAGAGCGGTGCCGCCGCGCTCAAGGCCCTGCCCACCCCGATCGTTACCAAGCAGGCTCCGGTGAACCTTGCCGATTGGCGGAACGTCACCGCCAAGCCGGAAGACGAAATCGTTATCGTTTCCGTCGGCGAACTTGGCCCGTGGGGTTCCGGCCGTACGCGCACCCAAGCCGAACTCGGCATCCATTCGGACGGCACTGTCGATCTGAGTGCCGGTGCCGTGCTCGAACTGGCATGGAATATGGGCCTGCTGAATTGGCAGGACAGCCCGAAGCCGGGCTGGTACGACGTGGACGGCAACTTGGTGCCCGAAGAGGACATCGCCGAACGGTACCACGACGAGGTCGTGGCCCGCTCCGGCATCCGTCCATTCGAAACCGGCATGGGCGGCGACTATAAGGACGGTGCCGACGAAGAAGAAGCCGAGGTCTTCCTGGACCACGACGTCACCTTCTCCGTGCCGAGCGAGGACGTCGCCCGCGAATACGTCAAGCTGGACGCCAAGCACACCACCATCGCTCCGGACGCTGAATCCGGCGAATGGAATGTGACCCGTCACGCCGGATCGATGATTCGCGTACCGCGTCGTGCCACGATGACCCGTACCGTCGGCGGCCAGTTCCCGACCGGCTTCGACCCGACTCGATGGGGCATTCCGGCCTCGATGGTGGGCGATGTGGACGAAATCGCGCTGTGGAACATCGTCACCACTGTGGATGCCTACCTGAGCGCCGGCTTTACCCCGGCCGAAATCCTTGAGTCCATCCACCCCTCGCTGGTGGCCTCGACCCAAGGCACCGGCTTCGGCGGCATGGCCTCGATGCGCAAGCTCTATCTCGACCGCTTCCTCAACCACGAGATTCCGACCGACATTCTGCAGGAGGCCCTGCCGAACGTGGTCGCGGCTCATGTGATGCAGTCGTACATCGGCGGCTACGGCAACATGATTCAGCCGGTTTCCGCCTGCGCCACCGCTGCGGTCTCTCTGGAAGAGGGCGTTGACAAGATTGCCCTCGGCAAGGCCGACTTCGTGGTCACCGGTGCCATTGATGATATTGGCGTGGAGTCGGTGATCGGCTTCGGCAACATGAATGCCACCGCCAACTCCGAAGAGATGTACGGCAAGGGCATTGACGCGCGCTTCTTCAGCCGCGCCAACGACCGTCGCCGCGGTGGCTTCCTGGAATCCCAGGGCGGCGGCACGATTCTCGTGACCCGTGGCGATATCGCCTTGAAGCTCGGTCTGCCGGTCGCGGCCGTGGTCGGATTCATCCACTCGTACGCGGATGGTGCGCACACCTCGATTCCGGCTCCGGGACTCGGCGCTCTGGCGGCGGGCCTTGGCGGACGCCGGTCCAAGCTGGTGCACGACCTGGCCGCGCTGGGCGTTTCCGCGGATGACATCGCCGTGGTGTCCAAGCATGACACCTCCACGAACGCCAACGATCCGAACGAGTCCGAGCTGCACAACACGCTGGCCCACGCCATCGGCCGCACGGACGGCAACCCGCTGTTCGTGATCTCCCAGAAGACGCTCACCGGCCATGCCAAGGGCGGTGCCTGCATCTTCCAGGTCAACGGCCTGACTCAGCTGTTCAAATCCGGCGTGATTCCGGCCAACGCGGCGCTCGACTGCGTCGATCCGAAGCTCAAGCGCGACGACCATATGGTCTGGCTGCGTAAGCCTCTGCGCATCGGCGGCGGCGAGGACGAGTTCGGTCGCGAGACCGCAGGGTGTCCGGTCAAGGCAGGCCTCGCCACGTCGCTCGGCTTCGGTCATGTGAGCGGATTCGTGGCACTGGTTCACCCCGGTGCCTTCGAGGCGGCCGTGGCTCATGCGGACGGCGAAGCTGCGCTGGCAGCATGGCGCGAACGTGCCAATGCGCGTTTGGCCGCCGGCCAGCGTCACTTTGAAGAAGGCATGATGGGCCGTGCCGCGCTCTACGAGCCGATCGAAAACCGTCGTTTCCGTGAGGACCACCGCGGCTACGACCACCACGAGGTCGAAAAGGCCATGCTGCTGAATCCCGACGCTCGCCTTGGCGAATCCGGCTTCTACGAAGCCTGATTCGGTCGGCTCACATCAGGATTCCTTCGCGGGGCACCTGTGGTGTGCCCCGCTCACTTCGCCTACGGGATGCCCACTGGGCATCCCGCTTAACGGCTCAGCCCGACGCTCGCCTTGGCGAATCCGGCTTCTACGAAGCCTGACCGCCTAAGCCGTTTATTCGGATCCCCTCGTTCGGCACCGTTTATTCGGATCCGAACGGCCTCCCTTTTGCGAATTTGTCTCTCTGAGTTCGCGTCAGAGAGACAAATTCGCAAAAGGTGCCGAAAGCCCCTCCGCAAGTGAACTGAGCTGGTTCGCGAGAAGGGGCTTTCTGTGTTAGAAGGGGCTGATTTCCGCTTTGCGGAACATCTATCTCAGTTACAAGGGGCTGTTGGCCAGGCAGAGGCACCGCAAAACGACAAAATAACGGCGGCCGAGTGCCTCTTCTCCGTAAGGTTGAATTGGTCGGCCGCCCCCTGTAAACGAGATAGATGTTCCGCAAAGCGGAAATCAGCCCCTTGTAGAGCAGATGCGGCAATTCTGCGTCTGCTTTACGCTGAAACGCCACGTACAAGAGAAAAACTGGCGATTTCGCGGCGCGGGGGTATATCACTGGTTTTTTTGATGCGTTCCACCAACATGGAGACGGCCGTACGAGCCATTCCGTCAAAATCCACGGCAATGGTGCTGAGCTTCGGTGAGCAATACGATGCCGGACTTATGCCATCGAATCCAAATACCGCTTTGTCTTCCGGCACGCGAACGCCCATATCCTGCAACCCGTTGATGAGCCCGAACGCTATGAGATCATTCATGCAGAAGAATGAGTCATATCCTAGATCAGCCTGCACAATTGTGGTTGCGGCATGGACTCCGCCTTCTGCGGTCCAATCGCAGGGGATGGTGTCGGCTTCCGATCCTAGGCCGGCGTTGGTCATAGCCTGCAGCGCAAGTTGGAATCCGGTGTTGCGCCCTGCCTGACTGAATTCATCTTTTGCGAATTTTCGTCCTCCGACGATGGCGGTATGCTCATAGCCTCGTTGTTTGAGATAAGTAAAAGCTGCCTTGAATGAAGCCTCTAAAGGTAGAGCGACATTGTCATATTGAGGATGTTCCGCATAGTCTTCGAACAAGACAGCCGGATGGCCGCTAATCAAAGATTTCAGTTCATCTTCGGGTACGTTGTGCAGATTGATGATGAGCCCGTCGCACATTGGCGTACTGATACGCTTCAACGAATCTCGCTCCGATTCGGAAGAAGCGTTAGTCTGAACCACGATGGTCTGGTAGCCCTGTTGGGCGGCCTGTTGAGAAATTGCCCAAGCCAGATCGGAATAATAAGGATTTGCGAGATCTGGAACTACGAAAGCGATGAAACCGCTGGAGCCTTGCTTTAAAAAGCGTGCGGTCATATTCGCCGTGTAATGCATTTTTTCGGCTGCCCGAAGGATTTTTTCACGGGTTGCCGGTTTAAATCCAGGCTCTCCTCGCAACACAACGGAAGCGGTGGCGACTGACACGCCTGCTTCTTTGGCGACATCGCGCAATGTAGCCATGCTGTGTCCTCCTGCGTTGGTTCGTGGTAAATGGACCATATAAACGTTACACCTTTCGCTTCTCAAAGGCGTTGCTTCAAAAAATATCGTTTAAGAAAATATATCTACAAGAACGTTTCGACGCGCCGATATCGAACGTTGCTAAAAGAGCGGAAAAGGTTGAAATAAAGCCAATTGCAAACACGTAATTCATCAAACAAAACTAAAGGTTAAACGTTCTTGTAAAACGGTGCTACGATGAAGTCATCGCTCATAGAAGAGCGTGCATACAACAAGCAAGGAGAAAAGACGATGCAGTCGAGAATGAACAAAGCGATTGTGGCTGCGCTTGGTGCAGTTGCCCTGATCGTGCCCATGGCCGCATGTGGGTCCAGCTCTGCGGATTCAGGCAATTCCTTAACCGTGTATTCCTACTACAACAAGGCAACTATGGATCCGGTGGTTGCGGCCTTCGAAAAGGCCAATCCGGATATCAAAGTCCAGATTTCCTATGGACAAGGTGATTCCGAATACAATTCCACGTTGCAAACCCGCATCGCTGGTAATCAGGCGCCTGATGTCTTCAACCTCAATGGCAACAATCGCGCTGACCTTATGAATAACGGTGCGGTCGCAGATATCACTGGTGCTGGCTATCTCAAAGGTATTGATGAAACCTATCTGACTGACTACACCAAGGATGGCAAGATTTACGGCATGCCGATTTCCGGTTGGCTTGCTGGCGTTGTGTATAACAAAGATTTGCTGAAGGAAGTCGGCTACGATTCTGTGCCGGATAATCTTGATGATTTTGCCGCACTGGCCAAGAAGCTCAAGGACAAAGGCATTACGCCATTCTTGGAAAACGGGCAGGAAATGTCAGGGTCGCTGATTGGCCTGTTGGGTAGCTACTACGCCTCTACCGGAACCGATGGCGACAAGGAAATCTACGCCGGAAAGAGCACGTTTGCTGACCAGTGGACCAAAGCATTCGAGGCTTGGAATGATGGTTTCATCAAGTCCGGTGCCTTGCCGCAGGAGGCCACTGGCCTGAACGCCGATCAGGTCAAGCAGTCATTCATTAATGGTGAGGCTGCCATGTATCGCACCGGCGGATGGGATGTGGCTGATATCAAGGCGGCTGGTGTGAACTACGGATTCTCTCCATTCCCCGAATATCCAGGTTCTGAACCATACGTCGATGGTGGTGCCGATCCTGCTTTCGCTATCAGCGCCAAGACCAAGCATAAGGATGCCGCTGAAAAGTTCCTCACCTTCATGAACTCCGAGGAAGGCCTCAAACTGTTCACTACTGCATACGGCTCCGCTTCCGTTTCGAGCAACTACACCTCTGATATTGATGAACAGCTTAAGCCTCTGTACGATGACTATTTCTTCAAAGGCAAGTTCCATTGGGTTTCGTTCGAAAAGGGATCCACGGCCATGAGCGCTGAAGTCATCGCACAACAGCAAGGCATCCAAGGCGGCACGACTACGCCAACGGACGCTGCCAAAAACCTGGATGCCAAGTGGAGCAGTGTCCAATAGCTGATCGTATCCGTGCAGTTTGAAATGCGGGCGTCCGATTTGCTGCAATGACAAACCGTTCTCTACTCCTGCGTTTGAATCCCTTCAGCTCGGGCGTCCGTACCTGCATTTTCTGTAATCATTCCCACTCATGAATAAAGAAAGCCGTTACTCATGAACGCTTCTGCAACTTCCGCCATTGCTAAAGTCCGCAGGAGGCCACTTAGCCCTGAAGACCGAGCCACGTTCTTCTTCCTGCTGCCGATTATGGTCGTATTCGCCGTACTGACCTTGGTTCCGCTGCTCTCATCCGTCTACTATTCGTTGACCGACTACAACGGCTTCTCGACCGACTTCAATATGGTCGGACTGAAGAACTACGTCACCATTTTCTCCGAGCCGGAGTTGCTTCACAGCCTTGGCTTCACCCTGCTATTTGCGGTATCGACCACGCTGCTGATTACTGTGTTGGCTTTGCCTCTTGCTGTGACATTGAATAAACAGTTCTACGGCCGTTCTCTAGCCCGTTCGCTGTTCTTCTTCCTAGGCATCCCGGCGCAAGCCATTCTGGGTCTGATTTGGAGGCAGATTTTCTCTCCAATGAAATCCGGCATCTTCAACCAGATTCTCGATTTGTTTACCATTCCGCCGATCCCATGGACGTCGGATGATCATTGGGCCCAGTTCTGCGTGATTTTCGTGGGTGTTTGGATGGGCGTCGGCTGGCATGCCACGCTTTATCTCGCCTATATGCAGGCGATTCCCGCCGACCTGTACGAACAGTCCTTAATCGATGGCGCCAATTCCCGTCAACAGTTCATCCATATCACCTTGTCTCAGTTGGTTCCCGCCATCGTGGTGTCCACGTTCCTCATCATGACCGGCAACCTTAAGGTCTATGACCTGCCATTCACCTTGACCGCCGGCGGTCCGCGCAATGCCACAATGACCATCACCCAAGCCATTCTGCTGCGCGGCACCGGCCAATCACAGTACGGTGTGGGATCCGCTCTCGCCGTGTTGTTCACCATTGTTTGCTTGCTGCTGGTCACTATTCAGCAGATTGTTGCTTCTGCGATTCAAAGGAGATTCGAATGATTGAGTCACGTGCCAATACCGTGCCTCGCAAGATTGTGCGCACTATCGTGACGCTGGGCTCGGCGATTCTGTGCGCTTTGCCGCTGTATTACGTTATTGTCAGCTCGTTCAAAACCAGTGTGGACATGACCAAGCATCCATTCGCGCTCCCGACTGAATGGACATTCGCTAATTATGCCCAGGCCGTAGCGGACGGCTCGATTTGGACTGCCTTCCTGAATACGCTGATTGTTACTGTTTTCGGCGTGATTCTGCAGGTGGCTGTCGGCTCACTCGCCGCCTATGCCATGGTGCTGAAAAAGAACTGGCTTACAGTCGGCATGGGGGCCGTGTTGACCCTCGCGTTCTGTATTCCTGTGCAATCCACGTTGCTGCCCTTGTACAAAATGGAGGGCACGTTGGGTATCGTCGACTCTCTTCCGGGCCTGATTGTGCTGTACCTAGCCGATTCGGCATTCTGCTACTACCTGATTGTCGGATACATGCGCAAATTGCCTACGGAGTTGTTTGAGGCTGCTCGTGTGGACGGCGCAAGTCCATTCCGCATCTACTGGCAGATTGTGCTCCCGCTCATTAGACCGATTCTTGCCACGGTGATTGTGTTCCAGACCTTGGCCGTGTGGAATGACTTCCTGCGCCCAAGCGTGTTCGTCTCCTCCGCCGAAAAATGCACGGTGGTGCTTCAGGTGTACAACGCGGTCAACGCTTTCTCTACGAACTGGCCGCTGTTCATGGCCATCACCTGTATAGCGCTTGCGCCGGTGGTCGTGTTCTTCATGTTCTGCCAGCGTTGGATTGTTTCTGGTCTGGTGGCCGGAGCGGTTAAGGGCTGAGTCAAGACAGGCTGTTTCGAAAGGACAATGACGTCATGACTGAGGTGTACCAACCGATTGAGGAGTTCACTGCGCCTGGGCCGACGCGTGATACCGGCAGCGTGATTGATGGGTATGTCAATGAGTTCAATTCCCATGATGAGGAACTGTATCCGCAGGATATCGCCAATAAGATGGCCGCTGACTGGATGAAGCGCGAGGTGCCGTTCTTCGAGTGCGCCGATCGACTTCTGGAGCGCGTGTACTACTTCCGCTGGTGGGTGTTTCGCAAGCACATCACGTCCACGCCTGAAGGTCGCATCATCTCGGAATTTCTGCCGAATGTGTATTGGGCAGGTCCTTATAACTCCATCAATTGCGCCAGCGGCCATCATATTGCCGAGGCTCGTTGGTTGCGTGATGGCAAGGATTTGGTGCGTAGTTATGTGAACTTCTGGTTCAGGGGACCAGGTGATGAACTGTCGTATTCATCGTGGGTTATTGATGCTGTCATGCGGTACGCCGAAATCCGTGATGACCGTGATTTTGCCATTGGTTTGTTGGATGAGTTCGTGCGTTTCTACCACACGGTGGAGGAGTGCAACATGACGCGCTACGGCTTGTTCTGGTCATACGACGACCGTGATGCCATGGAAGATTCCATCTCCGGTTCCGGCCTGCGTCCCACACTTAATAGTTACATGGTAGGCAACGCGCGAGCCATTGCACGCATTGCCGGTTGGGCTGGGCGTGATGATCTGGTTGAAGAATATCGGGCGAAGGCCAGCGAGCTCATTCGTCTGATGCAAAGTGAGCTTTGGGATGACGAAGGCCGGTTCTTTAAGGTGCTGCCGCTGGACGACAAAGATGGTGTGTTGGATGCTATCGAGTTCGCCGATGTTGATCCCATGCGCAACGTGCGTGAAGAGATTGGCTATATCCCATGGGCGTTCAATGTGGCCGACGCGCGCAACGAGGATGCGTGGCGATTCCTTGCGGATCCAGAGCACTTCGCTGGTGCGGCAGGTATTCGTACTGCCGAAATATGCCACCCTCGGTACATGAATCGCGACTCCGCCCACGAATGTCAGTGGAATGGACCGTGTTGGCCGTATGCCACCACCCAAACGCTTAATTCGATGATTGCTGAAATTCGCTCTGGACGCAACGGAGTGACAGCTGACGATTTTATGCGTGAATTGCGCCGATACGCGGCAATCCATACTCGGCAGACCGCCGAGGGGGACATCGTCGATTGGATTGACGAAGATCTTGATGCCGATACCGGAGTCTGGATTTCTCGCGATCAGTTGGAAGCATGGGGTTGGCGCGAAGACAAAGGTGGGTATGAGCGCGGCAAAGACTACAACCATTCCGCTTTCTGCGATTTGATCATCTCCGGTCTGGCCGGCGTAAGAGTGGAGGATGAGTCGACGTCTTCGATGCTCATCGTTGAACCGCTCGCTGTGGAACATGCGATGCCGTATTGGAGATTGTTGGGATTGCCGGTAGGCGACACGACCATCGACATTTACTATGACCAGATCGGTGACCGTTATGGTCACGGGCGTGGCCTGACGGTTATCCTCGACGGAGTCGTCTACCATGACGAAGCCAGCGCCCCCTGCGTTAGGGCAGCTTTGTGATGTTTTGCCGATGCGTCGATTCGTCGATTCGCCGATGCGTCGATGTGCCGGTGCGAGGAGCGTCATGGATGAATGAATAGGCTCGGCAACGTGTGTTTTTGTCCAGCTGCCAAGGCTATCCGTGTTACAAGGGGCTGATTTCTGCCCTCGCGGAATATCTGTCTCGTCTACGAAGGGCTGCCGGCCAAGCAGAGGCACTCCACCCGCAATGCGTCACGCCCACTGTGCATGTGCATGTGCATGTAGGTGCATGTAGTGACGCATCGCGAGTGAAAAGCCATGAAGAAAACCCGAGCTGCCGGTTATGGTCAGCGCGTGGAGCGTAGTTCGCGGAACGTCACGGTGCCAGTGCCAGCGCCGTGCAGTCCGGTCACTGTCGGCGCAGTCACAAAGACCGGATCGTTGACGGTGCTGCAGTCGAACAGCACAGCACCCACATCCTCACCGTTATTGACGAACACTTCGGCGACGCCATGGTCGTAGAACACCTCCACACGGTTCACCTGTTCGGTGACGGAGACGTAATCACAACCGTCGGTCGGCAGTCCGGTGGTGGTCAGGTGTACCGCCTTGCCGTCGCTTGCCAGCTTCAGCGAAGCCTGCGTCATAGTGCCGTCGCTCTGCTTGCGTAGGCCGGAAACCAGCGTCATGGTAAACGACTGATTCGCTTCAGGGATGATGTTTGCGTAGTACGCATGATTCGGAACGTTCACGCGCAGTTCGCGCCCGCTATCAGTGCCGTCAGTCGCGTCCGGAGTGAGCTCGCCGCCGATCAGCAGATCGTAAACCTCCTGAATCGGGCGAGAGTGCAGTCGTCCGTCCACCACATGCAGTTCGCGCGGCAAACTCATCACGCCGTTGGCGTAGTCGTTACGTTCGATACGTACGCCGAACCAGTCGCACAGCCAGCCGATGGCGATGCGACGATCGGACTGGCTGCCGTCCGCCGCCGTGTGCCGATCACGGAAGGACTGTACTGCGTAATAACACGATCCGAAATCGCACCAGCCGGCCTGCTCCACATCGAATCGTGGAGAGCCGGCCGGCTCCACGACTGAGCCGGTGTACCAGCGAATCGGCTGGAATCGACCGGTCGTATCGTGCAATTTCATCACCGAACCGATGGCCACGGCCGAACCGTCTACGCTGAACGTGTCCGGGCATTCGTAGGTGTACGCCTCGGGAAGGCCGGTTTCGAACAGCAACGGGCCAGCGTATTCCCATGTGGCGTTGTCCAGATTGGAGTCGGTGGCGCGGAACAGGGCGAGCGTCGGAATGCGAGAGAGGTCGGGGGTCTGCTCGCCGGCCGCTGCAGTCGTGCTTTCGCCATACCAATAGGTGCCGGATGGACGCGGTGCCGAGCCGATTTCGCCAGCGGCAGGTGCCTGTTCGGCCGGCAGGTTCGTGGCGACCACGATGGTCGGAACGCCGGCTGTCGTGGTGCTGCTGTTCGTCTCGCCGTCCGGCGCGTCAGTCAGCAATGTGTCGTCGGCTTTCGGATCGCGGAAGTCCGGTCCGAAATCATCGCCCGGACGACGAATCACGGTGGTTTCAGTGCCGAACGTCAGTCCGTCGGTGCTGACGGCCGTGGTCTGTTCTTCGATGACCGAGCGCGGATCTCCTCGACGCTCCCAGTGACGGGTCAGGAAGATGCGGATGGCGCTCGCCTGATCGCCTGGCACGATGCGGCCGGATTCGTCCACGGTGACCGCGGAGCCGGAGAACGCGCCGCCGGCCAGCGACCCGTCGCGCGATAGATCCGGTTGCGGCAGCAGCGCGATCGGCAGATCGACCCAGTGCATCAGGTCATGGCTGACCGCATGGCCCCAATGCATGCTGTCCCACTCCCAGCCGTAGGGGTTGTACTGGTAGAACATGTGGTAGCGGCCTTGGAAACGGCAGAGGCCGTTCGGGTCGTTCATCCAGTGCTGTGCCGGCTCGAAATGTGCGCGCGGTCGATGCGCGGTGGCTCGAGTATCCGAAGTGATGATGCGGATGCCGCGGTCGATCAGATTCTCGCCGCCGGTCAGGTACGCGAATCCCAGCTCCAGTCCTTCGCAATGCAGCTCGTACTGTTCGCCGGGGGTGATGGGTAGCGTCAGTTTCGCGCGACGATCGGCTGCGGTAAGGCTCGCCTCCACCGGCTGCGCACTGCCGCTGACTGGTGTGAGACGAATGATGCCGGGGGTTTCGCCGTCGCCGGCGTATGATGCGAACGCTTCGCATGCAGTGTAGTTATCGGTGTTGATGATGGTCATTGTGGTCTCCTTTGACGTATGCGTTGACGCGTGCAACTATTTCGTGCGATACGAATAATGCCGGATGGGAGAAAAGGGGAAAACCCATCCGGCAAGTATGTGGTCGACTGCAATCGAGGCAGGCGCAGCGGTCCGGTTAGCCCCGACCGCAGTCGAAGTATGTGGTGTGATTTCAGCCCTTTACTCCCGTCGAGGCGATGGAGCTGACGAATTGCTTTTGGAAGAGGACGAAGACGATGATGATCGGGACGGTGATCAGCGAGCTGTAGGCCATGATCTGACCCCACGAGGTGGTCATTTGCTGGAAATACTGCACGCCGATCATCACCGGGCGCAGATTCTCGGACTGCACCACCATCAGCGGCCAGACGTACTGGTTCCACATGGGCAGGAAGCTCAGGATCACCACGGTGGCGGTGGCAGGTCCGGACAGCGGCATGATGATACGCGAGTAGATGCGGAACCATCCGGCACCATCCACGCGGGCGGCCTCATCGAGGTCCTTCGGAATCGTCTCGAAGTACTGCATGTACAGGTAGACGGAGAAGGCGTTGGCGATGAACGGCACGATCTGCACGGGCAGAGTATCGATCCATCCGCGGGTGAAGTACAGGCCGAACTGGTCCACCACCGGGCGCGGCAGCTGGTTGACCCACCACAGCAGCGGGATGGCGTAGGTTTCGAACGGCACCATCAGTGTGGCCAGAATGAAGGTGAAGATGACCTTCTTGCCACGCACCTCAAGACGCTGCAGAGCGAAGGCCGCCATCGAGTTGACAATCACGCCGAGCACCACGGTAACCACGGTGATGATCACCGAGTTCATCAGGAAGGTGGCGGCGGGCACGCGGGTGAACACCTGCGCGTAGTTGTCGAGCGAAATGTGCCCCACCGGCAGGAACGCCTTGAAGGAGCCGAGATCGGCCATGATCTCATCGTCCGGCTTGAAGGAGCTGACCACCATGAAGATCAGCGGGAAAGCGAACAGGCAGGCGAACAGGATGCGGACGATCCATCCGCCTACGGACAGGCGGTTGTGCTTATAGGCGACCTTTTTGGCGGCCTTGGCCGCGAGCTTGTCGTGAGCGGCCATCGAAGTAGTTGCGTTGCTCATCGTTGAATCCTTAATCTCAAGTCTTTTCGATTACTTCTCGCGGGTCAGGTAGCGCTGGATGGCGGTGATGACCATGATGATGCAGAAGAACACGAGCGTGATCGCGGAGGCGTAGCCCATCTCCTGCTGCTGGAAGCCGGAGCGCACGGCCTCGAATACCACGGTGGTGGTGGCGTCGCGCGGGCCGCCCTGAGTCATCACGTTGATCTGGGTGAACAGGCTCATAGCCGCGATGGTGATGGTGATCAGAATCATGTTGCGCGTGGAGCGCAGGCCCGGCCAAGTCACGTTCTTGAACTGTTCCCAAGCGCTGCAGCCGTCCAGCTCGGCGGCCTCGTACAGTTCGCCTGGGATGGTCTGCAGACCGGACAGCCAGATGAGCATATGCTGGCCGACCGCTTGCCAGATGGACATCACGATGATGGCGCCCATCGCGGTGCGTGGGTCGTTGAGCCAGTCCACGGCCTGCCAGTGGCCGAAGGTGAGCTTGGACATCACCTGATTGAGCATGCCGTCGTTCTGGTAGATGAACATCCACAGCAGGGAGACCACCACCATGGAGGTCACCACGGGCAGGAAGTAGACCGTACGGAAGAACACGGAGGAGCGTACCTGCTTGTTGATGAGCACGGCCAGCAGCAGGCCGAGTCCGGCCTGAACCGGCACTACGACCACGGCGAACACCGCAACGTTGCGCAGTGCGAACCAGAACGTGGGATCGGAGAACAGTCGGGTGAAGTTCTCGAAACCGATGAATCGGGTCGGATTCGGGCTGATGGTGCGGGCGTTGGTGAACGCCAGGCCGAACGCCAGCAGCACCGGGATGCCGATGAACAGCAGCAGAAGCAGGGATGCCGGCAGCAGCATGCCCCAGCCGACGGCGTTCTCGTGACGCTGTTCGGCGGTACGCTTGTTGGTCGCCACAGGGGTTTTGGTGGTACTAGTCATGATGATTCCCTTTGAAGTCGCTTTCGATCAGTTCTTCCGGTAACCGTCGGCACCCTGAATGTTGCCGTCGATATGATTGACTGCTTTGTCGAGCCACGTATTGACGTCGGCGCCGTTCATGATGTCGCCGATGGTCTTGCGGAACTCAGTGGAGATGAAGTTGTAGGCCGGGGTCTCAGGACGCATCTTGACGTATTTCTCGGAGATCTCGGTGAAGATCTGCATATCGCCGCCCTTGGCGAACGGCTTGACCATCTGCTGAGCGGCCTTGGTGGTCGGGATGTTCATGCCGGCGCTCGCCATGTTGGCGATGTACTTGTCCTGCAGCGAGAAGCGGATGTAGTCCTGCGCGGCCGCCTTGTTCGGGCAGGTGGGGGTCATGCCGACCGTCCAGGAACCGCCGCCGGTGACGGAGCCGTGGCCGAAGTCGGTCATCGGCATCACGACGATGTCGTCGTAATCCTTGGCGTACTTCTGGAAGGTGCTCATCGACCAGATGCCGCCGTAGAGCAGGCCGGACTTGTTGTTCACGAAGTCGAGGGCCGTGTCGGAGCCGCCCTTGGAGGAGATGTAGCCCTTGGCCACGAGATCGCGCATCCAGTTGGCGAACGCCTTGCCCTCCTTGCCGTTGAGCACGCCGTCCGCGCTCTGGTAATCCTTGCGGTTGACGAGGTCGCCGCCGAAGGACTGCAGGATTGGTGCGTAGGCGTAGGCATACCATTCGCTCTTGTTGTCGGCGGTGCCGATCTCGAACGGGTAGTTCCATTCGCCGGTGGCCTTGAGTTTGGCCAGTGCGTCGTCCATCTCGTCCTTGGTCCACGGCTTGTCCACCGTGGCGATGCGGATGCCGAGCTTCTTGAGTACGGATTTGCGGGCGAACAGGGCCACGGTGGCATCGAAGTAGCCTACGGTATACACCTTGTCGTTCCACTTGCCGGTGGCGGAGGGGATGAGGTCCTTGGTGCGCTTGAGCAACGCCTCGTCGGTGAGCGGGTCGAGGATGTTGGCCCAGGCCCAGTACGGGGTGTTCGGCTGGTCCACGTCCACCAGGCAGGGCAGGTTGTTGGCGGAGGATGCGGAGATCACCGAATCGTTGTACGAGCTCTGTGGGAAGGACTGCAGTTTGATGGTGGCCTTCTTGTCCGGGCTGGCGTTGTAGTCGTCGATGATCTGCTGCACGCCTGCGAGCTCGGCTTCGCTGCCGGCCGTATGCGTCCAGATGGTGATTTCGTTGGCGTTGGCCTTGGCCGCGGCGCGGGCTGCTTCGCCGCAGCCTCCTACAGTGACAAGGCTGGCGATGGCGAGTGACGCTGCCAAAGCCTTGAGCGCTGTATTTCTGATGGTGTGGGGCATGGTGCTCCTCCTTCTGTTTCTCCTGTTTGTCTTACTCAGTAATGTCTCGAACCGGTTCGATGCTGGGTTGCGCGCAACGCTCTGCGGCATCGGCGGTAAAAAATGTGAACTCGAATGCTCTAGGCGAGGTGTTGACGGATGGATTCGTCGGCGCCTTCGCCGTTGGCCCATGCTGTGGCGCCGTTTGCCTCCGGCTGGACTACTGCCGTTTCGGCCGCACCCAAGATTGTTTGATGCGCAGTTGGCACTCGATTTGCGGCGAATGTTCGCTCAACGGCGGCGGCTGGACCTTGTCGACCGGGTATCCGGTTTTCGGGAATGGCGTCGGCTCTTTGCCTTCGATCATCGAAACCAGTTTGCCGACCGCCCAATAGCCCATTTCATAATGAGGCAGTTCCACGGTGGACAGTGCCGGGTCCAGCGCTTCGGCGATGACCTGGTGATTGTCCACGCCGACCACCGCGATATCTTTGCCGGGCGTCAATCCGCGACGGGCCGCTTCGGAGTAGATGGCCCAGGCGCGGGTGTCGTTGAAGCAGAAGAATCCATCTACGTCCGGATGACGGTCGAAGAACGCCGGCATGCGAGCTGCGGCGTCGCTTCCGGTGTCCACGTTGATCATGAGTTCCGGGTCATAGGGAATGCCGCGATCGGCCAGGGCATCCACATATCCGGACAGGCGCCCGGGCTGGGCGACCATATTGTGTATGGTGCCCACGTAAGCGATGCGCCGGCAGCCGGCTTCGATGAGATGGTTGGTGGCCGTGTAGCCGATGCTGTGTTCGTCCGGCACGATGCTGGGTGCCGATCCGGAGGCATCCGTGGAGTCGGCGAGCACCACCTTGCAATCCTGCAGTGAGTCGGGCAGCGTGGTCTTTTGATTGAACATGCGTGCGTAAATGAAGCCGTCCACCCCGAACTGGCGCAGGGAGAGAATCTCGCGGTCGGATTCTTTCGCGCCGTTCTTGATGTTGGCCATGACGAGCAGATAGCCGAGTGCCCGGGCGGCGTCCTGCGCGCCTTCGATCATGCGCCCGGCGAACGGAGTGGTGGCTACTTCGTCGCTCAAGAGACCGATGGTGTGGCTGCTGTTGGTGCGTAGGCCGCTGGCGAAGCGGTTGGTCAGATATCCCATATCCGTGGCGATCGCGCGGATGTGGCTTGCGACGTCCGCGCTGATGCGTCCGGCGTCGCGATTGTTGAGCACGAGCGAAACGGAAGATACGGAGACTCCGGCACGGGCGGCAATCTGTTTCATGGTGACCATGGTTTTGCCTCCTTGCTTCTAGTTGCTTCGTTGGTTGCGGCTTCGCGATGATGAAGCTGTCCTTCATTGGCTCGTTGTGTTAACAACGTTAAAAAGTCAAAAAGTTGACGTCAATCGATTTATGTTTCGGTGTGTCGGTTGAAAATCCGCTGTTTTCATGGATTCTTTAGGTAAGTCAACAATTTGACTTCCGTAACGATGATTGCGGTGCAATGTTGTGCGCTCGCCGAGCAAGACCATAGGATTGATTGCTATGGGCATATTGGGTTTGGGGCATGATGTGGTGGACGTTGCGGCCTTCGCCGAACAGCTGGCGGAACCTGCTTCCCGCATGCGCAGTCTTTTTTCCGTGCGCGAGGTGCGTCAGGCGCTGGAGCGCGCACGCGTGAAAAACGATGGCGAAGCGGTGCATTTGGCGGCCAAATGGGCCGGCAAGGAGGCGTTCCTCAAAGCGTGGTGCGAGTCTGTGGGGGAGGGGTCGTATCCGTTTACGCTCGATGACTTCCCGTGGCGTGAGGTGGAGATCCTGGATGATTCACATGGCGTTCCTCATGTGATGCTCGCCGCGGGTGCCGCGCGTGCGTTCTATGGCGGCGGAAGCTCGGAGGGGGGTGAGCTGTCGCCTGATGGTCCATATGCTGGCTCGCGGCCTTCCGTCCATGTCTCCTTGAGTCATGATGGTTCTATCGCTTCGGCAATGGTCGTGATCGCTCGCTAGGTCCATGGTGCTGGGGCGTTTTCGCAACATGCGTATTCGATCTGATGCCTTGGAAAGTGTGGTCTGTTGCGGGTTTTCGGCGTGGCGCACTTGAGGGTATCGAACCGGTTTGATATCCTAGTAATCACACGTCAAACGGTTGACGCGGGCAATAATAGGGACGAAGGAGTTTCCGATGGCTCAAGGTAACCAGTCGGTACAGGATCAACAGTCGAACACTACCGCGGCGTCGCACGCGAAGTCGTCGCGTAAGTCCGCGGCGAAAACCGCATCGAAGACCACGCGCAAAAGCGCACCCAGCAAGGTGTTCACCGCACGTCTTGAATCCCGCAAGGATGAGCTGGAGCGCCTGTTCAGCAGCCTGTACAGCGATCATGATCAGTTTGACGCGCTAATCGAAGCGATGGCCGCAGCCTACGCAGACCGTCCTGCTGATCTGAAGCGCCTCGACAAAACCCGTGAAGCCGATCCTGAGTGGTACAAGCGTGGCGACATGTTCGGCATGACCATGTACACCGACCTGTTCGCCGGCGATCTCAAGAAGCTCGCCGAAAAGATCCCGTACCTGAAAGAGCAGAAGCTGACCTATCTGCATCTCATGCCGTTGCTGACCATGCCGCACCCGAACAACGACGGCGGCTACGCGGTCGAGGATTTCGACACCGTCGACCCCAAGCTCGGTACCAACGAGGATCTTGCTGAGCTGGCGAAGAAGCTGCGTCGCGCCGGCATCAGCCTGTGTATCGACTTCGTGATGAACCACACCGCCTCCACTCATCGCTGGGCCAAGGCTGCACAGGCCGGCGATCCTGAGTATCAGGATTACTACTTCTGCTACGATGACCGCACCGTGCCGGACGAGTACGACGCGCACGTGCCGCAGGTCTTCCCGAACACCGCACCCGGCAACTTCAGCTGGAACGAACAGATGGGCAAGTGGGTGATGACCCAGTTCTACCCGTTCCAGTGGGATCTCAACTATCGCAACCCCAAGGTGCTGGTGGCCATGCTCTCGTCCGTGATGCATCTGGCCAACCTCGGTGTGGAGGTCTTCCGCATCGACGCCGTGCCCTACATCTGGAAGCAGCTCGGCACCAACTGCCGCAACCTGCCTGAGGTCCACACCATCGTGCGCATGCTGCGCATCGTGCTGGAATGCGTCTGCCCGGCCGTTGTGCTCAAGGGCGAGGTGGTCATGGCTCCGAAGGAGCTCGCCGCCTACTTCGGCACCCCCGAAGCCCCCGAGTGCCACATGCTGTACAACGTGTCCATCATGGTGAACTTGTGGAGCGCGCTGGCCAGCCGCGACGTGCGTCTGCTCAAGGCCCAGATCGACAAGCTCAATGCCCTGCCGGACAACTGCTGGTTCGTCAACTACCTGCGTTGCCATGACGATATCGGCTGGGGTCTGGACGAGGATGTGGAGCGTGAGCTCGGCATTGATCCGCTCAAGCACAAGGAATTCCTGTACCACTTCTACGAGGGCGCGGTGCCCGGCAGCTGGTCGATGGGCGAGCTGTACAACTACGACGAAGCCACTCGCGACGCCCGCAGCTGCGGTACCACCGCCTCCCTGTGCGGCGTGGAGAAGGCCATCATTACGCACGACAAGCCGCTGTACGAAACTTCCGTCAAGCGTGATCTGCTGATGCATCAGGCCGTGGGCTTCCTGCGGGGCTTCCCGATGCTCAACTGCGGCGATGAGATCGGCCAGCTCAACGGCTGGGATTACAAGGAAGACCCGGACCGCGTGGAAGACAGCCGCAACCTGCATCGTTCCAAGTTCGACTGGGACAAGGCGGCGTTGCGCAAGAAGTCCGGCACGCTGCAGAACCGGTTGTTCAAGGGCATGGCCGAGGTGCGCGAAGAGCGTCATGATCCGTGCTTCGCTCCGGACGCTTGGGTGTCCACGTGGGATACGTTTAACGATGCGGTGCTCGCCGTGGTTCGCAAGGTTGAAGGCGAGACGCTGATTGGCCTGTTCAACTTCTCCGAGCATGACCAGCACGCGCACCTGAACGCCAGCGAAGGCATCCTCGACGCTCCGCTCGATGCCGATCTGGAACCGTATGAGGCACGTTTTGTGCAACTGTGATCGCCTAGGCTGATCGATAGCGGTCAAGAGCCGGCAAGTGCCGGGTGAGATTTCCGTCTCACCCGGCACTGGTGTATTGAGCCCGACGCTTGGGCGTTCGCATCGTGGGCGCGCTTTTTTCCCCCCCCATCCGCCGAAAACGCCGTGGAACAAGGCCTCTGGGGACGCCGCCGGCATGGTTCCGGAACATTGGTCTGGCTCCTATAGCTGTCGGGAGACGGACGGCATGCGTTTCACCCCTGGTGCATGCGCACAATTCGCGTTGTCTTTTCGAAACCGTGGTTTGTGCGCGCCGGCGTAAGCCCCTATCGGGGTCGCCCATGCGGGAAAGGGCGGAATTCCGGCGATCGCGATTCCGCATGTCGGCGCACAAAGCGTTTTCGGCGGCTTTTTGCTTGATTCGTGCGAACACAAAATGCGGTATGCGGGCCAATGGCTCCGAAGTGCGCGCCCGCAGCGCCCGCGGTACCCGATCGCCCGGTTATCCACATTCGAGTTATCCACATAAGCTCGAACCACATACACCGGTTCAGGTGGCGGCTCATTGCGACACTCGCTAGCGTGACATCATGAGCACGACACCATCCAATAGAACCAACGCAAATATCTTCGGCCGGCCTCTCCCCACACCTCCGCCCGGCGTCTTCGGCGACGAGCCTCCGGATACGCTCGACACACAACATGCCAGCCCATATTCGTCAATCCGCAACGATTTCGCCGCCAATTCGATGTACGGCAGCCTGTCGCAACGCAAACGCGACATCATCCAGCATTGCACGGAAGTCGCGCAACGGGCCGGCAAACCACTGCTGTTCGGTATGACCACATCATTGATGCTGCAAGCCGTACCGCTGCCGTCGAACTGCGCCATGGACCCCGACAGGCTGCACACGGTCTCAAGTAGCAAACGCCAGCGCATGCATAGTCTGAGAGGCCTCGTACAGCCTCATGTCTGGACCTTGCTCAAGACCGCGCGCAACGTGCGAATCAACCAGTACGTGTACGCGCTTGACCTGTTCCACACCTGGGCGCAGATGGCCGCGCATCTTCCTTTGCGGGAACTCGTTATCCTCGGAGAGTCCATCATTGCCGCCTTGGATCTTCGGGCGAACGATTCGGCAACGGACTTTGGCGGCCGCATGCGATCCTTTATCTCGCTGAGCAAGAGCCCCGTGTCGTTTCACGGCAAAAAGAAATGTCAGGTCGCCGCAGGACTCATGATTCCCGGAGCGAGGTCGCCCAAGGAATCGGAGTCCCATCTCCTGCTTCGTAGCCACGGCATCTCGCGCCCAACATTGAATTATCATGTGCCGGATTCCTCGTTTAAGACGGGCGCACCGATGACGTTGGACATGGCATGGCCGGATTTCCTCGTGGCGGTCGAATACGACGGGGATCAGCATCGCACGGACAAGGAACAGTGGAGACGCGATCAGGAGAAACGCAACCGTCTGCGCGCCCGCGGCTGGGAAATCATCCTGGCCACGGCCAGCAATCTGGGCCACGATGAGTCCAGAGCCGAATTCGCGTTCCTTGTGGCCCGCACGCTGGAGCGAGGAGGCGCACATGTCGATTTTCGCGTGACCGCAATGACCATGGAACAGCTCGCACGGCATGAGAGCGCCATCGCGGCAAGGAGAGCTCGTAATCACGCCCTATGAGTGGCGAAGAGCTGGACGTACAGAACGGGTACTGCGGGCGCGCGCACTTCGGGGCCATTGGCCCGCATACCGCATTTTGTGTTCGCACGAATCAAGCAAAAAGCCGCCGAAAACGCTTTGTGCGCCGACATGCGGAATCGCGATCGCCGGAATTCCGCCCTTTCCCGCATGGGCGACCCCGATAGGGGCTTACGCCGGCGCGCACAAACCTCGGTTTCGAAAAGACAACGCGAATTGTGCGCATATTCCCGCAAGATCGGACCCGGAAACATACACACCACGCTCAGTTCCCGCAACCCTGTTCCTATAACCCTATAAGACGGAAAACAAAAGAAAAGCCCGGTTCCGAAGAACCGGGCCGGAGAAAGGAGAGAGAAGAAGAAAGGAATTCAGTTATTGCGACCTCGTGGCCGTAAGTCCTATATAACAACCCCAAGCTCATCGCAACGTACAAACCACCTGAAAATTGCATGAAAAACAGCGCCCGACGTTTCCGCGGTCCCTGTTCTGCCGCTGTAGCTGCGGCATAAGCGAGGCATTATGCGGGCGATGCTGGCCGCAAAAACAAGAAAAACGGCGGAATTCCAACGGTTATCAATGGAGCGGATGACGGGAATCGAACCCGCGTAATCAGTTTGGAAGACTGAGGCTCTACCATTGAGCTACATCCGCGTTAGGTCGTCGCTTTTGGCGACTTGAGACATTATACATAGGAATCCGACGCAAGCAACTCCGTCTGTCGTGCCTCGTGCCTTGGCGTGTGGCGTCGAACCATGGCGCAAAGGAAAATGCTGTTGCGAGCGGGGTTGCGAGTACCATGGTTGCGGACATGAAACATAGGTGCGCCCGCGCTGCCAACAGTGCGAGTGCACCCTCAACAGCACAGGGCTGGACGACAGGACGGAGGATCATGGCGGACGTCGACGCAACCGTGCACTTCAATGCAGCCGCACAGCCTCATGCGCAGACCGAAGCGCAGACTGACGCGCAGGTCAAGACGCAAGCCGATAGGCGCGACGCCGAATCCGATCCGCTTGCCTCTGACGCCGAAGCCGAACTTGCTCAGCTCATCAGACCCACGCTGACCGAAGAGCCCACGGAGCCCAACGAGGCCATCGAAGTGGTGGGCGGCAAAGTCGAAACGGTGGAAGTGTCCAAGCATCCGACCCCCTCGATCCCCGAAACCGACCTTTCGCTGGCGGAAATCGAACGGCGGCGCTCCCATCCGGTCCGCTGGATCGTAGTGATTCTGGCGGCGTTGACGGCCATGATCGCGCCATACTGGTTCGGCCGCTCGCTGGCCGTGAACAATACGTATACCGTACTGGGGGCTCTTGATGGAGTGTCCGCCCAAGGCATCGCGCTGATCGGCTGGACCGCCGTAGTGATCACCTATGTGGGGCTTGCGATGGCCGTGGTCGTCTCCCCCTCGTGGCCGTGGCTGATCGTGTTCGTCATCGGTCTTGCCGGCGAGCAATTCATAGCCGGCTTGAGCATGCTCAATCTGAACTTCTGGTATTCCACGTATGTGGTGTACGGCGACCAGGCCAATCTGGCGAACGCTGCCAACATCGGCATTATGGCGGCGGCCATCGGCATCGCAGTATATGCGGTGATTTTCGTGGGACTATTGGTCGTCATCAAAAAATCGTCGCCGCTGAACGTGCTGACCAAAAGCTGGGCGAGTTTCATTCTGTACTTTGCGATCGAGGCGCTCGCGCTGTTTGTCGTACTGTTCGGCGGTGTACTGACCGTGCTGTGATGCGGTAGACAGTCCGCCCCCTGACCTATAGTTTCTATTTGGCGTGATTTCGCCCGCGGATAGAGAGCGTTTCGAGCGAGCCCGCACGGAACACCGCGCAACGACCACATTAAGGAGGATGCCGTGGCACTGACGGCTGAAGAGAAGACCCAGATTATCAACGAGTACGCAACGCACGAAGGTGACACCGGTTCCCCCGAGGTTCAGGTTGCCCTCCTGTCCAAGCGCATCGCCGACCTGACCGAGCACCTGAAGCAGCACAAGCACGACCACCACTCCCGTCGTGGCATGCAGCTCATGATCGGTGATCGTCGTCGTCTGCTTGACTACCTCAAGAACGTTGACATCAACCGTTACCGCTCCCTCATCGAGCGTCTGGGTCTGCGTCGATAATTGAAGACTTCCGCCCGAGTGCCTAGGATGGTACTCGGGCGTTTTACATATGCCAACCAACGGCAACAACAGCAAGAGGGTTAGAGGATAGGCCGCAAAACAGGTGCCGCACGACAGTAAACGGTCATGTAACGATCGAGTCTGGCGCTGAAGTTCATGAGGTAAGGCCGAAGAGAGAACCCGAATGAATGGGTTGACACGAGGAAACGGTGGCCAAGGGGCCAGCCGACACAAGGTATGTGACGTCCGCTGAAGAGGACATGCGGCACGAAGCCGCATTTGCATGTAGGAATAATTAGATAAGTAAAAAGGAGGAACCCCATGGAGGGTCCCGAAATCAAGGCCGTTGAGGCCGTAATCGACAATGGCTCGTTCGGCAAGCGCACGCTGCGCTTCGAGACCGGCCGTCTCGCACAGCAGGCTGATGGTGCTGTGGCCGCCTATCTGGACGACGATTCGATGATTCTGTCCACCACCACCGCCGGCTCCAGCCCGAAGGAGAACTACGACTTCTTCCCGCTGACCGTCGATGTGGAAGAGAAGATGTATGCCGCCGGCAAGATTCCGGGCTCGTTCTTCCGCCGCGAAGGCCGTCCGAGCTCCGAGGCAATTCTCGCCTGCCGTATCATTGACCGTCCGCTGCGTCCGCTGTTCCCGCACACCCTGCGCAACGAGGTTCAGGTTGTCGAGACCGTGCTCGCCGTGAACCCGGATGACGCTTACGACGTCATCGCACTGAACGCTGCCTCCGCTTCCACCATGATCTCCGGTCTGCCGTTCTCCGGCCCGGTGTCCGGCGTGCGTCTGGCCCTGATCGACGGCCAGTGGGTCGCTTTCCCGCGCTGGAGCGAGCGTGAACGCGCTGTATTCGAGATCGTGGTCGCCGGCCGCGTGATCGATAACGGCGATGTGGCCATCGCTATGATCGAGGCCGGTGCCGGCAAGAACGCTTGGCACCTGATCTATGATGAGGGACAGACCAAGCCGGACGAGACCGTCGTGGCTCAGGGTCTTGAGGCCGCCAAGCCATTCATCAAGGTGATCTGCGAAGCTCAGAACGAGCTCAAGGAGAAGGCTGCCAAGGAAACCAAGGAATTCCAGCTCTTCCCGGAGTACACCGACGAGCTGTACGCTCGCATCGACGAGATCGCTCACGCTGACCTCAATGAGGCACTCTCCATCGCTGAGAAGCTGCCGCGTCAGGATCGCATCCACGAGATCAAGGAACACGTGCGCGAAGTGCTCGCCAACGAGTTCGAAGACATGGATGATGCCGAGAAGGAGAAGGAACTCGGCAACGCCTTCAAGGAGCTGCAGCGCCAGATCGTGCGTCGCCGCATCCTGACTGAGGACTACCGCATCGACGGCCGTGGCCTGCGCGACATCCGTACCCTCTCCGCTGAAGTGGACATCGTGCCTCGCGTGCATGGCTCCGCTCTGTTCCAGCGCGGTGAAACCCAGATTCTGGGCGTCACCACCCTGAACATGCTCAAGATGGAGCAGCAGATCGACGCGCTGTCCGGTCCGCAGTCCAAGCGCTATATGCACAACTACGAGATGCCGCCGTACTCCACCGGTGAGACCGGCCGCGTCGGTTCCCCGAAGCGTCGTGAAATCGGCCACGGTGCCCTCGCCGAGAAGGCCCTCGTGCCGGTGCTGCCGAGCCGCGAAGAGTTCCCGTACGCCATCCGTCAGGTCTCCGAGGCCATTGGTTCCAACGGTTCCACGTCCATGGGCTCCGTGTGCGCCTCCACCCTGTCCCTGCTCGCCGCCGGTGTGCCGCTGAAGGCACCGGTTGCCGGCATCGCCATGGGCTTGGTCTCCGGTGATGTTGATGGCAAGCACATCTACAAGACCCTGACCGATATTCTGGGCGCTGAGGATGCTTTCGGCGATATGGACTTCAAGGTGGCTGGCACCTCCGAGTTCATCACCGCCCTGCAGCTTGACACCAAGCTGGACGGTATTCCGGCTGACATTCTGGCCGCCGCCCTGCAGCAGGCCCACGAAGCCCGCACCACCATCCTTGAGGTCATCAACGAGTGCATCGATGGTCCGGCCGAGATGAGCGAGTTCGCTCCGCGCATCATCACCACCACCGTTCCGGTTGAGAAGATCGGCGAGGTCATCGGCCCGAAGGGCAAGATGATCAACCAGATTCAGGAAGACACCGGTGCTGAAATCGCCATTGAGGATGACGGTACCGTCTTCATCTCCTCCGAGGGCGGCGAGGCCGCTGAGAAGGCCAAGGCCATCATCGACTCCATCGCCAACCCGCATGTGCCGGAAGCCGGCGAAACCTACAACGGTAAGGTTGTGAAGACCACCTCCTTCGGTGCCTTTGTGAACCTCACCCCGGGCACCGACGGTCTGCTGCACATCTCCCAGATCCGCAACCTCGCCAACGGTGAGCGCATCGACTCCGTGGAGGACGTGCTCAAAGAAGGCGACACCGTTGAGGTAGTCGTGCAGGGTGTGGACGACCGCGGCAAGATCTCCCTGGCCATCCCGGGCTTCGAAGATCAGGAGAACAACGCCGGCGCTCGTGGCGGTGCTCGTGCTGAGCGTGGCGACCGTGATGATCGCCGTGGCGGCCGCGGCTCCCGTGACGATCGCCGTGGCGGCGGCCGTGGCCGTCGTTCCGCTGATCGTGACGATCGTGACTTCGATCGTGATGAGGATCGTCCGCGTCGTCGTCGTCCGGTGGATCACGACGACTTCGAGGATGATTACGAGGATCGTCCGCGTCGCCGTCGTTCCGCTGATCGTGACGATCGCGACTTTGACCGTGATGAGGATCGTCCGCGTCGTCGTCGTCCGGTGGATCACGACGACTTCGACGATCGTGACGATGAGGATCGTCCGCGTCGCCGCCGCTCCTCCGACCGCGGCGATCGTGATTTCGACCGCGATGACCGTCGTTCGGGCTCTCGTGGCCGCGGCCGTGGTTCCGACCGCAACCCGCGCTACGCCACCGATGACAACTATGACGATTACCGCGCCGATCGCGAAGAGCGTTCCGAGCGCCCGCGCCGTCGCGTCCGTCGCGACTTCGATCCGTTCGAGGACTGAGATCCTCTCACGGATCCGTCGCGGCATGGCCGCTCCCCTCACCTACGGGGAACCCACTGGGTTCCCCGCTTGACGGTTCGGCATTCGAGGACTGAGGTCTTCGGAAAGACCTTCGCAGTGATTACGGCATCCGCTGGAAATAACTGCATGTACTAAAAAAGGACAGGCCCTATTGCGGGTCTGTCCTTTTTTAGTATTTCGGCGTCGGTGATGAAATACTGCGCACAACGGAGAGAAACGGGTTCCTTGTTGGTTTTGTGCGCGGCGTTTTCAGGTGTATTCGCAGTGAGCGCACACAAGAATGCTGGATTTCCAACGATTCTCACCAAATAATTCGCCGCACAACGTCACTATTTTTTGCATTGTTGCGTAAAGTGCGTACACAAATCACAACAATGCAAAAAATCGAGGCATTGTGCGGCGTCGTAATGGCGAATTGCGCTTGGGGAAGCTGTCCGCTCACCGCTCGCGAAGCGGGGCGAGCTGGAAGACTTCGTCGGACTGGGCGGCGACTTCCGGGCTATGCGTCACGATAATCACGCATTTGCCTTCGTTATGCGCCAAATCCTTGAAAATCGCCATGATGTCGTCCTGCGTGGCCAGATCGAGATTGCCGGTGGGCTCGTCGGCCAAGATGATCTGCGGGTCGTAGCTCAACGCGCGCGCAATCGCCACACGCTGCTGCTCGCCGCCGGACAGGTGCAGAATACGCTCGTTCAAATACTCCGGCTGCAGGCGCACCTTCTCGATAAGCTCGGCGGCGATTTCCTTCTTCGGCTGATCAAAGGTTTTGCCGGAGGCGTCCATGGACAGGATGATGTTCTCCGCCACGGTCAGCGCCGGCAAGAGATTGAAGCTCTGGAAGATCACGCCGATGTCATGACTGCGGAAGCGGTAGCGGTCGGCTTTGGCCAAATCTTCGCCGTTGTGCAGCACCCGACCCTTGGTCGGAGTGGTCAGTCCGGACAGCAGCGAAAGCAGCGTGGTTTTGCCGGCTCCGGAAGGTCCAGTGATGGAGATGACACGTCCGGTGCGGAACACATAGTTCTTGTCGATAAGCACGCGCTTGCCGCCCTTGGTGTACGAGTAGGAGACGTGCTCCAATTCCAGCGCCGGCTTGGCGGCAGTAGTGGTGTTTGTGGTGCTTGCAGTGTTTGCAGTGGCTGTAACGGCAGTATCCATAATAAAAATCCTTAATCGGTGTGGCGATATCCACACCGTGGCAAAGAGAGCGGCTGTATTACGAGCGATCGGCGAGGATCTGCAGCGGTTCGTAACGCATTACGAACACGATGCCGACCAGTGCGGAGATCAGTGTCAGGCCGAGTCCGATAAGAATCAGCTGGCCGACCACTGCGAGATTCACGGTGGCGTTGATTTCACTGACGTAATCGACGGCTTGCCTCATGCCGCCCGGTCCGCCTTGTTGTGAAGGCTGGGCGGCATTGCCTGCATTGGAGTCGGAGTCGGAGTTGGAGTCTGTGGAGGAGGAATCAGAGGAAGACGAGCTGGACGAATCCGAAGAGCTGGAGTCGGACTGCTGCTCACTGCCCGGTCCGCCGCCCATATCGGCCGCACGACCGAACTGCTGCTGCTGGCTGGACGCCTCGGATTCCTGTGCGGACACCTGCGAGGCAAGCAGCTGGTTGGACACCGGTACGGAAGCCACCGCGCCGCCGGCCACGCCAAGAGCGATGCCGCACATCGTCACAATCAGCAGTTCGATGACGAACTGTGCCGCCACCTTGGTCTTCTTCACGCCGATGGCCGTCAGTACGCCGACCTCATACTTGCGCTCGCGGATATTGAACAGGTTCAGCACCACGAGCACCACGGCACCCACCACGAGCACCACGATCAGCAGGGTCAGTGCGAACTTCGCCAGATTGTCGAGCGGCACGAGGCTGGACTCGTACTGTTCCACATCGGCGGACTGCACGGTGTACGTATCGTCCAGACCGGCCGCCTTCACGTCGGAGGCGAAAGTCTCGTAGTCGTCGGCGCTGGACAGCACATACGTGTAGTTGAGCTGGGTGGTGGTGTCGTCGTTATCGTCGTTGGCGGTGGTGTCGGAGTCCAGACCGAGCGATTTCAGCGTGGAGACGGACGTGTAGATCGCGTTGTCGGCGTCCTGCGAAGTGCCGCCCATCGGACCCATCGCGTTCGTGTTGCTGGACGTGGTGTTCTCGTAGATGCCGCAGATGGTCAGCGTGTAGGTGAGCGAGGTGTCGCTCGGATTGGTCACGGTGATGGTGTCGCCGACGGACAGGTTGTTGAAGTCTGCCAGGGTCTTGGAGATGATGACCTTGCCGTTGTCGTCCTCACCGTATCCGAACACTTCGCCGCTCGACATGGTGAATGTGCCGTTGGATGCGTTGGCGATGGCGGTATCCGAGGAGAAGCCGGTCAGGGTGAAGTCGCCGGAGGTCATCATATTGCCGGGGCCACCACCCTGGCCGCCTTGGCCTTGGCCGTCGCCCGGACCTTGCTGGCCGGAGCCAGAGCCGGAGCCGGACGACTCGGACGAAGAATCCGATGACGAGGAGCTGGAGTCGGATGAGTTCGCGGCATTTGCCGTGCTGGTCTCCACCGGCTGGAACGAATCGGTGCCGGAGACGCCGGTGCTTTCGGAGTAATACGAGCTGACCGGAACACTGGAGGCCTTCTCATACTTCTGGTAGTCGGCCAGCGTAAGGTTGCTGTCGTCCAGCGCACTGCGCATCGAATCGAAGTCCGGTGCGGCATCGGTGGATGAAGAGGAGGAGTCGGACGAACTGGAGGATGACGAGGCTTCACGCGCCTGCTCCATCAGTTTGCTGCGATCCACACTGATGGTGGCGGTCACGGACGTGTTCGCGAGACCGGTTTCGCGCGCAGTGCCGGCGGCGTTGCGAATAGCGAGTCCGATGGTGGCTGCCGCGGCGATAATCGCTACGATCAGCACGATCAATATATTGCGGCCTTTGTTCCGTATCACGGTTTTCCAGGCGTTGTTCAACACAAACATAGTGGGTCCTTGGGTGGGTCTGTGTCGGATGCTTTCCGGGTTCCGTAAGGAGCCCTGAAGCGGTGCTGGCTGCTTCAGACAAAGCCAGGGAAGCGCGAATCCGACTCGGCAGAGCTTTTGTTGTTGTGCAGGTTCCGTTCTGGGCATGCCTAGGCGGGACCTCTGTCCCTAACTATCGAGGCTGAAATTGATTGCCCGCTGGTGCTGGGCTGATAGCCGCTGCCAAACTACGTTGCACTTGACTGAAGTCTTCCTGAACGTTCGCTGGACTGCTGAATGTCGCGCGCCGTCACGCAACGTTCACTTCGGCCTCCTCGCTTTTTGCGCTCGCGCATGAAAGAATAGGTATGGAATGGACGCCGTGTGGGCAAAGGGGCAGTTATGAGCGTTGGGGTCATTATCGGAATCATCGTTGTGATCGTTATCGTGGGCCTGATCGGTTGGGCGATCAGTGCGTACAACGGTTTGGTCGCGTTAAGGAACCGGGTGAAGAACGGCTGGGCGCAAATCGATGTGCAGCTGAAGCAACGTGCCGACCTGATTCCGAATCTGGTGGAGACCGTCAAAGGATATGCAGGACATGAGTCGAACGTGCTGACACAAGTGACCCAAGCCCGTGCCGGCGTGGTGGCGGCCGCGCAGAATCCCAACGCCACCCAAGCGCAACGTATCACCGCGGAAAATCAGCTGTCCCGAGCGTTGTTCAACCTGCAGGCAACCGCTGAGGCTTACCCACAGCTGCAGGCCAATCAGAACTTTATGGACCTGCAGGCCCAGCTCAAGGAACTGGAGAACAAGATCGCATACGCGCGTCAGTTCTACAACGATGTGGTGTTGAAGCTCAACACCGCCATCGAAACCGTGCCGACCAACATCATCGCCGGCCTGTTCCACTTTGAACAGGCGCAGTACTTCGAGGCGGATGTGGCCGATCGCCAAGCCCCGCAGGTCAAATTCTAAGCATCAGACCCTCGCAGAGGTCTGGGTGCCGGCTGCACTGGGGAATCCGGGGGAGGGGAAACAGCAATGAGAAAGAGACTGATTCGAGCCACTATCTTCAGTATGGCTATCACATTGCTCGTTGGCGGCGTATTCACGATGTATGCGATGGGTATGATTACCGTGGCTGTCACCGGCGAGGACCTGAGCTATCGCACGCTTGACTATGACGCCACCATCACCCGCGGAGGCGACCTCAAGGTCACGCAGCATATCGACATGAAGCTGCTGAAACGCGACGACGATAACGGCGACACCAAGCCATGGAAGCAGTTGTATCAGCAGTACACGTTGCGTACCGGCAATCTCACCGATATCAGTGACATTACCGTGCGCAACGTGACCGAAGGCGTCACGTACCAGCAGCAAAGCGAACCGAAACTGCCGGATGCTGTGGCAAGTGACGCCATATGGGATTCCGATTACGCCGACCATTGGTATATCGCGGATGTGACCGACGGTACGTACGCCGCTCGCCCCTACACGCCCGGCACGGATGCCTTGGATGTTACCGCATATGGCACCGACACCGCCAGCAAAACCGTGGAAATCGGTTGGAATATCCCGGCAACCGTCTCGGCCGACTCCATGAAATTCGACGTGTCGTTCACCATGCACAATGTGGCCGCCCAGTGGGATGACATCGCCAGCTTCCAATGGGAGCCGTTTGGCAAATCCAATTCGGTGCCGATCGGCACAGTCAGCGGCACCGTACACTTCCCCGACGGCGTCAACTCGGATACGTCGTGGGCGTGGCTGCACACCGAACGCACGTCCGAAACCAGTCGTGCCGCCGACGGCAGCCTGAAATTCAAGGTTTACAACGTGCGTTCCGGTGATTATCTGGACGTGGTTGCCGCGTTCAAAGCCGGTCCGAAAGACACCGGTATCAATGCGGCCCGTTATCAGTCCGGTGACCATCTGGACACACTGAAACACAGCGAATACCAGCAGGAGCAGCAGTGGCGCGATAAGCAGCGCACGATGGCCCGCATCCGGCTGGGCATATGGATTGCAATTGTGTTGTTCGGCCTTATCTTCTGTGCGTGGGGAATCGCGGCCGTCATCACCAGCAATAAAAATACAAAATACCGCGGCCCTATCGAATATTGGCGTGACCAGCCCGGCATCAGTCCGGCTTCGGCCGCTCGGCTCATCGAGGTGGTGGAGTCGCCGAAGCATTCGCGGCCAATGAACCGTGAGCTTACGGCAACCATGCTGTCGCTTGCCGTCAAGAAGGCCGTCGCCATCTATCCGGGGCCGGCAGATATGTATCGCGGCATCGATATGAGCAAAGCCACGCCGGTGAGCCTGAGCCATATGATCGATGGGGATTCCGGCAGACGATATGCCGCTCGCGCTACCAGCACCGTCGTGATTCTGCCGGCTGCCATCGATGCGGTATCGAATGCCGGGCAGCTGGGCTTAAGCGAATCTGAGGATGCGCTGCTTAACTTGCTGATTGTGATATCCGAGCGGGTGGGGTCGCCGGTATTCGACTTCGGTCAGATGAAACAGGCCTGTAAAGGCTGGAAAGATGGCTATGTGGAGCTCGGCAAGTTCACCGGCGCGTGCAACATGGAATATGAGCGACTGAACGCCTCGCGCTCGCGTAGATGGCAGTCGATTACCGCCGGCGCGTTTGCCGCCGTGATCGGCTATGGGTCCATGATTGGCAACACGGATATTGGATATGCGGCAGTCGGCATTATTCTTGGGCTACCGCTAATCCTTGTCGGCCTGTTTTGTGCTCTGGCCGGCGCGACGCACGAGCTGACCGAACAAGGCCAGGAAATCGCCGGCAAATGCTTGGGGCTCAAGCATTACATGCAGGATTTCTCCAGTTTCACCGATCGCGGTACCGCTGATTTGGCCATGTGGGATTGGTATATGGTGTACGCCGCCGCATTTGGCATCAGCGACCGCGTGGCCGCCGAACTGGCCAAGGCGTATCCGCAGGTCGCCGACCCGCGCTGGCTCGACGACAACGCTTCCGATTCCACGCTCTACTGGTCCTATCGTTCGCATAGCTGGAATGACGATGCCCGCTATGGTTATGGCGCGCAGGGCAGTACGCAGAACGTCGGCGGTGGTCTCGCCGGCCAATTCGGCGCGAACTCGATGTTCGGCGGTTCCTCCTATGTGCCGAGCCTGAGCTTCAGCGATCTCGGCTCCCAGCTTTCCTCCGGTTTCGCAGACATCGCATCCACTATCAGTGCTGCCGCTCCCAGCTCGTCGGACGGTTCCAGCGGCGGCTTCTCCGGCGGCGGTTTTGGTGGATCGTCCGGCGGCTCTGGCGGTGGCTCGTTCGGCGGACGCTAAATGTGCGGCAGATGGGTTGATGATGGGTTGATGATGGGTAATCGTGACGGACGATCGTGACGCAATTCACCACACATTGTGCGGCTCGACTGCGATGGAACAGCGAAACGGCTTATAGTGGCCAGTGGAAGTGTTGATAACCCGGCCAACAACATAAGTACATACACAGCAAAGGAGCCATTATGGCACTGTTCCGCAATCTTGGTCCGTTCTCTACCACCGCCATCGGCCACGGCGAAATGCCGCTGACCATCGAGAACAATCGCGGTCATGATATCGGCATCGAAACCCTGCACGCTTCGTTGGATGCCGGATGCCGCCATATCGATACCGCATGGGCCTACTACACGCCGGGCGAAGAGGAACAGACCGGTGAAAAACTGGTGCGTGAGGCCCTGGCCAGCTGGAAGGGGCCGAAAGACGAAGTGACCGTGGCCACCAAGGTGGGATTGCGCCGTACGTGGGGTGAGCACGGCGAGCCGCTCTGGCCGCGCGATGGCAAGCCTGAACACTTGATCGAATACGGCAAGCAGTCCGCTCTGGCCCTCGGCGTGGACACCATCGACTTGCTGTATCTGCACCGTCATGACCCGGAAGTGCCGTACAACGAGTCGATCGAAGGCATCAAGGCGCTGCTGGATCAGGGTGTGGCTCAGGTCGCCGGTGTCTCCAACGCTTCGATCGAACAGATCGACATCGCCCGCTCGATTTTGGGCGACAAGCTGGTGGCCGTGCAGAACCAGTATTCGCCGATTCATCTGGAGACGCGGGATACGCTTGATTACTGCGCCAAACTCGGCCTCGCCTTCGTGTGCTGGAGCCCGCTCGGCGGCTACCGTCACCCATATGACGAGTCCAAGTTCGACCCGTTCCGCGAAGTGGCAGCCGCCCACGGTGTGAGCTACCAGCAGGTGGTATTGGCGTGGGAGCTCGCCAAGGGCGATCACATGTTCGTGATTCCGGGTGCTCATCGTCCTGAGACTATCCTCGATTCCCTGAAGGCTGATCAGCTTGAGCTCAGCCCCGAGGAGCTTGCCAAGCTCGGCTGATCGTCTCGTCGTCTCGTTGTTCCGTTGTTCCGTTGTTCCGTCGTCTCGTCGTTGACTCCCCCTCGCGTCGGCTCCCCACTTCGCCCCCTCCTCGCGAATATGTACCACTGACTCACAGTGAGAGATACATATTCGCGAGGGAGGAACCGTTCCTTTGAATATGTACCACTGACTCACAGTAAGTGGTACATATTCGCGTGAGGAGAGGCCATCCCCCTGCCGGGAGCCACTCCTAAACGAGGAACCACCTCCCGTGAGGGGTTCCCCTGAATATGTACCACTGACGACGTGGCAGCGGTACATATTCGCAAAGGCGAAAGCTAAAAAAACGGAGAACCGTAGATAAACCGATGAGATATGAAAGAGCGTCGGACGTGACTTTAATCACCTCCGACGCTCCTTCATGAACGACGATATATTTTACAATCCGGGAATCAAACCACCGGGCGGATCGAGCGTCAGGTATTGCCCATCCAAATCAATCTCCGGTACCAGCTGTTCCACGAACGGTACGAGTGCGGTTTTCTCGACCACATCCTCGCCCTTTGCATTCTGACCAGTCACTACCGGCTCGGTCAAACGAATCTTCAGCAACGACTGGGCGGGGGAGTCAACCACATCGACCACCTTGCCGACCACCTGACCGGACGGAAGTCCCAGTCCATTATCCTCGGCCATACGAGCCTCAAGCCCGATGAGATCTTTCGGATACCATTCGTCGGCCTCCAGCATCTCATCTGGATCGTCGGCTTCACCGTACAGTTCGATGCCGTTCAACGCTTCCGCGGCGTTACGGTCGTCGGTGCCTTCAAACTTGATGATCCAACGGTCCTTGAACGTGCGGGAGTTCTCGACGATGTATTCGGTCTCGCCGTCCTGCTCATAGAGCACCGAGCCGGGCTCGAAACGCCACTCCGGATCGTCGGTAAACAGGCGAACGGTGACCTCGCCCTTCAAGCCTTGTGCCTTACCAATACGAGCGACCCTCAGCAACTCAAGCTGCTGAGGGTCGTCGTGCATGTCTTGCTGTGCCATGCTGTGAATTATCCCTTATCGACGGACGTCCATGATATCGACGCGTACCTTATGATCAGACAGCGCCTGAATCACAGTACGAATCGCATTGGCGGTGCGGCCTCCACGGCCGATCACGCGGCCAATGTCCTCCGGGTTCACGCGTACGCGAAGCAGTTCGCCGCGCGCGTTCTCGTGAGACTTGACGGAAACATCATCCGGAAAATCGACGATGTTCTTGATGAGGTGTTCCACAGCCTGTGCAAGCATTGCTCAGCCTTTCTCGAATCAGGCTTCAGCCGGAGCTTCTTCAGCAGCGGCATCCTCGGCCGGGGCCTCCTCAGCGGCGGCAGCGGCTTCAGCCTCAGCCTCAGCCTCAGCCTTAGCCTTGGCCTCAGCCTCGGACTTGGCGGCCTTCAGCTTCTGAGCCTCGTTCTCCACAGCCTCAATGCGAGCAGCGGCATCCGGGCCAGCCTCAGCGGTCTTCAGGGTGCCTTCGGCACCTTCGAGGCCCTTGAACTTCTGCCAGTCGCCGGTGATGTTCAGCAGCTTGAAGACCGGCTCGGACGGCTGAGCGCCGACGCCGAGCCAGTACTGAGCGCGGTCAGACTTGATCTGGATGGTCGAGGGCTGGGTGTTCGGGTTGTAGGTACCGATCTCCTCGATGACCTTGCCGTCGCGCTTCTTGCGGGAATCAACGACCACCACGCGGTAGAAGGCGTAGAACTTCTTGCCCTGTCGCTTCAGACGAATCTTGGTTGCCAAAATGGCTCTCCTTGTAAATGCTAGGTTTGTGGTTTCTCGGTATGCTGTGTGGGGCACGGCACGCCGGAACCCACGTGTCCTCACGGCACGGGGTGTAGAGGGCGCCACGCGCGCGTGAATAACTGGCCCATTATAGCGCCGAGCCCCGGACTGAACACGCGTTGAACACGCAGTGAACCGGCTCGCGAACACGTAGCGAACACGATTCCGTCATGTCTGTGGCGTATTGGTTTGCTGTGCGTGATGTTCGCGGGGTCTCGCTGTGTTTTTGGGTGTGATTCTTAGCGTGATTTCAGTGTGATTCTTAGCGTGCCTTGAGCGCGAGCGTTGCGGTGAGGGCCAGATGGTCGGTGTCTTTGATTTCGAATGACGTGACGTTGCTGACAGTCAAACCCGGCGTGAACAACACATGATCCAGTTCGATGCGTGGCCATTTGATCCATCGGGGGAAGGTCAAGGTCGGGCCGGACGCTTGGGTCAGGCTTGCGTCTTTGAAACCGGACTTCAGCAGCGCACGGAAACTGGGGTGGTCGGTACTGGAGTTGAGATCGCCCATAACAACGGCTATGTTGTGCTCTCCGATCGATGACGCCTTGGCGACCGATCCGAGGCCGACGATGCCGGCCGACCAATCGACGCAGCCGCGCATCGGAGATTTCGGATGTGCCGAGCAGAACGTGACTGTGCGGTTGTGGTGCGGTGCTGGAGAATCGTCAGGGGTTCTGTCGAAAGCGTTCGTTGCGTTATCGACCTCAGTGGCAACGGTGTGCGCGAGTTTCAAGGTGATCGCCGGCACGTCGGCCGCCGGAATGGTAACCACATTGGGTACGGCTGCGGCGGGTTCGTATCGGGAGAATACTACGTTATAGCCGCCGTTATCTGTGGCCTTGGGCTCGCCCGATTGACGATAGGGGAGCAGCTGCGCGATGCCTGCCGTGTCCAGCCGCGCGATCAGCTCATCGGAGACTTCCTGCAATGCCAGCACCGCGATGTGGCGTTCGCGTACCGCTTCTACAATCGCCTCGGCATTTGCGCGGCCATACCGGCAGTTCAGCGTCATAACCGCAAACTGGTTCGGCAGTGTTTCAGGCAGTGTTTCACGAGAGGTTTCACGGTCTCCCGATGGTGTTTCACGGTAGGTTTCACGCGTTGATCGAGTACTGGTCCTGAATCCGGTACCCCAATAGCTGATACGCTGCGAACTGGTCATCAGAGCCGTGACCAACAACAGGCAGACGAATCCCCAATGATGTTGCCAAGCCGCCACGCCGGCCAATACAACCAGCGGAATCCACAGGAATGGCGTGAGCGCAATCATATACGGCATTGGCATATGCGCTTCAAGGCCTGCCGGCAGCGCTGACAATCCCAGCCAAAGCCATGCGAGGATGACTACTACCGCAAACAACGTAGTCATGGATACACTCCTTAAGTACCGAACTTACGTAAGTATTGGACTTACGTACTGAGCTGCTGAAGTACAAAAAATAGGCTCCCCTCCTTCAAGAGGGGAGCCGGAAGAAGCTGGGAATCAGCGGCCGAACAGACCACCGATTCCGCCGCCAAGGTTCGGCGGCATCTCCATGCCGTTGCCCTCGGCGTTGTTCATCATCTGCTCAAGGCCGGCGGGCAGGGCCGGGTTCTGCGGCTTCTTGGCGAATGCGGAACCGCCGGTGGAGCCAGAGGACTTGCCGGCCAGCTTGTCGCGCAATGCCTTCTCCTCGGCTTCGCGCTTCATCGGGTTGCCGGACTTGCCGCCCTTCTTCTTGTTCTTGCCTTTCCGCTTGCTGTTACCCGAACCGGGGCCGCCGAAGCCGGGGATGCCTCCGCCCATGCCGGCGCGGTTGGACATGCGCTTCATCATCTTTGCGGCCTGCTCAAAACGCTGCAGCAGCGCGTTGACCTGCGAAACCGTTACGCCGGAACCGTAGGCGATGCGGGCGCGGCGTGAACCGTTGATAATCGACGGATCGCGGCGTTCGGCCGGCGTCATCGAGCGGATAATCGCCTCGGTGCGGTCGATTTCCTTCTCATCGAACTGTTCCAGTTCCTTGCGGTGCTGGGCCATACCCGGAATCATGCCGAGCAGCGACTTCATCGAACCGAGTTTCCTGACCTGCTGCAGCTGATCCAGGAAATCGTCCAAGCCGAACGATCCATCGGAGATCTTGGCGGCGGCCTTGCGAGCCTCCTCCTCGTCGAACTGCTTCTGCGCCTGCTCGATCAGGGTCATGATGTCGCCCATGTCGAGGATACGCGAAGCCATACGGTCCGGATGGAAGACTTCGAAATCCTTCAGCCCCTCACCGTTGGAGGCGAACAGGATCGGCTTGCCGGTCACGGATGCCACGGACAGTGCCGCACCGCCGCGGGCGTCGCCATCGAGCTTGGAGAGCACCACGCCGGTGAAGTCCACGCCCTCGTCGAAAGCCTTGGCGGTTTTGACCGCATCCTGACCGATCATCGCGTCGATGACGAACAGAATCTCGTTGGGCTGCACGGCGTCTCGAATGTCGCGAGCCTGCTTCATCAGCTCTTCATCCACGCCCAAACGGCCGGCGGTATCAATGATCACCGTGTCATACAGCTTTTGCTTGGCCAGCGTGATGGAATCACGGGCCACCTTAACCGGGTCGCCGGTGGTGAGTCCCGGAGCAGAAACCGCTTCGCCGCCTTCGGCCTGGGTCTGTACGCCCTTTTCCGGTGCGTATACCGGCACGCCGGCGCGTTCGCCGACCACCTGCAGCTGCGTCACGGCGTTCGGACGCTGCAGATCGGCCGCCACCAGCAGCGGCGTGTGGCCGGCGTCCTTGAGCCAGTAGCCGAGTTTGCCGGCCAGCGTGGTCTTACCGGCACCCTGAAGACCGGCGAGCATGATGATCGTCGGCGGATTCTTGGCGAAGTTCAGCGGACGATCCACGCCCTGACCGAGCACATCGGTCAACTCTTCGTGAACGATCTTCACCACCTGCTGGGCGGGATTGAGCGCCTCGGACACCTCGGTGCCCAGCGCGCGCTCGCGCACCTTGCCGGTGAAGGAGCGTACCACTTCGAGCGCCACGTCGGCGTCGAGCAGTGCGCGGCGAATTTCGCGGATCGTGCCGTCGATATCCGCTTCGGAAAGCTTGCCCTTGCTCTTCAGATGCTTGAACGCATTCGAGAGTCTGTCAGTCAAAGAAGAAAATGCTGCCATAATGGGCAACAGTCTAGCCGTCACGCGGGAAATTGCGCCGTGCTGCGCTTGACCATGTACTTTTCGCGCGAAAAGTACGCTATCGGGCCTTTCGCGGCGTCCATACGCACTCCATACGCAGTCCATACGCAATTTTCGTGCGAAAAGTGCGGGAACGGGGTCTTGCGAGGTGCTTACACGCAATTTTCGTGCGAAAAGTGCATGGGGGAGAAGGAGGAGAGAGAGGAGGGGGAGCGGGAGTGGGGGAGTTCATTCGCTGGCGGCGCAACTGCGCTGTGTTGATCGAGGGGTCTCCGGTACTATGGAATGGCTAAAAATCCAGTGTTTTTTGGAATGCTTATGCTGTTTTGAAAATCCTTGGACACCACCCTATACGCAGACTGCCGTGCGCCCTCGCGAATCGAGCCAACGGGTCGGAGAAAACCGTGAGCCAGTGAAGTAGCGGGCCAACGCAGACATGCCGTGCAATAAGGAAGGCCCGCTTATGCCACAACATAAAACCATCGAACGCAAAGCCCTGATCGTTGGCATCGTTGTCAATACGATTCAGGTTGCGGCCGGTATGGCCGTGTTCTTCATGACCGGTCTCAAGGCCATGTTCCTCGATTTCTCCTTTACCGCCATCTCTGTGCTTTCAGGTCTGGTCGCGGTGTATCTGTCTACCCGAACCGTGCGCACCACCGAACGGTTCCCCAACGGCATGTTCGCGCTGGAACCGATCTATGCGATCTGCAAAGCCATCTTCACCATGTCCCTGCTGGTGTATTCGCTGATCGACGTCTGCCAGGTGGCCTACGACTACTTTGTGCTCGGCGACGGCGAACGCATCGTCACCGGACCGGTGGTGATCTATGAAGTGGCCACTGTGCTGATCTGCTTCGGCCTGTACGTGTATTACCGTCGTGAAAACCGGGTTATTCGCAACGCCAGCACCATGCTCACTGCCGAATGCAAAAGCACGCTGGTGGATGGTGCGATGTCGTTTGGCATCGGTGCGGTAGCGGTGTTCCTGATGATATTGCCCGCTGGAGGCCCGTTGGACTTCCTGCATTACACCGGTGACTTCTTCATCACCGTGGCATTGGTCGCGCTGACTATCAAAGAGCCGTTCAGCGTGCTCAAGGAAGCATTCATCGAATTGGTCGGCGGTGTGCATGATGATGACGAGACCAACGCGTTTGCGGAATCCGCCGCGCTGCGTCATCTGCCTAAAGGCACTGAATACGAGCAGACGTTGATTTTCAAGACCGGCATGAACTACACGGTGGACGTGTACCTGAGCGGTGTGAGCGACACGATTGACGTGGCTGACCTAGTGGAGTGCAAGCGCTCGCTGGAACAGGAACTCAAGAAACGGCTGCACATCGTGGATGTGGACTTCGTATTCGACTAAATTATTGAGCGATTAGTCGGAACGTTCAGTGGTACGTCATCGCCGTATTGCTTATTGCGTGATAACGTACCACTTCATTTTTTGATGGCTTTCCATCTTGAGCCAAAAAGTGGGGTCCAAACGGCTTGGGAACCGGTGTACCACTCGGTTGTGGCAAAAAATAATGGCACGATTGCGCAATAATATGCATTTTGCGCAATCGTGCCACGAACAATTACCGGAACGCTACTTCAAACGCTACTTCAAGCTCCAAGTCGAACCCTGCGGGCCGTCCTCGATGGCGATGCCGGCTGCGCCCAAAGCGTCGCGAATCGCGTCGGCCTTGGCGAAGTCACGAGCCTTGCGAGCCTCCTGACGGGCCTGGAGCTGTTCGGTGATCAACGCCTCAAGCGCCGTGTGCTCGGGAGACTCGTCCGCGCCTGTGCCGGCTCCGCCTGCCGCACCGTCGGAGAGCCACGGCTCGGCCAACGGATCCAAGCCCAACGTGTCGAGCATGGCACGCACAGAGACCAGAATCTCGCGGACCTCAGCCTTGGCCGCCTCGGAATCCACGCGGTCGGCAAGCTTGGACAACAGCGTATTGCCGGAGCGGATGGCGGTGAAGATCGCGGCGGTCGCACCGGACACATTGATGTCGTCATTCATTGCAGCCACGAAGTCGACAGGCAGAGCGTCGGCGGACACTGCGGCCACCTCTTCACGGGAGGGCTGGTCTTCCAACACCACGCCAGCGCGCTCGATGAAGTTCGCAATGCGGTCGTAAGCAGCTTGTGCCTCCACCAGCGCCTGATCGGACCACTCCAGCATCGAGCGATATTGCACGGAGCCGAGGGCGTAACGCACCACCCAGGCGGAATGCTCGGCCAATACGGAAGGCACGGACAGGCCGGTGCCCAGCGACTTCGACATCTTCTCGCCCTTGGCGGTCACCCACGCCGAATGCATCCAACGGGCCGCAGAGGGGTATCCTGCCGCTCGGGTCTGGGCCATCTCGTTCTCATGATGCGGGAAACGCAGGTCCAAGCCGCCGCCATGGATGTCGAAGCCGTCGCCCAAGTAGCGGTGCGACATGGCGGAGCACTCGATATGCCAGCCCGGGCGGCCGACGCCGAACGGCGTGGACCAGCGAGCATCCTCAGGATCGGTGTCCTTCGGGGCTTTCCACAGTGCGAAGTCACGCGGATCATGCTTGTCGGGGGAAATGTCGGCCGGATCGACAGGGTTGTACTTGTCTTCACCGGCGGCATCCACGGACGGACCCATCCGATCGGCGACGGCCGCGGCCTCGTCCACTTCAGCGGTCTGCTTCTGATGGGTCAGCTCGCCGTAATGCGGCCAAGATGCCACATCGAAGTACACGTTGCCGGTCGGTTTGCCGTCCGCGTCGGTCACCACGTAGCCGTGACCGTTGTCCAGAATGCGCTGGATGAGATCGATCATGTCCGACATATGGCCGGTGGCGCGAGGCTCGACGGTCGGAGGCAGCACGCCAAGTGTGTTGTAGGCCTCGGTGAATTCGCGCTCGTAGTAGTAGGCGCGTGCCCACCAGCGTTGACCTGCGGCTGCGGCCTTATCGAGAATCTTGTCGTCGATATCGGTCACATTGCGCACGAACGTGACCTTGTAGCCAAGCTTCAGGAACCAACGGCGCACGATATCGAACGCCACGGCCGCGCGAATATGGCCGATATGCGGAGATGACTGCACCGTTGCGCCACACACGTAAATGCCCACTTCGCCGGGTTTGATCGGTACGAAATGGCTGACCTGATGTGAAGCCGTATCGTAGAGGCTGAGTTCGGCCGCGGCCTTGGCCACGTGTACCGGAGTCAGACTCGAAGGCATGACGGAATTGTTGAAATCCTGCGGTTCTTGGCTGTTTCCCATAACAGTCAAGCGTAGGAAACGAGTCAGACATGAAGCGCCGCCGGAGTATGGCGATGTTCGAATTGCGACGGCCGCTCGGACGGCCGCTCGGACGATCGCTCGGACGGCCGCTCGGCCCTTCGCCCCCGCCCATTGCCAGCCGCCGCCCCCGCCATTATTCGCACGGTTTACATATACGGGTGCAGTTCGTGCCACAATGGAAGGCATGGCCACACCACAAGTGCTCATTCTGCAACATGTTCCCTGGGAACGTCCGGGGCGTATCCTGTCCAATCTTGAGGACCTCGGATTGGAGACGGTGACGTTGAACATCGCCGACAAGAAGAAACCCGATTTGCCGGATTTCAAGGAGCTCGCCGGCGTGGTAATTATGGGCGGCCCTATGGGCGCGCAGGATTACGACCAGTATCCAGGGCTCAAGGTGGAGGCCAAGCTGGCCCGTGCCGCCGTGGCGTCGAACAAGCCATTGCTTGGCGTGTGCCTCGGGCACCAGATCATTGCGACTGCATTGGGTGCTCAACTGCGCAGGGGTGACGCTCCGGAAATCGGTTTTGCGCCTATCAAGCGCATGGACAAGCATGATTTCTTCTCCATGTGGGACAAGCAGGTCAATGTGCTGCACTGGCATAACGATGTGGTCGGACTGCCTGAGGGAGCCCAGCTGCTGGCGCGTTCCAGCGTTACCAAGGTACAGGCTTTCCGTTTGGGATCGGCGTTGGGCATGCAGTTCCATCTTGAGGTATGCCGCTCGTTGCTGGATGAATGGCTGGACGAGCCGAGCATGGTCAAGGATCTGAAGGCTGTAGGCGGTTCCAAATCTGCGCTGCGCGAGGCGTTCGAGCAATACGACCCGTTGCTGCAGCCGCTGGCCGAACAGGTGTTCTCCGGTTTCGCCGCCCGTTGCAACTCCTACGCGCAAACCCTCAACCAGTAATCCTCGGTAATCCTCGGTAATCCTGCGCCATGCGGCAAACCATCTACCGTCTTGGTACAGCAGGCCCAGCAAAAATGGCCATTTCCAGCCATTTTTGCATTGTCGGTGACTGTTGCGGCAGCCACACTGTGAGGAAATTGCCGCGCCGTGGACAGCGGAGGGCCATATGCCCCACGGAGAGAAGCGGAGGTGGCCCGCAACCGGGCTGAAGATGGGCAAGCATGCCGCTACATTGGTGAATCATGCCGACTTACGATATTGGACTGGAACACGTTTCGCTCGCTTTCGCGACAAAGACCATCTTTAACGACGTCACCCAAGGTGTGTTTGAAGGCGACCGCATCGGCATCGTCGGCCGCAACGGCGACGGTAAATCCACGTTGCTGCATCTGTTCAAAGGAACGCAGGAGCCGGATTCCGGCCGTGTGACCAAGCGTGGCGGCCTTACGTTCGGCATGCTCGACCAGCGCGATCCTCTCGATGACGAGGCGACGATCCGCGAGGCGGCGCTCGAAGGCCGGGCCGATTATGAGTGGGCGTCCGACAATGCCTCCCGCGAGATCGTCGAAGCCCTGCTTGGCGGCATGAGTCTGGATGCCAAGGTCGGCTCGCTTTCTGGTGGTCAGCGCCGTCGCGCCGATTTGGCACGTCTGCTGCTTAAGGATTGGGATATTCTCGCGCTCGACGAGCCCACCAACCATCTTGATGTGGTCACCATCCATTGGCTGGCCGAACATCTGAAGAACCGCTGGTCTCGCGGCCAAGGCGCGCTGCTGCTGGTCACTCATGATCGCTGGTTCCTCGACGAGGTGTGCGAATCGATGTGGGAGGTGCACGACGGCGAGATCGAGCCGTTCGAGGGCGGCTACTCGGCGTATATGCTGCAGCGTGTGGAACGCGACCGCCAAGCTGATGTGCGCGAGACGAAACGCCGCAATCTGGCCCGTAAGGAGCTTGCGTGGCTGTCACGCGGCGCTCGTGCCCGCTCCACCAAGCAGAAATTCCACGTCAAGGCCGCACGTGAGCTCATCGCCGACGTGCCGCCGATGCGCAATACGCTTGAACTGAAGCAGATGGCAACTTCCCGCCTGGGCAAGCAGGTGGTCGATCTCATCGACGTGACCCAGATTTTCGAGCATACGCAGGGCACGGTGTCCGCCGTGGACCGTATTGACCCGGATGCGGCGGCGCTCGCCGATTCCGCTTCGCGCGTGGATGTGGTCAACGCCATGTACGCCGAACCGCAGCTGCATGGTTCGGTTGAGGTGGCGGTCACCGATATGACCGATCCTCGCTTGGTGGACGCCGGGGTTCCCGAGGCCGTCGCCGCCGCCGAAGAAGCGCGCGCGAAAGCTGAAGCCGAGGGCAGTGCATCGCTGGCCGATGACCGTGAGGTACGGCGCATGAACACCGGTGGCGAAACCATCGGTGGCGGCATTGTTGATTCTGGAGATGATACGACTGCCGCGACTTCTGCCGCCCGTAAGGTCACGGTGTCCGGCCGAGAGATTCTCGATGATGTGACTTGGCTGATTGGTCCGGGCGACCGTTTCGGTATCGTCGGTGCGAACGGTGCCGGCAAATCCACGTTGCTCAAGCTGATTGACGGTACGATTACACCGACTGCCGGGCACGTGAACATCGGCAAGACGGTAAAGTTCGCCGTACTCTCGCAGCGCCTTGATGAGTTGGAGAAACTCGGCAAGTACAAGATCAAGGAAGTGCTTTCCCGTTATAAGCCGAGCTATATCGTGGATGGCAAGGAAGTCACTCCCGGTCAGCTGATGGAGCGTTTGGGCTTTGAATCCGCCCAGCTCATGACGCCTATCCGTGATCTTTCCGGTGGCCAGAAACGCCGTATGCAGCTGTTGTTGATTCTTCTGGATGAGCCGAATGTGCTCATTATGGACGAGCCCGGCAACGATCTCGATACCGATATGCTCGCCGTGATGGAAGACCTGCTCGATACTTGGCCGGGTACGCTGATTGTGGTTTCCCATGATCGATACCTGTTGGAGCGTGTCACTGACCAGCAATTCGCTCTGCTGGGTGGCAAGGTCCGTCACTTGCCCGGTGGTGTGCAGGATTATCTCGATATGGTGGAGGCGATTGCAAACGGCAAGGGATTGCCTCCGATGACGGCCGGCATTGCAGGCACCGGAAACTCGTCTGGTCGCCGGGGCAAGTCCGGCGGATCCGGTGCCGCATCTGCTACGGCATCCGTTGCCGCGCGAGATTCCTCGTCATCCGTGGCGGCGAATGATATCGAGACCGGTGCCGATGAGTCCGCCGAAGCTTCGCGGAAACTCACCGGCAAGGCATTCCATGAGGCATCCAAGCGTGTGAAGGCCATCGAGCGCAAGCTTGCCAAGCTCGAAGAGCAGAAAACCGATCTGGAATCTCAGATGGCCGCCCATGATCCTGCGGACTACGAGGGCCTCAACAAACTCAATGAGCAGCTCAATGCCCTGACCTCGGAAAGCGATGACCTCGAAGCCGAATGGCTGGAGCTATCCGAACAACTGGAGTAGCGGAACCCGAAACATCAGACAGCGGCATGACCGTCAATGAACCTTGGCGATCATGCCGCGCAATGGCGGCAATCATGGCGTCCTGCACTGCGCGGTTTATCCGCTGTTTGGCGATAATTTCGCTCACGACATCAGTGTCAGGCAATACAAAAAGGTGGATATGCGGTGTACAACGCATATCCACCTTTTGCATCCACCAGCCCCGCGCTACTGAGCGCATCGCCTGGATAGGAAAGGCAACAGCCGGACTTACCGACCGGTGACCTCGGACCCGATCACCTTTTCGCTCAGCGCACGCGGCCCGCGAGTCACGGCCACAGCGCCGGAACGTACCAGCTCGATCACGCCGTAATGCTCCAACAGTCCCAGCAGCGCATCGATTTTGCCTTCTGCGCCGGTGGCTTCGATGGTGAGCGATTCCGGATTCACATCCACCACGCGCACACGGAACAGTCGCACGATTTCGAGCACGTCGGAACGGTTCGACTGGTTGGCCGCCACCTTGATGAGCACCAATTCACGCTCCACCGTGGAATTCGGGTCGAGCTCCACGATCTTCAACACATGCAGCAGCTTGTTGAGCTGCTTGATGATCTGCTCCAGCGGCACTTCGTCCACGTCGGCAGTCACCGTCACGCGCGAAATATCCGGGCGTTCGGTGGGGGAGACGGACAGCGAGTTGATGTTGAACGCACGACGGGCGAACAGGCCGGCGATACGCGCCAGCACGCCCGGACGGTTCTCCACCAGCACCGACAGCGTGTGACGCTGTGATCCGGGCTGGGAAGCAGGATAGTTAGCCATGAAAGTTCTCCTTAACCCTTAACAACCCTTAACGCATAACCCTTGAGCTCTGCCGACAATCAGAATCCGGCGTCGCTGAGCGTGCCCACGCCAGTCGAGCCGGACACAGCGCCATTCTCATCGGCGTGACGCAACAGAGGCTGCGTTCCCGGACGATACGTCACCTCGTCGTTTGAAGCGCCGGCGGCAACCATCGGCCATACCATCGCATCCTTCCACACACGGAAGTCGATGAGTACCGGACGATCGTTGATCGAGTTCGCCTTATCGATGGCGGCCAGCGCCTCCTCCTCGGTGAACGCGCGCAAGCCCACGCAGCCGTACGCCTCGGCGAGCTTGACGAAGTCCGGCACGTCGAAGAACTCGGCGGTGCCCTCTTCCTGTTCGGAACGGGCCTCGCCGTCGAGCAGATTCGTCTGCGAGTAGTGCTGCTGATAGAACAGCGTCTGCCACTGACGCACCATGCCGTACACGGAGTTGTTGAGAATCGCGATCTTGACCGGTGCATGATCCAGGAATGCGGTGGCCAGCTCCTCAGAGCACATCTGGAAGGAACCGTCGCCGTCGATCAGCCACACCGGCTTCTTGCCGCCGAAATCACGGGCGGAACCGACTGAAGCGCCGATTGCGGCGGGCAGACCAAAGCCCATCGTGCCCAAACCGCCGGAGGAGATCCACGAATGCGGCTTCTCGAAATCGATCAGCTGCGCGGCCCACATCTGATGCTGGCCCACGCCGGTCACCCAGATCGTAGCCGGATCGGCCTTGGCCGAAAGCTGCTCGACTACCCACTGCGGCTGCAGCGAGCCATCGGTCGGCTGATCCTGCGGCTCGTCGTACGTAATCGTGTACTGCTCGCGCAGAGCGTTAAGCGAGTCCCACCAAGGCTTCAGGTTGAGCTTGCCGCCGATGGCCTGCGAACGCTTGATTTCGGGGATCAGATCATGCAGTACGGTAGCCACATCACCCACGATCGGCACGTCCGGCGCACGGTTCTTGCCGATTTCTGCCGGATCGATATCGATATGAATCACTCGTGCGCTTGGAGCGAATGCCGACAGCTTGCCGGTGACACGGTCGTCGAAACGTGCGCCGATGGCCACCAGCAGATCGCAGCGCTGGGCTGCCGCGGTAGCTGCCACGGTGCCGTGCATGCCGAGCATGCCGAGATTCTTGGGATTCGAGTCCGGCACGATGCCGCGGGCGGGCAGTGTGGTGACGATCGGAGCGCCGGTCACCTCAGCCAGCTCGGCGACTTCCTTGGAAGCGTTCGAGCGAGCCGCACCACCACCCACGTAGAGCAGCGGACGATACGACTGGGCAAACAGTCGTGCCGCATCCGCCAGCACGCGGCCGTGAGCCTTGGTGGTGGGATTGTAGCCGGGCAGAATCATGCGTTGCGGCCATGAATAATACATTTCGCCGGTCTGCGCGGTTTTTGTCAGATCGACCACGACCGGGCCGGGGCGACCGGAACGGGCGATGTAATGCGCTTCGGCAAGCACACGTGGAATATCCTGAGCTCGCGTGACCAGATATGAATGCTTGACCACCGGGTAGGTGGCACCCACGATATCCGCCTCCTGGAAGGCGTCCGTGCCAATTGCGTTCACGCCGACCTGTCCGGTGATCACCACTAGCGGCACCGAATCCATATTCGCGTCGGCGATAGGCGTGATCATATTCGTGGCGCCCGGGCCGGACGTCACGATGCAAACGCCCACGCGGCCGGTCGCCACCGCATACCCTTCAGCGGCATGACCGGCGGCCTGTTCGTGACGCACCAAGGTGAAGCGGAACTTCGTCTTATCGTTGATCGCATGGTAGACCGGCAGAATCGCGCCGCCGGGCAAGCCGAACACGTCCTGGACGCCCAGATCCTCCAGCGTGCGGACCAGCGCCTGCGCTCCGGTCATCTTCTCGCCGTCGATGATGGTCTGCTTGTCATTGCCGGTATGCGTTTTCGGCACGCCGCTGAATGCCTGCAAAGGCGTGGGTAAAGCCATGGTTCCTCTCACCTCAATGTCCGCTTGATATCCGCATGCGAGTCCGGTCGGGATTGGTTGGCCGGCGGTTAGTGCATGCAGATATGATGCAAGTCGCGTATGGCGAAGCTTGTGGCTCCGGCGCGGCTTCTCGTTTCGTGTTTCCCCAGTCTATGCGCAGGCCTATCTATACGCGCCTGTCGTTCTCATTGGTCAGACAGCCGAGGGCGGAAACACGGTGAAACACGTTGGAACACGTTGAAACACGTTACTTGCCGCGCGCGTCCAAAGCCTTCCACGCCGCCTCGGCCGCGGCCAGCTGCGCCTTGCGCTTGCTGGAGCCCTTGCCCACGCCGATAACCTGCTTGCTGTCCTCGCCGAGCGTGACCCGGGCGGTGAAAATCTGTGCGTATTCAGGGCCAGAGACTTCCATGTGATATACCGGCTCAGGCTTGCCCATACCGTGCGCCTTGACGGTCAGCGAAGTCTTCCAGTCGAGCGCCGGGCCTTCGGTGGCCACTTCGGCCAGCGTATCGTCGATCAAACGATGAATCACTTTGCGCGCCTCGTCAATGCCATGTTCCAAGAACGTGGCACCGATCAGCGATTCCACGATGTCGCACAGAATAGAATTCTTCTCGGCCCCTCCCTGCTCGGCTTCACCACGGCCCAGCAGAATGTAGGGGCTCACCTTGAGCTTGGTTTTGGCGATGGCGCTGAGCGCGTCCTCCGACACGGCTTTGGCGCGCATCTTCGCCAGCTGACCTTCGGACATGTCCGGATGGATGGTGAACAGCGTTTCTGTGGAGACGAACTCCAGCACTGCGTCGCCGAGGAACTCCAGCCGCTCGTAGTTAGGTACGCCCGGATGTTCGTGGGAGAACGACCGGTGGGTCAACGCCTGCACCAGCAGATCCGGGCTGATGGTGGTGCCCAATGCCTCAAGCAGTTCGTTGGCCGGCGTCGCGGCCTGCGGCTGATGCGTGCTTGCTTCGCTCATGATGGTGATGTTTTGTCCTTCGTGCGAGTGGTTTTTCAGAATTGATTGTCAGATCGTGTTCAGAAACCTGATCAATGCATGATGAATTGAATGAACGGATATGCGAAGGCCCCGCCACCCGTCGATGGCAGGGCCTTATCAAGCCGTTCTCCTAGAACTCACTTGGTGTGAGCGGAGCGGATGGCTTCACGGTAAACGCGACCGCGGTAAGAACCGCAGGACGGGCAAGCCATGTGCGGCAGGGCCGGAGCGCCGCAGTTCGGGCAGCTCACGGTCTGGGCAGCGGTGGCCTTCCAGTTCGCGCGACGCGAATGCGTGTTGGCGCGCGAGGTCTTGTACTTAGGCAGTGCCATTTGAGTATCCTCTGTTTCGTTCGAACAATTGAGCTTAAGCGTCCGTTATCTTAACGCACGGCTCGTACAAAGTCCAAACCGGTGTCGCCAAGTTCGTTTTGCGCCGGAATCGCCGAATTGCCGGTGACTGCTCACGACTGCTTGTTGTCGCCCTGCTCGGCTTCCAGCTGCGCCTTCAGTCCGGCAAGCGAAGCGAATCGAAGATCGGTCACATCGTGATGATGATCGGGCTCCTCGTTCAGATCCACACCGCACTGCGAGCACAGCCCCTTGCAATCGGGCTTGCACAGCGGTTGCAGAGGCAGCGACTCGACCAGCGCGTCGCGAATCATCGCCTCGATGTCGGCGAAGGCACCACGCTCCAGCAACGGATACGTGTCTTCCGCCTCATCCTCGCCGGCGACGATGTCAATCTCTTCGTTGGCAGCGTCGCCGCGCTTGCCGCGTCCGGAGTCCGCTGCCGATTCATAGGGGAAGAACACGGTGACGTCTACGGGCCAGTCTTCGTCAATCGGCTTGAGACAGCGGGTGCATTCGCTGACGAACGGTGCTACGAGACGGCCGGTGAACACCAATCCGTCCACAATGGAGTCGAACTGGCCGCGAACATGAACTGGCGCGCCCTCCTGAATGCCGACGATGGTGTCTCCGATGCCGGATGGTGCCGGAAAATCAGCGTCGATCTGCTTGGATTGACCGGCTCGGGAGGCGACTTGCGCCACCGGAATTGCCCAAGGGGAATCCTCGACTCGTGCCATGGTATGTTGCCTTTCGTGTTACTTGCGGCTTTACTGGGCTTCAGGATAGTCGTTGAGCGTCAGATGCGGCAGTTGCTCACCGGCGATTCGCTGACGTTCCTCAAGCACGTTCAATCCGGCCTGCACATCCTGGCTGAGCTTGCCGAGCTGCTGGGACAGGCCCTCCATCACCGTGGTGCAGTACTGGTCCGCGCCCTGAGTCAGATGATCGGCCTTGCTCTGTGCCTGATCAAGGATGGCACGTGCCTTCTGCCGAGCCAGTTCGGTCACATTCTCCTGGCCGGCCAGGAACTGAGCCTGTTCATTGGCGTCTTTGATCATGTCGGCCGCGCGGCTCTGGGCGCTGGCCACAATGGCGTTGGACTGGGTCTGCGCGGATTCCAGACGGCGCTCCGCCTCACGCATCAGAGCGGAAGCCCGCTCCAGCTGCACCGGCAGCATCTTCTTCAGCTCATCCAACTGTGCGGTGAACTCGTCGCGGTCCACGCGCACGGTGCCGGGGAACAGAAAATTGGTTTTGGCCTCGGCCAGCGTGGTTTCCATTTGATCGAGGATGTCGTACACGGTGGTGAACTCCTCGCGGCTGTGCTCCTCGGGCGAGTCGAGATTGACCGATTCGCGCAGATCAGGCAAGGAGTCCATGCGGAATGAGGCGCGGGAGGCGGTTTGAGCGCTGTGAGTGCCAGTGCCCGGGGCATCGGCCGCGCCGGCCGCCTGAGACGCGTTCGCAGCACGGGCCGCATTCGTAGGAGCCGGTGGCTCGCTGAAGCTTGCGATGATATCGGCTTGTTCGGTCGGTGCCGGCTCGGGCATCTGGCCGGCTCCCGTCGCGGGATCGGCGGATGCCGTACCGTTCGGCTGCTCGGACGTGGCCGGCATCGGCGCTGAATCCGCGCGCGAAGCCGGAGTATCGGATGCAGATGATGCCCCGCCGTTGAGCCCGGTCAGGTCAACATATCCGGTGGGATGTTCGTCACTCATGTGGTATCAGTCCTTCCGCGTGCGCTCCTGAGCCAAGGCGTCGGCGAGCATGGGTACCACGCAATCGGGCACCATGCCGGTCACGTCGCCGCCATGGCGAGCTACGTCCTTGACGATGGAGCTGGAAATGTGTTCAAGAATCGGATCAGCGGGTAGGAACAGCGTTTCGATGCCGGCGAGCTTGCGGTTGACCAGCGCCATGCCGAGCTCGGCCTCGTAATCGCCGTTCTGCCGCAGGCCTTTGACGATGACGGATGCGCCGACCTGCTTGCAATAGTCGGTGATCAGACCGTCCGTCGAGGAAACGGTGACGTTGGTGCATCCGGCCTTGTCTAGGGCGCGACGAATCACATCCACGCGCGTTGATTCGGAAAACATCGGTGTTTTCGCGGCGTTGACGGCCACTACCACGTGAACCTCGTCAAAAAACCGCGCCGAGCGCTCGATTACATCCAAGTGTCCGGCTGTCACGGGGTCATACGAGCCGGGGCATACTGCGATAGTCATGACTAATAGACTACCGCGTCACAGCCGGTTGCGGGCAGCGGTGCGCTGGGTTGTGGGAATGAAAAAGACAGGCGGTGCTATGGCCGGCATTTGGTTCGCGACTTATGATGGAAGGCAGGCTAACCCTGAATGTGAAGGAAAGTGGTGCATGATGATGTTCGTTGACGATGCCGAGCCGTTGCGTAATCCCGATCAAGGTGCCGGTACGTCGGTGCTGGAGCGCCCTGAGACTCAGGAATCGCCGGTCCGCGACGATGGTGGTGACGCCGATCGTTTCGCCCACTATGTGTCCAAGGATCGTATTGCCGAGTCCCGCGCGACCGGTCGCCCGGTGGTGGCCTTGTGCGGCAAGGTATGGGTTCCCAAGCACGACCCGTCCAAGTACCCGGTCTGCCCGGACTGCAAGCGTATTTATGAAGAGATGATGGCGTAAGGCCACTGAGGTCTGTCGAGTCGGTCGATTATTCGGCTGTGTGCTGTCCCTCATGCGCGAAAAGCGCGATTTGGCACTACCGGGACAAGAATTGCTGCCACGATATTCGATTTCGCCCGTATTCGTGCGGATTGTGGCACGTAATCGGTGCCATCAATAGCAAGTGCCATATGGAGAATGGCGGAATTTCGCCATTCTCCATATGAGCGAGTGAGGCTTTTCGAAGTAGAATTTGCCACAACTCGCAAAAAACGCCTGTTTGCCGGTGTTGTGACGCGGAATTGATGCTTCTACGTCTCAACACCGGCTGATCAGGACGCTAATCCCCTTAATGCAGCTGGTGCTGCGTGCGCGGTGGCGCGATCACCGAGCCGCGATCTCGTCGATGATCTTGAGTTCTTCGTCGCTGAAGTGTGTGTTCTTCAACGCGCCGATGTTGTCGAGAATCTGCTGTGGCTTGGAGGCGCCAGCCAACACGGAAGTCACCTTGCCGTCATGCAGCAGCCAGGCCAAGCTCATTTCCGCCAGCGTCTGGCCGCGTTCGGCAGCGAGGTTGTTGAGGTCCACCACTTGCTTATGCAGTTTTTCGGTGAGTGACGAATCGCTGAGGAATCGCGGATCGTGTGCGATGCGACTGTCCGCGGGAATGCCGTTGAGATAACGGTTGGTCAGCAGGCCCTGTTCCAGCGGGGAGAAGATGATCAGACCCTTATGCAACTTGACGGCCGTGTCCTTGAGACCATTGCGCTCGATGGAACGATCGAAGATGTTGTACTTGTTCTGGTTGATGATGAACGGCACATGCAGTTCGGCAAGGATTGCAGCGGCCTTCTCCATGGTCGGTCCATCGTAGTTGGACAGACCCACGTACAGGGCCTTGCCGGAGTGGACCGCCTGAGCGAGGGCTCCCATCGTCTCCTCCAGCGGGGTCTCCGGATCCGGATGGTGATGGTAGAAGATGTCCACGTAATCAAGGCCGAGACGCTGCAGGGATTGGTCGAGCGAGGCGAGCAGGTACTTGCGGCTGCCCAGATCGCCGTACGGGCCGGGCCACATGTCGTATCCGGCTTTGGTGGAGATCACGAGTTCGTCGCGGTAGTGCTTGAAGTATTTAGCAAGCAACAGACCGCAGTTCTTCTCGGCAGCACCGTATTCAGGGCCATAATTGTTGGCCAGATCAAAATGGGTGATGCCGTTGTCGAATGCGGTGAAGACCAGCGACTTCATCTGCTCGAACGGGGTGATATCGCCGAAATTATGCCAGAATCCCAGCGAAACGGCTGGCAGTTTGAGACCGGAGTCGCCGCAGCGGTTGTAGGTCATCGAGTCATAGCGGTGAATATCTGGCGTATAGGGGGCGGTTGGTTTCAGCATTGAGGCTCCTTCGCATTGGCATGTTTGCTGTACCACTTACGTATTATGGTTCCAGTTCAAGTGAACTTGAACGCAAATGAGGTGCATTGCTTTGGGCGTGTCGCAATCAATGTGGATGCGAGAGGTGGGATGTCGCCTCGGAGTTCGAGCCTTGTGCCGGAATGGGTTGGACGTAACGTACCTGCGAAGGAGTGACTTTGATGCACATCGATGAAGCTGATGGAGGCAAGATGCAACACGAGGAGCCGCGCGTCTATACGATTCGCGAAGTGGCCGCGCAATTTCATATGCAGCCTTCCACGCTGCGCTACTACGAAGAGCAGGGGTTGCTGACCAATGTGGGGCGCACCGCCTCCGGTCAGCGAATCTACGAGGAGTGCCACATCAATAGGCTGCGGGCCATATGCTGCTTCAAAAATGCCGGCATGACCATTGAAGACCTGAAGAAGTTCTTTATTTACGAGCAGGATGAGCCGGCTCATATCGACGAGATTCTGGCGCTGCTGGAATCCCGTCGCAAGACCTTAGATGAGCAACGCCGCGCCTTGAACGAAGCGGCCATGCACGTGCAGCGCAAGCTCCACTATTACGGCGATATCAAGCGCGCGTTGGACGCGGGGGAACGCTTGCCGGATTGGGGCAACTATAAAACCCACGTCTATTCCATCGATTGCTGATCTGACGTCGATCGCCGATGGAGGGGGCGAAAGAATCCGACAAGCCTACAGAACCGTAGTCTCAGTAGCTGAGCCGTTAAATGGACAGTCCGGTGGACTGTAGTGACATGGCGGGATTCTTGGCTTTTTGCTTGGGATTCCGCCGTTTTTGTTGTTTGTTAAGGCATTTAGTAGACCCAATGCTAGACCCAAATGTTCTACTTAAAGTAGGTAATGCTACACTAGATAAAGATTTATCTGTTATTGCGCTAGGAGCGTGAAATGGCTAGGAGCAAGAAGAACAATTCCGTAGCTGCGAAGAAGCCTTTTTGGAAGAAGTGGTGGTTCTGGGTTGTCGTTGTCGTGGTTCTCGCTATGGCTTTCGGCTCGAATGGCAATAAACAAGAATCGACTACAAATCAGCAGTCATCAACTTCGAGTTCCGTTGCAGAACAGAAAAAAGAATCATCAGATTCAGATAAGAAAGCAGAACAGAAAAGTTCGGATAAACAAACATATGATGATTCTGATTTAAAGACAGCTTATTATCAGTGCAAAGATGAGTTCGCTTATCCTGATCTTTCGATTTCTCTTAAAAACGGCAATCGTGGTTCTGCGGATAGTTTATGGATGCATCCATCACTTCCTGTATCGAACGATAAAGGATTTTCTTGCATTTCTGGTTATTTTGGGCTGAATGATGATTTGAAGAAGGATATTGATGACTCGTCTACATCGGAAGATGAGCATACGCTTGACTATAAGAATCTTCATATTATTTATCATGGTCGCATTGACCCGACTACCAATAAACCATCTGAACCAGAAGTTATCATCACTCACAATTGATTTATAAGATTTTTCTTGGCTTGGCGTGTGAGCGGGAGGAATCGAATTCCTCGGTAGCGACGTATCTTAGACGCGTTCGGGTTTTGTCGTGACGTGGTTCTTGCTGGTTCGTTGTTTGTATTGGGTGTTGCCTGTTCTGGTAGCGGCTAAGTTATTTCAGGAGCGTTAGAGGGAATTCGCTTCCGTACGCGGTGTCTGGGTGAATTGTTTTTTGTTTTTGGCGCGTTGACACGTCTTTAGGTGTGTTCTGTGGTTCGGAGTGACGAAAAAACACGTTGTTCGTGAAGTACCTGTGATATTGGCCTTTCGTAAGTAAAAAAGCTTTCGTAGAAAGGTCATTTTTTTAAGATGCGTATTTTTGTTAATCCAGCTGATGTGAAGATCGTTGTTCTTGATGGTCAGAAGGAATTCGAGCCTTCCAAGGATGCTAGCGGCCAGTTGCGTTTGACCGATGACAAGCCTGTTTATGCGTTGCGTAATATCGCCGTGAAGTTCCGTGGCGAGGATGGCGGTTATGAATTGGTGCAGAACGCTTCGGTGAAATTGTTCAGAGCGCCTTCTCGTCAGCTTGGCGAGTTGGAAATCGTTCAGCTTGATGGTCGTGTTCGTGTCACGCCTTATGTGAATGGTCAGAATCGTATCGGTTTGAGCATCATGGCTGATGGCATCAAGGAAGCGGCGAAGTGATGTTCTGGCTGGGTGTATTGGTTGCTGAATTGGCGGTGTTGGTCGGTTTGTGTTTGTTCACGGCTGATTATGCCGCCGTTCGGCTTTCTCGTGATCGGGTTTTTCTGTTGGGCTGTGGCGGAATGCTGGTTTTGGATAGCGCCGAGCTATGGCATGACATGAAGGATCGTCATTGTGTTTCGGGGTTGATGTCTAGGGAGCAGTATGGACGATTTCGCAAGGCAGCTCAGGCTTCATGCCGTGCAAGAAAGATTGTGGACTTCAAAGGATTTCAAGGAGTGGGAGGAAAATGGAAAAGGCGATAATCAAATCAAGGGTGAACGAATCATTGAAGAAGCAGGCGCAGATCATCGCGATCGAAACGGATACTAACCTGTCGCGGATAGTGGAAAAGGCTTTGGCCATGTATGTGAAGCGTTATTACGATGCCAAATCGGCGCCGAGCTTGAAGAAGACCACGGATGCTGTTCAAACTGTGATTCGTGAGCAATCGGCGCAGCTTCCGGCGTTCAAGGGGTTGGACTGATGTTAGATCGGCGTGTCACGTATGACGAGGCGTGCAGATTGTTCGGTGTGAGCGTATCCGATGAGGAAATCTACCAGTGGTTTATTCCTCGCGAGGAGGAAGTGAATGGGCGTTTCGTTTCGTTCGATGGGGATTGGCCTCGGCCTGTCGTGAGGGATTTCGATCTGGTACGGCTGTCGGATTTCAAGCGTTTTCTGGAGTTGAGGAACGATGAGCATCGGTGAGTATTGTTCGCTGTATCGGATTTCTTGGGATAAGGTGCAGCCTTTGGCTGGTTTCTTCACGGATCAGCGTACGGGTGGTTTGTGCATGAACTTGGAGTATGACACCGAAATTTCGGATAGCGAATGGCGGTGGTTTCTTCGGTATTGGTATCGCTGGGTTTAGAAGCTGGTTGTTGATTTCTGAATTCTCGCGTAGGTTTTGGCTTTTGGTGCGGTCGTGTGTGATGCATGGCCGCGCATTTGTTTGTATGGCCGTGCGTGGGACGTTTCACGAGTGGCGTTGTGCTCTTGGGCGTAGCTGAGTCTGAATCGAGAGCAGCGCGCCTTCGGCGTGCGTGCGGTTCGATTTCATGACGAACGCAGTTGCAAGAGTCGCGACGGTGCGATGTGGTGTCAGTCCTGTGTGCGGTCGTTTGGTTGCAAATGTTTGCGGTTGTGCGTTGCGCATGGTTGTGTTTTGGCCAAAAGCGGAGCGCAGAGGTCGACTTGCAATTAGCGGAGCAGCTCGCTGCGTAGCGGCGCGGCACGCGCAATTGCGGGACTCAGCGTGCCCGAAGGGCTAAGCGGTTTTCGGTTCACCGAAAAGAGGACTTCTTACGTCGACCTCTGTCACATGTTACAAATATATCCGTAGAGTCACTTATTAGTGAAAAACCGCTTTTTTGGATTGTGACATTTCTCGAAAAAAACGCCGATTTTGTTACAAATTGACTGTCGCAATGTCACAAATTTCATTGAATTTTGTCACAATTAACGGAAGATGTTTGATATTCACGTCATGGTTTTAGAAATACTTATTTGAAAGGAAATAATAATGGGTTTTCATGAGGAATACGATCCAAGTTTCAAATTCACTACTTTTAATAATTGCTTTTTCACGTTGAATGACGTCGGCTCTAATCTAGGGACGGAAGACCCGAGGGAAATAGAATCCATTTTGGTTGAACGATTGAAGAATTACCGTTACGCGATACAGTTGGAAAAAGGCGAAAAATCAGGCATATTGCATCTTCAAGGCGTCATCGCCAACGACACTCGCGTCAGAGGCACGACTATAGAAAACAAGCTTCATGGAGTCACGTTGTTCAAATGTCGTTCCGTTGCTGGAAGTTATTACTACTGCACGAAGGAAAAGACCCGTGTCGCTGGTCCGTGGATTCATGAGCCGTTGAAGACCAAGCGGAAGAACGACGACGGCAAGACGTTCACTTGGAACGATCTGGTGAATCCGAAATGGAATTATGACCAATGGAAGAGCGCGGATGACAAGCACGCGGAACAGGATAATTATTCCAAGGGCAGAAGACGTGATCTGAAGATACTGTATTCCGCGATCATGAAAGAGGGAATGACGCTGAATCAGGTTGACAACGATCCAGAATTGAGCATCATCGCTGGTCAGTTTCCCGCTTATGCCGCTCGTCTCGACAGGAAGAAGATCACGGACAAATTCGAAAAATACAAGAGCATAAAAACGGAACGCGATGTCAAGATCACTTGGATTTACGGCGATCCAGGTTGCGGCAAGACGAGTCTCGCGAAAAAGCTCGCCATCGAAGTCGCTGACGATGACGTGTATATGACTGAAACCTCAGAGGGAAATCCTTGGTCTGAATACGAAGGTCAGGACGCTGTGATTTTCGATGAGTTCTATGGCGAAGTGCAATTCAGCAAACTCATGCGTTGGTTCGATCGGTACGCTTTGAAGCTGTCGGCCCGTTATTACGATCGCTGGGCTTGCTACCATCATGTTTTCATCACGTCTAATCTCGCGCCTTGGGACATGTATCAGGGCATGAATCGGCGCATGGAACGTATCGGTGGTTTTTACAGGCGTATCGGCAAGGTCATTCATTTCGTGAAGAACGACGACGGTTCTTATAGTCAGGTTGATGAAACGGAATCATTGCTGAATCGTCCAGACGATATCCGTTCCCATGATCAGCACGGCGTCACGCTTGGCAACAAAGTCGTGGAAAATCCCGATACAGACCCAGTGGTTCTGGCTTCCGAGCTGTTCTGACGTTGATATTATGTTATTGAACACTGTTTTTGTGTTGATTTTATGTTTTCTTTTAATAAGTATTTTGCAGGCTTCGCTTTGACGATCATTCGGGCGAAGTCTTTTTATTTCACATAATAAAAAACCTCAGTCAAAAGGCTGAGGTTAAAAATCACAAGTATTCTATATCGTCATGAAAATCTGGTTTTTTGTTTTTCTGGTAACAAACATCGATGTTTCCTGATTTATAGCTTTGAACATGAATACGGTAGTCATCTTTTCTGTTTTCCATTAGACCTTCTATTGTTTCTTTCAGATTATAAATGTCTCCAATTCTCCAATCACAAAAATTTCCTCTTGTTATGATATTTGTTGGATATGAATTACATGTTGCAGATCTTACCTCATGACCATTTTCCAGTAAATAAATAGTGCATTCATTGATCATGGCGTTATAGATATATTTTTCAGCCTTGCTGGAATGGTCATGAATTTTGATTGTATCAGCTCTTCTACTCATTTTATTTTATTTATCCTTTCGGTATTTATTTACGTTATTATTATAGAATTTATTGCAGCGATGCTCAAATTATTTGGCAAATTTTCTGGAATTTTTTTAGGGAATCAATTAGATCAAACTATGCTCGTAGACACACTTATTAGTGCATGTAGACGCAATGAAAAATCCGTTTGTTCGGAAAAACGTATTTTTGATGAATCACACACGACGACGGTTTTTCGTGCTTAGAATCGATTTCCGTGTCATTTCAGGGTGTTCTTAATCCCTCCGATCAGCTGCGGGATATTGTTCATTATCTTCCGTTCGCTTTCCATCGTCAGATGTGTGTAGTACTCGGTCATTCGTCTGTCCATATGGCCTAGAATCGGTCTGAGCTGGTCTATTGTCGCTTGTCCCGATGAAATGAGCAGCGAGGCGCATACATGCCGCATGTCGTATAGTCTCATGTTTTTGTCAAGATCGGACAGTTTGTAATTCCTATCCGTTTTCTGCCGTTCCTGTTCGTATGCGTTTTTCAGATCGTGCCAGTATTTGGCCAGTATCGGATCGCTGAACGGATTGCCGAATTTGTTGACGAAACAGAAATTGCCGAGGTTCTTCGCTGACCGTATCACGCCGAAGATAGCCAGATTATATTGCCAGCTTCGATAGTCCCACAGGTTCTTGCGCCATGATTCAGGCAGGGCTATTTTTCTGAATCCTGAATCGGTTTTCGTCCATTCGACAAGCTCCATTTTGCCGGTCGTGCGGTTTTTCTGGTATTGCTGTTTCACGTTCAGTATCGCGTTGTCCTTATCGTCCAGATGCTCGAAGCAATCCCACGTCAAGCCGCGTATTTCGCTCGTCCTCAATCCGAGTGAGGCTATCAGCAGGATTCCATACATCGTTCCGTATTTGTCTGCATGGTTCGCGGTGAATTGCAAAAGTTCTTTCCCGAGCCTGATTCGTTCGTCGATGTACAGCTCGTTGTCCTGTCTTGCTTTGCTCTTGTAGGACGGTTTTTCTATGAGTACGATCGGGTTTTCCTTGATGTACTTTCTTTTCATCGCATAGTTGAGGAACTGGTTTATCTCCGAATAAATCTGGTTCGCTATCCTGCTGTTTTCCTCGGCCTTCGCCTCTTTCCTTGCCCGCTGGAGGATATCGAGTATGTCGTTTTCAGTGAAGCGCATTATCGGCTTGGTCATATACGGCTTCAGATACTTGTTCAGCCTTTGTTTTTTGCCGTATACGGTGTTTTGCTTCCTGTTCGAGCCGTCAAGCCATGCGTAATAGTCGTCAAGAATTTTGCCCACTGGATTCTTCACCAAGCGTTGCGTGCTCTTGATCAGCCTTTCCACAGCCTTGGCTCTGTTCGCCACGGCCGTTTCCCTTGTTTTGCCGTATCCAGACACTTTCCTGCCGTACATCGACGCTGGAAATCTCGCGACGTACATCCTCATCGATTCAGACCAGAAAATCGTGCCCTCGCCATAAGGCGCTTTCTTAAGGGTTCGCTTATCGTCCATAAGACGATAATAGACCCAATACTAGACCCAAAAAACAGCAAAAAAGAAGGTCAGACCATTGGAATTTCAACGATCTGACCCAGTATGGGAAGTCCGGTGGACTGTCCGTAGGTGAAGTGAGCCGCTTGCGGCGAAGGATTCCTACTGAGACTACAGAACTGTAGTCTCAGTAGGAATCACCGGCTCGCCCTTCATCAAACTCTGCGCGGTGATGGGCAGTTCAGCCAACGCCTTGGCGCGATACTCGTGCGCGGCCATGATGGCATCATGCCCCTGCCAGGTCGAGTCGATATCGCCATGATCGACGAAGTCCACCAGCAGGTTCTTCCACTCCGGGTTCGGCTGGAATGTGGCCAGCTTGTCTTCCGAGCCGGAGATGACGTGCTCGGCATCAGCCAACGCATATTCGTAGGAGCGGTACGCCAGTTTGCGGCCCGGAACGGTGGCCTTGTTCTTGGACTTCTTGGCTACGGACTGCATAGTGCCGTCCGCGCCTTCGCGCTCGGTGAGCTTGTACACCATTGCGCAAGTGGGGGCGCCGGAGCCGGTGACCAGCATCGTGCCCACACCGTAGGAATCAACCGGCGCGGTCTGCAGTGCGGCCAGCGCGTACTCGTCCAGATCGTTGGTCACGGTGATCGTGGTATTCGTGGCGCCCAAAGCGTCCAGCTGGTTGCGCACCCGCTGGGCCATGGCGGCCAGATCGCCTGAGTCGATGCGTACGCCGCCAAGCTCCGGTCCGGCCACTTCGACTGCGGTTTTCACCGCTTCCTCAATGTTGTACGTATCCACCAGCAGCGTGGTGTTGCGGCCCAAAGCCGCGATCTGCGATTCGAAGGCGTCCCGTTCGGAATCGTGCACCAGCGTGAAGCAGTGAGCGGCCGTGCCGATGGCCTTCAAACCATACATCTGAGCGGCCAGCAGATTGGCGGTGCCCTTGAAGCCACCCACCACCGCGGCTCGCGCGGCTGCAACCGCCGCCCATTCGTTGGTACGACGTCCGCCCATGTCCATGCACGGGCGATCTTTGGCGGCCGAGACCATACGGGAGGCGGCCGATGCCACGGCGGAGTCGTAGTTCAAGATGGATAGGATGAGCGTTTCCAGCAATGTGCATTCGCCGAATGTGCCCTCGACCTGCAGAATCGGCGAGTTTGGGAAGAACATTTCGCCTTCGCGGTAACCGCGAATCGAACCGGAGAAGTGGAAGTTCTCCAGCCACTTGATGGTTTCGGGGCTTACTACATGGCGGTCGGCGAGGAAGCGTAGATCCTCGTCGTTCAGATGGAAGTGTTCGAGCGCGTCCAAGATGCGACCGGTGCCGGCCACCACGCCATAACGACGGCCCTCCGGCAGATGTCGTGTGAATACCTCGAACACGCATTTGCGGTTGGCGGTGCCGTCCTTCAGCGCGGCGTCGAGCATCGTGTATTCGTACATGTCGGTCATCAGGGCCGGTGAATAGTCAAGCATTGCAAGGCCTTTCCTGCTCGTCGCGCATGCCATGATCATGCCATGGTCATGCCATGGTCATGCCAATGACGTGTCATTGCCGTGACGGCGAACCTACTTTTGGTTAATGTGACTATAAGTGTAGTCCACCGGTGGCCAGCATGCAGTGCGCACTGCGCGCCAAGGCCGAGATATTGATGGACGGCGGTAGACTCGTGGCATGAGATTCATCGTGGCATTGTGGCGTCTGGCCATCGCGGGATTGTGCTTCGTAGGTACATACGAAGCGTGGTCCAAACCGCAATATTGGGTGTATTTCACCTTCCAGACAGGCCTCGTGCTGGGAGTCGTGATGCTGTGGGCCGGCGCCGCCACGCTGCTCAAAGGCATCCAGCCACCTGCTTGGCTCAAAGGGTGCGTCACGCTGTACGCCGTGGTCACCGCGCTGGTGGCGTTTGTGCTGATGCCGCCGGACGATCCCGCGTATGTGCCGCAGGTGATCGGAATCATGACCAATACGATGCTGCATAAGATCGCCCCGATCATGGCGGCGATCGATTTCGTACTGGCCGACCCACATCGGCGTTTCCGGTGGCACTATATGTTCTCGTGGCTGGCGTATTTCCCGCTCTACCTTGGTTTTGTGCTGATTCGCGCCGCTGCATGGCCCGGTTCCGGCCCTGCGGCCGGCGGCAGCCCGTACCCCTATGACTTCATCAATCTCGATACGCTCGGCTGGCAAGGTTTTGCCGTCAGCTGTGGACGTCTGGCCGTCGCCTTTGCGGCATTGTCGTTCGTGATATGGCTGATCGACCGTATACTGCCGGTCCGGTCGATCGTAGGGTAGGTGCCTGGCCGCCTTGTGCGATAACCGGCGTATGCTGGGGCGCATGGTTGAAATCAAAGATATGCTTGGCAAACATCAGGTGATTCGTGCGGACGGTCGTAAGGTGGACGAACTTCGTCCGGTGCGCATCACCCGTCATTTCACGGACGCCCCGGAAGGTTCCGTGCTTATCGAATGCGGCAATACGCGTGTGATGTGTACTGCCACGTTCACTCCCGGTGTGACGCGTTGGCGTAAGGATTCAGGCCTCGGTTGGGTGACCGCCGAATACGCGATGCTGCCGCGCGCCACCGCAGAGCGCACCGATCGCGAATCCGTCAAGGGCAAGCTTGGCGGCCGCACCATGGAGATCAGCCGACTCATCGGCCGTTGCCTGCGCGGCGTGGTGGATATGAAGGCGCTGGGCGAGAACCAGATTCAGCTTGACTGTGATGTGCTGCAGGCCGACGGCGGCACCCGTACCGCTTCCGTGACCGGCGCATATGTGGCGTTGGTGGACGCGGTGAACTGGGCCGAGCGCAACCATCACATCAAGTCTGCCGCCCGTGTGCTCAAAGATACGGTTTCCGCCGTGTCTGTGGGCGTGATCAATGGCACGCCGATGCTGGATCTGCCGTATATCGAGGACAGCCAGGCCATGACGGATATGAACGTGGCGATGACCGGCTCCGGCGCGTTCATTGAGCTGCAGGGCACCGCCGAGCACCGTCCGTTCACCCGCGCCGAGCTCGGCACGCTGCTCGATCTGGCCGAAAAGGGCAACAAGGAGCTTCAGGCCGCTCAGCGCGCCGCCTTGGCACTGGACTAGCCATCCATACGGAAACGCATCCACGAACAAGGAGAACAACCCCATGAAAATCGTCGTCGCCACCCATAACGAAGGCAAGCTTGTGGAGATCCGCCGTATCCTCGAAGAGGATCTGGGCGAAGACGCTGCGCACATCGAGCTCGTCTCCGCCGGCAGCCTGCATCTGCCCGACCCGGTGGAAACCGGCGTCACCTTCCAGGAGAACGCACTGCTCAAGGCCCGCGACGTGGCCAGCCGCACCGGTCTGCCCGCCGTGGCGGACGATTCCGGTCTCATCGTTGATGTGATGGGCAACGCCCCCGGCATCCTCTCCGCCCGTTGGGCCGGTGCGCACGGCCATGACAAGGCCAACAACGCGCTGCTGCTGGCCCAGATCGAAGACATTCCAGATGACAAGCGCACTGCTCGCTTCCGTTGTGCCGCCGCCTTGGTGGTTCCGGATGTGGAAGCCGGAGCCGATGCGACCGGTGGCGCTGAGGTCCCCGCCGCGGCCGCCGGCTCGGCTATGGTGCAGGCCCGTTACACCATCAAGTCCGAGACCGTGGAACTGGGCGAAATGCCGGGCGTGATCATCCGCAAGCCTCGCGGCGAGCACGGCTTCGGCTACGATCCGCTGTTCGTACCAGACGATCAGCCCGGCCGCACCAGCACTGAGCCTGACTATGAAGGCGAGCCGCTGACCAGCGCCGAAATGACCCCGGCCGAGAAAAACGCCATTTCCCACCGTGGCAAGGCCCTCAAGGCCCTCGTCCCCGCCATCGAAGCGTTGCTGGGTTGACAAAGAAAAAAGAACGGCCGATGCATGAGCGTCGGTCGTTCTTTCTATTTCAGAGCCACCCGAAGGAATCGAACCCCCGACCTTCCCGCAAACGATGGGGATGCTCTACCACTGAGCTAAGGTGGCGATGTCGTTGAAGCAGCGCCTCAAAAACAAAAAAAACTATAGTGCCTTATGTTTTGAATTGCAACATGGTCTATAAGGCAGACCGTTGAATGCGAATGAATAGTGTTGGTCAATCCACATGTTTTGGCATGCAAAGGCTTCGCGTTATGCTATCAACGGTAAGGATTAACCATAGGCAGAAAAACAGGGAATAGTATGCGTGATTTTATGCTGGTAAAGCTCAGCGATGCCGAGTTCGATGAATTCTCGGTCCGGCATCCGCAAGGCAACTTCCAGCAGACCTCCGCGATGGGACATCTGCGCGAGGGCGAAGGTAAAACCGTTGAATACCTTGGCGTCAAGGAGAACGGTGAGTTGAAGGCAGCGGGCTTGCTGCAGATTGTGCATGCGGGACGCTCCGTGTTCGCATTGATTCATGATGGTCCGTTGTGCGATTTCGATGACAAGGAGTTGTTGTCCTTCTTCGTAGATGGGCTCAAGTCCCATGCCAAAGCCGGTGGAGCGGCCCAACTTGATATCACGCCGGAGGCTGTTTACCGTCTGCATACGCAGGAAGGCGAACCTGACGGGCCTGCCGACGATGCCATGATTGCGAATCTCAAGTCTCTCGGATTCGAACACGTAGGTGGTTTTTCCACGGGATACACATCCGTGCCGCGCTGGCGCTGGGTCAAGAACCTCGAAGGCATAGAGGATGAGGCCGCGCTTACTGCCAGCTATGCCAAGTATCGTCGGCGCAATGTGCGCATCGCGCGAGAATCCGGTGTACACACAAGGCGTCTGGGCCGTGATGAGTTGTCGCTGTTCCATCAGCTATGCGAACTGAGCTGTGAGAAGCAAGGATTTGAAAACCGTCCGTTGAGCTTCTTCGAGGGAATGTACGATGCTTTCGGCGACGATATCGAATATCGTGTTGCCGAGATTCATTTCGATGAATATCTGAAGACTTGGCAGGATAAGCTGGACAAGCTTAATGCCGACAAAGCGCGCATTCAGAAGGATCTTGAGCGTTCCCGCACGGAGAAACGAACCAATCAGCTCAATCTCCAGCTTGCCACGGTGGAAAAGAACATGCCGCCTGTGGTCAAACGCGTGCAAGAGGCGCAGGAATTGCTGAAGCAGTATGGCGAGGTAGTTCCTCTTGACGGCTCCATGTTCCTGTACCATCCGCGTGAGGTGGTATGCACCACCAGCGGCGCTGACGAACGGTTCGATAAGTTTTACGCACCAGCGCTGATGCACCATGAAATGATGGTCAAATGTATCGAACGTGGCATTCCCCGCTACAATCTGTATGGCATTAATGGCCTATTCACGCCTGAAAACAACCCCGGTTTTGGTGTGCTCGAATTCAAGCAACGTTTCAATGGCTTTGTGGAAGAGATGCCCGGCGAGTTTGTGCTACCGGTCAAGCCTTTGACATATGCCACCAAGAAGCTGGTCCACAGAATACTTGGACGATAAAGTCCTTGAGGATTGCGATCGAGGGAAACGTCGCCGCAAGCAATTGGAGTGCAACAATATGACTGTGAATGGCAAGAGTTCCGATATCCGAAGCTCATCAATCACCGGTGAGCAGATGGATGCTTTTTCCGCTGAGTTTCCACGAGGCGGATTCCAGCAGACAACCGCGATGGGACAATTGGCGCAGAGACGTGGCAATCTGGTTGATTATCTTGGCGTATGGAAGAACGATACATTGGTCGGTGCCGCTGAGGTGACATATACCCGTGGTCGTTTTGGCTTGGAAGGATCTGTCTGGCTGGGGCCGTTGTGTGATCCGCATGATGTTGATGTGCTACGCGAAATGACATCCGCGATACGCAAGGCGGCCCGGGCCCGTAACGCATTCAGCGTGACGGCTTGGCCCAATGATCTGTACCGTCGGCATGCTTCCGATGGAACACCTGAAGGTATCGCTGATGATGAAGCCATCGATAACTACATTCATCTTGGATGGAGTCATGCGGGTTTTACCCGTGGCTATGGCACCGTGGTCAACCGATGGAGCTATGTCAAAGACCTGACCGGCATCGCCGATAGCAAAGCGTTGCTGAAGTCGTACGATAAGCGCACGCAGTGGAGCGTCAAACGTGCGCAATCCATGGGCGTGCATGTTCGCGAACTGAACGACGACGAACTGTCCGTGTTTGCGGACATCGAACGGCAGACCGCCGAACGCCGCAGTTTTGCGGCCCGTAATGAGCAGTATTTCCGTCAGTTCAAGGAAGCGTTCGGCAGCAAAGCGCATTTCATGATTGCCGAGATTCATATCGCCGAATACGTGGCGGATATGGAAGCCAAGCGTACGGCACTGCAGGCCAAGGTCGATGCGTTGCAAGCCAAGTACGACGAGCACCCCACGACGAAAACCGAACGTCAGCTCGGCGAGGAGAGCCGTAATCTTGCGGCGGCCGAGAAGCGTTTGGCTGAGGCGGCTGAATTCGCCAAAGATGGTGATGTGCTTCCTGCAGCGGCTTCGCTGTTTGTGGAGCATCCGCAGGAATTCGTGTACCTGTTCTCCGGCAGTGTCGAACAGTACAAGCCGTTCTACGCTTCGGCTTTGATTCAGCACTGGGCGATGAGCAAGTGCTTGGAACTGGGCGTCGCCCGCTACAACTTCTACGGCATCTCCGGTGTGTTCGATGATCCGAACGACGAAGGCCGCGGCGTGCTGGAGTTCAAGCAGGGCTTCAACGGCTATGTGGAGGAGCTGATCGGCGAGTTCACGTTGCCGGTGAGCAAGCCACGCTACATGGTCAGCCGTTTGGCTCATAAACTGCTCAACAGATAACTTGTAGCAATCCCATGGAAGAAGGATTGGGAGTTCAGATGACCCAAAATACGTTCGGGGGGTATACCTCCGGCCCAATTAATGATGACGAGCTGATTGACTTCTCCAGAAGCGCGCTCTGCCCGCAAGGATGCTCCCAGCAAGACAACGGCCAGATCCGTCTCGCTCGTATGCGCGGGCATATGGTGGAATGCCTTGGCGTACGCAATGCGGAGGGGATGCTGGTCAGTGCCTGTGTGATCGTGTATCTCAAAGGCCGATTCGGTGTGGACGGCTCCGTATATTACGGCCCGATCGGTGCTGTCGTTGACGATCATGACTACTCCGTCGATCGTGAAGTGATCGCAGCCATGACTGCTGCGATACGCAAATCAGCGAAGCGTCATCATGCCATTTCCGTGGCGTGCTGGCCGAATGAGCTGTACCAGCGTTGTACGGCTGACGGCGAACCTGACGGTGCACCGAATACGGACGCCGTTGACGTATATCGCAGTGCGGGATGGACACATGATGGCCTCCATACGGGCTATGACGTGGTGTGCCAATGGTCCTTCGTTAAGGATCTCACCGGCATCACTACAGGCAAGGAGCTCATGGCCTCGTTCGGCAAACGCGCACAGTGGAGTATCAAGCGTGCACAATCCATGGGCGTGCATGTGCGCGAAATCGGACCTGATGAGTTCCCGGTGTTCTCGCGCATCGAATCGGATACGGCGGCTCGTCGCGGGTTCACAACCCGTAATGAAGCGTATTTCCATCAGTTCAAGGAAGCGTACGGTGACGACGCCCACTTTATGCTGGCGGAAATCCACGTTGCCGAATATCTGGCGGACATGACAGCCAAGCGTTCGACGCTGGCCAAGAAGGTCGCCGATCTGCAGGCCAAATATGATGAGCGTCCCACCACTCGCATCGAGCGCCAGCTGGGGGAGGAGAGCCGTAACCTTGCCGCAGCGGACAAGCGTTTGGCGGAGGTTGCCGGACTCAAAGAGCGAGGCGATGTGGTCCCTGCCGCGGTTTCGCTGTTTGTGAGCCACCCGCATGAGGTGATCTACCAGTACTCGGGCAGCGTGGAGGAGTACAAGCCGTTCTATGCTCCGGCGCTGATTCAGTATGAGGCGATGCTGCATCTATGCGTGGAGCAGGGCATTACACGATACAGTTTCGGCGGCATCTCCGGCGTATTCGACGATCCGAACGACGAGGGTCGTGGTGTGCTGGAGTTCAAGCAGGGCTTCAACGGCTATGCGGAGGAACTGGTCGGCAAGTTTACGCTGGAGATCAATCCGTTCATGTGCGCGGTAAGCCGGCTGGCGCATAAGCTGCTGGGCCGCTAGGGCCGCGCGCCTGATCGCGTGCCAAATAACCGACAGCTGACTACAGTCGAATACGACAGACGGCGGGATAATCATCGCGATTGTCCCGCCGTCTGTCGTATCCGTAAGTCGTTCAGGCTGTCAGCATCAGGCCGTCAGCAGAGAGAAGACTGCCATCCTACGGCAGCTGCACCGGCTCATCCTCCTCGCGCGGATGCCGCTGCCGCCACCAGCGCTGCACGAAGTACGCGGCGTAGCACACCACGATGAACACCAGCTCGGCCCCCAGCGCGAACCGTTGCTCCTTGTCGAAGAAGACCAGCAGGAAGGATGCCGTGCACAGAATGAACGCGCCCCATGAGGTCCACGGATAACCGGGCGTTTTGTACTTGAGCTCGTCCACCGAATGTCCGGAGGCAATCCAACGCTTACGGAACACGATCTGGCAGTATGCGATGGCGATCCACACCACCACGGCGGACAAGCCGGAGAGCGCCACAAGCACCAGATACACGGTGGTGGCGGCGACTGCCGAGGAAAGCAGTGCCAACAGACCGCCGGCCATTGCGGCGCACAGGGCCAAAACCGGCACGCCATGACGGTTCGTCTTGGCGAACCAGCGCGGGATCATGCCTTCATGGCCCATCGACCACACCATGCGCGTGGAGGCGTACAGACCGGAGTTCGAGGCGGACAGCACGGCCGTAAGCACCACAAAGTTCATGATGTCCGCCGCATACGGAATGCCGATGGAGCTGAACACGAGCACGAACGGGCTTTCGCCCACGCCGGCCTGACGCCATGGAATCAGTGCGCTCATCACCACAATGGAGCCGATGAAGAACAGTACGAGTCGCCACAGCGTGGTGTGGATGGCCTTCGGTACCGCGGTTTCCGGGTCACGCGTCTCGCCGGCGGTCACGCCGATGAGCTCGGTGCCAGAGAAGGCGAAGTTGACGGTCAGAATCGTAGCGAACACCGGCATGAAACCGTTCGGGAAGATACCGTCTTTGGTGAGATTGCCGAACAGCGGGGCGTGGTCGTATCCCTTCATCGGCAGGATGCCGAAAATCGCCAGCAGACCAATGCCGATGAACGCGCAGATGGCGAACACCTTGATGGAGGCGAACCAGAATTCGGCTTCCGCGAAGAACCGTACGGACAGTGCGTTGAGCGTAAAAATCAGTATGATGCAGGCCGCGCTCCACATCCAGGTGGGTGTGTGGGGGAACCATCGTTGCATGAGCAGACCGGCCGCCGTGAATTCGGAGCCGAGCGCCACGGTCCATGTGAGCCAGTACTGGATAGCGATGACGAATCCGGTGCCCGGGCCGATGAACTTCTCGGCGTACACGTGGAACGAGCCGGTCACCGGCATGGCCACGGACAGTTCGCCGAGCGTCAGCATCACGAGGTAGACGATGACCGCGCCGATGCCGTACGCCAGAATCGTACCGATCGGGCCGGCCTGCTGAATGGTGTAACCGGAGCTCAGGAACAAGCCGGTGCCGATCACGCCGCCCAATGAAATCATCTGCAGGTGACGTGACTCCATACCGCGCTTAAGGTTCGTGTGCAGCGCATGCTTGGTGTGGTCCTTATGATTCGCAACGTCGCCGGTGTTCGGCAACACTGAAGTCGATGATGATGCCGTTGCGGGCTGGGCAGGCGACTGCGTCGCCGTATCAAGGTCGGATTGGCTCATGCTGCTCTCTCTGACATGCGTGTTCCATGGCGGCCGCCTCAAGACGGCCCGGAACAGTATACCCGCACGGGGCTACGCTCACGTGGCGGCTGCGCTACGTGCGGCGGGCGTCCGGCATAGTATGGGACCGGTGTACCGAAGTGGAGTAGGGGAGACGTCGAATATGATGCTGGAAACTCAACGGCTCATCATGCGTCCGTTCACGCTTGACGACGCAGACATCATCACTGCGTTGTACGGTGATCCCGACATCATGACGTTCATGCCGTGCGGACGCCTGATGGAGGAGGAGATCCGTGCCCATGTGGAGCAGGTGGTGTCCGATTGGGATGAACTGCCTCAGGTGAATTACGAGATGGCGGTGATCGCGAAAGCCGATTCGAGAAAAATCGGACGTGCGAGAATCCACATGGACTACGAAAATGATACGGCGATGCTGGGATGGCTGCTCGTACGACCCGAATGGGGCAGGGGATATGCCACGGAAATCACCAGATCATTGCTCGAATATTGCTTCGATACCATGCATATTCATCGTGTCTGCGCTCTCTGCCATCCGGACAATATCGGCTCATGGAAGGTCATGGAGAAATGCGGATTGCGGCGAGAGGCCCACTACGTCAAGAAAGTGAAGTACGTGGGCAAAGACGGAACGCATTGGGAGGATGAACTGGAATACGCGATGCTGAGGGAGGAATTCCGGCGGATGTGAACCATGTTGCGGTGTCCTCCATGCGAGTGGCCGGACATCCGTGATTTCTCCCCACGTAATCGTGTGGCGGCAGAGCGCTTTAGTCTATCGCCGGTGCCCGGCGTTTGCCGGTTGCTACGCGGCCAGACGGCTCCGTACGGCTTCGGTGATGGTCACGCCGTCCAGAATTGCCATAATGCCGGCCGAAACCAGACTTAGAATCCGACGCGAACGACCGGACTTGAGTCTGCCGGCGAAGAACGCGGCCATGCATGCCAGCGTGATGAGTACGGTCATGCTTTCGGCGAAGTGAATAAGGCCCAGCGAGACGCCCATCTGCAGATGATCCACGCCGGGCACCAGGAACTGCGGGATCACAGCGATGTAGAAGACGCCATCAGACTGATAGAGACGTTGCGTAACGTGCCATCTGATAGGTCGGTTTGGCTGTAACAAGTGAGCTGTCTATAAACGATGCCCCCTGCGGCTGCATTGATGTGCAGGGCAGGGGCATCGTGATTCGGCCGGTCGCAATCGGAAGGCGGTCCGACCGCAATCAGGCGGCGAGCTCTTCGTTCTCGCGGGACTGGGCGGCAGCGACCGCCGTCTGCTGGGACTGGGCGGCGTCGTTCTGGTGATGATACTGGAACGCCAGCTCGGCCAGATGCACGCCGTGGGTGAGGAACTCATGCGTACGGCACACGTAGTCGTTCTCACGGCCCAGCTTGGCGATGTAGCCGTTGATGTAGTCGACTTCGGTCTTGCGGCCGCGGCTCATGTCCTGATACATCGACGGGTAGTGCAGGGGGTTGCCGGTGCGGCTGACGTAGTCGACGGACTCCAGTTCTTCGGCGCGCGTGTTGATGAGCTTGATGCCGGCGCGCTCGCACGCGTCGTAGGCCTCGTTGATCAGCTGCATGGCCATATCGCGGGCACCCGGGTAGCTGATGAACTGGCCCATCGTGATCTGGTACATGGTGCACAGCGTGTTCACCACGGAGTTGAACACGATCTTGGCCATGCACATGCCCTTGAAGTCGTCGGAGATCTCCGGGTTGAGGTTGGCCTGCTGGAAGTCGGCGAAGATGGCCTTCTCGATGTCGGTGACCTTGTTGGTCATGGCGCACATGTGCATGGTGCCCGCGCCGGACTTGCCGATGAAGTCCACATCACCCGGGCCGTTCAGCACGGTGGCGACGAGTGCGGTGCCGCCGTAGATGCGATCCTCGGAGAAGTACTGGGCGATCTTCTCGAAGTGTCCCCAGCCGTTCATCGCGCTGAAGGCAACCTGATGATCCTTGAACAGGTGCGCGCAGCGCTTGAGCATATCTTCGAGCTGCATCTGCTTCATGAAGATGATCCACACGTCCGGGTCGCCGTCGTACTCTTCCGGCGTATACAGGTTGATCGGGATCAGACGGCGGTTCTCATGGTCGCGGCTGACGTAGACGCCGCCCTGCTCGCGAATCTTGTCGATATGCGGCGCCCACGCGTCGATGAAGTCCACATGCGCGTCGGTGTGTTCTTGCAACAGGATGCCGTAACGCAGACCCATTGCACCTGCGCCGATAACGGTGTATTTCATAGTGATTCCTCTATGGGATTGATGCGATTGTCGAATTGCGCCGCGTCTGACGCCCGATGGGGTTTCGGAAAGTGTGCGCCACGCGGCTTGCGGTAGATGTATGCAAGCGATCTTGTGAATCGCGGATATCCATCGCGCTGTTGGCATCACACCGTAGCACCGCGCGTCGTCTTGTACGGGCCCGCCACACGGCATGGGTCACATCGCGGTCATGCCAGTGTTCGCATGATGGTCGGCTCCCGTGCGGGTACGCGGCGGGTATCGCGTGAATTATTCGCGATACGTGCGATACATATGCGGCGCGTACAGTATTGCGCATGAGCGCTTCCTTCACCTATGGCGATGTGATTTTCGATTTCTGTGATGTGCTGCTCGATTGGCGGCCGCGGCTTGCGATTGAGGGAGTCGTCTCGGCCGACGTTGCCGACCGACTGTTCGATAGAAGCGACCCGTATGGATTCTGGCATTACGATGAACTGTCCGATCTGGGGTGGAGTGAGGAGCGCATTCTTGCGGATTACGCCGCTCATCATGGCATCGGAAACGTTCCGGTGCCGCAATCGCCGGAACTTCAGGCTTTTCGCACGTATTTCATCCGTCAGCGACTGGCGCTCGCCGGTATGCTGCCCGGCATGGCAACGTTGCTGCGCGACTTGGACGCGGCTGGCGTGCGCTGCTGGGGCCTGACGAACTTCACCACAAAATTTGTGGACGCGGCGCGCGAACTGTTCCCGGAACTGAGCCTGTTGCGCGACATTGTCGTCTCCAGTGCCGAACGCATCCATAAGCCGGACCCTGAAATCTACCGTCGTGCCGTCGCACGGTTCGGCGTCGACCCAGCGCATGCGGCGTTCGTCGACGACAAGCAGCGCAATGCCGACGCGGCGTCCGCGGCTGTTCCCGGACTGACCGGCATCCGCTTCACCGATGCGGCCTCCCTGCGTCCGCTGCTGCTCGCGTAACTGTTGCGCGTACGCAATCGCCACACGCGCACTGTAGCCGTCATGTGCGCCACCGCTGCCCGTCCGGCACAAGAAAACCTGAAGAAACCTTGAGAACTCCCATCGGGTTTTATGAATTTTGCCGTCGCTTCATGGTTGGCGCGTTAGGGTAACGCGGTTGTGGAATTCGTAGGAATCCGTGGGGGAGGACGGTATGCAGGACTCCGTATGGATGAAAACGATGATGGGATGGTCGTTGGTCGGTGGCGTATTGCCGTGGACTGTGTTCGGTGTGACCACGCTGGTCGCGGTCGTTCTGCTGGCGCTGATGATTGTGGGCGAGATTCATCCTCGGCCCTGCCATACTTCGCCGGATTCTCAGAGTGCAGTCCCCGGCGCGTCGGCCTCGGCAGCATCCGGTAGAGCCGCTCACCTCACCCTGTGGTCGCGCCCCCTGCCGCTCTCGACGATCGTCATGGTCGCAGCCGCGATGGTCGGCACTCTCGCGGCCTGGCTGGTATCCGACGTGTTCTTGGTGTTCGGCGTCTCGCTCGGCTGGCCCGTGATCTGCACCATAGGTGCCGGAATCGCGGCGCTGGGATTCGCGATCGCGGCTGCCGCACGAACCCATCGTATGCGCCGGGTGTGTGCGATCGCCCTGGTCCCACTGATCCTGATATCCACCGGATTGGGCGTGGACGGCATCTACGGCGAATATCAGACGGTCGGCAGTCTGGTGGGGTACGCGCCTTACGCTTCGATTGATTCGGTGGATGTGCATAAGTCCGCGATGAGCGTGACACAATGGCTGGCCAATGCGCAGCGTGATGCACTGCCGGATATACCGCAGCAAGGCAAGGTGCTCACCGTGGATATTCCAAACACCAGGTCCGATTTTCATGCACGCAGGGCAATGATCTACCTGCCGCCTGCAGCTCTGAGCAAACAGCCGCCCGCACTGCCGGTGATGGAACTGCTTGCCGGCCAGCCCGGCAGTCCGGGACGGCTGATCGCCGCCGGCGGCATCGCCGCGATGATGAACGGTTACGCTGCCCGCCATCACGGTCTGGCACCGATTGTGCTGGTGCCGGACCAGAATGGCGCGGACACCCATAACAGTCTGTGCGCGGACACCACCCAAGGCAATGCGGAAACATACCTGACCCAAGACGTAGTGGCATGGGCCAAGCGCACGCTTCCCGTGGCCACGGACGCATCGATGTGGGCCATCGGAGGCTTTTCGCAGGGCGGTACCTGTACCACCCAGCTTGCCCCTCGTCATCCGGAAATCTATGGTGCCATGCTGCCGGTGGACGGTGAACTGAAGCCCACCAACGGTACTGTCGATGAGATGGTGCGCGACTATTTCGCCGGCGATCGTGCGGCTTACGACGCTCAGGTGCCGGTCAACGCCATCGACGCAACCGGCTCCTCCTCTCAGGCGTTGTTCGCCGGTGCTGGAGAACGAGACACCGAATCAATCAAGAACATGCGCACGATCGCGGCGGCCGCACGCAAGGCGGGCATGGAAGTCACCGAACTGTTGGTGCCGAACACCGGACACGATTGGCATGCCGTGCAGGCTGTATGGAAGCCCGGATTGGAATGGTTCGGGCAACGGACCGGATTGGGGACCATGACGAAATCATTGAAGGGCTACAGCCAAGTGGAGGTGCTGCAATGAATGATGCCGCAATGCGAGAACCGAATCGGAACAACCGCCCCGCAGCCTCCCGCACATCCGACAACTGGAAGGCGCTGGCCGACGACGCACGACGCTGGGTGAACGAACACTGGTTGTGCGTCAGCGCCACTGCAGGTCTGGTGGCATTGAATCTGATCGTCTGGCTGGTCAATGCGATGGCCGGATTCGCATTCCCGCTGCGCCTCAACACCAGTATGGCCGAGTTCAGTCTCGGCAAGCTCGTCGCGTCCGTGTTTCTGGCCCGTGGCGTACTGCAACTGATGTTCGACGCCGTGCTGTGGATCGTCATGCTGTCGATCGCCGAAACCCGGCTGGGCCGTCGGCTCACTGTCGGCATGGCGTTCGGCTGTGCTGTAATCGGTATCGTCGTAGGTCTCGCCTTGTGTTGGGCGATCGGCTGGATGTTCCAGGATTCCCGTGTGGTTTCGCGCATCGGATTCGCGTTGAGCCCGCTGGTATTGCCCATCGGTGCCATGATGGCGGCCAGCGCGTGGTGCAGCCATCTGTGGCGTCGCCGTATCCGGCTCATCGGCTATGTGGCGATTCTCGTCGTGCTGCTCTACAGCGGCAATCCCGGCGTCTATTGCATCTTGGCGGCCGCGCTCGCCGGGCATATCGCCGGTCGTGTGATGGCCAGCCGTTCTGTGTCCCCGACTTCGTCCTCGGCGGCCGAAATCGGTTGGCATTGGCTGCGCAGCACGTCCTTCGAGGCTCGCAGAATGTTCGCTGCGATCGCCGTAGTGCTGGCGCTGGGCCCTGTGATCGCCATCACCTCGCATAATCACGCCGGTCCGCTAAGCACCATCGGCCTGTTGATGAGTCCGGCCGCCGCCGACGACCACACCTTGGCCCGATGCCTTGCCGGCGATACCCACAATGGCTGCTTCCTGCAGTTTGACCTGATGCGCGCTTCGATGCCCGGTGCCGTGCTGCGCTCGCTACTGCCGACGGCCGTCATGCTGGTGCTGGCATGGGGCCTGTATCGCGGCCGTCGCTTCGCGGCCATTGCGGCTTCGGCGATCAATCTGGTTACTGCCGGACTCGCCGTCGCCTACTATTTCATCGTCCCGCTGAGCTTCGCGCCGGACGGCATGATGTCGTTGCTGCAGCATGGCGTCCTCTCCGCCTGCGTGACGAACGCCTTGCCGCCACTGATGTTTGCGGTCGCGCTTGCGGTATCGATGAGATACTTCCCGGTCCGTATCGGTTGGGGGCGTCTGATCGGTGGCATGGGAGCGATGGTGGTGACGCTGTTGGCTTGCGCAGGCGTGTATCTGCTCTACGGATTGGCGCAGCCGGACGAATTCTCGCCGAACGCCACAGCGACGTCGTTGCTGGCCGAATTGCCGGGACGTTTCCTGCCCATCGGATTCCTGAGTCATATGAGGCTTTCGTTCATGCCGCGCACGCCGGTGGCGTCCGTGATTTACCAAGGCGTCGGATTGGTGTTCTGGATTGTGGTGCTCATTGTGGTGATTCGTTGGATGGGTGATGTCAGCCGCTCCAACGACCGTGCTCAGGAGCGTGCCGGACGATTGGTGGAAACCGGCGGCGAATCGATGAGCTTCATGACCACATGGGAAGGCAACAGCTACTGGATGTCTCCCACCGGCAAGTCGGCGGTGGCCTATCGTGTGCTCAACGGCATTGCCCTGACATGCACCGGCCCGTTCGGTGCTCCCGCGGAATGGTCGAACGATCTTGTCGGTTTCACGCAGTATTGCGTCGAACGGTCGTGGTCTCCGGTGTTCTACAGTGTGCATCGTGCCCAGCGCGATCAGCTGGTGGCCGGCGGCTGGCAATCCATCGAGGTCGGCAGCGAGATGGTGGTCGATCCGCGCACGTGGAAAACCACCGGCAAGAAATGGCAGGATGTGCGTACGGCCATCAACAAGGCCAAGCGCGATGGCATCACCGATGTGCAGTCCACATTCCTTGAATCTCCGCTGGACGTGCGCGAACAGATCGAGGATATTTCCGAGGAATGGGCGCAGCTCAAGGCGCTGCCGGAGATGAAGTTCACGCTCGGCGGTGTCGAGGAGCTGCGCGATCCGCGCGTACGGCTGCTCTACGCCGTGGATGCGAACGGACGTGTGCTGGGCGTCACCAGTTGGCTGCCCACATGGCGTGACGGACGCGTGATCGGCTGGACGCTTGATTTCATGCGCCATCGCACGGATAGCCCCAACGGCATCATGGAGTTCCTCATCGCGCGTATGGCCGAGCGTTTGCGTGACGAAGGCCAGGCTGATCCGGAACATGCCGTGGAGTTCATGAGCCTGTCTGCGGCGCCCCTGGCCGGTATGAATCCTGAGCGGGACAATGTTTCCGGCTCTGCTGCGGGTGGCGGGACGTCGAACGAGGGCGTCCGGGTGCTTCAACATGCGTTGCAGATCGTGGCCGATTGGATGGAGCCGGCCTACGGATTCCATTCGCTGTTCAACTTCAAGCGCAAGTTCCAGCCGGCCGAGGTGCCCGTATATGTGTGCTATCCCGATCCGGCCGCACTGCCGACGATCGGCTTGGCGGTGGTGCGCGCCTACGTGCCGTCCGTCACGCCCGCCGAGGTGACTGGCATGCTCAAGACGTTGCGCTCGTAGCGGCGGTCTAGCACCGCTATGGCGGGTGCGGGTGTGGGTGTGGGTGTGGGATTGGGCGCGGGGTTGGCTCCGGAAGCGGGGTGCCGTCCAAGGTCCGGTCCGGTCTTTCAGTCCTCGGTTGCAATCTGCTCCGCATCCCACCTGAGCGCGAGCACTTCAGAGCTCTTGGCCCGCATAGCGCATTTTGTGTTCACACAAATCAAGCGAGAAGCCGCCAAAAACACTTTGTGCGCCGACGCGTGAAATCACAATCGTTGGAATTTCGCCCTTTCCTGCATGGCTGACCCCGATAGGGATTTATGGCGGCGCGCACAAATCACGATTTTGGAGAGATAACGCGAATTGTGCGCATGTGTCACGCCCGAATCCCAACAGATTGCATCCAGCCCGTAGCGGGATGCAATCTGATTCAGCAATTCGCGTACGCCGATTGTCCTTGAATGGTCTCGGGCGACGCGGCTCATACCGTCTTGGTCGGATCCTTTTGGAGGAAGAGGAAGACGAGGGCCGCAACCAGGAGAATCGCAATCGAAAGCACGCCGAGACTGGCATTGCCGGTCAGAGACGTGGTGGTGGCCACGAGGAATGTGCCGAGAATCGAGGCGGTTTTGCCGAAGATATCGTAGAAGCCGTAGTACTCGTTGGCGTGGTCCTTGGGGATGATCTTGCCGTAGTACGAGCGGGAAAGCGCTTGGATGCCGCCTTGGAACATGCCCACCAGAATCGCGAGGATCCAGAATTCCAGCGCGGATTTCAGGAAGAACGTGGCGAAGAAGACGATGCCCATGTATGCCGCCACGGCCACGGTGATCATCGGTTTGCATCCGAAGCGCCCGGCCAGCCGGCCATAGAGGATCGCGCACGGGAACGCCACGAACTGTGTGACCAACAGAGCCACCACCAACTGGGTGGAGTCGATGCCAAGCTGCGTGCCGTAGGAGGTGCTCATCGAAATCACCGTGTTCACGGCGTCGATGTAGAAGAAGAACGCCACCATGAACATCCACAACGGCTTGTTCCGTACGATCTTGCCGAATGTGGAGCCAAGCTCACGGAACGTGCCGCGGATCGCCTCGCGCGCATGGTCGCGAGTGGCGCGATAATGCACCTGACGGTAGCTGGTGATCAGCGGAATCGTAAACGCCACCCACCATACGGCCGTAATCACGAACGAAGCACGCGTGCAGGCCACGGTTGACCAGTCGAACAACGCCGGGCCACCGAAGATCAGCGCGATGCAGACGATGAACGGTACGGTGGAACCCACGTAGCCCCAGCCGTAGCCGTGCGAGGAGACTTTATCCATTCGTCCGTTGGTGGTGGTGTCGATCAGCATCGAATCGTAGAAGGTCAGCGAACCGTTCAATCCGATGGTGGCGAGCACATACACAATCAGGAACGGCAGCCAAGTCAATGGCAGCGCCATTGCGCAGCACATCACCACGCCGGTGCCGAAGAATCCGAGGAAGAACTTGATTTTCATGCCCTGCACGTCGGCGATGGAGCCGAGCAGCGGCATCAGCAGCGCGATAACCAGCGACGCGATGGTCTGTGCATACCCCCATGCGGACACGATATTGCCGTCCGCCGGCATCAGCGACTTCGCGTAGATCGGGATGACGGCCGTGCTCAGCAGCACGAATGCGGAATTGCCGACGTCGTAGACGATCCACTTCTTTTCGCGTGTGGATAGCTTGCCGTTTGGCGGTATCGGGAATTCGCCGGTCGCCAGCGCCTGCGGAGCGTCCGTGCCTTTCAGGGCGGTTGTGGTGTCTGCCGAGCCGGTACTGCCCGTGGTGTGTGTCATATAACGCTCCTCGTAATGGTCAATCCAATCTATCGTAAAAGCGGTTTCACGCGGCGGATGGACGTACAAGTTGAACGGAACATGAATTCCTGTGCATCGTAAGGCTGTTTTGATGCAGTTCGTAATCATCACCTATACAGGAAATGTTCAGAAGAGTATGATGCGGCATAGGCGACAGTGGTGTTGTGTTGTCTGGCGGCTCAGATGTGTCGCACGACGTTTCAGCAGATCATGCGGTTATATGATTCGCGAGATTCGGCGAAATTGATGGACCGTGTCCATGTACTCAATTGAGAAGGATTTATATGAAGAAGTTGACTAAGGCGGCTGCGCTGGCCGCTGCTACGCTGTTGGTCGCCAGCATCGGTGTGCCTGTGGCGTTTGCTGCGCCGGAAGCCCCGGCCGATACTACTGATTCGACCCAGACCACGACTGAGCCGCAGGAGGGGGATTCCGCGACTCAGGCCCCGGCCGAGAACGGCACTGCAGATGGTGCAACGAACGAGAACGGCACCCCTGCAACGGACGATGCGAACGGTGATGCCGCGCAGGGAGACACGACGACCCAGCCGTCCACCCCGAATGCGGGCAACAACGCTGGTAACAATACTGGCAACAACGCCAACAATGAAGAGACCACGCCGGCTCCCGAACCTGAACTGAGCACCGAGTGCCCGCTGCCTGTGACCAATACGTTCAACCGTAGCGGTATGACCTTCACGGTGACCACGAACTGCCCGCAGAATTGGGACGACGTTCCCGCCGTGCTGTTCAGCAGTGTGATTTCTCAGGGCAACAACACATACACGTATTCGTACCGTACTGGTGAGTCCGCAACCTCCTATGTATACCAGTCCGTCAACGGTGGTTTCGTGGATCTGACGCCCGTTGACGACCCGCAGTACGCTGTGATTCCTAATGGTCGCGGCGGCACCGATGTAAAGGTCGTCAACAAGCTGCAGTCCGCTGACGACGAGAACCTGACCCTGACCGCCACCGAACTGTTCACGGTGACCACCAACGGCAACCTCAAGCACACCGTCACCTACACCAGCACCGGTTCCACTCCGGTGACCGGCGCGATTCTGCAGACGCTGGACACCGACCTCAACGGCGATGATCACATCACCGTGTACGCCAACGGCCATGGTGGTGCCTACATCGCATCCCATGACTTTACCCTGACTGCCGAGAAGCTGGACGGTACCGCCCGTCTGCTGGCTGGCCGCTGGAACCACCCGGAGACCGGTCGTGACGTCAGCAGCCTGAACGGTGTGGTGTCCACCAATCAGGACACCTCCATCTTCTACGAGTCCGGTCAGCTGAACCTCGCTCAGGGTGCCAGCTACACGATGTCCTTCCAGGAAACCGTGTACAAGGCCGGCGAGGATGTGCCGGATGCTGTGGAAAGCCACACGCTGAACTTCAACACTCAGGGCGGTTCCGCTGTCGCTGCACAGCAGGTGACGCTGACCGGTGTGACCGTCAAGCCCGCCAACCCCACCCGTTCCGGCTACACGTTCGTGAACTGGACCACGGATAAGGAAGGCAAGAACGTCTTCGAGTTCGGCCAGCAGCTGACCGAAGACACCACCATCTACGCCCAGTGGAAGAAGGCTCCGACCACTGCAACGCCGGCTGCCACGAAGCCCGCAGCCAACAAGAAGACCGAGACGCTGGCCAGCACCGGTTCCTCGGTGATGCTGGTCGCAGCGCTGGCCGTCGTCGCGATGACTGCCGGCGGCGCGGTGCTCGCTCTCAAGCGCAAGAACGCCTGACCGTCTATAACGCAGGTTGACTGCGCAAATCGGCTAAACAAGCCGCTGCGTAGGTTGACTGCTGAACGCGTCAGTACAGAGCGTGTAGTCATACGGTTCACTGCATGACTACACGCTCAATACATCGGCGGCTGTTTCAAGATGTTGTGATACATCTCGAAACAGCCGCCGATTTGTATGTGCTGAGTTGTTGAATACCGGTGCAGTCTTGCGGCCCGAGTCTCAGCCGGCCAGTGCCATGGCCTCGTCGTACTCGGGGCACTGCGGTACGCCGTTGAGGCTACGTTGAATGGCGATGGAAGTGGCCGCGTTGGCGATTTTCACTGATTCGGCCAAGCCGCGTCCCTCGGCCAGCATGGCGCACATCACGCCGGTATGGCATCCGCCGGCGGAGCGCGTGTGTACGGCCTTGGTGGGGTAGCCTTCGATATGCATCGTTTCGCCGCCGGGCTCGCGCACCCAAGCGCCAAGCGAGCCGACACGCACCACCAGCGGGGCGCGCAGCGTGGAGCCGAGCCCTTCGCACAGCTGCCGCATAAAATCGTCAAGTCCGCCGCCGATGGTGACTTTGCTGTCGTCTATAGGTGCGCCAAGCCGTTCGGCCAGCGTGGTGGCCTCCTGCCGGTTGCAGGACCACACCGGACGGGCGAGCACCAGATCCTCCAGCATGTGATCGTTGACCAGACGCAACGTATTCGTGGGATTGATCACCAGCGTGTAGTCGCGTTTGGCCGGGTCGGTGCCGGCCCTGAGCAGGAATCCGTCCACGCCTGCCGCGGTGTGGTCCATCAGCGTATTGCCGCTGATATGCACCACGTCTTTGTTCTGTGGCTCCAGCATGTCGAAAGTATCGGCGTCGCCGTGCGCCTCGGCTCCATAGGAGGCAATGAACGTTTTCTTCGGTTGTCCGCTGGCGAGCACCACGCGGAAGCCGGAATCTTCGTCCAAACGGTCCGGGCCGATATGGTTGATGCCGTTGTCTTGGAAGGACTGGCGGATGAAATTGGCCCACAGTCCGTTGCCGAGAATGCCGGCATGCTCGGTGGGTGCGCCCATGCGGCTGGCGGCCTGCAATACGCGGTAGCTGCCGCCGATGGAGGGTTTCGGATGATCCGCCACTGCGAATCCGCCTTGTGGAGGCACTTCGTCCACATTCATCATGATGTCTACCCACACCTGTCCAAGCGAAATCACGCTTGGCTGATGAGTACTGATTCCGCGCCTGAGATTCAGCATTGCGTCTCCCTTCGTTGGTGGCCGTATAAGAGCCCCTTCGCTCTCATGCCTCTTTATTGGAAATTATAAGAGGATTTGACCGTAGGGAAACGGACAGGCACGCTGGTTTTATTGGATAAGCTGTATGGTTTAACGGTGTTTCAGGGGGATTTCGGGGAGCCTAAAGCCAGTGTGAATCGGCTCACAGCATGGCTAGCGCGAAGTCAATCAACAACTTGACGCCGTACAGGGTGGTGATGTCGCCGTGGTGGTTGCCTCGCTGGTGTGAACGTAGGTGGCGAAACCGCGAAACTGGGTATGATACACGCAAGAGTTGCGGTTGTCGGTATTGAGCTGTATTCTTGTGAAGTTGTGTGTTCGGCATGTCGGGTAACACCGGCGGTTGAACGCGTGAAAGACTTGAAACATCAAGGTTTAAGGGAGTCCATCATGGCAGCTCGTTGCGCAGTGTGCGGTAAGGGTCCGCAGACCGGTTACACCGTTTCCCATTCGCACCGTCGTACCAAGCGTAGCTTCCGCCCGAACCTGCAGTCTGTGCGCACCACGATTGACGGTGAGAACACTCACCTTCGCGTGTGCACTTCGTGCCTCAAGGCCGGCAAGGTTCAGCGCGTGGCCGCGTGAATCGTGTACTGAACGTACCGGACGTAATCAATCGTCCATCACAACCCGCTTAGCTTCGGCTGGGCGGGTTTTGTTTTGTCTGCAAGGCCGCACCGTAGGGCTGCACCGTGCGGCGAGAATAAGAACGCACCGGAAGAAACGCAAGCATCACTAGAATAGGCCGCTATGAGCATTACGTTGAGCACCGCACTCGCATCGCTGATCACGAACAAGCGTCGTGTGTCCGCGCTCAAATCGCTGGGCGTCACCACAGTAGGCGAAGCGCTGACCTACTACCCATTCCGTGTCACCGATCCGGTACGGCTCAGCACTATTCGTGAGGCGCAGCTTGGCCAGCCGATGGCATTCATGGCCACGGTGCGAGACGTACGCGTAGTGCCCGGACGAATGCTGCGCGCGATAGCTACCGTGGATGACGCCGATTTCGCCAGAGCCCGCAATATGCCCGGCGGCACGGCACAGCTCATTTTTTTCGGTGGTCGCAAGAACTACATTGACTGGGTCAGCATGCGGCTGAAGTCCAGCCCGACTCTGGTGGTGTCCGGCACGCCCAGCGAATACATGGGGCAGTTGCAGTTCACGCACCCCGATTTCCTGACCGTCGCACCCGACCCATTGGTCGCGGATATGCCGAATACGCCGAATACGCTGAGTGTGCCGGCCACCCAGCCGGGTGCAAAGCTGAAGTACGACGCCGATTCTTTGGAAGACGCCATATTGCGCGTCACGCGCCCACGCCCGGTCTACCACGCCAGCTCGCGCATCTCTTCCGAACATATTCACGAAACGATTTTGAATCTTCTGTGGATGATGGGCGCGCGCACCTTGACATCATCAGCCGCTACCGGGCCCTCCGCGCCAGCGACTTTGATACCTCCGTCCACCGCGAGTATCGCGGTCCAGCCAGGGGAAGGGCAGCGAGCGGGGGCAGTTGCAGGCGAGTTGCGTGCGACGCGCGAAACCTCGGACGGTGTCTCGGATGCCACCGTGTCTGTTGGACAAACGTCGTCATCGTCCGGCAATCTCTCCCAAGCCATCCCCGATATCCTGCCCGAAGAAGTCCGCGCCGCCAAAGGCCTGATGCACCGAGCCGAAGCATTCCTCGCCATCCATGACCCCGATTCGCGCGCTCGCTTCAATCAGGCCATCGACACCTTGCGCTACGAGGAGGCGTTCATCTCCCAGACCTCGCTGCTCAAGGCCCGCTCCCACGCACACAAATCCGCGGCACCCCCATGCCCGCCGAGCGGTGACGCCAACCTGCGCGACCGGTTCATCAGTTCGCTGCCGTTCAGCCTCACTGCAGGCCAGAAGCAGGTCATCGACGATATCGCCGCCGATATTTCCCGCAGCTGGCCGATGCAACGGTTGCTGCAAGGCGAGGTGGGCTCGGGTAAAACCGTGGTGGCGCTCGCCGCCATGCTGCAGGCCGTCGACGCCGGGTATCAGGCGGTGCTTGTGGCTCCGACTCAGGTGCTTGCCGAACAGCATGCGGACACGATTTCCCGCATGATCGCCGCAATGGATGCATCCGGCGAAACCCCGGCAGCCCAACCCTCCGTACCGGTCACGCTGGTCACCGGTGGCATGAAACTCGCCGCCCGTCGCAAGGCGCTCGCGGCAGCCGCCAGTGGCGTTCCGGGCATTATCGTGGCTACACACGCCGCGTTCTCCAAAACCTTCCAAGTCCCACGGCTGGCGTTGGTAGTAATCGACGAGCAACACCGATTCGGCGTCGAGCAGCGCGAAAGCCTCAACGCGAAGTCCGAGGACGGCACCACCCCGCATCTGCTGGTGATGACCGCCACCCCGATTCCGCGCACCGCCGCCATGACGTGGTTCGGTGACCTCGATATCTCCTGGCTCACCGAGTTGCCGGGCGGCCGCAAACCGATTCGCACCGTCGTGGTCAACGAGGCGGACGCGGCCACCATGGGTCGGATGTTCGCGCATATTCGTGCTCGCATCGATGCAGGGGAGCGGGCGTACATCGTCTGCCCGCGCATCGATATGGACGAAGACGAACCGGCGGCTGCCGGCACGTCGCGTACGTCGCGCACCTCCCGCGCCCATGGCAACGGCGAAATCATCGGCATCGACGTTCTCTACGAAACCTACGACGACAACGGCGAGACCGAGGATCGGCCGCCGCTGCATTCGGTGGAGGAGATCGCCGCACGATTACAGAAACTCCCGCAGTTCGCCGGCGTCCGATTCGCTACGCTGACCGGCCGTGATAAGGACGACGCCAAAACCCAAGTCATGGCTGATTTCGCGTCCGGAACAACGCCGGTTCTGGTTTCCACCACGGTGATTGAGGTGGGCGTGGACGTCAAACAGGCCAGCTGCATCGTCATTTTTGATGCCGACCGATACGGTCTGTCCCAGCTGCATCAGTTACGTGGCCGCGTGGGCCGTGGCGGCACGAATTCGTGGGCGTTCCTGATTTCACGCGCCGATCCCGGGTCGATTGCCGAACAACGACTGGAGGTCATCCACAACTCGCTCGACGGTGCCGAAATCGCGCAGGCGGACCTTGAATTCCGTGGTGCCGGCGACGTATTGGGCGATGCTCAGTCCGGCGGCAAGTCGAGCCTCAAACTGTTGCGCGTGGTCAAGGACGCGGACATGATCGCCGACGCCCGCGCTCGTGCGGGGCAGGTGTTGGCCGCCGACCCCGACCTGACCGGTGAAGTGCAGCTTGCCGGTGCGGTGCTCGACTTCACGCGCGGCAACGAGACGTTCCTGACCTCCAGCTGAGGACCCGTCAGAAGCCCGACTGAATCCCGCCCAAGGCCTCCAACTGAGCATGTAACGCGCCTGTTTACCTGAACTCAGTACGGTGTGGGCAGTCTACCTGGCGGATTATCTACAAGGAGGGCCGATGAGCGAGACCATGCGCGATGCGCTATTTCTGATCGTGTTGTTCGCCGCGAATGTGATTCAGGCGATCACCGGATTCGCGGGCACGGTGCTCGCCATGCCGTTCTCGATGCTGTTGCTCGGCACTGACAGTGCCAAAGTGGTGCTGAACATCACCACGCTGCTGGCCTGTCTGTGGCTGGGGGTGCAACATCATGCCTATATCCGGTGGAAAATCCTTGCCGAAATGGTGGGATTGATGGCGGTGGGCATGGCCGCCGGCGTCGCCCTGTACGCCGTGTTGCCGCTCGCCCCGCTGCAGAAGGCCTATGGCGTGTTCATCATCGTGATCGCGCTGAAAAACCTGATCTGGCCTTCGCATGGCGAGCCGCCGCACTGGGTGCTGATCATCATCGTGCTGCTGGCCGGCGTGATTCATGGCATGTTCATCTCCGGTGGCGCGCTATTGGTGATCTATGCGGCGGTCAGGCTTACAGACAAGAACGAATTTCGTGCGACGATGGCTTGCGTATGGGTGGCGTTGAATACGGTGCTGACCGTGCAGCAAGGGGTTGCCGGTGTGATTACGCCGCACGCCCTTGTGCTTACTGCGGCCTCGATTCCTCCGCTGATCGTGGCGATCGTGATCGGCAATAAGCTGCAGCGGCATGTCAGTCAGCAGGCTTTCCTGAAGCTGACGTACGTGCTGCTGGTGATTTCCGGTGCTTCGATTGTGCTGTAATCACAGCCGAAAATCCAAATCACCCCAAAGCAATCCACAATCGGCAACCCAAGACGAGGAGAACGTGAATGACGGTTCGACTGAAGGATTTGGTCGAGCAGGCCGCTGATCAAGACATGGTGCTGGTAGCCGGCAAGGGCGGCCTTGAGCGTCCGGTGCGGTGGGTGCACATGGTGGAGAACGAGGAGATCGCCGGCTTTTTGGAAGGTCAGGAGATCGCCTTCACCACCGGCATCGGCTTGGAGACGCAGGAGGATCTGTATCCGCTGGTCAAAAGCGCCTACGCTTCCGGCGCTTCGGGTGTGGTGGTGAACATCGGCCCGTTCATCCACCAGATCAGTCCGGAGACCGTCCGCTTTTGCGACGATCACGACTTTCCGCTGTTCAAAGTGCCGTGGAGCGTGCATATGGCGCAGATCATGCACAGTTTCAGCTTGGCCATCACGATGAGCGAGAAGCACAGCATGGAGCTGGCCGCGGCCTTGGAGAACGCGATCTTTCACCCCGACCGCGAGGAGATGTACCTCGAATATCTGGAGCAATCCGGCTTTGGCAAGGACTGGAATTATTGCGTCACCGTGTTCAGCGTATGTGCCGAAGCGGGGCAGGGCGGGCAAAGCAGCAGCCATAACGCCGACCTCACCGCCAAATACTCGCGTGAAGCCGAATCGTTGATCACGCGCAAGCAGTGGCGGGTGGCCGTGGTGCATATTGAAGACCGTCTGGTGCTGGTGTTCGCCCGGTATACGGCCGAGCAGGTGGAGTTGATGATTCGTGAGATTATCGCTGCGATTCGCGGTCGCGGCATTGTGTTGGAGCGCACGTACATCGGTGTGGGCAAAGTTACCAGATCCGCGCGCTGCATTGGCAAAAGCTACAATCAGGCGCTCAAGCTGGAGCGTTTGCAGCATCTGCGCGGCCGGGTGGGGGAGATCGCGCTGTACGACAATTCCGGCATCGATAAACTGCTGCTTGCCGTCTCAGACCGCGCGATTCTGGAGGATTACTACCAGGACAGCATCGGCCCGTTGGTGGAATACGATCGCGTGAACGGCACCGATCTGACCGAAACGTTGCGTGTGTACTTCCAGTTCTCCGGTTCGGTGAAGGAGACCGCCGCCAGCATGTTCGTGCACCGTAACACCGTGAGCTACAAACTCAACAAAATCGAGGACCTTCTGGGAGTAAGTCTGTCTGATTTCCGCACGCGCGAGTTTCTGTCGGTAGGCCTGCAGGTCCGCGAGGTGCTTGACTGCTAAGCATGTGCGATGATCCGTCGGTTTGTTTGCGGGGGCGACGGAACTGAAATGTCTTTATTATCGTTCCGTCGAATAACGGAAGTTACGGCCAAACTGTTGTCCGGTTTGTCGGACGCTCATCAAAACAGTGCGGTGATTGCTCATGAAGCAATACGTATCGGGTGTCTAGTTGCTAGTTGTATACAGAACTATTCTCAATTAAGAATAGTTCTGTATACAATGAGTTTATGGTTATCAGGACGAACCGGACATTGCTCACGCAGGGGGAGGCCGCGCGTCAGCTTGGAGTGAGTGAGCGACGGGTTAGTGCGCTTCGTGCCTCGGGGCAGCTTGAATCATTTCCTGTGGGAAGTGGCGTTCTGCTTACAGAGGATTCGGTCCGTCGTCAAGCACGCTGGCAAGGTGCGGGTGGACGCCCATACTCACCGAGTATGGCGTTTGCCGCGTTGTATATGCTCAGCGGATTCGTCACACCGTGGCTGAGCCGACAACAGCGGTACCGACTCAGAGGGTATCTAAGAGGGGTAAATGCGGAAAATCTGGTTCGTCTTACCCGCAGGAGTGCGGCAACGGTTGAATACTGGTGCAGGGACTCCAATCTCAACAAAGTTGAAGAAATCATTCGCCCTTCCGCTGCCACCGGTGAGCTGGCGGACTCATTTCAGTTAACTGTCACGGACACGGTGGAAGGCTACGTTAATGCCGATAACCTGATTGATGTCGTCCGTCAATGCCGGCTAAAACAGGGGGCGATTCCCATCCGGGTACGACTTCACATCACCGATGGCCTTCCTGCTGGCGAGGGGTCGATGCCCCTTGCCGTATGCGCGGCCGATCTGGCCGAGTCCGACGATCCAAGAGAACGCCGTGCCGGTCTGGAAACCCTCCAACGGTTGATTGACGACTACAACCTCAAGGAGCATCAGGAATGATTCCGATAGTTCATGTGCCCGGTACAGGTCATCCATGGGGCACTGTGTACGCGGTCGCTGCGGCGAACATCCCAAAATCATGGCTGCTCACAGGAGGACTCATGGTTCAGCTGCACGCCATCATGGGAGGATTGACCGCGCGTCCTACCACCGATGCTGATTTGCTCGTCGATCTTATGGGCGACCGACGGGGCATTGCCAGACTGCGCGGCATCCTTACCGTCCGTGGGTTCAAGACACAGCCGGGCACGTTGACCGGATATGCGACTCGTATGAGTGGGCCCAACGGTAGTGTGGTGGATTTGCTGGTTGCTGACCATCTGCCTAGGTTTCTTGGGAATGACGCCACTATTGGCGGTACACCGGTATTATCCATGCCGGGCGGTGCGCAGGCTGTGGAGCGCAGCATGTTAGTTCGTCTTGTCGACGATAAGGATGGTGCCGATGTTATGATTCGCATCCCGGACTTACTCGGCGCGCTGATACTTAAGAGCGCAGCTTACGGCGCTGATCACGCCGGTTACGGTGAACGGCATCTTTATGATGCTGCCATGCTCGCATCGCTCATCCCGGCCCCTGATGCCGAGCTCGCACGTTTGCATAGCAGCACCGACCGCAAACGTATCAAACTTCTGCATGACAAGCTCTCTGAGGATTCCCCCTACTGGAATGGCCTCGATGAATCGCATCGGCAAGATGGGTTGGACGCTATTGAAACGCTTGCCACGTGGTAACGGAAGCTCCTTTGGTTGGAGCGTATCCGGTGCAGTGTGCAAACGTCCTTGGTTGAGCGTGGAATACCAGTGTATCGATGAAGTTATTCGAAAAAGAAAGAGTACTTCGATGAACTCGTGAGCGAGGTTGTGTGGGGTGCTTGCGGTCGGTGAGAGGGCTGTTGGTGCCCTTTCGGGCGGCGATTACCGGTGAGGATGCGTGCTGCGTATTACGATATCGAACCGGTTTGGTGCGGTGTGCTCAGTGTTGAGTGACAACCGAATATTGGCATGATTCCGCGGAAAATCCGACACACCAAAAGCGCGAATCTCACATAGTGAGACGAGCCTCTTTAGTTTTTTCGATGCACAAATTCATGTCCGAAACGCAAGGTGTCGTGAGGTGCTCTGCCGTAAGGCTTTCTGCCCGTATTTATTCGAATAAATTTGTTGACACTTTGTCTCGTTTTCATGCTGGAGTGCCTGAGTAAAAACGATTTACGCACCGTTTATATGGACAAAAATCCGCCTGAGCTGATGGGTCTGAGCAGGGGAACATGGGGTGGTTGTGGGACGAGCTCGATTACAAGGGGTAGGTACACCGGTCGCGCAGAAGTCTATCTGCTCTACGAGGGGTTGCGCCGGGACGATAACACCCGTATCTGGCCCTATATGCCGACGCCATTGCGCCATTTTGCCCTCTAAGCTACTTGGGAATCAACCCCTTGTAAGGCAGATAGGTGTTCCCGCGATCGGGAATCAACCCCTTGTAAGCGAGAAAGAACCATCGAGGCCGTTGAATGGGCAACTGTTACCTACGCCAACTCCGAATTTACTCGGACATACTCTGACATGTACTCCGGCCTATTCCGACAATGTATGTCGGAGCATGTCAGTCTTGGTGTAGTACCGCTTGGAATCGCTCAACCCAGACCCCATGCCGGTGCAACATCCCTGCTGGACGAGCTGTTCCAACGTTTCGGATGGCATGCGCAACGTCATAACCCTCCACCCCAACCCTCCACCCCAACCGGCCCTACCCTGTCCCTTATACCCATCTGACCCCGCCGACGATACCCCCTGTTTAAAGCTCGTTGGTCT
>NZ_PGLQ01000008.1 GCF_002802865.1 Bifidobacterium scaligerum
CCCGTTGGTGATCGCGTTCCTGTGCTTGCAGAAGTACTGGCAGTCCGGCCTGGCCGCCGGCGCCGTCAAGGAATGACCGGTCCCGGGAAGTGAGCGGCTCCCCCTCCCCGTAGCCCTCTCTTTGTGCGAAAATGACTCACTGAACGAAAGTCAGTGAGTCATTTTCGCACAAAGAGAGGTGTCACATCGTCACCATTACGCGGACTGGCGTTCGACGATTGATGTCGGCAGCAGCTTGACGTATCCGCGTTCCACCTTGGTGCCTTTCATCATGGAGAGCACCAGTTCGGCCATCGTGCGCCCATGCAGACGCGAATCCTGACGTACCGTGGTGATCTTCGGGTTCGACAGGACGGCCAACGGAGAGTCGTCGAAGCCGGTCACGGCGATATCGTCCGGTACCCGGTACCCGAAGCGGGTGAGCTGGTTGATCACGCCGATGGCGATATCGTCGTTGGCGCACACGATGCCGTCCAGCTCGCCCAGCATCGGCTGGAATGCCACGGCCGCCATCTCGCCGCTGGTCATTTCCCAGTCGTCCGAGTAATAGACCTTGTTTTCGTCGAATCGCTCCCCCATGGCCTGCTGGAAGCCTTTGAGACGGTTGACTGCGGAGGGCGAGTAGCCGGGTCCGCAGATATACGCCAAACGTTCGCGGCCTTTGCGCAGCAGATATTCGGTGATTTGCCGTTGGCCGTCGGTATTGGTGAAATCTACGATCGGGAACTGCCATTCGCCGTGATTGCTGACTTCCGACACCACCACCGGATTGTCGGTATTGAGAAACGCTTCGGCCAGTGCATCATCCTCGCTTAAGGAGAACAGCAGATAGCCGTCCGCGAAATCGCTGTTGACCAACTGGGCGATGCGTCGGGTGGAGGCTTCGGTGTTGGCGATCAGCGTAACCATCTGATAGTCGGCGTCGCCGATGGTTTGATTGGCGCTGGCCATCGCCTCGGACACACTGGATTGGATCAGGGTTTCGTTGGACTCCACCTGGATCACCAACGCGATGGTCTGGGTGCGCTGTTGGGCGAGCGACCGGGCCGCCTGATTGGGGGTGTACTGGGCGGCTTCGATGGCTTTGGCGATGCGTTCGGCGGCGGCCGTGGAAACATGAGTATTGCCGTTGAGGTACCGGGAGACGGTGCCGTAGGATACTCCGGCCAATTGCGCCACGTCGCGGATGGTCGCTTTCTTACCTGCCATGATCATATGCCAATCGTATATTCGTCGCTTGCTTCAGACTCGCCGGCCGTGGTTCAACGCGTGATGCAACACGCGGTTGTGACCGGTTACACAATGGAGTATAGTACGAAATGTAACCGGTCACACGGTGTGTTGTGCGGCCAAACATAAGCTCGATGAGGAGGAAGGCAACAATGAGCTTGTCAATGAAGAAGGCTGTGGCCATACTCGGCGCTGCGGCAATGATGGTATCCGTCGGCGCATGCGGTTCGTCCAACAACAGCAGCGGTTCCGCAGGAGATGCCAGTGGTGACGTCACGCTGAATCTGTGGGCTTGGGAGCCCACGCTGAAGCCGGTTATCGAGGCGTTCCAGAAGAAGTATCCGAACATCAAGATCGACTTCAACAACACCGGCAAGGCAGACACCACCGTCACCTCGCTCAACAACGCCATTCAGGCCGGCAGCGGCATCCCGGACATCGTGCAGCTCGAATACATGACCCTGCCGCAGTTCGTGATCGGCGAGCAGAGCCAGCTGGCCAACATCAAGGACAAGACCTCCGGCTACGAGGACTTCTACACCCCCGGCACCTGGAACTCCGTGAGCATCAACGGCGGCGTCTACGCGCTGCCGATGGATTCCGGCCCGCAGGCCATGTTCTACAACAAGGACACCTTCGACAAGGCCGGCGTAACCGAAGTGCCGAAGACGTGGGACGAATACTACGAGGCCGCCAAGAAGATTCGTGCGCTGGGCAGCAACTACTACATCACCGCCGATGCCGGTGATATCAAGGTGATGACCGCCTTCCTGTGGCAGGCCGGTGCCAAGCCGTATGAATCCGAAGGCGAGAATGTGACGATCAACTTCAAGTCCGATCCCAAGGTGAAGACGGTTGCCGAATTCTGGCAGAAGATGATCGATGAAGACCTCATCAACACCAAGGTGGCCACTTGGGCCGACGAATGGAACCGTGGCATCGGCGATGGCACCATCGCCTCCATCTTCGAAGGCGCTTGGATGCCGGCCAACCTGGTCTCCAACTCCGCAGCCGCCAAGGGCAACATGCGTGTGGCCCTGCAGCCGAACTGGGACGCTTCCAAGCCGTCCAACGGTGAGAACGGCGGCTCCGCGCTGGCCGTGACCGCCGCATCCAAGAATCAGGATGCCGCCTTCAAGTTCATCGAGTTCGCCAACCACAGCTCGGAGGGCATCAAGATTCGTACCGATGGCGGTGCCTTCCCGGCCGACAAGGCCACGCTGAAGGACGCCGACTTCCTCAAGGGCTCCGATGACGTGCGCGCCTACTTCGGCGATCAGGACTACAACCAGGTGCTTGCCGAGGCCGCCAACCAGGTGACCGAAACCTTCCAATTCCTGCCTTACGCAGGTCAGGCCAACTCCATCTACGGCGATTACGTGGGCAAGGCATACACCGACAAGTCCACCACGCTGATGAAGGGCCTCGCCGCCTTCCAGGACGCGCTGGTCAAGTACGGCAGCGATCAGGGCTTCACCGTCAAGGAGGGCTGAGCTGAAGGGCTGAGCGTATAGTCCGTCATCAATTACAAAACTTCGTCATCTCCTTCCGCAGCCGGGGTTGTAGTCATGCAATCCCGGCTGTTCCTTTGCCGGCTGGCTGGGTTCGTTTGGCCCCGAGTCGTACTGGTTTTTGTGGTTACATTGCTTACGGCGATATCGCGTGCGGGACTTTATCGTGACGTGCGTCGGTGTGAAGCTTCGGAAAGCTTCAAGAAAGGTATTGATTATGTCTGATGCAGTGAAGATTGCGCAATCCGCGGGAATTGCACCGGCGATTGCGCAGGCCGACCGATTCGATCCGGCTTGGCTGACCGACCCGCGCGTGTTCGCGGTGAACCGGCTCGCCGCGCACTCCAGCCACCGGTTCTACGATCACGTACCGGCGGCCGGCGAGACCAGCGATCTGACGCAAAGCCTCGACGGCACTTGGCGCGTGACCGTCACCGATCTGGCCGACTGGGCCGATCTGGCGGACGTGGAAGACGGTGCCGAAGAACTGACGGACGCCACGTTCGCCCGCCCGGCCTTCCCCGATGACGATTTCGACACGATCGACGTACCTTCCACACTGGAGACCCGAGGCTTCCTCAAGCACAAGTACGTGAACCAGCAGTACCCGTGGTCCGGGCACGAAGCGCCCGAAGCGCCCGATATTCCCGAGCACAACCATGTGGCGCTGTACCGTCGCAAGTTCGCGCTGAGCCCGAAGGTGGAAGCCGCTCTGGACGCCGGCAATCCGGTCACCCTCACCTTCCACGGTGCCGCCACGGCCATCGCCGTGTGGCTGGACGGTACGTTCGTCGGCTATGCCGAAGACTCCTACACGCCCAGCGAATTCGATGTCACCGCGGCGCTGAAAGGCGGCGTTGACGGCGATGATGCGCCGGCTTCCGTGTCCGGCGAGCATGTGCTGGCCGTCGCGGTATTCGAATTCACCTCCGCCAGCTGGCTGGAGGATCAGGACTTCTGGCGTATGCATGGCCTGTTCCGCTCGGTGGAACTCACGGCCCAGCCCGCCGTCCACATTCAGGATCTGCGCGTTACTGCCGACTATGACGTTGCCGCTGGCGAAGGCGATCTGAGCGTTGATGCATTCGTGCGCAATATCGCTGGCGCAAATAGCTTTGAGGCTGTGTTGACGAATGCCGCCGGTGCCGAAGTGTGGCGAAACAGCATTGCTGATATGCCCGTTATCGAGAACTTTGACGACTCCCCTATCGCCATCAGTTGGAAGGCGAACATCGGCACTGTGAACCCGTGGAGCGCTGAAGAGCCGACCCTCTACACACTTACCGTCACCGTGCTGGATGCGGACGGTCAGGTGATCGAAGCGGTCCCCCAGCGCGTCGGATTCCGCCATTTCGCCATCGAAGACGGACTGATGAAGCTCAACGGCAAACGCATTGTCTTCAAGGGCGTCAACCGTCACGAATTCGATGCGCGCGAAGGCCGCGCGGTATCTGAAGCCGTGATGCTCAAGGACATCCGCGAATTCAAGCGGCTCAACATCAACGCCGTGCGCACCAGCCACTACCCCAACCAGACTCGCTGGTATGAACTGTGCGACGAATACGGCATCTACGTGATCGACGAGACCAACCTCGAAACCCATGGCACATGGAGCAATGGCGACGGCTCGTTCAGCCCGAGCACCGCCATCCCCGGCAGCCATGACGAATGGCGAGCAGCCTGCGTGGACCGCATCAACAGCATGATGCGTCGTGACTGGAATCATCCGAGCGTCATCATCTGGTCGCTGGGCAACGAGTCGTACGGCGGCGACGTATTCCGCTCGATGCGCGACTTCGTCCATGCCAACGACCCCGCCCGTCCGGTGCATTACGAAAGCGTGTTCAACGATCCCGAGTACAGCGACGTCACGGACATCATGAGTCGTATGTATGCCAAACCGGACGAAATCAAGGATCTGTACCTCTTCGGTGACGATCAGAAGCCGTACATCTCCTGCGAATACGCGCACTCGATGGGCAACTCCACCGGCGGCCTGCACCTGTACACCGAACTTGAGCAGTACCCGAAATATCAGGGCGGCTTCATCTGGGATTACGTCGATCAGGCCCTGTCCCAGCGGCTCAGCGACGGCACCGAGCGACTTGCGTACGGCGGTGACTTCGAGGACCGTCCCACCGACTACGAATTCAGCGGCAACGGCATTGTGTTCGCCGACCGCACGCCTACCCCTAAGGCGCAGGAAGTCAAACAGCTGTACGCGAACGTGCAGCTGTCGCCGGATGAGTCGGGCGTGACGATCACGAACGACAACCTGTTCATCTCCACGTCCGGCTTCGTCTTCACCGCGCGCGTATTGGTGGATGGTGTGGAACGTTGGCATGCGGATTACCGATTCGATGTGCCGGCCGGTGAGAGCGTCCGTGAGCCGATCGCGTTCCCGCGACTGACCGATCTGGCGTCGTTCGCGCAGCTTGAGAGCGGCATCGAGGTGACATACGAAGTTGATCAGCGGCTGGGTGCGGCTACTGACTGGGCGCCTGCCGGCTATGAATTGTCGTTCGGACAGTACGTGGCGCGTGTGTCGTTCGACGGGGAGACCGGTGCGGACGGCGATGCTGACGTGTCGGGTGCCGATGCTGCCAATTTGGGCATGAACTTCGCGTTCGTGGCCGAGGACGGATTCAACGCCGGAATTCACAACGACTCCGGCGAAGTGCTGCTGTCCAAGTCGGCCGGCGGCATCGTTTCATTCGTGCGAGACGGTCGCGAGATGGTGATTCGTCGTCCGAACCTCACGACGTTCCGCGCGTTGGTGGACAACGATCGCGGCAACAAGTCCGGCTTCGAGCGCGCGCAGTGGTTCGCCGCCGGCCGTTATGCGCGCGTGGTGGACACCCAGATCTCCCGTATCGGCGACGGTGATGGATTGATTGCCGAATACCGGTACGAACTGGCCGATGCGGCACATACGCTGGTGGTGGTTCGCTATGAGGTGGATGCGGCGCTGCGTGTGCATCTGACCGCCGAATACCCGGGTGAGGCCGATGCCTCTACGTTGCCGGCATTCGGCATCGAATGGATGCTGCCGGCCCGTTACGATCGCCTGAAGTTCTACGGATACGGCCCCGAGGAGACCTATGCGGATCGTTTGCATGGTGCCAAGCTGGGTGTGTTCTCGCGTACCGCTCGGCAGGACTTCGCGCCATATCTGGTGCCGCAGGAGACCGGCAATCATGAAGGCGTGCGGTGGGCGGAGATCACCGATGCCGATGGGTTCGGCATGAAGGTGATCGCTGGCGATGCGTCGCCGTTTGCGATGAGCCTGTTGCCGTACAGCTCGCTGATGCTGGAGGAGGCGTTGCATGCCGATGAGCTGCCGCCTGTGCGTCACACGTTCCTGCGTCTGCTGGCCGCTCAGATGGGTGTCGGCGGCGACGACACGTGGGGTGCGCCCGTACACGATGAGTTCCAGCTGCCCGCCGATCAGCCACTGAAGCTCGACGTGACGTTGGAGCTGCTGTAAATACGATTTCGAGAATTTGTTGCACTGAGAAGTTGTCAGTGCAACAAATTCTCGAAATGAGGCCTAAAACTGAGAAAAAACCGCGCTGAGGATTGCTCAGCGCGGTTTTTTCTCGAAGATCCGTTGATGCGACTATAGCCGCATCAACGTCACAGCACGCCCTGGGCGACCATCGCGTTGGCCACCTTGACGAAGCCGGCGATGTTGGCGCCGGCCATCAGATCGCCTTCCTCGCCATATTCCTTGGCGGCGGCCAGAGAAGCGGCCACGATGGACTCCATGATGGACTTGAGCTTGGCATCCACCTCGTCGAAGGTCCAAGACAGGCGGTAGCTGTTCTGGCTCATCTCCAGACCGGAGACAGCCACGCCACCGGCGTTGGCAGCCTTGGCCGGGCCGTACAGCAGGCCGTTGGACTTGTAGACCTCGATGGCCTCAGGGGTGGACGGCATGTTGGCGCCCTCGCACACCACCTTGCAGCCGCCGGCCACAAGGGCCTTGGCGGACTCCTCGTTGATCTCGTTCTGGGTGGCGCACGGCAGGGCGATGTCACACGGCACGGTCCACACGCCGGAGCAACCCTCGTGGTACTCGGCGGACGGCACGCGCTCGGCGTACTCCTTGATGCGGCCGCGCTCGACTTCCTTGATCTGCTTGACGACGTCGACCTTGATGCCTTCGGGGTCGTACACGTAGCCGTTGGAATCGGAGACGGTCACGACCTTGGCGCCCAGCTGCTCGGCCTTCTGGGCGGCGTAGATCGCCACGTTGCCGGAGCCGGAGATCACCACGGTCTTACCTTCGAACGAATCGTTCTTCAGCACGCGCAGGGCCTCGGCGGTGTAGTAGCACACGCCGTAACCGGTGGCCTCGGTGCGGGCCAGCGAGCCGCCGAACTCCAGACCCTTACCGGTCAGGACCCCGGAGTACTCGTCGCGGATGCGCTTGTACTGGCCGAACAGGTAGCCGATCTCACGGCCGCCCACGTTGATGTCGCCGGCCGGAACGTCGGTGAACTGGCCGATGTGACGGCACAGCTCAGTCATGAAGGCCTGACAGAAACGCATGACTTCGGCGTCGGACTTGCCCTTCGGGTTGAAGTCGGAGCCGCCCTTGCCGCCGCCCATCGGCAGCGTGGTGAGGGAGTTCTTCAGAATCTGCTCGAAGCCGAGGAACTTGATAACGCCTTCGTTGACGGTCGGGTGGAAGCGCAGACCGCCCTTGTACGGGCCGATGGCGGAGTTGAACTGGACGCGGTAGCCGCGGTTAACCTGCACCTTGCCTTCGTCATCGGTCCAGGCCACGCGGAACTTGACCACGCGCTCCGGCTCGACCAGGCGCTCAAGCACGCCGTTCTTCTCGTATTCCGGATGCTTGGCAATAACCGGCTGGAGGGTGTCCAGCACCTCGTAGACTGCCTGAAGGAATTCCGGCTGATCGCCATCGCGGGCCACGACCTGATCGTATACACGCTTGACGTACTCGTCAGTGAGCATAATTCTCCCTAAGGGTTCGGTAATCAATAAGACGATTTCATTGTAGGTGTGGGGCGCTGGCTTGCCAAGAGGTCCGCCCGGATAACGGGAAGCGGCCGGAAGACGCTGGAAGCGGTAAAATCGTGCGTAAGCGGTAGCCAAACCGGTTGGGGGAATGGAGAGAATAATGTCGTACTGTACTCATTGCGGTAATCGAATTGACGGCTCAGCGCGATTCTGCACAGTGTGTGGTGCCGCTGTGACTACCGCACAGGCACCTACCGCACCAGCACCCACTGCACAGACACCGGCACCAGCCGCGGCCGCCATGCCAGCGCCGGCTCCCGCAGTGCCGCCGGCCTCCCCTGTTCGCGCCACTACCCCGTTGCCTTCCGCTGTGCCGCCCGCCGCGTCTGCAGCACCTGTCGCACAACCCTCGTCTTACGCAACGCCCTCGTCTTACGCAACGCCCTCGTCTTACGCAACGCCCGTACCTACGGCTGCGATTCCCGCTCCGGCAGCCGCGCCGGCATATCAATCGTCGCAGCCGCAGCAAACACCGCAGCAAACGCAGGTGATGCCGCCGGTTGCCGCGAATCCCCCGTCGTTCATCCCGGCCGCAAGTCCGATTGCCCCGGGTGGCACCGCCATACCCGCAGGAGCGGCCGCGGCCGTCGCGCTCGCCCCGCGCAAATCCCACAAGAAGCTCTTGGCCGTCATTTCCGCCTTGATTGCGGTGATTCTGGTGGCCGCACTGGCATTCATCATCCCCAACTTCACCGCCATCAAAGCGTTGCTGGGCTTCCGCCCGACCAATCCGTTGGTCGTCACCTTCGATGCCGTCAATTCGTTGTCTACGTTGCGCAGCACCAAGTTTGAAATCAGAACGAACAGCAGCACGGACGGGGAGCTGGACATGAAGGGCTCCGGCATGTATTCGCTGGGGCGCACCACTGATGAATCCTCCGCCTCGCTCAGCTTCAAGAACGATTCGCAGTCGGTATCCATCGCTTGGTACAAGGGAGACATCGCCGGCAAAAGCGCATGGTCGTGGGCTGGTGACCATCCGTATTACATCTACTATCCGGCCGATCAATACGAAGACGATCTGAAGAGTACGGTCGGCGACGATTGGGCGGACCTGATCCTGAACGTCAAGGACGCGGTGGTCAAGAACGGTTCCTGGGACATCGACGGTGCGGAAAAGACATTCTACGATAAGCTGAGCGCAATCAACGGCGACGAATACTCGGACGATGTCGACAGGGCCAAAGAAACGAAACCATCCGACGATGTGAAGGCCGAGGCCAAGAAATTCTTCCAGCAGTACTTCGGCGTGGAGCTGGAAAACAAGGACGTGCGCGCCCAACTGTTCCCGAACACGACTTCCGTCAAATCCTCCGGCAGCACGCAACTGTCGTACGAAATCGACGTGAAGGCCCTGTCTCAGCATTTCGTGAATTACTGGACCGCGCACGAAGCCGAGTACCCGCGGCTGAAGTCGTGGATAATCCAGCAAATCGAGGCTTCCGGCACGAGCGATGCCGAGGACAAGTACCGTCAGGCGCTCGACGACGTGCGCAACTGGGATTTCGGCACCGATGAGGACGTGGAGATGCCGACCATCAAGGTGGACCTGAACTACGGCAAGAAGCGTCTGATGAACTCGATTTCGATCAGCGTCTCGGGAGAGGACAGTTACTACGGCTCCTATGACGGGTCGTTGTCGCTGACGCTCAGCCAGCAGAACGCGGTATCCGTGGACGACCCCGATCTGACCGATCTGGTGAACAAGGCCAAGGATAACAACGAACTCGATCTGTCCTGAAACGGAGTACAGCCGCGCTGTGTGGCGTTGTGTGGCGCTGTGCGGGTGTGGCGTTGCGTGGCGTTGCGTGGCGTTGCGTGGCGTTGCGTGGCGCTGCATGGCGTTACGGAATGCCGGCAGGTAGTATGGCGGCGTAGCGAAACGGCGATGAAAGGATGGCAATGGCACGTCGGGCAGTTGAAGGCGGCTCCAACGCACCTCAATCCCGACTGGCGCCGGCCGAACGCCGTGAGCAGATCATCGAAGCGGCCTCCCGCGTCATCGCCCAGAACGGGTTCTGGGGGTTCGCAGTGCGGCAGGTGGCGGACGAATGCGGGCTGACCGAGCCGGCCGTCATCTACCATTTCAAGAACAAGGTCGGCCTGTTGATCGCCGTGCTGGAGCATCGTGATCGGGAGGATATGACCATATTCGCCCATACGCTCGGCGTCGAGGCCGAAGATGTGTGGAACGGCATGGTGGACTTCGGTATCCGCGAACTGTGTGCGGCATTGGTGGCCCGTAACGCCGCACAGCCTGAGATGGTGCGTCTTTACACCGTATTGCAGGGTGAATCGCTTAACGACCATCATCCGGCGTACCAGTACTTCCAGCAGCGTGAAGAGCGTGTGCTGGACAATATGACCCGCGCCGCGGAGCGTGACGGCATCGAGAATCCGCGCCGTGAAGCGCTCGCCGCCTTGTCGATGATGGACGGCATCCAGGTGCGTTGGCTGCGCGAGCCTGACGCCGTGGATCTCGTCGCCGAATGGAATGCGTACGCCGATTCGCGCTGGCCTCGTCGCGACTGACTGTCGCTTGATCAGTTGCCTCACTGACGTGCGGCTGTTGTCGGTTCGTTTCCCAACTGTCTCCCGTACGGCCGGCGTGTCGCCTCATAAGTCTTGATTTTTCAACGTTTCCCGACGTTTGCCGCACTTTTAATTAACTGCACAGTAAATAAGTGATATAGTGATACTCACGTAATTAACCACGAAGTTAATTAACGAATGTCGGTAAGGAACTCGATGACGAGGCAGGCGACCATGACCAGCGATAATTCATCAGAACGCAACGCGTTTGACGCAGCCGTCGTTTCCGTACGCGCAGGAGCCAGTGCCGAACGCGCGGCCCGCGAACTCTACGACACACTCACTGAGGACGAACGCCTGAACCTGCTGGACGGCGACGTCTACTACTGGAGCGGACGACTGGATATCGTCCGCCACGGATACAACATCAAGCCATATGTGATGGGTGCCATCGACCGTCTCGGCATCCCCGGCATCCGATTCGTGGACGGTCCGCGCGGTTGTGTGGCCGGCAACGGCACTGCCTTCCCGGTTTCCATGGCCCGCGGCGCCACTTGGGACACCGAACTGGAAGAGCAGGTGGGTCACGCCATAGGCGAAGAGGTGCGCGAGCAGGGCGGCAACCTTTTCGGTGGCGTATGCATCAACCTGCCCCGCCACCCCGCCTGGGGGCGCGTGCAGGAAACCTACTCCGACCAACCGGTGCTGCTCGGCCAGATGGGTGCGGCGATCACGCGCGGCGTGAAGTCCAACGCCATCGCCTGCGCCAAGCACTTCGCCTGCAACTCGATGGAAAACGCGCGCTTCAAAGTGGATGTGACCGTGGATGAAGCCACGTTCCATGAGGTCTACGCGCCGCATTTCAAGCGCACCATCGAAGCCGGCGCCCAAGCGGTGATGACCGCCTACAACTCGGTCAACGGCGAATACTGCGGCCAGAACAGCTGGCTGATCGACCAGACGCTGCGCCGCGACTGGGGCTTCACCGGCATCGCGGTCTCCGACTTCGTGTGGGGTCTGCGCGATGTGGCCAAATCCGTCAAGGCTGGTCTTGATATCGAAGAGCCGTTCCATCAGCAGCGCTACACCAAGCTGCGTGCCGCCATGGAGCGCGGCGAGGCCGACTGGTCCGATGTGCGTGCCGCGGGCGAACGCATCCTCGCCACGCAGTTGCGCTTCTACGCCCAGCGCGCGGCCGCCGAGCCTCACGGCACGATGGCCAACGCTGAACATGTGGCCTTGGCCCGTACCGTGGCCGAGCGTGCAGCCGTGCTGCTGAAGAATGATGGTGTTGCGGCCGGTGACAATGCCGCCGTATCCGCGCTGCCGCTTCGCCCTGGTGCGGACCTCAAGCGTGTGGCCGTATTCGGCCGCATCGCCGACAAGCCCAACACCGGCGACGAGGGCTCCTCCAAGGTACGTGCCCCGTACGTCGTCACCCCGCTGCAGGGCTTGCGCGAGATCTACGGCGACGATGTGGTGGGCTATCGCGCGGCCGAAGCCCCTGTAGTCGCCGCCAAGCGTGCCACTCGTGCGGATGCCGCCATTGTGGTGGTCGGATACACTGCCAACGATGAAGGCGAGTACCTGAAGTCCGTCGTCTCCCCCGACATGCTGCCCCTGCTGCCCGAACCGGTAACCGATGAGCAGAAGGAAGCCAAAGCCGGATGCCAGGCCTTCATGAAGGAAGGCATGAGCACCTTCGGTTCCGACGCCGAGGGCGGCGACCGCCACAGTCTGCGCCTCTTGGATGAAGACGTGGAACTTATCCGTGCCGTCTCCGCCGCCAATCCGCGCACGATCGTGGTGGTGGTGGCCGCCGGTGCCGTGCTGATGGACGAGTGGATCAACGAGCCCGCCGCCGTGCTGCTCGGCTGGTACTCGGGTATGGAAGGCGGTCATGCGCTGGCCGACATCCTCGCCGGCAATGTCGATCCGTCCGGCCGACTGCCTTACTCGATTCCGGCCAGCGAGGAGGATCTTCCTCCGTTCGATTCGGACGCCACCGCCGCGACCTATGATCGCTGGTACGGCCAACGACTGATCCAGCATCGCGGTTCGAAAGCCCTGTTCCCGCTGGGCTACGGCCTGTCCTATCAGGCCTACGGCATCGAGGAATCGCGTCTGCTCGATCTCGACCGTTCTCATCAAACGGCCATTATGCAAGTTTCCGTTCGCAACGAAGGCGATTGCGACGGCCGCCACGTCGTGCAGGTGTACGGCACTCTGCTGGAAGGCGAGCGGGCCGGGGAGCGTGAGCTGCTCGGATTCGCCTCGGCCCAGGTGCCCGCGCATTCTACGACGCAGGTCAAGGTTGCACTCGATCTGTCGGCGATCGGCCGATGGAACAACGAAACGCGAACTCTCGCGCTTCCCCAAGGAACAATGCGCATCGAGGCGTCGTCGTACTGGGGCGATCCCGATGCATCGACAATGGAGGTCGAACTGTGAGCAACGTAGCCACTACCACATCAACCGCGCCGGGACAGCCGGTGTGGACCGGAACCGTCAGCGACGAGGAGCAGAGCAAGGCGCCATGGATCGTCGGCGTGGCCCTGGTGCTGGGCTGCTTCCTGTGGATGGGCCCGTACATGGGCGTCAACGTGGTGCTGCTGCCGGCCAAAACCGCTGAGCTCGCCGGCGATTCCAAGGCGGCCGTTGTGGCCGCGCTGTCCACCAGCGCCATGATCGTCGCTGCCATCGCCAACATTCTCTTCGGTGCGCTTTCCGACCTGACCCGTTCGCGCTGGGGCCGTCGTACGCCGTGGATCGTGTGCGGCTCCGTACTTGCCGCCGCCTCGATGATGCTGGTCAACGTCGCCACCAACGTGGCGATGCTGATCGTGACCTGGTGCGTCTACCAGTGCTTCCTCAACGCCATCATCGCCCCGCTGATCGCCGTGCTCGCCGACCGTACCGCTCCGAAGTTCCGCGGTGCCATCACCTCGATGTACGCGCTCGGCTATTCGGTGGGCATCTACACCGGTCAGATGATCGGCGCTCGCTTCCTGACTAACGTGACCCTCGGCTTCATCGTCCTGTCCGTACTGACCCTGCTTTCCGGCCCGATCGCCGCCGTGCTGATGCGTGAGCCCTCCAGCCTGGCCATGCCGAAGAAGTCCTTCGATTCCAAGGTGTTCGTCGAGCACTTCACCTTCCCGGTCAAGGGCTGCCGTGACTACTATCTGGCGCTGTTCGGCAAGTTCCTGATTGTGGCCGCCAAGTTCGCCATCTCCGGTTTCCAGCTGTACATCCTCATGGATTACATGAACCAGACCAAGGAAGGCGCCGCCGGCTACGTGACGATCATGTCCATGTGCATGATGGTCACCGCCATCGTGATGACCATCATCTCCGGTCCGATCGCCGACAAGATCGGCAGCCGTAAGCTCCCGGTGATCGTTTCCTCCCTGCTGGTGGCCGTCGGCTCCATCATCCCGTTTTTCTCGAACGACCCGCACATGATGATCGCGTACGCTCTTGTGGCCGGTACCGGCATGGGCGCTTACAACTCGGTTGATCAGGCGCTGAACGTGGACGTGCTGCCGAACAAGGAGACCGCCGCCAAGGATCTGGGCATCCTGAACCTCGCCAACACCGGCGGACAGGTGCTCGGCCCGGTGCTGGCCGCCGCCCTGATCCAGTCGATCGGTTACCACGCGCTGTTCCCGTTGGCCGCCGTGTGCTCGCTGATCGGTGCGGTGCTGATCGTCTTCATCAAGTCGGTGAAGTAGTCAAACCGCTCGTTCCTTTCGATTCTTTCTTTCCCCTTCCTTCCCTTTCCCATAACCAAATGGGGCGGTCCCGGTCGAATCGACGATATGAATCGTTCGATCCGACCGGGACCGCCCCGTTTTTTAGATGATGTCAGGTGTTTTCTGGAAGAACGTACGCTGAGCGTGCGTCAGCGTACGTTCTTCCAGAAAAGGGTGATTATTATCTGGGGAAACGTACGCTGACATGGTGGCGAGGTAATCACGCGGCGCTGAGCGACGGCAGCCGTGAGATAATCACGCGGCGCGGGCGATGGCCTGCTCAAAGTCCTTGGTGCCCTTGAACACTTCCTGCATCCACGGGTTGATGCCCTGCTTCTTGGCGCGGATGAGGATGTAGCCCAAGGCCAGCACGTTGGCCACGAGCGCGATCAGCGAGACCACGAGATTCACGTTCGGGTTGTTCACGGACTGGGTGGAGAACACGGAATAATCCTGGAACATCGGGAACACCTGAGCGAACATGCACCAAATGGCCAGCGTGAACGCGCGGTTCTGAATCCAGCCGCCCTTGTTCCAGAAGAAGTTGGCCACGGTCGGGGCGAGCAGCAGTGCGAGGCCGCAGTACCAAGAATGGGTGGGCAGGCAGTTGTAGGTGTAGCAGAAGTTCCACAGATCGTAGGCCACGATGAACACCCAGGTCATATCCGGCCAAAGCATGTCGTCCTTCTTCTTGGAGGCGTAGATGCCGAACCAGCCGGTCATGCAGAAGATGTTGAGAATGCCGGCCACACCGTTGAACACGTTGTGCCAGCCGCCGTACAGGGTCACGCCTTCGGTGGAGATCCAAGTGCCGCCCCAGCCGCGGATGGCGGATTCAAAGTCGGAAACGACGGCGATGAGGATGTTGATGGCCACGATCACGAACGGGAAGCACTTGAACCAGTGGGATTTGCCGATGGAGCCCCACTTGTACTTCAGTGCCATGAAGCCGATGCAGCCGGCGGTGGCGGCGTACAGCTTGGCGTAGTGGAACCAGCTGGTCATATGTACGTAAGTCGGGTTGTTCAAGGCCCATTCGGCACCCATGGCGGCGGCCGTGTAGATGGTGATGAAGTAGACGGTCAGAATAGCCGGCACGATGAGGAAGGCGATCACGCCGCCGGTTTTGGTGCGGCGGGCCAGTTCGTTGGCGCCGATGAGGCAGCAGAAGACGAGGATCCATCCGATCCACTGATAGACGGCGGTATCGCCGTAGACCTGAAACAGCATTGCGGTCCTTTCTTGGGTGCATCGGATCGGTTGCGGCCGTAGTGCTGTGGCGCTGCGCTGCGATGACTGTTCCGATGCGGTTATGGTTGCGCCCGTCGTCCCGCGCTGGACGTCGGGTGTTTGACGCCGGCGAGACATCTGCCGCACGTTGTTGTGCCGCCGATGTTGACGAAGCGTCAATTTCTCTCGTGGCATAGTGTAAACCTTCTTTTGACGCTGTGTCAAAAATAGGGTGTTTGTGTTTGCGGATGTTCGCGTGCATCTGTCGTAGTCACCATATTGCAGACGGCTGTTTCGGATTCGGTTCTGTGCTATTGGTGCAGTCGTAGTCGCAGTCGCCGTGTTTGTCATTGTTAATGACGGTGTGCGCTGATTTTCGGGCTTGTGAACTGCACCCCGATTGTTGGACTGGGTAATCCAGATTCGACGATCGGAGATGCGGTTTCTCATGCACGGGGATCGTGGGCGTCATTACGGCGACGGTTTCATGCGGGTCGTTGCCAGTCTGCTTCGGCGGGGTACGGGACGGTGTTCCCCGCGCGTCGACTTGGTGCGGCGCTGGTCGGCTATGAGATTGCAGCATCCCCTATGAGATACAGCATCGGCATCGACTGGAACGACTTCCGCATCCGCGGCGGAGCCCGACCCGGAGTCGTTCGTCACGCCCGCGCATTGGAGGACAGCCGGAAAGACGGGAGCCGCCGACGACAAGGATCCGATACCCGGCACCATGACGGCGGTGCAACTGCCCGTCGTCGACGCCTACGAGAGCGGGTTCGGCGTCAGGACCGGCTGGGCAGGACGCTCAAAATGACCCGCGCCGCGCCGATGACACGCGCGGATAAGACCCCCGTTTTGTCTATTAACCCCCATATGGCTCTATAGCCCTGATGTGATGCAAAAACGAAAAAACCCTCGGAATCGTTGCAATTCCAAGGGTTTCGGGTAGTGGAGCTAGCCGGGTTCGAACCGGCGACCCTCTGCTTGCAAAGCAGATGCGCTACCAGCTGCGCTATAGCCCCATGTTGATTTATTCGGGAAAAAAAGAGCGGCACGCGGCCGCCTCTTTTCCTGTGGGCCCAGGAGGACTTGAACCTCCGACCTCATCCTTATCAGGGATGCGCTCTAACCAGCTGAGCTATGGGCCCGATCCATGCACTTCAAAAGCGCACAAGTGATTACAATACCACTGAACGTGAAGGTGTCAACGGGACGTATGCTTCGGCGTGTCGCGTTGGGGGATGCTGAGCCATCGATGATGGACTGACCGGTTTTCCGCGGCGGTCCGCCCCGAGCTTGCGGCGTTGCCGGAGCCGGCCTTTGTCGGAAGTCTTTCGTCAATCGCGGATCGTAACCGTGCGTGCGCTGTCGGTTGCGCGCGTCACAATGACGCACATGCCATACCGATCATCCCCTGCCGCAGTCAGCAGTCTGACCGTTGACGGATTGCCGGTTACGGTGGTGCGTAAGCCCATCAAAAATATGTACCTTCGTATCAAGCCGCCGAACGGTGCAGTCGTGATCTCAGCTCCCAGGCGTATGGGCGACCACATCATTGCTGATTTCGTGCGTGGCCGCCGCTCGTGGATTGACGAGCATGTGCATCGCATGGCCGAGGCGCGTAGGAAGTCGATGGAGGCAAACGGGCCGATTGGTGATGGATTCGCGTCTGACATCGGGCGAGGCGGGGATGATGCTGGACGTGGTGACTTGGCCGACGTTGGCATGAATCGCCCGGGTGTTGGTGACGGAGTCAGGCAAGACGGTTCTGCGGGTGATTCTGGGGCAGTGCCAACATTCGATCGCGCCGCGATCTGGACGCCGGAGCGCAAGGCTAGAGCCACGGCCGGCATCAACGCGCAATTGCCGGAGCTGTTGGCCAAGTGGGAGCCGGTGATCGGGCGGACTCCCAGTCATATCACGTTGCGTGTGATGACCTCGCGTTGGGGATCGTGTACGCCGGCCACTGGTCGTATTCGGTTGAATCTGCAATTAGGGCTGATGGAGCCGCGTTTTCTGGAATACGTGTTGGTGCATGAGATGACTCACCTGTGGGAGCGCGGCCACGGCGTCGGATTCCAGCGGCGTATGAGCGTCTATCTGCCGAATTGGCGGCAGTTGCGTCGCGAGCTCAACCGCCGCGTGGTGCTGTAAATCGGATGTTGGGATTATTGAGGTGAGTGGCGCGGTGTGAGCGTCATGTCGTGGAAAATTCTCAATTTCGTGAAAATGACTCACTGAGCTCCCGTCAGTGAGTCATTTTCGCAAAGTGCGGGTTTTTCTCGAAATCAGCCGCCATTTCGAGAAAAAACGGCGCTTACGAGTTCTCAGCGCGCGATTTTCTCGGGGTGTGGGCTTATTTCGAGAAAAAACCGCGCTGGTCGTAGAGTCTGGGGTGTTGTTGGGGTGCGGCTGGGGTGTTGCTGGGTATTCCCGGGGTAACCGAAGATCCGGTGCCCTGATCGTTATCGTTGGTCGCCGGCGATGTGGCTGATGGCCTGATCGGATTCGCTGACGATCTGCCGCATCGTCGTCTCGGCTGCGCTGCCGTCTCCCTTGCGGATCAACGCCGCTACCTCGGTGTGCCAGCTGAGCGCCGTCTGATCGGCCACCTTGGGCATCAATTCGTGGTGCGTACGGCCGGTGAGCGTAGAGGCGATCACGTCGCCGAGGGCGGCGAACATCAGATTGCCGGATGCCTCCAGCAATGTGCGATGGAAAAGAATGTCTGCATCCAGATATTCGGCTTCGTCGGCGTGGTCGGAGTGTGCCACCATATCGATGGCGGCGCGGGTCAGTGTGGCCCAGTGTTCCGCGGTGGCGTGTGAGGCGGCGAGTCGCGCGGCCGCGGGCTCCACGGCGGCGCGCAATTGCGAAAGCTCGTGCAAGGCCGAAATGCGATGCGGGCCGCGAAGTCGCCACTGAATCACCTGTGGATCGAGAATATTCCACTGCTCGATGGGATTCGCGGTCGCTCCCGCTTTGCGCTTGACGCTCACCAATCCCATGGATTCCAATACGCGTGTGACTTCGCGCGTCACCGTGCGCGAGGGGGTGGCATCGCCGTCCATATTCGGCTCAGGCAGCCGCTCTCCCGTAGCTACCGCGCCGCTGACCACAGCCATGCCCCACTCGTCGAGGAGTCGGTCATGTAGGGAAGGTTCGTTGGCGGCAGCTGCGCCGGATGCTGCAGTAATCAAGGAAGTCGCGGAAGTCATAAGACAAGTATTACACGTTTGATTGGTTATGGCATACATATTCAACACGCCGTCGCGCAAAAGTATTGCGTATTCCATAATCGTCGGTTATATTGGATGTCAACATACAACATGTATATGGTGACGATGAAATGTCATCCATATACACCGACTCAAAGAAGAGATGGATTATGAATACGCTTGTTTTGGCTGAAGCCGCGAACGCAGTCCAGCTCAACAGCACCCAGCTCGGCATCAGTGTGGTGGCCAGCATCGTCGTGCTGATTCTGCTGGTCACTGTCGCGAAATTGCACCCGTTCGTCTCCCTGCTGATCTCCTCCCTCGTGGTCGGCATCGGCTCCGGATACGGCCCGGTGGCCACGGTGGAAAGCTTCTCCACCACCTTCGGCTCCACGATGGCCTCCGTCGGCATCCTCGTCGGTCTCGGTGCCATGCTTGGCCGCGTGCTGATGGACACCGGTGCTGCGGACAGCATCGTCGATACGCTGCTCGCCAAGACCTCCACCAAGATGATTCCGTGGACCATGGCCCTGATCGGTGCGCTGATCGGTCTGCCGATGTTCTTCGAAGTCGGCCTCGTGGTGCTCGTGCCGGTGATCATCCTCATCACCCGCCGCTCCAAGCTGCCGCTGATGCGCGTCGCCATTCCGACTCTCGCCGGCCTTTCGGTTATGCATGCCTGCATGCCGCCTCAGCCCGGCCCGCTCGCCGCGCTGAGCTGCTTCCAGAACGGTTCCGTGGGCATCACGATGATGTTCGGCCTGCCGATCGCCGTGATCACCGCCGCGCTCGTCGGCCCGCTGTTCTCCAAGTTCGCCGCCAAGTGGGTGCCGGTCGGCGCTCCCGAGAACTTTGATGCCGGCAAAGGCCGTGTGGACGCCGACGGCAACCCCGTGACCGCCAAGCCGCCGTTCGCGCTGTCCGTGCTGTGCATCCTCGTGCCGGCCATCCTGATGCTCGGCAACGCCATCTTCGAAATCGTGGCCCCCGATCAGGCCGGCTCCAAGGCCATCTACGCACAGGTGCTCGCCTTCTTTGGCAAGCCCGCCATCGCACTGGCCACCGCCGTGCTCTTCGCCATGATCGTGCTCGGCCGCACCACTCACATGTCGTGGAAAACCGTCAACGATTCCCTGAAGGCCGCACTGCCGCCGATTGCGGGCATCCTGCTTATCGTCGGCGCCGGCGGTGGTTACAAGGGCGTGTTGGTAGACACCGGCATCGGCGACATTATCGGCAAGTTCGTCGAAAGCTCCGCCATCTCCATCTTCCTGCTTGCCTGGCTCATCGCCGCCTTCGTACGCGTAGCCACCGGCTCCGCCACCGTGGCCATCATCACCACCGCCGGCATCCTCGGCCCGGTCGTTGACCAGATGGGCGTCACCGCACCGGCCATCGCCCTGCTGGTTATCGCCATCGGCGCCGGCTCCGTGTTCCTCTCCCACGTCAACGACGCCGGCTTCTGGCTCATCAAGGAATACTTCGGCCTGGAGGTCGGCGAAACCTTCAAGACCTGGACCGTGCTCGAATGCCTGCTGTCCGTCGTGGTACTCGCCCTCGTCATGATCTGCAGCATCTTCGTACCGCTGGTCTAGCAATCATCAATCATTCGTAATCCCGCTCCCCTACCCAGCTGAAAAGAGACTCTTATGACCATCGCAACTAACGAACACGCAGACATCATCACCGCCAACACCATTCCCTCCGACTACTTCGCCCACACCAAGCCGATCATCGTACTGATGGGCGTATGCGGCTGTGGCAAAAGCACGGTAGCCGCTCACCTGACCGAGCGTTACGGCCTGAAGTACGCGGAAGCCGACGACTTCCACCCGCAAGCCAACATCGACAAGATGGCCGCTGGCATCCCGCTCACCGACGAGGACCGCTGGCCGTGGCTCGATACCCTGGCCTCCTGGATCGACGAGCGTGTAGCGGCCGGTGAATCCGCTGTAGTGACCTGCTCCGCGCTGAAGAAGGTCTACCGCGACAAGCTACGCCGCCCGGGTGTGGTGTTCGTCTACATGCAGGGCACCTTCGATGAGGTGATGGAGCGCCTCTCCCACCGCGAGGGCCACTTCATGAAGCCGAGCATGCTGCAAAGCCAGTTCGACATCCTCGAAGAGCCGGGCGACGACGAAGTGCACGTCAACGTGCATATCGGTCTGGCTGATCCCGATCAGGAAGCCATGGCCGTGGCTGGAGCTCTGAACCTGTAACGACTCGACAACGCTGTACGAAAACTCGAAAGAAGGTAATGGCAATGCAGATGGGAATGATCGGCCTCGGCCGTATGGGTGGCAACATGGTCAAGCGACTGCGCGAAGACGGCCATGAGATCGTCGGCTTCGACATGAACCCGGAATCCGGGCGCGATGTGGATTCGCTGGAGGCTTTGGTGGCCGCGCTCGACGCCCCGCGCGTGGTGTGGGTGATGGTGCCGGCCGGCAAGCCCACCGATTCCACTGTGGAACAGTTGGGTGAGCTGCTTGAGCCGGGCGACATCGTGGTTGACGGCGGCAACTCCAAGTACACCGAGGATCGTGAGCATGCGGCCGCTCTGGCGGAAAAGGGCATCGGATTCCTGGACTGCGGCGTCTCCGGCGGTGTCTGGGGTGCCGAGCGTGGCTACGCGCTGATGATCGGCGGATCGGATAAGGATTACGAGACCGTGCTGCCGATTTTCCAGAGCCTCAAGCCGGAAGGCGAGTACGGCTTGGTGCACGCTGGTCCGGTGGGCGGCGGCCACTTCGCCAAGATGGTGCACAACGGCATTGAATACGGCATGATGCAGGCGTTCGGCGAGGGATTCGCCACAATGCTGCGCAGTGAATACGTGACCAACCCGGCCGAAACCATGACCTCGTGGCGCACCGGTTCCGTGGTGGCCAGCTGGCTGCTCGACCTGCTCGACAACGCCACCAAGGACGATCCGGAATTGAAGAGCGTGCCGGCCGTGGCCAACGAGTCCGGCGAGGCCAAATGGATGGTCGAGGCGGCGCTTGAGCTCGGTGTGCCGGTGCCCACCACTGCCGCGGCCCTGTGGCAGCGCCAGACTTCGCGCGGCGGTGCCGATGACATTCTGCGCGTCGTGACTGCCCTGCGTGCCCAGTTCGGCGGCCATGTGACCAAGGTGGATGAGATCGCCACCCACTGATTGTGTGTTTGCGCGGTGTGGATACATAAGTTGTGGCTCCCCTCTTCGGAAGGGAGCCACAACTGTTTTTGCCCGCTTCTGTCCCAATAGATGTGTCAATCGATTGATATGCCAGTTGTGGCAATATTGTGGTACGGGCACGAACCGAATTATGCGGAAAACCCTGCCACGATATGTGAAAAACAGGCGAAATGCACTGTTGTGGCAAACACCGTTGGCCACAACGCTCTCATAAAACGTTTGACGGGCGCATTGTGGCACCCATTGTGGCACTCATTGTGCCTCCAATGCCCTGCGCGATGAATCCCATCGTCGTGTTTGGCCCGCGACAAGTACTTATGTACTTATCGCGGGCCAAATCGTGCAGGAAACGCCCACCATTCAATTCGTCGTCGATTGTAAGCAAAGAAAAAAGCGGCCCTATTCGAAAATAGAGCCGCTTCATAGAGCCGCTACTGCAAACCGGCCGCGGCTACGTAAGCTTGGAACCTCACGCCAGGTGAGAGCGCATGAACCACTGGAACTTTTCGAGCTGCTGCACGTGATCCTGAATGATGTTGGAGCTGACGAAGTCCAGCTCATCCAATTCGGCCACGGCCTTGCGATCTTCGGCGATGAAGGCGTCGTAGTACTCGATCAGAGCCTTGAGATACTCCTCGGTGCCGGCACGGCCTTCCACGTCGAACGGCTTCCACGTGCGACCCCGCACAATCGCATCCGCGCGACCGTCCGGAGTGCCGCCTAGCGTGGCAATGCGCTCGGCGGTCTCGTCGGCCTGAGCCAGCACGGATTCGACCTCGGGATCGAGCATTTCGTGCACGGCGATGAAGTTCGGGCCGGTCACATTCCAATGCGCGTGCTTCAAGACCAGAGCAGCCTCCTGCTCCTGGCTCAGTCGGTTCTGCAAAATGGCGATCGCCTTCTCCGAGGTGGCTTCGTCGAGACCTGGAACCACAAATGCGAGTGTCATGATGTTCCTTCCTTTCATGTTTGGGAACAGTCATTCCAGTCTAGGCTGTTTGCCTCCGTCACAGGCCCGGAACAGGTGTGGGAATAATCACTGTGCTCACTGTGCTCACTGTGCTTCAGACGACTTGCGCACTTCGATGGTTTCGATGCGACGGCCGTCGACCTTGGTGATCACCATGTCGTAACCGTCGTCCGAATGCAGGACGTCGCCCACGGCACCCATCTTGCCGGTGTGGGCCAGGAAATAGCCGGCCACCGTCTCGTACGGGCCGTCTTCCAGCTCGATGCCGGTCAGGTCGGCGAAATCCTCGATGGTCATGCTGGCTTCGATGGTGGCCACGCCGTTTACGAACGCGGTGCGGGCTCGCCGTTCGCCGCCTTTTTCGGTAGGTAGATCGTATTCGTCGCGGATATCGCCCACCAGCTCCTCGGTCATGTCCTCCAGCGTTACGATGCCGTCCGTGCCGCCGTATTCGTCGATGACCACGGCCAGATGGATGCCGCGTTTACGCAGTAACTCCAGTGACGGCAGCAGTTTAGAAGTGCCGGGCAGGGAGATGCCTTCACGCACCACATCGCGTACCACTTTGGCGTTCGGGTCGCGCACGTCCAGCAGGTCGCGCACATGTACGAAGCCGATCACATCATCGAAATCACGGCCGGTTACCGGGTAACGCGAATATGGCTGGTCACGTACGAACGCGGCAGCTTCGTCGATCGGCTGATCGGCCTCGATAAACACCACGTCGGCGCGTGGGCGCATCACCTCGGCGACGATGGTTTCGGATGCGTCGAACACGTCGTCCAGAATCGTGCGTTCGTCCTTGGACAGGTTCGTGTTGGAGCTGACGAGCACGCGCAGCTCATCATCGGAGACTTCGGATTCGGTCTGCTGCGGGTCGAATCCCAGCAGACGCACGATGCCGTTCGTGTTCTTGCCGATCAACCAGATGATCGGGCGGCAGATCGTGGCGAACACATCGATGGCGGGCACTACCGCGCGTGCGATCTGCTCGGTGCGCTGCATGGCGATGCGCTTGGGCACCATTTCCGAAATCACGATGGAGCAGTAGGAAATAATCAAGGTGAGCACAATGTTCACCAAGCCGCCGGCGATGCCAACCGGCACGCCCCAGCTTTCCATCAGCGGAATCAAGTACGGGGCGATCGAGGAGGCGCCGAACGAGGCGGACAGGAAGCCGGAGAGCGTCACCCCGATCTGCACGGTGGACAGGAAAGTGTTCGGATCGCGTGCGATTTTGGCCACCTTCGCACCACGGGCGTCCTCCTGCTCCATCTGCTCGATCTGCGAACCACGCAGGGAGACGAGTGCCAGCTCGGTGCCGGAGAACACGGAACCGATGACGAGGAACACAAAGATCAGGAGGATGTTCAAACCAAGTGACATGCCTCCAACTCTAGGAGAGCGGCACGTCAATTGGGGTACGGCAATCATGCGAACGTGATGATGCAGAGACGTGTGCGAGTACGTGTATGCGTGCGCACGTGCGTGAGTACACGTACAGGTACGCAATGGTACGCAATGGTACGCATTCGTGTAACATGGTGTGCGTTGAGGCAGAGCGCACGCCTCCCAATGCCTCATGCGCATACAGTGGGAGCCCCTAGGCCTTCCTAGGGGCTCCCACACGATTTTCCGCGATCTTCTGCTCGTCGATCGCAAGCGATTGCCGAACGACTACGAGCGGCGGCGCAGCTTGGCCACGGCGTTGCTCACGCAGATGCGCAGCACGATGGTGAAGATGACCACCATAATCGCCAGAATGCCGATATCGAGCCAGAACTGGTCGCTCGTGTGCTCCCACAGGTCGTCCTTCTTGAAGGTCGGCACCTTGGTGGGGCCGTACAACAGGCCGTTCAGATCGATGTCGGAGGCCGCGGCCGAGAAGCCCCAACGGCCGGGGAAGATCATGCTGACCTGTTCCAGACCGTCGCGGTCGGTGACCGGAATCATGCCGCCGGAGAACACCAGCTGCGCCATCACCAGAATCACCAACAGCGGCATGGTCTGCTCGCCGGACTTGACCAGTGCGGAACCCACTTCGCCGAGCATGGCGGAAGCCCAAGCGGTCAACCAGACTACGAGCACCAGTTCGGCCACGCCGGCGTCGGTGATCACGCCGTGATCGGGCCGTGGCTTGCCGATGCTGACGGCTGTGGTGAGAATCGCCGCCTGCAGCAGCGTCTGCAATCCCATCACGATCAGTTTCGAGAACGTGTATGACGTGGGGGAGAGGCCCACCGCGCGCTCGCGATCGTAAATGGCTCTCTCGGAGACGATGTCTCGCACCGACAACGCCGAACCCATGAAGCATGCACCGAGGATCACCAGCGACAGCAGCTGGCTCGGCTCGGTGGCCGCATCCTTGAAATCAGGTTCGCCCAAGCCGTGCGAGCCGGGCACCACAAGAGACAGCAAGCCCAGGAACAGCGGCAGCAACAGCAGGAAGATCAGCAGACCCGGGTCCGCGACGATCAGATGCAGCTGTCTGGTGACCAAGGTGAGCGTCTGTTTGATGCGGAACGGCTTTGCCGGTTTCTCATGGTCGGCATGCTGGCGGACCGTGGCTTTGGCCTCCAACGTGCGCTGTCGTGAATCGGTGAGCGAGTACACCTGCTCCGGGCGCTCGGTGACATCGTTGAAGATATCCGCCCACTCCTTGCCGTGGAACGCCTGTTCCATTTCGGCCACCGTGCCGAAGAACGCCGGATGGCCGCCGGGGGAGAGCATGAGCACGTTGTCGCACAGCTTGTTGATGTAGGAGAGCGAATGGGTCACGACGAGCACCACGCGGCCGGCGTCGGCCAGCTTGCGCAGCATCTTCATGACGGTGAGATCCAGTGCCGGGTCCAGTCCGGAGGTCGGCTCGTCGAGAATCAACAGTTCCGGGCCGGTGAGCAGCTCGATGGCGGTGGAGACGCGCTTGCGCTGGCCTCCGGAAAGCCGGTCGATGCGATTCTGGCGTCGTGAGGTGAGCTCCAGCTCCTCCAGCACATTGTCGATGATTTCGGCGCGTTCGGCTTTCGTGGAGCCGGGAAGGCGCAGCTTGGCGGCGTATTCGAGTGCGGCGTCCACCGTGAGCTTGCGGTGCACCACATCGTCTTGCGGCACGAAACCGATACGGCTGCGCAACAGTTCGATGTTCTGGTGTACGTCGTACCCGTCGAACAGCACGTGGCCTTCCGTGGGGGAGTTGAGGCCCGCCACAATCGACGTGAAGGTTGATTTGCCGGCACCGGACGGGCCGATCACCGCGGTTAGCGTACCCTTGGCGAACACGGCGTTGATACCGTCGAGCAGCCGGGTGCCTTTGCCGACCGTCAAGCCGATGTTTTCGGCGATCACCGCGTCGGCGCTGGCGAAGGGAGCGCGGTCGGTGAGCACGCCCTCGTGCACGGTCAGGTCGGTGTTGCCGACCGTGACCACGTCGCCTTCCTCAAGCCAGATCTTGGCCACGCGACGACCGTTGACGTACGTGCCGTTGGCCGAATTCAGATCGGTGAGCAGAATGCCGTTGCCGGTGGTTTCCAGCGAGCAGTGCCGCCGGGAGACCAGTACGTCGTTGATCTGGATCAGGCACGCTGGGTCGCGGCCGATCAGTCCCGTGGCGTCGGTTTCCGGATTGAACGAGCCGCGTACGCGATTGATGGTCGGTTGCGATTCGAGATGCATGGCTTGCGTGCTGCCGGCCAGCACCGTGCTGTTGGCCAGGATCGTGCCGCCGAGATTCTGGTTCGGCTGTGCGGCCGGGCTGGGCTGTGTTGGCTGCGCTGCCGGGCCGGGCTGCGCCGGAATCGCACGTTGCGCTGGGACAGCCGGTTGCCGGGGCGGTTGGTTGCCGGGTTGGCCGGTTGCTGGGGCGGCCGGTGCTGCTGCTGATACGGGGGATGCCGGTGCCGCAGGCTGTGCCGGCGTGGCTGGCGGCATCGCCGGTGTGACTGAAACCGGTTGCTGCGGCGGCCGTGCCGGAACCGGGGTGGGGGAGGCTGTAGCAGGCGCTGGCGCTGCAGGACGTGCGGGCATGGCTGCGGCGGCCGGTGCCGGCGTTGCGGCGGCACGTGGCATGGCCGGTGCGGCCATGGGCTGTGCCGGGACAGCAGGGGTGGCTGTGGGTTGCGCTGGAACGGACGGGGCAACAGGAGCCGCTGGCATCGCCGGAACGCCCGCTGGAGCCACAGTGCCCGCTGGAGTCACAGCGCCGACTACGCACCGAATGGCGGCCCCGCGCGCCAACGTCACCGTGGTGGTGCCGGTCAGCAGCACCGAAGTGGTGTGCATGCCGTTGATGGACAGTCCGTTCGCGCTGCCCAGATCTTCCATCAGCCAACCGTCGTTGGTCAGCCTGATGCGTGCGTGATGGTGCGATACGTACGGATTATGAATCACCAGATTGCAGTCGGAGGCGCGGCCGATCACCAATGGATGTGCCGGATCGACGGGAACCTGAGTGGAGCCGTAACAAACGGTAAGGGTGGGAGGCAATGTAGATGGCATGGGTCCAGACTTCTTCGTGTTTCTTCATTCTCTGCCATCAGAAATACCACACCCGCATTACTGTTGCCCATCGAGGCTCAGCGGCTGGGCAACGGTAATGCGGGTGTGGGCGTGTGTAAAGAAAAACGCGCCGGCCTGATCTGTCAGAAGCTCAGGACTTCAACGCGGCCGGATTCCAGTTCGTAACGTGCGCCTACCATCATGAGCCGTTCGTCGGCCAGCGCCTGCTGGATCACTTCGGAACGTTCCACCAGCGTTTCGATGGTGCGGGCCACGTGCACGCGCTCGAAATCCTCCGCGCATTCCAGCTCGGCTTCACGTGCCTGCCATACGGACATGCCGGCCTGACGCATCACAATCGAATCCGAGGCGGCGATCTGCTCATCCAAGTCTTCGATGGCGTCGGCGGCGGCCAAGGAATCGTCCGCATCGTTCGTAATCGCACGCATCATCTCATCCAACTGACGGTCCGCGGTCTCCAGCGCGCCGCAACGGGCGTGACCAAGCACGCACAGCAGACTGACATGCAGTTTGGTTATCGCATACTCCAGTGAGGCGATGACGGCGTCGTCAATCGTCTGCCCTGCCGTACGTACGGTGAACAGGTCACCCAATCCCTGATCGAAGATGATTTCCGGAGGAACGCGGGAATCCGAACAGGACAGTACTGCGGCGTCCGGCTTCTGACCGTCCACCAGCATGTGACGGGTTTCCTTGTCCTGCCAAGGATGCTCCGCCTTGCCTTCGGCAAAACGACTGTTGCCCTGCAACATACGGCTCCACGTGGCATTCGCAGTGGTTTCCGCCAGAGAATCCGTTAAGGCCATTACACCTCCATGTTTATTGGCTCTTGCTGGTCACCTATCTTAGCTGGAGCGTGTGCACAGTATGTGTGTACTGATTTCAGTCCCTTGCGCAGCCCCTGCCGCCCTGCCGCCGGGCTTACCTTCACGTCGCTGTGATTATGCTCATAGCCTTGCGCCGGACGTGTCTTGGACGGCAACGTTACGATGGAGAAGGCAACAGATGCCGGACGCCGTAAAACGACTCGGTTCTCGGTGCCCGGCACAACACGGTCATGAAAGGATCGATGATGACGCTTCTGCAGCACGAGCTGACTGATTTCAAGGTGCAGGCCTTCCAGAACAACGAATTCCGCGAGGTGACCAAGGACGATGTACTCGGCCACTGGTCCCTGTTCTTCTTCTACCCGGCCGACTTCACGTTCGTGTGCCCCACCGAGCTTGAGGATCTGGCTAAGAATTACGCCAAGTTCAAGGAGATCGGCTGCGAGGTCTACTCCGTGTCCTGCGACACCCACTTCGTACACAAGGCTTGGCATGACGCCAACGAGAAGATCGCCAAGATCGAATACCCGATGCTTGCCGATCCGACCGCCCTGTTGGCCCGCGACCTCGATACCTACAACGAGGCCGACGGCATGGCCGAGCGTGGCGACTTCATCGTGAACCCGGAGGGTAAGGTCGTGGCCTACGAGGTCATTTCCTCCAACGTGGGCCGCAACGCCGAGGAGCTGCTGCGCCGCGTGCAGGCCTCCCAGTTCGTCTACGAGCACGGCGATCAGGTCTGCCCCGCCAACTGGACCCCGGGCGAAGAGACCATCGAGCCCAGCCTCGACCTCGTCGGCCAGCTGTGACGACGATAGCGTCGCGAGCGCCGCAGTAAGAAAACCGGGCTCCCTCAATGAGGGAGCCTCCTTTGTATAGAAAGCATCATCATGACTCAAACCAACAACGATTTGTACGACGTCGTCGTCATCGGTGGGGGACCTGCGGGACTTACCGCTGGCCTATACCTCGCCCGCGCTCGCTACCGTGTACTTGTCCTCGAAAAGGATGATTTCGGCGGTCAGATCACCATCACCAATGAAGTGGTGAACTATCCGGGCGTCGGCCGCACCACCGGCCGTGCGCTCACCCAGACCATGCGCCAGCAGGCCAAGGATTTCGGCGCCGAGTTCCTTTCCGCCGAGGCCACCGGGCTCGACGTTGATGGCGATATCAAAACCGTGCACACCTCGCGCGGCGATCTGAAGACTTTCGGCATTCTGATCGCCACCGGCGCTTCCCCGCGCAAGCTCGGCTTCGAGGGCGAGGCCGAATACGCCGGTCGCGGCGTGGCCTACTGCGCCACCTGTGATGGCGAGTTCTTCACCGGCAAGGAAGTGCTCGTGGTCGGCGGCGGTTTCGCGGCCGCCGAGGAATCCGTGTTCCTCACCAAGTATGCGTCCAAGGTCACTGTGCTGGTGCGCGAACCCGACTTCACCTGCGATGCTTCCGTGGCTGCCGAGGCCAAGAACCATCCGAAGATCGACGTGCGCTACAACGTTGAGCTCAAGGGGGTCACCGCAGGTCAAGGCGGCTTGCGCGAGGCCACGATTCTCGACCGTACTACGGGCGAGACCGAAACCTGGAAGCCGGCCGACGGTGGCACGTTCGGAGTCTTCGTGTTCGCCGGTTACGTGCCCGCCACTGATCTGGTGCGCGGTGTGGTGGACCTCGATGATCACGGCTATGTGGTCACGCACGGCTACTTGGAAACCTCGGTGCCCGGCGTCTACGCGGCCGGCGACCTGCGCGTCAAGAATCTGCGTCAGGTGGTCACCGCCACTGCTGACGGTGCCATCGCGGCCGTGGAACTGGAGCGTTACGCCAAGCAGATGAGCGAGAAAACCGGCTTGGTGCCGCCGCGTCCGACCGCCTCCGCTTACGAACAGGCCGAAGCCGAGACTGCCGCCAAGACCGCGGCCGCCGGTACGTCACCGGCCCCCGCTCCGGCCAAGCGTAGCGCCGATGCCGCTGCGGCCGCGGCGCAAACCGCCAAGAAGCCCGGCGAACTGTTCTCTGCCGCCATCAAGCAGCAGCTCGGTGTGGTGTTCGGCCGTATGACGCGCCCGGTGACGCTGGCCCTGGAACTTGACAGCACTCCGCTTTCCGCGGAACTGCAAGGATTCATCGGTGAGATGGTCGCCTTGTCCGGCGGCAAGCTCAATTCGGTGGCAGTCGGGGCCGATGGGCTGATTACGGCAATTGATGGTGAGTCGGCGCTTGTGAACTTGGTAGTAGGGGAGCCGCTTGAGGTGACGCTGCCGAGCGACGGCTCTGCGCTGACCGCCTATGGTTCGCTTGATGACTCCGGCCGCGCTGAGTTCGACGTGGCCGCGGCGCTGCCGCTCGCCCGTCCGGCCGTGCGTATCTGTACGGCTGGTGATGACGGCAAGCTCACCTTCACCGGTCTGGCTTTCCACGGTGTGCCGTCCGGTCACGAGTTCAACTCGTTCGTGCTCGGCCTCTACAACGCGGCCGGTCCGGGCCAGCCGCTCGATGATGATCTGCGCGAACGTGCTGCGGCCATCGACAGTCCGCTTGACGTGATGATTCTGGTCTCCCTGACCTGCACGATGTGTCCGGAAACCGTGCTCGCCTCGCAGCGCATCGCCTCGCTCAACCCGAACGTGCGCGCCGAAGCCTACGATGTCTCGCATTTCCCCGAGCTCAAGGACCAGTATGGTGCGATGAGCGTGCCCTGCATCGTGATCAACAAGTCCGACGGCAGCCAAACGGTGGAATTCGGCAAGAAGAGCATCCCGCAGATGCTCGATCTGCTGGGTGCGTAGGCATAGAGCTGAATAGCTAGCAGCAAAGGCCGCCCGGTCCTCGTATGAGAGCCGGGCGGCCTTGACATGTGCCAAGCTAGGATCGGAATGAGTAATCTACGCTAATGCGGCGTCACCTCGCTTCCTCGGACGTAGCTTCGCTGCGCGGGGCCGGGATACGAGCATCGCCGCGAACCTCGGTGATGGCCACGCACTTGCCTGCAGCGGACGTGAACGTGATCTTGATACGAGACGTGCGCACCATATCGAAGGAGTAGGTGGTTTCGTCACCGTTCGAGCTCATCGAGGAGCCGGGCTTATCGCCGACCGTGGCATACACCCAAGCGGCATCGTTGGTCTGCTCAACCGGGTTGGAGGTCGCGGTCAGATGGCGTACCGGCTGCCAAGAGCCATCGGCGGCCAAGTAGTCCACCTCCACGGATTCGGGCAGCGCCACATCCTCACCATCCAAGCAGTAGTAGATGGTGAAGGAGTTGAGCATGAACGGTTCCTCCTCGCCATAGCCGAAGCGGTACTCCAGCCAAGCGGTGTTGGACGGGTCGCCGACCGTGGACCAACGGTTCTTGAGGTTGTAGCCGACGCGCGGCGTGTAGGACACGATGCCGTCCATCAGCAGCGAAGCATCCTCTTGAGCCTTCGGATCCGGGTTCGTGTAGGAGGCGCGCACCTGCGGATACACGTCGTTGCGGTAGGAGAACAGATCGCGATTCTGCACGTAGTCATCGGTTACGCGCACATGAGCCACAGCCTGCTGTTCCAAACCTTCCACATCACCCAGCACGGTGAATTCACCGGCGTGACTATACAGCGAAGCCTCAGGCTTGGCCCATGTCACCGCACGCTGCTCCTTGGCGCCATCAGACCAGTGGACGGTTACCTCGGGAGCAGTCTCGCCCACGAGCGGCTCGATGCCGGTAATGGTGTCCAACGCCACGGACTGCACCTCACTCACTTCAACAACCTGCACCTTGACGCTCACATCCAGGTCGAAGCGAGTCACTGTACCGGCAACGCTCACTTCGCCAGCGTGACCGTAGGCGGCAGCCGGCACGGTTTCCCATGCGACCGGCAGCGGCGCGGCAACGCCGTGATCGAAGTTAACGATGACGGTGGCCGGCAATGTGGGCGCAGTGCCCGCCATTGTACGTACGGCAGGAACCTGAACGTCGGCCGGCTGCTTCGGCTCAGTACCCTCGGCAACGGTTACGATGGCCGGCGTACTGGTCTTGGAGACCCCACCATACGTAACGGTGGCAGTGATGTTCGCCGTGCCGGACAGGCGACCGGTGACGATGCCGCTGCAGTCCACGCCGGCCACGGATTCGTCGCTGGAAGCAAACGTGATTGCGGCTTCGCTGCCCTCGCCCAGCTCGATGGCTGCACCGGTCTCATCGGTGGCGGACACCGCAAGATCGGTGGTTTCATCCTCGGCCAACGTGAAGGTAGGCGGCACCAAGGTGACTTCGGCAACCGGAGCCGGCGGCACATCCAGATCAAGCGCGTACGCGGCATGCTGTTCGCCGTCCTCAGAGGTGACGCGAATCACGTAGGAGCCGTACGGATAGTTGAGCGGCGGCACCACGTATGCCACGGCATTGTTGGCGGCCTCAACACTGATTGCCGGGGCGCCAGCAGTGTAGGCGCGGTGCAGCATAGCGCGATGCTGATCGTCGAACTCGACCGGCTTGCCATCCACCAGAACCTGAGTCAGATCGGTGGTGTCGTGGGCAGTGGTCTCGCCATCGGTCAGGCGCACACTGACGGTGGTCGGCAGCTCGTAGCCTTCGACAGTACCGTTCAGCACCACCGTGCCGGCCTTGTTCCAATCGACCTCGGCGGCATCCCAAGCCACTGGTGCATCGACGGCACTGCCATCGTCAAAGACAACCAGAGCCTTGGCCGGCAAGGTGGGCGCAGCACCAACCGGGGCGGCCAGTGAAGCCGGGCGGGCGGCAACCGGGTGGGTCACGGTCACCGTTGCGTTGACCGGCAGTCCTGCGGCCTCGCCGGTGACGGTGAACGATTGTGCACCTGACTTGGCTGTAGCATCAGCCACAGCGCTTTGCAGTTCGGCATCCTGCCAAGTCACGGCAGTCTCGGCCGTGGTGTTATCAGCCTTGAGTACGGTGACGGTCTGCGGCAGCACCGGGGTTTCTCCTGCACGGACACGGACAGCCACGCCGCGGGCTTCCAACGCGTCGGCGTCGGCGGTCAGACCCTCGGTGATGAACACGTTCACGGTGTCAGCCTTCAATCCCTTGGCGGTGGCGGTCACACGGATTGGCTTGCCGGAGCCATCGGAAGCCACGATGGCGAGCACCTTGCCGGAGTATGCGGAGTGCATGGGGGACTGCAACGGTTCGGTGTTGGCCTGGTAGCCGTTGTCTGTGCCGAGCAGACGGCCATGTTCCACGTGGAACGTCAGCTCGTTGTTGGCGCGCGGCACAATCACTCCGGCATCATCGATCACATCGGCTTCGATGAAGCTCAGGTCGTGGCCGTCGCCGTCGATGACGTGGCGGTCCGGGATGAGCTTGATGCCGGCCGGAGCTCCGGCGGTGGCGATGGAGTCGCGGGCCACCACATTGCCGACCTTGTCATAGGCCACAACCTCGACCGTGCCCGGCTCGAACGGCACTTCCCACTGCAGGGTGAGCTGCTTGGGCTCGTTGCCGTTCTTCTGATAGCGGTATTCGAACGGCTTGTCCGCATACTTGTTGCTCAGATGGAAGGTGGCCTGATGCGATTCGAACTCACGCTTGCCCAGGGATTTGCCGTTGAGGAACAGTTCGGCGGAAGCGGCATTGGTGTACGCCCACACCGCCACGGATTCGCCCTGCTCCCAGTTCCAGTGCGGCAACAGGTGCACGACCGGAGCATCATCCGGGTCGGTCCACAACGCCTTGTACAGCCACCACGGGTTTTTCGGGAAGCCGGCTGTATCCACCATGCCGTAGTAGGAGCGCAACGGAGCCAGCACCGTGCCGTCGGATTCCGGCATATCCGGCTTGTTCCAGTAGAAGTTGGAGATGTACGGAGCGGGTTCGCCGATGTAGTCGAAGCCGGTCCAGGCGAATTCGCCCACGTTGAACTCAAGGTTCACCAGACGGTCGAACGCGATGTCGAGAGGGTAGCCGCGGTTGGTGGTCACGTTGTAGTCGGAGATTTCGTAGGTGTCTTCCTTCCACGGCTGGCGGCCTTTGGCGAACGGGTAGTCGCGGCCGCGCAGCTGCCATTCGTCGGTGAGGATCGTCGGGTGCACGTAGAAGCCGCGGCATGGCGTGCAGTTGCCGGATTCGGAGTTCAGAATCACATCGTTCGGATGCTTCTCATGCACCTGCTCCATTTGGTCGCGGTTGATGTAGGAGTAGCCGCGCACATCCATCTGTTCGTGGATCTTGTTGCCGATGCCGTCGATGCCCTTGGACAGGTACGAGGCGTCATTCACAGAGTTCGGACGGGTCGGGTCCAGCAGATGGCAGCGCCGGGTCAGGTCAGCGGCGATCGGAATCTCGCTCTCCTGCCAGGCCACCTCGTTGCCCATGCCCCACATGAACACGGCCGGCTCGTTGCGGTCGCGAAGAATCATGGCGGCCAAGTCTTCCGGATAATCCTGGGCGAAGTAGTTGGAGTAGTCGTTGCGGTTCTTCGGAGCGGTCCACATGTCGGTAAGCTCTTCGAGCAGCAGGAAGCCCATGCGGCTGCACTCCTCGGCCCACACCTTGGAACATGGGTTGTGCGAGGTGCGGATGGCGTTCACGCCGGCATCCTGCAGAATCTCGAGCTGACGGACCACGGCGCGGCGGTAGGTGGCGGCACCCAGGGAGCCGAGATCATGATGCATACACATGCCGAGGGCGCGCATGTTCACACCGTTAAGAAACAGGCCGCGCTGCGGGTCAAGGATGATCCAACGCAGACCAAACTTGGTTTCAGTGGTGTCTGCGGCATTGCTGCTGGTGTCGAGCACGGTGGTGCGCAGGGTGTACTGATATGGGTCGGCGGTGCTCCACAGGTGCGGATTGAGAACCGAGAGCGTGGTGGAGAAGCGGTTTGGCGCTTCCGCGGTATCGTAAGCGCTGGCGGCTTCGGTGGTGTCCGGGGTGTTCGCGGGTACGATGACCTTGTCATCGCCTACGGCGACGATATTGCCGTTCGCGTCCAGGATTTCCTGACGCAGAGTGACGGTTGCATTGGCGTCGGTACCATTGGCCACGGTGGTGGAGATGATCACAGTGGCATGATCATCCTTGATGTCTTCCTCAAGTGTCGGGGTGGTGATCTGGGTGCCGAAGCGGGCCACATGCACCGGGTCGGCCACGGTCAGTGTTACGTCGCGGTACAGGCCGGCGCCGGCATACCAGCGGGAACTCGGCTCCTCGTTGTTGGTGCGCACGGTGAGCACGTTGACCTCGCCGGGCTTGATCTTGCCAGTCAGGTCAACCGCGAAGTTGGTGTAGCCGTAGTGATGCTCGGCGAGCTTCTCGCCATTGAGCCAGATTTCGGCGCGGTCCATGGCGCCGTCGAAGTCCAGGGTCACGTACTTGCCGGCGAGCTCGGCCGGAGCGGTGAACGTCTTGCGGTACCAGCCCTCGCCCACCTTCAGATAGCCCACGGTGGCGCGTGCGTTGCGGGAGAACTTGCCTTCCACGCCGTAATCATGGGGCAGATTGACCTTGCGCCAGTCGGAGTCGTCGAATTCTGGGCGTTCGGCGCCGTTTGGTGTGCCGCGGAAGAACCGCCAGCCTGAGTTGAAGTTGTTGGAGCGTCCGGTGAGCACCTCTTCGGCTGCCGGGCGATTGCTTGTTGTCATCGTAAGACCTCCATGCCTTGGATGATGTGGTGAGTGGTTTCTTGGCTCCTGCGTCGGGGCTGATCAATCGAAACGTGTGACTCTGGCTTCTTCAGTGATGATGTTCAGTGAGGAGTCCAGGGGAGTTCGTCTTTGACGAAACACATCATAACATCTCAACGATAAGATTGTGAACAAATCACGGTTTTGACGGGATTCAAAACGCCGTATATGGTGCATAAATCTTAACGATGATAGAGTTTGAGGCAGCACAACCAAGCGGCGTGTCGCGATGGCGCGAATACGCCGAGGCAATCTTGAGATCGTACCGACCGGAGACACGGTGCCGTGTTCGGCCGTTTGAGGAAGGAGCGTGACGATGCCACGAGCGAACAACGGCAACAATCGTATTCATTGTGCCACTACGGCATCTGAAGCGGTGGATGCCGCCTTGTCATGGAAGTCCAAACTCGGTTACGCCACATTCTCGCTGTCGTATGTGATGCAGACGATGATCGTGACCTGGCAGATGTTCTATTTCACCACGTTCCTCAACGTATCGATGGCCGTCACCGCAGTGCTCATCGCCACAGGCAAGATCGTCGCCTCGGTGATCGGCCCGGTGTGGGGCTACATCTCCGACCGCATGTACCACAATGCGCTCGGCCGCCGCTTCGGCCGCCGTCGCTCGATTCTGATCTTCGCCATCCCCGCGAACTTCGTGTTCTATCTGCTGTTGTGGATCCCCAACCTGCCGATAGCCGTCTACTTCTTCGCCAATCTGCTGTACTGGGCGTTCTTCGCCGGTATCACCACCGTGCAGTACGGCTTGCCCAGCGAAATGACCGAGAACCCAAGCCAGCGCGCGCAGCTCGTAGGCGTCAATCAGATCGCCGGTGCCATCGGCGGCACCTTCCTCTCGGTGCTCAACGTGTACCTGTTCACTATCTGGGGCAAGGACAACTGGGAATCGTACTTCAACATGGCGTTGCTGTACGGCATCATCGGCACCGCAGTGCTGGTGCTGGGCTTCCTATCGATTCAGGAGCGTCCGTTTGATGAATCCACCAACGTGGCTTCCGCCGACGGGGCTGCCGGCGATGGCGGCGAGACACACATCGGTGTCGGCAAGCGGTTGGTTTCGGTGGTGTGGAACTTCCTTTCGGTGCTGAAGGTCAAGGAATTCCGCAACTATCTTGGTTTGTACCTGTCGGAGGAGATGTTCCGTACGGTGCGCGGCACGCTGAATACCTACTTCGTGATTTTCGTGCTGCTGCTCGATCCACAGACCGTTTCGCTCGCCACAGGCGTCAACCTGCTGTTCGGCATCGCGTGCGTCGGCTTCTTCATCTGGATTACCGCGAGAATCGGCGGTCCGCGCGCCTACCGACTGGGTGGCATCGAAGTGATTTTCGTATTCTTGGCCATGTTTATGCTGGCGATGGTTGCAAGTCACATCCCAGCCGGCACACGCGCGGTGCTCTACATCGGCCTTGGCCTGTTCATGAACTTCGGCATCACCGGCGTGGTGAACGCTACGCAGTACACGTATACGTTCATCCCGGATGTGGATGAGATCATCACCTCGAAACGTCGAGAAGGGCAATATGCCGCCATTAATTCGACCATCGACGACATCTTCTCCTCCGCGGAAACGATTGTGATTGGCCTGGTCTTGGAGGCGACTGGATTTGTGGAAGGCGCGCAATCACAGCCGCCGCAGACGGTGTTCGCGCTGGCGTGCTTGTTCTCGTTCGTGCCGATTGTGATCTGCCTTGTCGGCATTGTCTTTACATACCGATTGAAGCTCAACCGCGAGAATCATGAGCTGCTGCTCGATGAAATCGATCGATTACGCGCCGGTGGGTCGATGGATGATGTGACGCCGGAGACGCGCGCGTTAGTCGAAAGTCTGACTGGTATGCCCTATGAGCAATGCTGGGGCCATAACAACGTGATCAATGTAACGCATAAAGGCTGAGCGTTGAGCACTGTGCATGCGCACGTTTCGTCTAGCTCCCCTTCGCCGAGGGGGAGCTTTTTATTGTGCTGCTGATGTATTCGCAGGTATGTTGCCAGTTGCGACACGCCATAATCGCAAAATAATCTCATCGATAAGATTTGTGATATGGTTTGTTTTGCAAACATCAAGAAATGAAATCGAGCTTCAAAATCTTAACGATAAGGTTTTTGAAGTAGATGAGCCGGGAATGGACGGCGAAGTCCCCCACCCGGGAAGCAGCTCCGTATGAATGGCCCTGCGCCGTGCCTCATCGCATCGATTTCTATTGGAGAATAGGAGAAATCCAATGTCCAACTCGGCATCACCTGCAGTGGGCCGCAAGCTGTCGTGGGTGACGAAGCTCACTTACGCCCTGCTGCCGCTGTCGTTCACCATGACCACGATGGTCATGACCTGGCAGATGATCTACTACACTCAGCCGCTCGCCATCTCCATCGGTATCGTCACCACGATGCTCGCGGTTGGCAAGGCCATCGGCGGTTTCATCACCCCGGTCTGGGGCTACATCTCCGACCGTATGTACTCCACCGCCTTCGGCCGCAAGGTTGGCCGTCGTAAGGGCACGCTGCTCATCGCCGCGCCGCTGAACCTCATCTTCTATGTGCTGTTGTGGGTTCCGAACATGCCGGTGTGGTTCTACCTGCTCATCAACATCATCTACTACGGCGTGTACCCGGGCATCAACACCGTGGTCTACTCCCTGCCTTCCGAGATGACCGATGATTCCAAGGATCGCGCCCAGCTCGTGGCCGTCCAGCAGATCGGTGGCGGCGTCGGCGGCTTCGCGCTCTCCATGTTCAACGCCTACCTGTTCAAGATCTGGGGTGCTGACAGCTGGGAGCCGTACTTCAAGATCGCTATGATCTACGCCGTGCTCGGCACCGTGCTGCTCGTGATTGGCGCGCTGTGCATCAAGGAACGTCCGTACGACGAGACCACTGATATCTCCTCCGCCGATAAGGGTGCTGCTGAGAAGGTCGGTTTCTTCGGTCGTCTGGTCTCCGTGTTCTGGAACTTCCTCTCAGTGCTGCGCATCAAGACCTTCCGCAACTACCTGGGCATCTTCCTTTCCCAGATGACCTTCCGTACCGTCCGCGGCCAGATCAACGCCTACTTCATTATGTTCGTGCTGCTGCTGACCCCGGCTGAGGTTTCCCTGTCCACCGGCTTCAGCTTCCTGTTTGGCATGGTCTGCGTGGTCATCTGGGCCACCTTGATCACCAAGCTCGGCGGCATGCGCGCCTACCGTCTCGGCTCCTGGTTCACCATCGTTCTGTTCGTCGGCATCTTCATCCTGGGTCTGACCCACGGTTCCATGCCGAAGGCCACTGTCACGCTGGTCTTCACCATCCTGATCACCCTGTTCACCTTGGGCAACTCCGGTATCGTGAACGCACAGACCTACGTGCAGTCCTTCGTGCCGGACGTTGATGAGCTCGTCACCGGCAAGCGCCGTGAAGGCCAGTACGCCGGCATCCAGTCCACGCTCGAGGTCATCGTCAACACCGTGGTCACCATCCTCGTGGGTGTGATCCTGCAGGCTGTCGGTTTCCAGTCGGGTGCCGATGTCACGACTCAGTCTCCGCTCGTGGTTAACGTGCTGCTTTACATGTACTGCGGCACGGTGGTTGTGCTCGCCTTCGTCGGCATCCTGCTGACCTATCGCATGCACTTGAACGAGAAGACCCACGACATTCTCGTGGCCGAGTCCGTTCGTCTGCGCAACGGTGGCTCCATGGACGACGTTACCGAAGAGACCCGTAAGGTTGTCGAGGATCTTGCCGGTATACCGTACGAGAAGTGCTGGGGCCACAACAACGTGATCAACGTCTCCAACAAGGCCTGATCCGCTCGCTACACTCTTCAGCAATTCTTTCCAATAGCCAACCTCGGAACTTCTCCGAAATTGCTGAACGCCCGCGCCACAGGGATGGTTTACTGCAAATACACCTCCCTTCTCCAGCCCTGTGGCGCAATTCAATCCTTCTTACTTTTCCTTTCCGGCCTGTGCTGCCTCCTCGATATAGAGGAGGCACACGCATTTCGGGGGCTGTCGCTACTCTGATAGCTATCTCAACGATGAAGAGATATCAGATTTCAACCATCATCAGGAGATGTGTGGCCATGGTTACGTTAAAAGATGTAGGCGAGTTAGCTGGCGTGACTGCCACCACTGCCTCGGCAGCCTTGCGCGGCAAGGATTACGTGAAGCCGGAGACTATGCAGCGCGTCAAAGATGCCGCCCGCAGACTTGGCTATAAAACCAACCTTTCCGGCCGCTCCCTGCGTTCAGGTCGAAGCGACACCATCACCTTCCTCACGTCAGGCATTGAAGGCGACTACTTCTCGAATCTCGCCATGTGCGTGGCTGAGGCGGTGCATGAGCGCGGATCTCATATGTTGATTGAGCTCTCCCGCTACCTCACCGACGATAACGACCTCTCGTACAGCTTCTCGGACGGCATCATCGCTATCAATGCGCCACGTGCCGTCGATATTCTTCGCCATCATCCAGCGGTATTGCTGGAGAACTACGACACCAACCTGCAGATTGACACGGTGAATGCTCCGAGTGATGCGGGCTCCCGCGTGGCTGTTCGCCATCTGATCGAGCGTGGTTGCAAGCGCATCGGCATCGTCGGCGACAACCGTGATCCCAGTCGGGCCATTATCCCGGGTTCCCGCGATATGCGTATGCGTGCTGCAGCCGATGAAATCACAAAAGCTGGGCTGAAGTTCGATGAGAAAAAGGACTTCATCAAATGCGCATGGTCGATTGACGGCGGCATTGAAGCCGGTCGGGCCATTGCCAAAGGGCGCACCAAATACGATGGCCTGTATTGCCTGAACGATGGCATCGCCATCGGCGTGCTCCGCGGCTTGGCCGACGGTGGCGTGCATGTGCCGGATGATGTATTGGTGATCGGTTTCGATGGTCTGAGCCAGGGCGCCTACACCGTGCCGACGCTCACCACCGTCGCTACCGATTTCAAAGGCATGGCAAACTCTGCTTTGACGCTGTTAATGCGCCGCATCGAACATCCCGATGAGGAGTTCTTCCCGCAGACGGTGAGCGTGGGCTACAAGCTCATCGAACGCGAATCCACAAAGCGGTGATGTTGGCCTGGGGGCTCATGCGGCTTACAGGCTGGTTCCGGAGGAATTCATACGGATATAGGCTGCATGCTCGCGCAGATACTGGCGTAGATAAGGAATGGCAAAATCTACCTTTCCGTAGCCCATGTCTTTAATTACCTGTGCTTCGATAAGTCTGGTGCGGTAGATGTTCGCATACGCCACATCCTTGCCCATGCGTTCTGCCACGGTGGAGGTTGAGGATGGACCATCATCCTGGGCCATCGCAAGCAGATATGTTTTGTCAATCGGAGATAGGCCATCGAGTTCCGGGCCATGCACGGCATCACCGAGCCGGCTGAGTGCATTGGCGATGCCCTGCTCGGTATCTTGTTCGGTTACGGTGATGGAATCCGGTTTCTTGATGTCGAGGTTTCTGCGTCGACGATAGGCAATGCGCCAAATGTGGTATCCGACCAGCTGAATCATAAACGGATACCCTTCCGTAGCCTTGGCCGCCATGTCCAGTGCTGTTCCCTCAATGGCTATGCCGGAATCCTTGAAGGTGTCTTCAAAAGCATCCCGGACATCTTGCAGAGGGATATCGCCCAATTGTTCCGACTGGGCGCGTCGCAAGAACGTGAGCACCTCATCGTTGAGCCATTTGGATGCAATGGTAGGTAGACCGGCGAATACGAAGGCAATATTGCGTTCCTCACGAATCAAGTGCTGCACGGCCGTGGCGATAGCGACCATATCGGATCGTTCGGCAGCCTGGGCCTCATCGATGGTCACCAACAGGCCGGCGTTCTTGCGTTCCAACGCATCGAGTCGTTGGCCCATTGCGGCTCGCAGCGTCAATGGCATTTGTTTTGATGACACGCTAGCTTCACCGAGGCTGACTCCTCCAAGTCCGGCGATGGAGACCGAAGGTTTAAGAGATAGATTTACTGAAGGCTTGTCTGGCGCGAGGCGGTTCAGAAGCCGCTGAGCCAGCCCTTCTGAAGCGGTTTCGTCAATGACCTCCCATTTTCGTGCTTTAGCGATACGCCCGAACTCGGTCAAAATGACGGTTTTACCTACTCCTCGCGCACCAGTGACACGCATGAGGCGGCCGGGTGCGCCGGGGCCGTCATCGAGTCCTTCTTCAAAGTCGTCGATGATGGTATCGCGACCGATGAGCAGTGGAGGCATGCGGCCGGCAGTCGGTTTGAATGGATTGCTCTGTCGCATTGAAGTCATTGTGGCCTCGATCCCCCGTGCCTAAATATAAAGATTATAAAAGAATATAAAACATTATAAAAGAATATAAAGGAATATAAAAACGAGGAAGCCCCGCTCGTTTGAGCGAGGCTTCCTGGAAAAGGAACCACCGTTGAGCCGCGGTGGTGCTGTGCTGCGGAGTTTTTGCATGCGCAAAGCTACTATGCAAAAACTCCGCTACGTTTTGGCCTGGTGAAGTCCACCGGACTTCACCAGCGGCGTTACGCGGCGCGAGCCGCGAACGCCGGCCAAAACGTCAGCCTGTGTTCTGCAGGCCTGCGGCGACGCCGGAGACGGTGCAGAGGATGAGGTAGATGAATCCGGCCTGTTGGCTCTGGCTGAGTTCTTCCTTGTCCACCTTCTTACGCAGCGAACGCAGGGCCAGCACCTGAGTGACGGACAGCGCGTCCACGTACGGAGAGCGAATGCGGATGGCCTGGCCGAGCACGTGACGGTGCTGCAGCGGCCACTTGTCGCCGACGATGTCGAGCACCCACTTGCGGGTGAGCTCCATCTCGTTCAGCACCTTCTCGTTGAGGTCCTCGCGATCGCCCAGAGCGAGGTACATCTTGGCGATGCGCTCGTCCGTCTTGGCAAGGGACATCTCAATGTTGTCGATGAAGGTGGAGAACAGCGGCCATTCCTCGTAGGCTTCGCGCAGCGTCTTCAGATCGCCGAACTTCTCGCATGCGGTGCCGAGGCCGTACCAAGCGGCCAGGTTGATGCGAGCCTGAGCCCAGGAGAAGATCCACGGAATCGTACGCAGATCGTCCAGAGACTTGGCGCCGAGACCACGCTTTGCCGGGCGGGAGCCGATCGGCAGCAGACCGATCTCAGTCAGCGGCGTCACGGTGGAGAACCACTGAGCGAAATCAGGTGTGTGCAGCAGATCGAGGAAGCGCTCGTGAGCGGCGTCGTCGAGTGCGTGCGCCATGTCGGCGTACTTCTCGGTCATGTCGGTGTTGCGCTTCTCCACGCTCGGAGCGGACTGCAGCAGGGTTGCCGCGGCCACGGACTCCACGTGGCGGATGGCGAGCACCGGGTTGCCGTAACGGGCGAAGATGACCTCGCCCTGCTCGGTGAGCTTGAAGCGGCACTTCACGGAACCGACCGGCTGGGCCAGCACTGCACGGTTGGCCGGGCCGCCGCCACGACCGACGGCGCCGCCGCGGCCATGGAACAGGGTCAGGTCGATGTTGTGCGATTCAGCCCACTTGGCGATGCGCTCCTGGGCGGAGTGCAGGGCCAGCGTTGCGGAGGTCGGGCCGGCGTCCTTCGAGGAATCGGAGTAGCCGAGCATGACCTCCAGCTTGTTGCCGGTGGCCTTCAAACGAGCCTGAACCTCGGGGATCTTGATCATTTCCTCAAGCACGTCCACCGAGTTCTGCAGATCCTCAAGCTGCTCGAACAGCGGGATCACATCGATGGTGGGCACGTCCTCCGGGTGGGCGAAGGCCAGACGGTTGAGCTCGTAGACATCCTTGATGTTCTGGGCGCTCTTGGTGAAGGAGATGATGTAGCGGCGTGCGGCCTTGGTGCCGTTGCGCTTCTGGATGGAACCGAGGGCGCGGAAGGTGTCGAGCACCTCGTGGGTCATCGGCTGCAGATCGCCACGCTCGCCGTGCAGTCCGTGCTCGCGGATATCCGCAAGGGCGCGAGAGTGCACTACGGAGTGCTGACGGAACTCCATCTCCACCATGTGGAAGCCGAAGGTTTCTGCCTGCCAGATCAGGTCCTGCAGCGGGCCGTAAGCGGAACGCTTGGCACCGGCGTCGGCCAGGGACTGCTGCACGGTCTTCAGATCGGCGATGTAGTCCTCGCAGGTGTGGTACATCAGATCGGCGTCACGCTCGATGGTGTAGTGCAGACGATCGGCGATCACCAGCATGACTGCGCGGTGGAGTTCCTTGGTGGAAATCAGGGCGGCCTTGTCGGTCAGGCGCTCGCTCATTTCCTTCTGGTGGCTCCACAGGATGCGCAGCGCGGAGCTCGGCGGCGTGGTCTCGGCCTCCATCGTGAGGTTGCGGCCCACAGTGCGGGTGGCTTCCTCAAGGGCGGCGAGCACATGATCGGAGAACTTGCGGGCCACCTGACGGCTGACCTTGGCGGTCACGTTCGGGTTGCCGTCACGGTCGGAGCCGATCCAGCTGCCGGGGTGGAAGAACGCCGGGCACACGGGCGGCACCAAGCCGGCCTTATCGCCCAGGACCCAGTCGTCGAAGCGACGGTAGACCTTGGGGATGGTGTGGAACAGGGTGTTGTCGAAGATGTCGAGAATCGTGTCGGCTTCCTCAACAGGAGTCGGCTTCTTCAGCGCGATCGGGGAAGTGCGGAACAGAGCGTCGATCTCGTTGTAGAGACGACGGCAGTTCTCCTTCTTGTCCGATCCGCCAAGAATCTTGTGCTCTTCGAGCAGCTCGGAAATACGACGAATCTTGCCTTCCACTGCCTTACGGCGAGCCTCGGTGGGGTGGGCGGTGAAAACCGGGTGGAATTCGAGCCTGTCGAGCAGCTCCTTGGCCTTGGCCGGACCCATCTCGTTGATGAGCTGGTGGTAGGCGGAAGTCATTTCGTTGACCGGGTCGTAGGCCTGATCGTCGGTGACTTCGTTTTCGCGCTGGCGCAGCACGGAGACGCGGTAGTTCTCCTCGGAGAGGTTGGCCAGATGGAAGTAGGTAGCAAACGCGCGGGCCAGCAGCTGGGCGTCGTGCAGGTTCATCTTGTCGATGACCTCGACGGCGGCCTTCAGTCCGTCATGGCCGGGGTTCGGATCCTCACTGCCGCCGAAGTGCTCGGCGCTGGCTTCGACCGCGTAATTGCGCACGGTATCGAAGGTGGCGAGCAGCTCGGGGTTGTATTCGCCCAGTACGTCGCGCAGGATTCGTAGGCACAAATCCATGTCGTACTTGAGGTTTTGGGGAAGATCATGCTCCTCCGGGCCCTTTCGGCCGGTCCCGGTGGTGACGATGGCAGCGTCAGCCGGAGTGATCTGTTCTTCGGATGTTGCCATATAACCTCCTTTGCTGAATATCAGGTTGCTCGGTCTGCCGGTCGTCCGCGGCTCCTCCGCGGTTGTTGAGGCCAGTCGTTGCGAGCCCACAGCCCATATTCAACGTGGTTGTTGTGTGGGCAACAGTGTACCGCCGGCTATTCGCCACTTAGGTTACGAAGTCCATTTTCATTTGGCGCAACAGTCGCATGCCGACCGTCGTACGTCCGAAAAATGGACATGGAAGTGGATGTCAGGGTATGTGGGGAAGGCGGCGCGCTACCTTGAAACCTCGGGAAATCTTGCCAATCGACGTTAATCAACCTACGCCACCACTAACCGGATGGGAATCATATGGAACAGCACACGAACCATACCGAAGCGCATCAGGAACATCAAAAACCCAACGAACATGGTGCCATCGCGGTGCAGCATTTCCATACCCACTCCATTCCGCTGGATATGGAAGACATCGAGCGTGACTGGGACAAGCCGATCGCCGAGGCGGGCATCGCCGCCAAAGCCAGCGTGATCGTGCGCGTCGGCCTGCTGGACCTGAGCGCCGGCACCGGTTCGTTTCGCGTGCGCGAAATGATGCATCGCATCGCATACCCGCTGGGTGTGCATGTACGCGCCGATGTGAACCTGACCGACATCGAAGCCGCTTGCACGGACGGCAAGGAGCGCATCACCGAAGTCATCGATTTGCCGAGCACCGGCGTAAACACCGAACGTATCTGGCTGTTGGAGCATTACGCCGACTGGTTCAGCGTGAATCTGGGCGAGGAGTCGATGTATCACGTCCAGCCGGAAGTCTCCCAAGGACTGATGCAACACCTCGACGCGAAGGACGCCTCGCAGGTCTCCGCTGACCTCTCCAAACAGTTGCGCAAAGAGGAGAAGTCCGAGCACGTCGGCGTCAAACCAGGTCAAGACGCCGTACTTGACGCGCTTGAGGACGCCAGCCGTCACACCGATCCCGGCGACCCGCGCGCCCACCAATTGCACGTGCATGAAACCGACTGGTCACAGGCGGCGATGACCCAGTCGTTGGCAGCCCGCGCCGCCGACGAACGGGCTCGTGAAGCGGAGCTTTCGGCTGAGCGCAACGATTCCGCCCAGCCGGTGTCGGATGCCACGGAATCAGACTTTCCGGATGCCGAATCCACGGACTCCACGGACTCTGCGGGACTCGCACAGGCTGCGCAATCGGAGTCATCCGAGCCTCAAGCGCAGTCGCACGGTTCCTCTCAGGAAGCCATGCCGCGCAAACACAAGCTGGCGAATCGCAAACCGCCCAAGGAATACGCCGAACACTTCGATTACGTCGACTCAGCCCCCAAGACCCAAGGCGCGTCTGGCATCACCGTGCGTCAGGCGCATGAGCGACTCGACATGATCGAGCATCGCAAGCCGCTGTACTCACCTGCGTTTGCCGGTCTGGCCTCTGCCATCGCCTGTGCGTCCTTCGTATTTCTGCTGGGCGGCGGCCCGTACGACATGATCGGCGCGTTCGTCGGCGCCGGACTCGGCCACTGGCTGCGTCGCCGGCTGTTCGCGCACCATCTCAACCAGTTCTTCGTCACGTTCGTGTGCGTGGCGGTGGCGGCGCTGGCCTGCACCGGCACGTTGCGCTTAATCGGTTTGCTTGACCCGATCGCCCTGCAGCACGACACCGCCTACATCGGCGCGATGCTGTTCGTCATTCCCGGTTTCCCGCTCATCACCAGCGGCCTTGACATGGCGAAAATCGACTTCCCCTCGGGCATTCAACGATTGGCGTACTTCCTGTGCATTGTGCTCATGGCTACGCTCGCCGGCTGGATGGTGGCCTCGATCGTGCACCTCAATCCGACCGGATTCGAGCCGCTCGGCCTCAACGTGTGGGTGAATGGTGCGCTGCGCTTCGTGTTCGCGTTCCTCGGAGTCTGGGGCTTCTCCATCATGTTCAATTCGCCGCAGCGCATGTGCCTCGTCGCCGCGATCATCGGTGCCATCACCGATACGTTGCGACTTGAGATCGTTGATCATGGCGTGCCGGCGGAGGCGGGTGCGTTCATCGGCGCTCTGCTGGCCGGTCTGCTCGCCACGGCTTGGCGTTCGTCCGTGCGCAAGGGCTGGCTGGCACCGCACTTCGGATACCCTCGCATCTGCCTGACCGTGCCGTCCATCGTGATCATGGTGCCGGGCCTGTACATGTATCAGGCCATGTTCCACTTGGGGTCGTTCGATACGCTGACCGCGCTTGACTGGGCGTTCAAGGCGTTCATGGTGATCATCTGTCTGCCGATCGGCTTGGCCATGGCCCGCGTGATCACTGATAAGTCTTGGCGTTACGACATTTAGCGGGGTTATTGCGCGGGGTTATTGCGCGGGGTCGCGTGATACATCTGGGCATATCGCGGCAATGCAGCGTTCGGTGCCGCTCGCGGGGCGGGCGGTGCCGAGGCCATGCCGACACCATAATGACGCCACACTCTGAGACATAATCGTCTCAATTGCAGGGCTTTGTCCGTGCGTTCGGGAAAGGTCAGCCTGAGAGAAAGATTGTTTTCGAAGGCCCTTTGCCGGGGCTGCGATGGCATATACCCCGTAACTCTCCTTCAGCCGGCTGTGTGCTGACGTTCCTGATCAAGGGCGTCGAGGAGAGGCGGAGTCGTTGATCTAAGGCGGTTAGTGTGGCAAGCGATTTCTGGATTCTCCTGGCCATGGTCATTTATTTTGCGGCCATGCTGTCCATCGGATTCGTGTACTCCAAGCGGTCCAACTCGTCCTCCAAGGAGTACTTCGCGGGAGGCCGCGGCGTGGGTCCATGGCTGACGGCCCTCTCCGCCGAAGCGTCGGATATGTCCGGCTGGCTGCTCATGGGATTGCCGGGCCTTGCCTACTTCACCGGTGCGGCCGACCCGATGTGGACCGCGCTGGGCTTGGCCATCGGTACGTATTTGAACTGGAAGATCGTGGCCCGGCGTCTGCGCCGTTATTCGGTGGTGGCCGGTGACGCGATCACCATTCCGGACTTCTTCGCCAAGCGCTTCCACGACACCAAAGGCGTGATCTCCACCATCGCCGCCATTATCATTCTGGTGTTCTTCAGCGTCTACGTCGGCAGCTGCTTCGTCACCGTAGGCAAGCTGTTTGCCACGCTGTTCGGCTTCGACTACCACCTGATGATGATTCTGGGCGCGCTGGTGGTGTTCATCTACACCGTGGTCGGCGGATACCTGTCGGTGGTCATGACCGATTTCATTCAGGGTCTGCTGATGTTCTTCGCACTCGCCGTGGTGTTCATCGGTACGGTGGCGAATGCCGGCGGCATCGACAACACCGTGGCCTTCCTCAAGTCCATCCCCGGCTACATCTCCGGCACGCAAGTGGCTTCGCCTACGCTCGACCCGGACACCGGCCGTCAGCTGGTTGAGGCTGGTCGTGCGGTGTTCGGCGAACCCAGCGAATACGGCATCATCACCATTGTTTCGATGCTGGCGTGGGGTCTGGGTTACTTCGGCATGCCGCAGGTACTGGTGCGCTTCCTGTCCATCCGCAGCGTGGAAGAGGTGCGCAAGTCCCGTATCATCGCGACACTGTGGTGCGTGCTGTCGTTGGCCAGCGCCGTGTGCATCGGCTTGGTCGGTCGCGCGATGATGCCGACCGAGTTGCTCACCTCCACGGATGCCGAAACCATTTTCATCGTGCTGGCTCAGACCCTGCTGCCGAGTTTCATGTGCGGCGTGGTGGTGTCCGGTATTTTCGCGGCCTCGATGAGCTCCAGCTCCTCGTACATGATCATCGGTGCCTCGGCCATGGGCGAGAACATCTTCCGCGGCTTGTTCCATCGGCATGCGACCGACCGTCAGGTGATGATCGTGGCCCGTTTGACGTTGGTGCTCATGTTTATCTTTGGGGTGTTGGTGGCCTACGACCAGAACTCCTCCATCTTCCAGGTGGTCTCGTATGCATGGGCCGGCTTGGGTGCGTCCTTCGGCCCGTTGATGCTGTGCGCGCTGTATTGGCGTCGTGCCAACAAGGCCGGGGCGGTGGCCGGCATGCTTTCCGGCACTGCCGTGGTGCTGATTTGGCATAACGTGATGAAGCCGTTGGGCGGCATCTTCGCCATTTACGAGCTGCTGCCGGCATTCCTGATTTCGTTGCTGCTGATTGTGGTGGTCTCGTTGATTACCGAGAAGCCCAACGAGCAGATGCTGTACGAATTCGATCATTACATGGATGACCCGTTGCCGGGGTCGCTGCCCTCCGGATCCGTGTTGGTCGACGAGCCGATGGAAGCCATGGAGGCCGAGGTTCGCGGCGAGCAGTGATGTGCGGTGATGTGCGGTGCGGCGGGCGGCGTGCGATGCACGCCGTTGCTGCCTTGGGCGAGGCGCTGAGTCTAACTTTTTGCCCTTTGCCGGGGGCGGGGCTTCGTGACGTTTATGATCTGTGTCTGCCCTTATGACAGTAACTATTTTTCGATCGAGGAAAGCATCAAACAGCGTGGCCAATCATTCCCGGAGTTCGGGTTTGTGGCTGTTACCGTTCCGGTGAAGGTTGATGAGAGCGAAGACAATTGCCGTGTCGATTGCGGTTTTCGCGGAGTTTGTTCTGGTGCTTGTATTGCTCGTGAATGTCGGGTTTATCAGTGTTTATCGGTGTTCTGGTTGTTGTGTATGCCGAAGTTGACGTTAATTCGCTTACAAGGGGCTGATTCCCGCTTACCGGAAGTTCTATCTGCTCTACAAGGGGCTGACCGCCGGGTATAAAGCATCGGCAATGGCGAAATATCGGTGCGGTGGAGACGTTTTTATGTTGTGCGTCCGCTCTGGTAGCCCCTTGTAGAGCAGATAGATCTCCGACGCAGACCGAATCAGCCCCTTGTAAGCGAATTGGTGCGTGAATTGGTCGGCGGAGGAAGAGGCGCGGCGGCGGAGATGTAAGGGCGCTCCTGGCGCTCGCCGCAGCCGACTATGCGTGAGATATGGGGAGCAATGGCGCGAAGCGCAGCCGTTCATAAAGCGGTGCCCGTTTTGTGGTTCTTGCATCGCAGAGTTGCCGGATGGTTTTGCGTGGCGTGAGCTGAATGGTCTTTCCGGTAACTTCCTGCATCTTGTCCGCGATGCGTCGCGCAAGCGCCTCTTCGCGATCTTCATAGCCGATATCCAGTTTGGTGGCCTGAAGGTATTTCCATCCGTCATCTTCAATGTCCTGACGTCTTTTCACATCCCCCAGCCATTGTCTGGCGTGATGCGAGCCCTCATGTTCAATGCAGATTTTGAATTCCGGATACGCGAGATCAAGGTACAAGGGCTTCGTGCTGCGACCTATATAAATGGGGTAGTTGACTTGTGGCATGTCGAGCCCATATCGAGGAGGCACAAATCGCGTGCGGGTTTCCATGGAGGAATCGGTTCCGCTGCGTGCCAGAAGCAAAGCGCGGCGGCAATTGTTGTATCCGCGGAAGAGACGTCTGGCTTTTCCATCGTCTTGGGCTTCCTGCACCTGGCGATATGCGTTGTCTAGATACAAGGAGAGGGCGTCGATGGTTGTTCGACGCAGACGCCTGTCGCGGCGCATCATGGAATCAGCCAGCACAATGAGTTCTTCAAGTTCCAAATAAGGTGACAGCATCGCCCACGTGCAAGTCGGCGATGTACAGATGAATTGGTTGTCAACGGTAACCGTATCGATCGAAAACGGCCATACGACTGCGGTTATTCCTTGCACGTGGCGTTTGGCGTTGGGATGCGGAACAGTGACTACGGTCGAGTTCATCATCCGTTGATGGTTGCTCGCGATTCGTGGCATTTCCACGGAAAGCAGTTCGAGTGCCGTGGTCAAAGCGTATGGAGGTCGCCAAACGGTGCGGCGCCGGATTGCGCTACATATGTCCATGCGCTGATATTTCACTGCGGTCAATTCGGTCAATGTGTATGAACTGTTCATACGGATCACCCCTTCGTGATGCGTTCGGTCCGATGCGTTCGGTGCGGTGGGGTTGAGTCTAGAGGCATATGCCTATGCTTGTCTGCTAGCCTGTTATCTCGGTGGATAAATGTGAATAACTCGGTGGATAACTGGATCTTTTGCTCTGGTGGCATTGTGCGTTCGTGCATGTGCGCATGCCCGTACATCGCTCGACGCCGTTCAATACCCGGACATTGAGATTGAACATGTCGGGTTCCAGACGATTTGGTAGTGGCATGATACAGATATGAGTAGCTTGGTGCGTATTGTCAATGCCGGAATTCCCGGATCTCGAACCCGTGCGGATATTGTTCTTCGGGATGGTGTTGTTGCCGGTGTTCATCCCGCTGGCGAAGATATCGTCGGCAAGGCGATGCCGGATGCAACCACGATTGATGCCGACGGTCTGTGGGTCATTCCCGGCCTATGGGATTGTCATACGCATTTCACGCAATGGGCCAAAACTCTTGGTCGTCTCGACCTGATCAGTGCCCGTTCGGCGTCGGAGGCGATGTCCATGCTGCGAGCGCATTTGGACGAGCGTTGCGCATCTGGGACTCTTGACCCCAATGTGTTCGTGGTAGGCATGCGATTCCGCCATTCACTGTGGGCTGATGACGAACAGCCCACGCTTGCCGCTATCGATGCAGTGACTGGTGAGCAGCCGGTAGCGCTTTCCAGTGCGGATATGCACTGCGGGTGGGTGAATTCCGCGGCTGCCCGGAGGCTCGGCGTGCATGTGGACGAACATACTGGACTTGTGGGCGAACTTGAATGGTTCGACGCCTACACCCAATTCGATAAAGCACCCGGCGCTGCCGAGGAGACCGACCGTTTGCTTCGTGAAGCCGAGCGGGATGCCGTGTCGAAAGGCGTGGTGGGCATTCGTGATTATGAGATGGCCGAAAACATCGACACGTGGATTGACCGCTTTGCCGCCGGCATCAATACATTGCGCGTGGACGCCGGCGTATATCCCGAACGGTTGCAGAACGTCATCGATGCCGGTTGGCACACCGGCAAGGCGTTGCCCGGAAGCAATGGTTTGGGCCGAGTCGGCGCTATGAAACTCATTTCGGACGGGTCGCTGAATACGCGATCCGCCTACTGTTCCAGCCCATACTCCGGCATTGAGCCGCCTACCTATGGCACGTTGAGCTACACGCCGCAACAGATCGAGGATTACATGAGGCTCGCCACCGAGCACGGCTTCGACATCGCTTGTCATGCCATCGGTGACGAGGCGAACACGATAGTGCTCGATGCAGCTGCGGCTACACATGCGCATGGTTCCATCGAACATGCGCAAATGCTGAAACCCATTGACATCCCGCGCTTTGCGCAACTGGGCCTCACCGCTAGCATTCAACCGCAGCACGCGATGGACGACCGTGACGTCATCACCCGATTCTGGGCCAACCCCGCCGGCATTCCATATCCGTTCCGTTCGCTCTACGATGCAGGGGCCCAATTGCGCATGGGCTCCGATGCCCCTGTCGCACCGCTCGACCCGTGGCTGGCCATTTCCGCTGCCGTGTTCGGTACCGAAAGCTCGGATCGTGAGCCGTTCCAGCCCGAACAGTGCTTGCCGGTCGAAGTGGCACTGGGCGCGTCAACCGCTGTGGGGCGCGATCGGCTTGAAGCCGGCGATCCAGCGGACATCGTGCTTCTGGACGCCGACCCGTATGCTGCGGCTGCGCCTGAAGTCATGCGCGCGATGCCTGCACATGTGGCAATGACGTTTGTAGCCGGCAAGCGAGTCTATTGAATGTTCCGCAAATAGGGTGGGACGATGCGAATGGTCTCGCCTTGGGGGATGCCGATTGGTTGCCGTGCTGCGCGAAATGAGCGGAAACACCTCGCCGGTTATGCGATGAGTAAGGCACTAAGGATATTTCTGCGTTACAAGGGGCTGATTGTCGTCCGTCAGAAGATCTATCCGCTCTACAAGGGGCTGTTAGCCAAGTACGTAGGCCTATAAAACAGCGTGACATCGTTGGCGCGTAGGACCGAATATGGGTGTTATCGTTCCGGCGCAGCCCCTTGTAACGCAGATAGATGTTCCCACAGACGGGAATCAGCCCCTTGTAAGGCAGAAATACGCGGATGCGTGGATAAAGCGGGTAAAACGTAAGCGCGCCGCCAATGCGGGGCATAGGCGGCTGCAGATTGACATAAATTCGGCATCGCGTTGGCGCGCCTCCACTTTCATGACGTCCAGGGGAACGCCTCTTATTCTCCACACGGAAAACAACACCCGTATGCACCTACTCGCGTAAGGCCAAACCGAAAATTCCTATAACCCGGCAACAAGCTCGGCAACGAAAAAAGGTTCGGAACGATTCCATCTGGAAAATCGTCCCGAACCCTTGCGTTGGCGAAAATGCAACAGCGCGAAAACTCAGTACTTCATGCCCATGGCCTCGCGCACCTGATCGAGGGTTTCCTCGGCGATGGCGTTGGCGCGCTTGTTGCCGTCATGCAGCACGTCGCGGATGTAGTCCATGTCCTTGGCCAGTTCAGCGCGACGTTCGCGGTGCGGTGCCAGGAAGTTGTTCACGGACTCGATCACATAGGCCTTCAGCGCGCCTGCGCCGGCATCACCGATCTCCTCGGCGATCTCCTTCGGGTCGCGGCCGGTCACGAGGCCTGCGGTGGTCAGCAGGGCGGAAACCTGCGGGCGGGCGATCGGGTCGAAGGTAATGCGACGTTCGGAATCGGTGGGGCTCTTCTTGATGAGCTTGGCGGTTTCCTCGGCGGTGGCGCCCAGCATGATGGAGTTGCCGTAGGACTTGCTCATCTTGCGTCCGTCGAGACCCGGAATCTCCGGGGCGTCAGACAGGATCGCGGCCGGCTCCGGGAACACCGGGTGCTTCTTGGCGTAACGCTCGTTGAAGCGACGGGCGATGGTGCGCGTGATCTCGATGTGCGGCAGGTTGTCCTTGCCGATCGGCACCACGTTGGCCTTGCAGAAGAGGATGTCGCATGCCTGATGCACCGGGTAGGTGAGCAGCAGGCCGGTCAGCGCGTGGCCGGAAGCCTCCATCTCGGACTTCACGGTGGGGTTGCGGTGCAGTTCGGCTTCGGTGACCAAGGAAAGGAACGGCAGCAGCAGCTGGTTTTCGGCCGGCACGGCCGAGTGCGCGTAGATCATGGTCTGCTTCGGGTCGATGCCGGCGGCCATGTAGTCCAGCACGAGGTTCAGCACGTTGTCCTGGATGTGTTCGGTGGTGTCTCGGTCGGTGATCACCTGATAGTCGGCGATGATGATGTTCGAGTGCACGCCTTTGTTCTGCATGGCCACGCGCTCCTTGATGGAGCCGAAGTAGTGGCCCAGATGCAGACGGCCGGTCGGACGATCGCCGGTGAGCATCGTGAACTTGCCCGGATTCGCCTCCAGCTTGGCGAGCGTTTCGTCCGAACGCTTCTTGGCTGCCAGGAAGCTTGCGCTCATCTCGTTGCCTGCAGCGGTCAGTTGCTGCTCGTGCTGCTCGTCGGTCATGCAAAATCCTTTGAATACGCCGTAAAATAAACGCTTTTATGGTAAAAGTGTGAGCCGACAACGAACAAGAGCGCAAGAGGTGGTACTCTCGTATGTTGATGAATCGAACAGCACAGTAATCGCAGGGGGTCGTATGGGCCGCGGACGTCAGAAAGCCAAGCAGCAGAAAATAGCCCGTAAGCTTAAGTATCTGACTACCGATACCGATTATGATGAGCTGGCCAAAGAGCTGAGTGAGCAGGAGCCTGGGGAGGGTTCTCCTGATCCGTTTGCCGATATCGAAGCCAAGTATGCCCACGATGCGGACGCCGAATCTGAGATTTCTGATGAGGTTGCCGCTGGTGCGCAGCCGACCGCTTCCACGCCAGCCGATGATGATCTTGATGAGTACGCCAAGTGGGCCGCCGAGGCTGCCGCGAAGGCAACCAGTGGCGAGTTTCCGAAGACTGCGGCTAAGCCGGCTGCACCGCATAAGCCGATTCCGATGCCGAAGCCGCGCCCGATTCCGAGCGCACTCAAGCCGAAGCAGTGATCGGTTCGTTGTACGAGCCGATTGATGCCGACTGATATCGGGTTTCAATCTTTTCCAAGCGTCCGCCTCGCCGCGGGCGCTTTTGTTTTGCGCTCGCAGTGGCGCGGACCGGTGCGTGGGCGGCGAGCCGAGCGGAAGAGCAAAACCGTGGGGTGCGCATCGCCCGCCGGAGCCAGATCAGACCAGCGGCAACAGATCGCTCAGGTCGTCACGTTCGCCGACGGCCGTGATATGCCCGGCTCCCTTTTCCTGCGCCCAAGTCGTGATGCCCGCCGCCAGACGCAACCACACGTCCGGGTCGAGTTCGATAACGTCCGGCGGGGTGAGATTATGCGGGTCCGACTCCGGCCCGTCGAGAATCTTGATTGCGCCCCAAGGTGCCACGCGCACCTCCACGCCGGGGCCGGGCGCGCGTCGTTCTAGGAGAAACAGCGAATACCGCACCGCCATCGCCCATATGTTGCGAGGCAGCGCCGGGCTGACGGACAGCGCCAGGTCGGGTGCTGCCGTAGTCCCATGGTTGTCCGCTGACTCTAATGATCCCATTGATTCCGCCGACACCAACGATTCGTGCGCTGCGTGGCACCACTGTGCAAAGGCCGCTTGCCCGCGGGCCAGATCTTTTTCGAGAATGACTGCCATGCGCTCCATCATCGCATCGTGTCCGGTCAGCGGGTGCTTGGCGGGCGATTGGCCGGTGGCGGTGGCTGATAGATGATTGGATGAGGTGGCTTCCGGCCAGCGGATTCACTGGGAAAACACTTTCGGACCGGCATTCTCACGTAGCTATGAGCAACTCTATGACCAAACGATGAAAACGATGACATGCGGCGGGATGCGTAAGCGATGGAGCCGTGCTACTCTACCAATGAGAACGTATGCATGAGACTTCACGTCAAAGCTGTTACGGAGTGTTCATGTGTGCGTCCATGTGGCGATACCTATCTCGCGGCATAATGGAATCGGGCAATTATCCCGGAAGGAAAGTCAGAATGACCGAAATCACCGCACCTAAGTCTCCCGTCACGGCGGATCAATTCGCCGACGAGATTCGCGAGCAACTCAAGTACACTCAGAACGTCACTCCTGAGCAGGCCACCGCAGCCGACGTGTACGTCGCTGCCTCCAAGGCCGTGCGTAACCACCTCGCGGACGCTTGGTTCAAGACCCAGGCTGACACCGTCAACGGCAACACCAAGGCCGTGGGCTACTTCTCCGCAGAGTTCCTGATGGGCAAGCAGCTGGAGAACGCTCTGCTCAACGCCGGCCTGACCGACCAGTTCGACAGTGCCGTTGAAGCCCTGGGCTTCCAGCCGAAAGATATCATCGACGCCGAATACGAACCGGGCCTCGGCAACGGTGGCCTCGGTCGTCTCGCCGCCTGCTTCATCGACTCCCTCGCCTCTCTGGGCGTTCCGGCTTTCGGCTACGGCATCCAGTACAAGTACGGCATCTTCAAGCAGACCTTCGATGAGAACGGCAAGCAGGTCGAAACCCCGGATTACTGGCTGAACAACGAAGAGCCGTGGGGCCACATCGATTACAACCGTGACCAGAAGGTCTCCTTCGGCGGCGAAGTCGTCGAGGAGAACGGCAAGAAGGTGTGGAAGCCGGCTTGGTCCGTGCGCGCCGTGCCGGTTGATTACCTGGTGCCGGGCTACAAGTCCCAGCGTGTGAACACCCTGCGTCTGTGGACCGCCAAGAGCTACGACGAGTTCGATCTGCTCGCTTTTAACCGCTCCGAGTACATGGACGCCGTCAAGCCGCAGGTCAAGGCCGAGAACATCTCCAAGATCCTCTACCCGGAAGATTCCACCAAGGTCGGCAAGGAACTGCGTCTTGAGCAGCAGTACTTCTTCGTGTCCGCCTCCCTGCATGACGCCATCCGCGTCTTCTACCCGGGCCAGGACAAGCCGGACCTGACCACCTTCCCGAACAAGATCACCTTCCAGCTCAACGACACCCACCCGGTGATCGGCATCCCGGAGCTCATGCGCATCCTCATCGATGAGTACGACTACGACTGGGATACCGCTTGGGACATCACCGTCAAGACCTTCAACTACACCTGCCACACCCTGCTGCCTGAGGCACTGGAAGTCTGGCCGGCCAGCCTGATCGGCGAACTGCTGCCGCGTCACCTTGAGATCATCGAGAAGATCAACGAGCAGTTCGAGGACGAGCTCAAGGGCAAGGGCGTCGCCGACGAGACCATCGAGCGCATGCGCATCTACACCGGCGACTCCGTCCGCATGGCCTACCTGGCCACGTACGGCGGCTCCCACGTCAACGGCGTGGCTGCCCTGCACTCCCAGCTCCTCAAGGACATGACCCTGAAGGACTTCTCCGACGTCTACCCGGCCAAGTTCACCAACGTGACCAACGGTGTGACCCCGCGTCGTTTCGTCAAGCTCGCCAACCCGGGCCTGTCCGACCTCATCACCGAGGGTCTCGGCACCGACAAGTGGCTCTCCGACCTCGAACTGCTTGAGGGCCTGGCGCCGCTGGCCAAGGATGACGAGTTCGTCAAGAAGTTCGCCGCCGTCAAGGCCGCCAACAAGCACGCGTTCGTCGGCTTCGCCAAGGACCACTACGGCCTCGACATCGACGAGAACACCATGTTCAACACCATGGTCAAGCGTCTGCACGAGTACAAGCGCCAGAGCCTGAAGATCCTGGCCGTCATCTCCAAGTACGCCGCCATCAAGAACGGCACCGTTTCCGCCGACGACATCCTGCCGCGCACCGTGTTCTTCGGCGCCAAGGCCGCTCCTGGCTACTACCTGGCCAAGATGACCATCCAGCTGATCAACAACGTCTCCAAGGTCGTCAACAACGACCCGGACGTCAAGGGCAAGCTGGCTGTCCACATGCTGCCGAACTACAACATCGAGATGGCTCAGAACCTGATTCCGGCCACCGAGCTCGACGAGCAGATCTCTCAGGCCGGCAAGGAAGCCTCCGGTACCGGCAACATGAAGTTCGCTTTGAACGGTGCTCTGACTGTTGGCACCCTCGATGGCGCCAACGTTGAGATTCGTGAGCGCGTCGGTGCCGAGAACTTCTTCCTCTTCGGTATGACCGTGGACGAGGTCGAGAAGCTCTACGCCGACGGTTACGATCCGGCCAAGTACTACGAGGCTGATCCTCGCCTGAAGCAGGCCATCGATCTGGTGGCCAACGGCACCTTCTCCAACGGTGACCGCAACGCTTACGCTCCGCTCGTGGCCGATTGGCTGACCAAGGATTGGTTCATGACCCTGGCCGACTTCTCCGCCTACGCCGACATTCAGGCCGAGATCGAGAAGCTCTACCGCGATCCGCTTGAGTGGAACCGCAAGGCCCTGCTCAACGTGGCCAACTCCGGCTTCTTCAGCTCCGATCGCTCTATTGAGGATTATTTGGAACGTATCTGGCACACTGGTCCGCTGGCCTGACGGCTCGGAACCAGTACGCCGGATACGTGCTGGTTCCTACCTCGCGACTGTCGTCGCTCGGCGGTCGCCTATGGGGAGCCCCACTGGGCTCCCCGCTTGACGGCTCCGCACTCTGGCACACCGGTCCTCTGGCCTGACGGCCATAGTCCGGGCCTCCCAGCTGCGAGGCTGTATTCCTGCCTCGCGGCATAGTCGCTCGGCGTCGCCGGGAACAGTCCACTGGACTGTTCCCTTTTTCGTCTCCGCACACTGGCACACTGGCCCGCCCGCCGACTGACGAAGTGTCCGCGGCGTTGCTCCTCGGTCGACATACCTTCGTACGCCTTCCCTCGGTGCGCCTTGCGGACACACACGTCAGCCGACTCGCTCTGCTCGCCTGACGGCTCGGAACCAGTACGCCAGATACGTGCTGGTTCCTACCTCGCGACTGTCGTCGCTCGGCGTCGCCTACGGGGAGCCCACTGGGCTCCCCGCTTGACGGCTCCGCGTATCTGGGAGACCGGCCCTCTGGCCTGACGGCCATAGTCCGGGCCTCCCAGCTGCGAGGCTGTATTCCTGCTTCGCGGCATAGCCGCTCGGCGTCGCAGGGGAACAGTCCACTGGACTGTTCCCTTTTTCGTCTCCGCACACTGGCACACTGGCCCGCTCGCCGACTGACGGAGTGTCCGCGGCGTACGTTTTTCCAGAGTAATAATGATGTCATCTGTAGGAACGTACGCTCAGTGACTGTCAGCGTACGTTCCTCCAGAAAAGAGCGGATCTTCTCTGGAAAAACGTACGCTGGGGCGGCCGGGCGGATAGTCTGCTCGCTGATCGATGTCTTGGAACGCAGATGAAGGGGTGGGGAGTGCGTATTCCGACTGTAAGCTTGGTCAAACGGCCTTGAGTGTGTCGGGATACGCACTTCCCACCCCTTCAGCGTCAACTTCAGTGTTGATAATGCCAAGCAGTGCCGGAGAGATGCCTCTGCTCGATAGTCTGCCTGATAAATCAGCCAGTCCGAAATGAATCGTTCTGATAATCAACCGGCTCGGTAACCAAATCGAATCGGCCAGTAATCAATCGACCTGGGAATCGGTCCGGTAATCGGCCCAGATAACCGTTCTACCGAAAGTCTCGCAGAACGGGCGGTTGAAATCGTTGCCGCAGAACAGACGCAGAACATACGAAAGCCCCCGCAACCACATCGGCTGCGAGGGCTTTCGTAATAACAGCTGGAAATCAGGCCTCGGCGGGGGCGGCTTCGGGCTCCTCCTCGCTGCCCGCAGCTTCCTTCTCAGCGGCCTTGTTCAGCCCCAAATCCACCGGCGAAGAGCTGTTCTCCCACGGCTCCTCCCACGGATCGTAATCCGGGTTCTGCTGCTTGTAGATGTACAGACCCACCACTGCGGCAAGTAGTGCACCGAACAGTAGCGCGAAGAACTTCCAACCGTTAGAAGACTTGTTCTCCATGACGGCTCCTTTCCCTGGGGATCGTCTGGTCGGTTTGCCCATTCAGACCGACTCTGCTCCCTATTTTAGGCCGGTGATTGTGTTGATTGGGTGGAATGACATGCCCCGGCGATTTATCGGCGTAGCCGGAGTGCCAAGCAGTGGCAGTGCTTCTTCCGCACATGGGCAGGCTTCGCGGTTGTTCGGGCAGCGTTTGGCACGAATCCGCCGCGCGTGGGCACCCTAGCGGCGGGTGCCGGCCAAGAAATGGCAGGGAAACGCCAGATACGCTTGTAAGCGGTGGCTGATTGCCTCTTCTTGGCTAGACGCCGACGCTGCATGGCCCTCTCTGGTGTTTTCCGACCAATGTTTGGCAAGTACCCGTCGCCAAGCACGTCCTTGTGCCTGAATGCCTGAATGTTCGAACGCCCGACTGCCCGAATGCCCGAATGAGAGCCTCAGGAATTTGGCGTTCGCGGTATTCGATACAGTGGACCCATGCGTATGCCTACCAAACAGCAGATTCGGTATCAATGGGAACGTGGCGGCCCGGTAATCACGTGGGCGCTTATCGTGGCCTGTACAGCGGTGTGGCTGGTGGAGGTATTGGCCGGATTCATCTCCCCGGCATTGCAGCAGTGGTTGATCGTGCGTGGCATGGCGGCCCCTGCCACGATGATTGTGGAACCATGGACCATAGTCACGTCGATGTTCCTGCATGCGCCGAACTCCATCCTGCACATCCTGTTCAATATGATCGCCTTGTATTCGGTGGGACCGATGCTGGAGCGGATGATGGGGCATTGGCGGTTCCTTGGCCTGTACATGATCTCCGGCCTAGGAGGTTCGCTCGGTCTGATGGTCTGGGCGCTGCTGGCACCCGGCGGGCAAGGCTGGGCCTCGGCCGCCTACGGTGCGTCCGGCGCGTTATTCGGCTTGTTTGCGGCGTTGCTGGTGGTCTACCGCCGCATTGGAGCTGATATTCGCTCGATGCTGGTGTGGATGGCGGTGAACTTCGCATTGCCGTTCGTGGTCGGTGGCGTGGCCTGGCAGGCGCATGTCGGTGGATTTGTGGTCGGTGGACTGTTGACTTGGCTGTTGGTGGCAGGACTCAAGCCGTGGCGCGGCAAAAGCTTGGTCTGGCGTATGCAGGTGTATGGATGGTCCGTGGTGGTGCTTGTGGTGGCATTGATGCTGCTGTGCAATACCGCCAATCCGTACGGTTGGCTTCACTGATTAATTCGTTGGTGATTGGTACCTACAGCGCGGCTCGCGCACATCGGACCGCTGTGTGACGGCATTTGACGTTGGGCTGAGTTGTGCACATTGAGTTGTGCACATTGATGAATGGCTCGATACCGCCGATTGTGCGTAAGGGTTGTGCACAGTTGTGCACAAGAGTGGATAAGTTTGTGGATAACTCCGGTGGGTGTGCATTGTCTGAGGGGATGACGGTGCATAACTGTGGACAGTGATTGCCGGGTATTATGTGGATAACTCCATTATCAAAACGTCTATCCACCAAATCCTCAGTGTCTGAAACCGGTATCTTCGGTGTTATGCACCGCTTATTCACAGAAAAAGAGACGTTATCCACCACTTATCCACTAGTTATCCACACGGTTTTCCACATTCGGTGGATAAGTTGACGCTAAACCACATTTGTGTAATTCATCCACATCGAGTGGATAAGTCTGTGGATAACTCGTGGATAACACGTGGACAACTGTGGGTAACTCCATCAACCCACATGAAGATGCGAATAATTCCACGCGATTGCGCATGATACAGTGTGCAATCCCGGTCATGCTTCAAGAAGCGGTCCGTACGGTGCCAGTCCCTCTGCGCGTTCCCCATCCGTGCGTCACGTCGTTGTGCATGCGAAGGAGACGACTTTTGATGGGTCAAAGTTCCTATAGCCCTATGGTACCTATGGTCCCTATAGTCCCGGAGGCATTAAAAAACCGGTCCCGTGTGAACGGAAACCGGTTTTTCGTCGTGTGTCAGTGGCCTTATCGGAAGTGGCCGTATGTAGGTGTTTGTGCAGCTACTATGCGCAGTCGCCGAATGCCGTCGAGGTATACGTGGCGACCATACACAGTCGCACAGTCGCACAGTCGCACAGTCGAGCGCTGGAAACCCAGCGCGGCCTCAGCGCCACCCCATCGTCATCAGGAAGCCCACCATAATCAGCGCAAAGCCGATGGCGAGATTCCAGGCGCCGATGTTCGGAATCGGCCATGAGCCGGTCGGGGAGAGGTAGTACACCACGCACCAGATCAGACCGACGATCATGAATGCGCAGAACACCGGCACGAACCAACGCGGGTTGGACTTGGTGCCCTTGATGGTCTCTTCAACGCGCTTGGTGTTTTCGGCCTGACGGTTCATCATGCGCTGCATCTGCGGGGTGAGTGTGGCCTTATCGGCAGTGGCGTTCAGCACCGCCTGTACCTGCTCCATATCCACGCCGTAAGTCTCGTCCTCATCCTCGCTCGCGTCGGACTTACCGGACTCAGCAGATTCAGCGACGTCCTTGGCGTCCTCTGCGGCCGTTTCCTCGGCCTTGACCTCGTTCTGCCAATCCTTCTGGTCGTTCGAGTCGGTTTCGTGCAGCTCTTCGTCAGCCATCAGCATAGTCTCCATTCAATAGGCTAAAAGTCATAATAGTGGCTAGACTCGAAAGCAGCGACCACAGTCGGCAAAATGACGGGAAATGGCAGGAAATTCATGGCCAGACACGTAGGCAAGCATGGTGTACGGCGCTCAATATTGGGCGGCGTCACGGTGTTTGTCGTCATCGCGCTGACCGGTTTCCTGCTCAGCACCAACGTACGGGTCAATCGAACCGTCACCGTGACCAACGATACGGCCGACTTGGTGGAACGCGGTGTGGACGAAGCCAATCAGCTGCAGCAGGACGTCAACGATCTGACCAAGCAGGTGACCAATCTTACCGATGCGCTGAACGCCGGCACCAAGAATGATTCCGAAAGCAATGCCGACTCGGGGGATTCCGGCCTGATGCTGCCCGAGCTGAGTGGCGAAGGCGTCACCGTAACGCTTGACGATTCCCCGCTGTGGGAGAATGCGGTGAACAACAATGGCTCAACCGCAAACATCAATGATTACGTGATTCACCAGCAGGACGTCGAATCCGTGGTGAACGCGCTGTGGTCGGGCGGCGCCGAGGCCATGATGATCATGGACCAGCGGGTGCTGTTCAATTCGGCCGTGATCTGCTCGGGCAATGTGTTGTCGCTGCACGGTAAGAAATACTCGCCGCCGTTCACGATTTCCGCCATCGGCGACCCGCAACAGCTGCGCGAAGCCCTCAACGATTCCAAGGCCATCGGCATTCTGAAACAGTACGTGACCGTGTTCGGCATCGGGTACAAGGTGGAGAAAAAGGACGATTTGCGATTCCCGGCCACGGCGGCGTTGCTGCAGCAGCTGAAATACGCCACGGTGAACGGGCAGGACGAGCAGAGCGCCGGTAGCGCCGACGATTCCCAGAGCGAGGGGCAAGGACAGTAAGGACAGTAATGAGACACGGAAGAACCCACGTCGACATGGCTTCGACGACCCGGCGCAGCCCGATCTGGCAGGCGCTGGGCATCTTCGCCGAACTGCTGCTCACCGCAGCCGCCATCTGCGCCCTGTACATCGTCTGGCAGATGTGGTGGACCGGCGTGGAGGCCGAACAGGTGCAGAACAGCACCACAAAGTCGGTGAACTGGAGCGATCCGGGCAAAAGCGGCGGCGCGGTCAGCGTGGCCAAGGCGCAGGAGGGCGACCCGCCCGCGCAGCCCGAGAATCCGCAGTACGGCGACCTCATCGCACAGGTCTATATCCCTCGCTTCGGCTCCCAGTGGCACCGCAACATTGTGGAGGGCACTACGCTCGAACAGCTCAATCGCCACGGATTAGGCCATTACGAAACCACGCAGCTGCCCGGCCAGATGGGCAATTTCGCGGTGGCGGGCCATCGTAACGGTTATGGCCAGCCGCTCGGCGACGTCGACAAACTGCAGGAGGGCGACGCGATCGTCATTCGTACCAAGGACTACTGGTACGTCTACCACTACACGCGGTACGAAATCGTGCTGCCCACTGATACGTACGTCATCGCCCCCAATCCCGAAAGCCAGACTGCGGCCGCCACCAAACGTATGATCACGTTGACCACCTGCGAGCCGAAGTACACCACGCCTACGCATCGGTGGATTAGCTACGGCGAGCTCAAGTACTGGGCCAAGGTTTCCGATGGTGTGCCTCAGGAGTTGACCACCACCGATTCGTCCGGTGCGGTGAAGTTCGCCATCAACGAGACGCCGTCGATTTCCTCGCGGATCGGATCGTTGGACAAGGTGGCGTTCGGTGCGTTGGCGCTGTGGGCGATTCTGTTCATCGCCGCCGCTGTGGCGTGGCGCTGGCCGCTGCTGCGCGCGATTCGCTTGGGTGAGCGTCGCCGTCCGGACGCCAGCATCTACGGCGGATTGCTGCGTCTGCAGCCCGGTGTGGCCCCGATTCGTTGGTTGCTGTTGATGATCCTGTTGTTCGCCGCTGCCGTTGCGCTGTTCCAATGGACATTCCCGTGGGCCGCGGCCAATATCCCCTTCCTGCAGCAGATGTCGAACTTCGTAGCCGTGCCGCAGCAGTAGTTTCTCAGTAGATTCCGGCGGTTCTGACGGTTCTGTCGGGTTCTGTCGGGTTCTGTCGGGTTCTGTCAGTTCTGTCGGCCCCTTCCTCCCTCCCTTTCTGGGCATATCCGTATGTTCTGGGCATATCCGTATGGCGAAGAGACCGTTTTTGGGCCCCTCAGCATACGTGTATGCCCAGAACCGCATTAATTGGTACGGATATGCCCAGAACGCGTGGGATGTCCGGGACATCGTCCGGGGACGTCCGAGGAATCGGCCAGCGACGGTGGACGGTCGGGCTCATGCGGCAGCTGGGCTGAGTAGTATGACTTGCAGCAGATGTTCGCACGAAGGAGAGCCCTATGACCGATTCCGCACGCATTCTGGTGGTGGACAATTACGATTCGTTCGTGTATACGATCGTCGGCTATTTGAAAACGCTGGGAGCCACGGTTGATGTGGTGCGCAACGACGCCATCGACCCCGAAACCCCCGGTGTCCTGGACGAGTATGACGGCGTGCTGATCTCTCCCGGCCCTGGCGCTCCGGCCGAATCCGGGGCCAGCGAGGGGATGATTCGCTTGGCGGCGCGTACGAACAAGCCGATGTTCGGTGTGTGTCTAGGGCTTCAGGCGCTCGCCGAAGTGTATGGGGCGACGGTGGACCATGCGCCGACCATCATGCATGGCAAAACCAGCTTGGTGGAGCATGTGGATGACGAGATTTTCGAAGGCGTGGCCAATCCGATGACCGCCACGCGCTACCATTCGCTGGCTGTGGAGCCGACTTCGGTGCCCGAAACGCTGGAAGTGACCGCATGGACTCAGGGCGATCACATTATTCAGGGACTGCGCGTGAAGGGCAAGCCGATGTATGCGGTGCAGTTCCACCCCGAGTCCGTGATGACGCAGGATGGCTACCGTCTGCTGGCCAACTGGTTGAAGGTCTGTGGCCAGGAGAACGCGGTGGCCAAGTCCGCCGGGCTTCAGCCGAAGGTAGTGAAGTAGATAACGGTAGGTAACGCTCGGCACAGCGGCAATCGATTGAATTGATTTGTGGATGATTTAAATATGATTCGCTGTTGATGCCGACAACAGAAGGGCGGTTTCCTCACCATATGACTTATATGGTGAGGAAACCGCCCTTCTTCCGTAATGGGTTGGCTATCGGCCGCTACCGATTACTGCTGCTTGGTGGCATCGCCATCGCTCTTATTCGTATCCGAGTTCGTCTCGGTGTTGGTATTCGGCGTGGTCGTTGTGGCCTTCGTCGTAATCGTGACGGTCGAACCGGCGTCCACCTGCGAACCGGCGGCAGGATTCATGCCGACCACGACGGCGTTGGACGTAGGACCGCTGACATTCACGTTGAAGCCGGCGGCCTGCAGCATCAGCTTTGCGGTCACCACATCAACACTGCCATCGGTGGCGACCGACGGCACCGTGGCCTGCTCCTTGCCGGTGGACACCCAGATGGTAATCGTGCCGCCCTGCTCGATGGACGACCCCTCACCCGGATCCACGCGCGTGATGGAGCCTTCCGGCACGGTGTCCGAAGTCTCGGATTCCACCACGAAGTTGAAGCTCGAATACTGCGCCAGCACCGAATCCTTCGGCTGACCCACCAGGTTGCTCGGCACCTTGGTCATGCCGGTGGACACCCACAGCGTGATCGTGGAGCCCTTGGTGGCGTTCTGACCGGCCACCGGGTCGGTGCGGGTCACCATATCCTTGGCCACGGAGTCACTGTCTTCGGTCTTCACATTGGCGCTCACCTTGAAACCGGCATCCTCCAGCATGGAGCGCGCCTCATCCTGGCTGCGCTTGGTCACATCCGGAATCTGCGTGGACTGCGGGCCGGCGGAGAACCACACCTGCACCTTGGAGCCCTTCTCCACCTTGGAACCGGCCTTCGGGCTCATCTTGGTGCAGGTACCTTCCGGCTCGGTGGAATCGGTATCCTGCTTCGCCACCATGGTCAGACCCAAGGCCTCAAGCTTCGCCTGAATACCGTCCTTGGAGGTGGATGTGGTGCATTCTGGAATCGTCACCGTTTCCGCGGTGCTCTGGTTGGAGCCGGGCTTGAGCGCGAAGATCGCGCCCACCACGATCAGCGCCACCACAACGGCAGCGGCGATCGAAGCGATGATGATCTTCTTACGCTTCTTGGCCTTGGCCGCCTGCGCACGCTGCTGGGCCCGAGAGCGCAACGCCTCGGCATTGGCGGCATTCGGTGCGATCTGCTCGAACTGGCCGGTGGCCGGATTGAACGCCTGCGTAGGCTGGCCGCTGCCGGGCGTCATCGGCACGGTGGGCTGATCGCGTTCGGCCTCCTTACGCGCCTTCACATTCGACAGGTCGGTCAACGGATTGAACGCGGCCGCCACCGGCACACCGCCGTTCATATAGGTCAGGATATCGGTTTTGAACTCGGCTGCCGTGGCGTACCGGTTCTGACGGTCCTTGGCCATGGCCTTGGCACAGATCGAATCCCACATCTTCGGCAGACCCGGCACCACCGCGCTCGGCGGCGTGGCCACTTCGGAGACGTGCTGGTAGGCGATGGCCACCGCCGAATCGCCGGTGAACGGCGGACGTCCGGTGAGCATTTCGTACAGCACGCAACCGGCCGAGTACAGGTCGGAGCGCATGTCCACGGTCTCACCGCGCGCCTGTTCGGGGGAGAGGTACTGTGCAGTGCCCACCACGCCCTGCGACTGGGTCATCGTGGCTGCCGAATCATCCAGAGCGCGGGCGATGCCGAAGTCCATCACCTTGACCACGCCCTGCTCGGAAATCATGATGTTGCCGGGCTTGATGTCGCGGTGGATGATGCCCATGCGGTGCGAGTAGTCGAGCGCGTTGAGCACACCGAGCATCACCTGTTCGCTGTCGCGCTGGCTCAGGGCGCCGTTCACCTTCAGGATGTCGCGCAGGGTCTGGCCCTTGACGTACTCCATCACGATATACGGCAGACGCTCGGTTTCGCCGTTTTCGCCGTAGACCGCCTCTTCACCGGAATCGTAGATGTTGACGATGTTCGGGTTGTTCATCTGGGCGACGGCGTGCGCCTCACGGCGGAAACGCGCCAGGAAGATATCGTCGTTGGCCAGATCGGCGCGCATGATCTTCACGGCCACGGTACGGCCCAGACGGGTGTCGAGGGCCACGTGGACCTCGGCCATGCCGCCACGACCGATGAGCTGGCCAAGCTGGTAGCGTCCGCCGGCCAATGCGGTGGGCATACTCGTGCTCATTGTTTCCCTCCCAATCTTGAGACCGGAGTCTCCAAAACGATGCGTGGCGTGCTGGTCACCCTGCGCGGCAGTCGTCCGCCGGACGACACCACAGTGGTATCCGCCATTTCGGTCTGCTGATCAAGCAGTCGACGTTCGATACGCGCCAGCGTGCGGGACACCACCAGCGCATCCTTCGGCCGATCCAGCGGATCCTTGGCCAGCATCGACATTACGAATTCACGAAGCTGTACGTCCACCGTGTCCGGCAGCGGCGGCACCGGATCGTTCACATGGGCGGCGGCGATATCCACCGGCGTGGCACCGGTGAACGGACGGTGCCCGGCAAGCCCCTCGTAAGCCACCACGCCCAGCGAGTAGATGTCCGACTGGGGTGTGGCCTGCTGGCCCTGCGCCTGTTCGGGTGAGATGTACTGTGCGGTGCCCACCACCATGCCATCCTGGGTGATCTGCCCTTGGCCGGTGGAATAGCTGACGCCGAAATCAGTGATTTTGACTTCGCCGGAATCGGAAACCATGATGTTCGCCGGCTTGACGTCACGGTGAATCACACCGTGCGAATGCGCCACGAACAGCCCGCGGGCCGTCTGAATAAGAATCGGCAGCAGTTCGGTGGGGTCCATCGCGCCCTTCTCGTGGAACAGCGCCGCCAGCGAACGGGACGGCACATATTCCATGATGAGGAAGCCGATGCCGTCATGCTCGTAGTATTCGAACAACGCGGCGATATTCGGATGCGCCAGATTGGCGGAATTGTGGGCTTCAGCGCGCAGACGGCGCAGCTTGGCCTCCGCATTGGTCATATCCGAGCGCAACGCCTTGATGGCCACTTCGCGTCCGAGCTGGATATCGTAGCCCTTCCACACTTCGCCCATGCCGCCCTGCGCCAAGCGAGCATCAAGGCGGTATCGGCGGTGGATCAACTGTCCTTCGATAAGTTTCACTGCTGTAGAGCCTCCTCAATCATCGCGCGCATGATCGGGCCAGCGGCGAACGAACCATACAGGTCGGTGTTGTGCACCACCACGGCCACGGCAATCTGCGGATTGTCTGCCGGTGCGAAACCAATCACCCAGCCATCGATGGAGCTGTTGTCGGTGCCGATCTGCGCGGTACCGGTTTTGGCGGCCACGGTGACACCATCGATGGCCAGCTGCGGATTGGCGTCGGTGACCACATGCTCCATCATTTCGGTGAGCTTGTCGGCGGTATCCTTGCTGAACGCGATGCCCATGCTCTGGGCCTTGGTCTGCGACAGCACCGTCAAATCGGCGGCACGGACGCGATCGACCAGCGTCGGCTGCATCACCTTGCCGTTATTGGCGATCGCCTGCGCCACCATCGCCATCTGCAGCGGCGTGGCGGTGGTGTCTCCCTGCCCGATCGAAGCCAGCGCCAGACGGTCGTCGGTCAGATCGGTGGGGAATGTAGAGGCGGTGGCCTTCATCGGGGTGCCGGTGGCGTCGCTGCCATCAATGGTGATGGTGCTGCCGAATCCCAGCGAGGTGGCCATATCGCTGACCGTGTCTGAGCCGAGCTTGACGCCCAGCTGCGCGAATGCGGTGTTTGAGGACCATGCGATCGCGTTCTGCAACGTGATCTGACCGTTGGTGCCGTTGGCCTGCGTGGTGGCGTTCGGCAACTGGGTCGCCGTGCCGGGCAGGGTATAGGTCTCGCCGGCGGGGATCTGCGTATCGGTCTGGTATTTGCCGGTCTCCAGAGCCGCGGCTGCCACGATGGTCTTGAACGTGGAGCCGGGCGGGTAAAGCTGTGAGGTGGCGCGGTTGATCAACGGGCTGTTGGCACCGGCTGCCAGCTCGGTGTAGGCCTTGGTGGCGGCCTCCGTGTCATGGGTGGCCAGCATATTCGGGTCGTAGCTCGGCGTGGACGCCATGGCCAGAATGCGGCCGCTGGACACCTCGATCGCCACAGCCGCACCGTCTCTGTTGCCCAGCTGGTCGTAGGCCACCTGCTGGAGCTTGGGATCGATGGACGTTTCGATGGACGCGCCCTGATTCACTGAGCCGGTGAGCATGGCCTTGGCCCGCTGCCAGATCAGGGAGTCGGCCTCGCCGTTCAGCAGTGTGCTGCGTGACGCTTCAATGCCGCGGTCGGCGGGCTGGTTGATGGAGAAGAATCCGGTGATGGGTGCGTACAACGGGCCGTTCGAATAGGTGCGCTGGTACTTGAACGCATCGTTGACCGGTTCGGATTTGGCCATCACGGTGCCGTCCGATGCCAGAATCGCACCACGGTAAGCGCCGAGCTGATGGTACAGGGAACGTGCGTTGCGCGAATCGTTGTTCAGTACGTTGACGCGCACGGCCATGATGATGGTGGAGGAGATGCCCAGCACCACGAACAAGGCGACTACGGCCGTAAACAGTTGACGGAGATATTTGTTCATACGCGATTACCTCCGTTTACGGGAGGCAGAGGGGGAAGCGGTCCGGTTGCCGTATGTGCCGTCGTGTGCGCTGCGTGAGCGGCATGTGCCGCATGATGATGCTTCGGCTGCGGCGGGGCCATCGGATCGTCGTTGTCGTAATACGCTTGCGTGGTGATGTCGGTAATGGGATCGTCGTTGCCGGTGCGCGCTGCGGCCGGAGCCGTTGGGATGGCGAACGAGGCGGGCAGGTCATGGGTGTCAGGTGTGTCGCCCGGACGAGTCGTGGGCGCCGGCTTGGGCGAGGGGGCTGCGGCTGGGGGCAGCGGAGCGACGTGACCTGCGGGCACATCGTACCGGTCAGGTGCCTGTTGGGTGATGTCGATAATCGAATCATCGCTTGGATCGTCGGCATCAGCGGTGTCATCCGGGTCGTCGCCGACGACGGCACCGCCCTGCGGACGGGCGATCGGCTCGGTGGCGTTCGCATTGGCGCGGGCCTCAAGCTCCTTGTCTCGCAGAACCGCCAGAGCTTCGTACTGGAAGGCCTTCGACGTCATCTCCGGCTCGGGCGAGTTCGCCGCATCGGAAATGACGATGAGCAGCGCGGCGAGAATGAAGTTGGCGATCAGGCTGGAGCCGCCGGCCGCCATATACGGCAGGGTCAGACCGGTGAGCGGGATGACCAGCGTGATGCCGCCCACCACGGTGAACACCTGGAAGGCCATCGTGAACACCAGTCCGGATGCGAGCAGCTTGCCGAACCCGTCCTTGATCTTCATCGCGGTGATGAGCCCGGACACCACGATCAGCAGGTAGATGACCAGAATGGCCATCACGCCGGTGAGTCCCAGCTCCTCGCCAAGCGAGGCGTAGATGAAGTCCGAGTTGGCGAACGTGGTCAGCGCCGGGTGCCCCTGGCCGAGCCCGGTGCCGAGCATACCGCCGGAAGCCAGGCCGAAGATGCCGGTCACCAGCTGCCACGAGCCGCCGTATGGCTTGTTGTACTGCTCATTGCTGAACGGATGCAGCCAGGCGTCCACGCGCTGGCCCACGTGGCTGAACACGCTGGCAGCCAGCACCGCGCCGACGGCGAAGGCGAGCAGACCGATCACAATCCAGCTTTTACGGCCGGTGGCCACATACAGCATCGCCACGAACATGGCGAAGAACATCAGCGAAGTGCCCAGATCATGCTGCATGATGAGCACGCCCATCGAGGCGAACCACACGATGATGATCGGGCCCAGATCCTTGATGCGCGGCAGCTGGAGTCCCAGGAACTTCTTGCCGCCCACGGCCAGCTGGTCGCGGTGATCGAACAGGTACGCGGCGAAGAAGAACGCGAGGAACAGCTTGGCGAATTCGCCCGGCTGGAACTGGCCCAACCCGGGGAGCCTGACCCAGATACGTGCGCCGTTGACCTCCTGGCCGAGCACGGGCAGCATCGGGGAGAGCAACAGCACCAGGCCCACCACCATCGAAACATAGGAGAATCGACGCAGGACGCGGTAATCCTTCAGGAAGATGATGATCAGGGCAGATAAGACGATGGCGATGCACAGCCAGGTCAGTTGGCGCATGGCCACTGCGGTATCCATGCTCTGATCGATGCGGGCGATCATCGTCACGCCGGTGGCGGTGAGCAGCAGCACGCACGGCAGCACCAGTTGGCTGGCATACGGCTGGAAATGCACCATCAATCCCCACAGCACCAGAAACAGCGCTGCCACCACACCCAGCATGGTGGCGTATTGCGCCGGAAACGATCCGGTGGTGCGCTGGAACATCTGAATGAATGCCAGCGCGCTGATCGCCATGGCGATCAGCAACAGGAATATCTGGCGGAAACGGGTAGCGATCATTTGGCGTCTCCCGTGGCCGCGTCGTCGGCCGCGCCGATGCCGGGCTGGTTCGTGGCGTCGCCGCTGCCGTTACTGGTGGACGACTTCGGCTTGGAGGAATCGGTGGACCCCGATGAACTTGACGAATCTGACTTTGTCGACGACTTCGACGAGTCGGTGGCCTGTGACTTCTTGGCCTCGGCTTCCTGCTGTGCCTGTTCCAGTTTCTTCATTTCGCTGCGAATGATGTTCACGTGCGATTTCGCCTCGTCCAACGAGCCGACCGTAATGCCTTGGGCCAGCTGATCGCGCCAAGTGGCGGGCAGGTCGGCGGTGGAGATGTCGGTGCTTTCCACCTCGTGCGAAAGCTCCAGTCCGAACAGGCTGGTCGGCACGCCACGGTAGATCGCCACGGTGCCGTTCGCGTTGCCCACGTAATAATGCGTCTGGCTCCACAGGTATGCGCCGTAGCCGGCACCGCCCAACGCGAGCACGGCAAGAATGCAGGAGATGATCACCGCGACCTTGGTGCGGCGCTTCTTGGTGCGCGTGGTCTTCTTCTGTTCGGCCTTCTCCTCGCGAATTGCCTGCGCCACGTCCGGATCGTTCGGGTCGGCGGACAGTCGTCCATCGGATTTCTGCACCACCGGAATCTCACCGGTGTCCGGATTGGCGCGTTCGCCGGTTTCCTCACGTACGGTGGACGGCTGGACCACGCGCGCCGAGGACGGGTTCACCGTGGTCTGCTCAGGCTTGTCTTCATGCGCGCCGTCAGCCTGAATCAGTGCCGCAGCGCGTTGCGCCGGCGAATTGTCTTCGCGCAGCGCGGGCGCGGTGGCCACCGGCTCGTTGACGATGTCGGCGATCGGTTCCAGGTTATGGCTGGCCGCACCGCCGACCAGCGGGGTCTGATGCGGCAGATCGAAGGCGTCGGCGTCAAGGGCCAGCGTGGCATCCGCGATTACGGCGGTGACGTTGTCGGTGCTGCCGGCGCGCAGGGCCATCTGCACGAGCCTCTGGCAGCATTCGCCCTGATCGGACAGCGAGCTCATCGTCTCTTCGATGGTGGAGTCTTCCAGCACGCCGCACAGGCCGTCCGAGCACAGCAGCCAACGGTCGGCAGGGTGGGCCTTGCGGATGGAGATGTCCGGATGCGGGTCGATGTCGAAATCGCCCAGCACACGCATCACCACGTTGCGCTGCGGATGATTCTTGGCTTCCGAAGGCGTGATACGGCCGGTATTGATGAGGTGCTGCACGTAGCTGTGATCGCAGGTGATGCGGCTCAGATGGCCGTCGCGCAGCAGATAGGCGCGGGAGTCGCCGATATGGGCGATCACCCAGTACCCGGCGACCAGCGCCACGGCGACTACCGTGGTGCCCATGCCGGCAAGTTTGCGTTCGCGCTTGGCTTTACCCACGATGGCGTCATGCGCGGCCATCACGGAGGTTTCCATCATGCGCGAGATCGTCTCGACGTCGCCACCGGTGTCGTCCTGCTCGATATGAGCCAGCGAGCGGATGGCGATGGATGATGCGGTGTCGCCGCCGGCATGGCCGCCCATGCCATCGCACATGGCGATGAGATGTTCTCCGGCAAAGGAGGAGTCCTGATTGTTCGCACGGACCGTACCCACATCGGACACGGTTGTGGAATACAGGAATAGCGGTTGTGAAGCGGCGGAATTTGGCATGCGGCTACCTCAATTCGAAGGTGGTGGCGCCGATGCGCACAGGAACACGGGCCGGCAGAATGGTCGGGCGATTAATACGCTGCTGATTGACCACAGTGCCATTGGTGGAGTTCAGATCCTCAATGGCCCACTGGCCGGACTGCGGATCACGATATACGCGGGCGTGATGAGAGGAGACGAACTCGTCGTCCAACACCACATTGTTGGATGCGGCGCGCCCCAAGCTGATTTCGGCGTCGGCCAACGGTACCGAACTGCCGGCCAGCGGACCGTCGATAATCACCAGCAGGGTAGGCTGCGCCTGACCTGTGCGTGCGGAAGTGCGCGAGGTACGAGATACGGGAGCCTGCTGAGCAACGGGAGCTTCGGCCTTGGCCTTATGAGCTTCGCGTTCGCGACGACGGCGTGCACGCGAAGGCCTGGGGCTGAAGGTTTCGATGTCCTTGCGTAAGGAGCGTACGGCAAGCCATACGAATACCCACAGCAGTACAAGGAACCCGTATTTCAGAAGGGCAAATGTCAGTTCGGTCATTGGTACCGACTTTCGAGCGGATTACGCGGGCTACTCCTGGGCTTGCGCCGAGGCCCAGTAGAGGATGCGCGTACGGCCGATGGTGATGGTGTTGCCATCCAGCAGCGTGGCGGCGGGTACCTGATGGCCTTCCACGTACGTGCCGTTCGTGGAGCCAAGGTCGCGGGCGATCACACCGTTGTCCGTAATGTCGATTTCCAGATGCTTGCGGGAGATGCCCGGATCATCGATGACGATGTCGCAGCCGGAACCGCGGCCGATCACCGTCTTGTCTTTGGTGAGTAGGTACTGGTTGCCGTTGACCTCCAGCACCGGGCTGTCCTCGGTCTGGGCGTCCGTAGTGACGGGGACGGCGTTGCCCTGCACGGATTCGGAGGAGAGGTTGAAGTTGCCCTTGGACAGGTCCAGATCCTCTTCGAAAATCACGATCACCGGGCCTACGAAAGCGTAATGCTGGCTCTTGGCGTACTCGGTGAGGTTATCCGCCAACTCGTTGGCCAGAGTCTCGCTGCCCCACGCCTCGATGCGGTCGAAGTCCGGCGTGCTGAGCTTGAAACGGTATTCGTTCGGGGCCACCGTGCGGTCGCGGCCCACCGGCATGGCCTCGGCGTCGATCTCGCGCTCCAGGGCGCTGGACAGGTCAACAGGCTGCAGATCTTTGGAGCCGAACTTGGCGAACACTCCGTTGACTGCACCCTCCACGCTTTTCTCAAAACGGTCGAGAACGCTCATAGTCCTCCCTTTCTAATCTTCACCTATCCTACGCGGCCATAGGAATATGCGGCAAAAATCCGGTCTGTGACGCGGCGATGGGTGCAAAATATCCAAAAATACAGGCTGATTGCGGACGGTCTAGGATGGAGCATATGAGCGATCTGGCAGCGTTGAATCTTGAACCGGGCGAAGTGGTGGGAGGCTACACGCTTCTTTCCCGCTTGGGGGCCGGTGCCATGGGATCGGTGTGGCGTGTGCGCGACGATGGCGGCACGGTGTACGCCATGAAAATCCTGCGCGATTCGCTGGCCGACGACTCCTCGTCCGGCGGCATGGGGCGCGCCGCGCTGCAGGATCCCGATCTGAAACCGAACATCACGCCGCGCGAACGTCTGCGCCGCGAGGCCATGGCGCTGAAGAAGGTCAACCATCCGGGTGTGTGCGGCATCGTGGATATGGAATTGGATGATTCGTTGGCGTTCATCGTCACCGAACTGATCGAGGGCCGCAATCTGAAGGACGATGTGGCGGTCAACGGCCGGTATATCGGCGACGATCTCGAACGGCTGGCCCGCAAACTGATCGAGGCCACCAAGGCGGTGCATGCCGCGGGCATCGTTCACCGCGACATCAAACCCACAAACGTCATGGTCTCCGCTTCCGGACCGGTGCTGGTCGATTTCGGCATTGCGATGGGGGAGGGGGAAAGTCACGTCACCCGGACCGGACTGGTGATGGGCACGCCCGGATTCATCGCCCCGGAGATCATCGAGGGTGCGGAATCCGATGCCATGACCGATTGGTGGTCGGTGGCGTCCGTGCTGGCGTTTGCGGCCACCGGTGCGCCGGTGTTCGGCACCAAGCCGATGATGGCGGTGCTGGAGCGTGAGGCGTCCGGCAACGCGAATCTCACCGGGCTGCCGGCCGGTACGATGGCGGCGTTCCGGTCCGCGCTGAGCCCTGACCGTGCGCAGCGCTGCACGCCGGACCAGCTGCTGCACGCCATCATGCTTGATGCGTTGAATCCTGCGGCTTGGGCCGGGGTCGCGCCCGGCGGCGAGAGCGGGGCGATGCTCCCTTTTGACGGTGGCGTGCGCGACGGCAGTGTGCGCGACGACGACAATCCGCGCACATTATGGCGGGGCGAAACGCCCGCCGACGCCACGGTTCCGCTCGGCGACGGACAGTCCGCCGCGGTAACGCCGCTTGCGGCATCGGCGACGACCGTGCCACTGTGTGATTCGGGCGGCATCGGCGATTCGGGCGGCACCGGCGATTCGGGCGTTCCCTCAGAACGTACGGCCGTATTGCCTGACCAGGCGGCGGTGCTCCCTGATCGCACATCGGTGTTGCCGGGGCAGACTGCGGTACTGCCGGAGTCGGCCCCCTCATTTCCTCCGGTAGCTCCGACTGTCCCGGCCGGCGTCGCCCCCGCGACTCCCGCCGATGCCGCGCCGACAATGGTCGACCCTGATATTCGCCCGGCGTTGCAGAGGGTGATCACACAAACCGCGCAAGCCGTGCCTACCGAGGCGTTGGCGCAACATATGGGCCCGAACCCCGCGGACGTGCGGCGCGGCATGTATCTGCAACGCGGCACGTTGCCGTTGTGGCTGCTTGCCGTGCCTCTGGCCGCGATGGCCGCATCGGCACCGTTGTGTGCGCTCGCGGTGGCCGGTCTGGTGATTTGGCTGCTGCTCACGTTGGCGTGCAACACCGAGTCGCAGCTGGAGCGTGAAGGCCGTCGCGGCGGTCAACGCAAAGGCTCCGACGTATGGATTCGCACCGCCACGCTGCCGTGGCATATCGTCAAGGCATTGCTGTTGATGCTGCCGCGACTTGTGCTGCTGGGCATCGTATTTTTGGCTGGTACCGCAGTCGTCACGGTGTCTCTGGGGCTACCGGTACGCACAATATATTGGTATTTCACCGCGGACCGGAGCGTGCCGTTGCCGTTATTGGTCGATATGCCTTACTCGTCGTCCGGATTGACGCTGGCCGGCTGCATGGCTGTCGGATGGCTGATTACGGCGTTCGGTCCTCAAACCATGATGTTGCGTTTGGGGGCGGGCGCGCTGCGGGGATTGAGCACTGGCGCTCCGACGTTGGGGGCCGACCTTTCCGCCGGTGCCGCGGCTCCGGCAGTGCGCGGCCGGCGCAGCACGGTGCTGTTCACCATATGGCTGGTGATCGCGGTGGCGTTATGCGTGGCACCGTGGATGACGAGCGCGCCTATTGATTGGACGCCGCTCGGCACCATATGGTGACGTGTGGCGTTGCTGATGCGCTACTGGCCGCTGGCCGTGACTGATCTGATTCGTGGCGTGCGGCCGGTGCGATCTGTGACGGATGTCACGTGCGGTGTTTACCGAGAATTCACGTCTTTTGAGCTTCTGGCGTACCTATCCTCAGGGCGGGTCATTATGATTGGGCCGAAACATTGAACCATGCAGGGGGAAGACTATGTCAGATCCGAAGCGTCAGACCAAGCGCGCCACCCGCGCTGAACGTCGCGCGGCAGAGGAAGCGGCCAAGCGCGCCCAGGAAGCGCAGGCCGCCAAGGAGCGCAAGCAGCAGACGATTATCGGCTGCATTGTAGTGGCCATTATCGTGGTGCTGGTGGCCGTCGGCGGATTCGCCGTGTACAAGGCCATGTCCAGCTCCTCCACGCAGTCCAGCACGACCGTGGACGAGGCCTACAGCGCTCTGCAGAAAGTCAAGACCAAGCCGGCCAACGCCAGCGACGACGCAGGCTTCCTGATCTCCAGCAAGGGGTATGGCACGAAGGCCGAGGGGGCGCCGACCGTTGCCATCTATATGGAGCCGCTGTGCCCGGGCTGCGCTTCGGTGAACCAGAATCTTGACCCGACCCTGAAGAAGATGATGAACGCCGGTCAAATCACCCTTGATCTGCACTTCCTCAACTTCCAGAACAACAAGAGCTCGGACGACTATTCCAACCGTGCGTTCAACGGTGCCATCTACATCGCCGAACACGACGACGATCCTGACCATCTGCTCGACTATCTGGCGAATATCTACGATGCGGACTTCCAGCCGGGCGAGCTGTCGAATTACGTCTCCGTCAGCAACGACAAACTCAAGGAACAGGCCGTCAAGGCCGGCGTGAGCGAGGATGTGGCGTCGGCGGCCTTCAGCGGCGAGAACGAATACGTGGACTGGCTCACCGCCTCGAACAACTACACGGTTCTGCGCCCCGAACTGTTCAGCAGCTCCGGCGGCTTCTCCTCGCCCACCTTGACCATCAACGGCGAATACTGGAGCCTGCAGAACATCACGTTGGCCAAGACCACCATGGTCAAGGGCTTCCTTGACGCCATCGGCCTTGACGAAAATCAGGTGGGTGTGCAGGGCAAGCTGCCGTCCATCGGCGCAAGCAAGAAACCCATCGACATCACCGCCAACTGATAGTGCCGCGGCGGCGACAATCGCGACAACCATCATGACATGCCGGTACTGCGGTGACCACTGCGACACATGGAGCGCTTCACCGCGGTACCTGATGGTATGCTAGTCATTTGTTCCGTGCGTGAAGCGTCCGGAAACACGCCTCTTTAGCTCAGATGGCCAGAGCGGCCGCCTTGTAAGCGGCAGGTCGTCGGTTCGATCCCGACAAGAGGCTCGTCGCGCAGGAAAAAGCGTATTATAGAAGATGCGCAGATTTTTTCTGCACAGGCATAGTCTTACCTTGGGTAAGTTCGCCAGGAGCCTTCCCCCAACTATGGCTTCCTGGGGTAAGGGCGGAGCGTCCCCCAACCTGCTCCGCGCCTTCAAGGGGGCGGGAATATCCCCTTCTCTCCCGCCCCCTTCTTCTTTTCTTTTTCCTTTATTCCTTTTCGTTACTTCCCGGCCCAGGGGTTATAGGCCAAAAGGAGGAGACCGTGCCGATCGTCCGGAAGTAGGCATGCGGGCCCAGGACTGGACCCTGCCTGAAGTGCCGGCCGACCAGTACTCCGACTCCCTGATCTCCAGCGCCAAGTCCTTCTCCGACGAAGCTGAATGCTGAAGTGGTCTCTCGTTTATATCGGCCTGCATCGCCGGTATAAGCGAGAGACCACTTTCTCGTATATGCGCGTGCGCGTATGTGTGCGTGGTTCGTCGCCGTCGTTTTGCCGAAGATCAACGCCGCTCAAGTTCCTCGCGCAAGCCGGCGACTGCGGCGGTCAGTTGGCGCACCTCGTCGCGCAACAGCTCGATTTCGGTTTTGCCGGATGCCGTTTCTGTTGTGGCTGCAGCCGTGGCGATGGCGGCCTGCACGGCCTCCTTGGCCACCTCCTTCTCACGCGCGTCCTCACGACGCCCGGCCTCCAGATTGACCTGATCGACAATCCACGAAGCCAACGTGGCCGTAACGATACCGATCAATGCGATGCCGGCGAACATCAGCGCCACCGCAATGATCTTGCCTTGGAATGTGACCGGCGAAACGTCGCCGTACCCCACGGTGGTCACGGTGACGAACGACCACCACAGTGCGGTGCCGAAATCGGTGATCGTGGACCCGGCGGCCCCGCGCTCCACGGAATACACGGCCAGCGCGCCCACGTACATGAGCATCGTCACCGCGCCGAACGAGTACACGGTGATGCGCCCGCGCACCGCCATGCCGGACGTGCGGTTGAGCACATGCAGCACGGTAAGCAGCCTCAGCAGTCGCAGAGGCCGAAACATGGGCAGCGCGATGGTCAACAGCGCGAACAGGTTGCGTTTGAACCATCGCCAACGATTGTCAGCCAACCATAGGGACACCGCGTAGTCGATGACGAACGCCACCCAAATCGCATTGATCACGTTCTCGCACAGTGTGACATGCGTCCGCGCCAGAATCTCCCACGAGTACGCCACCAGAAACATCACGGACAGCATCATCAGCGGCCAGTCCGTCCACTTCTTCCACGTCTTCAGTCCCATATTCCGATTGTAGAGGCGGATTGACGGGGTGCTGTTGGGCGAGTGCTGCTGGATGCCGGCGGGGTGTCGCCCGACCAATCGTGCGCGGAAAACGACAGGTTGTGCAATGAGCCCCACCGGGCGTGCCTGAACCTGATTGAATCACACTAGCGGCGAATCGCGTGCAGCAGGGTGGCGCGGCTGGTTCGCCGGAGAGATACGCAACGAATACGTGAAGTGCGCGGAGTACATAAAGTACGTGAAGTGCGCGGGCCGGTGGGTTACGTCACCGGCGTGCGCGCCGCAAGTGCAAGGGAGGACGAGATGGCGATGGAACTCGAAGAACTTTCGGTGGGTGAGAAAGCGGCGATGCTTTCCGGCGCTTCCGAATGGGATTCGCGCGGCAACGAACGCGCCGGCATACCCAGCTTCGTGATGAGCGATGGTCCCCACGGCGTGCGTCGGCAGCTCGGCGAAGGCGACCATCTGGGCCTCGGCGCGTCCAAGCCCGCCACCTGCTTCCCGACCGCCGGCACGGTGGCCAACTCGTGGGATCCGGCGCTCGCCGAAGCGATGGGGGAGGCGCTCGGCCGCGAAGCGCATGATCTCGGTGTGAATGTGCTGCTCGGGCCGGGCCTCAACATCAAGCGCAACCCGCTGTGCGGCCGCAACTTCGAGTATTATTCCGAGGATCCGATCGTGGCGGGGCGCATGGCCGCCGGTTTGATTCGCGGCATTCAGTCCAACGGCGTCTCCGCATGCCCCAAGCATTTCGCGGTGAACAGCCAGGAGCTGCGGCGTCAGGCGTCCAACTCGGTGATCGATGAGCGCACGATGCGTGAAATCTATCTGACTGGGTTTGAAATCGCCGTGCGCGAGGCAGCGCCGATGGCCATCATGACCTCCTACAACGAGGTCAACGGCGTCTATGCGCACGAGAACAAGCACCTGCTGCAGAACATTCTGCGCGACGAATGGGGCTTCGATGGCATGGTCGTCTCCGACTGGGGAGGCTCCAACTCCGCCGTGGCGGCGGTTAAGGCCGGCGGCTCCCTTGAAATGCCCAGCCCCGGCTACACCTCCGTGCGTGAGCTGGAAGGCGCGGTCAAAGCCGGCACGCTCTCCGAGGCGGATCTGACCGCCCGTGCCGGCGAAGTGGCCAAAATCGCCCGACTGACCCGCACCGAAGGCGTGGGGCGCAATGATTTGTTGAAGGATGATATCGCTGCGGCACATCATGTCGTGGCCCGCCGCGTGGCCGAAGGGTCGGCTGTGCTGCTGAAGAACGATGCCGCCGCATCCGACACGGACGCCGTGCCTGTGCTGCCGCTCAAGCCCGGCACCCGCGTGGCCGTAGTCGGAGACATGGCCAAAACCCCGCGATTCCAAGGCTCCGGGTCCTCCAAGGTGAACGCCACCAGCGAGGAGAATATTCTGGACGAGTTCAACGCCGTCGCCGATTCCACGGGCGTGACAGTTTCCGGCTACGCCCAGGGCTACGACCGCCAAGGCACGGCCAACCAGTCCTTGATCGACGAAGCCGTGGCGCTTGCTTCCTCCGATTCCACCGACGTCGTCATCGCCGTGGTCGGTCTCGACGAGCGCAGCGAATCCGAAGGGCTCGACCGTTCCACCATGGCCATCCCGCGGGTCCAAAACGATCTTGTGGACGCGCTGGCCGCTACCGGCAAGCCTGTCGTGGTGGTGCTGGTGGCCGGTTCCCCGGTCGAATTGCCATGGTTTGAGTCCGTGAGCGCCATGCTATATATCGGCCTGTCCGGTCAAGCCGGCGCCTCCGCCGCTGTACGCGTGCTCACTGGTCAAGTCAATCCGTCCGGCCATTTGGCTGAAACCTGGCCGTTGCGCTACAACGACTGCCCGTCCTCCGGATGGTATCCGGCCATCGGACGTGACGCCATCTATCGCGAGGGCCCGTTTATCGGCTACCGTTACTACGAAACTGCCGACGTTCCGGTTCGTTTCCCGTTCGGCTACGGTCTGTCGTACGCAACGTTTGCGTACGGCAATGTGACTGCCGACGAAACCGGTGTGCAGTTCACCGTCACCAATGATTCTGACGTCGCCGGGGCCACTGTCGTACAGCTGTACGTTGCCGGGCCGTCGCGCTCCGGCGAGGGCGCCGCGGCTGACGCGGGTGCCGCAGCCGGTGTGCTGCGCCCCGTACGCGAACTCAAAGGCTTCGTCAAGGTCGAGCTGGCCGCACACGAGACGACAACCGTGCGTATCGATTTCGATCGATACACTTTCCGTCACTTCGACGTTGCCGCCAATCGCTGGGCTATGGAATCCGGCATCTGGACGCTCGCCGTGGGCTCCGACGCCGAGCATCTGCCGCTCGTGACGCCGTTTGCCGTGGCCGGCGATGTGGACGCCGCGCCCGCCGACCCGGCGCTGGGACACTACCTCGCCGGTGACGTCAAACACGTGACTGATGCCGAAATGGCCGTATTGTTTGGCCGCGAAGTCATCGCGCCCGGCAAGCCTACGGTATTCGGCGTGAACGACCCGATCTCCAGCTGGGTTGATTCGCGCGGGTTCGTGGCTCGTACCATTGCCAAAACCCTGACCAAACGCGAGGCCGCGGTGCGGCAGAAAACCGGCGCTCCCGATCTCAATACGCTGTTCATTCTCAACATGCCGCCGCGCGCCATGAGCAAGATGACGCAGGGCATGGTCGATTCGGCCATGGTGGATGCCATCGTCGCGATCGCCAACGGACATACCTTCCGTGGAATCGGCGGGCTCATCGCCGGATTCTTCCGCAACCAATCTGCCAACAAGCGCACCGCAAAGGAGCTCAACCATGACTGATACCACGAAGCCGACCGCGTCCGCCGCCGGGGGTATGAACGCCGGTGTGGCCGGCACGATTGCTTCCGTGGTCAACACGCTGCTGGCCGTGGTGGTGAGCTACCCGCTGCTCAAGTTCTGGATTATGCCGAAGAACAAGTAGGCTAAGTAATCCTTAATTTTCCAATCTTCTGACTTTCTTCTTTCTCCAAGCCCGGACGGACGCTTATCTCAAGCGCCCGGTCGGGCTTTTTCATGGTTCTTCAAATGTGAACAATGCCACAAGTTGCTCGGCGGGTTGCTTTATATGGTTTTATGGTTGCCTTGCACAAATGGCGGAAAATCAACGCAAAACACTATATCTAGTGTTTATTGATGCAACACGCCACTACACATAGTGGCTTGATTGCGAATCGCATGGTTGTAATATGACTTTCGCTTCATTTGAAAAATGCTGTTACCAGGGGAGTTGCTATGACCGTCACCGTGTTCACTAAGCCGCATTGCCCGCAGTGCGAGGCCACCAAGCGCCAGTTCACCAAATTGGGTGTGCCGTTTGAGACCGTGGACCTGACCGAGAACCCCTCCACCCTTGAACAGCTGCAGGCCGCCGGCTTCCGACAGGCGCCGGTGGTGATCACGCCGGACAACTCTTGGACCGGCTATCGCCCCGATCTGATTCGTGAAGTCGCCAAGCAGGTTGCGGCTGTGGCCCCGGTGGCCGCGTGACGTCAGCACTCGACGGGCAGCCGCGGCAAAAGCAAACCGGCGCAAGCCGCACGGTGGATGCACCGAATCAGAGCGTTCCGGCCGGCGATGGGCATTCCGCGGCGAGCAAGCCGGAATTCGCTGCCGCCGGCAATCCGGTAGGTGCTTTGGTGTACTTCTCGTCGGCTTCTGAAAACACGGCTCGTTTTGTGGCCGGATGCCGATTCCAGGACGATGGCATCAACGTGTACCGTGTGCCGCTGAAAGCCTCCGAGCCGGCGCTGAACGTACGTGAACCCTACGTCATCATGGTGCCTACCTATGGCGGGGGAGTGATTGCGAAAGCCGTGCCGATCCAAGTCAAACGGTTCCTGAACGATCCGGAGAACCGTGCGTGGATTCGCGGCGTCATCGCTTCGGGAAACACGAACTTCGGTGAAGCCTATTGTGCCGCCGGAGACGTCATCTCCGCCAAATGCCATGTGCCCTTCCTCTATAAATTCGAGCTGATGGGTACGCCGGAGGATACTGCGGCCGTGAAGAACGGTCTGGTGCGTTTCTTCACCGAACACTGATTCGCCCAGCTCCATTCGCCGTCTCATCCTCCGTCTCTGCGCCCCTTCCCTGCCCCTTTTTCGCGAATATGTACCACTGAGTCGCTGTCAGTGGTACATATTCGCGAAAAAGGGAAGGGGCAGAGTGCGGAACAAAAACGTTGATGAGGGGCTACCGCTTTGACACAGCCGTTTTCGCTACATCGTAAGGAATTCAATTCGACTATGACCGATTTCACCAACACTGGACTGGCCCTCGACAACACGTCACATGCCGCCGAGCCCACCGATCCAGCGCACGATTACCATGCGCTGAACGCGATGCTCAACCTGTATGACGCCAACGGTCAGATTCAGTTCGACAAGGACAAGGCCGCCGAGCGCGCCTATGTGACCAACCATGTGGCCGCCAACACCGTCGCCTTCCCCTCAACCGCCGAACGTCTGCAGTTCCTGATCGACAACCAGTACTACAACCCGGCCGTGTTCGCCCAGTACTCGGCAGAATTCCTCGATCGCTTCTACGCGCACGTGGAATCCGCTGGCTTCGAGTTCGGCACCTTCCTCGGTGCCTTCAAGTTCTACACGTCCTATGCGTTGAAAACCTTCGACGGCAAGCGCTACCTTGAGGATTTCCCGCAGCGCTGCGCCGCCGTGGCGCTGGAGCTTGCCGCCGGTGACGAAAATCAGGCCGTCGAATACGCCGATGAGATGCTCGCCGGCCGTTTCCAGCCCGCAACCCCCACCTTCCTCAACCTCGGCAAAGCCCAGCGCGGCGAGCCGGTCAGCTGCTTCCTGGTGCGCATCGAAGACAACATGGAGTCCATCTCCCGCGGCATCAACGCGGCCCTGCAGCTGTCCAAGCGCGGTGGTGGCGTGGCGTTGCTGCTGAGCAACCTGCGTGAGCTTGGCGCTCCGATCAAGCACATCGAAAACCAGTCCAGCGGCGTGATTCCGGTGATGAAGCTGCTGGAAGACGCCTTCTCCTACGCCAACCAGCTGGGCGCCCGCCAGGGTGCCGGCGCGGTGTACCTGAGCGCCCATCACCCGGATATCCTGCGATTCCTCGACACCAAGCGCGAGAACGCCGATGAGAAGATCCGCATCAAGTCCCTGGCGCTCGGCGTGGTGATTCCGGACATCACCTTCGAACTGGCCAAGCGCAAGGAGCAGATGGCCCTGTTCAGCCCCTACGATGTGGAACGCGTCTACGGCAAGCCGTTCGCCGACATCGCCATCTCCGAACACTACGAGGAGATGGTGGCGGACGATCGCATCAAGAAGACCTACATCGACGCACGTAAGTTCTTCACCACCATCGCCGAACTGCAGTTCGAATCCGGCTATCCGTACATCGTGTTCGAAGACACGGTCAACCGCGCCAACCCGATCGAGGGCCGCGTGACCATGTCCAACCTGTGCTCCGAAATCCTGCAGGTGCAGGAGCCCAGCGAATACAACGAAGACCTGACCTACAAGCATGTCGGCCGTGACATCTCGTGCAACCTCGGCTCCCTCAACATCGCCAAGGCGATGGACGGCGGGCTGGCGCACACCGTGGAGATCGCCATTCGTGCGCTCACCTCGGTGGCCGAGCACACGAGCATCAACGCCGTGCCTTCCATCCGCCGCGCCAACGAGGAAGGTCACGCCATCGGCTTGGGTCAGATGAACCTGCACGGCTTCCTGGCCCGCGAAGGCATCATGTATGGTTCCGAGGAAGGCCTCGACTTCACCGACATGTACTTCATGACCGTGGCCTACCACGCCTACCGCGCCTCCCACAAACTCGCCGTCGAACACGGCCAGGCATTCAAGAGCTTCCCGACCTCCGACTACGCCAAGCCGGCCGGCCAGGGCAACTACTTCGACAAGTACACCGACGGCCGCCGCTCTCTGGAACCGCGCACCGCCCGTGTACGCGAACTGTTCGCCAAGTTCGGCATCGCCATCCCGACCGTGGCCGACTGGCAGGCGTTGCAGGCCGACATCATCAAGGACGGTATCTACAACCAGAACCTGCAAGCCGTGCCGCCCACCGGATCGATCTCCTACATCAACCATTCCACGAGCTCGATCCACCCGATCGCGTCCAAGATCGAAATCCGCAAGGAAGGCAAGATCGGCCGCGTCTACTACCCGGCCGCCTACATGACCAACGACAACCTTGAGTACTACAAGGATGCCTACGAGATTGGTTGGAAGGCCATCGTCGACACGTACGCCGAGGCCACCCAGCACGTCGATCAGGGTCTTTCGCTGACGTTGTTCTTCCCGGACACCGCCACCACGCGAGATCTCAACAAGGCCCAGATCTACGCCTGGCGCAAGGGCATCAAAACCCTGTACTACATCCGCATCCGCCAGCAGGCGCTGGAAGGCACTGAGGTTGCCGGTTGCGTAAGTTGCATGCTCTGAAAGGATAAATATGCCACCGATTTCTATTCCGCGTAAGCCGCTGAAACTTATCGACCGCGTTTCCGCCATCAACTGGAACCGTTTGGAAGACGAGAAGGACCTTGAGGTCTGGGACCGCCTGACCGGCAACTTCTGGCTGCCCGAGAAGGTTCCGGTCTCCAACGACATCCCCTCCTGGCAGCAGATGAGCGAAGAGGAGCACACGCTCACCATGCGTGTGTTCACCGGACTGACCCTGCTCGACACCATTCAGGGCACGGTCGGCGCGGTCTCCCTGATTCCGGACGCGCTCACCCCGCACGAGGAGGCCGTGTACACGAACATCGCATTCATGGAATCCGTGCACGCCAAGTCCTACTCCTCGATCTTCTCTACCCTGTGCTCCACCGAGCAGATCGACGCCGCGTTCGACTGGAGTGAGCAGAACGAGTTCCTGCAGAAGAAGGCCGAAATCGTGCTCGACTACTACGAGGGCGACAACCCGTACAAGCGCAAGGTGGCCTCCACGCTGCTCGAATCCTTCCTCTTCTACTCCGGCTTCTACCTGCCGATGTATTTCTCCGCGCACGCCAAACTCACCAACACCGCCGATGTGATCCGCCTCATCATCCGTGACGAGGCCGTGCACGGCTACTACATCGGCTACAAGTACCAGAAGGGCATCGCCCAGCTGACCGACGCCGAGCGCGCCGACCTGCAGGACTACACCTACGATTTGCTCAACGAGCTGTACGACAACGAGGTGGGCTACACCGAATCCCTGTACTCCGGCGTGGGCCTGGTCGAGGATGTGGAGAAGTTCCTGCACTACAACGCCAACAAGGCGCTGATGAACCTTGGCTACCCGGCGCTTTTCCCGGCTGAAATCTGCGACGTGAACCCCGCGATCCTCGCCGCCCTGAGCCCGAACGCCGACGAAAACCACGACTTCTTCTCCGGCTCCGGCTCCTCCTACGTGATGGGCAAAGCCGAGGAGACCGACGACGACGATTGGGACTTCTGACGCCCGCCTACCGCGGAAGATGCGGAATCAGTACCGTGAGCACGAACCAGTGATCTTCGGTGCGAATCGTCACTTCGCCGCCGTACTGCGCGGCGATGTGACGAATCGACTTCACGCCGAAGCCGTGGCGTGAAACGTCTCGTTTGGTGGTGCGCAACGCGTCCGTGGAGTCCCTGCGCAACACGGCACTGACTATGGCGGTGCGCTGCCAACATGCGCGGCGGTAAATGGCCATAATGTACACCATGCACGCCAGCCATTCGCACAAGGCGGTGCGGAGGCGCGGAATATCCGGCAGCGCGTTGGCTATGGTATCGCCCAACGTGCCGCCCATCACAGGCCTCCCGTCATGGTTCTTCTGTGTGCCATCTTATCCGGTGGACTTGTATATGGGCCTATCTCACTTGGCAGGGGTACATTTGGCGGTTCTCGAAGATCTATCTGTTCTGTAAGGGGTACTGATCCAAGTAGACATGGGATCAAAACGGTACAATACTGCCGAGGCAGGGGCGCTTCTACTGAATGAAGTACCCCTTGTAAAGCAGATAGATATTTTGATGAGTCTCAATGTACCCCTGTCAAACGAGATACCGCTGGCAAGGTGAGCGGTAGTCGCCTTCATAGCCCGATAGAAGCTACTCCTGCTCGAAGGTGACGCCGTTGCGGGCTGCTAGGCGCTCGGCTTTGCGCTCCTCGGCCTCTTCGATATGTTGGATGCGCAGCTGGCGCCAATCTTCGCGCATGTCGCGGAAACGCTCCGCCAGTGTCGGTTCGTCCTCCTTGCCGTCTTCCGTTTGCGGGCCCGAGGCGGCCGTTAGTGGACGCGAGCCAGAAAAGAGCGGCGATGCCGAACGATGGTTGGCGGCACCGCCCGATGTGCCGGCCGGCACATCGGCATCCGCCGTGACATCAGGCGCGGCTGCGGACAGCGCGTCCACGGCGTTGTCCGCGAATTTGGCCACACCGAGCTTGAGTAGTCCAAGGAGCTCTCGCAGGGTGTCTGGAATTGGCTCGTCGCTTTCGGTCGCGGTTTTAGACAGCCGCTCAATATGCCGGCGAATGGAGTCGGCGTCTTCGGGATCGATTTTGAGCCCGGCAATCAGCGACTGGCGGATGGTCTCATAGTCGAGATTGGCGAAGAAATTCAACTGCTGCAGCGTCATGAACCCTTTGAGCTCAGGGAACCGCTCAAGAATATAGGTCTCGCGGTCATCGGCGGCCCGGGTCCAGTCGCGTGTCAGTTTCGGGTCCAACGTGGCGGTGATCGAGCCCTCACGCATGCGGTAGTGATACAGCACCTTGGGAATGCGCACCACGCGTGTGGCCTCGCCGATCACGTTGCAGATGCGGGAAAGGTCCTCGATTTTGCGGCCGACCGGGAATGAGAACCCTGTGGATTGATAGGTCGACGCCGGTGCGAGAAACGCCCAGAAATAACCGTCGATTTCGGCCCGAACCTGTTTTTTGATGGTCTCTACCGGGGTGAGGATCTGGACTTCGGAAAAGTCGTTGTGCCGATAGTTGGAGAGCAGGGGCTTGCCGTTTTCGGAGATGGTGTCGAACTGGAACATCACGAGGTCGGCGTCGTAGTCGCGCAAGGCGGCGAGACAGTCTTCCACCAGCGTGGGGGCCACGGTGTCGTCGGAGTCGGCGAAGTAGATATAGGATCCGGTGGCTTGGGCGATGCCGGCGTTGCGCGCGTCCGAAAGTCCGCCGTTGGGTTTGTGGATCACACGCACGCGAGGGTCTTTGCGAGCCCAGGCATCGCACATGGCCGGGCACGAGTCGGGAGAGCCGTCGTCTACCAGCAGGATTTCGAGATTGGTGTACGTCTGCGCGGCCACGCTCGCCACGCATGCGTCGAGGAACCGCTCGACCTTATATACCGGGATGATGATGCTGACCAACGGCTCATGTTCCATGGGTTCAAGCCTAACGCCGGGTGCCGTCGCCGGCCACTGCGAAATCGGCTGCGGTGGCGTGGCGACACGCTGGGAAACGCGGATTTCGGGCGCATTGCTTGCACCGGCCGTCGAGCCGTGTATAGTGAGACGTGGCTCAACGAAGAGATTCTTCACTGAACCGGAAAAGTGAACGCTGAGGCTTGCAGTTCCCGGAAGCAATGTGGTAGATGGCTACGGTAGGTCGAAGCACAGTAAGAAACAAACAATCCCTTTACAACGGATCGTGAGGCACGTACCTGCCTCTGAAAGGATTAGTAATTATGGCAGAAGTCGTATTCGACCACGTCACTCGTATCTACCCGGGCAACGACAAGCCCTCTGTGGATGATCTGAATCTTGATATCAAGGACGGCGAGTTCCTCGTCCTGGTTGGTCCTTCCGGCTGTGGTAAGTCCACCACCCTGCGCATGCTCGCAGGCCTGGAAGAGGTCAACAAGGGCCGCATCCTCATCGGTGGCAAGGATGTCACCACGATGCAGCCGAAGGACCGCGACATCGCAATGGTGTTCCAGAACTACGCTCTGTACCCGCACATGACCGTCGCCGACAACATGGGCTTCGCTCTGAAGATCGCCGGCACCCCGAAGGACGAGATCCGCAAGCGCGTCGAGAAGGCCGCTGAGATCCTCGACCTGACCGAGTACCTCGATCGTAAGCCGAAGGCTCTGTCCGGTGGTCAGCGTCAGCGTGTGGCCATGGGCCGTGCAATCGTTCGTGAGCCGAAGGTCTTCCTCATGGATGAGCCGCTGTCCAACCTCGACGCCAAGCTTCGTGTCCAGACCCGTACCCAGATCGCTGCTCTGCAGCGTCAGCTGGGTGTCACCACCCTGTACGTGACCCACGATCAGACCGAGGCTCTGACGATGGGCGATCGTATCGCCGTCATCAAGCTCGGCATCCTGCAGCAGGTCGGCGCTCCGACCGAGCTGTACGATCGCCCGGCCAACGTCTTCGTCGCCGGCTTCATCGGCTCCCCGTCGATGAACCTGAACACCCACCCGGTGGTCAACGGCAAGGCGAAGATCGGTGAGGACACCGTGGATCTGCCGGCTGAGGCCGTCAACAAGCTCACCCCGGAGGACAACAACCAGATCGTGGTCGGCTTCCGTCCTGAGGACGCTGGCCTGGCTCCGGCTGATGACCCGAACGCCTTCTCCCTGAAGGTCGTGAACGTCGAGGATCTGGGCTCCGACGGCTACATCTACGGCAACATCATCACTGATGGCTCCGCTGCCGAGGAATCTCAGGTTATGTCCGACCAGAACAAGCTCACGACGATTCGTGTGAACCCGCGTGCGCTGCCGAAGGTCGGTGCAACCGTCAAGATCAAGATCGACCCGGCCAAGATGCACCTGTTCGCTCCGTCGACCGAGCTGCGTCTGAACTAGTAGATACTTGGCGAGGTCTAACCGCTTCGTCAACCATTAAACGAGGTTATTCTCTTCCTCTCTTATGACCTCGTTGGGAAAGCCCCGCATAGCAGCGGGGCTTTTCTTTTTGTCTGCGCTGTGCCGCTTCTATAATGACAACAAGCTGTTCCCCGCAATTCAGTACGATGGAGTGCTATGGAAGTAAACAATCTGCCCCAGATGGATCCGCGCGCGCTGAAGGCCACGTCGGTTAAAGCCGAAGACGGCCATACCTCTTCGGGCGAGCCGCAGGCTCTGAAGATCACCGCTGCCAGTTCAAATCCGAAGATGTTCACATTGCCGTGGCACAAGCCTCTGGCCACGTGGCCTGAGGACCTGCTCGCCAACCTGCCGCGAGGCATCTCCCGTCACGTGGTGCGTTTCGTGCATGTGGGCGACGAAGTGTACGCCATGAAGGAAATCACCCGTCAGGTGGCCGAACGAGAGTACGAGATTCTGCGCCGACTGCAGAAGCTCGAACTGCCCACCGTCACCCCGATCGCGGTGGTCACCGGCCGTCACGACAAGAACGGCGAGCCGCTGGAAGCCATTCTGGTCACCCGTCATCTGAAGTTCTCGCTGCCGTACCGCGCACTGTTCGCGCGTAATCTGCAGCACGATACCGCCGAACGATTGATTGATGCACTGGCGGTGCTGATGGTGCGTCTGCACTTGGCCGGCTTCTACTGGGGTGACGTGTCCCTGTCGAACGTTTTGTTCTTGCGTGATGCCGACGCGTTCTCCGCTTTTCTGGTGGACGCCGAAACCGGTGATCTGCAGGTACAGCTGACTGATGGTCAGCGAGAATACGATATCGACTTGGCCCGTACGAATATCATCGGCGAACTGATGGATTTGGCGTCCGGCCGTCTGCTGCCGAGCGACGTGGATGAGATTGAGGTCGGCAACCGTCTGGCCGATCGTTATCACTCGCTGTGGAGCGCCCTGACCGATACCGATAAGTTCGGTCCGGACGAGATGTGGAAGATCGAGCAGCGCGTCAACAAGCTCAATGAGCTGGGCTTCGACGTGGACGAGCTGGAAATGAAGACCGCCGAGGATGGCAAGCGTGTGCTGGTGCGTCCGCGCGTGGTGGACGCCGGTTACGCCAACCGCAAGCTGCTGCGTCTGACCGGTCTCGATGTGCAGGAGAATCAGGCCCGTCGTCTGCTCAACGATCTCGACGCCTACCGTGCCTCCACATGGCGTGACGGCGAAGAGTTGGAGATTGTGGCCACCGATTGGATGCGTGAGGTCTACGAGCCGACCGTGCGTATGATTCCGCGCGATTATCGTTCCCAGATCGAGCCGGCGCAGTTCTTCCATGAGGTGCTCGATCACCGTTGGTTCCTGGCCGAGAAGGCCGGCCACGATGTGCCGATGGGCGAGGCCGTGACCAGCTACATCGAGAATGTGTTGCCGCAGTACAAGCTGGACAAGAAGGATGTGGACGAGCTGAACGCCGAAGCCGATTCCGGCGTGGTGGACGACGAGTACACCTACGGCGATTACGACGGCTACAACCCCGACGACGACCCCGACGCGGCGGTGTGGAGCCACTAAGCCGCTGAATCCCCTCCCCTCGTCCCTGTCGCGTATACACATCTGACGCTGCCGACGATACCCCTT
>NZ_PGLQ01000009.1:0-88416 GCF_002802865.1 Bifidobacterium scaligerum
CCTTCGACCACGTTTTTCTTGTTGACTATGCCGCCACCATCGCCATCTACACAATGAGTATCGTCGCCAGCTACAGATGTGTATAAGCGACCGCTCTTCCCCTTCCCGTCCCTTCCCGTCTCCTCCCGTCCGTTCCCGTCTCCTCCCGAACTTTTCGCGCGAATCGTGCGTTTGAGGGTGCGTACAGGGTGCTTTTGCGTACTTTTCGCGCGAAAAGTACGCACAGTGTGCCCCGCGCCGGCCCGTTTCGTACTTTTCGCACGAATCGAGCGCAGAATATGCCCCGTACGCACTTTTCGCACGAATCGAGCGTTTGAGGGGGTGTGCGGGGGCTTTTGCGTACTTTTCGCGCGAAAAGTGCGCAAAGAGGGCGCGTGGGCGTGTGTTTGCGTACGATTCGTGCGAAAAGTATGCGGGGTTGGCGGATGGGGCGGTCTGCTGGTTGGTTTGACTTACTGACTAGTTAGTACGCGCGGCATTCAAATCCCGTGAAAGGTGTTCTTTTGCCCTTGCCCGGCCGCGGTACATTCGCTGCCGAAAGCCGCTGCTCAAGCTGCGCACGATTGTGTACATGCTGCATCTGAAAACGCGCTACAGGAATATGCAGAAGGTTGATGCCGGCTTCTCGATCTTTTTCATGCAGCACGATGTCTATTGAGTCCATCCCTTTGGTCATAGCCGGATTAATGTATTTTTCACGGCCGTCAAGTTCACCGATAATAAGCGAGCCGTCGCTCAATGTCCAAGTGAAATCAGCATATATAGGCTTGTTGTCGATGGGATTGATGAACATGCGTTGACACTCTGGGGCAGCGAATCCCAGCTCAAGTATCGTGGCATATGCGACCGCTTCGCCGCCGTTGGTGCATAGAGGATCTACATTTTGGGCAACGTAGATGGCTCTCCGTATTCCGTGCTTTCTGGAATTAATCTGGCAATAGTTCTGAAGGGCTTCTGCTGTGAGTTGTGTTGCGCGTAATCCCATGGTGCAGATGGACATCGCAGTAGAGAAGTCCAAGGTTCTGGCGCAGTCAAACATGGTGCGGATCGGAGTGGTGGCTCGAATACCGTTATTAACGACGACACTTCTATATTTCGGAATGTAATGTCCTACAAAGGGGCCATGACGACGTGCTTTGGAACGGTCGGAAACAGCTATATGCACAAAGCGATGCTGGTAATAGGTGGCAGTGTAGCCATGTGCCGCAGCGGCTGAGATGCCGCAGACGGTCCAGTCGGGGTGTTGATGGCAGACGGCGCGCAGTATATATGCGATGCGTTCCGCGAATGGTAGTTGAAGCCAAAGTGCTTTTCGCACGAAAAGTCCTTGAAATGGTGTGACGAGGATTCCCGCGCGGACTCGTCGCATAAGGAGCTGACGGTCTCCCTGTTCCATGGGCCATACGCATCTGCGCTGATGCTCCGCCTGTAGCAGGAGCTGCTCGATTCTTGGATGTGATCTCATGCGGGAATCATAGAAGGGTTTCTCTGTCGAGGTTGCGGAATTCAGGGTCTGTGGTTCGAGCTTTCTATTGTGTGCGTGTTTGTTTGATGGTGATACGTGGCATGTCTGATTGTCGTGAATAAATGTGTGCACTTGAGCGTTAAGCTTCGAATTATCCATATTATGGCGTTGCTGAGCGTGTCGTCCCCAGAGGTGTGAGTCTCCTTTCCCTGTACTTTTCGCGCGAATCGAGCGCAGAACATGATCTGTACGTGCTTTTCGCGCGAATCGTGCGTTTGAGGGGGTGCGCAGGGGGCTTTTGCGTACTTTTCGCGCGAAAAGTGCGCACAGAGGGCGCGTGGGCGTGTGTTTGCGCTCGATTCGTGCGAAAAGTGCGGCTGGGGGCGGGAAAAGTGCGCTGGGGACGGGTGCGCTGGGGCGAATGCGCTGGGAACGGATACGCTCGATTCGTGCGAAAAGTGCGGTTGGGGGACGGGAAAGTGCAGCTTGGGGACGGGAAAGTGCAGCTGGGATAACAGCTGCCGCGAGTAGAGGCCGTAAGGTAACCTAGTCCCCGGCGGAAAACGTGCGTGGAGCCGTACAAACAAGTACGAAGCACGCAAAGCACGTGCAAAAACACGTACGAGACAACGTACAACAGTGTGCAAATCGGGGAGGCCAGCATGCCTGGAATTGTTCTTATTGGTGCTCAGTGGGGCGACGAAGGTAAAGGCAAGGCAACCGATCTGATCGGCACCAAGGTCGATTACGTGGCCCGCTTCAACGGCGGCAACAACGCTGGCCATAGCGTGGTGGTCGGCAACGAATCGTACGCCCTGCACCTGCTGCCTTCCGGCATCATCAACCCGCACCTGACCCCCGTGATCGGCAACGGTGTGGTGGTCGACCCGGAAGTGCTGTTCCAGGAGATCGACGGCCTTGAGGCCCGTGGCATCGACTGCTCCCACCTGCTCGTTTCCGAAGCGGCGCACATCATCGCGCCCTATCACCGCACGCTTGACAAGGTGACCGAGCGCTTCCTCGGCAAGCACAAGATCGGCACCACCGGCCGCGGCATCGGCCCGGCTTACGCGGACAAGATCAACCGCGTCGGCATCCGCGTGCACGACCTGTTCAACGCCAAGCACCTGCACGACAAGGTCGAAGCCAGCCTCCACCAGAAGAACCAGATGCTGGTCAAGCTCTACAACCGCCGCCCGATCGACGTGGACCAGACCACCGACGAGCTCCTGAAGCTCGGCGAACGCCTGAAGCCGTACGTGGCCAACACCGGTCTGATTTTGAACAAGGCACTTGACGAAGGCAAGACCGTGCTGTTCGAGGGCGCTCAGGCCACCATGCTTGACGTGGACCACGGCACCTACCCGTTCGTCACCTCTTCCAACCCGACCGCCGGCGGCGCCTGCACCGGCACCGGCGTCGGCCCCACCAAGATCAACCGCGTGATCGGCGTCTCCAAGGCGTACGTGACTCGCGTGGGTGAGGGCCCGTTCCCCACCGAGCTGTTTGACGAGTCCGGCGAGTGGCTGCGCGCCCAGGGCCACGAGTTCGGTGTGACCACCGGTCGCCCGCGTCGCTGCGGCTGGTTCGACGCCGTGGTGAACCGTTACGCTTCTCAGGTCAACGGCCTGACCGACATCGTGCTCACCAAGCTCGATGTGCTTACGGGACTTAAGGAAATCCCGATTTGCGTGGCCTACGATGTGGACGGCGAACGTCACGACGATATGCCGACTGATCAGGCCGCCTTTGCCGCCGCCAAGCCGATTTACGAGACCATGCCCGGCTGGGATGAGGATATTTCGCAGGTCCATGATTTCGATGATCTGCCGGCCACCTGCCAGGCGTACGTTAAGCGCTTGGAGGAGCTCAGCAACTGCCGTATCTCCGCTATCGGTACTGGCCCGCAGCGCGATCACATCATCTCCGTGCACTCCCTGATCGACTGAGCCGCCGACTGAGTCGTCGACTGAGTTGTACGTAACGCGTAACGATTAAGTTCCTCAGTGAAACCGCAGCCTATGTCTGATTCCGTGAACACCATCGGTGCCGAGCCGCAGCCTAGCACGCAGGAGATTTCCGTCGCCCAGGTTCGGGCCCAATCCATGCCCGAACCGCAGGGAGCGGCCGCCGCGGCCAAACCGCCGCAGATTCCGCTTGCTCCCATCAAACGCGTCCAGGCTCGATTCAACCCGCTGGCCGACGGCATGCTGTATCTGGTGGTGTTCCTCGGCGGCACGCTGGGCACCGCCATGCGCTACGGCTTGAGCTTCATCCTGCCCGCCACCGCTGGGACCGAGGGGTTCTGGCATGCCTTCCATGTGCCCACCTTCACGGCGAATATGGCGGCCTGCTTCATTTTCGCGTGCCTGACGTCCTACCTGTCGCAGGCGGTGTGGATTCGTAAGCGCGTGCGCGAGCTCACTTCACGCGGCATCGGCATGGGTATGTGTGGCGGCTTTTCCACGCTGTCCGCGTTGGCGATCGAGGAACTCACCACGTTGCAGGGCAGTGTGGTTGCTGGTGCTGTGTTCTATATGCTGGTGAGCTTCCTGCTGGGCCTGGTTGTGGCGTATCTCGGTGCGCGGCTTGGTTTGGCGCTGGCCGCCGGCAAAACCGCGAAAGTTGCGATTGCCGCGGTCTGTCAACAGCAGCAAAACTGGCGTCATGTGACGGCGGGGGAGACGATAGTCGTGCCTGCCGCTCAGGGTAACGGTACCGCCGCGTCGCCCGCCGCGCCCGCTGCGTCGCCGTCCGGCATGCCCGGCGCGCCCAACGCGGCTTCCATCGCGCCCGACGCCAACGATCCCGCACCTGCCGCCACCGCCCCTATCAACCCGCCCTCCTACGAACCTGCGCCCATCACCGACGAGATTCCGCTGGTAGGCGACCCGACCACTGGGGAGGCGCACTGAGATGTCGTTTCTGCTCATCAGCATGTGCGGCGGCCTGGGTGCCGTGGCCCGATTCGTGCTGAACACATCCATCCAGCGCTGGTGGAATCGCATGTTCCCGCTCTCCACGTTCATCATCAACGTGATCGCCACATTCTGCGCAGGTGTGGCGGCGGCCGCATACGCGCATCAGGTGGTGCCGGAATCCACGTACCTGCTGTTCGTCACCGGTTTCCTCGGCGGCTTCTCAACTTTCTCCACCGCGATTAACGAAATGGTGTCGCTGGCTCGCAACCGTCATTTCGCCATGGCTGCGTACTACTTGGTGGCCACTATCGTGGTGCCGATTATCTGCGTCACGTTGGGATGGATCGTCGGTTCGCTGGGCCGCTGAGCAGGGGGGGCGTACGAAGCTTCATCGCAGCATGCCAACAGATAGTCTCGCCTTGTGCTGACAATGGACTCACGAGAAGCATAAGGAGGGCATCATGTTGGAACCGTATGTGCGCCCGGGCATTGACGATCGCCCGGACCTCGACAAAGCACTCAGCCCGGAAGACAAGGAGGCCGTGGCGCGACTGGCCATGAAACCGAGCCGCCGCCCGCCGGAAGCGTCTTCCGATCAGCCTGAAGCGCAGGCCATGCGCCTGGCCGCATCCGCCTCGTCCGCAGCCGCCGCAGCAGTGTCCAGCGTGGACACTCCGGCGCCTGATATGTCGTCCGCGTATCTTGACATGCGCGACCCGATGGTGTCCGCCAGCGGCGAGAAGCCGTCCGTGGCCCGCGTCTCCCGCCTCAACTGGGGCTTTTTCATCGCCTCCATCTTGGTGGGGGCTCCATGGGTGGCGCTGAACACTGTGGCGATGCCCAACGTGGTGGCGCGCCTCGGCGGCTATAACACGGCCGTCCGCGGCGAGATTCCCATCAACCCTGCCACCGGCCGCGCGCTGCCTGTGGCTACGGAACTGGCGATGCCGCTGGCTGTGCTGGTGATTGTGGGCGTGGTGGCCTCCGTATTCGCCATGCCGCTGATTTCCGGCGCTTCCGACCACACCCGTACGCAGTTCGGTCGTCGTACTCCGTGGATGGTGGTCGGCGGTGTGCTGAGCGCGTTGCTGACGTTGCTGCTTGGTCAGGACCTCAACATTGTCGGTTTGTGCGTGCTCTGGGCGGCGATGCAATTCGCCTACGCCATGCTTTCCGTGCCGCTGGCCAGCGCCATCAGCGAACGCGTGCCGGACAAGTTCCGCCCGCGTATCGAACGCTGGCATGGCATCGGTGTGATGCTCGGCCAAGCGGCTGGCGTGTGTCTGGGAGCCATCGGCGTGATGTTCAGCTCGTTCACCCCCTTCGTCCTGACCGCGGTACTGTTCGCGCTTTCCGGCATCCTGACCGTGCTGATTCTGCCCAAGGAGCCGTCCAGCGAGGCCCTGCCGCGTGCGCCGTTCAACGCGTCCACCGTAGTCGCCCAACTACGCCCGCCGACCGACGCCCCCGCATTCGCCCGTGTGTTCGCCGCCCGCACCGCAATGATGACCGGTGTGGGATTGACCGGCGTCTTCCTGTGGTACGTGGTGCGCTACTGGGTGTACGGCAAGGCGGTGCTGTTCACCTCCGCGCCGCTGACCATTCCGGCCGGCTCCCTGATCATGGCCATGGCGATCGCGACGTTGATCGGCACAGCTTTGGCCTCTTGGCTCGCCGCTCCGATCTCCGAACGCATCGAGGAGCGCGGGATTGCGACCGCCACTGTAGTCGCCGGCTCGTGTCTGCTGTACGCCGTGGGATTGGCGCTGGCGTGGGGCCTCGGCGTCTGGTCCACTGGTGCCGCGCGTGAAAATGGTCTGATCGCCTTCGCGCTGATCTCCGGTTTCGCGTTCGGCATTTACGATGCGCTCGGCCTTGAGCTGGTGATGGATGCCCTGCCCGACCCGCGCAATGCCGGCCACGACCTTGGCGTCTTCGCGCTCGCCAACTCGGCTGGACTGGCGCTTGCGGCCATCATCGGCGCGCTGTTGGTCAACGCGTTCGCATCCAGCTACGGATACTATCTGCTGTTCCCCGCGGCTATCGTCGCGGTGCTGATCGCCGGCGCGGTGACGCTCGTCGGCTCTCGCGCGAACGACTGATCGCCGACTGATCGCCGACTGATCGCCGACTGATCGCGCACGACTGATTATCGACCGCGACTACTGATCGTGAGTCGTGCTGTTGGGCCTGTCCGGCCACCTGCCGACGTCTTTACGAACGTCTGCAGGCGGTTGGGCGAGCCTTTTTGTTTTGCGCAGAGCATATGTCGTGCGAAACGTACGTCGTGCGGTGTGTTGCGGGCATTTGTCGTGCGAAACGTGCGTTTCGCGGGGCGTGTACGTCGTGTGGGACATTTTGTCGTGCGAAACGTACGTTGGAGCGAGCGTTTGTTGACAACGTACGAGAGATTGTCGAACGATGATTGTGCGGTGGTCGTCGTGTGATCAAACCGGTTCGAGTACACTGGGCGTAGTTGACGTTGGCCGTACCGGCGTATGCGCGTATGGCCCAATGGTGTGCACGGCATACGTCCGGAAATCGGCAAGCTGACGGCGATTGCGGGCGATTGGACTCGTAAGGAGGAATCATGGTTGGCATGCGTGACGTGGCTCGCAAGGCAGGGGTTTCAGTGAGCACCGTTTCGTTGGTGGTAAACAACGCCGGATACGTTTCGACGGACATGCGTGCCAAGGTCGAAGCCGCCATGCGCGAGCTCGACTACATCCCCAACGAGTTGGCCCGCAACCTCTACCGCGATCGGACCGACACCGTCGGCGTGATCGTGCCAACCATCGCCCACCCGTTCTTCGCATCCCTCACCTCGGCCCTGCAGCACGAGTTCGCCGAGCGCGGGCTGAAAACGCTGCTGTGCTCCACCGTGGACGCCGACAAGGGCGAGGCTGAATACGTCGATATGCTGCAACGTCATATGATGGACGGCATTGTTATGGCCGCGCACACCGCTCATCCGGCCGATTACTGGACGTCGATCGGACGACCCATCGTGGCGTTCGACCGGTATCTCGGCCCAGGCATCCCTTCGGTGGATTCGGACCATGAGCAGGGCGGTCGGCTGATCGCCCGTCAGCTCATCGATTCAGGCGCGCGTCATGTGGTGCTGATCGGCGGTCCGCGTGCGCAATTCCACGATCTGGCGGCTCATGTTGACGATGCGGTCGCAGACGGGAACACCACCTTCCCCACGGTGCGTTACTACCTCACGTTGGAGCATGAGCTCGATGCCGCGGGTGTGCGCCACGATTATGTGGAGGCCGGCGAGGTGTCCGAGTTCGCCGGATACGCTGCTGCCGCGCGCGAGCTGTTCGACCGGTTCGACGATGTGGATGCTGTGGTCAGCTCGGATACGGGTGCCGCGTTGTGCGTGCAGGAAGCGATACGCCGCGGATTCAGCATTCCGCGAGACTTGCAGATCATCGCCTATGACGGTACGTATGTGGCGGATGCCGCAGGACTTCGCCTCAGCGTGATTCGGCAGGATTTCGCGGCGTTGGCCTCGGTGCTGGCCTCGCGTCTGAGCGACTGCATCGCTGCTGGGGCGGGGGAAGGTGCCGCTGGCGGTGCGTCGAAGTCGTCTGCTGGGGCTGCTGGGGCTGCTGGGGATGCTGGGACTGCTGAGGCGTCGGATGCGGCCGCGGTGAGTGGCGATGGTTTGGCGGATGGTGTTGCCGGCGATACTGCTGCTGGCGACGCTACTGATAATGCCGCAGCCCAGTCCGGCGGCTTCGGCGAAACCGTCGTTCCTGTGACCTTCGTGCCGGGAGAAACCACGCGCTAACCCGGCTTTTTCATATAGCTTCCATCCTTGTGCCTCGGCGTGTCGAACCGGTTCGAGATTTGACGTGCTCGAACCGGTTCGATATAGTATGTATCAGGCTTAGCAAGGACAATGTGCCGTCCTGAACGAGCCGCCGAAACCCTCCATATGAGGAATGCGTTCGCCTGCTGCGAGCGTCACGAGGATAAAGGAGATTCGATGAAGAACAAGGTCCAGCTCATCACCTACGCCGATCGCTTGGGCGACGGAAACCTGAAATCGCTGACCGATATTCTGCGCACCCGCTTCCAAGGCGTGTATGAAGGCGTGCATATCCTGCCGTTCTTCACGCCATTCGACGGTGCCGACGCCGGCTTCGACCCGGTGGACCACACCACGGTCGACCCGCGCCTCGGTTCGTGGAATGACATCACCGAACTGGCCAACACCCACGACATCATGGTGGACACCATCGTCAACCACATGAGTTGGGAATCCGAGCAGTTCCAGGACGTGATGAAGCGCGGTGAAGACAGCCCGTACTACAACATGTTCCTCACCATGAGCACCATCTTCCCGGATGGCGCCACCGAAGAAGACCTCGCCGGAATCTACCGTCCGCGCCCGGGCCTGCCGTTCACCCACTACACGTGGGCCGGCAAAACCCGTCTGGTGTGGACCACCTTCACCCCGCAGCAGGTGGACATCGACACCGACTCCGCCGAAGGCTGGGCTTATCTGACCGGCATTCTCGACCGGCTGGCCGCCAGCCACGTCAAGTCCATCCGCCTCGACGCGGTGGGCTACGGCGCCAAGGAAGCCAACTCCAGCTGCTTCATGACCCCGAAGACCTTCACGCTGATCGAGCGCATCAAGGAAGAGGGCGCCAAGCGCGGTCTCGAAACCCTGATCGAGGTACACAGCTACTACAAGAAGCAGGTCGAAATCGCCCACAAGGTCGATCGCGTCTACGACTTCGCCCTGCCCCCGCTGCTGCTGCACTCGGTGTTCACCGGCCGTACCGACGCACTCGCCCACTGGGTCGAAGTGCGCCCGAACAACGCCGTCACCGTGCTCGATACGCACGACGGCATCGGTGTGATCGACATCGGCTCCGACCAGCTCGACCGCTCCCTCAAGGGCCTCGTGCCCGACGAGGACGTGGACAATCTGGTCAACACCATCCACGCCAACACCAACGGCGAGTCCCAGGCCGCCACCGGTGCCGCCGCGAGCAACCTTGACCTGTATCAGGTCAACTCCACGTACTATTCGGCGCTCGGCTGCAACGATCAGCACTACATCGCCACCCGTGCCGTGCAGTTCTTCCTGCCGGGCGTACCGCAGGTCTACTACGTCGGCGCGCTCGCCGGCGCGAACGATATGGATCTGCTGCATCGCACGAACGTGGGCCGCGACATCAATCGTCACTACTACTCGACTGCCGAAGTCGACGAGAACCTCGCTCGCCCGGTGGTCAAGGCGCTGAACGCACTGGCCAAGTTCCGCAACGAACTGCCGGCGTTCGACGGCGAGTTCACCTACCAGGCCGACGGCGACCGTTCGCTGACCCTCACCTGGACCGCCGCCGATGGCTCATCCGACACGACGCTCGTATTCGAACCGGCTCAAGGCCTCGGGGTGGATAATGGAAATGCCATTGTCACACTCACTTGGCGCGACGCCGCCGGTGAACACGAGACCCGCGATCTCATCGCCGAGCCGCCGGTCGTGTCCGCCTGAGCGGCTGGACGCTCCCGATTTCCCTGACCTTCCTTGGCCCGTCTTTCGCGAGACGGGCCAAGGAATCGCCTGGCATAATCCCGGGCCGCACATACTTGTGACTCACATACTTGACTGAACAACGAAGTTATCAATAACAAGAAAAAGAAAAGGGAATCAATTATGGAACAGAATAGTGCGGCTGCAACCGCTGCTGTACCGGTCCGGGACCCGTCGGTATCCGCCGACGGACACCGTCCGACCAAAACCGAGGTTATTCGCCTCGGCATCGGCTTCACCGTCTCCGCGGTGGCCTGCGCCATCCCGTGGGTCGCGCTGAGCTCGCTGATCCTGCCGTACGTGTTCGAAAGCATCGACGCGGGCACCAAGGAAACGATGCTGGGCCTGGTCAACATCTTCGGCTCCATCGTGGCCTTGCTGGCCAACATCATCTTCGGCACACTCTCCGATCTGACTCGTTCGCGCTTCGGCAAGCGTACGCCGTGGATCATCGTCGGCGGCCTGATCACCGGTCTGTCGATCGGTGCCATCGCGTTCACTCGCTCGCAGGTGCTCATCATCATCCTGTGGTGCTGCGCTCAGCTCGGCTACAACGTGATGCTCGCCCCGTACGTGGCCACCATGTCCGACCGTGTGCCTGACAACGTCCGTGGTACGATCTCCGGCTTCTACGGTGCCGGCATCGCCACCGGTCAGACCCTCGGCTCGTTCGTTGGCGCCCAGCTGCTCAAGCAGGGTGATTCCGGTGTGTTCGCCGGCTGGATGATGGGTCTGGTCATCTTCGGCCTGTGCGGTATCTTCGTTGTACTCGTCTGGCCGCGTGAGAAGGGCAACAAGGATGAGGCCCGCGAGGAGATCACCGCCAAGTCCGTGGTCATGCGCTTCCGTCCGCCGAAGAACGCCCCCGACTTCTACTACGCGCTCGCCGGCCGCACGATGATGATGGGCGGCTACTGGATGATCAACACCTACCAGCTGTACATCGCCCAGGATTACGTCTTCGCAGGAGACCCGAACGCCAAGATCAAGGCCGCATCCGTCATCGCCACGATGGCTGTGATCACGCTGGTCGTCTCCCTGATCGCCGCTGTGTGCGCCGGCCCGATCACCGATAAGCTCGGCATGCGCAAGCTTCCGGTGGCGCTCGCCAGCTGCCTGTTCGCCGTCGGCGCGTTGATGCCGCTGCTGTTCCGCTCCGAGATGGGCATGTACCTGTTCGCTGGCATCGCCGGCCTCGGCTACGGCACCTACAACGCCATCGATCAGGCGCTGAACGTCTCCGTGCTGCCGAACCCGGAGGAGGCCGGTAAGGATCTGGGCATTCTGAACCTCGCCAACACGCTGTCCACCGTGATCGGTTCCGCGATGACCTCGTTGATCGTGGTGATCGTCAAGTCCGTGCTGGGCGTGACCAAGACCCCGCCGGCCGCGTACTCGGTGGTGTTCATCGTGGCCATCGCGATCGTGCTGGTCGCCGCTTGGCTCATCATGCGCATCAAGCACGTGAAGTGATTGCGGCGTGGGGATGAGCTTGTGGCTGCTTGTGGCTGTCCGTTGCGTTTGCAGGTGCGGGTGTCCCGCGTGATTGCAGGTGCGGCTGTCCCGCGCGATTGCAGCGCGATTGCAGCGTGGTTGCAGTGCAGTTGCAGCAGTTGCCCGGATCCGCAATATAGCGCTCCTGCGCTGCAGGGCTGAGTTCGCACTGCACTGAGCCCCTATTCAATCCCCCAAAGCTCCATCGGTCCAATGTGACCGGTGGAGCTTTTCTGTTGGTACGGGCGGGTCTGGAGCTGGAGCGGGGCGTGCCGGCTGCCGAGATGGGCGTGCGGGCCGCCTTCGTGCCGAGCACTCAGCGATGTTGCCGGGCTATTCCTTGGCTCACTGCCGTCACTGAAGGGGTTTCATGGCTGATGCGCTGATTTTGGCTTGCTGCTTGTCGAGAAGAGGTGTTCTTGCGGTGGGGTGGTGCCGTGTGCTGGCGGGCTGCCTTCGTGCCGAGCATTCAGCGATGTTGCCGGGCCGGTCTTTGGCAGGATGCCGTCGCTGGGAAGTTTGCTGGCGTCGGCGTAATGCCATGTACTGGCATGTTGCCTTCGTAATCGGGTCTGGGCGCGGTTGTTCGGCCAGTTCTTGGCAGGATGCCTTCGCTGAGGAGGAGGTTCATGGCTGATGCGCCGATTTTAGCTTGTGACATGCCGAGAAGAGGTGTTCTTGCGGTGGGGTGGTGCCGTGTGCTGGCGGGCCGCCTTCGCGCCGGGTATTTGGCGATGTTGCTGGGGATGGGATCTGGCATGCTGGCGTCGCTGAGGAGTTTGCTGGCGTCGGCGTGGTGCCATGTGCTGGCGGGATGCCTTCGTAATCGGGTTTGGGCGGAGTCGTTTGGCCGGTTCCTGGCAAGCTGCCGCCGCTAAAACGGGGACGGGCGACGCCAGCACATGCCCCTCTGGCACGCTGCCCTCGCTGAAGAGGTTTCATGGTTGATGCGCGCCGATTTTTGCTTGCGGCATACCGAGAAGAGGCGTTCTTGCGGCGTGGCGGTGCCGTGTGTTGGCACGCTGCCATCGCAAATAATATGCGGCATCCGTTTGTCAAGACCCTACGTCCACATAATGAACCCTTACTGGATTGCGCGTCCGGCCGAACCTATCTTTGCATTCCAGTTCGGGTCGAACGGACCCGAGGAACACCGAAAGGAGGCCACGCGATGACTGGATTCAATGCTTCTGCGTTTGTATCCGCACGAATTATTAGCCCGTCTTCGCTGGCGGACTAATTCGGCATGATGCTTGAAGCCCCGTCAACGAAGGCAGGGCCCATCAAGCTGACACAATCGGTAAGGCCCTGCACGATGCGGGGCTTTTTTGTTGCGCTCACAAGGCTTATGGCAAACCCCGCAACCCGCAAGAGGAAAACCGCGGACGGATAGCAAACAGTAACAAGCAAGACAACAACAGTGATGCAGTGTGAAACGAAAGCGTGAAACGCATCGTGAAACACTGCGGAACATCGCTCTCGCAAGTTGGGTAATGCGAGGCGAGAACCTACAGGAGCAATAATGACTGCAGCTCTCGAAGAGAACGGTCTGACTCAGGCCGCCGGCGCGGCAAGCGCAGCAGCCGGCAAGGCCGCCGCATTGGTACGCGATTCGGTCAAAACCGTGATCGCGGCATCGATGGTCGGTACCGCCATCGAATTCTATGACTTCTACGCTTACGGTACCGCAGCGGCAAACTACTTCCCGCACATCTTCTTCTCCGACAAGGCCAACCCGACCGTGGCCCTGCTGATGAGCCTGCTGACGTTCGCCATCGCATTCATCGCCCGCCCGCTCGGCTCGCTGGTCTTCGGCCACTTCGGTGATCGCATGGGTCGCAAGACCACGCTGGTCGTAAGCCTCATGACCATGGGCGTCGGCACCTTCCTGATCGGCTGCCTGCCCACCTATGATCAGGCCGGCGTGTTCGCAGTCGCCATTCTGTGCCTGCTGCGTTTCGTGCAGGGCATCGGACTGGGCGGCGAATGGTCCGGCGCAGCTCTGGTGGCCACCGAGAACGCGCCTGAAGACAAGCGCGCGCTCTACGGCTCCTTCCCTGAGCTTGGCGCACCGATCGGATTCTTCCTGTCCAACGGCACCTACTTCGTGCTCGAATCCTTCAACGATCAGGATGCGATGCTGTCGTGGGGTTGGCGCGTACCGTTCCTGCTTTCCGCAGTGCTCGTGATCATCGGCCTTGTAGTCCGCGTTCACATGGAGGAGACTCCGATCTTCCGCATGGCTCAGGCGCAGAAGAAGGTCGTCAAGTCCCCGCTGACCGAGGTCTTCCGCAAGTCTTGGCGTCAGGTGCTGCAGGCCACTTTCCTTGTGGCTGTGACCTACACGCTGTTCTACACGCTCGCCACCTGGTCCCTTGCATGGGGCACCAAGGACACCGCGAACGGCGGTGGCGATCTGGGCTTCACCAATCAGGAGTACCTGCTCATGCTGATGATCTCCATCTGCGTGTTCGCCCTGTTCATCGTGCTTTCCTGCCTGTATGCGGATAAGCTGGGCCGCCGTCGTGTGCTCACCTTCTCCTCCTGCGCACTCGTGGTCTTCGCCCTGCTCTTCCCGTTCCTCTTGGACGGCCAGCTCGTGGGCCAGAAGAACTTCGTCGCCAACATGGCCTTCCTGTGCATCGGCTTTGCGCTGATGGGCATCGCCTTCGGCCCGATCGGCGCGTTCCTGCCCGAACTGTTCGACGCCAACGTGCGCTACTCCGGTTCCGGCATCGGCTACAATCTGGCCGCCATCGTCGGTGCGGCATTCGTGCCGACCATCGCCACCTGGCTGTCCCACAACTGGGGCGTGCACTCCGTGGGCCTGTACCTCGGTGTAATGGCCGTGTGCTGCTTGGTCTCCGTGCTGACCTGCAAGGAAACTAAGGACGTTGATTTCACCAAGTGAAATCAACGGCTGGTTTTCGACTTCGCGATTGCTTGTAGGTTGCAATCGCTCACTGAGCCTACGAAAGCCCACAGGGCTTTCGCTTCACGGCTCAGCACGGATGTTGTTTTCACCAAGTGAAATCCGCGAAATCCGTCCATATTTATAACTGAAAATCGATGGTTCACAACGTGAAAAAATACAGGTTCACAACGTGAACCCCTTGGAGATTTTCCGGGTGCAGGCGGACTAAACCTGCATCTCGGAAAAGCCCACAAGGAAAACCAAGAAGTTTTCTGCACCAGCAGAATGCAGTAATCAATACTCATCCCATAAATAAATAAGAAATAAAGGAGCGCCAAAAATGGCAGCAACTATCTGGTACGAGAAGGACGCCGATCTGTCCGTGTTCGATGGCAAGAAGGTCGCCATCCTGGGCTACGGCTCTCAGGGTCACGCTCATGCGCTGAACCTGCGTGATTCCGGCGTTGACGTGGTTGTCGGCCTGCGTCCGACCTCCAAGTCCGTCGAGTTCGCCAAGGAGCAGGGCCTGGAAGTCAAGTCCGTCGGTGAGGCCGTTGCCGAGGCTGACGTCGTGATGATCCTGCTGCCTGATCAGTACCAGGCCAAGGTCTACAAGGAGGACGTTGAGCCGAACCTGAAGCCGGGTGCTGCTCTGGCCTTCGCTCACGGCTTCAACATTCACTACGGCTACATCAAGCCTTCCGAGGATCACCCGGTGTTCATGGTCGCCCCGAAGGGCCCGGGCCACATCGTGCGTCGTGAGTACGCCGCCGGCCGTGGCGTCCCGGTCGTCGTGGCCGTCGAGCAGGATCCGGACGGCAAGACCTGGCCGCTGTGCCTGGCTTACGCCAAGGCTCTGGGTGCTCTGCGCGCCGGTGCTATCAAGACCACCTTCACCGAGGAGACCGAGACCGATCTGTTCGGCGAGCAGGACGTGCTGATGGGTGGTATCAACCACCTGTGCGACATGGGCTTCGATGTGCTGACCGAGGCTGGCTACCAGCCGGAGATCGCTTACTTCGAGGTGTTCCACGAGCTGAAGATGCTGGTCGACCTCGCTAATGAGGGTGGTCTGAACAAGGCTCGTTGGTCCTGCTCCGACACTGCCCAGTACGGCGACTACACCTCCACGGTTATCACCGAGGAGACCAAGAAGCGCATGCAGTACCAGCTCAAGCGTATTCAGGATGGCTCCTTCGCCAAGGAGTTCATGGATGATCAGGCCGCCGGCGCTCCGAAGTTCAAGAAGCTGCAGGAAGAGTACTCTCACCCGCACCTTGAGACCGTTGGCCCGAAGCTGCGCGCCATGTTCTCCTGGAACAACGGCCCGGCCAAGGATCAGGATGAGGCTGAGTCCTTCAACGGCAAGATCGCTCGTACTCAGGTTCAGTGATTGAGGCGGCAGCAGCCGCTGAGTGCCTAAAGAAACAGGTCGCCATCTCGCGCACAATCTCGTGCAACGGATGGCGGCCTTTTTATGTGGCGCGGGTGCTTGGGCGAACATGTGGAGGCGTGAGCGGGACATATATGGGCATGCTGTACTGAGACGCAGGGTGCAGCATGGCTGCAAAACGAAATGCCGTGGCGACTGCGTCCCGCCCGTGCTGTGTAGGTGAGTCTTCTACTCTTCTGGTTCCTGCTTGAACGCGCTGCGCAGAGACACTCCCTGCCCTTCTTATGCTGCTTGAGCGCTGCGCCAAGATGCTCCCTATATCTTCTTGCGTTCATGTCGCGCGAATACATCTCTGATTCTGTTTTTTTAGGGTTGTGCGCCCTCTTGCTTTTGCCACAAGATTTCGTTTTCTGTGATTCTGCGGTTTCGTACCAATGCGTTGTGCCACGTGAGTGTATTTGCGGCGTTTCCGTCCCTTCGTACCACGCGGATTGGCGTAATTGCGTTATCGCATATGGCTCTTCTCTAGGGTGGCGTGGTACGACATCGCATATTTGGGCATTTTCCAGCTTCGTACCGCGAAACGAATTGCAAGGTGGGAAGCGAGTAACGTGCGCCCGCTCACGAAGCGCGAATCGAAGCGCGAATGGAATCGCGGGGTGACCCACGAAGCGTTCTGCGAGGCGAAGCGGGACATATCGCGAGGTGAATCGCGAATGGAATCGCGAAGCAGGAAGCGAGCAACGCATGTCTGTCCACGAATCGCGAAACGAATTGCAAGGTGGGAAGCGAGTAACGTGCGCCCGCTCACGAAGCGCGAATCGAAGCGCGGGGTGAATCGCGAAACGTCTTGCGAAGCGAAGCGAGGCATACCGCGAGGTGAATCGCGAAGTGTGCCATGAAACGAAACTTGGGTATTGGACCCGACGTAAACCGGTTTCACGGTTTCTGTGTCGTGGCGTTAATCCGGCCAGGGTTGCCTGTTCCGTGAGCAGGAATAAGTCGTCGAGGGACGCTACGCGACGGCAAGCTCGGCCCCACGAAAGTAAGAACCGGGCGCGCCGCCAAGTCCCTTCCGCGCGCCACCAAGTCCCCCTCGCGCACCTACAGCTAGTCCGCATCGTAAGAAAATGTCCATATGCGACCAAAAGTCGATTCGTGAACTGGCTCACGTTGTGGACGGAGGGCAAGCGCCTACGTCGTTCTCGGTAGGATGGACACCAGTTTGCGGGACACAATCCCGCCACGCTTGAGCCCGCTCGGGATATCCCGAGCGCCACCCAAACGCGCACCATGCATACAAATGCATACGCGCAACCACCACAACACCGTGTGCCGGCTGCCCCATTTCGCCGGCACGCCAGTAGTACAAGGAGTGCTTACATGGCTGCACAGATCTGGTACGACAATGATGCCGATCTTTCCGTCCTCGATGGCAAGAAGGTTGCCATCATCGGTTATGGTTCCCAGGGTCACGCTCATGCGCTGAACCTGCGTGATTCCGGCGTTGACGTGGTTGTCGGCCTGCGTCCGACCTCCAAGTCCGTTGAGTTCGCCAAGGAGCAGGGCCTGGAAGTCAAGTCCGTGCCGGAAGCCGCTGCCGAGGCTGACGTCATCATGATTCTGGCTCCCGACCAGTACCAGCGCACCATCTGGGCCAACGACATCGAGCCCAACATCAAGCCGGGCGCTGCCGTCGCTTTCGCCCACGGCTTCAACATTCACTACGGTTACATCAAGCCCACCGAGGATCACCCGGTGTTCATGGTCGCCCCGAAGGGCCCGGGCCACATCGTGCGTCGTGAGTACGCCGCCGGCCGTGGCGTCCCGGTCGTCGTGGCTGTCGAGCAGGATCCGCGCGGCGACGGCTGGGCTCTGACCCTGGCTTACGCCAAGGCCCTCGGTGCTCTGCGCGCCGGTGCCATCAAGACTACCTTCAAGGAGGAGACCGAGACCGATCTCTTCGGCGAGCAGAACGTGCTCATGGGTGGCGTGAACAAGCTTGTCGAGATGGGCTTCGAGGTCCTCACCGACGCCGGCTACCAGCCGGAGATCGCCTACTTCGAGGTCTGCCACGAGCTCAAGATGCTCGTCGACCTGATGAACGAGGGTGGTCTGAACAAGGCTCGTTGGTCCTGCTCCGACACCGCCCAGTACGGCGACTACACCAACACCGTCATCAACGAGGACTGCCGCAAGCGCATGGAGTACCACCTCAAGCGCATCCAGGACGGCTCCTTCGCCAAGGAGTTCATCGACGATCAGGATGCCGGCGCTCCGCACTTCAAGGAGCTGCAGGAGAAGTACTCCAACGAGCGCATCGAGACCGTCGGCCCGAAGCTGCGCGCCATGTTCTCCTGGAACAAGGACGGCGTCAAGGATGCCGACGAGGCCAACTCCTTCACCGGCAAGATCGCTCGCGCCCAGGTGCAGTGATCAGTGATTGCTGATTGCAGTGGATTGCAGTGCTGTGATTGTGCTGCTAGGCGCGGTTTGAGCGAGACAATAGTCCCACGAAAATAGCGTCGGGCTTCGCTAACAGCAAGTACCCAATTGCGCATGCCGCGCACCACACACTAAGACGGCCGTCGTTCCGATTCGTTCGGAGCGGCGGCCGTCTTGTTTTGTTGTGGCGCGTGGTACGTCTGTGTGTTTTGGTTGATTTGGTGTTGTTGTGACAGGATTCCTTGTCGCAACAACGCGCTAGGCGGTTATTTGCTTTAGTGTGGCAATGGTTTGGGCTATTTTGCGTTGGGGACGCATGAAGGGCTGTGGTACGTCCTCATGTTTCGTGTGGATTTGCGTTGTTGTGCCGTCGTGGGTGGGGAGAGCCGCGATGGGGGAGGAGAAAATGGGTGCCGTAGGGCGGCGGCTGTCTTGTTTTGTGGTGGCGCGTGGTACGTCTGAGTGTTTTGGTTGATTTGGTGTTGTTGTGACAGGATTCCTTGTCGCAACAACGCGCTAGGCGGTTATTTGCTTTGGTGTGGCAATGGTTTGGGCTATTTTGCGTTGGGGTCGCGTGAGGGGCTGTGGTACGTCCTCATGTTTCATGTGGATTTGTGTTGTTGTACCACTGTAGATGGGTAGGTGGGTGAGAGCCGCCTCCGTGAAGAAGAGAAGAAATGGGTGTCGTAGGGCGGCGGCCGTGATGTCCTTACGACACCCATGACTTGTTGCACATGGCTGCCGCGCATGAACGGCACACGTAACCATCACGCGATGGATGCGGGTGACCCGTAAGTTGTAATGTATGCGGTGCAACTTACGAGCCGCTTGCGAGTGTGCAGCAGACGCAAGCGCTGCGCACTCGCCTAGTCGGCTCCCCGTCGAGACGGCCGCAAACCCCAACCAGCGTCCGTCTACCGGATCACCCACGCGGACGTGTCGGTGGGCAACTGGCCTTTGGCGGTCAGTGGGCCGGACGTCAGCACGACCTCGCCTTCCGGCAAAGTAACCGGCATGGCACCGAAGTTCGTCACAGCCGTGAACGTACGACCGTTCGTCGCCGCGCGGGTGTACGCAACTACATCGGTGCCCAAATCGATCAGAGCGGCTGACGTGTCTCGTGTGGCAGTCAGCGACTCCTGGCGGATCGCCAGCGCCGCGTGATACAGCGCGAGCATCGAATCCGGGTCGGCTTCCTCCACGTCCACGGCGAAGTCCTTGAACCACAACGGCTGCGGCAGGTGCGGGTCGGCTGCGGGCGTCTCTCCAATGCGCACTGCACCAGCCGTCTCGCCACGCACGTCAGCCGCGCCGGCCGCGCCGGCCGCGCCGCCACGCACGTCAGCCGCACCCGCCGCATCAACCCGCACGGCCGGCGAGAATCCAAACGAAGCACCCGTGCCGAACTGCCCGGCGGCGCACAGCGGCACGTGATTCTCACCGGTGCCGTCGTCGGCCGGAATCGGCAGACTGAAGTCGACCAAAGACGGCTCATCGGCGGCGACCCACGGCAGCGGCACGCGGCAACCGTCGCGTCCCTTGTCCATCGTGGCCTGATTGGTGTGGAATGCGGTCGGATCCTCCAAACGGTCCCACGGAATATCCGCCACCTCGAATAGACCCAGCTCCTCGCCTTGGTAAATGTAGGCGGCACCGGGCAGGCCCAGCTCCATCAGCGCGGCCGCGCGGGCGCGACGGGTGCCGAGCTCGCGATCCTCCGGGTAGCTGGCACCGTTGCGCAGCAGCCAGTCGTGCGGCAGCTGGTGGTACGGCGCACCCTTGACCTGTGGCAGACCGTAGCGCGAGGGGCTGCGCGGCACGTCGTGATTGTTCATCACCCACGTGGTGGTGGAGCCGCCGGTCTCCTCGGCCGCCTTGAGTCCGCCGGCGATCGCCTCGCGGAACTCGTCGGCGAACCAGCTGGCCTTGGCGAAGTCGAAGTTGAAGGACTGACCCAGCTCGTCGGGCGAGGCGTACAGATGTTGATGTTCGGGCACCACCCATGCCTCGGCCACGGCGAAACGCGGCGGATTGTACTCGTTGAACACTTCGCGCCACTCGCGGTAGATGTCGTGCACTTCGCGACGGTCGAACAGCGGGTGGGAGAAGTCGTGGCAGAGCACGCCGACCACGCTGTACTCGCGTCCCAGCTCTTCCAGCGGCTTGGATTCCAGATCTTTGGCCAGACCGTGCGCCACGTCGATGCGGAAGCCGTCCGCACCGTGGTCGGACCAGAAGCGCAGCGTTTTCTTGAACTCTTCGTGGATGTCCGGATTCTTCCAGTTGACGTCCGGCTGGGCTTTGTCGAACAGGTGCAGATACCACTGGCCGTCCGCCACGCGGGCCCAGGCCGGGCCGCCGAAGAAGGACTGCCAGTCGTTCGGCGGCAGTTCGCCGTGCTCGCCGCGGCCGTCACGGAAGATGTAGCGGTCGCGCTCGGGGGAGCCGGGGGCGGCGGCGAGGGCTGCCTGGAAGAATACGTGCTTGTCGGAGGTGTGGTTCGGTACGATATCGACGATCACTTTGATGCCGGCTTCGTGCGCGGCTTTGGCCATGGTGTCGAAGTCGTCCATGGTGCCGAGTCGCGGGTCTACGTTGCGGTAGTCGATCACGTCGTAACCGCCGTCCGCAAGGTCGGAGGGGTAGAAGGGGGAGAGCCAGATGGCGTCGATGCCGAGGCGCTTCAGGTAGTCGATTTTTTCGGTGACGCCGGCGATGTCGCCGAGGCCGTCGCCGTTGACGTCCTTAAAGGAACGTGGGTAGATCTGGTAGACGACGGCTTGCTTCCACCAGTCGTCGTTCAGGTTGTTGGCGGTCATGTTGATCCTTTCCGATGGTTGCGTTGGTTGGGTCGCGCGTCTGTCTGCCTGTGATCGTCGTCTCGTATGCTGATGGGTCGGTTGGGCTGACCTCATCAATGACAACGATACCATCAGTATCGCTCATATTGTTGGGTCATGATATGAATTGGCCGATAATAACGTAGTCATGATTGCTGATGACGTTTGTCTGAGACGGGAGACACGGCGACTCACGGAAGCGCAAAGATGGGATTGGCCGCGTAAGCGTCGCGTCACCGTGCTGCGGCGGCAATGATGTTGCGGGTGCGACGGGGGCACCCGCTACGCGCGCGGCGGCGCGGTGGTCTCGCGCAGCATCAGCGGCGTGGGCGGCTGGCGGAACGCAGCCTCGATCGGCGTGCCCGCGATGGCGTCCATCGCCAGTCGCCCGGCGTCCGCGCCCATCGCAAACGGATCCTGATGCACAGTAGTCAGTCCCACGGCAGGCGCCAGTCCGGCGTCATCGAATCCGATGATCGACAAATCCTGCGGCACCCGACGGCCATATTGACGCAGACGGTACAGTACGGGCAGAGCCAGGTCGTCGTCCTCGAAGCAGTAGGCGGTGATGTCGGCCGGGGCGGTGAGCACGGCATTCAAAGCGGCGCTGGTCTCATCGGCGGACCCGCGTGGCACCTTGAGATGCGTCACCTCGACGTCCGGGTGCGCGTCGGTGGCGTCGAGCATGCCTTGAAGCCGCGCCTCGGCGCTGTAGCGCATATTGGTTTCGGCCCGATACCCGCCCACGAATGCGATACGCCGATGCCCCAGCGCGATCAGGTGCTCGATGGCCGCGCGGGTGGCCGTCCGATCGTCGATGCTGACCGCCGCATCCACGCCCTCGGTGGAGGGGATGTTGATGCCCACGATCGGCACGTGCATATGCTTCAGGCGCGCCACCTCGTCCGGCTCGATGTTGAACGAGCTGACGATCACCGCGTCGGCGTTGCGGCGCACGGGCAGATCGACGAAGAAATCACGGCGCTCGCTGGCGCTGCGCATCGGGTAGACGACGGTGTCGTAGCCGGCCGGACGAAGTACGGAATCCAGCCCGGCGAAAATATTCGAGTTGAACCAAGTGGTGATCGTTTCGCTGGCCAGCAGTGCGATGCGGAACGACTGCCCGGACTTCAGTGCCGCGGCCGAACGGGAGATGGAGTAGTCCAGTTTTTCGGCTGCGGCCATCACCTTGTCGCGGGTTTCGGGCAGTACGAGGTCCGGTTTGGCGAACGTGCGAGACACGGTGGATACGGAGACGCCGGCCTCCCGCGCCACCGCCTGAATGCTTGCCTTGGTCATTGGAACCGCCTTCGCCGTCTGGTTGTTACGCTTGCTCGTTGCGTCGCTCGCCCGCGGCTGATTTGCGTTGCCGACGTGCGGGCTGGTGGCTGGTCATGATCGGACATGGTTTTGCATGTTGTTGGCATGTCTTGATCATGGCCGCGCATGAATGGTGTCGTCATTGCTGTGACAACGATATCATGTGCGGTTCATAAGTGCGACGTGCGATTGCGCGATGTGCGATTGCGCGACGTGTGCTGTGTGCTGTGCCGCAGATTCGTCAGAGTACGTTAGTCCAGAGGAAAAACCCTTCCATCTGGGAAAACGTACGCTGAGTGTCAGTCAGCGTACGTTAGTCCAGATGAGGGGTCTTTTAGTCTGGAAGAACGTACGCTGAGGAGACCGACGGTCCGGATAGACGGGTTGTTCGGTCGCCCGCCCAACCCGAATCAGTCGTCCGAGCGGCGGCGATGGGTGCGGCAGTAACCCATGTAGCAGGTGCCGGACAGCAGCAGCATCAGCACGCCGACGCCCAGAATCGCCGGAAGTCCGCGGCCGCCCGCCATCGGCAGAGTCGGGGTCGCGTAGTTCGCCAGCAGGTAGCCGCCGTCACTGCCCGTCTCGAATCCGGGTGCGAGGGCCGCGGCGCTGCCCACGCTCGTCTGCCCGCTTGCGGTGATGATGGTGGGTTTGTGGATGACGAGCGTGCTGCTGCCTTGGTATGGTGCGGTCACCGTGATGGCCCACTGGCAGTGCGGCGGCGCGAATCCGTCCGGGGTGCCGGTTTCGACCAGCCGATAGGTGCCGACCATCAGGCCGCCGAGCGCTATCGAACCGTCGTCGCCGCTGGTCTTGGCCTCGCCCACGCGCTTCCAGTCGGCAGCGTTGGCGGCGCTGGTGTTCGATTGCGCGCTCGCATCGGTACTCGCGTTGGCGGCAGAATCGTCCGTAGCTGTGCCCGTTTCTCCAGTCGAGCCGGAAGCCGCGCTGTCGATCGCATCCGGGTCGATGAGTCCGGCAGTCGGTGCTGAACCGGAACCGACCCAGCGGTAGAGCGCGAACGTGGCACCCGCGAGCGGTTTCACATCACCCGAACCAGAGCCGCTCGACCCGTCCACCTTGGTGAACGTGAACGTCGCCGTATCCGCCACCAGTCCGACGCGTGTGTATCCGAAGTCGATGTTGTTCACCGCGGTGGCGGCCGTACCGCCAGCCCCAGTGCCAGTGGTGGTGGTCTTCACATGCGTGCCGTTGTAGGCGTGTGCGTCGGCGTCCACATACCCGGCCACCTCGGTCGGATCGCTGGGCGCGTTCATCACGAGCGTCACCTGTACGGACGAGCCGCCGGCGAGTTTCGCTTCGCTGCCGTCCGAGGCCCGGCTCAGGTCAATCGCCACGGCCTTGACCTTGGAATAGTCGTAGGTGCCGTGGTCAGTCTCGTCCCCCACGGCGGGCGGCGTGCAGTCCTCCCAGATTGCGGTGTCCGTCAGGTCGCGGTTCGCTTCGTTGGCGGCCCCGGTCGGCCCGAACAGATTCAGGCCGGCGACCTTGGAGCAGTACACTTTCGGCGCGAACCCTTGGTCGATGGCCTGCTGCACGTTCACGCTGCTGAGCGTGCCCCGCCAGCGCGGCGTGCTAGCGTCGACCGCCGTGTCCGAGGCGGACGTGTCGGAGCTCAGGTAGTTCTCCAGCGAATCGTAGAGCACGATGCCGCGCGCGGTGGTGCTGGGCGTGGGCGTGTAGCGCAGACGGTATTCGTACTGGCCGGCGGCCCGCACCATCACTTCGTTGTTCTTGCCGTTGGTCCAGTCGAGCTGGGTGCCGCCGCGCACGTGCTTCTCCAGGCCGGACGAGGCGACCGTGTCGAAGGCGATGGTGGTGCTGGCCGCCTCGTAGAGGAACGTGAAGTTTGTGTTCATGGTGTCGAGCTTGCGCATGGCGGCGCGCTCGTCGCTGCTCCAGTTGTCGCCGAGCGTGGCGTCCGACAATCCGGTCAGGTCGTCGTTGTCGTCGCCGTCGGCGATGCCGCCGTTGTAGGTTTCGTAGGCCACCACGTTGTGCAGGTCCTTGGCGTTGTCCTTGTAGCCGAGATCGTTGGCGTCCTGCCAGCTGATGTAGGAGTCGAACCGCAGCGTCATGGTGGATTTGCCGGCGTCGCCGTTGGTGTACCGCAGGTTGGTGTAGCCGTCCGGTGCTTCGGCTTCCACTTTCAGCAGCGTGCGTCCGGATCCGCGATAGTTGGGGTAGGCTTTCGCGGTGAGAATGGTCATGACGGTCGTGTCGTCTACGGCAGTGACCTTCACGCTGTCCACATCGGGCGTCACGCCGGTGGGCAGCAGGTCGTAGAAGGTGCCGCGCTGCTGCGGGGTGGCCCAGTTCTTGTTCATGTACTCCTTGCTGTAGTCGCCGGTCTCGCCCATGGTGACCTTGTAGGGGATCTTGACGCGGCCGTTGACGGCGTCGCTCGTCCAGTTGCCGTCGATGGTCTTGCTTTTGATGGATTCCATGGCGAATGGCGTCAGGCGCTGTATGGCTCTGGCGTGGCAGATGGGCGCTCCGGTCGTTGTGCCCGCCCATGGTGGTCCGGAACGTCCGAATGCGGTGTCGTAGTCGTAGTATTGTTCGTCGCTGTTGAACGGGTCCACGTTGAATTGGCCGTGGTAGCCTTCGAACTGCCACTGGTCGTAGTCGCCCCAGTAGGGTGTGCAGGAACCATAATCGTTTCCGGTGATCTGCCGCCAGTCGAAGCCGGCGATGCCTTTCTTGCCTTGCTCGATCTGGTCCTGCGTGCGCACCACCATCGTGTTGTAGTCGGTGAGCGTCACGTAGTCATCGCGCAGTTCGTCGGTTGTCGCGGTTTTGGCGTCGGTGAGTTTCTTGAGCAGCGTCTTGACATGGTCGCTGGTCATGAGCGTGATTCTCACGCCCAGGTTGAGCTCCACGGCGGCTGCGGTCTTGGATTCGTACACGGCCTTGATAGCGATGAAATGGTCGAAGGGGTTGAGCTGCCAGGTGGCTCCGTTGGCCATTGCCATTTCGTTGACGCCGCCGTCGGCATAGCCGAGGTTGCCGCTGATGGGTTTCCATGCGGTGGTCCATTGCTTGGTGTCGTAATTCCATGTGGCGCTCAGGCCGTAGAGGTGCAGTTTGTCGGAATCCTTGTTCTGGTAATCGGTCCAGGGGTCGCGCACGGTCAGTCCCCAGTTGCCGGTGTCGTCCTGCGCCCAGTCGTATACCGTCCAGCCGCGTGCCGATTCGCTGAACTCGACGTCCGATGTGTCGCAGTAGCTTGATTGTGTTTCCGAGCAGCCCGTGGGGATGGTGATCGAGTCGATGTAGAAGTCGTCGGGTTGCAGTTTGGCGTAGCCTTGCGTGGGGAGGGTCGGATCGCCTTGGCGGTCCGGTTCGGTGCCGCCCTGTTCCATCTGGCGCGGGTATTCCTCGCCGAAGAGGAAGTTGTCGTCGATGAATTCATGGCGCACGGTTTTTTGGCCGTATTCGGATTGGTCGGTGGGTGCCGTGTATGACGCGCCTCCGCTCGCGCTGCCCGCTGCGGTGGTCAGGCCGTAGGCCCGGGCGGCGTAGTGGTTTTTGAACATGGTGGGATGTACGGCTTTGCCGATGTCAAGTGCGGTAAGGCCGCCTGTGATGGTGCATTCGGTGGTGGGGTGGTCGAAGTCTTCGTAGTTCGAGTAGTAGTCGCCGCAGGATTTGTCGAGGCGGTAGATGTCGCCGTCGTATGCGAAGGAGTTGTTCTTGATCTCCTGGTCGGCGGTGTTGCTTTTTTCGGTGGTGATGCCGTCGTCGTCGCCGGTGACCTTGCCGGTCACGCTGTTCTCGAACGTGTAGTTTTCGTCGGTGGGCAAGGACTCGCCGTCATAGTAGGTGACCACGTAGTAGGTGTAGGTGGTGCCGGGCGTGATGCTGACCGTGTAAGGCCCCGGGTCCCATGCGTCGCTTATGGGAGTTCCGGCGGCGTTCAGCAGGCCGAGTACGTCGCCGCCCAGACTGTCGGTGATGGTGTCGGTGATTTCGGCGGTGCCCGGTTGGGCGCCGGTGGCGGAAAGCGTGACCTTCCACTTCACATAGTGGTAGCCGTCGATGTATGCGCCGCTGTCGACCCAGTCGCTGGGCAGGAAATCCTCGGTCTCGCCCACGCTGTCGTAATACTTGAAAATGCTGGAGATGGTGATGCCGGTGTCGTTGGTCCCGGTGATTGGCGGGGTGGTTTTGGTTTCGTCGCTGCCTTTGATGGTGGCGCTGGAGGTGATGGAGCCGGTGCCTTTGCCGGCGTAGTCCTTGTCTGGCTTGGTGTTTTTGTCCGGCACGTCGCCGGCGGTGGCTGTGTAGGTGACTTGGATGCTGAAGGTGTTGGCTGCCGGGATGTCGATGGCGTTGGTGACGACGTACTCGTCGGTGGATTCGTCGTAGGTGTACTGCAGTCCGGTACCGGTGTTGTAGTTGGGTGCTTCTGGGACGGGAAGCTGCGCATCGCCGGTGGGTTTGCCGTCGCGTCCGGTGAACAGGTGGGCGGGAATGCGCCATTGGAGGTCGCCTGCGGGGATGGTTTCGCCGCCGCCGGCGCTGGACTGGCCGGACGAGGTGAGATCGAACTGGGCCGTGGCCGAGAGGGTGTCGTAATAGCCGCTCGGCGTAAACGTGATCTGGCCGGTGCTCGGGTCGATGGTGCCGTTGCTGGACGACTTGATCCATTGCGCCGTCAGACTGGTCACGGCGGAGGTGGCGCCTTCGGCTAGTGCGGTGGTGGGGCCGGGGCTGATGATGACGCACAAAGCCGTGACGACGAACGCTGCGAGCATGGTTGACAACGCTTGCAACTTTTTGGCGGTGAATCGTAGCTGTGGGGTTCTCTCCATTGCTCTCTCCCTCACGTAGGCATAGCTCGTCAATGAGTAGTACCGCATACGTATGCACATCAGTATACATGGGAATAATGGGGGATGTATATACGGCGATTATGTGCAAATGACTGAAAATACTTGGATTTGTTAGCGCAAACATGCAATCGGAAGGGAGATGCTGTGATTTCTCTTTCGAACTGTGGACATGCCGAGTAGAAAAATGACAACGTTCGCGGTACACTGTCAACGTGACGGAGGTCATGCAAACAATGCCGTGGTTCAGTTAGCAAACGAATGCAAGATTTCCGGAAAAACAAACGTCACATAACGCCAAGCGACGTGCATAACCCTCAAAGCTGAGCTATGCACCAGCTGACTGCAGAGCTGCACAAGCCGCACAACGGCAAACGGCTCAGCAACAACTCAACAAACCGCAAACGTCAAACAACGACGCACAAATCAACGGCAACGCGAACCGGGCTGGACCGCAATGGTAAGGCGGTCACGGTGAAGAGAGAGCACCGAAGCCCGTGATGCGTGCAGCAGCGCAAAACACAGCGTCGCAAGGCGGAAGTACAGGAGATGAGGTAACCGTGATTCGCGAACATCGCAGGGGAGGCATAACGGCCGGGTGCAAATCCGTATCCGCCGCGATTCTTGCCGTCTCAATGATGCTCGCCACAGCCGTAGCCGGTGCCGTCACAGCCCCTTACGCCGCCTACGCCGACAACGGCACATCTCCTGCAGCCGCCGGAACGGCAGACATTTGCGTGCCAGAAACCCATAATCTTGGTGACAGCAACGCCACGGGTGCCATGAACGACACCGGTGTGGCCACCTATGTGGGCCGCAACTTCTTCGTCGGCACGCCTACCACCGATTCCAACAAACTCAACGGCAGCGACGCACCTGGCCCCGACGGCTCGTACGCCGCGGAAATCGAAGGTCTGACGGTAGTGAAGGGCGATGCATTGCTTCACCCATTGAAGGGCTTCTTCTCAGTCGGCACTGTTGCGTTCGGCTCCCAGTTCACCCCGCCGGTCAACAGCACCGTGCTCGCCGTAGGTGGTCAGGACAGCGGGTTCGACCAAGTTGCCAACGGTGCGAACGTGAAGACGATGGCTTGGGGCACCGCGGCTGGTCTGAACCAGAAGATGAATGCCTCGAAACAGCAGATTACGGGTTACAACGCGAAGCTGGCCGGTACCACGACCCAGGCATGGGGCACGAAAACCGACAGCGTGTATCCATACAGCTACGAGAAGGGCAACGCCGGCGGCGCAAACACCCCGTACGTGGCATGGAACGCCGATGCGAACGGCGCCAACGTGCTCGCCAACGTGAACGGCACCGACTACTCCGGCCAGACCGCCGCAAACGTGCAGCTGTCCACCGAGCTTGCCGCCATCCCGCAAAACGGCACGGTGGCCGTTTCCGACGCGCCGTCCATCAACGGCTACACCCGCTATAAGTACGACAATTCCCAGTCGTTCTCCGGCTTCAATCACAGTGAGAAGCTGCTCACCTTCACCGGTGACGGCCAGTCCCTGCTGCAGTCGTTCACCATCGATGCCGACCTGCTGAACCAGATCACCAATGCACAAGGCGTGAGCTACTGGTTCCGCAACATCCCGGACAATGCTTCCGTAGTCGTCAACGTAACCGGTACGAACAGCGGAACCAACGTCGTGTTCCAGAACGGCTGGCGCTTCTGGTGGGGCGGCAACGCGAACGCCAACATCACCGACGGCGACGTCAAAGAAATCTCCAACGGCTACGTCAACGGCAACGCGAACGCCAAAGCCTACGCCCATGCCGCGCAGGCGATCATGTGGAACTTCAAAGCAATCCCGTCCGGCAGCACACTGAAGATCCTCGGCGGCCAGAACACCACGAACAACGACGACCCGGCCGCCGCCATGCTCGGCAGCATCCTCGTGCCGTACGGCAGCTTTGAATCGCACGTGACCACCAACGGCCGTGTGATGGTCGGCGAGGACTTCGGCATGGCCAACCCGAGCGTGGCGAAGAATTTTGGTGCCAGCAATACGCCTTCCGCATCCATCATCGACATGGATCAGGAGCGCCACAACCTGCCGTGGAATGGCTCGTACACTTCCGAATGCTCGGTGATCGGCTGGCAGAAGGTCGACGCGGCGAACATGACCACGCCGCTGGAAGGCTCCCAGTGGGGCATCTATGCCAGCGAAGCGGACGCCACGGCTGGAACCAACCAGATTCTGTTGGTGGCTGATAACGGCAATAACGATTCCGACGCCACTGGCGGCACCATCAAGGTGCGCAGCCTCAATCCGAACGCCACCTACTACATCAAGGAACTCAAGGCGCCGGCCGGCTACCAGGCGAGCGACAAGATTTACACCGTCACCACCAGCGCGCAAGGCGAAACCGTCAACTGGGTGAGCGGTGTTGCCGGCAGCAGCGAAACCATCACCGACGGCAAGATCGGCAATACAGTCGCCGGCGCAAGCATCACATGGGCCAAGGTGGCTGACGGTAACGACAACGGCACCGTAACTAAGGGGCTTTCCGGCTCCGAATGGACGCTCACCAAGAAGGCCAGCGGCACTGACCAGCAGAAGAGCTGGATCATCCAGGACAACACGTATGCCGTCACCGGCGTGACCGTGACAGACAAGGACGGCAAAACCGTCACTGCGCTCACCATGACCGAAGGCGACACCACCGGCCTGACCGCCAAAGTCACCCCGGCCGGTGCCAGCCAATCCGTGACGTGGATTTCCAGTGTGCCGACCGTCGCCGATGTGAACGCATCCGGCGGTGTGATGGCCTATTCAGCCGGTCAGGCCACCATCAAGGCCTGTGCGGTCTCCGATGCGACCAAGTGCGCCCAAGTGATCGTGACCGTCAAGACACCTGCTGTGAACTCGATCGAAATCCGCGACGAGAACAACCAGACAGTCGAGGCCAGCGACACCCTCAACATGAAAACCGGCGGTGCGGTGAATCTGACCGCCGTGGTCGATCCGGCCAAGGTAAAGGCCGTGTGGTCGTCGTCCAATCCGAAGATCGCCACGGTGAATGCAGCCTCCGGTGTCGTGACCGGCGTGGACACCGGCACCGTGACCATCACCGCGAAGGCCGGCGACAAAACCGCCACCGTGAGGGTGCGCGTCACCGACGATCAGAACACGCTCGTCTACGTCAAGAAGTCGGTGGTTTCCGGCTGGAATGACGCTTGGCTGTACTACGGCGTGAAGAACACATCGGCGGATAAGTGGACGTTCGTGCATCTGGAGCAGAGCTGCAACACCGACTATCTGTATGCCGAAGTGCCGCGACTGGGCGGCAGCAACGGCTTCGTACTGCACGATGCGAACAACAATGCGAGCAGCACGAACTGGTGGCCGGGCGGCACCGGTAAGGATGTGATGTTCAACAACCGCACGATCATTGTGATTGATTCGTACGATGCGAACAACAAGTACGCGGAAACCGCACCCGCCTGCACGTATGTGGCCGCTTCCGCCGCTGCCGCGCAGGACGATGCTGCTCAGGCTGATGTGGCTGCGCAAGCAGCCGAGTCGTGGGCGCGGCTGGGCGGGCAGGTGCCCGGTGACGAGAGCGCTGAGGATGCCGAGGCCGCAGGTTCCGCAGAGATGACTGCCGACAAGGCCGCTGACGAGGCCGAACCTGCCGACTCCGGCACGCTCTCCGACGGCCGTGCGCTCGCCGAATGCGGCACCGACAAGGCGTACCGTTGCGACATCAACGGTACTGAGGGCATCTTCACTGTCAACGACCTGGCTGACGGCACATACACGTTGGTCGAAAAGACCGCGCCGAACGGCTACACGCTCAACGCCACCGTGTACGAGTTCACCGTGACAGGCGGCAAGGTCACGTGGGCGGGCGGCGCAAAGCCGAGCATCCTGACCGATGGCACCGCCGCGATCGCGGACAAGCCCACCGAAGTCAAGTGGTCGAAAAACGACAACAAAACCGGTGAACAGCTCGCCGGTTCGCAGTGGAAGATCGCCGCTTCCGACGGTCGTACCGACACGTTCTGCGTGGCCGACAACATCGGTGGCCAGTCCGACAAGATCGACGGTTGCGACGGTACTGAAGCCAAGGACTCCGACGAAACCGCCGGCGCATTTACCGTAAAGGGCCTTGCGTTCGGCACGTATCACCTGACCGAAACGAAAGCCCCGGCCGGCTACGATCGCATCGCCACGGTGTACACCATCGTCATCGATCAAAGCGGCGTCACAATCACCGACGGCAACGGCAAGGCCGTGACGTCGATTGCGAACAGCGAGACGCCGGTCGACGTAACGATTCCGGTGAAGAAGACCGTGAAGCACACCAGCTGGCCAACCGACGAGAACGGTGCGTTTGTGCCTTTTACGTTCAAGATCGCGGCGTGGGATGCGAACCAGCCCGGCTCGATTCCGGTGCCCAGCAACTGCAGTTCGCTTGACAACTGCACGATTGCGCTCGCACCTGCCGCCGGTTCGACAGGAGAGACTTCGGTCACCGGTACGTTCGGCAAGCTGACCTTCACCGAAGGCACGCTCGCTGATTCCGCTGGAACTGACGGCACGTATGCGAAGACGTACGTGTACCGGATTACCGAGGTTGTGCCGGCCGCCGCCGATCAGGTGGAGGACTTGCGGTACTCCAAGGCCGTGTACAAGGTCGAAGTGACCGTGCAGCACAAGAAGGCTGCGAACGGTACGCTTGCTGGCCTCGCGGTCAGCGCCGTGATGACTCGCGTGACTGACGACTTCGGTAACGCCGAATCCGGTGACGGTGTTGAGGTTGGCAAGATTCCTGCCTCCAACGATTCCAATACTTCGGGGGACGCTCCCGCCGCTGCCTTTGTGAATACGAAGGTGCTGACCGGATTGCCTGTTACGGGCATCGATTGGACCGGAAGACTGGTGCTTCTGGTCGGCGGCGGATTCATACTTGCCGGCCTTGTTGCCGCCGGCATCCATCGATTCATCACTCACCGGCGAGGGGAGGGAGACGCCGAGTCATAACCGCGTTGCACACACCCTGAACCTCATCACAAATGTAAGAACCTTTACACAGGAGTAGAGAAAGGAACAACCATGAACTCCCTGTTCAAGAAGGCGATCTCCGGAGCTGCGGCTCTGGGCGTCGCCGTCGCCGGCCTCGCGCTCGGCGCATCCTCCGCCTATGCGGCGGACACTGATCCGACCGAGGGTATGATTACCATCACAGGTGCCAAGACTACGCACAACTTCAGCGGTTGGCGTCTTGCCCAGTTGACTGATATCACCAAGGACGATGGTGGTACGATTAACGGCTTCCAGATTGATACCATCAATGATCGCGTCACCGACATTGAAACCGCGATGAAGGCGGTCAAGCTCGATGATAACGGTGCCATTTCCGCCACCGGTACGAAGAGCTTGTACACCGGCTACTCCGCAGATAAGAACTACTTCACTGCCGAAGGCAACACTACCGACAACAACCCGATGGGCTACTTGGCGGATGTGGCGTTCAAGGACGGCAACGGCACTTCGATGAGCGAGACCGTGGACCCGTGGGGTGGCGACAGCTCAACGCTGCGTGCCTTCGCTCAGGCGCTGTCCGCGCAGATTACGGCCACGGCTGATAAGACCTTCACGGTTGATGCCACTGCAACTCCTCAGACGGTTCCGCAAGGCCTGTGGCTGCTGAAGGATACCACTGCCACGTCCGACGATACGGCCAAGGAAGAGACCAACTCCATCCCGATCATCACGCCGACCAGCTTTGACGGCAAGGCCGGTTGGGGCACCATCGCCATCAAGAACACCACCCCGACCATTGACAAGAAGCTCGTTGACCCGAACGAGCAGGGCGGCTACACCGACAACACCAAGCCCGACTACGCCGTGGGCGATACCGTCACCTATGAGCTGACATCCAAGATCCCGACCTTCACCGGCTATGACATCGATCCGACGATGGCCGACTCCGACAAGACCCGCGTCTTCCAGATCATTGATACTGCTGATAAGTCGCTGACTGTCGCCGACCCGGTCACGAGCACTGACCCGGTTGTGTCTGTCAAGGTCGGCACCACCGAGCTTAAGTACGACAAGGACTACACCGTGTCCGTCGCGGATTACACCGGCACCGACACCAAGTACACCAACGGCCACGTGACCACCATCGATCTCGCCAAGTACGTGAACATGGCTGATGAGTCCACTTCTAAGACCAACGGCAAGATCGACGAAGGCGCTACCGTCACTGTGATCTTCCAGGCCAAGCTGAACGCCAACGCGAAGATCTCCGATGCAGACTCCAACGATCCGCAGGAGAACTGGAACCGCGACGATCTGCGCTACTCCAACAAGCCGAACGAAGTGAGCGACGCCCACAAGGTCCCCGGCAAGGAAGTTCCGGTCTACGCCTACAAGTTCAACATCCACAAGACCGACAAGGCCGGCACCAAGCTGCCCGGTGCCCAGTTCGTCATCAAGGCTGGTGCGGATACTTCCAACAACGGTAAGTACCTCGGCACGTACACCAACACCGCCGACGACAAGTCCGGCTGGACGTACGAGCCCGCCAAGCCTACGGCTTGCACCGCCACGCAGATCACGAATAACACCTGCACCACTGCTGGCGTCTTCGTGAGCGACGCCGATGGCAACATCGCGGTTGAAGGCCTTGACTCCGGTACCTACGAGGTCGAGGAGATCGCTCCTCCGGCTGGCTACACCACCGCCAACCCGCTGAAGTTCACCTTCACCATCACGCCGACTCCGGATACCACGGAAGGTGCCGGCCATGCGACCATCACGAACGTCAATCTGTCCCTCCAGAACAACGTCGATGAGCGCGTCACCACGGATGCGACGGACGGCAAGACCCTGAACATCTGGAACGCCAAGAACATCACTGAGCTGCCGAAGACCGGTGGCGTGGGCCTCGTGATGATTATCGCGGCCGGTGCCATGTTCATCGCCGCTGGTGGTCTGTTCGCCCTTCGCGCTCGCCGCAAGGCCTGACGTGAATCCCTGAATGATGCCGGCGGAGGTCTTCTCTCCTTCATTCCTTCGCAGCATCATTCCCGCCTCTGGCGCGCGGCGCTGCTTCCTCTCCTGAGCGACGGCGCGCGCCAGAGGTTCTCTCATATCTGTGAAAACGCTATTTATTCGTCAACGTCCATCAACAACAATCTGAATCGCGCCAAAGGAGGTGATGATCATGACCACAGCAGTCGCAAGCACAAACACAAACAGTCGTAACGACAAATCGAACGAAACCAGCGAAACCAATCAAACGGGCGTCACAATCAGTCGTAAGACCAGCGAATCCAGCACAGGCACAAGCGAGGTCGGCAACACAGCCAACGACCACTGCAAACCCAGCAAGCCCAACGCAAGCCGAGACAAAGGCTCCCTGCTGTTCAGCATCCTGTCCGTAGTGTTCCTGCTGATCGGACTGGCCATCATCACCACTCCGTTTGTGATGCGCGCCATCAACGAATACCGGCAAAACAACACCGTGCAGCAGACGCAAAGCGAGGTTGCCAACTGGCCGTACCCACAGGCTGAGAACAAGCTCAAAGCTGCGCGCGCCTACAATCAGCGGCTTGCCGCAAGCGGGCAGACCACCATCGGCGAGGTCCAAGACCCCTTCACCAGCAACGCCGGCCAATCCACCACCTCCGACGCGGACGATTCCCTGGCCGCCAAAGACACCGAATACCAGAGTCTGCTCGACACCGGCCAAGGCGTGATGGGATCCATCCGCATCCCCGAAATCGACGTGAACCTCCCCATCTACCACGGCACCAGCGACGATGCTCTGGCCGTGGGTGCCGGCCACCTGTACGGCACCTCGCTACCGGTGGGCGGCCAATCCACACATTCCGTAATTACCGGGCATCGCGGGCTGCCCGGCTCGCTGCTGTTCACCCGCCTCGACGAATTGAAGGTCGGTGACTCGTTCTACATCGACGTTATGGGTGAAACCCTCGGCTACAAAATCGACCGCATCACCGTGATCGAGCCCAGCGACTCCAGCAAACTGCGCATCACACCCGGCGAAGACCGCGTCACCCTGATGACCTGCACGCCCTACGGCGTCAACTCGCACCGACTGCTGGTTTCCGCCGTCCGCGCCGAAATCCCCAACGAGGTGCCCGCGCCCGATGAAGTGCACGGACTCAACACCACGTGGCTGGCGTTGGGCGGCATCGCGGCCGCCGTGCTGGCCGTGATCGTGGCGACGGTGTTGCTTCGGCGTCGGCGGCGTGGTCGGGAGCGGATCGCCGGTGGTGCCGGTCGTGGACCCAACGTCTCTCTCCAGGCCCGTCACGCCGCTCGCCGCGGCTGACGGTCTCCCCCTGTGCGGCCTCTCCTTTGTGCGAATTTGACTCACTGAGCTCGCGTCAGTGAGTCAAATTCGCGAAGAGGATTCCACGAGGCAAGGTGGACGAGATAAGGCGACCTTCAACGCACCGACGTTTGCAATCGTTGTCAATTTGAGTTACCGTATGATGCGAAAGGCTTAGGCATTGGCCTGTAAGACTGCTGGAAACTCAGTGTAGAGCGGCTTCCGGGTAGTAATGCAAACGATAGGCAATCATAAAGCGTACAAGGAGTCTGTAATGACAGATGAGCAGAGTAATGGCGCGTTCGCCGCTACGGCAGCCAGCACAGGTGCGGAAGAAACTACAGTGATTGATATGGATACAAAGAAAAACGTGGCGGCTGCGGCAGATATGGGGAAGTCGGCGGCGGCTAAGACGACCACAACGGCCACAACGACCACAACAGATGCGGAAGCAACCGCACAATCCTCGCAGTCTTCCGAAACAACCCAGCGCACGGAAAGCGCGGCGCGACTGGCCCGCCCGCTGATCAGGCTCGCCAAGGCGTCCGGCCTGGCCACTTCATTTATTGACCAGCTCGGCACCTACACCGAAATCAGCGACGAAGCGCTGATCGCCGTGCTTAAGGCGCTCGATGTGGACGCCTCGACCCCCAAAGCCGTGGCGCAATCCATCGAGAACCTCGAAGCCGCCGAACGCGCGCAGCTGCTGCCGCCCACCATCGTGGCGGTCGTCGGCAAAAAGACCCGCATCAAACTGAACTGTGCGCCTGACGCGGACGTGAACATCAGCATCACGCTCGAAGACGGTTCGGCGTTCACGGACTTCACCGTACTGCCGAACTTCAATGCCGATCGTCCGGTGCTGACGCTCGACGCCGACCTGCCGATGGGGTACCACACGCTGACGGCCACCGTCGTCGCGCCCGATGCCGCAACAACCGCAGCCGATGCCCCCGCAAGCACCGCAATCCCGGACACCCGCACCGGCACCGCCACCATCATCAACGCCCCCGAGCGGATCCCGGTGCCCAAAGCGGTGCAGGAACACCACCGCTGGGGCTGGATGACGCAGATGTATTCCGTGCGCTCGCACGAATCATGGGGCGTCGGCGACTACGGCGACCTGAAGCGCATGCTGGCCGACGCGGCGCACAAAACCGGCGCGGACTTCATGCTCATCAACCCGATTCATGCCGGCGCCCCGATCCCGCCGCTCGAACCTTCGCCCTACTTGCCGGAATCTCGCCGATTCCTCAACGTCACCTACATCCGTCCGCAGGACATCCCCGAATACGCCACGCTGAGCGCCGAAACCCGTGCGAAAGTCGACGCCTTGCACGCCGAAGTGGCCGCTCGCAACGAGGAATCCACGCCGATGGACATCAACGCGGCATGGGATGCCAAGCGCCCCGCCCTGCGCCTCATCTTCGACGCCGGCCGCAGCGCTGAACGCGAACAGGCATTCGAAGCCTTCAAAGCCGCGGCTGGCCCTGACCTCGACTCCTTCGCCACATGGTGCCTCTGCTTCGAGGTGTGGGGCGCTCCGTGGGGTGAGAACCGCTGGTTCTTCGAGAACACCATCGACGACCCGTCCGTGCAGGAGTTGGTCGCCACCCACCGCGATCTGTTCGAGTTCAACCGCTGGCTGCAGTGGATCGCCGCCGAACAGGTGACTGCCGCCCAGCAAACGGCCACGGACAGCGGCATGGCGTTGGGCCTTATGCAGGATATGGCGGTCGGCGTGCATGGCCTCGGCGCGGACGCCTGGGCCAACCCCGAGCGCTTCGCCACCGGCGGCGTAACCGTCGGCTGCCCGCCGGACTTCTACAACCAGCAGGGACAGGATTGGGGTCAGCCGCCGTTCAACCCGCGCTACTTGGAAGCCACCGGGTACCGGGTGTACCGCGAGATGGTGCACTCCATGTACGAGCATGCGGGCGCGGTGCGCATCGACCATATGCTCGGCCTATTCCGCCTGTGGTGGATTCCGCAGGGGCTGGGCGCGCGCAACGGCGCATACGTGATGTACAACCACGAGGCGATGCTGGGCGTGCTCGCCATCGAAGCCACTCGTGCCGGCGGTATGGTCGTGGGCGAGGACCTGGGCACCGTGCCCGACTACGTGCGTCAGATTCTCGCCGAACGCGGCGTGCTCGGCACGGACGTGGAATGGTTCTCCCGCGAGAATGACTCCCCGAACGCCGGCGACCCGTACAAGGGACCGGAAGAGTACCGCAAGCAGGCGCTTGCCTCGGTCACCACGCATGACCTGCCCCCGACCGCCGGGTACCTGACGTTCGAACACGTCAAGTTGCGTGAGGAACTGCATCTGCTCAGCGAGCCGGTGGAGGAGTTCGCGGTGGCCGCAATGGCCGAACGCACCGCCATGATGAACCGTTTGGTGGAGAACGGCTACATCAGCCAGTCGGTTGCCGACGACGTGCCCGCCCACATTCAGGAAATCGTCGAGGCGCTGCACGCCATGCTTACCGATACGCCGTCGCTGCTGCTGCAGGCCGCGTTGGTGGACGGCGTGGGCGAGACGCGCTCGCAGAATCAGCCGGGTACGTCCAGCGAATACTCCAACTGGCGTGTGCCGCTGGCCGACGGCGAAGGTCACGTGGTCGCGTCCGGCGACGTATTCGACCTGCCGCGCGTGCAGTCGCTGGCCGCCGTGATGCGCGGCGAACGCAAGTAACGCACGTGTCGCGAGTAGCGCACGGCCGCCCGCCTCAACCGAGAGGCCTCGCTTTCCCCGGTACCTAGGAGTACTCAGGTGAGCCAAGGCCTCCCGCCCGTCACGTCTACCGTACTTTTCGCACGATTCGACTGTTTCGCGCCGGTTTTTGTGGGGCTTATCGTACTTTTCGTGCGATTCGATCGTTTCGTACCGGTTTCAGCCGCGTCTATCGTACTTTTCGTGCGAATCTGACAGTTTTGCGGGCCTACTGTACTTTTCGTGCGATTGGACTGTTCCCCGTCAGTTTTTGCGGGTGTAAGCGTACTTTTCGTGCGATTGGACTGTTTCGGGTCGGTTTTTGCGTGGGTTAGCGTACTTTTCGCGCGATTTGGTTGTTTCCTGTCGGTTTTGCGTGGGTAAGCGTACTTTTCGTGCGATTGGACTGTTTCCTGTCGGTTTTGCGTGGGTAAGCGTACTTTTCGTGCGATTGGACTGTTTTCCGTCCGTTTTTGCGGGGGTAAGCGTACTTTTCGCGCGATTTGGTTGTGTGGCTGCGGGGCTGGCTGCTGTGGATTCAGGCTGCCTTGAGGATGACGAACGACTGCGGCGGCAGAAGCAGCGACGCGCCGGATGCCGTAACGCATACGTCGGGCGACGATTCCCGGCCGAGGCTGGCCAGTACCGTCGCGTCGCTGGCGAACGCTGCCGGAACATCGATGGTTTCCTCGTCGCGCCCCGGGTTCATCGCAATCAACAACGATTCCGATTCGTTCGCAGCCGAACGGACGTACGCGAACGCGCGGCCGTCCGACGGCGCGGCGGCCACGTCGAACGCAGCGTACGAACCCAACGCAGGATGCTCGGCGCGCAACTTCAGTACCAGCTGAATCCAGTGCCACAGTGAATCCGGACGTGCCGTCGCCTCGGCAACGGTCGGCGGCACAGTGCCGCCCGACACCGCGCCGCCCGGCACCGCACCGCCCGGCACCGCGCCGCCCGGCACAGTGCCGCCCGACACCGCACCGCCCGGTACCGCACCGCCCGGTACCGCGCCGCCCGACACAGCGCCGCCCGGCTCGACCGGCAGATACAGCGCCTTAGCGTTCGCGGCCGCAGAGAAGCCAAGATTCGGTGTTTTCGCATCCCACTGCATCGGCGTACGGCTGCCGGTGCGCACATAGCCGCCCTCCTTGGTGGGCAGCGGGCGGTAGTGCATGCCGATTTCGTCGCCGTAATAGAGGAACGGGCAGCCCGGCATGGTGAACAGCATGCCGTACGCCACCTGAAGTTCGCGCTCGGTCAGTCGCTGGGCCGTGCGCAGAGTGTCGTGATTGCAGGTGATGAGGTCGAACAGTCCGCCGGCCCGCTCGGCATCGCGCAACTGCGGCAGGTACTGGTCGAGGAACGGCGTGATCGAAGTGCCGGAATCCGCGTTGAAATAGCTGGCGTCGTTCTCGTGGACCAATGGCGTATCGGTGTTGCGCAGCAGCATGTTGTAGCCGTTCGGGTTGCCGTCCCAGCGCCAGTCGAGGTAGAAGTCCATGTCGAATCCGGCTTGCATCGACTCGTGCGGGCGGCCCCATTCGGAAACGAACGCGGCGTCCGGAAACTCGGGGCGGATCTTCGAGAACAGATACTGCCAGGTGCGGATGGTGAAGGGCTTGCCGTCGTCGTCATGCTTGACGAGGCTGTCGGCCATGTCCACGCGGAAACCGTCTGCGCCGCGGGAAAGCCAGAAACGCATCGCGTTCAGCATCGCCTCGCAGGTGGCGAGGGCGTCCGGGCCGAGCGCCGGCTTCTGCCATGGGTACTTCGGGTGCGCGAAACCGTAGTTAAGCGCCGGCTGGCACTTGAAGAAGTTCAGGATGTAGGTGCCGTCGCGTTCGGCCTCGCCGCCGATGAACGGCAGTCCGTCGCCGCCGGCGATCCACGAGTCGGTCCAGATGTAGCGTTCGGAGACGTTCTCGCCGTCGCTCAGCGTGCGTGCTGCCGGGTCGGGGTGGCAGGAGGCGCGGAACCATTCATGCGCTTCGCTGGTGTGGCCGGGTACCAGATCGAGCAGTACGTGCATGCCGCGTTCGTGTGCGGCGGCGAACAGGGCGACGAGATCGTCGTTGGTGCCGTAACGCTCGGCTACGCGGGTGTAGTCGCGCACGTCATAGCCGGCGTCTTTGAAGGGGGAGTCGAAGCATGGATTGATCCACAGCGCGTTGCAGCCGAGGTCGTTGATGTAGTCGAGTTTGCCGATGATGCCGGGGATGTCGCCGATACCGTCGCCGTTGGAATCGGCGAAACTCTGCGGATAGATTTCATAGAATCGCGCTTCGGCAAGCCAGCTTGGGTGGGGGGATGAGATGTTGGAGATGGTATTTGTCTGGGTGTGTCGCGGTTGTGCAGTCATCGAAACTCCTTTGTTTTCGCGGGTTTTCGGCGGGTTGGCCCACTTGCAATACTACTGGTTTAGCAAATATTGCCAACGTATGCAAAAAAACGTGGTACGCTTACAAGCAACGATGTTCCGCAGCGTTGCAAACACGAAACATTTCAAGGCATAACCAAGATGATGCGAGCGTATGCAACACGATATCCAGCGATGGGTTGAGAACGTGTGCATCGAATCGAGAACTTTGGACGTAACAGGCCAAGAAAAGAGAAAGGATCGATCAATGATGATCAACTGGAAGAAGGCTATCGGCCTTACCGCCGCTGCCGCCATGCTGCTGCCGCTCGCCGCGTGCGGTGGCTCCGACTCCTCCAAGGGCGCTTCCTCCTCCTCCGAAGGTGGAGCCGTAACCCTGAAGGTCTGGGCTCCGCAGGAGGACCAGGACGGCGATAACTCCTGGCTGTCCCAGGTCGAGGCCAACTTCGAGAAGGCTCACCCGGAGTACAAGATCACGTGGAAGAACGACGTGGTCTCCGAGGGTGACGCCTCCAAGACCGTGCAGACCGATCCGGCCTCCGCCGCCGATGTCTACATGTTCGCTTCCGATCAGCTCGGCACCCTTCTTGACGCCGGCGCTATCGGCCAGCTCGGTACCGACGCCGCCACTCAGGTCAAGAAGCAGAACAACGACACGGAAATCAACTCCGTCACCGGTTCCGACGGCAACCTGTACGGCGTGCCCTACACCGACAACACCTGGTTCATGTACTACGACAAGTCCGCTTTCTCCGAGGATGACGTCAAGAGCCTCGACGCCATGGTTGCCAAGGCCCCCGTCGCCTTCTCGCTGTCCAACTCCTGGTACATCGGCGGCTTCTACTCCGGCCTGACCCTCTTCGGTGAGAAGGGCAACGATGCTGACGCCGGCATGGTCTTCCCGAAGGATTCCGTGGACATCACCAAGTACCTGGCTGGTCTCGTCGCCAACCCGAACTTCCATGATTCCGCCGAGAACTCCGGCCTCTCCGAGCTGCAGGCCGGCACCGTCAAGGCCTACTTCTCCGGCACTTGGGACGCCGCCACCATCAAGAAAGCTCTGGGCGACAACTACGCCGCTGCCCAGCTGCCGACCTTCACCGTCAACGGCCAGACCAAGCAGATGAAGTCCTTCGCCGCCACCAAGGCCGCCGCCTACAACCCGAACGCCAAGAACCCGAAGGTCGCCGCACAGTTCGCCGCCTACCTCGGCTCCACCGAATCCCAGAAGCTGCACTACGAGCTGCGTCAGATTCCGCCGTCCGACAAGTCCCTCGCCGACCTGACCGCCGACGATCTGGCTGCCAAGGCACAGTCCGACACCATGGCCAACACCGCCATCGTCCAGTCCGGTCTGTCCGGCATGAACGACTGGTGGGCCCCGGCCGAAACCTTCGGCAAGGCTCTGGTCAACAAGGAAGTCACCGCTGACAACGCTCAGGAGAAGACCGACGCTTGGGTCAACCAGGTCGGCAAGTACGCTGAGTGATCCCCTCGATGGTCAAACATCGATAATCAAACACTTGGGCGATACGTATACCCCCTAACTCCTTCGTACCGCCCAACGTAACTTTTCCAACTCAACAACTCAAACTCAATAACTCAACAAAACTGAATATCGAAAAACTGAACACATAACTGAACAGCCGAAAGGCACTGTGCTGGAGGTCCGTCAAAGGTACGCCAGTTGCGGGCGGATGATGGGAAACCGCGCATCCGCCCGCAATCCCCAGCACTTATCAGTGGTTTCATCTTCTTGTTTCTCCTCCTTCATTGCCAGGCAGAGCTCGGGCGACGTGCATGCGATGCCCGAGCTCTCCGTGGGTTTAGCGGGAATCCGCGTGTACCATACCGGCGACGGAGCCGCCAAGGGCGATGATGGGGAAATGTATCAACTAGTAATCGTTATTGTGAGAGGCGGTAGGGTGCGATGAGCACAGCAACCCTTTCCCGGCGGGAGATGAGGCTCCGCAAGAAAATGGGCGCCGATTATGTGGCTCCTTCTCCATATTCGGTGAAGGCCGCGCTGACCAAGGGCGACATTTTCACCAAGCTGTCCGCGGTCGTCTTTGGCCTCGGCAACATCGTTCGCAAGCAGTATGTCAAAGGCGTCGCGCTGCTGGCGCTCGAAATCGCGTTCATCGTGTTCATGATCACGAACGGCGCGAGCTACCTGAGCAAACTGCCCAGCTTGGGCACGCAGAAGCAGGGCAAGCAGCTGGTGGACGGCTTCTGGGTCTACACCGCCGGCGACAACTCCGTCATCATTCTGCTCTACGGTGTGTGCACCTTGGTGGTGTGCGTACTGTTCGTCTACCTGTGGACCATCTCCCTGAAAGCCGCGTACAAGGCCGAATGCCTGATGCGTGACGAGGGCAAGGCGCCGGGTGTGGCGGACGATTTCCGCGCGTTGACCGACCAGAAGGCCAACCAGCTGCTCATGTTCCTGCCCACCCTCGGCATTCTGGTGTTCACCGTGCTGCCGTTGATCTTCATGATCTCGATGGCCTTCACCAGCTACGACCACAAGAACCTGACCCTGTTCGACTGGGTCGGCTTCAAGAACTTCGCCGAAGTCTTCTCCAACAAGGGCGGCACCGTCAACGCCGGACTGTTCATGTCCGTGCTGGTATGGACGCTGGTTTGGGCGTTCTTCGCCACCTTCCTGAACTTCTTCCTCGGCATGTTCTTCGCGATGATCATCAACCGCAAGACCACCCGATTCAAGGGCTTCTGGCGTGCGTGCTTCTCGATGTCCATCGCCGTGCCGCAGTTCGTCTCCCTGCTGGTCATGCGCACGATGCTGCAGCCCACCGGCGCCATCAACCGACTGCTGATGGAGTGGGGTTGGATTGATTCCGCACTGCCGTTCTTCACGAACGCCACGTGGGCCCGCGTCACCGTGATCATCATCAACCTGTGGGTCGGTATTCCGTACACGATTATGCAGATCACCGGTATTCTGCAGAACATTCCGGCCGACCTGTACGAGGCGGCCAAGATCGACGGCGCGAACTGGTGGCAGATCTTCACCAAGATCACGATGCCGTACATCATCTTCGTGCTCACCCCGTACCTGATCACCACGTTCACCGGCAACGTGAACAACTTCAACGTGATCTACCTGCTGTCCGCCGGCAACCCGACGCCGGTCGGCTCGTCCGCCGGCAAGACCGACCTGCTGATCACCTGGCTGTACAAGCTGACGGTCGATAAGAACGACTACAACCTCGGTGCCGTCATCGGCATCATGACGTTCATCGTGCTCGCGGTGGTGTCGCTGATCACCTACCGCAATTCCGGTTCCTACAAGAATGAGGAGGCGTTCCGCTGATGAGCAACCACAGCATTCAGAAGGCTGAATCGCACAGCCTCATGCACGATGCGAAGAAGCGCCGCATCTTGGGCGACGTGCTTTCGCACCTGTTCCTCGCCGTCATGGCCGTGATCTGGCTCGTGCCGATCGTATGGGTGTTCGCCGAAAGCTTCAACAAGAACACCGCACCGTACACGAGGACGTTCTTCCCGACCGAGTTCTCGCTGGACAACTACATCGCGCTGTTCACCGACCGGTCCGTGCTGAACTTCCCGAAGATGTTCATGAACACGTTCATCGTGGCCGTCTTCGTGTGCCTGATCTCCATGTTCTTCGTGCTTTCGGTGGCCTACTGCATGAGCCGTCTGCGCTTCCGCACACGCCGCACGTTCATGAATGTGGTGCTGATTCTCGGCATGTTCCCGGGCATCATGGCCGTCTCCGCCATCTACTTCATCCTGAAGGCCGTGGGGCTGACCGGTGAAGGCCTGACCACGATCGCCCTGATTCTGGTCTACTCGGCCGGCTCGGGCGCAGGTTTCTACGTGATGAAGGGCTATATGGACACCATCCCGACCTCGCTCGACGAGGCCGCGATGCTCGACGGATGCACCCGCCTGCAGGTGTTCTACAAGATCATCATCCCGATCTGCAAGCCCATGATCGTCTACCAAGCCATCATCGGCTTCCTGACCCCGTGGCTCGACTTCGTGATGGCCAAGGTGATCTGCCGCACGCAGTCGAACTACACGGTCGCGCTTGGCCTGTGGCTCATGCTCGACAAGGAGTACATCCAGAACTGGTACGCGCGCTTCGCCGCCGCAGCCGTGGTGATCTCCATCCCGATCGCCATCCTGTTCATCGTCATGCAGCGCTTCTACCAGGAGTCGATGTCGGGGTCTGTTAAAGGCTGAGCCGTTAAGCGGACAGTCCAGTGGACTGTCCGTAGGCTCAGCCTGAGCGAGGCGATAGCCGAGCGAAGGTCGGTTTGAGTCTCGCCGGAGGCGAGTCCGAAATTGCTGGGCCGAAGGCGAGCCGTTAAGCAGGAAGCCCAGTGGGCTTCCCGTAGCGTCAGCCTGAGCGAGGCTCGTTCTTGCCGCCCCTGACACTACATACATAACTGAATGGCTCCCGCCGGATTCGGGAGCCATTCGCATATACATCAACAAAGGAGCTTCCCGTGCCGCAACCTGCTTCAATGGCAGTCGCCGATTGGACCCCAGCCGAGCCGGCGTTGCCGTGCCCCGACTACCCCGTGTATACGGATGGCGATCTCGGCGCGACGCCCGACGCCAAAGGCACCACGTTCCGTGTCTGGGCGCCTACGGCCAGCGGCGTCACCTTGCGACTGTTCGCTACCGGTTCCGCCGGCGAGGAGATCGTAACCGACCATGCCGGGCGGCTCATGGACATCACTACCATCGACGGTCCGTATGCGGCCGATGACGACCCGTGCGCCGCCGGACTCGTCGCCACCCACGAACTCACCCCCGGTGCGGACGGCACCTGGCTCGTCCGCTGCGACGGCGTCGGTCACGGCGTCTACTACGACTACATCGTGCGTTTCCCGGATGGCACCGAACATCGCACCGCCGACCCGTGGGCACGTGGCGCCGGCGTGAACGGCCGTCGCAGCATGGTCGTGGACCTGAGTCGCACGGATCCGAAAGGCTGGGACGAGGACCGTCGCCCGCACATCCCCAGTCATGATCTGGTCATCTGGGAGACCCACATCGGCGACTTCAGCAACGATCCGCACAGCGGCGTCCCATTCGAACATCGCGGCACCTACCTGGCCTTCACCTACCCGAACACCAGCGTGGACGGCGACGGCGAATTCCCGACCTGCGTGGCCTACCTCAAGCGTCTCGGCGTCACCGCCGTGCAGCTCATGCCGTTCTACGACTACGGTTCCATCGACGAATCCCTCGCGCGCGACGATCCGCGCCACGGCTTCAACTGGGGGTACGACCCGCTCAACTACAACGTGCCCGAAGGTTCGTACAGCACCGATCCGTTCGACGGCGAGGTGCGCATCCGCGAATGCAAGCAGATGATCCAGGCCCTGCACAAGGCCGGCATCAAGGTGATCATGGACGTGGTCTACAACCACATGTTCTCCACCGACAACTGGTTCGAGCGCATGATTCCCGGCTATGCGCTGCGCCGGCGCGAGGATGGCAGCTTCGCCGACGGCTCGGCCTGCACGAACGATGTGGCCACCGAACATCCGATGATGCGCAAGTACATCGTGGACTCCGTGACCTACTGGGCGCGCGAATACCATATCGATGGCTTCCGTTTCGACCTCATGGGCCTGATCGACGTGGACACCATGAACGCGGTGCGTTCCGCGCTCGACCAACTGCCGGGCGGCGCTTCGATTTCGATGCACGGCGAGCCATGGGCGGCTCGCGAGACCGCGCTCGTCAAGGGCACGATTCTGGCGGACAAGCGCGGCATGCCGTACCTGAGCCCGCGCATCGGCATGTTCTGCGACTCCACGCGAGACGCGGTGCGCGGCCATGTGTTCTACCAGAAGGTGCCCGGATACCTGACCGGCGCGGCAGCCGATTACGCTGACGACATCCGCCATGCCGAGGACGGTTGGCGCGGCACGTTAAGCGGTACCGCGGCCGTGGGCCAGCTCATCCAGTACGTGTCCGCGCACGACGATTTGACCCTATGGGACAAGCTGTGCGCCACGATGCGCCCGCTGCCGGTCGAGGCCGATTATGCGGCCGAAGGCGAGCGGTGCGAGGACCTGATGCATGCGAACCGACTGGCGGCTGGCATCGTGTTCACCGCGGCCGGCGTGCCGTTCCTGCTGAGCGGCGAGGAATTCGCCCGCACCAAGCACGGCGTCTCCGATTCGTTCCGCAGCCCTGTGGAATTGAACCAGCTCGACTGGCGTCGCGCGCAGCGGCTGAGCGGGCTGGTGGACCATTACGCGGCGCTGATTCGCTTGCGTCAAGGCAATCCGGCGTATTTCGGCGGCGCACGCATGATTGTGCCCCGCGACGACGAGGTGGTGGTGTTCCGCGTGGGCGACGATTGCGTGGCCATCAACCCCACCGGCGAGACGCGTGTGCAAGCCGCGGTGCAGCTGGAAATGCCCGGCCCGTACGACGAGGTCGCGAAGATCGCGCCCGACGATTGGCAGTGCATCTACTGCTCTGAGCCGGATGCCGCCCCCGCTGGCGTCGAGGATCGTCAGCTGCCGCTGCCGCCGTACAGCTTCACCGTGTGGCGGCGCTCGCGCTAACGCTGGCGCTCGCGCTCGCGCAGGAGCAGGCGCTGGTCCGATGAGGCCGTGAGACCTCTTCATTCATTATGAAAGGAATCCCATGCCTCAATATTCCGCTGTATTGTTCGACCTATACGGCACGTTGGTCGATATTCGCACGGACGAGTCGTCGGAGAGGGCGTGGACGGCCCTGTGCGATGCCTTGGCCATCGAATGTGGCGCGCTCTACCCTTCCAACGAGGCGTTGCGTGAGCGATTCGAGACACTTGCCTCTCCGGTTCGGGCCGCGGCTGAGAATGCGCACGGCGAATGGGGCGAACCCGATCTGCTGCCGGTGTATCAGGGATTGACTGCGCGTGCGGCGCGGCGTTCGACGTTGCGCGAGGCGTTGCGTCAGGCCGACGGTGCGGCCGGTGCGGGCGGCATACCAGACGGCATTTCGGGTGATGTAGCGGCCGATGTGGCGGACGTATCGGTTGCCCGTCGTCTCGCGTGGACGTTCCGCCGCGCCAGCACCAGTGTGTTGCGTCTGTACCCAAGCGCGCTGGAGTTGCTGGACCGATTGAAAGCCGCGGGATTGCGCGTAGTACTCGTCAGCAACGCGCAATCCTGCTACACCCGGCCAGAACTGGGGCTGCTGGGTCTTGACGACGCGTTCGATCGTATCCTCATCTCCAGTGAGGAAGGCGTGCGCAAGCCGTCGCCGGACATCTTCCGTCGTGCGTTGGCGCGTGAAGGATTGCGACCGGACCAAGTGGTGATGGTCGGCAACGATTCCGTTTCGGACATCGCCGGTGCCCGCGCGGCCGGCATCGACGGCATCTACCTGCGTACCGCCATCTCCCCGCCGGACGATCCGGACGTCTGCCCCGAAGCAGTTCTCTCCTTAACCGGCGCTGATTATGCTGGACTCGTACGATTCCTCGGCGTGCAATAAGCGAATTACTCGGTACAAAGGAGCATCCATGAACGAGATCGAAATGGCTCGTCAGCGCAAGGCGGCTGAAGTGAGAGCCGGGCGACGTCACAAGGGTCTGTCCGTGTTCCGTCTCAAGGTGATCGGTGCCGTGTTCATGGCGCTTTCCGTGGCCTCCACCACGCTGGTGCCGCTGCTGTTCGGTGAGCCGTCCGCCGACAACATGACTGGCCTGACCGTCGCCGTGGTGTGCGAGATCGCCTCGTGGTGCGCGGTGCCGATCTACGCCTGGCTGCTCTTCGACGGCTGGAAGCACACGGGCAACCGGGTTCGGTATGGGGTCGAGCTGTTCATCGTGGCGAGCCTCGCCGGCTTCCCGTACGACAAGATCATGACCGGGCATTGGTTCGACGCGCACACGCACAACCCGGTGTGGGGATTGTTCTTCGCATACGTGGTGCTTGTCTGCATCGATTGGATTCGGCGCACATATTCGGGCGCTCCGCGTTGGCTGCTCGCCATCGCGGTGATCATCGCCGGCGTGCTGTGGAATCTCATCATGCGCGTCGGCGTAAGCCAGCGCGTGATGTATACGGGCGCGGTGACCCTCGCCTTCGTGCTGATCTTCTACTTCCTGGCTCCCCGCGAGAACACGATGATGTTCACCGCCGGTCTGTTGGGTGCGGTGATGTGCATTACGCCGGGCATTGGTGTGGCCTTCCTCCACTACCGCAACGAGGAGCTTGGGTATAAGCATTCCTGGACCAAATGGGTGTTTTACGCGCTCTACCCGGCCATGCTGCTCATCGGCGCCTTGCTGTAGCGCGATTCGCCTGCATGACTTGATGACGGTCGGACAATAGGAAAACGGCCTGCGAACCATGTAAGTCACATTGGTCGCAGGCCGTTTCCGTGTCTTCGTGAGGGCAGTCTCTTACTCCATGTCGCCGAATGGCATATCGGTGCTGCGCGGCACCAGCTGCGCTTCCACCACTTCGTGCTGGTTGTCGAGCGGCTTGCCGTCGATGAGCTTCAATGCCTTGGTGGCCGCGATCTTGCCCATCGCATACGGATCCTGCTTCATGGTAGTCAGGTTGATGGTGTCGGCGTAGGGGCTGTCGTCAAAGCCCACAATCGAGTAATCGCGTGGCGTGCGGTGACCGTAGCGCTCCAGCTTGAGCACCAGCGGAATCGCCATCATATCCATCTGGCAGCAGATCGCGTCCGGGAATTCCTCCAGCGCCAGCAGTGCGGACAGCGCGGAATCGGCGAACGCCGGACCGCGCGGCACGGACAGCACCTGCCAGTTGAGATCGTGCTTGTGCTCGTTGTCCTTGCAAGCCTGGATGAAGCCGCGCGTACGGGCGTCGATCGAGGAGTTCAGCAGTGCCGCCTCCGAGCACGGGTACACGATGTGCTTATGTCCGAGGTTGATCAGGTGCTGGGTGGCGGTGTACATGCCGCGCTCGTCATCGATGCTGATGGAGGCGTCGAAGCCGGCCTCGGACGGGGTGTTGATACCGACGATCGGTACGTGGAGTCGCTTGAGCTGCTCCGCCTCGTGCGGGTCGATGGCGAACGACGCTACGAACACGGCGTCCACGTTGCGGCGGATCGGCAGCTCGGTGAAGAACTCATGACGGTTCTCTTCGGTGTCGATGTGCTGGAACAGCGAAATGTCGTACCCGGCCGGATGCATCACCGATTCGATGCCGGCGAACGTTTGCGTATTGAACCAGCTGGTGATTTCCTCGTTCATCAGCAGCGCCACGCGGTTGGTGCGGCCGGACTTCAGGGCTGTGGCCGAGCGGGAGATGCTGAAGTCGAGTTTGTCGGCGATATCCAACACCTTGCGACGGGTTTTGTCCGAAACCAGGTCCGGTCGGGTGAACGCGCGTGAGACTGTGGAGATGGATACGCCGGCGGCCTTTGCTACTTCGTAGATATCTGCCTTGCCCATGTGCCCTCCTCAGTTGATGAGACAGTCGGTCATCGTCCCGTGATGGTTGAACTGTCGTGATAATACGTCGTTGTGCTGTCAACTTATATCATTGTACACTGCAAACGTTAGCGAAACGTCGGATTAACGACTGCTTTAATCATGATATTCTTGCGATAGTTACCCGTTGCGAACGTATGCTATTGGTGACGGGGGTACTCGATGGTGAGTAGGGGGTGCGGTGATGCGACGATTTGACGGAGCGCTGCGGGTCGGCGGAACGCGTCGGGCCGATGAGACGTGGCGTGGGAAGTTGCGCGGAGCGTTGCGTAGGTTTGCGGCGGCGATTGCGGCGGGCGTTCTGGCGTTTGGTTCGGCTGGTGCGTCGGGTTTAGGTGCGATTGGCGCGGGCGCAACATTGCTGGGTGCAACGGTCCCGCTTGCCTCTGCCGCCGAATCCGAGCCCGGCAGCGACGTGATCGTCATCGCCTTCCAGACCAACTGGAATTCCGTGGCGCGCGAATGCACCGAAACGTACGGTCCGGAAGGCGTGGGGTACGTGCAGGTCTCCCCGCCGCAAGAGACCATCGCGGGCCGGCAATGGTGGACCTCCTATCAGCCGGTCAGCTATCGGCTCGATTCCAAACTCGGCACCGAAGCCGAGTTCAAAGCCATGATCAAGCAGTGCAAGGCGGCCGGCGTGGGCGTCATAGCGGACGCGGTCATCAATCACATGGCCGGCGCGGATCGTTCCGGCTCCGGCGTGGCCGGCAGCCGGTTCGACGGCGAGGGCAACTTCCCCGAAGTACCGTACACTGCCGCCAATTTCCACAGCTGCACCGACAACGTCAGCAATTATCGCAACGCGAGCAACGTACAGAACTGCCGTCTTTCCGGATTGCAGGACCTCGACACCAGTCAGGAGTATGTGCAGAACAAGCTCGCCGACTATATGGCCACGTTGCTGGACATGGGCGTGGCCGGCTTCCGCGTGGACGCCGTCAAACACATCGCCGCCGCGGATGTTGCGGCCATCAAAGCCAAACTAGCGGCCAAGTCCGGGCGCGCGGCAGACGACATCTTCTTCGAGCAGGAGGTGATCGGCAACTCTGCGGAAGCCAAGGAAATCCAACCCGCGCAATATCTCGCCAACGGCAAAGTCTCCGAATTCAACGTCAACGCGCGACTCAAGCAGGCGTTCGATAACGATATCAATTCCGCCAGTTTCGGCCTTGGAGGCATCGGGGCCAGCGCAAGTTGGGTGCCGTCCGACAGGGCCGCCGTGTGGGTGACGAACTGGGACACCGAGCGTAACGGCAGCGCGCTGACCTATAAGGACGGTTCGAAATATCTGTTGGCCAACGCCTTCCTGCTGGCGTACGGGTACGGTCAGCCGCACGTGTTCTCCGGCTATTACTTCGCCAATGCCGACGGTGGCGCGCCCGGTGCCACGGATAGTGCGGTGCCGGATATGACTTGTCCGGCGGGTGATGCGGGCGAATCGGCGAATACTGAGTCGAGCGGGACGTGGCAGTGTGCGCAACGATGGACCGCCATTCGCGGCATGATCGGCTTCCACAACGCGGTTGCCGGCACCAAGGTCACGGATTGGAAGGAATACGGCGAGAACGTGGTCGGTTTCGGACGCGGCGCGATTGCGGATGATTCCGGGGATTCTGACGGTTCTGCGGCTGCCGACGACCTGGCTGTAGCGGGCAAGGCCGACGCCGGCGTGGGGTATCTGGCGATCAACAACAGCGATGAATCGGTTACGCGAACATTCGCGACTTCGCTGCCGGCCGGCGTGTACTGCAACGTGTATGCCACAGGCGACTGTTCCGCCGCGGTCTCCGTCAGGTCGGACGGTACCTTCGAAGCCACGTTGCCTGCCGGTTCGGCGGTCGCCATCCATGTGGGTGCGGAGCGTTCGGGGAGCGCGGGGAGCGCTGGCGGTGCTTCTGGCGGTGCTTCTGATGGCCGGCGTACCGACCCGGCCGACCCGGACTGGTTCGTCTCCAGCGCGGCGGCGATGGTGGGTGCGCAACCTGCGGATCATGCGCAGATCGTGATGGACGAGGAGATGGCCGAGGCGATCGACGAGGCCAATCATTCCGCGGGGTTGTCGGTGTTGGTGCTGGCCGGCGCGATGCTGCTGGTCGTCGCCGCCGGTCGTGTGTGCAAGTCGTTCGCAAAACTTGAGTGAGATGTGCTCAACTTTTTGTGGGGAATTTGGGAATAGAACTTGCGTCCGGGAAGTTGAGTGGTGTAGGCTCAAGTTTTGGAAGGTCCGAGAACCTGCCAAGGAATCTCCAAAGGATTCCCGAGGAACTTGGGCGAAGAACGTAAGAACGAATAACAAACAAAAAAGGAGCACACATTATGGCACGTGCAGTTGGTATCGATCTGGGTACTACGAATTCCTGCATCGCAACGCTGGAAGGCGGCGAGCCCACCGTTATCGTCAACGCTGAGGGTGCCCGCACCACGCCGTCCGTGGTGGCATTCTCCAAGTCCGGCGAGATTCTCGTCGGCGAAGTGGCCAAGCGTCAGGCCGTGACCAACGTTGACCGCACCATTTCTTCTGTCAAGCGTCACATGGGCACCGATTGGACCGTCGAGATCGACGGCAAGAAGTGGACCCCGCAGGAGATCTCCGCGCAGATCCTGATGAAGCTGAAGCGCGACGCTGAGGCTTACCTCGGCGAGCCGGTCACCGACGCCGTGATCACCTGCCCGGCATACTTCAACGATGCTCAGCGTCAGGCCACCAAGGACGCCGGCAAGATCGCAGGCCTGAACGTCCTGCGTATCATCAACGAGCCGACCGCAGCCGCTCTGGCTTACGGCCTTGAGAAGGGCAAGGAAGACGAGCGCATCCTGGTCTTCGACCTCGGCGGCGGCACCTTCGATGTCTCCCTGCTGGAGATCGGCAAGGACGACGATGGCTTCTCCACCATTCAGGTGCAGGCCACCAACGGCGATAACCACCTGGGCGGCGACGATTGGGATCAGAAGATCATCGATTGGCTGGTCGGCGAAGTCAAGAACAAGTACGGCGTTGACCTGAGCAAGGACAAGATCGCCCTGCAGCGTCTGAAGGAAGCTGCTGAGCAGGCGAAGAAGGAACTCTCCTCCTCCACCTCCACCAGCATTTCCATGCAGTACCTGGCCATGACCCCTGACGGCACCCCGGTCCATCTGGATGAGACCCTGACCCGTGCGCACTTCGAGGAAATGACCTCCGATCTGCTCGGCCGTTGCCGCACCCCGTTCAACAACGTGCTGCACGACGCCGGCATCTCCGTGTCCGACATCGATCACGTGGTGCTCGTCGGTGGTTCCACCCGTATGCCGGCCGTCAAGGAGCTCGTCAAGGAGCTCACCGGCGGCAAGGAAGCCAACCAGTCCGTGAACCCGGATGAGGTTGTGGCTGTCGGCGCTGCCGTGCAGTCCGGCGTCATCAAGGGCGACCGTAAGGACGTGCTGCTCATCGATGTGACCCCGCTTTCCCTCGGTATCGAGACCAAGGGCGGCATCATGACCAAGCTCATCGACCGCAACACCGCTATTCCTACCAAGCGCTCCGAGGTCTTCTCCACCGCTGAAGACAACCAGCCGTCCGTGCTGATTCAGGTCTACCAGGGTGAGCGTGAGTTCGCTCGCGACAACAAGCCGCTGGGCACCTTCGAGCTGACCGGCATCGCTCCGGCTCCGCGTGGCGTCCCGCAGATCGAGGTCACCTTCGATATCGACGCCAACGGCATCGTGCACGTCTCCGCCAAGGACAAGGGCACCGGTAAGGAGCAGTCCATGACCATCACCGGTGGTTCCGGCCTGCCGAAGGACGAGATCGATCGTATGGTCAAGGAAGCTGAGGCTCACGAGGCTGAGGATAAGAAGCGTAAGGAAGACGCCGAGACCCGCAACCAGGCCGAGGCCTTCGCCTACAGCACCGAGAAGCTCGTCAACGACAACAAGGACAAGCTCTCCGACGACATCGTCAAGGAAGTCACCGAGAAGGTCAACGCTCTGAAGGAATCCCTGAAGGGCGAGGACACCGAGAAGGTCAAGACCGCTCAGACCGAGCTGATGACCGCCGCCCAGAAGATCGGCCAGGTGCTCTACGCCCAGCAGGGCGCTGAGGGTGCCGCCGGTGCGGCTGGCGCTGCTGGTGCTGGCGCGGCTGGCGCTTCCGCTGGTTCCGCTTCTGCTGACGACGACACCGTTGAGGCCGAGGTCGTGGACGACGATGACGACAAGGGCAACAAGTGATGTCCGAGTTCAATAAGGACGACTATCTGAACGACCTGCCGGACGCAGACGACTTGGCCAACGCCCAGTCCTCTGCGGCCGGCACGGCCTCCTCTGCGGGCGATTCGGGTGCTGCTGGCGCCGGTGCAGCTGGTGCTGCGGCTGGCGACTCGGCTGCCGATTCGGCCAAGGCTGAGGGCGCGAAGTCCGATGCCGATGCCAACGCCAACGCTGCGAAGTCTGCGGCTGACGGCGAGAAGCCGGCTGGCGATGGCTCGGCTGATGCTGCTGATTCTTCCGATTCTGCTTCCGACGACACCTTGACCCCGCTGGGCAAGGCAAAGAAGGAAGCCGCTGAATACCTTGAGGCTCTGCAGCGTGAGCGTGCGGAGTTCATCAACTACCGCAACCGCGCCACCCGTGAGCAGGAGCGCTTCCGCCAGCATGGCATCATCGACGTGCTGACCGCGCTGCTGCCGGCTCTGGACGACATCGACCGCATCCGCGAACACAGCGAGATGGACGACTCGTTCAAGGCTGTCGCCGCGAAAATCGACAAGGCCTTCGAGAAGTTCGGCGTGGAGAAGTTCGGTGAGAAGGGCGAGGAATTCGACCCCACCAAGCATGACGCGATCCTGCACAAGCCGGACGCGGACGCCGACAAGGAAACGGTCGATACCGTGGTCGAAGCCGGCTACCGCATCGGCGACCGCGTAATCCGCGCCGCCCGAGTAGTAGTAGCCTCCCCGCAAAACTAATCCCTCCGCTAAAAGAGGGCCTTTCCGAAATCTGTTCGCTCGTCAGTCGCTCATTTTCAAGCGCGGCGAGTTGACGAACGTACGGATCTGTGTGCTAACTCACTTACGCTCCATCCAACGTAAGTTGACCGCTACACAGAGCGGGGAGTCGGGATATGCGTTGCTCGACTGTAGGCTTGGCCAAACGGCCTTGAGTGTGTCGAGCAACGCATATCCCGACTCCCCGCGGTCACCGCGCTGAAGTGACCGGCCGTCATCCCGCGGTCACCGCGCTAAAGCAACGTTTCATCATTAACGGTCGCCCCTTCATCTGTTGAGGGGTGCCGGCCAATCATACAGACTTTTACATATAACGAAAGGAGACATGAATGGCTGAGAACGAATGGCTCAGCAAGGATTTCTACAAGGTCCTTGGTGTCTCCAAGGACGCTTCGGACGACGAAATCAAAAAAGCGTACCGCAAGCTGGCGCGCAAATACCATCCGGACGTCAACAAGACCAAGGAAGCCGAGGAGAAGTTCAAGGACATCTCGGAAGCCTATGACGTGCTGAGCAAGAAGGAGGATCGCCAGAAGTACGATGCGATCCGTCAGTTCGGCATGGGCGGCGCTCGCTTCGCCGGCGGTTCCGGTTCCGGCGGCTTCGATGCTTCCGGCTTCTCCGATATCTTCGGTTCCATGTTCGGGGCGGGCTCCGGCATGGGCGGCAATGGCTCGCGTATTCGTTTCTCCACATCCGGTGGCAACGGCGGGCCCAACATCAACGACATCTTCTCCATGTTCGGTGGTGCAGGCGGTCAGGCCGGTGCACAGTACGGCGGCGGGTACGGCAACCCCGGCGGCTCGTACGGCTATGAGGAGGCTCCGCGTCCGGAGCGCGGCGAGGACCGCAACTCCAAGATCAGCCTGACGTTGCGTCAGGCGGTGAAGGGCGCGACCGTGTCGCTGTCGGTGGACGGCAAGAAGTTCAAGGCCCATGTGCCTGCCGGCGTCAAGGATGGCCAGAAGATCAAGCTGTCCGGCAAGGGCAAGCCGGGTGTGAACGGCGGCGCGTCCGGCGACCTGTACCTGCACGTCACCGTCAAGGACGATTCGACCTTCTCGATGCGCGGCCATGATCTGGTCATGGACCTGCCTGTTACCGTGGGCGAGGCCGTGGCCGGCGGCAAGGTCGAAGCCAAGGATATTGACGGCAATCCGGTCACTTTCAAGGTGCCGGCCGGTTCCAGCTCGGGCGCTGAAATCAAGCTGTCCGGGTTGGGCGTCAAGCATGGCAATGCGGCGGGCGATCTGATCGGCCGCGTGCAGATCATGGTTCCGGCCAAGCCGGGGCTGGCGGTTAAGCACGTCGCCAAGGAATTCGACGCCAAGGCCGGCGACTATCTGAACCGGTAACGGATCGGATTCTGACGTTTCGAGTGTTGACGGTCGGCCGTAGCCTAGCGGTTGCGGCTTGACCGTCAACTCGTTTGCCGGGTTCGTCGTTCGGCGGTTCGGGTAAGTCGGTTCGGGTGAATCGTTCGGGTGAATCGTTCGGGCGAATCGCCGATTCAAAGATTCAAAAGTTTGTACTAGGAGGCGCATGATGGCCAGAGGAGCCAATCAGATGCGACAGTTGTACGCCATGTGCGCCACCGCAATCGTCTTGGGGCGTGCCGATCTGGACGGAGCCGACGAGGTCGGTTTCGACATCGAACTGCCTATTTTTACCGTCGGGCAAACGGCCGAGCTGGCCAATATGCATCCTCAGACGCTGCGTCAATACGACCGTCTGGGGCTGATCCGCCCGCAGCGCACGGATGGCGGCGCTCGCCGCTACTGTCTGCGCGATATCGCCCGCTTGGCTCGTGCTCAGCGTTTGAGTCAGGACGAGGGCATCAACCTTTCTGGCATCGCGCGCATTTTGGAGCTCGAAGAGGAGAACCGCCAATTGCGCCGCGAGGTTAAGCGCATGCAGACGGCCAGTGGGGACAGTGTCTTCGCCGCCGGTCGTGATGGCAACATCGTGGAGGTGCAGCGCTCCAATCGTGCTCGTCTGTGGCGTAATGCGATCCGCCATGAGGTCCGAGAACTTCCCGGCCGTTTCACCGCTTCCGGTGTGACTGGCGCTGGTGCGTCGGGCATGTCGGGCGCGTCGGGCGCGGGTGCCAACGCGGGCAGCGTTGGGGGTGCCGATGGCCCCTCTCGTTCCGCCGACATCTCCCCGTATATCGACGACTCCAAATCCATGGTCCTCTGGGGCTGGTGAGACACAAGGCCCTCGGTGCTGGAGCTAGCGCCAAGAGTTTTGTGACTTGACATCTTCATCTGGGCCGATGGCCGTCATCCGCATCTCCATATCCTCATATCCTGAGCGCCATCAGCTTATTTGGCCTGAGTTTTTCTCTCCCCCCCCCGCGAATATGTCTCTCTGACTTCGTCTCAGTGGTACATTTTCGCGAAGGGCGGCGGTGAATTTGTTGGAATTTGCTGGGGTGGATGGAAAATTTTCGTCGTTTCCTTGTTTCGCGAATATGTCTCTCTGACATCGTCTCAGCGGTACATTTTCGCGGCGAGCGGCGAAGGGCGGTGGTGAGAGGCGGTGAGAGGCGGTGAGAGGCGGTGAGATTATCGTTGTTCGCCGCATCCGACACGACCGTCAGAACGATGGCCACCGCTGTCTCACGGAGTTGATGATATAGAAGTGGTTGAAATGGCCGTTGCCCGACTACGAATGGAGAAAAACCATGCTGCTTAAGGCCGTGTTCTGGGATCTGGATGGAACGCTTATCGATTCGGAGCCGCTGTGGCACGACGGCGAAATTGAAATCGCCCATGCCAACGGCGGTGAATGGAATGAGGATCTCGGCTGGCAGTGCTCCGGTACGCCGGTGCCCAGCGTGGCGCGACATATGATCGAGCGAGGTTGCAAACTGAGCGTCGAGGAGATCGACAAGCAGCTCAAGGATTACGTGTTCAACGCCGAGGTGACGCGTCTGCCGTGGATTCCCGGTGTACAAGATGTACTGCGTTCCCTCAAGGATGCCGGCATTCCTTCGATGTTGGTCACCACTTCGCCCCGGCGCATGGCGGAGAACATCATGAAGCAGGCGGATGGTTTGCTCGCCGGCTACGTGTGCGGCGATGATCCGTTTGAACACAAGCCGAACCCCGCGCCGTACTTGGCGGCTGCCGCGAAACTCGGCATCGCGCCTGAAGACATGGCCAAGTGCGTGGTTCTGGAGGATTCCTCGGTGGGGCTTCAGGCCGGTGCCGCTTCCGGTGCCACGTTGATTGCACAGACTGGCTGGATCCGCACTGATACGTCCGGCCTCGGCCAGTTCGCGTCCATCGACTCGTATGATGGCATCGACGCCGCTGCGCTTGATGCTTTCGTGCGTCAGCGGTTAGGCAAGTGACGGTGCTGATTGGCATTATGGAGCTGTGAACGTCAGGTAATCGGCTGTTTGACCGATTGCTTGACGTTTTTTGTTTGATTGTTTGTCTGATGCTTTTCGATGAACGCCGATTGGTATCGGGCAAACGGTGGGCTCTCTCTGATCTGCGCAACGATCTATTGATGCTGGTGGGCCGGAATCATTTGATTGACGTGGGCTGACTCACGCGAGTCAATCGACGTGCATGGCCACAGGCGGGCTGCGCCCAATAATTGTGCAGATTTCTCTGACCTGTTGGTCTGCGCCGTCACTTGTATAAGCCCCGCTGGTAGGGTAGTGGGCGGTTTCCATACGTGCGCCGCGCGTACGGCCGCCCGCCGCAGCGTTCGGCGAGAGCGGGACGAGTGGTGCATGACCGACTTCGACTCATAGGAATTCCAGGAATCAGATGGGCTTTATCAACTTTATTCTTGAACTGCTGAAGGATCCGCGCGCCGCTATCGCCGGCTGGATCGCCATGGGCGTGGCACCGACTCTCGGCTTCATTTTCCTTATCGTTTTCATCGAAACGGGCGTGGTGTTCTTCCCGTTCCTTCCCGGCGACTCGCTGCTGTTCGCCGCCGGTGTGTTCGCCGCTCCGGATGCGGCGACCGGCAAGGCTGCACTGCCGTTGTTCTGGCTGTTGCCGGTTGTTTGGTGTGCGCCGATTATCGGTGATCAGTGCAACTACTTCATCGGTCACTTCTTTGGCCGCCGCATCATCCAGTCTGGCAAAGTGAAGGCCATGACTCCCGAGCGTATTGCCAAAACTGAAGGCATGATCGAGAAGTGGGGTCCGCTGGCAGTGTTCCTGGGCCGTTTCTTCCCGTTCATCCGTACGTTCATGCCGTTCATCTCCGGTATTTCCGGCATGCGTTGGAGCCGTTTCACGCCGTTCTCGGTGCTCGGTGGTCTCACTTGGTCCACGCTGTTCACGCTGCTGGGCTACTTCTTCGGCAACATTCCGGCTGTGCAGGACCATTTCGAACTGGTGATCGTACTGATTCTGTTGGTCTCGCTGACGCCGACGATTGTTGGCCTGTTCAAGGCCAAGTTCGGCAAGAAGAAGCCGGCCAAGGTGACCGACTCCCAGCTGGATGCTATGGAGGATGGCATCGAGCATTTGGAGAAGTAGTCGTACGGTCTGTAACGGCTCGGGGAAGGCTCTGCTGGGCGACTGACTGACTGACTGGTTGGGCTGGACTGGGCTTGGTTGACTGGCTACTGATACGGGGGCGACCGGGCTGGTTGACTGGGCGACCGACTGGCTAATTAGCCGACTGACTGACTAACTAACTAACCGACTGACTAACCCATGCTGGCGTGGTTATCCACATTTGTTGTGGATGACACGCCGGCATGTGCATAACTGGCAAGCTGGAACCACATAGGTCGTTTCAGGTTGCCGAGAACTTCGCCGATACGATTCAATCGGCGTATGAACAGCAACAGCAATATTTCCTCCCGTTCTCACGCAATGCAGCGCTCGCGGGATTCACGAGCCGCGGTGTCCCTCGCACCGCCGCTTGATGTTCCGCTGCCGGATGATGACTGTGCCGCAGCCCGCGCGATCAGGCCTCCGGACATTGCCGCCGCAGTCCCGCGCTACTACACGCCGCCGCCCCAGCCGGCAACCTCGGGCAAACGAAAGCGGTCCAAAGCAGCGCCGGAAATCTTGCCTGCCACGGATACGGCATTGCACAATATCGTGACGATGACCGCCGGGCACGCAGGTGTGGGATCGAGCGTGCTTGCGGCCATGCTTTCGTGGGAGCTTGCCAATCGCGGATTGCGATGCGCGCTGGTGGACGTCGATTTCACTTCGGGATGTTTGGACCTGCTGCTGGGCGTAGAGCGCGAACCGGGTTTGCGATTCAACGAGATCGAAGCTCCGCTTGGCCAGATCGAAGGCGAGGCATTGCATTACGAGCTGACCGCATGGGAGGGCGTGCGTGTGCTGCCATACCACCCGTGGGATGGGCAAACTCCTGAATGGTGGGAAGTACAGGCGGCTTTGCGCGCGCTGGCGCAAACGAATGACGTGGTGATTGTGGACGCCGGGCAAGGCGAGTTGGTGGAAGCGATTCCTGAGTTGCGTGACGCTGCGCAACTGATGGTCGTGGAATTGTCGGTACTTGGTTTGGCGCGGGCCAAGGCGCACAGGAATCGATTGGCGGCGTGGAAGTGCGCAGCGCCGGATGTGGTGGGGATTGAGCCGCGAGGGGCACCGCGCGGGCGCGGCAATGTAGGCATCGGCGAGGCTGAGGATTATCTTGCGGCGGCGGTACTGGGGCCGGTACGACCGAGTGTGACTCTGTGCGGTGATGTGCTGGAAGGATTGGGCATCCGTTCGGTGCCGAAGGGGAGCCGTAAAACGGTGGATTCTTTGGCTGATTTGGTGGAGCGTGCCGTACACCCGAGGTCTCGTGGCCGTGGCAATGATGCCGGTCGTGGTCGTGGACTCAACGGCAATGGTGCCCGTGAGAGTGGCGGCGCTTGGGAAGATGAAGGCGCTTGGAGCGATGGCCGGTGAGTTGGTGCGCGGCCGTGATCGCAAGCGTGTGTGGCGGGGCATGGCGTTCGGCTTGCTGCGCGAATTGGCACAAGATCCGCAGGTGACCGATGTGGCGGTGACATGCGATGGTCGGGTATGGGCGGATCGTGGTACGGGGATGCGCGAGCATGCGCTGCAGGTGCCGTTTCGCAGTGCGCAGGTCGTTCGGGAATACGCGGTGCAGCTGTGTGCGCAATTGGGATGCCGTCTGGATGATGCCAGCCCCATTGCCGACGCGGCCAATGCTCAAGGCGTACGTGTGCATGCGGTGATTGCACCGCTGGTGCCGCAAGGTGCCGCGATATCCATACGATTCCCCAAACAGGAAGCCATGACGCTATCCATGCTGAGTCAGGCTGGACTGTTTCCGGCTGGATGGTTTCCGCTGATTGCCGGTTTGGTGGCCCGCCGCGCCACGATATTGGTCACCGGAGGTACCGGAGCAGGTAAAACCACGTTGATTAAAGCGCTGCTTGGCCAATGCGATGACCGGGAACGCATCATCACCGTGGAGGAAGTGCGTGAGCTCGGCGATTTCGGTCACGCCAATCATGTTTCGCTGGTGGCTCGCGCCGCCAATGTGGAGGGCGCGGGCGCGGTAGGGCTTACTGATTTGGTGAAGGCCACGTTGCGTATGCGTCCCGATCGTGTGGTGCTGGGGGAGTGCCGAGGGGAGGAAGTGGTGGATCTGCTGCGTGCTTTCAACTCCGGTCATCATGGCGGTATGACCACCTTGCATGCGGACGATGTACGCCGTATACCAGCGCGATTGATCGCCTTGGGACTACTTGCCGGAGTCTCGCCTCAAGCGTTGGCGGCGCTCGCGGAAGGCGCATTCGACGTGGTATTGCACGTGGAGCGTATTCGTGGACGTCGTTGTATTACGCAGATCGGGCGTCTGCGTGCGAAGCCGGACATGCATGCGCATCAGCTTTCCGCCGGTGGGTTTTCCGATGGTCTGATGGGTGAAACGCTTGCGGTATGGGATGGCGTGCATGAGCCGCGTTATGCGTCGAGCTGGGCGGATTTCCGTAAGGAGTGGAGCCTATGACGGCGGCAACTGTTTGTTGTGCCATATTGATGGCGTTGGCGATGCTGATATGGCCTCGCCGTGGTTCTGGTTCCGAAGATAGCGTCGCGCGATTGCACGTGGCTTCGTTAAGGCGGACTGGGAAGTCACGATCCGTGCGGGCGGAAGCGTTATCAGGTGATTCGTCGGGTTTTGTGCGACATGTTGCGCGACATCTCGTACAGCATCGTGCGCGGGATGAGCCGTTACGTTCGGGTGTGCTTCGTTCGGACACGCTTCGTTTAGAGGCGTCGCGCGTGGGCGTCGCGCAGGTGATCGCTGCCGTCATCGCGCGAATGAACGGTGGCGGCAGCGCGATGGAAGCGTTCATCGAGCAGGGATTGCGCCCGAGCGCCGTACACCGTATATCCGAGTCGAGGCTGCGTGCGTTGTTTGAGGCTCGTCGGCTGCCGGAAGAAACCGAATCGCAGTGCACGCAAGTGGCGGTCGGAGTGGCGGGTGCGATAGCACTCAGCGAGAGACTGGGATGCCGGGCTGTGCCATGCTTGCAGGCGGTGCTTGAAGCCTGGAGCCAGATGCGGCTTCTGCATGATTTGCGTGCGCAAGCGATGGCTGTGCCCAAGGCCACGGTCGGATTGCTGACCGCGTTGCCGGCTATCACGGTAGCGCTCGGCGAATTGATGGGTGCCAGACCGCTTTCGTTCCTGTTCGGTTCAAGACAAGGTCTGCTGTGCCTGGTGTTGGGATCCTGCTGCTATGCCTTGGGCCTGTTCTGGATGCGTGCATTGCTCAAAACCATAGAAGGGTAAGGTGCGCCATGAGCCTTATGACAACGCACGCGATGTCTTGGTGTGTGGCGGTTGCGGTGTGGCTGTATACCGCGAAACCGGCGGACGATGCCCGCTTGCCGAAGCCAACGGCCCAATCGACGTCAGCGTACGACACCGGCGCATCCGGCACCATGCTGATCTTGCATATGTTACAGGCGGCTCTGCGCCAAGGGGCTTCGATTCCCGGTGCCTTGGAGGCCGTGGGCGCTGTTGCGAAAGGCGCTTGCGGCGGTGGCTTGGCGCGGACCGGGGAGTTGCTGAATGCCGGTGCCTCTTGGCATGATGCGTGGAAAGTCGCGTTCGCTGGTACGAAAGAGCCGACCAACAAGAAGCTGCCTTATGCAGAGCGTTCCCATGTGGAGGCATCTCACACGGAGTCGGCTTTGCGCTTGATTCGCGATGCTTTGGAATCCTCTTGGATGCACGGTGACGCTCCTGCAGCCCGTATTGAAGCGGCGTCGGAACAGTTGAGTCGTGACGAACGTGCGCGTATCGAACGCAGCACCGCCAAGCTCACTGTACGTCTCCTCATGCCTACCGGACTGTGTTTTCTCCCGGCATTCGTCTGCATCGGCGTAATCCCCTCCATCATTTCCTTCATGGTGTAGGAGCTGGTTTTACTTAATGTCCCGCGGCGCGACGAACATTGTACATGTAAATATACATGCATAAAAACATGGAGAATTGTATGACTACATTAACTGTTCCTGTGGATACCTTGGTTCCCATCAGCCGGTTCGGCCGTGGCACGGCAAGCGCTGAGTTCGCCAAAGTTGCCGATAACACTCCTGTGACCGTTTTGCGTAACAACGAACCTGTCTACTTCATCATCAACGAACACGACTATCGGCATTTCCGCGAATTGGAGGACGAAGTGAAGGAGCTGCGCAATGCGGAAGCCCGCCGTCAAGCGCGAGACAAGGAGCATACCCATTCCTTTACATCCGTAGACGAATTGGATGGTTACTTCGATGCGCTCTAGGCTGTCCGGCATCGCAACTATCAGAGCGTTTGATCAAGACGCAAAAGCACTGAAAAAGAAACATTTCGACCTCAAGCTCATGAAGCCGGCCATACAGGCGATAGTTGACGGGAATACTGACCTTCTGAAAACAAAATATCGCGATCATCCTTTGACGGGCCAGTGGACCGGCTTCCGAGAATTGCACATCGACGGCGATTGGCTTCTCGTGTATTTCATCGACGGTGATGAATTAGTGCTCGTGCTCACTCGTACGGGAACGCATGATGATCTGTATTCGGCGAAAACCGCGAAGAGTCTCATTCGTGGGTATAAGGCTTCAGAACGAACAAAATTGCGCTGAAATACATCTTGAAATTCAGAAATACAACAAACATTCTTTGATTTGAGTGATTACTGATTGAAACGGGTGCAGCTGGGCTCGCCATCTTAGTGCTCTCACTCGTTTTTTATCGTCCGGTCTTCCGCCTTTCTGCCGGATCGATGCCCCAACCAAATTGTCGCCCAATGGTTATCCACATGTGTTGTGGATGACACGCCGGGGTGTGGATAACCAGGAAGCTAGAACCACATACCTCGTTTTCACTGGCTTTCGCAGGCTCGATGCCGCACAGTGGAAGTACCTCGCGCGGGGACATCACATTCGACAAACGGAGCAGACGCGACGCCGCGCCACGCTCCGCAAATGAAGAAAGGAACGCCGATGAGCGATCTCATACCACTCACCGTCGGAAATCATGCCGCGGTCATTCCGCGCTTGCAGTCGCGTCTCACCGAATGCAAAGCGGCGGCCAGCAAGCGCTTATGTCTACTGGATGCCCGAATGCGTCTACTGATGGCCGAACCGGAAGAAGGTGCCGCCACAGCCGAATATGCGGTGGTATTGGTGGCCGCTACCGGTTTTGCCGCAGTGCTGATCGCCGTACTGAAGTCGGATGCCATCAAAACGCTGCTGACGAATCTCGTCAAGCGTGCGCTGAACGTCGGGTGATCATATGACATACCGATGCTTTCGACAATGGTCGGCCAGATTGCCGCCGGGATTCGAACAGGGGTCCGCCACCGCAGAGTTCGCTTTGGTGCTGCCGAGCGTGGTAGCCATCGCCGGATTGATTCTGGCTTTATGCCGGGTGGTGGTCGTGTCTATGGATTGCCAAAGTGCGGCGGCCGCAGCCGCCCGAGCACTGGTGGTGTCTGATGCCCTGTCAGATTCTGGCGCAGGTTCCGGTGGGGGAACCGGAACGCACGGTGATGCCGCAGCGGTGGCGTCGCATGTTGCTGGTGCGGAAGTAAGTCTGAACGTCGAGTGGGGGAGCCGGTCGGTACGGGTTATCGCTGAATGCCCGGTCCTGCCGGGGCCGCTCGGGCTTACGCCGGTGAAAGTCAGTGGTGACGCTACCGCGATGAAGCAGTAGCGGTAATGGTAAGGGGATAACGGTGATGAGGTCACGTCTCGAAGAAGGATCGGGCACGATGGCGGGTGCCATGCTGGTCATGGTGGTCGCGGTGGCGCTCGCCGTGACGGCCTGTGCGGGCAATCTGCTGATATGCCAGCGCAAGGCGCGTTCTATGGCTGACCTCATCGCCTTTCAATCCGCGTATGCCTTGTGGCAGGCGGAGTCCGACCCGTGCGCGCTGGCGCAAGATCAGGCTGATGCCAATAATGTGCGTCTGACCGCCTGTTCGCTGAACGACGAAGATGTAGTGGTGACCGTCGCCGTGTCTACCATGGTTCCATTCGTGCCGCAGGTTGAACAGTCATCACGTGCCGGACCGGTCTCATGCGAGGAGCGGCCCATGAGTAGCTAATACTGGCTCTGTACAATCGGAAATGGGCATGACAGCGGGATATGTATTCATCGATGTAGCTGCGCTGAGGCTGCAGTAACGGCGGAAGGAGAAATGGCATGGCGAGTACGCTCACTGAGACTTTGAGCCTCGATTCTGAGCTGAAAGACGAACTCGCCGGCAATGGCGGAATTCGCCGGTTCGCGGAATCCATCATGTCTGGAGTCGGTCCTACGGGCAAACTCTCTACGGCTCTTGCTTTGGGGGATGACCTGCTTGGTGAGGCTTATATGGAATGCCGTACCGCCGAGGAACGCCGTCCCAGCGGAAGTACATATACTCCTCGTCCCATTATTGATGAAATGGTCGGCATCGCGCTTAAGAAGATTCAGCCGTCCCTAATCGTCGACTGTGGATGTGGTAGCGGCAGATATGCTCTAGCATGCGCACGGAAGTTTCCGAACGCCAAAATACTCGCTTTGGACAATTCAGCTGATGCTATCGCGATGTGTCGGGCCAATGTTGTCGCATCCGGATTGTCTTCAAGAGTGCGTGTGGTTCAAGCTGATTTCACCGACTACACAATCGAGCGGCCGCAGGATGGAACGGTGCTATGGATTGGCAATCCTCCGTATGTCAGACATCACGATATTGATCCCGCAGCTAAAGCGCGGTTCAAAGCCGCTGCCGAGAAACTGGGTTTGAAAGCGAGTGGGCTCTCGGGTCTCCACGTGCATTTTCTTGCTGCCATCGCACGGCAGTGGCGAGAGGGTGATTATGGCGTTTTGGTGACGAGCTCCGAATGGATGGACGTGAATTACGGTTCCTTCGTTCGGGAATTGCTGTCCGATAGATTGGGATTGGACGAACTGCGTCTGTTCGACAGGACCAGTCATGTTTTTGACATTGCGGATACGACGGCAGTCATCGTTGCCTTCGGGAGAAAGACAGACAAGGTTCGCGTACGTTCGTCAAATGGAACTGACAGGGACATTCCTTCCTCGATGTTCCGACACAGTGAACGTTGGACCCAATTGATCGAATCCGATGATGATTCTTCCCGCGATGATGCAGACCATTCTTCTGAAAGAATGGTTCCTTTGGGATCGTTGGCGCAAGTTCACCGCGGAGTAGTCACCGGGAACAACAAATTCTGGGTGCGCAAGGGCTCGGAGCTTGATGGTATTCCCGATGAACTCACTGTTCCGGTAATCGCCCATGCAAAGGAAATCATGGGAGACTGTGTGGCGCAGACTTCGCCAGGCTCACTGGGGAGGCTGATTGTTCTTCCCGAGAATACCTCCGTTTTGGAGCGTGACTCCTATGAGGCTGCTATCCGAATCATCGAACAGGGTGAGGCCCAAGGCGTCAATGCAGGATATGTGGCGCGGCATAGGAGGAGATGGTGGTCTATCAGGCCTCCTCAGCCGCCGGCCATTTTGATGACATATATGGGTCGAGGGAAGCCGACGTTCGTGGTGAATCGTCAGAGGCTGCCCATGCTGAATGTTGTGCATGGCCTGTATCCCAAAGTTGAGATGACCCCGAAGGCCCTTGACCGGCTTGCGACGTTCCTGAACGAATCGGTCAATCCGGCCGAAGGGCGGACCTATTGCGGCGGCCTCGTCAAATTTGAACCGAAGGAGGCCGAGGCCATTATGGTTCCCGCATTGGAAGAATTGGAATCGTGAACATGATGTTTGCGCAACCTAGAAGTTTCACCCGTGAAGAACTTGAGGCGGCTGCGGCTCGTGCCGGCGATCATTTCAAGTGCATGCGTGCCGAATCGGAATCCTCGACTGCCGAATATTACAACTCCGTATTTGATCAGGCGTATTCGGAGGTTGAGTACATTCTTTCGTCCACCGATCAGCTTCGGAACCTTGCAGATATGGCCACGCAATTGTTCGAGGAGGGATGTCTTGACACCTTGAGATATATGGAACGGCCGACGCTGAGTGCTGATGATTTCAAGAAGCTTTCGGAAACAAACACGGATGCGAAAGGAAAACTCAGCCAACCCGAGACCGCCGTTATGGCTATGGACTATCTTCGTCGGAACCTGAATACGAGGCTTTTCCCGTGGCTTGACAGCGATGTGGCTCCTGCAGACAGTGATTTGATCGCGGCAAAGTGCGCTGTTGCAGCCTTGGTGGCCGATCAGAAAACCAAGACGATGTTGCGGAACAAACAATCTCACGCTCAGGAAGAAGCTGTACGTGCAGCGTTGGTGAACGATGCTGGCTACACGAAGGTCGCTGCGCATGATTTCCGAATGCTTGCTGAGGGACCAAAACCGGGTGAAGTTTTCCATAAAGAGACTTCGATTGATGGGGTTAAAGCTGATGTTGTCTTTGGCCTTTATGACGGCAGGGTCATGGCATTGGAATGCAAGGTTTCGAATACGGCTGTGAATTCCTACAAGAGGCTCAACCATGAGACGGTAGACAAAATCGTCAAATGGAACAACATGTTCGGTAGCAACGGCATTGTAGGTGGGTGCGTCCTCCAAGGAGTATTTGCTGTGGACAATCTCGTATCGGCTCAGCAAGCCGGCGTTGCTATGTTCTGGTCAGCGAATCTGAAAGAGCTTACGGATTATGTACTGAGCACCAAACAATGAAGGGCAACCTCGAAATGGTTTCGATTAGATTTCGATTAATGCGGCAAGGAGAAGAGTATGTAATTTCCATATATTGATTTTGTGATTCCTGCATAGGTGAAGCGCTAATACTGGCCTCTGGCGGTCCATGGCGGGTATTCGCTAAGGTGAAGGCATGAGTGAACGTAATGAACGCCGTCGGGTCGTGGCTATGGTGGGCAACCCCATCTCAGACAAAGGCCGCGGTGCCAAAATCGATGCCGAGGTGCTCAGGCTTCTGGAAGAGGCCGGGCATATCCATGACTTCACGGTTCTGGACCTCACCGGCACCAGTTTTGACGATTCCCTGCAACGGGCGCGCGAGCATGCCCACGAATACGACTATCTGGTGGTGGTCGGCGGCGACGGCATGATTGCGCTTGGCGCGAATGCCGTGGGATGCAGCGGCAAGCCGCTGGGCATAGTCGCCATCGGCTCGGGCAATGATTTCGCACGCGGTCTGAAGCTGCCGGTGAACCGTGTGGAGACCGCGGTGGAAGGCATTGTGGGCGCCATCGTGCGCGGTTCGCACATCGATGTGGATATGGGCCGAGTGACTTCGCTGCCGGGAGGCTATGCGGTTGATCCCACCACCGGTGAGGAGCTGAACGATTCTAGGGATCGTGCTGATGTCATCGGGAATCTTGACGCCGTTGCCGAGGGGCGCGATGGTGCTACCGGAAGTCGCGACGCTGCCGCCGAGGACACCACTGCCGAGCCGGCCGTCGAAAAAGTCCCGATAGACCGGTACTACGCGGGCATGCTGTCTTGCGGCATCGACGCGAGCATCAACGACCGGGCCAATCATTCGCATCTGCCGAACGGTTCCGTGCGTTATTTCGCGGCGGTCCTCGTAGAGCTGACGCATATGAAGCGGTATGGGTACCACATCAAGGCCACGATGGCGGACGGTTCCACGGATGAGCGAGACATTATCTCGCCGCTGTTGACGGTCGCCAATTCGCGGCATATCGGCGGCGGTATCGAGGTCTCGCCATACTCGTGCTTCTCGGACGGGGAGTTGGACTTGGTGTGGATGGACCACGTGCCCAATTTCGGCGAGTGCGTGCAGGCCATCGCGAACGCCTATAACGGTCGTCTGCTGGCTTCGAAGGTATTCGGCTGGGAACGTGTACGCGAGATCGAGATCACTCGGGCGAATGACGGTGCTGAGCCGCCGGTGCTGATGGCCGATGGCGAGTACATCGGTCGTCTGCCGGTGCGGATTGCGACCGAGAACCGCGCCTTGCGCGTGCTGGTGCCGCCGGCAGTGGCCGCACAGGGCATAGACGACCCGCAACGGACATGGAACGCCATCGTGCGCGACGGCCGTGCGCCTAAAACGGTGGATGGCGGCCCTCAGACTCCTCAGACTCCTCAAACGATGTAGTTCTCGATGTGTAGCGTCTGCGCCATCACCTGCTTAATGGTGCAATCGCTGACGTCGGGGTGCGAGCGGATCAGCGAGATCAGGCCGATGATCAGCGTGAAGAACGTTTCATGCACGTTGGTGATCGGCAGTCCGTGCATCTGCTCGAAGTCGCGTACGGTGGTCTGGGCGATGTAATCGGCGATGCGGTCCGCCGCGCGGTCGATGAACTTGATGTACAGCTCGGCGTTGCCGTCCTGAATCATCTTGTTCGAGAACGGGCTTTCGTCTGCGATCAGCGAGCGAAGCACGAGAACGATGTCGTCAAGTGCCTTGTTCACATTGCCGGTTTCGCGTGCTGCGTTCCACTGGTCGAGCTTGGCGAGGATTTCGCTGATGACGTCGTCCAATACGGCGTCGGCAACGGAATCCTTGTCTTCAAAATAGTGGTAGAACAACGAGCGCGTCATGCCCGCCTTGTCGGCAATGTCGGAAACGGTGATCTTGGAGAAGCCCTTCTCCAGGCAAATGCTTCGTGCGGCGGTGATGATGGCCCTGCGTCGGGCATCGCCGCGCTTGACATTTTGATTCTCGTTCGTCGCGACGTACTCCGCCATGAGGCCCTCCTGATAACAACCATTGTTGACACTATGTTAATACTTGTGGAAGTCGTGGTGATGTGCGCATGTTGTGCGCATTGCGTCGCTCGCATCGCACGCCAAACCAACGTATCAGGCAGCTCGCCAAATCAGCCCACCCAGATCAACAACCAAACCAACGCACCAGACCAACAATCAAACCAAAGACTCCCGCGCATCGCGAATGTTAGTGAGGGCAAGGTAGGTTAGTAGCTATGGCACTTGCACTGTATCGTCGCTATCGTCCGGACACCTTCGAAGGCGTAATCGGCCAGGACCAGGTCACGGTCCCGCTGATGCGCGCGCTTGACGAAGGCAAGCTCACGCATGCCTATCTGTTCTCCGGCCCGCGTGGCTGCGGCAAAACCAGCTCGGCGCGTATTCTCGCCCGCTGCGTCAACTGTGCCAAAGGCCCTACCTCGCATCCCTGCGGCGAATGCGAAAGCTGCAAGGATCTGGCCACCGGCGGTCCCGGCTCCATCGACGTAGTGGAGATCGACGCCGCCAGCCATAACGGTGTGGACGACGCCCGCGAATTGCGCGAACGCGCCGGATTCGCCCCCGCCCGCGACCGCTACAAGATTTTCATCCTCGACGAGGCTCACATGGTCACGCAGCAGGGCTTTAATGCGCTGCTCAAAATCGTCGAGGAGCCGCCCGAGCATGTGATGTTCATCTTCGCCACCACCGAGCCGGACAAGGTGATCGGCACCATCCGCTCCCGCACCCACCACTATCCGTTCCGCTTGGTGCCGCAGGAGGTCATGGGCCCGTACTTGGAGCAGATTTGCGCCAAGGAGGGCATCAAGCCTGAGCCGGGCGTGCTGAAACTGGCCATGCGTGCCGGCGGCGGTTCCATGCGAGATACGCTGTCGGTGCTCGATCAGCTGATGGTCGGGTCCGTGGAAGGCGTCATCACCCATGATGCGGCCGTGGCGCTGCTCGGCTTCACGCCGGAAGCGTTGATCGGTGAGGCCGTTGACGCCGTGATCGCGCATGACGGCGAAGCGTTGTACGCAGTGATCCAGAAAGTGGTCGTTGGTGGCTTCGACCCGCGTCGATTCGTCGAGGATCTGCTGGCTCGCGTCCGCGATCTGCTGGTGCTCACGTTGGCCGGTGACCGCGCGGAATCCGTGTTGTCCGACACGGCTGAGGCTGAAGATATGGCTGATTTGCATCGTCAGGCGAGTGCGTTGGGCTTGGGAGCGCTCACCGGTATGGCCGAGATCATCAACGCCACGTTGGGCTCGATGACGGGTGCGATTTCGCCGCGTATGCGTCTGGAATTGTTGGCGGCACGACTGTTGGCCGGCAGCGAATCTGGGTTCGCCGCCGGTGTCCCGGGGGCTGCTGGAGGTGCTGCTGGCGCGCCGGTACGTAACGTTGGTGCCGCTTCTGGTCCGTCTGGATCGGCAGATGCTGCTGGCCGTAACGCTCAAGGTGGATTCGCCGGGTCATCGCACGGTGGTTTTTCCGGTGCGACGCGCAATCAGCAGACGGCACAGGCGGCTTCGGCTTCGGAACAGTCGCCGTCCGTAGCCCAGTCGGGATCCGCTGTACAGTCGGCCGGAACAGTCGCCGGCCAGACCGCAGGACATGCCGCCAATAACGTTTCCGGTGATTGGAACAACGCCGGGTTTGCCGACGACGCGACCGGTCGCCCAGGTGCACCTGCGACCGTCGCCCCACAGGCCGCGCCTGTTTCTCAGGCCGCGCCCGCGGTGGACAATCGGTCCGTTGACGAAAAGTGGGATGCGGTCGTTGCCGCGCTGCCGGAAACCATTCGCGAATATGTGTCGCGAGATAAGGTGCCTACCGTCAAGTTCGGTCCGAATCGTAAGGGTCTGCCGTGCCTGTCGATGACCTTCGACCAGTCGCTCAGCCAGCATGCCTTCGCTTTAGCTGTGGATAACAGCGGCAAGAAGGCTGCAACCGTGGTGATGGATGCCGTGCGCGACGAATTCGGTGCCAATGCAGTCATCGCGCCGACCGTGGTGGCGGCCAACGGTGAGCGGGTCGAATCCGTCAAGCGCATGAGCCCGGAGCAGCTGGCCAAGGTCAAGCAGCAGATCGCCATGGCCAAGGCCGGTCTTGCCGCGGCAAGTCTTGGCGGCGGTCTTGGCGGCGCGGCCGGAGTGCGCGCCGGCAGCGAGCCGAAAACCGCGAAGGCTTCCGGCGCAAGCCAGGAGGACGGCGGCGAAAGCCATCGAGCCGGAGCCAATGCCGGGGGTGCGGCCGGAACTGATTCGCCGGCCGAAGCTCATCACGAGCACCACAAGAAGCATGTGCCGGTGCCGGATGTAAGTGACGGCATCGATCCTTGGGGGATTTCGTCGTCCGCCGGCACATCGTCCGTGGGCGCGCAATCCGTGAAACAGCCTGTGAAACAGCCCGTGGAACATGCTGTGAAACAATCCGATGACCCGTGGAATCAGCCTGTTTCCGCCGAGCCGAGCGACGACCCGTGGAGTCAGCCGCAACATCAGTCTCACGGCGCGTCAGCTCAGATGACGGCCCCGGAGTCTTCGCCGCAGAAGCAGCTTGGCGACCCCTGGAATCAACCCATGCCACAGCCGAATCCTGCCGATGACCCGTGGAACCAGCCCGCGCCTTCTGCGGGCGCAGACAACGACCCGTGGAATCAGCCGGCACCGCAGCGGTCGAATCAGTCGCAGCCCGCGCCGCAGACGTTGCAGCCGACTCCCGGTCAGGAATCGGACCCGTGGAACCAGCCGATGCCTCCGGCTGGTCCCGAGCCGAGCGACGACCCGTGGAATCAACCGGCTCCCGCAGTCCAGTCCGCGCCCGCGAACGACCCGTGGAACCAGCCGCCAGACGGTTCCCCGAATCCCTCCGGGTTTGAGTCGCATCTCAAGCCGGCTGCCTACAACGCTGGAAACACTGGAAACGTCGGCAACGCTGGAAACGCTGGAAACCAACCGGCTCCCGCAGTCCAGTCCGCGCCCGAGCCGCAGGTGGATCCGGACGAGGACGAGTATTCGATGAGTGACCAGTCGCTCGGCGATGCCACGGCCATGAGTCTGGACGATTTGAAGACGATGTTCGAGGTCAAGAAGGTGGAGGAGTTCGCTGCCGACGACCCGAGGAACCCGCGCAACGTGCAGACCTCCAAGTCGCTATAAGCAAGTCGCTATAAATCCGCAAATCCGCAAGTCCGCAAGAAGGAGCACAACCATGGCCTTGGCGTATGACGGCGCCATTCAACGGCTGATCGACGCGTTCGGACACCTGCCCGGAATCGGGCCGAAAGGTGCGCAACGCATCGCGTTCTATATCCTGTCCGCCCCGGAAGATGAGGCCCGTGAACTGGCCGAAGCCATCGAAGAGGTCAAGGCGAAGATTCGATTCTGCGATACTTGCGGCAACGTCTGCGAGTCGAGCCCATGCCCGGTGTGCCTCGACCCGCGGCGCGACCGCTCGGTGATCTGCGTGGTCGAAGAGCCCAAGGATGTGATGAGCATCGAGCGCACGCGCGAATACCGCGGTCTCTACCATGTGTTGGGCGGTGCCATCAATCCGATGGCCAACGTCGGCCCCTCGGACTTGAAGATCGCCGGTCTCATCAAACGTCTGGAAAGCACCGGTGCCGATGAGGTCAAGGAGGTGATTCTGGCGCTCGATCCGAATATCGAGGGCGAGGCCACCGCCAGTTATCTGTCCCAACTGTTGCGACCGTCCGGCGTTAAGATCACGCGACTGGCCAGCGGTCTGCCTGTGGGGTCCGATCTGGAGTACGCCGACGAAATCACGCTCGGCCGCGCCCTCGCCGGCCGCCGCGAAGCCTAGTCGCCGGCCTAGTGCCGACTTAACTGCGCGGCCTAACCGTCGCGACCTAGTCACAAAGCCTAATCACAAAGCCTAGTCACGTGGTCCCGGCCGATACGTCGTACTGCTCCCCCCCCCTGCCGAAAAGCGCTATTGGAACAACTCATCTATGCCAATGAGCCGGACCGTTGGATCGGTGATATCCGCCAGTGCCGAGTCGAATCCCGACAGAGAGAATAGATAGCAGTTTGTGTCATCGACTCCGATGTTTGCCGCTCGCCTGCGCAATAGGTTCAGCATGCCCATATCCATTGGCGTATTGCGGAATTTGCATTCCCCGGCAATGGCATGGCCGCCGCTGTCGTCTACGGCCATCACATCGATCTCGTCGGTGCGATTCCACCATCGGCCGATTCGTGCCGCGTGGAATGGCAGTCGGTCGGCGATGCTTTCTCTCCATAGCCATTCGCGGCATATCTCTTCAAACGGTTTGCCTGCGAAATCATGCAGTACGGGGGCAATGCGGCGTTCATAAACGCTGATGGCATCGCCGTGCTCCAATTCTGAACGGTATGGGAACACGAAGGAGTACCAGAAACGGAAGAAATTGTCGCTCAGCTGGTAGAGTCCGCGCGTACCCTTCGCTTGTTCTTTGAGCTTGGCAGTGACGGGGAACTCGCGTTCTACGATGCCTAGTTCCATCAGACTGGATAGGTATGACGAGACTGTTCCGTTCGAGAGCATGGCATGCGTGGCGATTTCGTTGAGAGAGGTATCACCTAAAGCAATTGCTCGAATTACGCTGTTGTACCGTGCGGTTTCGCGCAACTCTTCATGGAGTAGAAACTCGACCTCGCTATACAGCGGGGCTATGCGCCGCAGAATGTGTTTTTTGATGTTTACGTCTACAGGCTCGTCCGGGTCAAATTCCTCCAGATATCGGGGAATTCCTCCGAGAATTGCATAGGCGAGGGCCTTCTCCTCGTTGCTATAGTCGGGGAAGAATTTGACTGCGTCCCAGTACGGCATCGGATTCATTTTGAGAATGCCGGTAGCCCGGCCGTATAACGGTGATTTTTCGGCGAGCAGCTCCTTCTCGATAAAGCTCATGGAACTGCCGCAGATGATAATCATGATATTTGCATTGCGCAGCGTATGGTCCCATAGGTTCTGCAATATCGATGGCAGGGATGGATCGGCTTTTACCAAATACGGGAACTCGTCGAACACTACGAGGCGTCGCTCGCCATTGGATGGCTCAGGGAGTTTGCTGAGTTCCGTCAATGCGCTTTCCCACGTCGGGTACTGGCGCAGGTAATCCTTGCCGGGGGCTCCGGCCTCGAACATGAGACGCGAGAATGAGGCGAGCTGTTCCTCGCGGGTTGCGTTTTGCGCAGCAAAAAACAGTGTCTCTTTGCCGCGAGAAAAGTGGGTTAATGTCTCGGTTTTTCCTACGCGTCTACGTCCGTAAACGAACACGAGCTGACTTTTGCGCGAGTGGTAGCACTCGTCCAGTTGTTGCAGGTCATGTTCGCGCCCGATAAATACCATGCCCTCATAGTAACACAGATCAGCCGCTTATATAATCGTGATTATACTAATCGTAACAAGTATAATCACGATTATATAAGCGCTGGTCAGTGGGTCTGGTCAGTGGGTCTGGTCAGTGGGTCTGGTCAGTGGGTCTGGTCAGTGGGTCTGGTCAGTGGGTCTGGTCAGTTCGCCAAACGTATCGCCAAGCGTATCGCCGCCCAGTTCGCCGACCAGCTCCCCGAGCGTATCGTTGGCGCGCATGCCGCGGCGCTTCTGCCACGGCCACCACGCGGCGTGACGCATGATCAACGTGACCTGATGCCGTCGAGCCAGCCAGATGAAGAACCATCCGCCCAGCAGCATCACGGCGGTGGTCAGTATGCCGATGTTGCGCCCGTCATGAACATCCGCCGGCTCCGGGGCGGGCAGCGGTATCGAGACGCGATGCCCGGAGATCAGCAGTCGATGCGTGTTCACGCCATACGGCGTGCAGGTCATCAGTGTCACGCGGTCCTCGCCCGGCACGATGCGGAGCTTTGAGGTGTCGTCCGGCAGAATCACGGAGATGCGGTCCACTTTGTAGCCCAGCGTCTCGCCCATGATTTCGATGTAGAAGAAGTCGCCCTTGCGTACTTCGTCGAGTCGCGTGAACATCAGCGCCTGCACCAGACCGCGGTGTCCGGTGATCACGGAATGCGTGGAGGTGCCGCCCACCGGCAGCGACGAACCGTACAGATGCCCGGCACCGGAGGCCAGCGCCTCTTCGGAGGTGCCGTGGTAGATCGGCAGGTTGATGGATTGCTTGGGTACTTTGATGGTACCCATCACGCCGTTGCCGGTATCGAGCAGCGATTGGTATTCCTTGTCTTTGGCGGAGGCTGAATCCTTGCCGCTGGCGCGCGAGCCGCCTTGCTCGGAGGAGAACGGGTCGACGGCCTCGCCGAGCACCGGTTGGCCGGATGCCGCAAGCTTCTCGTTGTATTCGTGCGCGGCTTTGAGCTTGTCTTCCGCCTGTGGGTATGGCCAGCCGGCGACCGACTTGGCTGTGGTGGCTGTGGTGGCGGCCAGTTCGCGGTCGGATTCGAACTGCAGTGCCAGTGGGAAACAGGCCACGCCGATTGCGGCGATCAACAAAATGATGGTGATCGCGCGCATGATGAACAGGTTGCGCTGCAGCCGGCGACGTTCGGCTGCGATGTCGGTAACGTCGATTGTCTCGGCGAACGGCGTGGGTACGAAGGTTGTGCCGTCGGTTGGGTGAGTGGTCTTGCCGTCTGTTGGAAGGACGGCTGGGCGGACGGCTGAGTGGCTGGCTGGGTCGGTGCTCCGGCTACCGGTCGGGCGGGAGCTTGCCGCATTCGACGCACGTACGCTCTTCACGGAGGTGTGCTTCCCCGCGGAACGTCGGTGAATCGATGCCATGATGTCCACTTCCCTGATGATTGGTTTTCGAATCGGTCCCTGGTCGGCGCTGATGTTGCGTGGCCGTCAATGCCGTTGACGATGCGTCGTCAACGATGCAGCTGGGGCAAACGTTACTCCAAGGCAATCCCTGAAGTTTGGCGGTGCGATGACTGATGCCTGGACTGTGCGCGGTTGGCGGAGCCGTACGGCACCCGAGTTGTCTATGAGTTGTCTACTTTGTCCATACCTCTGATAAATCGCTTTATAAAGGGTAAAGAAAGGGGGTGTGGCGCTGCGAAAAAATGCGAAAATAACACGGAAATGCGAAAAAAGATTGTAATTTATATAACAATTTGATAACAACATCGCTTTGTTTAACGCGTAAACAAAGGCGTAAAGCACTGAATTGATGCGAATGCAAAGGATTGCATAAACCTCGAATTTGACGAAAGCGCTTTCTTTGACAAGCGCGCGTCGGAGGGGTATCTGTTGAAAACAGCGGGGGAAGGCCCCTCAGAGGTTAAAGGGTATAGACGATGGTTTCTTTAGTGCGATGTTGCAAGGGGACTATCGACAAGAAGGAAGTTAGCCAGAGGTATGCACGGTAAAAACGCGAAGGCTACTCGATTCCACCGTACGGTGTGGGCGTTGCTCGCACTGCTTGCGGCGGTGGCGATGCTGCTGGTATGTTCCATGCCGGCTTCCGCGGAAGACACGGCTGGTGACGGTAGCGGAGATACGCAATCATCACAGTCCCAGAACGGTAACGGCTCAGGCACGTGGGCTGATCAGGCCGACGGCACCGTAACCGTAGCGCCTGGCACCACCGATACGAACTCAACTCCGTCCACTGATGGCAATACCGCCTATGGCAACGCTTCTGGTTCCGATTCCAGTGCGTCCGGCAACCCGAGCGACGCAACGAGCAATGCAAACGCAGATAACGCCACGTCCGACGGCACTGCTGTTGACGGTCAGCAGTCCGACTTCGCTCCCGCCGACTCGCAGGCCGTAGCGCCCGTTGCAACCGGTGACTGCGCTGCCGTATCCGACTGGGATACGCTCGTCAGCTGTGTCCGCGACAATGTTCCTGCTGACGGCGTCCTCGTCACTATCGCGAAGAGGATCACCGCCCCGGCCAACAGCGGTCCAGTCACCATCGGCGGCAATGTGACGCTCACTGCGACCGACGATGTGGACCCGGCTCTGACTTCGTCCACCGGCGACGCAATCTTCGTCGTGAATGGCGACCACACTCTCACCATTGGCAAGAACGCCAATGACGCCAGCTTCTCCTACAAGAACGCCCAACGCTGGCTCGCCCTTGTGAACAAGGATGCCGCGGGCAAGGCCGGCACGCTCGTCATCAACAACGGCACATTCGACAGCATCAAAACCACCGGCACAGGGTATGACACCGGTTCTGTGGCAAATGTGGACCATGGCACGGTTACTTTTAACGGCGGAACGTTCTCCAACAATCAAGCAAAGAACGGCGGCGTGATTCGGAACAATGGTGGCACACTGACTGTGTCTGGCGGTACCTTCACGGGTAATGTCTCCACGGGTGACAATGCCGGCAATGATGGCGGTGGCGTTATCTGGCAAGACAATAACGGTTTCACCACCATCAACAACGGCACATTTAAGGAAAACAAGGCCGTGCGCGGTGGCGTGATGCGTAGCAACACCGGTGACATTACCGTCAATAATGGTACCTTTGACGGTAATTCTTCAGACCAGGCGGCCGGTGCGTTCATGCAGAACACGACTGGGACCATGACTGTGAATGGCGGAACGTTCTCGAATAATGTGGCCAACACCAGCGGCGGTGCAATTCACAGCGATGGAACGTTGAAAGTCACCGCTGGCACTTTTACAGCCAATAAGACTTATGGCGGCGATAACCAAGGTGGCGGTGCCATCTCTCAGGACCAAGGCTCCACCACCATTACCGGTGGTACGTTCACCGGCAATGCGCAGACTTTCACGTCAGATGTGCAGTGCACAAATGACAATCCGGTGCCATGCCGTAAGGCGACAGGCGGTGGCGGTGCCATTCGTGTGGACGGCGGTTCCCTGATTATCGAAGGCGGCGTGACGTTCACGCAGAATTATTCGCGTTCCTACGGTTGGGGCGTGGGTGGCGGTGCCATCTATGTGAATGGCAGTCTTTCCGTGCGTAATGATTCCCGCGGTGTTAAGCCGAAGTTCGACCACAACTGGTCTGGTATCTATGAGCACCAGTACATGCAGGATGCAAACGGCAAGGATCTTACTGATGATAAGGGTAATAAGGTAATTCCTAACGGTGGCGCTGGTGGTGCCATCTTCTTGCAGGGGAATGATAAGAATCCGCCAGTTGCTTACTTGATGGGCGGTTCGTTCACCAATAACTCTTCCGGCTACCTTGGCGGAGCCATCTATACTGAAGAGAATTCAGTCACTTACATCGCCAAGGCAGTGGCATACTCCAACACGGCTGGTCACTTTGGCGGCGGCTTGTGGCTGTGCCCGTCCGGCAGCGGCGAGGCCTCAAAGGGTGGCAACATCGCGCTGTTCGACAACAGCGTGGATAAGGGCTCTGACTCAAACAGTGAGAACCAGAACCCGGTATCTGGTGCGAATGGGGTTGAAGCCGGTGACGATTTCGCCATCATGAATCCATACCATAAGAGGCATGAGGACACCAGCTTCATGCTGATGGACACGTGGTTCACCGATCGCACCGAGAAGGCGGTCACGTGGTACCACGACGGCAGCCCGCTGCAGGATGCCAGTGGTTACGACGATTCCTATCAGAAGTGGAACTCCGGCGTAAAGCCGACGAACAACAACATCGCTGTCAGCAGTGAGGACTCTCGCTACAACGAAAACAGCGCCGATAACAGGGCCATTCCTGATAGTGAATACACCGACTATGTCAAGAATCTGACGTTGGGCTGGAACGGCGACGGTCATTCAACCAGTGCCGAATTCCATGATCGGGGCGTCGCTCTGAAGGCCGTGGTGACAGGTACTCCGGAGGAACAGGCTTCCAAGAAGTCTGCTGCCAGGGCTTCGGCCGCAGTGGAAATCACCGGTAACCAGGCTCGTCTTTCTGGTGGTGCTTTCGGCACTAATGGCAATGTGAAGTTCTCCTCGCCGTACACGGCTTCGTGGAGCAAGGTGAAGAACAACGAGGATGGTACCACGCCTACTAAAGCCACTAAAGACAACCAGCTTGCTGGTTCCGAGTGGCTTATCGAAACCAAATCTGCAACGATTGCTGTGAAGAACGGCGATGGTACTACCAACACTACTGACGTGACCACCGTCGGTGGCCCGTTCGACCCGAACTTCTACCCGAAGGTGTGCACTGCCGGCCAACTGGCCGCAGGTGACTGGGAGAACGGCTACTGCTGGAAGGAAGAGACTGACGCCAACGGCAAAGTGACCAAGCGTTCCGCCATCGTCAAAGACAATACGTCTAACGACAAAGACGGCAACACTAGCTACGCCGGTTTCGATAACAACCCCGACGGCGGTGCCTTCGACATCAACAACCTCGCTAATGGTAAGTACACGGTGAGTGAGTACAAGGCTCCGGCTGGCTATGGTCCGTCCTCGGAGACGTACACGTTCGTCGTTGGTAATGCTCAGGCGGAGTGGACGGATGGAAACAGTACGTCTCTAGGCATTGAGGCAGTTATCGGAAACAGCGCGCTCCCGGGTGTTTCGTGGAGCAAGGTGGATGGCGATCATACCAACGAAGCCGTCAAAGACACGGAGTGGAAGGTCACGCCTATCGACAATGACGGCAAGACCACCGGTACCGCTTACACGGTTACCGACTGCGTCACCACGAACAGCGCCGGCATTGCATGCGCGGACGCAGCCAACGACCTGAACAACCATGTATTCGCCGATCGCAACCCCGACGCAGGTGTGTTCACCTTGGAAGGCATCCCTGCCGGACGATACAAGCTTGAAGAAGCTCAGACCCCTGATGGCTATTGGCAGTCCGATCGTATGACGGATTCGTCGTACTACTGGTTCGTTGATATCAAGGCTGGGAGCACCGACAAAACTGTGCCGCTTATGTATCACGACGGTAAGGACACTACCAATCCCGATTCTGAGATTGCGAACAAGACCATCGTGAATCAGAAGCCGAATGTGCAGTGGTCGAAGGTGGCAAAAGATAACGACGAGCTACTCAGCGGTTCCGCGTGGAGTTTGCGTGGTCCGCTGAAGTTTGACACGGCCAGTGGCAAGTATGAGGACGTCACTGTGAGCGGCAAGACGTTGACGACTACAGTGACGGTGACCGACTGTGTGAGCGAAAACGGTGCTACCTCCCCATGCTCGTCTGAGCACAACACTGTGAATGCCACGACCGGTCTTGTGACCGCATACGCCGATTTGGACAACGAGGCTGGCAAGTTCAAGGTTTCCGGTCTTGTGCCCGCGCCGGATACCGCTACCGAGTATTACTACGAGCTCACCGAAACCAGGGCGCCGCAAGGATTCGTGCTGTCCCAGACCACGTATCGGTTCAAGATCGAGCATTCTGTACCGACTACCGGTCCTGTGCAGATTTGTACGCCAGATACTTCGACTTCGTCGAAGGTAACTCGCGCCGCTGGGGATGCTTGCACGTACGTGACCGACAACAAGATCGCCAATATTCGTCAGGTGACGGCGTTGCCGTTTACCGGTGGCGTGGATGCGCGTGAATGGCTGCTGTATGGTGGCGCGTTCGCCGTGTGCGCGGCCGTCGCCCTTGCACTTGTCAACGAATACCGCAAACGGAAGGGGCTTAACGGCTAGCCTTGCGGTTTCGCCTCCCGCACTCCCGCCGCGCCTGTTGTGCTTATGACGCAGCGTCAGACAGACATGTCTTACGGAGCGCATCGACTGGTGCCTCCGACTCATCCAGAAACAAGAAACAAGAAGAACACAAACAACAGGAAGAAGGGTCTCATCATGAAGATGAGAAAACTATTCGCCGGCATCGCCGCCGCAGCCACCCTATTCGGCGGCCTAGCCCTCGGTGCCACCACGGCCATGGCCGATGACAATGGCACGGTGCTTGATCCGAATGATTCAAATAATCAGGTGAACTTCACGTTCACTGCCGACGATGCTGATCAGTGGACGAACCGTGAGGTCAAGTACTACAAGCTCGCCGATTATGTGCGCTACTATGATGCGAACAACAATGGGGCCACCCACTATGGCGTGAAGACTGCTACCACCGTGGACCGTGCGGCTCTTAAGACTGCTCTTGAAAAAGCCGTGGAAGGCACTACATTGACCGTGCCAGCCGATGCCAACACTGATCTCATGGCATGGGCCCTGCAGAACGGTGCTTTGGACAACGAGTCTTCCAAGCCGTGGACCGGTTCAACCCGCAACTTCGCCGATTCGCTTGCCAGCAACGATGCGGTTACCGGAGATACCACGAACTTTAAGACCATTACTTGGCCGGCTTACGGCAACGGCACTCCGCAAGACGGCCAGCAGGAGCGTTGGATTACCCTGCCCGCCGGTATCTACCTGTTCGTGGATGTCGCCAAGAGTAATGGCAATTCCGCCGCCGGTACCGGTGCTCAGGCCAACAACGGAAATATTGCGAATGGTACTGAGCAGAATAGCGGCAACCTTCAGGATAATCAAAACCCGGCTGGCGGCAAGGTTGTCTCCCAGTCCGCTCCGATTGTCATCGCTTCCGGTGTCGTGAAGGATGGCGAGATCGATAATCCGTATGGCCCGGTAGCTGATTCCGATGGCGTGCAGCGGAACAAGGTCGAGTTCAAGAACCACGTCACTCCGGTTCAGAAGACCTTCGGCGACAAGGACGGCACTGTGTCCACCGGTCAGACCGTCGCGTACACGCTGACCAGCCAGCTGCCTTCCTACACCACCGGTTTCACCAACTATCAGTTCTCCCTTACCGATACCCCTGGCGCGGGTCAGACTGTTGATCTGAGCAGCGGCCTTGTGGTGAAGGTCGGCGATGTAGAGCTTGATCCGTACGATCAGACCAACAACGCGACTGGCTACGAACTGAAGTTTACTGGTCTGACGCAAGATGAGCAGACCGATAAAAAGTTCAGTGGCGACAACACCAAGCAGTTCATCATCGACTTGAGCAAGTACGTGCAAGCCCAGACGTACAGCGCCAACGCGAACCTCGCAGTCACCGTTACCTACAACGTGACCATCAATGAGGACGCCAAGACGAACGCCACCGTGCCGAACACCGTCGAAGTGAACGACAACAATTCCAAGGCACAAGATCAGACTAGCCTTAAGCTCGGTAAGTTCGCTTTCACTAAGACCGACGCCTCCGGCAACGCATTGCAGGGTGCTGAGTTCACCATCACCGGTGTCGTTACGGATAACACCGGCAAAACCGATGCCGCCGTCCCGTCCAACACTGATAAGGTTGCGACCTCCAACGATCAGGGTGTGGTTACCTTCAGCGGTCTCGCCGATGGCGTGTACACCGTGGAGGAGACCAAGGTACCTGATGGGTTCCTCGGTCCGAAGGATAACGCTCCTTCTTCATTCGCCGCGAAGTTCAATGTCACCATCAGCAAGGGCAAGGCCACTGCGTTCGATGGCATCGATATCTACGGTCTCGCTCCCGACCTGAACGACCCGACGACTGATACCAACAACAACCCGAACAACCTGACCGACTACAAGGTGAAGAACGTCAAGAACATCACCGAGCTGCCGAAGACGGGTGCTGCGGGCATCATCATGTTTACTGTGATCGGTGCGCTGCTGGCCGGTGCTGCGGGTCTGGTGTTCACGAAGTCTCGCGCCACCAAGCGTGCACTGCGTCACGTGTGATGTAAGTACGCTGTAAGGCAATAGCCAATACAGAGTCTGTGGGGTATGCGGCCTAGCGCTGCATGCCCCACATTCGTATTTCATCGGCACCCGATTCGCACGAAAACGTCACTCAGACGTTTCCGCTACAACCTACGGAACGTATTCCGAGCGGACAGAATCCATACCCGATCAACTATTTGACGTTCCGCAAAGATGCGGGGCATAGATCGCAACATATGCCTGACCCGAACTTCGGGCGGTCGGCTATCCCACCGGTGGGCTGCCGGCTGCCCGTCGGTCGTCTCAGTGTACGTTTCTCCAGAGTAGATTTCCCCTTTTCTGGAAAACCGTATGCTGCGTCCGCTGAGCGTACGTTCTCCCAGACAACACGGGTTTTGCTCCGGAATAACGTACACTACGGGTGTCGTGCGTATTGCAGATCGGTGGTTTGGACGACCTAGACGACTACGTGACTTGCCTGACCCGGGCTTGGCTGCGTGATCCGGATTCGGCTGGTCCGGACTCCTTTTTTCCCCCCATCGCCTCCCAGAAAATCGGCCGCAATCACAAACAAGGCCCATCACAAACAAGGCCCGGCGGTTTGGGCCGGGCCTTGAAACAGGAGAGAGGAAGAAGAGAAGAAGGAATTCAGTTGTGGGGTTCCCTGCGGAAGAACCTCGCCGGTGTGCTTTCGTTTGCCGGTAGTTCATAGTAAACCGCGCGAACTTGTAAGCGGCGATGGAGCACCCTCAAAGAACTCCCGCCAAAACACTGAAAATTCGCTGGGAAAGCCGGTGCCCGGCGCTGCTGCACGCGCCCGCCCGGATCATCGGTGCCGTCGCATCCGAGTGCGGAGTCTTCAAGCGGAGTCTTCAAGCGGAGTCTTCAAGCGGAGTCTTCAAGCGGGGTCTTCAAGCGATACGGCTGGCTACTGTAATCCGTCTATGGTTTTGCGCATTTGATGATATGCGCCATGCTCGCGTAGATAATCGCGCAAATAGGGGAGTTTGAAGTCCACATACCCGTATGCGGATTGATAAATGATATCTTCCTTGATGAGCTGCGTTCGATATACGTTTGCGTAAATTGCGTCTCGTTCCAATCGTTTAGCGATTTCATTGGTAGAAGAAGGCCCATCATCTTGTGCCATGGCGAGCAGATAATCGCGACTCATCGCGGAAAGCTTGTCGACCGCCGGGCCATGCACCATATCGCCGAGTTTGATCTTCGCTTGCGCGATGCCTCTGGCTGCGGCTTCAGCCGTAATCTCTGAGACATTCGAGGTATCTGATGTTTCAGATGCTCTCCATGTCCAGTATCCAACAAGCTGGATCATGAAGGGGTATCCGTTGGTCGCTTGTGCGAGCATATCCAGAACGTCGTCGGAGGCGGTTTTGTTGTTGCGCTCAATAGTCGTAGCGAACGCTTGTTTGACTTCCGTCAGCGACACATCTCCCAGATGTTTCCGTTCGGCCCGGCGCAAGAACGTAAGTACATTGTCATTAATGACATCTTCTACCATCGTGGGGAGTCCAGCGAAAATGAACGCGACGTTGCGTTGTTCGCGGATAAGATGTTGAACAGCGGTGGCCAAAGCGCGTATTTCCGCGATATTGGAAGCCTGTACTTCATCGAGAGTGATGAGGATGCCAAGATGCTTTTTCTCTAATTTGTCGAGTTTTTGGGACATGGATTTGCGGAAATCAAGGGAATGCTCGACTGGATTGAATTGAATAGATCCCAAGGATAATGACGCATCTACCGGGGCTCCGGGAATACTCAATGAACCCGAAGGCATAGTCACTGAGCTAATATGTGACTTGCCATCTGATTGCAGGAAGTCAATCAATCTGGCGAGGAAACCGGTTTCGGCTGTCTCGTCTATTACAAGCCATCCACGTTTTCTGGCGATGTCACCAAGTGCGTTGAGCATAACGGTTTTGCCAACACCTCGCGCTCCAGTTACATACATAAGGCGTCCAGGGGCGCCGACTCCGTCATCCAGGGCATACGAGAAATCCTCGATGTCCGCTGAGCGGCCAACCAAAACAGGCGGAGTCATGCCGGCTGTGGGTTTGAATGGGTTGCTCATGGGTGGTCGCTCCTTCGTGATGCCGCAAAGCATCTTCTCGACATCATTGGTTGGACAGTATTGGCGGAACAATTGGGAAGATATAAAAGATATAAAAGATATAAAAAAGTATAAAACGAGTGTTGCGCTGCGGCAAGTCGATGTTGGGCTGCCACCTAAAGCGAAAACATTTTGGGTATTAGGCGGTTCTTGGCTGTAAAGCAGTGGGGGGCGTAGGATTGCATGAGTGCGGCGGTGTTTCCGGCGGTGTCCGCGTCCGTATGATGGGTGGGCGGTCATATGGCAAAGCGCGTGCTCCTTATAATCGTGCCGCTTACGTAGAATAAGGCGCAAACGTGAGGCAACGGTGGCATCGTAAACATGCGTCCGCGGCCTGAAACACAGCCCAAGAGAAGAACGAAGGACAGCAGTGGCTCTCATCGTGCAGAAGTACGGCGGCTCATCGGTGGCCGACGCGGAATCGATCAAGCGCGTGGCCAAGCGCGTCGTGGAAACGAAGAAAAAAGGCAATAAGGTGGCCGTGGTGGTCTCCGCCATGGGCGACACCACCGACGACCTCATCGATCAGGCGCTGAGCATCGACTCCAACCCGCCCGAGCGCGAGATGGACATGCTGATGACCGCAGGCGAGCGTATCTCGATGAGCCTGCTGGCCATGGCCATTCACGCCGCCGGCGATCGCGCCCACTCCTTCACCGGCCAGCAGGCAGGTTTCTTCACCGACGCCCGTTACGGCGCGGCCCACATCAAGGCCGTCAAGCCGGACCGTGTGAAGAACGCCCTCTCGATGGGTGACGTGGCCATTGTGGCCGGCTTCCAAGGCATCAACGCCAAGGGCGACGCCACCACGCTCGGCCGCGGTGGTTCCGACACCTCCGCTGTGGCGCTTGCTGTGGCGCTCGGTGCGGATATCTGCGAGATCTACACCGACGTGGACGGCATCTTCACCGCCGACCCTCGCATCGTGCCGGCCGCCAAGCGCATCCCGTACATCGGCTACGACGCGATTCTGGAGATGGCCAGCTGCGGCTCCAAGGTGCTGGCGCTGCGTTGCGTGGAATACGCGCAGCGATTCAACATGCCGCTGCATGTGCGCTCCTCGTTCTCGCACCGTCCCGGCACGCTGGTGGTGCCCGACGGTGTGGACCCGCGCACGCTGCCGAATCTGGACTAGCTCCTGATCCGTTCCACCCCCTGAATCATTCGTAATACAGACCACAAGACCACAAGATAAGGCGACAGACATGACTGAAGAAGAAGCGAAATCCATGGGAGACCTGTTCCCCGATCTGGGCCCTGAAGCCCCGGTGATCTCCGGCATCGCGCACGACCGTTCCGAGGCGCTGGCCACGGTGCGCGGCGTGCCGAACGAGCCGGGCATGGCCGCCAAGGTGTTCACCGAGCTGGCCGTTGCCGGCGTGAACGTGGATATGATCGTGCAGGCCGGCGCTTCCGTGGGCACTGCGGACATTTCCTTCACCGTGCCGGAATCCGCCGTCAAGCAGGTGCAGGATACGCTGCTCGACAAGCAGGAGGAGCTCGGCTACCACTCCTTCGACGTGAACACCAACGTGGGCAAGGTGGCCGTGGTGGGCGTCGGCATGAAGACCCACTCCGGTCTGGCCGCCAAGTTCTTCCAGGCGCTGAGCGACAAGGGCATCAACGTGCTGATGATCTCCACCTCGGAGATTCGTATCGCCGCCCTCGTGCCGCTCGACCAGCTCAACGACGCCGTCAAGGCGCTGCACACCGCGTATGGACTTGACGCCGACCAGATCGAGGCCGTGGTTTACGGCGGCACCGGCCGCTGAGCTTGTGCGAATGTGCGTGTAGTCGCACGAAAGCCGCACGAATTCGCGCTATTGCGCTATTGCATGAGAAAGCCCTCCATGTGGAGGGCTTTCTCCGTTACGAGGGGTTGATTCGGCTTGTTCCGGAGGTCTATCTGCTTTGCGAGGGGTACATCCTCAAGTAGCCCCACCTCCACAATGGCGTAATGGCGTTGAGGGAATGCGGTTCATACTCGCGGTTTCGGTCTAGAGGTACCCCTCATAAAGCAGATAGATGTTCTAGCAACCGTGAATCAACCCCTTGTAAAGCAGATAGACCTCCCGCTAACCGGATATCAGCCCCTTGTAAGCGAGAAGGTTTGTTATGCGTGTGCTATGCGTGCTTTTCGTGCGATTCGGGTGCGGGCGGGGTGTATGGGCCACTTGCGGTGTGTTTTTCGCGCGATTTGGGTGCAAAGTGACCGGATGCAGGCATGTGTGGGATGTTTTCGCGCGATTCGGGTGCGGGGCTGCTTGGATTTGGCCTGTTCTGCGTGCTTTTCGCGCGATTTGGGTGCAAAGTGGCCGGATGCAGGCGTGTGCGGCATGTTTTCGCGCGATTCGGGTGCGGGGCTGCTTGGATTTGGCCTGTTCTGCGTGCTTTTCGCGCGATTTGGGTGCAAAGTGGCCGGATGCAGGCA
>NZ_PGLQ01000009.1:88423-90065 GCF_002802865.1 Bifidobacterium scaligerum
TCGGGTGCGGGGCTGCTTGGATTTGGCCTGTTCTGCGTGCTTTTCGCGCGATTTGGGTGCAAAGTGGCCGGATGCAGGCATGTGTGGGACGTTTTCGTGCGATTCGGGTGCGGGGCGTGATTCATACACCCCATTTGCGCCCGAATCGTGCGAAAAGTACGAATCGGGCGCACAGCACGAATCGGGCGCACAGCACAAATCGGGCGAACCGCTACAAACCGCGTCTGCGGCTTCTTGCTACTTCTTTGTGATGTAGCCGAGCGCCTTGAGCATTTCAGCGCATTCCAGTGCGCCACCGGCGGCACCGCGCAGCGTGTTGTGCGCGAGGCCCACGAACTTCCAGTCGAAGATGGAGTCCTCACGCAGACGGCCGATGGAAACACCCATGCCGCCCTCGTAATCCACATCCAGCTTGACCTGCGGACGATCATCCTCGGTCAGGTACTGGATGAACTGCTTCGGCGCATGCGGCAGACCGAGTTCGGCGGCCTGCGAAGTGTAATTCACCAAGCGGTCGATGAGCTCTTCCTTCGTGGCCTTCTTGCCGAAGTTGATGAACACGGTGGCGGTGTGACCGTTGAGCACAGGCACGCGAATGCACTGCGAGGTGATGCGCAGAGCCCCCTCGAACGGCATGATTTCGCCGCGCTCCGGGTCCACATGGCCGAACACCTTGAGCGGCTCCTTCTCGCTTTTCGCCTCTTCGCCGGAAATGAACGGAATGATGTTGCCCACCATCTCGGGCCAATCCTTGAAGGTCTTACCAGCGCCGGAAATAGCCTGATACGTGCTCACCACCACTTCGCGCGGCTCGAACTCCTTCCACGCGGCCAGCGCCGGCGTGTACGCCTGAATCGAGCAATTCGGCTTGACGGCGATGAATCCGCGCGTGGTGCCCAGCCGACGTCGCTGATGCTCGATCACCGCGAAATGCTCCGGATTGATCTCCGGCACAACCATCGGCACATCCGGCGTCCAGCGGTGTGCGCTGTTGTTCGAGACCACCGGGGTCTCGGTTTTCGCGTAGCGCTCCTCGATGGCGCGAATCTGGTCCTTGGGCATGTTCACTGCGGAGAACATGAAGTCCACGTCCTTGGCCACGTTCTCCACGTCATCGCCGTCGAGCACCGTCATGTGCTTGACGAACTCCGGCATCGGCGCCTCCATCTTCCAACGGTCGCCGACGGCCTCCTCGTAGGTCTTGCCGGCGCTATGCGCGGAGGCAGCGAGCGTGGTCAGCTCGAACCACGGATGATTTTCCAGCAGCGTGATGAAACGCTGGCCGACCATGCCGGTGGCGCCAAGCACGCCGACCTTCAACTTTTCGGACATATCAACCCCTTGGGTCAGATGGATGGGTGTTCACACGTAATCGTCAATCTTACGGAAACGCCGTGCCGCGTGTCGCGTACTTCCGCATGATGGCCGGGCGGGGCCGTCAAGGTTGGAGTTGCGCACCTCAGCCCAACGGGGCGTACTTCCGCATGATGGCCGGGGTGGGGCCGTCCGAGGCCCACCGACCGGAACCTCGCGCCCGCATCCTCCCATCCTCCGGTCGGAACGCCCCAGTCGCCCCGCGTCCTCCCGTCCTCCGGCCGACCCCCGGCCTCTCTCTTATACCCATCTGACGCTGCCCACGCTC